>NZ_AP024590.1:0-2400000 GCF_018323985.1 Enterobacter kobei | reverse complement strand
CCAGCAATGCGTTTAACAAATGGATGGTGCGCTGCATGACAGCCGCGGGCGAGCCGGATATGGGCGCTTTTGATGTGTCGCTTCTGCATCACGTGAATCACCGCAACCGCAAAAAGAAACTGGCCGATATCTGTTTTGTTCTTAACGTGGAAGACACCCATGTGGTGACCTACGCCCTGAAGAAGCTGGTTAAAGCGGGCTATGTGACCAGCGAAAAAGCGGGAAAAGAGCTGTTTTTCTCCACTACGGATGAAGGCAGAGCCTTATGTATGAAATACCGGGATGTGCGTGAAGCCTGTCTTATTAATATTCATGCGGAAAGCGGTATCGCCGGTAGCGCGATTGGTGAGACAGCGCAGTTACTGCGCACTATTTCCTCGCTGTATGACACCGCCGCACGGGCGGCAGCGTCATTGTGACAGAGAGTGATTTACCGGGTGGCGACAGGCAGGAACTGCTCGGTGATGTCTCCGTGTTTGATGCGGCCATCGGACAAGCTGAGCACCCTTTCGCCTTCATCAAAGTTGATTTTCCCACACCGTTGACGGCGAGGCTGCCAGGTCGAACATCATGATGTGATTCTTCAGATCGCTCACCCCACGCCATACCGTGGTGCTGTTTTCCGGATTTCTCGCGGTCGAAATCGCGAATGGCGTGGAAACATTGCGCATCACCGACAGCACGCTCATTCTGGTCTGCATGGCGAAGTCCTCATCGGGAACCAGATTGATAAAATCCTTTACTTTTTCACTACTAAGCTGTTCCAGCCAGCCCGCAGCACGCATAAAACGATCGACAGAGTGTGGGGAGCCTGGCATATTCCGCGAGAGATCTTTCTCACGATAGTAATCATAAATTTTGGACATGGCCTCGTAGTTAGGATCGTTGGTCATCACGGCGTTGCCGGTTTTAGGATAAAGTTTTAATTTACCGTTGAAAATTTCAATAATGATATTGGCACCGCTTTTATCCGTGACCATAAAATGCAGGCCCGCATTTGGCTGTGTACTGACCATATGCAGGGTTTCGTCTTTAAGGGCCGACTCTGTTTCGCTCACCGTGGCGAAATTATCCAGCACGTACTGGATTAATTTTTTCGCCTCCAGCGTTCTGGCCGAGGCAGAAGGCTCGCCGTAATTCGCCTCTCCAGGATATAATAAATCTGCCTGCAACCCTTTTTCGTTCATGCCTGAATTAGCCACCCGGCCATTAAAAGAATAAGCTATCACGCTGCCGTATTTTGCCGTCCACGAGAATGGGTGTTTGCCCTCGCTACTCCGTTGTGCATTACGGGGCATAATATGTAATTTTAACGCGTCATCCTTATCCCAGTCCATATTACGTCCGGTGACCACCACGTTATCCGTTGTGGCGAAGGTGATGCGTGTACAGGCTTCTGCGACAGAGAGTGTGGATGCTGAGAGCAATGCGCTGCATAAAAGCGCTAACAGTTTCTTTTCCATTGAATGACTCCTGGATATCCCTTTCAAAATAAACCTATCGTCGGAAATATGACCTTAGCAGCCGTATGTTGTAGTTGGATAATAAGGTGAAAAGCTTTTTAATGTTGTTTGTGAATTCCCTCAGGACATGTAAATAGTTTTTCTGTTGTGCGTTATTTCTTCAGGGAATGTCGTGCCTCAGCATGAAGGACGAAACCGGCCTGTATAACCACAATACTAAAATGGTTTTAAGCAGGGCTAAACTTTTGCGCACCCTATAAATAGCTGCAACGCCGCTTTTCATGATCGAGATCATCTTTAATGTCTTCTTCTGCTTTTACGCCGAAATAGCGATACAGAAAGCCGGATAAAAGCCGATATCCCTATTGAACATCAGAAAAGGCTATTAGTGGCGAAGGAGAGATCATGAAGTTGAATAATATGAGTGTTGGCATGCGTATGGGGACGGGATTTGCCCTGCTCCTGCTGATGTCTGTAATCATGGGCAGTTGTGCATTCTGGCTGACCATGAGCAGTGAGAAAAAAGTAGATGAAATGATCTCCTGGCATCTTATAAAAGAAAGAATGGTTGAGGACTGGACCCGCCTGTTGAATACCAACAGCGGACTGGCCATGACCGCCATGAGCACGGCGGATCCTGCCCTGCGCAATTCCCTCCAGCAAACCTTAGCGGCGAGCGCGGAAGATATCGCGCGTATTCAGGAACAGCTCACGCCGCTGTTAAAATTGCCCACCGGTCAGCGACTGCTCGCGAAAGTCACAGTGGCGCGGGAAAAATATGTCGCTTTACGCCGGGAAGGACTGCAAATAGCGGAAAGCGGGCAGAATGAGCAGATGAGCGCTTTCATACTCAATCGCTTTTATCCGGCGACGCAAGAGTACACCCGGGCGCTTACCGACCTGCGTGACTTTCAAAAGGAACTCATCGATCAAACCTATACGAATATCCGCAGCGATGCAGACCGTTCGGAAAGCCTCATCCTGACGTTCCTGATGGTCAGTATTCTGCTTGGCATCCTGATCGCCTGGTCTATTACCCGCAGTATCACCCGTCCACTCGCCGAGGCCGTTATGGTGGCGAGCAAAGTCTCCGCCGGCGATCTGACGGTGCAGGTGAATGTCCACTCGACGGATCAGCTGGGCATGTTGATGCGCTCTTTGAAAGAGATGGTGGCCGGGCTGGCCGGCACGGTGACGGACGTCAAAAATGGCGCGCTGACCATCTCCCATGCCGCCAGTGAGATTGACGCCGGTAATCAGGATCTCGCCTCACGCACCGAGGAACAGGCCGCAAGCGTGGAAGAAACCGCAGCCACCCTTGAGCAACTGACCTCAACCATCAAGCGCTCTGCCGATAACTCCCGCAACGTGAACCAGCTGTTCACCGAGACCGGCGATGTGATCAAGAAAAACGGTGAGCGTATGAATGACGTGCTGCTCAGTATGCAGGACATCCATAATGCCTCCGGCAAAATGACCGATATTGTCACGGCCATTGAGGGCATCGCCTTCCAGACCAATATCCTTGCTCTTAACGCCGCAGTGGAAGCGGCCCGCGCCGGTGAGCAAGGTCGTGGCTTTGCCGTTGTCGCCGGTGAAGTACGCACCCTTGCCCAGCGAAGCTCCTCTTCTGCCCGGGAAATCAAAGAAATCATCGGTTCGTCGCTGGGCAAAATTAACAGCTGCCGTGAACTGGTGGATGAAGCCGATAAAGGTATGAAGGGTATCGTTAATAACGTCATCGGCGTGCAGCAACTGGTTGATGAGATAGCGCGCGCCAGCGCGGAGCAAAGTGATGGTATTACACAGATTAATATCGCGATGGGACAGATTGATACCACCACCCAGCAGAATGCCGCGCTGGTGGAAGAATCTTCTGCGGCGAGTGCGTCACTTAAAGATCAGGCCCGCTTATTGCTGAACAGCGTTCAGGTATTTACCTGTGATGAAACCGAGGCGGCAGAAAGAAAGACGTGTTCCTCAGGCGAACCTCAACGCCCTGAGCCGGTAATAAGCCCGACTGCCGCTATGCTGGCCCCGGCGAACTGGGTGAAATTCTGATACCAGGTTCCCGCCAGCGATGGCGGGAACATTTTATTCAAATAGTTAGCGTTAACGCAGTCTTTACACCCGCCATTCATTAAATCTAATCCCTTTCCTGCCGATAACCTTTATGGATACCTCTAAAAAATTAATCACCGTACCCGTGATTTGTGAGCGATAAAAATATGACCTGGCAGCCCGGACAAACGCTTAATTTCGTCAAGCACGACACCCTCAGCATAGTGAAAAGATCTATGCTTTTTATGATCATCCTGGTCGTGGTCATATTTATGGTCGCCATTACGGCAACCTGGCGCGTCGCCAGCGATCAAAATGAACGTGCTGACTTACGCAGTGCCCAGCTACTGAAAAAAGCGCTCGATAACAGAACGGCGACGATACGCGATCACCTGGCGGACTATGCCGACTGGGGGGAAGCCTACATTAATCTTCATCAGAGTATGAATATTCAGTGGGCCTGGGACGGACAAAATCTCGGGGATTCTCTCTACAAATTATTTCAGTACGAAGGGGTATTTGTCATCTCTCCCACCGGGCAGACGCAATACAGCGTAATCAACGGACAACGCCAGCTTGAGCCGTTCGAAAGCTGGCTTGATGCGCCGGTGTTAAACAGCCTGCAGGATGAACTGACGTTCAGCAAAGGGTTGCCGTTGACCCGCATCGTCATCGCCAACGGCGAGCCGGTAATTATTGGTGCCGCCTGGATCAAAGCAGGCAGTGACGCCAGCGTCAGGCCGACGCCGGATAAACCGTCATTAATGATCTTTGTCGACAAGCTCACCCCCGAAAAGTTGGTTCTGATGGGGCATGAGTACGCCATTGAACAGGTGGGATTTAAGCCACCCGATACCCTCGCCGATGTCCCCCCTTACCGTGAAGGACTCGTGCGTATTCCCACTGATGACGGCGGCATCACCCTTAGCTGGAAGAGTGACGATCCGGGCGGCGCACTGCTGAAATGGGAATTTCCGTTATTACTGAGCATGGGCGTCATCATTCTGCTGTTTATAGCGGCGGTATTACGCAGTGTATTAGCGAAGGCCCGTATTAACGATCATAATGTCTGGTTATTAAAACAGAGTCAGCTGGCGCTGGCGGCGAGCGAACGGCGTTTCCGTGATGTGGCGGAAGCCACTACCGACTGGATCTGGGAAATGGACGAGCATCTCCAGTTCACGTGGATTTCCGATCGTTTTCCGGCGATCACCGGCTATCAGACGCGTCAGTGGCTGGGACGGTGCGTGACAGACTTCTTACCCCAGTCAGCCACCGCCATTAAAGGTTGGTTTAACGATCCCTGTGCCGACCCGATTTTTACGCGTAAAAACTGCGGCTATTTGTCCGCTCAGGCGCAAGGCAGATACTGCAACATTGTGATCAAGCGCGTCAGCGTATCGGGCGGTGTCACTACCTTCCGGGGAACCGCGACGGACGTTACCGCCGAGCTTGAGGCACAGGAACGGGTGAAATTCCTGTCGTTTCATGACGAGTTAACCGGCCTGCCCAACCGCATATACCTGAAGGATTTTCTTGAGTCGAAACTGCGCGAGCAACCCTACTTTGGCAACCAGATAGCGGTGATCACGCTCGACCTCGATAAATTCAAACCGGTGAACGATCTCTTTGGTCATGCGGCGGGCGACAAGCTATTGAAACAGGTGGCCCATCGACTTGAGGGTTGCATCAGTAAAAACGATCTGGTCAGCCGGCATGGCGGCGATGAGTTTGTCATTATTTTGCCTGATATTCAGCATGACGCGGACGTGGATGCGGTGTGTAAAAATATTACCGCAGCCCTGAGTTCGCCTTTCAAAATTGTCGATAACAACGATATTTTTATCGGCGTCAGCATGGGCATTGCCCTGTACCCGAAAGATACACAAACCCCCTGGGATTTAATGCGTTTTTCCGACATTGCGCTATACGAGGCCAAAAAAGACGAACATACCCGCTGGATCTATTTTAATCAGAATATGATCGAGCAAATTATTCAGCGCCGGGAAATGGAAAACGATCTGCGCTGCGCCATTAATGAAAACCAGTTCATTTTATATTATCAGCCGCGCTACGACTTAAAAGTGTCCCGCGTACAGGCGGTTGAGGCGCTGGTGCGCTGGGAGCATCCGACGCTGGGCCTGCTGATGCCCGATCAGTTTATTCCTCTTGCCGAAAGTTCCGGCCTGATTATGGGCCTGAGTCGCTGGGTGCTGATCAAAGCCTGTATGGATATCAGCGAATCCCTGCCTGCTATGACGCTGTCGGTGAATATCTCGGCCGTAGAGTTTCTGAATCCGGGGTTAGTGGAACGGGTGAAAGAAGCACTCCGGGTATCCGGCCTGCCCGCCGCTCAACTGGAGCTGGAAGTGACGGAGAACGTGACACTGTCACAGCCAGAGCGCGTGCTGGACATCATGCATGAACTGAAATCGCTGGGCGTGCGCTTCCTGATCGACGATTTCGGTACCGGCTATTCTTCCCTTAACTATCTGCGCACCTTTCCTTTTGACGGCATCAAGCTGGATAAGTCTTTTATCTTCGCCATGGAATCCTCTGACAGCGCGAAAGATGTGATCGAAAATATGATCAACCTTGGCAAATCCTATTGCCTGAACGTCACCGCTGAAGGCGTGGAAACCTCCGGGCAGCTCAGTATGCTGGAAAAGTACAAGTGTGATGAGGCGCAGGGCTACTACATTGGCCGACCGGTACCGCTGGATAAGATCCAGCTTAATAAGATGATGTAAGCGATCGGTCTTCACAGGGAGCCTCGTAAGGCTCCCTTTTTTTTGGCTACGGCGCGACGTCAAACCGCAGCGCCGGTGCTGACGCGCAGAAGGCGGCCACGCCCTGCGCATCAGGCAGCGCCGCCAGCGCGCCTTTTGCCGTCGTGGCGAGAGCCCCGCAGGCGCTCGCCTGGGTGATGGCCTGTTGCAATTGCGTCAGGTCGTCCAGCGTATTGCCCTGCGCCAGGCTTGCCAGTAATCCTGCCATGAAAGCATCCCCCGCACCGGTGGTATCGAGACTCTGCACGCGATAGGCGCTGACCGTGATCAGCTGATCCTGCCACAGCACCAGCGCGCCCTCTGCGCCGCAGGTCACCACCTTCAGGCGCGACGGATACGCGCGCAAAATGGCCAGCGCGTTGTCATGCTTTGTGGTGCCCGCTAACCAGTATAGCTCCTCCTGGGACAGCTTAAGGACATCGGCCTGATGCGCAAAATGACGCACGGTGTCTGCCATCTCCTGTGCATCCGGCCACATCTGCTCCCGCAGATTAATATCAAAACTCAGCAGGCCGCCGCGCTGTTTGATGCTGCCGATCGCCCGTACCAGCGTTTCCCGGCACGTACTGGCAACCAGCGCCAGCGAGCAGAAATGCAGAATATCGTCGGCAAATTCCGGCAGCGCCTCCGCCGTTAAAAACTGATCGGCAGAGGGATCGACCAGAAAGGTAAAGCTCCGATCGCCCTCATCACCGAGTGAGACCAGCACCGTACTGGTGCGGTGCTGCGCATCAAACCGCATGTGCCGCGTATCGACACCCTGTTCAGCCAGCGTCTGTTGCAGAAAATGACCGAACGGATCGTCGCCGGTGCGCCCGATAAATCCGCACTCGCCGCCAAGACGCGCGGCGCCAACGGCAACATTTACCGGCGCACCGCCTGCGCAGGCGGTGTACTGCATCTCTCCCTGCGGCAACAGATCGACGACCGCGTCGCCTAAGGCCCAGATCTTCATATTTTCCCCTTAACGTAAAGTCAGACTCAGAACAGGTATTTAAAGCGAACCCGCGCGCCGTAGCGGTCGTCGTTACTGCCGCTTTCAGACGCTGACGCATCCAGCCAGGAGGCATAAGCCCCGAGGTAAATATTGAAATTGGGCATATCCATGATCGTCGGCAACTGCCATGAGGTATGGAGGGTATGAATGTCATAGCGGCCCGGCGCGAGGATCGCGCAGTCGCCGTCACAGTCGGCGCTGACGCCCGTCATATTGAACTGGTCGATTTTGTTATGGGCGTAGATGTAGCCCAGCTCGACGCGATGCCAGAGCGCATTAATCCCGGCGCTGAAGTCTTTTTCGTCGGCGGCATCAAGATAAGCGGTGCTCAGATTCACCACCGCGCCGTTGTCCGCATCGGTTTTCAGCGTGTTCCAGCTCATGGTCATGCCGTAACCGGTGCGGCTGGACTGATCCTGGAAGCGCCCGTTCGCCTGCTGATAGCCATAAGCATTATTCACCAGGTTACTCTCCAGCGCGGCGGCAACCGTCCACGGGCCGGACTGCCATGCTGCGACGGGTCGCACATACACTACGTTTTTGCGGTTATCCAGCGCGTTACCGTGATAGTTCTGATCGACGAACAGCGCACTGCCATCTTCCACCAGCGTATTCACCTCGAAATACCAGTTATCGATATTTTTGCTGAGCAGGAAATTACCGCCGCTGTTGCTGCGGCCACGCCCTTCTTTCATCATGTAGATATAACCGTAACCGTCGCTGTAAAGATCGTTGGCGGTATTACCGGAATACTCAATAAAGGTATCCTGATTTAACGGGAACATATCCCAGGCTTCGAAGCGGCCAATTTTAATTTTCCAGTCATCCTGCTGACCAAAGAAAAACGCCGCGTCGTCGAGATTCATTTTGCCGCTCATATCCGCCAGCGGCTGGACGCTGAATCCGGCATATTTGCCATCTGCGCCCTTTCGCAGCCCGTCAAAACCCAGAAGAATGCGCCCATTAATATCCCAGCGCTCTTTTTCGCCGGGCGTCCAGTCCTTATTGGCGCTGGTTTTCAGCGACGTCAGACCGCCGGTGCGGCTGGCACCGTCCATATTAAATTCCACATCGCCATAAAATTTTAATTCGTCAGTGTCGTTGACCTGGAGTGTGGGTTTTACCGGTGCGCTGGTGGCAACCGCGCGGGGCGCATCCTGGCGTTTTAAAGCCCGGATCTCGGCCTCTGCGCTGGCGGCACGCGCTTCGGTGGCTTTCAGCCGGTTTTCCATTTGCGCCAGGCGTTCTTCCAGGGAAAGCGTTTGTTGGGCGCAGACCGCGCCGCTGAAGACAGACGTCAACATACAACCGATTACCAGTATTTTCATCGGGAAACCTTTTTTATTATTGCGCTAATCAATCATTAAGGGTGCAGGGATATTCCGGCGACACAGACAGCAATAACCCGCCCGTCGCCAGGGACGGGTTATTGACTACATATATTTTTAGTTATTCCAGCTGCCAGGCACCGCCCTCAGATAATACCGCGTGACCGCTCCAGGCAAATAAACGTAATTCCCGCTGACCGGCGTCCGGATAAATACGGCTGCTGAGGCATGCCTCACCGTCATTAACAAAAACTTCAACGGAGGAGCTGTCGATAAACAGCCGCAGACTGATATCGCTCGCGAGGGAGACCGGCACGCTGCGCGTTCCGCATAATCCATGCTGCGGATAGGAACGCTCCAGCACCAGCCGCTGCTGCTGGGCATCCACATACACCCGCAGGCCTTCGCCCAGGCTCAGGCCATACTGTTCGGCGGTGCTGTCGGCACTTTTCCAGTGCAGGATCACTTCCATCGCCCCGGCGTTTTCCGCCACATCGATCTGCTGATTATTGAGCGTACTGACCGGCCACGGGAACCAGCTCTGGCGCAGCGTTTCCACTTCTCTGGCCGGACGCATGCACAGACGATTATCGACACTGAGGCTCAGCTCGCGCGGCAGCGACAACATGCCGGCCCAGCCATCCTGTTGCTCTGGCAGCGGCGACTCCCACATATCCAGCCAGCCGATCACAATGCGTCGGCCATCCGGCGTCAGGAAGCTCTGCGGCGCGTAGAAGTCATGCCCTTGATCCATTTCGATAAATTCACTGCTGCGCACAAAAGGCTGTCCCGGCTGCCAGTCGCCGGTGATATAGCCACTCTGGAACAGATTACGATTGTTGAATCCGTCGGCGGTCATGCCCTGCGGGGAAAACATCAGCACGCGCTTGTCACCCAGGGTAAAGAAGTCCGGGCACTCCCACATAAAGCCCATGCCCGCTTCCGCTTCATCAAGCACGCCTTCTTCCTGCCATTCGCGCAGATCTGCTGAGCGATACAGACGCACCTGTCCGGTTTCACCCAGCCGTGCGCCGACGATCATGTACCAGCTGTCGCCTTCCCGCCAGACTTTGGGATCGCGGAAATGATGGACGCCCGGCGGCGTATCCACCACGATACCCTGCCTTTCAAAATGGATACCGTCGCGGCTGGTGGCCAGACACTGCACCTGATAGAGGTTATCTTCGTTACTGGCGTCACCGTGGAATTTATGGCCGGTGTAAATCAACGCCAGGGTGTCGCCATCCACCACCGCCGAGCCGGAGAAGCAGCCATCTTTGTCTTCCGGCCCTTCCGGAGCAAGGGCTACCGGCAGTGGCTCCCAGTGCACCAGATCCTGACTGCGCGCATGTCCCCAGTGCATCGGCCCCCATTTTGTCGAGTACGGATGGTGCTGGTAAAAGGCGTGATACCAGCCATCAAACCACACCAGCCCGTTGGGATCGTTCATCCACCCCGCACGGGCGGCCAGATGGTAGCGCGGATACCAGCGCAGGTTGAGCGCATCGCGCTTCGCCTTAAGTTCCTGCTCAGCGGCAGCAATTGTGTAGGTCATCATCTTCACTCTTTTTAATCAGATAGCGGAAAGTTGGGGGGCCTGCGGATCCGCCGACGCCTTGCCGGATCGCAGTAAAAACATGGAGATAAAGGTAATAGCGAAGACCAGCATCCCCATAAACAGATAGGATTCGGCGAAGCCATATTTTTCGTAGCTGTAGCCCGCCAGCGGCGACAGCACCGAGGCGATAACAGAACTGGTGCAGGCGAAGCCCACCAGGTAAAGGGTTGAGGAGAGGCGTTTGTCGAAGTTCAGGCTGTTGTATTTGAAGATCGCCACCAGCAGCACCGGCAGTTCCACGGCGTGCAGCAGTTTAGTGATGGAGATCAGCAGTGGTCCTTCCACCAGTCCGGAGGCGATCATACGCATCGCCATCACCATGCCCGCGAAAATCAGGCCATTTTTCGCACCGACGCGGTTCACCAGCCAGGGCGCGCAGAACATCCCGGCGGCTTCCAGAAACACCTGGAACGAATTCAGATATCCGTACATCGCATTGCCCTCCTGCGGCGTGGCAAATTGCGACGAGAAATAGACCGGGAACTGCTGATCGTAGACGCCATAAATACAGGTGCCGACCACGAAGAACACCAGCGCCCAGAAGCGCGGCAGGGTCAGCAGACGCAGCGCGTCAGCCAGCGTCACTTTGCCGCCTGCCACCGCTTCCTGCATGGCATGAGGCGCAGAAGAGACCCGCAGACGCGCCAGCAGCACCAGGAATACCAGTCCCGAGCAGCTCGCTACCGCGAAGTTCAGTTTCGGATCGATGTTAAACAGCAGCCCGGCGAAAAAGGTCGCCACCGCCCAGCCCAGCGAGCCCCACATGCGCGCTTTACCGAATTCAAACTGGCTCTGGCGTGCCACGCGCTCGGTATAAGACTCAAGAACACCGATGCCACCGTTAAAAGTCAGGCCGATAAAGATGCCGCCAAACACGCTGCCGAGCAGCACGTTGATCTTCAGCAGATGACCGAACAGCAGATAAGCCGGACCGGAGAGGATCAGCATAGCCGTGAGATACCACAGCAGATGTTTGCGCAGACCGAGCTTGTCCTGAATAAAACCGTAGCAGATTTGTGCAAACAGCGCCGAAACTGACAGCACCGCGAAAATAATCCCCGTATCCCCCGCTTTCAGCCCGACTTCCTGATGTAGCCAGATAGAAAGCAGCGAGCCTGAGGAGGACCAGGTGACAAAAAAGAAGAACAGCAAAGCACTGAGTAACGGGTAGCTGTGAGAATGATGGACTTTCATCATGGCGATCTCGTGTTGGAGTAATGCCTGAATGGTAACGTTAACAAAAGTAAATCCTCACGCCACTTTGCTGCGATTTATGATGTTAATCACAAAAGTTAACGTTAACATAACGAGGATGAGATCGCGATCAACATTTCCGCTGCGCGCCCGGCGACACGACGGCAAAAGAATAGCGTATGATCCTTTTACATCAGCAACTTAGTTATACTGCCCTTGCAACGCGGCAATGATGGAGTAAGAGAATGGCCTCCCTGAAAGATGTGGCAAAACTGGCAAACGTATCGCTGATGACCGTTTCCCGCGCGCTCAACAGCCCTGAGCGACTGAAACCGGAAACCCTGGCCCGCGTGCAGCAGGCCATTGAGCAGACGAATTACGTGCCGGATCTGTCCGCCAAAAAGATCCGCGGTGCCCATGCCTCCCCCAGTACTATCGGCGTGCTGGCGCTGGATACCGTGACCACGCCCTTCTCCGTGGAGATCACCCTCTCCATTGAAGAAACTGCCCGCGCCCACGGCTGGAACAGTTTTGTGGTCAACATGTTCTCCGACGACAGCCCGGAAACCATGGTGGATTTACTGCTCTCTCACCGGCCGGACGGCATTATCTATACCACCATGGGCCTGCGGCAGGTACCGCTGCCCGCCAAGCTGCTGACGCTGCCCTGCGTGCTGGCGAACTGTGAAAGCCTGCACGATCCCGTGGCGAGCTACATCCCGGATGATGAACAGGGTCAGTACAGCGCCGTAAAAGCGCTGCTGGCGGCGGGCTACCGTCGTCCGCTCTGCCTGCATCTCCCCGAAAAACACCTGGCGACCATTCGCCGCCGACAGGGACTGGAACGCGCCTGCCGCGACGCGGGTATCGATCCTGACACGCTCGATCACGCCTATATGGAATTTGGCGATGAACATTACCGTGATATGCCCGCCCTGCTGCTGGCACATATCCGCGACGGCAAGCCGCAGTTCGACGCGGTGATCTGCGGTAACGATCGCATCGCTTTTATGGTTTATCAGACGCTGCTGGCGCAGGGATTACGCATCCCGCAGGACGTCGCCGTGATGGGGTATGACAATATGGTGGGCATCGGCGATCTGTTTGTTCCGCCGCTGTCGACGGTGCAGTTGCCGCATTATGAGATTGGCCGCCTGAGCGCGCTGCATATCATCAATCAGCATACGCACAAGGATACGGTGCGCGTGGAAAGCCCGCTGTTGCTACGTGAGTCGCTGTAAAACGCGCCCCCGTTTTACGGGAGCGCGAGGCCTGCTTACTCTTTGGCAATCGGCGTGGCGTTCTCGTCGATTTTTGTCTCGCCCTGAAGCGCGCTAATTTTCTTCTCCACGTCCTTCACCTGCTCGCTGTTGTGCAGCAGGGTATAGGTCAGATCAAATTGCGTGCTGGCGCCCGGCTGCAACTGCTTCACGCGCTTCTGCTCGCGCTCGATGGTCACCGGATAGGCGTAGCTGGTGCCCGGTTCAATACCGGTCACATAGCCCTGTTTCAGGGTGTCAGTATTTTTCCATAGCGTCAGCACCGGCAGCTGGCGGGTATCAAACTGGATGGATGCGCCCTTGTCTCCCGCTTTGTTTACCACCGCCGCCAGCGTCTGGTGATCGTCACCTGCCAGCGGCTGGATGTTGAAGACCATTTCGTCAAAGCCTTTGGTCGGCCCGGCGTAGGTTTGCCAGTTTTTCAGGCCCTCTTTGGCATAGTCATTAAACGGACTGATAGCGGACATCGGGGCAAGGAAGCGTGCGCCCTCTTCCAGGATAGGCATACCGAAGTTGCTGTGGTAGATGATCTGGTAATCGTGCGGGTAGTCTCCATGGTTGGTCAGCACATCGTGCAGGCTGAAACTGTTGCTGCCGGGCACGTAGCGCAACTCGGTCATGGTCTGCAAATCGGCTTTCTTGAAGGTGCTCTCTTTGACCAGCCCGCGAATACGGATCTCATGGGGGGCGGTGTCAGCCACTTCAACTTCAACCTGCGAAGCAGGCGTATTCCCGGCTTTACCATGCAGGGTATAAATTTGGCCATCAGTGGTTACCGGATGACCGGTCCACTCATAACCACACCGAACCATCATTTCGTTGAAACCTTCCAGCCAGCCCAGCCCGTTGCGGCTTTCAAGATTAATAAACGCCGGATTGATCACCTCTTTCACCGGCGAATCCCAGCCCATTTTTGAGCCAAACCCTTCCACGCGCAGCAGATTCATACCGCGAGTCGGACTGAGGGTAATGGTCAGACCGTCTTTACTGGTGATCACGAGGATTTTACTACCTTCCTGCTTACCGCCGTGCAGCACTTTTTGCTCGATGCTGAACGTTTTATCCTTAATTTTCAGCTCATCGCTGGAAAGCGTCCAGTTTCCTTTATCCATGCCCTGTTCAGCGCTGGTCAGCACCCAGGTTTTTGCTGCCACCTGCCCCGAAACCATCACCGCAAGTACTGTTAAAGCCAGTTTAATTTTCATTTTTCGTCCTTTTTGCTGAATCGATTATTACCTGACGACGGAAAATCTACTGATTAGCAGGTTAAAGAAATGTGACGAAGTTCACCTGCCGTAAAATGAGGCGCTTTTAAGGGATTTTATGTGGCGATGATCGCGTTATGAATGCAATTACCCCGCATGATTGCGTGAAAAATACGGGGTAGAAAGGCTTTTGCTTTATCGCTTCAGCTATCAGTTTACCTCTCCTGGCTGCGGCGTAGAGCGAAATGCATTAGCGGTTTTATCGATGATCACCTGCGCTTCTCCCCCGCAATCGAGCACGGTATTATGCGTGGAATCAGGAGCCACCTGCACTGCGATGACGTCCAGCGCTACACGCCGATTTGTGGCCAGCAATGCCCCGACCTGAGTGGTAAAGCAGGAACTCACGTCAGCACATTCTGCGCCTGCGGTATCATGGGTCGCGACAATGTGATTATCAGCAATATAATTTCCCTGCCCGCTCACGACATGAATGATGACGGGTCTGCTGCCGGGCGGCGTGATAAACGCGGGATTAAGTGATGCTGAGATATGATTGCCGATCACTGAATTGTGATCGCCATTGAGATGTATCAACCCGAAGCTATCATCAAGGCCGTTATTGTAGCCCTGCATCGGCGGCCAGGGTTCCCGATCGCGGAGCAGATGATTGGCGGAAATCAGGTTTTCTGTGCAGTTATCCTCGAAGATCACCATCCCGGGATAGAACGAGTGGAAGCGATTGCCGGTAATGCTCGAACGCGCCACACCGGAAAAATGCACGCTGCTCTTGCCGCGTGGAAAGATATTATTGGCGGTAATCAATAGCCCACCGAAGTTCTGCGCTGAGAGGGTGAAGCCTTTGTAGCCTGCCCCCATCAGGTTATCGGTAATTTTGGAGGCCTGACCCGCGCCGCGCAGTTCGACGCAGTTACCGCATTCGGCAATAAAATTATCATGCACCGAGAGAGCGTCAGCGTCGTAGATCGTGACACCATGCTCCAGATAGACCAGACCCATACCGGTAATGCGGAAGGAATCCTGGGCGCTGGCAATGTAAATACCCGTTTTGCCGTTCACATAGCTGTTTTCCGGATCGTTATGTCCCAGCCCGTCATCGACGAAATGCAGACCATCAATACAGAAGCCGGAAAACTCCACCGAACTAATACGCGGCTCGCCGCTGCGTGCGACGTAGAAGGCCGCGCCTGCGTGCTCGGGATCGCCCTCACCTGCTGTGATGTCCACCAGTATACGGCTACCGCCAGGCCAGATTTCATGCCAGTTCGGCCATTCACTTTGCGGTGCGTTAAAACGGATACTCGACGACGTAAACCCATGCCCGGCCCCTTTGATTTTCAGATAGCTGATGTCGATTACCACCTGGCTGGTGAGATGATAATCGCCCGGTGGTATAGAAATTACCGCGCCGGGTTTTCCACCATTGTTAACGTCCGCTTGCGTCTGGCGGCTTTTAATATCGGCGATAATGCTGTTGATCACTTCGCCAATATCGTTATAAGGGTTACCGGTATGCCACTGGGTTACATCGTAATGGTTATTGCACGTCATCAGTACATCCTCAGTTAATTAACAGAAAGCTCGCGTTTAGCCAGGTCGACTTTGATTTTTTCAAGCAGCTGATTATCGAGTTTGAAATAGCGCACCATCCAGGCGCTGATGAAATAGCTCACCATTGGCAATAGTGAAAACATAACAATGATGCCCTGGAGGGTTTGCGGATTTTGCTGTGACTGGTTGGCGACATAGCCGGTAAAAGAGAGGATCCAGGCGACAATGGCTCCGGCGACTGCCAGTCCCATTTTCAGCATGAAGAGATTACCTGCAAAGGAAATGCCGGTGAGCCGTTTACCATATTTCCAGTCACCATAATCATCCACGTCGGACATCATCGCCCACAGGATCGGCCCGGACTGTATCAAATGCAGAATATTGATGACGATAAAGAGCGTCAGCAGCGGCGTCAGGGATTGCGGATCAACAAACCACAGGGCGAAGGACAGGATGCCGAGAATAATATTAATAATGCGGAACAGCTTAATTTTATCGAAGCGGTCAGTAAGCGGTTTGGCGATAACGCTGCCGAGCATATTACAGGCGACGCCGAGCGCCATAAAAAAGGTGACAAATCCCATAGAAGCATGCATCACATAGGTGGCGTAATAAATAGTCACTGCGCCGCGAATAAACGCCGGAAAAACGTTAAGAAAGGTAATAGAGATCATCAATAACCACTGGTCATTTTTAATGATATCTTTTAAGTCGCGCATCAAGGAGTCATTGCCTTTCACCGACACCACACGCTCTTTAATACTGCTGAAGCAGAACAGGAACATTAAGGTGGCGGCCGCGCCCATGATCATCATGGTCTGCTGAAATCCTGCCGCGCGATCGCCTTTACCAAGCCATTCCGTCAGCGGCAGAATCGATGAGGAGACAATGAGCGTCGCCAGCCCGTTGAGAAAAAAGCGCCATGACAGGCAGCCAAGCCGCTCTTTCTGATTCAGGGTGATCACTCCGGCCACCGAGCAGTACGGAATATTTATCGCGGTATAAATTAGCGACATCACCAGATACGTCACCCAGGCGTAAATAATCTTGCCACTCATCGTCAGATCCGGCGTGGTAAACATCACCACAGCGCCCAGACCAAAAGGCACTGCCATCCACAGCAACCACGGGCGGAATTTCCCCCAGCGAGATGTCGTGCGGTCGCAAATTGCACCCATTACCGGATCGCTGAAGGCATCGAATATGCGGATCACCAGAAATAAAGTGCCTACCACCCCGGCATCCAGCCCATAAACATCGGTATAAAACCAGGTGAGATAAAGCGCCAGCACGCTCCAGATCATACAGGAACCCGCATCGCCCATGCCGTAGCCGACCTTTTCTTTCAGGCTGAGCTTTTCATAAGCACGGTGCTTTTGTGATTGTGGTGCAGACATCATTGTGGCCAACCTCATTTTTGCGCAGTCGTGAACGCCGGGCGCAGGTTAAAAGACCGCGCCATGCGGATTAAATAACTTAAAGAAATAACGTCAGACGAAAACGAATACCGGTATTACAGCGTGGTAATAGATAACCTGACACTGCTCTCGCGGATAATTAACCGTGAAACAATTTCGATCATGTCGATACTTTCCTGCTGGCTTTTATTTTTCACTAGCTGAAACGCCAGATGCGCAATTTCATTTATTGGCTGCGCGACGCTGGTTATTTTCTGGGTTTGTGCCAGCACAGTATTATCAAAACTGGCGATGGCAATATCATCCGGCACGGACAGTCCCTGCGCTTTCAGACCGTTAATCAGGTAGCAGGCGGCCACGTCGTTATAGACCAGCAGACAGCTGCAGCGCGCCGGGTCGTTTTTCAGTTCTCAATAATCACGTCGAGGTTATGTATATGCCCGGAGGTCTTTTCTCCCTCACCTTTGCCGATCCAAAACTGGTGTTTAAGCGCCAGTTGTAAGCCATGGCCGGTAATTTTTTTGCTATAGGCTGAGACTTTACGATTGTCGACGCTCTCCTGAGCAATAAACCCAAAAGCAGTATGGCCGGTGTGGATAAAATGTTCGGCGATGTTCTCCGCACCCTTTGTCTGATTAATGGATACCGAATTAAAGAACCGCGACACCTGCGTGACCACCGCCACCGGTATGCGGGTGGCGCTGAGCCATTCCGATAATTCCGCCTCCGCTTCGGTGGGCACCCACAGCAGGCTGTCTATCCCCATACCGATTAAGCTATGAATAATCTGTTTGTCCTGTTGCGGCTGATTCTGATGCGTTTTCACGATCACCGACTTGCCAATATAACGGGCCTCTTCGTCAAAAGTGGCCAACAGTTCGCAAAAATGCGGATTAACCAGATTGGGCAGCACCACACCGATAAGGCCCGAGCATTTTCCGCTCAGCTGCACGGCGCTTTTCATCGGCACATAGCAGAGAAAATCCATGGCATCTCGTACCGCCTGACGTGTTTCAGGGTTAACCCCTGGATGATTGTTCAACACGCGGGATACGGTGGCGGTAGATACGCCGGCTTTCTTTGCTACGTCTTTCAGAGATGCCATAAGGAGTTACTGTGCCTTTATGTTGGGTGCAGTAACTATAGAGTGTGACGGAGGTCAAAAATGTAAGCCAGTTCACATGTCGTTTCGTTACATCAGCGCACGGATCTGGCTCTCATTTTCTGCTAGTCCTTGCTGAACTGGATAAATATCGCCCCCGCCATGATCAGCGCCACGCCGAGCACGCGGGCCAGCGTCACTGGCTTCGGGGTCAGGGCCATCAGGCCAAAATGATCCACCACAATAGCGGTGATCATCTGACCGGCCACCACCAGCACGATGAAACTCCCCGCTCCAAGCCGTGGGGTAAAGGCCGCCGCGCAGGTCACGTATAACGCGCCCATCACGCCCCCGGTCCAGATCCACCATGCGCTCTGGAATGCCCCGCCCAGACGCGGAGCGGGCGCTTTGTTTAGCCACAGCAAAAACAGCAGCACAAGAATACTGACTACCAGCGACACCAATGCCGCCCACAGCGGATGCCCGAGCGCCTTACTCAGCGCACCGTTGCTGGCAGCCTGAAACGGTAGCATCGCGCCCGCCAGAAAGGTGATGGCAACGGGTAACAGGGTTAAAACCAGGGATTTACTCAACATATCAACGCTCCGCTTAAAAATGATCCAATGGCGGCATTTTTTACTATCCGTTATATTTATGAAAATCGTTTATATGCATGGTGGATATGCACGGCATGGATGAACTCCGCAAGATCGACCTTAATTTGCTGCTGACGCTGCACGCGCTGCTGACGGAAAAGCACGTCACCCGCGCCGCCACGCGTTTACACCGCAGTCAGCCTGCGGTCAGTCATGCCCTGGCACAGTTGCGCGATCTGTTTGACGATCCGCTGCTGATCCGACAGCGGGGAAAGATGCAGCTCACCGCCAGGGCGCAGAGTCTGTTAGCTCCGCTGGATGCCGCACTTTCCGGGTTAAACCGCCTGGTGGGAGCGCCGGCATTTGACCCCGCCACCACCCGGCGGCGCTTTCGCATCGCCATGTCTGATTACGCTGCCCGACTGGTGCTGCCCCCGCTTATCCAAATGCTGCGTCAGGAGGCGCCGGGGATCGATCTGGCGATTTCCCAGAGCAGCCGGGAGGCTATGCTCACGCAGTTACAGGATGGCGAACTGGATCTGGCGCTGGGCGTCTTTCCAGATGCCGCTCCCGCGATACAAAAACAGACGTTGTTTACCGAGCAGTTTGTCTGCCTGGCGGATAAGCAATTTCTGCCGGCAAGCCAGACGCTGACGCTCGAGGCGTGGCTGGCAAAGCCGCACGTCTCGCTGGTGGTGGTGCCTGATGCGGTAGACGAAATCGAAAAAGCCCTGACCGAACGCGGGTTGCGGCGGCATATTTGCCTGGCGCTTCCCCACTGGAGCGCCGCGTTGCATGTGTTGCTGGGCACCGACCTGCTGCTGACGGTCGCCAGCAAATCCGTTACCGGGGAGGATTACCAGGACAAACTCTGCTGTTTTGCGCCGCCATTACCGCTCAGTGGTTTTGACTATGCACAGGCGTGGCATGAAAGAAAAGCGCAAGATCCGGCGCATCAATGGCTGCGTCGTACTATGATGTTGTGCTGCGATAACTATCGGAATTAACACCTTATGCACGGACGTTACGTGACAGTGTCACGAATGACCGCATGGATTTCACCCTGACTATGATGAAAATGACTTCAATCGCCCGTTATCATCGCTTTTCGCGCCTTAACCGTATTACGCGCATAGCTGCCCTCACCGGCTGCGCCCTGCTGCTGGCCAGTTGTTCCTCCAAAGCGCCACGTTCAATGGTCAGTCCGTTGCCGCCGGTGGCAAAGCATCCGCTGGGGGATAAATCAAAACAGGATCAACAGCCGATGCGCGGCGTATGGCTGGCAACGGTCTCCCGGCTCGACTGGCCGCCGCTGGAGTCAGTGAATGGCAGCAGCAGTGCGGTGCGGATCCGTGTGCAGCAGGACGCGCTCAAAACCAAGCTGGACAATTTGCAGCGGCTTGGCATTAACACCGTCTTTTTCCAGGTAAAACCGGATGGCACAGCGCTGTGGCCGTCAAAGATCCTGCCGTGGTCAGATATGCTGACCGGGAAAATTGGTCAGGATCCCGGTTACGATCCGCTCCAGTTTATGCTTGATGAAGCGCACCGCCGCGGCATGAAAGTTCATGCCTGGTTCAACCCCTATCGCGTGTCCACGAACATCAAACCCTCTACCGCCAGCGAGCTGAACAGCACGCTGTCACAACATCCGGCGAGTATTTTTGTGCTGCATCGGGACTGGATCCGCACCGCCGGCGACCGCTATGTGCTCGACCCGGGAATCCCCGAGGTACGTGACTGGATCACCAGCATTGTGGCAGAAGTGGTGACCCGCTATGCGGTAGATGGCGTGCAGTTTGATGACTATTTCTATACCGAAACCCCCGGATCTATGCTGAATGACAGCCAGACGTTTCGGCAATATGGTCAGGGGTTCGCCTCGAAAGCCGACTGGCGACGGCATAATACGCAGCAGCTGATCGAGCAGGTTTCCCGTACGATTAAACAGCTGAAACCGGACGTGGAGTTTGGCGTCAGTCCGGCGGGCGTGTGGCGTAATATTTCCCACGATCCTTCCGGTTCCAACACGCGCGGCGCGGCGGCCTATGATGAAGCCTTTGCCGACACCCGGCGCTGGGTACAACAGGGATTGCTGGATTATATCGCCCCGCAGATCTACTGGCCTTTTGCGCGTGACGCGGCGCGGTACGATGTGCTGGCACACTGGTGGGCGAACGTCGTGAAACCGACCAACACGCGCCTGTATATTGGCGTTGCGTTATATAAAGTCGGAGAACCGTCGAAAAATGAACCGGACTGGACGATCAAGGGTGGCGTACCAGAGCTGAAAAAACAGATCGACTTGAACGAGTCCGTTCCAAATATCAACGGCACTATTCTGTTCAGGGAAAACTACCTTAATCAGCCCCAGACCCGGGAAGCGGTCAGTTATCTGCGCGACCACTGGGGGAAATAACGCTTACTTACCGTGAAAGACGATGGTGAAACCCTGCTCATGCCAGTGCTCAAACTGCTCCTGCTGACGGCGTGTCAGGGTTTTACCGGTCCAGATAAAAATCTGCTGCCCCGGGAAAAGCTCCGGGCGCGGCAGATCCAGCGGCTCAGCCAGCACATCAATATGCCAGCCCTGCTGCGACAGTCGCCACGCTTCGAGCCACAGTCGGGTGCGGTCTTCCGTATCCCAACCTATCAGTAATGCTTCTTTTCCGGGCTTCGTGCGTGACTGCGCGATGCAGCCCACGGCGTATTCGATCAGCGCGCCGTCCAGCAGGCTGCTCATGGCGCGGGCGGTATTCTGATCGAGGCTAAGCCGCTGACGCACCGGCGTATACACATGATCGATTAACGCATCCACCGGATGTTCGAGCCCGACGGCCATGATTTTGGCGCGCAACGTGGCTGGATTGACCCGGCGCAGCACGGCCATCATCTCTTCCTGCTGTGTTGCCCAGCCATCATCCCCGGCCACTTCTTTTGCTTCCAGCAACGCCTTCACCTTGCCGACGGGTATGCCGCTTTTGATCCAGCGCTTGATATCTTCGATACGCTGAATGTCTTCTTCATCAAACTGACGATGCCCGCCTTCACTGCGCTGAGGTTTCAGCAACCCATAACGTCGTTGCCAGGCCCGCAGCGTTACAGGATTGATTGCGCATCGTTCAGCGACATCGCCAATACTGTAATGAGCCATAGGTCCCCCTCTTACATCTGCTTAACACTTACATCTAAACTAACCAATAACCACACCTTGTACAAACCCTTTTTTGTTGTACAAGAATTACTTCACTGTTTATTAACAACATTTATAATTTTCGAATGAAAAAAAAGCCCCGCCGGAGCGGGGCTTGTACAAACCGTGAAGATAATTGACGGGATGCTTACCAGTCGGCTTTCTTTTCCGGCCAGGCAACAAGTGGAATAGCGTCAAAACTCGGACGGGCAAAAAGATAACCCTGGAACTGGCTGATGCCCGCAGATTCCAGCCACATCCACTCTTCTGCTTTCTCGACGCCCACGGCGGAGACGGCAATTTCTAAAGAGTGGCAGCATTTGATGATCGCCTGAATCACCGCCTGACGCGGGCCGCTCTTGTGCACGTCCTTGATCAGCTCACGGTTAATCTTGATGCGGTCCGGCTGGAACTGCGTCAGCAATTGCAAACCGGCAAAGCCTGCGCCAAAGTGATCGATAGCCACGCTGATCCCGGCGGCCTTCAGCTGGCGCACGGCACCGGTAAAGGCGTCAAAGCCAGAAATCACCTCGCCTTCGGTGAACTCCACGATGATCTGCTCGGGCACCAGTCCGCTGGCGCGAATGCCCTCTAACAGCCTCTCGACGGCATCGGGGATTTTCACCAGCGTCATCGGCAATAAATTCACCGACAGCGACTGTTCAAACAGATTCAGACCGCTTGCCATCGCAAAAGCAATTTTTTTGCTGTTGAGATCGGCAAGATAGATCTCATCCCCCTGCTTGTCAGCAAACCAGACGTCCGGCCCCGCGCCTTCTGGCGTGCGCAGCAGCGCTTCGACCGAGACGATCTCGCGGGCCAGCGGGTCGATAATGGGCTGGAAAGCGAAGCTGCACTCTGCTGATGCCTGTTTTTGCGGCGCGCCAAGTTGTACAACCGCGTCATCAGCCACAAATTCCCATGCGTCGCCGGGGGGGATCTCAAAGTAATTCTCTTTTTCCGTTGCCTCAACAAAAGTACGGAAAAACTGTAATGCGCGGTCGTTATAGGTTAACTGATACTTCGACGTGCCCTTATCCAGCACCGCCTGCAGCACTTCGTCTTTTTCAGAGAGTCTTAAATCGAACAGTTCCATACCGGCTTTGCCAAAGCGCCTTGCCGGGGCGTAATCATACAGAAGCTCCACAACGTTATAGTGGCGATGGTCGCGACAGATATGACGGTAGATTTTTGCAACATTTTCTTCAGGACCTTCAAGTAACTGGAAAAGATGTGTGCCGTTGAAAAGTAAAATGCCCGTAACATTTGCCTGACTATTTATCTGGTTGGCTCCCGCGACCATTTCTTCCAGCGATTTAACTGAAACGTCATCGCAAATATGGCTGCGGTAGATGATGGTTGTGAGCATTTCTTCCCCGAGATTATGTTTTCTGCAGGCAACATTACCAGATGGCTGGCTATTCGTCTTGTCCGTCTGTGGGCTGAATAAAATATATTTTTGTCGAGAATTTACAGTGGCTTAAGGCTGATACGAGAGCGTTATTACGTACACATTTCGCTTCTGGAAACTGTACAACAGCGGCTACTGCCGACCAAAATTTTTTCACGTTTAACAGGCTGAATTCAGAACGATATATCTTCAAAAGGTTAAAGCGCGGTAAAACCTGTACTGTTGTTGTGTACAAGTTTATAAAGTTTGTATAACTTAGTCGGCAACTTAAGAGGTTTAGTACATTTAACGGGAGCGACCAATGCAACAGGACGGGTATTCCTTAGATTCATCTGCTGCTATTGCACAATATTTTACGAAAGCCGCTCTGCCGACCCAACAAGAAACGCTGGGTGAGATTGTGGTGGATATCCTGAAAACAGGCCGCCATCTGAATCGCAAAAACTTATGTACCAAACTGCTGGTGCGTCTTGAACAGGCCACCTGCCCGGAAGAAGAAGAACATTATCAGGCGCTGATTGGTTTGCTGTTTGAACGTCAGTGCTAATAGCGTCAGTGAGTAAAAACGACATTTAAAATAAAAGTAAAAGCACCGAACATATTCTGACACGCGTCAGCCACAACACTTTTAACCGCGGTGAATAAAAATGAATTCCATGATTGCACAGCAACCAGACGTCTTTTCTGCACTGCACAACCCGGCATTATCGGCGTATGTTCGTAACGCCGCAGAATTAATGCCGGATGAGTCGGCCCTGCTGGCAACCGCCATTAAAAGCCTGATGATTTCACACGCTTATGTCACTAATAAAGACATTATTTTGTGGCTGATTGGCGCGCTGGAAACGACGCATGATGCCACCACCGCCGATGTGATCCGTCATTGTCTTGAGCTGGTGGTCAGTTACACCATGGATGACATTTAAGCGCCACGCCTCCTTCGCTCAGGCCAACGGAATGGCCACCGCTTTACCTCTCAGTTGATTTATCCCTGGGCCCTTCACCAAATTTTTCCCCTTTGCCTTCTGCTATTCATTCACTCGCTCAATGTGATTCAGCCCACACTCCGCCATGAAACCGGTTGCACGGGTATCATTCACTGCTAGCATGAAACCGGTTACACGAACGGTCACGCATAAATTTACCCATAAAAAAGGTACATAAGAATGGCAGTTATCAGGGATTACAATAAGTTAGCCAGTGACATCCTTCGCGAGGCAGGCGGTGAAAATAACATCAGCAGTTTTACCCGCTGCGCGACCCGCCTGCGTCTGGTGCTCAATGAAACCCCGGCTGAAGCCAAAAACCGTATTCAAAATTTGCCCGGCGTGATCGCCGTGGTGGAAAGTGGCGGTCAGTTTCAGGTGGTGATTGGGACTCACGTTGCAGAGGTGTACAACGCACTCTCCGCCCTGCTGGGTGAAAATCACGCAGGCGCAACGGCAAAACCAAAAACCCGCTGGCTGGACGCGGTGATTGGGACCATGTCGGCAGTGTTTGCGCCTATCGTCTATATTCTGGCCGCCGCCGGGATTTTGCAGGGCCTGCTGATTGTTGCCGGGCTTATCGATGCCGAGGTGAAAACCAGCGGAACCTTTGCGATCCTCAACTTTATGTCGTGGACGCCTTTTGCCTTCCTGCCGGTCTTCATTGCCATCACCGCCGCGCGCCATTTCAAATGTAATCCCTATATCGCCGTGCTCTGTTGCTGTGCGTTGATCAACCCGGAATGGTCTGCCATGGCGGGCCGCATCGCAGGCGGCGAAACCATTACCTTCCTGTTTATTCCGCTGGCGAAAACGGTATATACCTCATCAGTGCTGCCACCGCTGTTCCTCGTCTGGGCGCTGTCGTGGCTGGAAAAACGCGTTGAGCGTATCCTGCCGGACGTGGTCAGCGCCCTGTTTACCCCGCTGGTGTGCTTTGTGATCATCGTTCCGCTGACGCTGATCATCATCGGCCCGGTTACGACCTGGGCGGCGATGGGCATCGCCTCAGGCTATAACGCGCTGTTTGCCGCCGCACCAGCCGTGGCGGCCGCAGTTATTGGCGGCGTTTGGCAAATCGTGGTGATTTTCGGTGTGCACTGGGGGATCACCCCGGTGATCATGGCGAACTTCGATACCCAGGGATATGACTCCTTCCAGGCGTACCAGACCATCGCGGTTATCGGCCAGATGGCGGCGGTGTTCGGCGTGTTCCTGAAAACCCGCAACCGCGAACTGAAAACGACGTCGCTGTCAGCGGGGGTGACCGCTATTTTCGGCATTACCGAGCCGGCTATCTACGGCGTTACCCTGCGCTTTAAAAAGCCGTTTATCTGCGGTTGTATTGGTGGCGCCGTGGGTGCGGTGGTCGCCAGCCTGTTTGGCTCCCTCTACTACGCTTACGCCGCCCTGCCTGGCCTGTTCACGCTGGTGAACGCGATCAGCCCGGACGCGCCGATGTCCTTTATCGGGGAACTGGCGGGTAGCGCCACGGCGATTGTCCTGACCATTGTGCTGGTACAGTTTGTCGGTTTTGAAGATCCGGTGGCGGAAGAACATCTCAGCGAACCAGAAACCGCGCCTGTTGCCGCTGCCACCTCTGCTGCAACAACAGCGACAGCCAGTCTGCAAATCATGAGCCCGTTGCATGGCGAAGTGATTGCGCTGGAAATGGTGGCAGACGATGCCTTCGCGCAGAAAGCGCTGGGTGACGGTATTGCGATTCGTCCGCAGTCAGGCCAGGTGGTCGCCCCTTGCGATGCCCGGGTGGAAACCCTGATCGACTCCCATCACGCGGTCGGGCTGTCGTGTGACAACGGTGCAGAGCTGCTGATCCACGTCGGGCTGAACACCGTGAATTTACAGGGTCAGCATTTCCGACCGCTGGTTAAAGAAGGAGATGTGGTCAAAGCCGGGACGCCGCTGCTGGAGTTTGATAAAGAAGCCATTGAACGTGCCGGGTACGACCTCACCACGCCGGTGCTGGTGATCAACAGTGACGACTATCGCTTAACGAAGCATCAGTCCGAGGGGGATATTCGTCAGAATGCGCCGTTGATGACAGTGTCCTGAAGCACCCTGCCCGCGGCAGAACGGTGAAATCGCTGCTCTGCCGCACAATTTCCACTGTGAAATCCCCCTCATATCATGCACCTGCTGCATAATAGGCACAGGTGTTGATAACAAGCAGGAATTTATGGTCACGATACTGGATGTTGCCAGAAAAGCGGGCGTCTCAAAAGCGACGGTGTCGCGCGCGCTCAACGGCAAAGTGGTGGTCAGCGAGGACGTTAAAGCCCGCATTTTTCAGGCCATTGAAGAGACCGGCTACCGCCCTAATCTGCTGGCGCGCAAGCTGGCGACTAACGAGTCCAACTCGGTGGGGCTGGTGATCACCAACGGTCTGTACAACGGGCCGTTCTTTTCGTCGATGATTTACCAGGCCGCGACCTGCAGTGAAGATCACCAGCGCCAGCTGGTGCTCGCCGATGGCAAGCACAGCCGGGAAGATGAGCGCAATGCCATTAACTTCCTGCTCCAGTTGCGCTGCGAGGCGATCATGATTTACCCGAAATACCTCAGCGTTGACGAACTGGACGACATTATCGATCAGAACAGCGTGCCAATTGTGGTGATCAACCGCGAGCTGAAGCGTAATCGTAACAGCGCGGTGTTTGTCGATCATCGTCAGTGCAGTCTGCAAATGATGAACTATTTACTGACGCAAGGGCACCGCACCATTGCTTTTGTGGGCGGCGGTGAAGGCTCGCCCACCGGCGACAGTCGACTGGCGGGGTATCTGGATGCGCTGCACCAGGCAGGGATCGCACCGGATGACGCCCTGATCGTGCGCGGCAGCTGGAGCACGGAAAGCGGCTATGACGCCGGGTGCGCCCTACTGAAACAGCGCCGTGACATGACCTGCATTCTTGCGGCCAACGATGACATGGCCATCGGCGTCACCAAAGCGATGACCGATCACGGTTTTCGCGTACCGGAGGACATCTCCGTCGCGGGTTTCGATGACTCGACCATTGGCCGCTACTTCACGCCGACGTTGACCACGGTACATATCCCGATGGATGAGATGATCAGCGAGGCGGTGCGTATTCTGTTATCCCCCGGCGCCGACAGCGACACCGCCCCGTTAACCCGTCACGAGGGAACGTTGATTATCCGGGAATCGGTAGCCGCACGACGCTGAATGTGCATGAGGTGTTAATAAAATGCCTCATGCGAAAATGCCTGGTCTGCTTTTATTCAGCATAAGCACTTTTTATTTGCGTTAAGTCTTCAGGGCGTTCTTTATAAAAGAGCGCCGCCATTTTTATTTATCAATTTAATAACATGCCGATTTAATACCTGCTTAAAAAATATTTCTCCTGGGCACTATCCGTTGCATTGCGCTTAGTAGAAAATGTCCCGCCGAAAACAAAATACACGCATTATCCGACACTTTATTTTCAGGGATTGCCTGAAGCACTTCATTGTGGGGATTTCATGAAGCGTAACACTCCTGTTACACAAAAAGAGTATTTGCTTAAAGATGGCATGACATTAATGTCGACCACCGATACACACAGTCATATTTCTTATGCCAACTCCGCATTTATTGATGCCAGTGGTTATGAAGAAGACCAGTTGACGGGTGAGCCGCATAATATTATTCGCCATCCCGACATGCCGCCGGCAGCATTTGCGGATATGTGGTTCACCATCCAGCAGGGTGAGAGCTGGACGGGGCTGGTGAAGAACCGCCGTCTGAACGGCGATCACTACTGGGTGCGTGCGAACGTCACGCCGGTTTATCAGCAGGAGCAACTAACCGGCTACATCTCGGTACGCAATATTCCACTGCGCGATGAAATCGACGCCTGCGAAAAACTTTATACAGCGGTAAATGAAAACAGTCTTAAAGGCCATCGCTTTTATAAAGGGCTGTTGGTACGCCGGGGGGTATTTTCTTTCCTGTCCCTTTTTCAGTGGATAAGTGTCTCTAAGCGTATTCATCTCGGGATAGTTATTAGCCTGCTGGCGACGCTGGCGCTGCAAATCACGCCGGTTATGTTGCCGGTGAAAATAAGCGCAACGGTGATGATCTTTGCTTTATTATCGCTGTTTTTAACTACACAAATAGCGCGACCGTTAAAAACCATCCTCAGCCAGATGCAGAAAGTCATTTCCGGACGCAAAGCAGATTACATACAGTTTAACCGTGTCGATGAAATTGGTTTATTGCTGCGGATGGTGAATCAGTCCGGGCTTAATCTGAATTCCCTTGTCGATGATGTGAATACGCAGCTGCACGGTATCCGGCAGATCAGCCAGCGCGTCGCCAAAGAAGGCAGCTCCCTGCATACCCGCACTGAAGAAACCGCAGCCGATCTGCACCAGACCGCCGCGGCGGTGGAAGAGATCGCCAGCGCAGTGAAGCAGACGGCGGAAACCGCCAGCGAGGCGATGGTTCGCGCCGATGAAACCAGCAGCAATGCCATCAGCAGTGGCGACATCATGAAGCAAACCATCAGCATTATGCAGTCGGTGTCCCGCGATAACCGGCAGATTGTCGATATTATCGGCGTGATCGACAGCATCGCCTTCCAGACCAATATCCTGGCACTGAATGCGGCGGTAGAGGCCGCCCGCGCGGGCGAGTCAGGACGTGGTTTTGCGGTGGTGGCAGCGGAAGTGCGTAACCTGGCGCAGCATTCCGCCTCGGCGGCAAAAGAGATCAAAACGCTGATCGAAAAAAATGTCGCCAACGTCAGCCACGGTGTGGCGATGGTGGAGAGTACGGAATCCCACCTGACGGCGATGATCGATAACGTTATTCATATGTCGACGATGATCAACGAGATCGGCACCGCCACCCAGGAGCAGACGCAGGCGTTACAGCTGATTAACAGCTCGGTATCGCGTATCGGCGTGATGACGCATAACAATAATGGCATGGTGGAGCTGGTAACCGACGCCGCAGGCGATCTCTCTGCCCGCGCCGCCCGCCTGCAACGTGCGGTGCAGGTTTTTGGCACGCATTAATTTGCTATAGTTTCAGCTTTATCAGACCTTAAGGCTGACACTGTGCTGCGATCGTTACGTCTTTCCTCTCTGCTGGTACTGGCGGCGGCCGTGTCGTTCAGCGCGACGGCGCATGCCGCACAGTACCTGCCTCCTGTCGGTTTTACCCTGCCCGTGCAACCCGCAGCGGCAAAAGAAGCCTGCCCGCCGGTGCCGCCGCCCTATACCGGCGCGCTGCGCCTGCGCAGTAAATATGAAGGATCCGACGCGGCCCGCGCCACGCTGAATAAGGCTGCGGAAGAGGCCTATCGCGATTCGACCCGCACGATTGACGCGATGGAGCGCCAGGTCAGCAAACTGGTGCAACGGGGCGACAGTCGTTGTGCCATCCTCGCGCTGGATAGCTGGGCGCGGGCCGGTGCGCTCACCTCCACGGACACCAGCCATACCGGCAGATCGGTGCGTAAATGGGCGCTGGCGAGCTTTTCCTCGGCCTGGATACAGCTGAAGTTCGCTCCCCACTCAGCGCTGAACCATGATCCTGCCGCCGCAGAGGTGGAGCACTGGCTAAGCCAGCTCGGTACGCTGACTGCCCGTGACTGGCGCGGATTGCCGCTTAACAAAATCAACAATCACAGCTACTGGGCGGGCTGGGCGCTGATGTCGACGGCCATCGTCACCGGGCGCGACGATCTGTTTGATGACGCCGTTGCCCTGCTACGCACTGGCCTTGCGCAGGTGGATGCGCGCGGATTTTTACCCAACGAGCTGAAACGCCGTCAGCGGGCGCTGGCCTACCATAATTACGCCCTGCAACCGCTGGTGATGCTGGCGCTGTTTGCCCGTGCTAATCACGTTGCCCTGAACGATGCCGAAAACGCTGCGCTAAAACGTCTTGGCGAACGGGTTATCGCCGGGTTTGACGATCCCACGCCCTTCCGGGAAGCCACTGGCAGCGAACAGGATCGTCACTTTTTAGATCAGCCGACCAATCTGGCATGGCTGGAAGCCTGGTGCTCCCTCTATACCTGTCCGGCGGCGGCGAATGACCGACTTGCCGCGTTGCGCCCGTTGAATAACATGCGGCTCGGCGGCAATCTCTCCCGCCTGGCAGGACAAAATCTGGTAGTGGCTGGCGACTAGGCAAAGCCCGCTTTGCTCGTTACACTCACCCCATTCATTCACCTGATAAATATAAAAGGAGGTTACTTATGCTGTGCTGTGAATTGTTTATCCATTCACATCATTTTGGCGATCGCCACAGCTCAAGCGTTATCGGTATCGTGCTGCGATAACTGAAGCTTGAGCGAAGCTATCACCTAATTCCCTTCTCTCGGGCTTACCGGGTTATCGTCAGCGAGGTTTGACGAGGCACACGCGTGCCTGTAACTCTTGAGTAAGCAATGAGCACATTACTAACTGCACAATCCCTTCGTGTCGATACGGCGTTTGGTTCGCTGTTTCGCGATCTCTCTTTTACCGTCAAAAAAGGCGACCGCATTGGTCTGGTGGGCTATAACGGCTGCGGCAAAAGCACGCTGTTAAAAGTGCTGGATGGCACCCTTTCCCCGACCGCTGGCGTCTATTCTGTGGCCCGACACTGCCTGCTGGCGCGGGTCGAACAACTCCTGCCTGACGAACTCGCCGCCCTCACCATGCTTGACGCGGTGCTGTCGCAACTGCCGCAGGCCGAACGTGACAGCCATCGCTGGCAGGCGGAAACCTTGCTCGCCAGCCAGGGCTTCAGCGAGCGGGAATGGCAATTGTGCGCGGGTACGCTCAGCGGCGGTCAGCACACGCGGCTGCTACTGGCGCAGGCGCTCATCCGCCAGCCGGATCTGTTACTGCTGGATGAGCCGAGCAACCATCTCGATCTCCCCACGCTGCTGTGGCTGGAGCAGTTTTTGCAGGCGTGGAACGGCAGCTTTGTGCTGGTGTCCCACGATGCCCGACTGCTGGATGCGGTGACTAACACCACCTGGATCCTGCGCGACCAGACGCTGCACTGTTTTGCGCTGCCATGTCAGGCAGCACGGCGGGCGCTGGCGGAGCGGGATGAAACTGACGCCCAGCGCCAGAAAGCCGAGCAGAAAGAGATCGACCGCATCGCCGCCAGCGCCAAACGGCTGGCGACCTGGGGACAGGTTTACGATAACGAAGATCTCGCCCGTAAGGCGAAGCAGATGGAAAAGCAGATCCTGCGTCTGAAAGAGGTGCAGACCGACGTCACCGCCGGTAGCCACTGGACGCTCACGCTTCAGGGCGATGCCTTGCGCGCCGACCGGTTGCTGGAAATGCGCGAATTAGCGGTTGCTCCGGCTGCGGATGCCGCCCCGCTGTTTACGCTGCCGCTGGCCCGTATAAAAAGCGGTGACCGCGTGGCGATCATGGGACGTAACGGCTGCGGTAAATCCTCGCTGTTACGCTTGCTGTGGCAGCATTATCAGCAGCAGCGTCTTTATGACGGCGTGGTGCTGCATCCGCGCGTTACCATCGGTTATTACGATCAGACGCTGCATCAACTGCATGACGATGACACGCTGTTTGATGCCCTGGAGCCGTTCGCCCCGCCGCCGGACGTGCGCAAGCAGGCGCTGATCGCCGCGGGTTTTGCCTGGGCGCGTCACGGACAGCGGGTCAGCACGTTAAGCGGCGGCGAGCGTTCACGCCTGCTGTTTGTCGGCATGTCGCTGGCGCGCTATGCGCTGTTGATGCTGGATGAGCCAACCAACCATCTGGATATGGAAGGTAAAGAAGCGCTGGCACAAACGCTGTCGGGCTTTGACGGCGGCGTGTTGCTGGTGAGTCACGATCGCGATCTGATCACCAGCAGCTGTAATCGTTTCTGGCTGATTGAGGACGGCGAACTCCAGGAGTGGCACGACGTGGAAGCGGTATTCGCGCGGCTACGGGAGCCGGACGCGGTGGTCGCCCCTGTCGCCATCACCTCAACGCCGACGACGCCAGAGACCGATGCCGATCGGCTGCTGGCAGAACTGATCGCCCTGGAAACCCGGCTGGCTGAGGATCTGGCGCGTAAGCCAAAACATCAGAAGCCGCATTTACAGGCGCAGTGGCAGGCGGCTATCGACAACATTAACCGACAGCTGGAACTGGAGTGATCCACACATCGCCCTCTCCCGTCGGGAGAGGGCCTGGAGAAGGAGAACCTGAGTGACATCACAGACTGTTCTGAAAGCCAGCGCAGCCATTGATATTTGGTATGGGATGACCGAACATCAAGGGTGCCGCGCAATTTTTGTACCGTGCGGCATCAGTTTTGCTATGGGATTACGCTCACCCGCCATTGCGGCGGGCGCGTCCTTGAAACTTGTCACAGTATTAAGGAGTCAGCATGAAAACGAATCGTCAGGCACGTCATGTTCTGGGTATGGATTATAAGCTGTCGAACCAGAGAAAAGTCGTTACCAAAGGGGATCAAGCTACCGTGGTAACGCGCCGTACCGGCCGCCATCGCCGCGCGGAGTCTTAATTGTATTTGCCCGGCGGCGCGCGTCTGCCGGGCCTGTTGAACCTGCCTCGCAATTCTGCAACATTCTCCTTACGATTGACGCAACTGAGAAGTATTTGCTATCTGCATGCTTTATACTTGCGCCGCCGCCGTCCCCGTCATGACGCAGGTGACGGGATCGTTTTTAAAGGAGTTTTGAGATGTTACTTAAGTATAAAAAAAACCGTTCTCTGTACATCCCCTATGCCGGTCCAGTGTTGCTGGAATTCCCGCTTCTCAACAAGGGCAGCGCCTTCAGCCTTGAAGAACGCAGCAACTTTAACCTGCTCGGGCTGTTGCCTGATGTGGTGGAAACCATTGAGGAGCAGGCCGAGCGCGCCTGGTTACAGTATCAGGGCTTCAAAACGGAAATCGACAAGCACATTTACCTGCGTAACATCCAGGACACTAACGAAACCTTGTTCTACCGTCTGGTCGATAACCACCTCGACGAGATGATGCCGGTGATCTACACCCCGACCGTCGGCTCCGCCTGCGAACGTTTTTCTGAGATTTACCGCCGCGCACGTGGGGTATTCATCTCTTATCAGAACCGTCACAACATGGATGACATGCTGCAAAACGTGCCGACCCACAATATTAAAGTGATTGTGGTCACCGACGGCGAGCGCATTCTGGGCCTCGGCGATCAGGGCATCGGCGGCATGGGCATCCCTATCGGCAAGCTCTCTCTTTACACCGCCTGTGGCGGCATCAGCCCGGCTTACACCCTGCCAGTGGTGCTGGATGTCGGTACCAATAACCAGCAGTTGCTCAACGATCCGCTGTATATGGGCTGGCGTCATCCGCGTATCACCGGCGATGAGTACTACGCCTTTGTCGATGAATTTATTCAGGCAGTGAAACAGCGCTGGCCGGACGTGCTGTTGCAGTTCGAAGACTTCGCGCAGAAAAACGCCATGCCGCTGCTGACCCGCTATCGCGATGAAATCTGCTCGTTCAACGATGATATTCAGGGCACCGCTGCGGTCACCGTAGGCACGCTTATCGCTGCCAGCCGCGCGGCGGGCAGCCAGCTGAGCCAGCAAAAAGTGGTGTTCCTCGGTGCAGGCTCTGCCGGCTGCGGTATCGCCGAGCAGATTGTCGCCCAGATGCAGCGTGAAGGTCTGAGCGAAGAGGCGGCACGTCAAAATGTCTTTATGGTGGATCGCTTTGGCCTGCTGACCGATCAGATGCCAAACCTGCTGTCGTTCCAGAGCAAACTGGTGCAAAAGCGCGACAACCTGCAACACTGGGACACCGACGCCGAGGCGATTTCGCTGCTGGACGTGGTGCGCAATGCCAAGCCGGATATTCTGATCGGCGTCTCCGGGCAGACCGGATTATTCACCGAAGAAATCATTCGCGAAATGCATAAGCACTGCCCGCGCCCTATCGTGCTGCCGCTGTCGAACCCGACCTCCCGCGTGGAAGCCACCCCGCAGGACATCATTACCTGGACCGAAGGCCAGGCGCTGGTCGCCACCGGCAGTCCGTTTATGCCGGTTCACTGGCAGGATAAAGTGATCCCTATCGCCCAGTGCAATAACGCCTATATCTTCCCTGGCATCGGTCTTGGGGTGATCTCCTCCGGCGCATCCCGCATTAGCGACAACATGCTGATGGCCGCCAGCGAAACCCTGGCCCAGCACTCCCCGCTGGCGAACCGCGGTGAAGGCATGGTGCTCCCGGCGCTGAAAGACATTCAGACCGTATCGCGGGCGATTGCGCTGGCGGTTGCCAAAATGGCGCAGGAAGAGGGTCTGGCGGTAAAAACCTCCGCTGAGGCGTTACAGCAAGCGATCGAAGAAAACTTCTGGCAGCCGGAATACCGCAGCTACCGCAGAACGTCTATCTGATTGTAATGACGCCAGTTGCAGGGATGCACTGGCGCAAATAATGTTATAAATTCGCCTGCGGATTTCAGGGGAATAACGGGCGCGGGATGACCAAAAAAAGAGCAACGCTGATCGGCTTACTGGCGATTATATTATGGAGCACCATGGTCGGGCTGATCCGTGGCGTCAGTGAGGGGCTTGGACCGGTGGGTGGCGCGGCCATGATTTACACCCTGAGCGGCCTGCTGTTGCTTGTTACCGTCGGGTTTCCTGATATCCGTCGTTTCCCACCGCGTTATTTACTTGCCGGAAGTCTGCTGTTTGTCAGCTATGAGATGTGCCTTGCGCTGTCGCTGGGCTATGCGGCTACCCGTCATCAGGCGATTGAAGTGGGCATGGTGAACTATCTGTGGCCCAGCCTGACCATTCTGTTTGCCATCCTGTTTAATGGGCAGAAATCCAGTCTGTGGGTGATCCCCGGCCTGTTACTTTCCGTGCTTGGCGTCAGTTGGGTGCTGGGCGGCGAGAATGGCCTTAACCTGGCCGATATAACTCATAACGTGGTGTCCAGCCCGCTTAGTTATATTCTGGCATTTTGCGGGGCAATTATCTGGGCGGCGTATTGTACTGTCACCAGTAAATATGCCCGCGGGCATAACGGCATCACCGTTTTTATTTTGCTGACCGCCATCAGTTTGTGGATCAAATACGCGCTCAGTGACCAGCCGCCGATGATTTTCAGCTGGCTGGTATCGTTGAAATTGCTGCTGGTCGCCTGCGCGCTGGGTTTTGGTTATGCGGCCTGGAATACCGGGATATTGCACGGGCATGTCAATGTGCTCGCCGCCGCGTCTTATTTCACCCCGGTGCTCTCTTCCGCGCTGGCAGCGCTGCTTCTGAGCGCCCCGCTGTCACTGTCGTTCTGGCAGGGGGCGCTGATGGTGTGCGGCGGATCGCTATTGTGCTGGTACGCCACCCGGCAGCGTTAATGCGTCTTATGGCTCTCCGTTCCGGCAAGGCTAAACCAGATCCCCACAGCCAGAATAAGCAGCATCACGCCTGCGCTGCTCAATGCCACACTGTGTGAGCTGATAAAGGCCGTTTTTGCCGCCTGCATGATCGCGGCAGCAAGATCCGGCTCCAGCGTCTGCGCCAGTTGTACCGTCTCGCCAATGGAAGACGCGGCCTGCGCCGCCTGCTCTGCGTTGAGTGCATCCGGCAACACGACAGAGGCAGAATAGCTCCGGCTTAACAGCAGGCCAAAAATGGCGATCCCAAGCCCGGCTCCCAGCTCATAGGCCATGGTTTCAATAGCCCCGGCGGCGGCCGCTTTTTCTTTCGGTGCCGCCGCCATAATGGCGGCGGTGGACGCCAGCAGCGCGCTGGCGGCGCTGAAGCCTAACAGGGCCATCAGCGCCGCCGCCTGCCATTGCTGGGTATTGAAATCCGTCACCGACAGGCCGAGGAAACTCAGCGCGCTCAGCGCCATGCCCCCTGCCGCGACCCGTCGCAGGCCGAGACGCGACACCAGCAGACCGGCGATGGGCCCGCTAAAGCCGCTCGCCAGCATCACCGGCAGCATAAACACCCCGGCGGCAAAAGGCGTAAAGCCATGCACGAACTGTAACTCCTGCGCCATCAGCAACTCGAAGCCCACCAGCGTGATCATCGAGGTGATGGCCATGATCACGCCGCTCAGTATGATGCGATTGGAAAACAACCGCATGTCGATCATCGGCGTGCGCGCGGCAAGCTGAATTCGCACGAAGGTGACCAGCAGGATCATGCCGATCACCGCTCCGCCTGCCAGTAAACCCGGCGCGATGGCGTTTTTCAGCGCCATTTTGACGCAGTACACCAGCAGCAAAATCGCCACAATCAGCATCACCGCATGGCCGAAATTCAGCGGCTGTTCCCGGCGTCCACCTTGTCGCGGCACGCACCAGGCGGTCAGCGCCATCACGACAATAATAATCGGAATATTGATCAGGAAAACCGAGCCCCAGTAAAAGTGCTCCAGCAGCAGACCGCCCACCAGGGGGCCAAAGGCCGCACCGCCGGACCCCACCGCCGCCCAGATACCAATCGCCATATTGCGATGCCGGGTTTCTGAGAACGTGGTGCGAATACCGGCGAGCGTGGCGGGCACAATCATCGCCGCCCCGATCGCCAGCAATGCGCGCGCCACGATCAGCGCGCTGGCACTGGAGGCGCTTGCCGCCAGCAGTGAGGCCAGGCCAAACAGCGCACTGCCGGACAGCAGCAGGCGTTTAAAGCCGATGCGGTCACCCAGCGCGCCCATCGGCAGCACCATTCCGGCCATCACCAGCGAATAAATATCGATGATCCACAGCAGCTCATTGCTGCCGGGACGCAGGGTCATACTCAGCGTCGGCACCGCCACATGCAATACAGTGGCGTCGATCGCCACCGGAATATAGACCAGTACAATTATCCATAACGTCACCCATTGACGAAGCATACTCACCTCTTCCATTTTTGGACAAGCGTCCAGAACTGCGCGATCCTACTTGAAGTTGAACGCATGTCCAGCTTTTTGTTATAGTCCTCCCGCCACTCACTCAAAGAGCTACTATGGGCTACCTCAATCGAGAAGATCGTCGGGAAATCATCCTTCAGGCCGCCATGCGCGTGGCGCTTGACGAAGGGTTATCCGCCATGACCGTGCGCCGTATCGCCAGCGTGGCAGGCGTTGCCGCAGGCCAGGTCCATCACCATTTCGCCTCCACCAGTGAACTGCGATCGCTGGCATTTATCCGCTTGATCCGCGTGCTGCTGGATACCGATGTCGTGCCCGCAAACGCCAGCTGGCGTCAGCGCCTGCATTCCATGCTGGGCAGCGATGACAGCGGTTTTGAGCGTTACATCAAACTGTGGCGGGAAGCGCAGCTGATGGCGATGCGCGATCCGGAAATCAAAGGCGCATACGTGCTGACCATGGAGATGTGGCATGAAGAAGCGGTGAAAATCATTCATGCCGGTTTGCAGGACGGGGAATTTATGCTCACCGACAGCGTGGAAAACGTCGCCTGGCGGCTGATCGCGCTGGTGTGTGGCCTGGATGGTATGCATGTGCTGGAACTGGACGGGATGGATGAAGCGGCGTTCGATCGCCATATTGACCGGGCGATCGAACTGGAGCTGTTCGGCAAAACGGCACCGTAACGGATTATTTTTCGTGCGTGGCGATCCCGGACATCACCGCCGTCAGTTGTTCCAGCGTCACGCCATGCTGTGCATCGTCCGTTCCCAGCTCAAACCGCGTCTGTAAAAGTTCATGCAGCGCAGGCACGTCAATGGCGTTGAACTGCTCCTCGGCGTGGCCGTTATGCCATCGGGTAAAGTGGAAATTCGTCAGCGTCAGTTTGCTGCCATCCGGCAGATGACGGCACATCAGCAAGTGATGACGAAAATGCGAATGCGGCCAGTGGGCAGAATAGAGATTGCCGGTCACGAAGTCGGAGAAGTATTGCTGGCTCAGATCGAAACGGTACATCTGCTGCCAGCGGTCGTGATGCCGAAACTGTAAGATCCAGTCCACACCAACCTGTTGCAGACGGTACAGACCGTGCGGCGTTTGCTGCTCGATATCGGCCTGAAGGCGGATCGGTGCCGTAAGAGACTGCCCGCCAAATCCGGCATCCGCCAGCCAGGGTTCGCCGTCCAGATCCACCAGCAGAATACGGTGTGTGCGCGGCGGCATCTGCGTCGGATTGGACATCACTACCCGCCCGAGCAGGCTGCGCACGTTAAAGCCGATCTCCCGCAGCCCACGTTCGAACAGGCCATTCAGCTCGAAACAGTAGCCGCCACGCCGGGCGACCACCAGCTTGGCAAACAGCGCCTCATCCGTCAGTTCAATTTCCCGCGGCAGTAACACGTCGAGATTTTCAAAAGGGATGGCGCTGTTGTGATGCTGGTGCAGGGACTGAAGCGTCGGCAGATCGGCTTCAGGGGTTCCCGTCCAGTTCAGGCGTTCAAACCAGGCAGTTAAAAAAGGGCTCATTTCACACTCCGGCAAAAGATGAGCCTTAGTTATACCCTGGATGACTATTTTCACACGGCAATTTGTGCACTCGTGTTTATCCCCTGCCTTTTCGCTGCATGATGCCCAGCGCCGTCAGCATCAGGATCAGCCCGGTCACCAGCGTGAGAGTCGCCATCGCCATGCCCTGCCCAACCGAACCCTGCTCGAACTGACGCCAGATAAACACCGCGACGGTTTGTGTCCCCGCCGGTGCCAGCAGCAGTGACGTCACCAGCTCCCGCGAAGCAATGGCGAACACCATCAGCATCGCCGCCAGCATCGCGGGAAACACCAGCGGCAGAACAATCAGCCGCAGCGCCTGAAACGCGCTCGCGCCATGCACGCGGGCGGCAGGCTCCAGATTGCCGCCGAGCTGCCGTAACGCGCTGCCAACGTAGCGCACCGGCCACGGCATCAGCAAACAGCAGTATGAGAGCAGCAAAATCATCCAGGTGTTATAGGGCGACACGGGCCAGAACGTGCGATTCCACAGCAGGATCAGCCCGACGCCCACCACAATGCCCGGCAGCGCAGCGGGCATCAACGACAGCGCATCCAGCATCGTGCGACCACGGATTTTTTGCACCACCACCAGCCATGCCGCCAGTAACCCAAGCACGCCGGTGATCAGCGCCGAGCACAGCGCCAGCGACAGGCTGGTGCCAAGGGCGGACAGCGCATCCCCCTGTTGAGAGAACAATGCGTGATAATGGCTGCTGGTGAGATTGTCCCATGACAGACCGCCGGAGAGCGTCGACATAATCCCGGTCACCGCCATGGAGATCCCCGGCAGGCCCACTGCCAGAAAGCCAACGCCGCCCATCAGCAGCATCACCGGTACCGTCGCGATACCTAGTGACGCGCCGAGGTTTTCCGTGGGTTTGCCGGTCACGCTGGTGACGTCTTTATCCCCAACCAGCTGGCGTTGCAGCCACCAGCCGCCGAGCGCGATGACGATCAGGATCAGCGACAGCAGCGACGCGCCCGGTAGATCTATCGGCCAGTCAGCAAGCTTCTTCTCAATGCCGACGGTCATCATCACCACACCGGATCGCGATCCCAGCGCGGCCGGCACGCCATACTCTTCCACCGCCAGGGTAAACGCCAGCAGCATGCCCGCCGCCAGCGCGGGCGACAGCATCGGCAGCGTAACATGCCAGAAGGCGCGCCAGGCGCTTGCGCCGTGAACGCGGGCGACCACCGCCAGCCGTTGTCCGCTGGCGAGCAGGCTACGGGATACCGCAAAATAGACCACCGGGAAGATATTCAGCGTCATCACCAGCACAATACCGCTACGACTGAACAGCAGATCGTTGAGATCAAACCCCGCCACCTGCGCCAGATAGCCCTTAGTCTGTAACACCAGCATCCATGACAGCGCGGCGATATAAGGCGGCGTAAGGAAGGGGATCAAAAACAGCACATCCCACAATCGCGGGCACGGCAGGTTAAACAGCCCGCGCACTACGCCCAGCGGCAGGCCAATCAGCGCGCTCAACAGCGCTACACCTGCGGCGATCCACAAGGTGCCGCCCAGCATGGCGGGCAACTGCGGGTCGCTAAACTGCGGCAAAAATGCGCTAAAGGGCGCGGCAAATGACCCGGCGCTGAACGACGGGAAAATCGCCTGTAAGACAATAAATGACAGCGGCAACGCAACCAGTACCACCAGCAGCGCCAGCGTCAGGACAGAAAGTACTCTCTGATTCACGACGGGATCCTGAAGACGGGGTTGCCCCCGTCGGCTGAATTTACTTGCTGAAAAGAGTATTGAAACGTTGCAGTATTTCGCCGCGCTCGCTGCCGCCGTCCTGCGAGGTCGGCAGAATGCGCAGATCGTTTAGCAGTGGGCGTTTGGCCTGCACGTCGGTGCGCGCTGGCATTAGCCAGGCGTCCGCCACCATGGCCTGTCCTTCCGGCGACAGCACGTAATCGACAAAGGCTTTGGCGTCGTCGGCATGCTGGGTGGTTTTGAGGATCATCATGGGGCGCGGGGCGATCACCGTGCCGCTGGCCGGGAAGATCACCTTCAGGGATTCACCCTGGCTGATGTTGCCATAAGAGACGTAATCCACCGCACCGAACACTGCCGCTTTGGCCCCCTGCATCACCGGCGTCACCGCCTGGGCGTTCGGGCCGCTGACCACCATGCCGTTTTGCTTCAGCGTATCAAACAGCGCCCAGGCCTTATCGCCCATGCTGTTTTGCAGCCCGATCAGCAGATCGAGGGAGGCGCCGGACAGCGCCGGATCCGGCGTCGTCACCTTATCTTTAAACGCCGGGGCGGTTAGATCCTGCCACTCTTTCGGTTCCGGGGTACCGCTTTTGGTATTCCAGACGATGCCAAGCGCGGAGATACCCTGCGCCACATATTCAGCGGTTTTCAGCGAGGCAGGCACCTTGTCGGCGTTGCTGCTCTGATATGGCAGCAGCCAGCCGCGGGCGTGCAGATCTTCGGCGGTATCCCAGGAAGCGGAGATCAAAATATCCGCCTGCGGATTCGCCTGTTCCGCTTCCAGACGCGCCATCACTTTACCGGTGGTGGCCTGGAAAATATTCACTTTCACCCCGGTCTTTTTCTCATAACCGGTGGCGAGATTTTTCGCCAGCGATCCCGGCCCTGCGGTATACACCGTCAACGCGTGGGCGCTGGACATCATGACGGATGACAGCATCATGGCGAGTGCGACTCCTTTTTTCATAGACATTACGGCTTTCATGCATATTCCCCTGAGGATGGTGTAACGGTGCGCACAGCAGCGATGCTGCCCGCAGAAAGATGCACGATGCGGTCCGCCAGCAGTTCAGCTTCCCGGCGATCGTGGGTGACATAGACGGCGGTGATGCCGAGCTGGCGCAGCAGGCGCGACATCTCAAGGCATAACGACTCACGAAGTTCACTGTCGAGATTAGAGAGCGGCTCATCGAACAGCAGCACGCGCGGTTCGGCGACAATCGCCCGCGCCAGAGCGACACGCTGTTGCTGCCCGCCCGATAATCCCGCCGGTTTACGGTCGGCGAAATCGGCCAGCCCGACACGATCCAGCGCCGCCATTACGCGGGCCACCCGCTCACCGCGCGATACGTTGCGCATTTTCAGCGGGAAAGCGACGTTCTGCGCCACCGTCATGTGCGGCCACAAGGCGTAATCCTGAAACACCATGCCGATGTCGCGCGCTTCCGGCGGCAGTGACCAGTTTGGTTTCGCCACCAGACGGTCGCCGAAGAAGATCTCGCCTTCCGCTGGTTGCGTCAGCCCCGCCAGCAGGCGCAGCAGCGTGCTTTTGCCGCAGCCGGACGGACCGAGGAGCGCCACAATGCTGCCCGCGTCGACAGTGAGATCGATCTGATTGAGAACGGTATGTGAGCCGAAGGCATAAGAGACGCCTTGCAGCCGTATAGCGGTGAATGCGTTCATGGTCGCCCTCCTGTTACGGGAAGCCGACGATAGCCCGGGAGGGATCGCCACCGGGCCGCACTCACCTGTGGAAAACACAGGGGAGTCAACATATTGTTATCCTCTTTGGGACTTAGTAAGGCGAGACTATAGGGACGGAGTGTGACGGTGGGATTACGCTCAGGTTACGGCTTGCTTTATCACTGTCTGACGTCATTTAATGCATCATCAACCTGATGAGGATCTCCACATGAGCCATTTCCGCCCTGTCGCCCTCGAGCACGCCAGCCGTTTGCTCAATCACGGGCCGACCATCATGATCACCAGCCGCGATGAACAGATCGATCGCCGCAACGTCATGTCTGCCGCCTGGTCGATGCCGGTCGAGTTCTCGCCGCCGCGCATTGCCATTGTGGTGGACAAAAGCACATGGTCCCGCGAGCTTATCGAGCGCAGCGGCATGTTCGGCATCGTGATCCCGGGCGTTGCCGCCGCCAGCTGGACCTATGCTGTCGGTAGCGTGACCGGGCGCGATGAGGATAAGTTTAATTGTTACGGCATTCCGGCGATGGCCGGGCCGGTACTGGGTTTACCGGTGGTGGAAGAGAAATGCCTGGCATGGATGGAGTGTCGTCTGCTGCCCGCCACCGCTGCGCAGGAAAAATACGACACGCTGTTTGGCGAAGTGGTGGCCGCCGCCGCAGATGAACGGGCGTTTATCAACGGTCACTGGCATTTTGATGACGATAAACTCAACACCCTGCACCATCTTGGCGGCGGGAATTTTGTGGCGAGCGGAAAGACGTTAAGCGTGAAGTAAGCGCCGGGAAGATCACTGGCAGGCGGGGAAAATGTGTAGGCCGGGTAAGGCGCAGCCGCCACCCGGCGCAAAAATCACATCGAATAACCCGGCTTTTTGATCAACTCGTCCATATGCGGACCGATCTGCGTATCCCAGACCTGCGCTTTCCAGTCGTCCGGCTGTACCTGACGGTAAGCCACGCTCACCGAGCTGTCTTTGCTGTTGAAATGGCGAATGATCACCTGAGCGATATCGTCCGCCAGCGCGGCTTTTTGTTCGTCGTTTAAATCATGCGGGAAACTTTTAATATCAACGTGTGGCATAACAGGCTCCTTATTGAGATAGCGTTAAACCTAACACACTGCTCCGCTTACGGTTGTCAATTGATGCCGTTACGCACAAACGCCTCGGTCTGCCGGGGGCTGCGCAGACGCACAAAGCGTATGTGCGCAAAATCCGGGTTCACCAGATCCGCTTCATAACGCGCGCGGTTACTGCGCCAGGTTTTCAGTGTCCAGAGAATGATCGACTCGCGGCTAAAAAACGACTGACGAAAGCTTTCCCGGTTGCCGGTGCCGGGCCACAGCTCTTCTTTATGCCATGCGCGTTTCAGGGCGCGCCACACTGCCTGGCGAAGGGTGCGGAAAAAGCCGTAATCCACCCACACCACCATATCAACGTGCTGCCATTTTACCCCGCGCGTGCGGTTGTAATTGCCGTCCAGCACCCAACCTGGCGTGGCGTTAAGCTTTTCGTTGAGCAGCGCAACGAGTTCTTCGTCAGAAATGCCCTGCCAGTCTGGCCGCCAGTAGATCGCATCCATTTCGATATAAGGCACGTTCAGGCGTTCGGCGAGACGGCGGGCGAGCGTGGTTTTACCGCTGCCGCTGGTGCCGATGACGTTAATTTTCATGCGCAGGCTGACTCTTCATTTTTCATTCAGGAAAAAGGGGAATTAAGGATCCCTGAATTTGCCGGGTGGTGCAAGGTCACCCGGCCTTGAGGCGTAGTGCTTCACTTACCGCAACGGCTTAATAGGTGATCCCCGGCGGATTTATTTGTGACGTTGTCACGGCTTCCCCGGCTTCGCCCCAGCGTGCCAGCGCCTGCTGGTACTCGCCCCTGGCGATAGCGCCATCCAGCGCAGCTTTCAACGCCTCGACCAGTCCGTTACCTTTTTTGCTAGTGGTGGCGACATACGCTTTTTTCGGTCCAAGCCCGACCACTTTGGTTTTGCCGGTCAGCGCCGCTTTATAAGACGCCACCGACTGCGGGCCAAAAAATACATCCGCGCGCCCGGACTGAATATACAAATTGCCGGAAGCGTCATCGGTCAGATAGACCGGTTGCGCGGGTGCTCGCCCTGCCCGTTCGTTTTCCGCATTCCAGCCAAGTAAAATTTTCTCCTGATTGGTGCCGGAACCGACAATCACCTTGCGTCCCGCCAGATCCGCAGGCCCGCGCACCGCCTCAATCGGACTGGTGGATTTGACGGAAAACGCCAGCGAATCCACGCGATAAGTAGCAAAGTCATACTTCTCTTTGCGCTGCTCGGTGACGGCGATATTCACCAGCGCCACGTCATAACGGCCGGCGGAGATCCCCAGCGGCCAGTCTTCCCATGCCGTCGGCACCAGCTTCAGCTTCAGCCCAAGGCTGTCCGCCAGCAGACGGGCAATATCGGGATCGCTGCCGATGCGTGTGCGGCTATCGCTGGCGAGCAGCGCCAGCGGCGGCGAGTTCAGCGCTGAAATGGCCACCGTCAGCGTCCCCGGCTCCACAAAAGCAAAGTGCGGCGGAATTTTGGCAATCGCCGCCTCATCACGCTGGCCGTGCAGCGGCGTTTCATTCGCCGCCAGATCGATACTCTGCGCGCCACTCAATGAACTGACCAGTAACAGCGCCCATAATCCCTGTTTCATGCCCTCTCCTTACAGCACTTTAGATAAGAATTGCCGCGTGCGCGGGTGCTGCGGGTGGTTTAACACTTCATCGCTGCTGCCCTGCTCGACGATTTTGCCGTCCACCATAAATACCACGTTATCGGCCACCTCGCGGGCAAAGCCGATTTCGTGCGTCACCACCACCAGCGTGGTACCGGATCGCGCCAGTTTTTTAATCACGTCGAGCACCTCGCCAACCAGCTCCGGATCGAGCGCCGACGTCGGTTCATCAAACAGCATCACCCGCGGATGCAGCGCCAGCGCACGGGCAATGGCGATGCGCTGCTGCTGTCCGCCGGAAAGGTGCCGTGACCAGGCGTCGGCTTTATTGCGCAGGCCCACCACGTCGAGCAATTCATAGGCCCGCTCAATGGCCGCCCTGCGGCTGAGCTGTTTGTGGGCGATGGGCGCTTCAATCAGGTTTTCCAGCACCGTTAAGTGCGGGAACAGATTGAAGTTCTGGAACACATAGCCCACGTTGACGCGCTGGCGCAGGATCTCCTTTTCCTTGAGTTCATAGAGTTTGTCACCCTGGCGGCGGTAGCCGATGTAGTCGCCGTCAATCTGGATAAAGCCCTCATCGACCCGCTCAAGGTGATTTATCGCCCGCAATAACGTGGATTTTCCGGAGCCGGACGGCCCGAGGATCACCGTGACCGAGCCCGGTGCCAGCTCCAGCGAAATATCATCGAGCGCTTTGTGACGACCAAAATATTTGCTGACGCCAGTGATTGAAATATGGCCTTCATGAGAGGTGTGCATGGGCAGTCTCCTGTGGCTGGGCAACGCGACCCGGTGCGGCAACGCGGGCGACGCGGGTGGTGTTAATGGCAGAACGACGCTCGCTGCGGGCCATCCAGCGCTCGACCAGATGCTGGATCAGCGACAGCACGCTGGTGATCACCAGATACCACACTGCCCCCACCATCAGCAGCGGGATCACTTCCTGGGTGCGGTTGTAGATCATCTGAATGGTGTAGAACAGCTCCGGCATCGCCAGCACGTACACCATCGCCGTGCCTTTGGCGAGGCTGATGATCTCGTTAAAGCCAGACGGCAAAATGGTTCGCAGCGCCTGCGGCAGAATAATGCGCAGCGTGCGGCGGCTGGCGGGCAGTCCCAGCGCGGCGGCCGCTTCATACTGTCCGTGATCGACCCCCAGAAAACCGCCGCGAATGATCTCCGCGGTATAGGCGCTCTGTACCAGCGTCAGTCCCACCACGGCGGTGGAAAACTGGCCGAGCACGTTAATGGTGTCATAGCTCGCCCAGGTGATGCCGGTAAACGGAATACCGAGCGACAGTGTGTCGTACAGGTAGGAGAAGTTATAAAGGATGATCAGCACCACAATCAGCGGCAACGAGCGGAACAGCCAGATATAGCCCCACGCCAGACTGCTCAACAGCCAGGACGACGACAGCCTGGCAAGCGCCAGTAATCCGCCAAAAATCACGCTTAGTACCGTACCCAGCAGCGTCAGCAACAGGGTTTGCGCCAGCCCTTCGAGGATCACCGGATCGAAGAACCAGCGGGCAAACACGTGCCACTCCCAGCGCGGATTAAAGGCCACGGACTGGATCACAATGGCCAGCACCAGTAGCGCCACAATCGCGCCAATGATACGCAACGGATAGCGTGCGGGGATCACTTTTACGGGTTCAGATCTGTTCATGTTTGTTCCTCAGGCCGATTTACCCAGCGCCACGCCGAGCGCTTTGGTGAAGCGCAGTCGCCCGTCAAACGGCGGCTGGCTGTAGGTTTCCGGGTCGCGGTCGACATCGAACTGCGCGTCATAGCCCTGACTGAGATAGAGCCTGACCGCTTCCGGCTGCCGAAAACCGGTGGTCAGGTAGAGGCGGCTGTAGCCCGCCAGCGCCGCCCGTCGTTCCAGCTCGCGCACCACGCGCGCCGCCAGCCCCTGTTGACGCAAACTTTTGTCCGTCCAGATGCGTTTGATTTCGGCGGTATGGGCATCAAAGGGTTTATACGCGCCGGTGGCGATGATTTTCCCGTCGCGCTCCAGCACGATAAACAGCCCCTGCGGCGGCAGATACCATTCGGTCAGTTCCACCTCGGCGTCTTTGGAAAAGTAATCGCCGTAGCGCGCGGCGTATTCGGCAAATAATCCCTCAATAACCGGCTGCAGTTCGGGGGCCTCCGGGGAGAGGTCGCGGAAATGTTCGCTCATGTGCAGCTCCTTAATCGCCAAGGCCTGGCGGGTTGATTTCCGAGGATGGAATGCGTTCGACGTCTTCTCCCCAGCGGGCGAGCACTTTCTGGTAGTCGCCGTTTTTAATGACGCCGTTAAGCGCGGTTTGCACCGGCCCGACCAGGCCATTGCCTTTTTTCAGCGTCACGGCGATGTGCGCCGCTTTCGGCCAGCCGCCGTCCACCACGCCCACCAGTTTGGTTTTTTGCGTCAGCGCCGCTTTCCATGCCCCGGTGACGTTCGGGCCAAAAAAGGCATCCGCACGTCCGGATTGCAGCGCCAGCGTCTGCGCGGCGTCATCCTTGGTGTACACCGGCACAAACGGCTTCAGCCCTTTCTGCTGGTTTGCTTTGTCCCATGCCAGCAGGATCGCTTCCTGATTGGTGCCGGAGCCGACGATGATGCGCAGCCCGGCGATGTCTTCTGCTTTTTCAATTTTGCTGATCGGGCTGGTAGATTTCACGTAAAAGCCCAGCGAATCCTTACGGTAGGTGGCGAAATCAAACTTCTCTTTGCGCTCTTTAGTGACGGTGATGTTGCTGATGGCCGCGTCATATTTGCCCGAGGCCACGCCCAGCGGCCAGTCCTCCCAGGAGGTCGGCACAACGTTTAACTCCAGACCCAGGCTGTCTGCCACCAGGCGGGCAATATCCACCTCGCTGCCGAGCAGGGTTTTGTTGTCGTCGGAAAACACCGTCAGCGGCGGCGAGTTAAGTCCGGCGACCGCCACGGTAAATTTACCCGGCTGCACGAAACGGTGATCTTTGGGCAGTTGCGCAATCGCCTGCGGATTGGCGGTGGTAGTGATCGGCGTCTTATTGGCCTCGATACTGACGCCGGTGCCATTGATCGTGACCTCTTTTGCATACGCCAGCGGCGATAAGGCGAGGGTCATTGCCAGTAAAAGCGTCGTTTTCTGCATAGCGTTATTCTCTATTTTGTTTTTATAAATTGATTCACAGGCACGTCGAGACCCAGACTTTCCCGCAGCGTGGTGCCGGGGTATTCAGTGCGGAATAGCCCGCGTGCCTGTAGCAGCGGCACCACCTGGTCAACGAAGCGCGGGAAGGTATCCGGCGTGCCGCCCTGAATAATGAAACCGTCAGCGGCGTGCTGGCTGAACCACTGCTCAAGCCCGTCGGCGACCTCCTCCGGCGTGCCGGCAAAACGCGCACGGGGCGACGCCGCTTCCAGCGCCACCTGGCGCAGCGTCAGGCCACGTTCACGGGCATTGCGTTTGATCTCATCGGTGGTGCTGCGGAAACTGTTTTGTCCCAGATCGCCAAGATCCGGGAAGGGTTCATCCAGGGGATACTGACTGAAATCGTGATGTTCGAAATAACGCCCCAGATAGTTGAGCGCGTCCTCCACCGACACCAGTGCGGCGGTGGTCTGGTATTGTTGCTCCACGTCCTCCGCGTCTTTCCCGACAATGACGCTGACGCCCTGGAATATATGCAGTTCATGCGCCTGACGGCCGTTGGCTTCAAGCTGGAGCTTAACGTCGCGATAAAAGGCTTTGGCCTCTTCTAACGTATCGTGATGGGTAAAAATAGCATCGGCATGCTTCGCGGCTAATTTTTTGCCATCGTCAGAAGCACCCGCCTGAAATACAATGGGGCGACCTTGTGGCGTGCGGCCAATATTGAGCGGCCCCGCCACCTTAAAGAATTCCCCTTCATGATTCAGCGTATGTAATTTCGCTGGATCGAAGAACTGCCCGCTCGCTTTATTACGCACGAAGGCATCCTCTTCCCAGGAATCCCACAGCCCTTTTACCACGTCGAGATATTCATCGGCGATGCGGTAACGCAGCGCATGTTCCGGGTGTTTATCGCGGGAGAAATTCCTGGCCGATCCCTCCAGCGGCGAGGTCACTACGTTCCAGCCCGCGCGGCCCTTGCTCAGATGATCGAGACTGGCGAACTGGCGCGCTACGGTAAAAGGCTCGCTGTAGGACGTGGAGAGCGTTCCGACCAGACCGAGATTGTGGGTCAGGCTGGCAAGCGCCGATAATACCGTCAGCGGCTCAAAGCGATTAAGAAAATGCGGAATGGATTTTTCGTTAATATAAAGACCATCGGCGACAAATAAAAAATCCAGTTTGCCTTGCTCGGCTTTCAGCGCCGTTTCTTTTACAAAATCAAAATTAATGCTGGCGTCAGCGGCAGCGGCCGGATGTCGCCAGGCGGACATATTCCCTGACGCGCCATGCAAAATGGTGCCCAGGCGTAATTGTCTTGCGCTTGTCATAGAATGTCCTCAGTCAGCGTTATGTAATAAAGCTTTTTCAGCCAGCCGTGCGAAATAATGCGCCGCGTCTGCCAGTAATGCGTCGTCGGGATTAAAGGCCGGATGATGTAATCCGAATTCGCTGGCGCTGCCGATACTGACGAACGCGCCGGGGATGTGTTGCAGATAGACCGCGAAATCTTCACCGCCCATATGCAGTTCAGCATGATGGGTACGATAGCCCTGCTCGTCTGCGACCTCGCGGGCGAAGGCCGCCCACTTTTCATCGTTAACTAATGCCTCCGGGCCGTCGAACCAGTGAACGGTGATCTCTGCACCGAACGCCTGGCCTAACCCGGCAGCAAGCGTATTGACGCGATCTTTGACCTGCTGGCGCACCGTGCGTTTATGGGTGCGCAGCGTCCCTTCCAGCTCGACGGTTTCCGGCAGCACGTTCCAGGTATTGCCCCCGGCAATGCGCGTCACGCTCAGAACCACCGAATCCAGCGTATTCACGTTACGGCTGGCGACGCTTTGCAGGGCGTTGACCAGCTGGCTGGCGAGCAGGATGGCGTCGTTGCCTTCGTGGGGGCGCGCAGCGTGTGCGCCTTTGCCCTTCACCACGATCACAAAACGATCGACGTTGGCGTAAAACGGCCCACCGCGCGTGGCGAACTCACCGACGGGTAAGCCCGGTTCGTTGTGCATCCCGAAAATCGCGCTGACACCGTCCAGCGCCCCGGCGCTGATCAGGCGCTTCGCGCCGCCAAAGTTTTCCTCAGCGGGCTGAAAGAGAATGCGCACCCGGCCTGCCAGCTGGTGTTCTTTTTCTTTTAACAGCAGCGCCGCGCCGAGCATGACACTGGTGTGTATGTCATGGCCGCAGGCGTGCATCACACCCGGATTCAAGGAGCTGAAGGGCACGCCGCTGGCTTCAGCGATCGGCAACGCGTCAATGTCGGCGCGCAACGCAATCATTTTTTCCCCTGTCCCCACTTCCGCCACCACGCCGGTTGGCACATCGTAAGACAGCAGGCGCAGTCCGGCCGCTTCCAGCCACTGGCGCACGCGACGGGTGGTTTCGAACTCCTCCAGCGACAGTTCCGGGTATTGATGCAGCTCGCGCCGCCAGTCGATCAGCTGTTCTGAAAAACTCATCCGGCGACCTCCTGTACGGCATTTGCCTGGGCATAGGCCTCCGCCAGCAGGCGCAGGGACTCGATGCGCGGCTGGCCTTCAGCCACCGGCGTGTCGATAACAAATTCATCGATGCCGTAGTCGCGGTGCAGCGCGTCAAGAGCGGCAAGCACGCGTTGTGGCGTACCTTTGATGACCGCGGATTCGCGCCGCACGATATGCTTCGCCGGGCTGCCCGCCTGACGGGCAAAGGCCTGCGCCTGGGATTCACTCGCCACCGAAACACGCTGTCCGTTTTCCAGCTCCACACCCCACACTTCCACCTGCGCCGCGTGATGATCCGCCTGCTCGCGGGTCGGGGCGACGATCACCTGCACGGCTACCAGCGTGTCGCGGGTGCTGCTCTGCCGCCAGGCGGTGAGCACGTCGCGCAGCAGGGCTTTGTCGCCGTTGAGGTGGGCGGCAAAGACAAAATTCCAGTCCAGCGTGGCGGCAAGTTGTGCGCTCTCAAGACTGGCCCCCAGTAAAAAACCGTCGACGCGCTGCGGCGGAAGCGGCGTGGCCAGCACGGTTTCCGCCTCCTGCTCGTGACCGGACAGCGACAACCAGTTATCCAGCTGCGCCAGCTGATCGGCAAAACTCCCTTTTTCCTGTGCGTTCACGCCCTGCTGTAATGCCCGGGTGGACAACGGCAGGCCGCCGGGCGCTTTGCCGACGCCCAGATCGATACGCCCCGGCGCCAGCGAGGCCAGCAGGTTAAAATTTTCGGCGACTTTATAGGGACTGTAGTGTTGCAGCATCACGCCGCCGGACCCGACCCGAATGCGCCGGGTTTGCCCGACAATCCAGGCGATAACCAGCTCCGGCGACGGGCTGGCGAGTTGCGCGGTGTTGTGGTGTTCCGCCACCCAAAAACGGTGATACCCCCACTCATCGGCCAGTCTGGCCAGCTCCAGCGTGCGCGCCAGCGCCTGTGCTGCGGTTTCGCCTTCCGCGAGGGGACTTTTATCCAGAATACTCAGACGATATGACATGCGCCTACTCACTTTGCTTAACATGTCACCATTAATAAATGCCCATGAAACACAAGTGAAACAACTAAATAACATTTGAATTGCCGAAAAGTGGCTAAGTGCGGATTAATGGTTGTCCAGAGGATAAAATGGTGGCATCTATGAAATATCTTCATCAGTGCTGTCAGGATCTCACCATGCTTAAAGAGAACTTCAACGACCTGCAAATCTTTTTAGTGGTTGCGCGAGAACGCAGTTTCACTAAGGCCGCAGGTAAGCTGGGGGTATCGCAATCGGCGCTGAGCCATGCGATAAAAGCGCTGGAAGCGCGTCTGAACCTGCGATTGTTGACCCGTACGACCCGCAGCGTCGCCCCCACTGAAGCAGGCGAGCGCATTATTTCCTGCCTTGAACCGCGCATTGCCGATCTGGAGCAGGAGCTGGAAATGCTGGTGCAACTCAACGGTACCGCGTCCGGTAACATCCGTATTTCAGCCGGTGAACACGCTGTACATACCTTGCTGTGGCCCCGTTTAAAACCCTTTTTGCAGCAATACCCTGCTATCAACGTGGAGTTACTGGTTGATAACGGTTTTGTTGATATTGTCGAAGGCCGGCTGGATGCCGGCGTGCGGCTGGGCGAAAGCGTCGATAAAGACATGATTGCCGTAAAAATCGGCCCGGATATGCGCATGGTCGTGGTGGGTTCCGCGGACTATTTTGCGCAAAACCCGCAGCCACAGACGCCGCACCAGCTTCAGCAGCACCGCTGCATCAATATGCGCTTGCCTACTGCCGGAGGGCTGTATCACTGGGAATTTGAAAAGGACGGTAAACCGTTGCGTGTCGGGGTTGAAGGACAACTGACGGTTAATCTGCTCTCGGAACGCATCGATGCGGCCTGTTCCGGTTTTGGTCTGGCCTGTGTACCGGAAGACATGGTGCAGGCGCAGATCAAAACCGGTGAGCTGATTCAGGTGCTTGACGAGTGGTGCCCTTCTTTTCCGGGGTATTACCTCTACTACCCCAGCCGTAAACAACACCCGCCCGCCTTTGCCTTGATGATTGATGCGCTGCGTTATTCGCCAGATTAACGCCCTACGCGTGACGCGAGAATCCCAGGGCGAAGACTTCAGGCCCGGACTTACTCAGAATACGCGTTTGCATTATCAGACTTAGATATTTTCAGGAAAAGAAAGCTGCGCGTAATCAGCGTCTGAAACGGGCTCCAGCCATTCATTGGAGGCACCTTCCGCGGGAACTGCAACGGCGAGATGCGCAAACCAGCTATCCGCCGTCGCCCCATGCCAGTGTTTGACGCCCGCCGGAATGTTAACCACATCCCCGGCGGTGAGAGGTTGAGCAGGCTTATCCCACTCCTGATACCAGCCGTGACCACCTGTTACCAGCAGGATCTGCCCGCCTTTATGATGGATATGCCAGTTATTACGACAGCCTGGCTCAAACACCACGTTGCCGATGTTTACGCCCTCGGTAGTGAGCATCGTCAGATAGCTGGTGCCCTGAAAATACTGTGCGAAGGCGTCGTTTTTCTCGCCTTTTGGGAAAATACCGTTGCCATCAAAGTGGTCGTTCATGTTTGCTCCGTCCTCGACAGGGTGTGGATATACAGAAAAGGAATGCGTTTAAGCTTAGCGAAAGTGCGTCCTGGAATAATCATGCTGAATGAAATAGGCGTTATGAATCATATTCATAAATAGAGAGCCGGTTTTACACGCATAATTTGGTGCATTTTTGTACCGCTAACGCGGGGCTTTTCGCGTGCTCGCCGTGCCAGGCATCATTCAAGCGATACGTGTCAATTTTTGGCAGGCTAAGTTTTGCGTCGTTTACGGTTTGCAGGTAGGATGCTGCGCCATGTTTTGTCTTATCCGCACGCAGAAAGACTGGAAAGACAAGACATTAATTCGTCGGGGCAATCGTTTGTTCTGCCCTGACGGGTGAGGAAATCCTTCGATGATTCAGACAGGTCAACAGGTAACTCAATGAACAAAAACAACAACAGCGCAGCGGAGCATCATGCTGCAAAACGTCGCTGGTTAAACTCTCATGAAGAGGGATACAACAAAGCGATGGGCAACCGTCAGGTACAGATGATAGCGATTGGCGGGGCTATCGGCACCGGGCTGTTCTTAGGCGCTGGTGCACGACTGCAAATGGCTGGCCCCTCTCTGGCCATTGTGTATGCGGTGTGCGGGATCTTCTCCTTCTTTATCCTCCGCGCGCTCGGCGAGCTGGTGTTACATCGCCCGTCCAGCGGCAGCTTTGTCTCCTACGCCCGCGAGTTCCTCGGTGAGAAAGCCGCCTATGTGGCCGGCTGGATGTACTTCGTCAACTGGGCGATGACCGGCATCGTCGATATCACCGCCGTTGCGCTCTATATGCATTACTGGGGCGCGTTCGGCGATGTGCCGCAGTGGGTGTTTGCCCTCGGCGCGCTGGCCATTGTCGGCACCATGAACATGATCGGCGTAAAATGGTTTGCTGAGATGGAGTTCTGGTTTGCATTGGTTAAAGTGCTGGCGATCGTGGTGTTCCTCGTCGTCGGGACCATTTTCCTTGGCACCGGTAAGCCGCTGGACGGCAACGCCACGGGCTTCCATTTGATCACCGATAATGGGGGGTTCTTCCCGCACGGTTTGCTGCCCGCGCTGGTGCTGGTCCAGGGCGTCGTCTTTGCCTTTGCTTCTATCGAACTGGTGGGAACGGCGGCGGGCGAATGTAAAGATCCGCAGACCATGGTGCCGAAAGCCATTAACAGCGTGATCTGGCGTATCGCCCTGTTTTACGTCGGCTCTGTGGTGCTGCTGGTGCTGCTGCTACCGTGGACGGCCTATCAGGCAGGACAAAGCCCGTTCGTTACCTTCTTCTCGAAGCTGGGCGTGCCCTATATCGGCGACATCATGAACATGGTGGTACTGACGGCGGCCCTCTCCAGCCTTAACTCTGGCCTCTATTCCACTGGCCGTATTCTGCGCTCCATGTCGATGGGTGGTTCCGCGCCGAAGTTCATGTCTAAAATGAGCAAACAGCAGGTTCCGTGGGCAGGCATTCTGGCGACGCTGGTGATTTACGTTTTCGGTGTGGTGCTGAACTATCTGGTTCCGGCCAGCGTGTTTGAGATCGTACTGAACGTGGCGGCTCTGGGGATTATCGCGTCGTGGGCGTTTATTGTGGTCTGCCAGCTGCGCCTGCGCAAAGCCATCAAAGAAGGTAAAGCGGCGGATGTATCGTTCAAACTGCCGGGCGCGCCTTTCACCTCCTGGCTGACCCTGCTGTTCCTGTTAAGCGTACTGGTGCTGATGGCGTTCGATTACCCGAACGGCACGTACACCATCGCCTCTATCCCGTTCCTCGCCGTGCTGTTAGTGGCGGGCTGGTTCGGCGTGCGTAAGCGCGTACAGGAGATCCAGAGCACCGCGCCGGTACATCCGGAAGACGGTAAAGACGGGAAGTTAACGGAAGAGTTGTCCCGTTAAGTTTGTGTGCCGGGTGGCGGCTGCGCCTTACCCGGCCTACGAGTTAGCGTTTTGTAGGCCCGGCAAGCAAAGCGCCGCCGGGCAAACAGACACAAAAAAGGCTCCTTACGGAGCCTTTCTTTTTTTCACATCACATCACAGCGCAATGCGGATCACATCATCCGGCTGCGTGGCTTCTTTCTCGCGGGTTGAGGCCTGCTTCACACTGACGTACAGCGTTTTACCGTCTGCGGACAGCGCCAGGCTGTTCGGGTGCGTCGGGGTATCGAAGGTTTTCACCACGTTGTAGCTTTTCGCATCGATCACGCTCACTTTACCGGCCTGACGGTGCGTGACATACACTTCGTTACGCGCCGGGTTAAACAGCACGGCCAGCGATTCCGGGGTGGCAATCTTCTCGATCACGTTGCCGTTACGGGTGTCGATCACCACCACTTCCGGTGCTTTGGAATCGGTCAGGAAGGCGCGGTGTCCGGCAGTGTCGAGGCTCAGGTTCAGATAGAAATGCTCTTTGCCGTCGTCCTGCACTTTCTTGCGGCTAAGGATTTTATTGGTCGCGGTGTCGATGGTGATGAATTCGCCGTCGCCATTCGTGGTGTACAGGCGTTTGGCGGCACTGTCGAGCGCCAGACCGGTGGCGTAGGTGCCGGTACCGGTAATGGTGGTTTTAAGGGTGATGTTGTTACCGTCCACCACCCAGATCACGCTCTCTTTGCCGACGCCGGTGATGTACACGCTGTTGGTGGTTTCATCGACGGCCAGTTCACGCGGCTGGAACGGACGCACGGTGTCAGAACGTTTACGCTCATCCAGCACCAGACGGCCTTTCACATCGCCGGTTTTCGCGTCAATCGCCGTCACGGCGCTGCTGGTGGTGTTGCCAAACCACAGGGTCTGCGTTTTGGTGTTCATGGTTGCGCCAAACGGTTTTAAATCGTTATGGATCGCCTGGGTCACGTTCAGCGTGACCGGATCGAGACGATATACCACCCCGCCCTTGTCCGTTTTACGGCTCTGTGATGTCGCAAGCCACAGCGCGTTTTCCTGCTGGCTGAACGCCATTTCATAGGCTCCTTTGCCGACCGGCTGGCGCAGCATGTCTTGTGCAGCGTTGGCGTTAAACGTGCCGGCGAGCAGCAGAGAACCTAATAACAGTGAACCACGCAGGCGCGGTGAGCTAAAATGACGAGTAAACATGACGACTCCCTTTGATAAAAAATGTATAGCTGCATCACATGGCTTCCGGTCGACGAAGTCGCGCTTCGCTTCTTTTTGTATGCCCTAAATAATTCATGTTGCAAAAAGGCGGCGACGCAGTGAATCCCCAGGAGCTTACATATGTAAGTGACTGGGGTGAGCGAGGAAAGCCAACGCATTTGCAGCGTGAATTATGACGGGCATAGATGAGAATAGTAATCATTTATTTGTAAAATGGGGAGACTTTCTTGCCGAATTTCCCATTCGGGCCATAATTTCCCCCGGCAATGATTCACAGTAAGTGCCGTTAACGTTTTCAATTTCTTTACATAACCCGTAACATGTCGGCACATGTTCCATTTGGTTCGTTTTATTTTTAATCGGTTCCTACCATGAAAATCCTTTTTGCACGCCCGGCGGCCTTGCCGTTTCTTTTACTTCCGGCGGTCTTTCACCCTGCTTTCGCGGCAGCTGAACAGACCATGATCGTTACCGCTTCCCCGCAAACCGTCTCCGAACTGGATACGCCTGCCGCCGTCAGCGTCGTACAGGGCGAGGATATGCGTCAGGCGACGCCGCGCGTGAATCTCTCGGAATCGCTGACCAGCGTGCCGGGCTTACAGATCCAGAATCGCCAGAACTATTCGCAGGATTTACAGCTGTCGATCCGTGGTTTTGGCTCCCGCTCCACCTATGGGGTGCGCGGGATCCGTATGTATGTGGACGGCATTCCGGCGACCATGCCGGACGGCCAGGGCCAGACGTCCAACATCGACATCAACAGTATTGAAAGCGTCGATGTGCTGCGCGGACCCTTTTCTGCCCTGTACGGTAATGCATCCGGCGGCGTAATGAATGTGACGACCGAAACGGGCCGCGAACCCGCCACCGTTGAAGCGAGCAGCTATTACGGCAGCTTTGGCAGCTGGCGCTACGGCCTGAAAGCCACCGGTGCGGTTGGCGACGGCACGCAGCCGGGTGATGTGGATTACACGGTCTCTTCCAGTCGTTTTGCCACCCATGGCTACCGCGATCACAGCGGCGCGCAGAAAAATCTCGCCAACGCCAAACTGGGCGTGCGCATTGATGACGTCAGCAAGCTGACGCTGATCCTCAACAGCGTCGACACCAAAGCGAACGATCCGGGTGGCCTGAGCAAAAGCGAATGGAAAGATAACCCGCGCCAGTCGCCGCGTGGCGATCAGTACAATATGCGTAAAACCATCAAGCAGACCCAGGCGGGCCTGCGCTATGAACGTCAGCTCAGCGAGCAGGACGATCTGAGCGTGATGATGTATGCCGGTGAGCGCGAAACCACTCAGTACCAGTCTATTCCGCGCGCGCCGCAGCTGAATCCGACCCATGCAGGCGGGGTGATTGACTTAAGCCGTCATTATCAGGGTATCGACACCCGCTGGACGCACCGTGGCGAACTGGGCGTGCCGGTCACCTTCACTACCGGTCTGAACTACGAAAACATGACCGAAGATCGTAAAGGTTACGAGAACTTCGTCATGTTCGGCAGCACGCCGGTTTACGGGCATAAAGGCCAGCAGCGCCGCAACGAACGCAACCTGATGTGGAACGTCGATCCGTACCTGCAAACGGCGTGGCAGCTGACCGACAAGCTGTCGCTGGATGCGGGCGTGCGTTACAGCTCCGTATGGTTTGACTCAAACGATCACTATGTCACTCCCCGTAATGGCGATGACAGCGGTGAAGCCAGCTATCACAAATGGCTGCCGGCCGGCTCGCTGAAATATGCGGTGACCGACGCGTGGAATCTGTATGTGGCGGGCGGTCGTGGCTTTGAAACGCCGACCATCAATGAGCTGTCCTACCGTTCCGGCGGCCAGAGCGGATTGAATTTTGATCTGCAACCGTCCACCAATACCACCTGGGAAGTGGGCAGCAAAACGCGCGTGGGCAACGGCCTGGTGACCGCGGCACTGTTCCAGACCGATACGGATAACGAGATCGTCACTGACGCCAGCAGCGGCGGGCGCACCACCTATAAAAACGCCGGCAAAACCCGTCGTCAGGGCGCGGAGCTGTCAGTCGATCAGCAGTTTGCCGGTAACTGGCGTGCGAAAATGGCGTGGACTTATCTGAACGCGACTTACCGCACCAACGTCTGCAATGACCAGGACTGCAACGGCAACCGTATGCCGGGCATCGCGCGTAATATGGGCTTTGCGTCCCTTGGCTGGCAGCCGGAAAGCGGCTGGTATGCCGGGGCGGATGTGCGTTATATGAGCGATATTCAGGCCGATGACGAAAACACCGCTAAAGCGCCGTCCTATACCGTGGTTGGTCTGAACACCGGCTATAAGCTCAATTATGGTAACTGGATGATGGATGTATTTGGTCGGGTGGATAACCTGTTTGACCGAGAATATGTGGGTTCGGTGATCGTCAACGAATCCAACGGTCGCTACTACGAACCTGCGCCAGGTCGTAATTACGGCGTTGGTTTGTCCGTGGCTTATCGCTTCGAATAAACACGTTCCGGCCTGCTGTGCAGGCCGGATTTTTTATTAGCGCATATCATTGTCATACTGACGAAGCAGAATAGTTTCTCCCACCTCGATAGCATCAATTATTGCCTGTTTACTTTCCGCGCACTGCCCTTTTTCCAGCGAGGATAATAAGCCATCGTATGCGCCATGACTGCGCATTAAACTTTCGGATGACGGATAGAGATAATTAAAGCAAGGGCCGATGCGCACCCAGAGTTGCTCAATGATCGCCGTCAGCGTAGGCATTTCCGCGTAATCATACAGGCAAAAACGAAACGTGCGATTGGCCTGTAAAGTCTGCTCTATATTACTGCCGGCCAGGGCTTCCTGATAACTCGCCGCCAGTTGTTGCAGCTTTTTCATTTTATCGGCATCAAGATTCGTGCAGGCAACTTCAACCGCCATACCCTCGACTTGCTTACGTATGGTATTTATTTCCAGATATCTTTCCCTGCACACTTCCGGCACCAGAAAGGCCTGAGCGGGCGTGGCGTGCAGCGCGCCTGCGGAAACCAGACGTAAAAGCGCCTCCCTCACCGGGGTAATACTGGTACCCAGTTGATCGGCTATTTCTTTAGTGATCAGGCGTGCGCCGGGTTTTAATGCGCCAACAATAAGTGCGCTTTTCAGGCTCACTTCCACCTGCATGGTAAGGCTCATGCGTTGCGCTTTGACCAGATCAAGCATATTCCGTTCCTGTCCAATACTTAACAATATCAAGCGGGCTAGTGTAATTAATTGCGCGAAATCGTAGGGATATATTCTCTCTATGCATGCCTGGTATGGTTCGTCTCTGAAAGGTTAGTTAAAGTTTTTGTTTTTCAGAGTTTAATTAAAGACGCTAATGGAAATTTTGCCTGGATTTTGATGGCGGCGTTGACCGCCATCAATGTTGTTACGTCCGATCGGCAACCTTAATCACCAGTTTGCCGAAGTTTTTCCCTTCCAGCAGACCGATAAAGGCCTCGGGGGTGTTTTCCAGCCCGTCGGTGATATGTTCGCGATAATGGATCTTGCCCTCTTTCACCCAGGGGATCATCTCGTTGCGGAATTCATCAAGGCGATGCCCGTAATCCTGATTAATAATGAACCCCTGCACGCGCAGACGTTTTTTCAGGATGGTACCCATCAGCAGCGAGAGGCGATCCGGGCCGTCCGGCAGATCGGTAGCGTTATAGCCGCTAATCAGGCCGCATACCGGCACACGCGCTGCGCTGTTAAGCAAGGGGAGTACGGCGTCGAAGACTTTGCCGCCGACGTTTTCATAATAGATATCGATACCCTGTGGACAGGCGTTTTTCAACTGTTCAGCAAAATCGTCCGCACGGTGATCGATGCAGGCATCAAAGCCCAGTTTCTCTACTGCGTAGCGGCATTTTTCTTCTCCGCCCGCGACGCCCACTACACGGCAGCCTTTCAGCTTACCAATTTGTCCGACGGTGGCGCCGACCGGCCCGGTTGCGGCGGCTACCACCAGCGTTTCGCCTGATTTTGGCTGACCGATATCCAGCAGTCCCATATAGGCAGTAAAGCCCGGCATACCCAGAATGCCCAGCGCCCATGACGGATGTTCTGTTTCCTGAAGCTTCACCAGCCCGCTGCCGTCGGAAATTTCATAATCCTGCCAGCCGCTGTAACCCAGCACCAGATCCCCTTCGCTGAAATCCGGGTTGAGGGATTTCACGACCTGGCTGACGGTGCCGCCGCACATCACTTCGTCGATTTTCACCGGCGGCGTATAGGACGGCGCATCACTCATGCGGCCACGCATGTACGGGTCAAGGGAGAGATACAGCGTGCGCAGCAGCACCTGGCCTTCGCCAGGGGTGGCGACGTCGTCTTCTTCCAGACGGAAATTATCAGCAACCGGCGCGCCTTTTGGTCGGGATGCCAGCACCCAGCGGCGATTACGTAGTGTACTTTGACTCATAATGATCTCCTTTCGAAGTAAACCTTACACAAGGGTAGAAGCTTAATGCCAGGTTTGCTTTCACATTACGAGCCTGATTGGTTCAGGCGCACCACCAGGTAGCGGCAAATTTCCGCGGAATCGTTGATAAAACGGCAGTCATTAGGCGGGCCAAGTTCCAGACAGTCACCGGCATGCATCTGGTGGCGGGTATCCCCTTCCACAAATGTCAGTTCGCCTTCCTGTAACCAGATCAGCTGGCGTGCCTGCGCATAGGATGAGGCGGGCATCGGAATATCGCTGCCCGGGGGTAACTCTACCTGCACCAGATCGAGGGGCAAATCGGTGCGCGGCGAGACGTGGCGGCGCAGATAGTGAGTTTGCGGATCGCGCCACAGCGGTTGATCGGCAAACCGCAGCAGTTTGCCTTCCTGCATTTCAGCCCGGGCGATTAACGTTGACATGCTGATGCCAAAAGCACCGGACAACCGCGCCAGCAGCGTGGTGGTCGGGCTGCTCTCGCCCTTTTCGATCTTGTGGATCATCGCCCGCGACACGCCTGCCCGGTTCGCCAGATCGCTTAACGACCAGCCGCGGGATTCACGCTCAAGACGAATTCGCACACTGATCCGTTGATTTATGTTGTCTGTAATAGTATTCATATCGTAATACTATAGTGAACAACTCCTGAGGTTCAACCATGAATATTCGTTTTGCGCACAAGGACGACTGCGCGGCAATCGCTGAAATTTTTAATCATGCGGTGCTGCACACCGCGGCCATCTGGAATGACGCCACGGTGGACGTAGATAACCGCATCGCCTGGTTTGAGGCCCGCTCTCTGGCGGGCTATCCGGTGTTGGTGAGTGAAGAAAACGGCGTCGTGACCGGTTATGCTTCGTTCGGCGACTGGCGTGCCTTCGATGGTTTTCGTCACACGGTCGAGCATTCGGTATACGTGCACCCGGCGCATCAGGGCAAAGGCATCGGCCAGGCGCTGATGATCCGCCTGATCGACGAGGCAAAGCGTATCGGCAAGCATGTGATGGTGGCCGGTATCGAATCGCAGAACCACGCGTCTATTCATCTGCATGAAAAACTTGGGTTTATCATCACCGCGCAGATGCCGCAGGTGGGCACGAAATTTGGCCGCTGGCTGGATCTGACTTTTATGCAGCTCCAGCTGGATGACCGTACCGAACCGGATGCGCTGCCATGAATCAGTCGCTGACGCTGGCGTTTATGGTGGCGGCGGGTATTGGTCTGGTGGTGCAGAACACCCTGATGGTGCGCATCACCCAGAGTTCCTCAACCATTCTGATCGCGATGCTGCTCAATTCGCTGGTGGGGATTGTGCTGTTCGTCAGCATACTGCTGATAAAAAACGGCGTCGGGGGATTTGCTGAACTGGCGGCGACGGTGCGCTGGTGGACGATCATTCCCGGCCTGCTCGGCTCATTTTTTGTTTTTGCCAGCATCAGCGGTTATCAGTATGTCGGGGCTGCCACGACTATAGCCGTGCTGGTCGCCAGTCAACTGATTGGCGGGCTGGTGATGGATGTGCTGAAAAGTCAGGGGATCCCGCTGCGCGCACTGATAGGCCCGGTGTGCGGCGCGGTGTTGCTGGTAGTCGGCGCCTGGTTGGTTGCCAGACGCCAGTTTTAAGATCAGAGAATAACGCCGCCATGGGTCAGGTGCTCGCGCCTGGCCTCCAGCTCTTCCTTGTTGTGTCGATCCTTATGTGCAATGGCATAACGCAGGCGCTGCTGCTGCTCGTAGCGCGCCTCGCGGCTCAACTCCGCATCATCGCTCAGGGCAATCAGCAGTTCGTTCATGTGTGCGATGACGTTCTCTTCAATGGTGGCATCCACGCGCGCGATAACCTCATCCAGATGCGACATATCCTCTCCTTACGATCTAGTTAAGTTTGGCTTTGGAAAAATCACTGCCCATCAGACTGACACTATACCCGCTCACGTTGCTGCGCGTGGCATAAAAGGTTTTGCCATTCGCCAGCGCAATCCACGGTGCCTGCTGATAAAACACTTCCTGCGCCTGTTCGTACAGACGCGCGCGTTCTTCCGGCACGCTGGTCAGCTTCGCTTTCTGCACCAGCTCGTTATAGCCTTTGTCGCACCAGCGGGCGGCGTTAGAGCCAGTTTTGATGCTGTTGCAGCCTAGCAGCACATCGGCAAAGTTATCCGGATCGCCGTTGTCAGACATCCAGCCAAACAGCGCGCTGTCGTGCTCGCCTTTACGCATACCGGAAAGATACTCGCCCCACTCATAGGAGACGATTTTCGCCTTCACGCCCACTTTCGCCCAGTCGCTCTGGATCATCTCGGCAATGCGTTTGGAGTTCGGGTTATACGGACGCTGTACCGGCATTGACCACAGCGTCACTTCCGTACCCTCTGCAACGCCTGCCTGTTTCAGCAGCGCTTTGGCTTTTTCCGGATCGTACTGGTAATCCTTCAGATTTTTATTAAAGCCGAGCATGTTTGGCGGCAGCGGCGATTTTGCCACGGTGCCGGAACCAAGGAATACCGCGTCAACGATGGCTTTTTTATCGGTGGCGTAGTTCAGCGCCTGGCGTACCAGCACGTTATCGAAGGGTTTTTTCTCGGTGTTAAACGCCAGATAACCGACGTTCAGCGCATCAACGGAGTGCAGCGCTAAATCCTTGTTCTTCTTGATTTCGTCAAACTGCACCGGTGCAGGTGCCGGGATGATCTGGCACTCGTTGGTTTGCAGCTTCGCCAGGCGCGTCTGCACATTCGGCGTGATGGAGAAGATCAGGTGTTTGGTTGGCACTTCACCATCCCAGTAATTCGGGTTAGCGACGTAACGGATCAGCGAATCCACTTTATATTGTTGCAGCGCATAAGGGCCGGTACCGATTGGCCAGGTATCGACATATTCCGGCGTGCCCTTTTTCAGCATCGCATCGGCATATTCGCTGGAGAGAATAGACGCGAAATCCATTCCCCAGTCGGCAAGAAATGCCGCGTTAGGTTCGTTAAGAACAAACTGAACGTGGTAATCATCCAGCTTTTTCACGTCTTTGATCAGCTTATCCAGGCCTACGTCGTTAAAGTATTCGTAATTGCCCTGAGAAACGTTGTGATACGGATGATCGGCATTTTTCTGGCGCAGGACCGAGAAAATGACGTCATCAGCATTAAAATCGCGCGTCGGTTTGAAATATTTATTGCTGTTAAATTTCACACCCTGACGCAGCGTAAAGGTATAGGTTTTGCCATCCGGGGAAATTTTCCACTCCGTCGCCAGTGACGGCACCGGGGTATTATTCTTCGGATCAAAATTCACCAGCCGGTTATACAGCACCTGCGAGCTGGCCACGAAGGTCGGGCCGGAGCTGGCGATCTGCGGATTGAAGGATTCCGGAGAGGCTTCAGAGCAATAAATCAGCGTGTCATTAGATGCCGCGAACGCGGCGCTTGCCGGTAAGAGTGTGCTGAGCGCCAGCGCGAGCAGCGTTTTCCCTGTGTTCATTGTTATGCCTTATAGATTTTTATGACCAACAGTGATCACAGCACAGCAATATAAAACTGGCAAATAACGAATCACTATCAGGTTATTCTAATGCTGCAATTTTTGTTGAATATTCATCCATCGGCTGGTTTGAAATTTGCGTTATGCGCCTTCTTAGTTGCATGCTACCTTGAAGACGGTACCAGTTAACTGTATGAAGGTTCTGCATAAATTAGCGAAATGAGCACGTTATATGGTCCTGTGATCACCAGTTGCCGTAAGGGTATTTTTTCATTTTAATGAAATCCCTGATGAAGGGATCATATCCTGATGGCACATTGTAATTGAAATCTATGCGATGCCGAGTTGCTTTGCATCTGAGCATTTTATCACCGGAAACCGTAATCAGTCTGACAGACCGTTGTGGCATTACTTTTTCACCATTATTTTCAAGCCATACACGGACTGTTCCGCCTGGGGCAAGTCCAATAATCAAATTGTTACGATAATAAATAATTCCGGGCTTATAGGGATCTGGATAAGCAGTGGTCATCTGCATCCATGTTTCTTTACCGAACCAGATCTCTGTCTCATAAGCTTTTTTGTCTATTACAGAGTCCCAGCAAATAAACATATGCACTGGCAGCGCTGTCCCTGTGTTGAAATTCGCCGTAAAGGCACCCACGGTCCGGCTCCAGCTGCCTTTGCTGTTACGGCTGGGTCGTGCTGCATCGAGCTGGCGATATACAGTTTCACTGACATTTCCGTCTTCAATAAACGCCATTGTCACTGCGGCAGGCAGATTTTCGGGATAAAAAAAATTAAACTGCCAGTGGTCGTAAGGCAGTTTTTTACCCCAGTCGTTAACTCCTTCGCCGAAGGGAGTCATTACTGCGGCCCGCCTGTCATGGCAGCCACTTAACGCCACCAATCCAGCCATTATTAATGCCGCATTTAATAATTTATTCATACTTCCCTCCATGGAAAAATTTTAAAATGATATTTGCATTACCATTCACCGTATGGGTAGGATTTCCCTTTCAAGAACTCTGGTATTTTTCCGTAATAAACATAACCGTTAGGATGCTGAGTAATACCTTTGCATCTGAGCATTTTATCACCGGAAACCGTAATCAGTCTGACAGACCGTTGTAGCATTACTTTTTCACCATTATTTTCAAGCCATACACGGACTGTTCCGCCTGGGGCAAGTCCAATAATCAAATTGTTACGATAATAAATAATTCCGGGCTTATAGGGATCTGGATAAGCAGTGGTCATCTGCATCCATGTTTCTTCACCGAACCAGATCTCTGTCTCATATGCTTTTTTGTCTATTACAGAGTCCCAGCAAATAAACATATGCACTGGCAGCGCTGTTCCTGTGTTGCTATTCGCCGTAAAGGCACCCACGGTCCGGCTCCAGCTGCCTTTGCTGTTACGGCTGGGTCGTGCTGCATCGAGCTGGCGATATACAGTTTCACTGACATTTCCGTCTTCAATAAACGCCATTGTCACTGCGGCAGGCAGATTTTCGGGATAAAAAAAATTAAACTGCCAGTGGTCGTAAGGCAGTTTTTTACCCCAGTCGTTAACTCCTTCGCCGAAGGGAGTCATTACTGCGGCCCGCCTGTCATGGCACCCAATAATTAAAACCACTCCGGCCAATATACTTATCAGGCCCTTCGACTTGTTCATCACTGTTCCCTCAGAAGATTTGATCCAGTGCATCGCTGTTTTTACGACTGCGCTCTTCCCATTGCTGTTGATCGTCCATTTTCCACACTGAACGTATCCAGCCATCGCCCGGTGCGTTTGCCCAAACGAATGGTCGCTCATCCATGGCAGCAATTTTGCTCGGCAAGAAAATTTCTCCATTCTTAGGATTTAACCAAAGACTGCGGTCTGAATCTACATTCCAGTTTGCTGAACAATGCATGTATTTACCAATGACTTGCATCTCTTCTGCTGTGAAGCCCATGGGTGTTTTCCCACATCTTACTGCTCGCCCTTGCGCAATTGATTTATTACTAAAGGAGATAAGTTCATCGCATATCGACATGTCAGGATCTAAAGGGTCTATATCCTGAAAATTAGCTCCTGCTTCTTCGGCAGCATCCAGCATCACCCGCATACATACCTTTTCCCAGTCATTAGGAATAGCCTGACGCTCAAAAAAGACTGCAGCCCCTACTTTCTTCTCAAAAATAGATGCCCTCGCTTTATTTGGGTTGACTAAATGCCAAGAGACTACTCTTGTCTCAATCTTTCCATGAGGCAATATATATTTTAATGCAGGCAGTGCGAATAATCTCTCCCGTCTTAACTCCGTTTGCACATAAACTTTAATCTGTTTTTCATCTACATCTTCACTCACTACCTCAAAATCAGGCATGGTCAAAAGGATATCTTCATTTTCTGGAAGAAATGAATCAACTGAATTATAACCGCCACCAATATCAGCATGCGCACCAGGCAGGGCTAATTCAGGCCAGATCCCCTTAATACTATTCAGACTAAAATTATAACGACATTCGTGCATGGCGCTAATCTGGAATACTTTCTGAGCTACGGATGGGCGTAACTCTAATTCCACGCCTGGGTTGCTGCGGCCATTAATATCGTAAAAATTTAATAGACTACCTATTGCTGCCACGGTGTCAAAAAGCCCCAGGAAGCGCACCTCTCCAGCCGGTTCTCCATGATGCCCAGATAACTCGAGACCGCGTGTAATAGCTTCCGCAATTAAAGGATCTTGCTTCATCACGCGATTAGCAAAATGGCGTGCAGAGGCTGCGCCACGGCTAAAACCAAATAGGTCAAACTGAACTTTAGCTATCGCTATTTGTCCGGAGTTTTGCTTAATGAATTTTGCCAGTTCTGTGCTGATTTTATCCATTACCTCGTCAGTTTTGGTGACTACTCCTTCAAAATCTTTTATGAGGCTACTGCCTAATGCCATGCCAATCAAAGAATCAGATTTACCATCTGCAGTGCCAATACCGGGAATATAGATTTTAATTTGAGCTTGGGTTACCTGGTTGTTAAGTTCATCATCTGTTTGATAGAGATTATACAACCTTGTTATATTAGTAATTCCGCATCTGTAACTTGCATTGTCGTAAGTATCTTTCGCATATTGCTCATACTTTTCACACGCTTTTGCTCTTTCCTCCCCTACCATGTTGCTACAGTTACCATACGCAATTCGGAGATCATTCCCATTGGTCCAGTTGTTCCCAGTACCATCAAAAAAAATTCCTACCGTCAGTGTTACTCCCCTTACAGGCACTTTCTTGACATAAACAACCTTTCTGGTACCCGCACGACTCATGATACATGTATTATCGCCCACTACCTCATAGCGGTAGTAACCCTCATCGCTACAGTTCGGACCCGGCTTTTCAAAGATAGTCATAAAATCCCTTTAATTAACATGGTTATCCTAGAGCTATGCTACACCTAACCTTCCTTAACCGAAATTTCATTTTTAAATTCTTGTGAACGTCAAGACCTAAAGCGCGGCTCAATACGACGAGAATTCAATGGTTTTAGCCTCTCTTCTGTCGTTTGTTTACAACCCGGTTTGCGTAAAGTAGACGTGTGAAGAAGTCTATGGGATGAAAACGTGGCAAAAACACTCTTGCGCAGCGGCGATCTGGATGATTTTCAGGCAGTTGGCGGCGGCGGTCAGGCCGTATTTGATTCGGCACTGCAAATTCGTGAAGCATTACGCCTGCGCAAACAGCAGGCAATGGTGGACTGTCTGGCCATTCCGCAGGTCAACGACGACGGCGATCGCGTTGACTGGTATTCGCCGGTTGACGGCCACGCCGTCGCCTGGAAAGCCGCAGATGAAGACGCGCGCTTTCGCGCCCTGCGCTATCTGGAAAGCACCCTCGACAGTGCCGCCGCGCTGAGCCGTAAAAGCCTGCAATCAAACAAAACCGCGCAGCAGCTGTTTGGCTCACTGCTGGAAAAAGCGTTGCAGTTTCCCGGCATCAACCACGTTTTCCTGGTGGATGGCAAACCGGTTATCACCTTCTGGGGCTTCGTTAATCTGAACGAAAACGCCCGTGATGATGTGCTGGCTTGCCTGCGCGAGGAGGCGATCCCTGAGCCTGTCATTACACTGGTTGAACCGCCAGAGCCGGAAGAAACGCCGGTGGTGAATTTCAGCCAGGCCGACGAGCCGCTGATAGCGCCGACGCCGGTGATCAAAACCGAAGAAGTCGCCGGTGCGGTATACGAAAAACCACAGCCTGCGCCCCCGGTTACGCCGCCGACCGCCCCGGAACCAGAGCCTGCTCCTGCGCCTGTTGTCGCGCCGGTGGCGAAAAAACGCTCTGCCGCGCTGTGGCTGTTGCCCGTGGCGGCGATGGTCGTCGCGGCTGTCGCCGCCCCCATGCTACTCAAACAACAGGCAACGCCGGAAACATCGCTGGCTAACACCCCGACACCGGTTGCGACGCCTGCGCCAGTCATTACCCCAGCCAGCCCTGCGCCACAGCTTACCGCTTCTCTGCCGCTGCATCAGGCGGATGTCGTCGCCGTGAAAACCCCGGTTGTCGAAGAGAAGAAGAGCGAGCCTGCGGTGATCGCCGCGATCCCGAAAGATGTGCTGGTTATGGATGCCATCCAGGTGAAAACGGGTAATACCCGCTTCCTGAACGGCACCTGGCGCGTGACGCCGGAGATCAAAGATCACGCCACCGGCAAAGCGCCGACTCTGCGCTATCAGATCCAGAACAACAAAGGCACGGCCCGTCTGGTACAGGCTGGCAACATTACCTGCCGCGCCGATCTGTTCTCGGGTCTGCATCAGACCGGCGAGCTGATGATCAAAAGCCGCAGCAATGCACGTTGCAGCGATGGCTCCCGCTACCCGATGCCGGAAATTACCTGCACCGCGGGCAGTAATGACGTGGCGCAATGTACCGCACGCTATGACGGCAACACCGTGGTGCCGGTAACCTTCAGAAAAACAGGTGCCTGATTTATGCTGGTAAATCTTTGCGACTACAAACAGAGCGTGACGCTGATTGCCAACAGCGGCGTGCAATTTCTGGATTTCGGGCTGACGCCGCTGGTGTCGACCCACAATGGCCGCTTCGTGCGTAAAACCGCCAACGGCCCGCTGTTGCGTCTGGATTACGATCTGGTCAACGAGCGTTTCACCCTGCCCGCCAGCAACGGCGGCCCGGCAGAAGTGGTCAAACCGGAAACGACTCTCGGCCTGCTGGGTTCCCTCGCCCTGCTTGATGGCGTCTGGCTGCCGATCCCGTTTCTGCGTTTCAACCCACCGCGCACCTTTGTTGAAGGCCCGGATAACTGGGCGCGCGTGCAGATCCGCAAGCTCAGCGAGCCGGACAGCAACGGTCACACCCATCGCGTGACGCTGGCGCTCGACAGCCAGATTAACGATCTGTCCCCCGCCGCCCTTGCGCCTATTGAAAACGACATTCTGAACGGCACCCGTTTTTCACTGGCGTGGCGTGATGACGAAGTGGCGGATTTCCTCGATCAGACGTGGATCGACGGCTGGCTGCGGGAAGTTTTTTTGCAGGCTATTCAGCATGAAAACCGCAGCGAGCGCGATATTGCTCAGGCCCTGCGCGGCTTTGAGTATCAGGCGCACTGGCTGAATCTGATGACGCTGCTGGGCGAACAGCTCAGCGTGCCGGAAGTGAGGATCGTGACCCACACGCTCAGCACCCCGGCGATCCCGGTGGATTTAATTCTCGACGTCGGTAACACCCATACCTGCGGCGTGATCATCGAAGATCATGGCGATGCCAACGATGGCCTGCGCCAGACCGCCGAACTCCAGGTGCGCTCGCTGAGCGAACCGCAATTTTTAAACGAGCCGCTGTTCACCAGCCGCCTTGAGTTTTCCGAAGCGCGCTTTGGTAAACAGCATTTCTCGGTGGAAAGTGGCCGTGAAGATGCCTTTATCTGGCCGTCCATCGTGCGCGTGGGTGACGAAGCCCGCAAACTGGCGACGGGCCGTCTGGGCACCGAAGGCAACAGCGGTATCTCCAGCCCGCGCCGTTACCTGTGGGATGAAACCCCGGTGTTGCAGGACTGGCGCTTCAGTCAGATGAACAGCAAATCCCAGCGCGAACCGCTGGCAACCGCTTTCCCGTTGATGAACCTGATGAACGACGACGGCCAGCCGCTGTACACGCTGCCGCTGGACGAACGTCTGCCGGTGTTCTCGCCGCAGTACAGCCGCAGTACGCTGATGACGCACATGCTGTGCGAACTGCTGGCGCAGGCACTCGGCCAGATCAACAGCGTGGCGACACGTCTGCGTCTGGGCTTTCCCGCGTCGCCGCGACAGCTGCGCACCATTATTCTTACCCTGCCGTCGGCGATGCCGAAACAGGAGCGCGAGATCTTCCGTCGCCGCATGTTCGAGGCGATTGCGCTGGTCTGGAAAGCCATGGGCTGGCACCCGCAGGACGATGACTTCGCCAGCCGTAAGCAGCAGGAAAAAAGTGTCGTGCCCGTGCCGCGTATTCAGATGGAGTGGGACGAGGCCAGCTGTGGTCAGCTGGTGTGGCTGTATAACGAAGCCATTTCCCACTTTGCCGGACAGACCGAAACCTTTTTCGCCTCCCTCGCCCGCCCGGATCGCACGGTCGCGCCAGGGGAAGTCGCGGGACGCGCGTTACGCGTCGCATCCATTGATATCGGCGGTGGCACTACCGATATGGCCATCACCCACTATCAACTGGATGACGGTACCGGCAGCAATGTTAAAATCACGCCGCAGTTGCTGTTCCGCGAAGGCTTTAAAGTCGCCGGGGACGACATTCTGCTGGATGTGATCCAGCGCTGCGTGCTGCCAGCACTGCAAACGCAGCTGCAAAAAGCCGGTATTACTGACGCCGCCGCGCTGCTGGCGACGCTGTTTGGCGACTCCGGACGCATTGACACTCAGGCGGTGTTACGCCAGCAAACTACGCTGCAACTGTTCATGCCGATTGGTCATGCGATCCTGGCGGCCTGGGAATCCAGCGACGTCAACGATCCGCTGGCCGGTCTGCACGCCACCTTTGGCGAACTGATCAAACAGCCGCCGACGCGCAACGTGCTTAACTACCTGAAACAGGCCATCGATCCGGCACTGCCGCAGGGCGCGGCGGAATTTGATATTTTCGCCGTGCCGTTACAGGTCAATTTCAGTGAACTGCAAAGCGCGATGCTCGCCGGGCAATTTACCCTCACCGCCCCGCTGCATGCAGTGTGCGAAGCCATTTCCCACTACTGTTGCGACGTGCTGCTGATCACCGGACGTCCGGGCTGTCTGCCGGGCGTACAGGCGTTGATCCGCCATCTGCAACCGGTGCCGGTCAACCGTATGGTGTGGCTGGATAAATACCGCGTGCATGAGTGGTATCCGTTTAGCCAGCAGGGGCGCATTGGCAACCCGAAATCCACCGCAGCCGTCGGTGCGATGCTATGCAGCCTGGCGCTGGATCTACGTCTGCCGCGCTTTAATTTTAAGGCGGCGGATATTGGTGCCTACTCCACCGTGCGCTATCTGGGCGTGCTGGATAACACCGTAAATACCCTGCGCGATGAAAACGTCTGGTATCACGATATCGACCTCGACAAGCCCGGCGCGAAGCTCGATGCTAAACTGCATTTCCCGCTGCGCGGCAACGTTACGCTGGGTTTCCGTCAGCTGGCCAACGCCCGCTGGCCCGCGACGCCGCTCTATACGCTCAGCATCAACTCCCCGGAGCTGGCGAAAGCCATTGCCGGTGACGGCGTGCTGAATGTGCGCCTGCAATTTACCGGCGGCAGCAAAGCGCACGGGCCGGAAGCCTTCACCCTGAGCGATGCCTGGCTGACAGACGGCACGCCGGTGGATGCGGATGCGCTGACGTTTAAACTAAATACGCTGGCCGATCGCCGTCATAGCGGCAGCCATTACTGGATCGACAGCGGGAGTGTGTACCTGAAATGAAAGCGCCTTTAAAAATTTCACAGGCAGTGATGTCCTGGGTGAATGACACCCGCGCCCATGCGCCCTTGCTCGACGACGATGCCGACGCCCTGCTGGCGCGCCTCACCGCCGCAGCAGCTCAGGAATCCGTGCTGATGCAGGCGGCAGACAATACCTGCACCGTGGCGCTCTATGGGCATTCACAGGCGTCGAAAGCCCACCTGCTGAGCGCCTTGTGCAACAGCGGCAATGGCCGGGTAAATGTTAAACCCGGCGACAAAACGCTGGACTACTTTACCCATATCAATCCGGGTCATGCGCTGACCGGCATGGCACTGCGCTTTAGTCAGAACCGCACTGCCGCTGACGATCGTTTCCCGTTGCAGCTGGGCATTTTAAGCGAAGCGGAACTGGTTCAGGTGTTTATCGCCCATGCGCAGTGTCTCCCGGATCTGCGCACGGTGGAAAAAAACGTCATTGAAGATCGGCTGACCCGCTGGCGCGCTCTGCGTCAGCCGCAGCAGGTACCGGGGATCACTGCAGAAGAAGTGGGCGCGATTGCCCGTTTCTGGCGCAGCACGGTGCCGGCGTCCCGCCAGCAGCTGGATGACGGGCTGTGGTATCAGTTTATTACCCTGTTGCCGTCGCTGGATCTCAGCGCCCGCGCCAGTGCGTGGTCGCTGCTGTGGGGCGAGCACCAGGAGTTAACGCAGCAATGGCTGGCGCTGGCGCACATTCTGCATCAGACCGGTAATGCCCGTGCGCTCGCCGCCCCGCTCAGTCTGTTAGTGGATAATTTTGCCCTGCCGACGGAGGGTTTTCTCAACCCGCAGCCGGAAGACGGCGACAGCGCTCACGGCGAAGTGGTGGTTCATCCCTGGGCGGAAGACCAGCTACAGAACGCCGTCAGCATTCCGCTCGCCACGCTGGCGCTGCTGGTGCGTGAGCTGGTGTTGCCGGTGGAAGACGGTGTGCTGAATGGCGTGGATATTCTCGATATTCCGGTGCCAACCCTCGGGGGGCAGCCATCGCTGCAAAACAGTAAATGCCGCTGGCTGCTCGATCATTATCGTCAGCAGTTGCAGCCGGATGTACTGATGATCTGTAACGCCACGCCGCAGCGCAGCGAAACCGCCACCACGGCGCGCACCTTGCTGAACTGGGTGAAAGAGACCCAGTCCGGCCAGGAGACCGCGTTGCCGGGACTGGTGTGGGCCATCACCCCGCAGGATGCGCGCTTCACCACGGCGCAGAATCTGGATGAAACCGTGCAACAGTTGCTGGGCAAACCGGGCCAGCACTGGGGCACCCTGCAGGCGCTGGATGCCAGCAGCCTGCAACGTCTGATCGAGTGGCTGTCACAGGCGACGGCTCCGTCGTTACGCACCGTGCGGCTGAAAGCGCTGCGCGATCGTCACCTGCAATTGCTGCGCGATCTGATGCAAAACTGGACTGCGCCCCTCAAAGAGACGCCGGAAAGCCAGCGCGCCCGCGCCGAAGCGGCGATCCGCGAATTACAGGGCCAGGCGAGCCGTCATGGTGAGTTGCTGGAAGGTTTACTGCCGGACATGAAGCATTTCGATGCGCTGTGGAAAGTGCAGCAGCCGCGGGAAGAAAAAGTCAGCGGTCTGTTTAACGACGCTATCGATCTGTTTGCCGATGTCACCGCGCAGCCGGAAACCGTCACGGCGGCAAAAGATACCGGCCATCAGGCTCACGCGATGTGGGTCAATCACCTGCGTCAGTGGAGCCGTAACGACGCCAGCGCCGAACGCTTAGGCTTAACCCCCGCCGCGCTGCGCCAGGTGGCAGATACGCTGATTGTCACCAGCTATCGTCTGGCGCTGCCGCAGACCTTGCAGCAGATCATGCAACGCGATACCGCCTGTGCCGCGCAACTGCATGCCGCCATCGGCAATTTCATTGCCTGGCTTGGCTATGCCGCGTTGCCGGAAGACCAGCGTCCCGCCAGCCGCGTGCAAAAAGGTCATGGCATTTTCAGCGCCAGCGCACCCGCTGCCAGCGATGCCCGCCTGACGCGTCTGGGCGAACAGCCAATCCACGCGGCTACCCGCTATGTCTATGACTGGCTGGTCGCGCTTTACACCCGCAGCAATGAAAACATCGGCTATCAGCATCCGCTCGATGTACCACTGTTGATGCGTAAAAAGCTGATCAAGCTGGTGTGAGGATGAGTGCCGGGTGGCGCTGCGCTTACCCGGCCTACGATACTGGTTTGATGGTCCTTGCCGGGTGGCGGCTGCGCCTTACCCGGCCTACAACATAACAAACCATTATCGGTGGACGTATCACGTAGGCCCGGCAAGCGCAGCGCCGCCGGGCGATAACTCACCGCCACGCGGTCTGCCATTCCCACAACCGGTTCCAGGCGGTGTCGTTCAGATTACGATCCGCGGCACTATTGGCGCGATAGGGTCGCGCGGTGGTGGCGGCCCATCCCCAGGGCGACAGGCGATCGTAACTCGCATCAATCGTGCTTTGCGCAATCAACGCCTGGCCGTTCGCGGTATTGCCTGGCAGATACCCGGTCTTACCCGCGCCCTGATCCCATGCTCGTCCCAGCTTCGCTTTAATGCTCCCCTGATACCCCGCATCGCCGGTAAAACGGCTGTTCAGCACCAGAAAACCATACGGCTGATCCGGTAGTGTATTGGGTGCCAGCACGTAGGCCTCCCGGGAGCCGCGAGTGGACACGGTGTGAAACTCCACCCCGTCAAAAACCACGCTGGCACGGCCAAAAACATAATCTACATCGCCTTCGATATAGCTGTCTTTCACCAGCACGCGACTGATACGGTCGGTCACGGCGAGGTTTTCACGGTTACTGGTATTGAGATATACCGTATCCTGGCGGCCAATCAGCCGCACATTATCCAGCTGCACGCGATCCCCGTCCGTGCGCAGCGCGACGCCCTGATGGGTGCCGCCGTCAACGGTATCCAGCAGAGAGTTCACAATGCTGAGTCGTGCTATCTGGAAATCGTTACTTTGTGACCAGACCACCGCCGCGCAGTTGGTGCCGATCAGCGCGCTGGGTTTCGTCGCGCACTGCGAATAGAGATACCAGGCGGGATCGCCGTCGCGGAACTGCCCGGCAGGATTAACCGTCTGGCGATAACGGGCGGGAGAAAACTGCGAATCGAGCGCCAGTTCGAGGCGCACGTTCTGCGGCTGCTGACCGGCCCCAAACAGCGTGATCGGCGGTGCATCCTCAGGAATATAAACCGCACCCTGATAGACTCCCGGCTGTACGCTGATATAGATACGCGAGCGATCGGTGGCCTTACGGATAGCGGCGTTAACCGCCTGTTGTACGGTCTGCCAGGTTTCATGCGGCCCGACGCGCCACGGCGTGGAAACATAAGTAAGATTAATGACTTGCGGATGCCACGGTCCGTCCGGGTCGGCAAGCAGACCACCACGGGCAAAATAATTTTCGGGCGTATAGGGGGCCGCTTCCTGTGCCGTCAGTATGCCCCGTGTAGGCGTACCCGGCTGGCTTCCATTACCGTCTGCACAGCCCTGTAACATCATGGGCATACAGAGTGCTGCCGCCAGACCAAAACCACGTCTCACCATTGTCTCGCCTCGTCTTTTAAAAACTGAGGATTGATATTAATGGAACGCTGTTTTGATTAACGATCTGACGATCACGCTTTTGGGGAGAAGTGAAAGCGCCCTCTACATACCTGAAACGGAGACATTTGACAGAATTCAGGACGCTTTACACTGAGTAATGGTCAAATGGTTCATTCCCCGGCGGCAGAAATGGCAGTAATGGCCTGTGGAATTAAGGACAAAGCACGGGAAATTTCTCTGTGCTTTACGTCCTCGCCTTTCGACACGCCTTCAGCACGGATAAATTCAACACACGAGATGCCCAGGAAGCCCAAAAACTTGCGCAGGAACTGCTCCTGAAAGTCCATATCTTCCAGTCCCGTGCCGGCATAAAAACCGCCCCGCGCTGAGGCGATGATGACTTTTTTGCCCCCTGCAAGGCCCACAGGCCCCGTTGGAGTATAGCTGAAGGTTTTCCCTGGCTGAGCAATTCTGTCCATCCAGGCCTTCAGCTGGCTGGACACAGAAAAGTTGTACATTGGCGCGCCGAGAACAATCACCTCGCTTTCAAGAAACTCCGACACCAGAGCGTCTGATACTTGTTGCTCAGAGGCCAGACGGGCTTTAGCAATCGGCCATCCCGAAACAGGCCTGAATCCTGAAGCAATCTCCCCGGTCAGATGACTGATTTCGTCTTTTACAAGATCCCGGTAAGTCAGTTGATGCTCCTGACCGGTTGCCACCAGTTGCCTCACTATTTCAGCCGACAACTGGCGGGTTACTGAAAACTCATGGTTGATGCTGGAATCAAGATGGAGAATTTTCATTGTATATTTTCCTGGTGTGTTCGGATCAGTGGATGCTTTGCGCCGCCTTGACAATCAATGCGGCAACCTCTTCGGAATGCCATCCCGTGCCATAAGCAACGGGCTATTCAGGAATAAAAGACACAAGGCAAAGGCTTCTTTTCTCAGCGCGAGACATGACATTTTTCATCCACACGCCTGTATTGTTCCTGCGGTGTTGAATTTCAGGCAGTGTAATCACCCTGACAAAGGGTATGAAGTGTCATAAATGACAGGTAACATGCGAAATCAGACATTCTTCATGACGGGGTTAAACATGCGTGTTGCGTTACTTGCTCTTCCGGGCAGCATGCGTTCGGCGCTTGCGGGGCTGGCTGATATGTTCTGGCTGGCGAATCAGGTAATCAGGATGAACCCTACGGTGAACCCTGAACTATCCAGAGAGATTCCTTTATTTGACGTCAGGACGATTACCGCAGATGGTCAGCCGGTCAGGGATGTTCAGGGACGCATTATTGAAAGTGATGGCGCATTTAGTGAACCTGATACTTTTGGGGTGATTATTGCCAGCGGTATGCAGCTGGATGAGCATAGATTTCCCGCTGACAGAGCCGCTGTATCAGATGCGGCCGAGTGGTTGAAGGTGAAGTATTCAGAAGGAAGCTGTATTGCCTCAGCCTGTGCAGGCGGTTTTGTACTGGGAGAAGCGGGTTTACTCAACGGACGGCTCTGCACCACCACGTGGTGGTTATATCCCACTTTCGCTGAACGCTATCCACTGGCAAAACCTGTATGGGGAAAAACCCTGACCGAGCAGGACAATGTGATCACTGCGGGTGGACCACTTTCATGGGTTGATCTGGTCATATGCCTCGTTCGCAAACACGCAGGTAATGAGCTGGCAAAGTTAACAGCTGACATGGCCGTTGCTGACAGCCAGCCTCTGTCACAGCAAATTTATGCGCCCGCAGGTTTTCTCAATTCAAGACATCCTCTGCTGACTAAAGCAGAGAACCTGCTTCGTTATCAAAATCCTGCAATGACGGTTGAGCAACTTGCTGCAGCTTTGAATATGACCACCCGCACGCTAAACCGTAAAATGAAAATACTCGTCCAGGAAAGCCCGAAAGACTTTATTACCCGGGTGCGTATTGAAACGGCATCCGTGCTGCTGGAAAGCCCGGGAAAAACTATTTCCCAGATCGCAAGTGCATGCGGATACGGCGATGAAACAGCGTTCAGGCGGGCCTTTAGCACCCAAATGGGGATGTCCCCTGGAAGTTTCAGAAAGCGTCTTTTGACAACGAGCCCTTCCAGTTCGGGTTGCGAGTGAACGCGCTGCAGTTTCACCTCTGTTACCTTCAGGATGGTCGTCTGCTCAATTGCCGATCAGAACGGGTTTCATTTCTGGCCGGTATTCAGAGCAATATTCCTTTTCTCCGGTACAGTCCATTTCCGGCATCAAGCGTCCCCCCTTCTGTATCCGAAGGTCTGCTATGAGCAAGGATCGGAAGTTCGCAGATTATTACCACCAGATGTGTCCCGTATATGATTGGCGGTGAGCAGAGCACCGCCACTACCCTTTGATTAACACATTGTGAATCCAGCAATGTCCGTTTCTGGCACAAAGCGGACTTTAATAACCGGGCTGTCGTGGTTGGTGAATGAAACGGCTAATCCAGTACCGGCACAGGAAAGGTATTAACGTAGTGTGGTGATAAAACGCCGGCAGAACAGAGTGACGGCGATGCCGGTAAAAGCGTGTTCGGGGTGACGATTACTCTGTCAGTAATTCAAATCTGGCGGTATAGGCGCCAGGATGGACGGGCAAAGCGTCCGGCTCATCTAACTGTCCTAATTTAATTAAGCCACTCGCATAACCATGTGGTTTATAGAAAATGGCCAGATTTCCCCACGGGGCATAAATCGTGATATCGCCTTTTTTCGCGGCTGTGCCGGCTGGTGAACCCGCGGTAGACAATCGGCCGGGCAAATCGCTTATTTTCTCCTCGCCGGCATAATCTTTCAGCTTCAGCGTAAGCGGTAAAAGTGCCGCAAACTCACGGCTTGCCTGACTGTCATTCAGGGTCGCGGTAATCGTTTTGTCGTCGAGAATGATACGTAACTTCATAGGGTTCTCCTGTGTCTGACGTGCGATTGCCGCAGCCGGAAATAGCGTGATCAAGGCCAGCACTAACCAACCAGAAAGGCCGTGTAATACACGAAAAGAAGCCACACCCTGACGGGTGTGGCTTAAGACATTATTTGAGGTTAGCATTAAAGAACGACGCCAGCTTAGCAAAAGGGATGAGGTCGGTACGGTCATACAGATCGACATGGCCTGCACCAGGAACGATGTATAACTCTTTCGGCTGTCCGGCACGTTTGTAAGCATCTTCGCTAAATTCTTTCGAATGCGCCTTATCACCGGTAATAAACAGCATCGGACGTGGCGAGATTGTTTCAATATCGTTGAAAGGATAGAAGTTCATGAACTTACCAATGCTGCTTAACATCGGTTTTGTTGTCTGCTCTTCTTTTTCGCCCTGTGGCGTATAACCTCCACGCGGTGTGCGGTAGAAATCGAAGAATTCTCGTTGTATTGCGGGAGTTGAGTCATCAAGCTTGTTAACAGTGCCAGGAATATAGGCAGTTTCTCCGCCTTTGAACTCAACAAAACGTTGCTCTATTGCGGATTTAATAAACGCTTTACGTTGTTCAGGCGTAACTGAGTGATGAAGTCCGTTCCGGAAAGCAGACCCCATGTCATACATGCTGACCGTGGCAATAGCTTTCATTCTCGGGTCAATCTTGGCAGCACTGATAACAAAGCTCCCGCTACCACAAATACCCAGCACCCCAATCTTCTCCGGATCAACGTAAGGCTGAGTACTCAGATAATCAACGGCGGCACTAAAATCATCCGAATAAATTTCCGGGGAAATCAGATGACCAGGTTTTCCGTCACTCTCTCCCCAGAAGGAAAGATCGATCGCCAGCGTTACAAATCCTTGTTCCGCCAGTTTTTGGCCATACAAATTTGAGCTTTGTTCTTTTACTGCTCCCATCGGATGACCAATGACAATCGCAGGATTTTTAACGTTCTGATCCATCCCTTTCGGGATAAACAGATTACCCACTACATTCATCTGGTACTGGTTTTTGAAAGTCACCTTTTGTTGGGTGACTTTATCGCTTTTGTAAAAGTTATCTGCTCCGTTAGATAAATCGGCTCCTGTTGCTGCAAATGAGCTGATTAACAGCCCTAATAGTAGATTAAATATTCTCACTGGATGATCCTCAGGTGGTTTGGTAGATATTTTTACGTGATGTCAGTTAGGCCAGAGCAGCCGCTATCACTAATAAAGAACGCTATTCTCAGGAATAACGTCAAAAAAATGAAAAGTGAAAGAAAGATAAAAAGGGCAAAAGCGTTTATAACGCCATCGTTTAAAAATCTCTTGCTGAAAATTCTACACGCTGAGAGCAGCATTACTAGCTAATGAATGCTTAATGGCTTTATTACTAATACTTATCAATAGAGCGAGTTTTACCCGCGCTGCTGCCTGAGTTGGCTCCCCTGTTGCGTGAGTACCCGGATATTAAGGGACTTTGATCAAGACGGGATGGCTTTTTTGCCAGAAGAAGAGTTTGAAACTCATATTGAAGACGGTAGGCTGGTTCGTGTACTGGAGCAATGGTGCAAACCATTCCCTGGTTACTACTTATATTATCCTGGCAGGAAACAACCGTCTCCGGCATTCTCACTGGTCGTTGAAGCGCTGCGGGTAAATAGAAAACGCAAACCTGTCAGTGAGTCACTTGTAGCGTAACTTTTCCAAAGGCTGATAGGGTTAAAAAACAGCCTTCACGTACACTATTTTCCGTTTCCCAAACGGAGCCCTTTGCGTCGGCTCGCTGGATGCCTTAGAAAAGTGAGATCAGCAGCGCGACCGGAAAGCTCATCGGCCAGGTGGAGCCAACCAGAAAGGCGCTGAGGAAACGGATGCGCTTACGATCTTTCGACAAAAACCAGGTGATCAGTGCGCTGATGGCGGCCATGACGGCGTAGAAAGCCAGCATTTTTTGATAGAGCGTCATAATGTGATCGATTCCAGAGACAAAACGGCCGCAATATGCATCGTTTATTGATATTAATCAAGTTTTGTTACAGCAAAAGGAAAGGGAAAATTGATCCACACGCTGAATGCGCTTTATGACAGTACATCCTCCCGTACGTTAGCGGACTGGGCGCATAAGCCCGGCATCGGCGAGACACGGCATGCGCCGCGTTATGCAAAAGATAAGTTCGCGCTGGCAACCGGCATCACCCCGCCGTTATCTCCCACCATTGCCGCCCTGTTGCACGAGCTGCATGCGCTGGCCGCAGGCGATCCCCTGGCGGATGTCATGCCTGTTACGGCGCTGCACTTTACGTTTTTAGCGGTTACCGATGCGATCTATGCCACGCCACAGTCGCCGCAGGATCTTACCCATCTGACGGAGCGGTTTGATGACATCACGCCGCTGACCGTTACCATTCGCGATCTGCGACTGGTGGCCCTTCCCGATCAACTTCTGCTCGCAGGCATTCCGGACGCCGCCAGCCTCGCGCAACGGCAACGTTTTGCCGAGGCACTGCTGACCAGCCCCTGGAAATCGGCGTTAACGCAGCGTTACGTTAACACGCCGCTGCCGCCGCCCTTCTGGCACAGCACGCTGGTGCGTTATGAGGCGTCCCGTCTGCCGCCGCGTTTTCGTGAGTTTTTTACCCGCCATGAAGCTTCACGTTTTGGTGATGTGCGAGCGCCACTGATGCTGGCCATGGTGAATTACAACTGGAGTCATAAATGGATCGTGGGATCTGGCCATTCAGAACAGAGAGAGGAGTAAGGCCATCGGGAAGCTCATCGGCCATGTCAGCCCTACCAGCACGGCGGCGAGCAGGCGCACCCAGCCTTTGTCTTTGGTGAGAAACCAGGTGATGACGCCGCATACCACCGCCATCACCGCATAGAAAATCAGTAGCTTAAAATAAAGTGTCATCGTGACAGCGCTCCCTGCGTAAAGACCGCAGGTATTATCGGCCAAATCTGCCGCCCTGAACGGCGTCCCCGTCACAGCATAGCCCGAATAAATTGACATTCGTAACAGCAATAACAATTACCCAAAAAAATGGCATGCCATATATATATGAGTGCATCTAATTAACAATAAAATAAAAATTTATACATTTAACCAGTTACATAAAAAGCTTATTTACACCTTAACAACTACAGTCACAATAATAACATCATGGATGTTATCAATAGTGGCCTTTATAGCGCTTATGTATTCCCTTGCGCGTTCCAGGTATTATCATAAGCCAGCGTTATATTTACGCCATGAATAACTAATTAACAAAAGGAACTTATCGATGTTAAGAAAAACCGCTGCTGAATTTTTCGGCACGTTCTGGCTGGTCTTTGGTGGCTGCGGCAGTGCAGTTCTGGCTGCCGCTTTTCCACAGTTGGGAATTGGGTTCGCGGGCGTTGCCCTCGCGTTTGGTCTGACGGTGCTGACCATGGCCTATGCCGTAGGGCATATTTCCGGTGGACACTTCAACCCAGCGGTGACGCTCGGACTGTGGGCCGGTGGTCGTTTCTCATTGCGCGATGTCCTGCCTTACATCCTCGCGCAGGTTATTGGCGGTATCGCTGCGGCAGGCGTGCTGTATCTGATTGCCAGCGGTAACGCGAACTTTGACGTAACAGCCAGTGGTTTCGCCGCTAATGGATATGGGGAACATTCACCAGGCGAATATTCACTGCTGGCTGCCATTATCGCTGAACTGGTGCTCACCGCGTTCTTCCTGATTGTTATCCACGGCGCAACTGATAAGCGTGCCCCCGCCGGTTTTGCCCCCATCGCGATTGGTCTGGCGCTGACCCTGATCCATCTGATCAGCATTCCCGTTACCAACACCTCTGTTAATCCGGCGCGCAGTACGGCAGTGGCTATTTTCCAGGGAACCTGGGCATTAGAGCAATTATGGCTATTCTGGCTGGTGCCGCTTATCGGCGGTATTATTGGCGGTGTGATTTATCGTTTTCTTCTCAGCACGGAAACGGTCATATATAAGCGAGTAAGCTGAAATTAACGGGCGAGCGTAAATAATTTTCTTTAATTACGATGACCTAATTCAGGGCAACCTTATGTTACTAGCATAATGGTTGCCCTGCGCGTTGAATAATAATTAGTGTTTTATCATTACATGCCGCACCACGGTGTAATCTTCCAGCCCGTATACCGACATATCTTTGCCATAGCCGGACATTTTCTGTCCGCCGTGAGGCATTTCGCTGACCAGCATAAAGTGCGTATTAACCCAGGTGCAGCCATATTGCAGGCGTGCGCTCAGACGGTGCGCCCGGCCAACATCGTTTGTCCATACCGATGACGCCAGGCCGTACTGTGAATCATTTGCCCACGCCAGTACCTGATCTTCGTCGTCGAATTCTGTCACGCTGACCACCGGGCCGAACACTTCACGCTGGACGATGGCGTCTTCCTGCTTCGCCCCGGCCAGTAGCGTCGGCTGATAATAGTAGCCTGCGCCCTCGCGTTTTTGACCGCCGGTGATCACCTTGATGTGAGGTAGCGCTTTTGCCTCGTCCACCGCCGCGCTGACCCGCGCCAGATGCGCTTCGGAGCTTAGCGGCCCCAGTTCGGTAGATTCATCCTCCGGCGCGCCCATTTTCAGGCTGGCGATGGCGGCGCCGAGTTTTTCCACCAGCGCCGGGTAAATGCCTTTTTGCGCGTAAATACGACAGGCAGCGGTGCAGTCCTGCCCGGCGTTGTAATAACCAAAGGTGCGCACGCCTTCGACAACCGCCTCCAGATCAGCATCGTCAAAGACGATCACCGGTGCTTTGCCGCCCAGTTCCATGTGGGTGCGTTTCACCGAGGAGGCAGTATGCGCGATGATATGTTCGCCCGTGGCAATTGAGCCGGTAAGGGATACCATGCGCACTTTTTCATGACCGGTGAGCGGATCGCCGACGGTTTTACCGCGGCCAAACAGCACGTTCAGTACGCCTGCCGGGAAAATGTCTTTTGCCAGCTCTGCCAGTTTCAGCGCCGTCAGCGGTGTGATCTCCGAAGGTTTGATCACCACACAGTTACCTGCCGCCAGCGCCGGGGCCAGTTTCCAGGCCGCCATCATCAGCGGATAGTTCCAGGGCGCAATGGACGCGACGACGCCCACCGGATCACGGCGGATCATCGAGGTGTGCCCTTCCAGATACTCCCCTGCGGCCAGGCCATTGAGCGTGCGTGCTGCGCCGGCAAAAAAGCGAAACACGTCCACCACTGCCGGGATCTCATCGTTTAGCGCACAGTGCAGCGGTTTGCCGCAGTTGAGTGACTCAAGTTTTGCCAGCGCGTCGGCGTTGTCTTCAATCACCTGCGCCAGTTTCAGCAGCGCCTCGGCACGTACTTTCGGCGTAGTCTGCCCCCATTCGCTAAACGCGCGATCGGCGGCGCGCACGGCGGCGTCTACCTGGGCGGCGGACGCTTCGGCGATCTCCAGCAACACCTCCCCGGTGGCCGGGTTATACACTGCCTGGGTTTCGCCTTCGCCGTTGATCAGCTCGCCATTAATTAACAGTTGATGTTGCATAGCATTGTCCTTTCTCTGTGGTCAGTTATTTCCCGGTGTCGTCCTCGCGGGTCAGCCACCAGGCACCGAGGATCGGCAGCATCGTTACCAGCATCACCAGTAGCGCCACCACGTTCGTCACCGGCACGTCGCGCGGTCGGCCTAACTGGTTGAGCAGCCACAAGGGCAGCGTTCGTTCATGCCCGGCGGTGAAGGTGGTGACGATGATTTCGTCAAACGACAGCGCAAACGCCAGCATGCCGCCCGCCAGCAGCGCCGAACCCAGGTTCGGCAGCACCACATAGCGGAAGGTCTGCCAGCCGGTCGCGCCCAAATCCATCGACGCTTCCACCAGGCTCCATGAGGTGCGGCGAAAGCGTGCGATGACGTTGTTAAACACCACCACCACGCAAAAAGTCGCATGGCCGATGACGATAGTTAAAAAACCCGGCTCCAGATCGACGGTTTTAAACGCCGTCAGCAGCGCCAGCCCGGTAATAATCCCCGGTAGCGCAATGGGCAGCAGTAACAGCAAAGAGATGGCGTTTTTACCAAAAAACGTGCTGCGCCATAGTGCTGCTGCAGCAAGCGTGCCAAGTACTAACGCGATAACCGTCGACAGCGCAGCGATTTTAAGTGACAACGTCACTGATTCCAGAATATCACCCCGTGTTGCAGCCACGCTGAACCAGCGCAGCGTCAGCCCCTGCGGGGGAAAACTGAATGCTGCGTCTTCGGTGTTGAACGCATAAATCGCGATGATGGCGAGAGGGAAATGCAGGAAGATCACCCCGCCCCAGGCCGCGACTTTGAGCAAAAAAGGGGCGCGATCAGAGTGCATCGAAGGCTCCCAGACGTTTCACGAACGCCAGATAAAGGGCAATTAATACAATGGGCACCAGCGTAAAGGCCGCCGCCATCGGCATGTTGCCAATTGCTCCCTGCTGGGAATAGACCATGTTGCCGATGAAATACCCTGGCGGGCCGACCAGCTGCGGGACGATAAAGTCCCCCAGCGTCAGTGAGAAGATGAAAATGGAACCGGCGGCAATGCCCGGAATGGCCAGCGGCAGCACTACGTAACGGAAGGTTTGCGCCGGACGCGCCCCCAGATCGGCTGATGCCTGTAACAGCGAGGCGGGTAGCCGCTCCAGCGCCGCCTGCACCGGCAGGATCATAAATGGCAGCCAGATGTAAAGAAACACCAGAAAGCGCCCGACGCCGGAAGTGGAAAGCGTGCTGCCGCCTACCGCCGGCAGGGTCAGAAAGGCTGCCAGCAGCGGTTGCAGCCCGAGGTGATTTAAGAACCACTGCGCCACGCCGTCTTTCGCCAGCAGCAACGTCCAGGCGTAAGCTTTGACGATGTAACTCGCCCACATTGGCAGCATCACGGCAATGTAGAAAAAGGCTTTCATCTTGCCACGGGTATACCGCGCCATAAACCACGCCATCGGGAACGCCAGAATGGCGCTGGCGACCGTGACCGCCAGCGCCATGGTCAGCGTGCGCAGGATGATGTCGTAGTTGGCGGGATTAAACAGCGCCCGCAGATTCGCCAGCGTCAGATCCGGCGTCACCGACATGGTGAAATCGTCGAAAGTGTAAAAGCCCTGCCACAACAGTGTGAGCAGCGAGCCGAAATAGACCACGCCGAACCACATCAGCGGCGGTACCAGCAGCAGGAACAGCCCGAGGCCAGGCCTGCGCCAGAAAAAGCCCGACAGCCTTCCTGCCCGCTGCGTCGCGGGCAGAGGAGAAACGTTCATCGCCATTTAGCCCGCCCCCTGCAACGGCACCATCGCCGCCCGCGCCCAGGACGCCTGCACCGGCTGACCCGGCTGCAATAGCGTCGGCAGTTGCGCATCAGAGAGATTCGCCTGGCTCACCAGTAATTTTTCGCCACCCGGCAGTCGCAGTTCAAAGCGCGTCGCCGCCCCCTGATACTGCACTGCCTGCACCACGCCCTGCACCTCTATTTCGCCCGGTACGTTCAGACGGATATGTTCGGGGCGCAGGGAATAGATCCCCGTCATGCCGCACACCTGGCTGGCAGTGTCGGCAGTAAAAACGTTGGCGGTGCCGACAAAACCGGCCACAAAAGGCGTGCGCGGGCGCAGATAGAGTTCGCGCGGGCTGTCGATTTGCTCGATGCGGCCATTGTTGAACACCGCTACCCGATCAGACATCGACAGCGCTTCGCCCTGATCGTGGGTAACGAAAATAAAGGTGATGCCCAGATCCTGTTGCAGCTTTTTCAGTTCGAACTGCATCTGCTCACGCAGTTTGAGATCGAGCGCGCCGAGTGGCTCATCCAGCAGCAACACCCGCGGTTCGTTAACCAGTGCACGGGCAATCGCCACGCGCTGTCGCTGTCCGCCGGAAAGTTGCGAGGGTTTGCGGGTATGTACAAATCCCAGCGCGACCTTCTCCAGCGCCTCGCGGGCGCGGGTATGGCGCTGTTTTTTGTCCATGCCCTTCACCATCAGGCCGTAGGCGACATTGTCGAGGATCGACATGTGCGGGAACAGCGCATAATCCTGGAACACGGTGTTGACGTCACGCTGCCAGGGCGGCAGCGCGCTGGCATCCTGCCCGAAAATGCGGATCGCCCCGCCGGATAACTGTTCAAAACCGGCAATCAGCCGCAAACAGGTGGTTTTGCCGGAGCCGGACGGCCCCAGCATCGAGAAAAATTCCCCGTCCTTCACCTCAAGGCTGACGCCGTCCACCGCCCGCACATCCCCATACAGACGCGAAACATTCTGAAACTCTACGGCATTGGTCATGCTGTCTCGCCCCTTAACGTCCACCCATAATGGCGATGTAATCCTGCGTCCAGCGGCTGTACGGCACATATTTGCCGCCGTCCGCCACCGGGGTTTTCCAGAAGGCGATCTTGTCAAAGAAGCTGTAGCCGTTGGTGTCGCAGCCTTTTTCACCGAGCAGCGGGCTGGCCTTGCAGCCTTCCGGCACGACAGGCAGGGAGCCGAACCACGCCGCCACGTCGCCCTGTACTTTTGGCGTCAGTGACCAGTTCATCCACTTATAGGCGCAGTTCGGGTGTTTGGCGTCGGCGTGTAGCATGGTGGTGTCTGCCCAGCCGGTCACCCCCTCTTTCGGAAAGACGGTGGCGATGGGCTGGTTTTCGCCTTTCAGCGCGTTCGCCTGATACGGCCAGGCGCTGGAGGCTACCACCCCTTCGTTTTTGAAATCGCTCATCTGCACGGTGGTGTCGTGCCAGTAACGGTGGATCAGTTGATGCTGATCGCGCAGCACTTTCAGCACCGCGTCGTACTGCTGTTGTGTGAGCTGATAAGGATCGTCAATGCCGAGTTCTGGCTGAGTGGCTTTCACATAAAGCGCGGCATCGGCGATATAAATCGGCCCGTCATAGGCCTGTACGCGGCCCTGGTTACTTTTGCCGTCGGGCAGGTTTTGCTTGATGAACAGCACCGCCCAGCTGTCAGGCGGAGTGGGAAAGGTTTTCGTATTGTACATCAGCAGGTTCGGTCCCCACTGATAAGGCGTGCCGTAGACTTTACCGTTGACGTTAAACCAGTCGCCCTTTTCCATACGCGGATCGACGTTCTTCCAGTTCTCGATCAGCGCGGTATTGATCGGCTGGACGCGTTTACCCATGATCAGCCGCAGAGAGGCGTCACCGGAGGCGGTAACCAGATCGTAACCGCCTTTCGCCATCAGGCTGACCATTTCGTCGGAGGTGGCAGCGGTTTTGACGTTGACGGCGCAGCCGGTCTCTTTTTCAAAGGCCGTGACCCAGTCGTAGTCTTTATCGGTTTGCCCACGTTCGATATAACCAGGCCAGGCGATAATATCCAGCCGCCCTTCGCCTTTACCGATCTGTGTCGGCGGTTCGGCGGCGTGGGCACAGGCAAGGGTCATACCCAGCGAACACAGACAGCTGCGCGCAAATGTTTTGCTCATACGGATGTACTCCTGTCGCAATAAGAGGTGCGGCAGCCGTGCCGTTAAAAAGTCTCCCTTCATAAAGGTAGACAGCGGCACGATCCGTATTAAAGAAATTTGCTCAGGTTGTGACAGACGTTAAATTCAGTAAATAAGCCGCCGCAAAGAGTTGTTATTTCAGCGATTCGCGAATTAATTGTCCGAGGATCTTCACCGCCTGTTCCTGGCGGTCGCCCCATTCCCACGAGGTGTTAAAACGGAAAAACGGCACCCAGGCGTCGGAAGTGGAGAACATTTTGCCCGGCGCAATGCTGATGCGATGCGTCAGCGCCTGTTCGCTTAACTTTCCCGCATCCAGCGGCGCGGGCAGTTCGATCCATAAAAAGTAGCCGCTGTCGTTGTGGTGAATTTTCACCTCCGGCGGCAGATGACGCAGCAGCGCCTGCCAGCTTTGCTGTTTACGGGCGGCCAGCGTGCGCCGCAGACGCCGCAGGTGGGCGTCGTAGCGCTGGGTGGAGAGGTAATCGACCAGCGCCAGCTGCACCGGCGAACTGGTGGATAAGGTGCTCATCAGTTGCAGTTGCTGAATGCGCCGCGCGTGTTTTCCCGCCGCCACCCAGCCGATACGAAATCCCGCCACCAGACATTTTGAAAATGACGAGCAGTGCAGCGTCATGTCCCGGGTATCCCAGGCTTTCGCAGGCAAGGGCTTTTCGCGTCCGTAATACAGTTCGCTGTAGACATCATCCTCGATCAGCGTGACGTTATGCTGGGCCAGCAGCGCGACCAGTCTGGATTTTTTGTCGGCGCTGAGGGTAAACCCGAGCGGGTTCTGGCTGTTGGTCATCAACCAGCAGGCTTTTACCGGATAGTCGTTCAGCGCCTGAGCGAGCGCCTCCAGATCGATGCCCTCTTTCACATCCGTCGCCACCGACAATGCCTTCAGCCGCAGCCGCTCCAGCGCCTGCAACGCCCCGTAGAAACAGGGATTCTCGACGATCACCCAGTCGCCCGGTTCGGTCACCGCCTGTAAACTCAGGTTGAGCGCTTCCAGCGCCCCGGCGGTGATCACGATTTCATCGGGCGAAACGGTCATGCCCTGCTGAGCATAACGCCGGGCAATCGCGTGCCGCAGCGCGGCATTGCCCGGCGGCAGGTTTTCGATGACGCTCATGGCGGTGGCGGTTTTGCCGATCGCCGCCAGCGAGCGGTTAAGCTGCTGTTGCGGGAAGAGATGCGGATCGGGAAACGCCGAACCAAACGGCAGCACCGAGGCGTCGCAACTGGCCTGTAACACGTCAAAAATGTAGGTGTTGATGTCCACCGCTTCATCGCGCATCACCTGCGCGGGCGGCGTCAGTTTTTGGCTCACCGGGCGCGGCGCAACGAAATAGCCGGACTGCGGGCGGGCGACGATACGCCCCTGACTTTCCAGCATCTGATAAGCATGGCCGACGGTCATAAAGCTCAGTCCGCTGTGCGTGACCTGCTCGCGTAACGACGGTAACCGGTCCCCTGGCTGCCAGACGCCGAGCTCAATCTGGTCGATAATTTGTTGCGCAAGGCGCTGATATTTTTTCATTTCACTTACACAAAACTAACCTAAACTTACCGTACCACGACAGTTGCCCTTTCGCTATATCAGTTCACTCAAAATGACAGGTTTTTGCAAACTGTTATCTAAAAATATCGGGTATCTGCGTCTGCACGTTTCACTCCCGGATCATTACCATTAACGCTAACAGCAGGTTATCAGAGGTTGTCTATGTTCGGTCTTGATGCGTTTCATCTGGCGAGGATCCAGTTCGCTTTCACGGTTTCATTTCACATTATCTTTCCGGCGATCACTATCGGGCTGGCCAGTTACCTTGCGGTGCTGGAAGGATTGTGGCTGAAAACCAAAAATCCGGTATGGCGGGCGCTGTACCATTTCTGGTCAAAAATTTTCGCCGTTAACTTCGGTATGGGGGTGGTGTCCGGTCTGGTGATGGCCTACCAGTTCGGCACCAACTGGAGTGGATTTTCACAGTTTGCCGGCAGTATTACCGGCCCGCTGCTGACGTATGAAGTGTTGACGGCGTTCTTCCTCGAGGCAGGTTTTCTCGGCGTGATGCTGTTTGGCTGGAATAAAGTCGGGCCGGGCCTGCACTTTCTGGCCACCTGCATGGTAGCGCTGGGCACGCTGATGTCCACGTTCTGGATCCTTGCTTCCAACAGCTGGATGCACACCCCGCAGGGCTTTGAGATCGTCAACGGTCAGGTGGTGCCGGTGGACTGGTTCGCGGTGATCTTTAACCCCTCCTTCCCCTACCGGCTGCTGCACATGACGGTGGCGGCGTTTCTCAGCAGCGCGTTATTTGTGGGCGCGTCCGCGGCCTGGCATCTGCTGCGCGGCAATAACACGCCTGCCATTCGCACCATGTTTTCGATGGCGCTGTGGATGACGCTGATTGTCGCCCCCATTCAGGCCATGATCGGCGATATGCACGGGTTGAACACACTGGAGCATCAACCGGCGAAGATCGCCGCCATTGAAGGCCACTGGGAAAATAAACCCGGTGAGGCGACGCCGCTGTTGCTGTTCGGCCTGCCTGATATGGAAGAAGAGCGCACCCGTTACGGGCTGGAGATCCCGGCACTCGGCAGTCTGATCCTGACGCACAGTCTGGATAAACAGGTTCCGGCGTTAAAAGAGTTTCCGAAAGAGAACCGTCCCAATTCCACTATTGTGTTCTGGTCGTTCCGCGTCATGGTGGCGATGGGACTGTTGATGATGCTGCTTGGCGTTGCGGCGCTGTGGCTGCGTTATAAACACCGCCTTTATGAGTCGCGGCCTTTCCTGCACTTTGCGCTATGGATGGGGCCATCGGGGCTTATCGCTATTCTTGCCGGTTGGGTGACGACGGAAGTCGGTCGCCAGCCGTGGGTGGTCTATGGGCTGCAACGCACCGTCGACGCGGTTTCCGCTCACGGCGATTTGCAGATGAGTATCAGCCTGCTGACCTTCTTTGTGGTTTACACCTCGGTCTTCGGCGTCGGTTACAGCTACATGGTGCGCCTGATCAAACTCGGCCCGCAGCCGCCTGATGAACATCCCACAGATGGCAGGCCTGCCCGCCCGCTATCGGCTACCAGGGAGGAGTTTAAATAATGGGTATCGATCTGTCAGTAATCTGGTTTGTGATCATCGTCTTCTCCACGCTGATGTATATCGTGATGGACGGCTTTGATCTGGGCATCGGCATCCTGTTTCCGCTGGTTCAGGATGAAGACGACCGCGATGTGATGGTCAACACGGTAGCGCCGGTATGGGACGGCAACGAGACCTGGCTGGTGCTGGGTGGTGCGGGGCTGTTTGGCGCGTTTCCACTGGCCTATGCGGTGATCATCGATGCGCTGACCATCCCCCTGACGCTGATGCTGATCGGGCTGATTTTTCGCGGCGTGGCCTTTGAATTTCGCTTCAAAGCGACACCGGAACACCGCCCGTTCTGGGATAAATCGTTCCTGTGCGGCTCGATCCTCGCCACTTTCACTCAGGGTATCGTGGTGGGCGCGGTGCTGAACGGTTTCCCGGTGACGGGTCGTACGTTCAGCGGCGGTCCACTGGACTGGCTGACGCCTTTTAACCTGTTCTGCGGTGTCGGACTGGTAGTCGCCTACGCCCTGCTCGGCGCGAGCTGGCTGGTGATGAAGAGCGGCGGTGATTTACAGGAGAGAATGCGTCGTTCGTCGAAGCAATTGCTGTTGGCACTGCTGGTAGTGACGGCGGTGATCAGCCTGTGGACGCCCCTGGCGCATCAGGCGATAGCCGATCGCTGGTTCAGCATTCCGAATATTTTCTTCCTGCTGCCGGTTCCGGTGCTGGTGGTGCTGCTAAGCTGGTGGCAATGGCGTAGCCTGAGCAACGTCGAGCACCATTCCCTGCCGTTTGTGCTGACACTGGGACTGATTTTCTTAGGCTTCAGCGGGCTTGGCATCAGCATCTGGCCGCACATTATTCCGCCGTCTATAACGCTGTGGGAAGCGGCCGCCCCGCCGCAAAGCCAGGGCTTTATGCTGGTAGGCGCGCTGCTGATTATTCCGGTGATCCTGGTGTACACCTTCTGGAGTTACTACGTGTTCCGCGGCAAAGTTAAACCCGGCGAGGGCTATCACTGATGCAGAAACCTTTATGGAAACGGCTAATGTGGCTGGTGATCATCTGGGGAGCCAGCGTGCTGGCGCTCGGCGCGGTGAGTATGGGATTCCGGTTGCTGATGAGCGCGGCGGGATTTAAGTCACATTGAGTTTTTAATGCCCGGCGGCGCGTTGTTTGCCGGGCCTACAAAACCACATCACCATATCCTGCCGTAGGCCGGGTAAGGCGAAGCCGCCACCCGGCGAAACCACACCACTACATCCTACCCCAGGCCGGGTAAGGCGAAGCCGCCACCCGGCAAGTCCTCACACCCCTTTGCGTTTCGGCAAGGTCTTCATCAGCTCTTCCGGGCTGACCGACGCCACGACGCTGCCCGGATGCGGCATTTTCAGGATATGATTTTTGATCTTACCCACCACGTGCATTTCGCACGGACGGCAGTCGAATTTCAGGGTTAACACTTCATCGCCATGCACCAGTTGCATCGGCGTTGCTTTCCAGCTCTTGATCGAGCCTTTCGCCTGTTTCGGGCACAAGTTAAATGCAAAACGCAGGCAGTGTTTGGTGATCATCACCGGTACGTCGCCCTTCTCTTCGTGCGCCTCGTAAGCGGCATCGATCAGCTGTACGCCGTAGCGATGATAAAACGCGCGCGCTTTGGCGTTATAGACGTTGGCGAGGAATGACAGATGGGTTTCCGGGTATACCGGCGGGGGCACGGCCACCGGTTTACGGCTGCCGCGCTGGTAGTTTGCCAGACGGGCATCCTCCAGCAGCTCAATGGTTTCGCGGCGCAGCTGATTTAACAGGCTATTCGGCACAAAGAGCGCGCCTGGCAGGTTAACCTGAATGTCCCGCGCGTAATACCGCGTCTGGCCTAATTTGGCCAGGCCATCCTGCAACTGGCTTAACGCTTTTTCAGTGTTATTGGCTTCGTCAAACTGGCCGTCCAGCGTATGGGTGACGCTGATACCGTCTTCACAGGTCACGGTGAGGATCAGCTGTTCCTGCCAGCCGCCCAGCTCGATATCCACTGCGATGCGGCGTTCGCTGGAAGTTTTGGTCAGCGCCTGCTGCCAGTTATGGTCAAGGTTGCGATTCAGCGCGGTATGCGGCTTCACTTTATGCAGATCGGCGGGCATCTCATTCGGGAAGACTCGATAGCGGTTTTCGGCGGTTTTCTCCACCGTGTTCGCCCGGAAGCCGACAACTTCACGTTTGATCATCACATTCAGACCATCGCCATTCGCCAGCGGCTCTGTTACTTCCACATCCAGGTGATCTTTGCCCACGCGCAGCACTTCGCCAACGGGCAGACCGATAAACTTCGGCGAATCAAATGCGCCGATGTCTGCCTTACGGGCATTCACAAAATAGTCAGTGCTGCCACGGTGGAACGTCTTATCGGTGGACGGAATAAAGAAGTGCTCGGTACGTCCGGCAGAGGAACGCGCCAGGTCGCCCCGATCTTCAATAATGACATCGAGCATCTGACGATAATGCGCGGTGATGTTCTTCACGTAGCTCATGTCTTTATAGCGCCCTTCAATTTTGAAGGAGCGGACACCGGCATCGATTAACTGCCCGAGGTTGGCGGTCTGGTCGTTATCTTTCATCGACAGCAGGTGTTTTTCATAAGACACCACGCGGCCCTGATCGTCTTTCAGGGTATACGGCAGACGGCAGGCCTGCGAACAGTCGCCGCGGTTGGCGCTGCGCCCGGTCTGCGCGTGGGAAATGTAGCACTGGCCGGAATAGGCCACGCACAGCGCGCCATGAATAAAGAATTCAATGGTGGCGTCGGTGGCCTGATGAATAGCCTTGATCTGCTGGAGGTCGAGTTCACGCGCCAGCACGATCTGGGAGAAACCCACGTCCGAGAGGAATTTAGCCTTTTCAACGCTGCGAATATCGCACTGGGTGCTGGCGTGCAGTTCAATGGGGGGAATATCGAGTTCCAGCACACCCATGTCCTGGACGATCAGCGCATCGACGCCGGTCTGGTAGAGATCGGTAATCAACCGCTGCGCCGGTTCGAGTTCATCATCATGCAGAATGGTGTTAAGCGTCACAAACACCTTTGCGCCATAGCGATGGGCAAAGGGCACCAGTTTCGCAATGTCCTGCAAACTGTTGCTGGCATTGTGGCGGGCACCAAAGCCAGGGCCGCCGATGTAGACCGCATCCGCGCCGTGAAGAATAGCTTCGCGGGCGATGTCGGTATCACGGGCCGGGCTTAATAATTCAAGATGATGGGATTGCAGGCGCATACGGTCGTCGTTATCCAGGATGGTCAAAATGGCCGCTATTGTAGTGAGAATAGTCCACAGACCAAAACATTTTCCACGCCTTAGTCGCGGCTTTTTTCTTTGGGGTAATGGATCAGCGAATGAAAGTGCACGGTCTGCGCGGTGCTGTTGCGATAGGCGTGTGGCTTATCCGCCGCAAAACGCAGGCCGCTGTTGGCGCTAATCGTCTGCCACTGCCCGTCGAGACACATCTCAAGCAGGCCGCTTATCACCACCACATGTTCAATCACGCCGCGTTCGTGTGGCGTGGACTCGCTCAACGCCCCGGGTGCCAGCGTGATGGAAAACAGATCAAAGTGCAGTTGCGCGTCCCACGGAAACAGCGGCGTGATGACCATCGCTTGCTGATCGGGATCGTACGCCTGAGGGGTAATAGTGTCGGGGGCGGCGATAAATGTCGAGAACGGCACGTTCAGGCCGGTGGCGATTTTCCACAGCGTCGCCACCGTCGGGCTGGACTCGTTGCGCTCAATCTGACCGAGCATCGCCTTCGAGACGCCGGTTTCTTCCGCCAGTCGTGACAAACTCCAGCCCCGTGCCTGACGCAGGCTTTTCAGCGTCCCGGCCAGATACTGTGTCAGATCCATCATTTTCTCCTGGTTAATATCACCTTCACTTGTACGTTATAGCGCACAATGATAATTTACGCGGACGCTATAACGCACAAGGATTATTATGCGCCCGTTTTCTGTTCCGCTTCCCGCTGTACTCGCGGGTTTTGTTGCCGTACTGGTCGGTTACGCCAGTTCAGCGGCGATTATCTGGCAGGCCGCGTCTGCCGCCGGTGCCAGCGAGGCGCAAATCGCCGGCTGGATGACCGCGCTTGGCCTTGCCATGGGGGGCAGCACGCTGGCGCTGACGCTATGGTACCGCGTCCCGCTGCTCACCGCATGGTCCACGCCTGGTGCGGCGCTGCTGGCGACCAGTCTGCATGGCGTCAGCATTAACGAGGTGATAGGCGTATTTATCTTTGCCAACGCGCTGATCCTGCTGTGCGGCCTGACCGGACTTTTTGCGCGGCTGATGAAGATCATCCCCCATTCGCTGGCCGCCGCCATGCTGGGCGGCATCTTACTGCGTTTTGGTCTGCAAGCCTTCAGGAATATTGAGGGACACTTTTTATTGTGCGGCAGTATGTTGCTGGCGTGGGTGCTGGGCAAGGCTTTTGCGCCCCGCTACGCTATCGTCGGTACGCTGCTGGCGGGAATTGTGGCGGCATGGGCCTCAGGTGACGTTGTCACATCCGGACTGCGTTTTAGTCCGGTGCTGCCGGAATTTATTGCCCCCGAGTTTACCCTGAGTACCCTTATCAGCATCGGCATTCCCTTTTTCCTCGTCACTATGGCGTCACAAAACGCGCCGGGCGTGGCGACCTTTCAGGCGGCGGGCTATCAGGTTCCCGTTTCGCCGCTGATGATTTTTACCGGCGGGTTAACGGTGTTGCTGTCGGGGTTCGGCGCATTCTCGGTGTGCATCGGCGCGATCAGCGCGGCGGTCTGTCTCAGCCCGGATGCCCATCCGGATGCGAGTAAACGCTGGCTGGCCGCCATCGCCGCCGGGCTGTTTTATCTGCTTGCCGGGATTTTTGGCAGTTCAATTACCGCCCTGATGACGGCATTGCCGGAGAGCTGGATCCAGACGCTGGCGGGACTGGCGCTGCTCGGCACCTTTAGCGGCAGTCTGTATCAGGCGCTGGCGCATCCCTCTGAACGTGACGCAGCCATTATCACTTTTCTGACCACCGCCAGCGGCATTACGCTGCTCGGGATCGGTTCGGCGTTCTGGGGATTAATTATTGGCGGCGCGTGCTACGCCCTGCTGTCACGGGTGGCGCGCACGTAGCTGTGACGGCGTCAGGCCGGTGACGCTTTTAAAGCGATTGCTGAAATGGCTGGCGGAGTTAAAGCCGCAGGCCAGCGCAATCTCTGTCAGGGAGTTATTGCTGTAGCGCACCAGTTGCTCGGCCTGTGCCATGCGGCGCTGCATCACATACTGGTGCGGTGCCAGCCCCATCGACTGGCGGAACATGCGCGCAAAATGGAATTCGCTTAATGCCGCCTCGGCGGCGAGATCCGCGAGCGTCAGCGGTTGCGCGAGGCTGGCGTCAATGTAGGCGAGGACGTTACGCAGCACCGACGGCGACAGCCCGCCGGTGATGGTCGGCAGCCGCCAGCGCACGTTGCTGTAATGCTGCACCAGATGGGTTAACAGCAGCGTCGAGGCCGTGCTGAGGGTCAGCTGATTCGCCTGCTGCTGCCAGTCGCAGCCCAGCAGAAAATGGCGGTACAGCGCGGTGATCTGCGCATCTTCGCCAAACGTTTGTTCGTTCAGGGTTAACGACGCCGGACGGCGATCCCAGATCTGCTCGCTTACCGTGCGCAGATGCTCATCCGTGCAGTAGAGATGCACAAAAGCGAGATTATCGCGGATATCCCAGCTTGATTCGCTGTCGGTCGGCATCAGGCAAAAACGATCCGGGCCACCGCCATTTTTCCAGCCGCCGGAGGTTTTGTGATAGCTCTCGTAACCATTGTCGATATAGAGGCTCAGCGTGTGGTGATCGCAATACTGGGTGATGTTATCGCGCGTATTTGACCAGGCCGCCAGCTGCATACCGGTGTTGAGGGCCACCGAATCATGCAGCACCGCATTGTGATTGCGCAGATTTTCAAACGCCCGATAAGTTTCCGCCATAACGCCGCTTAACAAATGATTAACCAGATCCCCAGTTTACCCGCCTTCCCCGCGCGTTGTCCCGCCAGCCGATAAAAAAGCGCAAGATTTTGCAAGTTGACCGCAAAGCGGTGCAAGCCCGGCCAGGCGTTGCGCGCCAGAATCAGCAACAGGTCAACCGAGAAGAGATGAACAATGAACGCATTATTGTATTGCCTGGTGGTGGTGATTTGGGGAACCACGTGGATCGCCATCTTCTTACAACAGGGCAGCGTGCCGGCACCGGTTTCAATATTCTGGCGCTTTGCGCTGGCAACGCTGGTCATTATGACCACGCTGATGGTGTTGCGCCGTCTGCGGCCGCTGGCGCGGCGCGATCACCTGTTTTGCCTGTTGCAGGGCGGCTGCGTGTTCGGCTTCAACTTCTGGTGCTTTTATAGCGCGGCGGCGTGGATCAATACCGGCCTGGAATCGGTGATCTTCTCCATGGCGGTGCTGTTTAACGCCATCAACAGTTTTCTGTTTTTCGGCAACCGGCCCCCGGTCCGCGTGTACCTGGCGGCGGTGCTGGGACTGTGCGGTATCGTCGCCCTCTTCTGGCACGATCTGCTCGCCACCGATATGAGCAGTACGTTGCTGATGGGTATCGGCTTGTCGGCGCTTGGCACGCTGGGATTTTCGATGGGCAATATGATAAGCCTCCGTCATCAGCGTAACGGGCTGGAAACGATGACCACTAACGCCTGGGCGATGCTCTACGGCACGCTGATTATGGGGACGATTGCGCTGATCCGCGGCGATGATTTTACCCCGGACTGGACGCTCTCCTACCTTGGCGCGCTGTTCTATCTGGCGCTGTTTGGCTCGGTGATCGGCTTCGGGGCGTACTTTACGTTAGTCGGGCGTATCGGTGCCAGCAAAGCGGCCTACAGTACATTGTTGTTCCCGCTGGTCGCCTTAACGATATCGACCCTGTACGAAGGCTACGTCTGGCATCTGAATGCGGTGTGCGGGCTGGGGCTGATCCTGCTGGGGAATCTGGTGATGTTCACGCGTCCGGAAAAATGGTTTGCCGGCAGGCGCTGGCGGGAAAAACAGGCATGAAAAAATGCGCCACCGGGCGGTGGCGCACGGGTGTTATTTTTTGTTTACGTCAAACATGGTGGCGTCGGTCGCCATGTCGTCAACCACCTGTTTTAAGGTTTCGACGCTCATCGGCGTGCTTTCGTTATTGAGATCTTTCCCTTCGCCTTTACGTACCACTTTCAGCACCGGTTTATTGGTGGTGGCGTCAATCAGCTCGCCTTCAAAAAAGAGATTCGTGTCCATGGTGCGATGGCCGGTGGCGGCTTGCGTACCGGCAACCAGCAGCGCAACCGGCACTACTTCATAGAACTGTAAGCCTTCTTTGCTGGCGTTCACACCGGTGATCGCGCCGCGGAAAATCAGGCTGTGTGCGCCCGGCGAGGTGACCAGCGGTTTTCGCTGTGCCGCCGCCGCTTTCAGTTTGCTGTTGGTGTAATTCAGCAGGCCGTCCAGCGTTTGCTGGCCGATCTGGGTGGTGGGTTTGGCGACCGGATAATACGTCACCGGATGATAAACAATGCTGTCGTACTGATCGGGGTTAAAATTGGGATCCACCCAGCGCATGACCGGTTTACCGGAGGCGGAGGTGGTTTGCTGCAAGCCAGAATAATCTTTCAAAAAGCCGGAATAGTTTTCAGGCTGCGCCACTTTCGACGCACAGCCTGCCAGGGCGAGCAGGCCGCTAAGCACTGCAACTTTAAAAAAAGTATGAGTACGCATAAAGGGATCTCAGTTAGTGCACATATGCATTGATGCTTATAGCAAAATCCCCTGCTGTCTGTTGTGACTAAAAGAGGGATGGTGCACATTTCTGATAAATAAAAAACCCGGCATGAGGCCGGGTCATAATAACGCTAATGAGGTTCAGGCGGCTTTACGTGCCAGCAATGTCGCGAAGCGCAATTTAATGCGATTGCCACTGGCGTCGGTGCGGTGTAATTCACCTGGGTTTTCGTTGTATTTCAGGATTTCCCAGCCGTCGTAATAGTGACGCAATTCCCCTTCTTTAAAGGCAAACGGGAAGCCGACGGTGCACGGAAAATCAGCGGTATCCATCGCAGCAACGATCAGGTTATATCCCCCCGGCACGGTGCAGCGCTGCATATTCGCGATCAGCCCCGGAATGGTTTGCGGCTCCAGAAACATCATTACCACGGTGGATAAAATAAAATCGTAATGGCCGTCGAAGCTCAGCGTGTTGAGATCGTTAATGGCAATCTCGAGGTTATCCAGCCCTTCTGCCGCTTTGATCGTTTGCAGGTTATTAATGCTGTTGGGATTTTTATCCCATGCCGTTACGTCAAAGCCTTTCGCCGCCAGCCAGACGCTGTTGCGCCCGTTGCCGCAGCCCAGATCGAGCGTTTTCCCCGGCGGGATAATTGCCGCGGCTTCCAGCACGTCGGAATGGGTGCGGGTCAGGCCGTATTTCTCAGTAAAATAATTTTCGTCACGAGTAGTCATTTTTTGTCCTTTGCTTTTATTAACAGTGCCGGGTCAACGCGGGTCAGTAATTTGCCCTGCCACAGGAGTTTCAAGGTATTTATTCCCAGCAGCACAATGATCAGGTTGCAGAATACAAACAGCGGCAGCGCCAGCGCATGAAAAAAGCCCGCGCCCGCGCTGTGCCCCAGATGTAAGCCGGTGGTGGCCAGCGCCGACACGCCGAACGAGAAGCTCCAGAAGGTGGCGTTAAACGGCTGCGACATATACCAGGGGATCAGCCGCAACATAAACAGCAGTTGCAGCAGCCCATAGCCAAACAGCATTTTGGCGAAGGTATCCGCGTCCCCGCCGTTAACGCTAAACCAGGCGCTACAGGCGACCAGCGCCGGAGCCAGTTGAATGCCGAGCGAGGTGCGCATGGCGACGGGCAGCTCCCCTGCGCTGCGCAGGCGGTGAAGGATCGCCGGTTCAAGGCTGAGCCAGGAAAATACCCCTGCCCCTAAAAACACCAGTCCGGCGTCATGAAAACCGAGCGCGCCGCAGGCCATGGCGCTGATGAAGTTATTCGCTACCGTTGGCAGATACAGCCCTGGCGTGGTGGCCTCGGGCGGATGGTTTCCACGCCATAATCCCGCCGAGTGCCAGGCGGCATAAGCCAGCTGAATCATCACCCCGACGATAAACAGCCCCAGCGCCAGCGGCCGCCACCAGGGTACCATGCCGATGGCAACCAGCATGGTGGTCGCCGGAAACAGGCTGACAAAGCTACCCTGCACTGCATGGCGCATCTCTGTCAGCACGCTGTACGGATAACGCGCCAGACGCCACAGAAACGCCAGCGTCAGCAATCCCCAGATGAGCGTCGCCAGGACGACCAGCCCGTCGCCAATCGCATGGCTGACCGGCCAGATAGTGCTGGCGTAGCGCCAGGCAAAGCCCATGCCGATGATCCCCAGCACCATCCCAAAATAGCCGGCAGGCAAATGCAGCGCTTTTTTGCTAACAATTTGGTTACACATTTAGTTGAATATTTAAATGATATTTGAAATGCATTTTATGGAAATTCGCGCCCGATAGCCAGTCGCGTAAACTTTGCTACGCTGAGTGAAGGCTTCTGCGGAATAACCATGATGAATAAATATCGTCTCAGCGATGAGTGCCGCACGTTCAGCTATCAGGACGGCGTGGAAAAACGCAGTATCAGTCTGCGCCAGATTATAGCCCTTAGTGATTTTAATGATGTGACCGCCGGAACGCCTGGCGGCTGGATCGATGATGAACGCGTGCTTTCCCAGCAGGGCGACTGCTGGATCTACGACGAAAACAGTATCGCCTTTGATGGCTGTCAGATCCGCGATAACGCGCGCATTACCCGCCCGTGCATACTGCGTCATGGTGTACAGATAGGCGACAACGCCTGGGTGGACGCCGCAGAAATCAGCCATGGTGCAAGGCTTAGCGGCAACGTGCTGGTGCAGTCTTCCACGGTACGCGGCGATTGCGACATTGCCGATGAAGCTCGTGTACTGAACGGCAGCGAAATTATCGCCGCCCGTGGTATGACGCCCGACGCGCATCAGCGGCTGCGTATTTATCAGCGTGCAACGGTAAGCCGTTCACGGGTGGTGCACCAGGCGCAAGTGTATGGTGACGCCATCGTCAACGACGCTTTTATCGAGCACCGCGCTGAGGTGTTTGACTTCGCCCTGCTGGAAGGCAACGAGGAAAATAACGTCTGGGTGTGCGACTGCGCCAAAGTTTACGGCCATGCGCGGGTGGTGGCAGGCAGTGAAGAAGACGCCATTCCAACGCTGCGCTACAGCGCGCAGGTGGCGGAACATGCAGTTGTGGAGGGCAACTGCGTGCTCAAACATCATGTACTGGTCGGCGGACATGCCTGGCTGCACGGTGGCCCGATCCTGCTGGATAACAAGGTCGTCATTCAGGGTGAGGTAAAAATCAGCGGTAATGTGATGATCGAACAGCAAATGGAGCTCAGCGGTACCGTTACTGTTTCAGGCCAGGTGGACGGCGGTATTCACCTGCGTGGGCCAAAGGTGCTGAACGGCGCGGAGCATATTACCCGCACGCCGCTTATCGGCTCACTCTGACGCCGAATCGATAATACGCGCGTAGATATTCTGATCGTCAAAGCGGCCGTTAAGGTATTCGGCCTCTTTCAGACAGCCTTCTCGCGTAAAGCCATTGCGTAGCGCTACCGCATTACTGGCGGCGTTATCCACCCGACATTTGATCACAAAACGGCGCACGTCCCCGCGCGCCGCGTAGAACGCCATAAACGCCTGGAGCGCCTGCGATAACAGTCCCTGCCGCTGGTGATCTTCGTCCAGCCAGTAGCCGATATAGGCCGTCTTGTTGGTCGGCTCAACAGAATTAAACGACAGCACGCCGACGATGCGCCCCTGAAATTTCATCAGGAACATTTTCGCGTAGCCGCGCTGATGCAGCATGATGTTGCTCTGCGCATTTTTCAGGGAGTCGTCTTCCGATCCGACATACTGCGGCCAGTCTAAAAACTGTTGCAGCCAGGCTTTATTTTTCAGAACCAGCTGGTGCAGTTCGGGGACGTCCTGCACGTTGATCGCGCAGAGTGCGAGGCTATCACTGACGGGGATATGGTCGTCCTGGATCATGGAAACTCCTGATAATGTTATTTTCCCCTCACCCCGACCCTCTCCCCATGGGAGAGGGAGAACACCGGACCATTCCCTCTCCCTACGGGAGAGGGCCAGGGTGAGGGGTATTACGCTAACGCATTACGCGGTCATCAACATAATTACGCTTGTCGGGTGCGGGCGGGAAATACTGGTACAGCCAGGTTTCGCTGATGGCATCGCCCTGGCAGCGCAGGAACATGCGCATATCCACCGGATCGGTGGAATCGTTGGTCGGATACCAGTCGAACTGGATGCGATAGCCGTCGATCGGCTCAACATAGAGGATCTCTACCTGTTTCGCTTCGCCGTTCGACAGCGTGATCACCGGCTCAATGCCCTTCGGTGCTGACGCCTTGATGTCACCCCCAACAAAATCCACCGCGAAACGACGCGCCCATACCTGCGGGTAATGCTCGCCCGGCGCCCAGCCTTCCGGGAAGCCGCCCATGCCGGTACGGGTGGCCAGTACGCGCGCCATTGGCGTATGCACCGGTGGCTGCGCGCTCCAGTAGAGGCGGTACTGGAAGGCGAGATCGTCCCCGGCTTTGATTGGCCGCTCCGGCTGCCAGAAGCAGACGATGTTATCCAGGGTTTCGCCAGTGGTCGGGATCTCCATCAGCGCGACAGACCCTTTGCCCCATTTGTTGCGCGGCTCCACCCACAGGCTCGGGCGTTTGTTATACCAGCCCATGATGTCCTGATAGTGCGAGAAATCGCGGTCCAGTTGCAACAGGCCGAAGCCCTTCGGGTTGTCATCCTGATAGGCGTTAAATTGTAATTTCTGCGGGTTATTCAGCGGGCGGCAGATCCACTCGCCGTTGCCGCGCCACATCGCCAGACGGTCAGAATCATGGATCTGCGGGTGAATGGTGTCGCACATGCGGCGTTCGTTGTTACCACAGCTGAACATGCTGGTCATCGGCGAGATGCCCAGCTGTTTGATGTCCTTACGCGCATAGAGGTGGTTATCCACCTCCATGATCACCTGGCTCTTCTCACAATGGATCACGAACTTGTAGGCCCCGGTCAGGCTCGGGCTGTCCAGCAGCGCATAGACGGTGAAGGTGGTATCCGTGGGTTTCGCGGTTTCAAACCAGAAGGAGGTGAAATCCGGGAACTCTTCCGGCGTGTCGGTAAAGGTATCGATCGCCACGCCGCGCGCGGATAAGCCGTATTGATACGTGCTGTCCACCGCACGGAAATAGCTCGCGCCGAGGAAGGAAACAATATCGCGGCGCGCCAGCTCCGGCGCTTTGAAGGCGCGGAATCCGGCAAAGCCCAGATCGCTCTGCCCTTCGAGTTGTTTCGTGTCCACGCCCGCGTCGTGGTAGTTGAACAGCTCCGGACGGAAATGGATCTCGCGCGCTTCGGAGGTCGCCTGATCCAGCGAGAACATGCGCACCCGGCGGCGGAAGCCCATACCGACGTGGAAGAATTGAATATCCAGCTGGCGATCCGGGATGTTGGCCCACAAGCTGTGCTGCGCATCGTACTGAATGCTGTTGTACGCCTGTGGCGTCAGCGTGGCGAGCGTATCCGGCAACGGCTTAGGTTTACCGGCCCAGGCATTTTGCGCCAGGTCATGCGCCATAGATTGCAGCACGGAAAAATCGAAGCGACGGCTCTGACCATCAGCAATGCCGGGTTCCGCAGCAAATGCCGCACGAGAGAAGAGAGCGGCGAATCCCGTGGTGCCGCACGCAGCGGCCAGGGCCATTGAGCCTTTAATAAATCGTCTGCGGTTCATGCCTGAGAAAACATCCTTCTGGTCGGGTGAATGCGTTCCGCCTTTGCAAAACAGCGGCAACAAAACGAACGCTCACTCTAGACAAAAAACCTATAGGATCCAATGCCTGGTTAACGTTCTGTCTGGCAAATCGCAGATTTTTTTATGTCGAGGGGGAATTGACTGATAAGGACGTAAAGATACGTATAAAAATCCCCTACCCGACCATCATCGGGCAGAGGAAAAGGGATTATTTCCCGCTGACGCTGACGTCAATGCCCGGGAAATATTTTGCCGCAAGGCGGGTAATGGTGCCGTCGGCGCGCACGTTATCAATCGCCGCATCCAGCTGTTTTTTCGTCGCTTCATCGCCTTTGCGCAGACCAAAACCGATGCCACTGCCGAGAATGGTGTCGTCTGATACCGGCTTGCCGATAAAGCCAAAGCCTTTGCCCTGCGGTTTGCTGAGGAAACCGGCCTGCCCGGCGGCGGACATGACCAGCGAGGCGTCAATACGGCCATTAAGCAGATCCGCCCACGCCAGATTCTGATCTTTATAGGACACCACGGTGACGCCCTGTTTTTCCCAGTGCTCTTTGGCGTAGGTTTCCTGAATTGAGCCTTGCAATACGCCAACGGTTTTACCCTTCAGCCCTTCCGGCGTGGCTTCCATACCGCTGCCCGCTTTGCCTACCAGTTGCGACGGGATACGATAAATCGGCTGGGTAAAATCAATGCTCTGCCGACGCTGTTCGGTGATGTTCATCGCCGAGTTAATCGCATCGTATTTTTTCGCCACCAGTCCTGGGATCAGCGCGTCAAACGAGGTTTCCACCCAGCTACACTTCAGCGCTGCCGCTTTGCAGATCGCCTTGCCGAGGTCAATATCGAAGCCTTCCAGTTCGCCGCTGGCGTTGCGGCTTTCAAATGGCGGATACTCCGCTTCCAGCCCGTAACGCAGTTCGCTGGCCGCAAAGGACGACAGCGAGCAGAGCATACCCATTCCCAGACAGAGTGCTTTCAGTTTCATTCTTGACGCTCCTTAGCGTGGCTTAACCCGACACAGGGCCTGCGCCCCTGCCCGTAATGTTGCCTCATCTTTCGCAAAAGAGAGGCGGATCAGTTTGTTATCCGTGCCGTCGGTATAAAACGCCGACAGCGGAATGGTGGCGACGCCGCATTCGACGATCAGCCGCTTTACCAGCTCACTGTCATTTTCGTCGCTGAACGCGCTGTAATCCGCCAGCAGGAAGAATGACCCCGCGCCCGGCAGCACGCGAAACGGGGAATCGTCGAGCAGCGTTTGCAACATATCGCGCTTACGCTGATAAAACGCCGCCAGCGAGAGCCAGGTTTGCGGATCGTTCATATGTTCGGCAAAGGCATATTGCATCGGCGTGTCGGCAGAAAACATCATGAACTGATGTACTTTGACGATCTCATCCATTAGCGCGGCGGGGGCGATGCAGTAGCCGACGCGCCAGCCGGTGACGTGGTAGGTTTTGCCGAAGGAGGAAATAATCACACTGCGCTCGGCCAGCTGCGGGTGCGTCGCCATACCGTGATGTTTCTCCCCGTCGAAGACCACGTGTTCGTACACTTCATCCGACAGGATCACAATATCGGTATTGCGCGTCAGGCGCACCAGTTGCTCAATATCGTGGCGGGAAAAGACCTGGCCGCTGGGATTATGCGGCGTGTTGACGATGATCATCCGCGTGCGCGGCGTGATAGCGGCGCTGACTTCTTTCCAGTCGACGGCAAATTCCGGCACCGTCAGCTTGATCGCCACCGGCGTCGCGCCCTGCAAGCGTACAATGGGCGCGTAACTGTCGAAGGACGGCTCAAAGTAAATCACTTCATCGCCCGGATGCACCAGCCCGCTGATGGCGGAGTACAGCCCTTCGCTGGCGCTGGCGGTGATCAGCACTTCGTTATCCACGTCGTAGCGGGTGCCGTAGAGATCCTGCACCTTTTCAACGATCCGCTCCTTCAATGGGCGCAGACCGGTCATGGCGGCATACTGATTATGTCCGGCCTGCATGGCGCGGGTGACGCCGGCAATCAGCCCGGCATCACACATAAAGTTGGGCGCGCCCTGAGAAAGGTTGATCGCATTATGTTCAGCGGAGAGCTGACCAATCACGGTAAAAATGGTGGTGCCCACATCGGGAAGCTTGGAGCGGGTCTGCACCGGCGTACGCAAAGTCATTGTCGTTCCTTTCTCAGCAAAATTGCATAACCATTCAAACCAAAAGTCGATTGAGGCGACAACCGAATTGTTGTCATAATAGCCATGACAAAATTGCATACCTGGAGCCACCATGCTGCGCCGTTCCCTGCCCCTTAACGCTATCGACGCCTTTCTGGTGACCGCCCGGCATCTGAACCTGACGCATGCCGCGAAAGATCTGTGCCTGACGCAGGGCGCGGTGAGCCGTAAAATCGCCGCGCTGGAGCAGTGGTTTGGCTTCCCGCTGTTTGAGCGACATGCGCGAGGATTACGCTTGACACCCCAGGGCAGCGCTCTGCTGCCGGAATTACAGGCGGCGTTTGAACACCTGGCGTCGGTGGCTGAGCAGGCGCGCCAGCAGCAAACCGTGGTGCGGCTGAAAGCGCCCACCTGCGCCATGCGCTGGCTGGTGCCACGCTTGTTAAGACTGGAGCGGGAAAATCCGGATTTGCAGGTGTCGCTGACCACCACCAGCGATCACACGGTCAATTTCAAAACCGAACCCTATGACGCGGCCATTGTGTTTGGTACGCAACTGAGCGCCGGGGATCTGTTGTTTGAAGAAGCGCTGACGCCGGTGATAGGCGCGCAATGCGATAAGAGCAGCGCGCCGGAGCAGATGACGTTCCTGCATCCTACGCGGGATAAAACCGACTGGTCATTATGGCTGGCAGGCCAGACGCAGATCGCCCCGGCCATGAAAAAAAATCAACACTTTGACACCATGGATCTGGCCATCAGCGCGGCGATCCAGGGTTTTGGCATTGCCATTGCCGATGAAACCCTGGTCGCCGAGGATCTGCGTGCCGGACGACTACGCCGCCCGTTCAGCCACAGCGTGAAAACCGGCGCCAGTTACCGGCTGGTACTGCGCGCCTCGCCTGATAAAGCCGTGGGGCTGGCTATTTTCCGCGATACCCTGCTGGCGGCTACGCCAGACTGACTAAAGCAGTTCTTTCTGTTTAAAGGTAATGCGGGTGGCTTCGTTCAGATCCAGCGCTTTCAGCGCGTCCGCTGACACCCACATCACCTCTTCGAATTCTTCATTAAAGGTGATGTCGCGGTTGGCGGTTATGCAGTCGAAGATGAGGTAAATCATGTAAATCTCTTCGGTAGTGCCGTCCGGGTAGGTTTTGGTTCGCACATCATCACGAAACGCCCAGGGCTGAATATCCGTAATATCGAGACGCTCTCCTAATTCTTCCCTGATTTCACGCCTGAGCGCGATTTCCATCGTTTCCCCAGGCTCCATGCCGCCGCCCGGTAACGCCCATTGTCCGGGGAAAACACCCCGATCGGCGGCCATCTTGCACAACAGATACTCGCCGTTATTCTGGATCACCGGACATACAATTACTCGCTGGCGCATTTTATCTCCTTAATATCAATGGCTTCTTCACCACTTTATCAGAAAAACTGTCCCAATTTTGCGACCAGGCACCCTCTTACGCGATACCCTGCTGGCGGCTACTCCAGACTGACGTGCTGGTGCATCACGCGTTTAAACAGCTCCATGCGCGCGCGCATAAAGCGGTTCACCAGCTTAAATCCGGCATATTTATTCATCCCGATGCGTAACAGGCGGTCTTTACCGCGCACGCTGGCCTGCCAGCGCACCGGACCCTCCAGCGCAGTGCAGCTCAGGCTGGCGTGACGTGCAAAGTTAACCCAGTAATCCGCCACCTGGGCGGCAAATTTCAGGTCGTTTTCTGTCACGTAGTCCCGTGACGGCAAAATTTCGCCGAGCGTATCGAACACGTAAGGCACATCGTTGCCGTGCCAGGCCCCATGCGGATAGGTGTCGTGCTCGGCCTCTGCCACATAATCGAACCAGTAGCGCCAGCACGGCTGACCAATGCGCTGCTGCGCCTGCATCACCACAAATCCCATGGTGGTAAAGGCCATATCGCGGCACACCTGGCGACCCAGCTCGGTATCGCCTTTAATGCCCGGATAGAGCAGTTTGATGAGTCCAAGGCCAAAACGACGCTGACGGCGCAGCTTCTCGATCTCCCCCGCCAGGTCGACACCAAACACTGACATAACGCTGGCCTCATCGCTGTTGGAGCCAATCATCACCGGCATTGGATGCTGCCTTGCATGGAAGAAAGACTCCAGCATCGGCTCCGGCAATACCGCATCGCCGACAATGGGCACCGGTGCAATATTATGCGGCGCGGCCAGCGGCCACAGTTCTTCCGCCGGAATGGCGCGAAGTTGTTCCGCCGTGGCATCTGCCAGCCCCAGATGTTCCGCCAGCGCTTTGCCCTTCGCCAGCGCGGTACGGCGCGGCGTATCAGGCAACGCATAACCGCTCTGAATAATGGCTTTGTGGAACAGATCTTTTGCCAGCGGCGATACCAGCAAGGATAACGCGCTGCGTGCGCCCGCCGATTCACCGAACAGGGTGACGTTTTGCGCATCGCCCCCAAAGGCATGGATGTTCTCTTTCACCCAGCGCAGGGCAGCGATCTGATCGAGCAGCGCGAAGTTATATACCCGCTCGCCCGCGTCCTCTTCCAGCGCCGGATGCGCAAAGAAGCCCAGATGCCCGAGGCGGTAATTAAGGGTGACGATCACCACATCCCGTCGTGCCAGCGCGCTGCCGTTATACGGCGGCAGACCGCCCGCGCCGATGGTGAAACCGCCACCGTGCAGCCAGACCATCACCGGTAACGGCTCGCGACGTACCGCAGGGGACCAGATATTGAGATACAGGCAGTCTTCCGAGAACTCGCCCGGATCGCCGCCGCCCAGCGCGCGGCAGTATTCACTGCTCTGCCAGCTGGAAGGCGAAAAGGTGTCAGCGACGCGTGGGGTTTGCCATGCCGTCAGCGGCTGGGGTGCGCGCCAGCGGCGATCCCCGACCGGCGGCGCGGCATAGGGAATGCCCCGCCAGACATGCAGTCCGTTTTCTGCGAGGCCAATAACTGTTCCCAGGCGGGTTTCCGCCACCGGCGTGGAGGGATTTTCCATAAGCGCATTCCTCTTGCTATTCAGTCCATCAGCGTAGCTGGTTTACAGCAGACCGCAACGCTGTTTACTGCGATCCTCCGCCGCCTGATAGAGCGTGAACTCATCCAGTACCGCGCAGCCGAGCGCCTGTTCGAAGGCTTCCCGGCTGGCATTGCCGTGACGGTGCTGCTGAGTTTCATTCCCCAGATTCGACTGGAAAATGCCCGCCGCGCTGACCGGCAGAAAGTCTTCATAAATAATGGGCTGGGCGGTGATCCAGCCGCGCTCGATTAACGGCTGGGGATCGTCACCGGGATGTATCGCCTGGCGATGCGCTTCACCGGTGGGTGTCAGACGATAGCGGAAATAAGCCAGCCCCTGATGGCGCAGCAGCATTTCGCTGTCCGGGAAGGCTTTAAACACCGCCTGGAGATGCAGCTGGTGATTAAGATTGTCTTTGCCGGTACCCGCCTCTGCCAGCAGACGATCGTACAGCGCGCGGCCTTTCGGCGTCAGCGCCACGCCGCGCTGTTCGATTTCGCCAAAGCGCGCGGTGTGCGTCCCCTGCTCTTCGCCGGCGAACAGCACCGGCTCTTCCAGCGCTTTGAAACTGGTCTGCCGCAACAGCAACGGCACATCCCGGCGCGGCGGGCCTTCAATCAGGACTTTCGGTTCGATGCCGTACTCCGGCATCAGCGACTGCACATGATCGATATCCAGCGTGCGCGGCGTTAAATGGTTGATATGGCAGCCGGGGAAGCACACCACATCGGCGATCAGCCGGTGCTCATTGTGCAGCGCATGATAGGTGGCGTGATCGACAGTAGCATGCTGATGCCAGCGGAACGTTTCCAGCGCCTCGCGCACAAATTCGCGGGCTTCGGCGGCGGTGAATTCCCCCTGCTGTTCATAACGTTCGATGAGCGCCAGACAGCGCGGGGTAAAGATGTTCCGCGTGGCGAGGATCGCCGCTGCTCGCTCCCGCAGATCGGGATTTTCAATCAAATCGAGGCGCAGCAGCGAGGTGAAAACGCGAAACGGGTTTTTCAGCAGCGCGGCGTCGTCAATCGGCCTGAAGGCCGTGGAGTGCACCGGCACACCAGCCTGGGAGAGATCGTAATAGCTGACCGGATGCATACCCATAATGGCAAACATACGCCGCAGCGTCGCCAGTTCCGACGCCCTGCCGACGCGGATCGCACCGTGGCGCTCGACGTTCAGCCGCGCCAGTTCATCAGCGTTCGCCAGTTGTTCATGCAGGCGCGGATTTTGCTCCAGCACCGCCAGGTTTACATCGGCCACCAGTTCCAGCAGCGTGCCGTACTGCGGAACTTCTTGCTGATACATCGTCGACATGGCCTGCGAAAAGTCTTCCCGAATGTCATCTGCCGTGATGTTGCTTGCCATATTGTCATGCCTCTGGTTGATATATCTGGAGTGTAGAGAAGGCAACAGGGCCGTGCGGGAAGAATTTAGAAAGTGTGATCCTGGCCGGGCCCCGCCTCGTCCGGGCGTCGGCTTACATAACAAAACATTATGTACAGCCGCCCTTGGTTTTCCGCCGGTCAGACGCCGTCAGCCCCCGCGTTGCGCAATAAGCAGTTGTAAGTCAAATAGATTAAATGTTAATAATATTTTGCTAGCAGGTTATCAATATTCAACAACTTCTCTTGTCAGCGGACACGCTCTGTTTTTAACATTACTTATGGAAAAAAATGGTCTGTTCAGTCAGCGCATTCGTCTGCGCCATCTACATACGTTTGTCGCCGTCGCTCAACAGGGAACCCTGGGGCGTGCGGCTGAAACCCTTAACCTGAGCCAGCCGGCGTTATCTAAAACGCTGAATGAACTGGAGCAGCTCACCGGCACACGGTTATTCGATCGCGGACGCATGGGCGCGCAGTTAACGCTGGTCGGCGAGCAGTTTCTCAGCCATGCGGTGCGCGTCCTGGAAGCGGTGAATTCCGCCGGGCAATCCCTCACGCGCAAAGAAGGCGTGAAATCGGATGTGGTGCGCATCGGCGCGCTCCCTACGGCCGCGCTGGGGATCCTGCCAACGGTAATCGGCGAGTTTCATCCTCATCTGCCGGACATCACTATTCAGGTTGGCACCATGAATAACCCGATGCTGCTGGCGGGATTAAAAACTGGCGAGCTGGATATTGGTATCGGCCGCATGTCCGATCCAGAGCTGATGAGCGGGCTGAACTACGAACTGCTGTTTCTCGAATCACTGAAACTGGTGGTGCGTCCGCGTCATCCGCTGTTGCAGGACACCGTGACCTTAAGCCGCGTGCTCTCCTGGCCGGTGGTGGTCGCGCCGGAAGGTACGGCCCCGCGCCAGCACACCGAAGCGCTGCTCGCCACTCAGGGCTGTACACTGCCGACTGGCTGTATCGAAACGCTCTCTGCCTCCCTCTCCCGCCAGTTAACGGTAGAATATGATTATGTGTGGTTCGTGCCGTCCGGCGCGGTGAAGGACGATCTGCGCCAGGGGGCGCTGGTCGCCCTGCCGGTGCCAACCCACGGCGCGGGTGAACCGATCGGTATCATTACCCGCATTGACGCCACGCTCTCTGCCGGTGCGCAAACGCTGCTCAGCGCCATTCGTAAATCGATGCCGGAGTAATACCGGCGTTCTTCCTGTTGCGCAATTTATGAAGTTTTCGTTAATTGTGTGATAATAGAAAGTTGTTGATTAAGGGTTGTTGTAAAGCACATTACTCTCATTCTTCAGCAACCCGCTGTCAGGAAGAACCGATGAAATTCAAAACCGCCATAAAACCCTACCACGCTGCTGCCGGTGGTCTGGGCTCCCTTGAAGCCACCACCCGCTTCGTGATGGACAGCAAAAACGCCCTCAGCAATATGCGCAACCTGCTGCGGATGAACAAAGCCCGCGGTTTTGACTGTCCCGGCTGTGCATGGGGCGACGACAATAAAAGTACCTTCAGTTTCTGCGAAAACGGCGCGAAAGCCGTGACGTGGGAAGCGACGCGCCGTGAAGTTGACGCCCAGTTTTTTGCGCAACACAGCGTCAGCGCCCTCAACGCGCAGAGCGACTATTTTCTGGAATACCAGGGCCGCCTCACCGAGCCGCTAAGTTATAACCCCGACAGCGATCGCTATGAGCCGATAAGCTGGGAGGATGCCTGGGCGTTGATTGCGCAGCATCTGCACGCCATGGCGCACCCTGACCAGCTGGAACTTTATACCTCCGGTCGGGCCAGCAACGAAGCGTCGTATCTCTATCAGCTGTTTGGCCGTATGCTTGGCACCAATAATTTTCCTGACTGCTCCAATATGTGCCATGAGGCCAGCGGTGCCGGGCTGAAACGCAGCATTGGCGTCGGTAAGGGCACCATCCATCTGGATGACTTTGCCGAGGCCAGTGCGATTTTCGTCTTCGGACAAAACCCTGGCACCAATCATCCGCGTATGCTGCACAGCCTGCGCCATGCCGCCGATCACGGCGCGCAAATCGTCACCTTTAATACCCTGCGCGAGCGCGGCCTGGAGCGTTTTGCCGATCCGCAAAAACCGCTGGAGCTGGTGACGCCGAAAGCCGGCACCATCAGTTCCGCCTACTATCAGCCAAATCTTGGCGGCGATATGGCGGCAGTGCGCGGAATGGCGAAAGCGTTGCTGGAAACGCAACGCCAGCGTCTTGCCGCAGGCCAGCCGGGAATTTTCGACGAGTCCTTTATCAATGAGCACACTCACGGCATTGATGCGTGGTTTGCGCAAATCGATGCCACCTCGTGGGACACCATTACGCAACAGTCGGGTCTGACTGAACAGCAACTGCGCGACGCCGCCGCAGTGTGGCAGAACGCGGAGCGGGTGATCTGCACCTGGGCGATGGGCATCACCCAGCATAAACACTCGCTGGACACGGTGCGGGAAATCACCAACCTGCAATTACTTGGCGGCCATCTTGGCAAGCCCGGCGCGGGTTTATGTCCGGTGCGCGGTCACAGTAATGTGCAGGGTAACCGCACCATGGGGATCGACGAGAAGCCGCCCGCCGCGCTGCTTGACAGCCTGGCGCGCCACTTTAATTTTGAACCGCCGCGCAAGCCAGGCCACCATACGGTGGAAGCCATCGAAGCGATGCTGCGCGACGAGGTGAAAGTCTTGATCGCTCTCGGCGGTAATCTGGCCGCTGCGGCCCCGGACACCCCGCGCGTCCATGAAGCATTGCGCCGGTGCGGGCTGACGGTTTATATCAGCACCAAGCTTAACCGCAGTCATCTGATGCCGGGTAAAGCCTCGCTGATCCTGCCGACGCTGGGCCGCACCGAAGAGGATCTGCAGGCCAGTGGCCGTCAGTTTATTACCGTGGAGGATTCCTTCAGCATGGTGCATGCCTCTGAAGGTATTGGCAAACCGCTCAGCGCCTTGCAACGTTCAGAAACGGCGATTGTGGCGAATATTGCCCACGCTGCGCTCGGGGATGAGAAGCTGAACTGGCTGGCGCTGGCGGATGATTATTCGCTGATCCGCGACCATATCGCCGCCACCCTGCCCGGCTTTGAGAACTTTAACGCCCGCTGCGATGAACCCGGCGGTTTCTGGCTGGGCAATGCCGCTGCCGCGCTGAAATTCAACACGCCGTCAGGCAAAGCGGAATTCAGTGCCGCGCCGCTGCCGGTTTCCATCTGCCCTGAAGGGGACGCGCCCTTTGTCCTGCAAACGCTGCGTTCCCACGACCAGTACAACACCACCATTTACGGTCTGGACGATCGTTATCGCGGCGTATACGGTCAGCGTGATGTGCTGTTTATGCATCCCGATGATATTGCGGCACTCGGGTTAAACGATGGCGATCGGGTCGATATCACCACCGCTTCCCGCGACGGCATTCTGCGTCAGGTAGAGAATTTCCGTCTGGTGTCTTATGACATCCCGCGCGGCAATCTGGCGGCTTATTACCCGGAAACCAATCCGCTGGTGCCACTGACCAGTTTCGGTGACGGGACCGGTACGCCGACCTCGAAATCGATCCCGGTGTCCGTGACGCCCGCGCAGGCGCGTCCGTCGTTGCGTATTGCCTGATCCTCCAGCCCTGCCCGGCGGCGCACGCTTGCCGGGCCTACCTGAACTTTACCCTCTCCGGCGGCACCGGCTTACCGGGCCTACACAAACCTCCTGAACGCCCTGACGTCATTGCCAAATAATGCTGATTTTATTTTTAACAATTGCGTAAAACAATTTAACAGTTTTATCATGTCAACCATTCACCATATGGTTCATAAAAATCGTCCATGGTGAGTAAAACCCCCCTCTTTACGCTAAATGCAGTGTTTTATTTATCCGTCTGGTTCGCTAAATCCGGAGGATCGGTGTGTTCAGGAGAACGTTATGGTAACAAGCAACAGGCCGCGCGGGATGGTTCGTTTCCTGCAGTGGTTACTTGCCGGGCTGATGATCGTTATCGGCCTGGCAATAGGTATTCCCGGCATTAAGCTCGTCACGCTTGGCGGCAGTGCTTACTTCCTGGTGATGGGTGCGGTAATGCTTATCGCCGCCGTGCTGATCATCAGAACGCGTAGCAGCGGGATCCTGCTGTATGCGCTGGCATTTATCGCGTCCATTATCTGGGCGATCAGCGATGCGGGCTGGGAATTCTGGCCGCTGTTTTCACGTCTGTTCACCTTCGGCGTGCTGGCGTTCCTCGCCGCTCTGCTGTGGCCTTTCCTGCGCGCGGCGCAAACGGCACAGCCGATCAATAAAAAACCCGCCTTTGGCGTCGCGGCCGTGCTGGCACTGGTGTTGCTGGTCAGCGCGGGCTGGATGTTTAAACCACAGACGCTGGTCAGCGCAAGCGAAGACGTACCGGTACAGCCGGTCGCGCCCGGTCAGCAGCAAAAAGACTGGAAGCACTGGGGGAATACCACCCACGGCGACCGTTTTGCCGCGCTGGATCAAATCAACAAGCAGAACGTTAACGATCTGAAAGTGGCATGGGTGGCCCACACCGGCGATATTCCGCAGAGCAACGGCTCCGGCGCGGAAGATCAAAACACGCCGCTGCAGATTGGCGACACGCTGTTTGTCTGTACGCCCTACAGCAAAGTGCTGGCGCTGGACGTGGACAGCGGCAAAGAAAAATGGCGTTACGACAGTAAAGCCACCGCGCCTAACTGGCAGCGCTGCCGCGGTTTAGGCTATTACGAAGAGACGCAGGCGCAGAGTGCAGCGGCACAAAGCCCGCAGGTTGCCGCCTGCCCGCGTCGTCTGTTCCTGCCGACCACCGATGCGCGTCTGGTGGCAATCAACGCCGATAACGGCAAACTGTGTGATGATTTTGGCGATCATGGCGTGGTTGATCTCAGCGTGGGCATGGGCGAAATCAAACCCGGTTATTACCAGCAAACCTCCACGCCGCTGGTGGCCGGCAATGTTGTGGTCGTCGGTGGTCGCGTGGCGGATAACTTCTCCACCGGCGAACCGCCGGGTGTGGTACGTGCATATGATGTGCATACCGGGAAACTGGCCTGGGCATGGGATCCGGGCAACCCGGCGCTGACCAGCCTGCCGCCGGAAGGCCAGACCTATACCCGCGGTACGCCGAACGTCTGGTCAGCGATGTCTTATGACGCGAAACTGAACCTGATTTATCTGCCGACCGGCAACGCTACTCCCGACTTCTGGGCGGGCCAGCGTACAGCCCTTGACGATAAATACAGCTCGTCAATTGTTGCGGTAGACGCCACCACCGGTCAGGTGCGCTGGCATTATCAGACCACCCACCACGATCTGTGGGACTTCGACCTGCCGTCGCAACCGTTACTTTACGATCTGCCGGACGGTAAAGGCGGCTCCACGCCGGTGCTGGTGCAGACCAGCAAACAGGGCATGATCTTTATGCTCAACCGCGTAACCGGTGAGCCGGTGGCGAAAGTGGAAGAGCGCCCGGTGCCTGCGGGTAATGTGGAAGGTGAACGTTACTCCCCGACGCAGCCCTATTCCGTTGGTATGCCGATGATCGGCAATCAGACGCTGACCGAAGCGGATATGTGGGGGGCCACGCCTGTCGATCTGCTGCTGTGCCGTATCGAGTTTAAAGCGATGCGTCATCAGGGCGTCTTTACCCCGCCGGGTCTGGATCGCTCGTTGCAATTCCCTGGCTCGCTGGGTGGCATGAACTGGGGCAGCGTGTCGGTGGATCCGAACAATAGCCTGATGTTTGTCAACGATATGCGTCTGGGGCTGGCGAACTATATGGTGCCGCGCGCCAATGTGGCGAAAAACGCCAGCGGTATTGAGATGGGTATTGTGCCGATGGACGGTACGCCGTTTGGCGCGATGCGCGAACGTTTCCTGTCCCCGCTCGGCATTCCGTGTCAGAAACCGCCGTTTGGTACCATGTCGGCGGTCGATCTGAAATCCGGCAAGCTGGTGTGGCAGGTGCCGGTAGGCACAGTGAAAGATACGGGTCCACTGGGTATTCGTATGCACCTGCCGATCCCGATCGGTATGCCAACACTGGGCGCCTCGCTGGCGACGCAGTCTGGCCTGCTGTTCTTTGCGGGTACTCAGGATTTTTATCTGCGCGCCTTTGATACGGCGACCGGGAAAGAAATCTGGAAGGATCGTCTGCCGGTTGGCAGCCAGTCCGGCCCGATGACCTATGTGTCACCGAAAACCGGTAAGCAGTACATCGTGATTAATGCGGGCGGTGCACGTCAGTCACCGGATCGCGGTGATTACATTATTGCTTACGCGTTACCGTAAATCGTTGCCCCTCACCCTAACCCTCTCCCCAGGGAGAGGGAAAGCGAGCATTCTCCCTCTCCCATTGGGAGAGGGCCGGGGTGAGGGGAAATTCAATCTGTCAGAACGTTTCCCAGTTATCGTTAGTCGCCAGTGCCGGGCGTGTTGTCGCCAGCGGCGCTTTTGGCGCAGCTTTCTCCACGCGAGCCGGTGCGGCTTTTTGCAGGCGGAACGTACCGACGGCCTGCGTCAGACGCGCGGCCTGTTCTTCCAGCGATGCGGCAGCTGCCGAGGCTTCTTCCACCAGCGAGGCGTTCTGCTGGGTCACGTTATCCATTTCGGTGATCGCCTGACTCACCTGCTCGATCCCTTTGCTCTGCTCATCCGACGCGGCAGCAATTTCCAGCATAATATCGGTTACGCGTTTTACCGCATCCACGATATCGCCCATGGTGTCACCGGCAGCAACCACTTCGCTTGAACCACGTTCAATCAGTGAAACGGAGGCGCTGATCAGCCCTTCGATCTCTTTGGCAGCATTGGCGCTGCGGCTTGCCAGCGTGCGGACTTCGCTTGCTACCACCGCAAAGCCACGTCCCTGCTCACCGGCACGAGCGGCTTCTACCGCGGCGTTCAACGCCAGAATGTTGGTCTGGAAGGCGATACTGTTGATTACCGCCGTGATTTCGGAAATTTTCTTCGAACTGTTCGAAATATTGCCCATAGTTTTCACCACGCCGGAGACAATTTCCCCGCCGCGGGTGGCTTTACCGGAGGCGTCACCGGCCAGTTTGCTGGCGTGATGGGCGTTGTCGGCGTTCTGTTTCACGGTAGCGGTGAGCTGCTCCATACTGGCAGCGGTCTGCTCGATGGCGGCGGCCTGCTGTTCGGTACGGGAGGAGAGATCGGTGTTACCCATCGAAATCTCGCTGGTGCCACGATAAATCTCTTCAGCCCCTTCACGCACGGTGCCCACGGTCTGGACCAGCGAATGCTGCATTTTTTGCAGATGGCGGGTCAGCAAGCCGATTTCACTGCGACCGGTAGGTTCATCATCCAGCGTCAAATCACCGGCGGCGATGTGCTCAATACGATTGGCGGCGCGTTGCAGCGGCAGGATCACCGTACGGCGCAGCACCACAAAGGTAATCACCGTCAGAATCAGCGCGATGATAAAGGCCGCGCCCATAAACACCAGGCCGAGCTGGGTACGCTGATGCGCCAGATCGCTGAGGGCGGCGGCGCGCTCGGTACGGATTTTGATCGCCTTCATCAGCACGTCATTGTAGGCGCTGTCGAGCTGACGGGCCTGTTCGCTTTCATGGTTAATGATGGCTTCAAACATGCCGTTTTTGGCATATTTCAGCATCGGCTGCATGCCGTTGATGTAGGCGGTAAAACGGGTATTCAGTTCACCATCCAGCGCTTCATCCGCAGGTGTTTTCACGCTGCGATTCTGGTAAATCGCATAGCCCTCCTGGGACTGCTTGATGCGTTTTTCTGCTTCCGCGATGTTGTATTTCATATCATCCATTTCGGCGATACGGCTCGCCGCACCGGCATGGATCATGTTGATACGCGCAGTGCGTAAATGGTTGGAGCTGTTTGATAATCCCATGCGGATCTGAATTTCTTGCGTCACGTCGCGCTGATCGCCATCAGCCTGAATCAGAAAATACCCCGCAAGCCCTGCACTCAATGCAAACAGCACCAGGATGCCGCTGAGAATTGAAGAAAACAGAGGAACTAGCCGTATGTGATGTAAAAAACCTACGGTTTGCGGTTTGTGCATCGCTGCTGTGTTGTCCATGCTATCGACTCTCTTATAGGAAGGTGCGTCATACACGCCTGTAAAATAGTCATCGGCAAATGGGGAATTTACCTTATGCTTAAAAGCGGTAGCTGGCTCACAGATTCAGACATTGCCCCCTAAAGAAATCCTGAAGAGGGAAATTGCCGACGGCAGAACCGTCGGCAGTGGCATTAGTTATCGCCGAAATGGATAACGGTGCGGATGGATTTGCCTTCGTGCATCAGGTCAAAAGCGTCGTTGATCTGATCCAGCGGTAAGCGGTGAGTAATAAACGGATCGAGCTGGATTTTGCCGCTCATGGCATCTTCAACCATACCCGGCAGCTGCGTGCGGCCCTTGACGCCACCAAAGGCGGAACCGCGCCATACGCGCCCGGTCACCAGCTGGAACGGACGGGTTTTGATTTCCTGACCCGCACCGGCCACACCGATGATCACACTTTCGCCCCAGCCCTTATGGCAGCACTCCAGCGCAGCACGCATCACGTCCACGTTACCGATACATTCGAAGCTGTAATCGACGCCGCCGTCGGTCATTTCAACGATCACGTCCTGAACCGGCTTGTCGTAATCTTTCGGATTAACGAAATCGGTCGCGCCCATTTCACGCGCCAGTTTGAATTTCTCCGGGTTCGTATCCACCGCCAGAATGCGCCCGGCTTTCGCCTGAACCGCGCCCTGGATCACCGCCAGACCAATACCGCCGAGACCAAATACCGCGACGGTATCGCCCTCTTTTACTTTAGCGGTGTTATGCACCGCACCGATACCGGTGGTGACGCCACAGCCAAGCAGACAGACTTTATCCAACGGCGCTTGCGGGTTGACTTTCGCCAGTGAAATTTCCGCCACTACCGTGTATTCGCTGAAGGTGCTGGTGCCCATGTAGTGAAAAATCGGCTCGCCATTGTATGAGAAACGGGTGGTGCCATCCGGCATCAGGCCTTTACCCTGCGTAGCGCGTACTGCCTGGCAGAGGTTGGTTTTACCGGATTTACAGAACTTACATTCACGACATTCGGCCGTGTACAGCGGGATCACGTGATCGCCCGGTTGCAGGCTGGTGACGCCTTCGCCCACTTCCACGACCACGCCGCCGCCTTCATGCCCGAGCACCGCCGGGAAGACGCCTTCCGGATCTTCGCCTGATAGCGTAAATGCATCGGTGTGGCAGACGCCGGTATGGGTGATTTTTACCAGCACTTCGCCCTTCTTCGGCGGGGCAACGTCGATCTCAACAATTTTCAGAGGCTGACCGGGCCCGAATGCTACTGCAGCACGTGATTTCATAGTGTCTCTTCCCTTCTGTTCTTTGAACGGTAATGATTATTTTAGATAAGAGCGCAAAAGATGACCGACTTCGGCCATCCGGGCTGCACGTTGATCCGGTGAGGTATCACCGCTAACCAGCTCATCTTTGAGGTGAATTTCGACCATCTCGCCCATCAGGCCATTGGCCGCGCCACGGACGGCGGCGATTTGCTGCAAAATGGCCAGGCATGGCTCGCCGGCGTCAAGTGCACGCTCCAGCGCTTCAACCTGCCCGCGAATGCGGCGCACGCGGGTTAATACGCGTTTTTTGTCTTCGGGTGAATGCGGCATACATTCTCCTTCGTATACTGTAGGGGGGTATAGTAACTTTCATAGACCTGCATGTAAACACGATATGCTGATACCCTTTTCTGCACTGCCTGATACTGCCATTAAAAAACCCGCCGCAGCGGGTTTTCATGAGCGAGTGAGATGACTGATGAGCGTTATTGCGGTTTTACCCGCTGGCCAGCGGCATCAGTCACCTGTTCGCCATCTTCTTTGGAGAAAGCCCCTTTCTGAGGCGTCGGCAGAATATCCAGCACCGCCTCTGATGGGCGGCACAGCCGGGTTCCCAGAGGTGTCACCACTATCGGGCGATTGATCAGTACAGGATGTTGCAGCATAAAGTCGATTAACTGCTCATCGCTAAAACGGTCATCCGCCAGACCAAGCTGCTCATAAGGCGCGACGTTCTTGCGCAGCAGCGCCCGCACTGAAATACCCATATCGTTAATGAGCTTCACCAGCTCGTCGTGCGATGGGGGCGTGTCGAGATAATAAATGATGTCAGGCTCATGCCCGCTGTTGCGGATCATCTCCAGCGTATTACGCGAGGTGCCGCAGGCTGGATTGTGATAGATAGTAATGTTGCTCATAGTGGTATCTCATTACAATTGGTCTACGATTCTTAATCTCATAGCACCCTTTTATCGCGAAAGCTTCATTGAAAAACCCGCCGAAGCGGGTTTGAAATGTGGGTGCGCTGAGGATGCAAAACGCGAAAAGCGTGGCGGGGATTGCTCCCCGCCGTTGCTCTTAACGTGGTTCAACTTCGTAGGCTAAATACGCTGTAAGCTCTGTACTTCCTTTCCTGATGTGTAGCTCGCAGAGCGTGCCGCGCACCATCCAGACAAAGATCAATATGGTGATACAAATCACCATCAGACAATACATATAGCTCCTGCGCATGAAACCTCCTGATTGATTTGTCACAATTAAGAGGCTAATCTTCTGTTGTCTAGGCATTGGATTGGCCTCATTCGATTTATAGTCGAGTGGGGCTTTTCTCTTTCTGCCCGGTGTACTTAAGACAGAAAGCCTCAAGCACCCGCCCGCCATACTACGCACCTGATTTTCATAAAGCAATTCAGTTACATACACATTGATTTGACGAATAAATCACCTGACCGAATCCGGACTCAGCAGTCCCAGCCAAGGTTCGTGCGAATAGTCTGTCGATAAGGCGTTTCGAACTCTGCGGGCACTCTGCTGAGATAATCCTGCGCGTGTTGCCGTTTTTCCCCCTCCAGGGTACGCAGATAATCCAATACGTCTTTCACGCAGGGTATGCGTCCTTCAAGGCCATGAATGCGCGGCGGCAGAGCCGTCCAGATCACCGCATCCAGCTTTTTTTCTGCCGCCCAGTCAGCCAACGGACCGGCGGGCGTACTGTTAAACACCATTACGCCGACGCCATCACTACGGGAGACAGGGATCTGCTCGCGTTCGCGCAGCGCAGCAACGGCATGATGGAGCGTATCGGCGTTCAGCAGTGCCCAGAAAGCCCGGGTGAGCGGCGCATTTACGCAGACGGCAGTTGCCAGCTCGCCGCCATCCCCAACGCGGGAAAACTCAATGGGGAACGCAGGTCCATCCTTGTGCCATTCGCTCGCCAGTGGCAGTGCTTCCGGTTTCCAGATTAACGATCCCCAGCCAAGACATGCAATTTTCACCTTCCCTTCCCCTGTTGTTTTTGTCGCTACGTTCAGGCTGTTAAGCTTAGGAGTTGGGCGGGAAAGCGCCACTATGCTAGCGTTTCAGCGGCAGCCCTGCCGTTTCTTTCGCCCGCATCACCGTCAGGAAAGTAATCAGCGCTGCGCCCATTACATAGAAGGCGGGCGAGAACGGATTACCGGTGGACGTAATAAGCCATACCGAGAACCAGGGGGTGATGCCGCCGAAAAACGCCACGGCAAAGTTGTAGGCAATGGACAATCCGCCGTAGCGAATGCGAGTCGGGAAGAGTTCCGCCATGGCCGCGCTGCACGCGCCGTCAAAGGCGGCGATAAACGCGCCCAGCATCAGCATCGCCAGCACGGCCGACAGCATATTGCCGTTCGCCATCACCATCATCGCCGGATAACTGAACAGAATGAATCCACCGCAGCCCGCCAGCATCAGCGGCTTACGGCCATATTTATCCGACAGCAGCCCCATAAAGGGCACCAGAACAGCGATGCCGAACAGACCAATGGTGGTAATGGCATAAGCATCAAGTTTTGAAAAGTGCATCTGCGTGGTGAGGTAGCTCGGCATAAAGGTTTGCAGCGTCCAGTGCCCTACCGCTTTGATCACCACAAAGCCGACGCAGAACAGTAGCGCGCCCCACGCGGTTTTCACGGCCGTACGCAGCGGCGCGGCTTCTTTTTTGCCGAGCTTCGCCATCGCCAGAAACTCCGGCGAGTCCTCGAGGTGTTTACGCAGATAAAGTCCGACCCAGCCCAGCGGTCCGGCGATCAAAAACGGAATGCGCCAGCCCCAGTCGCTCATCGCGCTTTCGCCCAGCAACGCAGTCAGCAGGAAAACCAGCCCGGAACCGGCGACAAAGGCCATAAAGCCGAAGTTGTCGATCCAACAGGTAAAATAGCCGCGTCGGGCGTCGGGCGCATACTCCGCCAGAAACGTCGTCGCGCCAGAGCTTTCGCCCCCGGCCGCGAAGCCCTGCACCAGCCGCGTGATCACCAGCAGCACAGTGGCGGTAATGCCGATTTGATGGTAAGTCGGCAGCAACCCCATCACAAAGGTGGCACCCGAGGTGAGCAAAATCACTGTGGCAAGGATTTTTTGTCTGCCGATGCGATCGCCCAGCGAGCCGAAATAAAGGCCGCCCAGCGGACGCATAATAAATCCCGCGCCGAATACCGCAAAGGACGACAACAACGCCACGCTGGGATCGCCGGACTGGAAAAATTGTAAGCCAATGATCGCCGCGAGCGTGCCGTACAGGCCAAAATCGAACCATTCGACAAAATGGCCGACGCCGGTCGCGAGTAAAACTTTACGTAATTTTCGTGTGGCCACGCTGTTTTCCTGGGGCGCTGCACGGTCTAGCGACTGCTGAACAGGCTGAGTCATACCCTCTCCACTCTTCACAGTGTTTCTATAATAGATATACTATCTATACGCTGTGATGATAATTCGCCCACTACAGCCGTTTTAAAATGTGATGCATAACGAACAAAAACGGCGAAAAACCCGTCAGGATCACATTTTTTACCGTGTTGGATATAAAAAACCCCGCCGCAGCGGGGCCTGTGAAAACGGGATCAGCGGCGTCTGCCGGGTAGCATGCGCACCAGCGTATTGTCTTTCCAGAAGTAATGATGCATTAGCGCCGCAGCAGCGTGCAGACCGATGATGTAATAGCCGAGGGTGGCCAGCGTGACATGGTAGTCCTTGAGCATATCCACCAGATCGAAATCGGCTTCGACGGCATGCGGCATCGCGATGCCGAAGGCGATCCAGTTGTTGCCACGGAACCACATCATCAGCAGACCGATGATGGGCAGCGCGATAAACAGCAGGTAAATCACCAGATGGCCAAGATGCGCCATGCCGGTGAGCATCGCTCTGGGCTTCGGCACGATAGCCGGAGACGGCGTTTTCAGCCGTAGCAACAGGCGGGTGATCATCAGCACCAGAATGGAGATGCCACAGGAAACATGGACGATATTAAAATATGGCCGGTAGCTGCGAGGCGCGAAGCCACGGAATTCCATGGCGCAATACGCAGTAACGACCAATAAAAAAACCAGCCAGTGGATAGCAATCTGCCATCCTGAATAAGTGCTGCGCATGAGATTTTCCTGAAACAAAACAGTAAGAAGGCAAACATACCCGGCTTTTTACAAAAATTCATTAGTTTTTCGGTTCTGAGCCTGACGTGCTCATCATCAAGGAGATCGGCGTGAAAACCCTGAGTAATGCATACCTGCTGCAACTAATGGAAGAGGCGTCAAGCCGCGCCACTACCTTTTCCGTCTGGCCACAGGGCGAAGCCCCCGGCGCGCGCACCAGTCCGGCGGTATTCTGTCTTGAAGAGCAACTTACCGGCCCATCCGCCTTTGATCGTTCGGTCACTGGCGTGCGTGCACCGACGATCACCGTGTATGCCCCGGATAACCCTAACGGCATCGGTATTCTGGTGACGCCGGGGGGATCATATCGCCGCGTGGTACTGGATAAAGAAGGCAGTGCGCTGGCACCGTTCTTTAATGCCCGTGGGTATACGCTGTTTGTGATGACCTATCGCCTGCCGGGTGACGGTCATGAAGAAGGTGCAAACGCCCCGCTGGCGGATGTGCAACGGGCGATGCGCCTGCTGCGCGCCCGCGCCGCCGAATGGCATCTGGATGCGGATAAACTCGGCGTGATGGGTTTTTCAGCGGGCGGACATGCCGCCGCCAGCCTCGGCACCCGTTATGACGAAGCGGTGTATGCACCCGTTGATGACGCGGACTCGCTAAATGCCCGCCCGGCATTTATGACGCTGGTTTATCCGGTGATCACCATGCATGCGGATATTGATCATCCCGGCTCGCGGCATGAGCTGATTGGCGATACGCCGACGGCGGCGCAAATTACGCATTACTCGCTGGAAGATCGCGTCAACATGAACACGCCGCCCACCTTTTTACTTCATGCGGTGGACGATCCGGCGGTAAAAGTGGAAAACAGCGTGGTGCTGTTCAGCGCCCTGCGGCGGCTGGGGATCCCGGTGGAGATGCATCTGTTTGAGCAGGGACAGCACGGCTTTGGGATCCGCGATGCGCAGGGATTGCCGGTCGCCGTGTGGCCGGAATTAATGATGGCGTGGATCGAATCGAAATTCCCCTCACCCTGACCTTTATACGGCGAGTTAATCACAGACCCGACGCGACGGATCCAATCAATGTCCGCAACCATTGCTGCGCCGGATGTCCATCGCTACGACGATGCCAGATTAGGTGGAAAACGATCTCAGGCAAGGCAACCGGAGGCGGGAACAACGCAAGCATATGTCCCGCAGGTGAATTCTGTGCGATCCGTTTCATTACGGTTGCCGTCATGCCCGTTCGCGCAACGACTGCCGGTAGAGCGAACATGTGAGGAAGTGTCAGCGCCAGTCTGCGCTGAAGGCCCTGCTGCGCGAGAGCCTGATCAACGAGACCATGCCGCTGTCCCTCCGGCGACACCAGAGCATGCGGAAGCGAAAGAAAGGTCTGCATGTCCATCCCGTGTCGTACTGCCGGATGCTTGCTGGCAATGATGGTGACGAATTCGTCGCGCAGGATCGGCCGTGTCAAAATTCGCGCTTCAGGATGTGTGGGTTGTATGCCAATGGCGGCGTCGATAGCGCCGGCATCGAGCAGGTCCACCGCATGATCGCGATCACTGAAGGCCTGGACATTGATAGAGATGTCGGGGGCTTGTTCTGCTAGCGCCTCCAGCAACGCGGGCAACAATACGAATGCTGGATAGTCTGACAGGCCCAGGTTGATCGTCAATTTTGATTCACCTGGCACGAAATCGGGTTTACTGACCAGAGTGGCTTCGATCTGCCGCAACACCTGTGAAATGGGTTCAGCCAACTCCCGTGCGCGCGGCGTAGGCAACAGGCCATCTGCACTACGCAAAAACAACGGATCTCCGAACAGCTTTCGTAACCGCGACAATGCTGCACTCATAGCGGGTTGACTCATACCTATCTGGATTGCGGCCCGCGTCACATTGCGCTCGTTCATCAGCACATCAAAAGCGGCGAGCAAATTCAGATCAATTCCATGAAAATCCATAAATCAAATAATCATTCATATCATTTATTTGTTGGACGAATAATACCCCAAGGTAGACACTTTAGCCACTCACAACCACTCGCATCCAACGGTACCCTCAGGGAATTCACACATGAACACAAACAACGCCGAACTCACAGAACGTCTTCACCTCGAACGCCTGGCCGTAGAAACGCTGTATCGCGCCTTCACTGAGAAAAATCCCGCTCTTGTTGATACCGTTCTGGCACCGCAGTGGGACGACATCCCCCTGGCGCCGGACCAGGGACCAGGCCCGGAAGGCATCAAGCCGATCATCCGCGGTCTCGGTGAGGCTTTTCCCGACGTGCAAATCGTTATCCACGACATGATCCAGGAGCCAGGCAAGATAGGGGTGCGTGCTGAGATCAGCGGTACGCATCAGGGTGAATTTTTCGGCATAGCACCGACTGGCAAGAAAGTCAGCATCCGGCTGCATGAATTCCACACACTCAGCGACGGGCTTGTCACAACGACATGGCACATGGAGGACTGGTTCGGGCTGTTCCTTCAGCTCGGAAAATTCCCGGCGCAGCCCTGATTATCATTAAGGAGAGCTACACCATGAAAGCAGCATTTATTCAGACCTTTGGGAGTCCGGACGTCATCAATATCGGCGAAATGACCGTACGTGATCCGCAACCAGACGAGGTTGTCGTTCGCATCGAAGCAGCGGGTATCAATCCCCTGGATATAAAAATCGTTGCAGGTTATCTGCAACAGGTTTTTCCGGTCGATTTCCCCTACGTCCCGGGTACAGACTTTAGCGGTGTGGTCGATGTAATCGGCACGCAGGTAACACATCTGCAACCGGGCAACCGTGTTTCGACATCACAAGCAGAAACGGGATGATCGGCGAATCCGTGTTTTTGCGAGCGCCACCCCCTATCTTCCAGAGGCAGTCAGGCAGTTTCAGCGGAAGAACTCCATATCGTCATCGATTCGATCTTTTCACTGGACGAAGCCCGGGCTGCGTTGGAAAAAGTGGCCACAGGTCACGCGCGCGGCAAGGTCACTATTCGTACACGCAACTAAAGAAGACTCAGATAGTTATCTCTAAGCATGGCTAGTCAGCCATGCCTCTAGCCGTTTCAACGTTAATTCCTTTGGGCAGCCTTCATGCCAGACCAGATAATAGGTCAAAGCGCCACGGTCCAGTTGATAGTTATCCATCGCGATCAACATCCCCGAATTGAGATCATCTTCCACCAGAACTTTTTGCGCCAGCGCAATACCCTGCCCTTCCAGTGCGGCCTGATAGGCCAACGCTGAACTCTCCATTTCTCGTCGATGGGACAACTTATCGATATCAATACCAAAGGCATTGCACCATACACCCCAATCATCAGGACGTCCGCGCACATTCAGCAGTGTCTGCTGCAACAACCCCTCGGGATTCATATTCTCTCTACGACTCTCGGTTGGGCGGCACACGGGCACGAGTACATTTTTAACCAGCGGCGTGGCATGACACTTCGGCCATACGCCGTTCCCAAATCTGATAGCGGCATCCCAGCCCATGCCTTCATCCCACTCCGAAGCAGTAGTTAAGCGAACATCAATATCAGGATTAGCCATTTGGAATTTCGACAGACGGGAAATGACAAAAAAATGACAAAACAAGAAAATAACGAGAGGCTCAAACGGTCTTCATCTGACAAAAAATAAAGTTGGGTGGCTCATGAAGCACGAATTTCTGATGCAGCCCCTGATCCGCCTACCCAACCGATGCGCCCGCTCAGCACCCTGCTTTGACGCTGGCGGCTCAGCCAGTTTTATAAAGGGAAATAAAAAAAGCCCCGTAATTAACGACGGGGCTTTCTTTTTTCTGCCTCTCCCCACCGGAAAATGCCGGGGTGAAGGGACACCATCAGCTCTGTAGATAGACCATCTGGGTTTGCAAATATTCATTCAGACCATGACGGCCATCGGCACCGCCGATCCCTGATTTACGCCAGCCCGCATGGAAACCCTGCATCGCTTCGAAGTTCTCGCGGTTGATGTAAGTTTCCCCGAATTTAAGACCGCGCACGGCTTTCATCGCCACGTTGAGGTTGGCGGTGTAGATCGACGATGTCAGCCCGTATTCGCTGTCATTGGCCATCGCCAGCGCCTCGTCGAGGGTATCAAAGGCCACCACCGGTAGCACCGGGCCGAAGGTCTCTTCGTGCATGATGCTCATCTCCTGGCGCACGTCCACCAGCAGCGTCGGCGGATAGAAATAACCGTTGCCTTCTGCTGCTTTACCGCCCAGCACCAGGGTCGCGCCCTGCTCAAGTGCGCGCGCGACCTTCTCTTCCACGCGTGCCAGCGCCGCCGCATTAATCAGCGGCCCCATAGCAATATCGTTACGCTGCGCCGGATCGCCGAACTGCACGGCTTTCATCGCCTCACCCAGTTTATTCACAAAGCGGTCGTAAATGCCTTTTTGCACATAGACGCGCTCGGCGCAGTTACATACCTGCCCGGCGTTAATGATGCGTGAATCGACAATGGCTTTCACCGCAAGCGCCAGATCGGCATCGTCCATCACAATGGCCGGGGCTTTACCGCCCAGTTCAAGGCACACTTTGGTGATGTTTTTTGCCGCCGCCGCCATGATCTTCTCTCCGGCACCGACGCTGCCGGTCATGCTGACCATCGCCACTTTCGGGTTGCCCGCCAGTTCCTGCCCGACGGTTTCCCCCCGGCCCAGTACCAGGTTAAATACGCCCCGCGGCAGACCGATCTCATCGACAATTTTCGCAAAGGCGATGGCGTTGTTCGGCGTAAACTCGCTGGGTTTAATCACAATGGTATTACCGGTGATCAGCGCCGGCGCCAGTTTGCGGGCAATCAGGAAGAACGGGAAGTTCCATGGCAGAATGCCAGTGGTGACGCCGAGGGCGCGTTTAAAGACAAAAATGTTTTCGCCCGGGCGATCGCTTTGCAGGATCTCCCCTTCGTAGCGCCGCGCCCATTCCGCCATGTAGTCGATATAATCCGCGGTAAAGGCCACTTCAACGTCAGCCAGTTGCTGAATTTTGCCGCCTTCCGCGACGATCAGCTGGCTGATTTCGCGGGCGCGCTCGCGGATCCCCGCCGAAATTTTGCGTAACCAACCTGCACGTTCGATAGCCGGCAGCGCTTCCCAGGCAGGCTGGGCGCGCTCCGCGGCATCAATTGCTTTGCGGGCATCCTCTGCCGTGCCGTCCGGGATACGTGATAACAGGGCTTCCGTCGACGGGTTAATCACGTCGATCCACGCGTCGCCCTGCCAGGTGACGAACTGACCATCGATATACATAGGGTGTTGTACGGGTGCTGTCATAACCTGCTCCTGTAATAACATTGTTTTCAACAAGTAAATTCACTGTTAAAAATCTACAGACGGCGCGGGCATATCCTGGCTTAATGAGCTGATTTTGTGAGATATCTCATAAAAGCACCGGGGATTTGCAACAAAAACCTGACAGGCGGCTTATCGCAAATGCCCGTTTGCGCTGTGATTGTCGCAAACGGGCATGGATTAACGTAATGCCCGATCGCGCAGGGCGGCGTTCAGGGTGTCATCGGCCTGTACAGTGTGCCAGGCGACCTCCACGCTGGCAGGGAAATCGACGTGGGCGATAAAGTTGCGCCCGCGCGGCCCGTACCCCTGCTCGTCATCCCGCAGACGCGGGACTTCACCGAGGATCAGCGACAGATAACGGTCCACCGCCCACAGGCCCTCTTCGCGTGGGGTAAAGCTCAGTCCACGCTGACCGTTACGCAGTTGCGGCGTAAAGCCCGGCCAGCTGAGGAAGCGCATACCCCGTGGCTGTGCGGCGGCAAGATGGGCGAAGGTCGCCATCGTGCGCCGCTGCATGGTCGGATCCTGCACCACCAGCACCGTGCGCGCCTGCGGCAGTTGCGCCTGTAAAAGCTCACAGGACATGCGCGCATTTTCACCGCAGTTCGTCGATTTATCTTCCAGAAGAATACGTTCGGCCGGAATGCGCCAGAACTGGCGGGCGATGTCAGCGATGATCGCCGCTTCGGAACGCCCGGTGGTGCGAATGACGTTATAGCGCGGATGGCGCGCGATGGCGGCATACAAAAACGGCGTGGAATGGCCGATGCCGCCGCTGATCAGCAGCGGGGCTTTATCGCGGGCCGCGATCTGACAGGCCGCATCAATGGTCGGGATCACGGCGTTCCCCGCCAGAATAACGCAATCGGCATGTACCGGATGCGGCTTGCCGGCAAAATCATTCAGTGCCAGCCACTGGCCAAGCGTATTGACCGCCGTCAGCGTGGTTTCCGGCAAGGTGGGAAAGCGGGTAATGATCATGCAAATCTCCTTTCAGGAACCATCCTGTAGGGTACGATGGCGTAGCGATATAAACAGAGGATCACTCCTAATCCTCCGTGTAACGTCCCGGATTATATCGTGATCCTTCTTTATAGCGGCTATACCGTTAACGGTTTCAAAGGCTGTCAGGTTATTGCAGGGTGTGTGTGACAACGTCACATAAAATATTCATTATAAATATTGAATTACCTTAATTAATTGACTTGAATTATCATTCGCGGGCACTATAAAATCCTTAGCCGCCTAATTATTCACCGTCGTTATCTGGAACCCCGATGCGTTTGCCCAAAAGCGATCCTTATCAGCCAAGAGAATGGGCACCGCATGAAAAGCCCATGCTTTTAGGGTCGCCCTCGACCCCCTTTCACAGCACGCCCAGACGTATCGCCTATGGCATTGTCGGGCTGCTGGTGTGCCTGACCGGCGCACTGGGTAACGCCATGGTGACGGCCAACCTGCAAAATTTGCAGGGCTCGTTTGCCGCCTGGTCAACAGAAATTGCCTGGCTGCCAACCGTCTATGTGATGACCAACGTCTCCATTAACCTGCTGCTGGTTAAATTCCGTCAGCAGTTTGGCCTGCGCGCCTTTACCGAAGGCTTTCTGGTGCTCTACGTCCTGGTGACGTTTTTCCACCTGTTCGTCAATGACCTCAGTTCTGCCCTGATGGTGCGCGCCGCCCACGGTATGGTGGCGGCTGCGCTAAGCTCGCTCGGAATTTACTATCAGATCCAGGCCTGGCCTGCGAAACATCGTTTAAAAGCGCTGACCATCGGTATTACCGGCTCGTCGATGGCCATCCCCATCGCCCGCCTGTTCTCCACTGAACTGCTGCAAATCGACGAATGGCGCGGGCTTTACCTGTTCGAACTGGGGCTGGCGCTGATCTCGCTGGCCGGTGTGATCCTCCTCAAGCTACCGCCGGGGGATCGCAAAAAAGTGTTCGAGAAAAAGGATTTCATTACGTTTATGCTGTTTGCCCCCGGTATGGCACTGCTGTGCGCGGTGCTCTCCTTAGGTCGACTGGACTGGTGGTTTGAAGCGCCGTGGATCGGCTGGGCGCTGGCGGGATCGCTGGTGCTGATCGTCAGTGCCATTGTCTTTGAGCATAACCGCAGCAACCCGTTGCTGAATACTCGCTGGTTATCCAGCGGCAGTATTTTGCGTCTCGGGCTGATTATGGTGCTCATCCGTATTGTGCTGGCAGAGCAGAACACCGGCGTTATCGGCTGGTTGCAATATGTCGGCCTGCAAAATGAACAAATGACGTCGCTGGCCTGGTCGATTTTTGCCGGTATTGTCTGCGGCATCGTTATCAGTTGCCTGACCATTAAACCGCAGCGCCTGACCTGGCCGATTATCACGTCGCTGGTGGCGATGATTATTGCCTCCCTGCTCGACAGCCAGTCCACCAGCCTGACGCGGCCGGATCAGCTGATGGTCAGCCAGTTTCTGCTCGGCTTTGGCAGCGCCTTTTTCCTCGCTCCGGCGATGCTGGCCGGGATCGGCGGCGTCATCGCCGACCCGCGCAATCTGGTGAGTTTTTCCGTGTTGTTTGGCATCAGTCAGAACCTCGGCGGCCTGCTTGGCTCGGCGATCCTTGGCACCTTCCAGGTCTGGCGCGAGAAATATCACTCCAGCGTGCTGGCCGAACAGCTCACCACCCTTAACCCACTGGTGAATGATCGCATCCAGCTCTACAGTCAGATGTATCAAAGTCAGATTGGCGACAGCACCCTGCTGAACGTGCAGGCGATCAATCAGTTACAGACGGCCAGTGCGCTACAGGCCAATATTCTGGCCTATAACGATACCTATTTGCTGACGGCGACCATCGCGGCCTGCACCCTGCTGTGGATCCTGTGGCGATTACTGCGTCTGCGCATTACCGCTCATCTGGCCCTCAAACGGGCCATGCAGCAAAAAGCATAAAAACGGAACATTGAAATGAAACTGAGATTACGACAGGAGTGGTTATGAGTCAGCAGGATGCCGCCAAAGAGCAGGCGAATACGCGCAGCAATTTGCGCGTGGTTTCCATTTTTGCCGCTGCGGCGATTGGTATCGTGGGCGCACTGGTGATCCTGTACGCCTGGCAACTGCCCCCTTTCACCCGTCACACCCAGTTTACGGATAACGCCTACGTGCGCGGCCAGACCACCTTTATCAGCCCCCAGGTCAACGGCTATATCACGGATGTTAAAGTCCAGGATTTCGCCATGGTGAAGCGTGGCGATCTGCTCATGCAAATCGATGACCGCATCTATACCCAGCGCGTACACCAGGCGCAGGCGCAGCTGGCGATGAAAATCGCCGCGCTGAACAATAATCTGCAACAGCGTAAAAGCGCCGAAGCGGTGATCAAACGTAACGAGGCCGCGCTGCAAAACGCCCGAGCCCAGAGCATGAAAAGCCAGGCCGATCTGAAGCGCGTGAAAGAACTGGCGTCCGACGGTTCGCTGTCGGTGCGTGAGCGTGATGCCGCCCTCGCCAGCGCCGCCCAGGGCAGCGCCGATATCGACCAGGCCCGCGCCACGCTTGAGATGTCGCGGCAGGATCTGCAAACGGTGATCGTCAATCGCGCCTCGCTTGAGGCAGATGTGGAAAACGCCCGCGCCGCGCTGGAGCTGGCGCAGATCGACCTGCAAAACACGCGCATTGTCGCGCCGCGCGACGGGCAGCTTGGACAAATCGCGGTGCGTCTGGGGGCCTACGTCACCGCCGGGACGCACCTCACCTCGCTGGTGCCGCCGCAGCACTGGATCATTGCCAACGTGAAAGAGACGCAGCTGGCGACCATGCGCGTGGGTCAGCCGGTGCATATCACCGTTGATGCGCTCAACGACGAAGCCTTTAGTGGCCGGGTGCAGAGCATTTCCCCTGCCACCGGCGTCGAATTCAGCGCTGTCACGCCGGATAACGCTACGGGTAACTTCGTGAAGATTGCCCAGCGCATCCCGGTACGCATTGAGATCGACGGTAAACCGGAACAGCTACAGCGCCTGCGTCCGGGGATGTCAGTACAGGTGACCATTGATACCCGGGAGGCAAAATAATGACCTTCCGTCCTGTCTGGCTGGCACTGTCACTGGCGCTGGCGGGGTGTCAGTCGGTTGACGTTACCCCGGCCCGCCCTTCGTTAACCATTCCCGCAGAATGGCGCACCGCCGTTGGCCCGCAAAGCCCGGTAGAGGGTGTCTGGTGGCGTAACTTTCACGACAGCCAGCTCAATCGTTACGTGGAACAAGCGCTGCGCCAGAACAACGATATTCTCGTCGCCCGCGAGCGGATAAATGAGTATCAGGCGCGCATTTATGCCGCCGAGGGCAATCTGTTCCCGACGCTTGATGCCAGCCTGGGCGGCACACGGGCGCGTTCGCAGTCCGCCGCCACCGGACAGCCCGTGCATAGCACGCTGTACAAAGGTGGCTTAACGGCGAATTACGATGTGGATCTGTGGGGCGCGAACCGCAGCACCACGGCAGCGGCACGGGCATCGCTGGCGGCGCAGAAAGCCGCCGCGGCAGCCGCCGATCTGACGGTCGCCTCATCGGTGGCGTCGGGCTATATCACGCTGCTGTCGCTGGATGAACAACTGCGCGTTACGCAGTCGACGCTGGCGGCGCGGGAGGAAGCCTGGAACCTCGCTAAACGGCAGTATGAAACCGGCTACAGTTCACGGCTGGAGCTGATGCAGTCGGATTCGGAACGTCGCGCCACCCGAGCGCAGATCCCGCAGTTACAACACCAGATCAGTGAACAGGAAAACGCCCTTAGTCTGCTGGCTGGCGGTAATCCCGGTCCGGTACCGCGCGGTGCTTTTGATCGGCTTAGCCCGTTGCCGGTCCCGGCGCAGTTGCCCTCCACGCTGTTAAATCGTCGCCCGGATATTGTGCAGGCCCAGCAGGCCTTGATCGCTGCCGATGCCTCACTGGCGGCGTCGCAGGCGCAACTGCTACCGTCGATCAGTCTGACGGCGGGCGGCACCTGGCAGGCGGATACGCTACCGGCGCTGCTCGATAACCCGCTGCGCTTGTGGAGCGTCGGCGGCAGTATTCTTGCGCCGCTGCTTAACCGTCAGGCACTGAATGCGCAGGTGGATGTGTCGATGTCCCAGCGTAATCAGGCGCTCTACAACTATGAAAATACCGTGCGCAATGCGTTTAAAGAGGTGAACGATAGCCTTGATGCCATTGCGCGCTTGCAGGAGCAGTTAGACGAGTTGCAGGAACAGGCCACGGTGGCGCAAGAAGCGTTGCGTATCGCCCATAATCGTTACCGGAACGGGTATGCCTCGTATCTGGATGAGCTGGATGCACAGCGCACGCTCTATTCGGTGCAGACCAGCGTGGTGCAGGTGAAGAATAATCTGTTGCTGGCGCAGGTGGATTTATACCGGGCGCTGGGCGGCGGGTGGTCCAGCGGAAAGTAATTTGGCGTGATTTGCCCGGTGGCGCTGGCGCTTACCGGGCCTACAAATGACCTGCACGATGCGTGGCAGGCCGGGCAAGACAACGTCGCCGCCCGGCACCCATCACGCGGCGATCTGTTCCATCGCCTGTAAAATACGCTTATCGGAGATCGGATATGGCGTGCCGAGCTGCTGGGCGAAATAACTCACCCGCAGTTCTTCGATCATCCAGCGGATCGCTTTTACGTCGTCATCTTCGCGGCGGGCGGGCGGCAGCTTGTTCAGCCACTGCTGCCAGGCGCGCTGCACACTCTCCACTTTCAGCATCTGCGCGCGATCCCGGTGCGGATCCACCGCCAGCTTCTCCAGCCGTTTTTCAATGGCATTCAGATAACGCAGCGTGTCGCCCAGACGTTTGAAGCCGTTGCCGGTGACAAAGCCGCGATACACCAGATTGTTCATCTGCGCTTTTATATCTGACAGCCCCAGCGCCATGGTCATATCGACGCGCCCTTTCAGACGTTTGTTGATATTGAACACGGCGGTCAGGATCTGCTCGACCTGTTTTGCGATATCCACCACGGTTTCGTTAAGCTCAGCGCGAACTTTTTCGTGAAGTCGTGCATAGCCCTCTTCCGTCCATACCGGGCCGCCTGCTTCAAAGATCAGCTTATCGACGCCGCAGGAGATGCAGTCGTCAATCAGATCCAGCACTTTGCCGTACGGGTTAAAGTAGAGGCCCAGCTTGGCTTTGTTCGGCAGCTTCTCATGCAGATATTTGATCGGCGACGGAATATTCAGCAGCAACAGACGGCGCAGCCCGCGCCACATCTGCTGTTGCTGCTCCAGCGGATTATCGAACAGCTTGATGGCCACGCTGTCGCGCTCATCCACCAGCGCTGGCCATGCCTTCACTTTGTAGTTGCCGCGCTTTTGCTCGTAGCTTTCCGGAAGCTGACCGAAGCTCCAGATGTGCAGACCGCTCTGCTCAATACCGTCGTCGGCCACGGCCGACAGGGTCTCCTGCACTTTACCTTTCAGCGCCTCTTTCAGCGCCGTCAGATCGCGGCCTTCCTGCAATTTCTTGTTCTTGTCATCCACCACGCGGAAGCTGATCTTCAGGTGATCCGGCACCTGATCCCACTGCCACGCCTCGCGGTCAACGGTCACGCCCGTCATGCGGCGCAACTCGCGCTCCAGCGCATCCAGCAGCGGCAGCTCCAGCGGCGTTACGCGGCCCAAAAAGGCTTCGGCATAGTTTGGCGCGGGAACAAAGTTGCGGCGCACCGGCTTCGGCAGGGATTTGATCAGCGCGATGATCAGTTCGCGGCGCAGCCCTGGGATCTGCCACTCAAACCCGGCGTCTTGTACCTGATTTAACAGCGGTAGCGGAATGTGTACCGTCACGCCATCGGCATCCGCGCCCGGTTCAAACTGGTAGCTCAGGCGCAGCTTCAGGTTGCCCTGATGCCAGAAGTTCGGATAGTCGAGCTTGCTGACCTGCTCCGCGCCCTCTTTGATCAGCATGTTCTTTTCAAAGTTCAGCAGATCCGGCGTTTCACGACTCGCTTTCTTCCACCAGTTGTCGAAATGACGCGCGGAGATCACCTCATGGCTGATGCGCTGATCGTAAAACTCAAACAGCGTGTCGTCGTCCACCAGAATGTCGCGGCGGCGCGATTTATGCTCAAGCTCCTCCACTTCGGCACGCAGCTTCAGGTTGTCGCGGAAAAAGGCATGGCGCGTCTGCCAGTCGCCTTCTACCAGCGCATGACGGATAAACAGCTCGCGGCAGAGCATCGGATCGATCTGGCTGTAGTTCACCTTCCGCGCGCTGACGATCGGCAAACCGTAGAGCGTGACCTTTTCCGTCGCCATCACCGCGCCCTGCGCCCGCTCCCAGTGCGGCTCGCTGTAGGAACGCTTGATCAGATGCTGCGCTACCGGCTCGACCCATTCCGGATCGATACGCGCGGCGATGCGTCCCCATAAGCGGCTGGTTTCCACCAGCTCAGCGACCATCGTCCACTTCGGCGGCTTTTTGAATAATCCGGAGCCGGGGAAGATGGCGAAACGGGCGTTACGTGCGCCGGTAAATTCCTGCTTATCGGCGTCTTTCATGCCGATATGCGATAGCAGGCCGGTCAACATGGCGATATGAATTTCGCGGTATTCCGCCGGTTCACTGTTCACCGGTATGCCCAGCTCTTTCACCACCTGCCGCAACTGGGTGTAAATGTCCTGCCATTCCCGCACGCGCAGATAATTAAGGTATTCGGTGCGGCACAGACGGCGGAAGCTGTTCGAAGACAGCGCTTTTTGCTGCTCGCCGAGGTAGTTCCACAGATTCACAAAGGCGAGGAAATCGGACTCTTTGTCGTGGAAACGGCGGTGTTTTTCGTCCGACGCCTGCTGCTTGTCCATCGGGCGCTCGCGCGGATCCTGAATGGACAAGGCCGAGGTGATGATCATCGCTTCCCGCACACAGCCCAGTTTTTGCGCTTCCAGCACCATGCGCGCCAGACGCGGATCCACCGGCAACTGAGAAAGCTGGCGGCCCTGAGGCGTCAGCTTATACGCCGTTTGCTGTTCATCGGTGGTGATCGCCCCCAGCTCTTCCAGCAGACGCACACCGTCCTGAATATTGCGCTTGTCCGGCGCTTCAACGAACGGGAACGCGGCGATGTCGCCCAGCCCCAGGGCGGTCATCTGTAAAATGACCGACGCCAGGTTGGTGCGCAGAATTTCCGGATCGGTAAATTCCGGGCGCGACAGGAAATCATCTTCCGAATAGAGCCGGATACAGATCCCTTCAGAGACACGACCACAGCGGCCTTTACGCTGGTTCGCTGACGCCTGGGAGATCGGTTCAATCGGCAGGCGCTGTACTTTGGTACGAAAACTGTAGCGGCTGATGCGCGCCGTGCCGGGATCGATAACGTACTTGATGCCCGGTACGGTGAGCGAGGTTTCCGCGACGTTGGTCGCCAGCACGATGCGCCGTCCGCTGTGGGACTGGAACACGCGGTTTTGCTCGCTGTTCGACAGCCGGGCATACAGCGGCAGCACTTCGGTATGACGCAGATTAAGTTTGTTGAGCGCATCGGCGGTGTCGCGGATCTCCCGCTCGCCGCTCAGGAAAATCAAAATGTCGCCAGCACTTTCACGCCCCAGCTCGTCCACGGCGTCAAAAATAGCCTGGAGCTGGTCGCGCTCGGTGTCGTCCGCCTCTTCCACAATCGGTCGATAGCGCACTTCCACCGGATAAGTACGGCCAGAGACTTCAATGATCGGCGCGTTATCAAAGTGGCGCGAAAAGCGTTCCGGATCGATGGTCGCCGAGGTGATGATGACTTTCAGATCCGGGCGCTTCGGCAGCAACTCTTTGAAGTAGCCGAGCAGAAAATCGATGTTCAGGCTGCGCTCGTGCGCTTCGTCGATGATGATGGTGTCGTACTGCATCAGCAGGCGGTCCTGCTGGATCTCCGCCAGCAGGATCCCGTCGGTCATCAGCTTGACCATGGTGTTGTCGCTGATGTGATCGCTGAAACGTACTTTATAGCCAATGCAGCCGCCTGGCTCGCTTTTCAGCTCCTCGGCAATACGGCTGGCTACGGTACGCGCCGCCAGTCGACGTGGCTGCGTATGGCCGATCAGCCCGGTAACCCCGCGCCCCAGCTCCATGCAGATTTTCGGCAACTGTGTGGTTTTACCGGAGCCAGTCTCCCCGGCAACGATCACCACCTGGTGATCGCGGATGGCTTCCAGAATGTCCTGCTTCTTCTGGCTGACCGGCAGATTATCCGGGTAGGTGATCGCCGGACGCGCGGCAATGCGCAGGCGCACCTTTTCGGCAGCCTGTTCAATTTCCTGTGCCATCGTCTGATAGATGGCCTGTTGCGCGTCAGGATTTTTAACCTTTCTCGCGCCGTGCAGACGGCGCGCGAAACGCTGCCTGTCACGCAGCATCAGCGTATCAAGCTGTTGATTGAGGGCGGAGAAAGTGAAATTTTGTTGTTCTGTCATAAGGTTATCGGGCAGTACACTGCCGGGAAAATCTCTCTGTTGCATTTACTGTAGATTATCACATCGCCGCATTCTTTGGCTTATTCAAAAAATTCGAACAATGAAATCGATATATTGCGCTATTCATGGCGGCAAATTGTGAATAGAGTGAGCGTAATTATTGAGGCTAAACCTCAACATACATTCATAAAAGGAATCACCCATGAGCAAAGTATTAGTGCTTAAGTCCAGCATCCTGGCAGGTTACTCTCAGTCTGGTCAGCTTTCCGACTATTTTGTTGAACAGTGGCGCGATAAGCACCCTGCCGATGAAATCACCGTGCGCGATCTGGCGGCTAACCCGGTGCCGGTACTGGATGGCGAACTGGTTGGCGCGCTGCGCCCTTCCGACGCCCCGCTGACACCGCGTCAGCAGGAAGCGCTGAAGCTGTCTGATGAACTGATTGCTGAACTGCAGGCCCATGACGTTATCGTCATCAATGCCCCGATGTACAACTTCAACATTCCGACGCAGCTCAAAAACTACTTTGACCTGATTGCCCGTGCTGGCGTGACGTTCCGCTACACCGAGAAAGGCCCGGAAGGTCTGGTGACCGGCAAACGTGCAGTGGTGGTTTCCAGCCGCGGCGGTATTCATAAAGATACCCCGACCGATCTGATTGCCCCGTACCTGAAAGTATTCCTCGGCTTTATCGGCATCACCGACGTGAACTTTGTGTTCGCAGAAGGCATTGCTTACGGTCCGGAAGTGGCGACAAAAGCGCAGGCTGACGCGAAAGCCGCTATCGACAGCGTAGTGACAGCGTAACGTTTTGATGATTTATGCCCGGCGGCGCTACGCTTGCACGGGCCTACGATTCACGTAGCAACCTCTATTTATGCCCGTCGGCGCTATGCTTGCACGGGCCTACGGTTCCACTTAGCAACGTGTATTGTAAGCCCGGTAAGCGCCAGCGCCACCGGGCAATTCACACCTTACCCGCCGATCCTCTCAAGCGTAGCCAGCACCTCTTCTGACAACTCCAGTTCTGCCGCCGCCATATTTTCACGCAGATGCGTGACCGATGACGTGCCCGGGATCAACAGGATATTTGGCGACCGGCGCAGCAGCCAGGCCAGCGCAACCTGCATGGGAGTGGCATTCAGGCTCGCCGCCACATCAGACAGCGTGGATGACTGCAACGGCGTAAAGCCGCCCAGCGGGAAGAACGGCACATAGGCAATACCGTCACGGGCGAGCGCGTCGATTAGCGCGTCATCCTCACGATGCGCAATGTTATAGAGGTTCTGCACGCAGACCACCTCCACGATTTCACGCGCTTCGGCGACCTGAGTGGCGGTGACATTACTCAGACCAATGTGTTTCACCAGCCCCTGCTGTTGCAGATCCGCCAGCACCCGCACATGCTCAGCCAGCGACCCTTCCGCCGGGCCGTGCCCGTCGCCGAGCATAGAACGCAGGTTAACCACGTCCAGCGCTTCCACCCCCAGATTACGCAGGTTGTCATGGACCGCCTGTTTCAGTTCGTCGGCCGAGAACGCCGGCAGCCAGGCCGCCTTCTCATCGCGGCGCGCACCGATTTTGGTGACGATCACCAGATCGTCCGGATAAGGATGCAGCGCCTCACGGATGATACGGTTGGTAATGTGCGGACCATAAAAATCGCTGGTATCAATATGATTAACGCCGAGCGCAATGGCTTCGCGCAGAACCGCCAGCGCCGCGTCATGATCTTTCGGCGGGCCATACACGCCGGGACCGGCTAGTTGCATTGCGCCGTAGCCCAGACGGTTGACGGTCATCCCGCCGAAGGTAAAGGTGTTTGCTGTTGTGTGCGTCATAACGATCCTTCCTGCATGGGTTAGAGTAAATCGCTGCGCGTCTTCAGCAGCGTTTCGACGTCTTTATCCGCTTTAATATGAATATCGTGGTCGATCTTCACGTTCATATTGATGGTGATCGGCGTGGACGGCGCTGCCACTTCGATTCGCGGCGTGCAGCCGGTCAGCAACATCAGGGGCGCACACAGAGAGATTAACGAGAATTTCATTGTTTTACCTCACATTCCTTGCCAGGCGCGCAGCGGTTATCCGGCACTGTCGCATGTTGCTCAAGCCATGACTGTAAATTATCGCCGTAACGTAAACTGCGCCATAACGTGAAGACATTTTCTTCATGGTTATAGTTCAGGTTGACCGCATTGCTTTTGCCATCAACGTAACTGATGCCTTTCAGGGCGGCGCGCATCTTCATCACGCCGTGATTGTCCAGGTCGATATGCGTCCAGGATTGCGAAATCTCCATATAGCGTAGCCAGCTAATGGCCGCGCCGGCGGCTATATTATCCTTCACCAGCGCGTCGGCGGTGTCTTTATCAAGACGCAGCGTCAGCGGGCCCGGATTGCTTAACCAGCCATCCTTGACGATCCAGCGATCGTTATTCAGCCACAGCGGCAACGCGCCGTTGAGCGCGCCGGACATGGCGAACTGTTTGGTATTCACAGCACTGATAATTTCGCTGGCGGAAATATGCTCCAGCCGGAGCAGCGCCGCATCATGCTGTGGCATACGCAGCTGGCGGAGCGTGATTTTTCCACCGAGCATATCGACGCTGACGTCGCTCAGGCGCAGCGGGTTTTCTTCGCTCCACGGATATGCGCCCTGCAAATCGGCGGTGAAGTTTTTCGCCGTCACCTGATTGACGATTTCGCCAATGCGCAACGTGACTGGCCCGCGCGTGCCCAGTTGCCAGGTCCCTTCACTAAAGCGGAACGGCAGCACGAAGTCCACGCCTTTTAACGCATTGTCCGGCATCCAGGCGCTGCCGCCCTTGAGCACGCCGTGGCCCCCGGCTTCGAAACCTTGTCCGGCGGCAGCGGAAAAGGCGATCTGCGCGTACATTTCGCCGTCGCGCAGGGCCATTTTCCAGTCCGGCGGCACCAGCGGCTGAAAGACTTTCAGTGCCTGCCGTGGCCACCACGCCTGCCCGCGCAGCCGTTCGCCGTCCCAGCGACCGTTAACCCGCACCGGGCCGATCGCCTGTGCGTGGAGATCGCCTTTGAACTGGAAGACCGTTGGCTCGCGCCCGCTGACGCTAAATTTTAGCGTCGAGGGTGGTAATACACTGCCGCCGCTGAAGGTGGTTTGCGCGGCGTCGAGAGACAGTGCGCCGCTGAACTGCGGATGCTGTTCATCACGCTGCCAGCGTATCGGCGCGTCCAGCACCAGCCGGGGGTTATCCACATGCATGGTACCGTACTGTAGCTGGTCGAAACCGGTGGACAGATCGGTCAGCAGGATCACGTCATCACGCCACTCGCCTTTCCCGGCGACGTCCCAGCGCGCCTGCATTGGCGTGAACTGGCCTTCGCCCCAGTAACGCCACTGCCACAGGCCATTATCCGGCAGGAAGTCGTGCGCCTGGCCGTCAAGGTGCAGAGTAAAATCCCCCATCTGGTTTTCATGGGCGCGCAGAATGGCCTGCAAGCGACCATCGATGCCGCGCTGGGTGACCTTCACCCCTGCCAGCGGCCAGCGCACTTCATCAATATTCAGGGAATCAATAAGCGTGCCACGGGAGCGCAGCAGCGCGCCGGGGCTGAACGCCAGCAGCGGATCGGTGAGGCTGCCGCTCAGATGGGCCGGTAATACGGCATATAAAATCAAATCGTTCTGCTTGGCTTCGCCGGTCAGTTGCAGGGGCAGATCGCTGTTTTCCAGGCTCAACCGCCCCGGCCCGATGTTAAGCACCGCGTTGCCTTTACCCGCATCGCCCTGAGTCAGCACGTTCATCCGGCCACTCACTTCTGCGCCTTCGAGTCCTGCCTGCCAGTTTTTAATGCGCAGACCAACCCGCCCGCTTAACGGAATGCCCTGATACGGCCAGTTCCAGCGGCCATCGCTGATGGTGAGCTGCTGCTGCGTCAGTTGCCAGGGAAGATCGAGCAGCGGATCGGCAGCATCGCGCGCCATCACGATCAGCTGGCCTTCGTTGTCGCGCCATTCGATTTCCGCATCCACGGGATCCGGGCTTTGCGGCAGACGCAGCGTGGTGGCGGCATGACCGTTAACCGGCAGACCATCCGGCACCAGCGGCAGTGTGAATTCGCCGGCAAGACTCAGCGGCGGCTGATTTTCAGCGAGTTTGACCGCGAATTGTTCCACCTTCAGCGCCTGCCCGTCCAGTTGCGCCTGTACCGTGACACGATCGCCTTCGTAACGCAGTTGCTGACGCGCCGGGGTCAGGGCGAGAGCAATTTTTCCTTCCCATTGCTGCCAGGGGGTAACCGTCAGTTTATCGATATTGACCCAGGTATAAGGCAACATCGATTGCCACTGCGCCAGCGTGCGCGGCGCGGCGGGCGATGGGGTAGTCTGCGGCAGTTTTTGCAGGCAGGCGGCGTTGAGCACCAGCGAGTCGACATTCAGTTGCCAGCGGCTCGGGTGCGTCAGTTCAGCATGGGTGAGCTTCGCCAGCGGGCAGTCATCCACCAGATAAAGTAAATCAGGAATTTTCAGGGCGTGCCGCGTCAGGCGGGGGGGCTCGTCAAACGCGATGCGTGTACCGATCGGCAGCCAGATCCCAGCCAGCCCCGGCACCCACTGCGCCAGCGTCATCAGCAGCGTAAGCGGCAAGAGTATGAACAGTAAGAGCAGCGCGAGCGCAACTTTATATTTACCCTTCATGGGTAGTTAATATCCTGATTTGGCATCAATTTCCTGTCTTTCCGTGGCCTTATTGTGGCATGCTTAGATACATTGGTGAAGTGAATGCTTCTGATAGCTTATAAGCGTAGATGTTCTAAAATTATTCATTACGCTGGATTGATTTTACAATCACTGGAGAAAGTCTTATGAAACTCGCTGTCTATAGCACAAAGCAGTACGATAAAAAGTATTTGCAGCATGTTAACGAGCATTATAACTACGAGCTTGAATTTTTCGACTTTCTGCTGACTGATAAAACCGCGAAAACCGCCCATGGCTGCGATGGCGTTTGTATTTTTGTGAATGACGACGGCAGCCGCCCGGTGCTGGAAGAACTGAAAAAACATGGCGTGAAGTTTATCGCGCTGCGCTGCGCGGGCTTTAACAATGTCGATCTGGACGCGGCGAAAGAATTAGGGCTGAAAGTGGTGCGCGTACCGGCCTACTCGCCGGAAGCCGTGGCAGAACATGCCGTCGGCATGATGATGACCCTGAACCGCCGTATTCACCGCGCCTATCAGCGTACCCGTGATGCTAACTTCTCGCTGGAAGGTCTTACCGGTTTTACCATGTACGGTAAAACCGCTGGCGTGATCGGCACCGGTAAAATCGGCGTGGCGGCGCTGCGTATTCTGAAAGGTTTTGGTATGCGCCTGCTGGCGTTTGATCCCTATCCGAGCGAAGCCGCGCTGGAACTGGGCGTAGAGTATGTGGATCTGCCGACGCTGTTTTCCCAGTCGGACGTCATCTCCCTGCACTGCCCGTTGACCCCGGATAACTACCATATGCTGAACCGCTCGTCCTTCGAGCAGATGAAAGACGGCGTGATGATCATCAATACCAGCCGCGGCGGCCTGGTGGATTCCCAGGCGGCGATCGAAGCGCTGAAAACCCAGAAAATCGGCGCGCTGGGGATGGACGTGTATGAGAACGAACGCGATCTGTTCTTCGAAGACAAATCCAACGACGTGATCCAGGATGACGTGTTCCGCCGTCTGTCCGCCTGTCACAACGTGCTGTTCACCGGGCATCAGGCGTTCCTGACGGCCGAAGCCCTGATCAGCATTTCAGAAACCACGCTGGAAAATTTGCGTCAGCTTGAAAAGGGTGAAAACTGCCCGAACGCGCTGGTCTGATCCCCTTCGCTCCCCTTTCCCCGGGGGAGCGCTTTCAGATTTTCCTGCAAGACAACCTTATTACGCCTGTTAAAATCGGCGCTCGTTGATGGAGAATATCCAGGGAGTTTTATGAAATCTATTATCGCCTTAACCGCAGCCACGTTGCTGCTTGCTGGCTGTGCCCGTGACGGCAAAGTCTCTGTGACGCCGGATGAACTTATGCATCACCGCTTTGTGCTGCAAACCGTTAACGGTGCCGCAATTAATCCTGAGGGCAATCCGCCAGAAATCAGCTTCGGCGAGAAAATGCATATTTCCGGTCTGATGTGTAATCGCTTCACCGGCCAGGGCAAAGTATCAGACGGCGAACTGTCGGCGAAAAATATGGCGATGACGCGCATGATGTGTGCCGATCCGCAACGCAATCAGCTGGATCAGACGTTCAGCGCGATGATGAATGAAGGGGCTCAGGCCGACCTGACCGGCAACCAGCTGACGCTGGCAACCGCGGAGCAGACGTTAATCTTTAAACTGGCCGACCTGGGGCAGTAATCAGTACGTGCCGCACGTGCCTGCAGCAAGCGATTGTTCACTACAACGTTTACCATTGGGCAGTGCGCACATGCCGGTGGCAGAGCCGTCAAGCTGACGTGCGACAGACAGCGATCCGCCAATCATCGCACAGCTGGCCTCACCGGAACTGGTCATGGCGGCTCTTAAGCCAGGCGCGACATGCGCCGCCGTGGCCTGCTGGACCGGCTCGCTGCTGCAAGCCGATAACAATAACGCCGCACACCCTACCCATAATACTGCACGCATTTTCTCTCCCCCGTCGATTTAGCAAAACTTATGCATAATAGGCAGCACGGCGGCTGACGTCGAGAGCCTGAGCGCGCTTTTTCTGCTCCGCCATGAGAATTTACCCATTTTGCGGGGCGGCTCCCATGTTGCTCAGGGCGTAAAAAACCCGCCGTAGCGGGTGTTTTTCGTTATCAGTGATGCAGCATCTCATCCACAACCTGCTCGTTGGTCAGCTGATATGGATAATAGGTCGGCCAGTTATCCATCTCTTTTAGCAGTGCGTCCTGTGAGGTGTTGCCAGTAAAGATATGGTAATGCGCCGACTTGCGCGGGCCGATGGTGTGATCGCTGAATTGCACGAATTTCGGCGCTTTGCTGCTGGCGTCTTTACACTCAAACAGGTAGCGCACGCCCTTCTTGCCCGAGGTATAGGTGAGGATTTTGTAGCCCGCATAGTCATAATGACAGGCGTTAACGACTTCGCCGGTGTGAAATTCCATCACGCCGTTTTCAATGCCGATGGTATCGACTTGAGTGGCATAGCCTTTGCGGTAATACGCTTTGATCTCGTCGGCGGTTTTGCTTTTGTCTTTCTCTGCTTTTTTCTTAAAGACCGGATCCAGCTCGCCGCTTTCCAGCAGAGGGTAAACCGACTGCCATACGCCGTCCCAGTCGCTCAGGCTACGGTCTTTCACGTCGCGGTCACTGAACTCACCGTTGGCGGCTTTTTGCTCCATCTCACTCAATGGTTTCCCGTGTGCATGATGGCCATGCGCCAGCGTCTGCCCGCTCAGGAATAGCGCCCCCAGCGCCATTGCCACTGCTCCATATTGTTTTGCCAAAACGTTACCCTCATTAAGATTTAGAAACATGGATGTTATAATATAACAATTATCATGACAAGGGTGCGGCGGCTAAACGCCAGTTCATTGACCGGAGTTATGAGTAGTACACAAAAGCGAAAATGGCTTTGTGGGGGATTTGCTAAAATAGAAGGATAACTACAGGGCACGCCGGTGTTATGCGTGTCCCTTTTATTGCGCAATGTAAGGGTGTCCTATGATCACAACTGACGGTAATGGCGCAGTCGCCTCAGTGGCGTTCCGCACCAGCGAAGTTATCGCCATCTACCCTATTACCCCCAGCTCAACCATGGCTGAACAGGCCGACGCCTGGGCGGGCAATGGGCTGAAGAATGTCTGGGGCGATACCCCACGCGTGGTGGAGATGCAGTCGGAAGCGGGCGCGATTGCCGCCGTGCACGGCGCGCTGCAAACCGGGGCGCTCTCCACCTCCTTTACGTCGTCGCAAGGCCTGCTGCTGATGATCCCGACACTGTACAAGCTGGGCGGGCAGCTGACGCCGTTTGTGCTGCACGTGGCGGCACGCACTGTCGCCACCCATGCACTGTCGATCTTTGGCGATCACTCGGACGTGATGGCGGTGCGCCAGACCGGTTGCGCCATGCTGTGCGCCAGCAGCGTACAGGAAGCGCAGGATTTCGCGCTGATTTCCCATATCGCGACGTTAAAAAGCCGCGTTCCGTTCATTCATTTCTTTGATGGGTTCCGCACCTCCCACGAAATCAACAAAATCGCCCCGATTGCCGATGAAACCATTCGCGCCCTGCTCCCGCAGGAGGCGATCGCCGCCCACCGCGCCCGGGCATTAAACCCGGAACACCCGGTGATCCGCGGCACCTCGGCGAACCCCGATACCTATTTCCAGTCCCGCGAGGCGACTAACCCCTGGTACAACGCCGTTTACGATCACGTTGAGCAGGCGATGGATGATTTTGCCGCGGCCACGGGTCGCGCTTATAAACCGTTTGAATATTACGGTCACCCGCAGGCGGAGCGCGTGATTATTCTGATGGGTTCGGCGATCGGCACCTGTGAAGAGGTGGTCGATGAATTACTCACCCGCGGCGAAAAAGTAGGTGTGCTGAAAGTGCGGCTGTTCCGCCCGTTCTCAGCGCAACATTTGCTGTCGGTGTTGCCGGAAAGCGCGCGCACTATTGCCGTGCTGGATCGCACCAAAGAGCCGGGTGCCCATGCGGAACCGCTCTACCTTGACGTGATGACCGCGCTGGCGGAAGCCTTCAACAATGGCGAGCGCGATGCCCTGCCGCGTGTGATTGGCGGGCGCTACGGCCTCTCCTCGAAGGAGTTTGGTCCGGACTGCGTGCTGGCGGTGTTTAATGAATTGCAGGCCGCGAAGCCAAAACCGCGCTTCACCGTCGGCATTTACGATGACGTCACTAACCTGTCGTTACCGCTGCCGGAGAATACCCTGCCGTCAAAAAACAAGCTGGAGGCGCTGTTCTACGGCCTCGGCAGCGATGGCAGCGTATCGGCGACCAAAAACAATATCAAGATCATCGGTAACTCCACGCCGTGGTACGCCCAGGGCTATTTCGTTTACGACTCCAAAAAAGCCGGCGGCCTGACGGTATCGCACCTGCGCGTCAGCGAGCATCCGATTAACGCCGCCTACCTGATTTCGCAGGCGGATTTTGTTGGCTGTCACCAGTTGCAGTTTATCGATAAATACCAGATGGCAGAGCGCCTGAAGCCCGGCGGCATTTTCCTGCTCAACACGCCTTACGCGCCGGATGAAGTCTGGGCACGTCTGCCGCAGGATGTGCAGGCGGTGCTGAACCAGAAAAAAGCGCGGCTGTGGGTGGTTAACGCCGCGAAAATCGCCCGTGAATGTGGCCTCGGCGCGCGCATCAATACCGTTATGCAGATGGCGTTCTTCCATCTGACCAACATTCTGCCGGGCGACACCGCGCTGGCTGCCTTACAGGGCGCGATCGCCAAAAGCTACAGCAGCAAAGGCACGGAACTGGTGGAGCGTAACTGGCAGGCGCTGGCGCTGGCCCGCGAGTCATTGTCGGAAGTGCCGCTACAGGCGGTGAATGCCGCCAGCCCGCACCGGCCACCGGTGGTGTCGGACGCCGCGCCTGATTTTGTTAAAACCGTGACCGCCGCGATGCTGGCCGGGCTGGGGGATGCGCTGCCCGTCTCTGCCCTGCCGCCGGACGGCACCTGGCCGGTGGGCACCACCCGCTGGGAAAAACGCAATATCGCCGAAGCGATCCCCATCTGGAAACCGGAGATCTGCACCCAGTGTAACCACTGCGTCGCCGCCTGCCCCCACTCCGCCATTCGTGCCAAAGTGGTGCAGCCGGAGGCGATGGAAAACGCCCCTGCCAGCCTGCAATCGCTGGACGTCAAATCCCGCGATATGCGCGGCCAGAAATACGTGTTGCAGGTCGCGCCGGAAGACTGCACCGGCTGTAATCTGTGCGTTGAAGTGTGCCCGGCTAAAGATCGCCAGAACCCGGAGATCAAGGCCATCAATATGATGTCGCGCCTTGAGCACGTGGAAGAAGAAAAAGTGCATTACGATTTCTTCCTCGATCTGCCGGAAATCGACCGCACGTCGCTTGAGCGCATTGATATTCGTACCTCGCAGCTGATCACACCACTGTTTGAATATTCCGGTGCCTGCTCCGGCTGCGGTGAAACCCCCTATATCAAACTGCTGACGCAGCTCTATGGCGACCGGATGTTAATCGCCAACGCGACCGGCTGTTCGTCGATTTATGGCGGCAATCTGCCGTCCACGCCGTACACCACCGATCGCCATGGCCGGGGTCCGGCATGGGCCAACTCACTGTTTGAAGATAATGCCGAGTTCGGGCTGGGCTTCCGTCTGACGGTGGATCAGCATCGCCAGCGGGTGATGCGTCTGCTGGAGACCTTTGCGGATCGTATTCCTGCCGACCTTAACGATGCGCTGCACGCTCCCGCCACGCCGGAAGTTCGCCGTGAACAGGTCGCGGCCCTGCGTCAGCATCTCGCCGCTACCGAAGGTGCAGAAGAACTGCTGACCGACGCCGACGCGCTGGTGGAGAAATCTATCTGGCTGATTGGCGGTGACGGTTGGGCGTATGACATCGGCTTTGGCGGGCTGGATCACGTGCTGAGCCTGACTGAAAACGTCAATATCCTGGTGCTGGATACGCAATGTTATTCCAATACCGGCGGTCAGGCCTCGAAAGCCACGCCGCTGGGAGCAGTCACCAAGTTTGGCGAGCACGGTAAACGGAAAGCGCGTAAAGATCTGGGTGTCAGCATGATGATGTACGGCCATGTCTATGTCGCGCAGATCTCGCTGGGGGCGCAGCTCAACCAGACGGTGAAAGCCATTCAGGAGGCGGAAGCCTATCCGGGGCCGTCGCTGATCATCGCCTACAGCCCGTGCGAAGAGCACGGTTACGACCTGGCGTTAAGCCACGATCAGATGCGTCAGCTGACCTCAACCGGCTTCTGGCCGCTGTACCGCTTCGATCCGCGCCGCGCCGACGAAGGCAAAGTGCCGCTGGCGCTGGATTCCCGTCCGCCGTCCGAGGCGCTGGCGGATACGCTGATGAAAGAGCAGCGCTTCCGTCGTCTGAATGCCCAGCAGCCGGACGTCGCTGAGCAGTTATGGAAGGATGCCGCCGCCGATCTGCAAAAGCGCTATGACTTCCTGGCGCAGCTTGCCGGTAAAGCGGAAAAAAATCCGGCGGAATAAGCCGGTCTCCGGGCCGCCGTCTGGCCCGGAACATACCAAAGCCGGAGATCTATCGGGCTTTTTAGCCCCCTAAAAAGCCTTTATTTCGTCACCTGATACGCGATTAAAATGATAATCTTGATGAATGCCATGCTGTTAAGGACAAGACCGTGCGCCATCATCCCGTAAAATCATCGCGAATTGCCTCCGTCGGGTACGAAGAGAGTACCCGCACGCTGGAGGTACGCTTTCATAATAAAAGCGTTTATCAGTATCGCGGCGTCCCCTCGCGCATTTTCAGCGTCTTTCTGACGGTTGTCTCAAAGGGCCGCTTTTATGATGGCGTGGTGAAAGGGAAATACCCGGAGCACCGCATTGCCTGAGTGTTCAGCGCACCGGCACCATCATAAAATCAGCACACCGCGTGGTGTAGCGCGGTGACAGCATTTCACGTTTCATCTGCCACTCCTGGCGGATCCCCTGCCCGGCGAAATAGAGCGTGCCACGCCCTTTTTTCCGGTTCAGTTCATCAAGCGTCGACATCAGCGCCTCGCTGCCACGGCGCGGCGCGTGGTCATCAAACAGATTAAGCTGGGCGACCCCCTGACTGAAGAAATCTCCCAGCATCACCCCTGCTTTCTGATAGTGGAATCCCTCTTTCCAGATGAGCTTCAGACAGCGCGTGGCAGCGTCAATAATGTCCCGGCTATCCTGGGTGGGCGTGAGCAGGCTGATTGACGCGCTTTTGCCGTAATAAGGCTCGTTTAACGAAAAAGGCGAGGTCTTCACGAAGGCGGAAATAAACCGACAATACTGATGCTCTGCACGCAGCTTTTCCGCCGCGCGAAAGGCATGGCTGCATATCGCCTGCCGCATATGCTCATAGTCCGTCACCCGCTCCCCAAAGCTGCGGCTACAGATGATCTCCTGTTTGGCTGGCGTAAACTCCTCAAACCCGAGGCAGGATTCGCCCCGTAGCTCGCGCACGGTTCGCTCCAGTACCACACTGAAATGTTTACGAATAAAGTTGATATCGGCATCGGCAAGCTGAATGGCTTTGCTGATGCCCATCGCCTCAAGCTTTTTGGTAATGCGCCGCCCGATGCCCCACACTTCACCCACATCCAGCCGCGCCATCAGCTTGCGCTGCCGCTCCAGGTTCGACAGATCCACCACGCCGTTAAACTGCGGCCAGCGTTTGGCGGCATAGTTAGCCAGCTTCGCCAGCGTCTTGGTCTGTGCGATCCCGACGCCGACCGTCAGCCGGGTATCACGCGCAATAGTCTGCCGGATCTCCTGGCCGAACGACGTCAGATCGCGGCAGTTACGCACGCCGGTTAAATCGCAAAAGGCTTCGTCGATAGAATAGATTTCCACGCGCGGACAGAGATATTCCAGCGTATCCATCACCCGCTTGCTCATGTCGGCATAGAGTTCGTAGTTGCTGCTAAAACAGGTAATGTTATGGGCGCGAAACAGATCCCGCTGTTTAAAAAAGGGTGCGCCCATTACCACGCCGTACTTTTTTGCCTCCGCGCTGCGGGCAATGACACAACCGTCATTATTGCTGAGCACCACCACCGGCTTACCCCATAAGTCGGGGCGGAAGACCGTTTCGCAGCTGGCATAAAATGAATTGACATCCACCAGGGCAAACATCGTCAGCGCGTCGCTTTTACGATAAAGGTGACCACGCCGAACAGTTCCAGCGCATCCTCGCTCAGAATGGGAATGGGCCGATAGGCGCGATTAAGGGGATTGAGTTGCAGGACGGGGCGAAGCTGAAGTTGTTTGACGGTAAATTCACCGTCGACGGCGGCAATAACGATATTGCCATGATCCGCTTTCAGCGAGGCATCCACCACCAGCAGATCGCCGTCGCTGATCCCTCCTTCAATCATCGAATCGCCCGCCGCGCGGACAAAATAGGTGGCGGAGGGATGGCGGATTAACCATTCATTAAGATCGAGCGTTTTTTCAACATAATCCTGCGCAGGAGAAGGAAAACCGCACTGGACAAGATCGCCGAACAACGGGAGCGCGCAAATGACGCGCAATTCAGCAGGGTGATAGCACTTCATGGTGAGTCACCTTATTTGTTTTTACTGTGTATTTATACAGTAGATTTATATTTTGCGCTGATCAAGTCCCTGTCCGGGGCGTAATACGCCAAAAATACAGGTGAAGCTTATAAAGTTCGTTATGAATTAATGTATTAAGTGGCTGTGTAAATTTTTTGCCGGGCGCGCAAGCGCTCAGTTCTTGCGCGTTACGCGGCGGCTACTGGTAAGTGAGCGTAAAGGTCGCTACCGCATTGGCATACCCGGCGGTGAACGGATCTCCGGTCAGGTAATAGCGTGCGTTAAAGGGGATAAACAACGTACCCTGGCTGGTTTGCGGCTCGACGACGTTTTCATATCCCAGATAAAAAGGGTAGCCAGCGCCGTTGAGCATTTGTATACCGACGCCACCCGCCCCCGTACCGTCTTCGCCACCATTGACCGCCAGCACGCCAGCGGCTGAACTGTCCCGTGTCCCGTCAACCACCAGTGTTACTTTTGCGCCTTCGTCACAATCCAGATCGAGGGTAAACGGGATATTTTTCGTTACGCCGCCTCTTTGCCTTGAACTGAAATCCTGCAACGTATAGCGGCCCAGATCCACGTTAACGTTTTTGGTGAGTACATCGCAGCTGGCGGGGCGGACCTGCATCTCACCGATATAGGAAACGTAAGGACTCGCCCCGCCAATGCCGGCTTTCTGATAAACGGTCATGGCAAACCGCGTCTGATTATCCAGCAGGCTTCCGCTGCCCACGATGCTGGCGGTTTTCACTAGTGACAGTGTCACGGAATAGTTGAACGCCAGGTCGCTGTCGAGGGTGGCGAGCGGTGTGGCGCGGCTGTCACAGCCAGGTCCCGATCCGCGAATACGCGCGCCCGTACCGGTAGCAAGGGCGATACCTATTCCGTCTATGCCGGTGGCATATACCCCCGGATAACCGGAAGCCTCCGCGCCGCTGCCAGCAAAACAGGCGATAACCGTATCGCCCGGCTGTTCGCCGCCACCGCCATCACACTGGCCGCTAAAACTCAGACTGTGCTCCGAAGCTAAGACGTCATTACCCGGTACTGTCCACGCTGGCACCACGATCATGCCAGGATTAATAATCTGCGGCGTGGCGGGCGACGAGGTACAGGCCGCCCCGCACAGGCCGGACGTCAGACCCCATAGCAACAGGCCGCTGAGGACACGGGTGAAAATCATAATGGCTGACATGTGATGCCTCACTGACATTGCGCGCTTGCCTGGGTGACGCGCTGTAGATCCTGCGGCGGGACGGCATACCGCGCCTGGCACGCGCCGCCCTCCCAGCGCACGAGTAATACCCCTTCCGGCGGTAAACCGCTGAGGTAGACCTGACCGTTTTCATCCACTATTCCACTGACATGGGATTGTTGATCAAGGTTGACCATCGCGCCAAAGGGCAGCAAACCGCCGTGATAATGCAGCGTGATCAATAGACGCCCGCCGGTACGGGTGTCAAACGGTGCCAGCACCACGGCACCTGCGCCCGGCACCACCGATAGCACATTGCTGTCGATATCGACATTACCCGGCAGCGAGGTGGTATCCAGCGCCACCCGCGTACGACGATAGGCGTTGAGATAACGCACCACCGCATAGCCGCGCGGGTCGGTATATAAACCGGTGCTGTTGTTGATTTTCACCCCCGCCGCCCCCGGCGCTTTCACCAGCGCCAGCGCCGACAGATCCCCTGGCAGCGGCTGGCCTAGGGTGATGCCCTCCGCGTGCCCGAGCAGGGATCCTTGCACGCTGTAATTTAGCTGCTTATTTTGCCGGGAATAGGTATAACCACCGCCAAGTTGCCCGGCGCTGCCCAGCCAGCTGGCGTTGACATTGCCGCTGTTGCCCTCGCCGCGCGTGCCATACCCCTCACTCAGGTTGTAAGACAGGTTTTTATCTTTCAGCAGCGTCCCGTTAATCCCCGCCTGATACAGTGATGGCGCGTGTGGTCCGCCGCTGGCGCTGAACGACGCCCAGGTATCCGGTATCGTGCGTCCCAGCGGCATACTGGCGGTAAAGGCGATTTGCCGGTCGTTAAAGCCGTCATGGGTGCGGCTGTCGCTGATCATCAGTCCATAGCTGATCTCACCTATGCTGGCGTTGTAGTTGACGCTTAAGGTCTGCTGATCGTTCATTCCACCGCGATAGCGCAACTGATACCAGGAGAGCGCCAGCGCCCCCCACTTGCCATCGTTAAGCGTCTGGGTGAGTTCCGCCCGGTACTGGCTTTTTTTCGCCGCGGGATTGTCGTTGCGATCCTCGTTACGCCAGTCGCTGGCATCATTAAAATTGTAATAATCTCCGCCGCTGTAGAGGTTGATCCCCGCCGACAGCGTGGTGCCGGGATCCGCCAGCGTTTTGGCATATTGCAGGCGGTATTGCAGCCCCTGTTCGGTATAGGTTCCCAGTTGGCTGCGCGCCCAGGTGGCATCCAGCGAAGCAGAGCCCAGATCCCCTACGATCGCGCCCGTTCCCAGATTCAGCGCGTGATAGTGATCGCTAATCTGGCTGCCGCCATACAGCGTGACGCCATTTGACAGGCCGTAAATCGCCGAGCCCTGGCCGAGATAAGGGTTGCGCGCCCCGCTGCGGAAAGAGCGGTATTTTCCGGCGCTAAAAGCATATTTCAGACGACCTTCCCGTTGCATCACCGGCACCGCAGAAAAGGGCTGACTGAAAGTGTGGCTCTCGCCGTTGCTTTCCGTCACCGTCACCATCAAATCCCCCGACGATGACGCCGGATAGAGATCGGTGATGGCAAACGCGCCGGGAGCGACGTAGGTCTGGTAGATCACGGCGCCCTGCTGCCGCACCGTGACTTGCGCACTGGAGCGGGCAATGCCGCGAATGGTTGGCGCAAAACCGCGCAGACTTTCCGGCAGCATATTGTCATCAGATATCAGTTGCAGGCCGCGAAACGACACGCTGTCGAACACATCCGCAGGCGTGGCGGTATCGCCGGTAATAAACTGGCCCTTCAGCGAGCGCACATCATGTTGCAGATAGCTGTAAGCCGAACGCCAGTCATCGCCTGTTGGCGGGCTATAACTGAGGGTGCTGTAATTGCGCAACCGCCAGCCGGTCAGATTCGCGCCGCTGCGCAGGTTCAGAAAGTGATTGTCCGTGCTGTTGCCCGCCATCCAGCTCCGCGCTCCGCTCAGGCTGTAGTTAAGCAGCAGCGCAGGAATACCGTCATCCCAGAGGGAGGGATCGACCTCCCCCTGCGCCGTCCTGTTCAGCAGCGCTTGCGGAACGCTGATTTTTAAACGCTGACGGGCAAAATCAAACGCTGTCGCCACCTCCGGCATCTCCCGTTGCGGTTCGGTGACGACGCGAGCAGGCTGGTTGTTCAGTAGCGTGGCGATCTGCCCGGTGTTGATCCCCAGTGACTGCCATTTTTCCAGCGTAAATTGCGGCACGAGCGTGCCATTTTTCGCGCGGGCGAAAGTCACGGCCTCGCTGCGGCGGATCTCGCCATTGATCTCAATATCGACGCGGTACACGCCCGCGGCCTGGCTGTCGCGCTGGCTGAACTGCGATAAATCCACTTTTACAGCTTGCGGGGCGTCGATCTCCAGCGCCGCCGGGTTAAAACGGTCGGCGGTCAGGCCCTGGGACGGTAATAGCATAAACGGCACGACGCACAGGGCCAGGCCGCGTCTGAAGTACAGGTGCATACTCACCACCCGACTTACTGCAAAGACGCATGTTGCAAAACACTTGCGCCTCCGAAATCATTGATCGTTTGCCAGTTCACCGTATTGCCCGCGACCGCGCCCAGCGGGTAACGTGCCGAGCCGCTTGGCGGCACCATCTGGCTGCCGGTCGCCACTGCCGTGCCACCGATATCCAGACGCTGAAAGGTGATGTAGTAAGGGCTGATATTGCTGACAACCAGGCTTTGAGCTTCACGCCGAAAACGCAGCGGCTCAGGCGGCATATCCCCTAAACCCTGCGGTCGCCAGAACAGCTTGATGCGGGTTTTGATCGCCACCTGCAGCACGTTACCCGACGGCACGCTGCGCGGAATGGCTTTCACATTTAACCAGAACACCGATTCACGATCGGCGGGCAGCGCGGCGCCGGTATAGACGATGCGCAGACTGTTATCCGCCTGCGCATCAAGGCGAAACAAGGGTGGCGTGACGATAAACGGCGGCTTGCTGGTTTCGGTCTGTGTCCCGTTAACGCCTTTATTATCGATCCACGACTGCACCAGAAAAGGTTCGCTTTTATCCGTATTGCTTATTAATAACGTCGCTTCACGCGCATCGCTTCTGTAAATAACACGCGTTGCCTGGGTGACCACGCCAGCATAAGCCTGCTCATCTACAAAAAATAAATATATAACCACCGTTAAAATAATTTTAAAATAACGCATGGCACCTCCTGCCCTTGAGTGAATAAAAATAGGCGTCCCTGCCTTAATAACTGACACTATGTCAGCTTCAAGGGAAGTTCCTGTCCATGTACGCTTTCAGTTACTGATAATTGATGGTGAATTGTGATGTCGCGTTTGCCGCCCCTTCGCCCACCACGGGCTGGGTTGATTTAAAACGTGCCGTAAATACCATGTCCAGCGCCTGCGTTGCTTCGTTGATCGGGAAGGTTCGCGAAGCCGTCTGTAAAGGTACAGGTGCGCCAAACTGATCCTCGAGTTCAATGCCGATGCCGGTTGCGCCCCCACTTACCGCCAGCAAAGTGGGATCATCGGCATCGGGCAGACCGTCAAACTTTACGGCAGCGCTGGTAAAGGTGGACGGACACTGGCTGAGTGATAGCGTAAACTGCGTCGGGGACGAGGTAGCACCCACACCGCTAAAAGACGAAGCCGATACGCTGCCTAAATCAACATTAATTGCCGGGGTCGCGCCGCCATTAATATCACAACCGGCAGCAACAATTTCGCCAGTAAAATTAATAGTACCGTCTGCGGCATGGACCATAGATTGTGCGGAACACAGTGCAATACCTATTAATGCACTGACCATAAATTGCTTGTTCATGAGAATTACCTGAGTGGAATTAAATAAACGACACAGCAAAACGTAATTTCTCGCCCTGCTGAAGTGCACAAATAATAACGAGTGCGTTCAGTTATTCTTAATCAAAAATTATAATTTATGGTCCGGTGATTATTTTTTCGCCCCGCTGATATAAAATGATGGCGCAGTCAGGAGGAGTAATCGGGCAAATTTATTGCTACAATCGTGCCCGGCGGATCTGACCCAACACCAGGGCGGATGCCATCAAATGCCATCATCCGAACTGAGCCACTATTACATGTCGCAAAATCAAGAAGTTAACAAAAAAGAACAGTACAACCTGAACAAGCTCCAGAAGCGTCTGCGCCGCAATGTGGGTGAAGCCATTGCGGACTTCAACATGATTGAAGAAGGCGATCGCATTATGGTGTGTCTGTCAGGCGGTAAAGACAGCTACACCATGCTGGAGATCCTGCGCAATCTGCAGCAGAGCGCGCCGGTCAATTTCTCGCTGGTGGCGGTTAACCTCGACCAGAAACAGCCTGGTTTCCCGGGTCATATTCTTCCTGAATATCTCGAACAGCTTGGCGTGGAATATAAAATCGTTGAGGAAAATACCTACGGCATCGTAAAAGAGAAGATCCCGGAAGGTAAAACCACCTGTTCACTCTGTTCACGTCTGCGTCGTGGCATTCTTTACCGTACCGCTACCGAGCTGGGCGCCACGAAAATCGCCCTCGGTCATCATCGTGACGACATTCTGCAAACGCTGTTTCTGAATATGTTCTACGGCGGCAAAATGAAAGGCATGCCGCCGAAGCTGATGAGCGACGACGGCAAGCATATTGTGATCCGCCCGCTGGCCTACTGCCGCGAGAAAGACATCGAGCGTTTTGCCGAAGCGAAAGGCTATCCAATTATTCCGTGCAACCTGTGCGGCTCGCAGCCGAACCTGCAACGTCAGGTGATTGGCGATATGCTGCGGGACTGGGATAAGCGCTATCCGGGCCGTCTGGAAACGATGTTCAGCGCCATGCAGAACGTGGTGCCGTCACACCTGAACGATACCAGTCTGTTTGACTTTAAAGGCATTACCCACGGTTCTGAGGTGGTGGATGGCGGCGATCTGGCTTTCGATCGCGAATCCATTCCGCTGCAACCGGTGGGCTGGCAGCCGGAAGACGACGAAGCACAGCTCGATGAGCTGCGCCTTAACGTTATCGAAGTGAAATGATGTGCTGCCTCTCTGGTCACACGGCCAGAGAGGCATTTACTGTTAATTCAGTAAACGCACGCGGCAGGTTTTGCCTTTGATTTTTCCGCTCTGGAACTGCTTCCACGCCTGACGCGCCACGCCCTGACGCACCGCCACATAAACATGCGCCGGATGAATGGTAATTTTACCAATGTCCGCCCCGTCCAGCCCCATGTCACCGGTCATCGCGCCCAGTACATCCCCGGCACGCATTTTGGCTTTTTTGCCGCCATCAATGCACAGCGTCGCCATTTCTGCTTCCAGCGGGACTACCTTCACGTTCGCGGGTGCGCTGAGCCAGTTCAGCTTCAGTTGCAGCATTTCCGACAGAATATTGGCGCGCTGGGCTTCTTCCGGCGCGCAGAGGCTGATTGCCAGTCCACTGTTACCGGCACGGGCGGTACGGCCAATACGGTGCACGTGCACTTCGGGATCCCACGCCAGCTCGTAGTTCACCACCAGCTCAAGGGATTTGATGTCCAGCCCGCGGGCCGCCACGTCGGTCGCAACCAAAATGCGGGCGCTGCCGTTGGCAAAGCGCACCAGCGTCTGGTCGCGGTCACGCTGTTCCAGATCGCCATGCAGCGCGAGTGCGTCCTGCCCTGCTTCGTTCAGCGCATCGCAGACTTCCTGACAATCTTTCTTGGTGTTGCAGAACACCACGCAGGACGCCGGGCGGTGCTCGCTCAGCAGCTTTTGCAACAGACCGATTTTGCCGTTGCGGGAGACTTCGAAGAACTGCTGTTCAACGGCAGGCAGATCGTCGACGGTATCAATCTCGATCGTTTCCGGATCGCGCTGCACGCGTCCGCTAATAGCGGCAATGGCTTCCGGCCAGGTGGCGGAAAACAGCAGCGTCTGGCGCGAGGCTGGCGCAAAACGGATCACCGCGTCAATGGCATCGCTGAAGCCCATATCGAGCATGCGATCGGCTTCATCCATCACCAGCGTTTGTAGGTGTTCGAGCGACACGGTGTGCTTTTGCAGGTGATCCAGTAAACGCCCCGGCGTAGCGACGATAATATGTGGCGCATGTTGCAGCGAATCGCGCTGTGCGCCGAACGGCTGGCCGCCGCATAACGTCAGGATCTTAATGTTTGGCATAAAACGCGCCAGACGGCGCAGCTCGCTGGCAACCTGATCCGCCAGTTCACGAGTCGGGCATAAAATCAGCGACTGCGTCTGAAAACGGCTGGCGTCAACGTGCTGCAACAGTCCTAAACCAAAGGCCGCCGTTTTTCCGCTCCCGGTTTTTGCCTGCACGCGGACATCTTTCCCGGCAAGGATCGCAGGAAGCGCGGCCGCCTGGACGGGTGTCATGGTTAAATAGCCCAGTTCGTTAAGGTTCTCGATCTGGGCGGCGGGCAGTGCATTCAGAGATGAAAAAGCGGTCACAGTATATTCTCGCGATAAAAGGCCTGGGTTGTGCAGGCGCGTATCCTCTCAGATCTGCTCCCTCAACGCGACAATTTAATCGGTACCTCGTCTGGCGGCGGATCGGGTAATGGCTGTGGACGTGGAATGGGATCGGGCACCGGAACCGGGTCTACGGGGATCGGATCGGTGGGCAACGTATCAACAGGATTAAACAGATTGAGATGGGACATGTTTACCTCCGCATGAACAAATCGTCCTTTAAGGGTAGAAGCTCATAGAAAAGAGGCAAAAAAAAGCCGACTCTTTAAAGTCGGCGTCGTACGAATCAATTGTGCTATGCAGTAATTCAAAAAAAGGAAGTAAGACAATATGGAGCGCAACGCCCATCGCTTGACGTTGCATTCACCTGCGGGAGAGATAGTGCCCTGAATGAACCGGCGTTTTATTGATTTCGCTCAACTAAGATGGCCTTTTCATGTTTGAAATTTGTTAAAAACGTTAAAATTTACAACCATTTACTGCGATGTAACCACCAGGTAACACCGCCGATCAGTACCACCAACATCAGGCAGAAGATCGCAAAGCCCAGATGCCAGCCGCCGCCAGGAATACCGCCGAGATTGACGCCAAACAACCCGGTGAGGAAGGTGCTGGGTAGGAAGACCATCGCCATCAGCGACATGGTGTAGCTACGCCGTGACAACGACTCCTGCATCACCTGCGTGATCTCATCGGTCATCACGCCAGTACGGGCAATACAGGCGTCAATTTCATCCAGTCCGCGCCCAAGACGGTCAGAAATATCCTGCATCCGCCGACGCTGGTCGTCATTCATCCACGGAAAACGTTCGCTGGCGAGACGGGCATACACATCCCGTTGCGGCGCCATATAGCGACGCATGACGATCAGCTGTTTGCGCAGCAGGGCCAGAAAGCCGCGCGGGGGGATTTGCTGATCGAGCAGGTTATCTTCCAGGTCGATGATTTTGTCGTGCAGCACTTCGATAAACTCGCTGGCATGATCGGTCAGCGCATCGCAGACATCCACCAGCCAGCCGCCGACATCCGTCGGCCCGGTGCCTTCCTGTAAATCGTGCACGATATCATCCAGCGCCAGCACTTTACGTTGCCGCGTCGAGACGATCAGCCGTTCGTCCATGTATAAACGCATCGCCACCAGTTGGTCCGGACGTTCGTCGGTACTGCCATTGATGCAGCGCAGGGTGATGAGCGTCCCCTCGCCTAGCCGACTGACCCGTGGCCGCAGGCTGTCGCCCGCCAGCGCGTCCCGCACGTTGTTGGGCAGCAGCGGCGTGGTCGCAAGCCAGGCGGCGCTTTCCTGATTGGTGTAGTTGAGGTGCAGCCAGCACGGGTGCTGTTCGTCAATAACGTCGTCGTTGCTCAGCGTTTTTACACCGCCCTTGCCGTCGAGCAGCCACGCGTACACTGCATCCGGAACGTTAACGTCCGATCCCTTAATTGCCTCCACGGCCCCTCCGCATTCAGCACTGTAATGGGAACAGTCTAGCCGTCTGCGGGGGTTAAGCAATCGGAAAAGGTGCCAGTGCGCTGAATTTTATGAAGAATTGGCGCAGCCGCCTGTGCTCTTTCCGGCGGCGTATTTTCCAGCCGGAAGCTGCGCGTTCTGCCCTGCAATTCAGTCACCTGGCTTTTGAGCACATCCGCTGATCCGGACAGCTCATCCACCATAGTGACGTTACTCTGCGTCAGTTTTTCCAGCTCGGACAGCGCCTGGGAGATCTGCTCAATCCCCCTTTCCTGTTGCAGTGTCGAAACCGAAATCTCATCCATAAATTTGCTCACCTGCCCGGCACCAGCGACGATCTCCTGCATATTTTTGCTCGCTTCATCGACGACCCGTGCCCCCTGGCTGACGTTTTCCGTCGTCACCGCGATCAGCGATTTGATGCTTTTAGCTGCTTCGGCACTGCGATGCGCAAGTGTTCTGACCTCGCCCGCCACCACCGAGAAGCCTTTACCGTGATCGCCGGCGCGGGCTGCTTCCACGGCAGCGTTCAGCGCCAGGATATTGGTCTGAAACGCGATGCCGTCGATCATGGCAATAATGTCTGTCATTTGCTGAGCGCAGTCGGTAATGGACTGCATATTGTGTGACACCTGATCCATCAGCTTGCCGCCCTTGCGCGCGCTGCCGGTGGCTTCACTGGCGCAGCGCGTGGCAAGCTGGGTGTTTTCAGCATTATTTTTCGTGCTGGCTGCCATCTGCTCCATACTGGAGGCGGTCTGAATGAGCGCAGCGGACTGCTCTTCGCTTTTCACTGACAGTTCAGCGCTGCGGGAGTGCAACTGCCCGGAGAGATCCATGGCGGCCTGCGATGAGGCGCGGATTTCACGCACCAGGGTGGCGATGTTGCTGGAAAGATGGTTGATGCCGGGGATCAAGCGCCCGGCGCAGTTGTTGCCAAAAATCGGGATAGTAATCGATAAGTTACCGGCGATGACTTCATCAATACTTTTTTTAACGGTATTAATGGGCGAAACTAAATAAAGCGTCATATATGACCATAATAAACCAAGCGTTATCAGCCATAACATTCCCAGCATGATTATCAGTGCGCTGTTTTTTGAGATGGCGATCACTATTATTTCCATGATGAAAAATATACTCAGCAGAAATAACATGATGAAGGTTCGAACACTAATATGTTTAAGCATAGCGGGGCCTGCAAATACGTCGGAGGGGGTTCAATAGTTTTATAGCATTCGCAATATCCTTTTTCACTCTCATTTTGAACGCCCGTCATGTTCACCGTTAATAGCGGAGAGTTTCACCCTGGTAATAATTATCCACTACGCTAAGTAAAACCATTAGCATTTTACGCCAAACATGCAGCAGAAGACGCGCCGTCCGCGGCAAACCACCTGCCCGACAGCATAAGAAAGGATTATATTTAACGCCGTTCCCATCCTGCGCCTACAACCTATTTTAGCGGTGCTTAAATAAGATAATATATTATGCAGCACCCGCTTGTGTCGTCACTGGCAGGTAGGATTTTTATTATGCCGTATTGCAGAAAGATAAAAGTTTAAAGTTCCGCAGTAAATATCACACAGCACAGTGTTATTTTTATCCCACAATCAGTACAGGTATTTCCCTTATATCCGCATAAAATCGTTTGATAAATAAACAGATTTTTAGCGCCTGGTTTGCTAACATAGCGCCCCTTTTCCTCATCTATCGACGACCATCGGGCATGTTCCAAAAAAGAATCGGGCTTCGTTCTCTACTGATTATTCTCTCCGTTGGCAGCGTCACGCTGACGTCACTGCTCCTGCTTATCGCGCTGTGGATCATTCAGAAAGAAAATATCGAAGACAGCCTGCTGAGCAGCAATATCGCCTATGCGCGAAAGCTGGCGGACACCACCGATGGCTACTTCTCCACGGCACAGCGGGAGCTGGCCTATAGCGCGCAGCAGATAAAAACGCTCAGCGATGAAGATAAACTGCATGCGGAAACGGAACGATTACGCCTGCAATCCGGTTTCTTTAACTCAGTGGTGATTGTCACCGCCAAGGCAGTGATCGCCGCGACGTCTCCGGAAAGCCTCGATCTGGTAGGGCAAAAGCTCACTTCTGCCGCTACCCAACATGCTATCGCCATCAAAAAACCCTTTATTTCCAGTCCTTTTGTTTCTGTTGCCGGAAACTATGTGGTGTTTATTTCCCAGCCCATTTTTGATGACCAGGGTAACTATCTTGGATTTATGGGCGGCTCTATCTACCTGAAAAAGCCCAGTATGCTGAGTAATATCATCAGCCAGCATTTCTATGAAGATGATTCTCAGGTGAGTATCGTCAGCGACGATGGCACGGTTATTTATAATCATGATCCCTCGCTGGTAGGCGCGCATATTGCGATTAACCCTGAACTTAAAGATAAATTAGTCCACCAGCAGAGCGGCAAATATTTGCTCACCCATCAGGGGCAGGAATATCTGCTGGGGTATGCGAGCCTGAAAGCGACTGGCTGGAATATCTTTATTTACGGCACCTCAGATAATGTGCAGCGCATCCTTGCACTGACCGCAGAAAACGCCACCTGGATTTTGCTGATGGTGATCAGCCTGATGATCGCGCTGGTGGCCTGGCTCTCCTCGCGAATTTCCATGCCGCTGGAAAAACTGGCTGAACTGACGCGTTCCGAGGACAGCACCCGCACGCTGAAAGCGCTGCCGGGCATTCACGCCTGGTACGCGGAAGCCGCGAATCTGCGGGAGGCGGTGTATCACCATGTGCTGATGATGGTCAACCGGGTCAGCGCGCTGAGCGACGAGGCGATGACCGACCCGCTGACCGGTCTGTATAACCGTCGCGGCTTTAAAGAGATGACCCGCCGCTACCGGCACAGCGATCATCACTGCCTGATTGCGCTGGATATCGATCACTTCAAAGTCATTAACGACGAACACGGCCACGATGCCGGGGATGCGGTGCTGATAAGCCTGGCGGTGCTGCTGAAAGCCGTCTGCCGTGAAAGCGACATTATTAATCGCTTTGGCGGCGAGGAGTTTGTTATTTTCCTGCCCGACACCGCGTTAAGCGAGGCGATCGCGCTGGCGGAGCGCATCCGCAAAACCGTGGAAAACACCGATTTCCCGTACTCGCATCAGATGCGGCTATGCGGCGGCGTGGTCAGTTTGCAGGATGAAGATAACGACATGGACGCGGCGCTGCGCCGGGCGGATATGGCGCTCTACGACGCCAAAGCCGCAGGCCGCAATCGTGTGATGTTCAGTAAAGGCGGCGAAATTTACCTGCATCAGGCGGGATAACGGGCTGGCGCGCCAGCCCGTGTCTGTCAGTGCTGCAAAATATACATCGTGCGGGTGTAGGCCACGTCTTCCGGATTATTGATCGGATAGCCTTTCAGCCAGGGTTTGATCAGTCGCCCGTTGCTGTACTGGTAAATAGGCGCAATCGGTGCTTTTTCGGCAATGATTTTTTCTGCCTCGTTATAGTCGGCATTACGCGCTTCCGTCGTGGTTTCCTGCGCCGCCTGGCTCAACACCTTATCGTAGGCCGGGTCTTTGAAGCGTGAAATATTGCCGCTGTGGCTGGACGTCAGCAAGGAGAGGAAGGTCGACGGTTCGTTGTAATCCCCCACCCATGACGCGCGGATCACATCGAAATTGCCGGTGTTGCGGCTGTCGATATAGGTTTTCCACTCCTGATTTTGCAGCTTCACATCCACGCCCAGATTTTTCTTCCACATCGACGCCACCGCAATGGCAATTTTCTGATGCGTTTCCGAGGTGTTATACAGCAGCGTCAGATCCAGCGGTCGCTGCGGGCCATAACCTGCGGCCTGCAACAGGGTTTTCGCCTGCGCGTTTCGCTCTTCCTGACTCATCGCGGCAAAGGGCGATGGCGAGGCTTTGAACCCTGCGGTGACGTCCGGGGTGAAATGCCACGCCGGTTTTTCGCCGGTGCCCAGCACTTTGTCCGCCATTAGCTGGCGATCGATGGTCATGCTCAGCGCCAGACGCACGCGCGGATCGGCGGTCGGACCTTTCTGCGTATTAAAGGCGTAATAATAAGTGCCCAACTGTGGCGGTGTGTAGACCTCGCCCGGAATGTCTTTCATCAGCTTCTGATAAAGGTTTTTCGGGAAGGATTCGGTGATATCAATGTCATCCGCCAGATAGCGTTTGGTGGCCGCGCTCTCCTGATTGATCGGTACAAAGGTGACCTGCTGGATCACTGTGTGGACATTATCCCAGTAATGAACGTTCGGCACCGCCACCAGTTTTTCATTCACCACACGATCTTTTAACACATACGCACCGTTACCAATGAGCTTGCCGGGCTTCGTCCATTCTGCGCCCTGCGCCACATTGGCTTTCTGCACCGGATAAAAAGCAAAGCTGGCGGTCAGGTTAGCAAACCACGGCAGCGGTTGATCGAGCTGAACGCGCAGCGTGTGGGCATCAACGGCGGTGACGCCAAGCTTATCCGGCGTGGCCTTACCATCAATGATATTCTGCGCATTGCTGATGCCCGCCAGCGCCGCAAACCAGGCAAACGGCGAGGTGGTTTGCGGATCGACCAGACGTTGCCAGCTATAGACAAAATCCTGTGCGGTCACCGGCGTACCGTCTGACCATTTCACGTCGTTGCGCAGGGTAAAGGTCCAGATGCGGTTGTCATTACTTTGCCATTTAGTGGCGACGCCGGGCACCAGTTCGCCCTTCTCATTCTGATTAACCAGCCCTTCAAACAGATCGCGGATCACCTGGATTTCAGGCAGACCCACCGCTTTAGCCGGATCGAGTGACGCAGGTTCGTCTTTAATATGACGTACCAGCACCTGTTTTTTCGCCAGCACTGCGCCCGCTGGCACCTCGGCGGCGACAGAAATCGACGAAAAACTGCACATCAACAGCGCACAGCAGGTTAAGGAAACGGAATGCTTCATGAGATCCCCTCAAAAGTAGGTGCCGGCCGGCAAAAGATGAGGTAATTATTTGTTTTAACTATAGGGAAAGCAAACATATAACTTAAGAAAATAACAATTTGAAAAGGATCGTGTTTTGCTTAACACTTTTACCCATCACCCGAGAGAGTAAGGATGTCTATGTCCGTTTCCCTTCCGCGCGCCGAACGAGGGGCTTTTCCCCCGCTGACGGAACATTATGGCACCTCCGGTCTGGGTGCACCGCTGATCTGGTTCCCGGCACCGCAGGCCTCATCGGACAGCGGGTTGATTATTGCCGGTACCCATGGCGATGAAAATGCCGCCATCGTGACGCTGTCCTGTGCATTACGGGCGCTGAATCCGGCGTTTCGCCACCATCATGTGGTGCTGGCGGTCAACCCGGACGGCTGCCAGCTCGGTTTACGCGCCAATGCCAACGGCGTGGATCTGAATCGTAATTTCCCGGCGGCCAACTGGCGGGCCGGAGAGACGGTATACCGCTGGAACAGCGCTGCTGAGGCGCGCGATGTGGTGCTACAGACCGGTACTACGCCCGGCTCCGAACCGGAAACGCAGGCGCTGTGTCAGTTGATTCACCGTATTCATCCGGCCTGGGTGGTATCGTTTCACGATCCGCTGGCCTGTATTGAAGATCCCGCCCAAAGCGCGCTGGGTGCGTGGCTGGCGCAGGCATTTGCCCTGCCGCACGTCACCAGCGTCGGCTATGAAACGCCCGGCTCCTTTGGCAGCTGGTGCGCCGACATCGGGCTGAACTGCATCACCGCCGAGTTTCCGCCCATCTCTAACGATGAGGCGAGCGAAATCTATTTGCAGGCAATGATGGATCTGCTGCGCTGGACGCCTCAGAGGTGAAGCTGACCGGTGGAAAAGCGCAGTCCTGGCTCGACATCCACCGCCAGCCAGGTCGGGCCATCCAGATCGGCGAAGCGTACTTTGCCCGCCAGGGGCAGCGCCGCACTGATGGCCCGCGAGGTGCAGAGCATACAGCCGAGCATCAGTCCTAGCCCCTGCGCTGAGGCCGCTTCCGCCAGCGCCAGCGCCTCAGTCAGGCCGCCGGTTTTATCCAGCTTGATGTTGATCATCTCATAGCGGCCCTGCAAATTTTGCAGGCTGCTGCGCGTGTGACAACTTTCGTCGGCGCAAATGGGCAGCGGATGGATAAAATTCGCCAGCATGGCGTCGTCGCTGGCGGGCAATGGCTGCTCCAGCATCGCCACCCCCAGATCCGCCAGCAACTGACAGCGCGCCGCCAGCCCTTCGCTGTGCCAGGATTCATTGGCATCGACAATCAGCGTGGCGTCGGGCACTGCCGAGCGTACCGCCACCAGGCGTTCGCTAATCCAGGTATCATCGAGCTTCACCTTCAGCAGACGTGCGCCCTTTTCCCACAACATTGCCGCACTGGACGCCATCTGCTGCGGGGTGCCGATCACCACAGTCTGCGCGGTGGTCACCGTGCCTGTGAGCGGTACGTGCAGGTGCTCCATCAGGCTTTGTCCGGCGTGACGCGCTTCCAGATCCCACAGGGCGCTGTCGACCGCATTACGCGCGGCGCCCGGTGGCAATAACGATTGCAGTTGCTGGCGCGTCAGCCCGGACTCCAGCTGCGGTACCACGGTCATGATTTGCGCGATCACTGAGGCATCGCTTTCGCCATAGCGCGGATAGGGCGTACATTCCCCCACCGCCCGCACGCCCGCTTCTTCCAGTTCAACCACCACCACCCGCGCTTCATTGCGGCTGCCCCGCGAAATTACAAAGGGCGAGTGCAGCGGCCAGTTCTCTTCATAGACCTTGACGGTTCTCATTCCATTACTCCTCAGGCGCGATGTGGACAGTATAGTGATGAAAATAGGTTTGCTGAGTTCAGGATTAATCCCGTAAACTAGCTGCGACGTTAACTATATGTAAACAGGAAGGTATTCATGTCACAACTCGTTCATTTTCAGGGCAATCCGGTCGCCGTTGCCGGCACCATTCCTCAGGCTGGCAGCAAAGCGCCGGCATTCACGCTGGTGGCGAAAGATTTAACGGATGTCACGCTGGCGCAGTTTGCGGGCAAACGTAAAGTACTGAACGTCTTCCCGAGCATTGATACCGGCGTCTGCGCCGCGTCTGTGCGCAAATTCAACCAGCTCGCCACCGAGATGAAAGACACTGTCGTGCTGTGCATCTCTGCTGACCTGCCGTTCGCCCACTCGCGTTTCTGCGGCGCGGAAGGTCTGAGCAACGTCATCACCCTTTCCACCCTGCGTAACGCAGAGTTCCTGGAAAACTACGGCATCGGCATCACCGAAGGCGCACTGAAAGGCCTGGCAGCCCGCGCGGTAGTGGTGATTGACGAGAATGACACCGTGCTGTTCAGCCAGCTGGTCAACGAAATCACCAACGAACCGGATTACGATGCTGCACTGGCTGCGCTGAAAGCGTAATCGCCTTGCATTTGCCCGGCAGCGCAGGCTGGCCGGGCCTGTAGATTTTCCGCTTACTCCTCGCCCTTCTTCTGGCTTAGCCCGTATTCCCGCAGCTTGTTGGCAATCGCCGTATGTGATACGCCGAGACGCTTCGCCAGTTTGCGCGTGCTGGGATAACTACGATAAAGCTGCGTCAGCACCGAGCGTTCAAAGCGGCTGGTGATGTCATCCAGCGAGCCCTCCATCGCCTCTTCGCCCACGGCCAGGCTACCCGCGTCATAATCAGGCAACAAAATATCCTGTGACCGTAATTCATAGCCTTCCAGCTGCGTCAGTGCGCGGTAAATGGCGTTTTTAAGCTGGCGAACGTTGCCAGGCCAGCCGTAGCGCATCAACACGGTATTCAGTTCAGCAGAGAGTTTCGGACGCGGCACGCCCTGCTCATCGGCAAAGCGCGCCACGAAGAGTTCGGTCAGCGGCATGATGTCCTGCGGACGATCGCGCAGCGGCGGCAGATTGAGCGTCAGCACGTTCAGACGATAATAGAGATCTTCCCGGAACAGGCCTTTTTGCACCAGTTCCACGAGGTTTTTCTGCGTAGCGCAGATCACCCGCACATCAACATGCACTTCATGATCTTCCCCTACGCGGCGGAACGTGCCGTCATTAAGAAAACGCAGCAATTTAACCTGCATGCGCGGCGACATTTCGCCGATCTCATCCAGCAACACCGAGCCGCCGTTGGCCTGCTCGAAAAAGCCTTTTTTCCCTTCCGGCGCATGACCAAAGAGTTCGCTTTCAACCGCATCCTCGGGAATGGAGGCGCAGTTCAGGGCCAGATAGGGTTTCGCAGCACGTGGGCTGGCAAGGTGGCAGGCATGGGCCAGCAGATCTTTGCCGGTGCCGGTATCGCCGACGATCAGCAGCGGTGCGGTGAGCAGCGCCAGCTTACGCGCCTGGTCCAGCACCTGACGCATTTTCGGGCTAACGGCGACAATCTGGCTGAACGCGCTGACGTCCTGGGTCGTCATATTTTGCAGTTGACGGCCCATGCGGATCGTCGAGCGCAACATCACCACGGCGCCGGTGAGCACCGGCTCGCCAGCTTCCCCTTCCAGATGCACCGGGGTAATTTCCATCAGGAAATTTTGCCCGTTGATCGCCACGTGTTCGTTATGTGACGCCTGCGGATTGCCTTCCAGCCAGCGCTGGAAATTAAAACCAGGAATGAGCTGCATCGCCGTGTGGTTACGCAGCTTTGACTGATCGATGGCAAACAGCTGGCAGCTGGCCGGGTTCGCCAGCTCCACTTTGCATTTCATATCAACCGACAGCACCGGCTCCGGCAGCGCTTCCAGCAACGCGCTGAGCGCCAGATGTTCACGCTCCGATGGCATCCACAGCACGGTGCGCACGTCGGTAACGCCCGCGATACGGCGGATCTCCGCCATCAGGCTGCTGAAGGCGGTGAACTCCAGTTCGGCAAAATTCAAATAGATGCGACCGATAGGGTCGATTTCGATGCCGCGTAAATCTATGCCGCGCAGTACCAGCAGATCCAGCAGCTCGCGGGTCAGACCAAGACGGTCTTCACAAAACACTTCCAGACGCATGGGGGCTTCACCCTGAACAGTTAACGTATGATGAAATCATAAGCCACTTATTCGCTGGCAGGAAGTTATCTGTCAACAAATATTGACAGCATGACGGAAAAACAGGCACTCCCGCGTAAAGTTACCGGTTCAGGCCGCCGGTTTCCCCTTTTGCAGCGTCTCTTTCATCTGGCTGATTAACTGGCGGCGGAAATCGCCGAGGCGCGGTTTGTCGTCATCGATCCACGGCAGCGGGCGGCACAGTTCCATCGCTTTGATACCCAGCCGCGCGGTGAGTAACCCGGCGCCAATGCCCTGCGCGGCACGGGCGGAAAGCCGCGCTGCCAGATCCTGCGAGACCCAGTCCATGCCCACTTCGCGCACCAGTTCACTGGCCCCGGCGAAAGCGATATTCAGCAGCACCAGACGGAACAGACGCAGACGGCTGTAATAGCCAAGCTCAATGCCGTAAAGCCGGGCGATGCGGTTGATCAGGCGGATATTACGCCAGGCGATAAACGCCATGTCCACCAGCGCCAGCGGGCTGACGGCGATCATCAGCGTGGATTCTGCCGCCGAGCGACTGATCTCCCGTCGCGCCTGGGCGTCGAGCACCGGTTGCACGAGATGGGCATACAGCGTGACGATTTCACGGTCGCTCTGGGTTTCGTGAATAGCCGCATACCAGCGCTGGAGCGCCGGATGGGATTTATCAATGCCCGCCTGCTGCGCCAGCTTTTCGCAGAACGCCCGTCCCTTGCCCGCGCCATGGCTGTGCAACAGATCACGCGCGTCGTCACGCTCCTGCGCCCGCTCACGCAGTCGCCACAGGCGACGCCATTCAGTGGCCACCGAGCCGACACCCGCGCCGATAATCAGCGCGCCGGCGGCACATCCGCCAAGCGCCACCCAGTCCTGCGTCTGCCAGGCATGCATTGTCCACTGTACGCCCTGACCGACCACGCTTGCGCCAAACAGCGCCAGGCCGGCCATTACCATTTTGCGCCACAGGCTGCGACGCGGACGCAGCGCGGCGTCGATCACCGCTTCCGGCTTATCATCCACGAGCAGCGTGTCCTCAGTGACGGCTGGCGCGAAATTATCAGCTTCCGGTCCGGCAAAGGTCTGCGCGGTTTTGAACGTCTCGCTCTGCGCTGATTCCAGTGGACCGGCAAAATCGATACGCGGTTTTATGGGTTCGTTCATCGCAGCTTATCTCCTATTAAAAACTCCAGCGCCGCATCCAGCCGGATGTGCGGCAACGGCTTGTCCACATCCATGATCTGCGGGCGAAACGCCTCAAACTGAAAGCCCTGCTTTTCCCAGAACGCCTGTCCCGGCAGCCGCGGCGGGACTTCGCCAGGATAGACGGTCAAGGGCGCGCCATCGCTCAAGCGGTTGCCGCGCAGGGCAGGAATTTTCTCGCCCTTAACGTCAATCAGCCCGCTTTGCGTCGCCTGCACGGCGGCAAGCCCCATGCAATCCATACTGATGCCTTCGAACGCGGCATTTTGCCAGGCGTCCTGGATCAGCTGCTGCAACAGCGACACCATATTGGCGTGCTGGTCGAGGGTGACATGGTCAGCTTTGGTGGCGGCAAACAACAGCTTGTCGATCACCGGCGAGAACAGACGGCGGAACAGCGTGCGCTGTCCGTAGTGAAAACTCTGCATTAATTGTGTGAGCGCAAGGCGCATATCGTTGAACGCCTGCGGCCCGCTGTTCAGCGGTTGCAGACAGTCAACCAGCACGATTTGTCGGTCAAATCGCAGAAAGTAGTTTTTATAAAATCTCTTCACCACTTTTTCGCAGTAGTAGTTAAAGCGCTCGCGCAGCATACCGGCGTTGGTGGTTTTATCCGCCTGCGCCAGTTTTGTTTCGCCGCTGGCATCCACGTCCGGCCACGGAAAGAATTGCAGCGCGGGCGCACCGGCCATATCGCCGGGTAGCACGAAGCGTCCGGGCTGAATAAAGTGCAGCCCCTGCTGTTTGCACTGGTGCAGGTAATCAGTCCAGGCGGCGGCGATTTCAGCCAGACGGTTTTCATCCGCAGGTGCCAGCGGATCCAGCCCCTCGCACAGTTGCCGCCAGCGGGCAGACCATGCTTTTCGGTCGCCCTGAAGCAAACCGGTCATCTGACGCGACCAGGTGAGGTAATCCTGCGCCAGCATCGGCAGATCCAGCAGCCATTCCCCCGGATAATCCACGATTTCCAGATACAGCGTTGAGGTGTCTTTGAAGTGGCGTAACAGGGAGTCATTGGAGCGGTAACGCAGCGCGAGGCGCATCTCACTGACGCCGCGCGTCGGCGTCGGCCAGTCTGGCGGGGTGCCGTAAAGCTGGGCAATACCTTCGTCGTACGTGAAGCGCTGAATGCCGAAATCACGCTGGGGGACACGTTTCACGCCCAGCAGTCGTTCTTCACGTACGGCGCTAAGCAACGGCAAACGCGCGCCGTTATGGACATTTAACAGCTGATTGACCATGGCCGTAATAAAAGCGGTTTTCCCGCTGCGGCTAAGCCCGGTGACCGCCAGACGCAAATGGCGATCCACCCCGCGGTTCACCAGCGCATTGAATTCGTTTTTTATTCTGTTCATAAGCATCCAGGTTGCATCTGTTGTTCAGAATGGTTCGATCAGGGAGTTTTTTTCAACATGACAGACAGTATGCCACTAAAACGGGGGAACAGGAGAAGTCGGGATGAAGGGCTTCACCCCGACAAAGTCGGTTAACGAACAGGTTTGACCGGTTTGTTGTCGTAGCGGGCGGAGACTTTACGCGCCATGCGTGACAGCAACGGTTCCAGCACCAGCGCCAGCAGCATTTTTGCCGGACGACGGGCAACGGATTTCACCGCCCACCCAGCGACACCGGCCGGGCCGTAACGCAGCGCTGTCAATAGCACCAGTTTACCGGCGATTTTCAGACCGGGTTTCATTTTTTGTCCTGCCTGTTGCCAATTACGCGCCATCAGAAACCTCATTCGTTAAACAGTTAATTATAGCTGGCGAAAACGGCTGCGCAGGGAGAACGTGTCAGAGGTGACATAGCGTTCCATTTCGCGCAGGCGCTTCTCGCCCGCTGCCAGCTCGGCGTCAACCGCATCCAGCAATTCACCGCTGGTGGGAACTACCTCGCCGTCAGCCAGATTGTCGGGCATCGGGTCAAGGACAAAGGTCATGATGATGTAGGCCAGCACCACAAAGAAAAACAGACCAAAGAACATCGCCAGCACGGTGATCAGACGGACCAGTTTGACCGGCACGTCGAGGTAGTGAGCCACCCCGGCGCACACCCCTTTCACCATGCCCTGCTGCGGCATACGCCAGAGCTTTTTATTCAGATCTAATCCAGCCATCAGCGATCCCTCCAGTTCGGATGTTCAGCATCCAGGATAGATTCCAGCGCCTGAATGCGTTCACGCATACGTTGTGCGTCGGCGTTCAACTGCGCCAGCCGTTGCTGTTCGCTTTGCGACAGCGTGTTGTTGGACGATCGGTTGTTGTAATGCAGCCACAGCCAGATGGGCAGCACGAACAAAATAAACAGCGTCAGGGGAATAGCCAGAAACAGCGCGCTCATGTGTACTCCTTACAGGTGAGGTTAAGGCGCGCTCAGGCGCCTTATTGTTATTATTGAAGATCCTGTTTCATTTTTGCTTTCAGCTGTTCCAGCTGCTCGCTGATGGCGTCGTCAGCTTTCAGTTCAGCAAACTCCTGATCCAGCGATTTCTGCTTACCGAAACCATGGCTTTCCGCCTCGGCTTCCATATGGTCGATACGGCGTTCGAATGACTCAAAACGTGCCATTGCTTCATCAATTTTACCGCTGTCCAGTTGGCGGCGCACATCACGGGATGAGCTGGCAGCCTGGTGGCGCAGCGTCAGTGCCTGCTGGCGGGCGCGGGTTTCATTGAGTTTATTCTCAAGCTCGCCAATCTCTTTCTTCATGCGCACCAGCGTATCATCCACCAGCGTCACTTCATGTTCGAGGGTGGCGATCACGTCAGTTAATTTCTGTTTTTCGATCAGCGCCGCACGGGCCAGATCATCTTTTTCTTTACGCAGCGCCAGTTCTGCTTTTTCCTGCCATTCCGCCTGCTGTGCGGTGGCTTGCTCAATACGGCGTGACAGCTGTTTCTTTTCAGCCAGCGCACGCGCTGAGGTGGAGCGAACTTCAACCAGCGTGTCTTCCATTTCCTGAATCATCAGACGCACGAGTTTTTGCGGATCTTCAGCCTTCTCCAGAAGAGAGTTGATGTTGGCGTTCACGATGTCGGCGAAACGAGAAAAAATACCCATAATTCAGTCCTCATATTTTCTGTTATCGGGCCAGGCCCTGCTGAATGGATAATACAATTCCCGTGCCAACTTTTTATGCCATTGATAATAAAGGAGATGATTAATTTTACCGCAGCGGTGAAATGGGTTAGAGTGGTGAAATACACTAACCAGTGGCGAATTTCATCATGGCAGAATACAAAGATAATCTTCTTGGCGAAGCAAACAGCTTTATCGATGTGCTGGAGCAGGTTTCGCGACTGGCACCGCTCAATAAACCGGTGCTGATCATCGGCGAGCGCGGCACCGGTAAAGAACTGATTGCCAACCGCCTGCACTTTCTCTCTTCCCGCTGGGACGGGCCGTTTATTTCACTCAACTGCGCCGCACTGAATGAAAATCTGCTGGATACCGAACTCTTTGGCCACGAAGCCGGTGCCTTTACCGGGGCGCAAAAACGCCATCCGGGGCGCTTCGAGCGCGCCGATGGCGGCACGCTGTTTCTGGATGAACTGGCAACCGCACCGATGCTGGTGCAGGAAAAACTGCTGCGCGTCATTGAGTACGGCGAGCTGGAGCGCGTGGGCGGCAGCCGTCCGTTACAGGTGAACGTGCGGCTGGTGTGCGCCACTAACGCCGATTTACCGCAGATGGTGGAAAACGAAACCTTCCGCGCCGACCTGCTCGATCGGCTGGCGTTTGACGTGGTGCAACTGCCGCCGCTGCGTGAACGACAAAGCGACATCATGCTGATGGCCGATCACTTTGCGATCCAGATGTGCCGCGAACTGGGCTTGCCGCTGTTTCCGGGATTTACCGAACGGGCGCGCGATACGCTGCTGGCGTATCGCTGGCCGGGGAACATTCGTGAACTGAAAAACGTGGTGGAGCGTTCGGTGTACCGACACGGCAACAGCGATACCCTACTTGATGAAATTATTATCGATCCCTTTCATCGCGCGCCGGCACCGTTGCCGTCAACGAAGGAGACCGGTGCGCTGCCCGCCCTGCCGCTGGATCTGCGCCAGTTTCAGCAGTCGCAGGAAAAAGCGCTGCTGGAAAGCAGTCTGCAACAGGCGAAGTTCAACCAGAAACGGGCGGCGGAACTGCTGGGACTTACCTACCATCAACTGCGCGCGCTGCTGAAAAAGCACGCGCTGTAAGCGTTATTTTTTATTCATCATCGCTTTCAGATCGGCGAACGGATTATATTTCGCCTCGCCGACATCCTTCTGCGCATCTTCACCGGCAATGACCGTCGAGCCGTACTGATCGGCCTCGGTATATTTTGAGTGTTCATGATCGTGGCAGTACAGGCACAACAGTTCCCAGTTACTGCCATCCGGCGGGTTATTGGTGTGATCGTGATCGATATGATGCACCGTTAATTCGCGCAGATTGGAGTAAACAAATTCGCGCGAGCAGCGACCACACACCCACGGGTAAATCTTTAACGCACGTTCACGGTAATCCACTTCCAGACGGGCGTAGTTCTTCGGAATAATAGCCATCGCGGCAATCCTTTTTGTCACAGAGATAAAGCACCATATTATCAGGCGGGCGCGTGTTTGCGGCAAATATCCAGCACAAACTCCCGCAACCAGCGATGACCGGCATCGGCCTCCATGCGCGGGTGCCACATCTGGGAAATGGTGATCGGAGGAGTGTCTACCGGCAGCGCAAAGCTGTGCAGCGACGCAGCCTGCTGATGGATCAGAAAAGAGGCTGGCACCAGCGCCACCAGATCGGACGCCTGGGCCACCGCCAGCGCCGCCGGAAAGCCGGGCACCACCGCGGCGATATGCCGCTCCAGACCGAGTGCCGCCAGCGCGTCATCCACCGGCCCGCCCGTTTTCCCACGGCGGGAGGCCACCACGTGACCGTATGCGATATACTCCCCGACGCTGACGTCCGACCTTGCGGCCAGCGGATGTCCGTCGCGCACCACACCGACAAAACGATCGCGGAACAGCGCCTGAATACGGATTTCCGGCCCCATATCACCAAGCACGCCAATCTCCAGATCGACCCGGCCTTCCCGCAGAGGAATGGCGTTTTTCTCAAGCTTGGGCGCGAAACGCAAGCGAACCTGCGGGGCACGTTTTGCAGCGGCAACGATGAGCGTTGGCCCAAACGCCTCGACAAAGCCGTCGTTGGCCCGCAGGGTAAAGGTGCGGCTGTAGGTGGTCAAATCGAGCGTTTCTGTCGCGGGCCGCAGAATGGCAAGGGCGGTAAACAGGGCTTGCTGCGTGCGCTCGCGCACCGCCGCCGCATAAGGCGTTAACACCATATGACGCCCTGCACGTACCAGCAGCGGATCGCCGGTGATGGCCCGCAGCCGGCCGAGCGTGCGGCTCATGGCGGATTCACTCAGGCCAAGCCGACGGGCTGCCCCCGCCACGCTGGCTTCAGCCAGCAGCGCATCCAGGGCAAACAATAAGTTCAGATCCGGTTCGTTCATGCCTCATCTTAACGGCGCATCCGCCAACAAAAAAGCCGCGTAAGCGGCTTTGAGCAGATTATTCACACCACCTTTGCCGCGCCTGCCCAACTGGCGGGAAAATCCGCGGCGCGCAGGAGCGGTTCGATACTGACCTGCTCGCAATCGACCAGCCTGTCGATCACGAACGGATCACGCTGTAAAAACGTATTCACGTCCTCAGCGCTGTCGGCATGAAACAGAATGTAGCCGCCTTTGCCCGTACTGAGGGGGCCTGCAAACAGGATCAGGCCACGGGCAAAACCCTCCGCCAGCCATTCTTTATGCGCATCAATTTGCGCCGCCAGGGATTGTGCCGAAGCGATATAGTGCAGGGTTACTGCGTGTAACATAGCGATCTCCACGTGGTTGAGGGACAGGTCATTGACTGCGACGGGCAGCGTTATCAATAAAGGTCGCTACCGCATCCGGATGTGAAATCATCGACATATGGCTGGAATTAAGACGCAGCACGCGCGCGCCCGTTTGCCGGGCAATTAAGGCCTGCACGTCGGGTTTAAGGGCGTGATCGTTTTCGGTCAACAGATACCAGGACGGTTTATCCCGCCAGGCTGCATGCTGTACTTTCTCGCTGAATACGCGAGCGGCAATGGGTTGCTGGGCGGCAGCGAGTAACCGCGCCTGATAGTGGCTCAGGTCGTTGGCCATGAGCTGATGATAGGCATCGGCGTTGTCCAGCCAGATCAGACCGTCGCGATCCGCCGCCATGCCCTCCATCGGGGCGTGAAGTCGCTCGAGCAGATCGGCCACAGACTCATTACTGTCAGGCACCAGCGCGGAAAGATAAACCAGTCCTTTGACGTTTTGCGCATTCCCGGCCTGGCTTATCACCGCCCCTGCCCATGAGTGGCCTACCAGCAGGACATCACCTGACTGCCGCGCAATGACGCGTTCAGTCGCCGCCACATCATCGGCCAGCGAGGTCAGCGGATTTTGTACCGCCGTCACGTGGTAGCCCTTTGCCTGCAGACGCGATGTCACCGCCGACCAGCTTGAGCCATCGGCAAAAGCGCCATGTACTAATACGATATTTTTGATGTTCTGATCCCCGGCATAAAGTGCAAAGGTGGCACTGGACCACAGCCCCATTACCAGTGCCGTGCGGCGTAAAAAAGGATGCATCATCGGCACTCCCGTCTTGTTGAGTGCAGTCAGTGTAGCGATCCCACGGGTACGTTTTGAAGCGTCTTAAATGACATGTATCATGCAAAATCAGACAAAATAATTGTTCAGGGATGATCCAGATGCCTCGCAATAACAGGCGTCCGGTGCAGGTTATAACTGCAACTGCTGCGTCTTCCGCCCGGTGTCATGCGCCAGTACGCTGTCAGCTGATAACAACAGGTTAATAAGGTAGACAGGATGGAACTCTTTTCTGATAAAGCAGGCGACGAAGGCTTACCCGGAAGCCCGCGTGCGCTGGCGATGGCGGCGGTGATGACCTCCACTACCATGGCGGTGTTTGACGGATCAATGGTCAATATCGCCCTGCCGCAGATCGCCGCGGCCCTAAAAGTGTCAGCGCCGGCAGCGGTGTGGGTAGCGAACGGTTATCTGCTGGCGGCGGCGATGACGCTGGCAATTTTTGCAGCCCTGGCAAGCCGTTTCGGTTTCCGCCTGCTGTTTGCCTGCGGGCTGAGCCTGTTTACGGCGGCCTCGCTGAGTTGCGCGCTGTCGTCCTCGCTCACGGCGCTAACCGGCTGGCGTATCGTGCAGGGGATTGGCGGGGCGGCAACCCTGAGCATTGCTCCGGCGATCCTGCGATCCGTCTTTCCCGACCGACTGCTGGGCCGCATTCTTGGGCTGCATGCATTGCTGATCGCCGCCAGTACCGCGCTGGCCCCGCTGCTTGGCGGCACACTGCTCGCCGCGCTGGACTGGCGCTGGCTGTTTGCGGTGAATCTGCCCCTCGGCGCGATTGCCCTCATGCTAACCCTGCGGGTGATCCCCGGTAAAAAAGCGCCGCAGCGCGAGCCGTTTGACGTCGCCGGTGCGTGGCTGTCGGCGATAATGCTCGGCGCGCTGATCATGATCGCCAGCACCTTTTCCCGGCCAGATAAAGATGACGGCATGCTGTTTACCGCGCTGGCGTATGGAGCGCTTGCCATTACCGCAGGCGGACTCTTCGTCTGGCGGCAGCAACGTGCGCCAAAACCGCTGCTGCCGCTGGCGATGTTCGCGTCGAGGCGTTTTTCTCTGGCGGCGCTGACCTCACTGGCCTCTTTTGTCAGCCAGGGGATGACCTTTGTCGCGCTGCCGTTTTTATTTCAGAGCGTTTACGGTTACAGCGCTTTTGAGTCGGCGTTGCTGTTTACACCCTGGCCGCTGGGCATCATTCTGGTTGCGCCTCACGCCGGACGCATGGCGGATCGCCATTCCCCTGCGCTTATCTCAACCCTCGGGCTGTGTGTGTTTGCTGTCGGGCTGGCCCTGCTGGCGCTATTGCCGGATCGCGCGGCAATGTGGGACATCGGTGTGCGCAGTCTGGTCTGCGGCCTGGGGTTTGGCTGCTTTCAGAGTCCCAACAACCGCGAAATGCTGTCGAACGTATCACGGGAAAACAGCGGCTATGCTTCCGGCGTACTGGCGATTATGCGGACCTTCGGGCAGTGTCTGGGCGCGGCGCTGGTCGGGGTGATCCTGTCGCTGTCGAACAATGCGCTGGCTGTGCACCTGAGTTTGTGGGTAGCCGCCCTCGCCACCGTGCTGGCACTGCTGTTTAGCGTCAGCCGATTGCGAATATGGCGCGTTTGATGACTTTTCCGCCAGTTATCCGCAGACATTTTTACGCAGCAGCGTTAAGTGCGATACACTTTGCAGATCAGTCTTAAAACCAAAGAAATTATGCGCCTAATTTTATCGTCCCTGCTGATAAGCGCCGGTCTGTTAAGCGGAATGGCGCAGGCTGCGCCTGTGCCGCCTGCCGCCCGCGATATTCGTGACAGCGGGTTTGTTTACTGCGTTAACGGTCAGGTCAATACCTTCAATCCGCAAAAAGCGAGCAGCGGCCTGATTGTCGATACCCTCGCCGCTCAACTTTACGATCGCCTGCTGGATGTCGATCCTTATACTTACCGGCTGGTGCCGGAGCTGGCGGAAAGCTGGGAAGTGCTGGATAACGGCGCGACCTACCGTTTTCGCCTGCGCAATGACGTAGCGTTTCAGACCACGGCGTGGTTTACCCCCACCCGTAAGCTGAATGCCGACGATGTAACCTTTACCTTCCAGCGCATTTTTGACCGCAAACATCCGTGGCATAACATCAACGGCAGCAGCTTCCCCTATTTCGACAGCCTGCAGTTTGCCGACAGCGTGGAAAGCGTCCGCAAAATTGATAACCGCACCGTGGAATTTCGCCTGCGCCAGCCGGATGCGTCCTTCCTGTGGCATCTGGCCACCCACTATGCGTCGGTGATGTCGGCAGAATATGCGGCCACGCTGGCGAAAACCGATCATCAGGAACTGATTGACCGTCAGCCGGTTGGCACCGGTCCGTTCCAGCTCAGCGATTACCGTGCCGGACAGTATATTCGGTTACAACGTCACGAAAAATTCTGGCGCGGCACCCCGCTGATGCCGCAGGTAGTGGTCGATCTGGGTTCCGGCGGCACCGGACGTTTATCGAAGCTGCTCACCGGCGAGTGCGATGTGCTGGCGTGGCCCGCGGCCAGCCAGCTTACCAGCCTGCGTGACGATCCGCGCCTGCGTCTGAACCTGCGCCCTGGCATGAATATCGCCTATCTGGCTTTTAATACCGATAAGCCGCCGCTGAATAATCCGCAGGTGCGTCATGCGCTGGCGCTGGCGATTAATAATCAGCGCCTGATGCAGTCTATTTATTACGGGACCGCCGAAACCGCCGCGTCTATTTTGCCGCGCGCCTCCTGGGCCTATGATAACGAAGCGAAAATCACCGAATACAACCCGGACGAAGCGCGGGCACGCCTGAAAGCGCTGGGACTGGAAAATCTGAGCCTCGAATTGTGGGTGCCGACCAGCTCCCAGGCCTGGAACCCCAGTCCGCTGAAAACGGCTGAACTCATTCAGGCGGATATGGCGCAGATTGGCGTGACCGTCAAGATCGTCCCGGTGGAAGGCCGTTTCCAGGAAGCGCGCCTGATGGACATGAATCACGACCTCACTCTTTCCGGCTGGTCAACGGACAGTAATGACCCGGACAGCTTCTTCCGTCCGCTGCTAAGCTGCGCGGCCATCGAATCGCAGACCAATTTTGCCCACTGGTGCAACCGCGAATTTGACAGCGTACTGCAAAAGGCCCTGCTGTCGCAGCAGCTGGCATCGCGCATCGATGCCTATGATGAAGCGCAAAGCATTCTCGCCCGCGAACTGCCGGTACTGCCGCTGGCATCGTCGCTGCGTTTGCAGGCGTATCGCTACGATATGAAAGGGCTGGTGTTGAGTCCTTTTGGTAACGCCTCTTTTGCTGGCGTGTCGCGTGAAAAAGAGCATTCTGAGGATAAACAGCCATGATCATCTTTACGCTGCGGCGCATTCTTTTGCTGATGGTCACGCTCTTTTTGCTGACCTTTGTCGCCTTCAGCCTGAGTTATTTCACGCCCCATGCGCCGCTGTCAGGGGCGTCGTTGTGGAACGCCTGGGCATTCTGGTTTAACGGCGTACTGCACTGGGATTTTGGCGTCTCCAGCATCAACGGCCAGCTGATTTCCGAACAGTTAAAAGATGTGTTCCCGGCCACCATGGAACTGTGCATTCTGGCCTTTACCTTTGCGCTGGTGCTCGGCATTCCTGTCGGTATGCTGGCGGGGATTTCACGCAATAAATGGCAGGATAAGTTTATCAGCGCGCTGGCGCTGCTCGGCTTCTCCATTCCGGTGTTCTGGCTGGCGCTGCTGTTGACCCTGTTTTTCTCTCTCACGCTGGGCTGGTTGCCGGTCTCCGGGCGTTTTGATCTGCTGTACGAGGTGAAAACGGTAACCGGGTTTGCGATTATTGACGCCTGGCTGTCGGATTCACCGTGGCGCGATGAGATGATCATGAGCGCCCTGCGTCATATGGTGCTGCCGGTGCTGACGCTGGCGGTAGCGCCAACGACCGAAGTGATCCGTCTGATGCGCCTGAGTACCATTGACGTTTTCGAGCAGAATTATATTAAAGCCGCCGCCACGCGGGGCGTATCGCGCTTTACTATCCTCCGCCGGCATGTGCTGCATAACGCCCTGCCACCGGTGATCCCGCGTCTTGGTTTGCAGTTCTCTACCATGCTGACGCTGGCGATGATCACCGAAATGGTGTTCAGCTGGCCGGGTCTGGGGCGCTGGATGATCAACGCCATTCGCCAGCAGGATTACGCCGCGATTTCCGCCGGTGTGATGGTGATTGGTGCACTGGTGATCACCGTGAACGTCATTTCTGACATTGTGGGCGCGCTGGCGAACCCCTTGAAACATAAGGAATGGTATGCCCTCCGATAACGTGTACAGCGAAAAGCGCGCGCCCGGTGCGCTGCGCAACGTCTGGCGCAAATTTTACAGCGACACGACCGCGATGATCGGCCTGTACGGCTGCGCAGGCCTGGTACTGCTGTGCCTGTTTGGCGCGTGGTTTGCGCCTTATGGTATCGATCAGCAGTTCCTTGGCTATCAGTTGCTGCCGCCGTCCTGGTCGCGCTATGGCGAAGTTTCCTTTTTCCTCGGCACGGACGATCTGGGCCGCGATGTGTTAAGCCGACTGCTGAGCGGTGCCGCGCCTACGGTAGGTGGCGCATTTGTGGTGACGCTGGCGGCGACGCTGTGCGGACTGGTGCTCGGCGTTATTGCCGGGGCGACCCACGGCCTGCGTTCGGCGGTGCTGAATCATATTCTGGATACGCTGCTGTCGATCCCGTCCTTATTGCTGGCAATTATCGTGGTGGCGTTTTCCGGCCCCCACCTCAGTCACGCGATGTTTGCCGTCTGGCTGGCGCTGCTGCCGCGCATGGTCCGTTCGGTCTACAGCCTGGTGCATGATGAGCTGGAAAAAGAGTACGTTGTTGCCGCCCGTCTGGATGGCGCGACAACAATGAATATTTTGTGGTTCGCCGTCCTGCCAAATATGACCTCCGGGCTGGTGACGGAAATCACCCGCGCGCTGTCGATGGCGATCCTGGATATTGCCGCGCTGGGCTTTCTCGATCTGGGGGCGCAGCTGCCCTCCCCGGAATGGGGCGCAATGCTTGGCGATGCGCTGGAGCTGATCTACGTTGCGCCCTGGACGGTGATGCTGCCGGGCGTGGCGATTATGCTGAGCGTGCTGCTGGTTAACCTGCTGGGCGACGGCATTCGTCGTGCGGTCAATGCGGGGGTGGAATAATGCCGTTACTCGATATTCGTAATCTGACCATTGAGGTCAAAATTGGCGAGCAATGGGTGCGCGCTGTTGATCGGGTGAGCATTACGCTGGCCGAAGGGGAAGTCCGCGGGCTGGTGGGTGAATCCGGCTCCGGTAAAAGCCTGATCGCAAAAGCGATTTGTGGCGTGACGAAAGATAACTGGCGCGTCACCGCCGACCGTATGCGCTTTGACGACATCGATCTGATGCGTCTTTCCGCTCGCGAGCGGCGCAAACTGCTCGGTCATAATGTGTCGATGATTTTCCAGGAGCCACAGTCCTGTCTCGATCCCTCCGAGCGCGTGGGCAAACAGCTGATGCAAAATATCTCCGGCTGGACCTACAAAGGCCGCTGGTGGCAGCGTTTGGGCTGGCGTAAACGCCGTGCCATCGAACTTCTGCACCGGGTAGGGATTAAGGATCATAAAGATGCGATGCGCAGCTTTCCTTACGAACTGACTGAGGGCGAGTGCCAGAAAGTGATGATCGCCATTGCGCTGGCAAATCAACCGCGTCTGCTGATCGCCGACGAGCCGACCAATGCCATGGAGCCGACTACCCAGGCGCAGATTTTCCGCCTGCTGGCCCGGCTTAACCAGAACAACAACACCACGATTTTGCTGATCAGTCATGATTTACAGATGCTGAGCCAGTGGGCCGATCGCATCAACGTGATGTACTGCGGGCAGACGGTGGAAACCGCGCCGAGCGAGGATTTGATCAGCACGCCGCACCATCCTTATACCCAGGCGCTGATCCGCGCGATCCCGGATTTTGGCAGCCCGATGCCGCATAAAAGCCGTCTGAACACCCTGCCGGGGGCCATCCCGTTGCTGGAACAGCTACCGATAGGCTGCCGTCTTGGACCGCGCTGTCCGTATGCGCAGCGTAAATGTATCGACACGCCGCGCCTGGCGGGGCCGAAAAATCATCTGTTTGCCTGCCACTTCCCCCTCAATATGGAGCGTGAATAAGATGGCTGAAACCCTGCTTGAAGTGCATAACCTGAGCAAAACCTTCCGCTATCGCACCGGCTGGTTCCGCCGTCAGACGCTGGAGGCGGTAAAACCGCTGAGCTTTACATTGCGGGAGAAACAGACGCTGGCGATCATCGGTGAGAACGGCTCCGGTAAGTCAACGCTGGCTAAAATGCTGGCGGGCATGACCGAACCGACCACCGGCGAACTGCGCATTAACGACCATCCCCTGCACTATGGCGATTACTCATTCCGCAGCCAGCGCATCCGCATGATTTTTCAGGATCCGTCGACGTCGCTGAATCCACGGTCGCGCATTTCGCAGATCCTCGATTTCCCGCTACGACTGAACACCGATCTCACCCCGGAAGCGCGCCGTAAGCGTATCGGCGAAACGTTACGCATGGTGGGACTGCTGCCGGATCACGTCAGCTACTATCCGCATATGCTGGCGCCAGGTCAGAAACAGCGTCTGGGGCTGGCGCGCGCGCTGATCCTGCGACCGCAGGTGATCATTGCCGATGAAGCGCTGGCCTCGCTGGACATGTCGATGCGCTCGCAGCTGATCAACCTGATGCTGGAGTTACAGGAAAAACAAGGAATTTCATACATTTATGTTACTCAGCATATTGGCATGATGAAGCACATCAGCGACCAGGTGCTGGTGATGCATCAGGGTGAAGTGGTGGAGCGCGGCAGCACGGCCGACGTGCTGGCCTCGCCGCTGCACGACCTGACCAAACGGCTGATTGCCGGGCATTTTGGTGAAGCCTTAACCGCCGATGCCTGGCGCAAAGACGTCTGACCTGTGCCGCGCCGCGGCGTGACGGGAAAAATAACGTGACAGACCCCATTGTCAGTGGGATATAATTTAACATTAGTGTTGAATAATTGTGACTTAACAATCCTAAGATGATGATTCTTAAGTCATAAAATGAGCAGAAACTATAAGGATTCAAAGCTATGGGTTTTCTTACCGGTAAACGCATTCTGATTACTGGCGTTGCCAGTAAACTCTCCATCGCCTGGGGTATCGCACAGGCAATGCATCGCGAAGGCGCAGAACTGGCCTTTACCTACCAGAACGACAAGCTGAAAAGCCGTGTTGAAGGTTTCGCCGCTGACCTGGGCTCCAGCCTGGTGCTGCCGTGCGACGTGGCGGAAGATGAGAGCATCGAAGCGCTGTTTACCGAACTGGCTAAAAGCTGGCCGAAATTCGACGGTTTCGTACACTCCATCGGTTTCGCACCGGGCGATCAGCTGGATGGCGACTACGTTAACGCCGTAACCCGTGATGGTTTCAAAATCGCGCACGACATCAGCTCCTACAGCTTTGTGGCTATGGCGAAAGCCTGCCGCGCGATGCTGAACCCGAACTCTGCCCTGCTGACCCTGTCCTACCTGGGCGCAGAGCGCGCTATCCCGAACTACAACGTAATGGGTCTGGCGAAAGCGTCTCTGGAAGCAAACGTGCGTTACATGGCTAACGCCATGGGCCCGGAAGGTGTGCGTGTGAACGCCATCTCTGCCGGTCCGATCCGCACCCTGGCGGCGTCCGGTATTAAGGACTTCCGTAAGATGCTGGCGCATTGCGAAGCGGTAACGCCGATCCGTCGTACCGTGACCATCGAAGATGTAGGCAACAGCGCCGCCTTCCTGTGCTCTGACCTCTCGGGTGGTATTTCAGGTGAAGTGGTTCACGTTGACGGTGGCTTCAGCATTGCCGCGATGAACGAGCTGGAACTGAAATAATCCCCCTGACACCCCTTCCGACCGGAGGGGGTGTTTTCGCCGTTATGCCTTTCTGATCTTTGTTATCACCCAACAATATTTCATCCCCCCTCCCGCTTACGCCAGGATAATGCTGCGAAAAAGATCCGGCGCATCCTGCTGTCACGTCTCCGGATCGTCACTTTCAGATCAAGGAACGCTCATGGAACAACGCCGTTTTTCCGGCAAAGGTCACTGGTATCATGAAACCCAGTCGAGTACCGGCCAGACTCCCGCGCTACCATTAGTTCCCGAAGCCGCCACCGTTAATGACCGCTTTTTGCTGGACTTACCGCTGCCTGATGAACTGCTTATCGCCTGTGAGTCCTGGCTGCGCCCGGCGCGTAATCTGTGCGCCCGTCTGTTTCCGCAGCAGGTCGCCGTGAGCCGCCTGCGCACCTTTACCGCTTACGACCGTCTTAGCACCGCGCTGACCGTGGCCCAGGTTTATGGCGTCCAGCGACTGTGCAATCACTATGCCGCCCGCCTCGCGCCGCTTAACGGCCCGGATCCGTCCCGGGAGAGTAATCGTCGGCTGGCGCAAATCACCCAATACGCCCGCCAGCTTGCCAGCTCCCCGGAAGTGATCGACAACCGCGCCCGTCAGCAGCTTGATGAGGTCGGTCTGACCTGCGACGACATCATTCTGATGGATCAGATCATCGGCTTTATTGGGTTTCAGGCGCGAGCGATCGCCGCGTTTCAGGCCATGGAAGGACTGCCAGTGCGCTGGATGCCAGGTATGGAGATGCAGGCATGGGCCGCAGCCGAGCCGTTTAGTGCCGGGTCCGCCGCGTGGACGCCCGCCTTCAACGGCGTGGAGCAGCGGCGCGCCAGCGCAACCCAGCTTGACGCGCAGGCACAGTGGCAGACGCTGCCGGAGCTTCGCGTGCTGGCATCGCAGCTTGCGCATGAGCACGGCGTGCTTAATGAACTGGGCGCGATTGTGCAAAGCGATCTCCGGGCCGACCTCGCCCCGGCCCTGACAGACCAAGTAGCGCTGCTCACCGCGCGCATCAACGGCAGCGTGGACTGTTTTTATGCTCGCCCGCAAAGTCCGGACGATGAAGCACTCCTCGCCGCGTTACAGGACGGCGAGCAGGCGGTGTTACGCTGGAGTCAGCACGATGCCCGGACACGGGCGGTAGTGGTCGCGGTGCAACAGCTGACACGTGCCGCAGATCGCTTTAGCGCCGCGCAGTTTAATCCGCTTATCGAGGAGGGTTTTTCCACGCAACAGGCCCTCTCATTGCTGGTGTGGAGCGGCTTGTGTGGCTGGTTAAACCGTCTGAAAATCGCGCTGGGCGAGCGTCAGTAAAGCGAAACAGCGCTTGCTGCAACCCCCGTATTCGCGTAAAACTGTCAGCCGCTCTTTAGGCCACGAAAATACAAAACTATGTTCCAGGATAACCCGCTGCTTGCTCAGCTAAAACAGCAATTGCATTCCAAGACGCCACGCGCGGAAGGCGTCGTCAAAGCCACGGAAAAAGGCTTTGGTTTCCTCGAAGTTGATGCGCAGAAAAGCTATTTCATTCCGCCGCCGCAGATGAAAAAAGTGATGCATGGCGATCGTGTTATCGCGGTGATCCATAGTGAAAAAGAACGTGAATCCGCCGAACCCGAAGAACTGGTCGAACCGTTCCTGTCGCGTTTCGTCGGTAAAGTGCAGAAAAAAGACGATCGTCTGTCCATCGTACCTGACCATCCCCTGCTGAAAGACGCCATTCAGTGCCGCCCTGCGCGCGGTGTCGAGCATAATTTTGCCGATGGCGACTGGGCGGTAGCCGAAATGCGCCGCCACCCGCTGAAAGGCGATCGCGGTTTTTATGCAGAACTGACCCAGTTTATTACCTTCGGCGACGATCACTTCGTGCCATGGTGGGTGACGCTTGCCCGTCACAACCTGGAGAAAGAAGCGCCGAACGGCGTGGTGACGGAGATGCTGGATGAAGGCCTTGAGCGTGTCGATCTGACCGCACTGGATTTCGTCACCATCGACAGCGCCACCACCGAAGATATGGACGATGCGCTGTACGCGGAAGAGCTGGCGGATGGCCGCCTGCAGCTTACGGTGGCGATTGCCGATCCGACCGCGTGGATCGCCCCGGGCAGTAAGCTGGATAACATCGCCAAAGTTCGTGCGTTCACCAACTATCTGCCGGGCTTTAACATCCCGATGCTGCCGCGTGAACTCTCTGACGATCTCTGCTCGCTGCGCCCTCAGACCCTGCGCCCGGCCCTTGCCTGCCGCATGACCATCAGCGCTGACGGCACTATCGAAGACAATATTGAGTTCTTCGCCGCCACCATCGAGTCGAAAGCCAAGCTGGTGTACGACGAGATTTCTGACTGGCTGGAAGGCAAAGATGGCTGGACGCCGCCGACCGAATCTATCGCCGCGCAGATCCGTCTGTTGCAGCGGGTTTGCCTCGCCCGCGCCGAATGGCGTACCACGCATGCGCTGGTGTTTAAAGATCGTCCGGATTATCGCTTTGTGCTGGGTGAAAAAGGCGAAGTGCTGGATATCGTGGCCGAGCCGCGCCGCATCGCTAACCGTATTGTTGAAGAGTCGATGATCGCCGCCAACATCTGTGCCGCCCGTGTGCTGCGCGATAAGCTCGGTTTCGGGATCTACAACGTGCATTTAGGTTTCGATCCGGCCAATGGCGAAGCGCTGGCCGCCCTGCTGAGCACCCACGGTCTGCATGTTGACGCCGAAGAAGTGCTGACGCTGAACGGCTTCTGCAAACTGCGTCGCGAACTGGACGCGCAGCCGTCTGGTTTCCTCGACAGCCGCATTCGCCGCTTCCAGTCTTACGCGGAAATCAGCACCGAGCCAGGCCCGCACTTTGGCCTCGGCCTCGAAGCGTACGCCACCTGGACGTCACCGATCCGTAAATACGGCGATATGATCAACCATCGTCTGCTGAAAGCGATTATCAAAAACGAAACTATCGCCCGCCCGCAGGACGATACCACGGTACAGATGACGGAACGCCGCCGCCTGAACCGTATGGCGGAGCGCGATGTGGGTGACTGGCTGTATGCCCGCTTCCTGAAAGACAAAGCCGGTACCGATACCCGCTTTGCCGCTGAAATCATTGACGTCAGCCGTGGCGGCATGCGTGTCCGCCTGGTGGATAACGGCGCAGTAGCCTTTATTCCTGCTCCGTTTATCCATGCGGTGCGTGACGAAATGGTATGCAGCCAGGAAAGCGGCACCGTGCAGATCAAAGGCGAAACAGTCTATAAAGTCACCGATGTGATTGATGTGACTATCGCTGAAGTGCGCATGGAAACCCGCAGCGTTATCGCTCGTCCTGTGGCGTAAACGAAGCGCGTTATCGCAAAACGGCCTTGCCATGCTGGTGAGGCCGTTTTTCCCTCCCCCCGTCTTACGCGCCACGTCAAAATTCCCGATTTTTTCCCCCACAAAATGCTAAAAACAGCCACACTTAGTTATGCACTTTTGCGCATGAAAAGTCGTTAAGAACAATATTTTAGCTATAGCTATGCAATAGGTTAGCGGCGCTTTACTATAAGAATGCAAATAAAAAACAGTAAGTTCAGCCTGTTCTCGCAAAGAGGCAGCGTGCAGACTTCACCGTTGAAAAGTTCTGTTGCGCATTGGGTGGAATGGGAGAAAGCATGAAAGACGATGTGGAGCAAAATGTGCTGTTTCGTTACCTGGGGACGACGAGTCCATTCTGGCGACTCACTGCTGACAGCAACGCGCTTCATCTTGCCGCGAGCGAAACCGCCGACATCAGTCAGGTGATTGCCCTGACCGATCATCAGGCGGAGCGGCTACGGGATATGACCGTTATCACCACCAGTATGACGATGACGGTCTCGATGTTTGGCGAGGATGTGCCGCTGCATCTGGTAGGCCGCAAAATCACAAAAAAGGAGTGGGCAGGCACCGCGTCTGCCTGGAATGATACCTCTTCCGTTGCCCGCGATTTAGTTCAGGGCCTTTCTTTTGCAGAACAGGTGGTGTCTGAAGCCAACTCGGTCATTGTGATCCTCGATCGCCACGGCAACATTCAGCGTTTTAACCGCCTGTGCGAAGAGTACACCGGCTTGCGTGAGCAGGAAGTCATCGGCCAGAACGTCTTTAAACTATTCATGAGCCGCAGCGAGGCGCTGGCATCGAAGCGTAATATCAGCGAATTTTTCCGTAACGGCAGCTCGTATGAAGTGGAGCGCTGGATCAAAACACGCAAAGGGCAGCGCCTGTTTTTATTCCGCAATAAATTCGTGCACAGCGGCAGCGGCAAAAACGAAATCTTTCTGATTTGCTCCGGTACCGATATCACCGAGGAGCGTCGCGCCCAGGAGCGGCTGCGCGTGCTGGCGAACACCGACACCGTTACCGGCCTGCCGAACCGCAATGCGATCCATGAACTGATCAGTGATGCGATAGCCTGCCGCGAAGATACGCAGGTCGGTATTGTTTATCTCGATCTGGATAATTTTAAAAAGGTAAACGATGCCTACGGGCATATGTTCGGTGACCAGCTATTGCAGGCAGTGTCGCTGGCGATTTTAAGCTGTCTGGATGAGGGCCAGGTGCTGGCACGTCTGGGCGGCGATGAGTTTATCGTGCTGGGCACGAATTCGTCCCAGAGTGCGCTGGAGGCGATGGCCTCGCGTATTCTCACCCGTCTGCGCCAGCCTTTCCGCATTGGCCTGATTGAGGTCTACACCGGCTGTTCGCTGGGCATTTCGCTCGCCCCGCAGCATGGCAATGACCGCGAGAGCGTGATCCGCAACGCCGATACCGCGATGTATACCGCCAAAGAGAGTGGCCGCGGCAAGTTTTGCGTCTTCACGCCGGAGATGAACCAGCGGGTCTTTGAATACCTGTGGCTCGATACAAATCTGCGTAAGGCGCTGGAAAACGACCAGTTGCTGATCCACTACCAGCCGAAAATGACCTGGCGGGGTGAGATCCGCAGCCTCGAAGCGCTGGTGCGCTGGCAGTCGCCGGAGCGCGGATTAATAGGCCCGATGGAGTTTATCTCCTATGCCGAAGAGTCCGGGCTGATTGTCCCGCTGGGACGCTGGGTGATGCTGAACGTGGTGCAGCAGGTGGCGAAGTGGCGCGATAAAGGCATTCATCTGCGCGTGGCGGTTAATGTGTCGGCCCGTCAGCTGGCGGACCAGACCATTTTCAGCGATCTAAAACAGGCGTTAAGCGATCTCAATTTCGAATACTGCCCGATAGACGTTGAGTTAACGGAAAGCTGTCTGATTGAAAATGAGGAACTGGCGCTGTCGGTGATCCAGCAGTTCAGCGCGTTAGGGGCGCAGGTGCATCTGGATGATTTTGGGACCGGCTATTCATCGCTGTCGCAACTGGCACGTTTCCCGCTGGATGCCATCAAACTCGACCAGTCGTTTGTGCGTGATGTGCATAAACAGTCGATTTCGCAATCGCTGGTGCGCGCCATTGTCGCCGTTGCACAGGCGCTCAATTTGCAGGTGATCGCTGAAGGGGTGGAAAGCGCCAAAGAAGACGCCTTTCTCACGAAGAATGGCGTCAACGAACGGCAGGGTTTTCTCTTTGCTAAGCCCATGCCCGCAGCCGCATTCGAGCGATGGTATAAACGTTATCTGACGCGCAAAGCGCGTTAGCTGGCTTTACTCAGACTGGCGACGTGGCGGTTTTGCAACAGTACCAGTCGCTCCATATAGGCGATGTCTTTCGGTTGCAGGCAAAAGGCCGCGTCCACCCAGTCTTCGGTAATATCCATCAGTTCACTACGCGGCAACTGCATTACCCGCTGACGGGCGCGCAGCATGGCACGGACGCCATTCAAACGCGGTTGTAGCGTGTCAATGAACGTGCGCACGGCTACCGCGCCCTGCCCCGGCTCGAACATCTCATCTACCAGGCCTTTGGGTTCGTACCACTCCGCCGTATGGGATTCGCCTTTATAAATCAGCTCCTCCGCCAGCTTCATACCCGAGCGTCGCGCGACCAGTGAATATCCCCCCATGCCGGGGAACAGGTTAAACGCGATTTCCGGGAAGCCCATGCGTACATCACGTTGCGCCAGCACGAAATGGTGCGCCAGCGCGGCTTCAAAACCACCGCCCAGCGCACTGCCTTCCACCATCGCCAGACTGATCGCCCCGGTGTCGAATCCCCGGGAGGCGGCGTGGACACAATCGACACAGGCCCGCGCATAGGCGCGCAGCGCTTCACGACGACCGTTTTGCAGACAATCAACAAAGAAACCCAGATCGCCGCCGGCGTTATAAATGCCGGGGACCAGGGAGCCTGTCACCCAGAAATCCACCGCAAAACCTGCCTGTCTGACCAGCCAGGAGATATTCATGATCTCCTCTATCAGTCCATGATTGAAGCACGGACGGGGCTGCGCCCGTAACATCATCCAGACCGTGCGGCGCTCCTCTTCGTAGTACCCGGCCAGTTGGGTAAAGCGCTCTGTATCAGTGAACAATTTGCATGATGCATGGTTGATAACTGTCATGGTCTTTTCCTCATTAATTAAAGCGCGTTGCGCGCAGATTTAGACTAATGCAGGACGAAACCCGGCAGTACGTATGTAAGTTAATTAATAATCTGTAGTTATGCTTTTTTAAGATTTCCTTTTTTCCCTTCTCTTTTTAGACTAATTTCTGCATCATTGAATTTATTAACTTTTCGAAACAGGGTGACGACATGGCCGACATCGATGTGAAGCAACTTGCCGGGCGAATTGATACGGTGCTGGACATTCTGGTAGCGGGTGATTACCACTCTGCCATCCATAATCTGGAAATCCTGAAAGCCGACTTGCTGGCGGCGGACGCTGCCGGACAAATCCCACCGCAGGGTGCGCCAAAAACGCCCTGGGAAATCTGAATAAAGAACCTATGAATTCCCGACAACAACTCATTCTTCAAATGGTCATCGACCAGGGCCGCGTCAGCGTGGCCGAACTTGCAAAAACCACCGGCGTTTCTGAAGTGACCATCCGTCAGGATCTGAATACTCTGGAGAAGCAAAGCTATCTGCGTCGTACGCACGGTTTCGCCGTGCCGCTGGAAAGTGACGATGTGGAAACGCGCATGATGAGCAACTTCACGCAAAAGCGTGAGCTTGCCGCCTTCGCGGCGTCGCTGGTGGCACCCGGCGAGACGGTGTTTATTGAAAATGGCAGCAGCAATGCCCTGCTGGCGCGCGCCCTTGCGGATCAAAAAGAGATCACCATTATTACCGTCAGCGCCTATATCGCTCATCTGCTCAAAGAGACGCCCTGCGAAGTGATCCTGCTGGGCGGTGTTTATCAGAAGAAAAGTGAAAGCATGGTTGGGCCGCTGACACGCCAGTATGTGCAGCACGTGCATTTCAGCAAAGCCTTTATCGGCATTGATGGCTGGCAACCGGAAACAGGCTTTACCGGGCGGGACATGATGCGGGCCGATGTGGTGAATGCGGTACTGGAGAAGAACTGCGAGGCCATCGTGCTGACCGACAGCTCAAAATTTGGCGCGGTCCACCCCTATCCATTAGAGCCAATGGGGCGTTTTAATCGCGTTATTACTGATGAAAAACTGGCCGCGGGCCATCAGGAACAATTAGTCCAGTCAGGTCTGACTGTCGATATAGTTAGAAAATCCGCCGCGCAATAACTGCCCTCGCCCGCCATGTGCGGGCTGAATCCCTTCATCTCTGAGAGTTTTCTGACGTTCCAATTAAGACTATTTACCTGTCTCGTTTAGCGGCAGGAAGTAAAATTATGTTGAACGATATAACAGGACGTAACTATCACTCACGTGATCCATAGTAACACCTGCGCAACATAATTTACGGAAATGAACTTAAGTTTGCTTTTCAGGAACTATACTCAAAGAGAAATTCTTTCCGTGGATACCTATTTCAGGAGATTAGTATGATGATGTTATCAAGTAAAAAAATGGCTACAGCAGTACTGGCGGTAACGCTGGCAATGTCTCTGAGCGCTTGTTCTCACTGGTCTAAACGCGATCGTAACACCGCAATTGGCGCAGGTGCGGGTGCACTGGGTGGTGCAGTATTAACTGACGGTAGCACCCTCGGTACATTAGGTGGCGCAGCAGTTGGTGGTATTGTGGGTCACCAGGTCGGTAAATAATCTTACGTTAACGGCGTAATGACAGAATATATACTGACATAATTTAAGACATACGCAGTGAAATTAAAAGGCCACGGTATATACCGTGGCCTTGTCATATATTAGCGCCGGTTAACTAACCACCCGCCAGTTTGACCTTCATGCCTTTGGCTTCCAGTAATGATTTAATCAGATCGCGTTTATCGCCCTGAATTTCAATTACGCCATCTTTTACCGAACCACCACAACCGCATTTCTTTTTCAGCTCGGCTGCCAGGCGGGTAATTTCCTCATCACTGGCGTCAATACCGGTGATCAGACATACGCCCTTCCCTTTACGCCCACTGGTCTGACGCTGGATACGCACAATCCCGTCACCTTTGGGACGTTCAGCCACCGGTTTTGGCTCATCAATACGCCCGCTGTCAGTGGAGTACACCAGACGGCTGTTTGAATCGCTCATTTAACCTCCTACACGCAGTGATGCATTGATGGCTTTCAACGTCTGCGCCGGATCGGCAGACTGCGTTACCGGGCGGCCAATCACCATATAATCCACACCGGCAGCCTGCGCCTGTTCCGGTGTCATGATGCGGCGCTGATCGCCAGCTTCACTGCCCTGAGGCCGAATGCCTGGCGTGACCAGTTTGAACGCCTGGCCCAGTTCGCTTTTAAAACGCACGGCTTCCTGCGCTGAACAGACGACGCCATCCAGCCCGCAGTTTTGCGTCAGACGCGCAAGGCGTTCAGCATGTTCGGCAGGCGAGCTGTTGATCCCCAGATCGTGCAGGTCGCTGGCTTCCATGCTGGTCAGTACCGTTACCGCGATCAGCAGCGGCGCATCGTTACCAAACGGCATCAGCGCTTCACGTGCCGCGCTCATCATCCGCGCGCCACCGGAGGCATGAACATTCACCATCCATACGCCCAGCTCAGCGGCGGCGGCCACCGCGTGTGCCGTGGTATTCGGAATATCATGGAATTTGAGATCGAGAAAGACATCGAAACCGCGCTGTTGCAAATCGCGCACAAATTGCGGGCCAAACAAGGTAAACATCTCTTTGCCGACTTTCAGACGGCAGTCTGCGGGAGAAATACGATCGACAAAAGCCAGCGCCTGATGGCGATCGGCGTAATCAAGGGCAACAACCACAGGGGAATGCGTTACAGCAGCAGAAGACGATGTAGCAGTAGACGTCATGATCAGACCTTCCTGATGATGGGCACCCGCTCAGGCGCAATGAGAATAAACGGCGTGCATTCTACCTGCGCGCCGCTGAAAAGGACAGAATGCATTTTCTCCCTGCCAGACGGGTCGGGCACGATGCTGGCGTATGAAGGAATAAACTTAATAAGTATGTTGTAACTAAAGTGCAGGCTTTTTTTATTCTACTGCCCATCGAGGCCGCGAATTGGTTTCACCGTTGACCACGCGCGACAGGACGGGCAATGCCAGTACATGGTAAAGGCGGTAAAACCGCATTTATGGCAGCGGTAGCGAGGCTTACTGCGGATCTGCTCGCCCACCATATCACGCAGCACCATCAGGCTCTCTTTTGCACGCCCTTCTTCCGCTTCCTGCAGATGGTAGTCCATCAGCTTATGGAAAACGCGCATGGTCGGCTGGCGTTGCAGTTGACGCGTAATCAGCATCTGCGCCGTGTCCTGCCCGTCCCGCTGCTCGACGATATCCGCCAGCATCAAATCGGCCACCGCGCCGGTGTTTTCTTCCACGCAGCGACGCAGGAATTCCGCCCACTCGTCAGTTTTACCCAGTTGCAGATAGCAGGTTTGCAGCATTTCCAGCGTTTCGCTGACCAGTTCTTTATCCTGATCCACCACGCGCAGCAGGCTGTCGACGGCTTTTTCGTACTCCCCTTTCGCCATCAGCACGCGTCCCATCATGATGGAAACGCGCGGACTGTTGCGATCGGCAGCCGCACCCTTTTTGAGCAGCGCCATGGCCCGATCCAGATCGTCGTTGCCCATCTGCTGTAACGCCAGCTCGCAGTAGAAGTGCGCGATTTCCACACGCTGTTTATCTTTACCCAGCTTGACCAGACGTTCAGCCACATCAATGGCTTTCTGCCAGTCGCTGGTGGCCTGATAAATTTGCAGCAACTGTTGCAGCGCACCGATACGGAAGTCGGTTTCATCCACCAGCTGATTGAACATGTCTTCAGCGCGATCGTACATCCCTGCCGCCATGTAATCGCGGCCAAGCTGCTGTACGGCAAGCAGACGCTGATCGTAAGACAGCGATGCGCTTTCCATTAGGGTCTGGTGAATACGGATGGCGCGATCGACCTCGCCCCGTGAGCGAAAGAGGTTTCCGAGGGTGAGATGGGCCTCAACGGTTCCGGTATCCTCTTTTAACATGTCGAGGAACAGGTCAACCGCTTTGTCCTGTTGATTACTAAGCAGAAAGTTAACCCCCGCCACGTAATCGCGCGAAAGTCGGTTTGCTTCATCCTGCTTTGTTTGTTGCGCGCTTCTGCGGCCCATATACCAGCCATACGCGGCCGCTACGGGCAACAGCAGAAACAACAACTCAAGCATATAATCTTATTCCTTGACGGTCGGCGTGCCAGTCGTTACAGGAACGTCGTTTGCGGGGGCAAGCTGATGTTCAAGTCGTTTAATTTTTCGTTCCGCGCGCACCAGAGAAACACGCACACGCAGCCAGAACAGGCCGCATACCAGCCAGCCAATCACAAAGCCTGCGGCAAACAGACACGCCAGCAGCGTGGAAATACGGAATTCACCCTGCGCCAGCAAATAATTGAATGTGACAAGCTGATCGTTCTGCGCACCCAGTGTGATCGAAATGACAAAAATCGCTAACACCAGTAAGAAAATGAGTAAATATTTCACATTACGTCCCGTTATGTGGAGTGGAGCGAATAAATTCTGTTCAACTGACTGCATCCAGCCTTATAACCTACCATTTTCGCGACCTGGACGAAATGGAAAAGCGAGTGACCTGATGGATTTGCGGGCAAAATTGGCGATTTCAACCCTCTGCACCGGTTAACCCATCAGGTGCGTCGCTGTGTTAATCCTCTTCGCGGTCGGCGATCTCTTTCTTTTCTTCCACGGGCGGCGTTAATGGTCCGCAAATTCGCTGTGCCAGCAGGGTGGCGAACGTCACCAGCAGCCCGGAAATCAGCGTGGCGACCACCAGATCGCGCGGCCAGTGCATCCCCAACAACATACGACTGCCCATCACCGCCGTCGCCCAGACCAGTAGCACGGCAATCGTGACAGTGCGTCGGCGTGGCCACAACAGCCCGACACCGAGCAGTGCCCAGCTTGCAGCAAACATGGTGTGACCCGACGGGAAGGCAAACCCGGTCTCTTTCTGCCAGTGTTTACGCAGGAACGCCGGAATGTTCTCTTCACCCTTAAGTTGCTCTTTAACCAGATGCCCGCGTTCCTTACGTTTTAAAGTGTAGAACTCATCAACCGGAATATCGTGAGTTTTTTCAAGCCAGATCACAAAGGGCCGCGGCTCCTGCACCCGATCCTTCACCCAGGATTTCACGCCCTGCCCGATTAAGATCGCAGCGGCGAGGATCAGGAAAAGCATCAGCGCCGCTTTCAGCCGGAATCGCAGGCACCATAAAAACCAGCCGCAGAGCAGAACATGCGTAATAATTCCCCATGGCTGCGTGACGGTTTCCGTCACCCAGTAGAGCGCTTTTAGCCATGCGCTGTTGTTACCTGGCGTCCACTGCCAGCCGGATCCCCAGACAATCAACGGCATAATCAGCAGTATTCCCACACCCGCCATGGTGCGCTTTACAATCGCCAGCATGTCTTCTCCTTAATGTGATAAGCCGAACAATAGTAACTGAAAAATGACATTACCGGCAGGAGTGACGGATTTGTGCGCTTAATCTTTACAGCCCGTTGACGTAATTAGAGAAGTTGGCCGCCTTGTGGCAAAATAAGTGCAGAATGAAAGCCTGAGGGCGACAAGGCACGACAGGTGCCAGAATAAATCCGGAGAATCACATGCAGCTTAAACGTGTGGCAGAAGCCAAACTGCCAACCCCATGGGGCGATTTCCTGATGGTGGGTTTTGAAGAACTGGCAACCGGGCAGGACCATGTTGCGCTGGTCTTTGGCGACATTTCGGGTCAGACACCGGTGCTTGCACGCGTCCATTCCGAATGCCTGACCGGCGATGCGTTATTCAGCCTGCGCTGTGACTGCGGTTTTCAGCTGGAAGCGGCGCTGTCACACATTGCGGAAGAAGGTCGCGGCATCCTGCTTTATCATCGTCAGGAAGGCCGTAATATTGGGCTGCTGAATAAAATCCGCGCTTACGCGCTACAGGATCAGGGTTACGACACCGTAGAAGCGAACCATCAGCTTGGCTTTGCCGCCGATGAACGTGATTTCACGCTGTGCGCGGACATGTTTAAACTGCTGGGCGTGGACGAAGTGCGTTTGCTGACCAACAATCCGCGCAAGGTGGAGATCCTCACCGAAGCGGGAATTAATATTGTTGAACGCGTACCGCTGATTGTCGGACGTAACCCGAAAAACGCGCATTACCTTGATACCAAGGCCGCGAAAATGGGTCATTTGCTGGATTAATAAAAAAGCCCGGCGGTAAGTGTCGCCGGGCTTTTTTTGAAGGGTTATCAGTGCAGCATGTTGCGGATCACGTAATGCAGGATCCCGCCGTGCTGGTAGTAAGTCAGCTCGGTGGCCGTATCAATACGGCAGCGACATGAAATAACCTCCTGCGAACCATCTGCGCGCGTCAGTCGTACCGGCACCGTCGCCCCTGGTTTCAGCCCCGTCAGATCTTCCACATCCAGCCGTTCTTCCCCGCTCAGTCCTAACGTCTTACGCGTGACGCCCTGCGGGAATTCCAGCGGCAGAATGCCCATACCGATCAGGTTAGAACGGTGAATACGCTCGAAGGATTCGGCGATCACCACGCGGATCCCTAACAGACGCGGGCCTTTTGCTGCCCAGTCGCGACTGGAGCCGGAACCGTATTCTTTACCAGCCACCACCGCCAGCGGGGTGCTCTCCTGCTGATAGCGCATAGCGGCATCATAGATGGAGATCACTTCATTGCCCGGTAGATGGCGCGTCATGCCCCCTTCGATACCCGGCACCATTTCGTTGCGGATGCGGATATTGGCGAAGGTGCCGCGCATCATCACTTCATGGTTACCGCGTCGTGAACCGTAGGAGTTAAAGTCCCGACGCTCCACGCCATGGTTTTGCAGGTATCGTCCCGCCGGGCTGTCGGCTTTAATGCTGCCCGCCGGAGAGATATGGTCAGTAGTGACAGAATCGCCGAGCATCGCCAGAATGCGCGCGCCCTGAATATCCTGCACCGGCTTCGGCTGAGCTTCCATCTCCTCGAAGAAGGGCGACGACCGGATATAGGTGGAGTCAAACTGCCAGCCGTAAGTATCGGAGGCTTCCACTTTAATCGATTTCCATTCATCGGTTCCTTCAAAGACTTCCGCATACTCTTTACGGAACATGTCGGTGGACACCTGCTCCACCGCGCGGGCGATTTCCTGCCCGCTCGGCCAGATATCTTTCAGGTAGACCGGATCGCCTTTGCGATCGTGGCCCAGCGGATCGGTGGCGAGGTTGATATTCATATTACCCGCCAGCGCATAGGCTACGACCAGCGGCGGCGACGCCAGCCAGTTCGTTTTCACCAGCGGATGGATACGACCTTCAAAGTTACGGTTACCGGAGAGCACGGCCCCGACGGTCAAATCGCCTTTTTTAATCGCCTGCTCGATAGGATCCGGCAACGGACCGGAGTTACCAATACAGGTGGTACAGCCGTAGCCGACCAGATTAAAGCCCAGCTCGTCGAGATACGGCGTCAGGCGCGCCTGCGCGAGATAATCCGATACCACTTTGGATCCAGGGGCCAGCGAGGCTTTGACCCACGGCTGACGCTTCAGCCCCAGGGTGACGGCCTTTTTCGCCAGCAGACCGGCCGCCATCAGCACGCTCGGGTTTGAGGTGTTAGTACAGGAGGTGATCGCGGCGATTACCACCGCACCGTCAGGAAGCTGATACTGATGACCGTTCAGCACATAGTCTACCGGCTGACGATCTTTCTGCGCGGTATTGAGTTCCAGCTCGCTGCTGGCGGCAAAGGCTTTCGGTACATCGCCGAGAGCAACGCGATCCTGCGGACGTTTCGGGCCGGCAAGGCTGGCTTCGACGGTGCTCATATCCAGTTCAAGAGTGCTGGTGAATACCGGCTCATCGCCAGGCTGACGCCACATCCCCTGCGCTTTGGCATAGGCTTCCACCAGTGCCACCTGATCGTCGCTACGACCGCTCAGGCGCATATAATCCAGCGTCACGTCATCAATCGGGAAGAAACCGCAGGTGGCGCCATATTCCGGTGCCATGTTGGCGATGGTTGCGCGGTCGGCCAGCGGTAATGAATCGAGACCGTCGCCGTAGAATTCCACAAACTTACCGACCACACCGTGTTTACGCAGCATCTGCGTGACGGTCAGCACAAGGTCGGTGGCGGTAATGCCTTCGCTCAGTTTACCGGTAAGCTTAAAGCCCACCACATCCGGGATCAGCATCGATACCGGCTGCCCGAGCATGGCGGCCTCCGCTTCGATACCGCCCACGCCCCAGCCAAGCACGCCAAGGCCGTTGATCATGGTGGTATGGGAATCCGTGCCGACCAGCGTGTCCGGATAGGCGATCCACTCTTTATCCTGTAGTTCACTCCACACGGCTTTGCCGAGATATTCCAGGTTCACCTGATGGCAGATGCCGGTACCAGGCGGTACAACGCTGAAACGGCTGAATGCCTGCTGACCCCAGCGCAGGAATACGTAGCGCTCGTGGTTGCGCTCCATCTCCAGACGGACGTTTTCTTCAAAGGCATCGTCGTCACCGAAATGATCGACGGTAACGGAGTGGTCGATAACCAGATCGACGGGAGACAGCGGATTGACTTTGGTGGTATCGCCCCCGAGGCGTTTGACGGCTTCGCGCATGGCGGCAAGATCAACAACGGCGGGAACACCGGTAAAATCCTGCATCAGTACGCGGGCGGGACGATAAGCGATTTCACGATCGGCATGGGCAGATTTCAGCCAGCCTGCGAGGGCATGAATGTCCTCTTCCGTGACGGAATCGCCATCCTGCCAGCGCAGCAGGTTTTCCAGTAAGACTTTTAACGACTTGGGCAGACGGGAGATATCCCCCAGTTCCTTGGCGGCCAGTGGCAGGCTGTAGTAGTGATAGGTTTTATTCTCTGCCTGTAACGTATCCTTACTGGCTTCGCGTAGGGTAGACGACATAAGCTCCTCCTTAATACAGGGATTGCAATTCCCTGATTATCATCAGGGTCTGTATTAAAGATAACACAAACATGCTGTAACGTTTTGATAACAACTCAAATTGATAAAAGAGGTAAAACCATTGGAGGGCGGAAAACAAAAAACCCCGCTTAAGCGAGGTTTTTGAGAGGTTAGTGAGCCATCATCCAGACCAGTTGTCCCCAGAACATCACTGAGACTGAGAATGCGCCCATCCATGACCAGTATTTGAGATTATTTATCATTTATACACCATACGAATTATTCAAGCGCCATACCGGGTTGTTACCCGTTTCTTTATTGCTGTGGTGTATTTATTAAGAAGTTCATAACGCGTTGCGGTTATTCACTGACAACGCTGATAGTTAAATTATTGTTTTTTCGGTTCGTCTTCTGCGAACGTTTCAATAAAGGCGCGCTGCTGCGGGGTGAGTTCCCATTCCTCAGGAATACGGACCTCAGTGTCGTTTTTGGCATTCAGAGGCTTGTCACGCAACTGACATACTGGTTTCACTGTGCTGAACTGCCCTGAAATCACCATGCTCAACCCCAGAATTTCCACACAAGCATTGCCACAACCACCCAGAACAGGGCTGAGCCAAGAAACACCGCCAGCCAGGCTTTGCGTTTCAGCGCGTGATCCCTTTGCGATTCTTCGCTACCTGATGGCATTGCTAACCTCACACAATCGACATCACTTATCATTTCGACACCTAACAATAGGTATAAGTAATCACTAGATGAGACAAATCCTAAAATAACTTTAGGAAAAAAGCCAGCGAATTTACCAATGATTTCCAGTTAAATATTCAATCTTTTGATCGGAAATAAATAATTGAAGAATAAAGTTTGCGTGGTCGGGAATTACTTTCTACTTTTGTCGCGAAAAGACGACAGTATTTGCGTTAAGTTGTGACGGGAATCACTCGGGGAAATGTAACTTAGGGCAGATGATGATAATTCTAATTTAGCTTTAAGACATAAAAACGGTATCTTCCCGGGCGGGAAGATACCGACAGGTATTATTTTTCCGGCAATTTAATGTCCTGGAACATCGCTTCAATATCGTCATTTGAACGCAACGCCACGGCGGTATCGACCACATCGCGGGTTAAATGCGGCGCAAAGCGTTGAATAAAATCATACATATAACTGCGCAAAAAGGTGCTGCGGCGGAAGCCAATTTTGGTCGTGCTGTGACTGAACACCCCCTGCGCATCCAGTTTAACCAGATCCGGATCCGATACCGGGTCAACCGCCATACTGGCGATCACCCCGACGCCCAGCCCCAGCCGCACGTAAGTTTTGATCACATCAGCATCGGTAGCGGTAAAAACAATGCGCGGCGTCAGCCCGGCACGATTAAAAGCCGTATCCAGCTCTGAGCGTCCGGTAAAGCCAAAGGTATAGGTGACCAGCGGGTACTGCGCCAGCTCTTCAATGCTGACCGACTGCTTGCCTGCCAGCGGGTGATCGGGCGTGACCACAATAGAACGGTTCCAGTGGTAGCACGGCAGCATCACCAGATCGTCATACAGATGCAGCGCTTCAGTGGCGATCGCAAAATCGGCGTTGCCCTTGGATACCGCTTCTGCAATCTGCGTGGGGGAACCCTGATGCATGTGCAGCGATACGCGTGGATAACGCTCGATAAAGCCTTTGATAACACCCGGTAGCGCGTAGCGTGCCTGTGTGTGGGTGGTCGCCACATAGAGCGAGCCTTTATCCGGCCAGGTATGCTCCCCTGCTACCGATTTGATGGCATCGACCTTGGAGAGCACTTCACGGGCAATGCGAATGATCTCCTGGCCTGCGGGCGTGACCTGGGTAAGATGTTTCCCACTACGGGCAAAAATCTGGATCCCCAGCTCATCTTCCAGCATGCGAACCTGCTTGCTGATGCCGGGTTGTGACGTATAGAGCCCCTCAGCCGTAGAGGAGACATTAAGGTTGTGGTTCACCACCTCAACGATATAACGAAGCTGCTGTAGTTTCATGACGGACCATCCGGTTGAGCGCTGACGAGCAATCGTTTAAGACGATTTAATAATAAGAAATCACTTAACTATAACCACTATATCATTAATGCCGGATCTGTATAGCCACGATCGCAAAATTATAAGCAACAAAAAAGGGCCGGATATCCGGCCCTTGCAGGGAGAACGCGCAGTAAATTATTTCTTACCTTCCACCCATTTTCCGTCGATGAAGAAGGCGGACCAGCCCGTCGCTTTGCCGTCTTTCTCGGCAGAAACGTACTGCTGTTTGGTTTTGCGGCTAAAGCGCACTACCGCTTTATTGCCTTCCGGATCGGCGACCGGCGCATCGGCCAGATAACGCAGTTTTTCCGGCAGACGATCGCGGAAGCGATGCAGCTCTTCCACCAGCGGCGCGCGGGTTTCACGTGATTTCGGGAAGGTGTTAGCTGCAAGGAAGACCCCTGCCGCACCGTCACGCAGCACAAAATACGCGTCAGATTTTTCACACTGCAGTTCAGGCAACGGCACCGGATCTTCTTTCGGTGGTGCAACTTCGCCATTACGCAGGATCTTACGCGTGTTTTTGCACTCCTCGTTGGTGCAGGCCATGTACTTACCAAAACGCCCCATTTTCAGGTGCATTTCAGAACCACATTTTTCGCATTCAACGATTGGGCCGTCATAGCCTTTGATGCGGAACTCACCCTCTTCGATTTCGTAGCCATCGCAGGTCGGGTTGTTACCACAGACATGCAGCTTACGTTTAGGATCGATCAGATAGCTGTCCATGGCGGTGCCGCATTTCACGCAGCGGCGTTTAGCACGCAGGGCGTTCGTTTCGGCATCGTCGCCTTCCAGCACGTTGAGGACTTCGTTTTCCGGTACCAGGTTAATGGTGGTTTTGCAACGCTCTTTCGGCGGCAACGCATAGCCGGAACAGCCGAGGAACACGCCCGTGCTGGCAGTACGGATACCCATTTTGCGGCCACAGGTCGGACAGTCAATACTGGTCAGTACCATCTGATTAGGACGCATCCCGCCCTCTTCCGGATCTTTTTCGGCTTTTTCAAGCTGACCGGTGAAGTCGGTAAAGAAGTTATCCAGCACGCCTTTCCATTCGGCTTCGTGGTTGGCGACCTGGTCAAGGCTGCTTTCCATCTGCGCGGTGAAATCGTAGTTCATCAGCTCGCGGAAGTTCTCTTCCAGACGATCGGTGACGATCTCACCCATTTTCTCGGCGTAGAAACGACGGTTTTCGACACGGACATAACCACGATCCTGAATGGTCGAGATGATCGACGCATAGGTGGACGGGCGGCCGATACCGCGCTTTTCCAGCTCTTTAACCAGTGACGCTTCGCTAAAACGCGCAGGCGGCTTGGTAAAGTGCTGCGCCGGAACCAGTTCAACCAGCGATACCACATCGCCTTTATTGACGGCTGGCAGCGTACGGTCTTCATCGCCCTTGCGCAGCTGTGGCATCACCTTCGTCCAGCCATCAAAACGCAGCGTGCGGCCACGCGCCTTGAGGCGGAAATCGCCCGCTTCAACGGTCAGCGTGGTGGAGTCGTACTGCGCTGGTGTCATCTGACAGGCGACAAACTGACGCCAGATTAGCTGGTACAGTTTCTGCGCATCGGCTTCCATATCCTTCAGGGACTCCGCCAGGACTGCTACGTCGGAAGGACGGATCGCTTCGTGCGCTTCCTGCGAGTTTTCTTTGCTGGCGTACTGATTAGCACTTTCCGGCAGGTATTTTTTGCCGAAATTGTCAGTGATATAGCCGCGCACCATGCTGACAGCATCCTGACTCAGGTTAGTGGAGTCGGTACGCATGTAAGTAATGTGGCCCGCTTCATACAGACGCTGCGCCATCATCATGGTTTTCTTCACGCCAAAGCCCAGGCGCGTACTGGCCGCCTGCTGGAGTGTCGAGGTAATAAAAGGCGCACCAGGCTTGCTGCTGGTGGGCTTATCTTCGCGATCCGTTACGGTATAGCGCGCTTTTTCCAGCAGGCTGACTGCCGACATGGTCTGATCGCGGTTAACCGGACGGAATGGCTTATCGTTCTGGTGTGTCACCTGTAACGGCAGCGCATCGCCGGCAGGCGTGGTGACGTTAGCGTCTATTTCCCAGAACTCTTCCGGGACGAACGCTTTAATCTCACGCTCACGCTCGACGACCAGGCGCACGGCTACTGACTGTACGCGTCCGGCAGACAGGCCACGGGCAATCTTTTTCCACAGCAATGGCGACACCATGTAACCCACCACGCGATCCACAAAGCGGCGCGCCTGTTGAGCATTTACACGGTCGATATTCAGTTCACCCGGCTTTTCAAACGCCTGCTGAATGGCGTTTTTGGTGATTTCGTTAAACACCACGCGGCTGTAGCGTGAGTCATCGCCCCCGATCACTTCCCGCAGGTGCCAGGCAATGGCTTCCCCTTCGCGGTCAAGGTCGGTTGCGAGATAGATATGGTCCGCTTTTTCAGCGATGGCTTTCAGTTCGGCAACGACTTTTTCTTTGCCAGGAAGCACTTCATAACGTGCATCCCATTCGTTCCATGGGTCCACGCCCATGCGATTGACCAGCGCGCCACGTTCATCCTTTTTAGGCTTCTTGGCCGTTTTGGTGGTGGCGGAGTCGGCGCTCTTTTTGGGTGCTGAGCCACTGGTCGGCAGATCGCGGATATGACCGACGCTGGATTTCACCACGTAGTCATTACCCAGATACTTATTGATCGTTTTGGCTTTTGCCGGGGACTCAACGATGACGAGTGCTTTACCCATATTCACCTTTACCTAATTTGATTCTTCCAGGAATACGTCGCACGTTGATTCACTCTCTACCGCCGACGTCATTTTATGTGGCGGCGATGTCCGTGGTTATCAACCCCTCATTAAAACCGGGCGCGTGAAGTGTGGTGCCCAGGTGACTGAGTTCACAGGGTTTTTCGCGCATCAGTGCTGTAGCACGACGGACTTAAGGTCGAATGTCAAGCAATTCTGTTGCCAGATTGACGAAAGCGCACACTCTACCTGATAAAATTCGTTACGCAACTTTATTAGCATGCAAAAGCAAATCACGCCAGCCGATGCCCGCCGTGAAAACCCTCTTAAAAACAGGGAAAATTTGCCCCCGACCCACCGCCGGACGTAGAATAAACGCCTTGTCAGAGGAGCAGACTATGCACGAGAACATTCAACCCATCGATCGCCATTCATTATTAGCGGAAGCTAACCGCATCATTCGCGAGCATGACGATTTTATCCAGGGCATCGAAGCAACGGATGTGACTGAACGCAACGGCGTTCTGGTATTCAGCGGCGAGTATTTCCTGGATGAGCAAGGCCTGCCGACGCCCAAAAGCACGGCGGTGTTCAACATGTTCAAACACCTCGCTCATGTGTTATCCGAAAAGTACACGCTTGCGGACTAACGGCAATAAAAAAGCGAGGTAACTGACCTCGCTTTTTTGTTTTACAGCAGTGGTTTTTCGCCGCGCTGCCACCAGCGCAGCAGAAGTCGGTCAGCAGCTTCCGCCGCACTGCCGGTAAAGCGATCCATCAGCTTTTTACGCTGTGCGTAGCGGACACCGATCACTTCGCGGTCTTTGATCAACTCCAGCAGCAGATCGTCGCTGGTGCCCACCGCATCCACCAGTCCTTTTTCCTGCGCCTGCACACCGTACCAGTGTTCACCGGTGGCGACCTGATCGATATCCAGTGACGGACGCATTTGCTTCACATAGTCCTTGAACAGATCATGCGTCTCATTGAGGCTCTCGCGGAACTTCTGTCGCCCTTCCTCGGTGTTTTCACCCAGCAGCGTCAGCGTACGTTTGTACTGCCCGGCGGTGTGCAGCTCAATGTCGATATCTTTGCTTTTCAAAAAGCGGTTGAAGTTAGGGATTTGTGCGACCACGCCAATGGAACCCACAATGGCGAACGGCGCAGCCACAATCTTATCTGCCACACAGGCCATCATGTAACCGCCGCTGGCCGCCACTTTATCGACCGCCACGGTTAAGGGAATATTTCTGTCGCGCAGACGCTGCAACTGTGAAGAGGCCAGCCCGTAACCGTGCACCACACCGCCGGGGCTCTCCAGACGTAACAGCACCTGGTCTTCCGGCCTTGCGATGGTGATGACTGCCGTGATCTCTTCGCGCAGGGAGTTAACTTCATGGGCATCCATACTGCCTTTGAAATCCAGCACAAAAACCCGTGGCTTCGTTGCCGTTACGGTAGTGCCCTGCTTCGCGCTGGCTTTTGCCGCTTTCGCTTCCTGTTTGGCTTTTTTCTTCTGCGCTTTGTGCCACAGCTTTTGCTGATGACTATCGAGCAGCGCAACGGAGACGTCCTCCTGCATTTCCTTATATTGCTCGCTCAGGTTGGTGACACGTAATTCACCCCGCTGACGCTTGCGCTGGGCAAGATTTACAATAAGTACCGCCACGACAATTATCGCCAGCACAACGGTGGCGATTTTTGCCAAAAACAACCCATATTCAGACAGTAATTCCACGCGTACCACCTTGGTTAAACCGCTTTACATTCGCATTCAGTGTACATGAGCCATTCGGGCTCGTCTTCTGCCACCGCACAATGTTACGAGCCATCTTCATGATTTTTTTAGGCTCCATGAAAAGGTTGCAAAGTGTTAACCTGCGGGATTGTCTGCCTTTGGCTGATTGAAATGCGGCCCGGTTTAAGGCATAAAACCTGCAAGTCGAGACGAAGTCAGCTGGCGCGCTGCGATGGCGACGCCTGAGGAGAGAGTGTGTATTACCAGCCACAACGTGATTTACTGCAAAACCGCATCATTCTGGTTACCGGTGCCAGCGCAGGTATTGGCGAGGAAGCGGCGCGAACCTATGCCCGCCACGGTGCACAGGTGATCCTGCTGGGGCGTAACGACGAGAAGTTGCGCCGGGTTGCGCAGGCCGTTGCTGATGAAAATGGTCAGATGCCGCGCTGGTTTACGCTGGATATGGAAACCTGCACGCCAGCCGACTGCGAACAGCTTGCCCATACGCTTGCCGCGCACTATCCGCGCCTGGATGGTGTGCTGCATAACGCCGGTCTGCTCGGCGATATCTGTCCGATGGATCAGCAAAAGCCGGAGGTCTGGCAGCGGGTAATGCAGGTCAACGTCAATGCCACGTTTTTCCTCACCCAGGCTTTGCTTCCTTTATTACTGAAATCCGACGCGGGTTCGCTGGTATTCACCTCTTCCAGCGTCGGGCGCCAGGGACGTGCAAACTGGGGCGCTTATGCCGCCTCCAAGTTCGCCACCGAAGGCATGATGCAGGTGCTGGCAGAGGAGTATCAGAGCCGCCATCTGCGGGTAAACTGCATTAATCCAGGCGGAACCCGCACCGGGATGCGCGCCAGCGCCTTCCCGACGGAAGATCCGCAAAAACTGAAAACCCCGGCAGATATTATGCCGCTCTATTTATGGTTAATGGGCGATGACAGCCGTCGCAAAACCGGCCTGAGTTTTGATGCTCAGCCAGGACGTAAACCGGGAATATCACAATGAGTGAAGATCGTTATCAACAGCGTCAGCAGCGCGTAAAAGAAAAAGTCGGTGCGCGCGTTGCCGCCGCCCAGGACGAACGCGGCATTATCATCGTCTTTACCGGCAACGGCAAAGGCAAAACCACCGCGGCCTTTGGCACTGCCACGCGCGCCGTCGGACATGGTAAAAAAGTCGGCGTGATCCAGTTTATCAAAGGCACCTGGCCTAACGGTGAGCGCAATCTGCTGGAGCCGCACGGCGTGGAGTTTCAGGTGATGGCCACAGGATTTACCTGGGACACGCAAAACCGCGAAGCGGATACCGCCGCCTGTACCGCCGTCTGGGAGCATGGCCGTCGGATGCTGGCGGATGCCTCGCTGGATATGGTGATCCTCGATGAGCTGACTTATATGGTGGCTTACGATTATTTGCCACTGGAAGAAGTGCTCAATGCCCTGCAAAATCGCCCTGCGCATCAGACGGTGATTATCACCGGACGCGGTTGTCATCGTGACATTCTGGAACTGGCAGATACCGTGAGCGAACTGCGTCCGGTTAAACATGCTTTTGATGCGGGTGTAAAAGCGCAGATGGGAATAGATTATTGAGTGATGTTGCCAGGTGGCGCTACGCTAACCTGGCCTACACATCAAAGATCTGTAGGCCCGCGCAAGCGAAGCGCCGCCGGGCTTGTGTACAGTTTAACCGTTGGTTTTATTACGGGTACTGGAGCGGCGACCGGTTGATGCCGGGCGCGGGTTTGAGGTCTGGCTGTGACGTTTTACCGCACGGCGGATCTGATTCGCCTTCACCCGGCGACGATCTTTCTCAACAGCCACTTTCGATTCGGTTTCCGGTTTCAGCTCAACCAGCTCACGCAGATAGTTGGTCTGGGCCAGATCGAGTTCGGTATAACCCCCACGCGGCAGGCCTTTCGGCAGCGGGATATCGCCATAGCGAACGCGGATCAGGCGGCTGACCTGCACACCCACGGCTTCCCACAAACGACGCACTTCACGGTTGCGCCCTTCGGTTAAGGTCACGTTGTACCACTGGTTAATACCTTCGCCGCCGCTAAACTTGATGGTTTTGAATGCGGCCGGACCGTCTTCCAGTTGAACACCACGGGCCAGTTCACGCAGCTTGTTATCGTCGACCTGACCGAACACGCGCACCGCGTATTCACGTTCTACTTCACGGCTCGGGTGCATCAGACGGTTCGCCAGTTCACCATCGGTGGTAAACAGCAGCAGACCGCAGGTATTTACGTCGAGACGACCTACGGCGATCCAGCGCGCGCCGCGCAGTTTCGGCAGGCGGTCAAATACGGTCGGACGGCCTTCCGGATCGTTGCGCGTACACAGCTCGCCTTCCGGTTTATAGTAGGCCAGGACACGACAGATTTGTTCAACGGATTCTTTTACGGAGATCAGGTGGCCGTCGATGCGGATTTTCAGGCCCGGCTGGACTTCAACGCGGTCGCCCAGCGTGGCAATTTTGCCGTCAACGCTGACGCGACCCGCTTCAATAATGGTTTCAATTTCACGGCGTGAACCGTGGCCGGCACGTGCCAGCACTTTCTGTAGCTTTTCGCTCATGGAGCATCCTTCAGGTGTCGCCTTCACAGGCGTCTGGTATACTTTCAAAAACAACGAGTTAGCATCAACAACAACTTAACTCACTGATATGTAACTATTTAAGGGTACACAGCATAGCAAACCATATGTCATACAAGCTGTCACACACAATGATTCGTGGGCGCACATACTACACTAACTTTAGACTAATTGATTCAACAAGTTTTATGCATCTGAGTCTTGGTACTTTACCAACTCATCAACCACCAAAGCGGAGTGGGCTACGTAATCGATGAAACAGTTATCTCTTGTTAATAAGGGGCAACACGTGCCCCCACCAATTGGTTAAGCTCTCACGTTCCAATCATCTGTATACTGGACATTGCCATCAACATAACGCCAGGTGATTTTGTCATACATGAGGGAAACAGATTCCATGTGATTAATCTGTGAATTACCAGTCATCTTAGCGTTTGGCATCCCTGGATTAACGCCCGTCACTTTCACACCCTCAATGGTCATGACGAAGTAGCATTCCTCCTGCCCTGCGTAATTAATACGATACCAGCGAATCTCTGCACTTTTTAACGTCTGACCAGTAGCAACTGCTTTATAAAGATAAGGACTGGAGCTATCAAACTCTTTTTCAATCATCATCGGAGAATGTGAACGCTTGCCAGTTATCTTACCATTGGCACTGTCTACAGGAATATTCAGACCATGGCTAAAGCCAACAATCTCAATACTCCCCTCACGATCTTGAACATCTACAGAGCCTTTAATATCTGCGCCACCATCGTCTTTAAGCCACATGTAAGCAGGAATAGGCATTTTACAAACTCCTTTTGGTTGTAATTTTCTTCGTAATAAACCAATAACAAGCAATCGTCAGTAACAGGTTAAAGCCAACAATCGGCGCCATGGTGAAACTTGAATACGTTTGATCATGGAATACGGACTGGTAAGGCAACAAGCGGAACAGTGTCCAAAACAGGAAGGTAAATCCGAAGATTTTAGCCAACCGCCGCTGTGTAGAACTGAACCACATCATGGGGATATCTGCTGGACTAACTTTATTTATGACGCCTATGTAAACAGTGATAACAGCACTCATTACAGGAACGCTGATCAGTGTGTTGATCAGGATGCTGAAATAGTCGCCTAACGACTCCCAGACCTCTAAATCAGGCTCACCTAAAATGAAGTGAGTAATCTTTTCGGCACTCTGGAAATCGAAAAGAGTCTTAATAGAATTAACCAGTCCCTCATATGGAACCCCTCTGGCAACGAGCAGCATGATCGCAGCAAACAGCACTATCTTGATGAGTAAACTAAGGGCATGTTTTGCCATTGGCGATCACCTCAATTGTGCCGTATGCCTTCAACTTCCTCATGCAGGGAACATCTATTTTCTGAGTACGTATTAAAGCATTACGCAGTAGGGCAAAATCTGAATCATGTGGAAGAGTTATGCAACCCTCTGACAAAGAACCTGGATGCAAACGGAAGTTGCCGCGCTTAACGCCTTCACTCCATGTGTAATCGTCGATTCCCCAATCAACTCGCCAAAGGGCAAACCATTCGTTATGCCTGAACGTTGCACCTTTAACGACATGATTATAAATATCTCGTGCACCTGCATTAACCTGCGATTTGAATCCACCTTCAGGACGGTCAACGACCCAGTATTTACCCGTTGGAACAGGCCCCTCTTTAGGGATCATTCCACATGCACCACGGTTACGGTAAGCACCATTACCAGAGAACGCTAAGAACGTGCCAACCCCTGGAAACGACAGTGGGGAGTAATACGCATCGTTGATGACAAACATTCCATGCAAAGCCATAAACCACCTCATATCCTTGTATGATTTTAGATAGGGTACATGGTTGTTTAATAAGGCATCCAGAATCACTTCTGATTTTCAGACAGCAGACCTTTATTTGGTGATACAGAAACAAGCGGAGGCATAAGAAATAAAGATGGGGAAAAGATATTTTAACATTAGTAGCACAAACAACCGCTATGTAAAATCGCTGGCGTCAGATAACGCGCCCAATTTCATGTGGCCGCACATATTACATGAATTTATGCACGAATGCTGCAATGCTGCTCGTGAACCGCATTTCTGGAGTATATAAGGAAGGTATAATGAAAAGCTTTACCTCTTCTGTTGCCGGCTGTCAGATCCGCTATCACGATCTGCCGGGGCCTGGCGAACCACTGGTCTTTATTCACGGGCTGGGATGCGCCTCGTCCTATGAATATCCGCGTGTCGTCATGGACCCGGCTTTCTCACCGCGTCGGGTGATCCTGATTGATTTACCGGGCAGTGGTTACAGTGAAAAACCTGAACATTATGCCTACACCACCACCGTTCAGGCTCACGCGGTCACAGAATTACTGACGGGCATTGGCCTGACGCAGTTCTGGTTATACGGGCACAGCATGGGCGGGAGCATTGCCATTGAAGTGGCGAATATCCTGCAGGCATCCCTGTTGGGACTCATTGTGTCCGAGCCAAACTTTTATAAAGGCGGTGGACAATTCAGCAGCGGGATCGCTGCCATCCCGCAAGAGAAATTTGTTACGGAAGGCTACCAGGGCTTGATTGATAAAGAAGCGAGTTCATGGAAAGGTTCGTTGCAGAGTACCCTGCCGGTAGCGGTCTGGCGCGGCGCTACATCACTGGTCGCGGGTATCGAACCTGAATGGTTTTCGCTCTTTACCGCCCTGCCGGTTCGCAAGCAATTGCTGTTTGGGGAGTGGTCGTTACCGGATCGCGATTTTGAGGCGGTTCAGGCACAGGGAATAGCGTGCCGGATCATTGATGACGCAGGCCACGCCATGTCGTGGGAAAACCCAACGGGACTGGCGCAGGCATTAAGTGCATTCTGTACGCTGTGAATAAGCCGGGCCACAGTGCGTGGCCCGACGCGTGATTTATAAGAAAGGTTTCACGTCACCCACGCCTTCGCGCAGGATCACCGGCGCGTCGTCGGTCAGATCGACAACCGTGGTCGGCTGCTGGCCGAGATAACCGCCGTGGATCACCAGGTCGACATGTTTTTCCAGACGATCTTTGATCTCTTCCGGATCGGACTCGGTGAAATCACTGCCCGGCAGCATCAGCGACGTGGAAAGCATCGGCTCGCCCAGCGTTTCCAGCAGCGCCAGCGCGATAGGGTTTGACGGTACGCGCAGGCCGATGGTTTTACGCTTTTCCTGCAACAGGCGGCGCGGCACTTCTTTCGTGCCCTTCAGGATGAACGTGTAATTGCCGGGCGTGTTGTTTTTGATCAGACGAAACGCCACGTTATCCACAAAGGCGTAGGTGGACAGTTCCGACAGGTCACGACACATCAGGGTGAAGTTATGCCCGTCCGGCAACTGGCGAATGCGACAAATGCGCTCCATGGCGCCCTTGTCTTCAATTTTACAGCCCAGCGCATAACCGGAATCAGTGGGATAGACGATCACGCCGCCTTTGCGCACGATTTCCACGGCCTGATTAATCAGCCGCGCTTGCGGGTTGTCCGGATGAATATAGAAAAACTGACTCATACTGCCCTCTCAATGGTGTTCTCTGGCTGCTCCCACGACTGCCACACCCCTTCCACGCCTGCCGGTAACCAGAGCTTACGGCCCAGTTCGATCCACGGGCAGGGCTGATGGAAATCAGAGCCCTGCGACGCCAGTAAACCAAACTGTTGCGCATAAGCGGCAAGCTGGGTGCGCTCGTTAGGTGCCTGCTGACACTGCGATACTTCCATCGCGTCGCCACCCTGTTCGGCGAAGTGTGCCAGCAGTCTTTTCAGCCATTTAGCGCTCAAATCATACCGCCCCGGATGGGCGATCACCGCTTTGCCGCCAGAATGATGAATGACATCAATAGCTTGTTTTATTGTACACCACTGTGGCGGAACGTAGCCGGTTTTCCCGCGCGCGAGGTATTTTTTAAACACATCCGCCACGTTGTTCGCTTTACCTTTAGCCACCAGAAAACGCGCAAAGTGTCCGCGCGTCACTGCGCCGCCCTGCGCCAGCGCCTGCGCACCCTCCAGCGCGCCGGGGATATGCGCCTTTTCAAGGCGTTCCGCGATTAACTGCGCCCGTAGCTGGCGTCGCGCCTTTTGTTCGTCGAGCAGTTCACACATTGCCGGATGAGTGGTATCAATATTGAGGCCGACAATATGAATTTCATGGTTTTCCCACAGCGTGGAGATCTCCACGCCAGGTATGAGCGTTAAAGCCAGACCGGCACGATCGATTTCGGCCTGGGCGGCGGCAATCGCGTCGGTGGTGTCATGATCGGTTATCGCCAGTGTACCGACGCGCATATCGACCGCACGGTGCACCAGTTGTTCGGGTGAAAGCAAACCGTCTGAAGCGAGAGTGTGGGAATGAAGATCGTAAATCACTGCGTAATTCGTGTCGCTCAAAGCGGCTCCCATGGGGATATAAAGAAGGTTACCGCCCCATCATAACGGCTGTGGATGTTTTTTGCGAAATCAGGGGTTGACTTTATTTCGCCGAACCAGTTAACTAGTACGCAAGTTCACACAACGAGGTATCTGAAAATGACTGCACTAACAACACGTAACCGCTGGTGGCGCACTCCTGATAACGGGCAGTGAGGTCACGTCTGCGTCACGCAAACAGATACCCCGGCCCGCCACCTGCGCGGGCTTTTTTATGAACAAAATAACGAGAACGATTATGCAAACGCAAAAACCAGCACTCGAACTTCTTACTGATGATGCCATGTACCGTGAAAATCCGACGGCGCTGTTTCATCAGATCTGCGGCGCACGTCCGGCGACGCTGCTGCTTGAATCTGCCGACATCGACAGCAAAAATGATTTAAAAAGCCTGCTGCTGGTGGATGCCGCCATGCGCATTACCGCACTCGGTGACACCGTCACTATTAATGCGTTCACCGCGAACGGTGCTTCCCTGCTGCCACTGCTGGATGCGGCGCTACCCTCAGGCGTAGACAACATTAAAACCGCCACCAGCCGCGTACTGCGCTTTCCGCCGGTGAGCGCGCTGCTGGATGAAGATGCCCGCCTGTGCTCTTTATCGGTATTCGATGCCTTCCGTCTGTTACAGACGCTTGTCACCCTGCCAGCCGATGAGCGCGAAGCGATGTTTTTCGGCGGTCTGTTTGCCTATGACCTGGTGGCAGGTTTTGAAGATTTACCGGCGCTGACCCAGGATAACCGTTGCCCGGATTACTGTTTTTATCTGGCGGAAACTCTGCTGGTCATCGATCACCAGAAACAGCATACCCGTATTCAGGCAAGCCTCTTTACGCCGCAGGCCGCCGAGCGCGATCGCCTGACGCAACGGATGGCGACGCTGCGCCAGCAGTTGCACGATTTGCCGGTTGCCCTGCCCGTTGAATCCATTGCCTCCATGCGCTGCGACTGTAACCAGAGCGATGAAGAGTATGGTGCGGTAGTACGCGAAATGCAGAAAGCGATCCGCGCCGGGGAAATTTTCCAGGTGGTGCCGTCCCGCCGCTTCTCGCTGCCCTGCCCGTCACCGCTGGCAGCCTATGATGTCCTGAAGAAAAGCAATCCCAGCCCTTACATGTTCTTTATGCAGGATGCCGATTTCACCCTGTTCGGCGCCTCGCCGGAAAGCTCGCTGAAATATGACGCAAACACCCGCCAGATAGAGATCTACCCGATTGCCGGGACGCGCCCGCGTGGTCGCCGCGCCGATGGTTCGCTGGATCGCGATCTCGACAGCCGTATTGAGCTTGAAATGCGTACCGACCATAAAGAGCTGTCTGAGCACCTGATGCTGGTTGATCTGGCTCGTAACGACCTGGCGCGCATCTGTACGCCGGGCAGCCGTTACGTGGCAGACCTGACTAAAGTCGACCGCTACTCTTTTGTGATGCACCTTGTGTCCCGTGTGGTGGGTGAACTGCGCCACGATCTCGATGCGCTGCACGCCTATCGCGCCTGTATGAATATGGGCACCCTGAGTGGCGCGCCAAAAGTTCGTGCCATGCAACTGATTGCCGGTGCCGAAGGTACACGGCGTGGTAGCTACGGCGGCGCGGTGGGATATTTTACCGCTCATGGCGATCTCGACACCTGTATCGTTATCCGTTCTGCCTACGTGGAAAACGGCATCGCCACCGTTCAGGCGGGTGCCGGCGTGGTACTGGATTCTGTCCCGCAGTCCGAAGCCGATGAAACCCGTAATAAAGCCCGCGCCGTCCTGCGCGCCATTGCCACTGCACACCACGCACAGGAGACGTTCTGATGGCTGATATTCTGCTGCTCGATAATATCGACTCGTTTACTTACAACCTCGCCGATCAGCTGCGTGCCAGCGGGCACAATGTGGTGATTTATCGTAACCATGTCCCGGCGCAGACGCTCATTGACCGCCTGACCACCATGGATAACCCGGTACTGATGCTCTCCCCAGGCCCGGGCGCGCCTTCAGAAGCAGGCTGCATGCCGGAGCTGCTCACCCGTTTGCGCGGCAAGCTGCCGATCATCGGCATCTGTCTGGGACATCAGGCGATTGTCGAAGCCTACGGTGGCTACGTCGGCCAGGCCGGTGAGATCCTGCACGGCAAAGCGTCAAGCATTGAACATGACGGCCAGGCGATGTTTGCCGGGCTGAGTAACCCGCTGCCGGTCGCTCGTTACCACTCACTGGTTGGCAGCAATATTCCGGCGGGTCTGACCATCAACGCCCATTTCAACGGCATGGTGATGGCCGTGCGCCACGATACGGATCGCGTCTGCGGATTCCAGTTCCATCCGGAATCGATCCTCACCACCCAGGGCGCACGTCTGCTGGAGCAAACGCTGGCCTGGGCGATGCAGAAACTGGAGCAGACCAATACCCTGCAACCGATCCTTGAAAAACTTTACCAGGCACAGACGCTGAGCCAGCAGGAGAGTCACCAGCTGTTTTCTGCGGTCGTACGCGGCGAGCTGAAGCCAGAGCAACTGGCCGCGGCGCTGGTAAGCATGAAAATTCGTGGCGAACATCCTAATGAGATCGCCGGGGCCGCCACCGCCCTGCTGGAAAATGCCGCGCCCTTCCCGCGCCCGGATTATGCCTTTGCCGATATTGTCGGTACCGGCGGCGACGGCAGTAACAGCATTAATATTTCCACCGCCAGCGCTTTTGTGGCGGCGGCCTGCGGGCTGAAAGTGGCCAAGCATGGCAACCGCAGCGTATCCAGTAAATCGGGGTCGTCAGATCTGCTGGCAGCTTTCGGCATCAATCTGGATATGCAGGCGGAAAAATCCCGCACCGCGCTGGATGAGCTGGGCGTCTGTTTCCTGTTTGCACCGAAATATCACACCGGTTTCCGCCATGCGATGCCGGTACGTCAGCAACTGAAAACCCGCACGCTGTTTAACGTGCTGGGGCCGCTAATCAACCCGGCGCATCCGCCGCTGGCGCTGATCGGCGTCTACAGCCCGGAGCTGGTTCTGCCGATCGCCGAAACTCTGCGCGTGCTCGGTTATCAACGTGCAGCGGTGGTACACAGCGGCGGCATGGATGAAGTGTCATTGCATGCGCCGACGGTGGTAGCTGAGCTGCATGAAGGTGAAATCAAAAGCTATCAGCTGACCGCCGCCGATTTCGGCCTGACGCCTTACCATCAGGAGCAGCTGGCAGGCGGTACGCCGGAAGAAAACCGTGACATTCTGACGCGCTTATTACAAGGTAAAGGCGAGGCTGCGCATGAAGCCGCCGTGGCCGCCAACGTCGCGATGCTGATGCGCTTGCACGGTGAAGAAGATTTACAGGCCAATGCGCAAAAAGTTCTGGATGTGCTGCACAGCGGTGCGGCGTATGACAAAGTCACCGCACTTGCGGCAAGAGGATAAATGATGGAAACCGTTTTAGCGAAAATCGTCGCAGATAAGGCGATTTGGGTTGAGGCCCGCAAAGCGCAACAGCCGCTGGCCAGTTTTCAGAATGAGGTGGTGCCGAGCACACGCCGTTTCTATTCTGCCCTGCAGGGCGCGCGCACGGCGTTTATTCTGGAGTGCAAAAAAGCCTCGCCGTCCAAAGGCGTGATCCGCGAAGACTTCGATCCGGCACAGATCGCTGCGATCTACAAAAACCATGCGTCGGCCATTTCGGTGCTGACGGATGAGAAATATTTCCACGGCAGCTTTGATTTTCTGCCGGTGGTCAGCGCCATCGCACCGCAGCCGATCCTGTGTAAGGACTTCATTATCGATCCTTACCAGATTTACCTGGCGCGTTTCTACCAGGCGGATGCCTGCCTGCTGATGCTGTCCGTGCTGGATGATGAGCAGTATCGCCAGCTTGCCGCCGTCGCGCATAGTCTGGAGATGGGCGTACTGACGGAAGTCAGTAACGAGGAAGAGCTGGAGCGCGCCATTGCCCTGGAGGCGAAAGTGGTCGGTATTAATAACCGTGACCTGCGCGATCTCTCCATCGACCTGAACCGCACCCGTCAGCTGGCACCGCGTCTCGGTGCGGGGGTGACGGTGATCAGTGAGTCCGGCATTAACACCTATGCTCAGGTGCGTGAGCTGAGTCATTTCGCCAACGGTTTTCTGATTGGCTCGGCGCTGATGAAGTATCCCGATCTGAATGCCGCCGTGCTGCGCGTGCTGCTCGGTGAAAACAAAGTCTGTGGTTTGACCCGCGCGGATGACGCGCAGGCCGCTTATGAGGCCGGGGCGGTGTACGGTGGACTGATTTTTGTCGATACCTCGCCACGCGCAGTCAGCGATGAACAGGCGCAGGCGGTGATAAGTGCCGCGCCTGGCCTGCGCTATGTCGGCGTGTTCCGCAATGCGCCCGTGGCCGATGTGGTCAGCCGTGCGCAACGGCTGGGACTTGCCGCGGTGCAACTGCACGGCACAGAAGATCAGCAGTATGTGAATGCTTTACGCGCCGCGCTGCCCGCTGCCGTGCAGATCTGGAAAGCGCTCAGCGTCACCAGCAGCCTGCCCGCGCGGGATTATCAGCACGTGGACAAATACCTTTTCGATAACGGTCAGGGCGGCAGCGGGGAGCGATTTGACTGGTCGCTACTGGCAGGCCAACGCCTCGACAATGTACTGCTCGCAGGGGGCCTCGGTGCCGACAACTGCGTGGAAGCCGCCAGAGCCGGTTGTGCCGGTCTCGATTTTAATTCAGGCGTAGAGCGTGAACCGGGTATTAAAGATGCCAGCAAACTGGCCTCGGTTTTCCGCACGCTCAGAGCATATTAAGGAAGCAAGCATGACAACATTACTGAATCCCTATTTCGGCGAGTTTGGCGGTATGTACGTGCCGCAGATCCTGATGCCCGCCCTGCGTCAGCTTGAAGAAGCTTTTGTTAACGCGCAAAAAGATCCTGAATTCCAGGCACAGTTTACCGACCTGCTGAAAAACTATGCCGGTCGTCCGACGGCACTGACCAAATGTCAGAACCTGACGACCGGCACCAAAACCACGCTGTACCTCAAGCGTGAAGATTTACTGCACGGCGGCGCGCACAAAACTAACCAGGTATTGGGTCAGGCGCTGCTGGCGAAGAAAATGGGCAAAACGGAAATCATCGCCGAAACCGGCGCCGGACAGCACGGGGTGGCGTCAGCGCTGGCCTCCGCGCTGCTGGGCCTGAAATGCCGTATCTATATGGGCGCTAAAGATGTGGAGCGCCAGTCGCCAAACGTCTTCCGTATGCGTTTGATGGGCGCGGAAGTGATCCCGGTGCACAGCGGCTCAGCGACGCTGAAAGATGCCTGTAACGAGGCGCTGCGCGACTGGTCCGGCAGCTACGATACCGCGCACTATATGCTGGGTACCGCCGCAGGTCCGCACCCCTTCCCGACCATCGTGCGTGAATTCCAGCGTATGATCGGCGAAGAGACCAAAGCGCAGATCCTTGAAAAAGAGGGTCGTCTGCCGGATGCGGTGATTGCCTGCGTCGGTGGCGGCTCCAACGCTATCGGTATGTTTGCGGACTTTATCGACGACACCAGCGTCGGCCTTATCGGCGTGGAGCCTGCCGGACACGGCATTGAATCCGGCGAGCACGGCGCGCCGCTCAAGCATGGTCGTGTTGGCATCTACTTCGGCATGAAATCACCCATGATGCAGACGGAAGACGGCCAGATTGAGGAATCCTACTCGATCTCTGCCGGTCTGGATTTCCCCTCCGTTGGCCCGCAGCACGCGCATCTTAACAGCATCGGGCGTGCGGATTATGTGTCTATTACCGATGACGAAGCGCTGGATGCCTTCAAACTGCTGTGCCGCAGCGAAGGGATTATTCCGGCACTGGAATCCTCTCATGCGCTAGCCCATGCGCTGAAAATGATCCGCGAAAATCCGGAAAAAGAGCAGCTGCTGGTGGTAAACCTGTCCGGTCGCGGTGATAAAGACATCTTTACGGTTCACGATATTCTGAAAGCGCGAGGGGAAATGTAATGGAACGCTATGAAAACCTGTTTAAACGCCTGAAGGATCGCAAGGAAGGCGCGTTTGTTCCCTTTGTCACGCTGGGCGATCCCTCTCCTGAGCAGTCGCTGAAAATTATCGACACGCTGATCGAAGCGGGCGCAGATGCGCTGGAACTGGGTATTCCGTTCTCCGATCCGCTGGCGGACGGCCCGACGATCCAGAACGCCACGCTGCGCGCCTTTGCCGCAGGCGTTACCCCGGCGCAGTGCTTTGAAATCCTCACCACCGTGCGCCAGAAGTATCCGGATATGCCGATTGGTCTGCTGATGTATGCCAATCTGGTGTTCAGCCGTGGCGTTGACGAGTTTTATGCCCAGTGTGAAAAAGCCGGTGTCGATTCTGTGCTGGTAGCTGATGTGCCGGTGGAGGAGTCCGCCCCGTTCCGTCAGGCGGCCCTGCGCCACAATGTGGCACCGATTTTCATCTGCCCGCCGAACGCCGATGACGATCTGCTGCGCCAGATCGCCTCTTATGGCCGTGGCTATACCTATCTGCTGTCCCGTGCCGGGGTGACCGGTTCAGAGAACGGCACCGCCCTGCCGCTGAATCATCTGGTAGATAAACTGCGTGAATATAACGCCGCACCAGCGTTGCAGGGCTTTGGTATTTCATCCCCGGCTCAGGTGACGGCGGCGCTGGAGGCGGGTGCTGCCGGTGCGATTTCCGGCTCCGCCATTGTGAAAATCATCGAGAAAAACCTCGATAACTCCGCCGCGATGCTGGCGGAGCTGAAAGCCTTTGTACAGGGCCTGAAAGCCGCGACCCTGCCGCAATAACCTGTGTGCCGCCTGAACGATAATCGGGCGGCATATTCCTGTCAGAATCGATAGCCCGCGCCAAACATAAACACCCACGGATCAAGACGTGTGTGCACGCTCTGCTGTTCGCCACCGGCCTTGAAACGCACGTCGGTATCAATATCCATATACCAGACTGACATGTTCAGCAGCCAGTCGCGGTTGACCAGGTAATCCAGCCCCACCTGACCTGCCAGCCCCCAGGAATCTTTCAGACTCAAATCCGTCAGCCCCGCTTCTTTGCCGGTATCGTTGAATTTCTCATCAAAGAAAGTGGTGTAGTTGACGCCCGCGCCGATATAAGGACGCGCTTTGCTGCCGGCATCACCGAAATACCACTGCGCCATCAGAGTCGGCGGTAAATGGTGAACGGTTGCCAGATCGCCGGTCGGCCCGGTGCCGACTTTGTGGCGGAACGGCGTCGCGGCCAGCAGTTCAACGCCAACATTGTCGGTGGCCATATAGGTGAAGGTCAGGCCCAGTTGGGTATTGTTATCGACGTTAAAACCGCCCAGGCTGCCCAGCACATTATCGGAGCCTTCGGTCGGGCGCACGGTGGCGGAACCGGCGCGGATAAAGAACTCGCCCGCTTCATGGGCATAAACGTTTGCGGATAAACCTGCCAGTACTAGCGCTGCCACAGCTAACTTTTTCATCTCCACTCCTTTGATGTGGTTTTATTTGCGCGGTGAATATACCCACATCGAAGTAGAAAGTGATCTGCCACAGATCACATTTAAACCAATAATTTAACCTTTGTTGATCTGGATTAATTTTAACGCCCATTCCTATAAAACGGTGTTTACCGGTCCGCATCAATTTTTACCTTTTGTGCGTATACGGCAACCATTACTCCTGCTTTACAAAGATATGCTTTTCCATACAACCCTTGATGCTGCCACTTGCGGGTCAACCAGGGTACAATCGCCCCCTGAATAAACACCTGCTTAACTCAAGGAGAGGGCATGTCTATCACGGCGAAGTCCGTTTACCGTGACACGGGAAATTTTTTTCGTAATCAGTTCGTTACTATTCTGCTGATCGCGTTGTTATGTGCATTTATCACGGTGATGCTTGGTCATGTTTTTTCGCCCAGTGAGGAACAGCTGTCGATTTTAAGCGAAGGCGATAATTTGTCCGGCAGCGTCGGTCTGATGGAGCTGGTGCAGAATATGACGCCGGAGCAGCAACAGGTTCTGCTGCGCGCCTCGGCAGCCTCCACCTTCTCGGGGCTTATCGGTAACGCCATTCTGGCGGGTGGCGTATTGCTGATGATCCAACTGATCTCGGCCGGGCAACGCGTCAGCGCCCTGCGGGCAATTGGTGCCAGCGCACCGGTGCTGCCAAAGCTGTTCGCGCTGATTTTCATCACCACCCTGCTGGTACAGGTGGGGATTATGATGATTGTCGTGCCGGGCGTGCTGCTGGCCATCGTTCTGTCGTTTGCGCCAGTGATGCTGGTGCAGGAAAGAATGGGCATTTTTGCCGCGCTGCGCGCCAGTATGCGCATGGCCTGGGCCAATATGCGTCTGGTCGCCCCGGCGATTATCGGCTGGCTGCTGGCAAAAACCGTGCTGCTGATGTTTGCCTCAAGCTTTGCCGCGCTGACGCCAAACGTCGGTGCTGTGGTGGCGAACACGGTGAGTAACTTAATCTCTGCCGTGCTGCTGATTTATCTTTTCCGCCTCTATATGCTGATCCGTCCTTAACATTCACCCGTCGGCCTGCACGTCGACGGGTATTACTATCGGAATTAAAGAATGAAGCAGTTTCTTGATTTTCTGCCGCTGATTGTCTTTTTCGCGTTTTATAAGCTGTACGACATTTATGCGGGAACCGCAGCGCTGATCGTCGCCACCGCCGTGGTGTTGATCTACAGCTGGGTGCGTTATCGCAAAGTCGAAAAAATGGCGCTGATCACCTTTGTCCTGGTGGCGGTATTTGGCGGCCTGACGCTGTTCTTCCATAACGATGAATTTATTAAATGGAAGGTGACGGTGATTTATGCGCTGTTCGCCGGAGCGCTGTTATTCAGCCAGTGGGTAATGAAAAAGCCGCTGATCCAGCGCATGTTGGGCAAAGAGCTCACCCTGCCGCAGCACGTCTGGTCAAAACTCAATATCGCCTGGGCGATGTTCTTTATTCTGTGCGGGCTGGCAAATATCTATATCGCCTTCTGGCTGCCGCAAAATATCTGGGTTAACTTTAAGGTGTTTGGCCTGTCGGCCTTAACGCTGATTTTCACGCTGCTGAGCGGGATTTATATTTACCGCCATATGCCAGCTGAAGATAAATCCTGACGCGTACAGACAGAGAATAATAATGACCACAACAAATGAGGCTCCGCAGGGAGAACTGGTATTACGCACGCTGGCGATGCCTGCAGACACCAATGCCAACGGTGATATTTTTGGTGGCTGGCTGATGTCGCAGATGGATATGGGCGGCGCGATCATGGCAAAAGAGATCGCCCACGGTCGCGTGGTGACGGTGCGCGTCGATGGCATGACTTTCCTGCGTCCGGTCGCGGTCGGTGATGTGGTGTGCTGTTATGCGCGCTGCGTTAAGCGCGGTAACACGTCGGTGACCATCAACGTGGAAGTGTGGGTGAAGAAAGTCTCTTCCGAGCCGATTGGTCAGCGCTATAAAGCGACTGAAGCACTGTTTATCTATGTGGCAGTGGACAGCGAAGGTAAACCCCGCGCCCTGCCCACGCAGTCCTGAATCGCAGCCATTAAAAAAGCCTCCTGATGGAGGCTTTTTTTTTGGCCAGCAGACAGGTCAGTCCATGGACGTGCCGCCGTTCAGGCGGAACACGATATTAACGGTAATGCCGTTACCCGGTTTGCCCGGCTCGTAGCGCCACTTTCGCATTGCATCTTTCACTGCTCGCTCAAACATATTGCGCGGCGTGGCATCCAGGATCTGCACATTTTCCACGCGGCCATCGGATGTGACATCAAATTTCACCCGTACGCGACCTTCAATACGCAGCACCCTTGCACGTTCCGGATACTGCGGATCGCTACGGTTGATGGCGCGCGGACCGACTGGCGTGTTATTCACCGGTCGGCTTTGAGCAGGAGCCGGACTGGTCGCCGGACGCGGGGCCAGGCTCTGCGTCGGCGCGCTCGGGCGTGGCTCGACCGGGCGCACGTCTCGCTTCGGCTGCTCAATGCGTTTCTCTGGTTTTGGCTTCGGCTTCGGTTTTGGTTTCGGTTTTGGCTTCGGTTTTTCGATCACCACCGGCGCTTCTTTTGGCGGCTCCGGAATGGGTTCCGGCTCAGGCTCAGGTTCCGGCTCAACGACCGGTTCCGGCGGCGGTGCTACCTGTGGCGGCTCCAGCTCGGCAGGCGAAACCATAGTGACAGTGATAGGCTGCGAAGGCGCAGGCAGTTCAATAACCTGTTTTACGGAACTATAAAGTACCACTGCCACAACGGCGGCGTGAACACCAATGGACAGCAGCGTCGGCCAGGCAATGCGGCGAGGTGTATCAAAGGTCATTGAAGTCATAATCGTATCAGTTAAAAAACCAGGCCTCGATTTTAAATGCAAATAGCAATCATATTCAACAAGCCATCACGCCGATCGCGTATTTAGTCGAAATACGCCGCGTAAATTGCGCATGTAAATCAAGGTTGTTAACACCTCCGCTAACTTTGCGTTGCAGTCCTTAATACTTTCACATAACGTAACTCGCGACTTTATCAATTAAGGAGTTTGCCCGTGCTTTATGTGATTTACGCTGAAGATAATGCTGATTCGCTTGAGAAACGCATGTCAGTGCGTCCGGCGCACCTTGCTCGTCTGCAATTGCTGCGTGATGAAGGCCGTCTGCTGACTGCCGGGCCAATGCCTGCGGTGGACAGTAACGATCCGGGCGTTGCGGGCTTTACCGGGTCAACGGTGATCGCAGAATTTGCGTCGCTGGAAGAGGCTACCGCCTGGGCAGATGCAGATCCTTACGTCGCGGCGGGTGTGTATCAGAAGGTGTCAGTGAAGCCGTTCCGCAAAGTATTTTAAGACGCAGAAAAACAGTGGGCACCGGCTGGCGGTGCCCTGGGGATCAGAATTCCTGAAACGCAAACAGCAGCGAATTACGATGATGGTTGAGTAAACATTTTCTGATCGAGTGGATGCGCATATTTCGACGTGACTGCCCTTCCAGCCAGCGCGCTTTACGGCGGCTCGCCTGGCGGACCATACGCCAGCGCCCTACTTCTGGTCTACTACGCTTCATGATGGTGACTCTTACAATAACGAAGCCCGCATTATAGACCCTTGAGTGGACCATACCAGCGCTTTTGTCGGTCGTTTTTATTTGCCTGTTGAATGCTTATGCGTAAACTCAGGGGATCACGCATTCAAAAGGATTTTTATGACAACCTTCTACACGCTGGTGAGTTGGCTGGTCATTTTGGGATACTGGCTCCTGATTGCAGGTGTAACGTTACGCATTCTGATGAAACGCCGCGTCGTCACCTCCGCTATGGCCTGGCTTCTGGTCATCTATATTCTGCCGCTGGTGGGCATTATTGCCTATCTCTCCTTTGGTGAGCTGCACCTGGGGAAACGACGCGCCGAGCGCGCCCGGGCGATGTGGCCTTCCACCGCCAAATGGTTAAACGATCTGAAAGCCTGTAAGCATATCTTTGCTGAAGAAAACAGCGACGTTGCCGCCTCGCTGTTCAAGCTGTGCGAGCGCCGTCAGGGTATTGCCGGGGTCAAAGGTAATCAGTTACAGCTGCTGACGACGTCAGATGACGTTATGCAGGCGCTGATCCGCGACATTCAACTGGCGCGCCATAATATTGAGATGGTGTTCTATATCTGGCAGCCCGGCGGAATGGCCGATCAGGTAGCGGAATCACTGATGGCCGCCGCCCGTCGCGGTGTGCATTGCCGTCTGATGCTGGATTCCGCGGGCAGCGTGAATTATTTCCGCAGTCCATGGGTCAATATGATGCGCAATGCGGGCATCGAGGTGGTGGAATCGCTGAAAGTAAATCTGATGCGTGTGTTCCTGCGCCGTATGGATTTACGCCAGCACCGTAAAATGGTGATGATCGACAACTATATTGCCTATACCGGCAGCATGAACATGGTCGACCCACGTTTCTTTAAACAGGATGCGGGTGTCGGGCAATGGGTGGATTTGATGGCCCGCATGGAAGGCCCGGTCTCCACGGCGATGGGTATTGTTTATTCCTGCGACTGGGAAATCGAAACCGGCAAACGTATTCTCCCGCCGCCGCCGGATGCCAATATCATGCCGTTCGAGCAGGCCAGCGGGCACACCATTCATACTATCGCCTCCGGCCCCGGCTTCCCGGAGGACTTGATCCATCAGGCGCTGCTGACCGCTGTCTATTCCGCGCGTGAATATTTGATCATGACCACCCCCTATTTCGTACCGAGCGACGACCTGCTGCATGCTATTTGTACGGCGGCGCATCGTGGGGTGGATGTGAGCATTATTCTGCCGCGTAAAAATGACTCGGTGCTGGTCGGCTGGGCCAGCCGCGCGTTCTTTGCTGAGCTGCTCGCCGCCGGAGTGAAGATCTATCAGTTCGAAGGCGGTCTGCTGCATACCAAGAGCGTGCTGGTGGATGGCGAACTGAGTCTGGTGGGTACGGTGAATCTGGATATGCGCAGCCTGTGGCTCAACTTTGAGATCACGCTGGTGATCGACGATGCCGGTTTCGGTGCCGATCTGGCAGCCGTGCAGGACGATTATATTTCGCGCTCGCGGATGCTGGATGCCAGACTGTGGGTAAAACGCCCACTGTGGCAGCGGATCACTGAGCGACTGTTTTACTTCTTCAGCCCGTTGCTGTAAAACGTGCCCAACAGTGGTTAACCAGGTAGTCATCATGGAAATGGATCTGAACAATCGTCTGACTGAAGACGAAACGCTTGAGCAGGCTTACGACATTTTTCTCGAACTGGCGGTTGATAACCTCGATCCGGCAGACGTGATCCTTTTTAATTTACAGTTTGAAGAACGCGGCGGTGCTGAACTGTTCGATCCGGCGGAAGACTGGCAGGAACATGTCGATTATGACCTGAACCCGGATTTCTTCTCGGAAGTGGTGATTGGTCTGGCGGATACCGATGGCGGCGAGCTGAACGATATTTTCGCCCGCGTGCTGCTGTGCCGCGAAAAAGATCACAAGCTGTGCCATATTCTGTGGCGTGAATAATCGGCGTCTCAATGTGAAAAGGGCTGACAACTGTCAGCCCTTTTTTATTGCTTCTGTGCCGGGTGCCTTAGCGCTTACCCGGCCTGCGCTAAGCCGCCGGGCTCGCTTTAGTCCGGTTACAGCGGATCTACCTTCAGGCAGGACACCGCGTGCTGGAAACTCCCTTCCAGTAACGGACGGGTTTTCGCGCATTCCGGACCGGCAATCGGACAGCGGGTGCGGAACACACAGCCCGATGGCGGATTGATGGGCGACGGCAGTTCCCCTTCCAGCAACTGGATCTGCTTGTTTCTTTCCAGATCCGGATCCGGCACCGGTACCGCCGACATCAACGCTTTAGTGTAGGGGTGCAGCGGATTGTGGTACACCTGATCGTAGGTGCCCAGCTCTACCGCATGACCGAGATACATCACCAGCACACGGTCGGAGATGTGTTTCACCACCGCCAGATCATGGGCGATGAAGATCAACGACAGCCCCATTTCACGCTGTAATTTTTGCAGCAGGTTCACCACCTGCGCCTGGATAGATACGTCCAGCGCCGACACCGGCTCATCACAAATAATCAGCTTCGGCTCGAGGATCAGCGCACGGGCGATGCCGATACGCTGGCACTGACCACCGGAAAACTCATGCGGGTAGCGGTTGATAAGGTTCGGCAGCAGACCGACTTTCAGCATCATCGCCTTCACGCGCTCGCGCACTTCCTGGCGGGAAATTTTCGGCTGATAGGTGCGCAGTGGCTCAGCGATGATTTCGCCGATTGTCATACGCGGGTTCAGCGACGCCAGCGGATCCTGGAAAATCATCTGAATATCGCTGCGCACGTCGCGCCACTCTTCCTGCTTCATGCCCAGCAGATCTTTCCCCAGCCACGCCACTTTACCGTCGGTGGCTTTGACCAGACCAATAATGGCGCGGGCAAAGGTCGATTTGCCGCAGCCGGATTCGCCCACCACGCCCAGGGTTTCGCCCTCATACAGACGCAGTGTCACGCCATCGACGGCCTTCAGGGTTTTGGACGGTTGCCAGAACCACTGCTTGCCGTCTTTGATGTCGAAATGCACTTTCAGATCGGCAATTTCCAGTAGGACTTTTCTTTCTTCGGTCAGCGCATTCATACCAGTTCCTCCACCGGCTTAAAGCAGGCGCGCAGGCGGCCTGGGGCGAATTCTTCCAGCGGCGGCGCGGTGTGACAAATTTCCATTGCGTGCGGGCAGCGCGGCTGGAACGGACAGCCTTTCGGCAGACGTAACAGGTTCGGCGGGTTACCCGGAATAGTCAGCAGCGCTTCGCCTTCCGCGTTCAGACGCGGCACGGCGTTGAGCAGACCGATAGAGTACGGGTGAGCCGGCTCATAGAACACGTTACGTGCCGAGCCGTACTCCATGGTGCGTCCGGCGTACATCACCAGCACTTTATCGCAGATACCGGCGACCACGCCGAGGTCATGGGTGATCATGATAATCGCGGTGTTAAATTCGCGTTTCAGCTCGTTGAGCAGGGTCATGATCTGCGCCTGGACGGTAACGTCCAGCGCGGTGGTCGGTTCGTCGGCAATCAGCAGTTTAGGCCGACACAGCAGCGCCATGGCGATCATCACGCGCTGACGCATACCGCCGGAAAATTCATGAGGATACATGCGCATACGCTTACGCGCTTCCGGCATTTTTACTGCATCCAGCATGCGGACTGATTCTTCAAACGCCGCGGCTTTGCCGAGGTTTTTGTGCAGCATCAGCACTTCCATCAACTGCTCGCCAACCCGCATATAAGGGTTCAGCGACGTCATGGGATCCTGGAAAATCATCGAAATCTGCTCGGCACGCAGTTTGTTGAGCGCATGCTCAGGCAGATTGAGGATCTCACGGCCATTAAATTTTGCCGATCCGCCGATCACGCCGTTGGAAGCCAGCAGGCCCATCAACGCAAACGCCGTCTGCGACTTGCCTGAACCCGACTCGCCCACAATACCCAGGGTTTCACCGGCCTTGAGGCTGAAGTTAAGGTCATTCACCGCCGTGACGTCGCCGTCAGGGGTGGTAAAGGTTACCCGCAGATCTTTCACATCCAGCAGGATGTCGGACGTTTGCTGCGCCTGAGACGTCGATACGATTTCAGTCATGCTCATTACAGCGCTCCTTAACGATCTTTCGGGTCGAGGGCATCACGCAGGCCATCGCCGATAAAGTTGAAACAGAACAGGGTCACGACCAGGAATACCGCCGGGAACAGCAGCAGCCAGGGTGATACTTCCATGGAGTTCGCACCATCGCTGAGCAGCGCGCCCCAGCTACTCAGCGGCTCTTGCGTACCGAGGCCGAGGAAGCTCAGGAAGGATTCAAACAGTATCATGCTTGGTACCAGCAGCGAGGCGTAAACCACCACCACCCCCAGCACGTTTGGCACAATATGACGTACGACGATATTAAACGTGGATACTCCGCCAACCTGCGCGGCTTCGATGAACTCTTTACGTTTCAGGCTCAGGGTCTGACCGCGCACGATACGCGCCATATCCAGCCAGGACACCATGCCGATCGCAACGAAGATCAGCAGAATGTTTTGCCCGAAGAAGGTCACCAGCAGAATAACGAAGAACATGAACGGGAAGGAGTTGAGGATCTCCAGCAGGCGCATCATGACGGAATCCACTTTGCCGCCGAGATAGCCGGAAAGCGAACCGTATAATGTACCAAGCACCACCGCCACCAGCGCCGCAGCAATCCCCACCATCAGGGAGATACGCCCGCCAATAGCCACACGGACTAACAGATCGCGTCCGGAGGAGTCCGTACCAAAGTAGTGGCCCGATTCCATGTCCGGCGCGCTGGACATCATGCCCCAGTCGGTATCGAAATAGCTGAACTGGGAAAGCGCAGGGGCCAGCGCCACAAACAACGCAATCAACACCAGCACGATCAGGCTGGTCACCGCAGCGCGGTTATGCATAAAGCGACGGCGTGCATCCTGCCACAGGCTGCGCCCTTCGACTTCAAGTTTCTCACTGAAGTTTTCCAGCGCCTCGCTGTTTTTCTTACTTAACATCATGGCGTACTCCAGCGTTAATAACGGATTTTCGGATCGATAACGGCATACAGCACGTCAACAATCGCGTTGAACAGAATGGTTAACGTCCCTACAAGGATCGTCAGACTCAGTACCAGCGAATAATCGCGGTTGAGCGCACCGTTAACAAACAGCTGGCCGATACCCGGCAGACCATAAATGGTTTCGATAACCATTGAGCCGGTGATAATGCCGACAAACGCCGGTCCCATATAGGAGAGCACAGGCAGTAAAGCCGGTTTCAGGGCGTGACGCATGATGATGCGGCGCATCGGCAACCCTTTCGCGCGCGCGGTACGGATGAAGTTGGAATGCAGAACTTCAATCATTGAGCCACGGGTGATACGCGCAATACTGGCGATATAAGCCAGCGATAAGGCCACCATCGGCAGGATCATAAATTTCGGCGCGCCGCCGTTCCAGCCGCCGGCTGGTAACCATTTCAGCGTGATCGCGAATATTAATACCAGCAACGGGGCCACCACAAAGCTCGGAATAACCACCCCGGTCATGGCAAAGCCCATTACCGTATAGTCCCATTTGGTATTTTGTTTGAGTGCCGCGATAACCCCTGCTGCGACGCCAAAAATGACGGCGAGGAGGAAGGCTGCTGCGCCTAATTTCGCGGAGACCGGGAAGCTGGAGGCCACCAGATCGTTAACGGAATAGTCTTTATATTTGAAAGACGGTCCGAAATCCCCTTGCGCCAGCTGTTTCAGATAACTGAAATACTGCGTCATGATGGGATCGTTTAAATGGTATTTCGCTTCGATATTCGCCATCACTTCCGGTGGCAGCGCGCGCTCGCTGGTAAAGGGGCTCCCCGGCGCAAGACGCATCATAAAGAATGAAATAGTAATAAGGATCAAGAGTGTCGGAATTGCTTCCAGACAACGACGTAGAATAAATTTCAACATTGCCCGTACCTTCTGGCCTGTGCCTTGGTGTGCGATGAGTTAAGACACGATGGGGCAAAGCGTTACCGTAATAAAACGGCGACGCCCTGCCCCACGAATTGCCATTAATGTTTGATAACGTACAGATCTTTAGCGTAGACGTTATCCATCGGGTCTTTACCGGAATAACCGCCAACCCATGGTTTCACCAGGCGGGCGTTCACGTAGTAATACACCGGAACGATGGCAGAGTCTTTACCAAGCTGCTGCTCTGCTTTGTCGTACAGCGCGCTGCGCTGTGCTTCATCGCCTGCTTTCACGGATTCAGCCATGATGCTGTCAAACGCCGGGCTCTTATAGTGCGCGGTGTTCATCGAGCTGCCGGACAGCATGGTATTCAGGAAGGAAGTCGGTTCGTTATAGTCAGCACACCAGCCCGCACGTGCCACGTCATAGTTACCCTGATGACGGGTATCGAGGAAGGTTTTCCACTCCTGGTTTACCAGCTTGACGTTAACACCGAGGTTTTTCTGCCAGATAGACGAGGCTGCGATAGCCAGTTTCTTATGCAGATCGGAGGTGTTGTACAGCAGGTTGAAGGACAGCGGCTTATCTTTGGTATAGCCCGCTTCCGCCAGCAGTTTTTTCGCTTCTTCGTTACGTTTTTCCTGGGTCCAGGTGAACCATTCAGGTTTGGTAAACTTCGCGCCATCAGCGTAAGGCGGGGTGTAACCGAAGGCTGGCAGATCGCCCTGCGCCTTCACTTTGTTGGTGATGATGTCACGATCCAGGCCCAGTTTCAGAGCGGTACGGACACGCACATCGTTGAACGGCGCTTTCTGGTTGTTGATTTCGTAGTAGTAGGTGCACAGATACGGATCAACGTGAACTTCCTGCGGGATCTCTTTTTTCAGTTTCTGGAACAGTTCGATCGGCAGGTTGTTATAGGTCATGTCAATCTCACCGCTGCGGTAGCGGTTCACGTCGGTAACTTCCGAGGAGATTGGCAGGAAAGTGATCTGGTCGAGAACGGTTTTCGCGTTATTCCAGTAATTGGTGTTACGCACCATCACGATACGTTCGTTAACCACCCAATCCTGTAATTTAAACGCGCCGTTGGAGACGATATTTGCAGGTTGCGTCCATTTTTCACCGAATTTCTCAATCGCGGTTTTGTTCACCGGCGACATAGCCGGGTTAACCAGCAGTTTATAGAAATAAGGGACTGGCTCGCTCAGCGTGACTTCCAGCGTTTTATCATCAATGGCTTTAACGCCCAGCTCGCTCGGCTTCATTTTACCGTCGATGATCGCATCAACGTTGAGAATGTGACCGTATTGCGGGTAGCTTGCGTATGGCGACGCGGTGTTTGGATCCACCAGACGCTGCCAGCTATATACGAAATCCTGTGCGGTCACAGGCTCGCCGTTGGACCATTTCGCATCTTTACGCAGATGGAAAGTCCATACTTTGAAATCTTTGTTTTCCCATTTTTCAGCTACACCCGGGATCGGATGGCCGTCCACCGGAGACGTGATCAGCAGACCTTCAAACAAATCGCGGCTGACGTTTGATTCAGGCACGCCTTCGATTTTGTTGGGATCAAGGGATTGCGGCTCAGCGCCGTTGTTACGCACTAATACTTGTTTTTCTGCCAGCTGAACGCCCGCTGGCACGTCTGCCGCCATAGCAACATTGCCGGCGATGAGTGCAGTCAGGATCCCTGCCGCGATTAGGCTTTTCTTTGTGATGATGGACATTGTGTTGTGACTCCGATCATTATAATTACTGGTGCGAACACCAGCCTGTTTCATACCCTGTGAGGGTTCCTGTGCAGTGCAGGAGCTTTTGCTACCGCCAGGCGTTTTTTTTTACTTTTTGCTATCACCGACTTTTATTATTACCGGATGCTCGTATGGCAGCCTTCTGTCGATTTTTGCACACCTCCCCTGTTCTGAGGTGCGTCTGTTCTGTCCCGATGAGAGTCATATGAAAATGATTCTCATCTGTATTATTTGTCCACAAAATATAAGGCCGGAAAGTACCAAAAGCGCGGATCCGCCGCCAATACATTTTGCAAATTTGTTAAGCAATTCTCTTTTATGGCAGATGACGAGCGCGTGAAGACGGGAGTTGATGTTGCGTGATCATCAATAAACTTTTTAAGTTCAGTCGCTTACTGCGTTGCCAGGTCGCGTGAGCTGCTTTTCTGTGAAGTTGATTATTTTTTACACAAAAAAGTAACAATTGGCGACTAATTAGCACATTCATCTGCCTGCGTGATGAAATTACTAATATCATTTCAATTATCTGACAGCAAGCCCAAGAGTATCATGTGAGAGAAATAACACGGCGAGTGCGTTTATTATGACCACTCCTGGACAGAAGTGGTCGGTAACTAAATGAAATACAAGCAATAATTTAATACAGCGTAATTTATTATATTTGGAGTATTTTTCAACTTTAGTTATAAGATTTACTGATAATGAAAAAAGTCACGCCTCGAACCTCATTACCGCTATCAGGCCAGCAGGCCCGGGAACAGGGCTTTAATCCCGGTGACGATAAATTCAATCCCCAGCGCCATCAGCAACAAGCCCATAATACGGGTAATGACGTTAATACCGGTCTGCCCTAAAAGTCGGACCAGCCATGGCGCAATACGAAATACGCCCCAGCAGCACAGCGCAAAGAGCGCGATGGCGATCGAAAAGCACAGCAGATGCATCCAGTTATGGTAGCGCGTACCCCAGACGATAGTAGAACTGATAGCCCCCGGTCCCGCCATTAATGGCAGCGCCAGCGGAACGACGCCGATGCTTTCGCGGATCGCCGTTTCCGACTTCTCCTGCTTATTCTGTTTATCTTCGCCCAGCTTGCCGCTGATCATCGACATCGCAATGGTGACAACCAGGATGCCGCCTGCGATACGGAACGAATCAATGGAGATGCCAAAGAGCTGCAGGATGCCGTTTCCAAGAAACAGTGAAGTCAGCAGGATAATGGCGACCGAAAGGTTCGCGGTAAGATTGGTTTTGTTCCGTGCTGCCGCCGTCTGATAACTGGTCATACTAATAAAGACCGGAATAATGCCCACCGGGTTAACCAGGGCAAATAATCCGATAAAAAATTTTGAATAGGTTGGAAAGTCAAACAACGTCTGAATCACGGTCGGCTCCGCATGGTAGCAAGGCTGAAGGCATAAAAACCCCTGAAAAATCCGTGCTGAAGATACGCTTTTTAGCAGCATAGTTCACCAGAAAAATCATTAAAAACGTCACCAATCCGCTATGTTATAAAATTGTATTTAATATGATAATCTCTAAGCACTTTTACCCCTGAAGCAGTAACAACTACTGCATTTGACTAAAAACACCCTGCTGAAAGGTGTCAGCTTGGATGAATCTTGATCTGGATCACGATTTCGCTACTCAGAAGTGAGTAATCTTGCTTACGCCGCCAGGGAGAACAGAGTCAAGCGGGTTCGATGCTTAGGTCAGGCTCTTTTAGTAAATCAGGGGCGCAATCTCGTAGTTAAGCAGTTGAATTTCAAGCCTTCATCAGGCTGTTGTTGGTCTTGACTATACTGACGTGTTAGCAGTTGATTTACTAAAAGAGTTTAACATTATCAGGAGAGCATTATGGCCGTTACTAATGTCGCTGAACTTAACGCACTCGTCGAACGCGTGAAAAAAGCCCAGCGTGAATATGCCAACTTTACTCAAGAACAAGTCGATAAGATCTTCCGCGCTGCCGCTCTGGCCGCTGCTGATGCTCGTATCCCGCTGGCCAAACTGGCGGTTGCCGAATCCGGCATGGGTATTGTTGAAGATAAAGTGATCAAAAACCACTTCGCTTCTGAATATATCTACAACGCCTATAAAGATGAGAAGACCTGCGGTGTGCTGTCTGAAGACGACACCTTCGGGACTATCACTATCGCTGAACCTATCGGCCTCATCTGCGGTATCGTACCGACCACTAACCCAACCTCTACTGCGATCTTCAAATCACTGATCAGCCTGAAGACCCGTAACGGTATTATCTTCTCCCCACACCCACGTGCAAAAGACGCCACTAACAAAGCGGCTGATATTGTACTGCAGGCCGCTATCGCTGCGGGTGCGCCGAAAGATCTGATTGGCTGGATTGACCAACCGTCTGTTGAACTGTCTAACGCGCTGATGCATCACCCGGACATTAATATGATCCTGGCGACCGGTGGCCCGGGCATGGTGAAAGCCGCGTACAGCTCCGGTAAACCAGCAATTGGTGTGGGTGCAGGTAACACTCCTGTCGTGGTGGATGAAACTGCCGACATCAAACGTGTTGTCGCTTCAATCCTGATGTCCAAAACCTTCGATAACGGCGTAATTTGTGCTTCCGAGCAGTCTGTTATCGTCGTTGATTCCGTGTATGACGCAGTGCGTGCGCGTTTCGCCAGCCATGGCGGCTACATGCTGCAGGGCCAGGAGCTGAAAGCCGTACAGGACATCATCCTGAAAAATGGCGCACTGAACGCTGCTATCGTTGGTCAGCCAGCGACCAAAATTGCTGAGCTTGCGGGCTTCACCGTCCCGGCTGATACCAAAATCCTCATCGGCGAAGTTTCCATTGTTGATGACAGCGAGCCGTTTGCTCATGAAAAACTGTCCCCGACGCTGGCGATGTACCGCGCGAAAGATTTTGAAGATGCCGTGGTTAAAGCAGAGAAACTGGTTGAGATGGGCGGCATTGGCCACACCTCTTGCCTGTATACCGACCAGGATAACCAGCCAGAACGCGTGAAATTCTTCGGCGATAAAATGAAGACCGCACGTATTCTGATTAACACCCCTGCTTCTCAGGGTGGTATCGGCGACCTGTACAACTTTAAACTCGCGCCTTCCCTGACTCTGGGTTGTGGTTCATGGGGTGGTAACTCCATCTCTGAAAACGTTGGTCCTAAGCACCTGATCAACAAGAAAACCGTTGCTAAGCGAGCTGAAAACATGTTGTGGCATAAACTTCCGAAATCTATCTACTTCCGCCGTGGCTCACTGCCAATTGCGCTGGACGAAGTGATTACTGATGGTCACAAACGTGCGATGATCGTCACTGACCGCTTCCTGTTTAACAACGGTTACGCTGACCAGATCACCTCTGTTCTGAAAGCGGCGGGTGTTGAAACGGAAGTGTTCTTTGAAGTTGAAGCTGACCCGACCCTGTCTGTCGTACGTAAAGGTGCAGAGCTGGCGAACTCCTTCAAACCAGACGTGATCATCGCGCTGGGTGGTGGTTCCCCGATGGACGCCGCGAAAATCATGTGGGTGATGTACGAACATCCGGAAACCCACTTCGAAGAACTGGCGCTGCGCTTTATGGATATCCGTAAACGTATCTACAAGTTCCCGAAAATGGGCGTGAAAGCGAAAATGATCGCGGTCACCACCACTTCCGGTACAGGTTCTGAAGTGACACCGTTTGCGGTTGTTACCGATGACGCTACTGGTCAGAAATATCCGCTGGCTGACTACGCCCTGACCCCGGATATGGCGATTGTTGATGCCAACCTGGTGATGGATATGCCGAAGTCACTCTGTGCTTTCGGTGGTCTGGATGCCGTGACCCACGCACTGGAAGCTTATGTTTCCGTGCTGGCGAGCGAATTCTCCGACGGTCAGGCCCTGCAGGCGCTGAAACTGCTGAAAGAGAACCTGCCAGCGTCTTACAACGACGGTGCTAAAAACCCGGTAGCGCGTGAACGTGTTCATAACGCCGCCACCATCGCAGGTATCGCGTTTGCTAACGCCTTCCTGGGTGTGTGCCACTCTATGGCGCACAAACTGGGTTCACAGTTCCACATTCCTCACGGTCTGGCGAACGCCCTGCTGATCTCTAACGTTATCCGTTACAACGCGAACGATAACCCGACTAAACAGACTGCGTTCAGCCAGTATGACCGTCCGCAGGCACGTCGTCGTTATGCAGAGATCGCCGATCATCTGGGCCTGAGTGCTCCGGGCGACCGTACTGCCGCGAAGATTGAGAAACTGCTGGCATGGCTGGAAAGTCTTAAAGCTGAACTGGGCATTCCGAAATCAATCCGTGAAGCCGGTGTTCAGGAAGCTGACTTCCTGGCGCATGTGGACAAACTGTCTGAAGATGCGTTTGATGACCAGTGTACTGGCGCTAACCCGCGTTACCCGCTGATCGCTGAACTGAAACAGATCCTGCTGGATACCTACTACGGACGTGAGTTCAAAGAAGGTGACACTGCAGTTGCTCCGGCAGAAGCTGTTCAGATCAAAGCAGACAAAAAAGCGAAGAAAACCGCTTAACTTGCTGCTCTAATGGAAAACCCGCCTGATGGCGGGTTTTTTTATGGCCTGAGAAGCGCTGTGAGACGATATCTCCGTTTAAGGAGGTCTACCCCCGCACCCGCTTCTGGATCACCGTCAGCGAGCCCTCAGCGAGCGCATCTTTATAATGTTTACGACACACCGAGACATAGCGTTCATTGCCCCCGATAACCACCTGCTCCCCCTCGTTATAGGGACGCCCCGCTTCATCGAGACGTAAAACCATGCTGGCTTTACGGCCACAGAAGCAAATGGTTTTTAATTCCACCAGTTTGTCAGACCAGGCCAGTAAATACTGGCTGCCAATAAACAGCTCGCCACGGAAATCCGTTCGCAGACCATAGCAAAGGACGGGAATATCGAGCTGATCGACCACTTCAGATAACTCGTGCACCTGCTGGCGGGTTAAGAACTGACTTTCATCCACCAGCACACAATGTACCGGCTCACGGGCATGCTCGACGCTAATTTCATCGAACAGGGCCGACTGCTGATTAAACAACTTAGCAGGCGATGAGAGGCCGATACGGGAGCTGACTTTACCGGAGCCGAAACGGTTATCAATTTCTGCGGTGTAAACCAGCGCTCGCATTCCCCGTTCCTGGTAATTGTAAGATGACTGTAACAATGCGGTAGATTTCCCCGCATTCATTGCTGAATAGTAGAAATAAAGCTGTGCCATTGGCCGCCAGACCCCGATCTAAGTAAAAATATTTCAGGCCGCGATAGTACCATATTTTATCCGGTCATCGCTGCGTCTGTGCACAAACAGCGTGATGGCGCCAGCGCGCTTAATCCGGGATATACAACCTGCCGGTAGTTACGGATGTTACTGCCAAAGAAACGTCAGCGCTATTCACAATAAGTCACATTTTTTGCTTTTTAAACCGTATCGCTTTCGACAGGTGTTCAGGGAATATTAATGATTTGCACTTATGGCCCCGGATGGCGGCTAATAGGAAAGGTTGATATTTATCCACAGTATCTATAACGCTTTGTCGATTAATCGGAAAATTGCCCTGCAAGAGTGCAGCGAGGCGGTATGATACTCACTGGGGATAAGCTTTTTTTGCGAGATACCTCGTAAAAAATTTAAGATAGCGCAATTAATAAAGTGGATAAATAACAGCTCATTTTGAATTCCTTACATTGTCAGCTATTGCACAACGCAAATTAACGCTCTATTATTAGCTCAACAAACCACCCCATTATAAGTTTGAGATTACTACAATGAGCGAAGCACTTAAAATTCTGAACAACATCCGTACTCTTCGTGCACAGGCAAGAGAATGCACTCTTGAGACACTGGAAGAAATGCTGGAAAAATTAGAAGTTGTTGTAAATGAGCGTCGCGAAGAAGAAAACGCTCAGGCCGCAGAAATCGAAGAGCGTACGCGCAAGCTGCAGCAATATCGTGAAATGCTGATTGCTGACGGTATTGATCCGAACGAACTGCTGAATAGCATGGCTGCCGCTAAAGTAGGTACTAAAGCTAAGCGCGCTGCACGTCCGGCTAAATATAGCTATATCGACGAAAACGGCGAGCAAAAAACCTGGACTGGCCAGGGTCGTACTCCGGCTGTTATTAAGAAAGCCATGGATGAGCAAGGCAAGAAACTGGAAGATTTCCTGATCAAGGGCTAATCCCCGACCCCATACTGAAATCCCGCCGCTGGCGGGATTTTTTTTGCCTGCGCATTTTACCCATCAGCAATCATTAATTCTGTTAAACGTCGCGTCCATGCCGGTTAAAAACCAGGCATCGCCCACACCTTTTCAGGTAACACGTCAGGCTATTATCGACTGCTTACACGTTGCGCAATCACAAATAGGGCGACCTGAAACAACCAGCAATAAAAAAGCCGGAGATACTCCGCAGGGTGCGGTGTTATCTCCGGCTCAGGTAAAGCCCGGTTATTATGGCTTTACTTCTTAAAACCCATGGACTCTTCCAGCCAGGTTTTAAATTCTTCGCCATGTGCTTTATGACGAATACCGTATTCTACGAAAGCCTGCATATATCCCAGCTTATTACCGCAGTCATGGCTTTTGCCTTTCATGTGGTACGCTTCAACGGTTTCCTTCTCGATCAGCATATCAATGCCGTCGGTCAGCTGGATCTCATCACCGGCTCCCGGAGGCGTTTTCGCCAGCAGTGGCCAGATTTCCGCGCTGAGGACATAACGCCCTACTACCGCGAGGTTAGACGGCGCTACGTTCGCTTTAGGCTTCTCTACCACGCCAACCATAGGCACGCTCTCGCCCGGCTTCAGCTGTGCGCCTTTGCAGTCCACAACGCCATACGCGGTCACGTCTTCTACCGGCTCCACCATAATCTGGCTGCAGCCCGTTTCATCAAAGCGCTGGATCATTTCTGCCAGGTTGTCCTGAGACAGGTCAGATTCGAATTCATCGAGAATAACGTCAGGCAGAATAACGGCAACGGGCTCGTTACCGACAACCGGGTGGGCGCAAAGCACCGCGTGACCCAGACCTTTCGCCAGACCCTGACGCACCTGCATAATAGTCACATGCGGCGGGCAAATGGACTGAACCTCTTCCAGCAGCTGGCGCTTAACGCGTTTCTCCAGCATGGCTTCCAGTTCGAAACTGGTATCGAAGTGGTTTTCGATGGAGTTTTTGGAAGAGTGGGTTACCAGTACGATTTCGGTGATACCCGCAGCGATACATTCATTGACCACATACTGAATTAATGGCTTGTCAACCAGCGGCAACATCTCTTTCGGGATCGCCTTGGTGGCTGGCAACATCCTGGTTCCTAATCCCGCAACCGGGATAACTGCTTTCGTTACTTTTGAATTAAGGGCAGCCATTGAAAATCTCCTGGAATGTTCACATTGGGAACATGTACTTAATGAATCACGCGTTAGAGTATATCAGCACCCTGCTGTGAGCCGGGTCCGAAATGAACGCATTCAGGCTTAATTAAGACAATTACTTATAATACTGCGCAGATAGTAACACCCGGGGAGAACGGCAGGTAAAGGTAAATCATCCCGCCGTTGTGTTTGCTCATTCCGCAGTCAACATTAAACGCAGGCGGCCGCCTGCGCCCCAAACCTGACACTGCCATGCTTCGCTGCGATGGCTGACCTGGTTTAAATAAGTATTTCCCAGCGTGCCGAGCGGGACGCCGCTACTGATCTGAATTTGATGCTCACCGGTATTAAGCGTGGCATTGAGGCCTGCTGAGACAAGGATGAGATTTTTCAGCTCGTGATGGTAATAGCCAACCAGCAGTGGGAATTGTCCTGGTAAATTAGCCTGACGGAGTAATTGATTAACTTGCTTTAACAAACTTCCCAGTTCAGGTAAACGCTGACGCTGATGAGAGAGCTGTTCCTGTAATAAACCGTTAAACAATGCCCGCAGTAATAATGCGGCTAACACACCGTTATCTCCGGCACGGGTGACATCCAGACAATAAAAAGCGAGGTCTTTTTCAGACAGCGCTGCAATATCCAGCACCAGCCCCGGCTGATCGGCGGAAACCAGCTGGCGATAATTAATACGGCAGTTTGAGATATGTTGCTGAACCGGGGGCTGTAATTCCTGTAGCAATTTTGCCGCAGCCTGTGGATCGCTCACCAGCGCATCCCAGTCCTGAAAAAGTCGTTCTTCTTCCTCTACCCGTGAATTAAACATATCGGGGTAGAGACAGGCATACACTGTCTCACGTAAACGATTAAGATCTTTAACCGGTTTGAGTAATACATCCTGTACGCCCAGACGTAATGCACGGGCAATGTCCGCCATATTTTCTGTCGCAGAAATAACCAGGATAGGCATTTGGTCGCGCTGATTGCGCAAATGTTCCACGAGTTGCAGACCGTTCATTCGTGGCATAGCGAGATCGCAAATCATTAAATCTGGTCTCACCGTCTTCATGGTCTCAAGCGCATCGACGCCATCCAGTGCCAGTGAGGTGGTCGCGCCTAAAGAAGTGAGCCATGAATCCAACAGTGAACGGAAAACGGGTTCGTCCTCAACAATCAAAATATGTTTTCCAGTCAAAGGCTGCGTCATGTTCTCTCCCCTGCTTTGCCGTAGTTCAATAGTGGCATGCTATTGCAACTCGCGCCTGTCAGAATTTCCTGAAGTCATCGAATATATTTTTCGCTAAACCGCACCATAAAGTAAGTGCTTCTCGTGCGGTTCCCGTTTAGCTCCGGATGCTTTACACAAAAGCTCACCCTGTCCGCATGAGACAACTGGCGGAGACAAGTGAACCTCATAGGGTTAGCAAAACGTCGGATACGTTGTCGGGAATGCCGTTGTGTGTAAACCGATGCAGGAAGACCTGAAAGAGGATTGCACAGCTTTGCGACGCCGCCAGGGCCAACAAACTACACCTTAATGCCTCGCGACTAAACCTTTTACGCCCTAAATCGTTGATTAAACCTCTGACGACCTTGTGGTCCGTCGTCAGTCCAGCTTTATCTTTGCTCATGACGATTGTTTTACATCCCCGGCGTCAAGCCATAGCATCAAGGCTATCGCTCGGTTAACATAGAAGTATCCATGCGCCATTGCGCCTTTATTATTCCAGGATAACGATTTTGTCTCAACCTTGTCCCTGCGGTTGCGCTCAGGAGTATAGCGCATGTTGCGCACGTTATGTGTCTGGTGAGCAGGTTGCGCCAGATCCATCACACCTTATGCGCTCTCGCTACACCGCATTTGTGTTAAAAGACGCGGATTATCTGATCAAGACCTGGCACCCGTCATGCCATGCCGCTGCGTTTCGCGAGGATATTGAGAATGGATTTGCGCAAACGGAATGGCATGGGCTGACGGTTTACGCGCAAGAGGCCGGTGCAACCCCGGATGAAGGCTACGTCAGCTTTGTGGCGCGCTTCAGTGAACAGGGCAAGCCCGGCGCTATCATTGAGCGTTCGCGTTTTCTGAAGGAAAACGGTCAGTGGTATTATATCGACGGTACGCGCCCGCTGTTTGGCCGTAACGATCCCTGCCCTTGCGGGTCAGGAAAAAAATTCAAAAAGTGTTGCGGGCAATAAACCCAGCTTCACCCACATGCAAACTCAACAGGATTTTCGCGGCAATGCATTCATTACAACGTAAAGTACTGCGCACGATTTGTCCCGACCAGAAAGGTCTCATCGCGCGTATCACCAATATTTGTTACAAGCACGAACTGAACATCGTGCAAAACAACGAGTTTGTTGACCACCGCACCGGACGCTTCTTTATGCGCACCGAGCTGGAAGGCATTTTCAATGATGCTACTCTGCTCGCCGATCTCGACAGCGCGCTGCCGGAAGGATCCGTCCGTAAACTGACACCCGCAGGTCGTCGTCGTGTGGTGATCCTCGTGACCAAAGAAGCGCACTGCCTGGGCGATCTGTTGATGAAGGCGAACTATGGCGGGCTGGATGTCGATATTGCCGCGGTCATCGGTAACCACGATACCTTGCGCACGCTGGTTGAGCGTTTTGATATTCCTTTTGAACTGGTGAGCCACGAAGGCCACACCCGTGAGGCCCACGACGAACTCATGGCGGCGGCGATTGAAGCCCATCAGCCGGATTACGTGGTGCTGGCTAAATATATGCGTGTCCTGACACCAACCTTCGTATCGCGCTTCCCGAACAAGATCATTAACATTCACCACTCGTTCCTGCCTGCATTTATTGGCGCCCGTCCATACCATCAGGCCTACGAGCGTGGCGTGAAGATTATTGGCGCAACGGCACACTACGTGAATGACAATCTGGACGAAGGCCCGATCATCATGCAGGACGTGATCCACGTCGATCACACCTATACGGCTGAAGATATGATGCGTGCCGGTCGCGATGTCGAGAAGAACGTACTGAGCCGTGCACTGTATCAGGTGCTGGCGCAGCGCGTGTTCGTTTACGGCAACCGCACCATTATTCTGTAAGCCGTAATGAAATGAATTGCTTAGCATTGCTGCACTACGCATAAAAAGCAGGCAAACGGTTCATTTTCGCGAAAGGAATGCTTTACAGCGGCGCGTCATTTGATATGATGCGCCCCGCTTCCCCAGTGGAGGCAGGCCAGTACCAGTATTACCCCGTGGTGGGGTTCCCGAGCGGCCAAAGGGAGCAGACTGTAAATCTGCCGTCATCGACTTCGAAGGTTCGAATCCTTCCCCCACCACCATCTCTTCTTAAAATTTGAATTACCCCTGGTGGGGTTCCCGAGCGGCCAAAGGGAGCAGACTGTAAATCTGCCGTCATCGACTTCGAAGGTTCGAATCCTTCCCCCACCACCATCTCTGTTTCATCTCCTTATAATTAAATCAAACACCGACAGCATATTTTTGCCCGGTGGCGCTGCGCTTACCGTGCCTACGTTTTATACCTGGCCGGCGAAACCCAATAAAAAACCCCGCCGAAGCGGGGTTTTAACGGCGCTGAACGCTGCCTTAGCGACGCGCGCGCACCACCTGATACTTACGCGTTAAATACTCTACCGGCGCGCTCCAGATGTGTACCAGACGCGAGAACGGGAACAGGACGAACAGCGTCATTCCCAGAATCAGATGCACGCGGAAGATAAACGCCACACCGTCCAGATGCGCAGACGCGCCGCCGTGGAACGTCACCACGGATTGCGCCCAGCCCACCAGCTTCATCATTTCGCTGCCGTCCATATGCTGCGCCGAGAACGGGATCGTCAGCAAACCCAGTGCGCACTGCACCATCAGCAGGCTCAGGATAAGAATATCCGCCCCGGTGGTGGTGGCGCGAATACGCGGGCTGAACAGCCGACGTTTCAGCAACAGCAGGCCACCCACCAGCGTCAGTACGCCACAGGCACCACCGGCGATCATCGCCATCTTCTGCTTAACGTCAATCGGCAGGAAGGATTCATACATCCAGTGTGGCGTCAGCATACCCAGCAGATGCCCGGCAAAAATGCCGAGGATACCGATATGGAACAGGTTAGACGCAAGGGTCATGCCCTTACGATCCAGCATCTGGCTGGAGCCTGCCCGCCAGGTGTATTGCCCGTAGTCATAGCGCAGCCAGCTGCCGACCAGGAACACGGTCCCCGCGATATACGGGTAGATGTCAAAGAAGAACATATTCAGGAAATGCATTATTGCTGCCCCCCGTTAGAAATATTCAGATACTGCGGAGCGACAGCCCCCGCAAAACGACGCTGATGGGCGCTGATTTCTGACTCGCCACAGCTCTGTTCAGCAAAGAATTTCACCTGCTCTTCTTCCCAGACGGCGTCCAGCGCCTGCGGTGTATCGTCGCGCGCTTCGCCAGCGATTTTCTCGGCCACTTTGTGGCTGTCGATGGTGGTATTTGCCAGATTCAGCAGCACACCAAACAGCACCGCGTACGGACTTTCACGCTGTTGCAGACGCGCACTTAACAGCGCGAGGATCGGGGCGATATCCTGCAAGCCGCCCAGCGCCTCTTCTTTCGGCAACTGCGCCAGATATTCCAGATACAGCGGTAGATGATCCGGCAGCTCGCGGCTGTCGAGTTGCAGACCGTGGCGCTCATACTGCGCCATCAAATCCACCATCGCCTGACCTCGATCGCGGGATTCACCGTGCACATGCTCGAACAGCAAAAGCGAGGTCGCGCGGCCACGATCAAAGAGTTCGCTGTAGCGGGACTGCACATCCAGCAGGTCCTGCCGGGTCAGATCGCGCAGAAATCCTGTCAGCGCCTCAGCGTCGCTTTTCTCCAGATGTTCCGAGGAGGCGAAGCCATCAAACAATTCCTGCTGATGCTGCCACAGGGCAGCATCCGGATATTCCAGCAGGCGGGAAATCATCACCAGTTCGATCATGGGTGCGGCTCCGTTTTGCTGGTCACATCGACAGCATCGATGCGACGGCTGTTGAACAGGTTAAAGGAGCTGTCCGACCCGTGGCAGCCATCGCCAAAGGTGAAACCACAGCCGCTTTTTTCCGGGAAGGCATCACGCGCCAGCTCACGATGGCTGGACGGCACCACGAAACGATCTTCGTAGTTGGCGATGGCCAGATAACGGTACATCTCCTGAGCCTGCGCTTCGGTCAGCCCTACCTCTTCCAGGGCACGGGTGTCCAGTACGCCGTCCACGGTTTCAGCACGTTTAAAGTGACGCATGGCCAGCATACGCTTCAGCGCCAGCAATACCGGCTGGGTGTCGCCAGCGGTCAGCAGGTTCGCCAGGTACTGCACCGGGATACGCAGGCTGTCGACGTCCGGCAGAATACCGTTGCTGCTCAGCTCGCCCGCATCAGCAGCAGACTGGATCGGTGACAACGGCGGCACGTACCAGACCATCGGCAGCGTGCGGTATTCCGGATGCAGCGGCAGCGCCAGCTTCCAGTCCATGGCCATTTTGTACACCGGCGAATTTTGCGCCGCGTCGATAACGCTCTGCGGCACGCCATCTTTCAGTGCCTGAGCGATCACCACCGGATCGTTCGGATCGAGGAACACGTCCAGCTGACGCTGGTAGAGATCTTTCTCATTCTCAGTGCTCGCCGCATGTTCAATGGCATCTGCGTCATACAGCAACACGCCCAGATAACGGATACGGCCCACACAGGTTTCAGAACACACGGTCGGCATACCTGCTTCAATGCGCGGGTAGCAGAAAATGCACTTCTCGGATTTACCGCTCTTCCAGTTGAAGTAGATCTTTTTGTACGGGCAGCCGGTGATACACATGCGCCAGCCACGGCATTTGTCCTGGTCGATCAGCACGATGCCGTCTTCTTCACGCTTGTAGATCGCCCCGCTCGGGCAAGTCGCGACGCACGCCGGATTCAGGCAGTGCTCGCACAGGCGCGGCAGGTACATCATGAACGTGTTTTCGAACTGGCCGTACATCGCCTTCTGCATGTTCTCGAAGTTCTGATCTTTGGCGCGTTTTTCAAACTCACCGCCGAGGATCTCTTCCCAGTTCGGACCATGCTCAATTTTGTTCATGCGCTGACCGGAAATTAGCGAGCGCGGTCGGGCGATCGGCTGATGCTTACTTTCCGGTGCGGTGTGCAGGTGCTGATAGTCATAATCAAACGGCTCGTAGTAATCATCGATGCCCGGCAGATGCGGGTTAGCGAAGATTTTACCTAACAGCGTCGCACGGTTACCCATACGCGGCTGAATTTTGCCATTGATTTTACGGATCCAGCCACCCTTCCATTTTTCCTGGTTTTCCCAGTCATTTGGATAGCCGATGCCGGGCTTGGTTTCCACGTTGTTAAACCACGCGTACTCCATCCCCTCACGGCTGGTCCAGACGTTTTTACAGGTGACTGAACAGGTATGGCAGCCGATGCATTTATCAAGATTCAGCACCATGCCGACTTGTGAACGAATTTTCATTTTACGCTCTCCTGTACCTGGTCGTTGCCTTCGCCATCCAGCCAGTTAATGTTTTTCATCTTACGTACGACGACAAATTCATCGCGGTTAGAGCCAACCGTACCGTAATAGTTAAAGCCGTAGGCCAGCTGCGCATAGCCGCCGATCATATGGGTCGGTTTCGGGCTGATACGGGTGACGGAGTTATGAATACCGCCACGCTGACCGGTAATTTCCGATCCCGGCAGGTTCACAATACGTTCCTGCGCGTGATACATCATGGTCATGCCGGACGGTACACGCTGGCTCACCACCGCACGCGCTGTCAGCGCGCCGTTGCTGTTGAAGACTTCGATCCAGTCGTTATCCTCAATGCCCAGATCTTTGGCGTCACTCTCACTCATCCAGACAATCGGGCCACCGCGTGACAGGGTCAGCATCAGCAGGTTGTCACTGTACGTGGAGTGAATGCCCCATTTCTGGTGCGGCGTCAGGAAGTTCAGCGCTTTTTCCGGATTACCGTTGGATTTCTTGCCCATCACCGCTTTTACCGAACGGGTATCAATCGGCGGACGGTACACCAGCAGGCTTTCGCCGAAATCACGCATCCACTGATGATCCTGATACAGCTGCTGACGGCCGGACAACGTACGCCACGGGATCAGCTCATGCACGTTGGTGTAACCCGCGTTATAGGAGACATGTTCATCTTCCAGGCCAGACCAGGTCGGGCTGGAGATAATTTTGCGCGGCTGAGCCTGAATATCCCGGAAGCGGATTTTCTCTTCCTCTTTATTGGTCGCCAGATGCGTATGATCACGACCAGTAAACTCGCTCAGCGCCGCCCAGGCTTTTACCGCCACATGGCCGTTAGTTTCCGGCGCCAGGGTGAGGATCATTTCTGCGGCATCAATGGCGGTGTTCAGCATCGGCTGACCTTTCGCCGGGCCATCCGCTTTGGTGTAATTGAGCTTACGCAGCAGATCCATTTCGCTCTGGGTATTCCAGGCGATACCTTTACCGCCGTTACCGATTTTCTCCATCAACGGTCCGATGGAGGTGAAACGCTCCCAGGTGGCCGGGTAGTCACGTTCAACCGGAATAATGTGCGGCGCGGTTTTACCCGGGATCAGGTCGCATTCGCCTTTTTTCCAGTCTTTCACGTCCAGCGGCTGCGCCAGTTCGGCGGCAGAGTCGTGCTGGATCGGCAGCGTCACGATATCCGTTTCTTTACCGAGATGGCCGACGCACACCTCAGAGAAGGTTTTGGCGATGCCTTTATAGATTTCCCAGTCGCTTTTTGACTCCCACGCCGGATCGACTGCCGCAGACAGCGGGTGAATAAACGGATGCATATCCGAGGTATTCATGTCGTCTTTTTCGTACCAGGTGGCGGTCGGCAGCACGATATCGGAATAGAGGCAGGTGCTCGACAGACGGAAGTCCAGCGTCACCACCAGATCCAGTTTGCCGTCGAGACCGTTATCGACCCACTCCACTTCTTCCGGCTTCACGCTGCCCTGCTGACCGAGATCCAGCCCCTGAATACCGTGCTCGGTACCCAGCAGGTACTTCAGCATGTATTCATGGCCTTTACCGGAAGAGCCCAGCAGGTTAGAACGCCAGACGAACAGGTTGCGCGGATGGTTTTTACCGTTTTCCGGCTGTTCTGCCGCGAAACGAATGGTGCCGTCTTTCAGCGCTTTCACGGTGTAATCCACCGGGTTCATCCCGGCTTTTTCCGCTTCGGCAGCGATGCGCAGCGGGTTAGTGCCTAACTGCGGTGCAGACGGCAGCCAGCCCATACGCTCGGCGCGGACGTTAAAGTCAATCAGGTTGCCGCTGTAGCGGGATTTGTCCGCCAGCGGGGAGAGCAGTTCCTGCGCGGTCAGCGACTCGTAACGCCACTGGCTGGAGTGGTTATAGAAGTACGAGGTGCTGTTCATGTGACGCGCCGGACGCTGCCAGTCAAGGGCAAATGCCAGCGGCTGCCAGCCAGTCTGCGGACGCAGTTTTTCCTGGCCGACATAGTGCGCCCAGCCGCCGCCGCTCTGACCGACGCAGCCGCAGAAGATCAGCATGTTGATCAGGCCGCGATAGTTCATATCGAGGTGATACCAGTGGTTCAGACCGGCACCGACGATGATCATTGAACGGCCATGGGTTTTATCGGCGTTATCGGCAAACTCACGGGCAGTACGAATGATCTGCGCGCGCGGCACGCCGGTGATCTGCTCGGCCCACGCCGGAGTATAGGCTTTCACCTCGTCGTAACTGGTGGCGCAGTTGGCATCGTCCAGACCGCGATCCAGACCATAGTTCGCCAGCGTCAGATCATAAACGGTGGTCACCAGCGCGGTGGTGCCGTCGGCCAGTTGCAGGCGTTTGACCGGCAGTTTGTGAGTCAGTACGTTATCCAGCGCCACGCTGTTGAAATGTTCGGTGCCGTCGCCGCCAAAGTACGGGAAGCCAACCTCGGCGATCTCATCGTGATTACCGAGCATGCTCAGGCGCAGGTTCGCCTCTTCGCCGGTCGTGCCATCACGCTGTTCAAGGTTCCATTTGCCCTTCTCACCCCAGCGGTAACCGATAGAGCCGTTCGGCGCGATCAGTTCGTCGTTGTCGTTAACGGCAACGGTTTTCCATTCCGGGTTATTTTCCTGACCGAGCGCGTCCACCAGATCGGCGGCACGCAGCATACGGCCTGCGGCGTAATAGCCTTCGCGTGCTTCCAGCATCACCAGCATCGGCATGTCGGTGTAACGACGCACGTAGTCGGTGAAATACTGGCTTGGGTTATCAAGATGGAATTCACGCAACATCACGTGGCCCATCGCCAGCGCCATCGCGGCATCAGTACCCTGTTTTGGGGCCAGCCACAGATCGCACAGCTTGGCGATTTCCGCGTAGTCCGGCGTAATGGCTACCGTCTTGGTGCCTTTATAACGAACTTCGGTAAAGAAGTGCGCGTCCGGGGTACGGGTCTGGGGAACGTTAGAGCCCCAGGCAATGATATAGCTGGAGTTATACCAGTCGGCAGATTCCGGCACGTCGGTCTGCTCGCCCCAGGTCTGCGGGGACGCCGGCGGCAGGTCGCAGTACCAGTCATAGAAGCTCAGACAGGTGCCGCCAATCAGTGACAGATAACGCGCACCCGAGGCGTAAGACACCATCGACATTGCCGGGATCGGCGAGAAGCCCGCCACACGGTCAGGGCCATAGGTTTTGACGGTATAAACGTTAGAGGCGGCGATCAGCTCGTTCACTTCCTGCCAGGAGGAGCGCACAAAGCCGCCGCGTCCACGCGCCTGTTTAAAGCTTTTGGCTTTCTCCGCGTCTTCGATAATTGACGCCCAGGCATTCACCGGATCGCTGTGACGGGTTTTCGCTTCACGCCACAGTTTCATCAGACGCTTACGCATCAGCGGGTATTTCAGACGGTTCGCGCTGTAGAGATACCAGGAGTAGCTCGCCCCACGCGGGCAGCCGCGCGGTTCGTGGTTCGGCATATCCGGACGGGTACGCGGATAGTCAGTCTGCTGGGTTTCCCAGGTGACCAGGCCGTTCTTAACGAAAATCTTCCAGCTGCAAGAACCGGTACAGTTTACACCGTGCGTGGAGCGCACCACTTTGTCATGCGACCAGCGGTTACGGTATCCGTCCTCCCAGTCCCGGTTTGATTCATGAATCTGGCCATGCCCATCGGCAAAGGTTTCGCCCTTCTGTTTGAAGTAGCGAAACCGGTCCAGGAATTTACTCATCGGGTTTCTCCTGTAAGGAGCCTGTGCGGCTCTCTGGTAAATCGACATTGCTGCAAGTTGCGGCGAAGGTAACGCGCTGAATGATGGCGGGAATTGATGGCGATCAAGGCACACCGGCTTAGTCTGGGTGGTTAAAAAGCCGCATACCACCAAAGTGGGATAATAAAAATTTCATTAACTCACTGTATAAAAAGACTTTTTAAGAATTCACCCTGTCTTTAAGGTGTTTATTCAGCCATGCGGGGTATTAGGGGGTAGACGATTTCACACTGTGACGCCGCGCAACGTTTGAGCACGGTGCCAGGGGGTGGTAATTAAAAGTATGTTGTAACTATATTGAGGCCAAAAAAAAGCGCGGCGAGGCCGCGCAAGGATAATCAACAGTACTTACTTTTTATTAGAATTACGGCCATACACCACCCAGGTGATAATCACACAGGCGACATAGAACACGAGGAACACTTTCATGGCGTCGGCAGGCGAGCCGGTCAGCGCCAGCGAGGTACCAAAGGCTTTCGGAATAAAGAAGCCGCCGATCGCACCAATCGCAGAGATAAAGCCTAATGCCGCAGCGGTGTCGGTTGCCGCTTCGCGCAGCGCCTGTGCATCATCGCCGCCCTGCGCTTTCACACGGTCAACAGTCATCTTACGGAAAATCACTGAAATCATCTGGAAGCTGGAACCACTCCCCAGCCCGGCGGTCAGGAACAGCACCATAAACACGCCGAAGAAGGCTTCAAAATGACCCGCGCTGGTTGCGGTCGGCAACGTCAGGAACAGCAATGCGCTGAAGATAGCCATGACAACAAAGTTCACCAGCGTGACGCGCGTCCCGCCCAGACGGTCGGAGAGCGCCCCGCCACAGGAACGGGCAATCGCGCCGATCAGCGGACCGAAGAAAGCGTAATGCAGTACGTTAACATCCGGGAACTGGGTTTTCGCCAGCATCGCAAAACCGGCGGAGAAGCCGATAAAGGAACCAAAGGTTGCCAGATACAGGAAGCCGAGGATCCACAGATGCGCACGCTTTAACACCGGCAACTGGGCGCGCAGCGAGGCTTTTGAGGTCGCCAGTTCGTTCATGCCGAACCAGGCCGCGAGGGTGAAGACCACCAGGAACGGCACCCAAATCCACGCGGCGTTTTCCAGATAGATACGTGATCCGTCAGCCTGCTCAACACCCGTGCCGCCGAACACCGCGAAAATAGACATGGAGATCGCCAGCGGAGCCACCAGCTGCATCACGCTCACGCCGAGGTTGCCCATACCGCCGTTAATGCCCAGCGCACCACCCTGCTTCGCTTTTGGATAGAAGAAGCTGATGTTCGCCATGCTGGACGCAAAGTTCGCCCCGGCGAACCCGCACAGCAGCGCAATGATGATAAAGGTACCGAACGGCGTGGTCGGATCCTGCACCGCAAATCCTAACCATACGCAAGGTACGATCATGATCCCGGTACTGAACGCCGTCCAGCGGCGGCCACCGAAGATCGGCACCATAAAGGCGTAAGGCACGCGCAGCAACGCCCCGGAAACGGACGGCAACGCGGTTAACATAAACAGCTGATCGGTCGTAAAGTTAAAACCCACTTTATTCAGGTTAACCGCGACCGCACTAAACAACATCCACACGCAAAACGCCAGCAACAGGCAGGGTACGGAGATCCACAAATTGCGGCTCGCCACACGATGGCCTTTTTGTTGCCAGAAAGCAGGATCTTCCGGACGCCATTCAGTAATGACGGATCCGGTAGCCCTTTCAGGAACGGAAGAGTGACTCATAGACACCTCTGATAATAGATTCAACGCCTGCCACCTTAGGGTTTACAGCGGCGCTTAAGTTGATATAAATCAAAGGAAAAGTTGACGGTCTGCCGCGCAAAAAATCGCCCTACTCCCTAATGGGCACTTAAAGGCGTCAAAAATAGTGTGGTTTTTCACGGCGCTGAAGCTATTCGCCGCATGCATGGATCTTAGTCACCTGGCGCGGGCAATAAAGAGGTAACTCTTTTTAGGTATGGGTATACTCCAGGGTATGTCCGACAATACCGCCTCACTCGCACCTGTCACAGGTCTGGAGCTGCCCTGACGATGTTAAAACGCCTGTTTTCCCCACTCACGCTGGTTAATCAACTGGCGCTGATCATGCTGCTGTCCACCGTTATCGGCGTGACGGGCATGGCGATTTCTGGCTCGCTGGCGCAGGGCGTTCAGGGCAGTGCGCATGCCATTAATAAAGCCGGTTCACTGCGTATGCAGAGCTACCGCCTGCTGGCGGCGATCCCGCTGAACGCTGACGATCAGCCGCTGCTGGATGAAATGTCAAAGACCGCCTTCAGTCCGGAGCTGGCGCAGGCCGCCGTCCGGGACGATCAACAGTCACAGCTGATCGCCCTGCAAAATTTCTGGCGCAGCGATGTGGAGCCGGGGTTGAAACGCGCCCGCGAGCCACAGGAGGTTTCCGCGGAGATCGCCACTTTTGTTAAGCGTATCGACACGCTGGTTACCGCGTTCGATCACAGCACCGAACAGCGCATCGAGCGGGTGGTGATTTTACAATGGGCGATGGCGGCGGTAATGGGCTGTCTGCTGGTGTTTACCATTATCTGGTTACGCGCACGCCTGCTGCGTCCATGGCAACAGCTGCTGCACATGGCCCGCGCCGTCAGCCACCGGGATTTTACCCGCCGGGCGAATATCAGCGGCCGCAATGAAATGGCGACGCTGGGCATGGCGCTGAATAACATGTCCGCAGAACTGGCGGAAAGCTACGCCGTGCTGGAGCAACGGGTACAGGAAAAAACCGCCGGACTGGAGCAAAAAAATCAGATCCTGTCGTTTCTCTGGCAGGCCAACCGTCGCCTGCATTCGCAGATCCCGATGTGCGAGCGTATCTCGCCGGTCCTTAACGGCCTGCAAAGCCTGACGCTGTTGCACGACATCGAACTGCGTATTTACGATATGGAAGATGAAGCCAACCATCAGGAATTTACCTGCCAGTCGGATGCCAGCTGCGACAATATGGGCTGCAATCTCTGCCCCCGCCATCAGGAGACGTCCCCCCCAGGGGGTATAACCCTGAAGTGGCGGCTGGCGGATGCCCATTTGCAGTACGGTCTGTTGCTGGCACAGCTGCCGCCGGGTCGTCATCTCAGCCACGATCAGCAGCAACTGGTGGATACCCTGGTGGAACAACTCACCGCCACGCTGGCGCTGGAGCGTCATCAGGAACGGCAGCAGCAGATGATGGTGATGGAAGAACGCGCCACCATCGCGCGCGAACTGCATGACTCCATCGCTCAGTCGCTCTCCTGCATGAAGATGCAGGTCAGTTGCCTGCAAATGCAGGGGGATACGCTGCCGGAAAGCAGCCAGCAATTACTGGGTCAGATCCGCAATGAACTGAATACCTCATGGGCGCAGTTGCGGGAACTGTTAACCACCTTCCGCTTACAGCTGACCGAGGCGGGCCTGCGCCCGGCGCTGCACGCCAGCTGTGAGGAATACAGCGCCCGTTTCGGTTTTCCGGTCAAACTGGATTACCAGTTGCCGCCGCGCTTTGTGCCATCGCATCAGGCGATCCATCTGCTGCAAATTGCCCGCGAAGCCCTGAGCAACGCCCTTAAACACGCCGGGGCCACGGAAGTTACCGTCTCGGTAACCCAGCAGGCGCAGCGGGTCACGCTGTGCATTACAGACAACGGGTGCGGCATCCCGGAACATGCCGAACGCACTAACCACTATGGACTGATTATCATGCGCGACCGCGCCCAGAGTTTGCGCGGCGACTGCGTGATCCGCCGCCGCGAAGCCGGTGGCACGGAAGTGATAATCACCTTTATACCTGAAAAGCTTCTCTCATTAAGACCAGGAGATAACGATGACTAATCCGGAACCCGCCACCATCCTGCTGATTGACGATCATCCGATGCTGCGCACCGGCGTTAAACAGCTCATCAGCATGGCAAACGACATCACGGTGGCTGGCGAAGCCAGCAATGGCGAACAGGGTATTGAACTGGCAGAGGCGTTAGATCCGGATCTGATTTTACTGGATCTGAATATGCCGGGCATGAACGGGCTGGAAACACTGGACAAACTGCGGGAGAAAACCCTCTCCGGACGCATCGTGGTGTTCAGCGTATCGAATCATGAAGAAGACGTGGTGACGGCGCTGAAACGCGGTGCGGACGGCTATCTGTTAAAAGATATGGAGCCGGAAGATCTGCTGAAAGCGCTGCAACAGGCTGCGGCAGGGGAGATGGTGCTCAGTGAAGCGCTGACGCCGGTACTGGCCGCCAGCCTGCGTGCCAACCGCGCCACCTCTGACCGGGATGTCAGCCAGTTAACGCCGCGCGAGCGCGACATTCTGAAGCTCATCGCCCAGGGACTGCCGAACAAAATGATCGCCCGTCGACTGGACATCACTGAAAGCACCGTCAAAGTACACGTGAAGCATATGCTGAAAAAAATGAAGCTGAAATCTCGTGTCGAAGCCGCCGTATGGGTGCATCAGGACCGGATTTTCTGATCACGGCGCGGGCAGCAACTCCCAACGCGGATCGTTGACAGGCTCACTGGTCAGCGGTTGCGTCAGTACCAGCGTGATTTCATTGGATGAAACGCGCTGCCCCTTCTCATCTTCCACCGTTACCGACAGATTCCAGCGGTTGCTGGCGCCTTCACTCGCATCCCAGGCAGGCATAATGATGCTCCAGCCTGTCGGATCCTTCGCATTGACCGGCGGCGTCAGGCTCAGCGCCTGGGTATCGCCCTGCCACACCACGTTACGAATGCCATGGGTGCTGCGCACCTGTACTTTCAGCTCCACTGTCTCGCCGGGGGATAGATCCCAGGGGGGCGTGGCGAGAAAGACTGACAGGGTTTTGCGCTGACGTTGTTCCACGACCGGCAGGTTATTGCGTGTCGGGTTGTCATAGCGACTGCCACGCAGCGAGCTGGTTTGCGCCACTTCACTGGCGGAGAGCTGTTTTTTTAACGGCACGCCAAAGCGGTAATTCAGCTTCAGCCCCAGATCGTTCTGGCTGTCGCCGCTCTCTCCCTGCTTATGCTGCGCGGTTAAGGTGACCAGCGGCACCGGGGTATAATTCAGGCCGACTTTGACCGCCACTGGATTGTGATAGCCGGTGCCGGAGTCGAACAGATCGACGCTGTCGCCAAAATACTGCTCAAGGCTGAGGCTGGTATTGAGATGTTGATAAAAGGGCATCCGCGCCTGGGCGGTGATGTCGTAGCCGCGCGCCATGCGCTGTTGCAGCGTCGCGCCCTCGTCGTGCCAGCCGGACAGCGGCTCATAAAAGTTGGCCGACAGCCGCAGGTATTCACCCCAGGCTTCCGCCCCGACGCCAGCGCGTTGCAGCCGGGTATCCAGCTGATTGTCGTAAAAGGTGTTGTAGCCCAGCAGCCAGTTGCCCGCTCGCCAGCGCTGACCGATCCCGGCGTTGCTCACCAGCCCCTCGTCCTGCTGCGTCAGCCCCAACTGGCTCCAGCTTAAATAGCGGTTATTGTCCTGCCAGGGGATAAACCAGCTGCCGGAACTGCCGGTAAAACGCCCGTCATCATTGACCTTGACGTTGACGCTGGCATTCCCCCAGGGGGAGAGCCAGGATTCTACCTGCTCGCTCACTTCGCCGCTCAGGGCGTCGCGCACCTTGCCCAGCGCAAACTGCCGCGCCTGCTGCCCGGCGCTTAAACTGCTGTCGCTTTGACTGGCTTCGCCAAACGCTTTTGCCATCTCCGCCAGATGTTTTTCACCCGTATCATTACTGTACGACATGCCAAGATCGGGCAGGCCATCGGCGTCGTTATCAAAGGGATTTTGTGCCTGCTGCGTCCAGCTTTGCGTAGCCGCGTGGCTGCCGCCTGTCAGCAGCAGAAGCAACAGAAAGGAAGGAAATGATCTTAACACTTCACGCATCAATATCTTCAGCGACGTCTCACCTGCCGGGGGTTTGTGCGGTTTAAAGGCTAATGCTAACGTTTTTTAGCCCTCGTTTCAGCTTTCTGACGAATTCCAGGAAAATCCTTAATCGTTCCCGCTTCGTCAGGACTACAGTTATAGAACCGCATATGTATGAGATCTTTTCATGAACAAAACGCTGAAATGGGCTTTATGGAGTTCGCTGATGTTTTATGGTGCTGCGGCCAGCGCCAGCGAGCTTTTTATGCTGCAATCCCCGGCCTTTGCTGATAATGCGCTGCTGGAAAAGCGCTTTGCCGGTAACAACGACAAAAATCCCAACTGCACCGGTGAAAATGAATCGCCCGCGCTGATCTGGAGTAATCCGCCGGTCAACACCAAAAGCTTTGCGCTGATCGTCCACGATCCGGAAGGCGCGAAAGGCCTTGGCGTCACCCATCTGGTGGCCTATAACATTTCGCCGTCCGCCACCGGCATTGGTGCCAACGATCTGCGCGACGGGAAAAACTTCACCGGCGGTAAAAATACCCCCGGGACTGACAAATGGTACGGCCCTTGCCCGCCACCGGGCAGTGGCGCACACCATTATACCTTTACCCTGATCGCCACCGACGTGGAGCCAAATCTGCCCGCCGGGCTGACCCGCGACGAGCTGCTGGCGAAGCTGAAAGGCAAAGCGCTGGCCGCGGCAGGCTTAATCGGCCGTTTCGGACAGTAACGCTTTTGCCAGCAGGGCATTAAGTTCAGGAATGCAGGATCCGCAGTTCGTGCCGCAGCGCAGCGTCTTACCGAGCGCGGCGGCAGAATGACAGCCGTTGCGGATCGCCGCATTAATGGCATTCTCGCCCACGCCATAGCAACTGCACACCATACGTCCCGGTGCCGCCTGCGTATCCGCCGCATGGCCGCTTAACAGCGCGTGTCGGGCAAAGGTGGTCTGCGGTGCATGAGCAAACGCCGCTTCTGCCTGCGCGGTATCAATCTGCGGCACACAGCGATCGCTCCAGAAGGCCAGCATCAATTCCCCCTCGTGCCACGCAAGCATATGCCATGCCGTTCCGGCCTGCGCCTGTTGCAGCTGCCAGCCTTGCGTCTCACACCATGGCACCAACCATTGCTGCGCCGGGTTCTCCCCCGCCAGAGTGTAATGTGTCACCGTCGCCGCCTTGCGCAGCCAGTACACCGACGCCGGAAGTGTGACGTTGTCACGACAGAACAGTTCCCCCTGCCAGGCGGGTTGCCAGGCACTGATCCGCACGGCGGTCTGTTTGCTTTCCGGTTGTCCGGAATGCGGGCAGCATACCGGCGCGACCAGCGCATTCACCTTCCCCTGCCGGGCGAACAGCGCGTTCCAGTGCATGGGCACAAACAGCGATCCGGGGCGCTGCGCCTCGCTGACCGTCGCCCGCGCCAGCATCAGGCCGCGCGGGGAGCTGATACGCACGAGATCGCCGTTGTGAAGGCCGACACGGGCGGCGTCTGCCAGGGCGATCTCCACCTGCGGCTCCGCAATGTGCTGCATCAACCGCGCCACTGTCCCGGTGCGGGTCATGGTGTGCCACTGATCGCGAATGCGTCCGCTATTAAGGATGAAAGGATAAAGCGCATCAGGCTGCGCCTGGAGCCGTTCCGGCGACACCGGTAGCAGGCGCAACCGCCCGCTGTCGCGCCAGCCGCGCGTCAGATCGACCGTTTTATTCATCGGCCACTGCACTGGCGTCATCTCGTCCCATTGTGCCCGGCTGAGCGTGGCCAGCGGGCTGATATCAAACGCCCGTGTGCCGTTGTTTTCATAGCCGGAAAGTAATGCGTGCTCGCGGAACACGTCGTGCGCATGCTGCCACGCAAAGGCCTCGCCATGGCCCAGCTGGTGGGCAACTTGCGCGACGATCCACCAGTCGGGCCGCGCCTCGCCGGGTGACGGTAAAAAGGCACGCTGGCGCGAGATGCGCCGTTCAGAATTCGTCACGGTGCCGGTTTTCTCGCCCCACGCCTGCGCCGGAAACTGAATATGCGCGTAGCGGCTGGTTTCCGTATCCGCCACCACCTCCGAGACGATCACCAGCGGGCATGTCGCCAGCGCCTGGCAGACTGCATGGCTGTCCGGCAGCGATACCGCCGGATTGGTGCCCATGATCCACACCGCTTTCACCTCGCCGCGTCCGATGGCCTCAAACAGCTCCACCGCCATCAGCCCCGGCGTCTGTGCCAGTCGTTCCGTGCCCCAGAAGCGAGCCACGCGGGCCAGATCGGCAGGTTCAAAATTCATGTGCGCCGCCAGTTGCGTCGCCAGTCCACCCACTTCGCGCCCGCCCATGGCATTTGGCTGACCGGTCAGCGAAAAAGGCCCGCAGCCAGCGCGATCAATGTTGCCGCTCGCCAGATGTACATTAATGATGGCGTTGCATTTATCGCTGCCGCTGGCGGACTGATTTATGCCCATGGTGTAGAGCGTAATGGCGCGTGGGGCCGCCACAAACCAGTCATAAAAAGTGCTGACCTGCGCCGCAGGCAAATCGCAAAACTGCGCCACGCGCGCCACGGGCCAGTCCGCGGCAATCGCCGCCGCCTGCTCCCCGTCATCAAAACGGCTGACGTCGCCGCCGCGTTGCATAATGGCATGCAGCAGACCGACAAACAGTCCGGCGTCGCTGCCCGGTGCCAGCGATAAGTGCAGATCGGCGATGTCGCAGGTGGCGGTGCGGCGCGGATCGATCACCACAATCTTCATCTGCGGCCTTTCCCGTTTCGCCTGCGCCAGCCGCTGATAGAGCACCGGATGCGCCCAGGCCGCGTTCGATCCCACCAGCACCACCAGATCGCTCTGCTCCACATCCTGATAACTGCACGGCACCACATCCGCGCCGAACGCCCGTTTATAGCCGGTCACCGCCGAGGACATACAGAGCCGCGAATTGGTATCGATGTTCGCCGCGCCGATAAAGCCCTTCATCAGCTTGTTGGCGGCGTAATAGTCCTCGGTCAGCAGCTGGCCGGAGGCGTAAAACGCCACGGCCTGTGGACCGAATTCATCAATGATTTTGCGCAGCCGATCGCCTGCGCTGGCCAGCGCCCGATCCCAGTCGCAGCGCTCGCCGTCCACCTGCGGATGCAGCAGACGTCCCGCCAGCCCGGTGGTTTCCCCCAGCGCCGCACCTTTGACGCATAACCGCCCGAAGTTTGCCGGATGGCTGTCATCGCCGCGTACCTGCACCTCACCCTCCTCCACGCGGGCGATAACGCCACAGCCGACGCCGCAGTACGGACAGGTGGTTCTGGTTTCCGTCATGATGCCTCCGCACGCAGCAAGAGCGCCTGATTGCCCACCCACACTTTGCCGCCTTCGATTTTTACCGGCCAGGCGCGTACCAGCGGCTCGCCGTTGTCCGGTGCGCGCCCGTCACGCAGGCGAATACGCTGTTTGTAGAGCGGTGAAATAACAATTGGCTCCCCCGCCGCGTCACCGATCAGGCCGCGTGACAACACGTTCGCGTCGCTGCCCGGCTCCCGATCGTCCAGCGCGTACACCGACTGGCCGCAGCGGAACAGCGCGATCTGCCGCTCGCCGATACGCGCGCCGATGCCCGCCTGCTCGGGGATCTCCTCAAGGCCGCAAATCGCCTGCCAGGGTTTGCCGACGGCAGGAGCATCGCCATTAATGGAGGCTTTAAACTGTGCCAGCTGCTGCGGATCGTTGAGCGTCGTCTGCCACTCGCACTGGTAGGTCTCGACGATACGCGCCATCTCCCGCTCCAGTTCCGCCCCCAGCCCCAGTGAATCCTCAAGGATCACCTCCCGCAGATAGTCGATGCCGCCCTCCAGGTTGTCCATCCACACGCTGGTGCGCTGTAAGCGATCGGCGGTGCGGATGTAGAACATCAGCAGGCGATCGACGGTGCGGATCAGCGTGGCTTCATCCATATCACTGGCAAAGAGATCCGCATGGCGCGGCTTCATGCCGCCGTTACCGCAGACATACAAGTTCCAGCCGTTTTCGGTGGCGATAACGCCGATGTCTTTGCTCTGCGCTTCAGCGCATTCGCGGGTGCAGCCTGATACCGCCATTTTGATTTTGTGCGGCGCGCGCAGGCCCTTGTAACGGTGCTCCAGCGTGACCGCCAGCCCGGTGGAATCCTGCACGCCGTAGCGACACCAGGTCGAGCCGACGCAGGACTTCACCGTGCGCAGAGATTTGCCGTAGGCGTGCCCGGTTTCAAATCCGGCATCTGCCAGCTCCCGCCAGATGGCGGGCAGCTGATCGAGCTGCGCGCCAAACAGATCAATACGCTGACCGCCGGTCACTTTGCTGTAAAGCTGGTATTTTTTGGCGATCTGCCCGACCGCGATCAGTCCGTCGGCGGTCACTTCCCCGGCGGGCATCCGCGGCACTACCGAATAGGTACCGTCTTTCTGGATATTGGCAAAGAAGCGATCGTTGGTGTCCTGTAACGGCAGATGGGCAGGCTTGCGCAAATAGTCATTCCAGCACGACGCCAGCACAGAGCCGACCAGCGGTTTGCAGATCTCGCAGCCCTGCCCCTGACCGTAGCGGGAAATCAGCTGATCAAAGGTGTGGATATGGTTGACGCGCACCAGGTGGTAGATCTCCTGGCGCGACCAGGCAAAGTGCTCGCAGATGTCTTTTTTGACTTCCACGCCCTGGGCGGCGAGCTGAAACTCCATCACCTGTTTCACCAGCGCGCTACAGCCGCCGCAGCCGGTCGCCGCTTTGGTGCAGCTTTTAATCGCCCCCATGTCAGTGGCCCCGGCGCTGACCGCCTGGCAGATATCCGCCTTGCTGACGTTATGGCAGGAGCAGATCTGCGCGCGATCCGGCAGCGCCGCGACGCCGAGCGCTTTCGCCGGGCTGCCCGCCAGCTGCGGCAGAATCAGGCTTTCCGGCTGCGCGGGCAGCGGCAGATCGTTTTGCATCATCTGTAACAGGGTCGCGTAATCACTCGCATCGCCCACCAGCACGCCGCCGAGCAGCTTTTTGCTGTCATGGCTGATGACGATTTTTTTGTAGGTCTGGTTCGGGCCGTCGCTCCACTGGTAGCTGAGGCTTTCCGGCGTGCGGCCCTGCGCATCGCCAAAGGATGCCACGTCCACCCCCAGCAGCTTGAGTTTGGTGCTCATGTCTGCACCGGTAAAGATCGCGTTTTCCCCGGCCAGCTGTGCGGACGCGACCCGCGCCATCTGATAGCCAGGAGCCACCAGGCCGTAGATCTTGCCCTCCCACAACGCGCATTCACCGATGGCGTAAATGTCGTCGTCGCTGGTCTGACAGGCATCGTTAATGCGGATACCACCGCGCTCGCCAACGTCCAGACCGCAGCCGCGCGCCAGCGCATCCTGGGGACGTATCCCCGCGGAGAACACCACCATGTCCGTTTCCAGCGTCCCGCCGTCGGCGAACTGTAAGGCCATGCCCTCCCCGGTTTCGACAATCGCGGTGGTGGATTTACTGGTATGGACGCCGACGCCCAACGCGGTAATTTTCTTACGCAGCAGTTCCGCGCCCGGCGCATCCAGCTGCACCGCCATCAACCCAGGCGCAAATTCCACCACGTGGGTTTCCAGACCGAGCTGCGTTAAGGCGTTCGCCGCCTCCAGCCCCAGCAGGCCACCGCCGATCACCACACCGCGCGTGGCGGTGGCGGCTCTGGCGCGAATGCGGTCCAGATCGTCAAGGGTACGATAAACAAAGCAGCCCGGCAGATCGCGCCCCGGCACCGGCGGCACGAAAGGATACGAGCCGGTGGCCAGCACCAGCTTATCGAAATGGGTTTCATGCCCGTCGGCGTCGCGCACCACCCGCAGGTCGCGGTCGATTTCCGCCACCCGACAGGCAAGCCGTAATTCAATACCGTGGCGGGCAAAGAAATCGTCCGCCACCATCGACAGGGATCCGGCGCTGCGCCCGGCAAAATACTCCGATAAATGCACGCGGTCGTAGGCGGCATAACGCTCTTCGCACAGCACCACGATCTTATACGCCAGATGCAGATCGCGGCTGACGCACTGCTCAAGAAAATGGTGGCCGACCATGCCATGTCCTGCCACTACCAGCGTTGGTTTCGTCATTGTCAGTTGTCCTTCAGCCTGGGGCCGGGTTGTGAAGCGGTCAAAAAGCCAGTCGGGACTGGCAGGTTGCGCAGTGGCAAGCCGTTCGGTAAGGCTGGCCGCGCTCTGGCAGTCGCCCATCAACAGCACGCCCGCGAGGCGGCCGTCGCGGATCAGCAGACGACGGTAATGCCCGGACAGCGGATCGAAGCTGTGCCAGCATTGATCCTCTGCGCCGGCATTCACCACACCGGCGCTGAACAGATCGATGCCGGTGACTTTTAAACGTGTGCCGCTGTCGTGCCAGGCAAAATCGTCACCGGGTTCGCCGCATAGCCGGGCGGCCAGCACGTCAGCCTGTTGCAGGCAGGGCGCCACCAGTCCCCAGGTCTGCCCTTCGATTTCGCAGCATTCGCCAAGGGCGCTGATGCCAGACAGAGCGGTGCGTAACTGGTGGTCGACCACAATGCCGCGCTGACACGGGATGCCGCTGGCCTGCGCCAGCGACGCGTTGGGTTTCACGCCGGTGGCGATCACCACCCGTGACGCCGGAACGGTTCGTCCGTCATTCAGCGTCACCGAGTCGGCGTTAATCGCGGTGATACCGCTGTTCAGCTCGCAGTGGATACCGCGCGCCCGCAGATGCCCTGCCAACAGGTCACCCGCCTGACGATCAAGCTGCTGCTCCATCAGACGATCGGCGCGATGCACCAGCGTGACACTGTCACCACGACGGGCAAAAGCCGCGGCGGCTTCGACACCCAGCACGCCGCCCCCGAGCACCACCACTGGACCGCGCGTTGCCAGCATGGCGTTGACATCCGCCAGCGTGCGAAAGGCAAAAACATGCGGCTGGGTATGTCCGGGTATAGGCGGAATAAAGGGCTGCGATCCGGTGGCAAACACCAGTTCGTCCCAGGAAAGCTGGCGCTGGTCGGTTTGCAGCGTTCGCGCTGCATGATCCACTGCCAGCACCCGTTCGCCGGAGAGTACGTTAATGCGGTTTGCGTCGTACCAGTCCGCAGGCAGTAGCCGCGTATCGGCGAAGGGCTTTTCCCCGCTCAGCACCGGGGAAAGCTGAATGCGGTTATAGGCCGCGCAGGGTTCGTCGCCGATAAGGGTGATGGCAAAGCGCGTCGCATCGCGGCTGATAAGCGCCTGTGCCAGCCGGGTCGCCGCCATGCCGTTGCCAATGATGATCAGTTGCCGCATCATCGCTGCCCCTTACGCCGCTTTCGGCTGTTTTTCGTAGAGGAAATGCAGAATTTGCTGACGCAGATGGTGATAACGACTCTCTTCGGCCAGCGCCACACGGTTACGCGGACGCGGCAGGTTTACCGCCAGCACTTCCCCCACCGTCGCCGCCGGACCGTTGGTCATCATCATCACGCGATCCGAGAGCAGCACCGCTTCATCCACATCGTGAGTGATCAGCACGATGGTGGTGTTCAGCGACTGCTGGATCTGCATCACTGTGTCCTGCAAATGGGCGCGGGTCAGCGCATCCAGCGCGCCAAAAGGTTCATCCATTAGCAGCACTTTCGGCTTCATCGCCAGCGCGCGGGCAATGCCGACACGCTGTTTCATGCCCCCGGACACCTCGTCCGGGCGTTTGTGCAGCGCATGGCCCATCTGCACGCGATCCAGGTTGTGCTCAATCCATTCTTTGCGCTCCGCTTTCGTCATGGTGCGGCGAAACACCTGATCCACTGCCAGCGCCACGTTGTCAAAGCAGGTCAGCCACGGCAACAGCGAATGGTTCTGGAACACCACCGCGCGTTCCGGGCCGGGGCCTGCGATTTCCCGGTTATCGCAGATCAACCCGCCTTCGGTGGGCAGCGTGATACCGGCGATTAAATTGAGCAGCGTCGATTTGCCGCAGCCGGAGTGGCCAATCAGGCTGACGGTCTCTCCTTCGTGAATATCAAATGAGACGTTTTGCAGCGCGAGGAATTCACCGCTGGCGGTAGAGAAACGCTGACTGACGGCCTGCACCTGAATAATGGGTTTCATACGCGACTCCTTATTTATCCTGCCAGCTGAAACGGCGGGCGATGAGCATCAGGCCCTGCTCCAGCAGCAGGCCGACGACGCCGATGATGACAATGGCGATCAGAATGTTTTCCACGTTGAGGTTGTTCCACTCGTTCCAGATCCAGAAGCCGATGCCCACGCCGCCGGTGAGCATTTCGGCGGCGACGATCACCAGCCACGCAATGCCAATCGACAACCGCACACCGGTCAGCACGGCGGGTAACACCGCCGGGAACAGGATGCGACGCATCACCGTCCATTCAGAGAGCTGTAACACGCGGGCAACGTTGAGGTAGTCCGCAGGTATGCGCTTTACCCCTTCGGCGGTGTTAATCACCATTGGCCAGATGGAGCAGATAAAAATGGTCCAGCTGGAAGCCGGTTCCGCTTTCTGAAACAGCAGCAGGCCAATCGGCAGCCAGGCGAGCGGGCTGACCGGGCGCAGTAGCGCGATCAGCGGCGTGAACATACGGGAGACAAAGACAAAGCGGCCGATTAAAAAGCCAAGCGGAATACCCACCAGCGCCGCCAGCCCGAAACCCACCGCGACACGTTGCAGGGAGGCCAGCACATTCCAGCCGATACCCATGTCGTTCGGCCCGTCGTTATAAAATGGATCGGCAAACAGCGTCAGGGCAGAGTCCAGCGTCGAGAGCGGCGTCGGGAAGCCTTTGCTGTTGATGGCGGCCAGTTGCCAGGCTATCACCAGCAGCCCCAGCCCGAGGATAGCGGGGACCACGCGCTGCACGACGTCGCGCAGTTGGCGACTGAAGCGCGACGTGCGGCGGCGTACCTGCACCGGTGGCAGGAGGATCACCTCCCCCTGAGGTGCCGCCGGGTTAACGATGTTTTTTTTCTGCGGGAGTGTCATGTCATGCCCCTTTACGTTGAATGGCAAACTGGCTGGCGTACCCTTCCGGATCCGTGCCGTTCCAGACGGTGCCGTCGATAAGCGTGCTGGTGCGCAGCGGTGAGGACGGCAGTGAAATACCGCCTGCCTGGGTGGCGGCATCGCGGAAGACGTCGGTGCGGTTGATGCGTGCCGCGACTGCGCGGTAATCCGGCGCGGTTTTTAATAATCCCCAGCGCTTAAACTGGGTTAAAAACCACATACCGTCGGAGTGCCAGGGATAGTTAACCTGGCCCTCGTTAAAGAAGCGGATGGCATGGGCGTCCTGCCAGCGGCGGCCCGCGCCGTTGTCGTACTCTCCCAGCAGGCGGCCAGTAAGGAATTGCTCTTTGGTATTAAGCCAGGCGCGACGGGCGAGGATGCGCGCGGTTTCGCGTTTGTTCTCCGCCGAGGCGTCGATCCAGCGGGCGGCCTCCAGCACTGCCGCGACCAGCGCCCGTGCAGTGTGCGGATTCTGCTCCACCCAGGCGCGACGCGTGCCGAGGATTTTTTCCGGGTGATCGGGCCAGATCTCCTGCGAGGTGGCGGCGGTAAAACCGATACGATCGTTTATGGCGCGGGTATTCCACGGCTCGCCGACGCAAAACCCGACCATGTTGCCGATGCGCATGTTCATCACCATCTGCGGTGGCGGCACCACGACGGTCCGGATGTCGTCAAAGGGATTGATACCCGCGTTGGCCAGCCAGTAGTAGAGCCACATGGCATGGGTGCCGGTCGGGAAGGTATGGGCGAAGGTGTAGCTGCCCGGCGCGCTCTGGCCAATCAGCGTTTTCAGTCCGGCGGCATCACGTATGCCCTTCTCCTGTAATTCCGCCGACAGGGTGATCGCCTGTCCGTTCTGGTTCAGCGTCATCAGGTTCGCCATCGCCTGCGGTTTGGGGCCGATGCCCATCTCCAGCCCGTAGAGCAACCCGTACAGCACGTGCGCCGCGTCCAGCTCGCCGGAGGTGAGTTTGTCGCGTACCGCTGCCCAGCTCGCCTCTTTGGTCGGCACAATCGTAATCCCGTATTTTTTATCGAAGCCCTTGAGGGCTGCGATCACCAAGGGTGCACAGTCGGTCAGCGGGATAAAGCCCACGCGCACGGTCTGCTGCTCCGGCTTGTCAGAGCCTGCCGCGAACGCGGCCTGCATCACGCCCGGCAGTAATAGGCTGCCGCCCATCACGGCGGTGGCCTGTAATAAGCGTCGGCGGGAAAGAGAAACGGTCGAATCAGCCATCACCACTCCTGAATCAAAAAAAAGCGCCCGGCGGTGCTTTCGCACTGCAGGACGCCTTTATCCTCAAAACCCGCCTGCCGCCATTGGCGGGCCGGTTTATTATGTTGTGGGTATAATAATGCAAGGGGGATGCCAGGTTTAACTCACCGGGTATGCCGGGTGGCGCTTCGCTTACCCGGCCTACATCGAATTCTGCGCCCGGGGCTTCTAAAGGCCACCGTAGGCCCGGCAAGCCTGCGCCGCCGGGCGAGATCTCCGGGCACGGTCTCTGTTGCCGGGTGGCGCTTCGCTTAGCCGGCCTACAACACATTTTACGCACCGGGCATGTGCACATTTTGCCCGCAAACCGTGCAGCTACTCCTTTGGGATTACTGCCAGAGATTTTTCACCGTTAACAGCGCGCGGGCGATTTCTACCATGCGCTGATTTTTATCCATCGCCATTTTGCGCAGACACAGCCACGCCTGCTCTTCAGTCATATTCTGGTGCGTCATCAGCACCTGCTTGGCGCTGTCGATCACCTTGCGCTCATCCACAGAGGCTTTCAACGAGGCCAGTTGCGCCGTGAGCTGCTCCAGTTCGCGCGCCTGCTGACGCACCAGCGGTAACAGCTGACTATCAGGACGCAGCGACAGCGCGTCCCCGGCAGGCTCCAGAAAGGCGGCGCTGATCGGCGGGAGATCCTCTTCTGCCAGTAAAGTTGCAACAGTATGCATCAAAGCGTCGATCAGCGATTCTTCCAGGGCGCGCAACTCCTCCAGCCGCTGCGTGTGCAGCACAAACCAGCGCAGCGCGTTTTCCCCCTGATCCTGCGGGGGCTGGCGGGTGCAGGCGAGACGACGGAGCTGTTCGATTTCCAGCGTCGCGCCACAGCGGGTATGAAAAACATCGCTCAGTGCGGCAGTGGTGAGCGAAAGGAAAGTATCAAAACAGGGTTGCTGGCCGTCGATGCGATCCACCAGCCGCTGGCGCAGGGCGTCACTGAAATGGCCGAGGGTAAAACCGAGCGCCCCCAGCGCCCGCTCCTGCCCTGCCAGCTCTTTACCCTGCATCACGCTGTAGAGCGCCACCAGAGGTTGCACAATGCGGGGATCGTCGAGGGTGTCGTTCAATTGCGGCACAATGCTTAACAGATGACGGATGGTGGCGCTGAACTGTTCCATTGCATCAGCGGCATCAATACGTTGCGCCTGCACGCGCTGGCGTAAATCCGGTAGTTGCTCCAGCCCCCAGAGGGCGGCGGCGATGCGCTGGCACAGCGCGCTGCTGGTCAGCGGCGGGTCGTCACCCAGAAGCGGCAAGAGTGCCAACCGTTGTTCATCCACCAGTGCGCGACTGGCGCGGCACTCGGCGTCGTATAATCGGCCCTGCGAACAGAGCCAGATGTTGGAAGCGCCGCGTTCGCACTGTAGCATATGCACCAGATGGCAGATCCTGCTTGCCAGCGCACCCGACTGCGCCAGCTGGCGGAGTTGTTGTTTCTGGATCTGGCGCGCGTAACGAAACCAGTCGATGGCGCGGTTCGCGCGGTCAGCATTCATGGTCATGCTTATTCTCCCGGTCAATGTGTCCGCTGAATAAAGCAATAATCATGCCTTGTCGAAGGAGTGAAAAATGCAAAAGATAGTGATCGTCGCCAGCGGCGCGGCGTACGGCAGTGAATCCCTCTTTAACTGCCTGCGTCTGGCTATCGCCCTGCGTGAGCAGGATCCCGCGCCAGCGTTGCGCCTGTTTTTAATGTCCGATGCGGTGACCGCCGGGCTGCGCGGTCAGCGTCCGGCGGAGGGCTATAACATTCAGCAGATGCTGGAGATCCTCACTGCGCAAAACGTGCCGGTAAAGCTGTGCAAAACCTGCACCGATGGCCGGGGCATTAGCGAACTGCCGCTGGTGGATGGCGTGGAAATCGGCACGCTGGTAGAGCTGGCGCAATGGACGCTGGCGGCCGATAAAGTATTAACTTTTTAATAATTACCCCGCTTTAATATATTTTTCTTATAGATGTGATCCAGACATCAAGTTTGCCTGCTGTGTTGCCGATAGCTTTTTTATAACAACACAGCAGGTACAACATTATGATCAGGTCCATTCGCGCGCGCATTATTGTGGCGACAGCTGGCTGTCTGGCTATCGCCTTGCTTCTTAACACTATTATCAATTATCAGGTCGCCCGCCGGGACAATCAGCAAACCCAGCACGATATTTTAACCAGCATCAGTAACAGTCACAGTCTGGCCATCGCCGACTGGGTGAACAGCAAAATGACCATGATCGCCTCGTTACAGAGCGTGGCGGTGCAGGACGATCCGGTACCGATCTTTAAACAGATCGCCCAGGCTGGCGGCTTTACGAACGTCTACGTGGGTTATGCCGCCAAAACCGCTAAATTCTCCGATCCGACCGGCGTACCGGCGGATTACGATCCCACCATTCGTCCGTGGTATCAGCAGGTGCTGAAAGCCGATGCGCCGGTCGTCACCGCGCCTTACGTCGATGCGGGCACGGGTAAACTGGTCGTGACCTTTGCCGTGCCGGTGAAAGTGAACGGCACGCTACAGGCCGTCGTCGCCGGTGATGTGACCATGGACAGCGTGGTGGCAAACGTGCACGGTATCCAGCCGACGCCGCAGAGTAGCGGCCTGCTGCTGGACAGTGACGGTACAGTGATCGCCGGCAATGATCCCGCGCTGACCTTAAAACCGTTTAACGATGCCATTCAGGGTGTGCAATTCAGTGCATTGAAAGCGGGTAATGCAGAGGAAGGGACGCTGGCCGGCGTCAGTAAAACCCTGCTGGCCACTCCGGTAAAAGGCACCAACTGGCTGCTGGTGGTGGCGCTGGACAGCGATGATGCCACCAGCGGACTGAGCGCCCAGCTGAAAGCCTCGGCGCTGTCGCTGATCGTGCTGGTGTTGATCGGCGGCTCGGTGATGCACTGGCTGGTCGCCACGCTGCTCAAACGTCTGGTGACTATTCGCGATGCGATGCACGCCATCAGCAACGGCACTGACGATCTCTCCCAGCGTCTGCCGGAAAACGGCAATGATGAAATCGCGGAAATTGCTCACGCCTTTAACGCCTTTAGCGACAAGCTGGCAGTGGTCATGGTCAAATTGCGCGACTCCAGTACCTCGGTGAAATTTGCCGCCCAGGAGATTGCCGCCGGTAACCAGGATCTCTCCGGACGTACGGAGCAGGCTGCCTCCAGCCTGCGCGGTACCGCCAGCGCCATTGAGCAGATCACCGCCTCGGTGGGACAGTCTACGGATTCCGCCGCCCAGGCCAATAGCCAGGCGCAGGCCGCCTCCGATGCCGCTTCACGGGGCGGTCAGGTGGTGAAACAGGCGATCACCACCATGCAGTCTATCGAAGAGGCATCGGCGAAAATCGGTGATATCACCAGTGTTATCGACGGCATTGCCTTCCAGACTAATATTCTGGCGCTGAACGCGGCTGTGGAAGCGGCGCGTGCGGGCGAGCAGGGTCGCGGTTTTGCAGTGGTCGCCGGTGAAGTGCGTACGCTGGCCAGCCGCAGTGCGCAGGCGGCGAAAGAGATCAAATCACTGATCGAATCCACCACGCAGAGCGTTTCTACTGGCTCCCGCTATGTGCGGCTGGCGGGAGAAAGCATGGGTGATATCGTCTCCGGCATCGACAGCGTGTCGGTGATCATGCGTGAAATCACCGTCGCGACCAGCGAACAGATGAAAGGCATTCAGGAGATTAACCACGCGGTCATCGATCTTGATCGCATGGTGCAACAGAACGCCGAACTGGTGGTGGAATCCGCCGCAGCGGCGGGTGCGCTGCAATCGCAGGCGGCAGAGCTGGCGGAAACCGCAGGACATTTCCGCATTTAAGGGTCAGGCAGCGCAGATGCCTGCGCTGCCGGTCACATCAGGCAAAACCTGGCTGCATCTCCGGGCCGGGTTTTTCTTCGCATAACAACCGACGCACTTTTCCCACCAGATCGTTTAAACAGTCATCGTGCATGCCGAGCTTAATCAGCTCCTGCTCCAGCGAGAAAAGGTATTGTGCGTTGGTACCAAGCGGGCCGCGGGCCGAGGCAATCAACGGCGCGATCACCTGCGCCCGGGTGTCGGCTTCATACAATGCATGGCGCGGATCCATGATAAACACCAGCGCGTTAATGGTGCGGCCATCATCGAGAGTGAGTTTGCACCAGCTTGGCAGATAGCAGCCGGTGATCATTTCGCGTTTCCACAGCAGCGACAGGTCGTCGTGCAGGGTTTCATCAGCGAGGCGGTATGCCACGCCCGTGGTGCGTCCGCCCTCTTTCAGGGCAAGCATGCGCCCTGGCTGGCAGGCACTGCCCCGTCCGGCGGTCAGGCGCAGGCAAAAGGCACGATGCCAGCCAACCAGAGTGCCGGTACAGGATTCGGTGTATTCCAGCGCCGGATTCCACATCAGGGAGCCATAGCCAAAAATCCACACCGGACCATCGTCCGGGCGGCAGGCCAGGGTCGCCGCCAGCGAGGCTGCCCGCTGTTCTGCTGACCAGAGCAGGGATTCTTCAATCTCGCCAAAGGCCGTTTTACAATCAGCCTTCATCAGAAAATCACGCGTTAACATCGTTTACCTCCACCACTGCGTGTGTCCATACGACTGCTTTTTTGACGCCTTCCAGGCTTTTTTGGTGCTTATTCAGAAAGCAACCCGTTACGACGATATGCAATTCGCGGGCCGCTTGCAAGCCAGTTGCTGGCGCAAGCGACCCTCTTATTGTTATCGGGCGGTGGAGGAAAATCTAAAGCGTATTTATTTCAGCTGATTACTTCTTTTTGTGCCATTTGTCGTCATCACCCTTTTCATAGTCATGTTTTACCGCCGCCCACGCCACTTTGTGCGCGGTTTCTTCCCGGCTGGCATCGCCCTGTCGATCGTCTTTATCTTTGTACTGATCCCAGGCGCTGTTGAATGCTTCTTTATAGATATCCTGTGCATGGGCGGGCAGCACATGCTGAACACTGTCCGGTAAGTCGGTTCGGGATTTAAACGGCATGATAAGTCCTCATTCAGGCATAAAACCTAAGTGTGGACGACAAGCGGCGCCGCTGCCACTCTACATAAAGATTTGAAATGTTAACGTCATAATTTACTGTTATATATAAGAATATAATTTAAGTCTTATGAATATGGTCGCTTCAAATTGATAACCCATTATTCCCGTAAAATTAAGTAAACATACCCACGTTTAATCACAGGATCTGTTATTTTACGTGTCTGCAAATTTTACTAACTACACTAATTATGCACCTGCAAACATGGAGATAAAGAATGCCGACAACGATCGAGGCGGTTAAAACCCGCCACAAGGAGACCTCTCTCATTTTCCCGGTAGTGGCCCTGGCAGTGCTGCTGTTATGGGGAAGCAGCCAGTCACTGCCAGTGGTCATTGGTATCAACCTGCTGGCGCTGGTAGGGATTTTAAGCAGCGCATTTAGTGTGGTACGTCATGCCGATGTTCTGGCCCACCGTCTGGGCGAGCCTTATGGTTCATTAATTTTAAGTCTTTCCGTTGTTATTCTCGAAGTGAGCCTTATTTCCGCATTGATGGCGACCGGCGATGCCGCGCCCACGCTGATGCGCGATACGCTCTATTCCATCATTATGATTGTGACCGGCGGTCTGGTTGGCTTTTCGCTGCTGCTTGGCGGTCAGAAATTTGCCACGCAGTATATGAATCTGTTTGGCATTAAACAGTATTTGATCGCCCTCTTCCCACTGGCGGTGATCGTGCTGGTGTTCCCGATGGCGCTGCCAGAGGGTAACTTCAGTACCTCGCAGGCACTGCTGGTGGCGCTGATTTCGGCGGCTATGTACGGCGTGTTTCTGCTCATTCAGACCAAAACCCACCAGAGCCTGTTTGTATACGAGCATGAAGACGATGGTGACGATCCGCATCACGGTAAGCCCTCCGCGCACAGCAGTACCTGGCATGCGCTGTGGCTGATCGTTCATCTGGTGGCGGTTATTGCCGTGACCAAAGTCAACGCAAACCCGCTGGAAACGCTGCTGACGGAGCTGAATGCCCCGGTGGCCTTTACCGGATTCCTGGTGGCGCTGCTGATCCTGTCGCCGGAAGGTCTGGGTGCGCTGCGCGCGGTGCTGAATAATCAGGTACAGCGAGCCATGAACCTGTTCTTCGGTTCGGTGCTGGCGACCATTTCTCTGACCGTTCCGGTCGTGACGCTGATCGCCTGGGCGACGGGTAATGATCTGGTGTTTAGCCTGGGCGGCCCGGAGATGATTGTAATGCTGTCATCGCTGCTGCTGTGCCAGCTGTCGTTCTCTACTGGCCGCACCAATGTGCTGAACGGTGCTGCGCATCTGGCGTTGTTTATCGCCTATCTGATGACGATCTTTGCCTGACGGCATTGCCTCACGGGAGGCCGCGTTATGCGGCTTCCCTTAATGGTGAATCGCTATGCCTGTATTAACTCGTCAAACAACTCCGGATGTCTGTCCAGGGCTTTAAAGAGCAGAACAAGCGGTTTCGGTGGTGCTACCCGGCCCGTTTCGTAGCGGCTGAAAGCGTTAGCTCCGCCGCCAAAGATTTCCGCCGCCTGCCGCTGATCCAGTTTAAAACGTTTGCGTACCCTGGCGATAAAATGGGGGTCGACCGCTTCTGCATTGACGGCGCGATTAAACGCGCTCACGGCAGCCATATAACGTGCGCTCGCCGCTTCATTTAAAATCATTTCACCGCAGGCTCCGCAAAAATCACCGGTGATATCACACACCTGAGTTTTACGACCCTTGTATTCATAGTCAACATCTCGCGTCAGATGTTGCAATTCTGCGCCTCCGCAAACCGGGCATTTCATGGTCATAGCTCCTTAAATGAGACGATCAGCACGTCATCTTTAACGATGAACTTCATGTAGATACGCAGCCCATTAAAAATAGGTCGGTAAACGTCATGCCAGCACGTATGATCGTGATAAGCCGTCATGCTCTTGTAAAAATCCTTTGTCCCCAGCGCCAGAATGACAACAAGCATCTCATCCAGGCTACTGAATCCCAGCGCCGCTGCATCATTAAGCGCGGTGAGCGTCGTACGGGTTTTTCCAGCACGCACCAGCGCTTTCACCACGGACAGACGGGTATGCGCAGTTCCTTTTTCGGTCATGATTATTAACCTGAATGCCAAATTATGCAAATAGGTTAATGAGGAAAAATGTCAGAAACAAGTGCTGGCGGGGGTATTTACAGCGAGTGCGAGGCGCTACGCAAAATGCCGCGTAACAAATGAAAACGCCATGCCGTTTCATTTTAAGTGAACGGCATGGCGCTTTAAGAGGGGTTTTTAGTTCTCAGTATCCAGCTCAGGGAAGCTTTTCACCAGATCGTCAATGGCTTTGATCTGGGTGAGGAACTGCTCCAGCTTGGCCAGCGGCAGCGCGGACGGGCCGTCACATTTCGCATGATCCGGATCCGGGTGCGCTTCGATGAACAGCCCCGCCAGACCGGTGGCCATACCGGCGCGCGCCAGTTCGGTCACCTGACCGCGACGACCGCTTGATGCTGCGCCAAAGGGATCGCGGCACTGCAGGGCGTGGGTCACGTCGAAAATAACCGGAGAGTTGCCGGAGACTTTCTTCATCACGCTAAAGCCCAGCATGTCCACCACTAAGTTGTCGTAGCCAAAGTTCGCGCCACGGTCACAAAGGATCACCTTCTCGTTACCGCCCTCGCGGAATTTATCCACGATATTTCCCATCTGGCCCGGGCTTACGAACTGCGGTTTCTTCACGTTGATCACCGCACCGGTTTTCGCCATCGCTTCCACCAGATCGGTCTGACGTGCGAGGAAGGCCGGCAACTGGATCACATCAACCACTTCGGATACCGGCTGCGCCTGGCTGGCTTCGTGCACGTCGGTGATCACTTTAACGCCAAACGTCTGCTTCAGCTCCTGGAAGATTTTCATCCCTTCTTCGAGGCCTGGGCCACGGTAAGAGTGAATCGACGAGCGGTTGGCTTTGTCAAAAGAGGCCTTGAACACGTACGGGATACCCATTTTCTGCGTAACCGTGACGTAGTGTTCACAAATGCGCATCGCAAGATCGCGTGACTCGAGCACGTTCATACCGCCAAACAGCACGAACGGCAGGTCGTTTGCCACATTAATATCGCCAATGCTAACCACTTTTTGTTTCATAGGATCGCCTTATCAGGTTTGGATCGGGAGTCATCAGTGCAGCGTGATCTGCTTGTGCGCGATGTTGTTAATCTGCGCGCGGATCATTTCGCTGATCGGATCTTCCGGACATTGTTCTACAAAATAACTTAAATCATTGAGCGCGACATGGTCGCAGTCGAGCTGGGCATAAATCAGCCCGCGGTCACGAATTTCATACGGATCTTCCGGATTGAACTGCAACAGCGCTTCGCTGGCGCGCAGGGCCAGCTCCATCTGCTGCTCTTCCATCAGCGCCGATTTCAGCGTATCCAGCAGCTTGCGGATCACCTCGGCATTGTCGGCTTCATCCAGATCTTCATTGAACAGTTCCGCAATCGGACTGATATTGCCCTTCAGCCACACTTCGAGGGTGTGCTCGTCCAGCGTGTCGCCGTTGAACGGATTGATCAGCCACATTTCGCTGTCCATCCATTCGGCGCGTAAAATGAGCTGCGTCGGGAAAATCACCGGCATCAGCGGAATATCGAGCCTGCCGGCTACCCACAGCAGAATGGCGCCCAGAGAAACGGCGCTGCCCTGGCGATTTTTCAGCACGTGATCCAGCCACAGTGCGTCGGACAAGCGGTAAACGCCGCGCGTGTCCTGGAAGCCCCACTCACCGTAAAACAGCTCGAGGAGTTTCTCCAGTTGCCAGTCCTGAGGCTTCGCCTCGCTAATCTCTTCCCGGGCCAGACTGACCAGCCCTTCCAGTTCATCGTAGACATACTGTGAGGGGAAATCATCACGGATCAACTCTGATACGAGGATCATCCCGTCACATAACGGTGCTTTATTAAATTCGAAATCTGCCAACGACTTCATCATTTACCCCAGTAACGGTATTTTTGTGGTGGCGAGTTTAATGATGATGTACAGCACCACCAGCTCCAGCAGTAAGGGGATAAACCCGGCCTGCTGGCTGCGCGGGCAATAATGACCGGCGCAAGAAAACCCAAAACGCAGTGATGATAACGCCAAATGACCTCTCCGTCAGCCATACACCTTCCTTTATAACGGCAAACGGCCCAGCGTCAGGCGTTCGTTATCGCCATAATCGCGGCAGGTTTCGATCTGCACGTACTGCTCAGCGGCAAAACAGGCGCGCACTGCGGCACCCTGCTGCCAGCCATGCTCCAGTATCAGCGTGCCACCGGGCAGCAGGAATTGCCGGGCATGATGAATAATCCACGCCAGATCGGCCATGCCCTGATCGCCTGCTACCAGCGCAGTGCGCGGCTCAAAGCGCACGTCCCCCTGCGACAGGTGCGGGTCCTGCTCATCAATGTAAGGCGGATTGCTGACGATCATTGTAAACCGCTCGCCGTCCAGCGCGCTAAACCAGTGGCTTTGCTGCACGGTGACGTTACGGATTTGCAGATGCTCCGCGTTGCGGCGGGCAAGTTCCACCGCCTCAGGCATCCTGTCAACAGCGATGATGTCGCAGTCCGGGCGCTCACTGGCCAGCGCCAGCGCAATCGCGCCGGTACCGGTACCGAGATCCAGAATACGACAGGGTGAGTCAGGAAGACGGGCAAGCGCCTGTTCCACCAGACATTCGGTGTCCGGGCGCGGTATCAGCGTGGCGGGCGAAACGAAAAGCGGCAATGACCAGAACTCCCGCACGCCCACCAGATGTGCTACCGGCTCGCCTTCGGCACGGCGTGCCAGCAACGTAGTAAGCTGCGCCTGTTCCGCGTCCGTCAGCAACGTCTCGTCAAAGGCAAGAATGAAGGTACGTGTCCGCCCGGTGACAAAACCCAGCAGGATCTCGGCATCGCGCCGCGGGCTGTCACTGCCCGCAAGCTGCCCCATGGCCAGGCGAAGCCAGGACTGATAATCCATCAGTCCTGCCCGGAAAGGGCGGCGAGCTGATCGGCCTGGTATTCGTGGACGATGGGGTCAATCAGCATATCCAGTTTCCCTTCCATCACTTCATCCAGACGGTACAACGTCAGGTTAATGCGATGGTCGGTGACGCGGCCCTGCGGGAAGTTATAGGTGCGGTTGCGGTCACTACGATCGCCGCTGCCCAGCAGGTTACGACGGGTGGAGGCTTCCGCCTGCTGGCGTTTGGCAATTTCGGCGGCGCGAATACGCGATCCCAGCACCGACAGCGCTTTGGCTTTGTTTTTGTGCTGGGAACGTTCGTCCTGACACTCCACCACGATCCCGGTCGGAATGTGGGTGATACGGATCGCCGAATCGGTGGTGTTAACGTGCTGACCGCCTGCGCCGGATGAGCGGAAGGTGTCGATACGCAAATCTGCCGGGTTGATGTCCGGCAGTTCTGCTTCCGGCAGCTCCGGCATCAGCGCCACGGTGCAGGCTGAAGTATGAATGCGCCCCTGAGATTCGGTTGCAGGTACACGCTGTACGCGATGACCACCTGATTCGAATTTAAGCCGACCATAGACGCCTTCACCGCTGACTTTGGCGATGATTTCTTTATAACCGCCATGTTCGCCTTCGTTAGCGCTCATGATTTCCACGCGCCAGCGGCGGGATTCCGCGTAACGGCTGTACATGCGGAACAGATCGCCGGCAAACAGCGCGGCTTCGTCCCCGCCGGTACCAGCACGGACTTCAAGATACGCGTTACGTTCATCATCCGGATCGGTCGGCAGCAACAGCACCTGCAGGTGCTGTTCAAGCTGTTCGGTTTTCTCTTTCAGCTCGCGCAGTTCTTCCTGCGCCATGTCCCGCATTTCCGGATCCTCGAGCATCATCTGCGCGGTTTCCATGTCTTCCTGAACCTGTCGCCAGTCAGTAAAGCAGCGTGAGACATCGCTCAGTTGGGCGTATTCGCGCGATAAGGCACGAAAACGCTCCTGGTCGGCGATGGTCGACGCGTCACCCAGCAGCGCCTGAACTTCTTCATGACGCTCGTGCAGGGCTTCCAGTTTGGCAACGATAGAAGGCTTCATAGGCGTAAATGCACCCTGTTCTGTTATTAGAGGTTGTTGTGCTACTCCAGCCCGAGGCTGTTGCGCAGAATATGCAGGCGTTCGTCATCCCCGTTACGGGCGGCCTGCTGAAGAGATTTGGTTGGGGCGTGGATCAGCTTGTTGGTCAGTTTCCACGCCAGATCCTGCATGATGGCTTGCGCATCACCGCCCTTTTCGAGGGCCGCGAGGGCTTTGGCTGTCAGTTCATCCCGCACCTGTTCTGCCTGGCTGCGGTATTCGCGAATGGTCTCGCTGGCGCTTTGCGCACGCAGCCAGGCCATAAATTCGCTGGTTTCTTGCTCAACAATAGTTTCCGCTTCCACGGCGGCGGCTTTACGCTGCGCCAGGTTGTGGGAAATAATGCTTTGTAAATCGTCAACGCTGTACAGATAGGCGTTCGCCAGCTTGCTGACGTCCGGCTCGACATCGCGCGGCACGGCAATATCCACCAACAGCATCGGCTGATTACGACGGGCTTTCAGGGCGCGCTCCACCATGCCTTTGCCGATGATGGGCAGCGGACTGGCCGTAGAGCTGATAATAATGTCGGCGTCTTTCAGGCGTTCGTCGATGTCGCTGAGCGAAATCACCTCGGCTCCCACCTCATCCGCCAGCACCTGCGCACGTTCGCGGGTACGGTTGGCGATGATCATGCTCTTGACCTTATGCTCGCGCAGATGACGCGCCACCAGTTCGATGGTTTCACCCGCGCCCACCAGCATCACCGTGACGGTGGATAAGGATTCGAAGATTTGACGCGCCAGCGTACAGGCGGCGAAGGCGACAGAGACGGCGCTGGCGCCGATATCCGTTTCCGTGCGCACGCGCTTGGCAACGGAGAAAGATTTCTGGAACATACGCTCCAGTTCAGTGGCATTCAGATGTCCACGGCTGGAATCGGCGAACGCTTTTTTCACCTGTCCCAGGATCTGCGGCTCGCCCAGCACCAGCGAATCCAGCCCGCTGGCAACGCGCATCAGATGGCTGACGGCATCGTTATCCTGGTGCCAGTAGAGGCTTTTACGCAGCTCTTCTTCATTCAGATGATGGTAATCGCACAGCCAGCGAATCAACGCTTCCTGCAAATCGTCACGCTCTTCCACGCTGAGGTAAAGCTCGGTGCGGTTGCACGTCGACAGCACCACCCCGCCCTGCACCATTGGCTGTGCCAGCAGGCTTTCCAGCGCCTCGTCGAGCGTATCCGGCGAAAACGAAACACGTTCTCGCAACGCAACAGGCGCAGTTTTGTGGTTGATGCCGAGCGCTAAAAGGGTCATGTCAGCAGGAGTAGTACCAGTGTTGATAAGGTTAGTCTGTGCGCATCATACAGGATGCGTGAGGTCAATAAAAGAGAGCGCCCCCTTTTGGAGTAATCGATAATATAATGATTTAAGACAAGTTGAACGTAGACGCTGTGCCGCCGCAGCGCTAGCATTAACGATATAACTGCAACGTATTACAAGGATTTTTCCTCATTATGATGTCAGCCAATACCCGCCTGCTCCGCCTTCTGCCGCTCGCCAGCCTTGTGCTGACCGCCTGTACGCTCACCGCGCCAAAAGGACCGGGTAAAAGCCCTGACTCCCCGCAGTGGCGACAGCATCAGCAGGACGTGCGTAATCTGAACCAGTATCAGACCCGCGGTGCGTTTGCCTATATTTCGCCGCAGCAAAAAGTGTATGCCCGCTATTTCTGGCAGCAAACCGGTCAGGATAACTACCGCCTGCTGCTGACCAACCCGCTGGGCAGCACTGAGCTTGAACTGACCGCCCGTCCGGGTAACGTGCAGATTGTGGATAATAAAGGTCAACGCTATACCGCCACCGATGCTGAAGAAACCATCAGCAAGCTGACCGGTATGCCTATCCCGCTCAACAGCCTGCGCCAGTGGATCCTCGGTCTGCCGGGCGATGCCACCGACTACAAACTCGACAGCCAGTATCGTCTTAGCGAGCTGAACTATGCCGAGGGCGGTAAAACCTGGAAAGTGGTATATGGCGATTACGATGAGAAGACCAAACCGAGTATGCCCGCCAGCATGGAGCTGACCCAGGATGACCAGCGCATTAAGCTGAAAATGGATAACTGGATTGTGAAATGATGACCCAGTGGCCCTCTCCGGCAAAGCTCAATCTGTTTTTATACATCACCGGCCAGCGCAGCGACGGCTATCACGAGCTTCAGACGCTGTTTCAGTTTCTGGATTACGGTGACACCATCGGCATCGTGCCGCGTCACGACGGCGCTATTCGCCTGCTGACGCCGGTAGCTGGCGTTGCGGATGAAGAAAACCTGATTGTGCGGGCCGCGCGTTTATTGATGGATGCTGCGCGCCAGCGTGACTGTTTACCTGTCGGCAGCGGCGCTGATATCCGTGTTGAAAAGCGGCTGCCGATGGGCGGCGGGCTGGGCGGCGGCTCCTCTAATGCCGCCACCGTGCTGGTGGCGCTGAACCACCTCTGGGGCTGTGGCTTATCGGTAGATGAACTGGCAGAGCTGGGCCTGCAACTTGGCGCGGATGTGCCAGTGTTTGTACGCGGCCACGCGGCATTCGCGGAAGGAGTGGGCGAGCAACTGACGCCGGTCGATCCGCCGGAAAAATGGTATCTGGTGATGCACCCAGGCGTAAGCATCCCGACACCGGTCATTTTCAAAGATCCTGATTTGCCAAGAGACACGCCGAAAAGGTCAATTAATACGTTGCTAAATTGTGAATTCAGCAACGATTGCGAGGTTATCGCAAGAAAACGTTTTCGCGAGGTTGATGCCGCGCTTTCCTGGCTGTTAGAATACGCGCCGTCGCGCCTGACTGGCACAGGAGCTTGTGTCTTTGCTGAATTTGACACCGAGTCCTCTGCACGTCAGGTGCTGGAGCAAGCCCCGGACTGGCTACATGGTTTTGTCGCGAAAGGTGTAAACCTTTCTCCACTACACCAGGCTATGTTTGGGCAACCAGAGCTCCGGTGACAACGTCACCCTGTTCCAGACGTTGCATCGCGCTCTTTAATACACCGCTGGATAGCGTTATGCCTGGCCCGCACAGTTTTCGGCGACGCTATCCACCACTGGACGCATGCCTGAGGTTCTTCTCGTGCCTGATATGAAGCTTTTTGCTGGTAACGCCACCCCGGAACTAGCACAACGTATTGCCAACCGCCTGTACACTTCCCTCGGCGACGCCGCTGTAGGTCGCTTTAGCGACGGCGAAGTCAGCGTACAAATTAATGAAAATGTACGCGGTGGTGATATTTTCATCATCCAGTCCACTTGTGCTCCCACCAATGACAACCTGATGGAGTTGGTTGTTATGGTTGATGCGCTGCGTCGTGCTTCTGCAGGTCGTATCACCGCCGTTATCCCTTACTTTGGTTATGCCCGTCAGGATCGCCGCGTGCGTTCTGCGCGTGTGCCCATTACCGCAAAAGTTGTCGCCGATTTTCTGTCAAGCGTTGGCGTTGACCGTGTACTGACCGTTGACCTGCATGCTGAACAGATCCAGGGCTTCTTTGATGTGCCGGTTGATAACGTGTTTGGTAGCCCTATTCTGCTCGAAGACATGCTGCAGCTGAATCTGGATAACCCGATCGTGGTTTCCCCGGACATCGGCGGCGTGGTGCGTGCTCGCGCCATCGCCAAACTGCTCAACGATACCGACATGGCAATCATCGACAAACGTCGTCCGCGTGCCAACGTCTCCCAGGTCATGCATATTATTGGTGACGTGGCGGGTCGTGACTGTGTGCTGGTTGACGACATGATCGATACCGGTGGTACGCTGTGTAAAGCGGCTGAAGCCCTGAAAGAACGTGGTGCGAAACGCGTATTTGCTTATGCGACTCACCCGATCTTCTCCGGCAATGCGGCGAACAACCTGCGTCATTCCGTCATCGACGAAGTGGTGGTATGTGACACCATTCCGCTGACTGACGAAATTAAATCTCTGCCGAACGTCCGTACTCTGACCCTGTCAGGTATGCTGGCCGAAGCGATTCGTCGTATCAGCAACGAAGAATCTATCTCTGCTATGTTCGAACACTAATCGGGCGCAGCATAAAAACCCGCCGCGGCGGGTTTTTTTGTTTGTGAATTCCATTTGTATGATTTATGCATTCCACATCTGATATATACCAGACAGATGGTTTGCTCACCGATGAAACAACAAAGTGAAAAAATTGACGTCTTTTGATGCTCTTCCTTTTCGCGCCCTTATCGACGCCTGCTGGAAAGAAAAATACTCTCTGTCGCGCTTCACCCGCGATTTGATTGCCGGGATCACCGTTGGCATCATTGCTATCCCGCTGGCAATGGCGCTGGCGATCGGCAGCGGCGTGGCCCCGCAGTATGGCCTGTACACCTCGGCGGTGGCCGGCATTGTTATTGCGCTCACCGGGGGCTCGCGCTTCAGTGTTTCCGGTCCTACTGCCGCTTTTGTGGTGATCCTCTACCCGGTATCACAGCAGTTCGGGCTGGCGGGGCTGCTGGTCGCCACCCTGATGTCCGGCGTGTTCCTGATCCTTTTTGGCCTCGCCCGGTTTGGCCGTCTTATTGAATACATTCCGCTGTCGGTCACGCTTGGCTTTACCTCCGGGATCGGCATCACCATCGGCACCATGCAGATCAAAGATTTTCTCGGTTTGCATCTCACACAGGTGCCTGAACACTATCTGCAAAAAGTAGGCGCGCTGGCGACGGCTCTGCCGACTCTTAACCCTGGCGATGCCGCTATTGGCGTGGTGACGCTCGGCGTACTGATTTTCTGGCCGCGGCTGGGGATCCGTCTGCCAGGCCATTTGCCAGCGCTGCTGGCCGGTTGCGCGGTGATGATGGTGGTTAATCTTGTCGGCGGCCACGTGGCAACCATCGGTTCGCAGTTCCATTATGTACTGGCAGATGGCACACAGGGCAACGGCATACCGCAACTGCTGCCACAGCTGGTGCTACCGTGGAATATGCCGGGTTCTGACTTTACCCTGAGCTGGGCCTCACTTCAGGCGCTGTTACCGGCCGCCTTTTCCATGGCGATGCTCGGTGCCATCGAATCGCTGCTGTGCGCGGTGGTGCTCGATGGCATGACGGGTACGCGCCACAAAGCTAACGGCGAACTAATTGGTCAGGGGCTGGGTAACCTGGTGGCGCCTTTCTTCGGCGGCATTACCGCCACTGCCGCTATCGCCCGCTCAGCGGCCAACGTACGCGCCGGGGCAACGTCCCCCGTGTCGTCGGTGATCCATGCATTGCTGGTGATCCTCGCTCTGCTGATCTTAGCGCCGCTGCTCTCCTGGCTGCCGTTGTCGGCCATGGCCGCCCTGTTGTTAATGGTGGCGTGGAACATGAGCGAAGCGCATAAAGTAGTAAACCTCCTGCGCACCGGTCCGAAAGACGACATCATCGTCCTGTTGATCTGCATGTCATTGACCGTACTGTTCGATATGGTGATCGCCATCAGCGTCGGTATTGTGCTGGCTTCACTGCTGTTTATGCGTCGCATAGCGCGCATGACGCGTCTTGCGCCGGTCAACGTGGAGGTGCCTGAAGATGTGCTGGTGCTGCGGGTGATCGGCCCGTTGTTCTTTGCCGCGGCAGACAGCTTATTTACCGATCTGGCGACGCGCTGCACAGGCAAACGTATTGTAGTACTGAAATGTGATGCGGTGCCGGTGCTGGACGCGGGCGGGCTGGATGCCTTCAAACGTTTTGTGGAACGTCTGCCTGAAGGCTGCGAACTGCGGGTGAGTAACCTGGAGTTCCAGCCGCTGCGCACTATGGCACGCGCCGGTATTAAACCGATTGAAGGGCGACTGTCATTCTATCCGGATAAAAACGCAGCGCTGACTGACGTGTAAGAGTAATGCCCGGCGGCGTAAGCTCGCCGGGCCAAAGAATTACTCAACGAGATTAGCTGTGGCGATGGTTCTGGTCGCGGCGGCAGCGTTTATCGTAGTGACGCACCCACCAGTACTTATCGCATACCTGCTCATGGCCGCCGACACGTGCCCCCGCCAGCCACAAAATAGCGCCAACAAAAATACTTAAAATGGCACCGTGGGCGAAGTATTGCGGCAGGTTAAGTTGCGGAAGCTGGTTCAGAATGGAATAGCTCACGCCTACCACCATTACCACCAGACCTAAGACCATTAATACGTTACCGAGCAACGACGCATTTTTGCGTTTCATCTGTCACCTCCGGGATGCCGGGCTGCAAGGGAAAAGCCCCTGCTCCTTGTGTGTAAAGTATAGGCAACACCCCACAAAACGGTTGCGGCGACGATCACAGTTATTAACATCAGACAAACACAACTTTACATATAAACCTCTGAACTGCATGATTTTCTAATAGTTCATTAGTTGAATTATTGGGATTTTCTCATGTGCTGAGCGGATCTTTGTCAACAGGCCCTGCACAACGTAAACTACGCGCCAGAATGTGATCCCTTCAGGAACGAAGACGTGACGATTAAACTCATTGTCGGCCTGGCTAATCCAGGCGCAGAGTACGCTGCCACCCGTCATAATGCGGGTGCATGGTATGTTGATTTACTGGCTGAGCGCTTTCGTGCGCCCCTGCGTGACGAGCCGAAATTCTTCGGTTTCACCTCGCGTATAAACGTTGCCGGTGCGGATGTCCGTCTGCTGGTGCCCACCACGTTTATGAACCTGAGCGGCAAAGCCGTGGCAGCAATGGCGACGTTTTACCGCATCAATCCGGATGAGATCCTGGTGGCGCATGATGAGCTGGATCTGCCGCCGGGTGTGGCTAAATTCAAACTCGGTGGTGGTCATGGCGGGCATAACGGCCTGAAAGACATCATCAGCAAACTGGGTAATAACCCGAATTTTCACCGCTTACGCGTGGGAATCGGCCATCCCGGCGATAAAAACAAAGTTGTCGGCTTCGTGCTCGGTAAACCGCCGGTTTCGGAACAGAAGCTGATAGACGACGCGGTAGACGAAGCGGCGCGGTGCACCGAAATCTGGTTGTCGGATGGCTTAACCAAAGCCACCAACCGGCTGCACGCCTTTAAGGCGCAGTAAGCGCCCTGCACGGCTTTTTTGCCGCGCGCGAAGGCGGTTACGTGTATAATAGGCAAAGTTATTAACTTTTCTACAATCTGTTATCTCTAACGGGTTGAATATCAAGACATTAAGGTGATTTAAACCATGGGATTCAAATGCGGTATCGTCGGCTTGCCGAACGTCGGTAAATCTACCCTGTTCAATGCGCTCACCAAAGCGGGCATCGAAGCGGCGAACTTCCCGTTCTGTACCATTGAGCCGAATACCGGCGTCGTGCCGATGCCTGACCCGCGTCTGGATCAGCTGGCTGAAATCGTTAAACCGCAGCGTATTCTGCCGACCACCATGGAATTCGTGGATATCGCAGGTCTGGTTAAAGGCGCATCCAAAGGTGAAGGCCTGGGTAACCAGTTCCTGACCAACATCCGTGAAACCGAAGCTATTGGTCACGTGGTGCGCTGTTTTGAAAACGACAACATTATCCACGTGAATAATAAAGTCGATCCGGCTGACGACATTGACGTTATTAACACCGAACTGGCGTTGTCCGATCTGGACACCTGCGAACGTGCCCTGCACCGCGTACAGAAAAAAGCCAAAGGTGGCGATAAAGACGCGAAAGCTGAACAGGCTGCGCTGGAAAAATGTCTGCCCCATCTGGCCGAAGCGGGCATGCTGCGTTCCCTGAACCTCACGGAAGAAGACAAAGCGGCGATCCGCTACCTGAGCTTCCTGACCCTGAAACCGACGATGTACATCGCCAACGTTAACGAAGACGGTTTTGAAAATAACCTGTACCTCGATAAAGTGCGCGAAATTGCCGCTAAAGAAGGTTCCGTGGTCGTTGCCGTTTGTGCCGCGGTTGAAGCTGACATCGCTGAGCTGGACGATGCGGACCGCGCTGAGTTTATGGCGGAAATGGGTCTGGAAGAGCCGGGCCTGAACCGCGTGATCCGCGCCGGTTACGAGCTGCTCAATCTGCAAACCTATTTCACCGCAGGCGTGAAAGAAGTCCGTGCATGGACCATCCCGGTTGGCGCAACCGCCCCGCAGGCTGCCGGTAAAATCCATACCGATTTTGAAAAAGGCTTCATCCGCGCCCAGACTATCGCGTTTGAAGACTTTATCGCCTACAAAGGTGAACAGGGCGCGAAAGAAGCCGGTAAGATGCGTGCTGAAGGCAAAGACTACATCGTTAAAGATGGCGATGTGATGAACTTCCTGTTCAACGTCTGACAACCGTCCTGCCACCCGTTAAAATCCACGCCCCGGCGTGGATTTTTCTTTTCAGACTATCCTCTGCCGCACCCGCCTCCCCCCAGGCCTGATCTATGCCAGGCTTGTAGTATCTGCCGTTTTAACGGCACCGCTCACCATCCGGGGAACGCATGACACAGACAACCACACTTTCTGACCACGATATTACCCTTATCGATCGCTACTGGCGCGCCGCCAATTATCTCTCTGTCGGGCAAATCTATCTGATGGCCAACCCCCTGCTGCGCGAGCCGCTCAAGCCGGAGCACATCAAACCCCGTCTGCTGGGACACTGGGGCACTACGCCAGGGCTGAATTTTATTTATGCTCACCTTAACCGGGCAATACGCCTGCGCGATCTCAATATGATCTACATTTGCGGTCCCGGACATGGCGGGCCGGGCATGGTCGCGAATACCTGGCTGGAAGGCAGCTACAGCGAAATCTATCCGGAGGTCAGTCAGAATAGCGAAGGAATGCAAAAGCTGTTCAAACAGTTCTCGTTTCCCGGTGGTATTCCGAGCCACGCCGCGCCAGAAACCCCTGGATCGATCAACGAGGGGGGCGAGCTGGGCTACTCCCTTTCGCATGCCTTTGGGGCAGTCTTTGACAATCCATCGCTCATTGCCGCCTGCGTAATAGGCGACGGCGAAGCGGAAACCGGCCCGCTGGCGTCAAGCTGGTTCGGCAATAAATTTATTAACGCGGCGCGGGATGGCGCGGTGCTGCCGATCCTGCACCTCAATGGTTATAAAATTGCTAACCCGACCATCCTCGGTCGTGCCAGCGATGAGGATTTGCAGGATCTGTTCCGCGGCTACGGCTATGAACCGCTGCTGGTGAGCGGACATGAGCCGGAGATCATGCACCGTCAGATGGCGGAAACCCTTGATAATGCGCTCAACAAAATCCGCGACTATCAGGAACAGGCACGGAGCGGCACGCCCTCTTCGACGCTTCCCCGCTGGCCGATGATTATTCTGCGTAGCCCGAAAGGCTGGACAGGTCCGCAGACGGTGGATGACAAAAAGGTTGAAGATTTCTGGCGCGCACATCAGGTGCCGGTTTCCGCGTGTCGTGAGAATGACGAGCATCGGCAGATCCTGGAACGCTGGATGCGCAGCTACCAGCCGGACGATCTCTTTGACCAGCATGGGCAACTGAAAGAGGAGTTGCGCGCCCTCGCCCCGGCCGGTGAGAAACGTATGGGTGCATCGCCCTGGGCGAACGGTGGCCTGTTGCGCCGCGAACTGAACACTCCATCACTGCGCGAATACGCGGTTGACATCAGCTCACCGGGTGAAACGCAAACTGGCACCACTGCGGCACTGGGCGCGTATCTGGCAGGAATTTTCCAGCAAAACCCGGATAATTTTCGGCTGTTCGGGCCGGATGAAACCGAATCGAACCGGCTGGGAAAAGTGTTTGATGTGACCAGTCGTACCTGGCTGTTACCAAAAAAATCCTATGATGAACAGCTGGCTGCCGATGGTCGAGTGATGGAGATCCTCAGCGAGCATCAGTGCCAGGGCTGGCTGGAAGGTTATCTGCTCACGGGCCGTCACGGGCTGTTTAACTGCTATGAAGCTTTTATTCATATTATCGATTCCATGTTCAATCAGCATGCGAAATGGCTGAAAGTGACGCGCACGCTACCGTGGCGTAAGCCCGTATCTTCCCTTAACTATTTGCTGTCATCACACGTCTGGCGTCAGGATCACAACGGCTACAGCCATCAGGATCCGGGCTTTATCGATCATGTGGCGAATAAAAAAGCCGACATCGTCCGCATCTATCTGCCACCGGACGCGAACACTTTGCTATGCGTTGCCGATCACTGCCTGAAAACCTGGGATCGTATCAATGTGATCGTTGCCGGTAAACAGCCTGCGCCCCAGTGGTTAACGCTGGATGAGGCGGAGAAACACTGTGCGGCGGGCATGGGGATCTGGCACTGGGCCGGAACTCTAGAGGAAGGTGAGAAGCCGGATGTGGTTATCGCCTGCGCGGGGGATGTACCCACCATGGAAGCGCTGGCAGCGGTCGATCTGCTGCGCTGCTATCTGCCCGCGTTACGCATTCAGGTGGTTAACGTGGTGGATTTGATGGCATTGCAAACGCAGGATCAGCATCCGCACGGCATTGATGACGATGTTTTTGAGACGCTCTTCCCTTCTGATACGCCGGTGATCTTTGCGTTCCACGGCTATCCGGGTCTGATCCATCGCCTGACGTATAAACGTAATAACCACCAGCATTTCCATGTGCACGGATTTATTGAGGAAGGCACCACCACCACGCCGTTTGACATGACCGTGTTAAACGAGCTGGACCGTTTCCATCTGGCGCAGGACGCTATTGTGAATATCCCTTCGCTGGCGGGTAAAGCCGATGCGATCCTTGATGCACTGGCAGAGAAAATCGCTGACCATCATCGTTATGTGCGGGAATACGGCGAAGACCTGCCGGAAGTACAGGGATGGAAATGGCCGTCACAGCAGGATAATGCCAATATTCCTGAATAAAACAACGGCTGCGCCAGATAACTGAGGCAGCCGTTTTATGGCGTGATTAAAACCAGCCCGGTCCCTGTGCCAGTTCTTTACGCTCAGGCGGCCGGGTTTCAATCGGACGCGCAGCCAGGTGTTTGGCCCATAAATCAGCGACCCATTTCACCCCTTTTTGCGTAAAGCGCGCCTGAGACCAGGTATGCCGGTTCTCGCCGGTGCCGCCGTGTACGGTAAAATAGCCTGCCTGAATATGATGCAACGCGGGCGTCATGGTGCCGTTGTTGCGGATCATGATATTGCGCTCCAGCAGGAACTTACGGAATTCCACTTCTTTCGCCTTCAGCATTTTGCACAGCTGACGGAAGCCCAGCGATTCGCTGACCTGAATAAATTCGTCAAAGAAAGCGGCCTTTGGGGCGAAAAGCTCAAGTTGCTCTTCCGCGCGCTGACAGCGCTCATACTGCTCAGCCCAGGCGCGCGCCGCCGCAGCCGGGTTGGTGAAATCCGGCAGGCTAATGTCTTTTTCGCGCTCCTGCCAGCGGTCCAGCATCTCTGCGGTATAGGCTGGCGAAATACGTGCCACCGTCAGTAGCGAGTCCCGCTTATTCAACAAAAACTCTTCCCGCATCTCACCGTCGTATTCGTACTGGTTGCCCGTGACAGGCGATGAGAGGCGCTGCGCGGTTTCCAGACTTTTGACCATGCGCTTCACTTCAGTGTGGGCAACGCCCATCAGCTTAGCGAGCTCGCGGCTACTCATTGTCACGGCCCGATTCTGCGCATGGAGAGTATTTACAGAAATCATCATAGGGTTCACCACTCACATCATTGACACAACAATCATCAAACTGAGGAAATAATAAACAATAGCTGTGTATTTATCCAGTATTTTTTTACTTAAACAAACGTGATTTCTGCCTGCGCTCTCCTCCGGCAACATTCAGGCAAAAAAAATCCACGCCGCAGCGTGGATTTGTTTTTTTTAGCGTATTAACGCAGCTTGAATACGGCCACGGTTTCTTCCAGGACCTTTGACTGCTCCTGCAGGGACTGCGCTGCCGCAGAGGCCTCTTCTACCAGCGCGGCGTTTTGCTGCGTAACCGTATCCATCTGCGCCACCGCCTGATTGATCTGCTCAATGCCACGGCTCTGCTCGCCGGTAGAAAGCGCAATTTCAGACATCAGCTCAGATACCTGTCTGACCGACGTAATGATGCGCTGCATACTGGCGCCCGCGCTGGTGACGCGTTCACTGCCCATCTGTACCTGTTTACCAGATTGTTCGATAAGCTCTTTGATCTCTTTCGCTGCCACGGACGAGCGTTGTGCCAGGTTCCGCACTTCGCTTGCCACGACCGCAAAGCCACGGCCCTGCTCGCCTGCACGGGCTGCTTCCACCGCTGCGTTAAGGGCCAGAATATTGGTCTGGAAGGCGATGTCTTCAATAATGCCAATAATGGTGTCGATTTTGCCGGAACTGGATTCGATTTCCTTCATCGATACCACCGCCTCTTCGACAATGGCATTCCCTTCCTGCGCCGCGCTGCGCATAGTGCTGGCGAGCGAGTTGGCCTGGAGGGTGTTTTCTGAAGTGTGCTTCACGGTCGATGTGAGCTGTTCCATGCTGGCCGCGGTTTGCCCCAGCGATGCAGCCTGTTCTTCAGTACGCGCCGACAGATCGGTGTTACCCGCGGCAATCTCTTCAGCCGCATGCGCCACGCTCTGACTGGAGTTACGCACCTGAGCGATGATCTCCACCAGCGAAAGACGCATCTGATCGAGTGAGGAGAGCATGTCACCAATTTCATCCTGGGCATGGGACACCACCGGGATATGCAGCTCGCCCGCCGCCATTTTCTGGCAGTGCAGACGCGCCTGATCGAGCGGCGACAGCACGCGGCGGCGCAGCAGGATGTAGATCGTGGCAATAATGAACGTAAACAGCAGCGCAAAAATACCAATGGTCAGCATACTGTTCATAAACCGGTTTTGCGCATCGTTGTTCAGACGCTGGGCATATTTTTCGCGGAAGGCGAGCAAATTATCCAGCGTAATTTCAAACTGGCGGTCGAGCTGCGGGATGGATGTGCTGACAAGCTGATTAAAACGCGCAGTATCGTTGCGGCTTGCGGCATCCATTAACGGGCGCAGACCCTCATCAACATACGCCTGCCAGGCCTGACGATATGGCGCGGCCAGTGCTTCTTCGCCAGCCACGTGTGGGGCTGCCTGATAGTTTTCAAAGGCGGCGGTCGCTTTTTGCATTGTTTCATTGGCGCTGGTCAGCGACGTCTGGGCTTTCTGGGTATCGCCCAAAGAAGCGTTAATCATCGCCTCCATCAAACGTACACGCAGTGTGCGGCTGTGGTTAATCGGATCGATGACCGAGAGCACGACGCGAATTTCCTTGTTTACATTATCCAGCGACTGATTACTTCGGGTCAGTGACCAGAGACTGGACGCCGCGCTTGCGAGAAAAATACAGAGTAGCAGAGTGAAAACGAGAACTGAAAAACGCCTGACTGACATGATATACCCTTGCATGATAGTGCTGAAAAATGAACGCTTCAGAATGAAGAGCGCCTTAAGCAGTTATCGGCAAATGGTATGGTTAACTTAATTTAAATAAGGATATTTACAGACCAGTCAGTGCTGACTGGTCTGCCGGCATGTCTGGCGGGGTTAGCTGCGATGGGTATTCACAACCTGGCCGATGCCCTTACCTTCCAGCGTTTCTTGCGGATCGGCAAAGAAATCAAGATTGAAGTAGGTATCGTCGGTCAGCAGTTCGACGTGATGCCAGTACTGCGGCGGGCTGATACCAAAATGCCCGGCTTCGATTACTACCTCGATTTCCGGGGTAGTGTCATGTTCGCTGGCGAAGCCGATGTACTTCACGGCACCCTGCATGACAGACAAACGGCCATAAACCCCTTTTTTGGTGTTGTGATGCGTCAACAGCGCCTGGGGAACCGTCTCTTTAGTCCAGAACGGCGTTGAACGGGTATGACGAAAGTGAACGGGGATCTGTAAAGCCATAACGGGAACCTCCGGTTTTAGTCGTGTTACCAGCCACAAACATTGGTTTCTTCATCAGACTCGTAGCCACGAACGATATTAATCAGGTCTTTCACGGCATCAGCGGCGACCAGGGGATCCCGGAGTTCGTCAATGCTGTCAAAATCTTTATCCACGGACACGCCGTTATTATTATTGGTGACCGTCAGAACAAATTCATTCTTGTTTTCTTTACTCTCTGACAGTCCTGCAATCAGCTCTGCCACCGCCTGTACCGCGATATCCGGAATATAAAGCGCCATGGGCTTCAGGAAAATTTTTTCCTGCATATCTTTCGTACTGCGATTTGCTACTGCCAGAGAATAGCCTCTGTTTTCGGTTGTCATCCTGTGTCCCTTAACCTTCAATTAAAATTTGCGGATCAACATAGAAATCCACGCAGAATACCGTGTCATCGGTAAGCGCTTCGATGTTGTGCCATTTTTCCGGCGGGAATACCCCGAACTCACCGGCATGAATGGTCAGCGTTTCAACGGGTTCCGGGGTGGTTTCATCGGCATAGCCGTAGTAACGAATAATGCCGCGCATTACGCTCAGACGGGGATATACGCCCTGCCGCGTACCGGCATCAAGATGACGACGCCAGATAGAAGTCGGTGCTGTTTCTTTTGTCCAGAAGGGCGTACTGCGGGTATGAACATAATTAGGGGGTATAATAATACGTTGCATGTTTTAACCTCATTCATCTCGTTAAGATTGACTTAGCGAGAGAAAGAAAACCTTATGTTGCATATCATATACCTGTTTAATTCAGAGTGGACGATTTTTTTGAGGTATTTTCCCGGCTCTTTTTTATAACCAGCCAATCAATATATAATCATGGAATATACCACTTAATAACTATTGCCAATTGCAGACAACAAGCGGTGTAAATAACAGCTGCTCTTTTATAAGTGTTCTTACCTGGCAGAATACCCGCCATAGAAAAGCCGCCCGTAAGCGGCTTTTGTTATCTCGGTTATGGCCCATTGAATCTTTCAGGTGCATACCGGGACTGGTCTAAACCAGGTTCCACAGGATCATCGTCATCATCGTCGAGTGGCAGCCCTTCCGGATCGTCTAACGGGCGTGAGGGTACCGGATCATCATAATCGGGGCGATCGGTCATAAACCTCCCTGCGAGCTTTGTTGGTGAATAGTATTAACAGAAGGCGACGGCGTTAATTACCGTCCCGCTTAAGCTGTAACGAAGCGTAATTCACTGAATACTCCTCAGGGTTTGTAGCGCATTGCCACTTTATAATTATAGTGCTCCTCTCCTTTACCACCAGCGAGCCGGGATTGATTTTACGTTTGCTATTAATACGGCAAGAAAATTAATCTTCAATATGCAATCACTCTTTCCGAAAAGCGTTTTTTACCGGACGGGAATAATCTTTATGAATTCCTAAAAGCGGTCTGGGGCGAAGAGAGGTGACAAATTACACCTGATGAACAGGTAAAATCCCGGCGGGTGCTTGAGGCTTACTGGCTTCGGGCATGTGCTGAAGTCGAGAAAGACGAAAGCCCCAGGAGATGTTAATCAACCTGAGGCCAACGTATGAACCTGAACAATTCAGATGTTAGTCTCTTCTTCGCACGGAGGCAAGACATGCTGACAAAGTACGCCCTGGTGGCAATCATCGTGCTGTGTGGAACGGCACTGGGATTCACGCTAATGGTACGCGACTCACTCTGCGAACTGAGTATCCGCGAGCGTGGTATGGAGTTTAAGGCCGTTCTCGCTTACGAAACGAAGAAGTAGCCTGAGCGCGGGGAGCGATCCCCGCGTATCTGGTTGCCGGGTTCAGTTCTTAACGCACCCATTCTTTTTATCTGCTGGCTGCCTGGCCCTTTCATGCCAGTCTTTCAGTCTTTATATATTCCTAAAAGGGTATATCGCTCTTCAATCGTGATGGTTTTCATGGCGCAGGCAGGTAGGATCACGGCGGGTGCTTGAGGCTTACTGGCTTCGGGCATGTGCTGAAGTCCAGAAAGACGAAAGCCCCAGGAGATGTTAATCAACCTGAGGCCAACGTATGAACCTAAGCAATTCAGATGTTAGTCTCTTCTTCGCACGGAGGCAAGACATGCTGACAAAGTACGCCCTGGTGGCAATCATCGTGCTGTGTGGAACGGCACTGGGATTCACGCTGATGGTACGCGACTCACTCTGTGAACTGAGTATCCGCGAGCGTGGTATGGAGTTTAAGGCCGTTCTCGCTTACGAAACGAAGAAGTAGCCTGAGCGCGGGGAGCGATCCCCGCGTATCTGGTTGCCGGGTTCAGTCCTTAACGCACCCGTTCTTTTCTCGCCAGACTCACTCGCACATATTGACTTATTTTGTCATCAGCGTACTTTTCAGGACATGAAAACCTTTCTGATTATTGTTCCCGATGGCGGCATGCTGTTTGAATCCGCCGGTATCGCCGATATTCTGATGCAGGCCAACCGTCTGCAGGCAGAGCAGCATGCGCCGCCGCGCTATCAGATCACCATTGCCACCACCCAGCCGCATCAGGTTATCCACGGCCAGTCCGGTCTGAATCTGCTGGCGGACTATCGCCTGCCACAACTCGACCCTCGCGAGCTGCGCGACACCATCATGATCACCGGGCGCGGCATCAATGAAGATGAAGGCGTGGCGGTTGTCGACTGGCTGCGTCTCGCCGCCCCACACGCCCGTCGAGTGGTGTCCATTTGCGGCGGTGCTATGTTACTGGCACAGGCGGGCCTGCTAAATGATCGGCGTGCCACCACGCACTGGAAGCTGCTTGATGCGCTGCAAAGCGAATATCCCCAGGTGAAGGTAGAGAGCGGGCCGCTGTACGTGCAGGACGGGCCGATCTGGACCTCCGGCGGTGTCAGTTCCGGCTTTGATCTCACCCTCGCGCTGGTGGAGGACGATTACGGATTCACCCTCGCCCGTGAAGTGGCTCAGGATCTGGTGATGTATTTGCGCCGTCCCGGCGGACAGATGCAGTTCAGTCGCTTCCAGTTGCAACACAACGATATTCCCGGTCCGATAGGCGATCTGCAACGCTGGATCATGGTTAATCTGGCCGCCGATTTATCCGTTGAAGCACTGGCCGCTCGGGTGGCGATGAGCCCGCGTAATTTTACCCGCGTCTTTACGCGCGAAACCGGCGTTTCCCCGGCACGCTTTGTGGCGGAAGCCAGGCTCGCCGCCGCCCGGCATCAACTGGAACAGACCCGCGAAACGTTGGATCGCGTGGCCAGCGCCACAGGCTTCGGCTCCAGCATCAATCTGCGTCGCATTTTTGAAAAGCACCTTAAGCTCACGCCGGGCGAATATCGCCAGCGTTTTCATAGCCGTAAACTGGCGTAAAGTGATCCATTTTTGTCATTTACGCCATAGCTGACCAGGCCTACTCTGAATGCAGAAACCGCATAACAGGAGGCTATCATGGTTAAGATCGGTATTAATGGCTTTGGCAGGATCGGACGCAATATGCTGCGTGCCACACTGGGCAGCGACGACATTCAGATCGTAGCGATTAACGACCTCACCGACAGTAAAACCCTTGCGCATCTGCTGAAATACGACACCCTGCTTGGCACGCTCGCCGCGCCGGTGGAAGCCAGCGAAGGCGAGCTGAAAGTGGACGGGCAGCGCATCCGCGTCTTCTCTGAGCGCGATCCGGCGAATATCCCGTGGAGCAGCGTAGGGGTGGAGATTGTTATTGAAGCCACCGGCTTCTTTACCGAACGTGAAAAAGCCGAAGTGCACATCACCCGCGGCGGCGCGAAACGCGTGATCATCTCCGCGCCAGCGAAAAATGACGACCTGACCGTAGTGCTGGGCGTTAACCACGAAAGTTACGATCCGGCAAAACACCTCGTGGTCAGCAACGGCAGTTGCACCACTAACGGCCTTGCTCCTGCGGCTCAGGTGTTACATCAGCATTTCGGCATTGAGCACGGGCTGATGAATACCACGCATGCCTATACCAACAGCCAGGCCCTGCACGATCAGCCGGAAAAAGATCTGCGCGGGGCGCGCGCGGCGGCAGAGTCTATTGTGCCTTACTCCAGCGGCGCGGCAAAAGCGCTTGGTAAAGTGATCCCGGAACTGGATGGGCGACTGACCGGCTATTCACTGCGCGTACCGGTGCCGGTCGTCTCGATTGTCGATCTGACCGTCACACTGAAACGCGACGTCACGGTAGAGGAAGTGAACGCCGCTTTCCGCGAGGCCGCCGCATCCGGCCCGCTACAGGGCATTCTGGGGTACAGCGACGAACCGCTGGTGTCGAGCGATTACCGTGGCGATCCCCGTTCGTCCATTATTGACGGGCTGTCCACACTGGTGATTGGTGGCAATCTGGTGAAAATCCTCGCCTGGTATGACAACGAATGGGGCTTCTCAAACCGGCTGGTTGACCTGGCGCGGCTGATGGCGAAACGCGGTTTGTGATGGATTGCCCGGCGGCGCTGCGCTTACACGGGCATACAATGTTTATCGTTTCGGTTGCCGGGTGGCGGCTGCGCCTTACCCGGCCTACATGACTGGAATATGCATCGTTTACGTAGGCCCGGCAAGCGCAGCGCCGCCGGGCATTTCGATCTTAGTACAGACCCAGCGGCTGACCGCTGTAACTGACCAGCAGGTTTTTGATCTGCTGATACTGGCTCAGCGCCATCTTGTGCGTCTCGCGTCCGACACCGGAATTCTTATAACCGCCGAAGGCTGCATGCGCCGGATAGAGATGGTAGCAGTTGGTCCACACGCGACCGGCTTTAATTGCCCGCCCCATGCGCCATGCACGGTTAATATCCAGCGTCCACAGTCCTGCGCCCAGACCGTACTCCGTATCGTTAGCGATGCGCAGCGCTTCCTCTTCGTCTTTAAACGTCGTGATCCCCAGCACCGGCCCAAAAATTTCTTCCTGGAAACAGCGCATGCCGTTATGGCCTTTGATCAGCGTCGGCTGGATGTAGAAGCCATTTTGCAGCGTATCGCCATGATCGATATGCGCCCCGCCGGTGATGATCTCGCCGCCCTCTTCCCGGGCAATATCAATATACGAAAGGATCTTGTCGTACTGCTCACGGGACGCCTGCGCGCCAATCATCGTATCCGTATCAAAGGGGTCGCCCTTACGGATAGTTTCCATGCGGGCAATGACTTTCTCCACAAACTGCGGATAGATCGACTCCTGCACCAGCACGCGTGACGGACAGGTACAGACTTCGCCCTGGTTGAAGAAACCGAGCACCGCGCCCTCAATGGCTTTATCGATAAAACCGGCATCGCCATTCATCACATCCTCAAAGAAGATGTTCGGCGATTTGCCGCCCAGTTCAACGGTACTCGGAATAATATTTTCTGCCGCACAGGACAGAATATGCCGCCCGATGGAGGTGGAACCAGTAAAGGCGATTTTCTCGATGCGTTTGCTGCGCGCCAGCGGTTCACCCGCTTCGGTACCGAAACCGTGCACCACATTAAGCACGCCTTTCGGCAGCAGATCGCCAATCAGCTCCATCAGCACGCTGATGCCGAGCGGCGTCTGTTCCGCCGGTTTTAGCACCACGCAGTTACCTGCCGCCAGCGCCGGGCCAAGTTTCCAGGCCGCCATCAGCAACGGGAAGTTCCACGGAATGATCTGCCCGACCACGCCGAGGGGTTCATAAATATGATAGGCCACGGTAGTGCTGTCGATCTCCGCCGCCGTGCCCTCCTGGGCGCGGATACAACCGGCAAAATAGCGGAAGTGATCCACCGCCAGCGGCAGATCCGCTCCCAGCGTTTCACGGATCGGTTTGCCGTTATCCCAGGTTTCCGTCAGCGCCAGCAGTTCCAGATTTTGTTCAATGCGATCGGCAATCGCCAGCAACACGTTTGCGCGCTCCTGCGCACTGGTTTTTCCCCACGCCTCTGCCGCGGCATGGGCGGCATCCAACGCTTTTTCGATATCCGCCGCGCCCGAACGCGGGAACTGCGCGATCACCTCACCCGTTACCGGCGTGGTGTTATCAAACCAGCGTCCTTCAACGGGATCGACAAATTCGCCGCCAATATAGTTGCCATAACGTTTTTTGAACGAGACTTTCGCGCCGTCGAGGCCAGGATGAGCATAACGCATAAGATGTTCCTCTATTTTTTATAGGTACAGGTGAGGCGTCTCGCCGGTGGCGGACAGAGTGTTATAAGCAGTTCTTATGCCAGCTTTTAACCGCAAAGGTTGAGTTTTGTTTTTCTATAAATATCATTTACTTAATTTCATGCCTGCTTGTTACTGTTCACTCAGTCGCCTGAACGTGTTGCGGAAGTGTGTCGCATGTCGCTACACGCGATACACCTTTATGCTACACATTCGTAACATTCCTTATTCCGGAGTCAGCGATGCCGCAACCCGTACCCTGTCAGGTGGAAGCCTCCTGGCAACGCAGCCTGAATTACGGGCTGCAACGTGACGACGACAGCCAGCCGTGGGTCGCCTCCGGGCAGCTAAAAGAGGCGCGGGCTGAAAACGCCTGGATCAACCGACTGGCAGAGCCGCTTCTGGCGCGGCTTCATCCGGAACTCACCAGCCATCCTTCGATTATGGTGCTGTCCGATGCCTGCGGACTGGTGCTGGAAACCCACGGCAACAGCAATTTTCTGCATAAAGCCCAGCGCTATGCGCTCTCCCCCGGCAATCTGTGGGGTGAACATGCCCGTGGCACCAACGCCATTGGCACGGCGCTGGCCCTGCAACAGCACTGCGAAGTCTCCGGCAGCGAGCACTACCTGAGCCGCAACGCCGGGCTGTTTTGCTCCGCCTCACCGGTGTTTCGCCCGGACGGACTGATAGCCGGGGTGCTGGACCTCTCGACCCCTGCCCATGCGCCTCGCCCCGATGCGGCAGTCATCGTCCAGCGCGCGGTTTGTCAGATCGAACACGCCTGGACCACCAGCGCCGCCGGTACGCAGCGCTGGCTGCTGAGTCTGCATCAGGATGCCGCCCTGCTCGGCACTGCCGGAGAGCTGCTGTTCATCGTCGAGGATAATGTGCTGCTTGGTGCGAACCGCCGGGCGATGGAGGAGTTCGGACTGCTGCCCGCACATTTTGGTACCACCGCCATCAGCGCGCTGTTGCCGCAGCTCGAACTCAGCGGCGGCACCACCCGCACCGTCGCCTGCAATCAGCGGCATTACGCCCTGCGCCAGACGCCACCCGCCCGACGTTATCCGGGACGCGGCATTGCCCCGCCGCAGGTCGACGTCGATCCGCTGAAAGCCAAAGCGCTGCGCATTCTCAATGCGGGGATCGCCCTGTGCGTGACCGGCGAAACCGGCTGCGGCAAGGAACATCTGAGTCGTGAATTACACGCCCGCAGCCGTTGGCGCACCGGCCCGTTCGTGGCGATCAACTGTGCCGCCCTGCCGGAAAACCTGATCGAGTCCGAGCTGTTCGGTTATGCGCCCGGTGCCTTTACCGGTGCCAGTCCGCGTGGATACCCCGGCAAGCTGTGCGAGGCGAATGGCGGCGTCCTGTTTCTCGATGAGATCGGTGATATGTCGCTGACGCTGCAAACGCGGCTGCTGCGGGTCTTGCAGGAGAAAAAAGTCACCCCGCTCGGGGCCAGTACCAGCCGGGAGGTGGATTTTGCGCTGATCTGCGCCACGCATCAGGATCTGGAAGCCCGCGTGGCCGCCGGCACGTTCAGAGAGGATCTGCTCTACCGCATCCAGGAATTCCACCTGCGTATGCCACCGTTGCGGGAATGGGAAAACCGTGAGGCGTTTATACATAAATTGTGGAATGAACTGGGCGCAGCACAACGCCGGTTAACGCTGAGCGAGGCGGTGGTCAATGAACTGGCGGCGCGCCCGTGGCCGGGCAACGTGCGCCAGTTGTTAAGCCAGCTGCGGGTGCTGATGGCACTGGCGGACGATGGCGAGCAGATCACGCTGGCGGATCTACCCGTTCAGAGCGCCCCTGCGCGCGAACCAACGCTGACAGACGAGCTGGCCATTGCCGAAGCGCAGGGCAATATGAGCCTCGCCGCCAGAAAATTAGGTATCTCCCGCAGTACATTGTACCGCCGCCGCGAAAAACGCCAGACGGTCTGACAGCAGCGTCTCGCCCGGCGGCGCACGCTTGCCGGGACTACGGTTTAGGCAGATTTACAGGCCGGGTAAGGCGCAGCCGCCACCCGGCATCATGCCACGCGCTACCGCCGAACCTCATACTCCGGCTCGTCCGCCAGCAGCTTCGCCATGTACACCCGGTCAATCGCGCCACTGTCGTAATGGGCCAGCGTCAGTACCCGCGCTTTACTCATCTCCAGTGCCAGTTCCGGGGTAATGGAAAAACTGGCGGCCACTTCGTGCTTTTCCAGCCCCGGACGGCGACGACGGCGCTCAACCCGGAACCGGTGCTGGTTGTATTTCGCCCAGCCTATCAGTACCGCGCCGATGAGCAGCGCCACCGCCATGTACAGCATTATCGTCGCGTAGGTACTGTAAAATGGCCGCACCCCGCTATAGGGCGATTCAGCAAGCGCAACCATCAGCCCGGCGTAGATCAGATAGGAAAAGCCCAGCCAGGCCACCAGCGTCAGTACGGCGTCCATCACGCGGGGAAAGACCCGTTGCTCAGTAAAAATCAGTGGTTGATTCATGGTTCGATTCTCCCGATACCGCGATCGGGGCTGACCCAGCGTGCCCTGCTGCGCTTACGCGCGAGCATGACCTTCGGGAAAGCCACCAGGGTTGTAAACAAACTCAACATCCAGTAGACCACCGGGAACCAGATGATCCAGAACAGCGACGCCGCAATGCCCTTTTCGTAACGCCGTTCGATCAGCAGACTGACCATAAACTGCAGCAGACACACCACGCCGAGCATCAGCCCGGTAAAGGCTGGCGGAAAAAGATGTTGAACATGCAAGGAATCCGGCATAGGCAGCACCATGCCGAAGAGGAACAACAAAATGCTGATCGCATAGGCGAAGGCCCAAATCGTCGATAAGCAAAACTCCAGAAACAGCGGCCACATGCGACGATACTCCCAGGCCCACAGGCGACGCATGTTGACGATAAACACCTCTGCGCCGCCCTGCGCCCAGCGCAGACGTTGCTTCCACAGGCCTTTCAGCGTCTCCGGCATCAGGATCCAGCACAGCGCACGCGGTTCAAAAAATACTGACCAGTGACGCAGTTGCAGCTTCCAGCTGATGTCGATGTCCTCGGTGATCATGTCCGGGCTCCAGTAACCCACTTCCGCCAGCGCCCGGCGGCGAAAGGCGGCGATCACGCCGGATACGGTAAACACCTGACCATAGATACGCTGCGTGCGTTTAATCAGCCCAATGATCGAGGTGAACTCCCCGACCTGTACGCGGCCAATCAGCGTGGAGCGGGTGCGGATGCGTGGGTTGCCGGTCACCGCCCCGACGCGCGGGTAGAGCAGCAGCGGCGTCACCAGATAAGCGGCAGCGTCACGATCCAGCAGCGCATCGCCGTCAATGCAGACCAGAAAATCGCTGTTTGCCGCCGCCGCTCCTGCCTGCAACGCCACCGCTTTACCCTGGTTTTCCGCCAGATGGATCACCCGCAGTCGCGGATACTCCTCCGCCAGCCCATCCAGCACCGCTTTGGTGTTATCTTTCGAGCCGTCGTTAATGGCGATCACCTCGATGTTCTGATAGCGCTGCGCCAGTGCCGCCTCGATGGTTTCCCGCGCGTTCAGCCCTTCGTTATAGCAAGGGATGAGTATGGAAATCAGCGGGTTACCCGGCAGTTCAGGCGCGGGCGTTCCTTTGCCCCACGGCCAGTGCCGCTCACGGTAGAACCAGAAGTACAGCCCGCCGCTGATCCACAGCGCGGACATAAACAGCGGCCAGAAAAACACGAAATTGAGGATCACTTCCCCCGTGAAAATGGCAGCCACGCCCAGCGGGAAGCTGAACATCAGGCAAAGGATCAGAAACGCGACGATGCGATCGGTCATTTTTGCGGATACCAGTAAGAGGAGAAAGTGGGGCGTATTGCCGACATTTCAGGGTGATCGTTAATGAAATCGTCGGGATAATAGCCATAGTTTTTTGCACCGCTGAGCTTCAGTTGCCGCATCCAGTGAGCCAGCTGCTCGCCGCTGATGTCGGCGTGCTCGCCGGTTTTCCGCCAGTCACGCGCCTGTAGCTCAAAGACGGTTTTATCCAGCGCACCGGGAATGCGGGCCACGCGGTTTACGAGGCTGTCGAGCCAGGCATCGGCCTGCTCCGGCGGCACGTTCTCCATCAACGGCATCGCCATCGGCGCGGTCCAGTCGTAAGTGCTGAGGAAGTCATTCAGGTTTTGCGCAAACCAGGCTTCGCTGGCCGGATCGAGCACCGGCATGGCGTAGATGTTGCGCGCGGTCTTCACCTGCGGGCCACGGATCGCCCGCACGGTTTCCGTCAGCTGTTTCGTGAAGTCGATCAGCGCCTGGCTCTTGAAGCGCGTCCAGCGTTCCAGCGTTTGCGGATCGCGGCGGATCTCCGCGATGCTGGCGGGGAATCCGGCGGCCTGGTAGGCTCGCAGCGCATCCGGTGAGGCATCTTCGAAGTCGGTCAGCATGGCGTCATCGTGGAACAGAATGCCGTGGAACGAGGCGTGACGGGCCAGATCCTCATAGATGTCATTAATGCGCTGGCGCGCCACCGGACTCCAGGGCGACAGCCGCACATAATGCTGACGATCCACCGCTGCCCGTCCGCTGTCCGGCGACCAGGCGGCAACGCGCGGCACAGCGTCATCCAGATCGAAGGCCAGCACCGGCATCCACGCATAGACGTTCACGCCGCCACGGGTCTGCAACTGCCAGGCGATAAAGTTGAACAGATCGGCGCGCATCGGCAGCCAGCGGTTAGAGAAATAGAGCTCGCGGATATTGCCATCGCCCTCGGGATCGGCGTACGCCTGTAAAAAGACGTGCGTGATGCGCATGTCGTAAACGCGCTGGATCAGCTTGTCGATGTTTTTGCGCTGCTGCACCGGATCCTTGTCATAAACGTAATCCAGATCGATATGCATCACGCGCATCGTCTGCTCCTCGCGCACCTGGGCGACCTGGCTTGCGAAGTTACGCAGCGAGGGATTGTCGGAGATGAGAATGCGCGGCACATCGTCGAGCCTGGCGGCATTGGCAAGACCCGGATTAAGGGTAAAGGCCATCTCATAACCATGCTGGCGCGCCAGTTTCAGTGTGGTGCCGTTGGCCGCACCATAAGGCCAGACCCAGGCGCGCGGCGCTTTGCCGGTCACCTCAGTGATTTTTTTGGTCACCCGATCCAGATCGGCATTAATGCGCGCCTCATACTGCGCATCGGTTTCGTACTGACCGGTATTTTTGTCATATAAGCGGTTCGCCACCGCCGGCTCTTTGCTGCCCTGCGGGTTTGCCTGCACGCCGTAGTGCGATGCCCAGGTATGCGCGCCAATCTCCACCAGCGGCGACTTGCTGACCTCGCGCACCATCTCCCAGGTGGCGAATTTATCGCGCGCGGTTTTCAGGCCGCCGAAATCCACGGGCTGATCCGCCGGGGCGTCCACCCAACTGCCCACCGGTGCCCATAGCGCCGGGAACTTATAACGCTCCAGCAGCGGCCAGACACGGGTATAAAAACTGCTGTAACCGTCGTCGAAGGTTAACAGCACGGCTTTTTCCGGCAGGACGATCTTCCCGGCGTGCGCATCCACAATCTGCTGCACGCTGATGGGGTGATAGCCATTGTCGCGCAGCCAGGCCAACTGATCGTTCAGCGCGCTGGTGCGCACCGACAGATAACGCTGATCCGCGGCGTCATCTTCCACATCGTGATACCCCAGTACGAGGAAACTGTTTTTCGGCCAGGCGTGATCCGCATTCAGCGGTACCCGGTCGGCGGGGGGAACATAGCGGGGCGTCTCGGCGCTCCCGCACGCAGTGATCAGGAGTAAACCCGCAAGTATGATCCCGGCGTACAGCCATCGTCTAAACATGAAACGTCCTCAAAACCTGACATTCAAATCAAAAGCGAGGGCAATGTTGCGCTCCCGCTTACCATCGTAGGGACGCTTATCCCAGGTGAGCATCACCCCGGCATCCACCACGTTATTCCATTGCACCCGCTGCCCGTAACCGAACTGGGTGATAGCGCCGCTGGACTGGCCTTTCTGCCAGTAGCGCCCTGCCCCGGCCTGAAACTGCTGTTTCCATACGGTGTCGTAGTGGCGATAGATCACATGCTCCGCGCTGAGGCCCGGTGCCAGGGAGAAGTCCCGCTCCGGGTTGTAATAAGGCACGTCCTCTTTGGTGTTATGGCTGCCGCTCAGCCCCGGCGTAAAATCAAGGGTGAAGCGCGGCGTGGTCCACAGGCGCTCTTTACCGCTGAGGCTGTATTCGAGGCGATCGTTGCCATCGGAGAAATGGGCGGCGGACACCGAAACGGCATATTCACGGCGTTCGTTTTTGTACCAGCGCAGCCAGAGATCGCCGCCGTCCGCACTGACGCCATTACGCAGGGCGCGCAGCGGCGTATTGCGCGACAGCCGTTCCGCAGAGCCGCCGATGCGCCAGTTGTCATTAAAATCGTGCCAGCCGGAAAAGCGACCGCCGATCTTTTGTCCGTCACCATAGTTGCGACCGGAGATCTCAAGTTCCGCCCAGTTGTTACGAGAGGTCCATTCGACGCCTGCGGCAATATCCCGGCTGATCCCCTTCCCTTCTTCAAACTCGCCGGTAGCAAAGTTGAAGCCGGTGAACACGCGCCAGTTGTCGTTGATCGGCGGGCTGTAGAGCGCAGAGTTAAGGGTGAAATCATGCTGGCCGCTGATCGGGCTGTCGGAATCGATGCCCTGCCCGCCGCTGATGCGCAGCTCGGCTTTTTCGTGCACATCGAGGATGCGTTTCAGACGCAGGCTGGCGGCATCGTCCGGGCTGCGGGCCATCACGTCTGCCGTCAGTTCCTTCGCCTGGTGCCACTCCTGCAATTCCAGCGCGGTGGCAGCCTGCTGCCGCTCCAGCGCAAGGTTGCTCGGCTCGATCACCTCTGCGAGTTTCAGTTCGCGCTCTGATTCGCGCGGCAGGCCGCGTGCCAGCAATACGGCAGCGTAGGTGATGCGCAGCGCCTGGTTGCCTGAACCGGTGCGCGCCAGCCTTTCGGCGTGGGTTTCGGCGGCAGGGAGATCGTTGGTGGCAATCTCATATTCGGTCAGCAGCGTCTGACCAAGCAGCCAGTTATCGTTCGGCTGCGGCGTCGGCGAGCCGTAGACCCGCTTCAGGTAAGGGCTGTCTTTGATCAGCGTATCCACCTGCGCTTTTGCTTCTTCGAAATGGTTATTATCAAGGCGGGCGTAGAACAGCTCCTGCTCATCGTCGCTGGTGAGCGGGGTCACCGGCAGCGGACCGCGGGGGAAGTAGATCTGTTCCAGCATGGCTTCAGCTTTATCGGGCTGCTCTTCGGTCAGCCACGCCGACGCGATCCAGCGCTTCGCATAGTCGGGTACGGGCTTGCCGTCGGCCATGAGCGACTCGTATTCGCGGATGGCTTCAGCGGTGCGTTTGCGGATCACCAGCGCGCCAAGACGATCGATCCGGGCGCGCCGCAAATCCCCTGCCGCCTGCGGATTGTCCTGCCAGGCGGCAATCAGCGCGTCATAGCGGGCCAGTGCTTTATCCGCCACCAGGAAACGCTCGTCCTCGTTGCGCGTTGGCGTGAAGGACGTGCGCACCGTCTGGGCCGCAGCGTCCAGCTCCAGCCGTCGCGCCAGGGCGTCAGGCTGTTTACTGGCTTCCGACAGCTCGAGCGCCGGACCGGCAATACGGTTCGCCGACATCGCCGCCAGCAACGTCGGCTGAACGCTTTTGTTCTGCGGATCCAGCGCCTGGGCGCGACTCGCCGCCAGCAGCGCGTCCCAGTTTTTTCCCTGAGCATGATAAACGTAGGCCAGCACCGCATCGCTCTCCGGCCCCGGCGTACTTTTCGCCCATGCGGTAGCCTGGGTGATGGCTTCCTGGTTACGACGGGCATCCGCCAGCGTCATGATCCAGCCAGCACGCGCATCCTTGTCATCCGGCATCTCCCGCAGCACGTTGTCCCATACTGCCAGCGACGCATCCCATTTTTTCTGGTTGCGCAGCGCCCGCGCCACCGCCAGTTGCCCGCGGGCCGGGATCGCCATGTTGTCGCGATAGCGTTCCCAGATGGCGAGGGTTTGCGCATCGTTATCCGACCAGGCCGACACCTGAAGCCAGTCTGCGACCTGGCCGGGCGTCAGGCGTGCCTCGGTTTCCTGCTGTTTGAGATAATTCAGTAAGGGCGCACTGTCTCCGCTGCGAGCCTGAATAATGAGCGCGTCGTAGACCGGGGTTTCAGCCCAGGCGAAAACCGGAAACAGCATACTTGCTGTAAATAAACAGGTTCCGGGGCTTAAGCGTTTTACGCAATTTTCACGTCGTCGAATACTGAACATAACTGTCCTTATATCCTTATACCAGAGATGAGCTTTTCATTAATTTATTGCGGCAATATGACCAGGTTTAATTCAATACACCAGACTTAAAATTTCGCGGAAAAATAAATTAATATCATACTTTAGTTGTATGTAAATTTATTCCAGCATCATCTAAGGCGCGTAAAGTAATTATCACATCATTATTCAAACGTTAGCGCTTATATATAATTATTGCACTACGACAGACGTTTTTTTTACATAAAAAAAGCCACGCACAGGCGTGGCTTTGACAAGGAGGCAGAACCGTTATCTGCCGCTGTGATGATCAACCTTGAGGCTGTCAACAATCAGCGCGCGGCTACTGGTCTGTTCATCATCATAAGGTGTGCGGGATTCTTCAATCAGACGCCCGGCATTGTATTTCTTCACCGTCTCGACATTATGCTTTTCAGCGGTATTGGTGACAGATTTCACTTCACCTTTATCATTAAAGGCCAGCGCGGTGCCAGTGGAACTGCTGTCGTCAATTTGATGATAACTGTAGTTTTGTGATGAAGCTTCAAGCGTTAATGCCAGCGGCAGGGTTTTATCCAGCGGCTGGTGATAACTGGCCTGCAAATGCGACGTCGTTTTCTGCGACAGATTATAAGCATTTTCGCGTTCTGTGCGCTGCGAAGAAGAATAAGCAAAACTATCGCGTTCATCTTTACGTAATGGATTCGGTGATTTATCGGCCTGTTTAAAATTCGCAGAATAATCTGCCAGTCCGCTTAAATTCTCCTGCACGATATTATCGGTAGTACGCGTAATAATATTAAGGCGATTGTCTGTTTCATTTGAACCGTACTGACTGTTCAGCGCCATAAAGCTATTTTTGAACATATCGATAAGATTTTTATCGCCCTGCCCGCGTGTACGGGCGCTGTCAAGCTGGCTGGCCCAGCTGGCAAGCGCCTGCTGTTGTTGTCCATAGCTGCCCACCGTTTCCGGGTGCGACAGATCGGTGCTCAGTTCAAACGCCACCTCGTCGGTTTTGTAGCTCATGGCGCGGGCGCTGTTGTCAGCATGGAATTTCAGCGACTGGAGCGAGTCGGTGTCCTTACGCACATCCGTCTGCAGATCGACAGCTTTCAGCAGCGTGCTGTCAAAATTCATCAGCCCCTGAACGTTAAGCGACGGCGTGTCGGCAGACAATCCATCAAGCGCGCTCTGGAAAGCGCCCGCTAAACCGGCGATGGCGGCGGTTTCTTCTTCGCTTAATTCACCGCCTGAGGTTTTCAGCTCCACCGCCAGACCGTTCTGGTTGCGCGTCATGCCGAGGCTGACGTTAATTCCGGACGCGGTGGTGATAGTGAGCGCGACCGCACGATCCGGCTGACGCGCCTGCGCGTCTTCGGTTTCAGCCACTGCCGATAAGGTCACGCCGTTTGGATGATCTTTAAGTCCCTCCAGCAGCGCTTTGCCAAGCCCCTGGAAGGCATTCGCCTGTGGACCGCGCACGTTAGCGCTCATCTGAATGCTGAGCTGGCTGTACTCCAGCCCGGCGGTGTTGATGGTTTTCGCCGGGTTCAGACTGTAGACCGCAGGCAGCACGTTGGCGTTGTTCAGCGAGACGATAGCGGACGGCGGGGCCGCCGCGGCGGATTTATTCTGCGTGGCCTGAAGAGGCTGCACGCGCGGCGCCAGCAGGCTGTTGATGGTGGTGGACAATGGTGACCGGACTTGCATGATATTCCCTCATTTCATGACGTAATTCGGTTATCGGCGGGGGGAGGTGAAACATTAAGCATATATATTGAGGACTTGATGCAGATAACATTTGGCAGGGTTCAGTGGGTGTGTTCTGTTTGGTTCTGTGGAAGGTTCCGTTCGGTGGAAGGTTCCGTTCACTTTGGGTTTAGTGTCAGGCGTGACGCCGCTGACGGTGAACGTGCTAAGGGGGCCACCGCGGCCCCCTTAGCAATCCCCGCGGCCCCGCAAAGAAACCGGTGCTGCGCACTGCGCTCACCTCCCGCCCGTCTGCCCGCGGTCGGCTCGATTCGGCCTCCTGCCTCATTTCGCCTCTGGCCGCCATCCCTGGCGGCCAGCCCTTGTCATCCGGCCTCCGGCTCGCCGGTTTCAGCGGGGACTCAACCCCTCGCGTTAATATCTTTATTTTTTATAAGACAAATGAGTGGCTTTAGTTTTATTTGAACTTACAGGAAGCTGTGAGTGATGTTTTTTAGAAATCGTGAAGTGTGGGGAGTCCGGCTGAAAATCGCTGAGGCGTTCCCTGCAGGCCGGGAGCCTGGGGGTGCAGGGGGCGGCGGCGACTGGCCGCCCCCTGCACGCTCTGTGCACCAAAAGTCTGAGTCGTACTCAGAAGTCAGTAAGAGCGCAACCTACCACAACAACAAAAAAACCTAAGCCTCCAGCCGGAACTGCGCCACCGTCTGCGCCAGTTGTCCCGCCTGGTCCTCAAGCGAGCTGGCTGCGGCAGACATCTGCTGTACCAGCGCGGCGTTCTGCTGGGTCACACCATCCATCTCATTGACCGCAATCGTCACCTGGCTGATGCCGCGCGACTGCTCTTCCGACGCGTTAACGATCTCGCCGATAATGCTCTGTACCGAGCTTACCGCATGCGTCATCTCCTGCATCGTTCTGCCCGCATCCTGCACCAGTTGCACCCCGCTTTCCACGCGCTGGGTCGATTCCTCGATCAGCGTAGCGATCTCTTTGACCGCGCTGGCACTGCGCTGCGCCAGGTTACGCACCTCGGTCGCCACCACGGCAAAGCCACGGCCCTGCTCGCCTGCTCGCGCCGCTTCGACGGCGGCGTTGAGCGCCAGGATATTGGTCTGGAAGGCAATGCTGTTGATCATGGTGGTAATATCGCTGATCTTGCGGGAACTCTCGTCAATCTGCGCCATGTTCTGCACCACCTGCCCGACCAGTTTCTCACCACGGCTGGCAATGCGGGTGGCATTGGCCGTCAGTTCGGTAGCCTGATGCGCGTTGCTGGTGTTGTGTTTAACCGTTGCGGTGATCTGCTCCATGCTGGCCGCCGTCTGCTCCAGCGCTGCGGCTTGCTGTTCAGTACGGGAGGCCAGATTAAGGTTGCCGCTGGCGATCTCTTCCGCACCCTGGCGCACGGACAGGCTGGCGTCTTTGATCTGCCCGACAATCTCCCGCAGCTGTGTCTGCATCGTATTCAGCGCGTAGAACAGGCTGCTGCGATCGTTGCCGCGCACGCTGATGGCATTGCTGAGGCGTCCGTCGGCCACGGCCAGGGCGATGCTCGCCGCCTGGCGCGGTTCGCCTCCCAGGGGTTTGAGGACTTTACGGCTGAACACCAGCCCCAGTAAGGCACTGACCAGCACGATACTTAACACCATCAGCGCGATGGCCCACATCAGTTGACGGTTAGCCGCCGCCATCACCAGACTCACCGGTGCCACCACGCCAAGCAGCCAGTGCTCATCGCTGTTGCCGACGGTGATCGGCTGCCAGGTGACCAGTGCGTCTTCACCGAGGATCGGATCGTGGTGTTCAGTCATGGTCGCGCCGAGGTTCTCCACCGGCTCAAACCAGGCTTTACTGGTCAGGGATTTATCCGGATAGGCGACGATTTTGCCCTTGCTGGACAGCAGCACCGCATAACCTGCGCCATGCCAGGGTTTGATCTGCGAAATTTTGTCCTGCAATGACGCCAGTGAAATGTCAGACGTCACCACCGCCCACAGCTTGCCATCCTCCACAATGGGCGCGGCCACGGAGGTGAGCAGCGTATCCACACCGTTATAGGCGTAGGTATACGGCTCGGTCACGGTGTCTTTGCGGGATTTTTGCGGCAGCAGGTAGTAATCCCCCTGCCCCGGTGTCAGGTAGCTGGTCAGCGGGTGCATGCTGTATTTACCGGTGGCGTCTTTATCGACGAACCACGCGTAACGTCCCCCCGGCGCCTGACCCGGCAGCGCAGCAAATTCGGCGTCGCGTCCGTCGAGGGCGTTCTCTTCGAAAATTACAGAGATGGAAAGATATTCAGGATTGGCGCGTAATGTATATTCCGCCATTTTGTCAGCGATGCCGCGATCGGCTTTGCCCGCCGCCGGCAGTGCGATCAGGTTATGACCGAGGTTACGCGCCACATCGCGTGCATAGCTCAGTTCATGCTGAACCTTGAGCGCGTTCGTTTGGGCGATTTGCTGTAAATATTCATCCGCCAACTGTTTTTGTTGACGGCTGGATTGCCAGCTCAGCACGCCGATAGTCACGGCAAAGCCCAGCGTAATGGTCAGTGCGCCCGTCAGCAGCATTTGTGCGCGTGTACTTAATGTTTTTTTATTGTGTTGTGTGGCCATTACGGCTCTCCCGGAGTTGCATTAATCTGTGTGGCACAGCCTGTGCAGCAACTTCCCTTACAGGATCTATCGGCGCGGGGAGAGATAACTTGATCGCTAAATGAAATTATTCCATTTACATACAAATAACATCCTTGTTACGACGCTAAGTCCTTATTTTTCCATGATCACCACGACACACTGCCCGGCGCGAACCGGGGAGCCTGGCTGGACACGCACCTGCGCCACCACGCCATCTGCGCTTGCCACCAGCGGGATCTCCATCTTCATCGACTCCAGCACCACCAGCACATCGCCTTCGCGTACCTGTGCGCCGGGTTCAACGTTAACCTGCCACAGATTACCGGCAATTGGGCTGTCGATACCGCGCTGACCGGCTTGCAGCGGTGCCTCATCACTGTCGTCCGCGACTGCCTCATGGCTGTCGAAGTGTGCCTGCCCGGAGGCTTCCCAGCGCTGGCGTTCGGCATTAAAGGCGGCCTGCTGATGGCGACGGGCGGCGGCGATGCTGTCCGCTTCCGCTGCCAGAAACTGCTGATACTCCGCCAGCCGCAGCGTGGTGGATTCGATGCGCAGTGGATAGCGCCCAAGAGGGAAATCCCGGCGAATGTCGAGCAGTTCGTCGGCGGTTACCGGATAAAAGCGGATCTGATCGAAAAAGCGCAGCAGCCAGGGTTTGCCGCCGAAATCCGGTACGTCATGATAGCGATCCCACATTTGCAACGTGCGACCGACGAACTGATAGCCTCCCGGTCCTTCCATGCCATAGACGCACATATAGGCTCCGCCAATACCGACCGAGTTTTCCGCCGTCCAGGTGCGCGCCGGGTTATATTTGGTGGTTACCAGCCGGTGCCGCGGATCGAGCGGCGTGGCCACCGGCGCACCGAGATAAACATCCCCCAGTCCCATCACCAGATAGCTGGCTTCGAAGACGGTTTTATATACCGCATCGATATTTTCCAGATCGTTAATGCGGCGGATAAACTCCAGGTTGCTCGGACACCAGGGCGCATCCCGTCGCACGGTGGTCATGTATTTGTCGATGGCCTTCTGACACGCCGGATCGTCCCATGAGAGCGGAAGCCAGACGATGCGCGACGGCACCTGTAAATCCTCCTGCTGACAGACGCCGTACCAGGCCGCGGTTACCGTCTTCAGCAGCGTGGCGAGCGGCATCGCGTCAGGCTGGTAGTGGATTTGCAGCGAGCGAATGCCGGGGGTCAGGTCAATAACCCCTGGCAGCGCCAGCGCCTCCAGCGCCTGCATCAGCCCGTGACCGCGAAAACGCAGCACCAGATCCAGTTCGGCGTCGCCGATTTCCAGCAGCAGATGCGTATCGCCAGCCAGACGCGCCACCAGCCGTTTATCGCCATCACCGGTTTCCATTACCACCGGCGAGGCGAGCGGTTCCGGGTGCCAGTTAATGTTGACCGGCGCAAGCGAGGCCAGCTCCTGCGCCCGGGCGTGTGCCAGTAGTCGCGCGGTGTCGATGCTTACCGGCACAAAGCGCACCTTATCCCCGGCATTGAGCTGCCCGAGCTGATAGAGATCCGCTTCAATAACGGTGACCGGACAGACGAAACCGCCGAGGCTCGGCCCGTCCGGGCCTAAAATCACCGGCATATCGCCGGTAAAATCCACCGCGCCGATGGCGTAGGGGTTGTCGTGGATATTTGACGGATGCAGCCCCGCCTCGCCGCCGCTTTCGCGCACCCACTCAGGTTTCGGGCCGATTAAACGCACGCCGGTACGGCTGGAGTTGAAATGCACTTCCCAGTCGGTGGAAAAAAAGGTGTCCATAAAGCCGGGGGGGAAATATTCCGGTGCGCCGTGCGGGCCGTAGATCACCCGCAGCTCCCGCACGGCTGGCAGCCGGGTATGCAGCGCCTCAGGCAGCGCCGCGCCGGTACGGGTGTCGGTGAGCGGCGTCAGGTGCAGCACATCGCCGGTACGCAGGGCGCGTCCGGCATGGCCGCCGAACTGCCCGAGGGTAAAGGTACTTTTACTGCCGAGGTAATCAGGTACCGCGAACCCGCCACGCATGCAGAGGTAGCTGCGCACGCCCTGCGCGGTCAGATCCCCCAGCCGCAGCGTTGATCCCGCCGCAATGGCAAATACGCGGTTCATGCTCTGCGCCTCGCCGTCCAGCGTTACGCTGAGTGCAGCACCGGTCACCACGGCCACCGCTGCGGTGTTGAACTTCAGCGTCGGACCGCTAAGGGTGATCTCCAGCGCCGCCTCGCCGGGCGCGTTGCCCAGTAAGCGGTTGCCAAGCCGCAGCGCGCGATCGTCCATCGGGCCGGACGGCGGGACGCCCACTGCCCAGTAACCGAGACGGCCAGGGAAATCCTGCACCGTGCTCTGGGTACCCGGGCTTAGCACCTCGACGGTATCCGCCTGATAGTGCAGATTTTCCAGGCAGCGCGTCCACGGCTGGCCACTGGCAAAAGGCGCATCCGCCAGGATCTGCCGTAAATAGTGGCGGTTGGTTTCCACGCCATACAGCCGGGTCTGAGCCAGTGCCGCATCCAGCGCGGCAATCGCCTCGCGGCGGCCAGGCTGATGGGTAATGATTTTGGCGAGCATCGGATCGAAAAACGGCGGCACCTCGCAGCCGGACTCCACCCAGGTGTCGATGCGCAGCGCCTGGCGATCCTGCGGCGGGAACACCACTTCCGTAAGCAGGCCGGGGGAAGGCTGAAACTGGCGGCCCGGATCTTCGGCATAGACGCGTGCCTGCACCGCATGACCGCGCGGGGAAAGTCGTGCGGCGATGTCACGCAGCGGCGGCAGATCCCCTGCCGCCAGTTCGATCATCATGCGCACCAGATCCACGCCCCAGACCTGTTCGGTGACGCCGTGCTCCACCTGCAAACGGGTATTCACTTCGAGGAAATAGAACTGTCCGGCGTCGCTGTCATAGACAAACTCCACCGTCCCGGCGCTGCGATACTGCACCGCCTGCCCGAGGCGAATGGCGGCGTCGCACAACGCCTCCGCCATACCCGCAGGCAGGCCCGGCGCAGGGGTTTCCTCCAGCACTTTCTGATTACGCCGCTGCACGGAGCAGTCACGCACGCCGAGGGCAATCACATCGCCCTGCCCGTCGCCAAAGATCTGCACTTCGAGGTGGCGCGCCCGTGGGATGTATTTTTCAATAAACACCCCCGCATCGCTGAAGTTGTTTATACCCAGACGCTGGACCACGTCGAAGGCTTCCGCCAGCGCCTGCGGGGTGTCGCAGACGCGCATGCCGATCCCGCCGCCGCCGGCGGTGCTTTTCAGCATTACCGGATAACCGACCTGTTCAGCCGCCGCCAGCGCCGCGTCGCCGTCAGCCAGCAGATCGGTGCCTTCAAGCAGCGGTACGCCGTGCGTTTTGGCTAACGCGCGGGCGGTATGTTTCAGGCCAAAGACGCGCAACTGCTCTGCCGTCGGGCCGATAAAGGCGATGCCCGCCGCTTCACAGGCGTCGGCAAAGGCGGCGTTTTCCGAAAGAAAGCCATAGCCCGGATGGATCGCCTGCGCACCGGTTTCATGCGCGGCGGCAAGAATTTTATCCATTTGCAGATAGGTTTGCGCCGCCGGGCCGCCGCCAAGACTTATCGCCTCGTCGGCTTCGCGAATGTGCAGGCTGCTGGCGTCCGATTCAGACCAGACGGCGACGCCCTGGACGTTGATGTCGCGCAGGGTGCGCAGAATGCGGCAGGCAATGGCCCCGCGGTTGGCAATAAGGATTTTCGTGAACATGATCCAGCCCCGAACCGTGGCGGGTCGTCCCGCCGGAAAGTGTCACCCTGCCTGGTCGTCCAGGGGGAAAATTTTTTTGGATTATCCGTTTACGCCCGGCGGCGCAGGCTTGCCGGGCCTACAAACTTACAATCATCATCGATCCGTAGGTCGGGTAAGCGCAGCTCCACCCGACAAAAGCTCGCCTCATTTCAGCCGATTCGCCCGCACTTCAAACAGCCGATACAGCGCGCGGCGCAGTTTTTGTAAGCGCGTCAGTTCCATACCAGCACCTCCGCCGGCGTCGGGTTCCAGCCGTTGCAGGGATTATTGAGCTGCGGGCAGTTGGAAATCAGCACGATGACATTGCATTCGGCGCGCAGCTCGACGTATTTACCCGGCGCGGAAATGCCGTCGGCAAAGGTCAGCCCGCCTTCCGGCGTCACCGGCACGTTCATAAAGAAATTGATATTCGCGCCGATGTCATGCTTGTGCAGGCGACCATCGTGCAGACAGGCGCAGAGAAAGTTATCGCGGCAGCTATGCATGTAGCGCACCTCAGGCGAGTAGCGCACGGTATTGCTCTCCTGAGCGCAGGCACCGCCGAGCGTATCGTGACGCCCGCAGGTATCGGCCACAATGGTCAGCAACGGATTACCCAGCCCCGACCACAGCACGCTGCCGGTGGTCAGATACGCATTCCCCTGACGGCGCAGCGTGCGCTGAGGATCGTAGCGTTCGCGCGGGTTATCAGCGTTATAGAACAGCGTATCGATCGCCTGATTCCCTTCCAGATCGACCAGACGCAGCGTCTGCCCGCGTTTAACGTCAAACAGATAAGGTTCCCCTGCCGGGATCACATGGCGAAACACCGCCTGTTGTGGATTTTTTTGGCTTTCAACCAGCGTCATGATGCGTCTCCTTACAGGGCAAAAAGATGGGTGTTATCCAGCGCGCGGCCATTTTCCGGGCGCGTCAGCAGCGCGTGCTCAGCAGCCTGCGGATCGTCTGCCTGGTACCAACTGAGCGATACCGGCCGTGGGGCATATGCCGGATTTGGATCTAAAGGATGTTGTAACGAAGTGAGGACAATCAGCGTATCCATCGCCGCATAAAGCTCGACATGACTGCCCGGCGCGGAAAAATCCGGCTGAAAGCGAAAGCGGCCATCGGCAGCAACGCTCACTTTGCTGAAGAAATTGACCACCATCAGCAGATCTTCAAGGTTCAGATCCCATTTGCCCATCTCCACCAGCAGGTTATCCATGCCGTTGCGGTAAAAGCCGTTGCGCCGTTCCTGATAGCGCCCCTCGCCGTATTTTTCCAGGGTTTCTGCCGCATTCAGCACGCCACCGAAGGGATCGTGCCAGCCGCAGGTATCCGCCAGAATGCCGGTCAGCACGCGCCCCATATCCGAATAAAAGCACTGCCCGGCGGTCAGTCGCGCGGTGTGCTGGCCCTTCAAAGTGTCCGGCAGATTCAGGCGTTCACTTTTTTCATGGGCGTTGAGCATCATCATGCTGACGTTGCCTCCGCCCTGTAGATCGGTCATGCGCAGGATCTGACCACGCTTGAGAATAAAAGAGAGATGACCGCCGCCGGGGACGGTTTCTTCGCGCAGCGCGGGGGCGGAATGATAAAGTTGCGTCATTAGATGTACTCCTTAATGGATACGACGTTTGGCGGTGCTGCGGCCATCACTTCTGCCATGCGCGCCTCGTTGAGGGGGATGTCATAGGTGATGCGTGCGCCATAAGCATTGGGTTCATGGGGATCGAGGCGCACTTTGTCGAACACCAGCAGGCGGGTGCCGAGGTTGAAGCCCTCGGACAGGTCATGGGTGACCATAAACACCGTCATGCGGGTTTCGCTCCACAGTTGTAACAGCAGGCCGTGCATGTCTTTGCGGATCCCCGGATCGAGCGCGCCGAACGGCTCATCAAGCAACAGCACGCGGGGTTGCATAATGAAAGCCTGGGCGATCGCCAGCCGCTGTTGCATGCCGCCGGAGAGCTGCGCCGGGTATTTGTGCAGCGCCTGCCCCAGCCCCACCTTGTGCAGCATGTGCGCTGCCTGTTCACGGGCGGCTTTTTTACGCCCGCCAAACAGCCTTCCGATCAGCGGCGCGTGAGGAAGTTCCAGGCCAATAGCCACGTTATCCAGCACGTTGAGATGCGGAAACACCGAATAGCGCTGAAATACCACGCCACGGCTGCGATCCGGCTCGGCGGTCAGCGGTTTACCGTCAAGGGTGATAGTCCCGCGACTGGGCGCTTCCTGGCCGAGCAGCAGGCGCAAAAAGGTAGATTTTCCGCAGCCGGACGCGCCGACCATGGAGCAGAACTCCCCTTCCTGGATTTGCAGGTTCACCCGCTCCAGCACCACATGATCGCCGTACGTCTGCCAGATATTGTTGATGTTGATAAAACTCATGCTTTGCCCCCTTCCGCCCACGGAAAGCAAACGCGGTGCAGTTTGCGCAGGGCCAGATCCATCAGCCATGCCAGCAGCGTGATCCACACCACGTAAGGAATGATCACGTCCATCGCCATATAGCGGCGCACGAGGAAGATGCGGTAACCCAGCCCGGCGGTAGAGGAGATTGCTTCGGCGGAAATCAGAAACAGCCACGCTGAGCCGAGCAGCAGCCGCAGTGAAGTCAGCAGGCGCGACAGCAGTAGCGGCAGCACCACGCGCAGCACCAACGTCCAGCTGTTAGCACCGAGCGTTTGCGCTTTGATGATGATCTCCTGGGGAATCTCACGGGCGCGGTGTTCCAGATCCCGTGCCAGCATTGGCGTGATGCCAATAACAATCAGCATGATTTTTGACAGTTCATCCAGCCCGAAGACGATGAACAGCACCGGTAAGATCGCCAGCGGCGGGATCATCGACAATACCGTCATCAGCGGCGACAGCGACGCCCGCCATAGCGGGAAAACGCCGGCGGTGATGCCGATGCACAGGCCAAGCAGCGAGGCGATAAAAAGCCCGGTCAGCAGTCGCGCCAGGCTGACCAGGGTGTCCATCCAGAACAGGTAGTCACCGCTGCGGCGGTCTGGCGTGAACGCCATCCGGTCAAGCGCGCTCAACATCTGATCCAGCCCCGGCAGCAGCTTGTCATGCGGGTTAGCGTCAAGCCGTACCGCCGAGCTGATGAAATACACTGCCAGCAGCAGAATAAACGGCAGCAACACCAGCATCATGTGCATACCCCGGGGCGGATGGCGGTTAATCTGGCGCATCAGAGCGTTCCGGCCACGGCCATTTTCAGGAAGCTGTCATCAAATCGCAGCTTGATATTGCTGGCATCGCCCTGCGTGACGTTGCCCGGGAAGGCCATCCCGATGAAATCCTCACTCTGCGCCCCATCGCCTAACAGCCCTTTGTCGAAGGAGAACTGCGCCACGCGCTGCATGGTTTTCGCCAGGTCGGCTGAGGTGGTAAAAGCAAGGTTATCCGCCGGAGTGTAAAACAGGTGAGTGGTTTTGAGCTGTGCCTGGTAGCCCGCCAGATCGGTGCCGGACGCCGCCGCCATGGCATTAAGCGCGTTGCTGTCCTGGGCTTTCATCAGGCCCATCATTTCATACCATGCACCGGTCAGGGCTTTGCCCAGCGCCGGGTTGTCTTTTAAGGTGGCGGTGTTCACCACCATCATATCGATAAGTTCACCGGGCACCGCGGCAGAGCTGAAGACTTCAGTAGCCTGCGGTGCGCTTTTGATCACCGACAGCTGCGGGTTCCAGGCCACCGCCGCTTTCACGTCCGGCGTGCTGAACGCGGAGACAATATCCGCATCGGAGGTATTCACCACGGTCACATCGCGCTCGGCAAGCCCGGCTTTTTCCAGGCCGCGCACCAGCAGGTAGTGGGAAACTGACAGTTCCGGCAGGTAGATCTTCATGCCTTTCAGATCCGCGAGGGTCTTGCCTTCCCCTTTCACCACTACGCCGTCGTTGCCTTCGGAGTAGCTGCCGAGGATCAGCGCCGTGGTATCAACGCCGCCCGCCGCCGGAATGGTCAGCGCGTCCATGTTGGTCATGGTGCAGCCATCAAACTGGCCTGCGGTGTATTGGTTAATGGATTCGATGTAGTCGTTAAGCTGCACCACGTTGATTTTGATGCCGTATTTACTGGCCCATTTGTCGATGATTTTATCGCCCGCGATGGTGCCCCATGGCATCCAGCCAGCATAAATGGTCCAGCAGACGTTGAATTCTTTCTTGACGGCGGCAAGCGCGGGCAGGCTCGTTAACATCACGAGTGACAGCACGAGGGAGCGGAGCAATGGCAATGTCTTCATGGTTCGACCTCTGGTTGGACAAAACAGGAGCAGCGCGACACCTTCTGGTGCTGCTGTCTCCCGGGTTTTTGTCCCGCCGTGTAACCTCGTTGAGGTCGCCAGCTCTCGGACCAGCATTCACCCAGGTGAACCGGAACCCTAGCCCGCTATTTTTTACAGAATGATGTCTGATGCGCTGCCTTCTGAAATAGGTAAAGCAAGGGCTGTGCCAGTTTTGCGGTTACGCTGTGGGGGCGATGGAAAGGGAAGATGCAGGGTCAACGGGCAATAATAGCGACCCAAAATGGGGCAATGCCGCAAAGCAGTGCAACAGGATTATTCATCCTTGCTAATGAATGATATTTTTATACGGCGATTTACCCTAAGAAAAATCCTCTTTTTTAGATGATTATGACGTGCTAAATAACGCAATATAGCCTTTACTCAATGGGATCAATTGCGCGGACATTACCCCCTGCGCGGCTGGGGATAAGAATCAACTTAATCTCATACTTATGCACGATGGCGCTTTATTCAGCATTGTGTGATGCGTCGTTTCAAACGCCATTGAATTGTTAAGCAGTCAATGTAAAATCATAATGATTATGCTAATCCATGTTAATTGCTTTACCGTCTGGCGTTGGCAAGTTTGCTGATGCAGCGGTTATCTCAGCGGCATGGCATATTTCACGTCGGGTTCAACCTTATTGCAGGGAAAGTTACGATGAATTTGCGAAGCTTGTTACTCCTTTTAGTGGTCAGCACCGTCGCAGGGTGTAAAGCGCCGCCGCCGAAAATCACGGACGATACCATCGTGACCAGTCAGGTTAATGGTGTAACCTTGACCCACCGTCATATTGTGGTCCCGCCTAAAGAGTTCAATCCGGTTAACGATGAATACCGGGCGATGTACCCAGGCTCGATCTTAAGCAAACCTGATTTCAGCGGTAAGGTACTGGGTGAGCTGAAAACCGGTGAAACCTACGTGGTGTTAGGCTTTGTGGAACAGTCGTGGCTGGCAATCAGCACCACTGATAATCCGCAACTGCTGGGCTATGTGCCTCAGCGGGCGCTTGTACTCAGCGAACGCTATGAACAGGCGCTGAAAAGCGACCGTCCGCGTCCGAAGCGTGCAGCGAAAAAATCCACCTGTGTTGCCGTGGATAACAGCAGCAAAGCCTGTCAGAAAGGCGACAGCGGTACCTGGATCATTGACTAATTCTGTCAGGGGGAGCGATGCAATGTCGCTCCCTCTTTTCATAAGATAATTCTGAACTAAAATACATATCCAGGGTGATGAAGTCGCGACTTCATTTTTCACAGGCTAACAAGGATTTTTATGAAACTCTGGCTCTCCGGTCTGGCATTGCTTCTGGCAACCACCACCGCGTCAGCTGGGAATTATCGCATCGTGCAATCCCCTTCTCAGAAGCTGGATGTCTGGATAGACGATATAAAGGATAACTCCCCGCAAAGCTGGTGCGCCGCTGAACTCCCGCTGCGTATTACCACAATGGGCGACAAAAACCCGTTCATTCTCAGTAACTTTATGCCACGCCTCGGCAAATTGCTGTTAAGCCAGTGCAGCACGCTGACGCAGATCAGCTGGCAACTGGTGGATCCACAGGATCACGTGCTCGCGACCGGCACCGCCAGTAAAGAGAGCGACTGGGCGCTGGACATCGCGCCGCAAACGCTGGAGCCGGAAGGCGCACCGGCGCAGGCCACCCTTTCCGCCCCGGCGGACCGCACGCCATGGCTGGAATTTACCCTCCAGGACGGCTGCCACCTGCGGACCTTCTGGCGCGGAGATGAGAATGCCTCGGCACTGTTTATTCCAGCCAAAGCGCAGGATCAGTGTGAGAAAGGCGGCTGGCTGAACGGGCGCAGCGAAATGGTACAAAGCGGCGTCAACGGCGATAAGCGCCTGATGATGACCTTTGTCCACGGGTTCCCGGTCAGCGGACTCAGCAGCACGGTGAATGCCGATACGCTCCTTATTACCAGCGTCAATAATGAGCGCATGGTGGTCAGTAACGAGCAGGCGCCGCAAAGCTGGATGATCCTGCCCTATAGCCAGGAGATCAACGGCTGGAAAAGCAATGGCACGGTTGCCGTGGAAGTCTCTCGTGAGCTGGCGCTGGACGAAGCGCGGTTGCAGACGCGCCTGAATGCGGTGCGCAAGGTCTGGTCGGAATGGCTGGAGCCGGGCACGCCGCTGACGCTGCTATTAATTGATAATTTGCATCCGCAACTTCGCGATCCGGCCGCCGGTTCGTGGCGTACGCAAAAATGATCACGTCCGTCTGGAACAGAGAAGCCGCACAATGACAACCAGCGATTACACTCCAGCGATAGCCGACGCCCTGCCGCCGGGTTATCGTTTTGACGAATTTGAAATACAGGACGTTTTACAGACCACGCCGTGCGAAATCATCTATCGCGCGTGGGATCATCAGCTGGAACGCGCCGTTATCATTCGCGAGTATATGCCGCGCGCGATGGTGGTGCGCAGCGATGACATGCACCTCACCCTGCGCAGCCAGCAGGATCATCCGGCGTACAGCGCGGGCCTCGCCGCCTTTATCCAGGATGCCCGTCGGCTGGCGAAGTTTAACTATCCGGAACTGGTGCAGGTGCTGCGCTTCTGGACGGAAAACGATACCGCCTACACCGTAACGCGCTATTACAGCGGCATCACGCTCGCCGAACTGCACCAGCAGCAGCCAGACGTGCTGGACGAGGAGTGGGTACGTCGCATCCTGCCGATGCTGTGTGGCGCGCTGGCGGCGTTGCATGCCGAAGGCGTGATCCACCGTGATTTATCGCCAAAAAGTATTCAGATCCAGGACAACGGCGTACCGCTGCTGCTGACCTTTGGCGTTTCGCGTCCGCAGGGCGATGAAGTGCGCGATCTCAACACCACCATGCTGCATGCGGGCTATGCGCCGCTGGAGCAGTACAGCAGCGATCTGGAAAACCAGATCGGGCCGTGGACCGATATCTACGCGCTGGGTGCCGTGCTTTATACGCTGATCACCGGTGTTGCGCCGCCAGCCAGCGTGACGCGCAGCATTCAGGATAACTGCATTCGTCTGACGGAAAACCCGCCGGCGGGCTGGTCACCGGCGCTGCTACGGGCGGTGGATCAGGCGCTGGCGCTGAAACCGGAAGCACGTCCGCAGTCCATCGACGCCTTTGCGGCGCTGGCAGAAATCAACACGCATCGCAGCACGGAGATCGGCAGGCTGAAAAAGACCGGCACCATGCTGGTGCCTGTGGAAGAGGATGCAGCGACAGCAAAACCGCTGTGGGCGCGCGCCAAAACCCCGTTGCAAATCGCGGCAGGCGTGCTGGTCGGGGTGATCGTCGGGGCATTATTGTTCCGTGGTGAACCTGCGGACCTGCCGGAAACGCCGCCAACCGCAACCGCGACGCCAACCGCCACCCCGGTAACGCCAACGCCTGCGGGCGGTCTGATTGCCAGAGTGTATATCCGTATGAGTGATGCGGATCGTCTGCTGGTGAACGGCAAGCCGCAGAAAGCGGTCGCGGCATCAAGTGGGTTTGCGTTTATTCAACTTCCTGCCGGGAAGTATGATATTACGCTGCAAAGCGGGAGTCAGACGCATACGCAGTCGCTGGCGATCGCCACGCCAGGCACCTGGCTGATTAATCCGCAGGGGTGAGATTAGCGCTGGTGCTTTGTTGTTGATACGGTGGTAAATTGCGCTCTTATTAATATTGCATAACGACAGAACTTCCGCTGGCGAGAGCGCGCAAGGGGCGGCCATTCGCCGCCGCCCCCTGCACCCCCGGGCTCCCGGCAGGAAAATCGCCGCTTCGCGGTGCCTTCGGCTTATTCCTTCCGGCTTCGGGTCGGGCGCGATGCAGCGTCCCTGCAAGTCGCGCCCTCAGCCCGCATCCATGCGGGCTGCCCCGGCCGTAAGTGAACGCCTCAGCGATTTTCAGCCGGACTCCCCACACTTCACGATTTCTAAAAAACACCACTCACAGCTTCCTGTAAGTTCCGACAAACACAAAGCCACTCAGTCGCTTTATAAAAAACAGAGATATTAACGCGAGGGGTTGAGTCCCCGCTGAAACCGGCGAGCCGGAGGCCGGATGACAAGGGCTGGCCGCCATGGATGGCGGCCAGAGGCGAAATGAGGCAGGAGGCCGAATCGAGCCGACCGCGGGCAGACGGCCGGAAGGTGAGCGCAGTGCGCAGCACCGGTTTCCTTGCGGGGCCGCGGGGATGGCTAAGGGGGCCGCGGTGGCCCCCTTAGCACGTTCACCGCCAGCGGCGTCACGCCTGACGCGAAACCCAAAGTGAACGGAACAATTCCACCGCATAGAATCTCCCCCCTAAATAAAATTTGCCTCCCAAAGCGCAAAAAGCCAAATCCACCACGCACCCCGCCCGATATTCGTCTACTGTTTTCTCAAGGTTGATTGCAGCGGTTTCGCTGTTCGCCCCCTAAGGAGAATAATTAATGACCAAACCTTTCATGCGCCGTCCCCACACGCTATTTTTTGCCATGCAACTCGCAATGAGTGGCGCACTGCTGACCTTTTCCGCCCCGCTGCTGGCTGATGACGTTCAAAACAAAGCCCAGCCACAGTCGCCGGATGTGCTGCTTGGCCCGCTGTTTAGCGATGTGCAGACCGCCAAACTTTTCCCGGATCAAAAAACCTTTGCCGATGCGGTGCCAAAAAGCGATCCGTTGATGGTGCTGGCGGATTACCGCATGCAGCGCAACCAGTCCGGCTTCGATCTGCGCCACTTCGTTGACGTCAATTTTGTCGTACCAGGTGAAGGCAAAAAGTATGTGCCACCCGCCGGACAGAGCCTGCGCGAGCATATTGATGACCTGTGGTCAGTGCTGACGCGCACCACCGATACGGCAGGCAAATGGGACTCCCTGCTGCCGCTGCCGAAACCTTATGTCGTGCCGGGCGGACGTTTCCGCGAAGTGTATTACTGGGACAGTTACTTCACTATGCTGGGGCTGGCGGAGAGCGATCACTGGGACAAAGTTCAGGACATGGTGGATAACTTTGCCCATGAGCTGGACACCTATGGACATATCCCGAACGGCAACCGCAGCTACTATCTGAGCCGCTCGCAACCGCCATTCTTCGCTTTCATGGTTGAGTTATTAGCCACCCATGAAGGGGATGACGCGCTCAAGCAGTATCTGCCGCAGATGGAAAAAGAGTATCAGTACTGGATGGAAGGCGCAGACGCCCTGCAACCAGGCGATGCCAGCAAGCGCGTCGTCAAACTGTCGGACGGTTCGTTGCTCAACCGCTACTGGGACGATCGTGACACCCCGCGTCCGGAATCCTGGCTTGCTGATGTCACCACCGCCAAAAATAACCCGAACCGCCCGGCGACCGAAATCTACCGCGATCTGCGTGCGGCGGCCGCCTCCGGCTGGGACTTCAGTTCACGCTGGATGGACGATCCCCAACAGCTCGGCACTATCCGTACCACCAGTATTGTGCCAGTCGATCTTAACGCCCTGATGTACAAGCTGGAGAAAATGATCGCCCGCGCCAGCCAGGCGTCCGGCGATACCGCCAACGCCACGAAATTTGAAGCGCTGGCCAATGCGCGTCAAAAAGCGATGGAAGCCAACCTGTGGAATGACAAAGAGGGCTGGTACGCGGATTACGATCTGAAAACCAAAAAGGTGCGTAATCAGCTGACTGCCGCCGCCCTGTTCCCGTTGTACGTTAATGCGGCGGCGAAAGATCGCGCGGATAAAGTGGCTGCGGCTACCGAAGCGCGACTGATCAAGCCAGGCGGCCTGTCCACCACCACGGTCAACAGCGGGCAGCAGTGGGATGCGCCGAACGGTTGGGCGCCGCTGCAATGGGTCGCCACAGCGGGTCTGAAGAATTATGACCACGAGAAGCTGGCGATGGATGTGACCTGGCGTTTCCTGAAAAACGTGCAGCATACCTATGACAGCAAGCAGAAGCTGGTTGAGAAATATGACGTCAGCAGCACCGGTACCGGCGGTGGCGGCGGTGAATACCCGTTGCAGGACGGTTTTGGCTGGAGCAACGGCGTCACGCTGATGATGCTGGATCTGGTCTGTCCGAAAGCGCAGCCGTGTGACAACGTACCGGACGCGCCGCCTGCCGCGCAAACGGCTCCGGCACAGGCAAGCGCACCGTCATCAACGCCTGCCCCTGCTCCTGCCCCGACGACAGAAAAAGTCGCGCAATAAGCGGGGCGCCTGCTACCAAATTTGGTAGCAGGTTTTAGTCTGCGAAATCAATACATTGCCCGGCGGCGCAGGCTTGCCGGGCCTGGCGCAATCTCCTCACTCTCCCCTCGATTAATCCCACACTGATTTTCCGTTGTATTTTCTAACGTAAACGATAATAATTCGCATTCCTTTTACATTTGTTCACACAAATTTCCCGTTTGTGGTGGCGGCCAATGCCGCGTGCACAGCGGTACTCAGGATCCCGGAATGACCACAACATTATCCCTGAAACGTTCGTCTTTGCTGTGCGCTCTTGCGCTGGCACTTCCTCATGCGGTACTCGCCGAAGATACCGTGGTGGTAACAGCCACTGCCCCGCAGTCGGCCACGGCGCCGACCGAAGGCTATACCGTGCAAACTACGCGCGGTGCGACTAAAACCGACCAGCCGCTGATCACCACCGGTCAGTCCGTGTCTGTCGTTACCCGTCAGCAGATGGAAGATCAGGGCGTGGCAACCGTCTCCCAGGCGCTGGCCTACACGCCGGGCGTGTATGCCGGTTTCGGCGGTGGTGCCACTCGCTTCGATGCGATTTCTCTGCGCGGCTTCCACGGCGGCGATGTGGATAACGTGTTCCTTGACGGTATGCGTCTGATGAGTGACGGCGGTAGCCACAGCGTATTGCAGGTGGATCCGTGGTTTATTGAGCGTGTGGACGTGGTGAAAGGCCCCGCTTCGGCGCTGTACGGCCAGAGCGTGCCGGGCGGACTGGTGAACCTCACCTCTAAACGTCCGCAGTTCAAACAGGAAGGGCATTTCCGCCTCAGCGGCGGTACGCATAACACCAAAGGCGGGGCCTTTGACTATACCGATGCGATCAACGACCAGCTGGCGTTTCGCATTATCGGCATGACGCGCAGCAGCGACACCCAGTACGACAATACGCGCGAAGAGCGTTACGCTATTTCCCCGTCGCTGCTCTGGCAGCCGGATTCCGATACCAGCCTGCTGTTACGCGCCTATCTGCAAAAGGATCCCACCGGCGGCTATCACGGCTCCCTGCCCCTCGACGGCACGCGCTTTGCGCATAATGGCCGGAAGCTCGCCACCAGCACTAACGAAGGCGAGAGCGAGGACGGATTCCGCCGCCGGGAGCAGATCTACAGCCTTGAATTCGATCACCAGTTTGATGATATCTGGTCGGTACACTCCAGCGGCAGCTACACCCATGCGAACGTGTCGCTGGATCAGGTGTATCAGGTCGGCTGGATCGACGATACCAACACGCTGGCGCGCGGCTACAGCGGCAACCGTGGCTCGCTGGACGCGTGGTCCACCGATAACCGCGTGCAGGCCGACTTCAATACCGGTGACGTGGCGCACACGCTGATCCTCGGCGGTGAATACCATCGTTATCGCAACGATCTGTGGACGGGCGCAGGCAGCGCATCGCCGCTGGATCCGTACACTGGCTACACGGCCCAGCATGGTCATATAGTGACCTACAGCGATGACAATAATCGTCGCTACTACCAGACCGGCGTCTATTTGCAGGATGAAATGGTGTGGGATCGCTGGCATATGGATCTCTCTGGTCGCTACGATCGTATCGTCTCTGAACAGGTTAGCGACACAAATTCCACCTCGAACCGTCGTCAGGATGACCATATCAGCGGCCGAGCCTCACTGTTGTATGCCTTCGAGAATGGCCTGTCGCCGTACATGAGCTACAGCCAGGCGATCACCCCGGCGTCGTTGCCGGGTGCCGACGGCACACTGCTGAAACCGACCACCGCCGAGCAATATGAAGCGGGTCTGAAATTCCAGCCGCCGGGCACCTCTGACATGTACAGTATCGCACTGTACGACCTGACGCAGAAAGATGTCGCCACCCGCGATATCAACATCGCCACCGCGACCTATCTGCCTGCCGGGAAAGTGCATTCGCAGGGGGTGGAAATCGAAGCGCGTAATCAGTTAACGCCGCGCCTGAGCACTATTGCGGGCTATACCTGGAATCGCCTGAAGTATCAGGATTCGCTGGACGGTAACGAAGGCAACACGCCGCAGCTGACGCCGGATCAGATGGCGTCCTTCTGGGCAAACTATAAGTTCGATTACGGCCTAAGCGTTGGCGCGGGCGTGCGCTATATCGGCAAACAGTGGGCCGATGATGCGAACTCATCGCGCCTGCCGTCAGCGACGGTGTTTGATGCGTCGGTGCGTGCGGATCTGGGCGAGTGGTCAGCGCCGCTGAAAGGTGCGTTCGTGCAGGTGAATGCGAATAACCTCGGGGATCGTGAGTACGTGGCGGGTTGCTACGGGACGAATAACTGTTACTACGCGGCAGAGCGCAGCGTGGTGGCAACCGTGGGGTATGATTTCTGATCGCGTAGTGTAGTGGAATGTTCCGTTTGGTTTAGAGGAATGTTCCGTTGACTTTGCGTTTCGAGTCAAACGTGACGCCGCTGACGGTGAACGTGCTAAGGGGGCCACCGCGGCCCCCTTAGCAATCCCTGCGGCCCCGCAAAGAAACCGGTGCTGCGCACTGCGCTCACCTCCCGCCCGTCTGCCCGCGGTCGGCTCGATTCGGCCTCCTGCCTCATGTCGCCTCTGGCCGCCATCCATGGCGGCCAGCCCTTGTCATCCGGCCTCCGGCTCGCCGGTTTCAGCGGGGACTCAACCCCTCGCGTGGATTACGATGACGGTTTGTTACGACTGAGTGGCTTTGGTTTTATTTGAACTTGCAGGAACTGCTGAGTTGATTTAATTGGGAATCGTGAAGTGTAGGGAGTCGGCTGAAAATCGCTGAGGCGCTCCCTGTAGGCCGGGAGCCCGGGGGTGCAGGGGCCGGCGGCGACTGGCCGCCCCCTGCGCGCTCTGTTCACCTGATATCAGAGTCGTACTCTGAGGTAATAAGAGCGCAACCTACCACTTAACAAACAAATTAGACTTACCCGCGACGCAGCAGGCGGAACAGCGCCAGCACCACAATCGCACCGACAACCGCTACCAGGAAGCTGTGCAGGTTAAAGCCCGTCACATCCCCACCGATACCGAACATCGTTGCCAGCCAGCCGCCGACCACCGCACCTACCACACCCAGAATACAGGTCAGAATAAAACCACCGCCATCACGCCCTGGCATGATAAATTTAGCGATAACACCGGCAATAAGACCAAAAATGATCCACGCAATAATGCCCATTTTGCAATGTCCTCTTTTTGTTGTGACTCGATATCGCAAGAATGATTTCCTGCCCACGACGGTAAGTATAGGCAAACACAGCAAAAGGGTTAGTTGTCACAGACTTAATTCAGTTTAATCGCAAAAAATATTTCTCCGTTTGTATTAAGTTTCCGGTCACCATGCCGATATATCCCCGACAGGCGATACGCTACCAAGGAGCCATCCGGCGTGAGTAATTACAGTGAGCAGTTTCTGAAGCAGACCCCGCTGGCCGTACTGGGGGTGCTGCGCGATCTGCAGAAAGGCCAGGTGCCATTGCGCATCTCATGGGCCAGTGGTCAGTTCATCAGCAAGATCCTCGACGTCTCGCCGGAAGGTCTGATAATGGATTTCGGCAGTCAGGAATACGATAACAAAGCCGTTCAGCGCGCCGGGAATATCGCCATTACCGCAGAAACCCGTGGCGCAAAAGTTGAATTTACGCTGCCTAAACTTTATAGCGGTGAATACCAGGCACTGCCTGCTTTCACCACGCCGCTGCCCGCTGAACTGTGGTACATCCAGCGCCGGGAGTATTTCCGCATCTCCGCCCCGCTCTATCCGGCCTATTACTGCAAAGCCAGGATGCCGGATAAGTCCCTGCTGCGTTTTCGTCTTTTTGATTTGTCGCTCGGCGGCATGGGCGCGCTACTGGAAGGCAGCGCGCCTGAAGCACTGAAAGAAGGGCTGCGTTTTACGCAAATTGAGCTGGATATGGCAGGCTGGGGGCAGTTCTATTTTGATGCCCAGTTGCTGTCGATCAGCGAACGCACGGTGGTGGATGGTAAAAACGAAACGGTGTCCACTCCGCGCCTGAGCTTCCGCTTCCTGAACGTGAATCCGGCGGTTGAGCGCGAGCTCCAGCGCATTATCTTCTCGCTGGAGCGCGAAGCGCATCAACGCGCCAACAACGTCCGTTAAGCGTTACATCGCATCCATTGCTTGCTGGACTTTCCAGATGTAGCGTGGAGCCTGGGGTGCCGGGTGATTGTCGGCCACATGGTCGACAAACTCATCCGGGCTCAGCGAGTTGATCTCTTTGATGGCTTTTTTGCGATCCGATGAGAAGGTGCGCAGCAGCGCGCCTGCACCGTTCACATAAGACACCACCAGCGCATACTGCATCACTTCCGGATCTTCAATGCCTGCCAGCGCACCGTGTTCCAGTATGCTCAGATAGGCGGTGCCCATCGAGATATTACGCTCCGGGTTTTTCAGTTCGCTGGTGGAAGGCTGCCCTTTCCACCCCATATGGCGGTACACTTCGCGTCCGGCGGTGGAGGCTTTCAGCTGCATCAGGCCGACCGCATTGGATTTGCTGACCAGGGTCGGATTACCGCCGGATTCTACAGCGATGATCGCAGTAATAAGTCGCGGGCTGACGCCCCACGCTGCCCCTGCTTTCTCACTAATCGGCATCCACTGCATGGCGCGTTTTACCGGCACTTCCGGGTTCCATGGTGGATTTTTATAGTCCTGTTTTGAACTGCATCCCGCCAGTAACACAATCAAAAAAGCAAACCATCTTAATTTCACGCCAACGATCCTTATACCGGTATGTAATTTTCAGTCGCCCGTCAGCCAGCAGATGCCGCTTGAAGTATGACGGGCGTAAGCGGCATGATAAACGTTTCACTTTATATGTCAGCAAGGATTTGCCATGTCTGTGTTTCATTTGATTGCGCCTTCGGGCTACTGCATTAATCAGGAGGCGGCGGCCCGTGGCGTGGCGCGTCTGGAAGCAGCGGGTCATGAGGTGCGTCATCGCGAAGTGATTGCCCGCCGCTGGCAGCGCTTCGCCGGCAGCGATGCCGAGCGGCTGGCGGATCTCAATGAGCTCACCACGCTGGCCGGTAGAAATATGATTGTCATGCCGGTGCGCGGCGGTTACGGTGCCAGCCGTTTGCTGGCCTCGGTGGACTGGGCGGGACTGGCGCGGCGTCAGCAGCAGGACCCGCTGCTAATCTGCGGGCACAGCGATTTCACCGCCTTCCAGATGGGGTTGCTTAAGCACGGCGTGATCAGTTTCAGCGGGCCGATGCTGGCGGGTAACGTCGGCGCTGAAACGGTGGATGCTTTTACCGAACGGCATTTCTGGCTGGCCTTGCGCAATGACACCTTTACCGTGGAATGGCACGGCGACGGGCAGCCCTGCCAGGCTCAGGGTACGCTGTGGGGCGGGAATCTGGCGATGCTGGTATCGCTTATCGGCACACCGTGGATGCCGGACATCAACAACGGCATTCTGGTGCTGGAAGACATCAACGAACATCCGTTCCGCGTTGAACGCATGTTGTTACAGCTACACCACGCGGGGATTTTGTCCCGCCAGCGGGCGGTGATCCTCGGCAGCTTCAGCGGCAGCGCGCCCAACGATTATGATGCGGGCTATAGCCTGGAGGCGATGATTGCCTTTATGCGCTCACAGCTTAGCGTCCCGCTAATCGCCGGCCTGGCCTTTGGCCATGAACCGCAAACCGTCACCCTGCCGCTCGGCGCACAGGCCGCCCTTGAGCACGATGGCGAACATACGCGGCTTACCCTGACAGGGCATTCTGTGCTGCATGAGTAAAAAATGTATTCATCGCACTTATCAAATCTGACTTCCTGCCGTTAATATAAAGAAGCGTATTGAGATGCACGGTCGCCGATCGTGCATGTTGTCTGGCAGTTACGGTGTGTTAAGGAGTAATTCGACATTGGAAGCAGAGGCGATAATCGGTCTTTTTATTCTGGGTTCTGTACTGGTAACCTGTAGCATCTTATTAAGTTCTTTCTCCTCTCGTCTCGGTATTCCCATCCTGGTGATTTTCCTCGCTATCGGCATGCTCGCCGGGGTGGATGGTGTTGGCGGTATCCCTTTCGATAACTACCCCTTTGCCTATATGGTGAGTAACCTGGCGCTGGCGGTGATCCTGCTGGATGGCGGGATGCGCACCCAAGCCAGTTCCTTTCGCGTGGCGCTTGGGCCTGCCCTGTCGCTGGCGACGGTGGGCGTGCTGATCACCTCCGGCCTGACCGGCATGATGGCGGCCTGGCTGTTTCATCTGGACATTATGGAAGGCCTGCTGGTCGGCGCGATTGTTGGATCCACGGATGCCGCAGCGGTGTTCTCCCTGCTCGGCGGTAAAGGGCTTAACGAGCGTGTTGGCTCGACGCTGGAGATTGAATCCGGCAGCAACGATCCGATGGCCGTGTTTTTAACCATCACCTTAATTGAGATGATCCAGCAGCACGAAAGCGGGCTGAACTGGATGTTTGCGGTGCATATTATTCAGCAGTTTGGACTGGGCATTGTGCTGGGTCTGGCGGGGGGCTATCTGCTTCAGCAGATGATCAACCGTATCGCCCTGCCCGCCGGGCTGTATCCGTTGCTGGCGCTCAGCGGCGGCATCATGGTTTTCGCGATTACCACTGCGCTGGAAGGCAGCGGTATTCTCGCGGTCTATCTGTGCGGCTTTGTGCTGGGTAATCGCCCGCTGCGTAACCGCTACAGCATTCAGCAAAACTTCGATGGCCTGGCGTGGCTGGCGCAGATCGCCATGTTCCTTGTGCTCGGCCTGCTGGTGACGCCGTCCGATCTGCTGACCATTGCCATTCCGGCGCTGGTCCTCTCGGCATGGATGATCTTCTTTGCCCGCCCGCTGTCGGTGTTTGCCGGGCTGTTACCGTTCCGTGGCTTTAATCTGCGTGAAAGGGTGTTTATCAGCTGGGTCGGCCTGCGCGGCGCGGTGCCGATTATCCTGGCGGTCTTCCCGATGATGGCCGGGCTGGAAAATGCGCGGTTGTTCTTTAATATCGCCTTCTTCGTGGTGCTGATTTCGTTGCTGTTTCAGGGTTCGTCCCTCGGCTGGGCGGCGAAAAAAGCCAAAGTCGTGGTACCGCCAGTCGGCTGGCCGGAATCCCGCGTCGGGCTGGATATCCATCCCGAAAACCCCTGGGAGCAGTTTATTTATCAGCTCAGCGAAGACAAATGGTGCGTCGGCGCGGCACTGCGCGATCTGCATATGCCTGCTGAAACGCGCATTGCAGCGCTGTTCCGGGATAACGCCCTGCTGCACCCTACCGGCAGCACCCGGCTGCGTGAGGGGGATGTGCTGTGCGTGATTGGCCGTGAGAAAGATCTGCCGGCGCTCGGCAAGCTGTTCAGCCATTCGCCACCGGTGGCGCTGGATCAACGCTTCTTCGGCGACTTTATCCTCGAAGCCAGCGCGAAATTTGCAGATGTTGCGCTGATCTATGGCATTGATGTCGGCGCCGATTACCGCGATAAGCAGCAGACGCTGGGCGAAATTATTCAGAAACTGCTGGGTGCCGCGCCGGTCGTCGGTGACCAGGTCGAGTTTGCGGGTATGATCTGGACGGTGGCGGAAAAAGAAGATAACGCCGTGCGTAAGGTCGGCGTTCGTCCGATGGAAGACGAGGCGGAATAACCGCCCCGTTTTACGTTACACTGTCACAAAAGGCACGCGCGGGGCTAAGGCGCACATCAGTTCATAGCCCACCGTGCCTGCGGCACTCGCCACATCATCAATTTTAATTTCCTGCCCCCACAGCTCCACCGGTGTACCAATGCCGGCCTGCGGGCACGGGGTCAGATCCACCGCCAGCATATCCATGGACACCGTGCCCACCGTGCGGGTGCGCACACCATCCACCAGCACCGGCGTGCCGTCCGGGGCCACGCGCGGATAACCATCGCCATAGCCGCAGGCGACAATACCGATGCGTTGCTCGCTGCGCGCCTGGTAGCGCTGGCCGTAACCCACGCAATCGCCCGCTTTTAACGTCTGAATGCCGATGATCTGGCTGCTGAGCGTCATCACCGGTTTCAGGCCGCTGGTCGCCACATCCTGCCACTGACCGGACGGTGAAGCGCCGTACAAAATGATACCCGGCCTGACCCAGTCAAAATGCGCGGTCGGATGCCAGAGCGTCGCCGCCGAGTTTGCGAGCGAACGCGGGCAGTCCAGCCCCTCGGCGGCCTGTTCGATTTTCACCATTGCCTCATCGATGCCGTCAGGACGTTCGGCGACGGCAAAGTGCGACATTAGCGTCATGCTGCCGACATTGCTCATCGCCCGCAGTTGCTGCCACACCGAGTGCACCCGCTCAGGCTGGAAACCGAGCCGGTTCATGCCGCTGTTGACCTTGAGGTACAGATCGAGGGGGGCCTGTAAGCGGGCGTTTTGCAGCGCTTTCAGTTGCCAGTTGCTGTGCACGCTGGTGGTGAGCCGATACTGATCGAACAGCTCCAGCTCATCGGCATGAAAGAAGCCTTCCAGCATCAGGATCGGCCCTTTCCAGCCCCGTTCGCGCAGCAGGATCGCCTCTTCCAGATTAAGCATGGCAAAGCCATCGGTGCTGCTGAGCGCGTTCCATACTCGCTCGATACCGTGTCCGTAGGCGTTGGCTTTCACGACCGACCAGACGCGGGACACCGGCGCGGCCTGCCGCACAATGTGCAGGTTATGACGCAGCGCCCGGGTATCGATCGTGGCCTTTACAGGACGAGACATGACTGCTCCTTTTAGTTTTGCACACCGTGCAGGTGTTGCGGCCGTGCCGGGGTAAAACCGGGCTGATAGCGCGCCACGCTCAGATCCTCAAACGGGATCGCTGGCGTACGACCAGACAACAAATCACTCAGCAGCTGACCGGATCCGCAGGCCATGGTCCAGCCCAGCGTACCGTGACCGGTATTGAGCCACAGATTTTTAAAGGGTGTACGTCCCACCAGCGGCGTGCCGTCTGGCGTCATCGGTCGCAGCCCGGTCCAGAAGGTCGCCTGTTCAACATGGCCACCGCGCGGGAAGAGATCCCGCACCACCATCTCCAGCGTTTCACGACGCGGCTGCAACAGTTCGGTATTAAAGCCGACGATTTCCGCCATCCCGCCAACGCGGATCCGCTGGTCAAAACGGGTAATGGCGATTTTGTAGCTCTCATCCAGTATGGTCGAAACTGGCGCGCCGTCATCTTCCGCCACCGGAATGGTCAGCGAATACCCCTTAAGGGGGTAGACCGGAATATCGACAATATTTTTCAGCATTCGGGTGGAGTAGGAACCGAAAGCCATCACGTAGGCATCGGCTTTGATGACCTCGTCGCCGCACTTCACGCCGTAGATTTTTTCACCTTCGTGCAGCAGTTGCTCAACCGGCGTGTTGTAACGGAACACCACGCCTGCTGCCTCCGCCATCGCTGCCAGGCACTGGGTAAAGAGCTGGCAGTCGCCGGTTTCGTCATTGGGCAGACGCAGGCCACCGGTCAGCTTATGGGCCACTTCCGCCAGCGCGGGCTCCACCTCCGCCAGACGGGAGGACTCAAGCAGCTGGTACGGCACGCCCGCATCCTTCAGCACGGCAATATCGCGGGTCGCGTTGTCGTACTGCTGGGCGGTACGGAACAGTTGCAGCGTGCCGCCCTGCCGTCCTTCATACTGGATGCCCGTGGTGTCCCGCAGGGTTTTCAGGCAGTCGCGGCTGTACTCGGCAAGACGCACCATGCGGCCTTTGTTTTCCATGTAGTGACGGGTATCGCAATTGCGCAGCATTTGCCACATCCATTTCAGCTGCGATGGGGAGCCATCAAGACTGATAGCCAGAGGCGCGTGGCGTTCAAACATCCATTTGATCGCTTTCAGCGGCACGCCCGGCGCGGCCCAGGGCGCCGCATAGCCAGGTGAAATCTGTCCGGCATTGGCGGCGCTGGTTTGCAGCGCCGGGCCTGGCTCCCGCTCGATCACCGTGACCTCATGCCCGGCCTGATTCAGATACCAGGCGCTGGTGACACCCACCACGCCACTTCCCAGTACGACAATGCGCATAACCACTCCCTATGAGAAAGAACAATGTTCTGATTACAAATTGATAACCCAGATGAAAATGTTATTCAACATATGGCTTTTTTATGGTGACTTGCCTCACATCTTCGCCCGCGCAGCCTGTGACGGCGGATTTAGGATCTCCTGCTGAGCCACCTTTTTAGTCAGCATTTTATGCTGCAACTATGCGCTTTTACCCCGTGGCAACGAGGCGAAATGGTGAAGAAAAAAATTTACCGGGCAGACCCTTTGTGACACCTTGATCTATGCTTGAAATGAGGCTCTCCATACAGAGAGATCCGCCAACAATGAGGGCGCGCTAATGGCTATGATTGATTCCATGAATAAGGATACGACACGTCTCTGCGATGGACCTGACTGGACGTTTGAGCTGCTCGATACCTATCTTGCCGAAATTGACCGCGTGGCAAAACTCTACCGCCTGGATACCTATCCGCATCAGATCGAGGTGATCACCTCGGAGCAGATGATGGATGCTTACTCCAGCGTCGGGATGCCGATCAATTACCCCCACTGGTCTTTTGGTAAAAAGTTCATCGAGACAGAACGACTCTACAAGCACGGCCAGCAGGGGCTGGCGTATGAAATCGTCATTAACTCAAGCCCCTGTATTGCTTATCTGATGGAAGAGAACACCATTACCATGCAGGCGCTGGTGATGGCACATGCCTGCTACGGGCATAACTCCTTCTTTAAAAATAATTACCTGTTCCGCAGCTGGACCGATGCCAGCTCGATTGTCGATTACCTGATCTTCGCACGGAAATACATTACCGACTGCGAAGAACGCTATGGCGTGGATGAAGTGGAGAAGCTGCTCGACTCCTGTCATGCCCTGATGAATTACGGCGTTGACCGTTATAAACGCCCACAGAAAATCTCGTTGCAGGAAGAGAAAGCGCGGCAAAAAAGCCGCGAGGAGTATCTGCAAAGTCAGGTGAATACCCTGTGGCGCACGCTGCCAAAACGCGAAGAAGTGGAAACCGTGGCGCAAGCGCGTCGTTATCCTTCTGAACCGCAGGAAAACCTGCTCTATTTCATGGAGAAAAACGCCCCGCTGCTGGAATCCTGGCAGCGCGAGATTTTGCGCATCGTGCGTAAGGTAAGCCAGTATTTTTATCCGCAGAAACAGACGCAGGTGATGAACGAAGGCTGGGCGACCTTCTGGCATTACACCATTCTCAATCACCTGTATGACGAAGGAAAAGTGACTGAACGCTTTATGCTGGAGTTTCTGCACAGCCATACCAATGTGGTGTTCCAGCCGCCTTATAACAGCCCATGGTACAGCGGGATAAACCCGTACGCGCTGGGCTTCGCCATGTTCCAGGACATTAAGCGTATCTGTCAGTCGCCCACCGAAGAAGATCGCTACTGGTTCCCGGACATCGCTGGATCGGACTGGCTGGAAACGCTGCACTTTGCGATGCGTGATTTTAAAGACGAGAGCTTTATCAGCCAGTTTCTGTCGCCTAAGGTGATGCGCGATTTCCGCCTGTTCAGTGTGCTGGATGACGATCGCAATAACTATCTGGAGATTGCCGCTATCCATAACGAGGATGGCTACCGGGAGATCCGCTCGAAACTGTCTGCCCAGTACAATTTGAGCAATCTGGAGCCGAATATTCAGGTATGGAATGTTGATCTGCGCGGGGATCGCTCGCTGACACTGCGTTATATTCCGCATAATCGCGCGCCGCTGGATAAAGGGCGTCGGGAAGTGTTAAAACATGTGCATCGTCTGTGGGGATTTGATGTGGCGCTTGAGCAGCAAAATGAGGACGGCAGCGTCGAGCTGTTAGACCGTTGCCCGCCGCGTCCGAACAGCCTGTAAAACAAAACCCCTCTCGCCTGAGAGGGGTTTTCGTCGTGTCTTAGCGTCCGTGCATTGAGATGCCGCCTGGCAGCGTCTTCTGCATACGGTGCCAGATCTCACCGCTCTCACGACCATAGCGGCGTACCGTATCGTATACCTGATCCAGTTCACCCTGCTCACACACCTGCGCCAGCTTATGATAAAAGCCGAGCGCCAGACTGCGCGCTTCCGGATTGGCAAAGTAGTGACGACCAATGCGCGTGTATAAGCCTTTCATGCCATTGATGATCAGGCCGTAAATCGGGTTACCTGAGGCAAACGCCAGACCGCGGAAAATGTTGTAATCCAGCTCGGCAAAGGCATCAGCGTGGTCTTCAATCGCACTGGCGGTGGCCAGCACTTTCAGCGCATCGTCCGGATGCTGGCGGAAAGCGGTGCGGATAAAAATGGTGGCGATGTTGGTGCGCACAGAAAGCAGGTTATCAATCAGCTGGGGAACACTTTCATGATCGAGGCGTGCCAGCGTCTCAAGGATATTGAGCCCTGAGGTTTCCCAAAAGTTGTTTACTCTGGTCGGTTTGCCATGCTGGATCGTCAGCCAGCCATCGCGGGCCAGACGCTGTAACACTTCACGCAAGGTGGTTCGGGTGACACCAATCAGTTCAGAAAGCTCACGCTCGGCTGGCAGGATGGTCCCTGGGGCGAAGCGGTTATTCCAGATACTTTCGATGATGTATTCTTCAGCGAAACCCGCCGGGCTTTGCGCCTTAATGACCATAGTGAGATTTCCATTACACAGCTAAACAAAGACACTCATCATACCAGAGCGATACAGGCGCAGATAGCGCCAGGCATGAAGAAAAAGGGATCAGGACTTCATTTTTAGGATTTTTTCAGAGGCATTTTTGTGGTGAATAAATCCGACAAACTGACTTAAGTGACAGGCTTATCCTGGCGGGTCTGGCGAAGATTTAGGTAAAATATTCCATTACTTATTATTTTTATTTCGGCTAGTGGCGCGGGAAGTGAATTCGTTTACACTGCGGTGTCCACGTTAGTCTCAGGGAAATGATTATGTTGCAATTTTTAAACAAGTGCTCTCACGGACGCGGTGCCTGGCTGTTAATGGCACTGACCGCGCTGGCGCTTGAAATGGTGGCGTTGTGGTTCCAGCACGTGATGCTGCTCAAACCCTGCGTACTCTGTATTTATGAACGAAGCGCGCTGTTTGGCGTGATGGGTGCAGGGCTTGTGGGAGCTATCGCGCCTAAAACGCCACTGCGGTTTGTGGCGATGGCAATTTGGTTGTACAGCGCGTGGCGGGGGATCCAGCTGGCCTGGGAACACACTAACATCATGCTGCATCCTAACCCGTTTGCGACCTGTGATTTTGCCGCCCGCTTCCCGACGTGGCTGCCGCTCGATAAGTGGCTGCCGCAGGTATTTGTGGCATCCGGCGACTGCGCAGAGCGTCAGTGGTCGTTCCTGTCACTGGAAATGCCGCAATGGTTGCTGGGGATTTTTATCGCCTACTTCGCGGTCGCGGTGCTGGTGGTAATTGCTCAGGCGTTTAAACCGAAGAAACGCGATCTGTTCGGGCGATAATCTTCAGAAGACGTGTCACAGAAATCCGGAAATGCATTGTGTTTCCGGATTTTTTGTCGGCTTACTCACTGCGACCTGAGAGAGAAGACAACAGGCTCGAATGGTTAGAGCGCTTGTTATAGCTATAACCAGAGGCTTTGTGATTTCCGACACGAGTTTAGTATCTTTTGATACGCATGACGGTTCAGATATTTAACGTAATAATCATTTAAGCGGGTGTTTTTCCCGGTATTTCTCAATTACGTTTGGTTTACAGGAATCGACATTTTTAGTATCAGCATCGATTTTCTCAATCCCCGGATGAGACTTAACTACTTCCCGATAGGCTTCCAGTACATCTTCATTGAAAGGAGTAGGGTCAGTCGCATTTATAATTCCTTTTTTAATTTTAAAGTCTGACTTAGCAGCATCTGTTCTGAATTTAGCGCTACAAATTAGTTCAGCTTGATAAGATAAGACGTCATCAGACAAAGGATTTGTAGTTTCAGCTGCATACGCTGTAAGGCTCACAACCACTGCACATAAAGCAACTAAAGTCTTTTTCATGATTACTTCCTTATTAGTTATGTCCCGATACCTTTTATCACAAAGTGATGAAACAACCGATGGGCACCACCCTACCAAAGTTGAGTGTCACTGAGCTGCCTCCGGAGGGGTTACAACGATGACGGAAAACGGATGGTCGAGCGGATGAATACTCTGAATGCAAATCTTAACAGCGATGCCCCACCATGCCCCAGGCATCTTCGCTGTAAGCAAAAATCCTTTTCAAATCAACGCCTCAATCAGCCCACTCCGGCTTATTCAAAATATGATCCTGCCAGTCGTTTACTTCTGATTCTTTCACTGCGATGTGACGCACGGAAATACGTTCGGCATGCATGGCAGCTTTGGAGCCGGTACGCAGCGGATGCCAGACCGGCAGGCTTTTCCCTTCGGCCAGCAGACGGTAAGCGCAGCTCGGCGGCAGCCATTCGAATGTGGGAAGGTTATCGCGGGTCAGCTTGATGCAGTCGGGCTCATACTCAAAGCGGCGCTCATAATTACGACACTGGCAGGTTTTGATGTTCAGCTGACGGCAGGCGACGTTGGTGAAATAGATTTCATCCGTGTCTTCGTCCATCAGTTTGTGCAAGCAACATTGCCCGCAGCCATCACACAGCGATTCCCACTCGGCGTCGGTCATCTGCTCAAGTGTTTTGCTTTGCCAGAAAGGAGTGTCAGTCATAAGCGGATCCGCCAGTAGAAAATCAAGCTGCACCTTATAACCAGTCTGGCACGCCGATGCAAGCTTTGCCGCCCTTACGGACGGCATTTCGCACTCAGAGTACGCGGGTGGTGATGGTTAAGCCATTGAGGCTCACTTCCAGCGCATCGCCGCTGTGCAGCGGGCCTACGCCTTCCGGCGTGCCGGTGAGGATAACATCCCCGGCGCGTAAGGTGAAAAAGCGGCTCATATAAGCGATCAGCGGCACGATTTTGTGGATCATGTCAGCCGTCGTGCCCTGCTGGCGTACCTCACCGTTCACTTTCAGGCAGAGCGGCGTGTTTTGCGGATCGCCCTGGAACTCTGCCGCCGGGATAAAACCGGAGATCGGACAGGAATTATCAAAGCCTTTCGCTTTTTCCCACGGCTGCCCCGCTTTCTTCATTTGCCCCTGAATATCGCGCAGCGTCAGATCGAGCGCCACGCCGTAGCCCGCAATCGCCTGTGTGACATGCTCTTCACTCGCCTGACGCAGCGTGGCGCCAATCAGCACGGCCAGTTCGACTTCATGATGCACCGACCCCAGACCCTGTGGCAGGGCCAGCGGCTGATGCAGATCGCACAGCGCGGTTTCCGGCTTGATAAACAGCACCGGCTCTGTCGGCGTGGCGCTGCCCATCTCCTGGATATGCTTTGCGTAGTTACTGCCGACGCAGACCACTTTACTGACCGGCATTTCCAGCAGTGCGCCCTGCCAGTGGTGATGTTGATACATGAATTCCCCCTGAGTAACACGCTGATCGTGTATGAAGTTAACCTTTACCCGTGCTCGCCAGATGTTGTTTCAGCAAATCTTCCGGCGGCGGTGGCAGCTGTAAATAATAGCCCTGCGTTTTCAGCGCTTCTTTCACTTTTTCCAGATCGGCGTTAACCAGTTTTTTACGCCCGTCGAGGGGTAACAACATCGCCAGCTGTGGTTTGCCAAATCCCTGCAACAGGGCGTCCGGCACGCGGGAAAAATCGTCTTTTTTTTCAACGTAAAGGTAGGTCTGTTCACGTCGTGGGCTTTTGTAGATCACACAAAACATTCTTTTGCTCTTATTTGTCGGGAGGTGACTTGCCTCAATATAATCCTGACTATAACATGCCTTCTGGTCTTCGGAATATTACCCGCTGTACGGGTGATAATAGCAAATTGAGTAAGGTCAGGATGTCAAACACGCCCATCGAGCTAAAAGGCAGTAGCTTCACCTTATCAGTGGTTCATTTGCATGATGCAAAGCCCGAGGTTATTCGTCAGGCGTTGAAAGACAAAATCGCTCAGGCTCCCGCGTTTTTACAACACGCGCCGGTGGTGATCAATGTTGCTGATGTGGAAGGAAACATTTCCTGGGCCACGCTGCAAAAAGTGATTGCCAGTACCGGTCTGCGTGTGGTGGGGATCAGCGGCTGTAAAGATGTCGCCCTGAAAGCCGAAATCGAAGAAGCTGGTTTGCCGTTACTTACGGAAGGCAAGGAACAGGCGGTGCGCCAGCCCCCTGCTCCCGTCGCAGTGGTGGAAAAACCCGCCGCCGTGCCGCACACCATTACACGATTAGTTGATACGCCGGTGCGTTCAGGTCAGCGTATTTATGCCCCGAACTCTGATTTGATTGTTACCAGTCATGTCAGCGCCGGTGCAGAATTGATTGCCGATGGCAATATTCATATTTACGGCATGATGCGTGGCCGGGCGCTGGCAGGAGCCAGCGGCGACCGTGACGCACAGATTTTTTGTACACATCTCACCGCGGAACTGGTTTCTATCGCGGGGGAATACTGGCTGAGCGAGAACATCCCGGCCGAATTTTATGGCAAAGCGGCGCGTCTGCTGATTGCAGAGAACGCTTTGACTGTTCAACCATTGAACTAAGCCCTTTTTAACAAGGAACTCCTATGGCACGCATTATTGTTGTTACTTCGGGTAAAGGGGGCGTCGGCAAGACCACCTCCAGCGCGGCCATCGCGACAGGTTTAGCCCAGAAGGGAAAGAAAACCGTCGTTATCGATTTTGATATCGGCCTGCGTAACCTTGATCTGATCATGGGTTGCGAGCGCCGCGTTGTTTATGATTTCGTTAACGTCATTCAGGGTGATGCCTCTTTAAATCAGGCGCTTATCAAAGATAAGCGTACCGATAACCTGTACATTCTGCCTGCTTCACAGACGCGAGACAAAGACGCACTGACCCGCGAGGGCGTGGAAAAAGTCCTCGACGATCTGCAGAAAATGGACTTCGATTTTATTGTCTGTGATTCACCGGCTGGTATCGAAACCGGCGCGCTGATGGCGCTCTATTTCGCTGACGAAGCGGTGATCACCACCAACCCGGAAGTCTCTTCCGTGCGTGACTCTGACCGAATTCTGGGTATTCTCGCGTCAAAATCACGCCGTGCAGAACGCGGCCAGGAGCCCATCAAAGAGCATTTGTTACTGACCCGCTACAATCCGGGCCGCGTCAGCAAAGGCGACATGTTGAGCATGGAAGACGTGCTGGAAATTCTGCGTATCAAGCTGGTCGGCGTGATCCCGGAAGATCAGTCGGTACTGCGCGCATCAAACCAGGGTGAGCCGGTGATCCTGGACGCCGCGTCTGACGCGGGCAAGGCCTATGCAGATACTGTGGATCGTCTGTTGGGAGAAGATCGTCCTTTCCGCTTCGTAGAAGAAGAGAAGAAAGGTTTCCTCAAACGCCTGTTCGGAGGATAAATTATGGCTTTACTCGACTTTTTTCTCTCACGAAAGAAAAGTACCGCCAACATCGCGAAAGAACGTTTACAGATTATCGTTGCTGAGCGTCGCCGTAGCGATGCTGAACCGCACTACCTGCCGCAGCTGAGAAAAGACATTCTCGAAGTGATTTGCCGCTATGTGCAGATCGATCCCGAAATGGTCTCAGTGCAACTGGAACAGCGCGATGGTGATATTTCTATTCTGGAGCTGAACGTTACGCTGCCGGAAACCGAAGACAGTAAATAAATTTTCTTATGGGTTAAACTACAAGAGATAAAAAAAGGCAGCCTGAACGCTGCCTTTTTTATTTACCTGAAACAATACCTGTAATTAATTACAGGGGTGCAGGTAACATTACTGCGGATATTCCACCAGCAGCGCGTTAAGTTTTTGCGCCATTAAATCACCGCGCCAGCCGGAAATTAATTCAGGCTGGACGTTTTGCGGTTTTAATTGCCAGTGCCAGTTGAGCAACTGATTAATCTGGCGACGGGATGCCAGCAGTTCGGCGCTGACACCGCTCGCGGCGCTTACCTCCTGCACCAGCGCTTTAATAGCCTTAAACGCCTTACGGTAGCCCGGCATATCCACCAGATTGACCAGCGGCTCAGGCAGCGCCTCTTCTGGCAACGCCTGCGCTTTTGCCACCAGCGCCAGCAGGGTTTTGCCGTGGAAGCGGATCTCGCTGCCGGACAGGCCAATGCTGTCCAGCTCGCCCATGCTACCCGGCATATAGCGTGCCACGGCCCACAGGTGCTCTTCGCGAACCACGAAGTTTACCGCCAGATCGCGTTCACGCGCTTTACGCAGACGCCAGTCGGCCAGCAGACGCAGACAGGCCAGCTGACGGGTGCGAAGCTGCCAGGCGTTGCTGATGTCGCGCCAGGCGTCTTCCGGGGCCAGTACTTCCTGACGACGCTGCTGCATCAGGCGGCACTCGTCGAGCGCTGCCGGCAACCAGCCTGCGGCTTCCGCTTCTGCCATCAGTTTGTGGGCGATGGGTAACAGGTACCAGACATCCGCCGCCGCATAAATGCACTGACGCTCCGTTAACGGGCGCGCCAGCCAGTCGGTGCGGGATTCGCTCTTGTCCAGCGCCGTACCCGTGTATTCCTCCACCATTGCAGCAAAGCCCCAGGACATCGGGCGTCCGCTGAAGGCAGCGAGGATCTGCGTGTCGATCAACGGCTCCGGCAGTTCGCCAAAGACGTTAAGGAACACTTCCAGATCTTCGCTGCCCGCATGCAGAAATTTAGTGATGCTGCGATCCTGTAATAGCGTGCGGAACGGCGTCCAGTCGGTGATGGTCAGGGGATCGATCAGCGAGACCTGCTCCCCGTCAAACACCTGGATCAGGCCCAGTTGTGGATAATAGGTACGGGTACGGACAAATTCGGTATCAAGGGCGATAGCGGGAAACGCGCGCGCGGCGTCGCTCATGGCGGCCAGCGCGTCGTTGGTGGTGATCATCTGGTAATTCAAATCAGGTTCTCTCAGGTTTGCGCCCATAAAAAACGCCGGCTAACCGGCGTCAGGCGACTTACTCAAAGCTCAGACTTTATTGTCTACTTTGGCGCGGGCTTCGTCACGCAATTCTCGTCGCAAAATTTTGCCAACGTTCGATTTCGGCAGTTCATCGCGGAATTCCACCAGTTTTGGCACTTTGTATCCGGTTAACTGACGACGGCAGAAGGCAATCAGCGCGTCGCCGTTCAGCGCCGGATCTTTTTTGACCACAAACAGTTTCACCGTTTCGCCACTGCTGCCGGACGGGACGCCGACCGCCGCCACTTCCAGCACGCCAGGATGTTGCATCACCACGTCTTCGATCTCGTTAGGATAGACGTTGAAGCCAGAGACCAGAATCATGTCTTTTTTACGATCGACAATGCGCAGAAAACCTTCGTCATCCATCACCGCAATGTCGCCGGTAAGTAGCCAGCCGTCTTTGAGGATCTGATCGGTATCGGCGGGACGCTGCCAGTAGCCGAGCATCACCTGCGGGCCTTTTACGCACAGCTCGCCGGGCTGACCGTGTTCAACTTCATTGCCCTGATCGTCAATCAGTTTGGCTTCCGTGGACGGCACCGGCAAACCAATGCTGCCGCTGTGGTAGTCAATGTCGTGCGGGTTAACGCTCACCAGCGGCGAGCACTCTGTCAGCCCGTAGCCTTCCAGCAGATATTGCCCGGTCAGCTTCACCCAACGTTCAGCCACCGCCTGTTGCACCGGCATACCCCCACCGGCAGAGAGATGCAGTGAGGAGAAATCCAGTTGCTGGAACTCTTTGTTATTGAGCAGCGCGTTAAACAGCGTATTGACGCCGGTCATCGCGGTAAAAGGATATTTTGCCAGCTCTTTGACCAGCCCCGGAATATCGCGCGGGTTAGTGATCAGCAGGTTTTGCCCGCCCAGCTCGATAAACAGCAGGCAGTTCATGGTCAGCGCAAAGATGTGATACAGCGGCAGCGCGGTGACCACCAGCTCTTTGCCGCGATGCAGCAGCGGGCCATAGGTGGCATTGACCTGTTCGAGGTTAGCGAGCATATTGCGGTGCGTCAGCATCGCGCCTTTCGCCACGCCCGTGGTGCCACCGGTGTACTGTAAAAAGGCCAGATCGTCAGTGACCACTTCCGGCTTGATGTACTGCATCCGGTAGCCGTTGTGCAGCGCCTGGCGAAACGAAATCGCGTCCGGCAGGTGATATTTTGGCACCAGCTTTTTGATGTATTTCACGACGAAATTCACCAGTGTGCCTTTCGCCGGGGAGAGCTGGTCGCCCATGCGCGTCAGGATCACATGCTGGACCTGGGTTTTTTCCACCACTTTTTCCAGTGTGTGGGCAAAGTTCGACACGATGACAATCGCTGCCGCGCCGCTGTCATTGAGCTGGTGTTCAAGCTCGCGCGGGGTATAAAGCGGGTTGACGTTAACCACCACCATGCCTGCACGCAAAATCCCGAACAGCGCCACCGGATATTGCAGCAGGTTGGGCATCATCAGCGCCACGCGATCGCCCTTTTTCAGCCCCAGGCCCTGCTGGAGATAAGCGGCAAACGCCCGGCTACGCTCTTCGAGTTTGCGGAAGGTCATCACCTCCCCCATGTTCACGAAGGCCGGTTGATCGGCGTAGCGCGACGCGGAGTGTTCAAACAGCTCTACCAGCGACTGGTAGCGGTCGGGGTTGATCTCTGCTGGCACATCGGCGGGATAACGGTTAAGCCAAACCTTCTTCAATGCATCACCTCTGAAATGAGTATTTGTTGTCATCGCAACCCCGGTTAATAAACAAGTCGTTAACATTATATTAACTCAGCGTACCAGTTTAATAATTAAACGGATTTAAGGTTGCGAAGCGCGTCACTATTTATTTTTCTTATGATCGTAAAAACGCAGAAACAGCGGACCGGCCGCTGTTTCTTTTCTTTCCGTAACAGAGAGTTACTCGGTTACGATCGTCTGAACCTGTGCCGGGCCGGGGTTATACCATCCACCGTAACCATAACGCCACGGGTGCGGACCCGGCCCCCAGAACCACGGATCCATGGGCTGCGGCGGCATCATCACCTGCTGGGTGATACGCCAGCGTTTGTAGCCGTTCGCCTGCATCACCATATATTTATACGGCGTATCACCCACTTTGCCGTCGGCAGTACCGGTGATCGGCCCGACGACGGTGACCAGTTGGCCCCTGAAGTCTACCGGATCGAGGAAGCCGCTGACATCGGCATAAATGCGTCCACGGGACGGCTCGCCCAGCACCGGACGTGCGGCGCTGTCCAGCGGCACGGCGGCGATCTCAAGGCGGGTTTTGCCCTGCTCGTTTTTCACGTCGATCACTTTGCCGCCAAAACGGGCTTCCTGACCCACATAGAGCTGCGGTGCGTTCATCACCCGCGCCAGATCCTGCTGTGGCGTCGGGCTGGTGCCCTTAATGGCATCCGGTACGGTGACGCAGCCGCTAAGCGCGACGGCAACCAGAGCGGCGACGGCCCCGCGTACTACTCGTTTATTCAGTGCCATGTTGCGACTCCCGTTATTAACATCCTGTTATCTAAGATTCACTCGCGGCCAGGAAGTTTCTTCCATGCCACCTCGTTTCGTAAATAAACAGGTTCGGCGGTGTCGGCGGTAACGGTTTTTCCCGCCGCCAGTAGCTGACAGGCGAGCGGCAGCATATCTTCCGCGGCCGGTAACAGCACGTCGCCGTCGGTTAACGTGAGATTGCTGCCTGCTGCCAGATCAGGCCACGCCGGCCAGCCGGTGCCCACGGTTGCCCAGGTACCGTCCAGCTGTGCCAGACGCTCACGCACGGCATCGGGTTTTAGCACCGCTTCCGTCTCTTCACCATGCCAGACGCCATGCTCATCGCGCGTGTACTGCGCCCAGTAAACTTCGCCCATGCGGGCGTCAATGGCGGCCAGCACGCGCGTTGCGCCGGTTTTACGATATGCGCCCTGCGCCATGGTGGCGAGGGTGGAGACGCCGATCATCGGCAGTTCTGCGCCCAGCGCCAGCCCCTGCGCAATACCGATGCCGATACGGACGCCGGTAAAACTTCCCGGTCCGCGGCCAAACGCCAGCGCGTCGACATCGCGCAGCGCCACGCCGCTTTCGTTCAGGATCTGCTGAACCAGCGGCAGAATGCGCTGCGTATGCTCTCGCGGGCAGAGTTCAAAATGGGCATGGGTGGTGTCGTTATGCAGCACCGCAACTGAACAGGCTTCAGTTGCGGTATCGATAGCCAGAATTCGCATGGGTCTTCGCGCGCTCTCGGTAGAAAAATGGCGCGCATAATATCACATTCTGCGGCAAATTACTGCGTCGGTGGGACGGCGAGAAAGCGTACCGCGCGGGAGATGTCGCGCGTGCGTGGCGTTGGCGGCAGACTGGCGAGGAAAGTCGCGCCATAGGGCCGCATCACCAGCCGGTTATCGCAGATCACCAGCACGCCGCGATCGTCAATGTCGCGGATCAGACGGCCGACGCCCTGTTTCAGGGTGATCACCGCATCCGGCAACTGGACTTCATCAAAGGGATCGCCGCCGCGCAGACGGCAATCTTCCATGCGCGCTTTCAGCAGCGGATCGTCCGGCGAGGTAAACGGCAGTTTGTCGATGATCACCAGCGACAAGGTGTCGCCGCGCACGTCCACCCCTTCCCAGAAGCTGCTGGTCGCCACCAGTAGCGCATTTCCCGCGGTAACAAACTGTTGCAACAGCTGGCCTTTGCTGGTTTCGCCCTGTAACAGTACCGGCAACGACAGCGTGGCGCGGAACTGTTCCGCCAGATCGCGCATCATGGCGTGAGAGGTGCAGAGCATAAAGCAGCGGCCATTGTTCGCTTCGATCAGCGGACGCAGCATCGCCGCCAGCTGGCGGGCCGCGCCCGGCTGATTGGTTTGCGGCAGATTGCGCGGCACACACAGCAGCGCCTGGCGGGCATAATCGAACGGACTGGGCAGCAGCAGCGAGTGCGCTTCTTCAATGCCCAGCCGGGCGGTGAAGTGATGCAGTTCGTCGTTCACCGACAGCGTGGCGGAGGTAAATACCCAACTGCCCGGTTTTTGCGCCATCACTTCTTTGAATTTATCCGCCACCGACAGCGGCGTCAGCGCCAGGGTGAAGTGCCGCGAGGTGCATTCGTACCAGTAGCTGAAGCCGGGCTGGTTGATCTCTTTTAAGCGTTTTAAGCGGGCGCGGTAGAGGGTGGCGCGCTCAAAGGCGGCATCCAGCAGGGCTGAACGGCCAAGAGACAGTTTTGCCACGTCGTAGCAGAGCTCAAGGGTGTCATCGAGCAGCAGAAAAGCGCGCTGAATGTGGCTGTCCGCCAACAATTCGCGCAGATTGCCGCGATAGCCCGGTTCGCCCAGCTGTAGCCGAAAATCCTGGGCGCTTTGCGCCAGTCGGTCGGCACATTTTTGCAGCTGTTGGGTATCGCGCAGTTCGGTGCGATAAGCGATGGTGAAATCTTTTGCCAGGTCAATCAACTGACGGCTGGAGAGGGACTGGCCAAAATACTGACTGGCGATGTCCGGAAGCTGATGCGCTTCATCGAAAATCATCACCTCGGCTTCGGGGATCAGTTCACCAAACCCGCTGTCTTTAACCACCATATCCGCCAGAAACAGGTGATGGTTGACCACCACCACGTCGGCATCCATGGCTTTTTTGCGCGCCTTCACGACAAAGCAGTCTTTGTACTGCGGGCAGTCGCTGCCAAGACAGTTATCGTTAGTGCTGGTGACCAGCGGCCAGGCGGGAGAATCTTCCGCCACGCTGGCGCAGGTACTGATGTCGCCGTCAACGGTCTGATTTGACCATGAGCGCAGCAGAATGACGTCGCTCAGCGTCTGGACGGGCAAATCGCCCCCCGCCAGCGCCTGCTGTTCCAGACGTTCGATGCACAGGTAGTTGGAGCGGCCTTTCAGCAACGCCAGTTTACCGGTGTACTCCAGCGCGCGGGAGACGGTAGGCAAATCGCGGCTGTAGAGCTGATCCTGGAGCGCTTTCGAACCAGTGGAGATGATCACTTTTTTACCGGCGCGCAGCGCGGGGGCAAGATAAGCGTAAGTTTTGCCGGTACCGGTCCCCGCTTCCACGACCAGCGGCTGGGTTTGCGCAATGGCCTCAGCCACGGCCTGCGCCATCTGCCGCTGCGGTTCACGCGGGTTAAATCCCGGTATCGCTTTTGCTAACTGACCGTCGATCGCAAAATCGTCCGTCTCACTGTTTTTCGCCACACTACCCCCTGGTTAAATCGCCAGTGATTATGTCAGGGGCGATGGCTTTTAGCCAGCCGAAGTCGTGACAGGCCAAAAACTCTGTGGCAGTCTTGGCGCGCCAATGGAAATTAAGGAGATGGTCATGACAATCGTGCGTATTGATGCCGCAGCCCGCTGGTCTGATGCGGTGATCCACAATCAGACGCTGTATTACACCGGCGTGCCGGAGAATTTGCAGGCGGATGCCTTTGAACAAACCGCCAACACGCTGGCACAAATCGATGCGATGCTGGAAAGCCAGGGCAGCGACAAATCACGTATTCTGGATGCCACCATTTTTCTGGCAGACAGCAAGGATTTTGCAGCGATGAATAAAGCGTGGGATGCGTGGGTAGTTGCGGGTCATGCGCCGGTACGCTGTACAGTGCAGGCCACGCTGATGAACCCGCAATATAAAGTCGAAATTAAAATTATTGCCGCCGTGTAAGGGCGTTTACTCTTCCTCGTCTTCGTCCTCAAAGCGTGCCAGAACCCGTTCGCCTTTGTGGCTGGCGCGCAGTTCCGCGGCGACCAGGGCGATGGCTTCGCCGCTGCTCATGCCTTCAGACATCAGCGTATGAATACGATCGACGGCGTCTTGTTGTTGCTCATGCGTGAGGGAAGGTAAACCTGCAAACATAGTGAACTCCTGCTAAATTGTTCGCGCTGATCAAACATGCTACCCCATAAGCCGGTTACCGGATAGCAAAGAGTCTGGATTGATGAAGACGTTATTACCCGCCGTTATGTCGCTGCCGTGGCACCCCGACGCCGCCAGCCACTGGTTTACCCCACTCAACACACAATCGTGGGCCATGCTGTTGCATTCCGGCCATGCGGATCATGCCCATAACCGCTTTGATATTCTGGTGGCGCAGCCCTGCTGTACGCTGATGACCCACGGCGACATCACCACCGTAACCCGCGAGGGCGTCAGTACCGCGTCCACCGAGGATCCGCTGGCGCTGTTGCAGCGTGAGCTGGACGCCATGCAGCTCGCCCCGCCCTGCAATGCCGATCTGCCGTTTACCGGCGGCGCGCTGGGCCTGTTTGGTTATGATCTCGGGCGGCGTTTTGAAACGCTGCCGTCGCTGGCCGAACAGGATCTCGCTTTGCCGGATATGGCCGTCGGGCTGTACGACTGGGCGCTGATTGTCGATCATCATCAGCAAAAAGTCACCCTGCTCAGCTACGGTGACGTGGCGGCGCGTCTGGCCTGGCTGGAGGCGCAGCAGCCCGCCGGGACGCAACCGTTTCGCCTGACCTCCGGCTGGCGTTCAAATATGACCCGTGTGCAGTACGGCGAGAAATTCCGCGCGGTGCAGGCATTTTTGCACAGCGGCGACTGCTATCAGGTTAACCTCGCCCAGCGTTTTCAGGCGCACTACAGCGGCGATGAGTGGCAGGCGTTCATGCAGCTGAACCGCGCCAACCGTGCGCCGTTCAGCGCCTTTCTGCGACTGCCGCAGGGGGCCATTCTGAGCCTGTCGCCGGAGCGATTTATTCAGCTCGATAACGGCACCATCCAGACTCGCCCCATCAAAGGCACCCTGCCGCGCCTGAGCGATGCGGAAGCCGATGCCCGACAGGCCGCACGGCTGGCGCAGTCGCCCAAAGATCGCGCCGAAAACCTGATGATTGTCGATCTGATGCGTAACGATCTGGGCCGCGTCGCCGAGCCGGGATCGGTACGGGTACCGGAGCTGTTCGTGGTGGAGCCCTTCCCGGCAGTGCATCATCTGGTGAGCACCATTACTGCCCGCCTCCCCGCTTCACGCACCGCCTGCGATGTGCTGCGCGCAGCTTTTCCGGGCGGTTCCATCACCGGAGCACCGAAAGTGCGCGCCATGGAGATTATTGATGCGCTGGAGCCGCACCGCCGTAATGCCTGGTGCGGCAGCATCGGCTATATCAGCCTGTGCGGGAATATGGACACCAGCATCACCATCCGTACGCTGAGCGCCTGCGACGGCCAGCTATACTGTTCAGCGGGCGGCGGGATCGTCGCAGACAGCGAGGAGCAAGCGGAATATCAGGAAACCTTTGATAAAGTTAATCGTATTCTGCATCAACTGGAGAGCTGATTTTGGATTTACAGGCGCTGACACTGGATGACTTTTTATCGCGATTTCAACTTTTACGTCCGCAGGCGAGCCGCACGTCGCTGAACGCGCGTCAGGCAGCGGTACTGATCCCGGTGGTTCGCCGTGAACAACCTGGTCTGCTGCTGACCCAACGCTCGGCGCAGATGCGTAAACATGCCGGTCAGGTGGCGTTTCCCGGCGGCGCGGTGGACAGCACCGACGCGTCGCTGATCGCCGCTGCGCTCCGTGAAGCCCATGAAGAAGTGGCGATACCGCCCGAGGCGGTAGAGGTGATTGGCGTGTTGCCCCCCGTCGACAGCGTGACGGGTTTCCAGGTCACGCCGGTGGTCGGCATTATTCCGCCCGACCTGCACTATCATGCCAGCGAGGATGAAGTGGCGGCGGTTTTTGAGATGCCACTGGCGGAAGCCCTGCGTCTGGGGCGCTATCATCCATTAGATATCCATCGTCGCGGCAACGATCATCGCGTGTGGCTGTCGTGGTATGAACACTATTTCGTCTGGGGAATGACGGCGGGCATCATTCGTGAACTGGCGTTACAGATTGGCATTAAGCCCTGAATATTCTTTATGCAATGTCCCTGTTTGCCGAAGTGAGATCCCCGTCCCGTCATTAGTAATTTGATGGTCAGGCATTAGTTTAATTCATGCGAATACTCCACCCGATGCCGTGGTTCCCTCATACACTATGCGCAATTATTACATCGTTATCGGAAAGTCCGGTAACCCTGTCAGGAGTGTTAATGTGATTAGTCTATTCGACATGTTTAAGGTGGGGATCGGTCCCTCATCTTCCCACACTGTAGGCCCGATGAAGGCCGGCAAACAGTTCGTCGATGACCTGGTCGAAAAGGGATTGCTTGAGAGCGTAACCCGCGTGGCAGTTGACGTGTACGGTTCGCTGTCACTGACCGGTAAAGGTCACCATACGGACATCGCCATCATTATGGGTCTGGCGGGTAATGCCCCGGCGACGGTCGATATCGACGCTATCCCGGCGTTTATCCGCGACGTTGAAACCCGTGGCCGTCTGCCGCTGGCACAGGGTCGCCATGAAGTGGATTTCCCGAAAGACAACGGGATGCGCTTCCAGAGCAACAACCTGCCGTTGCATGAAAACGCCATGCAGATCCATGCGTATAACGGCGACACCACGATCTACAGCAAAACCTACTATTCCATCGGCGGTGGTTTTATCGTCGATGAAGAACATTTCGGCAAAGCAGCCAGCGATGAAGTCAACGTGCCTTATCCGTTCACTTCCGCGAAAGAGATGCTGGATTACTGCCACGAAACCGGTCTGTCATTATCCGGCATGGTGATGCAGAACGAACTGGCGCTGCACAGCAAGCAGGAAATTGAAGATTACTTCGCCGATGTCTGGCAGACCATGCGCGCTTGTATCGATCGCGGCATCAACACCGAAGGCGTACTGCCTGGCCCGTTGCGTGTACCGCGCCGCGCCTCCGCCCTGCGCCGTCTGTTGGTCGCCAGCGACAAACTGTCTAACGATCCCATGAACGTTATCGACTGGGTGAATATGTTTGCCCTGGCGGTGAACGAAGAAAACGCCGCCGGTGGCCGTGTGGTCACGGCACCGACCAACGGCGCGTGCGGTATCGTTCCGGCGGTACTCGCCTACTACGATCACTTTATTGAGCCGGTGACGCCGGATATTTATATCCGCTACTTTATGGCATGCGGCGCTATTGGTGCGCTGTACAAAATGAACGCGTCTATTTCTGGCGCAGAAGTAGGCTGTCAGGGCGAAGTGGGCGTGGCCTGTTCGATGGCCGCCGCGGGTCTGGCAGAGCTGCTGGGCGCAAGCCCGGAGCAGGTCTGCGTGGCAGCGGAAATCGGCATGGAGCATAACCTCGGTCTGACCTGCGATCCGGTGGCCGGTCAGGTACAGGTGCCCTGTATAGAGCGTAACGCTATCGCCTCGGTGAAAGCCATCAACGCCTCGCGCATGGCGATGCGCCGTACCAGCGCACCGCGTGTGTCGTTGGATAAGGTTATCGAAACCATGTACGAAACCGGTAAAGACATGAACGCTAAATACCGCGAAACCTCGCGCGGTGGCCTGGCGATCAAGGTGCAGTGCGACTAATACTTCCCTCAGCCCTTCTGCAACAGAAGGGCTAAATCTCCGCCGATCCTCGTCTGATTATTTTTTCCACACTACACTTGCTGTGGTGCCGTTGCCTTTCGCAATCAACGGTATAAATAACCGGACGATGACTTCATGCAGACTGCGCAACGGATCATTAGCAACTACCGGCGAAAACGCATTCTGGTGTGCGTGCTGGTGGCTGTCTCAATGCTGCTGTTGACGCTGGGCGCACGATTTATTTCGGAGCGAAATTTAAATCAGCAGCGTCTTTTATCATTTACGTCCCACGCCATTTTTTCTCTCGATACCGTGCTTGCCGCCGTTGAACACGTGCGGCCTGTATTATTGCCGCTGGTAGGTAAGCCCTGTGACGATGTGCATCTGAGGCTGCGCACTGAAGCCGCCTCCCTGCAGACCCTGCGATCTATTGGTCTGGTGGATAATGGCATTCTCTACTGCTCCAGTATTTTTGGTTTCCGCAATGTTCCGGTGCGTCAGTTACAGCCCCTGCTGCCTGACAGCGAACCGCGGCTGATCCTGTCTACCGATCAATCCTTACTGAAAGGCAGCCCGATATTGATCCAGTGGTTTCCCGCCGTTGCAGGCAATGACAGCGGCGTGATGGTGGTGGTGAATATCACGCTGCTCACTAATCTGATGCTGGAGCCACAGAAGCCGCTGATCACCGGTGCCAGCCTGACGGTGAATAACCGGCACCTGCTCTACGGCGCGGGTGTCGTGGATACCCTGCCTGCGCTGACGGATGAGAAGCGCTTTTCGCAGTCGTCTGCACGCTATCCTTTTACCGTTAACGTCCGGGGGCCGGGCGCGAGCGAGCTGGCACTGCGGCATTTGCCGTCGCAGTTCCCGCTGGCGCTGCTGCTGAGCCTGCTGGTGGGCTTTATCGCCTGGGTGGTGACCGCGAACCGCATGAGCTTTGCCTGGGAGATCCATCTGGGGCTGGCAGAGAATGAGTTTGAGCTGTTTTGTCAGCCGCTGCTTGATGCGCAGACCCAGCAGTGTGTGGGGGTAGAAATTTTACTGCGCTGGAACAATCGCCGTCAGGGCTGGATCTCGCCGGACGTGTTTATCCCCATCGCCGAAAATCAGGGGCTGATCGCCCCGCTAACACGCTATGTGCTGACCGAAACGCATCGCCAGCTGGCGCTGTTCCCTCCCTCGCCGCATTTTCATATCGGCATTAACGTCGCCGCCAGCCATTTCGGGCATGGGGAGCTGATTGCCGATCTAAACCACCACTGGTTTCACGTCCGTCCGGTTCAGCAACTGGTGATTGAACTCACCGAGCGGGACAGCCTGAGCGAGGCGGATTTCCGCATCGTCCGTGAACTGCATCGTATGGGCGTAAAGGTGGCGATTGACGATTTTGGCACCGGCAACACTTCCCTGTCGTGGCTGGAAAAACTCAGCCCCGACATCCTGAAAATCGACAAATCCTATATTAATGCGATTGGGACGGATGCGGTGAATTCGACGGTGACGGACATGATCATCGCGCTGGGTAAAAGGCTGAAGCTGGAAATGGTCGCGGAGGGGGTAGAAACCCCGCAGCAGGCGGCATATTTGCGCCTGCGCGGGGTGCATGTATTGCAGGGATATCTTTATGCGAAACCAATGCCGCTAAAAGATTTCCCCGGCTGGCTGGCGGCAAGTATCCCGCCGCCAGCCCGGCATAACGGCAAGATGATGCCGTCAATGCCGTTGCAATAGCCTTACTCTTCTTCGTCGTGTTCCGGACGCTCTTTAACAACCCGTACCAGATCGACACGGTAGTCGTTGGCTTCCAGCACGGTGATGGTCAGCGGCGCCAGTTGCAGCACGTCACCCGCGCGTGGGATCTGACCGTTAATGGCGATCACAAGACCCGCAACGGTGGCGATGTCTTCGCTGTCGTTGACCAGATTATCCAGCGCCAGCGCATGTTGCAGCGCATGGAGATCGGTGGTGCCTTTAACCAGCCAGCCGTCGGCATCCGCGATGATTTCCGGGGTTTCGTCGGCATCCGGGAATTCACCGGCAATGGCTTCCAGCACGTCAAGCGGCGTCACCAGCCCCTGCACCACACCAAACTCGTTGGTGACGATAACAAAGCTGCCGCGCGCGCGGCGCAGGACGCCAAGCAGTTTGATCGGATCGAGGGTTTCCGGTACCACGATCGCCGGGGACGCAGACGCAATGGCCGCGACGTCACCCCCCTCTTCCAGCGCCACCAGCATCTCTTTGGCACGCACGATACCGATCACTTCATCCAGCTCGCCCCGGCAAACCGGGAACAGGCTGTGGGGTGACGAGAGCAGTTGCTGGCGAATGGTCTCTTTATCCAGGCTGGCATCGACCCAACTGATGTCGCCGCGCGGCGTCATAATACTGCGCAGTGAGCGCGAGGCCAGCGTCAGCACGCCGTTGATCATATAACGCTCTTCATCCGCAAAGGCCCCTTCCGGGATCTGCACCGGTGCTTCGCTGTCCGGCTCATGCTGCTGGCTGTCTTTGCGGCGACCGCCCATCAGACGCAAAATTGCATCGGCGGTACGGGCGCGCAGCGGCAGCGTCGACTGATGGCGAATAAAGTTGCGGCGCGCAATCTGGTTAAAGAACTCGATGATGATCGAGAAACCAATCGCGGCATACAGATAGCCTTTCGGAATATGGAAGCCAAAGCCTTCTGCCACCAGACTCAGACCGATCATCAGCAGGAAGCTCAGACAGAGCACCACTACCGTCGGGTGCTGGTTAACAAAGCGCGTCAGCGGTTTTGACGCCAGCAGCATGACCGCCATGGCAATGACCACCGCCGCCATCATCACCGGCAGATGGTTCACCATACCGACCGCGGTGATCACCGCGTCCAGTGAGAACACCGCATCAAGGATGACGATCTGGACCACGACCACCCAGAAGCTGGCGTAACCTTTCGTTTGACCACTGTCGTGTTCCCGGTTTTCAAGTCGCTCATGTAATTCTGTTGTCGCTTTGAACAGCAAGAATAGTCCCCCGAGCAGCATGATTAAGTCACGGCCGGAGAAGCTTAAATCCATCACCGTAAACAGCGGCTTAGTCAGCGTCACCATCCAGGAGATCACCGACAGGAGGCCGAGTCGCATGACCAGCGCCAGCGATAAACCGATCAGACGGGCTTTATCGCGCTGTTTTGGCGGCAGTTTATCGGCAAGGATGGCGATAAACACCAGGTTGTCGATACCGAGAACGATTTCAAGAACAACCAGCGTCAACAACCCCACCCATATCGAGGGGTCCATTAAGAATTCCATGACAGGCTCCTGTTTACGGAATGACAAAACGGTGCATTAAGCACAGGCGTGATGACAGCAGATGAAAATGAAAGGTGGCGGAAAACGCCGGATTGCGTGGCACGAAGCGGCCATTGGATTAACTGACGTCGGTGACGGTCCATACACGGGGCTACTGCCCTGTACTCCTTGATAATTAAACGGATGCTAAACATAGCAGAGAGAATTAATGTTTTGCAAAGATTTACCGGAATTTGCATTTGCAATTTTGTGGTTATTTCGCAGGCCGAAATTTCTGAACGGCGAAAGCTAAATTACGGATGTGCATCACAAAAATTATTTTTTCGATGTCTAAAATAATTCACGGAAGTTTTAACTTTTCTTTCAAACCCTTATCTGAATCGATTCGGTACGCGGGAAAGATTCACAACATATCTGTTACAGGTGTGTTAACGATAATAACGGAGGTAGCAAGTGACCATTGCTATTGTAATAGGCACACATGGCTGGGCTGCTGAGCAGCTGCTCAAAACAGCCGAAATGCTGTTGGGTGAGCAGGAAAACGTGGGCTGGATCGATTTCGTTCCCGGTGAAAACGCCGAAACGTTAATCGAAAAGTACAACGCTCAGTTAGCCAATCTCGACACAAGTCAAGGCGTGCTGTTTCTCGTCGATACATGGGGCGGCAGCCCGTTTAACGCTGCCAGTCGTATTGTCGTCGATAAAGAGCATTACGAAGTGGTTGCCGGCGTCAATATTCCGATGCTGGTGGAAACCCTGATGGGACGCGATGATAACCCGACGTTTGACGATCTGGTCGCCGTGGCGGTTGAGGCGGGCCGTGAGGGAGTGAAAGCCCTCAAAGCGAAAGCCCCGGACGTCGCAGCACCTGCGGCACCCGTCGCGGCAGCGAAACCGACCGCACCGGTTAAGCCGATGGGGGCGAATGATTACATGGTGATCGGCCTTGCGCGTATCGATGACCGTTTGATCCACGGCCAGGTGGCAACACGGTGGACCAAAGAAACCAACGTCCAGCGCATTATCGTAGTCAGCGATGAAGTGGCCGCTGATACCGTGCGTAAAACGCTGCTGACGCAGGTTGCGCCTCCTGGCGTGACGGCGCACGTGGTGGATGTCGCTAAGATGATCCGCGTTTATAACAACCCGAAATACGCGGGTGAACGCATCATGCTGCTGTTTACTAACCCTACCGATGTGGAACGGCTGGTCGAGGCCGGGGTGAAGATCACCTCCGTCAATATCGGCGGTATGGCCTATCGCCAGGGCAAAACCCAGGTAAACAACGCCGTTTCGGTTGATGAGCAGGATATTGAAGCGTTCAAAAAACTGAATGCCCGCGGTATCGAACTCGAAGTGCGTAAAGTCTCAAACGATCCGAAACTAAAAATGATGGATTTGATCAGCAAAGTGGCGAAGTAGCCAGCACAGGCTGATTTACTCAGTTTTCACAACTAGTCTTAGTTATAGGAGAAGTACAATGGAGATCACCCTTCTTCAGATTGTGCTGGTGTTTGTCGTGGCCTGTATCGCCGGTATGGAATCGGTACTCGACGAGTTTCAGTTCCACCGTCCGCTGGTGGCCTGTACGTTAATCGGTATGGTGCTTGGTGATATGCAAAAAGGCATCATCATCGGTGGTACCCTGGAAATGATCGCCCTCGGCTGGATGAACATCGGCGCCGCTGTGGCACCGGATGCCGCACTGGCGTCGATTATCTCAACCGTGCTGGTCATTGCCGGGGGCCAGAGCATCGGTGCCGGTATCGCGCTGGCGATCCCGCTGGCCGCTGCAGGCCAGGTATTAACCATCATCGTGCGTACCATTACCGTGGCTTTCCAGCACGCGGCGGATAAGGCGGCCGACAATGGCAACCTCACGGCCCTCTCGTGGATCCACGTGTCATCCCTGTTCCTGCAGGCAATGCGTATCGCTATTCCGGCGGTGATCGTTGCGGTTTCCGTGGGTACCAGTGAAGTGCAGAACATGCTGAACGCCATCCCTGAGGTGGTCACCAGCGGCCTGAACATCGCCGGTGGCATGATCGTCGTGGTGGGTTATGCGATGGTCATCAACATGATGCGCGCGGGCTATCTGATGCCGTTCTTCTACCTGGGCTTCGTCACTGCCGCCTTCACCAACTTCAACCTGGTTGCGCTGGGTGTGATTGGTGCGGTAATGGCCATCCTTTACATCCAGCTGAGCCCGAAATACAACCGTTCAGCAGGTGGCCCGGTACCGGCCGCGGGTGCAAACGATCTTGATAACGAACTGGACTAGCAGGTGAGCGACATGGTTGATATGACAAAAACTACCGCAGTGAAAAAACTCACTCCGGGTGATATTCGTGGCGTGTTCATTCGTTCTAACCTGTTCCAGGGGTCGTGGAACTTCGAACGTATGCAGGCGCTGGGCTTCTGCTTCTCAATGGTACCGGCCATCAAGCGCCTGTATCCGGAAAACAACGAAGCGCGTCGCCAGGCCATCAAACGCCATCTGGAGTTCTTCAATACCCACCCTTATGTTGCCGCTCCGGTACTGGGCGTCACGCTGGCGATGGAAGAACAGCGTGCCAACGGCGCAGAGATTGATGACGGTGCCATTAACGGGATCAAAGTTGGTCTGATGGGTCCGCTGGCAGGCGTTGGTGACCCGATCTTCTGGGGGACAGTGCGTCCGGTATTCGCCGCGCTGGGAGCCGGGATCGCGATGAGCGGTAGCCTGCTCGGGCCACTGCTGTTCTTCATCCTGTTTAATGCCGTACGTCTGGCAACGCGTTATTACGGCGTGGCCTATGGCTACCGTAAAGGCGTGGATATCGTAAAAGATATGGGTGGCGGCTTCCTGCAGAAACTGACCGAGGGGGCGTCAATTCTCGGCCTGTTTGTCATGGGGGCGCTGGTTAACAAGTGGACGCACGTGAATATCCCGCTGGTGGTGTCGGAGATCACTGACCAGACCGGGAAAACTAACATTACTACCGTGCAGACCATCCTTGACCAGCTGATGCCGGGCCTGGTGCCATTGCTGCTGACCTTCGCCTGTATGTGGCTGTTGCGTAAGAAAGTGAACCCACTGTGGATCATCGTCGGCTTTTTTGTTATCGGTATTGCCGGTTACGCTGTCGGCCTGCTGGGTCTGTAAGTTACACGCTGTACGCCGGGGCTATTGCCCCGGCTTTTTTTCGGGAGGATGGATGACGGTTACGGATATCGTATTGATTTTGTTTGTTGCCGCACTGCTGGCTTACGCGCTTTACGATGAATTCATTATGCCTCGCCGCCACGGCGATACCCTGCTCAGCGTTCCCCTGCTGCGCCGCAGTCGGGTCGACGGCTTCATTTTCGCCGGGCTGCTGGTGATCCTTATTTATAATAATGTCATCAATAACGGTGCCATTTTAACCACGTGGTTATTATGTGCACTGGCGCTGATGGCTATTTATCTGTTCTGGGTTCGTGCGCCGAAGATCATCTTCAAACAGGATGGGTTTTTCTTCGCCAACGTCTGGATTGCCTATCAGCGTATTAAAGAGATGAATTTATCTGAAGATGGCGTGCTGGTGATGCAATTAGAGCAGCGCCGGTTACTGATCCGCGTGCGAAATATCGACGATCTGGAACGCATCTACAACATTATGCTTAAAACTCAATAGGTTAAAATATAGTACTGGCTATATCTTTGCGCATAAAATCAGCGCTAATATAGCCCCTGCTATATTATTTTCGGCGTAATAACTTATATTTTTTAACCTTATTATTACCAATAAAGACAAATGCAAATCGTTATCAACTGGTGATAAAAGTAATGAATATCTGTTATTGTTCTGGCCTGTCAAAATATGGTAAGGTTGCGCCCGTCGTTGGGGAGTAGCCGATTTCCATTCACCCCGGAAATGTACGCGTCAACATACTCGTTGAAAAACGTGGCGCGTACGAATCAAACCGAGTAGCCGTTTGATTTGGCGAGACCATTGACACATCAACTGCTGATTACTGGGGGCAGTGATGTGTTATATGGATACCCCGGTCAGGACGCTTTTATGAATATCTCCGCTACACTCCTGCTCGCTTTTGGCATGTCGATGGATGCCTTCGCCGCCTCTATCGGTAAAGGTGCCACGCTACACAAACCTAAATTCTCGGAAGCCTTGCGTACCGGTCTTATCTTCGGCGCGATTGAAACGCTGACGCCGCTGATCGGCTGGGGTCTGGGGATGCTCGCCAGCCAGTTCGTGCTGGAATGGAACCACTGGATCGCCTTTTTACTGCTGGTCTTTCTGGGTGGCAGGATGGTTCTGGAAGGCTTTCGCGGGAACGATGACGACGATACGCCGATCCAGCGTCACGGCTTCTGGCTGCTGGTCACCACCGCGATTGCAACCAGCCTCGATGCCATGGCGGTCGGCGTTGGTCTGGCCTTCCTGCAGGTCAATATCATTACTACCGCGCTCGCCATCGGCTGCGCCACGCTGATCATGTCCACGCTGGGTATCATGGTGGGACGTTTTATCGGCCCGCTGTTAGGCAAACGGGCGGAAATTCTCGGTGGGGTGGTACTGATTGGTATCGGTTCGCAGATCCTCTGGAGCCACTTCGCCGGTTAAGGGTTACGCTGCCAGCACTGGATGCTGAAATCCGTCTGGCAGGTAAACTGCACTCTTTCTGCCAGCGCCTCCCGGACCGCGGGTTTTGCCCGCCAGGCAAAGGGCGTCATCTGTAACAGCGCCACCGCTTCTGCCCCGTTCAATGACATGGTGTAACCCAGTGATTGCTGATCCACCAGCGTAAAGCCTTCTATCTGCTCGCGTTGCGGCGCATGCAACTGCACCTCGTCATAGATCAGCCCTTTCAGTTCCTGCAAATGGTGCGGACCGGGTGCAGCGGTGATCACCCATCCGCCCGCTTTCACCACTCTCGCCAGCTCCTGTGCCTTGCACGGGGCATAAATGCGCACCACCGCGTCCAGCGTACGATCTTCAAACGGCAGACGGTGGCTTGACGCCACGCAGAACATCACCTGCGGATAGCGTTTGGCTGCGGCCCGGATGGCAGGCTTCGATACGTCCAGCCCGAACGTCTGCGCCCCGTGCCGGGCGGCGATGTGCGCGAACGCATCGGTGTAATAGCCTTCGCCGCAGCCAATATCCAGCAGCGCACTCCCCTGCGCGGGTAAACGCGCGTCCAGTTGCTGACTGATGGCGTCACGCAGCGGCTGATAGTGTCCGGCATCCAGAAAGGCGCGGCGCGCCTGCATCATCTCTGCGCTGTCGCCCGGCTCGCGGGATCGTTTATGCTGAACGGGCAGCAAATTGACGTAGCCCTCTTTCGCCAGATCAAACTGATGCCGTTGCGGGCAGACGAGACTGTTTTGCTGGCGGCACAACGGGGCGTGGCAAAGGGGGCAACTGAACGACATAACAACTCCGGGCGGTAATAAAGGGCGAAAGTGTAACGCCAATCGCCCCGGCAGGAAATGATTTAGCGCGTGACGTCAGCCGCATTGGCGGAATTGAGCACCAGCAGGTGATCGTCTCCGGGGCGCAGGCCATCGGGTTCGACGTTCTCAACACGCAGCACCCGGGTCATAATCTCGCTGAATACCGGCGCTGACACCGCACCGCCGTAATAGGCACCGTTTTTCGGATCGTCAATCACCACCACCAGCGCATACTCAGGCTGACTGGCGGGAGCGACCCCGGCGGTATAGGCGACGTATTTATCGACGTATTTGCCGTCGTCACCGATTTTCTTCGCCGTGCCGGTTTTTACCGCCACCCGATAATCGCGCACAGCTGCTTTGGTGCCACCACCACCCGGCAGCGCAACGCTCTCCATCATATGTTCCACTTGATGCACAATATTAGCGGGCATCACCTGCGTGCCCATGACCGGCGGGTCGACGCGGGTGATCGACAACGGACGCGCCAGCCCAAAGCTGCCGATAGTGGCATAGACATGCGCCAGTTGTAATGGCGTCACCATCAGGCCATAGCCGAAGGAGAAAGTGGCGCGATCGAGCTGTCCCCAGTAACGCCGCACCGGCAGGCTGCCGTGACTTTCGCCAGTCAGACCAAGGCCGGTGGGCGTACCAAAACCAAAGTTTTTATAGGTATCGAGCAGCTTCTGGATCGGCATCGCCAGCGACAACCGTGATACGCCGGTATCGCTCGATTTCTGCAGGATGCCGGTCAGTGTCAGTTCCGGGTAATAGCCGACGTCGCGAATACGGTGCCCGTCAATGACATAGGGGTGGGTATCGACTACGCTGTCGGGCTGCACGATCCCCTGCTGTAACGCGGTCATCAGCACCATTGGCTTCACCGTTGACCCGGGTTCGAAGGTATCGCTGATGGCGCGATTGCGGAAATCATCCAGCGTCGCGCCGCTGCGGTTATTAGGATTGAAATCCGGATAATTCGCCATCGCCAGCACTTCCCCGGTCTGCACTTTCACCAGTACCGCCGCGCCGGACGCCGCTTTGTTCCAGGTGACAGCATTATCCAGCGCATCTTCCGTCAGCGTTTGCAGACGTTTATCGATGCTCAGCGTCACGGTCTGCGCCGGTACCGCGGGCGTTTCGGTGATGTTTTCAATCACATGCCCGTAGCGATCCTTACGCACTTCACGCAGGCCAGGCTTGCCGGTCAGTTGTCCGTTAAAGCTTTTCTCGACGCCTTCAATACCCTGCCCGTCGATATTCGTAAAACCAATGAGATTGGCGGCAACATGTCCACCGGGATAGAAACGGCGCGATTCCGTTTGCAGGTTAATACCTGGCAAATTGAGATGATCTATCCATTGCGCCTGCTGCGGATCCAGCTGGCGCGCCAGATAGACAAAACGCGACTGCGCGTGCTGGGCGAGCGTCGAGGACAGTTCGCCGAGTGGCATATGCAGCGCGTTCGCCAGCGCCTGCCAGCGTCCGTCATCCTTCACGCCGCCCTTTTCCTGGATAACTTTAGGATCGGCCCAGATGGCATCCACGGGCACGCTGACCGCGAGCGGCAAGCCATTACGATCGACAATCATGCCGCGGGGCGAGGCGACTTTCACTTCGCGCAGGGAACGCATATCTTCCTGCCTGACCAGCGTGTCCGGGGCGATGATTTGCAGCCAGGCGGTTCGCCCCAGCAGTATGCCAAGCGAAAAGAGAATGGCGATGCACAGCAGAGTAAAACGCAGGGGAGTAAAATTGCGGGTAACGCTGTTCTTTTTCACCGTGGCTCCTGTAATGAATTAACCCGCTGATTTAACGGGAAACAGGCGCTGAAAGGGAAAAAACAGTGCTAACAATGGTATAGGTTTGCTACAAAAGAATAATGAACAGGCAGGATGTAACACTTTGAAATGAAGACATTAAAAAGCCCCGCACCGGGCGAGGCTTTATGCTGACATTGACGCGCCTGAGGCGCTCAAGTCGGTGGCAGAAATCAGATAGCGGTAACGTTAACTGCTGCCGGGCCTTTCTGGCCATCCTGAATTTCGAACTCAACGTTCTGGCCTTCAGCCAGCGTTTTGAAGCCGTTACCCTGGATTGCAGAGAAGTGTACGAACACATCTTTGCTGCCGTCAGCAGGAGTAATGAAACCAAAACCTTTAGATTCGTTGAACCACTTAACTTGACCTTTAATCTTTGCCATTTGCAAAATTCCTTAGAGTGTTTTCTTAGCCCGCAGGCATTACTTGAGATAAAACTGAGACATTACTGCTTGAGGCACTAATATAAGGTTCGGCAGAGAAGCGGTATTCAACGACAACGTGTTTACTCAGGACTTCTTTACTGAAAATGCCACACATAAACAGAACTGTACCTCGTTCGACTCACAATGTGTTATCACATACAACATGAATTATGGCAAGCCATTTTTAAACATGTCTGGATCCGTCGCACAATTTCTGCAATTGCGCAAACAACCGCTATGCCAGAAGGCGTAAGCTTGCACGTCTGCCCCGCATTTAAGAGGCTTAGTGCGAGCGGTTCGCGCTGCAAAATCCACGACTTTAGAACCATAGCTTATTATGTTCAATTGATCCAGGCGAGGGTAAGCAATTGATATAATATAAGATATATCGTTATATCTTTTTCTTCTGGTTTATACATTTAACAAAAATCTCACTTTTAAACCTAATTATACCTGGTTATACAAAGGTCCTGAAAGAATGAATAAAACTTGCACAAATAATGTCAATCCTGCACCAAAATAATGAAATTTTAATGACATTGCCTTTTGTTAAAGCAATAAAAACGTTTCGGCAACGCAAAAAATAATAATTTGATATGGCTATAGTGATAATAAGTAAAAGCTTATGAAGATATTTTCACAGGGAAGGATAAATACTGACCAATTTTCAGGATGCGAAAGTTATCACGCTGTGCTCCCGCGTCGTTTAATTCGTGGCGTAGTTCACGAACTGGCTCATCAAGCGATTCATCCGCCAGTTCAAAAACACCCCAGTGCACCGGGAAAGCCAGTGGTTCACCGGCCAGCTTCCAGAGCTGCATCGCCTGTTGCGGATCCATATGATGCGACGCCATGAACCAGCGGGGTGCATAAGCCCCTGCCGGCAGCGCCACCATATCGAAGGGACCGAGGCGGTCAGGTATTTCAGCCAGCGTTGGCGTAAATCCTGTATCGCCAGTAAACCAGAAGCGCTGCGTCGGGGAGGCGACCACCCAGCCACACCATAATGAGCGATTACGATCCCACAGGGTGCGCATACTCCAGTGCTGCGCAGGGACTGCACTCAGGGTCAGGCCTTTAATGGTGCGTTGCTCCCACCAGTCAAGTTCCACCACGTGGCGCACTCCGCGACGGCGGCACCAGTCACCCAGACCGAGCGGGACAAACAGCGTGACGTCTGGAAAACGCTTTACCAGCGCGCGAAGCGTGCGTTTATCAAGGTGATCATAATGGTTGTGGGAGATCAGAATGGCATCAAGGGCGGGTAACTCGTTGACGCTCAGCGACGGCGGCGTTTTACGCTGCGGTCCGCTGAAGCTTACCGGCGAGGCACGTTGTGAAAATACCGGGTCGATCAGCAGAAAAGCGCCGTCGAGTCGTAACAGCATACTGGTATGACCAAGCCACCAGACGCGATCGTCTTCACCGGAAATCGTGGCGCGCTGCCACCAGTTGTCGATAAAGGCGGCATAGCCACCCTGTGGCGCTAACGGCAATCCGGCGGCGCGGCGTGCTTTACGCCAGCGTTCCACGTCCCCTGGTTGGTGTTCGGTTTCGGACAGATTACGAAAGCCATCAGGGGTGTGATGCGGCAGAGCAGGATTATACCAGGGGTTTTTCCAGACCATACCGCACCCTCCCCTGACGATCAGCGCTCGGCGACCAGACGAATAAAATCGTCACCATCGGCCTGAACATTGACCGCTTTTTCCGGTTCGTCTTTTTCAGGTTCATTCGCTTCGCACAAACGGCGGAGCAACGCGGTTTGCCGCTTTTGCTGATCGAGCAGCGCTTCAAGCAGTTCGATCTGCTCACTGGTGCGTGAGCTCAGACGATTAACGAAAAACCACAGGATAAGCCCTGCGACCAGCACCACCAGCGATACGACAAGAGACGCAAGATTCAACGCGCCCGAATTCAGTACTTCGTTCATTTCACCACCTCAATGTTAACGCGCTATCTTACCACTGGCATTAAGGAAGGAAATCATTCACTGAAAAAATGCTGTCACCAGGGAATAAATTTATTGATAACGCAGATGCCGCTGAAAAACTGCACATCCTGATCGCACATCACGTTAAGCATCTGGGTCCACAGCAACAGGCAGGCAACCAGCGCGGCGATCACGATAAGCCACCGAAATTTTCTCACTACACTCTCCGACTTAATACCTTATCCCAAAGGTTATCACGCGTTTATTAAACCGCGGGTAACTGTAGCGCTATCCGGCGTTTTTAGGAATGCGTGACTTGTTTCATTGCGTAAAAACCGCCAGGATTTTGCGCATACGAGAATAAAAGGAGTTTATATGCGCATGACCGTTCGCGTAATTATGATCATCGCCCTGCTGTGGATTGGCGTGTTGCTGAGTGGATACGGCGTGCTGGTAGGCAGCAAAGAAAACGCCGCCGGGCTGGGTTTACAGTGTCGCTATCTGACGGCTCAGGGTTTCAGCACTGCGCAGTATATTCATAGCGACAGCGGAATTATTGGTTTTACGAATTGCCCGGTACTGCGTAAAAGCAACACCGTGATTGATTAAGCGCTTGCCCGGCCAGCACAGGCTACCGGGCAACGATCTTTCTTCAGAACGGGTAGTCGTTATAACCCATCTGTTCGGAGATTTTACGTGCGGCAGTGTGCAGCATCGCAACGTATTCGTGCAGATGCTCTTCAGAGAAACGCAACGTCGGGAAGGAAATACTCAGCCCGGCAATTACCACGCCAAAACGGTCAAATACCGGTACGCCGATGCAGCGCAGGCCTTCTTCCTGTTCTTCATTATCTTCGCCATACCCCTGCTCACGCACGATATCCAGCATCGGCAGCAGATCCTCGGTCGAAGTGATGGTGCGATCGGTACTGCGTTTATACTCCACGCCTTCCAGGATCTGCTTCACTTCGTCACGATCGCGCCATGCCAGCAGCACTTTACCAATCGCGGTGCTGTACAACGGATTGCGACGGCCAATGCGTGAATACATGCGCAGGTTGTACATGGAATCGATTTTGTGGATGTAGACAATGCTGTCTTCATCCAGCGCGCCCAAGTGGATTGTCTCTTTGGTCAGACGGGACAATTCACGCATCTGAATATCTGCGCTGCGGATCAGATCCACATTCTGTAGCGCCCGTGCGCCCAGTTCAAACAGCTTCAGCGTCAGCGAATACTTTTCTGACTCCCCTTCCTGCGCCACATAACCCAGCGATTTCATGGTCTGCAAAAAGCGATAAACAGTGCTTTTTGACATCATGACCCGCTGCGACAGTTCGGTAATACCAATTTCACGCTCTTCGCCGAGCGCCTGCAGGATGCCAAAAACCTTCAGAACTGAAGAGACAGAATCTGGCTGCTTATCCAAATCTGCGATTGCCATTAATCACCTCATCGCCAGTGTTTTATAAAAATTAGAACCGGTTTTTATTATAAATTCGTGGGCGGCTGCCCGCAATGCGCGTTTCGCATGTTCTTTACAAATCTGCGACATAAAACCGAATATCCTGCCTGACGGCATAAAAAAAGCGCGCCGGGTGGCGCGCTTGCGGTATGACCTGATAGCTTATTTCAGGTAAGCGCCGCTACGCAGCGCTTCGATACGTTTATCCAGCGGCGGGTGCGTCATAAACAGCTCGCTGAGCGATTTAGATTTACCGTTAATGCAGAAGGCCATCATGGTGCTGGCTTCCTGCGGCTCATAGCTGGTTTTCAGACGTTGCAGCGCCGCGATCATTTTCTCACGCCCTACCAGACGGGCAGAACCAGCATCGGCATGGAATTCACGATGACGCGAGAACCACATGGTAATGATGCTGGCCAGAATACCGAACACCAGCTCCAGCACCATCGCCACCACAAAATAGATCATCGGGTTGCCATTGCTCTCTTCCCCCTCTTCGCGGTTACCGCCAAGGAAGCCCGCCGCCAGTTGTGCCAGAATACGGGAAATGAAGATCACAAAGGTGTTCACCACACCCTGCACCAGCGTCATGGTCACCATGTCGCCGTTCGCCACGTGACTGATTTCGTGCGCGATAACGGCTTCCGCTTCGTCGCGGCTCATGTTCTGTAAAAGGCCGGTGCTCACCGCCACCAGCGAGGCATTACGGCTGGCACCAGTAGCAAAAGCGTTAATATCCGGTGCGTGATATATAGCGACCTGTGGCATGGCGATCCCGGCCTGGCGGGATTGCTGCTCGACAGTCTGCATCAGCCAGCGTTCCATATCGTTACGCGGCTGCTCAATGACTTCCCCACCCACGGATTTCAGCGCCATCCATTTCGACATCATCAGCGAAATGATGGATCCGCCAAAACCGAAAAGCAGCGCCATGATTAACAAACCCTGAATACTGCTGGACTGAATGCCTGTCAGGCTGAGCACCAGCCCGAAAACCACCATCACGGCCAGGTTGGTCAGCAGGAAAAGCGCGATCCGCATCATAATTTTCTTTTAACCCCAGTTTAACAAAACGCACTATGCGATTACCCACATCGTATGGGTATACGCGGCATTTTCAAGGATCCAGGCTTCGTAAGTCACCAGAAAGACACAACTTTACATTGAGAAAGGCAATGCTGACGTGAATACGCGTTTGTTAAAAAAAACAGGCACAATTTCTTGTGCCTGTCGTTTTTTATTTTGCAGGAGCGGGCTTCGCCGCCGGTTGATCTTTAGTGAGATGAGCAAGATCGAGGGCGATATGCACCGTTTCATCCAGATACGGATCCGGTTCCTTGTAATCTTTCGGCAGGTCATCCAGCTTCTTGAGCAGTGGCTTACCTTCGCGCTTGAAGCGATCGTTCAGACGCGCCAGACGAATGGCGTCATCTTCAGCGTTCTCTTTCTCGCGCTGTGCCTCATTGAGCGACACGATATCCCGTTTCTCTTTCATGGCGTTGAAACGGGCGATGTCCTTCATGATGTACTGGAACTCAGGATCTTTCGCGATACGCTCGTTGTGCTCTTTCAGCAACGGCTGGCCGTATGGCGTTAAATCGCCATACTTCACGAAGGTCGCAGCGTTGATGCTGTCCCACGGCAGAGCGTTATCCTCGAACTTCTCTCCGGTTTCGGTCTCTTCATTGCCTGTAGGCATGATGATGTCCGGCGTTACGCCTTTACGCTGCGTACTGCCGCCGTTCACGCGGTAGAATTTCTGGATGGTGTACTGCACCGAGCCCAGCGCTGGCCACTCCGGACGCAACATCTGATCGTAAATACGGTTCAGCGAGCGATACTGCTGCACGGTCCCTTTACCGAAGGTCGGTTCACCGACAATCAGTGCACGACCATAGTCCTGCATGGCAGCGGCGAAAATCTCCGATGCCGAGGCGCTGAAGCGGTCAACCAGCACCACCAGCGGGCCTTTGTAGTAGACAATGCCGTCGTTATCGCTGTCTTCACGCACTTTGCCGTTGTTATCACGCACCTGCACCATCGGGCCGGACGGGATAAACAGACCAGAGAGCGATACCGCTTCGGTGAGCGCGCCGCCGCCGTTGGTACGCAGATCGATGATCACGCTGCTGACATTCTGTTTTTCCAGCTTCTGGAGCTGCACCTTGACGTCATCCGTCAGGCCAACGTAGAAGCCCGGAATATCCAGCACGCCGACTTTTTCTTTGCCAACGGTTTTGACGGACATTTTCACGGCGCGATCTTCAAGGCGGATGCGTTCGCGGGTCAGCGTAACAATGCGCGTTTTGGTCCCCTTGCCTGCCGGCAGGATCTCCAGACGCACTTTGCTACCCTTCGGCCCTTTGATCAGCGCCACAACATCATCCAGACGCCAGCCGATCACGTCCACCATGTTTTGCCCGGTCTGACCGACGCCAACGATACGATCGCCAACGGTGATGGCCTTGCTTTTCGCCGCCGGACCGCCTGCCACCATTGAATTAATAACGGTGTAGTCATCGTCCATTTGCAGCACGGCACCAATCCCCTCAAGCGAGAGGCTCATTTCCGTGTTGAACTGTTCGGTGTTACGCGGCGAGAGATAATTGGTGTGCGGATCGATTTCATGCGCGAACGCGGTCATCGCCAGTGAGAAAACATCTTCACTGTTGGTCTGCACCAGACGGCGGATCGCAAATTTATAGCGACGCGTCAGGGTTTCGCGGATCTCTTTTTCGTTTTTACCAGTGAGCTTAAGGCTCAGCTCGTCAAACTTAACCTTGCCGTCCCACAGGGCATTCAGCTCGGCTTCGTCTTTCGGCCATGGCGCTTTGCTGCGATCGACGTTAAAGCTGTCATTGCCGGTAAAGTCCATTGGACGTTCCAGCACCTTCAGCGCGTACTGATAACGCTCAAAGCGACGCTTCTGCGCCAGATTGTAGAGATCGTAGAAAACGTCCAGTTTGCCGGTGCGTAACTCATCGCCGATCACGCCTTTCTTTTGCGCAAACTGGGCGACATCGCTGGCTAACAGTACGTTATGGCTGTAATCGAGCAGATTCAGATAACGATCAAAGATTTTGGCGGAAAAAGCCTGATCCAGATCGAACTGACGGTAATGGGAACGGGTGAAACGCGAAGTCACGCGCTCACTGACCGTTGCATGCTGCGTCTCTTCCTTTAGCACCGGAATTTGATCAGCACGCGTAATATCTTCGACGGCGAAAGCCTGCCCTGTAATCAGGAGCAGGCCAGCCAACGCGGTGCGCTTAAACAAAGTGTTCATGCCAGGCCTGGCCTCCGTTTCAGAACAACAAGTGTTCTGCGCGTACAATCATTGACATACCAGAAGTCAGCTGCACACGAACGCCATCTTTGGTGATTTCCGTTACGGTGGCGTCCATGGCATTGTTGCCCGCTTTCACCTTGAGGTTCTGACCCACACTCAGCGCAGTGATATCTGATACTGGCGTATGCTGTGGCTCTTCACGCGGTGCGCGTTGTGGCTTAGCTGCTGGCTTATCGGCACGCGGTTTACGCTCACCGCCTTCAGTGCGACGTGGCGTCGCCGGGCGCGGTTTACGTTCACGACGCGGTGCGTTTTCTTCCGGATTACCGGAAGCGGCAGCAGCCTCGCGTTTTTTCGCCTGCTGCTCGGCACGTTGTGCCTGCACACGGGCTTTGGCTTCTTCCAGCTGCTTACGGGCGTGCTCTACGTGCTGCTCGTCAAGCACACCGCAAGGGTTGCCGTCGAGATCGACACGCGCTGCACCCGCTTTGATACCGTACAGGTAGCGCCAGCTGGAGGTGTAAAGACGCAGTGCTGAGCGAAGCTGAGTTTTGCTGAGGTTCATCTCACCATCAACACGCTCGACTAAATCCTGAAAAATACCAATTTTCAGGGGGCGCGCTTCGCCTTCTGCACTGAAACAGAGCGGAAAACGTTCGGCCAAAAATGCGATAACTTCTTTACTACTGTTCAACTTAGGTTGATTTTCCATGAAATTTCCTGATTACAACGGACGTAGCCAACTAGCCGCAGGCATGAACAGGCGTCATTATAATGACGCTATCAGTAAATGCTACGTTATCCGTTGATTATCCTGCGACGGTCGCAAAGAATTTACTGTAGTCGGTCGCCGCCAGTATGGTTTCAAGCTGCGAAACCAGCTGGCGCAGGCCCTCTTCGTCCTCAGCAGTAAAGCGGGAAAAGACGGTACTGTCGATATCGAGCACACCGATAATCTGATTATTCACCACCACCGGCAGCACAATTTCAGCATTACTGGCGGAATCGCAGGCGATGTGACCATCGAACGCATGAACATCATCCACGCGCTGCACACGATTTTGCGCCACCGCGGTGCCACACACCCCGCGCCCCACGGGAATTCGCACACAGGCGATTTTGCCCTGGAACGGCCCTAATACCAGCGTCTCACCTTCAAGCAGATAGAACCCTGCCCAGTTAACCCCGTCCAGGCGCTCAAAAAGCAGCGCGCTGGTATTGGCGAGGGTGGCTAAGAAACTGCTTTCACCTGTCATTAATGCCTGAAAATCGCGGTTTAAATCCGCATAGAAATCTGCTTTGGTCATTATTTAATCACTTGGTTGTCTTACAAAATTCCTGCATAGCCTAATAAAATAAGCATTAAATGCGTTCTTGCTCAAGATGATTCCATTCATGAGTTAATATAGATGCATTCCAACATTGGCTACTGAAACCATGGCTTTAAAAATCTCGCAGGTAACACCAGACAAAAAAATCACCGTTCATTCGGTTGGTGATGCTTTGCCTCGTGCACATTATCAGCGTTGCCCGCAGTGCGATACGCTTTTTGCGTTACCGGTGATGAAATCGCACCAGAGCGCCTGGTGTCCGCGGTGTGACGCTAAGATCCGCGATGGTCGGGACTGGTCGCTCACCCGTCTGGCAGCGATGGCTGTCACCATGCTGTTACTAATGCCCTTTGCCTGGAGCGAGCCTTTACTGCGCTTCTATTTGCTGGGCACCCGCATTGATGCCAATCTTCTGATGGGGATCTGGCAGATGACCGCCCAGGGCGATCCATTAACCGCAGCAATGGTTTTCTTCTGTGCTGTCGGTGCACCACTGGTGCTGGTCGCCGCCATTGCCTATTTGTGGTTCGGCAATATTCTCGGTATGAACCTGCGCCCGGTGCTGCTGATGATCGAGCGGCTGAAAGAGTGGGTGATGCTGGATATTTATCTGGTCGGCATCGGTGTCGCCTCCATCAAGGTGCAGGATTACGCTTTCCTGCAACCGGGCGTCGGGCTGCTGGCGTTTATCGCGCTGGTGATCCTCAGCATCCTGACGATTATCCACCTCAACGTGGAGCAGCTGTGGGAGCGATTTTATCCCCAGCGGCCAGCGACCCGTCCACATGAGAACCTGCGCGTCTGCCTCGGCTGCCATTTCACCGGCCTGCCGGATGCCCGTGGACGCTGCCCACGCTGCCATATTCCGCTACGCTTACGCCGTCGGCAGAGCATTCAGAAATGCTGGGCGGCGCTGCTGGCATCGATGGTCTTTCTGTTACCTGCGAATCTGTTGCCCATCTCGGTGGTCTACATTAACGGTGCGCGTCAGGAAGACACCATCATGTCGGGGATTATTTCGCTGGGCAGCAGCAATATCGCCGTCGCCGCAATAGTCTTTATCGCCAGTATTCTGGTGCCCTTCACCAAGGTTCTGGTGATGCTGACGCTGCTTGTCAGCATTCACTTTAAATGTGAGCAAGGTTTACGGACTCGTGTATTGTTATTGCGGCTGGTGACCTGGATTGGGCGCTGGTCGATGCTGGATTTATTTGTCATTTCTCTCACCATGTCTTTGATTAATCGCGATCAGCTGCTCGCGTTTACGATGGGGCCAGCTGCGTTTTATTTCGGCGCAGCGGTAATTTTGACTATTCTTGCTGTGGAATGGCTGGACAGCCGCTTACTTTGGGATGCACATGAGTCAGGAAACCCCCGCTTCACCGACTGAAGCGCGAATTAAAACTAAACGTCGTATTTCACCTTTCTGGCTGCTGCCGGTCATTGCCTTACTGATCGCCGGCTGGCTCGTCTGGAGCAGTTTCGAAGATCGCGGTAATACCATTACCATCGACTTCGTTTCCGCCGATGGCATTGTGGCGGGACGCACGCCGGTCCGTTATCAGGGGGTTGAAGTCGGCACCGTGCAGGACATTCGCCTGAGCGAAAAACTCAATAAAATTGAGGTACGGGCGAGTATCAAATCCGACATGAAAGACGCGCTGCGTAACGATACGCAGTTCTGGCTGGTGACGCCAAAAGCCTCGCTGGCAGGGATTTCCGGTCTTGATGCGCTGGTGGGCGGTAACTACATCGGCATGATGCCGGGTAAAGGCGAGCCGCAGGATCACTTTACCGCGCTGGATACCCAGCCGAAATACCGTCTTAATAACGGTGAGTTGATGATCCACCTGCACGCGCCCGATCTCGGCTCGCTGAGCAGCGGCTCGCTGGTCTATTTCCGTAAAATCCCGGTTGGCCGCGTCTATGACTATGCCATTAACAAGAACAAACAGGGCGTCACGATTGACGTACTGATCGAACGCCGCTTCACGAATCTGGTGAAAAAAGGCAGCCGCTTCTGGAACGTTTCCGGCGTGAAGGCGGACGTGGGCCTGGGCGGCGCGAAAGTGGAGCTGGAAAGCCTCGCCTCGCTGGTCAACGGCGCTATCGCCTTCGACTCACCGGACAGTTCAAAACCGGCAGAGCCTGATGATGAATTTGGCCTCTACGAAGACTTAGCCCACAGCCAGCGCGGCGTGCTGATCAAACTCGATCTGCCGGGCGGCCAGGGGCTGAAAGAGAACTCCACGGCGTTGATGTACCAGGGCCTGGAAGTGGGCCAACTGACCAAAATTAACCTCAATCCGGGCGGCGGCGTCACTGGCGAAATGACGGTGGATCCGAGCGTCGTCAATCTGCTGCGTGATAACACCCGTATCGAAATGCGCAGCCCGAAAATCTCGCTTAATGACACCAGCATCAGTTCGCTGCTGACCGGTAACACGCTGGAACTGGTGCCGGGCGAAGGTGAGCCGCGGGATCACTTCGTGGTGCTGCCCGCCGATAAAACCCTGTTGCAGGAACCTGGCGTCATTACCACCACGCTGACCGCGCCGGAAAGTTACGGCATCGACGCCGGCCAGCCGGTGATCCTGCATGGTGTGCAGGTGGGTCAGGTTCTGGAGCGTAATCTGACGGCGAAAGGCGTGACCTTCGCGGTGGCGCTGGATCCGCAGTATCGCGATCTGCTGCACGGCGACAGCAAGTTTGTGGTTAACAGCCGCGTGGACGTGAAGCTCGGACTGGACGGCGTTGAGTTTCTTGCCGCCAGCGCCAGCGAATGGATCAGCGGCGGGATCCGCATCCTGCCCGGCAATAAAGGCGAGATGAAATCCACCTATCCGCTGTTCGCCAACCTCGATAAAGCGCTGGAAAACAGCCTGGGCGATCTGCCGACAACCACGCTGACGCTCTCCGCCGAAACCCTGCCGGATGTGCAAGCCGGATCGGTCGTGCTGTACCGCAAATTTGAAGTGGGCGAAGTCATTACCGTTACCCCGCGCGCGAACGCCTTTGACATTCAGCTGCATATTAAGCCGGAATACCGCTCGCTGCTCACCAGCAACAGCGTGTTCTGGGCCGAGGGCGGCGCGAAAGTGCAGCTTAACGGCAGCGGACTGACGGTACAGGCATCCCCGCTCTCGCGGGCGCTGAAAGGGGCTATCAGTTTCGATAACCTCGCGGGTGCAGGTGCATCAGCGCGCAAAGGCGATAAACGGGTACTGTTCCCGTCGGAAACCGCCGCGCGCGCCGTCGGCGGGCAGATCACGCTGCACGCGTTTGATGCCGGAAAACTCTCTGCGGGTATGCCGATCAAATATCTGGGCATCGATATTGGGCAGGTGCAGGATCTGAAACTGATCACCGAGCGTAACGAAGTGCAGGCTAAAGCGGTGCTTTATCCGGAATATGTGCAGACATTTGCCCGTACCGGTACACGCTTCTCGGTGATCACCCCGCAGATTTCCGCGGCTGGCGTTGAGCATCTGGATACTATTTTGCAGCCTTATATCAACGTTGAGCCGGGGCGCGGTAACGCGCGCCGCGACTTCGAGTTACAGGAAGCAACCATTGCTGATTCCCGTTATCTCGACGGTCTGAGCATTGTGCTGGAAGTGCCGGAAGCCGGTGGTCTGAATATCGGGACGCCAGTGCTGTTCCGCGGCATGGAAGTGGGGACGGTGACGGGCCTGACGCTGGGCACGCTGTCAGATCGCGTGATGGTTGGTCTGCGGATCAGCAAGCGCTATGAGCATCTGGTGCGTAATAACTCCGTCTTCTGGCTGGCCTCCGGTTATTCGCTGGACTTTGGCCTGACCGGTGGCGTGGTGAAAACCGGTACCTTCAACCAGTTCATTCGCGGTGGCATTGCCTTTGCTACGCCGCCGGGAACGCCGCTGGCACCAAAAGCGCAAGTGGGTAAACACTTCCTGTTGCAGGACAGTGAACCGAAAGAGTGGCGTCAGTGGGGCACCGCCCTGCCACGCTAATCACCCTGAGGCTCCGGCGTGTCTGCGCCGGAGCCTTTGTGCTACACTGCGCGCCTGTTTTTTTGCTGGTGAGACGCGAGTGGCACACAATTCTGTTTATCTTCCCGATGATTTTCTTACGCAAATGCGCCAGGCCATGCCGTCGCATCTCTCCTTTGAGGATTTTATTGCCGCCTGTCAGCGCCCGTTGCGCCGCAGCATTCGCGTAAACACCCTAAAGATCAGCGTGGCGGATTTTCTGGCGCTGGTGGCCCCCTATGACTGGCATCTGACGCCGGTGCCCTGGTGCGCAGAAGGTTTCTGGATCGAACGCGAAGATGAAGATTCCGTGCCGCTCGGCAGCACCGCAGAACACCTGAGCGGCCTGTTTTATATTCAGGAAGCCAGCTCCATGCTACCGGTCGCCGCGCTTTTTGCCGGTGATGAGGCGCCGACGCGGGTGATGGACGTTGCCGCCGCGCCGGGCTCTAAAACCACGCAAATCGCTGCCCGCATGAACAATCATGGCGCGATCCTCGCCAACGAATTCTCAGCCAGCCGGGTAAAAGTGCTGCATGCCAACATCAGCCGCTGTGGCATTCATAACGTTGCTCTCACCCATTTCGATGGCCGTGTATTTGGCGCCGCGCTGCCGGAGGCTTTTGACGCTATCCTGCTGGATGCGCCCTGCTCCGGTGAAGGCGTGGTGCGCAAAGATCCGGATGCGCTGAAAAACTGGTCGGTTGCCAGTAATCTGGAGATCGCCGCCACCCAGCGCGAGCTGATGGACAGTGCCTTTCATGCGTTACGTCCTGGCGGCACGCTGGTGTATTCCACCTGTACGCTCAATACCGAGGAAAACGAAGCCATCTGTCAGTGGCTGAAAGCGCGCTATCCCGACGCCGTTGAATTTGAATCACTGGCGACGCTCTTCCCGGATGCAGAAGCGGCACTCACCGCCGAAGGTTTTCTACACGTGTTCCCGCAGATTTACGACTGTGAAGGTTTTTTTGTGGCGCGACTGCGTAAAACGGCCTCCGTGCCGCCGTTACCGGCCCCGACCTACAAAGTGGGTAATTTCCCCTTCGCGCCAATGAAAACCCGTGAGAGTGCGAATGTCGTGCAGGCAGCAAGCAGCGTGGGGCTCCACTGGGACGCGCAGTTGCGGTTGTGGCAGCGCGACAAAGAGATCTGGTTATTCCCGGCGGCCATCGAACCAATGATCGGTAAAGTGCGCTTCTCCCGTCTCGGCATCAAACTTGCCGATGTACATAACAAAGGTTTCCGCTGGCAGCATGAGGCGATCATCGCCCTCGCCGGCACCGCCAACCCACTGGCCTTCGAACTGACGCATCAGGAAGCTGAGGAGTGGTATCGCGGGCGTGATGTCTATCCGCAAACCACACCGTCGCAGGATGATGTGATCGTGACTTTCCAGGGACAACCGCTGGGGCTGGCCAAAAAAATCGGCTCGCGGCTGAAAAACAGTTATCCCCGTGAACTGGTGCGCGACGGGCGTTTGTTCGCCGCGAAGGCATAGTGTGCAGAAAAAATTAAGCACATTCTGACTGGCACATTCCGCTTAAGTGAACCAGGCTAAAAAATGGGTGACTTTACTGGTCGTACCACTATAGCAACTTAACGGAGAGCATTATGACGAAAACCAGCGTGCGAATTGGCACCTTTGAAATCGATGATGCTGAGCTGCAAGGCGAACAGCAGGGTGAACGAACATTACGTATTCCATGCAGCTCCGATCCGGATCTGTGCATGCAACTTGATGCCTGGGATGCGGATACCAGCATTCCGGCGCTGCTGGATGGCGAACACTCAGTGCTGTACCGCGAACATTATGATGAGCAGTCTGATACCTGGATTATGCGCCTTGCCTGATCCAAACAACCCGTCTTCCGGACGGGTTATTTACTCCGCTTATTTCCCCCGCTCAGTTTCATCCCCTACACTTACCTTACGTTAGCCCGATCTGAGGATGGAATGTTCGCACTGGTATTATTTGTTTGTTACCTGGATGGTGGGTGTGATGACATCGTGGTCGATGTTTTTAACACCGAACAACAGTGCCTGGTGGCCATGGACGAGCAGCGTTTGCGGCACGGCGGCTGCTACCCGGTTGAGGATTTTATCGATGGCTTCTGGCGCCCGGCGCAGGAGTACAGCGATTTCTGACCCAGAGATCTGAATATTGCGCGGCGGGCTATTCCGCAGGCGCAATAATACGTTTCTCAGTAGTACTTTTTAACACGCCTCCGGCGATAGTGTTTATATCAGATTAACCTCAATCAACCTTAAACAAAGCGGAAATAAAGCCGCCGCAGCCATTAACTTATTTTTGTCAGACCTCCAGAATAGTCAAAAAATAGCGAGGTCATTATTATGACAAATACCACCCTGCACATTGATGCGCCCTCATCGCCGCATCCGCACCTTATTTCCGACCTGATCCATGGCCGCGTCACGCCTGGCCCGATCTGGCATAAACGCGACTACCGCATCAAATTTTTACTGCGTTCCCTGCTGTTCTGGTCATCGACGGTCAAAATGCTCGACAGCCTCTCCAGCCGTCCAGGTTTCGACCGTTTACTGAGCGCCCAGATCACGCTGCCGAGTAAATCGCACCGGCAGTACCTGACGCGCGGACTGCGCGCCGGGCAACGCGCTGACGCCATTATCAGCCATTATGACTATATCGACAGCCTGTGCTCTGCACCGCTGGCAGATGCCCTTACCGCGGCCACGCCGGTATTGCTGCTGGAATTTACCGGCAAAGACGATGCCCCCTTTTCACTTTACGCATCCTGCGCCAGCAAAGCCGAGCGTGAAGGAGAAAGCACGCTCTGGCTGTATGGCGCAGAACAGACGCTGTTGGCCAGCGTCACCTTCAGCGTAGTGAGCGAGAACGGGCAACGAGCGCTGGTAATAGGCGGTTTACAGGGACCGCGCCGTTCGGTATCCCATGACGCCATCAAGCTTGCTACCCGCGCCTGTTACGGTATTTTCCCGAAACGCATGCTGATGGATGTGCTCTGGCAACTGGCGGCGCTGACGGACATCAGGGCCGTATACGGCGTCAGCGATAAAGGTCATGTGTTCCGTGCCCTGCGCTACCGCTTCAGTAAAGGGCGGCATTTCCATGCCAGTTACGATGAGTTCTGGGCCTCCCTTGACGGCACGCCGGATAACGCCTGGCGCTGGAAACTGCCGCTACAGCTGGAACGAAAGTCCCTTGACAGCATCGCCAGCAAGAAACGCGCCGAGTACCGCCGCCGTTTTGCGTTGATGGATGATGTACAGGGTCGCCTGCGCGCGCTGTTTGATTAATCATCACCCGCCGGGCTGCGTCTGGCGGGGTTGCAGGCTGTCTGTTATTGTCTTAAGGCGGGTAACACTTAAGACAAGGTAGCGGTATGCAAAATTTTGATGAGTTGTGGAAGGCGATTGAAAAGCGAGTGCGTGAAAACAACGACATTCCTTTTGCTGAAATGGAAAACGAAGACAGTAACCTGGGTAATGCCACCCGACAACGTATCGCACAAATATTCATCCTCGAAGTGCTGCTTTCCCGACATCGCGATAAATATGCCAGCGTTTACGTGCCGCTGTCAGGCGAAGAAGCGCTGTACCACCTGATATTCAAGCGCACCGGCTGGAAACCTTTTGAAATTAAACAGCTGTCATTTAATGATGCCATGTTTGTGATCGCGGAATTATTCCGTGAGGAAAGCCTGCCCGTCGAGGCGCGTGAAATGCTGCTCGCCCAGGGCGTTCGCGATATGTTCTTCCCGGTATTTGATTTCTCAGAAAAAGACTGGTCACCACGCGAAAACGCCCTCTTCCTGCAACGCTGAGTTATCCCTTCCCGCGTCGCCGCGGGGAGTGGGTATTTTTTGGTTACACCTCAATTTTAACCATCGTTTTTTCACGATCGATATAAATACAGCGGTTCCGCCCGGTTTCTTTGCCGTGATATAACGCCTTATCCGATCGTTCCAGCACCTCACGCAATACTTCGTCTTCCTCAATTCGGGTCAGCCCGGCGGTAAAGGTGATCATAATTTTATGCCCGGACACATTCATGACTTTACTGGCAATTAATTTGCGAATGCGCTCGGCGGCAATACAGGCTTCTTTATGCGTGGCTGCATGTAAAATAATAATAAATTCTTCGCCACCATAGCGGTATACCGTCTCGCTTTTTCTGACATTATCTTCCAGCGTCAACGCCAGGGAACGCAATACCCCGTCGCCGATCAGATGCCCGTAGTTATCGTTTATTTTTTTGAAGTGATCGATGTCGAGTAATAACGCATACAGTCCGGTCTGGCTGAATTGATCCACCTTGCCGGCAAAAGAGTCATCCAGCGTGCGGCGTAACGGCAGGCCGGTCAGCGTATCGTAGCTGCTGCGCAATTGCAGCAGATGGGTTTTGTACTCTGTCAGGGAGGCATTAAAGGCCAGCAGGGCCGACTCGAAACGATCGAAACGTTCACAGGATGCCTCGCCTCGGCGCACCGCCTCCACCAGCGCCCGGCAGGTAAAATGGATATCGGTATGCTTGCGATCGATATTGAGCAGAAAACTCCTGTCATTGCGATCTTCCGCCAGATGTTCATTGAGCCACTGACCAAAGTCACAAATCTTATGCGCATCGCAGCAGGTCAACTCCGGCATCACGGCATTTTTATTGGCGATAAAATGCAGGACTTTTACCAGCCATTTAAAATGTGCTTCCGACGAATTATTCAGCCCAAGAATAGCTGAGTCAATATAGCTGTGTTTTTTGTTCATATATAACCTTCGTGAATATTTACGCGCACAGAAAATAATGAAATGACCCGTGACAATACTACACATCAATTAGTTTTATTTAACCTTCCCGTGCCACGTGAATATCATTTTCAGCGCCGCCACGCGGGATGAACGCAAAAAGCGCCTAAAAAAGGGGTTGGATACGCTCCAAAAAACGTTTACCTTGTAACCCATGGCAGGCAAACGGCGCTGCAAAGCCGCCTGCTTGCCAGGCTTTTGATGTGAAAAAAGAATAAAAAAAGACCGAATACGATTCCTGTATTCGGTCCAGGGAAATGGCTCTTGGGAGAGAGCCGTGCGCTAAAAGTTGGCATTAATGCAGGCAAACTACGCCTGGCACTTTAAGAATAGATGACAGTGCCAGCTTTTCCAGTCTGCGTCAGAAGCGGTCTGGAAAATCCGGTGACAGTCACGCCATAAAAGCCAAAAACCGCAGCACTTCTGTATGAGGGCTGCGGTTTTTTTATGGGAAATCAAAAAGATATTTTTGGGATTTAACAGAGCTTTTCAGCGCGTTCAATAAACGGAGCGAGGCTCATTTTTTCACCGCTTTTATGCGGATTGTCGACCTGGATCACACTGATAGAGGTGCCCTTGGCCTGGCCGCTGTCCACCTGCTTTTGCGCCGCGTCATTCAGCGGATATTGCACCAGCGTCGACGGATTAATCGCAAACAGCGCGTGGCCCGGTCGGCAGGTTAACATCACCTCTTCCCGATTAAAGGCCCATTTGTCTTTGCCGACTTCAAAACGGCTCACCGTGATCACTGTCGGGGCGGCCAGCGCGGCGGCGGAACAGGTAAGTAATAACAGAGAGAGAATACTTTTCTTCATTGTCTTCGCCAGTTATTCAAAAAGGTTCAAGCGTTGCGAACAGGCTGACCAGTGCCAGCACCAGCGTCCCCAGCATCACTTCTGTCTGGGTCATGCGAATAAACAGTGTCTGCGCCTGACGGCCCTGCGTACGGAAGCGTGGCACCAGAACATAACGATTCACGACAGCAATTACCAGCATCACCAGCACCAGCGCACATTTGCACAAAAGAAGGCGACCATAATCGCTCTGCCAGGGTAACGCAATCCCCTGGATCAACAGCGCATTGACGATGCCGGTGACGATAACCAGCGCCACCGCCAGATGGGTGGCGCGGGAAAAGCGCATCAGCGTAGTGATCGCCGCATCACGCCGGTGTCCCTCAGCCTGTCGCGTGCAGAATATGACCGGTAGCAGACCGCCAAACCAGGCCGTCGCACAGATCAGATGCAGGGCATGGTTCATGCGCTGCGCTATGCCGGTCAGCCCGTCATGCATTGCCGCATGGCCGACCGCGGCCTGCAACAGCAACTGCGCGACGAGCAGACCGAATAATCGGCCCTGACTGCGCGGCTGCACAAGCATTACCGCCAGTGTTACCACCGCCAGCAGCATTTGCCACAGCCAGACGCTGCCAAACTGCGTCTGCGCTACCGCAAGCCAAATGTCGGGCCGCAGCGTATCCTGAAAGCCATTGCCCATCATGCCGCCCTGCACGGCAAACATCAGTAGTGCGCTGATGGCACACAGGGCGAGCGTGATGCGTTGCAGGCGCTTAAAATGCTGGATCATCACGGGTTGCAGTGCGGCAGGTGCCAGTATGGCACTGAACCAGGCGCTGCCGGTTGCCAGCATCAGGGTCGCAAAATGGATAAATCGCAACGCGATGTAGAGAAACGCCAGCATCGGTTATCTGACGCTGAAGTGATAATTACCCGTGGTTTTGTGTCCATCGACCGACACAACGTGCCAGTCTACGGTATACTCTCCCGGCGTCAGCGCCTGCTCGAGAGGCACAATTAACTGCGTCTTATCGTTCTCATTGCGTTTCACCGGGCCGGTTTTCACATCCTGCTGTTTTGCGCCGGTAATTTTCACGCCGCTGAATTTTGGCTCTATCCCTTCCGAGAAGTTGAGCGTCAGCGCCTGCGGTGCCGCATCGACGTTAGCATCCGCTGCCGGGTACTGATGTTTCAGGTGAGCATGCGCAAAAACCGCGGGTGCGGTGAGGATTCCGCCCACAAGCACCAGGGCAGAACAGAGACGGGATACCATGAAAGTCATTTATTCCATTCCTTTTTGTTATATCTCAGTAATGAGAATAACCCCGATGAATGTATGAGTCGAGTCTGGTTGCTGGCGGGCTTGCCTTTCTGTAGCAGGCTTAGTAAGTTTTGCGCCGAACACTCAGGAGAAGTCTATGAACAAGAATCTCGCAACGCTTCCTCAGGATGAGATGGACAAAGTCAATGTCGATCTGGCAGCCGCAGGCGTAGCCTTTAAAGAGCGCTATAACATGCCGGTGATTGCCGAAGCGGTGGAGCGCGAGCAGCCTGCGCATCTGCGTGACTGGTTCCGCGAGCGCCTGATTGCCCATCGCCTGGCCTCGGTATCGCTCTCACGGCTCCCTTATGAGCCGAAAATGAAATAAATGTGCCTCACCCGCTAAGGAAACGTCATGTTACGCGTGATAGACACCGAAACCTGCGATTTGCAGGGCGGTATTGTAGAGATAGCCTCTGTCGATATTATTGACGGTCAGATAGTGAATCCGATGAGCCATCTGGTGCGCCCGGATCGCCCTATCAGCCCGCAGGCGATGGCTATCCACCGCATCACTGAAGCGATGGTGGCCGATCAGCCTTGGATCGAAGAGGTGATCCCACATTATCTGGGCAGTGAATGGTACGTAGCGCATAACGCAAGTTTTGACCGGCGCGTACTGCCGGAGATGCCCGGCGAATGGATTTGCACTATGAAGCTGGCGCGCCGCCTGTGGCCAGGGATCAAATACAGCAATATGGCGCTGTACAAGTCCCGCAAGCTGAGCGTCCAAACGCCTGCCGGCCTGCACCATCACCGGGCGCTGTATGACTGCTACATCACCGCCGCGTTGCTTATCGATATCATGAATACGTCAGGCTGGACGCCGGATCAGATGGCGACCATCACTGGCCGCCCGGCACTGATGACTACCTTTACCTTTGGCAAATACCGGGGTAAAGCGGTGTCCGAAGTGGCGGAGCGCGATCCGGGCTACCTGCGCTGGCTGTTTAACAACCTGGACCGCATGAGTCCGGAACTGCGTCTGACGCTGAAGCACTACCTTAACGAGCAGTAACCTGGCGTCCGGGTAAGGTGCCCTGCGCCAGGGCGATGAGAAAGGCATATTCCAGCGCCACCCCTTCATATGACTTGAAGCGGCCCGATTTCCCGCCGTGTCCGGAATCCATATCGGTGCATAGCAACAGCAGGTTGTCATCGGTTTTCATCTCCCGCAGCCGGGCGACCCATTTCGCCGGCTCCCAGTATTGCACCTGAGAATCATGCAGCCCGGTCGTCACCAGCAGATGCGGATAGGCCTGACGCTGGATGTTGTCGTACGGACTGTAGCTTTTCATATAGGTGTAATATTCAGAATCCTGGGGGTTGCCCCACTCCTCAAACTCCCCGGTGGTCAACGGAATGGATTCATCCAGCATGGTGGTCAGCACATCGACAAAGGGCACCTGGGCGATCACCCCGTGGAACAAACCTGGCCGCTGATTAATGACCACCCCCATTAGCATCCCTCCGGCACTCCCACCCATGCCATAGCAATGACGTGGCGAACCATAGCCCTGCGCGAGCAGCGCGTCACAGACGTCGATATAATCGTTGAAGGTGTTTTTCTTGTGCAGAAATTTACCGTCTTCATACCACGACTGCCCCAGTTCGCCACCGCCGCGCACATGGGCGATGGCGTAGACAAAGCCGCGATCGAGCAGGCACAGGCGACTGCTGCTGAAATCCGCGTCCATGCTGGAACCATACGAGCCATAGCCGTAAATCAGGATCGGATTCTGCCCTTTGCGGAAATGCTTACGGTGATAGACCAGCGATACCGGCACTTCAACGCCGTCGCGGGCTTTGATCCACAGGTGTTCACTGCGGTAGTCGCTGGCTTCAAAACCGTGAACTTCCGTCTGCTTAATGACGCGCCGTTCGCCGGTATCCATATCCAGCTCAAACAGGGTATCCGGGGTGGTCAGGGAGGAGTAGCCGTAGCGCAGGCGCGAGGTCTCCGGTTCCGGGTTATACGCAAGCCAGGTGACGTAAGCAGGATCGTCAAAGGCAATGCCGGTGACTTCACGGGTTTTGCGGTTGATCTGCCGCAGGCTGGTCAGCCCCCGCTGGCGCTCTTCCACTACCAGCCAGTCAGTAAACAGCGTGAAACCCTCCAGCATAATGGCGTCACGCGGCGGGATCAGCACTTCCCATTTGTTTTCACTGCGTACCTTGGTGCGGTAGAGACCGAAGTTTTTGCCTTCCCGGTTCGAGCGCAGATAAAAGGTGTGCTGGTAATGATCAAGATTGTACTCATGATCTTTACGGCGCGGCAGGAAGCGCAGCGGCTGGGCGTCCGGCAACTCGGCATCCAGCAATAGTGACTCGCTGGTGGTGGCGCTGGACAGCGAGATCACCACATAGTGCTGTGAAGTCGTCTTGTGCAGGCTGACGTAAAAGGTGTCGTCCTGCTCCTCATAGACCAGCTCATCCTGACAGACGGGGGAACCGACGGTATGTCGCCAGACCTGATACGGCAGCAGCGTGGTGGGATGTTTTCGCACGTAGTACAGCGTTTCCGAGTCATTGACCCACACAAAGTCCGGCGTGACGTTATCGAGCATCTCCGGATACCAGTTGCCGGTTTGCAGATTGCGAAAGCGAATACCGTACTGGCGACGCGAAAGATAATCTTCCGCCAGCGCCATGATGTTGTTATCCGGCGAAATCGCCAGCCCGCCGAGGGTGTAGAACTCACTGTGCGCGGCGCGTTTATTGGCGTCCAGTAATACCTGCCACTCGTCCCATTCGGAACTGAGCACCGACTGGCGCTGATAGATGGCGTATTCACAACCAGGCTCATAGACATGACGGTAACGGTAACCGTTACGGGTGTAAGGCGCGGAGACTTCGCGCTGGGGGATGCGCTCAACGATTTCAGCCAGCAGGCGATCCTGCAAGGCCTGCTGGGACGCCATGACCTCACGGCCATAGTCATTTTCCTGATGCAGGTATTCAAGCACTTCGGGCTGCGAGCGTGAATCATCCCGCAGCCAGTAGTAATCGTCGATGCGCGTGTCGCCATGCGCGGTGATGGCGTGGGGAATTTTTCTGGCTTTTGGTGGCATAGATAGCATCTGTCTTTTGCAGTTTACACCCTATAAGGGTGGCAAAAGACGCGCATGTTGCAAGCGTAGCGGGCCACCCTGGGCAGAGAGTTAGCCCGGAAGCGCCTGTTTTTGCGCTTTCAGATCCTGTTCTATCCCTTCACGAACATCGTGGGGGATCTTCAGGGCATCGCCCAGCGCGTTCAGATAGCTACGCTCCATAAAGTGGTCGACATCAATCGCCGCACAGCTCAGGAAATAGACTTCCAGCGCTTCTTCTTCATTTTTAATGCCACGCGCCAGCCGTTCCGGATCCAGCGGCTGCTCGATGGCCTGCGTGACCAGCGCTCTGCCCTGCTCCTCAACGCCCGCTTCACGCATCTGCGCGTCGATGGCGGCCCGTTCTTTGTCGTCGATGTGCCCGTCACTCTTCGCGGCGAACACCAGCGCAAGGAGCAGGCGTTCAGTACGTACGTCCAGCGGTGAGGTTTGCACGCCGAACTGCGGCTCATCCTGATGGGCTGCACGCACCTTGTCTTTGTATTTGTTCCACAGTACGCTACCGGCGACGGCACCGCCGCCGACCAGCAGCGCGCTGGAGCCATATTTGGTTAACAGCTTGCGGGACGATTTGCTGGAAACCAGCAGCCCCGCCAGACCGCCAAGCGCGCCGGGGAGCATTTTGCTCAACCCCTGATCGCCTGACGACGTTGCCGACGCGCCTTTTTGCTTCAGCAACGACTGTAATTGATCCATCCAGTTAGCCATGATTCCCCTCGAATAGCTGATAATAGTTGCCACAGCGTAAGCGAGGGGATGTCAGGAAACGTCTAAATCAGCAAAAGATGCGCAAATTCACCGGCCTTACTGCGCCTGATAATCTGCCTGCCCGGCTTTGCAGTCGACCTTCACGCGATAGTGGATATCGGCGCTTTTACCGCGCACGATAAGCGGGACATTCCAGACATCGTCCTTGCCGGAAACGTCTTTGACGTTGATCCATGCCACCGGATCGGCCTGACCCAGTTTTTCCTGATCATCCGCCCAGCGCGCAATACGATTCTGCAAATAGTCACGCTTCACGGCGGCGGCAATGCCGTCTTCCTTAAGCCCTTCGCATCCCGGAAACTTCACCGTTTTTTCGTTCGCGGCTTGTGCTGCAACGCTGCCCGCCAGTAATACCAGACCGAATACTACCCCTGCTGTTTTCATGCTTTTCTCCTGTGAGTCTAACCCACTCAAAGCATGGTACAAATTACCGGCAGTGCAAGCGCGGATCAGGCCGCTTTTGTGCGTTTCGGCGTCGGGATGTCCGTAACGTTTTCGTCAGCAACCGTATCGTCGTTGTGCAGCTTGCCGGATTTGAGGATGGTATTCAGCGTATCTTTTTGTTCCGCCATCCACATCCCCATTTGCTCACGCTGATCGTCGTCAAGGGTTACCGGCCCCTGCGCCAGCCAGCTCTCCAGCACTTCCGCCAGATCGAGCATTTTGTCATAAGCATCGGCTTCCTTTTTGCTGGCAAAAGACATTTTTTCCTCACCTTCACGAATGACTACGTATTTAACTTCAACCGCCATGATGCAGCCTCACATTACTGGTTATTTATACAGTGTATAATAACTGAACGCCCGGCTTATGGCAAGCCGGGACGGAAGGAAAGGTCAGGGTTTTATTATTATGCCAGGGTGGCGTTATCAATCACAAAGCGGTAATGAACATCGCCTTTGAGCATGCGCTCGTAAGCCTCGTTAATTTGCTCAGCACGGATCATTTCCACGTCTGCGACAATCCCATGTTCTGCACAGAAATCCAGCATCTCCTGGGTTTCAGGGATGCCGCCGATCATCGAACCGGCAATGGCCCGGCGCTTCATAATGAGGTTAAAGACTTCGGGTGAATCATGCGGCGTGGCGGGCGCGCCCACCAGCGTCATGGTGCCGTCGCGTTTAAGCAGCGTGGTGAACGCATCAAGGTTATGGGGAGCCGCCACCGTATTGAGGATAAAATCGAAGCTTTTCAGGTGAGCCTCCATTTCGCTGGCATTCCGTGAAACCACCACCTCATCCGCGCCAAGCGATTTTGCCGCCTCGCGCTTGGATTCAGACGTGGTGAAAGCCACCACATGCGCGCCCATGGCGTGGGCCAGCTTAATGCCCATATGGCCCAAGCCGCCGATGCCTACGACGCCCACTTTTTTACCCGGTCCTACCTGCCAGTGGCGTAGCGGCGAATACGTAGTGATCCCGGCGCATAACAACGGTGCGACGGCAGCCAGTTGCTCTTCCGGATGAGTAATGCGCAGGACATAACGCTCATGCACCACAATCTGCTGTGAGTAGCCGCCCAGCGTATGGCCCGGCGCGTCAGACGTTGGCCCGTTATACGTTCCGACCATACCGTCGCAGTAATTTTCCAGCCCCTCCTCACAGTCTTCACACTGTTTACAGCTGTCAACGATACAGCCGACGCCGACCAGATCGCCCTCTTTGAATGCCGAAACATGTCCGCCAACGGCGGTCACACGGCCCACAATTTCATGTCCAGGCACGCAGGGATACTGCGTACCGGCCCATTCGGAGCGCACCTGATGAATATCGGAGTGGCAGACGCCGCAGAAGGCAATGTCGATCTGAACGTCATGCGCGCCGGGTTGACGGCGGGTAATATCCATTGGTTCCAGAGGAAGCGTGCCGGCATTGGCACCATAAGCTTTAACGGTCATGGCATAACTCCAGGTTTATAAAGGACTCAGGCAGCAGGATCTGCTCGTGAGGTCAGGAAAATTAGCGCGCTTGCGATAATCAGCAGGCCAGCGCTGGCAAAAAACGTCATCTGATAGCCGTGATGGTCAAAAAGCAGTCCTCCAAGTGTAGAACCAAGTGCGATAGATAGCTGAACCATCGCCACCATCAGTCCCCCTCCCGCCTCAGCATTGTGCGAAAAAGTGCGGGACACCCACGCCCACCAGCCGACGGGGGCCGCGGTTGAAATCAGTCCCCACAGCCCCAGTAATATCGCGACTACGGCCACCTGATGACCAAAAGCGACCAGCGTCAGTGCGGCAATAGCCATCAGGACGGGAATCGCGATCAGCGTCTGGTAAAAGCCATATTTCAGTACCCGGCCAATCAATGTGGTGCCGGTGAACCCGGCAACGCCAATCACCAACAGGATCAGCGTTATTCTGGAAGCATCCACCTGTGTCACCGTCTCAAGAAATGGCCGGATATAGGTAAAGAGCGTGAACTGTCCCATAAAGAAGATCCCTACGCCCAGCATGCCCAGCGTGACGACCCGGTGACGGAACAAGGTAAATACATGACCGACGCTGACGCGGCCTTGTGATACTGGCATTGATGGCAGGCTGATAAGCTGCCAGATAAAAGCGATCAGTGCGACGGGAAGCAGGCTGAAGAACGCCCCGCGCCAGCCAATCACTGCCCCGAGCCAGCTGCCTAACGGCGCAGCGACTACCGTTGCCAGCGCGTTTCCGCTATTAAAAATCGCCAGTGCCAGCGGAACCCGGTGCTCGGGAACCAGACGCATCGCGGTTGCAGCCGACATGGACCAGAAACCACCGACTACCACGCCGATCAGCGCGCGGCCCGCCATATAGGTCAGATAGTTGGGTGCCATAGCAATGATGAAACCGGAGAGCGCCATCATGCCGGTTAATCCCAGCAGCAGCGTTTTACGGTTAAGCGCGCCTGCTAGCACGGAAATAAACAGGCTGGTGATGACCGCAAAAGCGCCAGAAATAGCGATACCCTGACCTGCCATCCCTTCGGTAACGTGCAGAGAACCGGCCATCGCAGTGAGCAGACTGACGGGCATAAATTCCGAAGCAATGAGCGTAAAGACACACAGCGTCATGGCGAATACCCCTCCCCAGTGTGGCGGGCGGAGGGGGGTATTGGATGCAGTGGGCTGGTTTTCGAAAGTCAGATTTGTCATTGATGATTTATTTCCTGAACACAGTGCCTGTGACATAACGCTATTGTTACCTTCAAACAGCGATTAAACTAGCTAATGAATACTTAATAGGCTTATAAGATACATTAATTAATAATGCGGGAGCAGACACATGGCCAGACGCAATCTCAACGATCTCCTCTCTTTCATCACGGTAGCGCGGGAAGGCAGTTTTACGCGGGCCGCGGCACAGCTAGGGGTAACCCAGTCGGCACTGAGCCAGGCCATTTCCGGGCTGGAAGAGCGCATGCAAATCCGCTTGCTGACCCGTACCACGCGCAGCGTGTCGCCAACCGCGGCGGGCGAACGCTTGCTACACTCAGTCGGCCATCGCATTGATGAGATAGAGGCCGAGCTGGATATGCTGACTGCCCTGCGGGACAAACCCGCTGGTACGGTACGCATCACCTGCGGGCCTAACGTGCTGAAGACCACCCTGCTGCCGAAGCTCACTCCCCTGTTGCGGGAATATCCCGATATCCACATTGAGTTCGACGCCAACCACGCGTTCAGAGACATCGTCGCAGACCGTTTTGACGCAGGCGTCAGACTGGGGGACACCATTGATAAGGACATGATTGCCGTGCCGATAGGCCCTAAATTGCGTATGGCCGCGGCGGCATCACCTGATTATTTTGCCCGTCATCCGGCACCGGATAAGCCGCAGGCGCTGACGCAGCACCAGTGCATCAATCTGCGCATGATCCGCTCCGGCAGAATTTACGTGTGGGAGTTTGAAGAGGCGGACGGCGAGCTTAACGTACGGGTGAACGGCCAATTGACCTTTAATACCTCAGAGCATGTGGTGGACGCCGCGCTGGCAGGTCTGGGAATTGCCTTTTTACCCGAAGAAGAGTTTGGCACACATATCAAAGATGGCCGCCTGATCCGGGTGCTGGAGCCGTGGTGTCTGCCGTTCCCGGGCTATTACCTCTATTACCCCAGCCGGAAACAGCTGTCGCCCGCCTTCAGTCTGGTGCTTGATGCCTTACGCTATCGGGGAAAACCCTGAATGCATGGCGTTCAGGACCATGCACTCCCCCCGCCGATGACACACGCAAACGTTTTCGTTTATACTGCCGGCAACTTTTTTAACGGTAGATTGCTATGACTTTATTAGGTACTGCGCTGCGCCCCGCAGCCACACGCGTAATGTTACTGGGTTCCGGTGAACTGGGGAAAGAGGTGGCGATCGAATGCCAGCGGCTGGGCATCGAGGTGATTGCCGTTGACCGCTATGCTGATGCCCCTGCCATGCACGTCGCCCATCGCGCCCATGTTATTAACATGCTGGACGGCGCGGCGTTAAAGGCGCTGATCGCGCAGGAGCAACCGCACTTTATCGTGCCGGAAATCGAAGCCATTGCCACCGATATGCTGGTGGAACTGGAAGCCCAGGGGCAGCGCGTGGTGCCGTGCGCCCGGGCCGCACAGTTGACGATGGATCGCGAAGGCATTCGTCGTCTGGCCGCAGAAACATTAAAACTGCCGACCTCCCGCTATCGTTTTGCCGACAGTGAAGCGGCCTTTACAGAGGCGGTGAACGAGATCGGCCTGCCCTGTATCATCAAACCGGTCATGAGCTCATCCGGTAAAGGCCAGAGCCTGATCCGCCATGCCGATCAGTTAGCCGGGGCATGGCGTTATGCGCAACAGGGAGGCCGTGCAGGTGCGGGTCGCGTTATCGTCGAGGGGGTGGTGAATTTTGATTTCGAAATTACGCTGCTGACGGTAAGTGCGGTTGATGGCGTCCATTTCTGCGCGCCGATCGGTCATCGTCAGGAGGATGGCGACTACCGCGAGTCCTGGCAGCCACAGCAGATGAGCGAACTGGCACAGCAACGCGCCGAAGCAGTGGCGCGCGAGGTGGTGCTGGCGCTGGGCGGCTACGGACTGTTTGGCGTCGAGCTGTTTGTCTGCGGTGATGAGGTGATTTTCAGCGAGGTGTCACCGCGTCCGCACGATACCGGTATGGTCACGCTGATTTCCCAGGATCTCTCCGAGTTCGCCCTGCATGTCCGCGCATTTCTTGGTTTACCGATTGGCGGCATTCGTCAGTATGGCCCGTCGGCCTCGGCGGTGATCCTGCCCACGCTTTCCAGCCAGAACATCACCTTTGAGAACGTCGACGCCGCCACGGGCGCAGGGTTACAGGTGCGTTTGTTCGGCAAACCGGACATTGACGGTTCACGTCGTCTGGGTGTGGTATTAGCGACGGCAGAGAATGTGGATGATGCGGTGGCGCGAGCCAAAATAGCAGCAGCCAGTGTGATAGTTAAAGGATAACGCCCCTGTAGGCCCGGCAAGCTTGCGCCGCCGGGCATAACGCGTTATTACAGCTTCGCGCCTTCAACGGCTTCGCGTGCAAGTTTGGTGATGCGATCGTAATCACCCGCTTCCAGCGCGTCCGCCGGCACCAGCCAGGAGCCACCGATACAGAGCACGCTTTTCAGCGCCAGGTAATCACGGTAGTTGGCCGGAGAGATACCGCCAGTCGGGCAGAAACGAACCTGAGAGAACGGCCCTGCAATAGCCTGCAGCGCTTTGGTGCCGCCGTTAGCTTCTGCCGGGAAGAATTTAAACTCTTTCAGACCATAATCCATGCCCAGCATCAGTTCAGAAACGGTGCTGATACCCGGGATCAGCGGGATAGTTCCTTCGGTTGCCGCTTTCAGCAGCGGCTCTGTCAGGCCTGGGCTGATGGCAAACTGCGCGCCAGCTGCCGTCACTTCCGCCAGCTGCGCCGGGTTCAGTACGGTGCCTGCGCCGATGATAGCATCCGGGACTTCTTTCGCGATGGCGCGGATAGCGTCCATAGCGCAGTCGGTGCGCAGGGTGACTTCCAGCACGCGCACGCCACCGGCTACCAGGGCTTTCGCCATCGGTACCGCGTGTTCCAGTTTATTAATCACGATCACCGGCACTACCGGGCCAGTTTTCAGGATTGCTTCTGCACTCGTTTTCCAGTTTTTCATCAGAGTTTTTTCTCTCGCCAGATCTACAATTTTAAGTCTTAGAAAGTGATACAGGTCGCGCCCTGTTCCGCACCGGAGAGATTCTCGCGCAATGCGCTGAACATCTCGCGCCCTGTTCCCACACGCGACGCGCGGAGGTCAGGAATGTGTGGCTGACGTGCGGCCAGTTCGTTCTCATCCACCAGCAGGGTTAATTCCCCCGTCTGTCCATTCACGCGGATAAGGTCGCCATCACGTACTTTTGCCAGCAATCCGCCATCGTAGGCTTCCGGGGTGACATGAATTGCTGACGGCACTTTACCTGATGCACCAGAGAGCCGTCCATCAGTAACTAACGCAATTTTGAAACGGCGGTCCAATAATACACCAAGTGGTGGCATCAGTTTATGTAATTCTGGCATACCGTTGGCTTTTGGCCCTTGATGACGGACAACCACCACGCAGTCACGATCCAGCAAACCGGCTTCGAAGGCTGGCAGCACGTCGTGCTGGCTTTCAAATACCACCGCCGGGGCTTCAATGATCTGGTTCTCCAGCGGCACGGCGGAGGTCTTCATCACCGCACGGCCCAGGTTACCACTGAGCACTTTGGTGCCGCCGTGGTAGGAGAATGGTTTGTCGATGGTGGCGATCACGTTCTCATCCAGCGAGGCGCTGGCCCCTTCGCGCCAGTCCAGCTCGCCATTGTTCAGCCACGGCTCCATGGTGTAACGGGACAGGCCGAAACCGGCGACGGTGTTGACGTCTTCGTGCAGCAGGCCGCCTTTCAGCAATTCGCGCATCAGCAGCGGCACGCCGCCCGCCGCCTGGAAGTGGTTGATATCCGCCGGGCCGTTCGGGTAGAGACGCGCCAGCAGCGGCACGATGTCAGAGAGATCGGAGAAGTCATCCCAGTTGATGATAATGCCTGCCGCGCGCGCCATCGCCACCAGGTGCATAGTGTGGTTGGTCGAGCCGCCGGTCGCCAGCAGCGCAACGATACCGTTGACGACCACTTTCTCGTCGATCATTTTGCCGAGCGGCATCCACTCATTGCCGTTGCCGGTCAGACGCGTCACCTGACGTGCGGCGGCAGCGGTCAGTGCTTCACGCAGCGGCGCATCCGGGTGGACGAACGAGGAGCCAGGCAGCTGCATGCCCATAAATTCCACCACCATCTGGTTGGTGTTGGCGGTGCCGTAAAAAGTACAGGTGCCCGGTGCGTGATAGGACGCGGCTTCAGACTCCAGCAGCGCCATGCGATCCACTTTGCCTTCAGCGTACAGTTGGCGAATACGGACTTTTTCTTTATTCGGCAGGCCGCTGGCCATCGGACCCGACGGCACAAAAATCGCAGGCAGATGCCCAAACGACAGCGCAGCCATCGCCAGACCGGGGACGATCTTATCGCAGACGCCCAGATAGAGCGCACCATCAAACATATTGTGCGACAGCCCGACCGCAGATGACATGGCGATCACTTCCCGGCTGAGCAGCGACAGTTCCATGCCGTCCTGGCCCTGGGTGACGCCATCGCACATCGCAGGTACCCCGCCCGCCACCTGGCCGACAGCGTTCACGGAATGCAGCGCTTTACGGATGATGTCCGGATACTTTTCATAGGGCTGATGCGCGGAAAGCATGTCGTTATAGGAGGTGATGATGGCGATGTTATTGTGCAGCATGCTTTTGAGCGATGCTTTGTCGTCTGGCTGACAGGCGGCAAAACCGTGCGCCAGGTTGCCACAGGCCAGTGATGAACGATGCACCGTTTCACTTTTTGCCTGCTCGATGCGGGCAAGATAGGCGGCGCGCGTTTCGCGGGAACGTTCGATAATTCGTTCTGTTACCCGTAACATTTTTGCATTCATAGAAGCTCCTGAAATTATCTGTCATGGGCGGGGATAAACCTTCGACATGTTCCGGCAATAAAAACGCGGGTACGCCGTCGCCCGGTGGCAAAATCGCTTCAGCCAGTGTAATAAAAAAAGCCCCGCGGGTGAATCCACGCGGGACTTAAAAGCTGAAATATTGCTCAGGAATCTGAGTCAGATCATGTTACCGGTAAAATAAGAGATATCCGGCACGCCTGCCTGCTATTCAAATTCGTTCCAGGAACGGCCATCACGGGTGATCATAGCGACGGAGGCTACCGGTCCCCAGGTACCAGCCTGATACGGTTTCGGCGCGTCGTTGTCCATTGCCCAGGCTTCAGTGATGGAGTCCACCCATTTCCAGGCTTCTTCCACTTCATCACGACGCACGAACAGCGCCTGGATACCACGCATGGTTTCCAGCAGCAGACGTTCGTAGGCATCGGCGAGATGCGTCTGGTTGAAGGTTTCGGAGTAGCTCAGATCAAGCTTGGTGGTTTGCAGGTTGTGCTTGTGATCCAGACCCGGCACTTTGTTGAGGATCTGAATATCCACACCTTCGTCCGGCTGTAAACGGATGGTCAGCTTGTTCTGCGGCAGATCCTGCCAGGAGTCTTTAAACAGGTTGAGCTGCGGCGTGGTGAAATAGACCACCACTTCAGAGCACTTCGCCGGCAGACGCTTACCTGTACGCAGGTAGAACGGCACACCCGCCCAGCGCCAGTCATCGATGTCGACGCGGATCGCCACGAAAGTCTCGGTGTTGCTGGACTTGTTCGCGCCCTCTTCTTCCAGATAGCCCGGCACTTTTTTGCCCTGGGCGAAGCCCGCGGTGTACTGACCGCGCACGGTTTTTTCACGCACGTTGGAGCGATCAATGCGGCGCAGAGACTTCAGCACTTTCACTTTCGCATCGCGGATGCTGTCAGCAGACAGATCTGACGGCGGAGACATGGCGATCATGCACAAAATTTGCAGCAGGTGGTTCTGGATCATGTCGCGCATCTGACCGGCCTGGTCGAAGTAACCCCAGCGACCTTCGATACCGACTTCCTCGGCCACGGTAATTTCCACGTGATCGATGGTGCGGTTATCCCAGTTGTTCACAAACAGTGAGTTGGCAAAACGCAGCGCCAGCAGGTTAAGCACCGTCTCTTTACCGAGATAGTGGTCGATACGGTACACCTGGCACTCTTCGAAATACTCGCCCACCTGGTCGTTGATCTCACGTGAGGTTTCAAGGGAAGTGCCGAGCGGTTTTTCCATGACCACGCGCGCCGGTTTAGCGTTCAGCTTCGCTTCGCCAAGACCTTTGCAGATCGCGCCGAAGGTGCTGGGTGGCATGGCAAAATAGTTGATAGTGACGCGGTTTTCCTGATCCAGCATGCCGCCGAGGCGCTTGAAGGATTTGGTGTCATTTACATCGAGATTGCAGAAGTCGAGGCGTCCGCTCAGCGTGTCCCACAAACTTTCATCGATCTTCTCTTTCATGAAAGTTTCCAGCGCTTCACGCACCACTTTGGTGTACGCCGCTTTGTCCCAGTCGGCACGCCCGACGCCCAGGATACGCGTATCAGGATGGATCTGACCCGCTTTTTCCAGTTGATACAGGGAAGGCAGCAATTTCCGGCGTGCGAGATCGCCTTTCGCGCCGAAAATGACCAGGTCACATGCCTGGGCTGTTTGCGTTACCGCCATGTCATTCTCCTCAGTTAGCTATCCTGGTGCTTCTGCCAGGCCTTAGTTGTAATTTTATTACAGTGCACTGTACTGCTTTTACGTAATTACCGAAACCGTTAACGTTTTGCCGCTTGTGCGCTAAAGACGTCAGGGCGTACGGGCCGGGCAATCGCCATGAAATATCAGGGGTTTTGCCGGAGCCGCTGTCGCTAAAATCCGACTCTGATCATGTAATGAAAAAAAACAACAACTTTTCCTGTTGTTATTTACCCTTAATGACATGACAAGGGTAATATCGGCTGACACGCATCGCGGTTTCATCACTGTCTGCAATCGATTTTACCCAAGAGCGCCCTGTTAAACATGAATATGCTGGAAAAGATCCAGTCTCAACTGGAACACCTTAGCAAATCCGAACGCAAAGTGGCGGAAGTGATCCTCGCCTCCCCCGATCAGGCTATCCATTCCAGTATCGCGGCCCTCGCCCAACAGGCTTGTGTCAGCGAACCGACCGTTAACCGGTTTTGCCGCAGCCTGGATACGCGCGGCTTTCCTGATTTTAAGCTACATCTGGCGCAAAGTCTGGCAAATGGTACGCCTTATGTGAACCGGAATGTCGATGAGGATGACAGCGTCGAAGCCTATACCGGTAAAATTTTCGAATCGGCGATGGCGACACTGGATCATGTGCGGCAGTCGCTGGATATGGCCGCGGTTAACCGGGCGGTGGATTTACTGACGCAGGCAAAGAAAATCGCCTTCTTCGGCCTCGGCTCATCCGCGGCGGTAGCCCATGATGCAATGAACAAGTTTTTCCGCTTCAATGTGCCGGTGGTTTATACCGATGATATCGTTTTGCAACGTATGAGCTGTATGAACGGTAATGAAGACGACGTGGTGGTGCTTATTTCCCACACCGGACGCACCAAAAGCCTGGTGGAACTGGCGCAGCTGGCCCGTGAAAACGACGCGATGGTGATCGCTATTACCTCCGCTGGTACGCCGCTGTCGCGGGAAGCCACGCTGTCTATCACTCTCGACGTGCCGGAAGACACCGACATTTATATGCCGATGGTCTCAAGGCTGGCGCAGTTAACGGTCATTGATGTGCTGGCCACCGGATTTACCCTGCGTCGGGGCGCAAAATTCAGAGATAACTTGAAGCGAGTCAAAGAAGCGCTTAAAGAATCGCGCTTTGATAAGGAACTCCTCGTCAGAGGGGAAAAACATTAAAAGTTGATAACAAAGTTGTAACTTATTACGCCATTCGGTTAAGTTCATAGCGGCCCACAGAGGCGCACGATGTCACCGAATTTTTAATTCACGCAACACCGGTTGTTTCAGTCAACGGAGTAATACATGTCCAGAAGGCTTCGCAGAACCAAAATCGTTACCACCCTGGGTCCAGCCACCGATCGTGATAATAACCTCGAGAAAATTATCGCCGCGGGCGCCAACGTGGTGCGCATGAACTTCTCACACGGCACGGCAGAAGATCATAAATTGCGTGCCGATAAAGTGCGCGAGATTGCGGCAAAACTGGGACGTCATGTTGCTATTCTTGGCGATTTGCAGGGTCCGAAAATCCGTGTTTCCACCTTCAAAGAAGGCAAAGTTTTCCTCAATATCGGCGATAAATTCCTGCTTGATGCCAACCTTGGTAAAGGCGAAGGCGATAAAGAGCGCGTCGGTATCGACTATAAAGGCTTACCCGCTGACGTTGTGCCGGGCGATATTCTGCTGCTTGACGACGGTCGCGTGCAGTTAAAAGTCCTGGAAGTTCAGGGCATGAAAGTGTTCACCGAAGTGACCGTTGGCGGTCCGCTGTCGAACAACAAAGGCATCAATAAACTGGGCGGCGGCTTGTCTGCGGAAGCCCTGACCGATAAAGACAAAGCCGACATCGTGACCGCCGCGCAAATTGGCGTTGACTATCTGGCCGTCTCCTTCCCGCGCTGCGGCGAAGATCTGAATTATGCCCGTCGTCTCGCCCGTGATGCAGGTTGTGACGCGAAAATCGTCGCCAAAGTGGAACGTGCCGAAGCGGTATGCAGCCAGGACGCGATGGATGATGTGATCCTGGCCTCCGACGTGGTAATGGTTGCCCGTGGCGATCTTGGCGTTGAAATCGGCGACCCGGAACTGGTAGGCATTCAGAAAGCGCTGATCCGTCGCGCCCGTCAGCTGAACCGCGCGGTGATCACCGCCACCCAGATGATGGAATCGATGATCACGAACCCAATGCCGACCCGTGCGGAAGTGATGGACGTGGCTAACGCCGTGCTGGATGGCACCGATGCGGTGATGCTGTCAGCCGAAACGGCAGCCGGTCAGTATCCGGCAGAAACGGTGGCGGCAATGGCTCGTGTCTGCCTGGGTGCGGAGAAGATCCCCAGCATTAACGTCTCCAAGCACCGTCTGGATATTCAGTTTGATAACGTTGAAGAAGCGATTGCCATGTCGGCGATGTATGCCGCTAACCACCTGAAAGGCGTGACGGCAATCATTTCCATGACGGAATCCGGCCGGACGGCGTTAATGACGTCACGTATCTCTTCCGGGCTGCCGATTTTCGCCATGTCCCGTCATGAGCGTACGCTGAACCTGACCGCCCTGTACCGTGGCGTGACGCCGGTGTACTTCGACAGCAGCGCCGACGGCGTAGTCGCGGCGAATGAAGCGGTGAACCTGCTGCGGGATAAAGGCTATCTGGTTTCCGGCGATCTGGTGATTGTGACGCAGGGTGACGTGATGAGCACCGTGGGCACGACCAATACCACGCGTATTTTGACCGTCGAATAAGCAACATTGCCCGGCGGCGCTTCGCTTGCCGGGCCTACATCCTTCCTGCTCTGTAAATCCGTACACGCACAGCGCCGCCGGGCATAACATCACTCCCACCCCGTAGGCCCGTGCAAGCGCAGCGCCGCCGGGCATTTCAAACAGCTATTTCTTCGGGAAAAGCTCTTTACGCTTATACGGCTCTTTCTCGCCTGGTTTGCGCGTTTTCAGCAGTTTCAGGATCCAGGTGTACTGCTCCGGATGCGGACGCACAAAATTTTCCACTTCTTCGTTCATCCGCCGGGCGATAGTCGTATCGTCTGCGGTCATCAGGTCATCCATCGGCGGACGCACCTGAATGGTCAGTCGATGTGTGGTGCTGTCATACACCGGGAACAGCGGCACAACCCGCGCGCGACACACTTTCATCAGCCGGCCAATGGCAGGCAGCGTCGCTTTGTACGTCGCAAAGAAATCAACGAATTCACTGTGCTCGGCGCCATGATCTTGATCGGGCAGATAGTAGCCCCAGTATCCCTGCCGCACCGACTGGATAAAAGGTTTGATGCCATCGTTACGGGCATGCAGTCGTCCACCAAAGCGGCGACGCACAGTATTCCACACGTAATCAAAAACTTTATTGCCCTGATTGTGGAACATAGCGGCCATTGGCTGCCCGGTGGCTGCCATCAGCATTGCCGGAATATCGACGCCCCAGCCGTGCGGGACCAGGAAAATGACTTTTTCGTTGTTACGGTGCATCTCATCAATGATGTCACGCCCCTGCCAGTCAATACGCGGCAGGACTTTTTCCGGCCCGCGTAATGCGAGCTCAGCCATCAGCACCATCGACTGTGGCGCGGTGGCGAACATCTCATCAATAAGGGTTTCTCGCTGTTCGTCACTCAGTTCCGGAAAGCAGTACAGCAGGTTGATCTGCGCGCGACGGCGGGCGCTTTTGCCCAGTCTGCCGCCGAGACGGCCCATTTTTGCCAGTAACGGATCGCGGACGGCGGGCGGGATCATCGCCACACCTGCGAAGGCCATTACGCCCAGCCATGCGCCCCAGTAGCGCGGATGTAAAAATTCCCTTTCGAATTCGGGCAGGTATTCACTGTTATTTTTTTTCGTTTCCATGCATCTTCCAGGGTCAGCGGACTCGGGTAAGAAAAAGATAATGCGTAAGTGTAGCGAGGTGGGTCTTTCTGCACAAAAGAAAAAGCCGGGCATAGACCATCACCCGGCTTTTTTCGTTCGTGATTTAATCGAACCGGAGCTGCGGTATAACCTCTTTGACCTGCGCGAGATAATCGCGACGATCCGAACCGGTCAGCCCTTCGGTACGTGGCAGTTTCGCCGTCAGCGGGTTTACAGCCTGCTGGTTGATCCACACTTCATAATGCAGGTGCGGGCCAGTGGAGCGGCCAGTGTTACCGGAGAGCGCAATGCGGTCGCCGCGTTTCACTTTTTGACCTTCTTTAACCAGCAGCTTACGTAAGTGCATATAGCGGGTGGTATAGGTGCGGCCATGACGAATAGCCACATAATAGCCTGCCGCCCCGCTCCGTTTCGCGACCACCACTTCCCCATCACCGACGGACAGCACCGGCGTGCCCTGCGGCATGGCGAAGTCGACGCCCTTATGCGGCGCCACGCGCCCGGTAACCGGGTTTAAACGACGAGGATTGAAGTTCGAGGATACGCGGAACTGTTTGGAGGTCGGGAAGCGCATAAAGCCCTTCGCCAGCCCGGTACCGTTACGGTCGTAGAATTTCCCGTCTTCGGCACGAATGGCGTAATAATCTTTCCCTTCTGAACGCAGACGCACGCCCAGCAGTTGGCTTTGTTCGCGTTTGCCGTCCAGCATTTCACGGGACATTAATACCGAGAACTCATCGCCTTTTTTCAGCTTACGGAAGTCCATCTGCCACTGCATGGCTTTGATGACCGCGCTGATTTCTGCGCTGGTCAGGCCGGCATCTCTGGCGCTGCTGACAAAGCTGCCGCCAACGGTGCCGTTCATGGTGGCATTAACCCAGTCGCCCTTCTGAATTTCGGCGCTCATTTTAAAGCCGCCGTCAACGCGATCGTAGGTACGGGTTTCGCGGCGCGACATTTCCCATGTCATGCGCTGCAGTTCACCGGCATCATTCAGCGTCCAGGAGATCTGCTGGCCGATTTTCAGGTTACGTAGATCTTTATCGGCGGTCGCGAGCAGGCTGATGTCGCCCATATCGATACCGTACTGATTCAGAATACTGCTGAGGGTGTCGCCGGTGGAAACGACATATTCGTGCACGCCCGTTTCGTTCGCCGTTTTATCGTCCAGCTCATCCTGCGGAATGGCTTCCACTTCATCCGGCATGGTCTGATCGATAGGTTCACTGGCTTCCGGGAGTAAAGAACGGATTTCACTTTTTTCCAGCGCGATGGTTTTTACAATAGGCGCGGACTGGGAATGGGGATGATAGACATAGGGTCGCCAGACGGCGACCGCTAATGTGAGAACAGTAAGAGACCCCAGCATAACGCGATGGGGCCGTGGCAGATTATTAAACGCCAGGCTGACCGCGCGGGCTATCTGTTGCACGTATTCACTTCCTCGTTATTCTCCTTTCAGGCAGCCTGAATACTGGTTTGCGAGTTGAGTCAGGAACTGGGGATAGCTCGCTTTACTCAATTTGATACTGGTTCCAAGCGGATCCAGGGTCCCCATACGTACTGAGGTACCTCTCGCAACAGCTTCAATTACGGCCGGCCTGAACTGTGGCTCAGCAAAAACGCAGGTTGCTTTTTGCTCAACCAACTGTGTTCTGATTTCATGTAAACGCTGAGCACCAGGCTGAATTTCAGGGTTAACGGTAAAATGGCCGAGCGAGGTCAGACCATAATGTTTTTCAAAGTAGCCGTAGGCGTCATGAAAAACGAAGTACCCTTTACCTTTCACCGGTGCCAGCTCTTTACCAACCTGCTCATCGGTCTGGGCTAATTGTGCCTCAAAATCCTTCAGGTTGGCGTCAAGTTTGGCTCGACTTTGCGGCATAACTTCCACTAATTTTTGATGGATTGCAACCGCTGCCAGCCGCGCTACGTCTGGTGAAAGCCAAATATGCATGTTGTATTCGCCATGGTGGTGATGGTCGTCACCTTTTTCACCATGGTCGTGGCCGCCATCATGATCGTCATCGTCATCGTTGGCCCCTTTCATCAGCAAGGGCTTCACGCCGGGCAGCTCCGCCATGACCACTTGTTTCGCGGCCGGGATCTTCTGCGTGGTCTTTTGCATGAAGGCTTCCATGTCAGGTCCAACCCAGACAACTAAGTCCGCGCTCTGTAAGCGTTTTACATCAGAAGGACGCAGCGCATAATCATGCTCGGATGCACCATCAGGAAGCAGCACTTCCGTGGTCGTCACCCCGTCGGTAATGGCCGAAGCAATAAAACCGATTGGCTTGAGGGAGGTGACTACGGCGGCGTTTGCGACGGTACTCATACCGGCCCATAAAGCAGCGGAAACCGCTGCGCAAAGAAGCGTATTTTTATGTAACATAATGCGACTTATCATCGTAACGAATAGGTGGAATGTGATATTATAACATTCTGTCACTTGTGCAAGTCTTTAAACGCTATGACGAATTTAGTTTCACTGGAAAAAGTATCGGTTTCTTTTGGTCAACGCCGCGTGCTGTCTGACATTTCGCTTGAACTGAAACCGGGAAAGATTTTAACGCTGCTGGGGCCAAATGGCGCCGGTAAATCGACGCTCGTACGCGTGGTGTTAGGCCTCGTGGCAGCGGATGCAGGGGTGATCAAACGCGATAAACAGCTGCGTATTGGCTACGTGCCGCAAAAGTTGCATCTGGATGCCACGCTGCCGTTAACCGTCAGCCGCTTTTTGCGCCTGCGTCCGGCAACCCGTAAAGCCGATATTTTGCCTGCCCTCAAACGCGTGCAGGCCGGGCACCTCATTGACGCGCCGATGCAGAAACTCTCCGGCGGCGAAACCCAGCGGGTGCTGCTGGCACGCGCGCTGCTGAACCGTCCGCAACTGCTGGTGCTGGATGAACCCACCCAGGGCGTGGACGTCAACGGTCAGGTGGCGCTGTACGATCTTATCGACCAGTTGCGTCGCGAACTGGATTGCGCCGTGTTAATGGTCTCCCACGATCTGCACCTCGTGATGGCGAAAACCGATGAAGTGCTGTGCCTGAATCATCACATCTGCTGTTCCGGCACGCCGGAAGTGGTCTCCATGCATCCGGAGTTTATTTCGATGTTCGGCCCGCGCGGCGCTGAGCAGCTCGGTATTTACCGCCATAACCATAATCATCGTCACGATCTGCAGGGCCGCATTGTGCTGCGTCGGGGGAATAGACACTCATGATTGAATTATTACTCCCCGGCTGGCTGGCCGGGATTATGCTGGCCTGCGCCGCCGGGCCGCTCGGCTCGTTCGTTGTCTGGCGTCGGATGTCCTATTTTGGCGATACGCTGGCGCATGCGTCACTGCTGGGCGTGGCTTTTGGTCTGATGCTGGACGTCAATCCCTTCTATGCGGTGATTGCCGTCACGCTGCTGATTGCGGGGGGGCTGGTGTGGCTGGAAAAGCGTCCGCACCTCGCCATTGATACCCTGCTGGGTATTATGGCGCACAGTGCGCTGTCGCTGGGTCTGGTGGTGGTGAGCCTGATGTCGAATATCCGCGTCGACCTGATGGCCTATCTGTTTGGCGATCTGCTCGCCGTCACGCCGGAAGATCTGATCTCCATCGCCATCGGTGTCAGCGTGGTGATTGCCATTCTGCTCAGCCAGTGGCGCAACCTGCTGTCGATGACGGTGAGTCCGGACCTGGCGTTTGTGGATGGCGTGAAGCTGCAACGGGTGAAATTACTGCTGATGCTGGTCACCGCCCTGACCATCGGGGTGGCAATGAAGTTTGTCGGCGCGCTGATTATTACGTCGTTGCTGATCATCCCTGCCGCCACCGCCCGTCGTTTCGCGCGGACGCCGGAGCAGATGGCCGGGGTTGCCGTTGGAATGGGCGTTGTCGCCGTGACCGGCGGGTTAACTTTCTCTGCCTTTTACGACACCCCTGCTGGTCCGTCGGTGGTGCTGTGTGCCGCGGTGCTGTTTATTCTCAGCATGCTGAAAAAGCCCGCCATGTAATGCCCTTCGCCTGTACCGTTCCCCTCTCCTTCAGGGAGAGGGTAATATCTCCTAAGGCATAGCCGGTGGCGTAATGCCGAAGTGATCCCAGGCTCTGATCGTCGCCATGCGTCCGCGTGGCGTCCGTTGTAAAAAGCCCTGCTGGATAAGAAACGGCTCCAGCACGTCCTCGATGGTTTCCCGCTCTTCGCCAATGGCTGCCGCAAGGTTATCCAGCCCAACGGGGCCGCCAAAGAACTTATCGATCACCGCCAGCAGCAGCTTGCGGTCCATATAATCAAAACCTTCCGCATCGACATTAAGCATATCGAGCGCCTGTGCGGCGATCTCAAGCGATATGGTGCCGTCGTGCTTCACCTCTGCGAAGTCGCGCACGCGACGCAGCAAACGGTTGGCGATACGCGGTGTACCACGGGAGCGTTTCGCCACTTCATACGCGCCCTCTTCGCTCAGCTCCAGCCCCATAAAGCGCGCACTGCGCCCGACGATATGCTGTAAATCGGCCACCTGATAAAACTCCAGTCGCTGTACGATGCCGAAACGGTCACGCAGCGGAGACGTCAGGGAGCCAGCGCGGGTGGTTGCGCCAATCAGCGTAAAGGGCGGTAGGTCGATTTTGATCGAGCGTGCCGCCGGGCCTTCGCCGATCATAATATCCAGCTGATAATCCTCCATCGCCGGATAAAGCACCTCTTCCACCACCGGCGACAGGCGGTGGATCTCATCGATAAACAGCACATCGTGAGGTTCAAGGTTGGTCAGCATGGCGGCCAGATCGCCGGCCTTTTCCAGTACCGGGCCGGATGTGGTGCGCAGGTTAACGCCCATTTCATTGGCGACAATATTCGCCAGCGTGGTTTTCCCAAGCCCAGGCGGGCCGAAAATCAGCAGATGATCCAGCGCATCGCCGCGCAGTTTCGCCGCCTGAATAAAGATCTCCATCTGCGAGCGTACCTGCGGCTGACCGATATACTCGTCGAGCAGTTTAGGGCGGATCGCACGATCCACCGCTTCTTCGGGCGTCAGGTTTACGGCCGAAACGAGACGGTCTGCTTCAATCATCCTTTACTACCTCACATTGCAGCGCGGAGCGCTTCACGGATCAGGTTCTCACTGCTCGCACCCGGCTGAGCAATTTTACTCACCATGCGGCTGGCTTCCTGAGGTTTATAGCCCAGCGCCACCAGCGCAGCAACTGCTTCCTGCTCCGCATCGTCTTCCGCAGGACCCGCTGGCGATGCCAGCACCAGATCGCTGGCGGGAGTGAACAGATCGCCATGCAGCCCTTTGAAGCGGTCTTTCATTTCGACAATCAGGCGTTCCGCCGTTTTCTTACCGATACCCGGTAATTTGGTCAGCGCCACGGGATCTTCGCGCTCAACGGCATTCACGAATTGCTGGGCAGACATACCGGAAAGAATGGCCAGCGCCAGCTTCGGCCCGACGCCGTTAGTTTTGATCAGTTCGCGAAACAGCGTACGTTCCTGCTTATTGTTAAAGCCGTACAGCAGCTGCGCGTCTTCGCGTACCACAAACTGCGTAAAAACGATGGCTTCCTGACCGGCATCCGGCAGTTCATAAAAGCAGGTCATTGGCATATGCACTTCATAGCCTACGCCACCCGTCTCAAGCAGTACCAGCGGGGGTTGTTTTTCGAGAATAATGCCTCTGAGTCTGCCTATCACATCGCGCTCCTGCGTTAATGAGCAAAGTTATTGGGGGCTATCATATAAAAAAGGCTGGATAAATATCCAGCCTGATTTGCAATTATCGCAATCGCCCGCGCGCCAGACTGAGCCGGGTGTCGCTGATTTGCACCGCGTTCTGGCTGACGTGACAATGCGTGATGGCGATCGCCAGCGCATCGGCGGCGTCAGCCTGAGGATTCGCCGGCAGTTTCAACAGGGTACGCACCATATGCTGCACCTGACTTTTCTCGGCGCTACCGGTCCCCACCACCGTCTGTTTAACCTGCCTTGCGGCATATTCAAACACGGGTAGATCCTGGTTAACAGCGGCGACAATCGCCACGCCCCGCGCCTGCCCCAGTTTCAGCGCCGAATCGGCGTTTTTCGCCATGAACACCTGCTCGATGGCGAAATAGTCCGGCTGGAACTGGGTGATGATTTCCGTCACGCCCGCATAAATCAGCTTCAGACGGGACGGTAAATCATCGACTTTGGTACGAATACAGCCGCTGCCGAGGTAGGTCAGCTGCCTACCGACCTGACGGATAACGCCATAACCGGTGATGCGTGAGCCGGGGTCAATACCGAGAATAATCGACATCACGCACCTCCGTCATCAAGGCCTGCCAGGCACGTCATTCTAACGTTGCCGCAACCTCATCAGAGATCTCGCCGTTATGGTAGACTTCCTGTACGTCATCGCAGTCTTCCAGCATGTCGATCAGGCGCAGCAGTTTCGGCGCCGTTTCGGCATCCATATCCGCTTTGGTGGACGGGATCATGGACACTTCAGCCGCGTCGGCTTTCAGGCCAGCCGCTTCCAGCGCATCTTTCACCGCACCCATCTCTTCCCAGGCGGTATAAACGTCGATCGCGCCGTCGTCGAAGGTCATCACGTCTTCCGCACCGGCTTCCAGCGCAGCTTCCATGATGGTGTCTTCGTCGCCCTTTTCAAAAGAGATGACGCCTTTCTTACTGAACAGGTAGGCTACAGAGCCGTCAGTGCCGAGGTTGCCGCCGCATTTGTTGAACGCGTGACGCACTTCAGCCACCGTACGGTTACGGTTGTCGGAGAGGCATTCAACCATTACCGCGGTGCCGCCAGGACCGTAACCTTCATAAATGATGGTTTCCATGTTGTTGTCTTCATCACCGCCCACACCACGCGCGATGGCGCGGTTTAAGGTGTCACGGGTCATGTTGTTCGACAACGCTTTATCGATAGCGGCACGCAGACGCGGGTTTGAACCTGGATCGCCCCCGCCCAGACGGGCAGCGGTCACCAGCTCGCGAATAATTTTAGTAAAGATCTTACCGCGTTTGGCATCCTGTGCCGCTTTGCGGTGTTTGGTGTTGGCCCATTTACTATGACCTGCCATAAAAATATCTCCAAAAGCCTCGCCCTTTCAGGCGGCGTTAATTACAAATTCTTCAATCGCCTGCCGGTTGCTCCATGATTTGGTTAATGCCGCCGCAGCGGGCGCATCAAGCCAGCGGTAGGTCAGGTGTTCCGTAAACACAATCTGCCGCTCATGGGGCAGCGCAAGACAGAACCAGGATTCTGTGTTGCGCTCAATACCCGGCGCGTAGCGATGACGCAAATGAGTAAAGATCTCAAACTCCACCGTGCGCTGACAGTCGACTAAGGTCAGTTGCTCTTGCACAACGTCAATGACGACCTCTTCCTTTACTTCACGCAGGGCGGCCTGCGACGCGGTTTCCCCCTCTTCCAGGCTGCCGGTTACCGACTGCCAGAAATCCGGATCGTCGCGTCGCTGCAACATCAGCACCCGTTTCGTGTCCTGCGCGTAAATCACCACCAGCACGGAAACGGGACGCTTATATTGCATATTATTTATTCTCCGGGGACTCTTTTTTGATCACCTGAATACCCAGTTCGGTCAGGGACGCGTCGTTAGCAAAACTTGGCGCTTCCGTCATCAGACAGGCGGCTGCGGTGGTTTTCGGGAACGCGATCACATCACGAATGTTGTCGGTGCCAGTAAGCAGCATGGTCAGACGATCCAGACCAAAAGCCAGGCCCGCATGCGGCGGTGTACCGTATTTCAGGGCGTCCAGCAGGAAGCCGAATTTTTCGCGCTGCTCCTGTTCGGTGATGCCCAGAATGCCAAACACAGTCTGCTGCATTTCACTGCGGTGAATACGCACGGAACCACCACCCACTTCGTAGCCGTTGATCACCATGTCATAAGCGTTGGCGATAGCCGTTTCCGGTGCCGCTTTCAGCTCTTCAGGCGTCATATTGCTTGGCGCGGTGAACGGATGGTGCATCGCCGTCAGGCCGCCTTCGCCGTCGTCTTCAAACATCGGGAAGTCGATAACCCACAGCGGTGCCCACTTGGACTCGTCGGTGAGGTTCAGATCTTTGCCGAGTTTCAGACGCAGCGCGCCCAGCGCATCGGCAACCACTTTCTTGTTGTCGGCGCCGAAGAAGATCATGTCGCCATCCTGCGCGTCAGTGCGGGCAAGGATCGCTTCCACAATCTCAGCGTTAAGGAATTTCGCCACCGGGCTGGTAATGCCTTCCAGACCTTTCGCCCGCTCGGTCACTTTAATATAGGCCAGGCCTTTCGCGCCGTAGATCTTAATGAAATTGCCGTAGTCGTCGATTTGTTTGCGGCTAAGGGCAGCGCCACCTGGTACACGCAGAGCAGCCACGCGGCCTTTGGCGTCATTGGCCGGGCCTGCGAAGACCGCAAATTCCACGTCTTTCAGCAGATCGGCTACGTCCACCAGTTCCATCGGGTTACGCAGATCCGGTTTATCGGAACCGTAACGACGCTCAGCTTCGGCGAAGGTCATCTGCGGGAACTCGCCGAGATCGACGCCTTTAATTTCCAGCCACAGCTGGCGGATCAGCGCTTCCATCACTTCGCGCACCTGCGGTGCAGTCATGAAGGAGGTTTCCACGTCGATCTGGGTAAATTCAGGCTGGCGGTCAGCACGTAAATCTTCGTCGCGGAAGCATTTCACGATCTGATAGTAGCGATCAAAACCGGACATCATCAGCAGCTGTTTAAACAGCTGTGGGGATTGCGGCAGCGCGTAGAACTTGCCTTTGTGCACACGTGAAGGCACTAAATAGTCGCGCGCGCCTTCCGGCGTGGCTTTGGTCAGCATCGGGGTTTCGATGTCGAGGAAGCCGTGATCGTCCATAAAGCGGCGCACGAAGCTGGTGATTTTGGCGCGCGTTTTCAGACGGGTCGCCATTTCCGGGCGACGCAGGTCCAGGTAACGGAATTTCAGACGCGCTTCTTCGGTGTTGACGTGATTGGAGTCCAGCGGCAGCGATTCTGAACGGTTGATGATCTCCAGATCGGTCGCCAGCACTTCGATTTCGCCGGTCGCCATGTCGCTGTTAATGTTTTTCTCGTCACGGCGGCGTACGGTGCCGGTGACCTTAATGCAGAACTCATTACGCAGTTCGGAAGCCAGCTTTAATGCGTCCGCGCGATCCGGATCGAAAAACACCTGCACGATACCTTCGCGGTCGCGCATATCGATAAAGATCAGGCTGCCGAGATCACGACGACGGTTGACCCAACCACACAGAGTCACCTGCTGCCCCTCGTGGGACAGTCGAAGCTGTCCGCAATATTCTGTACGCATGAGATATCCCTTAACTTTGCCGCAGGCCGATTGTCGCCTGCCGTGCAGGCCACGTTGTCGCAGCGTTAGCCTAATGTCACAACTGGATGAAAAAAGGGGGTTATTATACTGGAAATTCTGGCGGACGATAAGTGCCACGCCGTGCGGACGCGCGATTGCTGCGCGCTTATTGCGTAATCTCACAAAAATTAACAATATTTGTCAGCCGCGCTACCCTTTTATACGGGTAAGGTACTTGCGATGTCATTCAATAAACGGGAGTTATTATGCTGGAACTGAACGCCGCCACCACCGCACTGGTCGTTATTGATTTGCAGGAAGGGATCCTGCCGTTCGCCGGTGGTCCGCATAGCGCCGGCGATGTGGTAGCCCGCGCCGCGCGACTGGCGGATAAATGTCGTGTCAAAGGCGCGCCGGTGGTGATGGTACGCGTTGGCTGGTCTGCGGATTTTGCCGAAGCGCTGAAACAGCCCGTCGATGCAGCGCTCCCGGCGCACAGCCTGCCGGATAACTGGTGGGATTACCCGATCGCGCTGGGTAAAAAAGAGAGCGATCTGGAGGTCATTAAACGTCAGTGGGGGGCATTCTACGGTACCGATCTGGAAATGCAGCTGCGCCGCCGTGGCATCGACACCATTATCCTGTGCGGTATTTCTACGAATATCGGCGTCGAATCCACCGCCCGCAACGCCTGGGAGATGGGCTTTAAGCTGGTGATCGTGGAAGATGCCTGTAGCGCCGCCAGCAGCGAGCAGCACCTTGGAAGCATGACCCACATCTTCCCGCGCATCGGTCGTGTACGTAGCACCGAAGAGGTGCTGGCGGCGTTATGATCTACATCGGGCTGCCCCAATGGTCGCACCCGAAATGGGCGCGGCTTGGCATTCAGGGACTTGAAGAGTATGCCCGACACTTTAACTGCGTGGAGCGGGGAATTTAAAAATCACTAAAGAACGCCCAAGAGCATGTGTATTCTTTGTGTTTTCATGACGTTATAAACATAGCTCATATGAAATTCGTTAAAGTTCATATGAGCATAAATGCCCCATACGTGCCCCAAAACATTTTAGTTTGCCCCATACGTGCCCCATCAGATCACCGGGCAATCATCATCAAGCCCGTTCCGCGTATCGACGACGAAATGGGTCACGACGCCGATCACCTCAAGCTCATCCAGGCACTCCCCTTCTATCGCATCACCATCATGCGTGATGAACGCCTTCCCCATGACCTTACCGAAATAGCTACGACCGTCCAGAGTGGCGAGCAGAACGTCTCCCTGCCGCATGACCAGACCACGATCCACTACCGCGACACCTTCTGATGTCTGAATGACCAGGCTGTTAGAGGTCAGGCCGCAAATAGTGTCGGCGGTTAATGTCGCTGATACATAGTCCGCTGCCGGTGAAGGAAACCCCATGTCAGATCCCCCCGTTCGGGTTGAACTGGAACCAGATACGGTCTTCGCCTTCAGAAGTCGACGCATCGCGGTATGTGCGGGCGTATGTCCTTACCCACCGGTTAGCCTCGGCAAGCGACAGGTGATGATTCAGCTCCGCCAGATTGCGCACAAAGTCTCTCGTCCTGACAACCTTCCGGCCTGATGGCTCTCGGGTTACTGACTTGTGGAATGCGGTGATCTTATCGTCGTAGCGCGGCATTATAATTACCTCCGTTTATTATACTGTTTTTATATACAGTAGTTTTAATTCAGAGGCAGATCAATACCGGTTAAAACTATCGAACTAAGTTGCTGCTAAAGGAGCCGTTCAACCTCCCGGACTAACCGGCCACATTATTTCAAGTGGGTCCGCCGTAATGACAGCGTCAAGTTCATCAAGATAGTCAAGCCACAGGTTATACTGGTTCAGTTCGTCGCCTTTTAGTCTGCCGATTGCGGCCTTACCTGGCCATTGCTTACGGCCCATATAATCGTTGGCCTGCTCAATCAGCTGTTGCTTTTTTGTAGCAGCCTGTTGAATCAGTTCCTCATGCGTGAGCGGTGGCACGTCTCCCCAGTCAGGCATCCCGTTATCGTCAGTGATCCGCACTTTACCGGTGGGTGGCTGATTCGAAAACTCATTGTAAATATCTTCGGTTACGTCCACACCATCATCAGGCCATGAGCCGGTTGCTATGTAACTATCTTTCATGCTGTACGGATAAAAAGCGTTTGTTATCGGATCGTATTTATATGTATTCATCATAACCCCAGCGCAATGTAAGCCTGTGGAACTCCGGTGTCTTTATCTGAATTAAATGTAAAACCATTTTTTTGATAATTATTAGCAGCCAGCAATGCGCCAGAACTCCCTGCACTGCCCAACGTGACAACAAATGCGCCTTGGGGAAATGCAATTGGAAAACTTATGAATCTACCGCCAATTGCTGGTGTAGCCAGCCCCCATTGCACGATGAGCCCACCCGGAAGTTTTTGGTATCCATTGATTGCAAGGGACGATGAGAAGCTGGCCATATCCGGTATCTGGTTTGCTGCGTTGCCCACATCCCTTTTTGCTGCTTCTTTGAGACCAAGGAATAGTGGGAGCGCTTTACGAAGCTGATCATGCTTCGTTTTATCCAGGTTTATCCCTGCGGCTTCAACTACGCCGGCCAGTTCTTCCTGAAGCATGTCAAAGAAGTCTGCATCAAGCGCAGTCGGCAGCAGGCCAGTTTGCGGGTTGCCGCCGGTGAAGCCGTTTTTACCCGGGCCGAATTTATCATCCTGGGCGGTGGGTGTGTCGATACGATGCATAAATTACTCCGTATAAAGAAAGGTCACATAGGTATGCGAAGGGGCGAGCTTCATCATTACGCACTCAAGAACGGTATCGCCCCATGAACGCAGTGAAGCTGTACAGTAATCAGTACATGTCATACTTGATATTTGTGCGGAAGCCGGGATGTTTACCTGCCAGAAGTAACGCCATTCGTCACTGAATAACGAATCGGTACAACGTGAGTTGCAGCGAAACTGGCTTTTGCCATAGCGGGTAATAGTGGCTTCCGGATAGCCAAGCGCGGCAAGGAGATCGTAATAATAGACCTCATTAATGCCGCCGGGCAGGTTCAGTTTCGCATCGAGCCGTTGTCTGCGTTCTGCCAGTGTCTGGGTTCCTGACGGCACGCAACTGTCCGGAAGACCGGCAAGAGCTTCATAGCGGTCTATCAGCTCGGTAACGGTTCGGGCGTCCACTTCATTCATCAGTGCATCGCCCCGCGCATGCACCCTCTGCAGTGACGGGGCCAGTCCGGTAAGTAGCGGATCGTCTTTATCCCACGCCGGGCCACGGGGCAACAATGCGCCCAGCATCTGCTCATACTGCCGCGTCAGGTCCATGTGAAATCTCCCACCACGCCAATCTCGGCTTTTTCGATTTTGACGTCCGCTGTCGGACTGATCAGCTCATGGCTGTACTCACCCGTTGCCAGACTGACCGCTTCGCTGATTCTGGATGGCCTGAGTGTGCCATCCGGAACGCCATCACGCAGCATCATCGCCCTTATCTCGGCGATAACTGCATAACGGATTTCCGGGGTGTCCGGTGTCAGCCGTATATGGAAATCGATGATTTTCGGTGTGGGTGCAAAGACATAAATATCAGCGCCGGCAACCGGCGCGAGGGGTTCAATATGATCCTGAGCCGCGATAACAGTTGCTGCATCAGGGATCGGGTTAAGCAGATCGCTGTTAGCCACCAGTACCCCGACTGTGCCCCGCCCCATCCAGTGCCGGTAAGTCCATGCCCGCGTTATGCCGGGCACTTCTTTTGCCCAGACCTCATAATCACCGTCTGCCCCTCCCTGTGGCGTCCAGTACCAGCGCTCTATAATGCGCCCGCGCCAGACTTCCAGATCCTCAATATCCGCACCGCCCTGAATGCTGTCAGCGGTACCCGCAGACGTTAACCCCGTAATGGGGCTGACCAGCCTCATAGCGAGTCCATCATCCGTATTGCCTGAAGCACCTGCAATGTCACAGACAACAGCAACACGCAGCACGCCGCCAGCAGAAACTGCCGCTGCCGTAGTGGTAAATGAGACAAGATCATCACGCTGAATGGTCACACCTGCAGCAACACTGATCCCGTCATCTTCCACATCCCAGCGCACATAGCCCGCTGCTGCAGTCGCCGCTTTACGCGGGCATCGCTTCATATTGCCATGCCGGGTAAGCCAGTCCTCATCCGCCTGATCAGGCAACAGGTTACGCGCCAGATAATCGATATAACCGTAAACGGTATGCACGGCCGCCGCCTGCACACGACCGTAAACCTCGGCATCGGTGCGGCGCAGAGCGGCCAGTGTTGAATCGTTAGCGAGACGGGTAAGGATATCGTTTCGGACGGTGGTGATTAACTGGGGGAGTGTCGGGCGGGTAAATCCGCTGTCAGCCATTAAGTTCACTCCATAGATCGTTAAATGAATATGCTGTCCGGGTGCCGTCTTTCTGGCTTATTACAACGGACGCGCTCATCAGGTTAATGCCGGTGCGTTCTGCACTCACATCAACGCGCACGGCCACACCGTCATCAACAAGCCATTGCAGCGCCTGGCTGATGTATTCACGCGCCTTGAGCGGTGTTTTGTTTGTCAGTTTCTGGCGACTGAGCAGATACAGGCGCGAGCCGATACGGTCATTTTGTACAGTTGGAAAACTGTCGCCCCACCAGCCGTTCGCCTCATCCGGGCTGTCGTCCGGTTCAGCGCGCCGCCATGAGAACAGGGAAATAATCACCGCCCGCGTAAGCGGATCAGGCGGCCACGTTACGGCGCGCTCGACACCATTAATCGCAATAATCATCAGGCCCCCATTTTCTGCGTTGTCGCGTCAGTGGTGCCGCCGCCATCGCCATTCTCTTTATGTTTATGCCCGTTGTATGTTGTGCGCATGGACGACATGGTCTGGCCGGAAGCATCGCAGTTGTCTTTGATTTCTCCCGTTGCTTCAATGCTCATTTCAAACCGGGCCTTTGGCGCGTTGGTGAACGTGATCGGCTTACCTGCGCCATTGACCACTATCCCGGCACGGGTCAGTGTTACCGACTGCCCCTGATCGTCATAAACCGCCACCTCACCGGATGCCAGCCCCCTGATGCGGTAACGCCGGTCAGAGACAACCAGCACCACGCCGTGAGATCGGTCGCCGTCAAAGTATGCCGCCACGGACTCAGCACCCGGCAGCGGCGCGGCAGTGAAGCCATAGGGTTCCATGTGCTCGATATCGCTTTTTCCCTCACCCCCGCCCATTTCAATCTGGAGCATCTGGCATTTTGCCGCCGTATCCAGGCCGCGTACTACGGCGCGGGCCAGCAGGTTTGAGAGTCCGCGACTCATGGCAGAAAAACTGTTAGCCATCAGAAATCATCCTCCTCTGTCTTTTTCTTCTTACGCTTGCCGGGCTTGTCCGGCTCAGGAAGATAAGCATCCGGCGGCCCGACGCGGATTTCAGTCACGGTGCCGTTTTCATCCTGCTGATAGGTCACCTCAGCGATCACCATCTGACGGTTGTTAAAGCCCAGGACAGGGTCAAAGACGATCACCTGCAGGTTAGGCTGCCAGAGTGAGCCGTCACCCTGCCGCCAGCCCTGCACGGTGTAGGTCGCCTCATCGGTGCGTGCAGCACGCTGGCGCATTTCGAACTCAGCACGATCGCCGCAGGTCGCGGTGGTGGCGTTACCGGTCTGACGGATAATCATCGGACGATATCGCTTCAGTCCGCCATCGACAGTCTTTGCGCGGATCGCCGTCGTCGTGGCTTCGCCAAAGTCATCATCATTACCTTTACGCTGACCTGATACCTGATAGTCACTGAAGCGGTCGCGGATGCTCTTTTCTGTATCGCAGGAAAGAACGTTTTCACCCAGCACCAGCGCCGTGTGCGCCCGCTGACTACCGATACCGCCGATAACCAGATCCCCCAGTTCGTTGTCATACGCCAGCGCCTGCTGCAGCCCGAGCATCTTGTTGAGCACATCCATGACCGTTTCACCCTGGTCTGCCTGAACGCCCTGCAGCGCGCCGGATGCGCCTCCCGCGTCAACTACCGCGATACTGAAAGGTTTAGCGAGCTCTGCAGCGACCTGCGCCAGCGAGCGACCGGCATACTGTGAAGGGGTGGCAGAGCAGTCGATAAGGTCAGCCGTTTTGCTGCGACCGGAAATACCTGTGCTGATACTGCGTGCGTCGTAACGTACCGGCGTGGCCTCAACGTACCCGGTCAGCACCTTATCGGTACCGATCAGCACCTCAACCAGATCGCCGTTTTTAATCCGGCCGCTGCGCTCCGCCTGTTCGGTATCACCGGGCCAGCTGCGGGTTATCTCCACGCTGAAATCACGGGCGATACGCTCAATGCCGGCGGCGATCCTGACCGATGTCCAGCCGCCCCACTCCTGCCCGTTAACCCGGAGAAATACGGTATTATTCATCGTACCGGCACCCTCAATGTTTTAACCGGCACAAAGCCGGGATGACGGATACCATTGCGGGCTGTTATTTCCGAAGCGCGGGAAGCCGAGTCATACCAGTCAGCCGCCAGCACCAGCGCGGGGGTGATTTCTGAAGGCGTCCGCTCCGTTATGCGCTCGATCTGCTCAAGCCTCGCTGAAATATCCTGATTCACGTCCGTGCGGACAGTTACCAGTGCCTGATAAAGCCGATCATCTGTTACCCGCTCCATTTCCCTGTCTATTGCCTCATTAAGGCTGTCGCGCACGTCTGCAAGATCATCCCATGAGATAACCGTGTCGTTTTCATCAGAGCTGGTTACGCCCGGCGCGGAGTTGTTCCGGGTTGATCCCGTCGTGCCGCTGTTAGCTCCTGAATAATCAGTACCGGATGAGGTCACAGTTACAGGAGGCTGGATCGTTGATACAGCCGGGTGAGCAATGACAACCGGCTTTTGCGGGTCCTGCTGGCGCGTAATGGTACGGTTTGAGGGCTGCGGGAGGTTTGCCACAGCAGCGGCGGCTTCGCTGATTGCAGTCGTTCGCACCGCCTGCGCGACATGATTGCTCTGGACCGTCTGTGTCTGTGTGGTTTTGCTGTCTGTTTTCCACACGCCACGCGGCGCAAGCCCATTGTCCAGCGTGATCCCCGTCAGCCCTTTAATCATTGTCATCAGGTCCGAGGCGTTTCCGGAAAGCCTGCTTCCCGCGCGCCACATCGTCTGCAGCCGGTTAACAAAACTCATGCCGCTGGATGGAGGCTTAAGCAACACAGACAGATCACCCTGCATCAGGCGTGAGGCGGCGCTGATACCGGAGTCTATATACTGAAACCCGCGGGTAACGGTATCAAACATGCCGGACGCCTCATCAATCACGCCGCTTTGCAGGAAATCAGGCAGGCCATCCATACCAAAAGCGCCGAACGCTGAGGAAATGGCATCATCAAAAAATGAAACGGACGATGAAAGCTTTTGTCCCGTAGCCAGTCCGGCTGCCGGAAAGGACAACTCACCAGATTCAATAAAGCTGAAGCTGACGCGGCACATACGCCCCTCACTTACTGAGTGGCTGACCCGAACAGTATCATCCACAGTGACGGTCATTTCGCCGTAGTAAGGGTGCACCAGCGTGCATGATCCCGGCTTTTCAATAGCCTCGATTAACTTATTGCGCTGCTCAAAGAAATCATCGCCGATGAGGTAAGCCTGCACGCTGAAGCGGCGCGTTGCCCGGCCTAAATCCTCCGCCCATGGCTTATCCCTGTTTGGGTATTCATGGACCTGTACGCGGCGGCCAAAGGTGGCCTCATCTTCATCAACCTTGAACGGAACGCCCCTGAGCGAGGCATCCTGCAGATTATCTTTCCAGCTCATGGTAACTCCGGGCATTAAAAAACCCGCCGAAGCGGGTTGTTTTAAAAACTAGCTGTAATCATTTGGCTTCTGAAGCAACACAGTCCACTTCATGAATACCGCTTTTAGCATTTGAACTAACCCCTGCTTTTACTTTTCCACTTTTCATAATGGTGATAAAAAACTGGCCGGCAGGCATGGTCAGCCCGAAATTAACTCCACTAACCTCCTTTGAATCCCAGTCGTCATTAGGATGTTCAAATGTAAGCCAGCTCAGGTCAGCGCTTTTCGGTGAACCGCTTTCGAATAAATATGTTCCAACACTTTCACCAATAGTGTAGGAAGGTTTCGTAACAATCAGCCTCCCACTCGCGGAAGGAGCTATACATGACAACGCTATGGACAACGAAATAGGCTCATTGCTATCTACCGATTTCTTTAGCTCATCAACAAAAGTTGAAGTTAATTTGTTTTCTTTAGCAAGCAGAGGAAAGGTGAAGGCTGATATAACCAGAGCAATTACTAATTTTTTCATATTTAGTCGCCAATAATACAGTTAATTATATCAGTATTTATAACACATCATTATGTAACGGAATTAATTGTTACTGCTAAAACGATTGTATCCAACATCATAACTTAGCCAAGGAGTCGCGTTTCCAGCTGGAGTAGCAACACGCATGCCCGGCGGTGCATTCTCAAAATTGACTTTCAGCTCCCCGGCCTGAGGCCTGCCAGCAGATGATGGCCTATCGAGCCCCACCCTTGGATCGTAGCGTCCTTCAGGTATGGGGTTATCCATTCCGAGAATTTCACGCAGTCTCGGGAAGAAGCCGTTATATCCTCGCTCCCGTTCCTGTGACTGCATCCGGCTAACCAGAAAATCACCCTTGCTTACGCCTTGGGCGTTTGCCTGCTTGTCCAAATCCTGCAACTGCTTCAGGAGTGAAATTGCTATGCCAATCGTAATGGTCATGGCGCCAAAGCGGCTGATTTTCCCCAGCAAGCCTGACAGCGATCCTGCAAGAGTCACAGCCTGCTGTAATGAACCAATAGTCTTGATGGCGAAAGATCCAGCCATTATCGCGCCAATACCTTCGATCACGGTCTGCCAGCCGCCCATCTCCTGAGCAAATTTATCTATCTCTGTCCAGACCTGTTTTACAACCGGCCCAACCTGGTCCCAGTTGTTAATTATCAACATGGCTCCGGCAGCAAGAGCAGCAATTGCCAGTTTGGCAGGCGACAGGTTCATTACCGTATTCAGCACTTTGAAAGCCTGAGAAACAGTCCCGACCGCCGTACCCACTGCAATCAGGGAAATAGCGAATTTCGCAACCGACCTGACCAGCTCAGGGTTATCTCTGACAAATTTTTCTGTCTGCTTTAAATAAGGCATGAGCGCAACAACAGCCTGCTTAAGTTGCGGCGTAAGGGCATCACCCAGCGCAAGACTTACCGCCGTTATGCCATTCTGCATCAGCGTGAGTTTGTTTTCGGTAGTGTCTGCGCGGGAGTCATACTCCTTTTGCATTGAGCCAGCATACTGCTGTGCATCAGCAACCTTACCGAAGTTTTTGCGAAGCAGGTCGAGATTGTTAAGAAGCGGAGCAATCGCCTTTATCGACTCTCTTCCGAACAGCCATTCGAGTGCTTTTGATTTGCTTTCTTCAGGAAGGTTTTTAATCCCCTCCAGGACCTTAAGCATGGTTGCTTTAGAGTCCTTCACCATACCACTGGCGAGAGACTTAGGCGTCATCCCGATTTTTTTCAGGACCTTTCTAGCATTACCGGTATTGGCATTGGAGAGCGAAAGCATGAAGTTCTGAATGCCGGTACTGGCTACTTCGGACTGAACCCCCATCCCTGCGATGGTCGCTCCCAGCGCGGCAAGATTTTCCGTTGAAACGTGGTTTACCGCCGCGAGCGAGCCAACGCTGGTGACTATTTCAGAGATTTTAGCTGCGCTGGCAGGGCCGGTATTACCGAGATAGTTCACCTTGTCCGCCAGTCCGACAACATCTTTCTGCGTCATTTTGAAAGCGGTTCGCCAGGTCGCCATCATCTGACCGGAGTCTGCCGCAGTCTGGTCAAACGCAATACCCATCTTGGCCGCATCTTCTGCAAACTCGACAAGTTCACTTCGCGCGATGCCAGCCTGACCTGCGGCGGCAACAATCTGACCGATACCGTCTGCCGTGATCGGCAGTTTTGTTGACAGGTCAATAACATCCTGACTCATTTTCCTGAAAGCGTCAGCGTTATCCAGACCGTCAACGACCTTACGGATATCGGCCATTGTAGATTCGAACTTAATGGCCTGATTTACAGGGATAGCCAGCGCACCCAGGATGGATGCGCCGATAGCAGTTGCTCCAACAGCCAGGGATGAGAATTCCTTCTGAAATCCCTTCAGCTGGCGCTGCATCCCTTTCATAGGGCCGGTGAGCTGGTCAACGGCCGTGATTATGGCTTTTAACTGAAAACTGTCAGCCATTCTTTATTTCCTCGCTTATGCGTACTGCTTCTTCCTCAAGCTCCAGAAAATCAGAAAGAGCCGACCGCTTCAGTTCAAGAGGGTTTATTCGCCAGAAGTGAGCAACGTTGTAGCATCGCTGGCGGAGATTTCGTCCACTCCCGAGCCGGTAAAAAAACCCAGAATTGTCATTGAGGCTTTGAAAATATCAATCTTAGCCATCTGGCTGGCAGAGGAGCGCGGAACACCAGCCAGAACAGGAATGTACCGAAGCGACACAGAGCTATCGATTTTGATATTGCCTTCGCTGCCGATGGTGAACGGAAAGCCGATCTGTTCAATCTCATCGAAAGTTGGCTCACGCAACTCCAGCACATGGATGGTTTCGCCATGTGCCTGGATGGGTTTGGTTAACTGTAATTCACTCATTGAAAGAATCCTTCTTCACCGTGGAACTCAATATCAACGGTGCCCTCTTCGGGGTTGTAGTTAGCTTCGCCGTGCAGCCAGGCGGACGACAGCACGTAAACCATGCCGTTTGCCAGTTCAGAGGTGCACGTCATCTCAGATGAATTCGTGATTTTGTCGATCGGGAAATCCTTCGGCACTTTGAAAGTGCCTTTGGTGTAAGGTGCCCGGTGAGTTTCTTTACGATCCACCGAACCATCCAGGCCAATGACGTCATCATTAATTCTGGTGTTCATGGGAACCTCAATGCCGCCGGTCAGCGAAAGCTGAAAACCGTCAACTTTGAAGTAACAGGTACCCGCAATCTTTGCCATTATTCGCTCTCCTGGGCGTACTGCAGACGGAACTGATTAAGCAGCGCAAATACGCGCAGCTGGTTGACGTAGTCAGGCGGGAACAGCACATCCACGCGGTTTGGATCGGAGGCGTTGCGCTCGACAACCAGGTATTTTTTGAACAGGTCGAAATTCTCGACAATGCCCGCGCGTTCCATCGTGCGATAGCTGGCGCACATCTCGCCTTTAAGCACCGCAGGGGTAACGATGGCCTGACCCGGACCGAAGCGTGTGCCGTCATTCGCCAGCTTATGGCGCGGGTACTTACTGGTGACGATGCCCTTCAGTTGCCGGATAACGTAGGCGCTGGTATGCAGCGTCTCGCTGTCCAGATAGCTGTTATCCGCCACGCCGTAAGCGTTTTTCTGGTAAGTGGTGATGTCACGCTGAATGCGCAGCACGCCGCCTTCGGCATACGCGGTCGCAATACCATGCATCAACAGGGATTGCTGCTCAGTCAGGGTAAAGCGGGTTCCGGCCGGTGCCGGCAGCGCGCCGGTGAGTTCACCGGTCTGAGTAGGACGCGCCGGATCGTTGCGGATAAACACCGCGTTACGGGCTGTGCGCAGCGCGACCAGCTCATCAGCTGAGGTCTGTACATCCGGCTCATAGCCGGCAACCGTGATGTGCTGGTTATTCATCGTGTCACCGAACGCCACAAGCTCTGACAGCGTCCCGATCTTCGCCGTGTAAACGTGGCCGTAAAGCTGACGCGCGTAGCTCCAGCGCCCGGTTGAGTCATTCATCTCCAGCGCCATGGTCGCCAGCGATGCAGCGTCACTGAATGGCGTGCCGATAAAGTCGAATGGCTCATCGCCCATTGAGGCAACCGTATCACCAAGATCAGGGGCACCCGTACCACCAGACATGGCGGTGATCGCCACAGTGATCCCATCAGGCGTGGTTTCGCCGCCCACAGTGCCGTAGTAATTCACCGTTAACGGGATATCGTTACCGGCTAAGCCTTTATGCCGCGCTGTAAGCGTGATGACACCTGCAGCAGCAGTGGCGGTCACCGGCAGGTCTGCGTTTGCATTGATGGCAGCCGCCAGCGTGGTTGCAACTGCCACCGCCGCATCGCCAGTGACCACGGCAGCCTGAATGCGGGACGTGCTGACATAAAGGCTAATCGTGCCAGATGCCTGGGCATTGCCGGTAATGGTGAGGGTAGCGGTGGCAGCATCGCCTGCCGGTTCATCAACGGCGATAATCCAGAGCTCACCGAACGGATCAACAGAACGGTATTTGGCTACCATCCGGGCAAGCTGGCTTCCGCGCCCCGCCACCTTTCCGGCCAGGGCTGCCGATGGCATGATAGTAAGCTTATTTTTCTCAATGCTGCTGCCTGCTGCTGCAAAGCCGATCAGCAGCGCCGGCGCACTGTCCTGCGCTGTATTTGCTTCGCTGTTATCCATCTCGGCCCAGAACAGGGGCACGCGAAGATTAGAGGGGATATTCGGGTAGCTCACCATTACTCACCGCCTTGTTTTTTGGTGTCCGCCACGGCTTTCTTTTCTTCCGTAGTGACTTTTTCAACATCCCCGGCCGCAAGGCGGCGGAGCCAGTAGCTGCTTTCTTCGACGTTCCGGCCTTCTGAAGGCAGCAGATCGCCCCGGACAGGGTCTGGAACAGACCGCCCGCGCTTGGGTTTGATTTGCATGGTTTACTCGCTGAGGTTGATTTTGGTGTGATGCTCGATGATGCCGTCCGGACCATTACCGGGATCGATATAGTCCATGTCAATTTCGACGATTTTCAGTTCATCCAGGGCGTTGAGATCGACCTGCTGCCGCGTATCATTTTCAGTAATTTCCCGCGTCAGCATGAATTCAAACTGGTAATAGAGGCGGCCCCGATCCATATCCAGAAGCTGACCGCCGGAGTACGCCACCGGGCCAGCGTCTTCATCGGGTTCCCAGCCCAGCAGCGCCTTCCAGATTTGCTTTCGCACATCGTGCACGGCGTCATAACCTGCTGCCTGACCACGCTCATCGCGCGTATTATCCAGCACCACGACAACCGCAAAGCCTTCGGTCACGTTTTGCCAGTAATCGGTCAGGGATTTCTGCTCAGCAGTCACATCTTCTGTTGGCACGACATACGCCGCCGGCAGACGCATTTTTCCGGTTTCGGGGATGGATTTAAATTCAGCGGCCCCCGCAACATTACCCGCAAACAACGGGCACCGCGCCCGGAGTGCGGCGATCACCAGTGATAGTTTCATTTCTTTTTCCTTTCAGGGCGCAGGGAGGATCGCAGCGCGCGACTCAGTACATAGCGCGTCCAGGCCTTTCGCGCCTCCAGCACTTCGGTCATGTAGTTTTTACGTGGAGCAACGCGCCACCCGTTACCACCCGATTTGCCTTTGTGATGACTTTTCCTGCGCTTAGCGCCACGCTTCACGCCGTAGAACAGGAAAGCCGGGTAAAAGTCGCCCTCAATGAGGCGGTTGCCCTCGCCCCGCTTCTGGTTTGGTGCGATTCTAACCATCAGTCCCGGACGGTTTTTCGATGCGCGGGGGACGTAATAACCAATCGATCGCGCCAGCCTGCCGGAGCGGAATCCGGGATTTTCTCCTGGTGCCGAGCGGCCACGACGCATCACCAGCCTGCGCGCATCGCGCATATGAACCTGGCCGATCTGAATAAAGGCCCGGCGCATTTTTGCCCGGTTAAAAACCAGCTCTTTCGGCTGCCGGAAATCAACATGCAAAAACGGCTTAGCCATACATTTCCCCGCTGCGGTCTTCTGCGCCGAGTTCTTCACACTCCAGCAGAAGATAACGACCTGCAGAGTTCAGATCCCTCAGGCGCTTGATCCGGAATACAGAACCGTCATAAACAAGTTCGTAATCTGACGTAATGCCTTTGCGCATGCGGATCGTGATGTAGTGAGTGATGGTGCCATCTGACTGCACAGATTCGTGGTAAGTGGTCGCTCCCACCTGTCGCACCTTTGCCCAGACCTTTTTCTCATTCTGGTATACCGGAGCGACGCCATAATCCGGACTGGCTTCATCGATGCGCTGCCGAAGCAGAATTCGCTTATTCAGCTCCCCTGGATCGGGCAACGTATAGGTTGCGCTTGTGCGCGTGGATCGGACTTGCATATCAGAATCCCGAGACAGGCAGGCGACGAGGCTGCAGCAGGAACTCAAAAGCCATCGGCGTTGCAGATTTTTCAAGTTCAGATACCGAGCTGCGGTTTTCGTACCAGTGGCTGACCAGCATCAGCAGCCCCAGCCGGATATCCTCTGTAATAACCATGCCGTCCTCATCGAGCTCGGGGATTTCGTCATTGGTTTTATAGAGGTTGCGGTTGAGATAGGTGGTTGCTTTCGCCTCTGCTGCCAGCGCCAGCAGTTCCAGCAGCCGGTCTTCATCCGTGAAGTCATTCTCCAGACGGCACTGCATTTTGATTTCATCCAGCGTCAGCAGCATGACTTCACCTTATTTGGTTTTCGCTTTGGCTTTTGCTTCGGCGTCAGCCCTGGCTTTCGCCTCTGCCTCTGCCTCGGCTTTCTGTTTCGCTTCGGCATCAGCTTTTGCCTTTTCTTCAGCGTCGGCATTGGCCTTTGCTTCGGCGTCATCACCGATCGCGCTGATCTGCTCGGCATAGCCTTTTTTGATCAGCTCGCGGCCGTGTTGCTCCAGCGTTTCAAACTCGCTGCCTTCAACCTGCACCACACCGTTGAAATAAACCGGCTTAAGGGATCGCATTTTCATTTCAGCTTCCTCTGGGGAAAAAGCGGCCGGAAGGCCGCCGTTATGGATTATTCGCCACCAGGCGCCGGCGCGGTGAACTCGCCGTAGATAAACGCTTCAGGACGTTTCACCGCCAGAGCAAGGCGCTCTTCACAGCGGATCGAGATCATGTTTTTCTCGAAGTCGTCGGCGTTCTCTGTGGAGATAACAACGTTGGCATCTTCGCGATCGAAGATTTGAGCGCCTGCATTGAACGCACCGGTCAGGAATTTACCCACGAAGGCAGCAGCTTCGGTCGCCACCACCGGCAGACCCCACAGGGTAGGACCGGCCAGCGCCGCCGGGTTCGCCAGAATGTAGCGGCCCAGGGTGTCTTTGGTGAGTTCAATCTTCGCCCAGTCCATAAAGTGCAGGACGTGTCCGGAAGCCGGGAAGCGTGCCAGTTGCGCCTGCAGCATCGCCAGACGGAGATCATCGATACCGTTCTGCTGCGCCACGCTGAACGCCGCAGCATAAGCAGATGCCTGAGGGACAATGCCGTCCAGGTGCGCACCCGTGCCATCGCCGAAGAGAATTTCCTGTTCTTCGACGTATTTCAGCCCGTAGCGAAGCTCGGCATCAATCGTTGACTGAAGCTGTGGCATATCATCGAGGATCTGTTTCGCCGCTTTGAACAGGTGGGCAATGGTACGAACCGGCGTGATTTTTTCAGCGAAAGCGATATCGCTGTAGGGTTTGGTGGTGTTTTCCGCTACTGCTTTGGCGTTATTGGTAAAGCCGGTCTGCTGCACCCAATAAATGGTATTGGACTCGGTGCGGCCCGGCGCGATCAGATCGCGAATAAACAGGCGCTGCTTCGGCTGTGCATCAATGCCCGGCAGACGATCCGGCGCAACAATCTGACCAGGAACATTCACTGTCAGCAGAGCGGCGCTGACCGGAATGCTCAGGCGCTTGTTGCCTTCAACACCTGCAGCAAAAGCTTTCAGTGCTTCAGAAGAGATAACCTGACGCCCCACGCTTTCCACGACTTTAGCTGCGTTGTTCAGCGGCATCTGAGCAACGTGCTGCTCAAGTTCGCCCAGCGCTGCTTTAAGTGTTTTTTCAGCCTCGCGGAGTGCGTTAAATTCAGACGCCATTTTATCGACAGCGGCTTTGGTTTCCTCTGAGAGGGAGCCCGACTTTTTGGCTTCTTTCAGCGCTTCTTCAGCCTTAGCGCTAAATTTACCGTTCGCCTCTTCAATGCTGGCGGTGACTTTTTTCAGAATTTCATTTACTTCAGACATGGTTTTTCCTTATTTGCCGAACGCCGCCAGGGCGTTTTCAAGTTGTGCAATATTTTCAGGGTTGATTGTTTCGGTAGCGCCCGGCGTACCAGCAGGATCGGCAGCAGCGCCTGGCTTGCTGCCGGTTAAAGCCTTAAGAAGTTTTCGCCGCTCTGAACGTGGCGTGTCGGTTTTCGCGAGCAGCGCATCAAGTTTGCGCAGCGCCGCCGCCGGGCTGTCATCGTCATCAGCGATTTCATCAGCAGACAACAGGCGATCGGCAAACCCCTTTTCAACCGCATCGCTGCCGCCGATATAGGTTTCTGCATCCATCATCGCGTCGATGGTCGAGGCATCCAGCCCGGTGCGTGCACCGTAGATATCGTTCATGGCCTTATCGAAGGGCTCCATATCAGCGGCGATCTGCGCCAGGTCGTGACGGTTTCCCATCGCGTAAACCCAGCAGTTGTGGATCATCAGGAACGCGCCACGGCCAATCTGCACCTCATCACCCGCCATCGCGATAATGGAGGCAGCAGACGCCGCCAGGCCCAGCACCTTCACGGTGACTTTGCCTTCGTACTCACGCAGCAGGTTGTAAATCGCCAGGCCTTCAAACATGTCGCCGCCCGGACTGTTGATATTGACCGTGACATCTGCGCCACCAATGGACCGCAGCGCGGCGGCGATACGGCTGGCTGTCACGCCCTCCCCATACCAGTCAGCGCCAATGACGTCGAACACGGAAATGCTGTTTTCATCACTCTTTGCGGCCTTGATGCCACCGTTCCAGCGATCCATTGCGGAAGACGGCAGATCGCGATTTTCGCGCGCAAAAGGCCGCCCCTCCGGCGCTGCCGGAAGACTTTTTACTGTCATTGGGGATGCTCCTAAGCCGCCTGTTTAAGCGGTGATTGTTCGAAAGGAATGTCCGGGAAAACGGCGTTGTGAACTTCGCGCAACAGTGTGGCCCTTGCGGCGGTGCTGTTTTTGCGCAGGTCTTCAAGCGGTGTAAGGTTCAGCTGTACGGTGTATATATCACCACCTTCAATCGGCGGCAGATTCTCCAGGCGGCGCACGTCATTACGGGACATCCAGCCGTTCTGCAGCGCGGTGGTGTAATAAGCTGCGCGCCCTGCGCTGTCAGCACGAAGCAGACCTTCAACGGAGAACTCAGCAAACAGGTCTTCATCACCGTTTAGCAGGCAACGTGATATCTCCTGTTCAATATTCACCAGCAACGGGCGAAGCGTATTCGTCAGGAACAGCAGGTTCATGCCTTCAACGCTCGATGCCCAGCTACTCTGCTTATCAACGTGACCAACCATAAACGGCGGCACGCGGAACCAGCGGCAGATTTCCTCAATACTGAATGATCGCGACTCAAGCATCTGAGCATCTTCAGGGTTGAGGGTAATGCCCTGATAGGACATATCACCCTCAAGCACCATCACCTTGCCTGCGTTTTTTGAACCAACGAACCGGTTAAGGTTTTCGCGGTTTTTCTGTCGCTGCTCTTTTGTCAGCAGATTCTTTGACAGAAAGAAGCCTGATGTCTGAATACCGTTTTCAAAAATTTTTGCGGCTGACTCTTCGACCGCCATCGCTGCGCCAAACACGTCACGCCCGGTGCGCATCGGCATCATTCCGCATACGCCATCCAGACCAAAGCCACGGATGTGCATCATGTTTTTAACCGGAATGATGCGCGCCACGCCCTTCTCTGTGTAGGTGTACTGCAGTTCGCCGCTGTCCAGCCGCTCCACTTTCATACACTGAGGAAGAAGCGGTACCAGCGAAACGAGCTTGCTGCCTATCATCCGTTTCTCAACATAAGCGTTCCCGCGCAGGCAGATGCTGGCGACCACCATCAGCATGAAGCGCGACGGCGTCATTTCGCTGTTGGGGCGGCGGCACAGTAACTGATAGGTCGGGTGATTAAGCGCCAGTTTGCGTGAACCGTCAGCCGCCCGCTCGTAGACCTTCATCGGCAGGGTTGAAACCGACTCACTCAACAGGCGCACACAGGCCCAGACTGAGGCCAGCGCCAGGGCTTTCTCTGCTGTCACGACCTTACCGCTGCTACTGGTGCCGTACCATTCCTGCCAGAATGCTGCGTCATTAAGTCCAATCGACTCACCGAGCCAGTTCACAATCGCGCTCTTGATGCGGCCCGGCCGTTTTTTTTCCTTCATCAGATACCTACCATGATCGGGTCGTCAAAAAAATCATCAGGATCGCCGCTGTCCACCAGCACAGCGTCTTCCGCTGCGCCGATAGCCATAGCGGAAGCCACCACGCCATCAATACGCCCGGTGCTCTTCTTCTTGGCAAAAATGCGGTTATCTTTATGATCGGCTTCCAGAACAGCGGAGGCCGCATTCCAGCGCAGGCACGGGTTGGTTCTGATGATCAGTTCTTTGTTATTAAGGTGCTCTTCAAAAAGCTCGATAGAGCGCGGCATCCACAGGCCGGACTCCTGCGCTTTGTAAAAGCCCTGCCCGTGGGGGATCAGGTCAACGCTTACCGACTCGCTCTCCAGCTCCGGCTCAAGGTACTTAATGCGGTACTGGTCAAACGCGATGCATTTAATATCGTACTTTGCCGCCAGCTCACCAATTCGCACCGCCACAAAGCCATAATTGACAGCTTTTCCCGGCGGAGCATGGATGTATCCGTTTCTCAGCCAGGCGTCATAAGGAACGTGGTCGGTTTTGGCGCGCTCGAGCATTGAATCCTTCGGCGTCCAGAATTCGACGAGAAGCTTTTTGGTTTTAGGAAAATAGAGCGCCAGCGCGGTAAGGTCCCGCGAACCCGAAAGGTCGAGCCCGCCATAACACTCTTCCCCGGACAATTCGTCAGGATCAAAGTCCTGCTCGCAGTTCATCCAGGTATCGCTGTCAATCCACGGATCGGCAGACTCCACCCACTGACAGAAATTAAGACGCCTGACGATGCTCTCTTTCGATGGCATGCCCCGCGCCTGCGTCACCTGCTCCCGGAGGTACTTATCGGTAAATGTATGCCCCAGTGACGGGTTGGCTTTACCCCAACAGGATTCATCTTTAAACGGGTCGTCGCCCTCATCCAGCGAGCAGATGAAGCTGAAAAAGCTGTCATCTTCCAGATCACCCGCGGCAACCTTGCGCCCGTATTCGTGATATTCGAAGCAGACGCTGGTTTTATCGTGGCCGCTGTTGGTGATCAGAAACATCAGTGCCTGACGGCGACCCTTTGTGCCGGCGCGCATCATCTCAACAACAGCGTTTGTTTTGTGCTCGTGCACCTCGTCAATCAGCGCGCCGTGCGGGCGCGGGCCGGACTGACCATCATCGGAGCTGATCGGCTTGAAGAAAGAGCCCGTCTGCAGGAACGCCAGGTTCCACACGTTCAGGCCGGTGCCGGATTTGGTGATGCGCTGCGCCAGCGCGGGTGACTGATCAACCATCGTCACCGCATCGCGAAAAAGGATCATCGCCTGGTCTTTTTTCGTGGCCGCCGCATAAACCTCAGCGCGCGGTTCTTTGTCCGCCATCAGAAGATAAAGGCCAACGCCGCCCGCCAGTGGCGACTTACCCGACCCCTTCCCTGACTCGATGTAGCTCATGCGGAAGCGGCGTGTGCCGTCTGCGGACTTCCAGCCAAACAGTGATCCAACGATGAAGCACTGCCACGGGAGCAGGATGAACGGTTTACCTTCATGCTCTCCGCCGTTCAGCTTGAGGACCTGCGCGAAAAAGTTAATTACGCGCGTCACTGCATCCACGTCCCAGAACAGTCCTCTTTTTGGCCCCTCTTCCAGATCACGAATATGTCGTGCGCAGGCGGCGCGAATATCCGGCCCGGCCAGTGTTTTCCCGCTTGTTACGTCAAGCGCATACTGCGTTGCCGGATCAACCGAAGAACTGGTTGAGCGGATCTTCTTCTTTTTCTCCACCATCTGCATTCACCTTTGACCGGGCAGCCGGTGTAAGGCCGAATTCCACCAGGTAACTTTTAAAACGACGATCGGCATCTGCCAGCATGGCTACTGCCGGATTTGCCTTTATCAGAAAATCACCCATCTGCGTTTTGGTCGTATACGTTCGCCCCTCGATATCCACTATCTGGCGAAGCTGGAGGATTTCCGCATACAGATCACAAAGCCTTTCGAGCGCCAGAGTATCGGCCACGGTCAGCACACCCATACCGTCAAGCAGAACGGTAAGTTTGCCCCAGGCTGTTTTACCCCAGTCGGTCAGGTGAGAAGGCGGGCTTGGAATTTCCCGGGCGGGCTTTGGCTCATTTTTATTGAGCGCTCGCTTGCCGGGATTGCCGGTAACAACTTTCAGATGGGTAGGCTTTGGTCGTCTTCCGGCCATTAAAACCTCCCAGAAAAAAACTTTTCATTTCGCGGTTGTGCACAAAAAGGGGGGCGGGCGGTCAGGAAGGCGGCACCCCCTGAAGTCTTTACCCTCCCCTCCCCTTCACGTTGATATTTATTCTCATTTGCGCCAGTGTGACCCGGGATCGAGCGGCAGGCCGTTCTCATCACATCCGATGACGTGACCGCGCTTTTCTTCGCGCTGCTTCGTTGAGTCGTGGTGCTGTTTGCACAGGGGCTGCCAGTTGGCCTTATCCCAGAAAAGTTTCTGGGCCTTCGCTATCTCTTCCTGAGTACCGCCGTTCAGCGCTTCTTTCAGCTTGTGAGGCTTGATGTGATCCACGACGGTAGCCGGTACCGCTCTCTGCTGTCGCAGGCACATTACGCATACAGGATGAGATTTCAGAAATGTGAGCCTGGCTTTGTCCCAGCGGCTGTTATAAATGCGGGGCTCACCCATGGCTGGCTCTGCGGTTTTCGCGTATGCGTTCAATTGCATCGCTGATCTCTTCAGGCGTGTACTTGCCGCTAATGGCTACATAACGGTCTAGCAGCACAATTACAACCTTTCTGCCTTCTACCGAAAGATCCGAGGTCTCTTCAAAGAGCTCTTTTATCTTATCCAGCCTATTGGCGATTACTTCCTGCATACCCTGTAGATTTGCAATCATGGTTTTACCCGGATGGTGGCTCTTAGCCTCACCGAAGCGGGTTTCAACCAGGTTCTGAATCGCGTAATGCTGCCCTTCTGGCGTCAGATAAGTGAAATAATCTTCCCCACCAAACGATGTGCCTGTGTGCTGCGTGCGCGCAAGCCCAGCCTCTCGCAGTTCATTAGCGCCAGCTTTCGAGGGAATATCGCCTGACTGCAAAGCACCACGGAAGAACAGCGCATACAGCACATAGCGCGCTTTATAAGTCAGTAGTACCGGGGATTTTATATAACCCATATTCGCTTCCTTTTAGATGTGAGCCTGTCGCACGGGACAGCCGCCCGAGAGAAGCGGATCCCCAGGCTCACGGCTGAAAGACTCTCTGTGGTGCGCGTACGAGGCGCATAAAAAAACCAGAAACAAAGTTTTGGTTGTAATATCTCAACCTGATTCGGTAGCAAATCGAAAATGTAGTTATCAACTTAACGCCAATAAAAAAGGTGACTGCTATGGATTTTAATCCAGCTAAGAAAGAACTAAACCGTGCTCTCCGGTGCATTGAACGAATGAAACAAGCCAAGAGTTATGATGAGTACGATGAAGCATGGAGCGATTTTCTAAGTCGTATTGAAAATGTTTTTAGCCGCGTAAAACTGGCAGCAGGCAACCATGCTAAATATATAGGGTTCAGCTCCAAGGTTAATCATCTGAGATCCACCGATGAGTTGCTCATTTATTTGAAACAAGCAAGGAATACTGCACATCATGGAATTGCAGATACATCTAGATTCATTGCTGGTGGGCTAGGCATAAATCCTTTTACTCCAGGAGGCTCTGTCCATATCAAAAATATGACCATTGACAGACAGGGCAATGTTACATTTACCCCCGGTGGGCCGGTTGAGGTGGTTACTCACCCAAGCACTATTGAAGCAGTTTCATGTTCAAACCGTGGTATGAAATATGATCCACCAGCGAATCATCTTGGGCAGAAGATCTTGAGCAAGAGTCCCATAACGCTCGCTGAACTGGGCTGCAAATTTTACCAAGACTACCTGTTCTCTGCTGAGCAAACATTTAAACCTAAGTAGACAGCCTTTAAGTCCAGCTTCGCGACGCTTCACAGCGTGGCTAACCGTGTTGTGCAGAGTGGAGAACATCATCAGGCGCTCTGCTCGAAAGCGCCTGGGGCTGCTTATTGCTGCTGCACATGCTCATAATGAGAAACGGTCTTTCCTGCCGGATTCATCACGTATGCAATCTCTCCCTCTTTGAGGAAGATATTCTGGTCCATGCCAGATACAGCAATACTGTGCTGTACAGGATTGAAACCTACACTCAGACCGCAATGAATCTCTTCTCCGCCGCCCGGCGACATTACTTTTACTGTCAACATGCTTCTTCTCCTGTTTCTGTTAATAAAAAAGGCCGCCATTGGCGACCTTGGAAAATTTTTCGGTTTGATAACTATGATGTATGGCAGGCCCGGCTGCAGTAATAACATCCATTAGACTGAGGGTAAGTTTTCTTAGCCTGTCTGACCGCTGGAGAACAGGATTCGAAAATACCAAGGAAAAGCCGGTTCCTTTCTTCTGGCAACCTTGTGCACGAGCTTACGTGAACTTCGTGATCACCATTTAACTGCGCGTTTTTGTTAACGTAGTAATAATGTCCCATGATCGATTTCCCAGAGTTACGCTGCTATATACAGCAACTGGGATAGTAATACTTTTACCGCCTCGTATTCTCCGATATATCCTTAAATCTTGGACGGGTTCACTTTAAACATAGCTGTCGGATGTAGTCCTGCAAATAGCCAACCTGCTTCGTTACTGTTTCGATTCGCTCTCTGAGGGTGAAATAATCCCGTTCAGCGGCGACAGTAAGTCGGGCGGTGGAAGCATCGCCCATGCTGCCGGCGCTGGCCGTTCCGTTCGCTGGGCAGGTGGCGTTGAGCTGCAGCCGCTTACGCCCAGCAGCAACATCACGCTCAAGCTGAGCAATAGTGGCTTTAGCATCTTCCAGATCTCCGGTGTATTTCGCGTCAAGTTCAGCAACGTCGCGCTGGCGCACAGTCATGTCGCTTATAGTGGTGTTCGCCAGCTTCAGGTTGTGTTCGGCGGTATTGGCGCGGTGCTGTTCATCTAGTGACTTGCCGTAGAAATGAAGCGCTGCCATTAACGGCAAGGTAATCGCCAGCACCACCGCCAGCGGCTTCCACCACACTTTCAGGAAGGCGGGGATCATACAAGCGCCCGCCGTGCCACCTCGTAACGCTTCTTCCGGTCATCGATGCCGTTCTGCCCGCCGTTGATGATCTGCGTCACCCGCACCAGATCGCCCGAATACCGCATGCAACCGCTGGTGGCAAAGAACCATGCCGCTGATCGCGCTGCGTGGCGGTCTTCCACCAGCAGTTCAGGCGTAATGACCAGATCAAGTTTCAGGGCGGCACCGCATTTGCGGTAATTCTCCAGCCCGGTGATCTGAATCAGACCGCGACCGCGATATTTCCAGCCATCCTGCGGACCTTTATTGCCATTGCGTTTGTTGTAGACCAGATTTGCGATCGCCCGCTGGCGCTCCAGTGGCAAAGAGGGTTCACCAGCGCGGCGGCCAAGCATATTCGCCTGATCCTGCGTGATACGCCCGGCACGGATGAAACCAGTCAGCCCTGCCACGCTGTAATTGAAGCTTTCCACCAGCGCGGTAAAGCCTGTTGATTCGTGGCCTACCTGCGCAATGAACATGGCCTGTTGCACGGGTTCGGTGATGCCGAATTCACGCATCGCCGCATCGATGTGCGGAAACCAGCGCGCGGTTAACCCGGCGCTGAGATTAGCCGCCCGTTGAAATTGTGTCTGGTTCATTCTGGCCTCAGTACCTGGAACAGCTGCGCCACATTACCCCGAGCCCTGAACACGGCGGCGCAGATGATTAAGTTGATAGTGACGGTTGCCCAGTGGGCGTGGAAATAAAAATCGAACAGGAAGCGGAACGGGACGGAGGCGTATGCCAGGATGATCAGGTACGCCAGCCAGGACGCCCACCAGTTATGTTTGCCGCCCGGCTTACGGAACATCATCAGGCGCAGAACAATCGCGGTGCATGTCATTACGTTGGTCAGCACCAGAGGATCACTTATTACCATTGGTTCCTCCTCTCCACCTTTGCAATAACGTCAGCGGATCCTGCTCACTGAAAAACGTGAGTGTCTTGATAGCCAGCGCGGAAAGAAGCACCGCACCCAGAGCATCAAGCGGCTTGTCGTTGTAGCTGGTCATGCTGGCAAGCCAGGAGCCCACCAGCCCGGAACCATATACCCCGGCAAAATAGGAAACGATGAAGTATGCAGATCGGCGGAAAATCGTCAGGTCTGCTGCAGTGGCCACGTAGAAAACGGCACCAGCGAACGCTCCGAACACGACACCATAATCAGTGCCGGTCAGCAGCCCGTAAATGCTGGCACCGGTTAACGCACTCGCAGCTGCAACAGATCCGGATACAGGTTCGGACATTTAGCCCCCTCGTCATTGCTGTGGATCCTCTCAGATGAGGGGAAATAAAAAAGGCCCCCATATGGGAGCCTTTGAAAAGGAATAGAAGCTTGGAAAAAATCGGAGTCTAGACTGGTTAGAACATAATGATGTTAAAAAATCACTTTTTTTAGGATCTCTGAAAACTTGCAGCAATTAAAGAATGATCATCGCTAGGCCCCATACGCTTAATACGCTTGAGCATAGTCGTTGCAAAATTACTCGGGCTACTCATCGTGCTTGCCGAAAAGCGGGGTCGATGTTCCCAAAAGTGATGGGCACCATCTGACATAATGACTAGCATTAGAGAACCATCATCACTTACAAGATCATCTAACGGAACTTTGTAGTACTGGTAGCGGACCGGTAGTGATTTTGAGATGGCAGCTGTGAGCATATTTTTGCCAGGAAGTGACTTAAGTTCTTTCTTTGTATATAGCCCATCATCAAGCAGTTCTTGATGCTGTGTATGATCTTTGGTCAAAAGATTTAACTTAAGACCTGCTCTAACATAGACCCTTGTATCTCCAACATGAATAACATGGAGATATTCGCTATTTATAAAGCAGTATGACAACGTTGTTGCCGCTTTAGCTTTATCAGAGTTACTCTGCAATAAATCTGTAATCTCGTTTTTAACAAACTTCAGAACGAGTTCAGCATCTAACAAGTCGGGAAGTTTCAGCGCTATGAGGCTATTAATAGCAGTCTGCGCAGCTTCTTGTGCGCCTGCGTAAGCACCAACGCCATCAGCAACGGCGAAAATATAGCCATCCTCGCAAGGCATAGGGAGCAAGAACGCATCCTCGTTATGACGCGTTTGATCCTTTGCGAAGGAGAAAGCTCCGCAATTAGTTAGTTTGATCATTTCGCTCTCCTTGCAATTATGCCATCGAGGACATCAATCATTTCAGCTACAGAATCATATCTAGAGCGAGGTGTAAATGCCGCCGATTTGTCAATTAAAGCGTTGATGCCATCGATATGCGCTATGTTCATCTCGCTAGTAATCACCCCTAGAGAGTAAATGTCTGATTTTTCAGTATAAATACCTCGTTTTGCTTCATCAGACATGTACTTCGGTGTTCCTATACCCATTTCTTTATTTTGAAGCACCTCAGAAAGAAAGTTGGATTGTGCTTCTGAGTCGAGTTTTTTGATCAAGCCAAAATCTGAAATTTTGTAACATTTGTCACTATATCTCAGTATATTTTCAGGCTTCAAGTCTCTGTGAAGCATGCCTTTTTCGTGAATGTACTTTACACCACTAAAGACCATGCGCAGGACGTTTAGTTTTTCATCATCTGCAAGAATATGAGAGTTAAGTTCAGTTCTCAAATCGGATTGAGCCAAGCCCATTACAAACCATGGATTCTCAGCGTTGAGATGATGGATATAAATATGAACGACGTTATCATGACTACACTCAGCCTGATACTTTACTTCCCGTTCAAAACGTTTTATCCAATCATGCACGCTGAAAAGCTCGTTAATCAAAGCGGGGTTCACCGAAAGTACTTTTCTTGCGTACTTACCACTAAGATGGCCTGCAGTATTGTAGACTTCAACCATTTCAACCCGACCAAATGCCCCGCGCCCTAATTCACGAATTGGCTTGATCTGGTAATTCCCTCTTGTTTCCATAGCCGGCTCGCTCCGAATAATCATGAGCGAAAAGTTACACCTAAAACACGGTTATTACCACATCATTCAGACCAATCCATCTTGACATGCAAGTATCAGCCATGAAACACAAATGTGGTTATAAAAAAACCCGCCGGAAGCGGGTTTTTTAACGCTGGATATATAACGCCCATCGTTGGAAAAACTCTAACCAACTTTTCCGATTGTTGCAAGCATTGTGTCGCTAAAATACTAAATAACGCTTCTATCTTGTGACTTTGCGCAAAAGCTTCTCCGCATAAGCCTCTTCCTGCCAGCACTTCATTACCAGCTTATCGATGACTTCAGCATAACCGGTGTACCACTGATGCTTTGTCAGATCCGGCACCAGTCGTTCCACAACCGCACGAGCCAGGCTTGTGGGAACACGACTGAAGCGGTGACCATTACAGCGACCGCAGATCTTCTGCACTGGCACGCCATGAAGTCTGGTTCGCTTCTCATCAAGCACGATGCCTTTACCTTTACATCCCCGGCAGGCAGTGCTGACCTCTCCTTTCCCGTTACAGTGTTCGCACAGTTCCTCTACCACTTCATGTTTCACCTTCGCTTCAACGCCTCTCACGCCGGGATGCTTCACGACGTCCTGAAGTGAACGACGAACACCCTCCCCGCAACAGTGTTCACACACAGCTTTGCTGGCGGCAGATCGGGAATAATCAGCGTACGCGAACCGGACCAGACAGCCGACGATTTCATGCCGTGCTTTATCGCTAAGCTTATTCAGCACAGGATTTCTCAGCGCCAGCGCGTAATTAAACAGGCCATCTATAGCAGGCTGCGGATCCTGAATCCCCATCTTCGCCAGAAAGAGGTTAAATCCGAGCGAGGCCTGAGCCTGAACAAAGCCCTGGGCTGCCATTACATCGGTGATCGTCAGCGCATCCCCGCCGGTGGCTGGCGTCTCGTCGTTCAGCTTCGGTGATTTCGGGGAATAAAATTTAGGTAATGATTCGAGGTTCATCGCGGTCTCCACTCCGTTACGCCAGTACGCCGATCGCCAGCGCGCGGTCTAATGTCTTCAGCAGCAGTTCGGGCTGCGTGCCATATTTTTCTTCAAACGACTTCATGTCAGCGTGCAACTCGTCGTGATGTGCTCTGCACAGCGGTATCACGAACAGGTCATGCGCTTTGGTGCCCATTCCGCCCTGGCCGTAGCCAATGATGTGATGCGGATCATCTGCCTGATTACCGCAGCACGCACAGGGCTGCTGCTTCGCCCAGCGGGTGTATTTCTCGTTTTCCCAGCGCCGGCGTTTCGGGCGGCGCATAAAGGATTCCGGCGACTCTGGATCGATGCGCAGCGCCAGTACCTGCTTTGCTTTTTCCTCAATGATGCTGGTGGCCGCCGGTTCCGGTATCAGCTCGCTTTCGCGATACACCGACGGAATGGACGCTACCGGCAGACGCAATGCATGACGCGCCAGCTCTTCGGGAATAACGTCAGCCAGATCGTTACGCACCAGCCACCAGCACAACTCCGGGATCGTCAGCTGGTGGGTATCATCAAAGCCCAGCGCCATTCGCACGAACTCAATGACCCACTGCGTCAGATTCGCCCGGGCGATGCCCGCCAGGCGCTCGGTGGACTGGCCGCGCAATGTGTTATCGCAGTGCCAGCAGACGCGGATCACGCCGGGCGCATGATGAAACGCCGTCACGTTTTCCATATGGTAGGTGCCGTGCGGATACTGGCATTCGCCGCCGCGCATCAGCCAGTTTTCCAGACCGGACATGCCGCCGGCGCGCGCGATCACTTTCTCGTTTTCAAAGACCGGTACCAGCATCGGATCTTCTGCCAGTGGCTGCGCGGCGGGCGGGATTTGCCCGGACGGTAGCCCGGCAAGACGTTCCGGTTCGTTCTCCAGCAGCATGCGCCCGCGGCTGAAGTGCGCCAGCAGATCAGATCCGGGTCGGAACATCACCACACCCAGCTCCCGGACCACTACAGGTTTCAGAAGTGCTCTCACGTATCACCTCAGTGGACGGTTTCGAGCAGACGCAGCAGCTCAGGAAATTTCGATTCGAAGAAATGCGGCTGCGTCTCGCGCGGGTTCGCCGGACTGGTGATGTTCTTTCCGTACATGCAGCCTTTGGCGGTCATCGACCAGAAGCGCTTCACGCCGTTGGCACCTGACCGGCTACGGCGTTCTTTTTGCTCGACGATCCCCAGCTTAGCCAGCTGCTGGTATGCCAGCGTAGCCGTCATACGGATACCGCTGGCTTTAAGCAGGGCGCTCAGGGATTGCGTGGGGCGGCTTGAGCCATCGGGAGCACCAGCCGGCGCGTCGATAGCATATTGTGGGGCGAGGTTCGGAAGACCAACGGACTCCTGTAATTTCTGACAGGCGCCGAGCACGGAAGAGTTGGAGAGGTTCAGGGATCGCTGCATAAAGTCGAGCAGAATAACGCCCGCCTGCATTTTGTCGGCTGCCAGGCTCTGCGTGGTTACTGGCTGGTTTACTGCTGCATCAAACGTCCGAATCACCCTCAGGCTGAACTGGGGGCTGATCCACATAGCGTAGGAATAAACCAGCTCTTTACAGACGTAACTGCCCTGCTCTTTGCCGCCACGGATGACGCTGACAGGATAAGGCGTGTCCGAGTTGCTAATTTGCAACTCGCTTATTAATTGTTCGGTTTGTTCGTTGCGGAGCCAGAACGCTGGCTTGTGCTTATCCTGAGCACCAGCAGCGCGATGAAGATCGTTCAGACAGTAACGGCCAAAAATATCACGGCGTACGGAAACGCCGTCAATCACGAGTAATTGACTCATAGTGTTCTCCACGGTTTTTGATACGAACGGGACTGCACTCCCGTTTCGTTTGCACATATCGACATTACTTCTGATTTGCATAACTTTCAACCTCACCTGTATGTATATCCACTACCGGTCTGAAAAGGCTGATCGTGATTTCTACCCTTCCCTTCTTTATCACCGGCCCCCACTCCACCAGCATACGTTTTACCTGGCTGTCATCCTCCCAGACACCAGCGTGCGTCAGGGCGTCGAACAGCGCTTTGTTGTAGTTGTCGATGTCGCGGCGGCGGGCGTCCGGCGGGTACAGAATGATTTCAACCGCAGCGGCTTCCGCGGACGGCTTAGGTAAGCGGCGCAACTGCTCAATGATCGCCGCACAGGCATCGCTCTGATATTTGCGCCCGGCGGCGCTGATGAGATGGCGCCCGGCCAGCGGCCCCTTATTCGGGGCGCGCCAGTAGGTGTTTACGCTTGGAGGAAAAGGCAGCGTCAGTTTCATACGGACATCCCGCGCATTTCGAGAAAGGTAATCGCTTCTTCCCGTGCATGCTGATCGCCAGCCACCAGCGAGCGCAGCAGTGATATAGCCTCATCCTCTGCGCCCTGGCTGTTAATCGAGATGCCCCTGCTCACACCCGGCACCAGGGTGATCACGCCTTTACGTTGGAGTGCGCGCAACATGTCAGTGGCCGCGTTCGGAGACGATGCCCCCATCAGGTCGGCAACTTCTTTTTGCGATGGTGGGATACCGTGCTCTTTCTGGAAAGCCACGATCAGGGATAAAACTTCCTGCTGGCGGGCGGTCAGGTTTTTCACGCTGCATCCTCCTTCTGCGAGGTTTTGCTGCTGAAATTCTTAAGCGTGACCCGAATAGTGCGAATGTTGCAGCGCGCCGCGGGATCCATTTCATTGATGACACCCAGAAATGCCGGGATCGCCATGCCATATTCGTTCATCGCTTCCATGCCTGCGATATACAGCCGTTCCTGCATATCGGCTTTTGCCGGGTCATTCTCCGCGTAATTCAGATCCAGCCATTCGCTGACCGCCAGCTGCACACTTTTCTCAGCGATCAGAACTTCCGCCACAGCAATGTCACCTGCGCTTACCGTGACAACAGTCGGCTGGGAAACATTGTCGGAAGCCCATACATGAGCAAACTTTGACTCTTTGAAGGTGTATTCTTCCTTGTCGCCGAACACCGCCCGGACACAGGCCCATGCCTTGATACCGCTCTGCGCAAGAATATCTGCCTGGCTCAGCGGCAGGATGTCTTCAGAATTTGTTGCCAGTGCTGGCAGCACAACTTCATCGGCCAGTTCCGGCGCTGCTGCGCTTTCGACAGCCTCATCGCCTGGGCCAGGAATAACTTCCGGAATATTTTGTTGTTGTATCTGGGGTAACAGGCGCAGCGCTTCGAGGCGGATCTGCGCGATAAATGCATTACCGCGCGCTTCCAGATCCTTACGGTCGATGTAGCTGATCGCCGCGCCCCGCCAGTTTTTGTCGAATACAGCAATCGCCCCTGCGAAGAACGCTCCTGACGGAACCTGTTTTTCATCTTTCGGTATGAACCACTTCGGTAGATCAAAACCGATTCGCCCGCGGATAAACGATATGTGATCGGCATCCTCCGGCCACCACACTTCGCTGGTCGCTGCCTTAATGAGAAAAACATACCGCCCGCCTTTATCGCGCATCGCACTGGCGTGCTGCATGATGTACCGCATCCCGGTGATGTATTCGCCTTCATGCTGAGATGCACGGCTGTAAGGCGGGTTGCCATAGGCCGCGCCATGGAGTTCTTCAAGGCGGGCGGACCAGTCCTGCGCCAGAGCATTGTCTTCTGCAGTATAAAAATCAGGGCACTTTGAGTTTTCACCGTCCGAAAACAGATCCAGCACCAGCGGGCCGAACATGGCGTTGATACCCCAGAAGATGTTGTCTGGTGTGCACCACTGATCGCCGACTTCTTTCAGCTCGTGAGCTGGTTTACTGCTTAACTCCTTGAGGGTCTGGCAATACTGATTTTGCATTATTTGCTCCCCACATAATGGCCTGCAACTTGTCCGCTATCGGGCTTACCACGGGTCATTCCAGTCAGGCAGCGCGCACGGCGTTTACGGTACCTTTCTCGATCTGCATTTACTGTTGCTGCGTCATAGGCCTGGAGCCACAGAGTTGCAGCCCGACGCCACTGGCGCTTTTTCTCCAGCTCAACAGCTCGCTTTTCGAGCGCTGCCAGCACGCTATCACTGCTAATCACCAGCTGATCGACCAGATAGCGGAAACCATCTACGCTCTCTACACGCTGAATTTTCCCGGCCTGCCAGAGGTTTTCGACAGCCCCGAACGTGGTGCTTTTGTTGATTTCGGGTAGCGCCGCGGCGACCTCTGAGGGCAACACGCCTGGGTTGTTTTTGATGTATTCCAGTACCTTCGAAATGTTATTCATCCCCGGAACCCCTCAGGAATCTGCGAGTAATCGACATTGTCATAGCTGGACCGGGCAACCATTGTGCTGACCCATTGCCCGTTTTCACGAACCGGGCGCCCGGCGCTTTCCCACTTCGTGGCCGACTGGAGGTAAGCAGGGAATTTCGATGGCTGGAACAGGGTTGACGGGCGGAGGTATTCCGCCATTTTCAGATCCTCGCCCCACTTCGCTGTGCTGTAGTCAACAACCAGAACCAGTTCTTCACGGGTAAAGCCCTCACCAAGCCGGGCACGGATGTTCTCCAGTGAGGATTTGCAGACCTGGTACCGGGATCCGGTTTTCTGGTTCAGGTGTGTTAAAACCTGTTTGGCCTGATCAGTGATTAAAACTTCACGGTCGGGTTGCCCTGCAACCTGACAAGAGGGTTTTGGTTTTACTTGTGGATCTGTAGTTGATTTTACTGACGGATCCCCGCCAGATTCTGACGGGTCAAAACTGCCGCCAGCGCTGTTTTTTGATGCCTCAAATTTTGATGGGTCAGATTTTGATGCATCAGATTTTGATGCGTCAGAATTTGACGGGTCAGATTCTGACAGGTGAGAAAATGCAGCAGCCTGAAGCTTTGCCACGTTCAGCTGATAGACGTTAGACGCGTTACGGTTTCCCTGGCGGCGCTGTTTACGCGAAAGCCAGTTGTCTTTTTCCAGCTGCGCGATCGCTGTACGTACGGTGCTTTCGCCCGCGCCAATCTGACGGGCAATGGTGCCGATAGAAGGCCAGCTAATGCCCTCGTCATTGCTGAAGTCTGCCAGCCGCGCCATGATAGCCACGCTGGAGAGCTTCATGCCTGAAGCGGCGCATGCGTCCCAGACGTAGCCGGTTAATTTAGTGCTCATGATCGCCCTCTATCTCCCTGAACTTTCGCTGGAACTGTTCGAGCGGGCTGAAACATTCACCGTGCTCATAACCTTTTCGCAGATAGATAACGCGCCGGGTTTCTGGCTCCCATCTGATGACCTTGACAGGAATGCCGTGGTGGTCTTTGAACCATCGGTTGAGTTCACGCATAACGCTTTCGCCCTCCGGTAATACACACCCACGATTGCCCGCGCGCGGCTGTGGTTACACGCCACCCAGCGGTTTGATATTCTGCGTTCATACCGAAACAGCGGCTGTCCCGGCACCGGGATCATCCGCAGTTGCGGTAAGCGGTTATTTACCGTTAAACTGTTCATGCGTTAGTTTCTCCACGTTACGACACGCCACGACGCCAGGAGCTGCACACTCGCTGGCGTCACTCTTTTCTGGCGCACAAAAAACGCGATAAAGCAGCGTTAAATGCTCCTGCCACTTAGCCATTACCTGATAGCTGTTCTCTTCGATTTGAGCGCGTTCTGCCTGGTCAATAACTCCGTCGGCTGTAGCCTGTCGAACGAAGCGCGAGTGCTCACTGATCCATTCAAAGGTTTCCATGAGACGCTGATTGATGTCGGCGTTATCCACGTCTTCGATGTCCACCAGCGGAACATTAACGCTGTTGGACTGGCGTGATACCGCATCGGCAATGTGCTTGGTGCCGCTGGCCTGCTGCAGTACCATCGCCCAGCCCATTGGAAAGATCTGATCGCCCCCGGTGCGCAGGCGGTTAAACAGCGCATCTTCGGTAACGCCAAGCCATTCAGCCGCTTCGGCGTAACCACCCGGTAAACTAGAAATGGTCTTTTTAATTGCGGTCACCAGCCACGCGGGCTGCTTTTCGACTTGCCAGTGTTGTTTATCCACGGTTAACTCCTTAATGCTGTGGTGTCTTTTTTCCACGTTCACAGTTACTGTTTCGGGTAGATGTCAGGCCGCAAATCTGATTTGGTTATTGCGCCGGACGTGATTTCTTCGAGCTTTTTGGCGAGGGAGAAGCCTGCCTTTTTGTAGCCGTTGAAAACCAATCGCAGGTAACCGGGAGTCGATTTAACGCTTACAGCTAATTCGCACTGCTGCTCTTTGGATAAAGAGTCCCAATACTCTTTCATAATATGTACCTCCTGTGTACATATTACACGAATAATATGAACCCACAAGGTACTTGTACCCTTAAGGTACGCAATGTTTAATTCTGGGATGAAAACGATTCAGGAAATTAGGCGGTTAAACGCCAGAAAACTGCGTGACGGTGTCGGCGGGAACACTTACTTCGCCACCATGATCGACAGAGAACCTACCCAGACCAGCAGGTTTATGGGGGATGGGGCGTCTAAAAATATCGGTGATGCGATGGCGCGCCATATTGAAAAATGTTTCAATTTGCCTTTAGGATGGTTGGATCAGGAACATCAAACTACTAACGTTGCAAAAAGTCCTGACGTATCAGACACTAATAGAAATATTACATTAGTTCCGGTTATTTCCTGGGTGCAGGCAGGAGCATGGACGGAAGCTGGCTTTGCTGAGGTGGACTTGAGTAGCGTTGAAACTTATCCGTGCCCTGTGCCGTGCGGCCCCATGACATATATCTTGCGTGTGATTGGCGACTCCATGATCGATGAGTATCGACCTGGAGACATGATTTTTGTTGACCCAGAGATCCCGGCAAGTCATGGCGATGATGTAATAGCGCTTATGCACGATTCCGGAGAAACCACCTTCAAGAGATTGATTGAAGATGGTTGCAGTAAATATCTGAAGGCATTGAATCAAAGCTGGCCTGAGCCTTACATAAAGATAGATGGCAACTGCTCCATAATCGGAACGGTGATCTTTTCAGGCAAGCCACGACGATACCTGCATAAAAATTAATTTTAACTTGAGCCCGCGTTAAGCGGGTTTTTTTATGCTTGACAATGTACCCATGCGGTACATAATGTACCTACAAGCAACAGCGAATAGGCAGGACGCCCACGAAGTAGCCGCCGGTGGCGTATGAATGACCGGATGATTCGCAAGAAATAAAAATATTACTGACGGCACAAAGTTCTTTAAAAATCTGGATATTCCTTCTTATCGATTAAGTATTGATTCTGACAAGACGGGCAAAAAACTTCACCGAAACAGTGTGATGTTGAAGGTGTTTTAGGTTGCAAATGCGTTAGCTGCTTTTTATTGAAGCAATTTGAACATGCGTAAAATACCTGCTGACCACCAGATGGATATGTAACAAGCATTGCATAAACAATTGTTTCACATTCTAACTTAATTAATTTGTAACCATTTGATTGATCTGAAAAATTTTTAAATTCATCAAGTTGTGAATGGAGTAGAGCAATTTGATCGTTTTTTGAATGCAATACATCTCCAAGAGAAAAGCATTCAGACTGAAGCATCAGTAGTTTGTTTTGTAGCTCGAAAGTAGCAGCTTTAATTTCAGCATCATTCTTAGCGTCATTAATGACTTTAACAAGACCTGTGGTTTCTTTCAGAGCGGACAGCGCCATAGATAGCTCAGCAATCACTTTTGAATACTCTTTTTGTTGTGGGGGATATCCAGATTAACCGAATCCTTGTTGTTGGGGAATAGCAGGATCCACCGAGCCTGATGTGGTGAAAAGACAGGCACGCAACATGAAAGCGCACTCCCTTACTTATCGGTTATGGGTGACAGGTATGAACTTGCTGGAGTGCGCTTCCAGTTGTGATGTGCTCAAGCGAGCTGCAGCGCCGGCCGACGCAAAGACCCGTAAATCGGCTGAGTCACAGGTACTGGTGACCAATACCAAAACAGAGCGGCGGGAAGTAAGCGGGTGTAGCGCCCCGGTGTCACAGCCAAAAAATGCCAACTGCTGTCTTTGGCGGCATCTGATCTTTACCCGTGAGGATGCCGCACTTTTTTACGCTACACACAAGAGCATCACCGGGCGACGGGCTCATAACCCAATCCACCCGGGTACATAAGGCGATTGCAGTCGCGGTATTGTGCAGGTGCTCTTCTGTGTTGTGTGGAGAAACTAACCCCTTGTGCAGAGGATCGAACCAATGAAATTATCCAAATTCCGCAGCGCCATAGTTTATCGGGCTACGCTGCCAAGCATTGAAGCAGTTGAGGGTCACCTGCTGGAGCTGCCCTACAGCGATATTGGCGAAACCGAGTTTTCCCGTGCGTCATTCGTGCCAAATCCGGTTACAGGCGAACTTGTCACCCCGCTTACTGGCGGATATGCGATCGTGATTCGCCATGATCAGAAAATATTACCTGCGCAGGTTGTAGTTCGCGAAACGCAGGAGCGCGTCAACAAAGTAGAGCTGCTCAGAGGCGAAAAAGTAAAGCGTATCGAGCGCCGCCAGATTGCTGCTCAGGTGAAAGTCGATCTGTGCAAAAAGGCTTTCGTTAAATCCTCCCTCATCCTGGCGCTGTATAACTCCGCCGATAACCTTCTGGTGATCAACACTTCGAACAAAAATATGGCCTCGCTGGCCTGCGCACTCCTGATTAAGGTAATTGGTTCCGTTAAGACCGAAACGATCCATATCAGCGACATAAAGAACGGCTTGACAACTCGCTTGCAGAATCACCTGGCCGGTAACAGCGAAGCGTTCGATGGTTTCGCTGTTGGTGACTATATCCAACTCTCAAGACACGCAGATCAGAAGGAAACTATTCGCTACTCAGCTGAACATAATTCAGTTGCGGCAGAGATCATCGAGAGCCTGAATAGCGGATTTACAGTTGACCAGATGGAACTCGTCGGTGCGGGTGTGCATTTCCTGCTTACGGAAAACTTCCACTTCCGCCGTATTGACACCCAGGATCACACCTTCAATCCAGAAGATGACCGGGCATATCAATGGCGGCATCAGGCAGGTGCCGATCTTTTCCAGTTCAGTAAGGTGGTAAACGGCCTGTGCGAACTCCTCTCTTATAAAGATCCGCAAGACCAAAAACCAGCAGCGTAAAAACTCAGCAGCAACCCAACCCATCGCAATGGGTTGGGTTGCTGCAACCAAAATTCGACGCGGTGCAGCGCGAAATAACACGGAGAAATAACGATGTCCTTTATTCAAACCCTGAGCGGTAAGCATTTTGATTACCTGAACGCGCAAACTGACGATGTTGATATTGAGGACATCGCCACTGCCCTGTCCAATATTTGCCGCTTCGCCGGTCACCTGCCGGAATTTTACAGCGTAGCGCAGCACTCGGTTCTGTGCAGCCAGATAGTGCCGCAGGAATACGCCTTTGAAGCGCTGATGCATGACGCCGCTGAAGCCTACTGCCAGGACATACCCGCGCCGCTGAAAAGGCTGCTGCCGGATTACCGCCGGATCGAAACGCTCGTTGATGACCTGATCCGCTCTAAGTTCGGGTTGCCCCTGCATCAGTCCGACCTGGTGAAATATGCCGATCTCACCATGCTGGCCACCGAACGCCGTGATCTGGAGATTGATGACGGTACGCCGTGGCTGATCCTTGAAGGCGTTCCCGCATCGGATCTGATTCAGGTTGTGCCACTGCGCCCGGGACAAGCCTATGGCCTGTTCATGAAGCGCTTCAATGAACTGAGCGAGGCGCGCCAATGAAAGAGCAAATGGCAAAGATGACCATCATCGAGCTGGTCAAAACGGCGCATAACTACGCCACCAGCATTAAGCAGACAGGTGTTTATTCCGATTTAGTGGGTGAAATAGCTTCCCGGCTTGAAGCGCTTAATTTGGCTTACATCGGATTAACGAAAAAAAGTAATGGAATGCAATCAGAGCGCGATCAGCTGGCAGCACAGCTTGCGGATGTGGTGGCGGAGAATGGCGCGCTGCTGAAGTTCTGCAAGGACGCTTCATTCGATGCGGATTATGAAGCCGAACTAGGCATGGAGCGTGGCGGGTTTACTGATGCAATCAACGACATAAAAACCCCCGCCACGGATAGATTCATCGCCGAGCAGCGGGCGCATGGTGTGGAGATGCTAAGAGATTCCATTGCTGAGGTAGAGATCAGCATTGAAGACACGATTGATTTGCATCACTTCTGCTCTGACTTCGCCGCCCAGCTGCGCAACGAGGTGAAGGGATGAGCACAGGCATTGAACTCATGCAGCACGCGCTGGGAATTAGCGAGCGTAACCGTACACCATACCGTAATTATTTCCTCGCTGGTGAGGGCCATACGGATAACGAGAAGTGGGAAGAGCTGGTTTCTGATGGCTTCGCTACCTCACGGCCTGCGCCTGATCTTATGGGCGGTGGCACTCTCTATCACGTCACCGAAAAGGGCGAGGCGGCGGCAATCTCTGCACTGCCGGAGCCTAAGAAAAGAACTCGTTACGATGAATATCTGCACTCTGAAGTTTGTGAGTCCTTTGGTGAGTGGCTTGGCATAGAACTTCCTATTTATGAGGATCGCGAAATAGGCCGTTACAAATGGGAATACCGCATGGTTCGCCGCTCACGCGCGTACTGGGATACGTATTGCGATATTCGCGGTGATTGGAAACCAACGAAGAAAGCCGCAAAGGCCAGCTACAAAGAAGCCCTGCGCAAATCAAAACTTGAGGCCACCCATGACTAACACCAACGAACTGACGGCGAAGCTGAAAGCGGCGGCTAAGGAAGAAATCATGTGCCGAGAAGCCTGCGACACATCCGACTTATGGCAGGACGTAGCCAGTCCTGAGAATGTGCTGGCGCTGACAGAGGCGCTGGAAGCCGCAGAGTCGCGCATAGCTGAGTTTAAGGCACGTGTGAAAGCCGCAGAGAAGCGCTATGAAAACCGCACGCCGACAGAGTGGGCTTACGACCAGGCATGCGCGGCCATTGAGAAACATCGTGCTCGCGCGGATGCAGCGGAAGCCAGAATCGCCGAGCTTGAGGCCCGAACGCTCACTGTGAATCTTATTGAACCTACGCGCTACGACTGCGAGGGCTATCACATTGACGAAGCGTATCTAACTCCAGCGCCAGACGGAGAATGCTACGACCGCGAGGAAGCGCTGACAGCGTTTAAATCTGCCTGCGCCGCAGCTGGCATCAAATTGCAGATCGAGGGGGAGTGATGATCCACTATCACGGCGGACCTATAACGCCGGATACGTGTGCGCTGAAGGCGTGGAAAGGACGGCATGCCTTCATATCGTTCGCACACTCCGGCCAGATTAACCTCGCGGCAGAATACTGCCAGTCATTCGCTCTCGACAATGGGGCGTTCACTGCGTGGAAGGCAGCCGGTAGAAACAAAATTGACTGGAGCGATTATTACGAGTTTGTGGCGCGCTGGAAGAATCACCCAGGTTTCGACTTTGCCATTATCCCGGATGTCATCGATGGCGGTGAGGAAGAAAACGAAGCGTTACTGGATGAATGGCCGCATGGCGAATTCTTTGGCGTACCCGTCTGGCACATGAACGAAAGTGACGATCGATTCTTCAGGCTCTGCAACGAGTATCCGCGTGTGGCGATTGGCAGCTGTGGCGACTATGACGTTAAGCGCCCGAATCTGGCGGTAGCTCGGATGAAAGACCTTATCCGTCACGTCACTGATGATTACGGCCAGCCGGTAACGAAATTACACGGCCTGCGTATGCTTAACCCGCTGATCTTCACAAAGCTACCGCTTGCCAGCGCAGACAGCACCAACGTCGCCAGGAATATCGGTATCGACAAAGCATGGTCAGGTGCCTACGCCCCAGCATCAAAAGAGACGCGCGCGGCGCTGATGGTCGAGCGCATTGAATCGCACAATAGTCCCGGCTCTCTCGCGTACTGCGAGCAGCGTGACCGGTTCGATATGCAACTGCAATTAGCAGTTTGAGGAATAAGCCATGACACAACTGAGCAAAGAAAGTCTGGAAAATCTACTCCAGCACAACGATGAAACATCATCTTCGGCAAATGCTGAAATGTGGGAAGTTAAAGAAATGGCCCGCCGCCTGATTGCGGTCGAAGGGCGGGAGCCGGTGGGTGAGGTTGTCTTGGGTTCCCGCGACGACGAAGGCAATTATCCTCACGCACACGCTATCTGTTTAGCTGGTGATGGCTGCGCAGATTGGGATAACTTCCCGGATGGATTCAAGCTCTACGCCGCCCCTCCAGTAGCGCAGCCAGTGCAGGTGCCGGAGTGCTTCAATCGACTGTTAAAACATGCTTACGGTATGAGTATGGGTAACGACTGGAACAATGGCACGATGGCAGGGCACCATCGAGAGGCTCTATGCAAAGCGGTTGAGGACTGCCGCACCGCCATGCTCCAACCGTCAAGCGGGGCTTTGCAGTTGGTGGGGGAAGTGGTGGCCAGGAACCACCCAAACCATGAGCGGAACGTCGATTTCCGCTGGCTGGACTTTAATGTAGAGCCGGGAACCAAGCTGTATGCAATAAAGCAAGAGCGAAGATGATTTCAACCACCAGCAGTATTGATTCACGCCCGGGTGCAGCCGGGCTAAGTGGAGGTAACTATGCAAGAAGTGATTCAGTTAGCGCCTAACGAGTGGGTTTGCGAGAGTGTTCTTATCACGGTGACCGGGCTGAAGCCGGGGACCATCCTCCGGGCCAGAAAAGAATGCTGGATGGTTGGGCGGGAATATATTCATGTTTCCCCGGATGGCAATCCGAAACCATCCAGCGAGTGTATGTATAACCGCAAGGCAGTAGATGCGTGGGTTGCCTCGCTCAGAAATAAACAACCTGGGTGATTTGATACCATGAAAAAGGTAAGCTCACATCGCTCTTGGGCGTCGGGAGGGAACGATGGTTAAAGCCATATATCCGACAGGCGTCGAAAACCACGGTGGCTCTTTGCGCATCTGGTTTAGTTATAAAGGTAAACGTGTCAGGGAAAACCTCGGTGTCCCTGACACTATAAAGAACAGGAAGATCGCCGGGGAACTGCGAACATCAGTCTGCTTCGCAATCCGCACAGGGACGTTCGACTATGCGGCACAGTTTCCCGAATCACCTCACCTCAAAACTTTTGGGGTGGGTAAGAAAGAAATCACAGTGAAAGAACTTGAAGACAAGTGGCTGGATCTGAAAAAGATGGAAATTTCTTCGAACGCCCTCAATCGCTATGAGTCGGTCGTAAGAAATGTAGTGCCGAGGATCGGATGGGGTCGGCTGGTAGCCTCGGTGACCAAAGAGGAACTGCTGTACATCAGGAAGGATTTGCTGACCGGTCACCAGACGCCAATGAAGGGAAAGACCCCGGCGAAAGGGCGAAGTGTTGTTACCGTGAATTATTACATGACAACAATCGCCGGAATGTTTCAGTTTGCGGCTGATCACGGCTACTTAGAGGCGAATCCGTTTGAAGGTATTAAGCCGCTGAAGAAAGCCAGGGTAGAACCCGATCCGCTAACTCGTGACGAATTTATCCGCCTGATTGATGCATGCCGGCATCAGCAGACGAAAAACCTGTGGTCATTAGCTGTATACACAGGGGTGCGCCACGGGGAACTGCTCTCCCTGGCCTGGGAGGACATCGATCTTAAAGCTGGAACAATAACGATCCGCCGTAATTATACGAAACTGGGTGAATTCACTCTACCGAAAACTGATGCCAGTACGAACAGAGTGATCCACCTGATAGAGCCAGCTGTTAGCGTACTGAAAAACCAGGCTGAAATGACAAGGCTGGGCAAGCAGCATCAGATTGATGTTCAGTTGCGCGAATATGGCCGTGCGGAGAAGCACGACTGTACGTTTGTCTTTAATCCGCAGTTGGTCAGGCGCAGCGATCAGGTGGGTTTTGTGTATAAGGTCGATTCGATAGGTGACTCCTGGGACGCGGCGGTTAAGCGAGCAGGAATAAGGCACAGGAAGGCTTATCAGTCACGCCACACTTACGCGTGCTGGTCATTATCGGCTGGCGCAAACCCCAGCTTCATTGCCAGTCAGATGGGCCATGCAAGCGCCCAGATGGTGTTCAATGTGTACGGGGCCTGGATGGCTGACAGCAGCACAGAGCAGATAGCGATGCTCAACCAAAAGCTTGGCGACTTTGCCCCATCAATGCCCCATCGCCCACAAGGCAGTAGTGGAGCATTTTTAAAATCAGTAAGTTAGTTAGTGTTGCCCGCCATGTTAACTGCGTGGAGGGCAACACCACCCTCTACGCCCTGCCGAAAGCGGAGATCGTCGCCCGCTGGCACGATCAGACCCATGACGATTTCCGCTTTTGCTTTAAATTTCCGGCAACGATTTCCCATCAGGCGGCGCTACGCAACTGTGAGGATTTAACGCAGGAGTTTTTCACCCGCCTGTCGCCGCTGGAACATCGCCTGGGCCAGTACTGGCTCCAGCTTCCGGCGACCTTTGGCCCGCAGGCGTTACCCGCGCTGTGGGACTTCCTGGACGGTTTGCCGAAAGCCTTTACCTATGGCGTGGAAGTTCGCCATGCGGAATTCTTCGCCAAAGGCGAGGCAGAAACCCAACTCAATCGTGGCCTGCATATGCGTGGCGTTAACCGGGTGATTTTAGACAGCCGCCCGGTACACAGCGCGATCCCCAGTAATCAGGCCATTATTGACGCCCAGCGTAAAAAGCCAAAGCTGCCGGTTCACGCCGTGGTCACTGCATCCGATCCGATGGTGCGCTTTATCGGCAGCGACGACATGGCACAAAATCGTGCGCTGTTCGACGTCTGGCTGCAAAAACTGCCGCTGTGGGAACAAAACAGCACGCCGTGGCTGTTTTTACATACGCCGGATATCGCTCACGCCCCGGAACTGGTGGACACCCTCTGGTCCTCTCTGCGCGCGGCAATGCCATCTGTTGGCCCCGCCCCGTCGATTCCACAACAATCCTCTCTTTTCTGAATCAGTCGCGCTATCATAGAGGGGTGCCATCTTTGTCCCTATAACGGAGTTGTTATGGTTAGCGCGCTGTATGCCGTGCTGAGCGTTTTGCTGTTGGTGAAGTTTTCCATTGATGTCGTACGGTTACGCATGCAGTACCGGGTTTCCCTCGGCGATGGCGGTTATAGCGAACTGCAAACGGCGATCCGTATACATGGTAACGCGGTGGAGTATCTGCCCGTCGGCCTGATCCTGCTGCTGTTTATGGAAATGAACGGCGCAGAAACCTGGATGGTACACTTTTGCGGTCTGCTGCTGGTTAGCGGACGGCTGATGCATTACTACGGATTACACCATCACCTGTTCTTCTGGCGTCGTTCCGCCATGAGCGCCACTTGGTGTGCGCTTATCCTGCTGGTGCTGGCTAACCTGTGGTATATGCCCTGGGAGTTGGTTTTCTCCCTGCATTAGCGCACAATACGCCACTTTTGTTTTCTCGGATTTTTACGTTATGCCTCACCGCGACACGCTTTTTTCTGCGCCAATCGCCAGCCTGGGCGACTGGACATTTGATGAACGGGTAGCCGAAGTCTTCCCGGATATGATCCAGCGCTCCGTTCCGGGCTACTCGAATATCATCTCCATGATCGGCATGCTGGCCGGACGTTTCGTCACGCCGAATACGCAGGTCTACGATCTGGGCTGTTCTCTGGGTGCGGCAACGCTGTCGGTGCGCCGCAACATCGCCCACGACGGCTGTAAAATCATTGCCGTTGATAATTCTTCGGCGATGATCGAACGCTGCCGCCGTCATATTGAAGCCTTTAAAGCCCCGACGCCGGTGCAGGTCGTGGAAGGCGACATCCGTGCGGTGCGCATTGAGAATGCCTCGATGGTGGTGCTGAACTTCACCCTGCAATTCCTTGAACCTGCGGAACGTCAGGCGCTGCTGGATAACATTTATCAGGGGCTGATTCCCGGCGGCGCGCTGGTGCTGTCGGAAAAATTCAGTTTCGAAGATGCGCAGGTGGGCGAACTGCTGTTCAACATGCATCACGACTTCAAGCGTGCTAATGGCTACAGCGAACTGGAAATCAGCCAGAAGCGCAGCATGCTGGAAAACGTCATGCTGACGGATTCCGTGGAGACACACAAAGCGCGTCTTCACAAGGCCGGTTTTGAACACAGCGAACTCTGGTTCCAGTGCTTTAACTTTGGTTCGCTCGTGGCGCTGAAAGCCGGGGATGCGCAATGATCGAGTTCGGCAATTTTTATCAGCTCATCGCTAAAAATCACCTCTCCCACTGGCTGGAAACCCTGCCCGCGCAGATCGCCAGCTGGCAGCGCGAAGCCCTGCACGGCCAGTTCAAGCAGTGGAATAACGCCGTTGAATTCTTGCCGGAGATGACGCCCTATCGGCTGGATCTGCTGCACAGCGTGACCGCCGAAAGCGAAACACCGTTAAGCGATGGGCAAATCAGACGCATCGAGACACTGCTGCGTAACCTGATGCCGTGGCGCAAAGGGCCATTTTCGCTTTACGGCGTGGACATTAATACCGAATGGCGCTCCGACTGGAAATGGGATCGTGTGTTGCCGCATCTGTCGGATCTGACCGGGCGCACGATTCTGGACGTGGGCTGCGGTAGCGGTTATCACCTGTGGCGCATGATCGGTGCCGGGGCGCATCTGGCGGTGGGCATCGATCCGATGCAGCTCTTTTTGTGCCAGTTCGAAGCCGTGCGCAAACTGCTGGGTAACGATCAACGCGCGCATCTGCTGCCGCTGGGTATTGAGCAGCTACCAGCGTTGAATGCTTTTGATACCGTGTTCTCGATGGGCGTGCTTTATCACCGCCGCTCCCCGCTGGAGCATCTGTGGCAACTGAAAGATCAGCTGGTAAAAGACGGCGAGCTGGTGCTGGAAACGCTGGTGATCGAAGGGGATGAAAACGCCGTGCTGGTACCGGGCGATCGTTACGCGCAAATGCGTAACGTCTATTTTATCCCGTCGGCGCTGGCATTGAAAAACTGGCTGGAAAAATGCGGTTTTGTGGATGTGCGTATCGCCGACGTCAGCGTGACGTCCGTTGAGGAGCAGCGCCGCACGGACTGGATGATCACCGAATCGCTGGCCGAGTTCCTCGACCCGCTTGATGCCAGCAAAACGGTGGAAGGTTACCCTGCTCCGCAGCGTGCGGTATTAATCGCCCGTAAGCCGTGACCTTGTGTCGGACGCCCGGCGGCGCAAGCTTGCCGGGCCTACATGTTAACTTTACCTCTTTTCCAGTCATGCGCAGCATGTAGGCCGGTGTAAGCGCAGCGCCACCCGGTAACCCAAAATTTGCGCAAAAAAAGGCCCCTGTTGAAATTGCAGGGGCCTGGTACAAGCAAGCATCACATTGGGCGACATGATGCGCGGTAAAAAGGGTTAACAAAAGCGATGACGGGCGATCATCGCTTTCATCTCAGAAACCGCGTCGCCATCAACGCCATAACGGGAATATTCATCCGCGCTGGCATCCGAAGACATCGACAATCCTGAATGACGATAACGCATTGGTGATGGCGTCCACCTTCCCGCTGAACTGTGAACCTCCGCGATACCCGCGTCGAGAAACCGTTCAAGGTTGGAAGGGCGTACACCCGCACCGGCCATAATGATTGGAACACCGGATTGTGCTTTTAGTTCCGTAATTAATGAAAGTCCTTGCTCCGCCGACGCCTGTTGACCCGATGTAAGGATGCGCGCCACACCTAAATCTGCCAGCTTTTCAAACGCTTCGAGCGGTTTTTGACACATATCAAAAGCACGATGAAAAGTGACCGCCATGCCTGCCGCCGCGTCCATTATTTGCCGCATGCGCGGTATATCCACGTTAGCGTCTTCATCCAGCACGCCCGTCACCACCCCCGGATAGCCGAGGGATTTGATCAGCGCGATGTCTTCCAGCATGGCGCTGAATTCTGCCTCGCTGTAGCAAAAATCCCCGCCGCGCGGACGCACAATCGGATGCACCGGAATGGTCACGCTTTGCCGTACGCGTTTTAGCACGCCATACGAAACAGTAAGACCGCCCTCTTTCGGTGCGGCGCACAGTTCAATGCGATCCGCGCCGTGCTGCTCGGCAACGATTGCGCTCTCTTCGCTGTAACAACAGATTTCCAGTAATGCCACGGTTTTCTCCTTAAATGCCGGGGTTAGCGTTCGCTGGCGACGATGTCCTCAATCGACCAGGGATGGAATTTGATCGTCACCTTGCCGTCAGTGACCGCCAGCGTCGGATTCGGCAGACGCTCGCGCGCTCCTTTCGGGGAGCTGGTTTTCACAAAAATGCCCGGCTGGCTCAGACCCTCGTCTGCCAGCAATGCCAGCGCCCGGGCGTTCAGGCTTTCCGGATCGCCTGGCAGCACGATTTCGATATGCTCCCAGCCTTCGTGGGGATAGCGCTTCTCCCCCGGCCACGGCAGTTCCACCACCCTGAACTGCCAGTGCGCCACCCTCACCGGCTCGTGCAGGGTAAACAAGCAGATGGGCCGTCCGTTGATCAGCGTTTCGCTAAGTAGCTCGCCACACTGTTCAAGACCGGCCCGCCAGCGTTCGGCGGTGGCATTTTGATGACAGCGCAGGGAAATGTGATCGGCATCAAGGGGGGCAATATCCAGACCCAGCCGGGTGGCAAGTTCTGTTAACGCCTGGGTGAAGCGCGGTAAATCCGCGGAAATATCATGCAGTTCATCAATTGTCTGCCAGTCTGCCATCATCATTGCCTTTCACGGGTCGTAAAACCGCTAATTTACCTTGTTGCCGGTGGCTTACCAACCGCTGATTCACCAGGCTGGCAACTGAATGATTATTCATGGATCTGTGGCAGTTTATTTGCGCATTCTGCACCCGGTCGCAGGGCTGACTGCACGGGCCAATTGCAGTATACTCCCGCCTTTGATGATCAACATCCGGGCGCAGCCAGCCCTTACGCGCTGCGCCATTAACCAAAGGTATCACGGTGAATATTCAGGCTCTTCTCTCAGAAAAAGTCAGTCAGGCACTGATTGCCGCAGGTGCGCCTGCGGATTGCGAACCGCAGGTTCGTCAGTCAGCAAAAGTACAGTTTGGCGACTATCAGGCTAATGGCGTGATGGCCGTTGCGAAAAAACTGGGCATGCCGCCACGACAAGTTGCAGAGCAGGTGCTGACTCATCTCGATCTCAGCGGCATTGCCAGCAAAGTGGAAATCGCCGGACCTGGCTTTATCAACATTTTCCTCGAGCCTGCATTTCTGGCAGCCCAGGTCGATCAGGCGCTGGCGTCCGATCGCCTTGGCGTCTCCCGCCCTGCGCCGCAAACCGTGGTTGTCGATTACTCCGCGCCTAACGTCGCCAAAGAGATGCACGTCGGCCACCTGCGCTCGACCATTATCGGCGATGCGTCTGTGCGTACGCTGGAGTTCCTTGGTCACAATGTGATCCGCGCCAACCACGTCGGCGACTGGGGTACTCAGTTCGGTATGCTGATCGCCTTCCTGGAGCTGAAGCAGCAGGAAAACGCCGGTGAAATGGCGCTGGCCGATCTGGAAGAGTTCTACCGCGCCGCCAAGACCCATTACGACGCCGACGCCGCCTTTGCCGAGCGCGCGCGTAACTACGTGGTGAAGCTGCAAAGCGGCGATGAATACTGCCGTGAGATGTGGCGCAAGCTGGTCGACATCACCATGACCCAGAACCAGATCACCTATGAGCGTCTGAACGTGACGCTGACCCGCAAAGACGTCATGGGTGAAAGCCTGTACAACCCGATGCTGCCGGGCATCGTGGCCGATCTGAAAGACAAAGGTCTGGCGGTGGAAAGCGAAGGCGCGACCGTAGTATTCCTCGACGAATACAAAAATAAAGAAGGCGAGCCGATGGGCGTCATCATCCAGAAAAAGGATGGCGGCTACCTTTACACCACCACGGACATCGCCTGCGCGAAATACCGCTATGAAACGCTGCATGCGGATCGCGTGCTGTATTACATCGACTCCCGTCAGCACCAGCACCTGATGCAGGCGTGGACCATCGTGCGAAAAGCCGGTTACGTACCGGAGAGCGTGCCGCTGGAACACCATATGTTCGGCATGATGCTCGGTAAAGACGGCAAGCCGTTCAAAACCCGCGCAGGCGGGACGGTGAAACTGGCAGATCTTCTGGATGAAGCGCTGGAGCGCGCACGTCGCCTGGTCGCGGAGAAAAACCCGGACATGCCGGCAGACGAGCTGGAAAAACTGGCCAACGCCGTCGGTATCGGCGCGGTGAAATACGCCGATCTCTCCAAGAGCCGTACCACCGATTACATCTTCGACTGGGACAACATGCTGGCGTTCGAAGGCAATACCGCGCCGTACATGCAGTACGCTTACACCCGCGTGCTGTCTGTCTTCCGTAAGGCTGGTCTCGACGAAAGCACGCTGAGCGACGCGCCGGTGATCCTCACCGAAGACCGCGAAGTGCAGCTGGCGGCCCGCCTGATCCAGTTTGAAGAGACGCTGACCGTGGTCGCCCGTGAAGGCACGCCGCACGTGATGTGTACCTACCTGTACGATCTGGCGGGGCTGTTCTCTGGCTTCTATGAGCACTGCCCGATCCTGAGTGCGGAAAACGAAACCACGCGTCAGAGCCGCCTGAAGCTGGCACTGCTGACGGCGAAAACGCTGAAGCTGGGTCTGGATACGCTGGGTATCGAAACCGTAGAACGGATGTAATAAAAAACCCCGGTTCGCCGGGTTTTTATTTTTGTAGGCCTGATCAGCAACGCGCCATCAGGGGTTTTCCCCGGTGGCGCGTTGCTTACCGGGGCAACAATCTCTGAACGATTTCAGAAGTATTTACGCAAATACTCCGTCAGACATAACATCGCCATCGCCTGCCCGTAGGGCATCGACGTGCGCGGAATAGTGCGGTAGAAATCCAGGTCCGATCCCATGCCCGTCCCGAACGACGTCTGCAACAGCTCCCCTTCCGGGGAAATATTCTGCACGATCCCTTTGATGGCTTTTTCCGCCACCTCGGCATACTCCTGGCTGATATAACGCTTACGCACCGCTTTCAGAATGCCGTAGGCAAAGCCTGCCGTTGCCGAAGCCTCCAGATACGACTGCGGATCGTCGAGCAGCGTATGCCACAGGCCGCTGTCATCCTGGCATTTCGCCAGCGCCGCGACCTGCGCATTCAGTACCTGCACCAGATAGCGACGCACGGCGTTGTTTTCCGGCAGATCCACCAGCTCCAGAAAATCCGGAATGACGATAGTCAGCCAGCTGTTGCCCCGCGCCCAGCGCGCTTTCGCAAAGTTATGGTTGCCTTCGTAATTCCAGCCGTGGAACCACAGCCCGGTTTCCCTGTCCATCAGGTTCTGCACGTGCAGCAGAAACTGATACACCGCCTCTTCCACATACGCCGGGCGATCCAGCAGCTTGCCGATTTTCGCCAGCGGCAGCACGGTCATCATCAGCGTGTCATCCCACATCTGCTGATGATTCTCTTCTGCCAGCGTGATGTGCTGCATACCGCCGTGTTCGGTGCGCGGCATGTCGTGCATCGCCCACTCTGCCCAGCTTTCCAGCCACGGCAGGAATGCCGGATTGCGGTTTTCCTCGTAGCGGTACGCCAGCGTCAGAAAGGGTGCCATGGTGTTAACGTTTTTGGTGGTCGCCCCTTCTGCAAAGCGGTCGGCAAACCAGCCGTCGATAATATCGCGCATCGCCAGATCGCCGGTCTGCTGGTAGTACTGCCAGATGCCGTACAGGCCGACACCGTGCGTCCACTCCCAGCCCGCCCAGCCTTTGGTATCAATGACGCGCCCGTCATCTAATCGCAGTAAAAACTCACCGGATTCATCCCGAATGTTAACCAGGTTATGGGTCACTTTCTGGATCAGTGCCTTCAGTTCATCACGGGCAATAAAACGCTCCGGCTGACACAGTAAAGGGCTATATTTGACAGGATAAACAATCATTTACTTCACCTCTTGAGTATTGAATTCAGTCGCGGCTCGGGCTTTGAGAGAACCCGGGGCTGGCTTATTGCGATTCAGATAGCCAATATTGTTATTGCCCCACAGGGATTCGAGCGGCATTCCCGCCAGCATTTCTACCGTCGCACGCGCTTCCGGGGTGACGGTTTCCGGCATCACGCGGCCCGTCTGACGCATCTTCTCGGTTTCCTGGCGCAGGACGCTATGCGTTGTCAGGTTCAGTTTGAAGCGCAGTGAGACGAGGAAGCCGCACAGCAGCACCGCCACCGTACCGAAGCAGAGGATCATCAGAATGGTATGGCTGACGGATTCCACCTGCGTTTTCTGACCAGATACAAAACCGGACGCCTGCATGATGATCCCCACCAGCATGATGGCCCCCGCCTGGGACGCTTTACGCGTAAGGGTCATGATGCCGGCAAAGATGCCTTCACGACGCTGGCCGGTCACCACTTCGTCAATATCAGCGATATAGGTGTAGGTGTTCCACGGCACATAGTTGATCCCACCGCGTCCCAGCCCCGCCACCGCAGAAATCAGCAGTAACAGCGAATAGATATCGCTCAGACCGGCGTAGTAGAGAATGGCGTAAGACGCCGAGCTAAGACCGAACAGCACCACCACCATGCGGTAGGACGGCGCAGGCCCGAAACGGATGCACAGCGGGATCATCATGATGACCGCAATAAACTGGAAGATCGCCATCGTTCCCAGCAGGTTCGACGCCATCGACGCATCCTGCATCAGCACGAACACCACATAGTAAGTAAAGACCGCGTTGAACACGTCCTGGGCGATATAGCCGCCGAGGTACATGCCCAGGTGCTGACGGAAAATCTTAATACGCAGGGTGGAGCTAAGCTCGACAAACAGACGACGCATGCTCTGGCCAAACGTCAGATGTTTCTTCTCCTCTTCCGCACGCAGCGCCGCTTCAGTCCAGTCTTCGCGTGGTCGCTCCCAGGTGAAGAACCATACGAATGTCAGCATCAGGGCGCACAACACCGAGAACACCAGGCTGGCATAGAAGAAGGAGACCGGGTTGTCTTTGCCGAAATGGGTTAACAGAATACCCGGCAGGAACGACGCCAGAATGGCGGACATTTGCGCCATACCGATACGTGCACCGGAGAATTTGGTTTTCTGTTTGAAGTCATCGGTCATCTCCGGCACCAGGGTTTCATAGGGCACCAGGATCATGGTGTAGACGATGTCAAAAATCAGGTAGGTGAGCAGATAGTACCAGAAGCCCATGTCCCCTACCCACATGATGGAGTAGCTGAACACGCAGGGAATACCGAGCAGGATAAAGAACTTACGACGCCCGAAGCGCTTACCCAGCCAGGTCGAACCAAAGTTATCGGTTAAAAAGCCCATCAGTGGGCTGATCACCGCGTCCAGCACCCTTGCGGTGGCAAAGATGAAGGTCGCTTCGATAGGCGTTAAGCCACAGAAGGTGGTGTAGAAATAGAGGAGCCAGGCCGCGGTCAGCGCTGTGGTGCCCGCCCCCAGAAAGTCACCCGAGCCATAGGCCAGGTAGTTTGCCAGTCCAATTTTACGTGTTTTCATTGCCGCAAACCCTTTTTGTTATGGGGAGCTCCCAGGCAATTGGCGTAGCCTGAGAGGAACATTACACGGCTAAAGTAGAATTATGTGATGAGAGAAACCTTTCTGTTTCTGCCAGGGTACTGACGCAACTGGCAAAAATGCAAAGAGTGTCATCATGCGTGTCACTGATTTATAAAACAGTGTTTCTTATGGTTCAAAAGGCGGGGTCAAAATATGAGAGCCAGCCACCGGATTGCAGAAGAAATCGACAGTGGCGGGCAAAAAGACGGGCAATTAGCGGTAGTTAACGATGACTTCGTTACGGCTGACTTTCAGCGCCGGGATCAACCGGCCACCGCCGGGCACTTCCCAGACAAAGCGCAGCGGCTCTGCTGCCGGAACATTGGCAAAACCCATGGTAGTGCCGCTTTCGCCGTCCAGCTCCACGCAGCGCGCTTGCGAGCACAGACGCACCAGCAGCCCTGCCGGCGTCGGGCCGTTCAGCTCATAGCGCCAGGCCACCAGCGTCATCAGACCGCTGGCAGGCTGGGAGGCAGACAGCGGCTGGGAGGACGCCGCCTGTCCACGATGACTGAGCGTGATGCCGATGCTGCTGGCCTGCCACGCCCCCTCGCCCGCAGCGTGCGCGAACAGCGGCAGTGCAATCAGCCATGCCAGCGCGCGCATTATTTACCACCGATCGTGGCGGTCATACGGATGCTACGGTTGTCCGACAGCTCCATATTCGACAGCACCACCAGTTGCGGCAGACTGCGACGCAGGAAGCGCGACAGCAGCGGACGCAGGGCATGATTCACCAGCAGTACCGGCGGTGCGCCGAGCATTTCCTGACGAACCAGCGCCTCCTGGGTTTGCGCCAGCAGACGATCCGCCAGACCCGGTTCCAGACCACCGCCGCCCTGCAAGGCCTGCAACAGCAGACGTTCAAGCGGCGTATCCAGACCAATCACCTGCACTTCGCCACTGCCCGGGAACCACTGCTGCGTAATGGCGCGGCCCAGCGCCACACGGACAACCGTCGTCAGTTCATGCGGATCGTTCTGTACCGGCGCATGTTCCGCGAGGGTTTCCAGAATGGTACGCATATCGCGGATCGGCACTTTTTCTTCCAGCAGATTTTGCAGCACTTTATGCAGCGTGGTCAGCGTCACCACGCCCGGCACCAGATCTTCCGTCAGCTTCGGCATCTCCTGCGCGACGCGATCCAGCAACTGCTGCGCTTCCTGACGACCAAAGAGTTCGGCTGAGTACTGACCGATCAGATGGTTGAGGTGAGTTGCCACCACGGTACTGGCTTCCACCACGGTATACCCCTGGATTTGCGCCTGCTCTTTCAGGGCGCTTTCGATCCAGATCGCCGCCAGACCAAAGGCCGGGTCGACGGTCTGCTCACCCGGCAGCGTACCTGCCGCGGTGCCCGGGTTAATCGCCAGCCAGCGGCCTGGATAGGCATCGCCGCTGCCAATTTCCACGCCCTTCATCAGAATACGGTAACGGGCAGGTGGCAGATCCATGTTGTCGCGGATATGCACTACCGGCGGCAGGAAGCCCATATCCTGCGCGAATTTCTTACGAATACTACGGATGCGGCCTAACAGCTCGCCATCCTGCTGCATATCCACCATCGGGATCAGGCGATAGCCCACTTCCATGCCCAGCGGATCTTCCAGCTGCACATCGCCCCAGGTGGCTTCCACCGCCTGGGTATTTTCCGGCAGTTTGACCGGCGTGACTTCTGCCGGTGCCTGCTGTTCGCGACCGCGCAGCCACCAGGCCAGCCCCAGCAAGGCGGCGGTAAACAGCAGGAAGACAAAGTTAGGCATGCCCGGTACCAGGCCCAGCAGACCAAGCACCGCGGCGCTTAACACCATCACGCTTGGGTTGGTAAACAGCTGGCTCACCATCTGCTGACCCACGTCCTGATCGGTGGCCACGCGGGTCACGATCACACCCGCCGCGGTGGAGATCACCAGCGCCGGGATCTGCGCCACCAGACCATCACCGATGGTCAGCAGCGTATAGCTTTCCGCCGCATGACCGACGTCCATACCGTGTTGCAGTACGCCCACCAGCAGACCGCCGACCACGTTAATCACCATGATCAGGATGCCCGCGACGGCGTCGCCGCGCACGAACTTACTCGCACCGTCCATCGAGCCGTAGAAATCGGCTTCCTGGGTCACGTCGGAACGGCGTTTTTTCGCTTCGTCTTCGCCAATCAACCCGGCGTTCAGATCGGCGTCAATCGCCATCTGTTTGCCCGGCATCCCGTCCAGTACAAAGCGCGCGCCCACTTCCGCGATACGCCCGGCACCTTTGGTGATAACCATAAAGTTGATGATCACGAGGATGATAAACACCACGATGCCGATGGCGAAGTTACCGCCCACAAGGAAGTGGCCAAAGGCTTCGACCACTTTACCTGCCGCCGCGCCGCCGGTGTGCCCGTCCATCAGGATGATACGGGTGGAGGCAACGTTCAGCGCCAGACGCAGTAAGGTGGTAAACAGCAGGATCGTCGGGAACGCCGCGAATTCGAGCGTACGCTGGGTGAACATCGCCACCAGCAGCACCATAATCGACAGCGCAATGTTGAACGTAAATAACAGGTCAAGAATGAACGCCGGAAGCGGCAGCACCATCATCGACAAAATAAGCATTATGAGGATCGGTCCGGCAAGGATCTGCCACTGAATCGACTTCATGTTGCCAGGCAAGCGCAACTTTGCCACCAGATTATTCATCAGTGTCCTTCTCGTTCATAAAATCCAGTGCTTCAGGCACAGGAAGATTTGCAGGTTTAACAGGTGCAGTACCACCCGCCAGACGCCAGCGTTTCAGCTGCCATACCCAGGCCAGCACTTCCGCCACGGCGCCGTAAAGCTGCCCCGGGATCTGCTGACCAATTTCCGCATGGCGATAAAGCGCACGTGCCAGCGGGGGTGCTTCAAGGGTGGGAATTCGGTTCTCGTTGCCAATTTCACGGATGCGCAGGGCCACCAGCCCGGCGCCTTTGGCGATCACTTTCGGCGCGCTCATTTTGTTTTCGTCATACTTCAGCGCCACGGAGTAGTGCGTCGGGTTGGTGACGATGACGTCTGCCGTCGGCACATCGGCCATCATGCGACGACGTGCCGCCGCGCGTTGCATCTGCCGGATACGCCCTTTTACGTGCGGGTCGCCTTCGGTCTGTTTGTACTCGTCGCGAATATCCTGACGGGACATCCGCAGTTTCTTGAAGTGGCTGTAGAGCTGGAAGCCAACGTCAAAGCCCACCATCGGGATAATGCTTAACACCACCAGCAGCACGCACATGCCCACAAGGTCAAGGGCATTGTTCATCGCCGTGGTCGGCGCTTCGCTCATCAGCCGCATAATTTCCGGCCATTTGTTCCACAGGTACAGCCCGGCAACACTGCCCATCAGCACCGATTTCAGCACCGCTTTCAACAGCTCCGCCCCGACCTGCGCCGAGAACAGACGTCCGATACCGGTGATGGGATTAAGCTTGGAAAATTTAAACGCCAGCGATTTCGTGCTGAAAATCAGGCCACCCAGCAGCATCGGTGAGACCAGCGCGATGATCACCACGCCCGTGATCAGCGGCAGCAGTGCGTACATCGCCTCTTTCACCAGCAAAATTATCTGGCCCAAAATCAGCTTCTGGTCGTTGATAATACCGTGGTCAAACCGCAACCCCGATGACAGTAGCCCCGCCAGCCGTCGGGCGATCGACTCTCCGCCTATCCAGACGATGCTCACGCCCACCACTAAAATAAGCAGTGACGTCAGCTCTTTGGATCGGGGGATCTGCCCTTCCTCACGCGCTTTGTCTAGTCGTTGGGGTGTGGGGGCTTCTGTTTTGTCGTCGCTATCTTCTGACACAGCCGAAGTTCCGGAGATACAAGTTTGTAGCATGATGCCAGAGACAGGCCGGAGCAATGGGCAGATAAGCGAGACTAAAAGGCGGTTTTTTCAGGCGATAGTGCAGGGACGAATGCAATTCATCTGCGCTCGTTGCGCACTTTTGCGTAGCTGCTCCAGGTATTCATATAATAACGGCCCCACTATTTCCGTTGATTTTAACTTTTGCTAGCCTGCAAACATTGCCACCAAAAGGGAAAATTTATGCAATGGTCAATGTTACTCAATAGCGCCCGCCGTAAAGATAAAACGAAGATTAAAAATCCGATGCAACCAGACACGCCACAAAAAGAATGCCGAAAGGAAATAGAACGCGATTTCGACCGCATTCTGTTTGCCGCGCCCACCCGACGACTTGCCGATAAAACCCAGGTTTTCCCGTTAGATCGCAATGACAGCGTGCGGACGCGTCTAACACATTCCCACGAGGTTGCTAATTTTGCACGCGGCATCGGAATGCGTCTGGCCTTTGATTTGAAAAGCAGCGTATTTAATGAGTTACCTGAACATATTCAGGTAGAACGCGACGTTCCTGCTCTGCTGGCCGCTATCGGTCTGGCACACGACCTTGGGAATCCCCCTTTCGGACATCAGGGTGAAGCCGCTATGCGCACCTGGTTTACGCGCCGTTTAACGCCGCTTTTGCCAAGCTATACAGATATTGAGGATAAAAATATCTTCAGGGATTTTTTTGAATTTGATGGTAATTCTCAGACGCTTCGCCTCGTCACCAAGCTGCAGGTTTTAAACGATAGTTACGGTCTTAACCTCACCTATGCCACGCTTGCTGCTTTAATTAAATACCCTCGTTCCTCTTTTACGGACGCTCCAGGCCACTGGAAAAAGCATGGCTACTTCTTTTCTGAGAAAGCCGTTATTGAAGACATCTGGCATGAAACGGGTCTGGCAGAAGGATTGCGCCATCCCTTTACCTGGTTGATGGAAGCTTGCGACGATATCGCATACTCAGTACTTGATGCTGAAGATACGGTTAAAAAAGGCCTCGCCTCATATCAGGATTTAATGGATCACTTAAGATGTTGGGGGGATAAACAGGATCCCATAATCATTACCGTTATCGAGCAAACGGAAAAAATTACCAGTGGTTATAAAGAAGCGCAGCAGGAATTAACCCCCGGTGAAGTAAACGACATGAATATGCAGATGTTTCGCGTGAAATCTACGATAGCGCTGATTAATGCCGCCGTGGAGGCATTCGTTGACAACCTTGACGAGCTGCTGAGCACACACTGCACCATTAAAGATTTGATAGGCAACAGCCAGGGCGCACAACTATGCGATGCCCTGAAAGATTTCGACAAAACCCGTGGTTACCGCCATCGCTCGGTACTGGAACTGGAGTTGAAAGGTTCAAACTATATCCAGAGCCTGATGGATATGCTGTGGGTGGGCATTCACGGCCATAAAACTAAGCGAAAAAAAGAAGCTGAGAAGGAGCGCAAAAAAAGCGACAGTACTTTCACGCCTAGTGATGAATTTAAGTCAGATACGCCGTTTGGCCGCTATACCTATGGCCGCATTTCCGAGAATTATCGGCGCATTTTTGAGGATGAGCAAAATACATTGCCACAGCTTTATAAAGAGGCTCAGCTTCTGTCAGACGCCATCTCTGGTATGACGGATAGCTATTTGATACGCCTTCACGATGAGCTAAAATCACTTTATGAGTATGAAAATAGCCCACAGTCATCATCATCTTAAACGCCGGATTGAGGAATTTTTTACCGCCAGAGATGAACACCAGACCGCCAGAGCATTAATAGAAGCGCTGGCCGAGCGTCATCAGGTATGGATCTTTGGCGGTATGCTCCGCGACATTACGCTTTTTGGTGGTGATAACTTTACCTCCGATATAGACATCGTTTTCGACGGCGAACGCGATGAGTTGTTTCGCCTGTTGTCTGTCAACGTTGTCGGACCATGGACGGTCAATAAACTCGGCGGCATACGTTTTCGCTTTAGCCATATGGATTTTGATATGTGGTGCCTGTCAGATACCTGGGCGTTTAAAGAAAATCTTATCCCGCTAATTGATGCCAGGAGTTTGTTTCGCACGACCTTAATGAGCTGGGATGCCGTACTATACGATGTGCATCGTCGGGAAGTGATCACGCCGGAAAATTATCTTGACGATCTTACGAGGGGCTATCTTGAGATAGTGTTACGGGCAACGCCTAATGAGACCGGGGCCATAGTCAGAATTCTGCGAACCATATTCCAAAAAGAAGTTAAAACGCTGGGGCCGATGCTGAGTGATTTTTTACATCAGATGCTGGAAAATTATGAATATGCAGCGTTGGCTGCGTACGAACACTCGCACTTTAACTCACGGAGTTTTAGTGACTCTCAGTATCTTTTCCTGCGCCATTATCTTCGTCATGCGGAAAGAGGCAAGGCTTTACCCCTTCCCTGTCATCAGGCTTTTATACAACTACAGAATCATTAACCCCACTCCCCGCCTGCCAGACTGCGCAGGCGGAAAGCAGGATTGACGATCAGAAGCCGAGGCTGTCCAGCAGGTCGTCGACCTGATCCTGGCTGGCCACGACGCCTGCTTTGGTGGTGTCCAGTTGCGGACCGTTCAGCAGGCTATCGTTTTCACGTTTCGCGCGCGCAGCCGGTTCCGGCATGTTATCAAGCAGCACCATCAGCAGCTGACGCTCGATTTCCTGGATCACGTCCATCATGCGCTTGATCACCTGACCGGTCAGATCCTGGAAATCCTGCGCCATCATGATGTCGAGCAGCTGGGCGTTGGTGAAGCTGGTATGACCCGGCACATCGCCCAGATACTGACGCGTATCGGTCACCAGCGCTTTGGCATCCGTCAGTTCGATAGGATTTTCAAACCACTCATCCCAGCGTTTGGTCAGCGCTTTCGCGCCGGATTCCATAGCGTCCTGGTGCGGCTGCGAGGCTTCAACGCTGTTCAGCGCACGTTCGGCGGCCTGCGCCGTCATCTGCACAACGTAGTCGAGACGGTCACGCGCATCCGGAATGGCTTCTGCCGCTTCGGCAATCGCCTGGTCCAGCCCCAGCTCACGCAGGCTGTCGCGCAGCATGCGTGTCAGGCTACCGATACGGGCGATAATGTCTCCGGCAGCGTTTTCGTCTGACGGTTTAATCTGCGGTTGATGCATCATTATCCTGCCCTCACATGCCAAGTTTCTCGAAGATCTTGCCAAGTTTCTCTTCGAGTGTTGCAGCGGTGAACGGTTTCACCACGTAGCCGCTTGCGCCTGCCTGCGCGGCCGCAATGATGTTCTCTTTTTTCGCTTCGGCCGTTACCATCAGCACCGGCATCGATGCCATGTTGCCGCTGGCACGGATCGTTTTTAACAGTTCCAGACCATCCATGTTCGGCATGTTCCAGTCAGAAATAACGAAACCGAAACCACCCGCCTGCAGTTTATTCAGCGCGTCAACGCCATCTTCTGCTTCTTCGACGTTGTTGAAACCCAGCTCTTTCAGCAGGTTGCGCACGATGCGACGCATGGTGGAAAAGTCATCCACAACCAGAAACTTGAGCTCTTTGTCCGCCATAAAACTACACTCCTCGTTAAATACGTATTGCCTGTCCGGCACTGATTTTTGCCAGCATCTGCTGGCTTACCTGGCTAAGATCGACCACTTCGCTAACGCCACCCATATTGATAGCCTCGCGCGGCATGCCGAACACCACACAACTTGCTTCGTTTTGTGCAATGGTCCAGGCGCCCGCCTGGTGCATCGCTAACATACCGGCCGCGCCGTCGTTGCCCATACCGGTGAGGATCACCCCCACGGCATTACGGCCTGCGAACTTCGCCACCGAATGAAAGAGTACATCCACCGACGGGCGATGGCGGTTAACCGCCGGGCCGTCATGGATCTTGATTTGATAGTTTGCCCCACTTCTCGACAGTTCCATGTGCCGATCACCGGGTGCAATATAGGCGTGTCCTGGCAATACACGCTCGCCGTCCTCTGCTTCTTTCACGCTAATCTGACAAAGTTTGTTCAGACGCTCGGCAAAAGAACGGGTAAAACCAGGCGGCATATGCTGGGTAATCAACACCGCCGGGCTGGAAAGCGGCAGCGGTTGCAGCACATGACGGATCGCCTCGGTACCGCCGGTGGATGCGCCGATCACCAGCAGTTTTTCAGAACTCAGCAACGGACCGGCTTTTAACGTTACCGGCGCTACCGTTGGCGTGTGCGCCGCCAGCTTCGCGCGGGAGGCGGTACGCACTTTCTCCGCGATCATCTCGCTGTATGCCAGCATCCCTTCGCGGATGCCAAGCTGCGGTTTGGTGACGAAATCAATCGCCCCCAGTTCCAGCGCGCGCAGCGTCACTTCTGAACCTTTACCGGTCAAGGAGGAGACCATCACCACCGGCATCGGACGCAGACGCATCAGCTTTTCAAGAAAATCCAGCCCATCCATGCGCGGCATTTCAACATCCAGCGTCAGGACATCGGGGTTAAATTTTTTGATTAAATCCCTCGCCACCAGCGGGTCCGGCGCGGTTGCTACCATTTCCATATCGCTGTGGCTATTGATGATTTCCGTCATAATCTGGCGCATCAATGCGGAGTCATCAACGGACAATACCCTGATTTTACTCATGCTTTTTCCTTACTCAGCGCATAAACAGTCTGCCCACGGAGGGTAAACTCACGCGCGAGGTTGCTAAAATTCTCCGAGTGCCCGGCAAACAGTAATCCGTCGGGCTTAAGCAACGGTGCAAAACGGCGTAAAATGTCCTGCTGTGTCGTTTTATCAAAATAAATCATCACGTTACGACAGAAGATCGAGTCGAACGGTCCCTGCACGTTGTACTGCTTGGCCAGCAGGTTAACGGGGGTAAATTCAATGTAATTCGCCAGCTCCTGACGCACACGCACCAGCCCGTCGTGCGGACCGGTGCCGCGCATGAAATAGCGCTGTAACTGCTGCGGCGAGAGCGTTTTCAGCTCGTCCACGCGGTAGATCCCGCTTTTGGCTTTCTTCAGCACTTCGGTATCAATGTCACTGGCGATCACCTTAAAGCGCCCCGGCGCCATCCCCAGCGCATCCGCAAGGGTGATGGCGATGGAGTACGGCTCTTCGCCGGTGGAGGCCGCCGCACACCACACGCGGTATTCGCCGCTGCGTTTACGGGCGTGTTCAGCCAGCACCGGGAAGTGGTGCGCTTCGCGGAAAAATGCCGTCAGGTTAGTGGTCAGGGAGTTGATAAACGCCTGCCACTCGGCATTACTCTGGTTCGCTTCCAGCATGGTCAGATACCGACCAAAATCATCCAGGCCCAGCTCACGTAACCGGCGGACAAGGCGGTTGTAAACCATGTCTCGCTTATGGTCAGCCAGTACAATCCCTGCACGCTGGTAAATCAGTTCACATATCCGACGAAAATGCGTGTCGGACAACGCCAGACGTTGAGTCATCTGTAACAGCAGCGATGTTTGCCCGTTGGGCGTGGATGAGGTCATAGCGCCTTCTTATCTACTTTCAGGTTACAGCGGGCACGACATCAGACAGTGCACCGGCAGGTGTTGAGTTGTGTTCATTTAACTTAAATATGGCGACCAGCGATGTCAGATGGTCAGCCTGGTTTGCCAGTTGTTCGGTGGCAGACGCCGCTTCTTCTACCAGCGCGGCGTTCTGTTGGGTCACCTGATCCATCTGGCTGACAGCAAGCGCGACCTGTTCGATGCCGCGGCGTTGTTCATCCGACGCGGAAGCGATTTCGCCCATGATGTCGTTTACTTGCGTAACAGACCGCACAATGTCGGTCATGGTCTGCGCGGCGGTTCCCACCAGCCCGGAGCCTTGCTGCACACGAGAGACCGACTCTTCAATCAGGCCTTTGATCTCTTTTGCCGCCTGCGCGCTGCGGCTGGCCAGGTTACGGACTTCGCCCGCCACCACGGCAAAACCGCGGCCCTGTTCCCCTGCTCTCGCTGCTTCGACGGCGGCGTTCAGGGCAAGGATGTTGGTCTGGAAGGCAATACCATCGATCACGCTGATGATGTCGCCGATTTTCTGCGAGCTGGCGGCAATGTCCTGCATGGTTTGCGCCACGCGGGTGGTTTGCTCACCGCCTTTGCGCGCTGTTTCTGCTGCGCTCGACGCAAGCCCCGACGCCTGACGGGCGTTGTCGGCGTTCTGCCCGACGGTGGCAGTCAACTGCTCCATGCTGGCAGCGGTTTCTGCCAGCGACGCCGCTTGCTGTTCCGTGCGCGCCGAGAGGTCGTTGTTACCAGCGGCAATCTCAGCAATGCCGGTATGCATGGCGTTACTGCCCTGACGCACCTCGGTCACGGTGCCGCGCAGCGCAGTCTGCATGGTCTTCAGACTGGCAAAAATCGCCGAGATCTCGTTACGTCCGTACACCATCACCGGTCGTGCCAGATCGCCTGCGGCGATGCTCTCAAAGTGGCTGCTGATGATCGCCAGCGGCTGCACGATAAGTTTGCGTGACCAGTACAGCGCACTGGTGGTCAGCAGTGCCGCGAGGACCACCACGGTGATAAAGATCACCGCCGACATATGGTAATTTTTCTGCCCGTTGACGCTGGCGTTTTCCACAAAAGCGTCGATGTGTTTCTGCCAGGCCATAAAATTGTTATCAAACGCCGCCTGAGAGGTTTCAACCGGCGCGGTCATGAAATCCGACAGCTGGTTGTTTTCAAGCCAGGTGGCCTGATGGTTTAAATCGTCATGCCAGGCGGTAAATGCCGTTTTCGTCTTCTCTTTCAGCGCGTTGCCTTCAGCAGTGGTCGCCTCAATCGCCAGAAAGGTTTGCAGCTGGTTTTGCGCCTGTTGCAGACTCTCCTTCGCCGTGACCATCAGCCCTTTGATATCTTCCGGCGGGTACGCCAGCGCGGTCAGGGTGCCCGCTTTGTTCAGTGCGATCCCGGCCTGCAACATCGTGCTGCGCATCTGCGCCAGCGTGTTACGTTGCAGATTGCTCTTTTCAATCTGCTCCAGATGCTGATAGCCATCGCGAAACGCCCAGAACGACAGCCCGTTACTGCCAACCTGCAAAATGCCGCAAACAATCAAAATCAGAAAAAGTGTGGTCGAGATACGAATACGATTAAACATTCACGCTCCCATCAGGTGGCATTGCCACGTTGCTGTCACTTAAAAAGTTTCCCAGTTAGCATCTTGTCCGGTGCGGGTCTGACGTGCGGCTGTCGCCTGTGGAATAACATGCGATGGCGTGACGCCAGGCTTTGCCGGTATGCCGGGTACAGTGGCAAGACGGAAAGCGGATACGGCCATATTCAGTCGGCTGGCTTGTTCTTCTAATGCCGCGGCAGCAGCCGCAGACTCTTGTACCAGCGACGCGTTCTGTTGCGTGACGCGATCCATCTCGGAAATCGCCAACGCAACCTGATCGATCCCGCGACTCTGTTCATCGGACGCGGAAGCAATTTCACCCATGATGTCGGTGACGCGGGTGACCGCGTTAACGATATCGTTCATGGTTTCCCCGGCGCTCTCCACCAGCTCAGAGCCGGTATCAACGCGCGCCACGGAATCTTCAATCAATGCTTTGATCTCTTTTGCCGCCTGGGCGCTGCGGCTGGCGAGATTACGCACTTCCCCGGCGACCACGGCAAAGCCACGGCCCTGCTCACCGGCACGGGCGGCTTCTACCGCGGCATTCAGCGCGAGGATATTGGTCTGGAAGGCGATGCCGTCGATCACGCTGGTGATGTCAGCGATTTTCTTCGAGCTGCCGGCGATGTCAGACATGGTTTTCACCACGCTGTCAACCACGTTGCCGCCGCGCTCGGCGATGTCAGAGGCGCTCTGCGCCAGCTGTGATGCCTGACGGGCGTTGTCGGCGTTCTGCTTCACGGTGGAGGTTAACTGCTCCATGCTGGCTGCGGTTTCTTCCAGCGCGGAGGCCTGTTGTTCGGTACGCGAGGAGAGATCGTGGTTGCCGAGGGCGATTTCGCTGGTGCCGCTGTAAATCGCATCCGATCCCTGACGTACACGGGTCACGGTATCGCTCAGCGACTGCTGCATGTGGTTCACGCTGTCCGCCAGATCGGTCATTTCGTTATGACCTTCGATGGCCAGCGTTTGCGTCAGATCGCCACCGGCAATCTCGCGGATATGGCGGATCACGCGGTTAAGCGGATCGAGCAGGATTTTACGGATACCGAACCACACCACCATCAGCACCAGCCCTAACGCCACGGCGAGGGTCGCCATCTGCCACTTGGCAAAACGGTAATCGCTGACGCTTTGGGTGAAGGCATCGTGATACAGCGACGCGCTCAGGCTGGCGTAATGCTTCATGGCGTCGCTCATGCCGTTCTGCATACCCTGAGTCGGCTGTGCAAAATAGGCATCCATGTTGCCGGTTTCCAGGAACTGGATCAGCTCATTGAGGGCCGTTGAATAAGCGCGGTATTTTTCATCCAGCGTTTGCGCGGCTTGCGCCATCGAAGCCTGTGCTGGCAGCGCCTGGTAAGCCTCGTAATGTTTTGCCGCCTCAGCCAGTGAGGCATGGGCGTTTTTCAGCAGATCCGTTTTAGCGCTGCTTTGTTGATTGTTCGCATCCATCATCATGCGCGCCGCCGAGCGGCTTAAGTTGATGCGCGTTTGCAGCATCAGCTCCCAGGCGCTGGTCAGCTCGGCTTGCTGCGAGCGGAGATCGTTGGAAACAGCAAAGCTCTGTTGGTTCTCTTTCAGGGAAGAAAACAGCAGACCACCGGAAACCAGCTGCAGAAGTGCGAAGACCACCAGCACCATCATCAGCATTGTGACAACACGGATACGATTCAACATGCAACAACACCTAATTGATGACTTATTAACGGTGTTATCGGCACGACTTAAGGGAACTTTACATTTGCGAAAAGTAAAAAATCGGCGCAGTCCTAAAAGGCGACATCCACAATCACCGTGTCTTCATAGGTCCCGCCAGGCGGCGTGGCCTGTGTGGTGAGCACTTTTGCGGTGTAATTGAAGGTGCGGGTCAGGGCATCGCCACTGATAAGCGATGAGGCACTGCTTGCCCAGCGCTCGCTGCCGGTGCTGCCCCAGCGGCTGGTGGTGTTGCCTTTGTAGATCTCATAGCTCAGGCGATTATTGCCGCTCGCCATATTGCGTACCGTACCCGTCGGGTACAGCCCGTTGTTCAGCCCGACGGTATAGGTGCTGCCTTTGGTGCAGGTCAGGGTCACGGCCTGGGAGATCGTCGGGAAGTTCTGCACCAGCGGTGAACTGCCGAAATTGACCGCCGGGGCGGTAATGGTTGAACAGTCATTCGTTACCGTGCCGTTAACCTGCAACGTGGTCGCCAGGGTGCCGGTCTGCGGCGTCCCGCACAGCCCAACGGCACCCAGCGCGCAGACGTTATAGTTGACGCTTAAGTTGAGCGTCACCTGATAAGGTCCCGCTGAGACATTTTGCCCGGCGACGGTGCGTAAATAGATCGGCAGCGTGTAACGCTGTGAGCCAAGTAATCCCAGCAGCGCCGAGGCGTTCCAGGTGTAGGGCGTGGCGTTGATGGTCACTTCGCTGTTGTTGTTACAGCCGGACTGGCCGCAAACGCGGATGGGAATAAGATCGGTTACCGTCAGGTTATCTGTGCGTTTCATCGCCGCGCGGTTACTGGCAGACGATGAGGCGGTGGTCATACTCACGGTGATGGAGTCATTCGTCAGCAGCCCCAGCACGCGGTCGCACTGCACGATCAATTGTCCGGTGGTGGTCTGCTCGGTACTGTTAAGAGCAAACGAGGTGACCGGACCAAAAGACGCCGTTACTGTGCTGGCGGTACAGGCCGCCAGCGCCTGCGGGCTTAAGGCCAAAAGTAAAATCAGTAACAGACCGGCGCGCAGCATCAGCGTTTCTCCTGACAGGTAAGAGGCCCATAAGTTTGCAGTTTGTGACCGGGGTTTGCCCCCACCTGCAGGGTCGTGTAACAGGTTTTGTTGTCCGGCGTGGTGATCCGCAGCGGATTCACGCTGTCGAGGTTTTCCAGCCAGGCGATGCCGTCATAGCCGACAACGGCCGTCGGTTTACCGTCGCGCCATACCTGACTGGCGAGCGGCAGTGCCGCGCCATTTTCATCATGCAGGATCACGCTTGCCACCCGCTCCTGCACCATCGGGAACTCCACCAGGTAGCCGCTCTGTCGCCGCAGGGAGATGCGCCGTTCGGTCTCTTTCAGACGCGTATCTGCCGGTAAGTTAAGCGTGTCAATGCTGTAACTCGCCGGATAGTAGGCCGACACGCCGCTGATCAGCAGATAGCCGTTTTCATCGGTCGTGCCCACCGGCTGGTTTTCGTAGTTGACCGGCACGCGCGGATTGCCGCCGGTGCTGACCACCACAAAGGCATCGTTGATTTTGTTGGCGGCAAACACCTGGTTATCCATCAGCACCAGCGAGCCCATCGCCTCCCCCCACCAGGTAAACATATCGGTTTCGCCGTAGCCGCCGCCCTGAAGCTCTACGTGGTTGTTACGCCAGCCGAGCGTAGCCTGTTGATAGCTGTCAGCCTCGGACTGGCGGGCATAGGCCATGTTCCAGCTGAAGCCGCCGTCGGTTGGCATCGCATGGTTATAGTTGACCCGCTGCGTGTTGCCGGAATAAGGCCGTTTTTCGACGCTGATGGCCGCACTGTCCTGCTCGCCGAGCGGAATTTGCAATGACATGCCGAAGGTCCAGTCGCCCTGCTGTTTGTCGCGGCTGGCGGCGAGGTTGATACTGCTGCTGCCCCACAGATTGCGGCTCCAGGAAAGGTTTAATAGTTCAGTTTTGTCATTATCGAAGCTGCGCACGCCGATCCACGCCGCGCCGACGTTACCGAAATCGCCCATATTGAAGGTCAGCGAATACTGGTCGGTATTGCGACTGAGGGTGGCGACGGGCTGGCGGCGGTTATCATCATATTCATAGAGCGCCGTCTGATCGTAGAGCGCAAGATTGCCGAAGCCGCGCTCGCGGCGGCTGTGCTGGGTGGCGATGCTGAAACGGCTGGTGCTGTACTGGTAGCCCCAGTTGAACTGGCTGCCGCTGTTATCCCGCATCCGGCTCTGGGTCCAGGCCGAATTCACCACCCCGAACTGCCCGAGTTTGATCACCGCCCCCGCCCCGCCGAGCGCCAGCTCTTGCGCGGCTTCGCCGTGGCCTTCCAGCGTCAGATAATCGGTCAGGCCATAGCGCAACGTGCCGCTACCGGCGGCCGGGCCATAATCAAAGTTGTCGATGCCGTAGTTCCGCCGCAGGCTGCCGACGGTTAGCGCCCCGTCGCTGAGGCCGCTTTTCAGCACTTCGCTGGCGACATAAAACGGCAGCGTGGTGCTCACCTGGCGGCCCAGCGCATCGGTGGTCACCAGCACCGCGTCACCCGCGCCGTTGATGTATGGCAGGTTGGTCAGCGTGAAAGGCCCCGGCTGCAAGCGGGTGTTCCCGGCGCGATAGCCGTTGATAAACACATCGACGGAGGTCGGCACCGCCGCCTCGCCGGAAAACTGCGGCAGCGGCCAGGTGACCAGATCCGGGCGCACGGAGAAGTCGCGGCCATATCGAATACCGCCGAGGCGCACGCTGTTGCTCCAGCTCAGGGAGTCGGTGATCACATCGCCGATGTTCCACACGGTGGCGTCATCTTCGTTGGTCAGGGTTAAGGTGGTGTCATAGCGGATGTAGCCCTGTTTTTGCTGCAAATCGCCGGACAGGTTTTGCCGCTGGGTACCGGTGGAGTTGAGGACGGCGTTTTGCTCAAAAAAGCGCAGTTCATGCCAGAGGGCAATCTGGCTGCCGATGTTTTCCGTCTGGCTGGTGTAGATGTCGTAGTTGAGCAGCGCGCCACGACCATACATCGGTTCACTGCGTTCGCTGTCGCCGGTAAACGAGGTGCTGTTTTCCCCCACCCATTCACGGGGCACGAACAGCATCAGCCGCTGACCGCTGCTGTCATACTCGACGCGCACTTCCGGCAGGGTCGAAACGTTAACCTCGCCCTTCGGGAGGCGGTCGGCAGGCAGCCCGGCGCGCCGGAGGTTTTCGCTGTCGACAAAAAAGGCGTTTTGCCGACGGATCACCGGCACCACCTGCTGCGTATCCCGGTAGTTGACCACCAGCGCAAGGTGGAATGTCGCCTCATCGTTCAGCGCCTGCGCGTCAGGGGGCGGCGGCAATGCGTCGTCCCCGTCGGCGGCCTGTACGCTGCCGGTACTGCCGAGGCTCAGCATCATCATTGCGATCAGCGCGCGGGGGCTGACTGCCATGTCGTATCCCTGGCGTTAATGGTTGCCGTCATGGCAGAGGGGGAACTTATACCGGCGGGGAGCGGAAAAAGACGGGTGCTGCCGGGCAGAACATAACCCAGCAGACCATCCGCCAGTTCCTTGCTCTGACCGCCCTGCTGGACTTTCACATTGCTTAACCGCACATGCACATCGCTGCGGTTGGTGAATTCGATGGCCGGTTTGCCGCCGTCGCGCACGGTGCGCCAGCTCAGATCGCGTGTTTTCACCAGCGCATGGTTGGCCCCTTCGCGCTGGGTGGCGATGCCCTGCCCGTAGGCAAACAGCGGAATGGAATAACGCATCTGGATCTTCAGCCCGATCTGCGGGGTTTTATCGTCCTGCGGCTGGGGGATCTCATCAACAATAATACGGTAAGCCTGTTCGACGCCCGCCGGCACCGTGGTCTGTTTGATAAGGCGGATCAGCTGTTTGCTGCCCTTATCAATGCGCACGATAGGCGGACTGGCGACCACGTCCTGCTGCGGCTGGTAGCGTTCGTTGCCGCCATCCTGCCGCCAGCGCACGATACGCACCTGCATGGTGGTCGGGGTGTCGCCCTGGTTCTGGATCCACAACTCTGTCGCCGGCGTGTCTGCTGCCAGCCAAGGATCGATTGGCCATAACAGAATGCTGGCGGCGGCCTGTGCCTGCGGTGCGCTGAGGGTCAGTGCTGTCGTCAACAGCAGCGCGGCCAGACGAGGATGTACGCTCATAACCTTCTCCCTGTCTCACCATGACAAGGTCACGGTGAGTTGATCGCTATAGGTTCCTGCGGGACTGAAGCCCGTCAGCTGCGCCGCGCCGAACAGCGTGAGCGCAATGTTATTACTGTTGCTGTAGGTGATCGAAACCGACTGGTTCTGGGCGATCTCCGTATTGGCCGCCAGCGTACTGCTGCTGTACAGGCGATACGGCACGACGTCGGTGCCGCCGCTGCGCCGCATATTGCGCACACTGGTGTAATTCAGCCCGCCGTTGATGCTCATGCTCAGCGCCACGCCGGGTGTACAGGCCAGCAGTAAAGAGGAGTTGGGCACGAAACTGGTAGGGACGCGCCCGCTTTCCACGCCGGTATGGGTGCCGAAATTCAGCGAGCCCAGTACGCCGCCGGTGCCGCTGGTAACCGAACAGCCCGGCGTTATCGTTGCTCCCACCCGGAATGACTGGCTGGTGACAGCCAGGGCGGTTCCCTGCATCGTGAGTCCTGCCATCGCCATCCCAAAAATAAGGCGCAGGGCTCCCCGGCGTCCCCGCAGGGAAGCTGGCGTTCCATCAGATTTCATCGTGCGGGGCGTTAGTAAATAACGCTCACGTTTATGGTGTCGGTATAGGTACCTGGAACGACTGTCACACTGTTGCCGCCGCCTTGGATACGACCATAGAGGGTGTAGTTGTTGACGCCGCCGGTGGTTGAGGCGACAGGCAGCGGGGCATTGTTTGCCACCACATTACTGAAGCCGCTGTCGCTGTAGAGGCTATAGGCCACGCCCTGCGCGGTGTTGGTGGTATTCACCAGATAACGCGCCGGGGTGCCTGGCGTACCAACCACGGTGCCGGGTGCGGTGGAGTTGGTGTTACCGGTGATCTGCACGGTATAGCTGTCGGTGGTGCACTGAATACCAAAGCTGTTACCGCCAGCCGCGCCGGTGAGCTGGGTGGTTAGCGTGGAAAAGGTTGCCGGATGTTCACCAAAGTTCAGCGTACCGAAGTTAATCCCGTTCTGGTTCGGCGATCCGTTAATCAGGCAGCCGTTGGTTAACGTCAGGGTAGCGCCGATAGTCCCGTTACTGGTCACCGCCAGAGCGTTCTGCCCGGCGAATAACAACGCGCTACCCGCGAGGAGAATACGTAAATTTCTGTTCATGTTATCGCCTCCAGTAAATAAGCTTTCCGCTTACTGCGATAATGGATTAGCTGCCGGGGATATTATCCTGCAGGGGGAAATAACAGGATTAACAGAAATTTAGCTCAGGGAGAGATAAAGAACTACCCTGTAAAATACAGGTCATCAGGACGGGTAATTGACGTTATTTATCATTATTTTTCAATTAATTAACAGATAAAACAGGATGTAAATAAACGTGTCAGAGAAAGATATATTATGGCTGGCGTGATCTGCATCACACATTTAATTTGTATTTTCTGTCGTTACATTTATTACCCATTAACGTCAGTTAACCGGCACTTAATTATTGCGCAGGGGAATAATAATAAACGCGGGTTATTTTCATTTATGGCGGGATTTATATTTAATGAAAGGCCGGAAAAATAAAAACGCTCCCGGTCAGGAGAGCGTTTTTTTGCCGGGCGCGGTGAAGCATCAGGCTACGTGCGTGGTTGCCACGTCGAGCAGCGCCATTTCGTCGCTGTTCAGCAGTTTTTCGATGTTCACCAGGATCAGCATACGGTCGCCGAGCGCACCAAGGCCGGTCAGGTATTCGGTGGACAGCGTAACCGCGAACTCCGGTGCCGGACGGATCTGATCGGAGGCCAGTGACAGCACATCGGAGACGCCGTCAACCACGATGCCAACCACACGCTGACCAAGGTTCAGCACGATCACCACGGTGTTTTCGTTGTACTCAACGTCCATCTGGCTGAACTTCACGCGCAGATCAACGATAGGCACAATAACACCGCGCAGGTTGGTCACCCCTTTGATGAATTCCGGGGTGTTAGCGATGCGGGTTACCTGATCATAACCACGGATTTCCTGCACTTTCAGAATATCGATGCCGTATTCTTCCCCGCCAAGGGTGAAAACCAGGAATTCCTGACCTGATGGCTCGCCAGCCAGTTTCGTTACATTACTCATACCGGTCATGTTTATACCTTCTTACCTAAATCAGGCGGCTGTATGCGCCATACGTTGTTCACGGTTTAATCCCTGTAACGCCGAAACATCCACGATCAGCGCGACACTACCATCGCCAAGGATGGTCGCAGCAGAAATGCCCGGCACTTTGCGATAGTTGCTTTCCAGGTTTTTCACTACCACCTGATGCTGACCGATCAACTGGTCAACCAACAAGGCGTAACGACGTCCTGCGCTCTGCACGATCACCACGATACCCGCGGTGGCTTCCGTTTTCGCGCCCTTGACGTCAAAGACTTTCCACAGTTCTACCAGCGGCAGGTATTCGCCACGCACTTCCAGAACGCGCTCACCACCGGCCAGCGGGTGCAGATCTTCTTCACGCGGTTGCAGCGATTCCATCACGGCATTCAGCGGCAGGATAAAGACTTCTTCGCTGACCTTCACGGACATGCCGTCAAGGATAGCCAGCGTCAGCGGCAGCAGGATACGAATGGTCGTGCCCGCGCCCTGTTTAGATTTGATTTCAACGTGGCCGCCCATCTCCTGGATGTTACGTTTCACCACGTCCATGCCCACGCCACGGCCCGACACGTCGGTGACCTGTTCGGCGGTGGAGAAGCCCGGCGCGAAGATCAGCATCCCGACTTCTTCATCAGACATGCTTTCGCTCACGGCCATACCCTGAGACATGGCTTTCGCAAGAATACGCTCGCGGTTAAGGCCAGCGCCATCGTCGGTTACTTCGATACAGATATTGCCGCCCTGGTGTTCGGCGGACAGCACCAGGTTACCCACGGCGGATTTACCGGCGGCAACGCGGACTTCCGGCAGTTCGATACCGTGGTCGAGGCTGTTACGCACCAGGTGCGTTAACGGATCGATAATGCGTTCGATCAGGCTCTTGTCCAGTTCAGTGGAGCTGCCGATCAGCGTCAGTTCGATCTGCTTATTCAGTTTGGTGGCGAGATCGCGCACCAGACGCGGGAAGCGGCTGAAAACATATTCCATCGGCATCATACGGATGGACATGACCGATTCCTGCAGGTCACGGGCGTTGCGCTGCAACTGGCCCATGCTGGTGATCAGATCGCCATGGGTGACCGGATCCAGTTCGTTAGAACGCTGGGCCAGCATTGACTGGGTGATCACCAGTTCGCCTACCAGGTTAATGATCTGGTCGACTTTCTCCACCGCGACACGGATGCTGGTGGATTCGCTGGCGCGCGCCGGTTTTTCACGTTCCTGGCGGCCTGCTGCGGCTGGCTCTTTTGGCACGGCTTTAAGCACCGGGGCGGCGGCAACGGCCGGCACTTGCGGTGCGGCCTCAGCAACCACTGTGGTCGCCGGTTCAGCTGGCGCCGCGGCGGGTGCGGTTTCGAAAGCAATCTGATCCTGCTCTACCACGAAGCAAAGCACGGCAATCAAATCGTCCTGGCTCACGCCGCCATCCAGCGTCGCACTCAGGGAGTCGCTGCCTTTTACCACGTCACTTAGCGTGGCGAGGTTTTTGAGTTCGTCTTCCAGCAGGCTGACTTCGTTCTCTTTCAGACGCGAAATCACGATACGCAGTTTGTCGCTGTTTGCCGCGGGGGCGGAGGCGTCAGCCTGGTCGTTCTGCGCGTCAACCACGGTCAGTTTGGCATCGTTGGCGGCAGGCACAACTTCGCCCTTCGCTTCCAGTGCCAGCTGACGCAGGGCATTACAGATATATTCAAAGCTGGCGGCATCTGGCTCTTGAGAGCTTTTATAGGCGTCGAGCTGCTCTTGCATAATATCTTTGGTTTCCAAAAACAGATTGATTATATCGGTGTTGAGCTGCATCTCTCCGCGCCGGGCTTCATCAAGCAGGTTTTCCATCAGGTGCGTGGTTTCCTGCAAAATGGTGAAGCCGAAGGTGCCTGCGCCGCCTTTTATAGAGTGCGCGGCCCGGAAGATGGCATTCAGTTGTTCAGAGTCCGGTGCTTCAGGCACCAGATCCAACAAATGCTGCTCCATGTCGGCCAACAACTCGTCAGCTTCATCAAAAAACGTCTGATAAAAATCGCTAATATCCATGCTCACGCTATCACCTCGGATCGGGTTGTGGCGATGTGGGAACTGTCGCCTGGGGCAACGCCTCTGGCTGTTTTAATAAACTTACTGGCTCGTTCTGGCTCTCGGCATTTTCATGCAAAATTGCCTGTTCTGCCTGCCGGTTGAGAACCAGAAGACTGATGCGGCGATTTATCGCATCATCAGCGCCTTTGTCGCTAAGCCGCATGGTAGCCGCCATGCCCACGACACGCAGGACTTTACCGTCGTCCAGGCCGCCGATGACCAACTCGCGACGCGATGCGTTTGCGCGGTCAGCGGAGAGTTCCCAGTTGCTATAGCCTCGTTCGCCATTGGCATAGGGGAAATCATCGGTGTGGCCTGACAGACTGACTCTGTTAGGAATACCGTTCAGTACCGGGGCAATCTTGCGCAGAATATCGCGCATGTAAGGCTCCACTTCGGCGCTGCCGGTTTTAAACATCGGGCGATTCTGGCTGTCGATAATCTGAATTCGCAGCCCTTCCTGCACGAGGTCGATCTTCAGATGCGGGCGCAGCGCGCGCAGCTTTGGATCGGCTTCTATTAACTGGTCGAGATCGCCACGCAGTTTGCTCAGGCGGTTCTGTTCCATACGATTGCGCAGATCTTCCACGTTTGGCTGACGCTGCACTTCCCCTTTCTGCTGGGTGAAATCATCACCGCCGCCAGGGATCGGACTGTCACTGTTCGAGATCCGGGGGCCGCCCGTGACCGCCGTTGCCAGCGGGGTGCGGAAGTATTCCGCGATCTGAATAAGCTCTTTAGGACTGGAGATAGAAATCAGCCACATGACCAGAAAGAACGCCATCATTGCCGTCATAAAATCGGCGTAGGCAATCTTCCACGATCCGTGCGAGCCGCCTCCGTGTCCTTTATGTTTACGTCGTTTGACGATGACAATGGGATGGGCCTGGTTTTTCATGCGTCCTCAGTCGTGGTCTGCTGGTTTGGGTTTCTGACTGCGCGGACATGCTCTTCCAGTTCAACAAAGGAAGGACGTTCGCTCGAGTACAGGGTTTTACGGCCAAACTCAACGGCAATCGGCGGTGCATAACCGTTCAGATTCGACAGCAGCGTAATTTTCACGCACTGCATCATCTTGGTGGTTTCGGCGCTTTTCTGGCGCAGAACCGTTGCCAGTGGCGAGATGAACCCGTATGCCAGCAAAATGCCGAGGAAGGTTCCCACCATCGCATGGGCAATCAGCGCACCCAGCTCTGCCGCCGGACGATCCGCCGAGGCCAGGGCATGTACCACCCCCATGACGGCGGCCACAATCCCGAACGCCGGCAGGGAATCACCTACCATCGCCAGGCTGTTGGCGGGGACTTCCGCTTCCGCTTCGTGGGTTTCGATCTCTTCGTCCATCAGCGCTTCGATTTCGAAGGTGTTCATGTTGCCGCTGATGATAAGGCGCAGATAATCCACAATAAATTCAAGCATTATCGGATCGGCAAGAATACGCGGGTAGCTGGCGAAAATTTCACTCTCTTTCGGGCTTTCGATATCACGTTCCAGCGAGAACATGCCTTGTTGACGTGATTTCGCCATCAGGCGATAGAGCAGCGCCAGCAAGTCCATATACATGCTTTTGGTGTATTTCGAACGGCGAAACAGCAGAGGCAGCGCTTTCAGCGTTCCTTTGATGGCTTTGCCGTTGTTGCCCACAATAAACGCACCTACGCCCGCACCACCGATGATAATAAGTTCGGCAGGTTGATAAAGTGCCCCAAGGTGTCCGCCGGTCATCATATAACCGCCGAAGACTGTACCGAGAACAACCAGGTAACCTAATAAGATCAGCACGACATCATCCTTCACTGTTGACTAAGGCAAGGAGAAACAGATTTGCGTTTGGCTCGGCGGCGGGGCAAAAAAAAGCAGCGGTAATTGCTTACCGCTGCTGGAGTGTTGCTCACACCGTTCGGTCAAACAGCCTGATTGATCTGTTCATCCAGCAGTTGTGAATTACTATCGGCAACTTCCGGGGAAAGTTTACGTCTTTTTACTGCCCTGGAAGGCGGCTGACATAAACTGCAGGCGAAGCTACCCACGGGTTGGTGTGCGTGAGTAATAAAATTACCGTCGCAGCAGTTACAGCGAGAAAGCTGCAGCATTCCACTCTCGACGAAACGAACCAGTGTCCAGGCACGGGTCAGAGCCAGTAACGGGCCCTCTTCCTGCTGCGGACACTGTTCTAAATAGAGACGGTAAGCTTTGATGACGGCATCAACGCCGCTGCAAAGTCCCGTTTTCAGTAAAAACTGCCAGGCGTTACAGAAAATAGAAGCGTGGATATTTTGTTCCCACGTCATAAACCAGTCGGTTGAAAACGGCAGCATGCCTTTCGGCGGCGGACTGCCGCGAAGTTCTTTATAAAGTTTGATGAGTCGACCACGGCTCAGCTGCGTCTCACTTTCCAGCATTTGTAACCGCGCGCCCAGCGTAATTAGCTCCATGGCTAACTGGATGTCGCGCGCTTCCTGAACGATGCTTTTAACTGTCATAGATCAGGCCCTTTTTTTCCGGGCAGGTGCATCAACAGTCTGACCCGCATCACTGAGTAAGCGTGTTGAAAGCAAAATTCCGGTATGGACCTGCTGTAAATCGTCTACACGGGATTCCTGTGTCAGACGCGTGATAGTCTGGTGACTGTCAAAGCGGAACTGGCAAATCAGCTGATTGGTTTCAGCCAGTTTAACCATTTGCGGCAACGTCAGCTCGACCATTGTGGATGCCATTTCTTCACTCATCCCCAGGCGGAACATCGCGGAAGCTTTGTCCTGACTGATCAGACGCTGTGCAAGAAGGAGATATGACAAATTGATGTCATATACGTGTTTCAGCAACTCGGATGTATGCATTTTTCCCATCCAGAATAACCAACGAAAATCTTAAGCGGTAAGACCGCACCCCGTGATGTCGCCGGGAAAAAACCCGGTAAAATAAGTAAGACAAGGCAAAAATGCATTACTGCGATTCAGGTGTTTTGACGTGGAGGCGATCACCTCATTGTGCGATCTGCTCCTTCACACGTTCTCATCATTTCTTACACAAACTAAGATTTTTCCTAAATCGAGGCAACTGTACTCGCGGACTCTGAGACATACAATGTGAGCAAGTAGTATTTTGGAAAAAATGTGATCTACGTCACATAATTTAAGCGAATATTACGAATAAATCTATCAATATGACTGTTGGATTGAATGTTTTTCGTTCTAACGAACCCCTTTTCTATTCTTTTCGCACGAATAGACATGCAAACACCTCTGACCTGTGGGTTAAAAGAACGCACTACTATGTAAAGCAATGACTTAACAAAAACGCACGATCTCTATTGTAGATACAGCATAAAATTTACCTTAAAAATCATGCCATTATGTTTTTAACCTAAATAAATTTTCATTTTTGGTATCGATTACTAATTTGTTAATCATCAGGATTAATAAAACAGCGTTGCAAATTTTTATCGCGAATATTTACGTTAAGAAGCGTTATTTTTGCAAAATGGTTACATTGTGAACTATTCCAGTCGTAAGAATAATTAATGAATATTTATTAACTGCGTCATAAAACCGTAATCTTTAGGAGTTGCAATTTTTATCTAAAAAGAGTAATGGTCAGCCTGTTCATACTCTAAAAAGGAGTGAGTCATGAGCTATTCTCACGTACTGGTAGCCGTGGCAATGTCGCCCGAAAGCCACCAGTTACTGGCGAAAGCCGTTAACATTGCCCGCCCTTTCAATGCCCGCATTAGCCTTATCACCCTCGCAGCCGATCCTGAAATGTATAATCACTTCGCCGCCCCCATGCTGGAGAACCTGCGTGATGTAGTGGCGGAAGAGACGCATGAATTTCTCAGGGCGTTAATCGCGCAAACGGACTACCCCATCGCGCAAAAAATCATGACGTCGGGTGAGTTAAGTGAACACATTTTGTATCTATGTCAGACGCAGGACGTGGACCTGGTGATCTGCGGTAATCACAACCAGAGTTTTTTCTCGCGCGCAGCCTGTTCGGCGAAAGCCGTGGTGAGTTCTAGCAAAGTGGATGTACTGCTGGTGCCGCTGAATAGCGTGTAAAAAAACTCCCGCGGGTGCGGGAGCATGGTCGGGATCAGGCAAGCTTCGGGAAGGCCGCCACGTTGTTTTGCAGCACACTGTCTGCACTACGTGGCGCGATGCGCTTTAGGTCGGCGATAAACCTCTTCTGCCAGGCGTCGATGTCGTTTTTCTGGATGATCTCCAGCATCTCGGCGTGGCGGGAAATACGTTCTGCCAGTGGCATGGTCAGAGCACGGTCCATGGCCGCCGCCACGTCATCGCGGTCGTACGGGTTTACCAGCAGCGCAGAGGTCAGCTCATTGGCGGCACCGGCAAAGCGGGACAGGATCAACACCCCCGGATTCGCCGGGTCCTGCGCGGCCACATACTCTTTCGCCACCAGGTTCATACCATCACGTAGCGGCGTAACCAGACCGACGTCAGAATAGCGGAACACTTTCATCAGCAGCTTACGGTCAAAGTGCTGATTGAGATAATAGAGCGGCGTCCAGCCCAGCTGGCCATATTTACCGTTAATGCGCCCCGCTTCGGTTTCCAGCAGGTGACGAATATCCTGGTACGCCTGCACATCACCACGGGAGGTGGGCGCAATCTGCGTATAACGAATTTTGCCGTGGTGCTGGGGGAATTTCTCCAGCAGCGTTTCAAAGGCCGCAAAACGCTCCGGAAGGCCTTTGGAATAATCCAGACGCTCAACCGAGAAAATGTTTTTAACGCCTTTAAGCTCTTCCTTCAGCTGGGCCATTTTTGGCGGCAGCGGCCCGGCGGCAGCCTGGGCGATCTCTTTTGGCTCAATACCAATCGGATAGACTTCAGTGGCGAAGGTTTTACCAAAGGCGGTATGCGTTTTCTTATCTTTGGCGATCACACGCGTCTGGCTGGCAACGCTGTCGAGGAAGGAAACGCGGTCGCTTTCCGTCTGGAAGCCCAGCAGATCATAATCACACAGCTGCTCTAACAGTTCGGCGTGTGGCGGCAAGGCGTTGAAAATTTCCGGGGTCGGGAACGGGATATGCAGGAAAAAACCAATCTGGTTCTTCACGCCGCGCTGACGCAGCTCATGCGCGAACGGCAACAGATGGTAATCGTGGATCCACAGCACATCGTCTTCTTCCAGCAGGGGCAGCAGTTTGTCCGCCAGCAACGCGTTTACACGCTGATAGCCTTCCCATGACTCACGCTGGAATTGCACCAGGTCCAGACGGTAGTGGAACGCAGGCCACAATACGGCGTTGGAGAACTGGTTGTAATACTCTTCATAATCTTGTTCGCTGAGGTTAAAAGAGGCCCAGGTGATGTTCCCGCGCGTCTCTTTTTTTAACGGCTGATCTTCGTTTCCTGTCTCACCGCTCCAGCCGAACCAAAGTCCACCGGTTGCTTTCAGCGCGCCTAAAATCCCGACAGCCAGACCACCGGCGCCTGCTTTTTTATCGTCCGGCGGTGCAATGCGATTAGATACTACGACTAAGCGACTCATAGCCATCTCTCCTGTTTGTTAGCGCTAATTTTTCTTGTTGTAGTTGATGATCAATCATCTGTTCGAGCCACTGGTGTACGGCTGACACGCCGTCCAGTCGCCATTTTGCCTGGGTGTCCCCTAAGCCGACTTTGATCGTGACGCCACCCTGGCGGTTCACAACCTTAAATCCTTGTTCATCGGTGAGGTCATCGCCCAGGAATACGGGTGTTCTGCCCGCAAACGGGGGTTCCTGCATAAATGCGTCGATGGCAGCACCTTTACTGATGCCGCGCGGTTTAAGTTCAACAACGCATTTGCCTGGCTGTAAGGCCAGTTCTTCGTGTTTTGCTTCCAGCGCCTGTGCCAGCGCGTAAATGGCCTCTTCGTGGTGCATGGCCTGACGGTAATGGAGTGCGAATGCCATTCCTTTTGCTTCCAGTTCGGTTCCCTCAAGACCATCCAGTCCGGCGATCAGTTCCAGTTCAATCTGCTTTACCAGCTCAGGCGGCAGCGTCACCACATGGTGTTCGCCGTTATTATCGCGGCGCTCGGCACCGTGGACGCCCGCAAGGGGAAAGCGATAAGGACTGGCGAGCGCATCCAGCTCATGCATCGAGCGGCCGGAGACCAGGGCGACGGCGCCGTGGTTCATTTCAGCGAGCTGATGCAGCTGGTCCCGCACCCTGGCGGGGATGGCTACCTGATCCGGATGGGGTTTGATGTCAGCGAGGGTTCCGTCGAGGTCAAAAAAGAACGCAAAATTACCAGAAAAAATCGGCGGTACAGTTAACTGGTCGGCCACTCTGGTCTCCTCCTTACAGTTCAGATGCTCTGCTCCTGCAGACGCATCGCATTATCATTAGCCATGTAAGTATAGACAGTGTGACGGCGCTCGCCATTTTAAGAATGGCTTGCCAGCCGACGAGACGGCTGGCAAGAGAGGGGATAAACTTAAAGGTTGTGCTTAAACAGTACGCTTCGCTTTTTGCTTATAACGGTCAAAAATCACCGCCGCCAGCAGGATCAAACCGCGCACCACATATTGCGAGAATGGCGAGATATTGAGCAGGTTCATGGCGTTCTCCACGGTACCAAGGATGAGGATCCCGGCCACCACATAAGAGATTTTCCCGATGCCCCCTTTCAGCGACACCCCGCCCAGCACGCAGGCTGAGATGACGATCAGCTCATAACCGATAGAGGTCATTGGCTGTCCACTGGTCATGCGCGACGCCAGAATAATGCCCGCGATGGCGGACACCAGACCCGAGAGAATAAAGATGATGATTTTGGTGCGAACGACCGGCACACCCGCCAGGCGAGCCGCCTCTTCGTTGCCACCGATCGCCAGCGTATTTCGACCAAAAGTTGTACGATTTAGTAAAAATCCGAAAATGCCCAGACAGATCACCGTCAGCCAGATAGGTGCCGGTAAACCGAGCCAGTTGGTGTAACCGAGGGCGAAGAAACGCTCATCTTCAATACCGACCGCTTTACCATCCGAAATGATATAGGCCAGCCCGCGCACAATTTGCATGGTGGCGAGCGTGGTGATGAGGGCGTTGATTTTCAGCCGTGCGATGACGAAGCCGTTGACCAGCCCGCTCAGCACGCCGAGCATCAGTCCCGCGAAGATACCGATCCACAGACTTTCGGTCATGTTGATCACGACCGCCGTGGTGACGCCCGCGCAGGCAATGACCGAGGCGACGGAGAGGTCGAAATCCCCGGAGGCGAGACAGAACAACATGCCGCAGGCCACCATGCCGGACATGGAAATCGCCAGCCCCAGCCCTTTCATGTTCACAAAACTGGCGAAGTTCGGCACAAAAATGGCGCAGCCGATAAACAGCACGGCGAACACCACCAGCATGCCGTACTGGTCCCAGATACGGCCAAGATTGAATGGCGACTTAGGTGCGCCGGAAGTGGTTAAAGACGACATCATATTCTCCTTGCTCAGGCGACAGCCTGGCTAACTTTAGGCATGGCAAGGCTTAACGCCTGTTGTTCATCCGCCTGACCGTGTAGTAATTCACCGGCGATCTCCCCTTCGCGCATCACCAGGATGCGGTCGGCGAGGCCGAGCACTTCGGGTAGATCGCTGGAGGCAAACAGCACCGCGACACCGCGTGCCGCCAGCGCATAAATCACGTTGTAAATTTCATGTTTCGCGCCGACATCAATGCCGCGCGTGGGCTCATCGAGCAAAATGACTTTCATCTCTTCGGATAACCAACGGCCCAGAATGGCCTTTTGCTGATTACCGCCGGAGAGATTCATGATCAACTGCTCAGCGCCTGGGGTTTTGATATTCAGCGAACGAATATGGTGATCGGCGTTCTGCACTTCCCAGCCGTCGTTGATCAGGCAACCGGCGCGGATGTATTTGCGACGGGCGCTGATATTGATGTTATCGCGCACCGAATGGACCGGGATAATCCCCTCGGCTTTGCGATCTTCCGGACAGAGCATCATCCCCGCGGCAATAGCATGACCGGGCTTCTGAATGTTGACAGCCTGGCCGTCGATCCACACCTGCCCTGCGGTGATACGCGTGCCGCCAAACAGGCCCTTCATCAGTTCGCTGCGTCCGGCGCCCACCAGCCCAAACAGGCCGACGATTTCGCCGCGTTTCACCGACAGGCTCACCGGCTTGCGCACGCCAGGCGCTTTGACCTCATCGAGGCGCAGCATCTCTTCACCGGTCTCACGCGGCTGCCAGCCATAGATATCGCCGAGGTCGCGGCCAACCATCGCTTTCACCAGCGAGTCGTGGTTAACCTTCTCCATGTCGTCGAAGGTGCAGACATAGCGACCGTCTTTAAAAACGGTAATCGCATCGCTTAAGGCAAAAATCTCTTCCATGCGGTGCGAGACATAAATAATGACCCGCCCTTCGTCGCGCAGTTCGCGAATGACGCGGAACAGGTTGTCGATTTCACGCGCCGACAGCGAACTGGTCGGTTCATCGAAGGCGATCACTTTGGCGTTACGCGCCAGGGCTTTGGCAATTTCCACCATCTGCCACTGCCCAATCGACAGGTATTTCAGCGGCGTTTGCGGATCGATATCGAGGCCAAGATGCTCCAGCTGTAGCCGGGCTTCGTAGTTCAGCAGCGAGCGATTTACAAAGCCGCCTTTGTGCGGCAACTGGCCAAGATAAATATTTTCCGCCACGGTCATTTCAGGCACCAGGTGCAGTTCCTGATAGATAATGGCGACCCCGGCATTCAGGGCGGCAGGGGTGTCAGCAAAGGTGACATCTTCCCCGCGCAGGGCCAGCGTGCCGGTGGTGGGTGCATAGTTCCCGCTGAGGATCTTCAGTAGCGTGGATTTACCCGCGCCGTTCTCCCCCATCAGGGCGTGTACCTGGCCTGCATAGCAATCAAAGCTGATGTCGCTGAGCGCTTTTACGCCAGGGAAGGTTTTGCCAATCCCCCGGAAAGACAGGTATGGAGTTGACTGTTGCATAACATCTCCGAAACGCTTTTCAGTGTACGACAGGCCCTTCACCCGGCGGGCGAAGGGCACACTAGCCATGCGTATTACTTAACGCCGAGCCCTTTTTTCGCCAGTTCTTCTTTAAAGTTGTCGCGGGTGATCAGCACCACGTCGGTAACCGCCGTGAATTTCGGCGGTTCGACGCCCTTCTCTACCCAGTTGTAAAGCATTTCGCTGGTTTTATAGCCATGGACGTCCGGGCTTGGCAGCAGTGAACCGTAGAAGCCGGTGCCCTGCGCTTTCGACAGCTCGCTCACCGCATCCACGCCATTGATACCGATACCGATCACGTCAGCGGCTTTAAAGCCCTGACCTTCAGTGGCACGTACGCCGCCCAGCACGGTGTTATCGTTCATGCCGACCACCAGCCAGTGTTTCACTTCCGGATGCTGCACCAGCAGGGAGTTACCGGCGTCGAAGGCGCCCGGAATGTCGTTCGCTTTGGTTGGCACTTTATAGATCTGTTTTTCCGGGAAGCCGGCGGCTTTCAGCGCGTCCATCGAACCGGTGGTACGACGACGGGCGGTGTCCAGTTCGTCAGCGGTGATAGCCATCACGGCGGTATCTTTCACGTCCCAGCCGCGTTTTTGCATCTCTTTGTAGAGTTCCTGACCCTGGCGCGCACCGATTTCACTCGCCGCCATCATCACCAGCGGTACGGATTCCATCGGTTTACCTTTCGCGGTGACGAACTGGTCATCCACGGCAATGACCTTCATGTCATAGCCTTTGGCTTTCGCCACGATGGCTGAGCCGAGTTTTGGATCCGGCGTACAGATGACAAAGCCTTTCGCGCCACTGGCCGCCAGGCTGTCGATGGCGTTCAGGGTTTTCTCCCCGTCCGGTACGGCGATTTTAATCACTTCAAAACCAAGATCTTTACCGGCTTTATCAGCGAACTTCCATTCCGTCTGGAACCAGGGTTCCTCCGGTTGTTTCACCAGAAAACCGAGTTTCATGGTCTCTGCGATAGCGGATTGTGACATAACGGCAGCCAGACCGATGGCTGCCAGCGCTTTAGTGAATTTGTGCATGAGTAACTCCAGCTTTAGCGTTCTTTTATGTAGGGAAAAACGGTTTTTCTGTTCTTTAATCAGACAGAAAACAAAGCATTAGCCGATACGGTTCTGGATATGCTTCTGCTGGAGAGTAGTTGTAGCGGGAAATTAATCATCCATAGGAGAGCGCCATCACACCGCAGAATTACAGTAATTGCGTACATAAATTCAGCGGAAAATGACATAAAAAAAGCCGTTTTTGTCGGACAATTAGCAGGGGTGGCAGTGAAATTATCCATAACCTCAGCCAGCTTATCCTTGTCGCCCGGATGCGTTGCACATCCGGGCGGTTCATCACCAGCGATAATAGATATGTTCGGCGTGTTCACGCACCGGCGTGGCGTCGCCCAGTAAGCGCGCGGACACCGCGAACGCAAAATCAAAGACGTGGCCTAACCCTTTGCCGCTGATCAGATTGCCGTCTTCCACCACGGGTGCATCGACATATTCACCGTTTTGCACCGCCTGCCACAGATCGCCTGAACAGACGTAGCGCCGCCCGTTCAGCAGATCGTTGCCGCCCAACACGCGGGCCGCCGCCGAGCAGAGTGGGCAAATCAGTTTGCCCGCCGCATCGTGGGCTTTTATGAAGCGGATGACGTCGGCGCTGGCCGCCAGATTAACACTGCCCTGTGGCCCGCCCGGCAGTACCACGGCGTCATATAACGTGTCCAGCCGCTCAGCGAGAGTGCTGTCTGCCACCATGGGAATGGCGTGATAGCTCTCTACTGCACGAGAGCTGGCACAGGCCAGGGTTTCCACCTCAATATGCAAACGACGCAGGATATCGATGGTGACAATGGCTTCGGCTTCTTCAAATCCGGGGGCCAGTAATACCGCTACTTTTTTCATTTTTTTATCCATCAGGTAAGAGATGAATTCACCATAAACCTTATTTCATTAAAATTAAACTATCAGTTCAAAGACATCGCACGCCGTGCTTATTGCCTGGTTTATTTCCGCCGTTTCGCCTAAGTGCCTTATGGGTCACAGTAATGAACCGCGCGATCTTTCTATGCTGTAGTCAGTTACTCATAACAAGGATATTCACTATGGCTATTGTCGGAATGGTTCAAAAACTCAATACGCAAATGAATCTTGAGTTCCAGGCATCCAGTCTTTATTTGTCGCTCAGTGAATGGTGCGCCGGGCACAGCCTGAACGGCACGGCCACGTTTCTGCGTACCCAGGCACAGGGCAATATCACGCAAATGATGCGGGTGTTTGAATATATGAAACGCGAAGGGGCGAATCCCATCGTAAAAGCCGCCGAACCCTCTCAGGACGACTATTCCACCCTCGAAGATCTGTTCACAAAAATGCTTGAGGAGTATTCACAGCGCTGCACCACCCTCGCCCGCTTAACGGCGGAAGCGGCAGCCGTGAACGATGCCTGCACGCTGGAGTTTTTGCAGCAGCTCGAAAAAGAACAGCAGCAGGACGGCCTGCTGTTGCAAACCATCATGGAAGAAGTGCATAACGCGCAGCTGTCAGGCATGGGGTTACCGCAGACCGACCAGCACTTACTGAATATCGTCAATTTCCAGCAGCATTAATCCGCCACCTGTATTCCGCCCCGGTTCGCCCGGGGTTGTTATTTATTGCAGTTCAATGTTGCAAAAATGTTTATAAGCTATTGATTAGGCCGCGATTTTACAAATTGGATCTGGCTCGCAAAGATCACCCTTACAAAATGTAATGATTTAGAGCATCAATGTTTAATTACACAGGTGCTTCATGATCACTCTTGAGTTTGTCGTCATTATCCTCTGCCTGCTGGTCGGTACGCGCTTCGGCGGCATGGGCCTCGGCCTGATAAGCGGTATCGGCCTTTTCATTCTGACCTTTGTATTTGGCCTGCAACCGGGTAAACCGCCGGTGGACGTGATGCTGACCATTCTGGCGGTTATCGGCTGTGCCGCCACGCTGCAAACCGCAGGCGGACTTAACGTGATGATGCAGTTTGCCGAGCGGCTGTTACGTCGGCATCCCCAGCACATCACGCTGCTCGCGCCTTTTACCACCTGGATGTTGACGTTTTTGTGCGGTACCGGTCATGTGATCTACACCATGTTTCCGATTATCGCCGACATTGCGCTGAAAAAAGGCATCCGCCCGGAGCGCCCGATGGCGGTGGCGTCAGTGGCCTCTCAAATGGCGATCACCGCGTCGCCGGTGTCGGTGGCGGTGGTGTCGCTGGTCTCTATACTGGCGGCACAACAGGGCATCGGCCACGCGTGGAGCATTCTGGAGATCCTCGCCGTCTCCGTTCCGGCGTCGCTGTTTGGGGTAGCCATCGCCGCCCTGTGGAGCCTGCGGCGCGGGAAAGATCTGGCAGATGACGCGGAGTTTCAGCAGAAATTATCCGATCCAAAGCAGCGGGAATTTATCTACGGCAGCAGCGAAACGCTGATGGATCAACGCTTCCCGAAACAGGCTTACTGGTCAACCTGGATCTTCTTCGCCGGTATTCTGGTGGTGGTGCTGTTAGGGGCGCTGCCGGCGCTGCGTCCGGCATTCGACGTGAAAGGTAAAATGACGCCGCTGTCGATGAACCTGGTGATCCAGATGATGATGCTGATCGCCGGGGCGGTCATGCTGATAGTCTGCAAGGTGAACGCGTCGACGATTTCCAGCGGCGCGGTATTCAAGGCCGGGATGGTGGCGATTTTCTCGGTGTTTGGCGTGGCGTGGATGAGTGACACCTTCTTTCAGGCGCATCTGGAAGAGCTAAAAGTCGCGCTGGAAGGCGTGGTGCAGAATCATCCCTGGACCTACGCGATTGTGCTGTTTCTGGTGTCCAAACTGGTTAACAGCCAGGCTGCCGCCCTGACCGCCGTTGCGCCGATGGCGCTGATGCTGGGCGTGGAGCCAAAAATGCTGCTGGCATTCTTTCCGGCATCCTACGGTTATTTCGTGCTGCCAACCTACCCGAGCGACCTGGCCTGCATCGGCTTTGACCGTTCAGGCACCACCCGCATCGGGAAATTCATCATCAACCACAGCTTTATTATTCCCGGGCTGATAGGCGTCAGCTGCGCCTGTGCGGCGAGCTATGCGCTGGTGATGGCGCTGTTTTGATCCTGCCGGCGGGGTCTCCCCCGCCTCTTCTCATTCGGGCTACCGCGCCCGACGTGAGAAAACATCCGTTTGAATAATTCAAAACGAAGGTTTACTTTACTTAGTGCGCCTCGCCCTGCGGGGTGAACTTCAGCTCAATCAGCGCAATCGCTTTCTGAATGGCGCGACGCGTCACCGGATCGGCAGCCGCCGGATGGGTGGTGAAATCGATGGTTTTTAACTGCTGCGACATTTTCTCACGCACTTCAACCGGCGCGATAACGTCGATGATATCGAGGATCTGTTTGATCACCAGCTGGCAGGCGACAACGTCAGATACCAGTTCTTGATCGGCACTCAGGGATTCAGACATAGAAGGCTCCTTTCATTAAGGACGCCATAGTAGCGGGAAGTGTTGTGAAAAGGTAGTTTGCCCGGCCAGCCTGCCGGATGACAGGCATAAAAAAACCTGCCGTAGCAGGTTTTTTTATCAGAACATCGCGCCAGGCGGGACGTCTTTGAAGGTTTTGCAGTAGGTTTCAAAAATGCTTTTCAGGATTTTACGCAGTTTCATGTTTCTCTCCGGCGAATTTTGTTATGCAGGTGTTATGTCTCTATGCGCACATAATATGACCTGCATCACAAAAATCAACCGGTTTGTGAAGCCCATCACACTAAAAAATGGCGTGTCAGATGCATTTTGTTAAGAAAAATAATGATAAATCCGACAGTTACGGACATTTCATTTCTGTAAAAAATTAAAATTTTTTTTAAAATGGCAGACCAAAAATGACTGATAGTCCTCAACCGGAGACAAGACGCGGCGTTTCTCCTGCCGCGCTGCTGGTCGCCGGTGCGTTTTTTATGGAGTTTCTCGACGGCACGGTGATCGCCACCGCCCTGCCGGACATGGCAGACAGTTTTGGCGTTGACGCCGTCGATCTGAATATTGGCATCAGCGCCTATTTGATCACCCTGGCGGTGCTGATCCCGGCCAGCGGCTGGATTGCCGATCGCTTTGGCGCGCGAAAAGTCTTCGCGTCGGCGCTGGCGATTTTCACCCTCGCCTCGGTGTTCTGCGGCCTCGCCGTCAGCGTTGAGTGGTTTGTTGCCATGCGTATCCTGCAGGGCATCGGCGGTGCGCTGATGGTGCCTGTCGGGCGGCTGGCGGTACTGCGCACCACGCCTAAACATCAGTTGATCACCGCTATCGCCACCCTGACGTGGCCTGCCCTGGTGGCGCCTATTATTGGCCCACCCCTCGGCGGCTTTATTACCAGCTTCGCCAGCTGGCGGTGGATCTTCTTTATTAATGTCCCGCTGGGGCTGATCGCTATTGCGCTGGCGTTACGCATCATTCCGGATATTCATGAGACAGAACGGCGCCCCTTCGATATGCGGGGTTTCCTCTCCACCGCCATTGCCATGGTGAGCCTGGTGTACGCCATGGAATCGCTGGGGGCGCAACAGCCGCAGGGAGGGCTGACGGCGGCGATGTTGCTGCTGGGCGCGGGCACACTGTTCTATGCGCTACGCCATTTCCGGCGCGCCCGCTGGCCGATGATCCGTCTTGATGCCATGCAGGTGCCCACGTTCCGCGTCACGATGTATGGGGGTTCCCTGTTCCGCGCGTCCATCAGCGCGGTGCCCTTTCTGTTGCCACTGATGTTTCAGGTGGGTTTTGATATGGACGCCTTTCATGCCGGGCTGCTGGTGCTGGCGGTCTTTGTCGGCAATCTGACTATTAAACCTGCCACCACGCCGCTTATTCGCTGGCTGGGCTTCAAAAAGCTGCTGCTGATCAACGGCGCGCTGAATGTGCTGGCGCTGCTGGCCTGCGCGTTCCTGACGCCCACGACGCCGGTATGGGTGATCCTGCTGGTGCTCTATCTCGGCGGCGTATTTCGTTCAATACAGTTTACCGGCGTCAGCACGCTGGCCTTCGCGGATGTGCCATCGGCGCAGATGAGCTATGCCAATACGCTGTTCAGCACGGCGACGCAGCTGGCGGTCGGGCTGGGCATTACGCTGGGCGCAATCGGAATACGTGTCGGTGAGCGAGTCGGCGACTGGCTGGCGCTGGAGGAGGTGCCGGGGATTGGTTTTCGGCTGGCGTTTGTGGTGATCGCGCTGATTTGTCTGGTGGGAATGTTTGATACGCTGCGGCTGACGAAAGACGCCGGCAGTGCGGTGTCGAATAAAAAGGGGTAATAAAAGGCCAGCATAACGCTGGCCTTTTTTGATCTTATGCGAGCATCTCACGAACGAAGGCTTCGATCTCTTTATCCTGACAGTTTTCGAAGAAACACTCCTGGAAACGCTGACCGGTCACGGCGGTTTTCACCAGTTCCGGATCGATGGCGCGCAGGGTATCCAGATAGTTATCTTTTACCACGGCTGCTTTCACCTGGTTCAGAATGCCCGCGTTACGCACCTGCGGCTCTTTACGCTCTGGCGGATAGCCTTCGCCTTTACGACCGGTAAAGGCTTTCTCGAAGATAAAGCGCACATTCAGTTCTGCGCCCCAGCCAAAGCCTTTAGCAAATGGCAGCGCCAGCGCGTTACCGTTGTTGATCTGCGCGAACAGGAAAGCATCCGCCGGATCAATACAGTAGCCGCAGTTCACACCCGGGTGAATATTCAGCGACATCAGTGCGCCCTGACCGGTACCGCAACCCGCGATAACAAAATCAACGGCTTTGGAGTTCAGCAGGATACTGGCCATAATACCTAAGTGGATATAGGTCAGATGGTGGTCATTCTCGTCGCTCATGCCGACGTTGAAAACCGGGAAATTCTTCTCATCCGCGACGGTTTTCAACTCTTTAAGGATAATGGCGTTTTTGGCAGCCTGGCTGTTTTCCATCATCAGTGCAATTTTCATTGTGTCTTCTCCTGAAGCGTTGCGGGATGTCCCGCCGTGAATAGCGAACGTTTTAGAAACCTTACTACTAAGCAAACATACTTTCAAATTTAGTGAAAAAACGTTTTAAAAAGTTGCGAGGTGCTCACAGTTTTCCTCGTCTCGCTGACCGTTACGATTAGTAAGGCATGAAAATCCGGCTATTCCGGCCATTGCTGGCGAAGACAGGTTGTAGGATGAGAACATCGAAACTGAATCAGAGCGATTCCATGAAGAGTATGCTTTTAGCCGCCGCAGCCTTGCTGCTGGCAGGATGCACCATCACCAAAGAGCCGAAGGTGAGCGAGGTTAATCAGACCACCGGTGTCGTACGGCTGAATTTTAACGAAGCCATGCTGCAAAACGCGCGCTTTGATGAGTATACCACCCACGGCACCGCCACACGTCAGTGTCAGCAAATGGGCTTTGCCACTGCCGCCGCTTACGGCCAGCCTATCCGCACCTGTAGCGTATTCAGCGGATCGCTGTGCCTCAATGAAAAAATCACCCTGCAATATCAGTGTCAGGGCCTGGCGCTGTCACCTGCCGCGACCGGTTACTATTAATTACCCCGCCATCTGCGTTAATTCGCAGGTGGCGATCTTATATAATAAAAAGAATTATTCTCAGTTAATTTATTCTTCACATCTAATGCGTATTATTCACATTACCATTCAAAATAATTATTTTATTTTACCTTTTGCAAATAATTAAATAACAAATTATAGTGCCCTCATTAATTAAACTCGCCTTTTATTCTTTGCCTGAAAACCGCAATGGAGCCGCATCATGCTTAAAGCAGAAATGATCGAAAAATTAAATGAGCAAATGAACCTGGAGCTTTACTCCTCTCTGCTTTATCAGCAGATGAGCGCCTGGTGCAGCTACCACAGCTTTGAAGGTGCCGCCGCCTTTCTGCGCCGTCACGCGCAGGAGGAGATGACCCACATGCAGCGCCTGTTCGATTATCTGGCCGACACTGGCAGCCTGCCGTGCATTAATACTATTCCGTCACCCGCCGCTGAATATGCGTCTTTAGACGATCTGTTCCGTTCTACCTATGAACACGAACAACTGATCACGCAAAAAATTAATGAACTGGCACACGTGGCAATGACCACGCAGGATTATCCGACCTTTAATTTCCTGCAATGGTATGTGGCTGAACAGCACGAAGAAGAGAAATTATTTAAATCGGTTCTCGATAAATTGTCGCTGGCCGGTAAAAGTGGCGAAGGTCTTTATTTCATCGATAAAGAATTGTCCACCCTCGACGCACAAAACTGATCCCCGCGGCGGTGACATTGTCACCGCCCAAAATCTCTGTAAATATTATATTACACCCTCTGTAACGCCTGTTTGACGAGCCTGTCATTTTCCCTTACTCTGCGCCGCATATTTGAATGTGCAATGGTTTATGGGCAGAGGAAAGCGTGAAGAATCGGACGCTGGGTAGTGTTTTTATCGTCGCGGGAACGACAATCGGGGCGGGTATGCTGGCGATGCCGCTGGCGGCAGCAGGCGTGGGCTTTGGCGTAACCCTGGCATTGCTGTTCGGCCTGTGGGCGTTAATGTGTTATACCGCCCTGCTGTTGCTGGAGGTGTATCAACATGTTCCTGCGGATACCGGGCTGGGCTCACTGGCACGACGTTATCTGGGTCGCTACGGTCAATGGCTGACCGGTTTCAGTATGCTGTTCCTGATGTATGCCCTTACCGCCGCCTATATGACCGGCGCGGGGGAGCTGCTGGCGGCAAGCCTCAGTTCGTGGCTCAGCCTCGCTGTATCCCCGGTTGCCGGTGTGCTGCTGTTTACGGTGATTGCGGGCGGTGTCGTCTGCGCGGGCACCTCGCTCGTCGATCTGTTTAACCGTTTTCTGTTCAGCGCCAAGATCCTGTTTCTGGTGATCATGCTGGTGCTGTTAATGCCGCATGTGCACAACATTAATTTGCTGACGCTGCCGCTGGAGAAAGGGCTGGCGCTGTCGGCGATCCCGGTTATTTTCACCTCCTTTGGTTTTCATGGCAGCGTGCCAAGCATCGTCAGCTACATGAACGGCAACATCCGCAAGCTGCGCATCGTGTTTATCACCGGCAGCGCCATTCCGCTGGTAGCCTATATTTTCTGGCAGCTGGCGACGCTGGGCAGCATTAACTCGTCCACCTTTATGGGATTACTGGCGGATCAGGCCGGTCTGAACGGGTTATTGCAGGCGTTGCGGGAAGTGGTTGCCTCACCGCACGTTGAGCTGGCGGTACATCTGTTTGCCGATCTGGCGCTGGCAACGTCGTTCCTCGGCGTGGCGCTGGGGCTGTTTGACTATCTGGCGGACCTGTTTAATCGTCGCAATAACGTCGTCGGCCGCTTGCAGACCGGGGCGATCACCTTCCTGCCACCGCTGGCCTTTGCGCTGTTTTATCCGCGGGGTTTTGTGATGGCGCTGGGTTACGCTGGCGTGGCGCTGGCCGTACTGGCACTTCTCATTCCGTCTATGCTGGCGTGGCAGAGCCGTAAGCATAATTCACACACCACCTGGCGGGTCAGCGGCGGCACGCCTGCGCTGGTGCTGGTGTTTTTATGCGGGATCGCGGTGATTGCTGTGCAGTTTTCTATCGCGGCAGGTTTACTGCCAGAGGTGGGTTAACCGCACTCGTGTTATTGCCGGGTGAGGCTGTTTTTACCCGGCAAGCATGTGCCGCCGGGCATGTGGGTTATCAGTGCAGGCAGCACTGCTTGAATTTTTTACCACTGCCGCACGGGCAAGGGTCGTTACGGCCCACTTTCTCACCGGCGGTGAAAGGTTTCGCTACTTCGATTTCCTGCGGGTTGTCGGCCCAGTAATCATACAGCGCCAGCGCAGCGGGCTTGATCGCCTCAATGCTTTCTTCAAAGGCTTCCGGCGTCATCTGCTCCACGCGCTCGAAGTTCTCTTCTTTACCGTGCAACTCGATGGCAGCGAGCGCCGGTTTTAACGATTCCGGTAAGGATGACCAGTCGCTCAGGCTGACGCCACGCAGATAACCGAAGCACCACTCTTCCACAATGGTCAGCTCCTGATCTTCCACGTCGCGTGTCCCAAACAGCGGTTCAAACTGTTCCGGGTACTCGGCCAGGCGGTCACCGATATCATCCATATGCTGGAAGGCGAGCATCATAAAACGCTCCATCTCTTTTTCCGACGACCAGTTCGGTACCTTGTCAGCACCGCCCCACAGCGCCACCAGCCACTGGCTTGGCTCAATCGGCACCGGCGAGCTTAGTACGGCGGTGAGTAAACCGTCCAGCTCTGAGACATCCATAATGGATGCTTCGGAACCGTACTTCATCAGGACATCTTCAAGCCACTCCAGCTCTTTCTCGTTCAGGGGTCCGGTTTTCATTGTGCATATTCCTCGGTGAGGTGCGAAATACGCACCATAAAAAAGGAATTTTACCACAGGTGCGGAGCAAAATTATTGGCGATACAGAGGTAACTGTGTTCTCCTTTCTACCCTGCACAAATGGTTACGCCGATCGGTTTAAGGATCTCAGACTATGTTCACCAGACACAGCCCCTCTTCTGCGGAGTTCTGGCGCGATCCGTCAATGGAGCATGTCGAAACCCGTCGCGCCTGTCATAGTCGGGCGTGTTATAAGGCGCACAGTCATCCCACCTTTTCTGTTGGCGCAGTGGATGCGGGCGCAAGCCATTTTACCGGCGTGTCAGGCGGCCCTGCTGCGTTGCATCCCGGCATGATGGTGTTCATTCCGGCGGGCTGTGTTCACGCCTGTAATCCCCTGCCCGATGATTGCTGGAGCTATCAGATGCTGCATCTTGATGCCGCCTGGCTAAGGCAGTTACTGGCAGAAACAGGTCCATCCTCAGCAGGCCTTATTCGCGAAAATGAAATTCGCCTCACGGATAACCAGACGGTCTATGCCCGGTTTTGCCAGCTTAATGACACCCTCTTTTCGGCGGCCAGCACGGAAGACAAAAATGCCGCGCTAATAGAATTTATCGGTGACTGCGCCTGTGAGAATGACCTGGTGGAAACTTATGCTGCACAGCTAGATCAGAGCAACGGGGCGCTGGCGCGGGTGATCAGCCAGTTGCAGGAAACCGAACGCCCGCCCCTGCCGCTTGAAGATTTGGCGAAGACCGCCGATATGAGTCGGTATCAGCTTATCAGAGCCTTTCGCGCCGTCACCGGCATGACGCCGCACGCTTATCAGCTCAACAGGCGCGTAAATCAGGCGCGCCAGTGGTTGCAGTCGGGCGCTGAAATTACCGATATCGCATACCGACTGGGTTTTGCCGATCAAAGCCATTTTCAGCGCGTATTTAAGGCGCATACCGGCGTCACGCCAGGCTGTTATCGGGCCTGATCCCCTGCAATTTTATTCAATACAATCATCCTGTCAGCCTGCACCCTGTAAGAAATATTTCTTAGAGGGTGATGACATGATGCAACAATTTCTTCTGGTGGCGGCAGCACATTTTCTGGCGCTGCTCTCCCCCGGTCCGGACTTCTTTCTGGTCGCGCGGACGTCAGTGAAAGCCGGCTGGCGCCATGCCGCTTTTGTCTGCCTGGGTATAGCCTTCGCGAATGGGGTCTTTATTGTTGCGGCGTTCAGCGGTATCACGCTCTTTCGGCCTGGCAGCGCCAGCTTTATCGCCATCCAGCTCGCGGGCTGCGCCTATTTACTCTATGTCGGGCAGCTTTTTATTCGTTTTGCTGGCACAAGTTCCATCGCTGAACACAACGTGACCACGACAGTGGCGTTAAGAGAGACCGCGGGACTCAAGGATCGCTGGCGTGAATTCGGTATGGGTTTTATGTCGGGGATCCTTAATCCTAAAAACGCCCTCTTTTATGTCAGTCTGGCGACGTTAATCGGCGGAGCCGGTACGGCGGCAGGTCTGAAGGTGGTCTATGGCGTCTGGATGTTCAGCGTTGTATTGATCTGGGATATGCTGGTGGCGATCTTTATCGGTAATCGTGCAGTGCTGCGTGCTTTTTCAAATGTGTTACCCGCTCTGGAGCGTATTTCCGGCGTGATCCTGATTGGTCTGGCACTGAGTGTTATCGCAGTTAACGTGCTGCAACTGTCACGTTAAAACAGAGGGTGGGGAAATGATGACAGGAAAGTCGAATTTCAGGCATAAAAAAACCACCCGAAGGTGGCTTACACGACACTGCTTATCATTGATTTTATTCGAGGTTTCCCATGGTACCCGGAGCGGGACTTGAACCCGCACAGCCATAAGCCGAGGGATTTTAAATCAGGCGTATTTTGTTTTAATAACAACCTTTTACTTGATTTTTTCGCCATTGTTTAATATTTTTTTCGTAAATTAATTCAAAAACTTGTAACGCTCAGATATTTACAATGGCGAAGGGTTTACCGAACTTCAAACGCTCAAATAATAATTTTATTTTTTAACTTATCTCTTTTGATCGCATTGAAATTATCAATAAGGAATTTTCTTTCAACTTTTTCATTATCATTTTACAGCCTAACCACTTGTCAATGAGCTATTTTAATTTGCAATATCGCATATGTAACCGCTACAGTTAACCAGGTAATAGCGGCTGTAAGTCTTGTTTATTTATCGATTATTTATTAGGCACTGTTCCTCCTGTAATAATCTCTTAGTCGTAAATATTGTGCATCTTTCTCAAGCCGTGGTTCAGCCTGGATTATATCATTCAGGCATACCCCAAACTCATCTGATAACCACTGCTGTTTCTCATTATCAGTAATGCGACCAAGTAGCGTTGTTGCTTCGACTGGAAAACGCTTGCACAAACCCGAGTTCTGCATATGGTGTACGATATAGTCTGGATGTTCTACAGGTTTCAACCAATTTTGTATGTCGCTTAAAGCATTAGGAAATTCGTCACCGGTAGCAAGGATTAACCGGGCTAGTGAAATAGTTACTTGCGAATTGACAAGATCGCGGGATTTTGGCCAGATATGTCTCCACAATGGCCTTACTCTATTTCTCCAATATTCCTCTCTCTTGTCACCCGCACCGTCTTGGGCTTGATATAAAGCTAGAGCACATTTTTCAAGACCATCTGGTGGCAGAGCACCAAAAGCAGCACGAAATTCTTCAGTCGTATAATCTATTGTTGGGTCTAATGCAGCGTAGGTTAAGAAAGTAGCATATTGCTGGCTGTGATCGCCGAGTTCTTTATAGCGTTTTGCAGTTTCTAGGACATGTGATTTGATGACTGTCATAAGTGGCTGGTAAAGGCGAGGCGACCAGAGAAAGCCTTCCCAAACAGATTTTGCCTCAAAGGGATTGTCCCATTTCAAAAATGGTAAAAGATATTGTTCTGTCCAATTTCGGTCTACACGAAATAGTGCAATAAGTTGTGAACTGAGGAGCACTCGACCATGTATGAACCTTTCGATGCTAGGATTACATAACTCACTAAATATAGGTTTGAGATATTCAGGAAGTTGTTCATTATCATTTGGGTTTTGCTTAAACCAAAGGTTGAGTAATACCTGAGTGATATGCCCAACAGGGTGATTTATCGCTGCATCTACTGGACTATATGATTTCTTTCCCTTGATTATAATATTCGCATCGGTACCAATTTCAAGTGGTAATGCCATTACTGTTTGGCAGAGATCAATAATTATATCTACATGTGTCTTTATAACCTTAGAAACTTTCTCCATCCACCATGAGACACTATGGATTATCTCCTTAACATAATGTTCAGGCATTGACTGCACTACTGATGCTAAATAATGCCACGAACGTAACACTAGGCCATCATCTGCCCAAACCTGTAAAGCCACACGCCATCGCTCAATGGGCCATATATCACTTTTTGCCAGATTACATAGGGCATATGCACTATGGAAGAATCGTGTACGGCATACATCTCGCCAAGTATCTTCGTACATAGGCCTGTGTTCAGGTACTGGTTTTTCGAGCCATTTAACTAACTCCTGTCGATTTCGGGGAGCAAGTTCAATTTCTCTGGAGTCCTCATAATCCGGATCACCTGTACCGCTCATCCAGTGAGAAAACTCGTCACGCTCATTATCTGCCAGCTTCCATCTTGGATATTTCTTTGATATTTCAGACAGTTTCGCAGTTGCCACTTCACCTAAAACCAAGCCCGAGGATTCTAATTTAGCCAGATGCAACCAAATAGAACGCTCTATAAGCGATTGCCATGCTTCATCCTCAAGATCACTGCGATACATCCTGCGTGGTGGTCCTACGAGGATTGCGGCCTCAAGGCTTTCCTGCTCTAGTCCGCTCAAATGTCTACCCTGCAACACAAATAACCTGTTGACTTCCCGTTTGGTCTCAACACACCATAGCCACCAAGAATCATCGCTCAACAACCAACTAACCCACTCTTCGCAAGAGATACAGTTATCATAGCTGGCAGCAAACAGAGCAAGTCGCTTAAAAACAGGGTAAGGAAACTCAACCCATCCTTGTGCAATTTTAGCCGCGCGAAAGATGTCAGAGCTGCATACTGCGAGCCATGAATCCCGTAATAGCTCAATCAAGACTACCCAGTCATGATATCCACGATTCTGCCAGTGTGGGACAATGGATGGTAGATCCCAGTACGAACGATCTTTAAATTCCTCTGCCTCCCCAAGCTCATTCAACAAATCCATGGCATCTAGTAAAAGCTGTTGAAAATCGTTTAGTAGAATAGGTAATGCTATATCCGAGTTGTCGTTCTTCATTACATCCAGAGTGGAATGTACATGGTCCACGGCGAGTACAAGTTCCCAGTCAGCTAAATTTCTAATGCTAATAAATTCACTAGAATCGATTATGTCATAATCCCAACGGATGGGCTTTCGCAATAAAATTTTTGGCGAAAGCAATTCACGTAATTGCAAACGCATTGTAGTGGTCAAACCTTCTCTTTGAAATCGTTTAAACCAGGGATAAAGGTCATAATTATGTAGTGGTGATTTTAAGCGTCCACTGAGTAGAATACTCCATAATGTACGCATATGGGGGCCAGGGACAGCCTTAGAGGCATTTAAGCGAATTTCATTCAGTTCAGCAATCTTCCCTTTTTGCCCCATTGTAGCAAGCTCGTCTAATCTACCTTCAATTAGCCTTTTAAATTGTTCATGGAGCCGTCCTCCTCGTTCAGCTATCCAGATAATCAACCGGGGATCATCCAAATGACGTATTAGCCAACGGGAGATATGAGTCATCACATAATCCCATTTGCTATCGTTAGAACCCAATGAAACTATGCACATATATGGTGCACTTGAGTATGGCGCAGGACGTCGGATCAGACTAAAACGAAGACTCGTATCAACATCTTCCTGAGCCATTACACCAAAACGAGCTAAATCTTCATGCCCAAAATTCTCAAGGCTGAATGTCTCTATCAACCAGTCCAGTGAGGGTACGGGATCAAAATCCGCGAAGCTTTTCGCAGGTAATCCTGATTTATCGGATAATGCCCACAGCATCCGCCCGACAAAATTGTCCTGCCTTGTCGTGTCTTGCGGTCTCGCGGGGGCATATTTGACAACTATAGCTTTTTTTCCCTGAACGCCATCACGATATGTATCTGCCCATGCATGCAGGGTTTTATGTAAGGCCGAGTGGGGTTTGCCACCAGCGTGTACATTATAGAGAACAGGAGTAACACCTTTAGCTTCCCACTCTATAGTTTTTTGCTCTTCCTGGCCGGGTTCGCAATCACCAAGAGCCCATGCCTGTGGCGTGATTTCACCCAACATACGGTCAGCAGCTAAAGCATCCATCATGTAGCGCAAAACAGGGTCATTTATGCTATACCCCACAAAACAAACTACATAGTTACGGAACAACTCACTTACAAAGCGAGCAGCCCAACGTTCAGTCAGGTATGCCAACCCGAAATCACCACTGGTCACAACCAGCCGGTTCAGCGATGTTTCATCCGGCTTATCGGGTATCAGCCCATGCAAAAATACCAGTCCATCCCACCGGCTATTTTTGGGATAGGTAACATAGGGGAGGAATATTCTTTGAAAGCCTGTCGAGTACGTCTAGCGGCTACGTGAAAAGTACGGTCAAAGTTCGTCGTTACTAGTTTTAATAATCCTTGACTATTACGTGCCAGACATAACAGAGCTGCCTGCGTGTCTACGGCACCTTTGATGCGAGTGTTTGGTTTCAATGCACTGACAAGAGCGGAGCGAACGTCAAGTCTCTGACCGGGCAAACGCCGCTCTAAAAGATCCAACGTGGCATCATACTGCCCACGTTTGAATGCAGCCTGTTCAATATCTGTAGGTTCTGTTCCGTTTAGTCGGTAAATTTCCTCAACTAAACCTTTGAAGCCTGGTAGGCGAGCCGGATATGAAATACCCGCGCCACAGAAAAATACAACTCGACCTTCCTCATGAGCCTGCAATAGAGACTCAGGGATGTCAGGGCCATTTGTTATAAATTGCATTCATTTTTTCCCTAATTCTATCCGACTTTCACTATAACCGAAAAGTTTGTACAAAACATATCAAGGCTAATCAATTTGCAATAATCGATATTAAGTAACCAATATACATAATTGAAGAAGCAGTATCACCGCTGGTTATAGAATATCAACGTTAGTTACATCGATTTGTCTTTCATCGCAGAACAAAAGCCCGAGATTGAAGAGCCGTTTCTTATCACATGATGATAATTATCTCTTTCTTGCTTATTTAACCAGCTCGCACAACTGGCATATCCGACCACCGCGTCGTATAGCATGGAGACAGCATTTCCCTCTTCATCTGCCATGCTGGCTGGACGCCCTGTCCGGCAAAATACAGCGTGCCCCTGCCCTGTTTGTTGAGCCTGTCCATCAGTGTCATCAGCGCGTCGCTGTCGGCCCGCGGCGCATTGTCATCGAACAGATTGAGTTGCGCCACGCCCTGGCTGAAAAAGTCACCCAGCATGATCCCCGCTTTCTGGTACCGGTGACCATCGCGCCATATTGCATCCAGGCAGCGCGTGGCCGCCGCGATAATGTCGCGGGTGTCCTGCGTCGGTGTGAGCAGTTTCGTGCCAGCGTTGTTGCTGTAGTAAGGCTCGTTCAGCGCAAAGGGCGACGTTTTCACGAATGCGGAAATATACCGGCAGTACTGGCGTTCACAGCGCAGCTTTTCCGCTGCCCGGGCCGCATAAGAACAAATTGCCTGGCGCATTTCTTCATAGTCGTTGATGCGCTCACCAAAACTACGGCTGTAAACGGGGGGTAAAAAGCAGGGTGCAGGCCAATAGGGAAAAGCTTTCATGTCCCGCGTCTTTCGGTGGGCTTATGAACGAGGCAAAGTGAAGATGAATCCCTGTAAAGGGGTAAAGCAGTTTAAAGAGAGTGCGCGAACTCGCTATATAACGGATCACGAATATGCTTCGTTGTACGAAGTATCGCCTGAGGTGGTAAAAGTGGCGATGGAACTCGCATATCTATGCTGTGCTCGCCAGGGCGATATTCTTGAACTTAAGAAGAGTCAGTTGACTGAACAGGGCATCCTTATTCAGCAAAGCAAGACGGCAGTAACCCAGATTAAGGCCTGGACAGATCGCCTTCACGCAGCTGTGGAGATGGCTAACAAAATGCCGGTCAATCCAGGCATGGTGAGCATTTATTTGCTACATCAAAGATCCGGGGCTCGATATACCCGTGATGCATTTAACGCCCAATGGATGAAAGCCAAAAAATTGGCTGCTGAAAAACATCCTGAGCTTGATTTCCAGTTTACGTTTCACGATTTGAAAGCGAAGGGCATATCTGATCTTGAAGGCTCGTTAAACGATAAACAGAAAATATCAGGTCACAAGAACGTGTCGCAAACTGCGAAATACGATCGCAAAATCGCTATCGTGCCGGTGGTTGGGGGGCAATAACACCCCCTCTTTTCGACCACCCAATGGCGAAACAATGGCGAAGCTGAAAAGCAGGTATAAAAAAACCACCCGAAGGTGGCTTACACGACACTGCTTATCATTGATTTTATTCGAGGTTTCCCATGGTACCCGGAGCGGGACTTGAACCCGCACAGCCATAAGCCGAGGGATTTTAAATCCCTTGTGTCTACCGATTTCACCATCCGGGCTCGGGAAGAAATTGGAGGCGCGTTCCGGAGTCGAACCGGACTAGACGGATTTGCAATCCGCTACATAACCGCTTTGCTAACGCGCCAAAATCTTCAGGTCTTTCAACCTGCATCCGCAATGTGCCGATGCAATTAACTGGAGCGGGAAACGAGACTCGAACTCGCGACCCCGACCTTGGCAAGGTCGTGCTCTACCAACTGAGCTATTCCCGCAATATCGTGTGATTAAGCTAATCACTTGATTTTACTATCTTCTGGCAAGCAGTGCCGCCGTCTGATGCGATGCATTCTACTTACCTGACGCACTGAGTCAACGATATTTTTTCAAACTCAGGATCGTTTGCTGAAATTTACGGCGAAACGATCACGGTTCAAGCAAATCGCCGCGCGCGGCGTTTAAATATTGCAGCATCGACCACAGCGTCAGCACCGCCGCCACAAACAGCAGCCCCACGGCAGCATATTCCGTGATCTGGTTAGGACGCCACAGCAATCCCACCAGCGCCACCATCTGCGCTGTGGTTTTTACTTTACCGATCCAGGACACCGCCACGCTGCTGCGCTTGCCCATTTCCGCCATCCATTCACGCAGCGCAGAGATGATGATCTCACGCGCAATCATGGTGGCTGCCGGTAAGGTTACCCACCATACGTGATAGTGCTGTACCACCAGCACCATCGCGATTGCCACCAGCACTTTGTCGGCTACCGGATCGAGAAACGCGCCAAAACGCGTGCTCTGGTTCCAGCGCCGCGCCAGAAAACCGTCAAACCAGTCCGTGATCGCTGCAAAGCAAAAGATCAGCGCACATGCAAAAGGAGCCCAGACGAACGGCAGATAAAATGCCACTACGAAGAACGGGATCAAAATGACACGAAAAAGCGTTAGTAACGTCGGGATATTAAATCGCATAGTGACGGGTAACTGTCTGTTGTCAGTAAAAATTAGCTCTATGTTGCTACATAGCCCTTAATGTTTCAACGAGTAGTAGATCTTTTCTGCCAGGCCTTGCGAAATACCCGGCACTTTTGCAATTTCCTCAACGCTGGCGTTGAGTAAACCTTGCAATCCGCCCATGTACTTCAACAACATCTGGCGGCGTTTCGGCCCTACACCCTCGATAGTTTCAAGCGTACTGGTATTTTTAACTTTTGCCCGTTTTTTTCGATGCCCGCTGATCGCATGATCGTGTGACTCATCGCGAATATGCTGAATGACGTGCAGCGCCGGAGAATCAGGCGGCAGGTTAAAGCCCTCGCCTTCCGGTTCAAAGAATAAGGTCTCAAGCCCGGCTTTACGATCGGTGCCTTTCGCCACCCCTAACAACAGCGGGTGATGCTTATCCCAGGTCACGTCCAGCTCGGCAAACACCGCCTTCGCCTGGCCAAGCTGCCCTTTACCACCGTCAATCAGCACGACGTCAGGCACTTTACTCTCTTCGATAGCCTTGCCGTAACGACGGCGCAGCACCTGGTTCATTGCCGCATAGTCATCTCCCGGCGTGATGCCGGTAATGTTATAGCGACGATATTCTGCGCGCACCGGGCCATTGGCATCAAATACCACACAGGAGGCCACCGTCTGCTCGCCCATGGTATGGCTGATGTCGAAACATTCCATACGCTTCACTTCCGGCAGCTTCAGCATCGTCGCCAGGGCGGCCATGCGCTGATGGATCGTAGACTGCTGCGACAGCTTCGTGCTGAGCGCGATGCCCGCATTGGTCCGCGCCAGCTTCAGATAACGCGCCCGATCGCCGCGCGGTTTGGTCTGAACGTTAACGCGACGCCCTGCAATGGCTGACAGCGACTCGGCCAGCAGCGTTTTATCAGCGAGGTCGAAGTCGAGCAGGATCTCCGAAGGCAAGGTGCGCATCTGGCTACCCTGCAAATAAAACTGGCCGACAAAGGTTTCCACCACTTCGCCCAGCTCCGTACCGCCCGGCACTTTCGGGAAGTAGCTACGGCTGCCGAGCACTTTCCCCTGACGGATAAACAGCACATGCACACAGGCCATACCCGCGTCAAAGGAGACGCCGATAACATCGAGATCGTCGCCATTATTGGACACAAATTGTTTTTCGGTGACCCGTCGTACTGCCTGGATCTGATCGCGAATACGCGCGGCCTGTTCGAAGTCCAGCATCGCACTGGCTTTTTCCATGCGCTCAATCAGCTGATTCAGCACCTGGTCGTCTTTACCCGCCAGAAACAGCCGGACATATTCCACCTGCTGAGCATACTCTTCTTCGCTGACCAGCCCTTCCACGCAGGGTCCCAGACAACGACCAATCTGATATTGCAGGCACGGGCGCGAGCGGTTGCGATAGACGCTATTTTCGCACTGGCGAATAGGGAAAATTTTCTGTAACAGCGCGAGGGTTTCACGCACCGCATGGCCGTTCGGGAACGGCCCGAAATACTCACCTTTCGCGTGCTTCGCGCCGCGATGCACCGCCAGCCGTGGATGGGTATCACCGCTCAGGAAAATAAAGGGATAGGATTTATCATCGCGCAACAGCACGTTGTAACGGGGCTGATAGAGCTTGATATAGTTATGTTCCAGCAGCAGCGCTTCGGTCTCGGTATGCGTAACCGTGACATCGATTTGCTGGATCTGCGCCACCAGCGTCTCGGTTTTTCTTGAGCCGACGTTGGTACGAAAATAGCTGGACAGTCGCTTCTTGAGATCTTTGGCTTTACCGACATAAATGACGGTTCCACCGGCATCATACATACGATAGACGCCGGGTTTGCTGGTCACCGTGCTCAGGAAGGCTTTGGGTTCAAAAACATCACTCACTGACTTGATAACGTCTCCGCATTACACAGACCATGTCGAATAGCCAGATGGGTCAGCTCAACATCGCCGTGAATGTTTAATTTACTGAACATTCGATAGCGATAGCTGTTAACCGTCTTCGGGCTGAGATTCAGCTGTTCTGAGATCTCATTCACCTTCTGGCCTTTAGTAATCATCAGCATAATCTGCAACTCGCGTTCCGACAAACTTGCGAACGGGGATGCGGTCTTTTCCGGCTCAATCTGACTGAGCGCCATCTGCTGGGCAATGTCTGAGGCAATATAACGTTGGCCTGCATACACCGAACGAATGGCGTTAACCATCTCTTTCGGGGCTGCGCCCTTGCTGAGATAGCCAGCGGCCCCCGCCTGCATCACTTTTGCCGGCAGCGGATTTTCAGTATGCACGGTCAGCATAATCACTTTGGTATCCGCCGTGGACCGCGCGATCTTACGCGTGGCTTCAAGGCCGCCAATACCGGGCATGTTCATATCCATCAACACGACGTCGACAGGATTAGCGCGACACCATTTAACGGCATCTTCGCCACAGCAAACCTCGCCGGAAACTTTAATACCCTTAATATCTTCCAGAATGCGTCGTATCCCTGCGCGCACCAGTTCGTGGTCATCAACAAGAAGGACGTTGATCAAAGGAAATCTCCAGAATAGGGATAACGCTACTTTCAGTTAATTCTGCACATATTACCGTTTTTTAGCGCAAGATTAAAATCCAAAAATGCGGCCGGTGCGTTTCCGGGCATCTTTGTGGAAATGGAATTGTACAGTTTCAGGAAAGACAGGGCGCTAAATGGCGTTGAATGATCGGATTTAAAAGGCGTTTTTTCAGTCAGTTATTTACCATTGATAAACGAAGCGGTAAATAACCCGAGTTTTTTTACAATATTTAACCAGTAAGATACCGACTATAAACATATATTGTGTAACACATAATTATTCCGGTTATCATTTTTGCCTTTGAAATGATAAGCGACAACAATAACGATCAAAAAACAAGCACTGCTATTTTTGCGCGGCCTTGTGGTATACTCCGCCGCCTTCACATTCACAGGCGCATTCAGGCGCTGTTACATACCGAGGACGTTACATGAACACACCCGATTTTACCACTGCCGAAAATGGCCATGAACTGGCTCAGGAAGTCTCCTGCATGAAAGCACTGGTAACCCTGATGTTACAGGCGATGGGCCAGGCGGACGCAGGCCGGGTGATCCTGAAGCTGGAAAAGCAGATTGCACAGATGGAAGATACGGCTCAGGCTGACGTTTTTGCCGCTACGGTTAAGCAGATTAAACAGGCTTACCGTCAGTGATGGGATACCGGCTGGCAGTGAACTGCTCCGTCAGCCGGTCTAACGCTCGACACGCGAAACGTAATGCCCCTCAGATAAACCCGGTCGCCGCGGCGTAACAGGCTATCTGCGTCTTATTGGGCGCATTGAATTTTTTCTGCATGTTCTTCTGGTGAAAGTTCACCGTGTTTTCCGAGATGGACAGGATCATGGCAATCTCAGCCGAGGTCTTCCCTTCCGCCGTCCACTTCAAAATTTCACGCTCGCGCTTACTGAACTTCATCTCCGGCGCGGCCACCGTGGCATCATTCAGCTTGCTTAACGTCAGTAAACTCATCTGCACCAGAAACTGTAACCGCAGTTCAATCTCTTCGTCCGGGCGCATCTTACTGCGCAGATCGGTACGTGAGACAGACAGGAATCCCATCGCCCGGTTGGGCAACATCAGACACTGGGTAATGCCTTTGCGCAAACCGTGATCGCGGGCGCCGTCCCATAAAGACTGTGCATCCATAAATAAGCGATCGCTCCATGGCAGATGCCCCTGAATAAAGTTTTCAGGTCGCAACACCGGATCAATGGCGAAATAATTTTCTGCCACATAATGTGATTTCCATGCCTCTGGATAGGTGGTTTGCAGCGATAATTTAGGTCGCGTGAACGGCACCGGATGACGCACACAAAGTGAGAAGTAATCAAATTCAAGCTGCTGCGTCTGGCGCTGTAGCTCCTTATAAACCTCTGCTGCTGATGTCATCTCCTGAAAAAGATGCAGCAACTCCCGTCGCCAGGTGAAAAAATCTGTCTCCTGCATATATACCGGTAGAACCCCTGTTCGTTATCATCATTATTATGAATGTGTAAAGCTAACACATAAAACTTATTTATAAATACAAAATAACGACCCACAGGGGAATATCCGACATTTGTTGCCGCTGCGTGGTGTTATCTTGGTATTAATAGCGGTATTTAAAATACCGCTTTAGAGATATTTAGAATTATTAATAACCAAATAAAATAACGGCGATCCCGAACAAACCGCCGAACTTAAGATAAATTTAAGCAGGATCGCCTGAAGCGATCCTGTACGCTTTATTGCATGAGGAATTTCTCAAGGAACTGGCGGGTGCGCGGCTGCTGTGGATCGGCAAACAAGGCTTTTGCCGGCCCCTGTTCCACTATGCGTCCTTCATCCATAAAGATGGCGCGATCGGCCACGTCGCGGGCAAAGCTCATTTCATGGGTGACGATGACCATGGTGCGCTTTTCCTGCGCCAGTTGACGAATGGTGCTCAGCACTTCGCCCACCAGTTCTGGATCAAGCGCCGAGGTCGGCTCATCAAAGAGGATCACGTCCGGCCGCATCGCCAGCGCGCGGGCAATGGCCACACGTTGTTGCTGACCGCCCGACAGACGTTTGGGATAGCTGGTTTCTTTGCCGCTCAGCCCCACTTTCGCCAGCAGTTCACGGGCGCGCGTGGCAGCCTCGGTTTTCGCTTCGCCCTTTACGATCACCGGTCCTTCAATGATGTTCTCCAGCACCGTACGGTGCGGGAACAGATTAAAGCTCTGGAAAACAAAGCCGACCCGCTGACGCAGTTCCCGGATCGCCGCTTTCTGCGAACTGAGGGAGCGCCCCGCATCAATGGCGATTTTCCCCACCCGGATACTGCCGCTTTCCGGCTGTTCCAGCAGGTTGATGCTGCGCAGCAGCGTGGTTTTACCGGAGCCGCTGGGGCCGATAATCGCCACCACTTCGCCCTCTTCCACCTCGAGATTAATCCCGTGCAGCACCGTCTGGCCGTGGAATTTTTTCACCAGGTCTTTCACTTCAATCGCACTCATTTTGGATCACGCTCCTGGCGGTTAAGCTGATTTTCAAAATAGTTTTGCAGCGCAGACAGCACCGTCGCCATCACCCAGTAGATCAGCGACGCGGCCAGATACATGGTAAACACTTCCAGCGTACGGGAGGTGATCAGCTGCGCCTGACGGAACAGCTCCGGTACCTGAATAGTGGCCGCCAGCGAGGTGTCTTTCACCAGGCTGATAAAACTGTTACTCAGCGGGGGTAACGCGACTCGCGCCGCCTGCGGCAGGATCGCCCGGCGCAGCGTCTGCCACGGCGTCATGCCGATACTGGCCGCCGCTTCCCACTGGCCTTTATCAATGGACGAAATCGCTGCGCGCAGCGTTTCAGAGGTATAGGCCGCGGTGTTAAGCGACAGGCCAATCATCGCCGCCGGGATCGGATCCAGCTCAATACCAAACTGTGGCAGCCCGTAATAGATCATAAACAGCTGCGCGATCAGCGGCGTGCCGCGGAAAACAGAGATGTAAAATCGTGCCAGCCAGCGGATCGGCAGCAGCGGTGACATGCGCATCAGGGCCAGAATAAAGCCCAGCAGCAGGCCAAAGAACATACCGCCAATACTGAGCTGTAGCGTAAACACTGCCCCGCGGAGCAGGTACGGCGCGGAGTCGATCACCAGTTGTATACTTTCTTGCATTATCGTTCTTCTGTTCGCAAATCAGACGTGGGGATGGTAGGCGAAAAGCGCCGGTGCGCCGCCCGTATGAATAAACAGAATCGGTCCCTGATCTTTAAAGCGATTCTGGCTGATACCGTCGATTAAGCCCGCCATGGCTTTGCCGGTATAGACCGGATCGAGCAAAATCCCTTCCAGACGCGCCAGCAGTTTCACCGCCTCCAGCCCTTCCGGATTCGGTGTGCCGTATGACGGTGCAAAATAGTCGTCCCATAACACAATGTCCGCGCGGGTCTGCACCTCGAGCAGCGTATCCAGCTCCTGTACCAGCGTGGCGACTTTCGGCTGTTGATCCGCCACGCGGCGCGACACCGTCACGCCAATCAGTTCCGCCTGCGGCATTAGCTGCCCGAGGCCCACCGCCAGCCCGGCGTGTGTCCCGGCGCTGCCAGAGGCGACCACCACCGAGGCGATCTCTACCGCCCCTTCGCACTGACGGGCAATTTCCAGCGCGCTTTCCACATAACCCAGCGCGCCCAGCGCGTTAGAGCCGCCGACGGGGATCACATAGGGACGGAAACCCTGGGCTTCCACGCGGGTGGCCAGTTCATCCAGCTGACGCACCGGATCGGTCAGCGCATCGCACATTTCAATTTGCGCGCTGAATAAATCGAGCAGTAAACGGTTGCCGTTGGACAGGTAATTTTCGGCGCGTGTGCCAATCGGGTTTTCCAGCAGTGCCACGCAGTTTAGCCCCAGCTTAGCTGCTACCGCCGCCGTCTGGCGCACGTGATTCGACTGAATGGCACCGGCGGTGACCAGCGTATCGGCCCCTTCGCGCAGCGCATCGGCGGCGAGGAACTCCAGCTTACGCAGCTTGTTGCCGCCCATGGCAATCGGCGTCACGTCATCGCGCTTGATAAATATCTCGCGCCCCAGGTGATCGGAAAGACGCGGCAGGTATTCCAGCGGTGTAGGCGCGCCGATAAATTCGAGGCGCGGGAAACGGGTTAAATTGTGCAGGGACATGCAATCTCCGGTGCGATGTAACGAGTCATTCACTGATTATGCACGGTACGGCGAAATAAATAAAAAAGGCGCTCTTATCAGCGCCTTTTTCGTTAACTGTCGGTGATTATTTCGTCACGTCAGCGCCAAACCATTTCTCGGACAGCGCTTTCAGGGTGCCGTCTTTCTGCATATCAGCAATGGCTGCATCAATGGCTTTCAGCAGATCCTCGTCGCCTTTACGCACCGCAACACCGGCTTCCTGACGGGAGAAGGCATCGCCCGCAACGGCCAGCGTATCTTTGGTTTTCTTCACCAGATCCAGCGCCGCCAGGCGGTCAACCAGAATGGCGTCGATACGGCCTACGCGCAGATCCTGATATTTGGTCGGGTCATCGTCATAGGTGCGAATGTCCACACCCTGTACGTTCTTACGCAGCCACTCTTCATAGTTGGTACCCAGACCCACGCCGACTTTTTTGCCTTTCAGATCGGCCGCGGTTTTAATGCCGCTTTCGTTGCCTTTTTTCACCAGCGCCTGAATACCCGAAACGGTGTACGGCGTGGAGAAGTCATACTTTTTCTTACGCTCATCGGAGATGGTGACCTGGTTAATCACCACATCAATGCGTTTAGAGTCCAGCGACGCCAGCATGCCGTCCCACTTGGTGGGTTTCAGATCGGCTTTCACACCGAGGTGCTTCGCCAGCTCCTGCGCGAACTCCACTTCGAAGCCAGTCAGTTTGCCATCATCACCCTGGAAGCTGAACGGCGGATAAGTGCCTTCCAGACCGACCAGTAACGTCCCGCGCTCTTTGACTTTATTAAGCACATTATCTGCCGCGAACGTTGTCGCACTCATACCTGCTACCAGCGCAACGGCCATAACACCCATCAGCGCCTGACGACCTAACTGTACTAGTTTCATAGTCACCCCGAATAAGAAAATTTTCACGATAGTGCATGGTGCAGGGCCTGCTGGTCAAACACCACTACGCTACATGTTATTCATTTTTAATATATATCAGAAGTTGCCTGCGGCGCGATTTTCTGCGCGGTCATAAAGTGTGACTGTGATTTGAACTGGGCGTATTTGCGCAGCGCAATTCGGTAGTTATTGGTGCTGGTCACGGGCAGCCACGGCTCAAGGACTTCATCAAGGAAGCCATCAGCCAGCTGGTCATGGGAGACATTATTCTCTTTGAGATGGTTGCCAAGGCGGCGCAGGCGGACGACGTATTCACGCACCGTGCCGTGGCTCATTTCGGTTTGCTCAAACAAGTATTGTTTAAAGCCGATGATATCGAAGAAATCGCTCTGCTCTTTGCAATGCAAATCGCCGCAGAAACGACATAGCGCAACCCACTCTTGCTGTTCCTGTTGCCAGGCGGCCTCATCCAGCAGGGTGTCGAGACGCGAAATCGCAATCTTGTTGACGATTTCGCCCCGGCGGACCAGCGTGATGCGGTCGAGTAGTTTGTGGCAATGCGCACAATGCGTCTGGCTGTGTTTAAAGTCTTTCAGGTAGCGGCTTAAGGGCCGTCTTTTAGCGTGCTGCACCGTCATGATAACTCCTGGTTGTCAATACGTTGTGCGGCATTCTTCAGGCGATAAACACGTGCCTATAACTTACCCAGCTTGGTACGTAAGCGCTTAATGGCCTGGCTATGGAGCTGGCTCACCCGCGACTCTCCGACTTCCAGTACCGCGCCAATCTCTTTAAGATTGAGCTCTTCCTGGTAGTACAGCGTCAGGACCAGTTGCTCACGTTCCGGCAAGGCTTCAATAGCCTCCATCACGCGATGGCGCAAATTGCTCTCCAGCAACTGGTGTAACGGGTTCTCCTGCTGGTGATCGTCGGTCACCAGCTCGATGCTATCGCCATGCTCTTCCCGCCACTCGTCATAAGAGAAGAGTTGGCTGTTATTGGTATCGAGCAACATCTGACGATATTCTTCGACAGGAATACTCAGTCGCTGCGCGACCTCGGTCTCCGTCGCGTTGCGCCCCAGTTCCTGCTCCAGCTGTCCCATCGCCTGTGCCACTTCGCGGGCATTACGCCGGACGCTACGCGGCACCCAATCACGGCTGCGCAATTCGTCCAGCATCGCCCCACGAATACGCTGCACTGCGTAAGTGGTAAATGCCGTTCCTTGCAGAGCGTCGTACCGGTCGACTGCATTGAGTAAACCGATACCGCCCGCTTGTAGCAGATCGTCCAGTTCCACACTCGCCGGCAGACGCACCTGCAGGCGCAATGCTTCATGACGCACAAGTGGTACATAACGCTGCCACAGCGAGTGTTTATCCATTACACCTTCAGCGGTATACATTGAATTCACGATAAACAGCCCTGCGTTAATGAGTTATCGGCATGATTATCCGATTCTGGAGGGGTTTTAATCGGATGAATAGTGGGTGAAATGGGGGGTTATTTGAAAGTTAGCAGTGAGTTATAGGGCATTCCCTATAAAATCAACCTGTTAACAATTGGGGTACATATTAAGGTTTGTAACATGTCAAGAAGGCAACAGTGTTCAAACACTGTTGCCTGAAGTAATTTAATCTAAAATAATTCTCTGTACCTGTCTTTACGTGGCATGCTCGCTAGCCACGGGAAAAGTGGCGCCATTGCATTATCATATTGCAACAAATTTGTACTCCAGGATTTTAGCAGTCAATAATACCCGATCAATATCTTTTTTTAGTCTGAATACTCCTGCTGTTTCTGCGACTTCATGAACATCGAGAAACTCCAGTACAACATGGTAGTCTGGTCTATCCCAGAAATCGTGAATAAATATATATACCGATTCAATATCTGCTTGTTTTTCAAGAGTATGCTGTATGGCACATAATGTACAAGCCACGCGAAAACGTCCATCAATCAAAATAAAGTCAAACGCATTTTCAAATTTTAAAATTGATTGACTATAAAGAGGAAACTTTTCTTTATACTGTGTACTGACAGGATAACCCCATTCTCTAGTAGGTCCTATGTCGACATACTCTACTTTGCACTTTGGACCAATTTCTTTTTTTAAAGTATCAACCCAGCGCTTATCGCTTTCAACTCCATAAACATCAATAGAGTTCCTTGTAGCTAATTTCGTAGAACCACCACTTCCAAACTCGTAATAAGCTATAGCCTTTTTAACATATTGCTCAAACAAATTTCTTTCTGCTATACTCATCCGTGGCATATCTGGAATAAGAGAAACTGTTTCTTTTTTAACCACCTCCTGGTCAGATAACATCTCTTTTTGTTTAACAACAGCCATAAATTCATCCGCACGCTCCACCGAATTCATTAGCAATAGTGCATACGATGTATCAGTTATTTGATAACCCACATGTAAAATAAATGCTAATTTTTCACGCTGTTGTTCAGACATCATTTCAAAATGGCTTTGTTCCGGAATGAATAATGCATCAGCAAATTTAATTTCTTTGTGCGATGAATCACTTTCACTACTGTCAATATGCACAGTTCGATACTCTATATTTCTTAAAGAGTGCATAACAAAACCATAACTCTTCAACAAGCATTTAATTTCATCAAAGGACATTTGCCCTTCATGTGTTGGATTAAATGAAATTTTTATATCTAAAATCAGACAAGAATTTAATATATTTTTACCAAAGGAAAATACGGCTAAGAGATCGAATCTATTGTCTAGAATAAACCAGTCCACTCTTTTTGAACCAAAAAAATCATCTAGTTGTGAGCTTTGCGCCTGTAAACTGGTGACGATTTGCCTCTCGTTTGGTCTAGTGATAGGCTTAAGATCACTGGTGAGCATTGGATCCAAGCAAAAATTAATTGAAACAGCATCCCCATTACTAAAAGCATGTAGCTTAATATGATGTATTGCTTCTTTTCTTACGGGAAGTTCATTTTCATTAACATCACCATTAATGTCCATGATTATAAAAGAAAATGCATTTAAAGAATTAAGAAACGCTAATTTAGTCCCACGTGCAATTCTGGCGCCGTAATCAACCAAAGTTACCCGTCCCTTAAGGAGAAAGTGAAATTCTGAATTATGCTCTTTAAATTCACGGCTAACCTTATTACTCGTTGGTCGATGTAATTCAACAGGTAGCATATCGTCATGAAAATATGGAGGAGCATCATTATTAAGTGTAAGTGCTTCTGGCTGTTTATTTTCACAGTATCGTTGCCAGATTGCACGCATTGCGTCAGAAAAATGTTGACCAAATTTAATACCGTTACAAACTGGTGATGCCAGGAGTATTTCTCGCAAATGCTTACGGATTATATTGAGGCTAGCATCATCGTTAGCCAAACCTACTGCAATACTAATATACTGTTCCCAGCTTTCAGCAACCAGTTCTGGCATTCCAGCATTTACTAAATGTGTAGCAGAATGTCGTCCTGCAAATGTCGGACCAGGATATGTTACAACCGGGACCCCCATTGCCATTGCTTCACAAGTCGTTAATCCACCTGAATAAGGCCATGGATCAAGCGCAATATCAATATCATTGTAGCAGCTCAATAACTGCTCATGGGTTGAACTACCTTCAATTCTCACTCTATCTCGGGCTATTCCTAAGGCCTCCAAACGATTTAATACATTTTCACAAAGAGATTTATCATCAAAGTTAAAGCTTTTGATATACAGTCTTGAATCTTGCACTTTATGAAGAATACCCGACCAATAATAAAGTACTGTATCGTTAATTTTTGATGCATTATTAAAGCATCCAAAAGTAATATAACCTTTGGTTTTGACTGGGCTATCCTTGAGCGCAGGCAGATAAAAAGGAGGTTCATAGCATATATAGTCATCAGGTAATCGAATTAATTTTTCAGTATATAGCGCATCAACACCTTGCGGAGTCTCTATTTTATCACTAAGCAGATAGTCCATTGTTTCAAGACAAGTGCTACTTATCAACCCTCCCACCCATTTAACTTGTATTGGGGCCGGTTTTAACTGGAATACCGCCATTCGACTATTTGAGTTATAACCGCAAAGATCAAAGAGAATATCGATTTCATCATCGCGTATAATTTTGCTTACTCTCAAGTCAGAAATATTTTCTATAACCTGCCATTTACTGCAAAAACCTTTGATGCGTTGCGTGACATGATCATTCACAAAGTTGGTGCTGTATGCGTAAAATTCCATATCTGATTCAGCGATATAGCTTAATCCTAGCGTAATCATATTTCCGACAGGATGTGTTCGAAAACCATCGGAAATCATACCAATACGTAATGTTTTGTTCTTCTTTACTCTACCGTTAACTTTCAATCCCTTTTTAAATTTACTTGCATTCTGCCATTCCTTGCAGAGTTCAATGATTTTCTCAGCTGTTGATGTCGGGTTATAATGAGCTCCAACAATCCGGTTATAAAAAGGGATTTTTATTTCTCCGGACAGTTCCGAACTTATACGGTAAGCATTATCCATTTCTGAAAACCGACCAAGATCAAGATAAATCATCCCCAAATTATTCCAATGACGCCAATTAGTTGGTTGCGTCGCAATCAACTCCTGATAAATATCAATAGCAAGCTGATATTTTTTTTGTTTTATAAAAACAGAAGCCTTGTACCCTAATAACGTATGTAAGTTCTTTTTATCAAATAAAGGGCTGGCTTGACTTAAGACCTCAGAGGCTTCTTCATAGCGGTCCGATGCATATAAAATATCAACTTTAGTTAGAATTGCCTCATTACTATTAGGCGTAATGTCAAGCGCATTGTTTACACTGTTTTCAGCTGCTAAGAATTTACCGAGTTTGTGGTACACTTTTGCTATAAGCAGCCATAAATGTGGATTACTTTCATCTTCCTTAACTAACTGGCTTGCCAAAGTTAGTGCTTTATCAGGATTGCTTGATATAAAGGTAGAGATTTCCTCCAATTTTTTATTAAAAAGCGACGTTCTCGGATGTATTGACTTATCGAATTTACTGGCAGTTTTTTTCTTCATCTCAGCGCTTCTTTTATGATAAAAACTTGAACATACATAAAATTTCGTATGTCTTTATAAGAAGCCAGTATAAAAAAAGATAAAAAAAATAACGGGTGAAATACCCGTTATTTTTTGTGCTATTTGTACAGATAGAACCGTACGAACTATCGCAGCAGGGACAGCATGGTCTGCGGAACCTGGTTGGCCTGAGCCAGTACAGAAGAACCAGCCTGCTGCAGGATCTGCGCGCGGGACATGTTGGAAACTTCAGTTGCGTAATCGGAGTCCTGAATACGGCTGCGGGCAGCTGACAGGTTGCTCACGGTGTTGTTCAGGTTAGTGATGGTGGACTCGAAACGGTTCTGGGATGCACCTAATGAGCTACGCTGAGTATCGACCGCTTTAATCGCTTCATCGATGTCTTTAAGAGGACTACCCCCGCCTACTGCCGCACCGGTCACTTTACCAGAGATAACGTCAAACCCAATTGCATTAACTTTACGGGCATCACCAGCAACTTGAGCCAGTGTCGAAGCTGTTGCAGTGTTTTTATAGACACCTGCTGCCGGCGCTGTAGTAGTGGAACCACTTGCGGATGCCAGATTCCAGCCAGCGGCACTATTGATAGAAATGCTGATAGTTTCATCATCTTTAGAACCGACCTGGAAATCATAACTCTTAGCAGTGGCAGCACTGTTATTCAGGATTTTCTGGCCATTGAAATCGGTTTGTGTTGTAACACGATCGATCTCTTTCATGCGCTCGTTAACTTCAGACTGAATGGAATCGATATCAGATGCGGAGTTAGAGCTGTTCTGCGCCTGAACGGTCAGGTCACGGACACGCTGCAGGTTGTTGTTGATTTCGCTCAGTGCGCCTTCAGCGGTCTGCGCCAGAGAAATACCGTCGTTGGCATTACGGGCAGCAACGGTCAGGCCGTTGATGTTAGAGGTGAAGCGGTTTGCAATCGCCTGACCAGCAGCATCATCTTTTGCGCTGTTGATACGCAGGCCAGAAGACAGACGTTCGATCGCAGAGCCCAGAGAAGACTGAGATTTAGTCAGGTTGTTCTGAGTCATCAGCGACAAGGTATTAGTGTTGATCACTGCCATGGTATTTATCCTTAATTAATAGTGTTAATGCTATTTCGGCATGTGCCCAATGGCCTCATCGCCTTCAATAATGTTATCGACACGTGATACAGAAGCTTTAGCCTTTACGTCGATTTATTTTGATTATTTCTGTGCGAGACAAATAAAAAAAAGCGCCGATAAACGGCGCCTTTTAGTAAAACGAAATTGCGGATTAACGCAGCAGGGACAGCATGGTCTGCGGAACCTGGTTGGCCTGAGCCAGTACAGAAGAACCAGCCTGCTGCAGGATCTGCGCGCGGGACATGTTGGAAACTTCAGTTGCGTAATCGGAGTCCTGAATACGGCTGCGGGCAGCTGACAGGTTGCTCACGGTGTTGTTCAGGTTAGTGATGGTGGACTCGAAACGGTTCTGGGATGCGCCTAATGAGCTACGCTGAGTATCGACCGCTTTAATCGCTTCATCGATGTCTTTAAGAGGACTACCCGTGCCTACTGTCGCACCGGTCACTTTACCAGAGATAACGTCAAACCCAATTGCATTAACTTTACGGGCATCACCAGCAACTTGAGCCAGTGTCGAAGCTGTTGCAGTGTTTTTATAGACACCTGCTGCCGGCGCTGTAGTAGTGGAACCACTTGCGGATGCCAGATTCCAGCCAGCGGCACTATTGATAGAAATGCTGATAGTTTCATCATCTTTAGAACCGACCTGGAAATCATAACTCTTAGCAGTGGCAGCACTGTTATTCAGGATTTTCTGGCCATTGAAATCGGTTTGTGTTGTAACACGATCGATCTCTTTCATGCGCTCGTTAACTTCAGACTGAATGGAATCGATATCAGATGCGGAGTTAGAGCTGTTCTGCGCCTGAACGGTCAGGTCACGGACACGCTGCAGGTTGTTGTTGATTTCGCTCAGTGCGCCTTCAGCGGTCTGCGCCAGAGAAATACCGTCGTTGGCATTACGGGCAGCAACGGTCAGGCCGTTGATGTTAGAGGTGAAGCGGTTTGCAATCGCCTGACCAGCAGCATCATCTTTTGCGCTGTTGATACGCAGGCCAGAAGACAGACGTTCGATCGCGGAGCCCAGAGAAGACTGAGATTTAGTCAGGTTGTTCTGAGTCATCAGCGACAAGGTGTTAGTATTGATAACAGCCATGATGGTATTCCTTTGAAAAAGTTATCAGATTCAGGCTTCCGCCTACGGTTTTCTCACCGTTAACCTGATTATCGACAGCTCCTTCCCAACCTTTAGAAAAAAAGATCATTTTTTTAAAGGCGCAAACTGCTGGTTAATGAGGTGCTTTATTCCGCCATTGTTTTTTTTAAAAGACTCTAATCTTTTTGCTGTCGCTGCCGATAGACCATCCAGTGATTGTCTAAATAAGAAAGGATGAATCAATGGCATCGATAAGCTCACTTGGCGCAGGCACCAGCCTGAATCTGGATACCTTATATACCAACCTGGAAACCGCCGAACAGACAAAGTTATCCCCGATTACGTCGCAGCAGACCTCTTATAAGGCAAAGCTGACCGCATGGAATGTGGTGCAAACCGCGCTGACTAAACTGCAGACGGCTTCCGACGCGCTGAAAAACACCTCGGCTATCGCCTCGGCCAAAGTCACCAGCACGAACACCGCGTTCAGCGCCGCGCTGTCTAACAACGCCTCGGCGGGTACCTACTCCGTAGAAGTAACGGCGCTTGCCGCCTCCCAGTCGCTGCTCAGCCCGAAAGTGGCGAGTAAAGATACCGACCTGGGTGATGCCAGCCTCGCCTCACGCACCATTACCATTGCGCAGCCGGGCCAGAAAGATCCGCTAACGGTAACGCTCGCGGCGGATAAAACCAGCCTCGCGGATGTACGTGATGCGATCAACGCCAAACAGGGCAGCGTTACCGCCAGCATTATTAAAGCGGACGATAACAGCTATTACCTGTCGCTGACCTCCCGCGACAGCGGCACGAAAAATGCCATGACCGTCACCACCAATGACAGCGAGCTGGCGAAATACATTGGTTATGATGCTACCGGCACTAACCCAAGCAATATGACGCAGCAGGTTGCCGCGGCCGATGCCAAAGTTAAGATTAACGGTATTGAGATCACCCGCAGCAGCAACAGCATTACCGATGCGCCGGAAGGCGTGACGCTGAATCTGACGAAACTCACTACCGGCAGCCCGGAAACCCTGACGGTCGTTAAAGATAACGCGCCAATGACCGCAGCCATTAATGCGTTCGTTGATGCCTATAACTCGCTGCAGACCACTATCGGCAGCCAGACCAAATATACAGCTGTCGATAAAGGCACCACCACCGGTCAGGACTCCAGCAATGGCGACCTGTTAGGCGACGGTACGCTGCGTAATATCCAGACGCGTCTGCGCTCCATGCTGACCAGTTCCCAGAGCAACGACGGCACCCTGTCGACCCTTTCGCAGCTTGGGATCACACAGGATATTAACGGCAAGCTGAAAGTTGACAGCACCAAGCTTGATAAGGCGCTGAACGAAAAACCTGCCGATGTGATCAGCTTCCTGTCCGGCGATGGCAAAACCACCGGTTTTGCGACCCAGAACAGTGACCTGCTGAAAAGCATTCTCGGCACCGATGGTTCGCTGCAAAACGCCACCGCCGGTATCAACAAAACGCTCAAGCAGTTAGATGAGCAAAAAGTTCGTGTGACTGCGCAGATCACGGCCACCATGGCACAGTACAAATCGCAGTTTACCGCGCTGAGTAAACTGGTTTCCTCAATGGAATCCACCGGTAGCTACCTGACTCAGCAATTTAACGCGATGAATTCATAAGTTATTTATTGAGGTTTGCTATGTATACAAAATCGGGAATTCAGGCTTATGCAACGGTCGGCGTGGAAAGCGCCGTCCTGAGCGCCAGCCCCCATCAACTTGTGGTCCTGCTGTTTGACGGCGCGTTAAGCGCCATGAAAAAAGCGGCCATTTTGATTGAGCAGGGAGATATTCCCGGTAAAGGACAAGCGCTGTCCAAGGCCATCAATATCATTACCAATGGTTTGCGCGCGGGACTCAATCACGATGTCGGTGGTGATCTCTCCGCAAACCTGGATAGCCTGTATGACTACATGACACGACGTCTTTTACACGCCAATCTGCACAATGACGTCAGCGCCATTGAGGAAGTCACAATTTTGCTCAACAATATTGCGGACGCCTGGAAAGAAATTGGTCCCAATAATCCTAATGCGCGAGAGTCTTTCTAATGGAAGCCAATGTCGGGTTGCTCCACCACTATCAGCAGTTGCTCATGGCCAGTTGCAGTATGCTTAATCTCGCACGAGAAGGCCGCTGGGACGATCTGATAGAACATGAACTTAACTACATTGCGGCAGTGGAAAAACTGACACAATTTCAGGATACCGGCGACGTGGCGACAGCCGTCCAGGCACAGGTTCGCCCGCTGCTCAAGCAGATCCTGGATAATGAAGTTGAGTTAAAAACCCTGTTACATCAGCGCATGGAAGAGCTGCGGACGCTGGTGGGGCAAACCTCCCGTCAACATAACCTGAATTCAGCATATGGACGCCTTTCTGGTAATATTCTTTTCCCGAGCGAGCTGTAAGCCTCGCTTCTGATCGGCGGGTGGCGTTTTTTATAAACTACACCCGCGTCATTTTTTGAATTTCACCCATACTTCGTTGATCCCCATTTCGGAGCATGGAAGATGAAAAACCCCACCTTATTGCAGTGCTTTCACTGGTATTACCCTGACGGCGGAAAACTCTGGCCGGAAATCGCCGAACGCGCTTCAGGTTTCAATGACATCGGCATCAATATGGTCTGGCTTCCCCCGGCGTCTAAAGGCGCATCGGGCGGTTATTCCGTGGGCTATGACACCTATGACCTGTTCGATCTGGGCGAGTTTGACCAGAAAGGCAGCGTCGCTACCAAATACGGTGACAAGGCGCAACTGCTGGCAGCGATTGCCGCCCTGCGGGAAAACGACATTGCGGTATTGATGGACGTGGTGGTGAACCACAAAATGGGTGCCGATGAAAAAGAGTCCATTCACGTCAACCGGGTAAATGAGCAGGATCGCACGCAAATCGACGAGGACGTCATTCAATGCGAAGCCTGGACGCGCTACAGCTTCCCGGTGCGTAACGGCGAGTATTCACGCTTTGTCTGGGACTATAAATGCTTCAGCGGCATCGATCATATCGAAAATCCTGACGAAGACGGCGTCTTCAAAATCGTCAATGACTATACCGGCGACGGCTGGAACCATCAGGTGGATGATGAACTGGGGAACTTTGACTACCTGATGGGGGCGAACATTGATTTTCGTAACACCGCAGTGGCGGAAGAGATCAAATACTGGGCGCGCTGGGTCATGGAGCAGACTGGCTGCCAGGGTTTTCGCCTCGACGCGGTAAAACATATCCCGGCCTGGTTCTATAAAGAGTGGATCGAGCATGTGCAGGACGTTGCGCCGCAGCCGCTGTTTATCGTGGCAGAATACTGGTCCCACGAAGTCGACAAGCTGAAGCAGTATATCGATCAGGTGGACGGCAAAACGATGCTGTTCGACGCCCCGCTGCATATGAAATTCCACGAAGCCTCGTTACAGGGCAGCCACTACGACATGAGCCAGATCTTCACCGGTACGCTGGTGGAAGCCGATCCCTTTCATGCCGTGACGCTGGTCGCTAACCACGATACGCAGCCGTTACAGGCGCTGGAAGCCCCGGTGGAAGCCTGGTTTAAGCCCCTCGCCTATGCGCTGATCCTGCTGCGGGAAAACGGCGTGCCCTCGGTGTTTTATCCGGATCTGTATGGCGCAAGCTATGACGACACCGGCGGTGACGGTGAGGTGCATCACGTCGATATGCCGATCATCCACCAGCTTGACCAGTTGATCCTCGCCCGCCAGCGTTTTGCCCACGGCGTGCAGACGCTCTGGTTTGATCACCCGAACTGTATAGCCTTCAGCCGCAGCGGCACGCTGGAGGAACCCGGTTGCGTGGTGGTGCTCTCCAACGGGGATGACGGCGAAAAAACCCTGAGTCTCGGCGATAATTATGGCAACAAAGTATGGCGTGATTTTCTTGGCAACCGTGAGGAAACGGTATCCACCAACGAACTGGGCGAAGGCACCTTCACCTGTAACGGCGGCAGCGTGAGCGTGTGGGTCATCGACGAGGCGGCGTAAAACAGCGGGCAGAGCGGGAACCGCCCCTCTGCCCGGTCAGTCAGGGTAACGGCGAGGGCAGCGGATTTTTCGCCAGCGCTTCGGCGCATTCGCTGGTCGGGCGCTCGACGCGTTTTAAGATCATGCCCGCATATTCCAGCTGATTGCCGTCACGCTCCACGCCATAAATTTCCAGCTTACGGGTGACGTTTTTCAGATCGTCACCGCTCAGCATCAGTTTACCCGGGACGGCTATCACCCGCTGCCACTGGCGGCAATCCAGCGTATCCCCTTCCGGGGTGACGATCAGGCTGGCCATCGCTTCCGGGCTGACCAGCGCACTCTGCGGACCGTTTGACTGCCAGTAGCCCGCCAGCCCCGCCGGGGCCGGATGTTTTACCACGGCCTGATAATTTTCCACCTGTACACAGCCGGTCAGGGCCAGCAGCGCGCCCAAAATTGCTACTTTTTTCATCTGTTATCCTGCTCATGAAGAAAAAAAACAGTGTGGCATTAAAGCGTTGCCCCTGCCAGCCTTTCACCCATGACGCCTAAAATTGATCTCTGCCAGATAAAAGGGTCTTTCTGCTTTGCAAACCCGTCCGGACGTGTAGGATCGCGTCTTCGTTGAAAACCTTCTGAGTTCAGAGGCGCAAAGATGTCGTGGCAACAATTCAAACAAGCCTGGTTAATTAAATTCTGGGCTCCCGCCCCTGCCGTTATCGCCGCAGGGATCCTCTCTACCTACTATTTCGGCATTACCGGCACCTTCTGGGCGGTTACCGGCGAATTCACCCGCTGGGGTGGACAGCTGTTGCAGCTCATGGGCGTGCATGCTGAAGAGTGGGGTTACTACAAGCTGATCCATCTGGAAGGAACGCCGCTGACGCGTATCGACGGCATGATGATCATCGGCATGTTCGGCGGCTGCTTTGCCGCCGCGCTGTGGGCGAACAACGTTAAGCTGCGTATGCCGCGTAACCGCATTCGCATCGCACAGGCGATTGTCGGCGGTATTATTGCCGGGTTTGGCGCGCGTCTGGCAATGGGCTGTAATCTGGCGGCCTTCTTTACCGGCATTCCGCAGTTCTCTTTGCACGCCTGGTTCTTCGCCCTCGCGACCGCCGTCGGCACCTGGTTTGGTGCACGCGTTACCCTGCTGCCCATCTTCCGTATTCCGGTAAAAATGCAGAAAGTCTCCAGCGCCTCGCCGTTGACCCAGAAGCCCGAACAGGCGCGACGTCGTTTTCGCCTTGGCATGCTGGTGTTTATCGGCATGATCGGCTGGGCGCTGTTAACGGCGATGGATAAACCGAAACTGGGCCTCGCCATGCTGTTCGGCGTGGGCTTTGGTTTATTGATTGAACGAGCACAGATCTGCTTTACCTCGGCGTTCCGTGATATGTGGATCACCGGTCGCACGCATCTGGCAAAAGCCATTGTGCTGGGAATGGCGGTCAGCGCCATCGGCATTTACAGCTATGTACAGTTAGGCGTGGAGCCGAAAATCATGTGGGCAGGCCCGAATGCGGTGCTCGGCGGTCTGCTGTTTGGCTTTGGTATTGTCCTGGCGGGCGGCTGTGAAACCGGCTGGATGTACCGCGCGGTGGAAGGTCAGGTGCATTACTGGTGGGTGGGTCTCGGCAACGTGATCGGCTCTACCCTGCTGGCGTATTTCTGGGACGATTTGTCCGCTCCGCTGGCGACAAGCTGGGATAAGATTAACCTGCTTAATACCTTTGGTCCGCTCGGCGGGCTGCTGGTCACCTACGCCATGCTGCTGGCGGCGTTCCTGCTGATGGTGGCCTGGGAAAAACATTTCTTCAAACGAGCGGCGCGCGTCGCCATTAAGGAGCCAGCATGAAAACTATCGTGCCTGATTACCGCCTGGATATGGTGGGCGAACCCTGCCCTTATCCGGCAGTCGCCACGCTGGAAGCGATGCCGCAGCTGAAAAAAGGCGAAATTCTGGAAGTGGTCAGCGACTGCCCGCAGTCAATCAACAACATCCCGCTGGATGCGCAAAACCACGGCTACACCGTGCTGGATATTCAGCAGGACGGGCCAACCATTCGGTATCTGATCCAGAAATAAACAAACGCCGCCCTTTCGGGGCGGCGCTTCATCCTTCCTGTCGTGCAGCGTAAATACTACACCTGCATCGACATCATATGACCGTGCATTTTTAATAATCGACAAAGATCGCCCAAGAGCGCACCACAAAACAGGCTGTTAGCGTCGACCAAAACATCAGTCGTCTAAATTCGAGTTAGAACGAGTGATGCTTTATGCCCCATATATGCCCCATCACATCACCGGGCAGTCATCATCCTGCCCGTTCCGCGTGTCGGTGACGAAATACGTAACGACGCCGATCACCTGAAGCTCATCCAGACATTCCCCCTCTATCGCATCACCATCATGCGTGATGAACGCCTGCCCCATGACCTTACCGAAATAGCTACGACCGTCCAGAGTGGCGAGCAGAACGTCGCCCTGCCGCACGACCAGGCCACGATCCACTACCGCTATACCCTCTGATGTCTGAATGACCAGGCTGTTAGAAGTCAGGCCGCAAATAGTGTCGGCGGTTAATGTCGCTGATACATAGTCAGCAGCCGGTGAAGGAAAGCCCATGTCACAGACCTCCGTTCGGGTTGAACTGGAACCAGAGCTTACCCTCGCCCTCTTCCGTCGATGCGTCTCGGAAAGTGCGAGCGTTCAGCCTTATCCACCGGTTGGCCTCATCGAGTGACAGGTCGTGATTCAATGCGGCCAGATTGCGCACAAAGTCGCTCGTCCTGACAACCTTCCGGCCTGATGGCTCGCGGGTTACTGATTTGTGGAATGCGGTGATCTTATCGTCGTAGCGCGGCATGACTTTTATCCCTAAATCCATACTGTATGCATATACAGTATAATTGTTCGATGATTTGATCAAGGGAGGTAGTTGACGATATGCCGCAACCTGACTAAATTTACACTTTCTGATTAATTGGCGAGCGCATATGAAAGTATCAAGCAGATTTGTTGTAGCTCTTAATGTCGTAATGTTCTTTTCTCTTATGGTTACCCTTGCCATTAGATTTGGATGGATGTAACTGCTATACCCACCCTTTCTGTTTCAGGAACCTGGCGACAAACTCGGCATTTACCTCTGTACCGGCATACAGAGCACCTTCTTTTCTTGTTATCGACGGATGAAGATTATCTAATCTAAGCGATGATGGTGTTAGCCCAGCCTTGACATCTGCAAGGTCTTTCTCGCTATTTGGGTTGTGATGATTTATGAAGTTTTGAAGTAGATCCACCCCGTCTATCTCACAGTAGTTCTCCGGGTAAACCTCTTTGTACAAGCGATTTATCAGTGCGATTTCTTCTGCACCTTTTGTGCCTGTAGGCTCATAGTCGGCAGGGAATTCAGGAAGTATGACAAATCTCTTATTACCCTTATTCATCCGCGAAACAATCGCTTTTGCGTCACGCATAATTTCGTCAGGCTGGGTTGAATTGTTTCTTCCAAGCCACAGAATGTAAATCGATCCTGGATGTTCAGGGTAGTTATATTTCTCTGGTACGTTGTCTGTTTGCACAGTCGTCATAGGGTAAACGTTCAGAGGTACAGGCTCATTTAGATGAACTGCCCCACTTTTACCATCTGGTGTAAAGGCTACATTTTTCCCGTCCCAGTCCAATACACCTGATTGTCCTGCTAGCTCACAGGGAAGATGAAACCAGTCGGCAGATGCATTTCCCCATAGCCTGAGCGGTCCGGGCTCGTTAGGAGTCAGGTTGTTTTTTTCAGCTGGGGTCAGCAGGCCATTAACGGACGCATAGCTTTTATGGTACGCACCATTTCTTAGCGCGATACTCTCAGAGGTAGCCCCTGAAAGCCCGAAGTTGAAAACCTTACATCCCGTTTCAGCGATTAGTTTCGACGAAAATGTCTGGTTATTACCGAAGAAGGAGTGACCCCACAGTGAAATACTTGGCAAAAATGCACCAGTATAGTGCAAATAACCACCTACTCCGGCCAAAGCGGTAGCACCAATGCAAATGCTCAAAAAATCCCTTCTGGTAATACTCACACTTAAAATCATCCATACTTTTTGTGGTAGTTTACCATAGGTATGATGCCCCATCTAGACTCAATAACCAAAGATAAGGCGAGATGAAAAAAATCTTCCGTATCAATAAATTGCTCGCATGCCAACATGATTTCATATCTGTACGGGAACTAGTAAAATTATGAGTCGATCATGCGATCTGCTGATGGTAGACTTGCATTTTTTCAGATTTGACTGATTTTTGAAAATGTTAAAGTTATTTGCCCGTTACACATCTATAGGAGTCATCAACACTCTCGTCCATTGGGTGGTATTCGCTATTTGCCTATACGGATTTCATACCGGGCAGGCGCTGGGAAACTTTGCCGGTTTTGTGGTTGCCGTCTCATTCAGCTTCTTCGCCAATGCCAAGTTCACTTTTAAGTCCTCAACAACAACCATGCGCTACATGTTGTACGTAGGATTCATGGGCACGCTAAGTGCTGTTTTTGGTTGGGCTGCTGACAGGTCTGGACTGGCGCCGGTCATTACATTAATCGCGTTTTCAGCGATCAGCCTGGTGTGCGGTTTTATCTATTCAAAATTCATTGTCTTTAGGGATGCGAAATGAAAATTTCTTTGGTCGTTCCGGTATTTAATGAAGAGGATGCGATTCCTATCTTCTATAAGACCGTGCGGGAATTTGAAGGGCTTCAACAGCATGAAGTCGAGATAGTATTCATCAATGACGGCAGCAAAGACGCGACAGAATCAATCATAAACACGCTGGCTATTGCCGATCCGCTTATTGTTCCTCTGTCTTTCACGCGCAACTTTGGCAAGGAGTCAGCCCTCTTTGCCGGCCTTGACCATGCAACTGGTGAAGCGGTTATCCCTATTGACGTTGACCTGCAAGATCCAATTGAAGTCATCCCGCACCTCATTGAGAAGTGGCAACAGGGTTCGGATATGGTTCTGGCTAAGCGCTCTGATCGTTCCACTGATAGCCGACTCAAGCGTAAGTCAGCTGAGTGGTTTTATAAACTCCACAACAAAATTAGCAACCCGAAAATTGAAGAGAATGTAGGTGATTTCCGGCTTATGTCTCGAGAAGTTGTTGATAACATCAAGCTCATGCCAGAACGTAACCTGTTCATGAAAGGTATCTTGAGCTGGGTTGGTGGCCGAACAGACGTTGTTGAATATGCTCGTGCAGAACGTGTTGCGGGAAATACAAAATTCAACGGATGGAAGCTGTGGAACCTTGCCCTTGAAGGAATAACTAGCTTCTCAACATTCCCTCTGCGGGTATGGACGTACATAGGCCTTATCGTTGCTGGCATAGCGTTTGTCTACGGCGCATGGATGATCATCGATACGCTGGCATTTGGTAATGCTGTGCGCGGATATCCATCACTTCTTGTCTCCATCCTTTTCCTGGGTGGAGTGCAGCTTATCGGGATTGGCGTTCTTGGTGAGTATATTGGAAGAATATACATCGAGTCCAAAAAGCGCCCCAAATATATTCTAAGGAAGATGAAATGAGTTCGCGGGTTGGGTTAATATCTATATTTTTTGTTTTTTTATTGGTGCTAATAATTCAATTATTAACGCCATTTCATTCTGATGATTTCGGATTTTATCTGAAGGGGTACTCCTTCGAGACCTTGTACCATGTTTATATGACATGGAGCGGCAGACTGTTCTCTGACTTCACTGGAAGTCTTGTAATGTCCATCAAGGACAAAACAATAATTTCACTTATAAATGCATGTGCTTTTACATCATTAATATTACTTTTAACAAAACTGCCAAGCGAAAATAAAAACAACTGGCTTGTCTTTGTTCTTTTGTTCATGCTTTATTGGATTGACAACCCAAGCTTAAGTCAGACAAGTTTCTGGGTTGTTGGCTCTGCTAATTACTTATGGACAAATTTATTTGTTTATAGCTGGTTATTCTTGCTAATAAGAAACACGCATACTAAGTCATATTTAATGATTTCTATTTTAATAGCTATGGCTATTATTTCAGGAATGACAACTGAAAACTTGGGAACTACAATTTTCGGAGTGCTTGTCTTATATATAACGTACGAGTTTTATAAAAACAAAACATTGCACTGGCTTGTCATTGCGCAACTATTTTTCCTATGCATTGGAATATCAATTTTACTGCTAGCTCCTGGCAATTACATCCGCGCGTCAGTGTGTTGTGAGGCGTTCTATTCAACACCCCTTATTGAGCGGATATTAAATCATTTCCCAATGCAATTCATTCGAGAAATGTATGAATACAAATACACCCTTCTAATTTTAGCTTTAACTTTAGGTTATGGCATATACAAAAAGAAGGATTTAAGTCTTTCACTGTTCCTTTTAATGGGATCATTGGCGTCGAATGCTATTCTTTTCGCCACTCCGCAAACAACCGGCAGAGTGCTCAACACTGGCCTTGTGCTGGCATTGGCTTCACTATCTTTTGCTATTAATGCAATAATTGACAAAAAACCAGTTAAATATGCTTGTATTGCTATTACATTGATGGTAGCCATACCTTTTAGCCAATCATATGTTAATAATTACAGCAATTTAAAAAGCGTATTTGCACAAGACCAAATTAGAACAATAATGATAAAGGATGGTTATTCTGAAGTTCCCATTTATTATCAAGGGGATGTAAAGAAAGAATCGGACAAACTTGATATTTTCTTCAACGAAGAAGCTATAGGAAAATTTTATGGCGCCAATGGTAAAATAAAACTTATTGATATGCCCTTTGATTACTCACTGATAACACCGCGCAATATAAAAATTAATGATGACACGTTCCTCAATTTTAGGAGGCTAAATGACATTTTTGTTTTCGAGGTGTCTAATAAGATTGAGAATTACAAGGGCATGGGCTTGTTCTTTAGGTTAAAAATGGACGACGGTGAAGAAATCAATGCAGATTTTGTACCTGTTCTTAGAAACTATAAAGGCATGAAATTAATAAACTCATACAAGATAGATTTACATGGCAAGAAAATAAAATCCTTTACAATAGGGTTTTATGATTACAAGAAAGGTATAAACACAAAGAGTATTACCGAGGAATTATAAGTAACTTAAGAAAGCGCCTCATGGCGCTTTCTCTTTTATGCTCCTTTCATCATGACCCAATTACCGGAAGTGTCTTTTGTTACAGTGAATATCGCAGATGAAAGTGGTGGGATATTGTATGGGTTATTTACGCCAAGCCCTAAAATTTGCTGACCTATTGAAGGATATATTGCGATCGCATTAGGTAGAACATTAGCAATCTGAACAGTGTAACCGGTCATTGTATCTGTTGTGCTAGGTAATTTTACCCCAGTGCCTACTCCTCCCCCACTTACCACTACACACCCGGCTGTTGTGCCATACCCAGATGCTCCTCCTTGCCCGCCACCAGTAGCTGTTATTTCAACTACAGGAATATTACTAGCTTTCACTACTTTTCGTACTACTTGCGAATAACCACCTGAAATTACTATATCTAAATCATCAGTACTGTGTGGAGTTCCGTCAAATGCGGTTGGGATGGTAGCGGCTGTATATCCTCTTATCCTGACGCTGTTAAAGCCTGCGCTATCTCCAAAATAAATAGCGTTCTGATTTTGACCATTGGCAATGACATCTATTACCGCTCCAGAAACACCACCGAACCCGCCACCAAAAGTAATACCAGTCGCTAATGGAAGGCCAATACCTTTGTATTCTTCTCCTATGTAGCACGTAATTCTTGGATTTGACCCTTGTAAAACGATGTTAGCACCAGCCCAAGGGTAATAAACCTTACATGACTCGCTTAAAGTAAAGTTATTAGCTTCAACAAGAACATTAGTATCAGCACCTTCAAAATGTGACGTATTGAACTCATTACCTTCTGCTGGTCTGCTAACCTTGAGTGCGTATTTCGAACGCCTATCGTCAGCACTAGTCCAGCAATGGATGCCTGACCAGCGTGCATTTCCTTTTTCTAACCAAAGACCAGTATATGTACTAGCAGCCTTCTGTCCTGAGCTAATGATAATAACATCGCTAACAACGCTATCGTGCGGACCGGCAAATCTCCAGCCATCCTCTCCGCTTTTATCGATGACAATTTTACTGAATGATCCTTCCATACCACCATCAGCATTACCTGAATCAGCCCACTCAGTTCTTAAGCCGTTCTTCCCTGCATTGATGATATTTACCTTATCAATTCTGGTTCTTGGTCCATAGATGGCTATGGCAGAGCCATTAGGGCTATTTGCTTTATCAGCATCAATGGTAAGATTTTCAACAATAATTCCATCCTCACCCAGTAACGAGTTAGAACCCCAAAGAGAATTAGAGTTGGCACCATAGAGTAACGCATTTACTGATCCAGCCAACAACCTGAGTTTAGTTCTCTCCTGCCCCTGTCCTCTGATTGTTGTTTTTGAATAAAGCGTAAGCGGGCCGGTTAATGTTGTGCCAGCAGGAACTATGCACGGTTTTCCCGTTAATTTATTTTCTTCTATTGCTGCCTGAAAGTTAACAGTATCTACTGTTACACCATCACACATACAACCCCAGCCGCGAATATCTCCCTCATCTCTCCAGCGCGCAATCTGAAGCTCAGGGTATTTTACCGCACCATCAGGATCTGATATTTGTCTACGAAGAATATCACTAACATCAACAGGCTGCCATTTCCCATCACCAGTCCCGCCAGCAGAAGATGGGGTAGAACCTGGCGGGACACTTTTTGGTAATGTCTCCAGGTCATCCCAACGGTACCAAATATCTGTACTCTCATCCTGTAACAGGTCACCTGCAGACGTCACAGTACCACCTACCTGGAAAGACCCCGCGAGACTCCATCCGAGGTTGTAAATTTGCTGCAGTACCAGATTTTTAAGTCCTTCAAGCGTGTAATGCGCTGTTCCAAAACGATCGATATATTGCTGAGATAGTGAGGTGACAAACTCGTCAATTTTCGCTCCGCCAAATACATGATCGCGAATATCAGAGCTTGGTACGGGGTTTTGCGTCGGAGTTGGAACCGGGATGTTTGCGTATGAATCGGCCATTTTTATCTCTTATAGACGTGAAGACGCCTCGGGGTATACCCGAAGCCTGTTGTTTATATGCTGGTTAGTCGTTCAGGTAGATGTCGTCGGTGTATTCAACGAGAGAAAGCGTCTGGGTGTCATCTCCATTTGGTTTCGACGACTCTACGCGCCAGAGTGTGGAATTGAGTTCTTCACTGCTGGACATGAAATACCGCGATGGTGTTTGTACAGTCCTGCCATCGTAGATATTCAGGTCGAATGCTTCAGCGGCAGCTGTGAATGCTTTTTGATTGCCATTGACTGCATAAGCCCGGTAGCGCCCATGGAAGTTGCCGAGACTGTCAGTCATAACGACCCACATATCGCCGGAAAACTCCAGCCGTTCAGAGGTGGAAAAAACATCTCCGGAGCGCCCGGTCAGATATCCTGTCTGTTGCGCGTTGTCGTACATATCTGGGCACTGAACCACCGCGCCACGTACAACCTGTGTTGTTTCGAAAACTTTTACCGTCATGCTCATGCGTGACTGAACCAGCCTGTTGGCTTCCAGCCATGCTCTATTGCGCGCCTGCGTGACGTCCCTGCCCCCTGACAGACTAACTGTCATTGCATTTTCGGTCTGAGTAGTTACCTCGCTAATTCCGGAGCTACTAACCTGCAGGTAGATATATGCCTTCTTATTCGTGCGTGGATCGACATAATCCAGAGTGATGCCGTCATATCCGTTTGGCAGGCTCATGGAATAGCCAATTTTGAACCCATCCCAGAACATGTTGCTGCGTCCAAAGACAGCGGACGGCACGTCCACCTTCTCGTCACGCCAGAACGTCAGCATGTCGCCGATCCAGTTGATGTCTACGCGAGCAGCGTTACAGATGACCTGAATACGCTCACCGAGAGACTGTTTCGAGTCTGAGAAGGTGTAATCGAAGAAACTTAGCTGCGTATTTGAAATGCTGTCAGCGATGGCATATAGCGTTGGAAGGTCCAGGCGATTAACGTCCTGTTTAGCGACAACAACCCACTCATGCAGAACAGCATCAGCAAACGAACGCGAGGACCGCAGCGTGTAGTCAACTGCACCAGTAGTTCGGTTGTATGAGATGACCTGGCGCTGGGCAAGAAGGTTGTATTTCCTGTCTTTGCTTCCTGAAGCGAACTCAGTTTCCTGCACGGTCAGCTTAACCAGCGTGTCATCAGGATAAACGACATTCGTCCTGACGTTGATTGCGTGAGCAGCCAGGACATACAGTGCTGAGCTGGAGTTTGAGTTATTGTCACGCTTCAAGGTGAATGCATAACGAGCCTTGCCAGCCGCTGGCGCGACTTTAAACGTGTAGTAGACATAATCCTGACTGCTGCTGGTATTACTGATAATTACCCGCATTGTCTCCTGTGTACCCGGCACGATGTTGTTGTCGTCATCGACTTTCCACCAGGAAATGATAACCGGGTTATTTTTCCCTCCTCCGATGTTCCCGGACAGATGGAACCAGAGGTAAGTTGATTCAACTGCAGAGAAGAACGGGCCGACGATAGTCCCTTCATATTCTGTAATCTGGAAGTATGTCGTGTTAATAGTGGCGTTTGCTGGCGTATCGATGATGTCATTGCCGCCCAGATCGCTAAAGACAAACGTATACCACTGAACCGGGTTTATCACCGCGCCATCATTGGTCAGGGTGGCACTAATGAGCTGGCCAGTAACGGTAATATTTTTCGTAACTGAACCAGATGCAGTAGCGTAGGTGACGTTGATTACGAATGTTACTGACAGAGGCTTCACTGCATCGAAGAAATAATCAAATGATGCGTTTTTGACGATTTTTACTGAAATCTGCCCGCCGGCATACGTGCCCTGGACTATGCTGTTTGTCGTAGCCTGCAGTTTGATAGCGCCGGTATCTTCATTCAGCCCGGGAAGTTCTTGCCCGTCGACATCATCAAACGCATACCCTTCGTTAATCGTGCCGATTATCTGCCCTGGCTGGAAAATCTGATAACTGGCTCCGGCCATCGCGGTGAATGACGATTCTGAATATCTGACAGACGAGATGCCATAGCGTCCATAGCCTACTTCCATGAATTCAGTGACGAATTTCTTGTTATTGATGTACTCGAAAAGTGATTCCTGGATTAGGTCTGGGTAAGAGCGCACTTGTCCGTAAATGTTAGGGCGCCCCTTATACAGCCTGGCAACGTTTGTCTGCCCGGTTAAATCGTTGTTAGGAGACTCGCCGGTTGCGACTGAAGGGGTTTTCTTGATATCTCCTACAAGTGTCTTCTGCAGCGCTGCCATGGCCTTCTTGGTCAGCTTAATAGGGTTGAGTGCTTCCCATGGTGCAGAAAGCTTAATCAGGTCTTTAATGCCTCCCATATTCTGAGGCTGATCAAACACTGACAGGTGATCATCAACCATGAGTCGGTAACCGATATCAAAATCGTCACCTAACTCCTTGCCATTGAGCTTCACGATTACCGAATTATGCAGCTTCTGACCATTCAGCCAGTCAACCATACGCTGACCAGGCTCGATTTGTCCGCGTTGTTTTGGCGCGCCTGGTAGACGCTGGATTTCAAATGTCGTCATACTGCAGGAACTCCGTTTTCGTGAATGCTCTTTCAAGTACAGGAAGCGGGTCAATCCGAACGCCCTCACCTTCACCGCGGGAATGCAGACAGCGATTACTCCCGATCACGATACCGACATGATCTGGCCGCCCTCCTCGATAGAACACAGCAATGTGCCCATCCTCACGAGAGCCAGCTCTCCAGAAAATTCGATCGCCTTCGTAGCATGTGATGAAATCTTCACCGGCCTCGTAATCCGGCGTCTGATGTATTTCGATTCCTGATACATGGCGAAAGTAAAGAACGACTAATCCCCAGCAGTCCACTGCATCAAAACTACACGCGCGATCAGCCCACGGAAGTGAATTAACCTTCCGGATAAATTCAAATTTATTCATCAGATATTACTCAGACCGGGATACAGTTCGACGGTATAGATAATGCTTGTGGCCACGGTAAGAGGGTTTGTCATCCCCACCGTAACAGAAACGTTTTCAGCGGCGGCGGCCACATCCCGTACATACATTGAATACGTCTTAAGGGGTGCTGTGTCGCCTATGTTTTCCCAGATGTCGTAGCGGAAGAGGATCGGCTCCATGCGCGCTGGACCGCGCCACAGTTTCAACCGTTGCTTTATGTCCTGAGATAGCGAAGCGAAAGTAATCGTTGCATTGAGCGTGGTTGTTCCATCCTGTGCAGGTTCAGAGAAATCGAACCTGGTTGGCTGGTATACCTGACCGTTAAATGTGGCGGGTTCGAACAGGTTATTTACCAGCCTGTCAGTACCGAATGCAGAATGCGAAAAGACAACAGTCTGCTTAAGGTCTGACGCCGGCCTGCGCTCTTTCCATTCACGGAGTGTTGGCATCTGGAAGGATCTCCGTAACGATTAAGTCATACCAGTAACCAGCGCCTGGCTGGGCACCAACAATCCAGTCGTCGTAGTCTTCAGTAATATCATTCATGAAATTACAGATGATGTCCGCCGTCCAGGTGACAGTGCTTCCATTCTTGCTGGTCTGCACCGGCATGGTGATGAAGTGAACCTCCTGCACCTGCACGCCCTGGGTATCGCCCAAATCAACAGGAATGTCGAACCATACCTGGCCACGATTACAATATGTTGGCGACCGGAGCCATGACTTGAAACGCTCTGCTTCAGCAAGGGTGAAAATCCAGTTAATATTCCAGGTTGTTTTCAGGTCAGTGGTTATCGGGGTGAACACCGCAGGACCAACTGCAGGATTGCTTTGCCTGAAGCTGGTATCCTGTGTCATGTTCATGTTTGCACGCTGAGGAAGCGGCAGGAATGGCGGGTATTTTACATCTGCCATTAGTAGTCTCCGTTTGCCTGGCGTGAAAGTCCGTATGTTGATTCCAGCGTTGATGACATGGGCCCGCCGGTCTCTACATCCTGAATAAACAGATCGATGACCTGAGAACCGTTATCCGTACGCGTTCTGGTTTTCACGTCAGCGCTGGTGTAGTTGTTGACGTTCACAATTACCCCCCCGCTGCCAGCCCCACCTGACGACATGTCTTTGTTGCTGATAACCCGCCCGTTGTCACCAGGTATCATGTACTGCCTGCCAGTGCTTGCCTGGTAAATCTCCGGCATGCCACCTTCGCCGACCTGATACATTGATCCTGCCGATACCGGGCCGCCATTCTTGCGCTTCCCTGACAGCCCCTTTCCAACAGCCATGGCTGCCACCAGGGCCCCAAGACCAATCACCACAGCACCACCGAATGAGCCGATAGACGCGACAAGCGCCGCTGGCGTCCACGCTGCGGTGGTTACTGCCGCCGAGGAAACACTGGCTGCCGTCGTGGTTGCTGTACCGGCAACTGCTGCCGATGTGGTAGCCGCTGTCGCTGCAATCTGAGCGGTCTGCCCCATGATTGCCGACTTAACCCACTCAACGCCCATCTGAACGAATCCGTTGATCAGGCTGTTGAGTGCGTTGCTGGCGAGTGACTGCATTGCTTCCTGTGCCGTCATGCTGCCTGTGATGATGCCGGTGAGCGCATTCGATGCGTTGCCAGCCAGAGATTCAAAGCTGGCAGCAAGCATCTCATTCCCGATGCTCTGATTTCTCCACAGCTCCCATTGAGCGGCGATTCTCTGCTGCTCGTATTGGGTGTCGGCGGCATTCCGCAAAGCCAGTGCGTTCTGATGGGTGATCAGGCCTTGCTGTTCAAATGACTGAATCAGAGCAAGCTTTCTGGCATTCTCATTAGCCAGTTGCTGAACAGGATCGACACTACCCGCGGCATCCTGCTGCGGTGTAACAGCCTGCTGCGCGCGGATTTTGGCAAGGTTGGTCTGATGCTCTGCCTCAAGTCGCTCAGAGGTCTGGTTATACTGCTCTTGGCTGATTTTTTTGGCGGACAGCGCGGTATTCAGGTCCTGAACATCCTGCTTATAGCTGGCGTTCTCGCGAGCTTCCGGCAACAGCTTCTCAGCGGCAGCTTGTGCCTTAATGGCATTCGCAGTATCCCATTTCTTCGCCGCGTACTGGCCGGCAAGGTCTATCTGCGCCTGTGTAGCCGACTTACCAAGCGATTGCTGGGCGTTGAGGATGGCTTGCTCGCGACTTAACTGGCTTGTTGAGTCTGCTGCAAGCTCTGACTGTTGCTTGAGATTTGCAAGCTTCTGGGCAATAGATTCAGCCTGAGAGGCTCCTTTTTTGTTTTCAGAATTAAGCTTTTTCTGCGCTTCAGTATTTGCATATGTTGCCGCTGCATCCTGCTCCATTTGCTTAGCGTGCGGATCATCTTTTGAGAACCCTGCATCCTCTGCTGCATATTGCGCCTGGAGCCTTGCGCGAGCTTCTCCCTGCAGTTTTGAAAGAGCCAGGCTGCGCTCAGATTGCTTAATGAGGTTCTTCTGACCAGCGGTAAGGTTGTCGGTTTCCTCTTTCAGTGCTGCCACATTACCTTTCGCAACCACAGCTTCACGCGAAAGATTAACAAGGGTGCCAACAAAAGCAGTAAGTGCTGTCTGGCCTTTCTCTGTCGAACTTTGCGTGTTTTGCAGTTCTGTCGCCAGGCGTTGAAGCGCTTCTGGTGTCGGGTTTTTAGCAATGTCTGAAAGTTGCTTACTAAACTCAAATGCCTTTTGCTCAGAAATGCCAAACTTGTCTGCTACAGCGCCGACGGTGTTACCGATACTGAGTGTGGTGGCATTAAACTCTTGTCCAGCACCGAAGGCTTGTTTAATTGCCTTAGCATAGTCGTTAGTGGTGATATTCAGCGCCGCAAGGCGGTCATTAAAACCATCTACTGATGCATAACCACCAGAAAATGCTGATAAAGCCTTATCGCCAAAAGAAAGCAGAGAACCTGAGGCGTCACTGATTGCTTTAGGAATTTTATTGATCGCTTCGTTGTACTCAAGAAGCGCCTGGTTGCGCATCAGGGTAGCGACTTCGGCATTTGTCTTGGCAAGAAAAGCATATTTGTCTGACAAGGCAGCCACGCCGTTCTGCGATATGCTGATGACCTTATCCATAGCTTCGGCAGCATCTTTAAGGGCATCTATCGCATTTTTACCGCCGTTGAGAGAGGTAATTAAAGTCCCTGCAACAACCGTACTCAACGCAATGACCGCGCCAACAACCGCTCCGCCCGGACCAAATGCTCCTGCTAATTGCGAACCCTGCTGAGAGAAAGCGACTAAAGCCGATTGGCCGCCCTGAACCTGTACGATGAAGTCCTGAACCTGATAACCGGTCTGCTGTAGGCTTGATTTCCAGTTTTTGTTTCCGCCTGCTGACGCCTGTGTTGTTCGCTGCATGTCGAAAAGCTGACCGGTTAACTGACCTATTTTTTGCTTTTCTTCATCGCTGGCTTTAGAACCTGCGCGAAGTTGTGCAGCGAGTACTGCGGCACTACGCGCCCCGTTTTCCTGTGCCTCATCCAGAACCGCCAGCTGATTACCAAGCGCCTCAATTATTGACTGGGCGCGATTGAATTCGTTGCTTGCGCCTCCCGTGCCATTGCGAGCCTCTTCCATGGCTTTTGCTATACCACTGACATTGGTATTTAGCTTACGAAGTTGGTTGTCCATGGAATTGGCATAACCGGCCAGTTCAGTAAACGCTGACCCGGTTTGTGACGCGCTTTGGTCGAGGTTATCCATGCCTTTGCCGGACTGCTGAGCTGCCGCATCCAGTTTATCCAGAGCATCTATGGCCTGTTTCCCGCCCTGCAATAGCGGCTCAACGTCAGCGCTGATTTCATAAACGATGCTACCGGCGTTCTTCTCACCTGCCATGTCATTCTCCGGTTATTTCTTTGCTCTCGCCCTTCGTGCAGCTTGTTTTGCCAGGTATTCGTCGGCGATGCTTTCGTATTCATCGCGAGTGAAGCCTTTCTGGTCCGGATATTTTGCCGCCAGTAGCATTTGAAATTCTGTCATCGTTAACTGAGAGGCCTCGGTGCGGTTCATGCCAAAGTGACTACGTGCCGCGCTGATGTAGTCGAATGCTTTGAACTCTGTTGTATGCTCGCCTGATTCGTGGCGCTGCAACTGGCGTATCTTGGCCTTTCCGACAACACCGTGCTGCATGAGGTGCTGCGCCAGCACGATGATGTCGTTTTTTGGCATCTGGCCGGGGCGGTATACAACACATTGTCGCCACCCCTTCCACTCGCCGATCATTGGCGTTAGGTCATCATCACAACACGCCTGCAGCACAAGCATGCATGTTGATAACAGCTTCTCGGCTGCGCGGTTGAATGAAGGTGATAGCCATTGAGGGAAGCGCATCAGTGTGCCAGCGCAGACCTCAACGAGCTGAGCGACGTCATTGCCGTGTATGGTGGCGTACGTCTGCACAATCTCTGCCGGAGTGCCGATCCTAGTCATAGCCTCGAATGAAGGGCGCAGCAGATAGTCTTTCCCGTCAGTACGGCTGTCGCTAATTGAGAGTTCGCCAATATCGATTAAAGCGGTCATAGGCCTTCCAGTAAACGGTCATTATCAAGGGCAGCACGCCGCCCTTTGGAATGTACGTTAGGTAACGGTAACCGTATGCACGGCCACAAAGTTGCCGTCTTCGGTGTTGATGATGATCTGTGCGCTGCCGGTGGCGACACGGCTCACCGTCACAGTGTTGCCGAAAGCGGTGGCCGTGGCTTTGGTTGGATCGGTTGATGCAACGGAGAAGTCTTTGTTGGTGGCACTGGTTGGAGCGATATTCACCGTGAAGGTGCTGGTCCCGCCCGCCGCACCAGTGCTGGTTGCCGGGGTTACCGTCACGCCAGTCACCGCCACCGAAGTTATTTCGTTCACTTCAATGGTGCTCGCATCACCGACTTTGAACTCGGTGGAGAACGTGACGATGTCGTTAGTGCCGCCGTCAGAACTCAGCGCCGTGATGTTCATGTAGCCGATGAATTCGACCGGGCCGTAGTCCATTCGCACCCACATACCAGGCTGACGCTTGGCCTTCAGCTCGTCAGCGAAATACTTAATGAACTTGCCGACGCCGTACTGATCCAGTTTGTCCTTCTTGCGTACTTCGCCTTCAAAGCTCAGGGTAAAGTCACTGTTAGTGATGATGGTCTCGACATAGCCGCCGCCGTCATCCGCATCTGAGGTAACCGAGTTCGGGTTAAAGTCGAAGCCTTTTGACGTACCAGCGGCCAGCGCCATCCACTCCGCTTCGAGTGGTTTGACGTCCGGGCAGCCATCGGCGACTTCCAGCACGACCGCACCGCCGAACAGGCGCTCGTTCGAGTTCTGGCAATTAGCCATGTGTAACTCCTCTTTGACGTATAAAAGAAAACCCGCCGGAGCGGGTTATTTGGTTGGGATGGCTATTCGCCGTAAGTGCAGGCGAACTGCAGTCGGAAAACTATTCGCCCTTCTTCTGTGAGCACCGGCGCGGGGATTGCGCCCATGTTCTGGATGTAGCCGACGCAATCGTCAGCCATGGGGTTAGCCTGGACATAATCGACGATACGCTGCACGGCGCTGAGTGCGTCTTTGCGCTTATCCTTCGCGCCGACAACGTCGACCAGGACGTGATACTCAGACCCGAGATTTGTTCTGATATTCGACCCGCCGTTTGGCCTAAATACCATGATCGCCTTCGACAGGTCGCCGGGGTCGTCGTACATCAACTGCTGCACCGTGAAGCCGGTAGTTAGCCCGGCTTCGCCAAACATATTCCGCACCCGCTCGTGCATCATGGGTGTCATAGTGCAAGCTCCTTACGCATCACTGCGTCAACACTTTCGCGCTCGTCATTCGCGCCTTTGGTCAGGAACTGCGGTTCGCCATGCGGATCCCAATAATTCCCCGTTCCTGTCCCGCCGCCGAACTCCTTCGGTTTCTGCGGTCCGACTGAAGAACGATTGCTGGTCACACCGAAGTGAGCTCGCGGCTGGCCTTTTAACTTTCCTGACGCCTCGTGTACATACACCGCATAGTTGGCTGAGTAACCAATGCGCCCGGTAATGAACACGCCGCCAGCATCTATTTCGCGGAATTGGCTGTTAATCAGCGTAGAGGTGTCGATCGGGGTGTAATAGGCTGCCCGTGCACCGATGAGAATCATCGCCGACTGCAACGCGCGAATTACTTTGCGCCCCTTAACGTCGTTGATGACATCGTTCAGGTGCTTTTTAGCCTGACTTAAGCCTTTCACTTTAATGCCCATGGCTACACTCCGGTCAAAATCGCATAATCATCCGCCAGTCGCTCGAACGTGTCGGCATAACGGATAACCTGACGCACCTCGTCGGCACCAGCCACAACAGGGTCAGCTTCGGTCGATATGCCAATCAGCAGATAGTCACCAGCCTCCGCCAGTGCAAACTCCGTCCAGACAGTGTTTTTAACGACGATTTCAGCGCCGAGATTGCCGATACGCTTCGACAGGCCGCCCTCGTAATCACAGAGGATTTGCTCAGGCTCAGCATAGCCAAGCGGATCGCCGTATTCGTCATTGCCTTCCAGCTTGCGCCAGATGGTCGCCGTGGCGGTGTATGACCAGTTTGCGACGTTAGACATGGCTCACTCCCTCCATCGCAACACAACAGCGCCAGTAGCCCGGATGCGCGGGCAGTTGATATGCCACTCGCCGTCCGATTTAACGTAGCCGGTAGTCTCCCGCCCGGTGTCGGTCATCACCCAGACGCGGACGAATGAACGCGGCAGCCCATGCTTAACTGATTTGTACGTCATCAACATCCCCCGACAACGTCAAAGAAGCCGACAGTGTTACCTGCACTAATAGGAAGCTCCCCAGTGCATCCGCTCGTGTCGAGTTGAGACAAAGAGTTTCTCAGCCAGGTAATGCTGTCATCGCCATATTCAAACGAACGGGACGCGCCAGACGGCGCACCCTGTGATTTGATGCGGCGCGCGCCGGACGACGTAGCCATCAACGCTGCTGCATACATCAGAATCAGCTTTGAGGAACAGTCGTCATAACCCGCTCCTTCAAGGCACGGGATAATCTTGTTGACCACGCAGAGGATTGGAGTAAGCAAAGCGTCAGGGATGGCATACCCCAATTCGGAGAGGAAGCCTTTCACATCGTCAGCCGTAACTGGGGTCGCCATTGTTATTTCACCTTCTTCTTCAGTTCTTCCAGCGCAGCTTCGGCATCATCCGCGCGTTTCTTTTCTGCTTCCAGCGCGTCGGCGTGAGCCTTGTCTTTAGCTTCAGCGTCAGCGGTCAGCTTTTCGTTCTGCTCCAGCGCGTCGGCGAGTTGCTTTTGCAGCCCAGACAGGTCTGCTGATTTAGCGGAAGGAGTTGCCACTTCGAAGGTGAGCTTTTCGCCCTTCTTCTTGTCGGTTTCCTTCGCTTTGCCGGTTTTGATCCAGCGGTCAGCGGTCGCTTCGTCTACGTCGACCACAGCGCCGACCTCCAGTTTGCGGAGATCGGCACCGGCGTGCAGGTTGCTTGCTACGATTTCTACCAGTGCCATGATTTATCCTCAGCTCGATGCGTGAATTACGGAGTATTTGTTGTTGATGTCCTGCTTAACCATCAACCCCATTGCGCCCCAGGTGCGCCAGATGTAGTCGCTGTTGTACTCAGGGCGCGGAGATGCAACGGTGCCGATAGCCTGGCCGACGATCGGAGCGATAACGCCTGCGCCTAGTGGAACAATGACGATTTCGTTACCAGTCAACTGGCTGTCTTCTTTAATCGCTGCCACGCCGGTCAGTTTCAGGATCTCATCCATGATGGTGCCCGACTGGAAGTTGTCAGAGAAGTAGCGCTCCAGGTTAGAAATGATTTCACCGGACACATACCAGGTCTGCTCGGCATACTGGCTATTGATGCGTCGCATCTGGTCACGCAACGCGATCGCGCCAGCACGAATTGCCTGAGACGTTGCAGTGCCAGAGGTAAAGTCGATATTCAGACCGGAAGCGCCCAGATCGATCTGCGCTACACGCTCGTCGTCTTTCAGTCCCTTCCAGGTAAGGCCATCAAACACGGCGAAGTTACCCGCTTTATCGCGGAAGCCGTTGAAGATGTAGTCAACGTAACGACGCTGGACGTCTTCTACCGAACCGCGCTGAGCATCAGCCTGAGACTGAAGCGCCGACGGGCTGTTGAAGATCGGGTCACGCCATTCGAACTTGAAGCCCGAGTCGTGGATCGGAACCATCGTACCGTCGAAGGTGTAGCTGCGGGCATCAAGTGCCGCACCGACCTGGCCGGACATGGACGTGTGAGCCCAACCACGACCGCCGGTACGGGCATAGTCGTAGCGTGACTGTTCAATGCGCACTGAACGAGACAGTGGCATCAGGTCGTTCAGCAGCGTGAATTCGGTGTTAGGTTCGAACTGCTGCAACACCGTGGTATCAAATGCGCGGTACAGGCGGCGAATGTCATCTACAGCGTTTACCGCGTCCAGATGACCATTTTCGCCAAATCGCGTGCGGGCCAGAAAGTCAGCAACAGCCTGCGCACTGGCATTACGCTCATTTTGCAGGTTGTTGAACTGCCACTGGTTAACTTCTGCGTTACCGGTCTTTTCGCCGATAGACTTGGAGAATACAAACATTCAGTGCTCCTTACTTGAACACAACGCGAATCAGATCGCCGGCCACCGCAGTGACAGCTTTATCTTCTTCGATGTAGGCGAATACAACGGCATCAGCCACAACGGCGGTGACGCGACCATTTGCTACGGCTACAGGCTGGCCCTTGGTGTAGGTGCCAGCAGCGGCACGAACGTTCAGGAACATGCCAGGCAGCGGGTGAATACCAATAACCAGCTCGTTAGCGGCGATCGCATCATCAACGCTGAGGCAGCGCAGGTAGTCTTTATTGGCTACGTACTTAATCGCACTCTCAGCGCCTGCCACGGATGCGGCAAACTTGTCAGAGGCGTTGAAGAAACCAACTGTGCCAGGCAGAGTAGAGGCAGCCGCGCCACCTTCACGATTGAGCAGCGGATTAGGGAATACACCACCCGCGTGGATTACATGCTTTCCATCTTTAGCCATTATTTACTCCGGCATTTCGCTGACAGATTGATTGGTAGCCGTATGGCGGAATGCACCATTCAGGCCGGTTGAGGTGTGGCATTGTGCGTAGAGGCCATCAAGGGCCGCGCCATCGAGAGCATTAACGGCCAGATCGTCCAGGCCAAACTTCGCCTTCACAGCATTGCGCTTTTCGCCTTTCTCTTTGTCTGCGTTTACCGCAAGACCGCTTTCGATGGTGTTCAGCTTTTCAGCGAAAGGCTTAAACCATGCCGGTGCTTCCGCCTGGTTGTTGGCTCGATCGCGTTCTTCCTTCTCGGCCTTCTCGCGGGCGACCTTTTCTTCAGGCGTCTCTTGTTTGCCTTCGGCGTTTTCCGCCAGCATCTGGTTGTACGCGTCCATCAGTTCGGCGTCGGTTTTGCCGTCAACCGATTTGCCTTTAGCCTTCAGCGCATTAACGATGAGTTCTTTCATCGGGTCTGTTTCCTTCTGGGTTGAGTCGCTGTTGGCGCTGAAAAACGCCTTTAGCTGGTTGAGAAATGTTTTTAAAGTGGTGTCTTGCGGATCGTGAATGTTGGAGTCTTCAAGATTGACGACTTCTATCTCAATCTCATCACCCTCGGCATTAACGAAGATGCCAACGCCTTCTTCTGGTGTTCCTGCGCCGGGTTCATCAAGCAGCACCGCCACATGGTCAAACATCATGTTGGTGGCGATCTCGTTGTACTTCTTGCCCTTCGATTCACCATTGGCAGTGATACCGGAATACAGCAAGCCGGTGGAGATATGGATAGGCTCGGAGTTGCTGCCAGCAACCATCTCATCCAGGCGGTTGATCAGGCGCTTGCCCTTATCGCTGGATTCGGCGTACTGGCGGTCGACGTACATGTCTCCGCTGACCTTACCGTCTTTATGGCTGACGTTCTGGAGCCATGCGCCGACGTGATAGTTATTCACCGCCCGGACATCGCGCGCAGAAACATGCTTGCCGTCCACTTTCGGGTGGCCCAGCGGCATAGGGTTACGCTCCAGTGTGTTGTAGGCTTTTTCGATTTCTGCTGCCGGGTACAACTTCCGGTTCATCACAATATCGTCCACGACAGGCGTGATGCCGCGAACCACGATATGTGGCTTGCCGTCGATGGTTTCAGTAGTGATGTTTGAAGCGGAGTTGACGACGGTCAGCACGTTAACGCGGTTGCGTTTCATGCTGGGTCCTCGTTGGTGGATTTAAGGCAATAAAAAACCCTCCGTGTGGAGGGTTCTTATTTTTTAGATGAAGTCTTCATCAGTATATCCGTGGGATTCAGCCCAACTCATAATCGTTTCCCGAGCATGGCTTTCATCCTCTGTAATTACTCCGTAAGAATGAACTTCATCCCTACGTTCTGACTTAAAAGTAGCCGTAAACTGCATTCGACCGCCTTCTACGTGACTTTCAGTTAGTTTCATTTAATCAACCTCATTATTTACCATGACTTACTGAGATTGCCACGCCTTGCGTTCTTGGGCCAGCTTATCCGCTAACCCTTCGTTGAAAATGCTGCCATCGTCGTTGAGAAGCACCGGAATCTGGCTGCAATAGCAGTTGTACCGGTTGCCAGTACCGGCATAGAAGTCCCGCACCTCTTCGGTGGTGTACACCTTGCCGTGGCGGCTGGCGTGCCAGCTGCGCGTCGTTGGCTTGAGCGCTGATAACCACATCAGGGAAGTATTAAGCCCTAGCCTATCGGCAGCCCAGTCCGTTTCATTCCATTGCGCCTGCCGCAACGCACCGACCTGCTCAGTCTGAGCGATGTTCTTGGCCTTAGCCATGGACACATCAAGGCGCTTACTAACAATGCTGGCAGTCTCGCGAGGGTTAATGCCCCGACCGATTGAATCAGCAATGACATTCGCCAGATCTGCGCGAGCAGTGTCGCTAATGCCTTTCCAGTCGCTATAGGTGCTGATGTAGGCGCTGGCGATCTGGTTCTGATATGCCGGGCTTGATAGCAACTGCATCAGCGTCGTCTGGCTGGCGTACACCGGAGACTGCACCGACAGGTTGGTGAAGGCATTCAGCGTGCCGCGCTCATACTCAGCGGTGACGTAATCCATCGCCCACAGGTTCTGGCTGCCTCCGTCTAGCAAAGCATCGTCCAGTATGGCTTGAACAACCTGAAGCAGGCTTGCCAGCTCTGCCGCGTTCATGTCATAGATGAACTTTCCGGCATTCACCTGATACAGCGAAGGCTCAGCGCCCTCGCTGTTGCACATCATCCATGACCGCTCGCCGTTGGTTTCCCGCTGGCGTCCGGTGAGGCGTTGGTCGAAAAGCTCTTTCAGGCGGCGCTTGATGTTCAGATACCGGTCTTCGATGTCGTTGAACATCCGGTTGACCTGCCGCGATGATTGCGTAGGATCAGCCTTGTTGCGCGGTACGATCGGCGTCCCGATTCTGGTTTGCGCTGTCATCATCATCTGTCAGCGGGTCCTTATCGTTTTGCTTTGCGTCTGGGTTAGGCGTCTTTACTACCTTGCGAGGCTCAAGCTCACCCACTGCGCGGATTTCGTTTTCATCCACCGCCGGTGTGCCGTATGCCTGCTGTGTATCTTTCGCCACCGTAGCCATTGCCTGCATGTTGGCAATCTTCTCTTTCTCGCTCGGCGCGAGCAGATCAGACCATGCCAGAGATACTTCTCCGGATGATGGCTGGTCGATGACGCCAAGCGTCCAGAATCGCTCCAGGATGGTTTCGATTACCGACGACATAAAGCCCCAGCGACGACCATTACAGCGCTTCGCCCAGTCCGTCTTATCCTCATCCGAGGCTAGGCGTCCTGTCTGCTGACCAAACAGAATGGTGAACGGGCACTGAATTGAAGCGGCGAACTCGTTGGCTGCGACCTCCCATGTGGGTTTCGGGTCAGCGGCCGCCACTGATAACACCGATGTTTTTCCGCCCTGAGTTACCAGAGCGGCATCAGTGCCACTGTTTAGCTTATTGACCTTGTCGTTCATCGCATCGCCAAGCCTGTCGTACCCGGCGTCTTTAGCCTGCTTTATCAAGGTATCAATGCTCACCTGCTCATTGAATTCAGTCGCAAGCTGGCGGCTGGCGTTCTTCAGGAAGCCCTCAGCGCTACCGCCTGAAACCTTCTCAAGGTCGAGCAGCTTATTGTACCCTGCGCGCAGGAACGGCACGCCGGACAGCATGTTTTCATCCTCTGAGCCTTCACACAGGATGATGATCCGCTCCGGATGAACGGTAACGCCGCGTACCGGGCCATATGTGCCATCATCGCCTACTGGTTGCTCGTTGAAGTTGTACGAAACAGGTTGTCCGTATGTTTCAGAGAGCGTGTCAGTATCGAAGCTTCCCGGCTTGACCTGCGATTCCCAGGCGGGGATTAGTTTAACGATGGCAGTATCTTTCAGCCTGGCGACGACCGTTCTGTCTACAGGCTGACTCCATTCCCTGCCGTCACGGAATTGGATGAGTAGTGCAGAGTAACGACCAACAAGATTTCGCCGATCGGCATCCTTGATTTTCGCCCAGTGCTTCTTCAGCAGCTTCGTTACCACCTTTTCCCATTCCGTCGTCTGCTCGGCCTCTTTCTCTTCCTCTCCATCAATAATGGTCGGATTGTCCATCCAGCATGATTCGAGAAGCTTGTGCACGGCGGCATAAGCCACAGCATTGCGCTCATAGGCCCGGTAGTAGCGGCCAAACTCAAGATTGTTCGGATAGCCAAACTCATCCCACAGCTTCGTGCGTTTGGTATTCCCTGGCTGGCCTGCGTACAGCATGCGCTGCCGCCCGATAGCATCAGCAAGGGCATTAACGAGGAACTGCTCCCCGGTGCTTAATTCACTCACTGATGAGCTCCTTAGAAGAATACTGCGCCGACTTGCTTGTGGTTGTTCTTCGCTACAGCAAAGTAGCGGAAGCCATCAGCGCCGTGTGATGTGAAGTCATGAAGCGGTTTATCTTTCCAGCACCCGCGCTTGTCGTCCCACTCCTTGCGGTAGCCCTCGAGGTGAGATATGCCCTCGGCGCACTTTTCTTCGTCGAAAACGCAGGACGGGAGAATTTCACGTACCGACTCAATGCCTGTATCAACACCGACTTTTGGCACCACCTGAAACGTCATGCTGTAAACCTGCCCGTCGATTTCATACCCCTCGCGCGCAAGTTCTCTGCGGGATTTGGCATCGGCACCGAATTCACGGTTATCGATGTCATGCGGCCCCCAGTGTTCGCCATACTCATAGCCGCGGTCTTTCAGCACCTTCATGTAATGCCGTAAGCCTTCACCAGAGTTTTCGTAGTAGTCGATGACGTGGAACTCTTCGCCGACCTCTCGCACGAACCAGATCGCCGTGGAGTCGCCAACCCCTATATCCCAGAACGTGTGAACCGGGAGGTGTGAGTTATCCGGAATTTGTCCGATCCGCTTATTGGTGTAGAGCCAGCGGAATTGTTTGGCGTAATACGCGCCTTCGACCGATTGCTGGAATGCCTCTGCCGGGATAGTCGGATATTCGCGCTTCATGTCATCGCCAAGAGTTTTCTCTTTGGCGTGGTACCAAGCTTTCTGGCGCTCGTTCAGAACAACGCCGTGCTTCGCCTCCATCTCTGCGAAGTATTCAACCAGGCGCGCTGGCAGCGGCTCAACCGGGTCGATTGCATACTGCGGATTTTTCCACCAGGAGAAGAAGAAGAACTTCCAGTCGAGGTTGGAAAGGGGCTTACCCTGCAGCATCGCTTTCTCAGCTTCACTGCAATAGTCGTAGAAATACCCCGCCCGGCCTTCAGCTGTGCTTTCGAGGGTGATCTTCCCGCCAAGTGGGACAGCCTCAAAAGCGCCCGTCACAATCTCTTTCGCTTTATCCGGCCATTTGGCGCAGATCTTACCGAACTCAGAGACATGCAGGCTGTACAGCGTTCCGCCTCGGAATGAGGTTGATACTGTTACGCTTCCACCTTTCGCGAATACATACTCACTGGTTGTCTCTTTAACAAGCGGGTTGGCCAGCTTGATATCGTCAGGCATTCGCTGATAGGCAAACTGCGTTTTGTTTCGGAACAGCCTTTCTGAGTCCGGAAGGGAGTGAGCGATCAGAGCGCATTCTTTTTTGTGAAAGATCGCCAGATCAAGCTGGATGATGCACATCTCAGTGGTGAATCCCAGCTGGCGCGCTTTGAGTATCACGTTACGGTCGTGCATCCCGTCGAAATACTCAAGTTGCTCTGGCGTCATCTTGAACGTTACACACTGACCATTTTTATCTTTAATTTTGTAGAGGTGATTGAGACGCCAAAACCTGTTTTTCAGGAGAGCTTTCTGCTTTTCAGTTAACACAGCGACTCCTTACAGGTCATCATCTCCTATTTCGTCCATCACAGACGCAACTGAGCTCACGGCTAGGCCGCCTGAGTGTTCCAGCTTCTGCTTATTGGTATATGCATCACCGCACTCTTTGGCCGCCTGCTCCATCAGAGATGCTGCAAGAGCCATGTTCCTCATGCTTTCGGCTTTGGTCATCATCCGGTCAAGCGCGCGGAGACGATAGGCTTTGTTGGCGATCGGGATGTCGCTTAATTCAGTCTGGAAGCGCTTGCGGGTTTCATGGAATAGCTCAACCCATTTCTGCGCCAGCCCCCTGCCGTTTGCTTTCGTCGGGTCGTGTGATTCGACCTGCTGACGCGTGATGCTCAGGTCAAATTCTTTTTTGACCGACTCAACCACCTGGGATGGAGTATCGAAGCAGGCAAGGGACTGAACGATGAAGGCTTTGACCTCACCTTTCAGTGTCGCCATAGATTACCTGCCTGTCATAATCAGTCATATTGTTAGGCCAGCTTTAACATGCATGTACCGCATGATCTGGCTATATCGATGTGAGCCACTTCTGCTGGCGCATTGGCAGCATCAACAAGCTCCTGTACTTCTTTGCTGGCACCATATCGACGAACCACGCCAACAAATTCTTCGACATCATGGCCGCGCAGTGTGAGCACTGGTTGCCCGGTCTCTTTGTTGAACTTTGGCGCTCCGAAATCATCGGTAGCCTGCGCGATGTGGTAAAGCTCATGTTCTACCAGTGCGCAGAATTCGAGGTCACTGCATTGTGAGCAGTAATCGGCTGCCAGCGTGATAATGAACTTCGGCATTCGTCCGAACCATTCATACATCTGCTGTTCCATTCTGGCTTTCTGCCATCCACCGGCTCGCAGCATTACCTGTTCGGCCTGACCGAGAACATAGCGGCCTTTCTTAGCGAATGATCCTGACGCCCACATGAAGCAGAGATCAGCCTCAAGAAGGTGCCCATGGTCAGGGTTATGAATGCTTCCGGTATCGCTGAGAATTTGCCGGTTTATCCACTCATGCACTTCGTTAGCGGGAATGAGCCGGGTGTATGGCTGCCAGTTGTCGGAGGCGATGAAGTTAACTGGCGGATATGGCCTGCGATCGTCATCGTTAGCCATGGGTTACTCCGTTGTTTGTTCTGCTGGCGGCTCTACAGGATCAAAGAGGAAGTCTTCAATGCTGTCAGGGCTGAAATATCGCCACTTACCCTCTTCGTCAGCGAGAGCAACGAAGCCGTTGATGATTTCTGGCTGACTGCGGGTCATGAGACCGGTGAAGGTCTCTTTGGATTTTTTGGTGATTGTGATTCGGTAGACGGTAGCCATTTCGTTCTCCACGTGTCGCAGCTGTTGCCCTGCTTCTCAGAAGTGCTTAGCCACTTACGGCTTACCCGTCAGCAAGATGTGATCACCATCCTTGCGGGGTTACACAGATCATTATCGAAGCCCCTCGCAAGGAGCTTCTGTAATGAAGAGCCGTTGTGAAAGTGGCTCTCAAAACCACAAATCTGTTGTTATGCGGCCAGGCGGTGCTGCTCTTCGATAAGTGGCTGGCGGTGATTACGCTCGAACATGCCGCGAAGCACTTCTTTGCGTTGTTCGAAGTCCCACCCCATGCTGATGAATACCGTGTTGGCGCGCTGTAGCTCGGTGATGCAGTGAATTTGTTCCGGCGTCAGGTAATCGCGGATCGGCTCTTTCTTCCCGATTTCGTGATGCACTCGGAACTTAGCCGCCGTCATACCCAGCGCCAAACGGTTAATCAAGTCGGCTTCATTGCTGAAGTGATGCGGTGCTATCTGCTTACCCTGAGCCTCACACTCATGCTTAATGGCGTCGGTCATGGGTTTGTATTCCAGGCGCGCGGAGTTGCGGTCCATCTTCTTTTTCGCCAGCGCGCTGCGCATAGTGAAGAATTCAGCTACCAGGCGCTTTTTGAATTCACGCACAACTTCATTGTTTCGCATGTAGGTGATCAACAGCGTGGTTTGCTGTTCGTTTAACAGTGCTATTTCCTGCTTCTGCATGCCCCCATCCGTTTGAAAGGGTCGCATTTCAAATTCCACCCTTCCGAATTCTTCGAGGTCGCTTTTGTACTTCCTGATGAGTTGAATCACTGGCTTGTGATCCTTCATAACACCACTGGCGATCACTGCCGAGTTGGTGACCAGGTCTAGCTTCTTGATTTCAACTAATTGCATGGCGTTTACCTTACTTGTGAGATGAACCTTTGCCGAAATGAAACGCCAGCCCACCGAAGGCTCGCCAGCACTAAACTGACGTCTCCAAAGGCTCATTTCACAGGTTAGGGTTCGGTGTGTTTGTGGTCATGCTCTGCCATTTCGGGTGGCAGTTCTTCTTGGGGTTTGTCATGCCCCAATAAAAAAGCCCCGCACATGGCGAGGCTGATATTGCTGTGTTGCCGATCTGGAATCTTCGTGCGGGTTGTCACTGCGATCTGGTAGCTTCGATTTTCCTGATGGCCGCCCGGTCAATATTGCACTGGCCGATAACTCCGTAGAGCTGAGCATTCAATTCCACGCTTGCGCCAAAGGTCATCATTGCGGGCGGCTCAGGCACATCAATCTGACTTGTCAGGTCTGCCGGCAGGTTTAGCATCGGCTGCTTTATTACCTGGTACTCCACTTGCGGCTTTTGCTGCGGCGCGCAGGCGGTCAACAGCATTACTGTTAACAGGGGAAGCAGCGCATGTATCCGCTGCGAGGTAGGCCTTAATTTCATCCTGAAGCTTCCTGTTTAGCTGTGCTGTCGTTGCTCTTTGCTCAGCGACCTGTGACATGACCTCGTTCTGCTGGCGAACTGCGGTAACCAGTTCGCCCACACTGGCAGCCAGGCCGTCATTCTTCGAGCGCAGATCGTTAATCTGGTTGTCTTTGTCGTTAGCCAGTTTTTCTAGGCGCTCGTTAGTTGCAGTGAGCTGGCCGTTTCTGGCGTTTAGCCCCCAGAGAGCTACGCAGATCAGACCAATGACGATGATGTGAGAGTAATTTCGGATGAAGCTGATTATGTTGAGCATAGAATCCCCTTAGCCTTTGTGAGGCGGGATTTCCTGTCGTCCAGTCCGTTAGTACCACCGTTAATGATCCGGGTGATGCGGCTAACATCATCAGAATCAGCAATCTCATTCAGGCCGTGATTTTTCCACCAGGCGGCGGCAGACTCAGCCGCCAGCTTGTTTCCTGTCAACAGGTCAGGGCTTGCCACTACATCAACGCCGAGTTGCTTAACGAGCGCAGCATAATTTGCACGCCCGGTAATCTGGATCAGACCACGACCACGATAGCGATACCCATCACCGGATTTCACATCACCATTTCCGTTTCGGTTGGCATAAATGATGTTGGCGATCATCGTCTGGTTTGCTGCATGTTCAGCATTGCGTCCGTAGGCTTTAGCCTGCGCCGGTGTGATGCGCTTACCGAATAGTGAGAGTAATGCCGATTCGCTGTAATTCAGACCTTCAGTAACCGTGGTGAAGCCGCCAGACTCATGCCCAACCTGAGCAAGAAAATGCGCCTGTCGCAACGGTGTATTGATCTGATACGTCTCCATGGCGGCCACAAGGTGTGGGTGCCATGCATCACGCATAGCATTGCTTACTCCGGTTGCCCGCTGGAATTCACTGGCTTTGAGCATCGTCAGTACCCCCAAGCCGCTTATCAATCTGGCGGCGTACTTTTGTTGAGATGTAATCAACACCCAGGAAGCCGATAAACACCGCTGCTACGCGCGTTGTGTCTTCGCTGAAATTCCAGTTAAAAACAGATCCAATCACCTGAAGCGTTGGCTGTAAAAAGAAAGCAAACAGGCTGCACATCGCGGCGTCCAGCAAACGCCGGGGCCATGATTCTTTGCCGATATACGTCGCGCGGAGGATCGCCATTACACCGGCAAGACCTGCGTATCCCGATTCGTTTTTATGGGCATACAGCCAGGCTATAAGACTGGCCCAAAACCCAGGGTCTTTGTCCGGCATACGTTTCATCTCCACCTCCGCCTGTACAGGGTCGGTGCTGTGTTAGTCATAGGAAAGCGCCTCATCCAGTGCGGTAAGGGATAAGTGGTTAGCTGTCTGGATGGGCGCGAATAAAAAGCCAGCGCGAGGCTGGCAAGATGAGGGTGAAGCAATGTCGGCTCTGTGGCCGAAGATACCCTGGCTGGGATTTGGTGCCGGGCAAAGGAATCGAACCTCTGACGCGCAGCTTACAAGGCTGCCGTTCTGCCACTGAACTAGACCGGCTTATTTGGTGGAACCCGATGGAATCGAACCATCTCCTAATGCTCTTCAGGCATCCGCGCGAACCATCTACGCCAGAGTTCCATAATTTGGTGGGCCGCGAAGGATTCGAACCTGTCTACCCTTCCCTTATGAGGGGACCGCTCATACCAAATGAGCTTCCGGCCCAGAAACGACAAAGCCCCGACTGGTAACCGAGGCTTTTTATTCTTCACCGTAACAATTCACGGATTTGTAGTGTTAGAACGAGATTATCACAGATTCGGGAAAAGTAAATAGCTCACGATAATTTAGCGAGCTATTTTATCGTGCATTATCTTGTTATGTTCTTGAGCTGTGATTCAGCCCATGATTCCTCAATTTCGAACTTGGTGATCATCTGATCGTAAAACGGTTTCACTGACTTCTTCCAGGTGTCGAGGCTGATGCTGTCGGTAATTTCACAGATAGCGTTATGCGCCTCAGTCGATGGCACTCGCTCATACCCTCTTCCACCGCAGCGTTTACAGTCGCCGATCACCGGCACACCCTGCGCCTGCGTCAATGCTTTATTCACTGCCTTGCCTCTGCCGCGACAGTCATTGCATGCGGCACTTACTACTCCGGAACCCAGGCATTTCTGGCAAAGTACCTTGACCGTTTCCTTCACCTTAACCATGCCTGCCACCTTCATTTTCCCTTCAGGCTTACGGAATTTGTTGGTAAAGATGTCTGCTGCCATGAAGCCTACCCCGTCGCAGCAGTCGCAGGTCTTTTTGCTTGAGGCGCTACGTGAATAGTCCTCAAAGGCAAAAGTTGCGAGCAATTGCATTACCTGCGGCTTAATATTCGAATCAAGCTTACGTAAGGCGGCCACCTTATCGCAGCGAGTCATCGCATACTGGGCCAGTAGGTCAATTGCCTTTGCACGGTCGTTACTGCTGATCCCCATTTTTCCCAGGAATGCGCTGTAGCCCATTGCAGCGCGTTCCTGTGTCATTCCCATGGCTGCCATGATGTCGGTCCCGGTTAGCGAATCTGAGGCGGTAGCGCGCGGCGAGTCACTGATCTGAGTGGACTTGGCGAAATGGTACTTCACGGTGCTTTCAAGGTTCACGCTGTCATCTCCTGCTTCTGTTTCGTCTTTGCCCTGCGGCGCTCACTGTTGCTGATGATCTGCTGTGCTGTGTCGTCTCCACCGCGACGAGGGAAGCTGAATCCGGCGCGGATAAGGCTGTCACGCTGATAGCGCTCGATGTCAGATCTGGTCATGATTAGGTTTCCATGCTGACTGTCTGTATTTCGCATTGCCCGTTTGACACATAATTTCTGCACGATCGCCACTCACTACCTCTTTTGCCTTAGCGAAAAGCTTTTCGCTTTTAGATAAGCCCGTTGTGTTGAACCACGTGCTTGCAACAAAGCACCTGGCCTCTACTGGAGTGAATATTTTCATGCAGCCTCCATCTCGGTTATGGTCAATTCAAGCCGTCCACCTTTAACGACCGGCATCTTCACGACCCGGTAATCGACTACCTGCGAATCGTCCGCCCAGAAACCGGCCTTAGTCAGCGCGTCGAATGCTGCCTTTTGCAGGTTGTCCAGGTCACGGCGGCGGCGATCAGGCATGTGGCACTCAATACGAACTTTCAGCGGGCACGTCACACCAATGTCGAGCATCTCTGCCTTGATGACTTCGGCCACCAAATCGCGATAGGCCTTCCCCTCTGTGCTGATATGGGTTCTGCCACGATTATGGCGGTAGTAACGGTTGTTGCTCGGCGGCCAGGCCAGGCTAATTCGATAAGTATTCATGCCTTCACCTTCCCTTCTTTCAGCCAGATAACCTGTGTGCGCGCCATGCCTTCCAGTGCGCACTCTTTTGCATATTCCGCATCGACCATCCGTGTGCGGCGGTCAATCTCATCGTGACAGCTACTGCATGCGATGGTGGCGATCAGGTCAGGCGGCTTGATGCCGGTACCGCACAATCCCGCCAGGCGGATATGGGCCAGCACTGAGGTTTCTGCGTTCCCGTTACAAACTCCTGGAATTCTTACCTGGCATTCACGGCCCCGCGCCGCTTTACGTAAATCAGCCATTTGCTTTTCTCCGGGCGGCACGGCGCAGCCACATGACATCAGCCAGGTGAGCCGTATAGTTGAAGGTGACAATTTCGGATGGGTTGATGGCCGGCTTGCGCTTACGGCGAGCAGGTACGCGGAAGATGCCGCGCTCCATGACTTTAGCGAGAGGGGTCATCATGCCTCCTGCTTATCGCGCAGTGACTGGAACTCACTGCTATCTGGGATCGGCAGGTGGCAGCCGATGTTCATCGCCCATGCTTCGACTTTGCACAGGAAGATGTGCATCTCGCCGGTTTCCAGCTTTGAGGTGTGGCGCAGTGACTGAACGGATGTAACCTCTCCAGTAACGACGTCAACGCGCTCTGTGGATTCATAGCCGAGATAAGTGTGTTTCAGTGCGTCCTTCACCCACTCCGGGGTAGCGAAGGACTTGCCGCGCTTGATGAGATATTCACTGATGACGCCAAACCACAGATGCGCCATGGCGTTCTGAGACAGGCTGCGAGTCTCACGCCATGGCTTAATGACCAGGCGGTAGCAGTCGCCGGACTCAAGCATCGGTTTAAGCTGCTGACCGATGGCGTCAAAGTTCGTGATGTGGAGGCGGATGCCATCCTTCGGGAAGTTCATACGCCACCTCCGAGAGGTAACGCAGAATGCAGAAAATCGCAGGTGCTTTTCAGCATCTGTGACAGGGTGAAACGTTCAGATTGTGTGTGCGCCATAATGTCCCCATTTGGCGCGATAACCAGGTGCTGGAGTTGTTCAGGCTCCAGCCCTGATATTATGACTTATCGGCAGATAATTATCAAAACGTCACGCAACAAAAAGCCCCATTATCGGGGCTTATTACATCAGCGTTCTGATGGCATCGGCTGCGAGCAGCGCGGAGATGAGGAAGGCGATGGGGCTAGGCATTGGCGCTCTCCTGCAAAAGAAGGTAGACGATTGCCACGGCACGAAGCGGATTACGGTGTGTGGCGCTGATACCAGATTCGTGCGTTGCCGTCCAGACTGTCTTCCCTGATGGGGTGACACCGATCCGATATTTCTTCATTACCGGAAATAGGTCCTCAGCCCGCCGCAGGGGAAAGAAATAAGTTTTCTGCACAGTATTAAACCAATTCCATGACAACTGAGCACCGGTCTTTTCATTCGGGTGAATGGTAGCGCTGTACTTTGGCTTCAGAAAATATGCGAGCCTGACGCTGATTTCACCGTCGCTAAGTTTGCTGTAGTCCATCACACCACCTTCCCGTTTTTCCATGCCAGCCCGAACACCGCGATAACTGCTGATGCGTAGATGATTGAGGTCATTTGGCTGGCTCCTGTGGGGCGGCGGGGAGTGGCATCCAGTGGGTGACTTGTTCAGGAAACCAAGACTCATCTCCCCAAAGCCATTCCTCGTCCTCAGCACACCAGTAAGCGGTCTGCATATAGCCAGTTAAAATAAGCACGGCATTATCATTTATTGGCATCCGCTCGCTGCACGGAATCCACTGTAAAGCCCCGCTTGACGGCTGGAGCATGGCGGCGCGGCGAATATCCGTTTCAATTTCTTCGGTCCAGTCCTGCCATTCATCTGGCAAGCCGCCCTTAGCGCTGGCTATATGGTTAGCGATTTTGTACAGATCATCAGGCACCGCGACGGGCTGCGGGGCGGCGTAGAGCGGTTCTGGCTGTCCCACATAGCGATTTGCCTCATCCAATGTGTGGCACAGGATGCCCTTTACTTCCCACGCCACCGGCTCTTGCCCTTCGACCGCAAGCAGGCGGCGGGCCATTTCCTGCAACAGCGCCACGTCAGCAGCGCCTAATGTGTAGCCGGGCTTTAAATCAGCCACGGCATTGATATTTGAATTGCTCAGTTGTGTCATGGCTTATTCCTCAAACTGCTAATTGCAGTTGCATATCGAACCGGTCACGCTGCTCGCAGTACACGAGAGAGCCGGGACTATTGTGCGATTCAATGCGCTCGACCATCAGCGCCGCGCGCGTCTCTTTTGATGCTGGGGCGTAGGCACCTGACCATGCTTTGTCGATACCGATATTCCTGGCGACGTTGGTGCTGTCTGCGCTGGCAAGCGGTAGCTTTGTGAAGATCAGCGGGTTAAGCATCCGCAGGCCGTGTAATTACGTTACCGGCTGGCCGTAATCATCAGTGACGTGACGGATAAGGTCTTTCATCCGTGCTACCGCCAGATTCGGGCGCTTAACGTCATAGTCGCCATAGCTGCCAATCGCCACACGCGGATACTCGTTGCAGAGCCTGAAGAATCGGTTGTCGCTTTCGTTCATATGCCAGACAGGTACGCCAAAGAATTCGCCATGCGGCCATTCATGCAGTAACGCTTCGTTTTCTTCCTCACCGCCATCGATGACATCCGGGATAATGGCAAAGTCGAAGCCAGGGTGATTCTTCCAGCGCGCCACAAACTCGTAATAATCGCTCCAGTCGATTTTGTTTTTGCCAGCTGCCTTCCACGCAGTGAACGCCCCATTGTCGAGAGCGAATGACTGGCAGTATTCTGCCGCGAGGTTAATCTGGCCGGAGTGTGCGAACGATATGAAGGCATGCCGTCCTTTCCACGCCTTAAGCGCACACGTATCCGGCGTTATCGGTCCGCCGTGATAGTGGATCATCACTCCCCCTCTATCTGCACAGTGAAGCCCTGCGATTCCAGTGAACGGACACACGCATCGAGCATCGCCCCTTCGCCAGAGCACGTATAACCAGACCAGTGCGGCAGCTTCACGGTGAGCGTTCTGGCCTCAAGCTCGGCTATGCGCATACTACCGTCAGCGATGACGCTCTCGTAATACTCGCGTTGTTCAGCTATACGCTTCTCTGCGGCTTCCAGCGCCTCTGTCAGCGCTCGTACGTCACGGTCAGATTTAGCGATACGACGTTCTGCTGTTTCCAGTGCGTCAAGCGTTAGCTCCAGGATGTCGCGCATATGTTCTGCGTTGCCGTGGCAAGCTTCGTCATATCGCTCCCAAAGACGCGAAAATTTCATTTCATACGGTGCCGCCGCTTTCAGCTTCGCCGTCAGTTCGTTGGTGTTAGTCATGGTTAAAGCATCCTTAAAGATTGACATGTCGGCGTCTGATGCCACTTGTACGTGTTCTTCTGAGGCTCCGAACTCTCTGCTTTCCCATTTGTCTGCGTCAAGCATGTAATCATTGGCTTTAATCTTGCTCATACCTTCACCTCGTTGCGCAGCTGGGCGGCGTAGTCAGAAAGCCATTCGACCATCTCAACCTTTCCGACCAAATCTGACTCAGGAAATCTGCTGCAAACCCTTTGCGCTGTATCGAAATCCTTATATTGAAATTCCTGAGCCACGACACTTTTTGCCGTCTTGATTGCCATATCCACCCCGACCGCCCGCTGCTCGGCGAGGAAGCGATCCGTGGCGGGGGATTCTGACTGGTGGTGCATCGCCCATTCAGATAGATGTTCAAAGCAGCGTCTTAATTCTTGCCAGTCGCTGCACATGTTGAGATTCCCGCCCTCACACCAGAAAGGGTATGCCTCAAGCCGATCAGCAAATGCTCGACCATTCTCGATAGCGCCCAACGGCACGTCACCCTTCAGCTCCGCATTCTCCGCCACCACATCCGCAAGCTGTGCTGCAAGATGATTGCGCTCTGATTGCATTGATGCTGTGGCGGCTTGCCATGTGCGGTAGGCCCATCCAGGTGCGCAGCTCTCACGAAGCTCTTTTTGCTCTGGCGCATAAAACCACGCTTCAAAATTTTCTCGGCTCATGCTCTTTGCTCCTCAAATCTGCCTTCCCATGTCAACCACACGCAGCGGTAAACAAAGGGGATAAATGCTGTGAAAAACTTCGCCCACTGGTCGTCTGAAAAGCCCGTTGCTTCATCGACCATTCTCTCGATTGGCGTTTGCCGTGTCGGAGGACGGTGTATGCCGTGCAGCCTCTCAAAATTTGAGATCATCTCCTCTTCCTCGAGGCATTTCTGGATAACGACAGAGAAAAGCGGCTCGGTTGCCAGTGCGGTTTTTATTTCTTCGGGAAGATTGCTCATGCTCTTCTCCCGTAAACCATCATCATTCGTTCTCTGAATGGGCTGCGCATGTACTCGTCGACCACGCAGTTTTTATTTCGGTTGTATGGCTTGCACGTCGGACGCCAGTCGTCGTCACCGCTTTTTGCCAGGTTGGTGCGCTTAGCGTTGGCATCCCTCGCGTTCTCGCTAATCTGGTTGCGTCCGCCGTTTTCCAGCCATTCCTTGTAGGCGGCTTCTCCGGCGAATACACCGATGCCGGTAACGCTCTTGAGGATGCCCTTCATGCGGAGTTGAAGTGATTCAGCGTAGTAGTGAGAGCGTGATACGCCAGCGTGCTGGGCGATCATCGCCACAGTTACCGGCTGGTTTTTGGTGACGTACTTCAGGATTCGTTGTTGCGCTGCGTTCATATCACACCATCCCCGCCGATTTACGGCGCTTGTATTCCTGCATAAGCCACTGCGCGGGGGTCATTGCCCCGAGTACTGCCGCGTTAGGCATGTAACGGAATTCGTGGTCTTTTGCATCAGGGTTATGACAGGTCTGGATGACCTCTTTTTTGGACTCGATGGCAATAATCGGTGACGGGATTTTTTCGCCAGCTGCGACTTTGTTTGCCCACTCATCAAGTTTTTTAGCCGCGTATTTCTCAACCTCGGCATCGCCAAGTTGTCGCCGGAACATCTGAGTTCTTGTCTCGGTGACAATCCAGTACATGACATCCCTGGACCACGGAAAATTTGCAGGTCCACCGGCATGAAGAGACTTCTCCCTGCTGTAGCGGTGGAACTCCTTCATCACATCGTCAATGGTGATGCCAAGCACCACAGAACTGTCCTTGCACCACTTGATGAACTGACCCGGCGACGGCCAGAAGGGAGAGTTGCTGGCTCTGGCATGGCGAACGCCAGCTGACAACTGCTCCTTGGTGACGATTCCGTTTTCTGCAAAGGCGGCGATCCACTGCCGCTTGGCAGTTTTCTCGTCGGCATCAGTTCGAAGGTTTGTCTGGGTGGAGGCGGGGAATATCTGTTTCAGCTGCCGGAAAAGTGAGTCGACCAGCCCTTCGGCTTCAGAGTTGATGACTTTATCAGGCTGATAGCTTCCACCGGCCATCTTCGCCAGCGCCTCACCATCCCGATGCTGCACAGCGCCAATCAGTTGCAAATTCATAGGAAATCCTCCCAGCCTTCACGGCTGTTCCAGTGCGGACCTTGGGGAATTGACGGCTGCTGTTTGCGTGACGGGAACTTCGGTTTAAACAGGCCCTGATAGCCGTTGGCGATGCTGATGTTAATTACCTCAGCGGGGTCGTGACCTTCATCCAAACACTCTTTCAGCAGGTTGAATGCCTTGCTAACCGTCAGCGCGGTGCTGATGGGCTTCTTCGACTGCTTACGGTACTGAACCCATTCATGCCATGCCTGAAGGTTTAGCCATTCAGGAATTGGAATCGATAGCGGATCGAACTTGGTTGATTCCCCCTTGGGGGATATAGGGGGTTTATTGTTTTTATTCTTGTTAGTTACCTTCTTGTTCTGTTCATCGCCTTGTTCACCGGGTGGTTCATCGGGTACCAGCCTCAAAGCCGCGCCATTACTGGGCTTGCCTTTGTCGGATGGTTCATCGGATGGTTCATCGGGTAAAATCGACTGGTAAACAGTGTAATTTGTGATTGTAATCACAGTGCCAAAGCGGTTTCCTTCGGTGGTTAGCATCCCTTCCTTGATAAAGAAATTGAGCATTCTTGTTACTGCCTGAGGGCTCTTCTCTTTACCATCTTGATCTCGAAGCTTGCGTGCCAGGATTGCTGCCGTAGTGACTAATTGACCATGCGACAGGCTCCATTCTTTACCAGCAAATTCAACTACTCTGCTGCGATATGAGGCCTCACCCAGCAACCTAACCCATAGCGCTAACTTGGCAGTATCCTTTGCCCAATCAACGCTAAGGAGGCTTCTGAACAGAGAGAAGTGGCCAAACTTTTTATTCTCCATTCTGTTGCTCCTGAGGTTGCCCGGCTCTGGACCGGGAAAGTTGTATACTCTGGCGATGTTTGCCATAATTCCTCCTGTTACTTGGCGTAACGCAGTGTGTTATCAGGCCTCAAAGAATTCGCCGTTCTTTGGGGTCTTTTCATTTTTCAGGTGGGCAAAAATTTGTTCTTCGAGATGCAAAGCCACCTGCTTCGAAACCCTCGCAACGTCTTCATCGACCACTCCGTATTCCAGCTCTGCCAGTAGCAGCGCCATCTTGGGAACCATGGTTTCTTTCCAGCGGGTGATGCTCGACTTATCCATGCCTAACGCTTTAGCGATGTTTGTTACTCCACGAAGCGCCATCTGATTTAAAAGCCAGCTTTCAATTCGACGTGCCTCGCACTTGTTGCGTGTTGTTGAATGTTCCATTACGTAAAATTCCTTTGTTGAAATAGTTAAAAGGCCCATGCGCAGACACGCATAGCCATAAAGACTTGTTTGTTTGAATCGCCCTTTTTCAGGGCTGAGATGTGATAAGAGCGGAGTTACTTAAGCTGCTTGGCTATCTCGGCGATTGCTCGGGAATGGCTTCAGTTCTTCGGCGGATACTGAGCCATCTTCATGCACTGTGACTGTGATATTTCGCTTCGAGTTAATCGCTTTAAAAATTGCACTCTGATAAACGCCAAGGTCACTTGCTGCCTTGGTTTGACCAAAACGGTCGGCATAATCTTTTAGCTTCAGACGCTGCGTCATAGCTGACCTCCTTATTGAACAAATCAATTATCACCGCAAGAGGTAAATTAGTCAACACATGCGGTGTTAGTTATTTATTCCGTGCGGTGATAAAATTTTCATATGAGCACAAAAAAGAAACCATTAACTGCTGAGCAGGTGGCAGACGCTTTACGTCTAAAGTCCATTTATGAAAGCAAAAAAAGTGAGCTGGGTTTATCTCAGGAGTCTGTGGCGGTTGCACTCGGGGTTAGCCAGTCTGCTATTGCATCCATATTTAATGGTGTGAATGCACTCAACCCGGCAAATGCATCTGCTCTCGCAAAGATACTTCAGGTTGGTGTGGAGGATTTTAGCCCCTCCATTGCAGCGGAGATCGCAGAGATGTACTCGTCTCTTGGAAAGAATCAGAAGCTTAATCCAAAGTACGAATACCCGCTGTTTACCTCTGTACCAGCTGGAGCATTTTCGGAAGTCGGAACATTTACTGAACGTGACGCCAAGGCTTGGGTAGCAACAACCAAAAAAGCCAGCAAAGATGCTTTCTGGCTTGAAGTGGTAGGACACTCAATGACGGCTCCGCATGGTATGCGCCCCAGCTTCCCGGAAGGGATGCTTATTCTGGTGGATCCGGCTGAGGAAGTTGAAGCTGGAGATTTCTGCGTGGCTGGCGTGTTCGGTGATTCGGAAGTCACGTTCAAGAAATACACGTGGGATGATGGTAAGCACTGGCTGGAGCCTCTGAACCCCAATCCGCGCTATGAGAGCATCCCGTGCAATGAGAACTGCCGCATCATTGGCAAGGTTGTTAAGGCGCAGTGGCCTGAGGATATGTTTGAGTAGGATGGTGTTCTGGTCGGCGCATAGCTGGTAAGCATTAGTCATAACAATGAGGTCGCAGAGATGCGGCCTTTTTTTGGTTAACGATGTCACTACTGGTAAACGAATTACCATTCATTGCTTGATCATTCTGGTTAACGATGTCATCATTGGTAAACCGTTAACCATTAACGACATCGTTTACCGAGATAACCACATGAAAAAATATGCTATATGGAATAACAAAGGCGGCACGGGCAAGACAAGTCTATCTTTCCAAGCTATTTGCCGTTACGCTGAAACTCGACCTCTTGAGCGCGTATTGGTGATGGATGTATGTCCTCAAGCTAATTTATCTGAGCTATTCTTGGGTGGCCTAGTTGGTAATGGCAGTGTAAATCTACTCACCAGGCACGATATTAATAATCGGTGCACTTTAGGCGGCTACTTTCAAATGCGCCTTCCAACGCCATATCAGAAGCCTGCATTTGATTCACATGATTACCTGACTCATCCGCGATCTTTTAATGAAAACATTCCAGCAAATATTTCTTTGGTGTGCGGAGACCCCCTACTTGAACTCCAAGCAAATGCCATAAACACCCTGGCGAATCAGCAAATACCTGGGACTAATGCATGGGTTAGCATCATTGACTGGATAAATAATCTAGTGGATGGGCTTGATGGTGAATACGACGTTTTGTTTATTGATTGCAACCCTAGTTTCTCAATTTACACACAAATCGCTCTGGCGGCAGTCGACAAACTTATTTTACCTGTGATGGCTGATGACTCTTCTCGCAGAGCGATCCAGAACGCATTCTCTTTGATATATGGACTAAAGCTGCCATCAGATATTTATGCGTCGTATGCATTTGCAAACAAGCTAAATGCTGTGGACCGGCCACTACCTAAAGTTCACATGATTGCAAAAAATAGGCTCACTCAGTATATGGGTCCTGCTTCCGCTTACGCCGCTGTTCTTAATTCAATTGATAATGATGTCCAGCAATTACTCATAAGTAATCCGGAGATATTTGATTTCTCTGAAGTAGATGATGGCGTTGTTAACATCAAAGATTTCCAAACAACTGGCGTGGTTGCATTCGCAAAAGGATGCCCTTTCTCGACCCTGCCAACAGGTAGCGTGCGAGTAATGAATCGCAGGGTAAAAGTAAACGGGCCTTATAAACAGTCATGTTTAGATGCGGTAGATAAAATGGTAAGCAAGCTATAACAATATCCACCCGGCCACCGCGCCGGGTTTTTTATTGCCTCAGCAAACCCCTATTTCAGGTGATCTACATAGCGCTTGCTTTGTGTTAGGATGTTTCCGATTGCAACTAACGGAAACTGATAATGAAAAAAATAGTAATTGCAGCCTTTGTGGCTGCTACTTTAGCAGGATGCGCCTCTTCTGGTAATCAGCAACTTAAGAACGAAACCGAAACCAGCGTTCAGAATAAGATTCAGGAAGGAAAGACCACAAAGTCGGAAGTTAAATCCGTTTTCGGCTCTCCTGACGCAGTATCTTACACTGATGGCGGAAATGAAATCTGGAAGTATTCCTTTGCGAAAGTGAAGGTGAATGGTACTTCATTCATTCCTTTCTATGGCTTGTTCCACAACGGCACCAATGGCACGAAGAAAGAGCTAACGATCCTCTTCAAAGACGATAAGGTGCAAAAGTACACGATGGCTGAATCGGCAATTAATACTAAAACCGGTTGGGCCGACTAAATTCTAAGCCCAGCTCCGAGCTGGGTTTTTATTGCCCCTTCCTCACCAGTTCCGCAGCATCCCTGTTCACGCCCTTCCCTATAACGTTCCCAGTCAGCCGACGCTGGCGCTCCAGCTCTGCAACCAGGTTATCACGACTAATCGCTCTGCCACTGGCTATCAGTATTACAACCGCAGCCCCGACTGCGGCTGAAATCAAACCCGCCCGCTCTTCGCCCATCTCCATGAACACCTCCGAAATGATGTTTTTATAATCATATCACTATGCCATAAAAATAAAATCTCTTAGTAATCATTAACATCACAACCGCGCGTAATTTTTTATCTCCTGCGGTGTTGACTATAAAACCACTTGCGGTGATACTAAATCCATCAGCAGGACGCACTACTCACCAGGACGGTGAAGCTCTTAAAAATCTGGCCCTGAAGAAGGGCAGCATTCAAAGCAGATAGCTTTGGGGTGTGGCAAGCAATAACGGCTAATCGTGAAGAGGCCCGGATTGTGCGGCTGGTAACCGCCCACACCACCAAAGCTAACTGACAGGAGAATCACAATGGATGCACAAGCACGCCGCCGCGAACGCCGCGCACAGAAACAGGCTGAATGGAAAGCTGCAAATCCCCTGTCAGTAGGGGTAAGCGCTAAGCCAGATAACCGCCCTGTTCTGTCGCTGACTCGCAAGCCTAAATCACGCGTAGAAAGCGCAGTGAACCCGATTGATTTAACGGTGCTGGCTGAGTACCGGCAGGAGCTGGAAAGACGCGCAGAAGCTGTTGAGCGCAAGAATCGCCGCACCTGGTACAAAGACAGCAACCCGTTCGGCAACAAGATTCACGCGGTGCAGAAATCGCGCGGCAAATCTACTCCACTTATTTAAAAGAGAGGGTATATGGATAATCAGGATAATGAATTGAGACAGGTTGTTCAGGAATTAGCAGATGAAGAAGGCATCAGTTTTTCCGATGCCTTAGACGTTTCGATTAAGGCGCTCCGGTATGAAATTCAGCGTAGAAAGTCATTCACGGGAAATGCAGCTGAATGTGGTTCTCTATCAAGCTTTCGGTAGTACCCATGACCAGCACATTGACTGAGTAACAAATACATGTGGATCAATATTCAACGTTCTGGCAATAGAATGCACTTGCTGCCTAAGGTCAAAAACAGATTTATCGCTCAGCCCTACGTATTCTCCATCTGGTAGCTGATATGTAATTCTGTCATCACCGATTATTTTTCGGTAAAAACCTATGGCCGCCATTTTTTCATGAAGCTCGTTGTATATTTCCCAGCTAGCACCGCGCAACTCTATTCTGACAGTAAAATCCGCCATAAACATTCCTTACTTGACTGTGGAAACACCAGTTTACGGTATTCCTTGGCTGTGGAAAGTGAAGGAACTCACGCGCCGGGCGTGGCTAAACATCCCGGCACTAATTCATGTTAAGGCTGCCTGATGGCGGCCTTTTTATTAGCTAAGAGGGTAAGGCGATGATAACTGTTGAGATGAGAAAGGTTTATTTTTCACCATCTCGGGGGCGTCACTTTTTAACAAGGCGAGCGGCAATTAGGGCAGAGGCGCACGCAAAAATTGTTGAGAGACATCCTTATGAGCGACCTGATTACGATAATGGTTTCCTCACTTACCCTGGGTATTCAATCAAACACGACGAACCAGAGAGATATCAAAAAATACTTCGCAGGATGATGAGAATCATCGACAAACACACAGACAGATAAGCCGCCTAACAGGCGGCTTTTTTATCGCCCATACCTCAGCCGCCTTCACGGAGACGGTTAAGTTATGACGCGGCTATCCACCGCAATTATCGCGATCGTGAGTGCGCGATGACCAGGTTTATCAACGTTCAGCGGCCCGGCTTAAGGGCAGGAGAGATTATGTCCAAAAACAAAAGTGGCGGACAGGCATTCCCCGTCGCCGGTAGTGAGCACAATTACCCGATTGAAGGCATGACGTTGCGTGACTACTTCGCATCGAAGGCTCTCGGTTTATGTTTCGCTCAATACCTCAATCATGCGGAAGTTGAAGGATTCCAGGATGGGTGGAGAGCTGGTGTCGCAGCAGACGCTTATCAGATGGCTGACGCAATGCTCGGCGCACGGGAGGCATCATGACAGTCACCCACAACGGCAAGCTTTACCACGTAAAGCGTTGCGCTCTTAACGATAACGAATGGCGTTTAACGTCAGTAGATAAGCCACGTGAGCAGATAACTCTAAGTCGCTGGCAGATGCACATTGCTGGCCTTCTTGAGCAGGTGGAGGGTAAATCATGACCATCAATCACCAGTTACTACGTATGGCACAGCAGAAAGCGCGTGACGCCAGAGCGCAACGCAACGGTGCCAAATGGATGGAAGCCAACGAAGAGATGAAGAAAGCTGCTGGCATGCCGTGGTATCGCGGTCGAGCCACGCAACACTAATCCCTCCCCCATTCATAACTCCCTGTCCGGCACTACGCAGACGGGAAGCGCACAACCAAATTCAGGAGTAAGGCAATGAAGCAAATAACGCAGCAGCCCCGGCTGCCAAGAACTAAGCCAACAATGCTGGCAAGTCACCGCTCTCTGATTATCGAAGCCAGAGAGTCACGTCTTCTCGGGTGGCGTCGTGAAGCCGCCTACTACCTGCACAGCGCAGCTGTAGAGCGCCAGTGCATAGCGATGAAGGAATCACGAAAATGAGCGCCGCAGAGCTGTGGGATGACGATGCTTTTGTGCGGCTGATGCGTGACGTGATCGCAACTCCGCCGGACAAGGATGAAGCGCCGGTGCATCTGGAAGCCGAGCGAAATAATCCGCCGATCAGCTGGCAGGAATTTGCAGGAGATTTCACATGAACCTCGACCTTTTAGACACGCCTTTTGCCAGTGAAGATATTGAATGGCGTGTTCAGCAGTGCGGCATGGCCTCCAACGGTCCATGGGCAATGGTTCTTTGCTATGTGACAAACCGGGCAATTATGAAGCGCCTGGACGAAGTTTGCGGAAAGCAAAACTGGCGTAATGAGTACCGAGACATACCAAACAATGGCGGCGTTGAGTGTGGCATATCCATTAAGTTCGATGGCGAATGGATTACTAAATGGGATGCGGCAGAAAATACACAAATCGAAGGAGTGAAAGGCGGCAGATCTGGCGCAATGAAGCGCGCAGCTGTTCAGTGGGGTATTGGTCGTTATCTTTACCAGTTGGAAGAGCGATTTGCTGTCTGTTCAGCCGAAAGAAAGAACGCATGGAATAAAGCGTCATTTAAGGATAAGCAGACAAACAAATACGTAAACATCTGGTGGGAAACCCCTACCTTGCCTGAATGGGCTCTCCCTCCTCCATCGCCATCTCCATCGCTTGATGACGTAATCACCGCATTCAATGAACAAGCCATGAAATCAGAAAGCGAGCAGCAGCTCACTGAATTTTACAAGGCTGCATGGGCTGCGGTTGGAGATTCAGAATCGCACCAAAAACAGGTTATCGAAATTTTCAAACTGCGCAAACAAGACTTCAAAAAGGCGGCATAAATGGCGAGCAGAGGCATTAACAAGGTAATTCTGGTTGGCAGCTTAGGAAAGGACCCCGAGGTTCGATACATGCCCAATGGAGGGGCTGTAGCGAACATGACGTTGGCGACTTCGGAGTCGTGGCGAGATAAAAACACTGGCGAGACAAAAGAGCAAACTGAATGGCACAGGGTAGTGCTTTTCGGGAAGCTAGCAGAAATCGCCGGCGAGTACCTTAGGAAAGGATCGCAGGTGTACGTAGAGGGCTCGCTTCGAACACGAAAATGGACAGATCAGAGCGGGCAGGAGCGCTACACAACGGAAATTAACGTTCCGCAAATTGGTGGCGTTATGCAGATGCTTGGCGGAAAGCCCGAGGCAAATGGAGGCGGCAGTAATAAGCCACAACAGCAATCGCGCCAGCAACCGCAGCAGCAATCCCCTGCTCAGCATAATGAGCCGCCCATGAACTTCGACGATGAAATCCCATTTTAGAGAACGGGAGTAATCATGATCGCGTGTAGAAAATGCGGGCAGGAGAAGGCTACTGATGGCTTTTATCCAAGAAACAAGGTTTGCAAGGAATGCACTAAAAAACGGGTATCTGATTATCAAAAAGGACCTGGTAAGCATATACACAACAAATCGTGCAGGGAATACAACAAAAGCGACAAGGGTAAAGCGGCCTTAAGCAAAGCCAGAGAGAATTATCTGGAATCACACCGGCTAAGACAGAGGGCCAGATGGGCTGTTAAGCGGTCAATCAAGACAGGGAAGCTTTGCAGGCCAACATCATGTCAGACCTGCGGCTGCAAGTGCCACCCAGATGCTCACCACTGCGACTACACCAAGCCAATCGATGTGATGTGGCTATGCAAGTCATGCCATGTCGAATGGCATAAAAATAACAAGCCAATTTATCCAGACGAGAAGATTTCAGTCCCTCTCCGGGCCAAGCAAGCCATTCGCGCCATTTAATAACTGGAGCATTCAATGAGCACCTCATCTTCCGGGGCGGATTACTTACACCCACCAAAGCGATCTGGCACTAAGGAAGAGGTGCTGGCGCGACTGTTCGATCACCTCGAAAAAACACTCGGTAAACCCTTCGAGCCAGAGAGCAAGGAAGCTCGCACGAAGCGACACATGGATGAGTTGTGGGCTAACCGGGTGCATCAGGACAATTACGAAGCCTCTTTCCGCCCCGGATGGCAGATTGTTGGCCCGGTTAAACCGACATACGTTGACGACCGTATGCGTACCTATCGTGGCAGATTCGGCCATGTAAGGAGTGACTAATGAGCAAGTGGACACCTGAAGAAATCGCGCTGTTCTGGCGGCACACAAACGCACAGATAGCGGAGATTACCGGACGCAGCATACAGGAAGTTGGCGATAAGCGAGCCTTGTGGAATAAGGCCCGGCATAGATGGCTGGATGATGCGGAGGGTGATCAATGAGTAAGAAATACTCTCTCATCTACGCAGATCCACCATGGCTGTACGGCAACACGATCAGCAACGGAGCAGCTGAAGACCATTACGACACCATGAGGCTTATCGACATCAAGCGCCTCCCTGTTTGGGATATTGCTGCTGAAAACTCTGTTCTGGCGATGTGGTATACCGGCACACACAGCCAGGAGGCTATCGAGCTGGCTGAAGCTTGGGGATTCAGCGTACGAACAATGAAGGGATTCACCTGGGTTAAGTTCAACAAGCTCGCAGAAAGGCATATCAATAAAGCACTGGAATCTGGTCAAGTGCAGGACTTCTATGACGTTCTCGACTTGCTTAACGATCAGACGCGCATGAACGGCGGCAACTACACGCGAGCAAACACAGAAGATGTGCTGATCGCTGTACGCGGATCAGGGATTGAACGCGCTAGCTCGGCCATAAAACAGGTCGTTTACAGCCCGCTCGGCGAGCACAGCGAAAAACCCTGGGAGGTTCGCCACCGTCTTGAGCTTCTGTATGGTGATGTGCCACGCATTGAGCTGTTCAGCCGGTGCGCTGCTCCTGGTTGGGATCACTGGGGCAATCAATGCCCATCATCAGCAGTCCAGTTACTGGCGGGATGTGCGATCGACATTATCAGGCAGGAGGCGTCATGACTCCAGAGCAGGATAACGTCATCCGCGCCCAAGCCCGCCGGTGTGCCGAAGGAATCAAGAAGGCCATGCGCCAAAAGCCCAAACCTAACTGGGATTCCACAGTGAAGCCCATCCTCAAAAAACATTACGAAGTTATTAAGCCAATCGGCATCAGCCTGATTGGATTTAACAGCGTTATTGGTCGCCTGCATGGGCGGTATGGAGTGGAATCTTGAAAATTTACATCGCCGGGCCAATGAGCGGATTGGTCGAATTCAACCGCCCTGCTTTCATGTTTACCGCTGCGAAACTAACCGGGCGTGGCAATACGGTACTCAACCCAGCAATACTCCCTGACGGACTGTCTCAGGCTGAATACATGGATATCTGCCTCGCCATGCTGCGATGTGCAGAGGTGATTTATCTGCTGAAGGGGTGGGAGGCATCGCCGGGAGCACGAGCTGAAAAGGCGCTGGCTGAGAAGCTGGATATGCAGATTATCTACCAGGAAGAGGAGCGAGCACCATGACCGCCGAAATCATCGATCAGGCCAGCGAGCTTGAAGAAATGCTCCGCGAAAACGCTATTGCCGCTCACCGCATCAACCGTAACGCGGTATCAGAAAAGCATTGTGAATCGTGCGGAGAGGACATACCAGAGCCGCGCCGGGTTGCTGTGCCGGGATGCAAGACGTGCAGTGACTGCCAGCGGTTAATCGAGATGAAGAATAAGCACAGGGGGGTTGTGTGATGGACTACAGCAAGATGTCAGATTTTGAGATTAACATGAAGGTGGCCGAGCTTTTCCTTGATTACGATTCAATTTCCCAGCTTCCACATATTGGCATGTCCGTTCATTGGGGGGATGGTGCAAACTGGCATACCTATAACCCCTGCAACAACCCGGCAGACGCATGGCCGATTATCAACGCCAGCCGCATCAGCATCATGTTTGATGGAACAGACCCGCAATACGAGGGTGAGCATCATGAGTGGTGCGACGCAATTTCATCATGTCAGAAATTCGGCACTCAGCATCAGTCCAACCCACTACGTGCTGCGATGGTGGTGTACCTCATGATGCAGGAGTCAGCCAATGTTCAGGATAATCCTGCCTAACACCTGGTACGCCGATTTACACGGCGCTCCATGCAAAATCATCCGCAGCACCCACGAAGTCATCCACTACATCCGAAACGGTCGAACCTGCATCGCCAGCATGGACCGCTTTCAGCACGATTTCGAGCCCATCAACAAATTTGAAGCGGCGCGAATCGAAGAAGAAATCGAAACAGCACATCACATTAAACAGCTGCGCGCTATGCGGGTGGCTTAGGAGAGATTATGGCTTTTGTATCACAGCGGAACATGAACGGGTGGGCAAAATCGCCAAGCGTTAGATTCCGAAAAACTAAATCAGGAGCAGGCGGCGGGAGTGTCAGCAAGCAAGTTCCTCTGCGCGGCAAGCGAATCGACATCCAGATTGACGAGGAGGCAAGGCAGTTAAGGCTAGGGATAGACCAAAAAGGCGTCTCCTGCGGAGTAAACGGCTCATTTTCGTGCTCGCTGAATGTCTTTCGAATAGTCGGTGATAAACGGATTGACCTCACTGACGGCGGGGATGGTTGGTGGTACGGAAAATACTGAGCGCAACTGATAGCCAGTTATGAGCTGGCTATTGGGTGCGAAAGCCCATCATCCCTTGATGTCATTGCCCCGCTAGTCGGGGCTTCTTTTTGCCCGGAGATAAACATGAGCGAATTTACCTTAGTTGTCCCCAACGATTGGGTAACCCAAGATAAGCTGGTCGAAATTACCGGCCTTCGACCGGGAACTATCGAGGCGGCGCGCAAAAAATCCTGGATGGTTGGACGTGAGTATCTTCACGTTGCACCAGATGGAAACCCCAAAGAAAACAGCGAATGTATGTACAACAGAAAGGCCGTCGACCAGTGGGTGCAGAGCATGTCGAAGAAACAGCCTGGTGCACGGCAATGAAGATCCGTTTATGCTTAACGCGCTCTTGGGCGTCAGGAGGGAAATGTGGCTAAATCAGCATACCCAACAGGCGTTGAAAACCATGGCGGCAATTTGCGCATATGGTTCATCTATAAAGGAGCCAGGGTCAGGGAAAACCTTGGCGTACCTGATATACCGAAAAACAGGAAAATGGCTGGAGAGTTACGCTCATCGGTTTGCTTCGCCATTAAAACGGGGAACTTTAATTATTCATCCCAGTTCCCTGACTCACCCAACCTGAAAAAGTTTGGCATGGAGAGCAAGGAGATCACCGTTGCTGACCTGGCAAGGAAATGGCTTGAGCTGAAGAAGATGGAGATCAGCACCAATGCAATGGGCCGCTACAAGTCTATCGCGCGGAACATGGTGCCGAGACTGGGAGAGGAAAGGTTCGCCTCCTCTATTACCAAGGAAGACCTGCTTTTCATAAGGAAGGATTTGCTTACCGGGTATCAGGTAATGAAGCGTGGACACAGAACACCGGTAAAGGGGCGCTCTGTTCCTACAGTGAATAATTACATGAACATCATGTCCGGCATGTTCCAGTTTGCCGCTGACAGTGGGTACATAGCTGCCAATCCCTTTACAGGTATCACCGCTCTCAAAAAGTCGCGCACCGAACCCGATCCGCTTACAAGGGATGAGTTCATGAGGCTGATTGAAGCATGTCGTCACCAGCAGATCAGGAATATGTGGTCGCTGGCGGTTTATACCGGTGTCCGGCATGGTGAACTGGTATCACTGGCATGGGAGGATATAGACCTGAAGGCCGGAACAATGACCATCCGGAGAAACCATACTCTGACGAAGGAATTCACACTTCCAAAGACAGAGGCTGGAACCAACAGGGTAATAAACCTTATTCAGCCAGCGATAGACGTACTCAGAAGCCAGGCCGAAATGACCAGGTTAGGAAAGCAGTACGAAGTGACGGTGAAGCTCAGGGAATATGGCAGGTGTGAGATGCATCCGTGCACGTTCGTGTTCAATCCGCAGGTAGTAACGCGCAATAGCCTGGCAGGGCATCATTACGCGGTTGGATCGATAAACCAAAATTGGGAGACAGCAATGCGGCGCGCCGGAATTCGCTACCGCAAAGCATATCAGTCCAGGCACACATATGCATGCTGGTCATTAGCAGCTGGAGCTAACCCAAATTTTATCGCTAAGCAGATGGGACACTCTGACGCACAGATGGTGTACAGAGTTTACGGATCATGGATGGCAGAGAACAATATGGATCAGGTAACAATCCTGAACCAGAAATTATCCTCTTTTGCCCCACCCATGCCCCGAGCCGTTGGATCTGACTTAAAAAGCTAATATATTTCAGATAATTAGCTAACCTACACCTGCATGGACATCACGTCCTGGTAGGCGGAAACCAGTTTGTTTCGCACCTGAATGCCCATTTGCAGGGACACGGACGATTTTTGCAGATCGGTCATCACGTCGTTCAGCGCCACGCCGGGTTCACCAAGGGTGAATTTCTCAGCCTGAGTGCGCGCTGCGTTTTGCGTATCGCTGATGCGATCCAGTGCCGCATGCAGCTGGCCGGCGAAGCTCACCGTCGGTTCGCTTTGCATACTCTGATTCTTCGCGATCCCCGCCGTCGCCTGCAGCTGGCTGATGACCCCTTCAATACCTTGTACTGACATGGTTTTACCCCACATGATTTGATACCGGGTTAGCCTAACACCTTGTCAATAAGATAATGGCGGTAAATAGCGATAAAAAACCAGGTTATTTGACCCATAGAAAATTCCGAATCAACAAATAATGACTCTGCCATCAACATGGAACTTTTGTCGTGTTTGCCGACCCGGGAGTCTGTTTTGCTTCACTACACGAATAACGCCGTCCACCCAGAGTTAAGAGGTGCGCAATGAGTGCGACTGCAACGACTGCATCACAAAATAAATCTCTCGAGTGGATGAACCGCCTGCGCGCGAACCCTAAAATCCCTTTAATGGTTGCGGGTGCCGCTGCTGTTGCCATCATCGTTGCCATGGTGCTGTGGGCGAAACAGCCCGATTACCGCACGCTGTACAGCAACTTGTCCGATCAGGATGGGGGCGCGATTGTCACCCAACTGACGCAAATGAATATCCCTTACCGCTTCTCCGATACCGGTGGCGCGCTGGAAGTCCCCGCTGACAAAGTGCATGAACTGCGTCTGCGTCTGGCTCAGCAAGGTCTGCCGAAAGGCGGCGCGGTCGGTTTTGAACTGCTCGATCAGGAAAAATTCGGCATCAGCCAGTTCAGCGAGCAGGTGAACTACCAGCGCGCACTGGAAGGTGAACTGGCGCGCACCATCGAAACACTCGGTCCGGTTAAAACTGCCCGAGTGCATCTGGCGATGCCAAAACCGTCACTGTTCGTCCGTGAGCAAAAATCCCCGTCCGCCTCCATTACAGTGAACCTGGAGCCGGGCCGCGCCATGGACGAAGGCCAGATCAGCGCCGTGGTGCACCTGGTATCCAGCGCCGTCGCGGGTCTGCCGCCGGGTAACGTGACGCTGGTCGATCAGGCCGGTCATCTGCTGACGCAGTCCAACACCAGTGGTCGTGACCTGAACGACGCGCAGCTGAAATATACCGGTGATGTGGAAGGCCGCATTCAGCGCCGTATCGAAGCGATCCTCTCCCCGATTGTGGGCAATGGCAACGTCCATGCTCAGGTTACCGCGCAGATTGATTTCGCCAATAAAGAACAGACGGAAGAGAACTACCGTCCGAACGGTGATGCGGCGCAGGCCGTGCTGCGTTCCCGTCAGATTAATGAAACCGAACAGTCCGGCGGCAGCGCCGGTGGCGTGCCGGGCGCGCTGTCTAACCAGCCTGCCCCGGCGAATACCGCGCCGATCACCACTCCGGCTGCGAATAATCAGCAGAACGCCAACGGTCAGCAGAATCAGAACGCCCAGCAGACATCTACCGCCGCCAGCAGTGGCCCGCGTAACAGCTCGCGTAATGAAACCTCTAACTACGAAGTTGACCGTACGATCCGCCACACCAAAATGAACGTTGGCGATGTCCAGCGCCTGTCCGTTGCCGTGGTAGTGAACTACCGCACGCTGGCAAATGGCAAACCGCTGCCGCTCACCGCCGATCAGCTGAAACAGATCGAGAACCTGACCCGCGAAGCCATGGGCTACTCGGAAACACGTGGCGACAGCCTGAACGTGGTCAACTCGCAGTTTAATGCTACCGATGATGGTCTGGCAGAGCCGCCGTTCTGGAAGCAACCGTGGTTTATCGATCAGTTAATCTCTGCCGGTCGTTGGTTACTGGTGCTGATTGTGGCGTGGATCCTGTGGCGTAAAGCAATTCGTCCGCAGCTGACACGCCGCGCTGAGCAGGCCCAGGCCGCGCAGGAAGCGACGCAGAATCGTCAGGAAGTTGAAGAATCGGTTGAGGTGCGCCTCAGCAAAGATGAGCAGATCCAACAGCGCCGCGCTAACCAGCGTATGGGCGTAGAAGTCCTGAGTCAGCGTATTCGCGAAATGTCAGATAACGATCCGCGCGTCGTGGCGCTGGTCATTCGCCAGTGGATGAGTAACGAAGAACATGAGTAACCTTACCGGAACTGAGAAAAGCGTCATTCTGTTGATGACGATTGGCGAAGACCGCGCCGCAGAGGTGTTCAAGCACCTCTCCCAGCGTGAGGTTCAACATCTGAGTACCGCCATGGCGGGTGTGCGTCAGATCTCCAACAAACAACTGACCGATGTGCTGCAGGAGTTTGAGCAGGAAGCCGAGCAGTTCGCGGCGCTCAACATCAACGCCAACGACTACCTGCGCTCTGTGCTGATCAAAGCGCTGGGCGAAGAGCGTGCCTCCAGCCTGCTGGAAGATATTCTCGAAACCCGCGACACCTCAAGCGGTATCGAAACGCTCAACTTTATGGAGCCGCAGACTGCCGCCGACCTTATTCGCGACGAGCACCCGCAGATCATCGCCACCATCCTGGTACACCTCAAACGTGGTCAGGCGGCCGATATTCTGGCGCTGTTCGACGAGCGTATGCGTCACGATGTGATGCTTCGTATCGCCACCTTCGGCGGTGTCCAGCCAGCCGCGCTGGCAGAACTGACGGAAGTGCTGAACAGCCTGCTCGACGGCCAGAACCTCAAGCGCAGCAAAATGGGCGGCGTGAGAACGGCAGCCGAAATTATCAACCTGATGAAAACGCAGCAGGAAGAAGCGGTTATTACCGCAGTGCGCGAATTCGACGGCGAGCTGGCACAGAAAATTATCGACGAAATGTTCCTGTTCGAAAACCTGGCCGAAGTGGACGATCGCAGTATCCAGCGCCTGCTGCAGGAAGTGGATTCCGAGTCGCTGCTGATCGCCCTGAAAGGTGCGGAACAGCCGCTGCGCGAGAAGTTCCTGCGCAACATGTCCCAGCGTGCGGCGGATATCCTGCGCGACGACCTTGCCAACCGTGGTCCGGTACGTCTGTCTCAGGTGGAAAACGAACAGAAAGCCATCCTGCTTATTGTGCGTCGTCTGGCCGAAACCGGCGAGATGGTAATTGGCAGCGGCGAGGATACTTATGTCTAACGAACTGCCATGGAAAATCTGGAAGCCTGAAGATCTGGCGATGCCGTTATCGGAATTCGTGCCAGCCGCCCTGCGCGCTGAACCGAAAGACGATGACGAGGACGTCGCCGAAGAAGAGATCTCCGACGAGCAGAAACTCCAGCAACAGCTGGCGCAGATGCAGATGCAGGCCCATGAGCAGGGGTATAACGCCGGTCTGGCAGAAGGTCGCAAGATCGGTCAGGAACAAGGTTATAAAGAAGGCCTGGCCCAGGGTCAGGAACAGGGTCTGGCCCAGGCCCATCAGCAACAGGCGCCGCTGCATGCCCGCATGCAGCAACTGGTCAGCGAATTCCAGTACACCCTTGATGCGCTCGACAGCGTGATCGCCTCCCGTCTGATGCAGATGGCGCTGGAAGCCGCGCGTCAGGTGATCGGCCAGACCGCCTGTGTGGACAACAATGCGCTGATCAAACAGATCCAGACGCTGTTGCAGCAGGAGCCGCTGTTCAGCGGTAAACCACAGCTGCGCGTGCACCCGGACGATTTACAACGCGTTGAAGAGATGCTTGGCGCGACGCTCAGCCTGCACGGCTGGCGTCTGCGTGGCGATCCGACCTTGCATCCGGGCGGCTGTAAAGTCTCCGCCGATGAGGGCGATCTGGACGCCAGCGTGGCAACGCGCTGGCAGGAACTGTGCCGTCTCGCGGCACCGGGAGTCGTCTGATGACTGCGCGCCTGACCCGCTGGCTGAACACGCTGGATAATTTTGAAAGCAAGATGACGCAATTGCCTGCGGTGCGTCGTTATGGCCGCCTGACCCGCGCCACCGGCCTGGTACTCGAAGCCACCGGGCTGCAACTGCCGCTGGGTGCGACCTGCATTATTGAACGTCAGGACGCCAACGAAACACGCGAAGTGGAAAGCGAAGTGGTCGGTTTTAACGGTCAGCGCCTGTTCCTGATGCCGCTGGAAGAAGTGGAAGGCATTTTACCCGGCGCACGCGTGTACGCGCGTAACGCCAGCGGCGATGGCCTGCACAGCGGCAAACAGTTACCTCTCGGCCCGGCGCTGCTCGGTCGTGTGCTGGATGGCAGCGGCAAGCCTCTTGACGGTCTGCCGGCTCCGGATACCACTGAAACCGGCGCGCTGATCACTCAGCCGGTGAACCCGCTGCAACGTACCGCGATTGAACATGTACTGGACACCGGCGTGCGTCCGATCAACGCCCTGTTAACCGTCGGCCGTGGTCAGCGTATGGGCCTGTTTGCCGGTTCCGGCGTCGGTAAATCGGTGCTGCTGGGTATGATGGCGCGTTACACCCAGGCCGACGTGATTGTCGTCGGGCTTATCGGTGAACGTGGCCGCGAAGTAAAAGATTTTATCGAGAACATTCTCGGCGCCGAGGGCCGTGCGCGCTCGGTGGTGATCGCCGCTCCGGCGGACGTCTCTCCCCTGCTGCGTATGCAGGGCGCAGCCTATGCCACGCGCATTGCGGAAGACTTCCGCGATCGCGGCCAGCATGTGCTGCTGATTATGGATTCTCTGACCCGTTACGCCATGGCGCAACGTGAAATCGCGCTGGCGATTGGCGAACCACCGGCCACCAAAGGCTATCCGCCTTCCGTGTTTGCCAAACTGCCCGCGCTGGTAGAACGCGCCGGTAACGGTGTGGACGGCGGCGGCTCCGTCACGGCGTTTTATACGGTACTGACCGAAGGCGATGACCAGCAGGATCCGATTGCCGACTCGGCACGCGCCATCCTTGATGGTCACATCGTGCTCTCCCGTCGTCTGGCGGAAGCAGGCCACTATCCGGCGATTGATATTGAAGCGTCCATCAGCCGTGCCATGACCGCGCTCATTTCTGAGCAGCATTACGCAAAAGTAAGAACGTTTAAACAGCTGTTGTCGAGCTTCCAGCGCAACCGTGATCTGGTCAGCGTTGGCGCTTACGCGCGTGGCAGCGACCCGATGCTGGATAAAGCCATCGCATTGTGGCCGCAGCTTGAAGCTTTCCTGCAACAGGGCATTTTTGAACGTGCCGGGTGGGAAGATTCGATTCAGGCTCTGGATCTGATTTTCCCGTCAGCATAAGCAACGTGAGGTTCCTTTATGACGCAACATAGCGCATTAGCGACGCTAAAGGATCTGGCAGAAAAAGAAGTCGACGACGCCGCCGTGACCCTCGGGGATATGCGTCGCGCCTGTCAGCAGGCTGAAGAACAGCTCAACATGCTGATGGATTACCAGAACGAGTACCGAAACAATCTCAACGTTGACATGACCCAGGGCATCGGCAGTCAGCGCTGGCAGAACTACCAGCAGTTTATTTCGACGCTAGAAAAAGCCATTGAGCAGCACCGTCTTCAGTTGACGCAGTGGGCCAATAAAGTGGATCAGGCGTTAACCTGCTGGCGTGAAAAAAAACAACGGTTGCAGGCGTGGCAAACCTTACAGGAAAGGCAATCTGCATCGGCCTTACTGGCGGAAAACCGGCTGGACCAGAAAAAAATGGACGAGTTTGCGCAGCGCGCATCATCGAGGAAAATTGAATGATCTCTTTGCCAAAATTGGTAATGACCGATGCAGACGTCCCGGCGGCCAACGGCCTGCTGTCCGGAAAAGCGGATACCGGCGCGCAGGATTTTATGGCGCTGCTGACCGGTGCGCTTTCCGGTACCGCGGTTGAGGGTGAAGGCGAGACGCTGTCGCTGGCCGATTTACAGGCCGCGGGCGCGAAACTTCAAAAAGGACTGCTGAGCAAAGACACCGGCGAGGCGGACGTCCGCTCGCCTGCGGCTAAGCTCGCCGATATCCTGGCGCGTCAGAGCGTTAAGGAAGATGTGCTGGCGGAAGATGCCTCACAGCTACAGGGCGTGACGCCGCTGCTGACCAGCGGCCTGAAAGCCGACAGCCTGGCGCAGCTTACAAAAAGCGTCAAAGCAGACGACAAAGAGACGGTGAACCTCAGCGACGATGAACTCGCCAGCCTCAGCGCCCTGATGGCGATGCTGCCGCATCAAGTGGATGCCAAAGCCGCGCCGGTTACCGCAACCGGTACTACCGCGTCCGCCGCCGTAGCCACCGCGTCCGGCAGCCGCACGCTGAACCTCGCCACTGCCGATACCCGCGACACGGGCTTAACCGACAAGGCGGATGCCGCTGCCGGACAGCCGGGCTATAAAGGCGCGAACAGCGCGCTGAATGCTCAGTTGCAGAGCGCAGACAGCGCACAGCAGTCAGGTGCCGCGGTAGCCGCTCACGCGGCGAAAGACGATGCGCAGGCCGCGATCCATGCGGTTAACACCACGGTCAGCGCCGCCCCTGCCGTCAGCTCCGCCGCCCCCGCCGTGGCCAGCCAGCCGGTTGCCGCCCCGGTGATCAGCGCGCCGCTCGGCAGCAGTGAGTGGCAGCAGACCATCAGCCAGAACATCACGCTGTTTACCCGTCAGGGCAAACAAAGCGCCGAACTGCGTCTGCACCCGGAAGATCTGGGTCAGGTACAGATCAGCCTTAAGCTGGATGATAACCAGGCGCAAATTCAGATGATGTCACCGCACAGCCATGTGCGTGCGGCGCTGGAAGCAGCGTTACCGGTACTGCGTACTAACCTGGCAGAAAGCGGTATTGAGCTTGGTCAGAGCAGCATCAGCAGTGAAAGTTTTGCCGGTCAGCAGCAGTCTTCTTCCCAGCAACAGGCGTCACGCGGCACTGGCCGCGATGATTTCGGCGCAGAAGATGATGAATCTTTGGTGGTGCCTGCCAGCCTGCAATCCGCCGCGCGCGGCACGGGTTCAGTAGACATCTTTGCCTAAACGCAAAAGGTAGCGTGATTATCTCCGTCTTTTCCACCCTTTGACGGGCGGCAGACACGGGATAATCACTCTATCAGCAGTACCGAAACAGGAAGCTAGTAACAGATGACTGACTCCGCCATTCCCAAAAAAAGTAAGCGTGGGATCTGGATCCCGCTGTTGGTGTTAATCACCCTCGCTGCGTGCGCCACCGCTGGTTACAGCTACTGGCGTATGCAACAGCATCCGGCAGACGCCAGCAAAAAAGCAGAACTACCGCCGCCTCCGGCACCGGTCTTCTTTGCTCTCGATACCTTTACCGTGAACCTGGGCGACGCCGATCGGGTGTTGTACGTGGGGATCACGTTGCGTCTGAAAGATGACGCGACGCGTACACGTTTGAGCGAATATCTTCCGGAAGTGCGTAGCCGCTTACTGTTACTCTTCTCGCGTCAGGATGCTTCACAACTGGCGACCGCTGAAGGCAAGCAGAAACTCGTGGATGCGATTAAAGATACGCTCTCTTCGCCGTTAGTCGCCGGGCAACCGAAGCAGGAAGTGACTGACGTTCTTTATACAGCTTTCATTTTGCGGTAAAGACATGGGCGACAGTATTCTTTCTCAGGCTGAAATCGATGCGCTCTTAAACGGCGACAGCGATAATAACGATGCTCCAAAGGCCGGTGACGGCTTCGAGAGCGAAATTCGCCCTTATGATCCTAATACCCAGCGTCGCGTTGTTCGCGAACGTTTACAGGCGCTGGAGATCATCAACGAACGTTTTGCGCGTCAGTTCCGTATGGGACTGTTTAACCTGTTACGTCGTAGCCCGGATATTACCGTTGGCGCGATCCGTATTCAGCCGTATCACGAGTTTGCGCGTAACCTGCCGGTACCGACAAACCTTAACCTGATCCACCTGAAACCGTTACGCGGCACCGGGCTGTTTGTGTTTTCCCCAAGCCTGGTCTTTATCGCCGTGGATAACCTGTTCGGTGGCGATGGTCGCTTCCCGACGAAAGTGGAAGGCCGTGAATTTACCCATACTGAGCAGCGCGTGATTAACCGCATGCTGAAGCTGGCGCTGGAAGGCTACAGCGATGCATGGAAAGCGATCCACCCGCTGGACGTTGAATATGTGCGTTCGGAGATGCAGGTTAAGTTTACCAACATCACCACATCGCCGAACGATATTGTCGTCAATACCCCTTTCCACGTGGAAATCGGTAACCTGACGGGCGAGTTTAATATCTGTCTGCCCTTCAGCATGATTGAGCCGTTGCGTGAAACCCTGGTTAACCCGCCGCTGGAGAACTCCCGCAACGAGGACCAGAACTGGCGCGATAACCTGGTACGTCAGGTTCAGCACTCTGAGCTGGAGCTGATCGCTAACTTTGGCGATGTACCGCTGCGCCTGTCGCAGATCCTGAAACTGCAACCCGGTGACGTGTTGCCGATCGAAAAACCCGATCGCATCATTGCCCATGTGGACGGTGTGCCTGTGCTCACCAGCCAGTACGGCACGATTAACGGCCAGTACGCCCTGCGTGTAGAGCATTTGATCAACCCGATCTTGAATTCGCTGAATGAGGAACAGCCCAAATGAGTGACATGAACAATCCGTCCGATGAAAACAACGAAGCAATGGACGATATCTGGGCTGATGCGTTAAACGAACAGAAAACCACCACCAGCAGCAAAAGCTCCGCCGACGCGGTCTTCCAGCAGTTTGGCGGCGGCGATGTCAGCGGTACCTTGCAGGACATCGATCTGATCATGGATATTCCGGTCAAGCTGACCGTGGAACTGGGCCGTACTCGCATGACCATCAAAGAACTGCTGCGTCTGACGCAGGGGTCGGTGGTAGCGCTGGAAGGTCTGGCCGGCGAGCCGCTGGATATTCTGATCAACGGTTATCTGATCGCGCAAGGTGAAGTGGTGGTCGTGGCGGATAAATACGGTGTGCGTATTACCGACATCATTACCCCGTCCGAGCGTATGCGTCGTCTGAGCCGCTGAGTATGAAAACCCAGGCAACCGTTGCCCATCCTTCTGCCGCACCCGGTTCGCCGCTGTTACAAGTCAGCGGCGCACTGTTGGGCATTATCGCCCTGATCCTGGCGGCGGCCTGGCTGGCGAAACGCGTGGGTTTTGCCGGTAAAACCGCCAGCGCTCGCGGCCTGAAGGTCAGCGCCAGCACCACCGTCGGCCCGCGCGAGCGGGTGGTGATCGTCGATGTCGAGGACGCGCGTCTGGTGCTGGGTATTACTGCGTCGAACATTTCATTGCTGCACACCCTCCCGCCCGCTCAGCCGGAGCCTGAGGGTCTGAAAGAGAACACCCCGGATTTCCAGGCCGTGTTGAAGAATTTGCTCAAGCGTTCCGGGAGATCCTGATGCGCCCTTTGTTGTCCCTTGCGCTGGCTGGCTTAGTGCTGGTTGCGCCCTCCGCGTTTGCCCAGCTTCCGGGCCTGATCAGCCAGCCGCTCGCCGGGGGTGGTCAAAGCTGGTCGCTGCCGGTGCAGACGCTGGTGTTTATCACCTCGCTCACCTTCCTGCCCGCCATTCTGCTGATGATGACCAGCTTCACGCGTATCATCATTGTGTTTGGCCTGCTGCGAAACGCGCTGGGTACGCCCTCCGCGCCGCCGAACCAGGTCCTGCTGGGTCTGGCGTTATTTTTGACCTTTTTCATTATGTCCCCGGTGATCGATAAGATTTATACCGAGGCCTACCAGCCGTTTTCCGAAAGTAAAATTTCCGTCGACGTGGCGCTGGAAAAAGGTGCACAGCCGTTAAAAGAATTTATGATGCGTCAGACCCGTGAAGCGGATCTGGCCCTCTTTGCCCGTCTGGGAAATACCGGTCCGTTGCAGGGGCCTGAAGCGGTGCCGCTGCGTATTCTGCTGCCCGCGTACGTCACCAGCGAGTTAAAAACCGCCTTCCAGATCGGCTTTACCATTTTCATTCCGTTTTTGATCATCGACCTGGTGATCGCCAGCGTCCTGATGGCGCTCGGGATGATGATGGTGCCGCCCGCCACTATTGCGTTACCGTTTAAGCTGATGCTGTTCGTGCTGGTTGACGGCTGGCAGCTGCTGGTGGGATCGCTGGCTCAAAGTTTCTACAGTTAAGGAATGTCACAATGACGCCTGAATCGGTCATGATGATGGGCACCGACGCGATGAAAGTCGCCCTCTCCCTTGCGGCGCCGCTATTGCTGGTATCGCTGGTCACGGGTCTGGTGATCAGTATTTTGCAGGCAGCCACGCAGATTAACGAAATGACGCTGTCGTTCATTCCGAAAATCATCGCCGTGGTCGTGGCTATCGTGGTGGCCGGGCCGTGGATGCTGAATTTGCTGCTCGATTATATGCGCGGTCTGTTTAATAACATCCCCTACATCATCGGATAACGCCTGAGATGCTGCACGTCACCAGCGACCAGTGGCTGCACTGGCTAAGTATGTATTTCTGGCCGCTGCTGCGCGTACTGGCGCTGATCTCAACCGCCCCAATCTTAAGCGAACGTACCGTGCCCAAGCGCGTCAAGTTGGGCCTCGGGCTGGTGATCACCTTTGTGATCGCCCCGTCGCTGCCGGCTAATGACGTGACCATTTTCTCCGCAAATGCCCTGTGGCTGGCGTTGCAGCAAATAATGATTGGCATGGCGCTGGGCTTTACCATGCAGTTCGCTTTTGCTGCGATCCGTACGGCGGGTGAGCTTATCGGCCTGCAAATGGGCCTGTCGTTCGCCACCTTCTTCGATCCCGCCAGTAACCTGAATATGCCGGTACTGGCGCGCTTTATGGATCTGCTGGCGCTGCTGCTGTTTTTGACCTTTGATGGGCATCTGTGGCTGATTTCCATGCTGGTGGATACCTTCCATACGCTGCCAGTTGGTAATAACCCGATCAACAGCAACGCCTTCCTCGCGCTGACCCGCGCTGGCGGCTTAATTTTCCTCAATGGTTTGATGCTGGCCCTGCCGGTGATGACCATGCTGCTGACGCTGAACATGTCCCTTGGCCTGCTCAACCGCATGGCTCCGCAACTCTCGGTGTTCGCCATTGGCTTCCCTATCACGCTGAGCGTCGGCATCCTGCTGATGGCCTTGCTGATGCCGCTGATCGCGCCCTTCTGTGAGCATTTATTCAGCGAAATCTTCAATCTGTTGGCAGATATTGTCAGCGAGATGCCGCAGAATACTAATCCCTGAGTTTAGTGCTGCTTTCCCTGAGGTTATTCCTAAAAATAAATAGCGGGCACATCTACCAGGATATAACTGGCGCGGCTTATTTGTTTTTAGCCTCCTCACAGATCGAAACATTTACTTTACTTTAAGATGATTCCTGGCAAATTATACGTAACTTTACGGGATAGTGAGTTCGCCTGAAAGTCTTGTGTTGCTCAAACGCTTTTTAGATTATTTTCATCCGGTTGGCTGATCTACAGCATTCAGGCAGGGGTGAATTATCGTTACGCATTGAGTGAGGGTATGCCATGTCAACGATTATTATGGATTTATGCAGTTATACCAGGTTGGGATTAACCGGATACCTGACAAGCCGGGGAGTAAAAAAGCGAGAAATCAATGATGTAGAGACCGTTGATGAGCTTGGATCTGCCTGCGAGGCGCTAAAACCCGCAGTGGTATTTATTAATGAAGACTGCTTTATACATGATCAGGAACTCAGCCTGCAAATTAAGCAAATCATTAATCAATATCCGAAAACAATGTTTATCGTGTTTATGGCAATTGCCAATATCCACTTTGATGAATACCTGCTGGTACGCAAAAACTTATTAATTAGTTCAAAATCGATTAAGCCTGAATCACTGGATGACATTCTCGGTGGTTGCCTGAATACTGAGGCAAAGGGCAAAGGTTCCATTAACCTGCCTACACTCTCGTTAAGCCGTACTGAATCCAGTATGTTGAAAATGTGGATGTCAGGTCAGGGAACCATTCAAATATCCGATCAGATGAATATTAAAGCGAAGACGGTATCATCACATAAGGGTAATATTAAAAGAAAAATCAAAACGCATAATAAGCAAGTGATCTATCACGTGGTACGACTTACCGATAATGTGACCAACGGTATTTTCGTCAATATGCGGTGAGAGGGTAAGCGGGCGCCCCCCTCCCCCGCCGGAGGGTTTACGGGTCTTGCTTCTCCACAAATACCCCGTCCGGGTGCCCCAGCTCGTTAAAGAACCAGATGCCTAACGGGTAGTCCTCAAGGGATACCAGATACATAGTGCCTTCACTGAACGGCTCGACGGCCAGTACGACTCCCGGACGGCGAGGACCCCCGTCCGTTTTCACTGTAACCTTATCGTTTACCTTCATTTTCATCCTCCTGAGTGCATTTTTGCCAGTGTAGAACAAAACCCGTCTTCTGACAGCGTTCATCTGCCTGATTGCTGCTTTTCTCCACCGTCTATACTTAGGCTGTCGGGGCGAAAGAGGTAACGGCAATGAAAGGCGATCACGGCAATAAACCTTCTGGTGAAGGCGAAATTAATGTCGACGCCCTGCTGGCGGCCATTAATGAAATCAGCGAAAGCAATATTCATCGCGTTGACAGCGATGACGGGCAACGGGTGAGCGTTGACGGGCGTGATTATCATACGTGGCGGGAACTGGCAGAGGCTTTTGAGCTGGATATCCATGACTTTAGCGCGTCAGAAATTAACCGCTAAGCTTACGGATATAAAAAAACCCGGCCTGGGGAGGCCGGGTTAAAACTTGCGATTGCAAGAAGCACTTGAAAATTCGTTACACCAGGAAATCTGATGTGCTGAGAATGTATCTACTATTGAGATAGGTGACAAGGATATATTTACATTGGTAATAATTCACTTACATAGAATTCATTAAGGTTATAAATGGCGAGGTCGCACGGCAGAAGACTTGCAGCCTTGTGCCCCTGAGAAGAAGCCTTACAAAACCACAAGGTATTTGAGATTTTTCTTAGCATCGCGCACATTTATCCGCACTACAGGAGCCGTTTTATGCCAACCCTGCACGACCCCCTACTGGTTTTTAGCGATCTCGATGGCACCCTGCTGGACAGCCATACGTATGACTGGCAGCCCGCCGCAGAGTGGCTGAGCCGCCTAGGCCAGCATAACATCCCGGTCATTCTGTGCAGCAGTAAAACGGCTGCCGACATGCTGGCGCTTCAGAAAAGCCTCGGCCTTAAGGATCTGCCGTTTATTGCCGAGAATGGCGCGGTGATCCAGCTCGACACCCGCTGGCAGGATCATGCGGACTACCCGCGGCTGATCAATGGCGCCACGCATGATGAAGTGGTCAAGGTACTGACACAGCTGCGTGAGCAAAATGGCTACAAATTTACGCTATTTAGCGAGATGGAAGATCGCGTGCTGGCGGAGGTGACCGGGCTGACGCCTGCGCAGGCGGCTCTGGCACGCCTGCACGAGGCCTCTGAGACGCTGATCTGGCGCGACAGCGATGAACGCATGGCGCTGTTCAGCGACACGCTGGCGGGGCTGGGATTGCGTTTTATGCAGGGCGCGCGTTACTGGCACGTGCTGGATGAGAGCGGTGGCAAAGATCAGGCCGTCAACTGGCTGACAAAACAGTACCGCCAGCGCGACGGCCACCCTCATATCACCCTTGGCCTCGGGGATGGTCCGAACGACGCCCCGCTGCTGGATAACGTCGATTTCGCCGTGGTCGTCAAAGGCCTTAACCGCGACGGCGTGGCGCTGCGTAATGACGATCCAGACCGCGTCTACCGCACGGAACTCAAAGGCCCGGCCGGCTGGCGCGAAGGCCTGGATTACTGGCTCGGCGAGCCCTGATATTCACCGCTGGCGCACACCTGGTTGCGCCCGCTGCGTTTGGCATGGTAAAGCCGATTGTCGGCAATGGACTGCAATAACTCAAAATTCACCAGATCATCCACCACACCGCTGCTGACTCCGAGCGAGGCGGTGATGCGCAGCGTACGGCCTTTCGGCAGCAGGATTTCTTTCGCAGCAATGCGCGTGCGGATACGCTCCGCAATCTCAGCCGCCTGTGCCAGCGTCGCGTTCGGTATGATCACACAAAACTCTTCCCCACCGACGCGGCCGGCCACATCATCCGCCCTAAGCGTATTACTGATCAAGCGGGCCACATGCGTCAGCACACGATCGCCCGCCTGATGGCCGTGGCGGTCATTAACCTGCTTAAAGTGGTCGAGATCAATCTGGATGACCGCTATCGGCTCGCCGGTTTGCTGGCTGTACGCGGTGAGTTTTTTCGCCTGATTAAAAAGCCCGCCGCGGTTGCTCAGTCGGGTTAAGGGATCGTGCCAGGCCTGCCACTGCAACGAACTTTGCATCTCAGACATATTGCGTACCATCCGGCGGATCACCCCCCACGAGATCAGTACCATCGTGGTGAACAGTAGCCACAGTAGCGCGATCACAATGCTGATGGTGCCAAAATCACCATCGAGGCCCGCACTGAGAGAATGGATACGGATCAGCACGCCATCGAAATGCTTCAGTTTTTGCCAGCTGACAAACAGGCTGCCGAGATGCAGATTACCGGCGCTTTTCATCGCCATCGCCTGAAGCAGTTCATGCCGGTCTGTGTCATTGAACACCGCTGGTGCCGCGTTGTCGTTCGTCGACGCGGTGATCAGACGAAACTGTTCGTCGTAGAGCTGGTACTCGCCTTTATCATCATCATTAAGTGTGTCTTCCAGTTGCTGTTTAAAGAAAGCGACCGGGAACTGCAGCGCGACAGTACCGTACCAGTACTGCTGATAATCGAGCGGTATGCTGGCGGTAATGAATTCACCACCATAGCCAGTGCGGGCGAACCAGCGTACGTCACGCGTAGGATTCTCGCTAACGGACTGACCGCTGAACCAGGAAGAATCAATGATCCTCTGATAACGTGCGGCCGTATCTTCACTGTCTGCCGGGGTGCTGGTGGAAACAAAATAGCCCGCGCGTGAGACATAAATGGCCCGTGACGGCGCCACCGGATAAACCACCGACAGACGCATCATGTAGGCCACTTCCTGGGCGGCAATCATTTCATCGCCAAAGCCGGGAATATCACGGTTCAGCATCGGGTGTTGCTGTACAAAGGCATCGCTCACGCCGTTAATCGGCAACGTGCGTCGGGCATAGCCATTAATCTGCCATGAAGGTTGCCGGCGGACAGCGTCAAATTCCTGCCGGGTATCATGGAGGACTTTTAAAGCAAGCGGGGTCTGCATCGCGGTCTGCATACTGTTGTGATAAAACAGCAACAGGTTGAGGCCTGTTTGCATCTGCCGATCCAGAGCAGAGGTGGCTTTTTCAAGCGTGGTACGCTGGCTGGCGGCATAGGCATCTTCCAGCACCACGGCTTCACGCCAGGTAAGCAGCGTTGAGCTAACCAGAACAATGGTAAAGCAGAGGTTTACGATCCGCGCAGGATCACAAAAGAGGCAAAACTTTTTTAACAGCACAGCGCGTTTTCCTGAGTTTTAAGGTTGTGCCGGTAAAAAAGCCCGGCAGTGCCGGGCTGAAGAGGATTACTCCTTTACGCCGCGTAACCGCGCGATACCTTTTACCACCGCCACAACGGCCAGGCCAATCACAAAGCCCAGCACTAAATTAGCCAGCATCGGTAAGGTTGCCTGAACCACCGCACCGTGTGCGGCGGCCATATGTTCAATCGCATGATGCAACGGAGGAATGCCGTGCACCACGATCCCGCCGCCCACCAGAAACATGGCTAAGGTGCCGATAATAGTGAGCGATTTCATCAGCCAGGGGGCAACCACCAGCAGGCCTTTACCCACCGATCTTGCCACAGCACCGGGCTTCTCCGCCAGCCAGTAACCCACATCATCCAGTTTGACGATCACCCCGACCAGGCCATACACGCCAATCGTTACCACCAGTGCGATACCGGACAGTATCAGAACCTGGTTGAGCAGCGGCGCATCGGCAACAATACCGAGCGTGATGGCGACAATCTCTGCCGACAGAATAAAATCGGTGCGTATCGCGCCTTTGACTTTATCGCGCTCGAAGGTTTTCGGATCCTGCGCGGCGATGGCGTCGAGACGCTGCTGGCGCGCTTCCGGCGTTTCTTTATGCTTACGGGCATGCAGAGTATGCAGTACCTTTTCAACACCTTCAAAACATAAAAACGCCCCGCCCACCATTAACAGCGGCGTGATCGCCCACGGAATAAAGGCGCTGATGAGCAACGCCAGTGGCACAAGGATCACTTTATTGAGCAGCGATCCTTTCGCCACACTCCACACGACCGGCAGCTCGCGGTTGGCGCGCACGCCGGACACCTGCTGCGCGTTAAGCGACAAATCATCGCCGAGCACGCCCGCCGTCTTTTTCGCTGCCAGTTTGCCCATGACAGAGATGTCATCCAGTAAGGTGGCAATGTCGTCCAGTAACGTTAATAAACTACTTCCCGCCAAAATACATTCCTTCTCTTTTTTGCTGATATAACAATGAGTATGGAGCATAAATGGCTGCTGTGAAATGCTGGTGGCGAAGTCAACAAAAAATTAACATTTACAGATGACTAAATGACTCGCCAGCTAAGTAGTTTTGTCGTTTACTGTAAATCTTCTTTTGATACCGCCGTGAGGGCGTATGCGTTTCAGGCAGCTTTTACCGCTTATTGGTTCTCTTTTCGCGCTTTATATTATCTGGGGTTCCACCTACTTTGTCATTCGAGTCGGGGTCGAAAGCTGGCCGCCACTGATGATGGCGGGCGTCCGCTTTCTGACGGCGGGCGTGCTGCTGCTGACGTTTCTGCTGTTTACCGGGCACCGGTTACCACCGCTGCGTCCACTGCTTAACGCCGCGCTGATCGGTGTATTACTGCTGGCGGTGGGTAATGGTATGGTCACCGTCGCTGAGCATCAGAACGTCCCGTCGGGGATTGCCGCGGTCGTGGTGGCGACGGTGCCGCTATTCACACTCTGTTTCAGCCATTTTTTTGGGATCCAGACCCGCAAGCTGGAGTGGCTTGGCATCGCCATTGGCCTGAGCGGTATTGTGCTGCTTAACAGCGGCGGCAACCTGAGTGGCAATCCGCTGGGTGCGGTGATGATCTTAATCGGCTCGCTAAGCTGGGCGTTTGGCTCGGTGTACGGTTCGCGCATTGCACTGCCGGTCGGCATGATGGCGGGTGCTATTGAAATGCTGGCGGCGGGCATCGTGCTGCTGGCGGCGTCCTGGATCACCGGGGAAAGCCTCACCACCCTGCCGACGCTGTCAGGCTTTTTAGCGGTGGGCTATCTGGCAATCTTTGGTTCGATTATCGCCATCAGCGCGTACATGTACCTTATTCGCAATACCACCCCGGCTGTCGCGACCAGCTACGCCTATGTGAATCCGGTGGTGGCGGTGCTGCTGGGTACCACCTTTGCCGGTGAGGTTCTGTCGCCGGTGGAGTGGCTGGCGCTGGGCATCATTATTCTTGCGGTAGTGCTGGTGACGCTGGGGAAATACCTGTTCCCTGCCCGCCCGGTGGTGACACCGTGCGAGATCAAGAAATAGTCTGGATCCCCTGCGTGTCGATCTGTGCGGCCTCGCCGCCGCCGCAGATCCACTCTTCCAGCCGCACGCTCAGGCGCTCATCACTCAGCTTCTGCCGCCCGCGCAGGGCGCACTCCCACACTACCAGCACCCGCCAGCCATTTGCCCGCAGCTGCGTGATATCGCGCTGATCGCGCTCCACGTTCTTGCCGATCTTCGCCAGCCAGAAATCCGTACGCGTCGCCGGAACTTTAAACAGGTAGCAGTCGTGGTGATGCCAGAAGCAGCCGTGGGTAAAAATCACACACTGATAGTCATCAATAACAAAGTCCGGCCGACCGGGAAGCGCGGCATCCTGCACGCGAAACGCCAGCCCGAGGCTGGTGAGCAGGCCAGCCACGCGCTGCTCTATTGCCGTATCGTGCGTCCCGATGGCGCGCATATTCTTACTGCGCGTCGCTTTGTCATGCACATCCGCCATTGCCCTGTTCTCTCCTTATTGTCAGGTTTTACCTTACCGGCTGTTGCTTTACCGGGTATAACGCCAGTGTAGCAGCCGCGTGCTATCACACCTTAAAAACATAATTAACGTTGCAGGCAAATTCCCTTTCATGTCATTATTCCGCCGTTATTAACCTGAACGACTTATTTATATTCTTTCATTTCGTTATCATGCTATTGCTTCCACCTGGCCAGCCCGTTTGGGTTGGCTTTTTTTTGCTTACGCCATATTCATTCGTCACGTGAATTATTATAGCCACATCAATAAACACGATGAATTCCGCTAACATAAAACCCACATAAATTTAATTAAAGAGCAATTATATAAGTCTCAATAATGGATTTATGCCATTGATATTCATAGAAAAAATAAATCAAATTCAAGAAACAAATTGCAATATATAATATGATTTACTTACACCTTTCTTTTAAAAAAATATGAACTTTATAGAATAGTATCGGGGCTGTGATTTAACCTCCAATCACATATATTCATATAAATTATTATTCATATGATGCAAAGGGATTAAATAATGAAAAGAAAAGTACTGGCAATTATTGTGCCTGCCCTGTTAGTGGCTGGCGCGGCTAACGCGGCTGAAATTTATAATAAAGACGGCAATAAACTGGACCTGTACGGTAAAGTCGATGCCCGTCATACGTTCTCTGATAACCCGGGCGATGATGGCGATGAAACCATTATGGAACTGGGCTTTAAAGGTGAAACCCAGATCAACAGCGGCCTGAGCGGTTATGGTCAGGTGCTGCTGAAAACCATGGCAAGCGACACCGAAGGCAGTGACAACACCTATGCAAAACTGGCTTTTGCTGGGCTGAAATCGAATGATTTTGGTTCATTCGACTATGGCCGTAACTACGGCGTGGTCTACGACGTTGAAGCCTGGACCGATATGCTGCCGGTCTTCGGTGGCGATTCCTACACCTGGACCGATAACTTTATGGTTGGCCGTGCGAACGGCGTAGCCACCTACCGTAACACCGATTTCTTCGGGGCGGTTGAAGGCCTGAACTTTGCGCTGCAGTATCAGGGCAATAACGAAGGTGATAATGCGAACGAAGATCAGGCTAATGCTTTCCAGGAAGGCACCAAAAACGGTCACGATGACGTACGCTTCCAGAACGGCGACGGCTTCGGGCTGTCTTCTTCCTATAATTTCCAGGGCGCGCTGGAAGGCCTGAGCCTGGGTGCAGCCTATGCAACGTCTGACCGTACTAACGCGCAGGTTATTAACGGTGGTTTAGACGATCGTTACAGCAAAGCTGCGGGTGGCGATAAAGCCGATGCCTGGACTGTCGGCCTGAAGTACGACGCGTATAACCTGTACCTGGCGATGATGTACGCCGAAACGCATAACATGACGCCTTACGGCGATGCGGGTATCGCTAACCACACCCAGAACTTTGAAGCCGTGGCGCAATACCAGTTCGACTTTGGTCTGCGTCCGTCCCTGGCATGGGTGTACTCCAAAGGTAACGATCTTGGCGGTAACAGCACTAAACACGGTACTGACTACGTCGACCAGGATCTGGTGAACTACATTGAAGTGGGTGCGACCTACTACTTCAACAAAAACATGTCCACCTATGTTGATTACAAAATCAACATGCTGGATGAAGACGACAGCTTCTACAAAGATAACGGCATCGCGACGGATGACGTTGTGGGCGTTGGTCTGACCTACCAGTTCTGATAACAGCATGTGCTTAAGCCCGCCTCTGGTGCGGGCTTTTTTTATGCCTGCGATTTGAGACTAAAGCGGTAGCAAGATAACGACGGGCAGACTACTATCGGTTCAGGAGGGGATTAAAGGATTTTCTCAACGGGACGTCGGTCACTGAAACGAAGCGGGATAAGTGATTGAATAATGGCGGAGAGAGGGGGATTTGAACCCCCGGTAGAGTTGCCCCTACTCCAGTTTTCGAGACTGGTCCGTTCAGCCGCTCCGGCATCTCTCCGTTCTGATGGTTGCCATCATGCCAGGTTCTTTGGCATTTTAACAGACCCTGTCCCTGCAATTGTGTTCAAGTGACGAGTTTGCGAGCAAAGCGATGATTAAATGGCCCTGGAAAGCAAATGAAACGGCACGAAGTCTGGCGCTCCCCTGGGAAAATGCGCTTGCCGTGCCGATGTTATCAAGCCTGACACCGGAGGAACAACACCGGCTGGTTCAGCTTGCCGATCGTTTTTTGCAGCAAAAACGGCTGGTCGCCCTTCAGGGACTGGAGCTCGATGAGCTGAAAAGCTGCCGCATCGCCCTGCTCTTCTGTTTACCGGTGCTGGAACTGGGCATCGAGTGGTTAGACGGTTTTCACGAAGTGCTGATTTATCCTGCGCCTTTCGTGGTGGACGACGAGTGGGAAGATGATATTGGTCTGGTGCACAATCAGCGCGTGGTGCAATCGGGGCAAAGCTGGCAACAGGGGCCGGTGATCTTAAACTGGCTTGATATTCAGGATTCGTTCGACACCTCCGGCTTTAACCTGATCATTCATGAAGTGGCGCATAAGCTCGATACGCGAAACGGCGATCGCGCCAGCGGCGTCCCACTGATCCCGCTGCGGGAAGTGGCTGGCTGGGAGCACGATCTCCACGCCGCCATGAATAACATTCAGGACGAGATCGACCTGGTAGGCGAAAGCGCCGCCAGTATTGATGCCTATGCCGCCACCGATCCCGCAGAATGTTTCGCGGTGCTTTCGGAATATTTCTTCAGCGCGCCCGAGCTGTTCGCACCGCGTTTCCCGGCACTGTGGCAGCGTTTCTGCCATTTCTATCGGCAGGATCCGCTGGCGCGACTGCGCGGCAATAGCGCCGCAGTAAACGATGAACCGCCTTATGTTCACTGAAACAGCAATTTGAACTAAAATTCGCCAGTTGAATCAGCCAGTTAAATTTACTGTTGACACAATTATCGGGGGCCAGTAGTATTCGCCCCGTTCACACGATTCCTCTGTAGTTCAGTCGGTAGAACGGCGGACTGTTAATCCGTATGTCACTGGTTCGAGTCCAGTCAGAGGAGCCAAATTCGAGAGCCGCGCTCAGGGAAACCTGAGCGGGGTTTTTGCTTTTCTGCTGCCGCGCGCGCCCACTTTCTGCCCCTTTCCCACCAAAATTCACAGCCTCTTACATTTCATATTGCTAATGAGAACCTTTATCGGCAATATTCTTATTCTCAAAATATAACCTTCGTTTGCTGCTGATTTTATTAGTGTAATTCCGGCATGGCTGCGCCTGCGGGTTGCACTATTTGCGTATAAAAATTAAGGAATAATAATGAACACCTGCAAAACCGCGCTCTGGGCGCTCAATCCCCTGTTGCTGGCGATGATCGCGCCTGCGATGGCACAACAAACCGGTGAACAGGATATGGTGGTCTCCGCCAGCCGTTCCCATCGTACCGTCGCTGAAATGGCGCAAACCACCTGGGTGATCGAGGGCGCTGAGCTGGAACAGCAGGTTAAAGGCGGTAAAGAGCTGAAAGACGCGCTGGCGCAGCTGATCCCCGGTATTGACGTCAGCAGCCAGGGCAGGACCAACTACGGCATGAATATGCGCGGTCGCGCCATCGTGGTGCTGATTGACGGCGTGCGCATGAACTCCTCCCGTACCGACAGCCGCCAGCTGGATGCCATCGATCCTTTTAATATCGATCACATCGAAGTGATCTCCGGCTCCACCTCCCTCTACGGCGGCGGCAGCACCGGCGGGCTTATTAATATCGTCACCAAAAAAGGCCAGCCGGATACCCTGCTGGAATTTGAAACCGGTACGAAAACCGGCTTTAACAGCAGCAAAGATCACGATGAGCGAGTAGCCAGCGCCATCTCCGGCGGTAACGACAAAATTTCTGGCCGCATGGCCGTGGCCTGGCAGAAGTTTGGTGGCTGGTATGATGGTAACGGCGATGCCACGCTGCTGGACAATACCCAGACCGGCCTGCAGTATTCCGATCGTCTGGACGTAACGGGGACCGGCACGCTGGAGATCGACGACACGCAGCAATTGCAGCTGGTGAGCCAGTACTATAAAAGCCAGGGTGACGAAGACTATGGCCTGTTCCTCGGCAAAGATTTTTCGGCAGTGACGGGTAACGGTAAAGCCTATGCCAGTAAAGGTCTGAATTCGGATCGTATTCCCGGTACCGAACGTCACCTGATCAGCATGCAGTACTCGAACACGGATTTCCTCGGTCAGGAGCTGGTCAGCCAGATCTATTATCGCGATGAATCCCTGACGTTTTATCCGTTCCCGACGGTGGCAGGCGGCGCGGTGACCAGCCTCTCGTCTTCGCAGCAGGATACCGATCAGTACGGCGCAAAACTGACGCTGAACAGCACACCGGTGGACGATTTACAGCTGACCTACGGTCTGGATGCCGATCACGAACGCTTTACCTCCAACCAGATGTTCTTCGACCTGGCCAAGTCCAGCGCCTCCGGCGGCCTGAATAACCAGAGCACCTTTACCACGGGCCGTTATCCAGGCTATGAGATCACCAATCTCGCCGCGTTTTTGCAATCCAGCTACGACGTGAACGATATCGTGACCCTCAGCGGCGGCGTGCGTTACCAGAACACACGCAATTCAATTGATGATTTCATCGGCTACACGCAGCAACAGGCGATCGCCAAAGGCACCGCGCGCTCAGCCGATGCGATCCCTGGTGGCACCACCGATTACGATAATTTCCTGTATAACGCCGGGATCCTGCTGCATCTGACCGAGCGCCAGCAGGCCTGGGTGAACTTCTCGCAGGGCGTGGAATTGCCGGATCCGGGAAAATACTATGGTAACGGCACTTATCGTCTGGTGAACGGCCACTATCGCCTGCTGAACAGCGTCAACGTGGGGCAGTCAAAACTGCAGGGCATCAAAGTCGACTCCTATGAGCTGGGCTGGCGCTACACCGGCGATGCCCTGCGCACGCAGCTGGCGGCCTATTACTCTCTGTCGGATAAATCTATCTCCATTAACCGCAGTGATATGACCATCAACGTCGATGACGATAAGCGCCGCATTTATGGCGTGGAAGGTGCGGTGGATTACGTTATTCCGGACAGCGACTGGAGCACTGGCGTGAACTTCAACGTGCTGAAGTCCGAGACCCGCGTGGACGGTAAATGGGAAAAATGGGATGTCAGCTATGCCAGCCCGTCAAAAGCGACCGCTTACGTTGGCTGGGCACCGGATCCCTGGACGCTGCGCGTACAGACGACCCAGTCCTTTGACGTCAGCGATGCCGGCGGCAATAAAATTGACGGCTATAACACCGTTGATCTGATTGGCGGCTACGCCTTACCGGTGGGTAACCTGGCGTTCAGCATCGAAAACCTGCTCGACAAGGATTACACCACGGTCTGGGGCCAGCGTGCGCAAATGCTCTACAGCCCGACTTACGGCGCGTCCTCACTCTATGAATACAAAGGCCGTGGACGAACGTTCGGCGTTAACTATTCCGTGCAGTTTTAAGTCCTGACCTGATGCCCGGCCTGTGCCGGGCAGCTCATCACCCTAAATCTGATAATCAATCGCCACTTCATCCGGCTCCATCGCCTGGCGCTTGATCTCATCCAGCGACAGCCCGGCATTGCACAGCTCGATAAAACGCCAGACATAGTTACGCTGCAACTGCCCGCGCTTGAGGCCAAGCCAGACGGTATTGGCGTCGAACAGATGGCGGGTATCCAGACGCACCAGGCCGCCGGACTCCAGCCCGTCGCCGGACTGCTCTGCGACCAGACCGATACCCAGCCCCAGTTCCACATAGGTACGGATCACATCGGAGTCCTGCGCGCTCAGCACGATATCCGGTGCCAGCCCTTTGCGCATAAATGCCTCGTCGATACGCGAACGCCCGGTGATCCCCTGGCGATAGGTGATAATTGGCCAGCGGGCGATCTCCTCCAGCGTTAACGGATTGACGGTATTTAACGGATGATCCACCGGCAGCAGCAGATTGTGATGCCAGCGGAACCAGGGGAAGGCCACCAGCGCCGCATCGTTGCTCAGGCGCTCACTGGCAATGCCGATATCCGCCCCGCCGTTATGCAGCAGGGTTTCAATTTCCTGCGGCGTACCCTGAATGAGTTCCAGCCGCACTTCCGGGAACAGGGCGCGGAAGGATTTGATCACCGGCGGCAGGCTGTAGCGCGCCTGGGTGTGCGTCGTGGCGATAGTCAGTACGCCGGTGGCATCGTTGGTAAACAGATCGGCCAGCCGCCGTACATTGCTGGCCTCGTTAAGAATGCGCTCGGCGATCACCAGCAGCGCTTTGCCCGGCTCGGTCATGCCCAGCAACCGCTTGCCGCGCCGGATGAAAATCTCAATGCCTAACTCTTCTTCCAGTTCGCGGATATGACGGCTGACGCCGGACTGCGAAGTGTAAAGCATGTTGGCGACTTCGGTTAAATTGAAATCCCGGCGCGCCGCTTCACGGATTATTTTAAGTTGCTGGAAATTCACCCTTCTCTCCCGGGCCATCAGACATAACGCTATTGTTAGAGTCTGAAGGCCGGGGGAACAAATAATAAAAACCTGCATCTTATGTCGAAATGGAATAACCCTAGCCCACCAGCAGCAACTCGCGCTCCTCCAGCGACGGACGGCTGACCAGTGACATCAGGATCTCTTTCACCGCCTGGGCCTGCGGCGAAAGCGGCGCGCGCGATGAACTGTTCAGTGACAACGGCAGGCTCATGGACGGCGACGTGATACGCGCCATCCATCCATTGGTCGCCTCACAGAGCGAACGGGCGGCGGATTCCGGCAGCACCGTGCCGCCCATCCCGCTGGCAATAGCGGCGGTGAGCGTGCCGATGGATTCAATCTCACCGATGATCTTCGCCGTCAGACGGCGCAGGGAAAAGGCCTCATCAACACGCAGACGCACTGCACTGTAATCCCGTGGCAGGAACAGGTTCATCTCCGCCACCGCCGCAAGATCGACGCTCTGCCCCGGACAATCGCGGGTACCCACCAGATAAAGATCTTCTTTCAGCAGCGGCTGGCTGGTGATGCCCGCGCCCGGCGAACGCTCGTACAGCACCGCCATATCCAGCTGACCACTCAGCAATTTATCATTGAGCGACATACCGCTGTTCTCATGCAGATAGACGGTGACGTCCGGCAACTCCATACGCACCGCCTGCAATAATGGCATGGTGATGGACGATGCCGCGGTGCCCGGCGCAAGACCGATGGACACCTGGCCGCGCAGGGTCTGGCCGACATTGTGTACCGCCAGCTGCGCCTGCTCACACTGACGCAGAATAGTGCGCGCATGTGCATAAAGAATTTTGCCCGCTTCCGTTGGCGTGACGCCTCGTTTGGTGCGGATCAGCAACTGCTGATCCAGTTCCCCTTCCAGGGTGGCAACTTGCTGGCTCAGGGCGGGCTGCGCGATATGCAGGACTTCTGCAGCCTGAGTCAGGCTTCCAATGTCGACGATTTTCACGAAGTATTTCAGTCGTCTAAAGTTCATATTGCCTCCGGTACGGAATAACAGTGCCACGCTGGCAGTCATCATGTCGGAGGAGTTGCAAGATGCTTGCCAGTTTTGGCAAAGCCGCTATCGATGCCCGTAAGCCGCCAGATAATAAGAGATTCTAATCACCCGCTACGCTTTCATCACTGAAACAGCGGTTTGAAAGCGTTCCATGAGGAGGCAGACCTGCACTGTACTGGTGCACGGATACGGGTTTCGGTGAGGAAATCGGCGGATTGCTGATTTTGTCAGCAAACGGTTGAAATGGGATGATGCAGCCTTTGACAAGCCCGGATCGCACCGCTACTATTCGCCCCGTTCACACGATTCCTCTGTAGTTCAGTCGGTAGAACGGCGGACTGTTAATCCGTATGTCACTGGTTCGAGTCCAGTCAGAGGAGCCACATTTAAGAAGCCCGCTATTTAGCGGGCTTTTTGCTTTCTGTAATTTGCGATCCTGCCAGCCTCGCTTCCCAACGCCTGAACCTCAGCTCAGAATGGTTTCCACTCTGGCGAGCACATCATTTACGATGGCCGCCGGGATGCGCTCCAGACGCTTACCTTCGCGGGCTGCCATATCAATCGTTCTCGGCTGGTCGCAGCGAATGACGCCTGTGGTTTTCGTTCCCGCACCATCAAGAGATACCGCATAACCCGCTGTGCGGACGAAACTTCCGCCACTGGTGATCGGCACAACCACCGGCAGACGGGTCAGCCTGTTGAACGGTGCCGGAGAAATGATAAGCACCGGACGTTTTCCGCTTTGCTCGTGGCCGGTGCTGGGATCCAGCGACACCAGCCATATTTCGCCTCTGTCCATCTACAGCAACTCCTTACCCACCGCTGGCGCATCAATCCACTGCCGATCCTCATCGCTCATGTCGATGTGCGGATCGCACTGCGCGAGCAGCTCTTCAAGGGAATAACGGGGCCGGTTTTGCGGTTCAATAATCAGGCGACCATTATCAATGGTCAGGCCGACTTCGCTGTCCGTTACCAGTCCCAGCGTTTTCAGAACCGCGGGAGGAACCGCCAGCATGACGGATCCGCCAACTTTTTTCAGACGAGTGGTAAACATAGAACGCCTCCATGAGTTATATTTTAATATAACTCCGAATGCAGAGGATGGGCAATGCTCAGCGAGGTTCATTGTAATATCCTTATTGTAACGAGGGATGTCGCACCGACCGATGCCGACTCTGCAGCAGAGTATGCCTGTTTGAGCATAGTGGTAATCGTTCGCCGGAATAATGAGACTCAAATTTTCAAACATGCGGCCTCGCTTCCGGTTTAGCGAAATAACGCCTCGCATCACCCCATCCGTGAAATGCCCTGCGCCGCCACATAAAGCCCGACCCCATACGCCAGATGAGTCAGAAGGCTCAGCCCACGCGCCCGCCAGGGGTGCGGCGAGCGGGATGCCGCGATGCCGAAACCGAGCGCGGGTTGCAGGATCAGGAAGGGGGCGAATAACGTCAGCACACCTGCCAGTAACGCGGTTGTCAGCGAAGGATCGCGAAACCAGCGTTCACCGTCCAGCCACAGTGGCACCACAGCAAACACAATCCCGGTCAGGTAATGAAAAATCCAGCCGGTCAGCATTTCGCCGCGCCTTTTCGGTGTCGTCAGAATGGTGTGATGGCACACCTTTCCGTGCGGCAACCCTGATAACCAGCGCCCCACCAGCCCGTAGTTCAGCGGCGGGATCGTCAGACCGTGCTTCTGGAATAACGACCATGCGTCCATCACCAGCGTGCCACCGATCCCTGTCAAAACAACATGTAAAAACCACATCTTCTCCATTGCCTGCGTCCTTTTATTGCGGGAACTGTTAATCTGGCTTTCAGTGTGCAACGTGAAGTCAGGTTTAAGTCAACGATGAAAGAACTGGATATTGGCGAGGTGGCTCGCTTGTCGGGGGTGGTGCCTTCGACGCTGCGCTTTTACGAAAAGAAAGGCTTAATCAGGCCGCTGGGCCGCAATGGGCTGCGGCGGCAGTACCATGAAAATGTGCTCAATACGCTCCAGCTTATCGCGCTCGGGCAGACCGCCGGATTTACCCTCGATCAGATGCGCGACATGTTCACCCCTCAGGGGCAGCTCGCGCTTGATCGTGACCTGCTGTTACAGCGCGCCGCAGACATTGATGACACCATTACCCGTCTGCACCAGCTTAGCCACGGGCTGAAACATGTCGCCCGCTGTACGGCGCAGACGCATACCGAGTGTGAAGAGTTTAAAAAAGTGGTCGCCCGAGGACGCCGCCTGATCGAATAGCGCGTTCCTGATAGCCGCCGAACCGCTTGCTTTTTTAGGCAAATAGCTGAATGGTGTGACGTGCTGGCGAAATAGCGAGCAGGCTTTCTGTTAACAACTCACACCGGAGCGGAAATGAAAAACGGCAACATCAGTACGGGCATCGTGGGCGTATCGCCTGGCGAAGGCTGGGCCTCTGTGACGCATGTTCCTGCCTTACAGCATTTACCGGGTTATGCCATAACAGGCGTGGCAAACAGCAGTCTGGCGTCCTCACAAAAAGCTGCGGAAACTTTTGCGATCCCGAAAGCGTTTCCCGACGCGGCAGCGTTATGTGCCGATCCTGACATCGATCTGGTGGCCGTGACCGTCAAAGTCCCCCATCACAAAGGTCTGGTGGACATGGCGCTCGATGCAGGAAAGATGGTCTATTGCGAATGGCCGCTGGGCAACGGGCTGGCGGAAGCTGAAGCCATGGCAGCCAAAGCACGCCAGCTCGGGTTACGCACAGCGGCGGGCCTGCAGGCGCGATCGTCTCCGGTACTGCGCTATCTCCGCGATTTGATTAACGACGGCTATATTGGCGACGTGCTCTCCACCACGCTGGTCGGCTCGGCAGGCATAAACGCCGCCGTCGCGCCGCAAAGAAACATCTACTTATACGACAACCAGAATGGTGCCAATGCCTTCACCATTCCGTTCGGTCACACCATTGATGCGCTGTGCTGGATCCTTGGCGACTTCCGGGAAGTGGCCGCCACGCTGGCGATCCGCCGCGATAGCTTCCGTGTGCAGGAAACCGGTGAAATCAGGCCGAACGATACCGCCGATCAGATCGCCGTCAGTGGCGTGCTGCAAAGCGGCGCAGTGGTTTCGGCGCACTACCGCGGCGGTATAAGTCGCGGCACCAATTTACTGTGGGAAATCAACGGCACGGAAGGCGATTTACAGATCACCGCGCCGCTGGGGCATATCCAGTTAGCGGAACTGACCTTACGCGGTGGACGCGGCGATGACGCAGAACTGTCGGTCATGGAGATCCCGGCAAAATACCGCACCGTTTCGCCGGACTTACACGGGCCAGTCGTCACCATTGCCGAAGCCTGGGCCCGTTTCAGTGAGGGCGCAGAGCATGACGATCCCCTGCCGGATTTTGACGCGGCAGTGAAAACTCACCGTCTGCTGGATGCCATCGAACGCGCCGCACGCACGGGTACCACTATCACGCTGTAATACCGTAATAAACGAAAAGATAACGAGGGACTGAATATGAAAAAGAACATCGCCCTGGCACTCGCCATCACTGCCCTGCTCGGCGGCGCGGCGGCACCGGTTGTTGCCGCGCCCTTCCCGGCCACGCCGGATCAATCCCTGCCGGTCAGCCAGTACGTGACCCAGGTCAACGCCGATAAAAGCATCACCTTCCGCCTGTTCGCCCCGGATGCCCAACGCGTTTCAGTGGTCACCGGCTCCAGCCCGGACAGCCTTGTCTCCCATGACATGAGCAAAGATGAACGCGGCATCTGGTCGTGGAAAAGCGACGTGCTGGCCCCGAATCTGTACGAATACTATTTTGATGTGGATGGCTTCCGGTCGGTTGATACGGGAAGCCGCTTCCCGAAACCCCAGCGTCAGGTGAATACCAGCCTGATCCTCGTGCCGGGCAGTGTACTGGACGATCGCGCCGTGCCGCACGGCGATCTCCTGACGGTCACCTATCACTCGAAAGCACTGGGATCAGAGCGCCGGGTGTATGTCTGGACGCCGCCGGGTTATAACAGCCAGGGCGAACCGCTGCCGGTGCTCTATTTCTATCATGGCTTTGGCGATACCGGCCTTTCTGCCATCGATCAGGGACGTCTGCCGCAAATCATGGATAACCTGCTGGCGGAAGGCAAAATCAAGCCGATGCTGGTAGTGGTACCGGATACCGAAACGGACATTGCCGGGGCGATCCCGGAAAACTTCCCGCCCAAAGATCGCCGCAAAACCTTCTATCCGCTGAATGCCAAAGCCGCCGATCGTGAACTGATGCAGGACATCATTCCGCTGGTGGATACACGCTTTAACGTGCGCAAAGACGCCGGTGGCCGCGCGCTGGCAGGGCTATCGCAGGGGGGCTTCCAGGCGCTGTTTTCCGGTATGAACCACCTCGATAACTTCGGCTGGCTCGGCACTTTCAGCGGCGTCACCACCGCCACCGTGCCGGATGCGGGCATCACCGCGCAGCTCAACAAGCCGCAGGAAATCAACAAGCAACTGCATAACTTCACCGTGGTGGTTGGTGAAAAAGACGCCGTCACCGGTAAAGATATTGCCGGGCTGAAACAAGAGCTGGAAGCAAAAGGCATCACCTTTGAGTATAAAAACTATCCCGGCTTAGGTCATGAGATGGACGTCTGGCGTCCGGCCTATGCCGAGTTTGTGCAGAAACTGTTTAAGTAAGCGCCAAAAAAAGTGGGGCCATCTGGCCCCACGCTATTTCACAGTCGGTATCAACGATTATTCAGGCAGCGCGTACACCACTACCTGGTCACCTACCTGATCCTTCAGGATGGTATTACCACCGGCGACAAACGCCACATACTGACGGCCTTTATACTCATAGACCGACGGGTTAGCCACCGCAGGGGCTTCAACCTGATCGGCCCACAGCTCTTCGCCGGTATCCACCGAGTAGGCACGCACCTTCGCATCCATTGATGCGCCGATGAACACCACACCGCCCGCCGTCACAGCCGGGCCGCCGATGGTCGGGGAGCCCCAGCTTTCCGGCATAAAGAAGCCATACTGCTGAGATGCGCCAACCGGACGACGCCATTTCACATCACCCGTATGCATATCCAGCGCCACGATTTCACCGAACGGCGGCTGCCAGCACGGCATACCCAGCCAGTTATTCGCCACCATCAGACGCAGACCATAAGGCGCGCCTTCCTGCGGTGCAAACCCGCTTTCGTTGCCGGAATCCTTATCCGCGTTATCGTAGTCTTTACGATTGTAGAGCTTCACGTACTGCACAATGTGGGACGTGTTAACAATGGCGATCTGTTTTTCCGGATCGAACGCCACGCCGCCCCACTGCACGCCACCGGCGCTGTCCGGATAGGTCAGCGTCCCCTCGCCTTTGGTGGTTGGCGGCGTGTACATGCCCTCGTAGGTCAGATTATCCCACAGGCGCGAACACTGACCGGCACCGACCATATCCGCCAGTTTCCAGATTTCCGGCTTTTTCGACTGATCCAGCAACGGCGCAGGTTTGGTCGGGAACGGTTGCGTTGGCGAAAGCACTTCGCCCTGCACCGAACCGTCGCCCTGCGGCACCGGACGCTCTTCAATCGGCCAGACATCTTCGCCCGTCAGACGGTTCACCACGAACAAGAAGCCCTGCTTGGTCGCCTGGATCAGCGCCGGGATCTTTTTGCCATCAACGGTAATATCCATCAGCGTCGGCGCAGAGTTAATGTCGTAATCCCAGACATCATGGTGCACCCACTGACGGGACCAGACCACCTTGCCGGTATTGATGTCCAGCGCCGTGGTAGAGGTGCCGAGCGGAATAGGATCGACGCGGTTACCGCCCCAGTAGTTCGGGGATGGCGAGGAAACCGGCAGATAGACCAGGCCATTCGCTTCATCGGCAGACATATGCGTCCAGACGTTGGCCGTCCCGGTACGTTTACGCACTGCTTCCGGGATCGCTTCGAAGGTCCATTCCAGCTTACCGGTCTGGGCATTAATCGCGAACACGCTGCCCGGAGGGGCCTCCGCATAGGCCCAGTCTTTACCGGCCCAGCCCACTAACAAATGATTGCCAACGACCGTCGGCGGTTGCAGGATCGACAGCGGATATTTGGCGTTTACGGTGTTCCACTGGTTAATATCCAGCACGCCATTTTCCGCAAAGTCTGTGCACGGCTTACCGGAATCGGCATCGATCGCAAAGAGCTTGCCATCCACGTTACCCATATAAACAATCTTCTGACACGCCTGCCCGGCAACCGGGTTTTTCGCCTGCCAGTAGGAGACGCCACGGTTTTTCAGTACCGGCTGGGTCAGCGCTTTACGCGAGGATTTTGTATCGTAGTGCCACTTCTCTTTACCGGTGCCCGGATCCAGCGCAATCAGGCGATCAAAAGGCGTACCGATGTACAGCGTCTCGTTGGCAAAAATCGGCGTTGCGGACCACACCGTAGCCGGTGTATCCCCTTTCCCGTCCGACACATCGCCGGTATGAAACTCCCACACTTTTTTTAATTGACTGACGTTTTCAGCGGTGATCTGTTTCAGCGGGCTGTATTTCTGAGCGTTAAGCTGACCATGGAAGCTGTCCCAGGTCGCGCCAGCCGGCACCAGTGAGGTCTCGGTCGTGCTGGCCGCCGCGACGTTTTGTCCGTCGCGCTGACCGGTAGAGACGTCGTCAGTAGTTTTGGTGGTTCCCGCGTCCTGCTGATCCGCCGCATCCACATTCACTTTTTCCTGGGTACCCATCGAGGCTTCAGCGGCTTTATCCTGCGCATGAAGCGACAGCGGCGCGACCAGCAGCGCGAGCGCCGTCATGCTGATTTTCATTAATGGATAGTGTTTATCGTTATACACGGGCGATCCCTCAGACATTTACGCGATGGTGGTGATGAACAGAACGGCGGCTCAGCATAATCAGACCAATAAGCCCGACGACCATGGCGGCGGTAATGATGTACTGGTGCAACAGCGCCGCCGCAAAGCCAATACCGACCAGCATTATCAGCGTAATAATCACCAGAAAAATGCGCAGACCGCGGCGGGTTGCGCCACGTAAAGCAAAGGTCAGCAGCGCCAGCACAATGCTGTCGATAGCCACGCCAAGCGCGCCAATGGTGCCGGTGACACCGGTAAGCGGCGTGTACCAGGCGTATAACGCCACTACAAAGCCGATTACGGCTGCCACCAGCAGCAGTAACGTGCCGAGGCGCGAGGGTTGAGAATGCAACATACCAGGAAATCTCCTTAGAAAAACGAGCCAATAAAAAAGGTTTTGCGGGCGGATGCGGCGAGTAGTCACGCAGCGAAATTACTTATAAATCAACGAAGCGGGAAAACAGCAGCATCGATCGCTCAACGCAATGAGTATAGAAGAGGGTTTATTAACGGAGTGGTAAAACGTGTGATATAGGTGGCGATTAAATTAACCAACAACTGACCTGCATAAAGCTAACGTTAAAGTCGCGGGTGTACCGTATCTACAGAGGTTACCGCGCCTGACTCAGCCCGTATGAGGCATTTTGCCCAACGGCTGTAGAAAATATGTTCGCGATTGCGCGTTATGGTATTCCCCTTCACTGGTAAGGTACAAAAAATAAGCTATGGATAGCCTCATCATTCTATAACGTCGGCCTACTTAATTTGGGGGGTGAGTGCCTTAAACCGCACCATCAACGCGCCAATGCAATAAAACACATTACCTTATTAAACAATAACTTAAGTTAAATGCGTGATAGGAAATTTCCTCGACCTGACAGAGACAGTAATAAGAAGAACAAAATAATTTTAAACTTTTGCAGACTCATGCCGTTTAAAAAAGAAGTACACACAGTCAATAAGGGATAAAAAATGTTTGTCTGCAAATCTTGTGATGAAAAATTAACAAATTCAAAAATGTTCGGTCTGGTCATTGGGCAAATTGGCCGGGAAAAATTCGAGCAAAGAGGGTTGAATAAAGGTGACGTGCTGGCTGGCGCACTTAGTGGTTTCAGAATTGCCTGCCCAAACTGCTCAAAAACAAACTGGGAATACCAGGCTTAATTTAACGGAGGCATCATGGGATTCTGGGAAAAAGCAGGAAGCTTCGCGAAAGCAGCCGGCAAGTATGCTCTCGAAGAAGGGAAAGCGGCAAACGAACGCATGCATACTTACAAGGACGAAATGCCATCGAAAAGCGATCGTGAACTTGCTCGTATTGTCGTGAACGAGCGTAGCAGTTCTCCTCTCAAAGCTGGCGCAGCAGGACAGGAACTCAAAAGCAGGGGCTACACCACTGCGCAAGAAATTAAAGCGTTACTTTAATTTCTCTATACCTCGTATTAAAGGTGACCGCTCCGGTGGTCCCCTTGCCCGGCATTGAAACCGTATCTCCCGCGCAGGGAACCTTGTTGCGTTTTAAAAGTCGGCCATTTTATTAATTATTAAGCAGGGCTTTTTATGGCTGCAATTGAAGATGTAAAACTAAAGTACCCAGGCGCAGATGCCTGGCAGATGGGTGACAGCCCGGAACTGGCGAGCGAGCTTGCAGACCTCATTAAAAAAGGGATCAAAACGGCGTCCTGCGGCTCTTTTGCCTCCTATCAGCAGGAAGGCTCTGCCCCGCGCATTGGTAGCTATAACATTATTCTTGATGGTCAGAATGTCCCGGTCTGCGTGACCCGTCTGATTTCAATGCGGCTGGTGCGTTTTTGTGACGTGACTGAGGCGTTTGCCCGCAAAGAAGGCGAAGGCGATTTAAGCCTGGCTTACTGGCAAAAAGAGCATCAGCGGTTTTTCACAAGCGAAGGACATTTTTCTGAAGAGATGGAGCTTGTCGCAGAAGAATTCGACGTGGTTGAGGTGCTGTAAACCGGGCCACCTTTCTGAATGCCATAGCCGCCCCCCCTCGCCCTGCTTACACGGCTGCCATTGCACGTTGCGGCAGGTTGCGCGGTGAAAGGCCGTAACTGAAAGGGCGACCTGGCCGGTTCGTCTGTGATGAACTAGAGTGTTTTTACGTATATGTGGAAACCAGTCGTAGTTTCGTGCCGATAATCACCAGCACTCAGCGTCTGATGAGATCTGACATGGTTCAGCGAAGCGGTCATTCTTAATCAATCGTGAGTGGCAGTAATGAAAAAAATAGCCATCATTGGCTCCGGTCCCACAGGGATCTACACCTTATATTCACTTCTGAAAAACAGCGAACCGGCAGCCATCTCTGTCTATGAACAGGGAAGCGCGGCCGGCGTGGGCATGCCCTATTGCAGTGACAGCAATTCCAAAATGATGCTGGCTAACATTGCCAGTATTGAGATCCCGCCGCTGTTCGAGACCTACATTGACTGGCTGCGACGGCAGAGCGTTACGCATCTGGCACGTTACGGTGTGGACACTGACTCCCTGCATATCCGGCAATTTTTGCCCCGCATGCTGCTGGGAGAATATTTTCGCGATCAGTTTCAGCGACTGGTCAGTGAAGCACGCATTAAAGGCTTTCAGATTGATGTAAACGTCTCCTCCCGGGTTACCGATATTAAGGCCACGCAGGAAGGCGTGTTGCTACAGATCGAGGGGCATTTTAACCCGGTCAGCTTTGACCTCGCTGTCATCGCCACCGGGCATGTCTGGCCGGATGAAACCCCATCAAAACAGACCTATTTCCCCAGCCCCTGGTCCGGGCTCATGGAAGCCGAAATACCGGCATGCAAGGTTGGTATCCTGGGGACATCCCTCAGTGCTATTGACGCGACGATGGCCGTCGTTGCCCAGCATGGCGAATTCATTGAAGAAGATCATCACGCTCTCCGGTTCAGGCTATATCCGGGCAGTGAAGCATTAAACGTGACGCTGATGTCCCGCTCCGGCATTTTGCCGGAAGCTGACTTTTACTGCCCTATTCCTTATGAACCGTTACGTGTGGCCACGCCTGCCGCCATAACCGCCGAGATAAATGCCGGTCCTGAGGGACTGCTGGATCGCGTTTTTAACCTGATGGTTGACGAAATCACCCTTGCCGATCCGCAGTGGAGTAAAAACACAGGTCTGAAGGGGATGAAGGTGGACGATTTCTGCGAGGCATGGTTTGCCAGCCGACACGCGAATGATCCCTTCCGCTGGGCCAGAGCGAATCTTGAGGAAGTTGAACGCAACAAACGAGACAAACGCACCGTACACTGGCGCTATGCCATTTTACGTCTGCACGAAGCCGTACAGGACACCGTTCAGCACCTCAATGATGAGGATCGTGAAAGGTTTCACAACACGCTGTCCAGAGTATTTGTGGATAATTACGCCGCTATCCCCTCTCAGTCCATTCTCCGCCTGCTGGCGCTGCGTGAAGCAGGCCTGGTCAGAATACAGGCGCTGGGACCTGACTACACCACAGAAGTAAAAGGCAGGCAGACCTCAGTGACGGTAGGCAATGACGTGCACACCTATGATGTGTTTATTGATGCACGTGGTCAGAAAGCCCTCAAAACGAAAGATCTGCCGTTCCCGACGCTGCGCCAGCAGCTTGAAGCTGCCGGGGATGATATTCCGGACGTCGGGGATGATTATACCTTACTGGATCCCGCCGAGGCCCGGGGACGTATCGCCTTTGGTGCGCTGCCCTATCTGATGCACGATCAGCCCTTTATTCAGGGTCTTACTGCCTGTGCTGAAATAGGTGCCGCCATGGCTAAAGCCTGTATCCGCCAGGCGACAAGAGCGCGCAGACGGCTGCCTTTTATGGAAGTGTAAAAACCCTTAAAACGGTCAATTCACTGGCCTGCCTGGACAGTATTGTTCAGGTAGGCCAGTAGCCAGCGAAACTGCTCTCGCTGTTGCGCAAAACCTGGTTCCGCAGGCTGGAAAAACGTAATGTTTAATTTTTCAGGTATGCCCTACAGGTTTCCGACTGCGCGAATACATCATCATCTCTGCATGCCGTCTGAATGGCATTGACAACGTTGCCATTACTAATCGGCGTCCAGTAATTATCCACTATCAAATATTTTTGCTGCTGTTTCGGTTCTCTGAGATGCAAGCGAGTCAAAAATGACGCTATTTTTTTCATAGAGGGATTTTTTGGGCTGGTTTTGTACTCAGCAAAAACCACAATATATTCAGGAACCATATAGTCCCTGGCCACAAGAGGCGGAATGCGAAAATTCACCTCAGACTTAGCGCCCAGTTCATAACCGTCCATCTCTTTAAATTCATAGGCAGGCATATAAGTGGTATTTCCACCAGGTATTGTCACGCCGCCATTGTGCACGTTGGCATAAATATCTTTATCAATTTTGAAAATAAATTGCTGGTCTGGATCGGGTTTTATTCTGAATTCATCTATCACCTGATCAACAGAATTGTTATTACTTAACTGGAACTCATAGCCCCTGCCGGAAGGCTTGAGATATTTGACCTGCACATCGCCCGTCAAAAAATCATATGCGAAACTGGCAAGCAGTGTAAGCGCCCCTGTAGCCAGCAAAAACTGACCGGCACGCTTAGCAAATTTCATTATACCGCGAGAGGGTCTTTTTTGTGCCGACTGATTATTCCTTTGCGTACTGCCCGCACCATTTTGTTTATTCCGCTGGGTTCTGCTTTTATTGTTTTTCTTGCCTGCCATATCAAAACCCATATTTTATGATTTTAATTCGTTAATGCATAATCAGATACTGTTGCTGGACTAACTACACACGTCATTCTCTTTTATGGTGAATACTGTGCTGATTCAGCACGATATTATTCCTTATTCTAACACGTAATAGTTTTCATAATGCCCTACTAAAAATAGTAAATTATCGCCGTGAATTGAAAAACTATTCCGTGTTTCTTCCCCGCCCCCACATCGCACCCAGCGCCACCGCGCACGCTATCACCTGAATCCCGCCCAGCGCCACTACAGCCGGAAAAGGCAGTATCGCGCTGAGCCATGTCGTCAGTGCCGCCGCCCCCATGGTCAGAAAACCCAGCATCGCGGAGGCCAGCCCGGCCTGTTTACCGAATGGCCCCATGGTGATGGCGGTGCCGAGCGGATTTGCCAGCCCCATGCCCCACAGAAAGATCACCATCGACAGGCTGTACCAGACCAGCCCCGGTGACGCCGGGCCTGCTAACAACAGACCGCCGCCGAGCAACGCAATGACAATCCCCGCACAGGCAACGGCGTGCGCGCCGAAGCGGTGCGCCAGTCGCGGCGCGGCCATCCCGGCGGCAAACACCACAAACACCGTGGACGCAAAATACAGCCCCGCCTGGAGCGACGACAGCCCGATGCCGCTCATCAGAATGGCAGGCGCGGCGGCGAAGGACGCAAACAGGCCGCTCATCACCAGACTTACCGCCAGCGCGGGCAGGATGAAGGTGCGGTTTGCCAGCAGTCTGCCGTAAGCCACCAGCACCGCCGGCACCGAGTGCGGCGCGCGTCGTTCAGCGGGATGCGTTTCACCGAGGGTGCGGGCGTAAAACACCGCAACGGCAAACGCCACCAGCCCCACCATGATGAATATCGCTCGCCAGCCCAGCGTGGTCGCCAGTATGCTGCCCGCCAGCGGAGAAAACCCAGGGGCTGCGGCGGTGGCGATCATCGTCAGGGAGAGCGCCCGTGCTAAGGTTTCCCCTGCAAACAGATCGCGGGCGATGGCCCGCGCCAGCACGGCGGCGGCGCAGACGCCCAGCGCCTGGATCACCCGCCCGGCAATCAGCATGGCGAAGGTCCCGGCAAGCCCCGCCACCACTGTCCCGACGATAAACACCGCCAGCCCGCCCAGTACCAGCTTCATACGTCCGTAACGATCCGCCAGCGGCCCCACCACCAGCTGCGCCAGCGCAAAGGTGATAAAGAAGCTGGAGAGCGTCAGCCCCAGCTCGCGGGCCGACACGCCCAGTTGCGCGCCGATCTCCGGGAACGCGGGCAAAATAATGTTCGTCGACAGCACGCTGATGGCGGACAGCCCCGCCAGCAGGGTGATAATTTTCCCGGTCAGCGGGCGCGCGTCGGTGGTTGCCGCAGGTGAAACCGTTGTCTTGTTTATCATGGCTCATCGACTCGTTGTGTCAGGGGTGTGATCCGGGCGGATTTTGAACCAGATGGCGTACATGGCGGGCAGGAACACCAGCGTAATGATAGTGCCGCCAAAGGTGCCGCCGATCAGGGTGTAGGCCAGCGTGCCCCAGAACACCGAGTGCGTCAGGGGGATGAACGCCAGGATCGCGGCCATCGCCGTCAGCAGTACCGGCCGGGCACGTTGCACCGTGGCTTCCACCACCGCATGGAACGGGGCCAGCCCTTCCTGTTCGTTGTGGTGGATCTGCCCGATTAAAATCAGGGTGTTACGCATCAGAATGCCGGAGAGCGCAATCAACCCCACCAGCGCGTTAATGCCAAACGGCTGGTTGAACAGCAGCAAGGTCGGCACCACGCCGATCAGCCCCAGCGGTGCGGTGAGGAATACCATCACCATCGCCGACATTGAGCGCACCTGGAGGATGATGATCAGCAGCGTCATGGCGATCATGATCGGGAACAGCGGTGCCATCGCTTTGGTGGCTTTGCCGGACTCTTCAATGGAACCCGCCTGCTCGATGCGGTAGCCCGGCGGCAGCGTATCGATGATCGGCTGCAAAGATTTCAGGATGGCGGTTGAGACATCCGGCGGTTGCAGATGTTCAGCGATGTCGCCCCGCACGGTCAGCGTTGGCATCCGGTCACGTCGGCGCAACAGCGGATCTTCCATCTGCACCGTCACGTCACCAATCTGCGACAGCGGAATGCGCTGCCCCTCTGCACCCACCAGCGTAAAACCGGCGATTTTGGCCGGATCGAGGCGAATATCCCCCGCCGCGCGGCCCGTCACCTGCACCGAACGAATATCTTCCCTGACGCTTGTGATCGGCACGCCGGAGAGCAGGAACTGTAACTGTTGCGCGACGGCGTTCGACGTCAGCCCTACCGCCTGCAGGCGGTCCTGTTTCAGGGTGAAATGCAGCGTCGGCACGCGCTGGCCCCAGTCGGTATTGACGGTGCGCATCATCGGGCTGGCCTGCATCACTTTCTCCACCCGCCCGGCGATGTCCCGCAGCGTGGCGGCGTCCGGGCCAACCACACGGTACGCCACCGGATAAGGTGAGTACGGGCCGAATACCAGTTGCGTGACGCGCACACGGGCTTCCGGTGCCAGTCCGGCGGCTGCGGCATCACGCAGACGGAACTTCAGCGCCTCACGCGCTTCCTGGCTGTCAGTCAGCACCACGATTTTGGCAAACGACGGATCGGGCAGCTCCGGGGCCATCGCCAGATAAAAGCGCGGCGATCCCTGGCCGATGTACGAGGTGACAATTTTCGCTTCCGGCTGTTGTTGCAGCCAGGCTTCAATCTTGGCGGTGGTGGCACTGGTCTGCTCAATGGCGGTGCCATAGGGCAGCTGCACTTCCACCAGTACTTCCGGGCGGTCGGAGGTCGGGAAGAATTGTTTTTTCACCAGCCCCATCCCGAGGATCGCCACGGTAAAGATGGCGATCACCGCACCGGCGACAATCCATTTACGGGCAATGACGCGGGTCAGCAGGCGGCGGAAACGGTTGTAATGGCGGGTGTTGTAGATAGCGGCATGCCCGCCCGCTACGGTTTTGATCGCCGGCAGCATTTTCACGCCGAGATAGGGCGTAAATACGACCGCCACCACCCAGGAAGCGATCAGCGCAATGCCGACGATCCAGAACATGTTGCTGGTGTACTCCCCGGCGGTGGACTGGGCAAAACCGTTCGGCATAAAGCCCACGGCGGTAACCAGCGTCCCGGCCAGCATTGGCGCGGCGGTATGGCTCCAGGCATAGGCCGAGGCTTTTACGCGGTCGTAGCCCTCTTCCATTTTCACCACCATCATTTCGATGGCGATAATGGCGTCATCCACCAGCAGCCCCAGCGCGAGGATTAGCGATCCCAGCGTGATGCGGTCGAAGTTTTTGCCGGAGGCCTCCATCACCACAAAGACAATCGCCAGCGTTAGCGGCACGGCGGCGGCTACCACCACGCCCACGCGCCAGCCCATGCTGACGAAGCACACCACCATCACCACCAGCAGCGCGACGAAGAATTTGATCATGAACTCGTCAACGGCAGAGCTGATGTTCACCGACTGATCGGTGACCTTGCTCAGCGTCATGCCCAGCGGCATTTCAGCGTTGATGCTGGCGGTTTCGGCATCCAGCGCTTTACCCAGATCGAGGCCATTCCAGCCTTCACGCATCACCACGCCCAGCAGCAGTGCCGGTTCGCGCTGGTTGCGCACCATAAAGGTCGCCGGATCTTCATAGCCCCGCTCCACCGTCGCCACATCCGACAGCTTCAGCGTGCGGCCCTGCGCCACCAGCGGCGTGTCGCGGATCTTCTGCAACGTGTCGAACGCGCCATCAAGGCGGATGTTGATCTGCGGCCCGTTAGTATCAATGGATCCCGCAGGCGTCAGAACGTTCTGATTATTAAGCGCCGCGAAAATCGCCTGCGGCGAAATGCCCAGCGTGGCGAGGCGGTCATGGGAGAAAGAGACGAAGATCCGCTCTGCCTGCTCGCCAATAATATTGACCTTCTTGACGCCCGGCACGTGCAGCAGCCGCTGGCGCAGGGATTCGGCATCGCGCACCAGCAGGCGCTGCGGCTCCCCTTTCGCCTTCAGCGCGAACAGCGCAAAGGTCACGTCGGAGAATTCATCGTTGACCATCGGGCCAATAACGCCCGCGGGCAGGTTTTTAGCTTCGTCGCCGAGCTTTTTGCGCGCCTGGTAAAACTCCTCCTGCACCTGCGAAGGCGGCGTACTGTCCTGTAAAGAGAGCGTGGTAAACGCCATTCCCGGACGAGTAAACGTCTCGGCGCGGTCATACCATTTCAGCTCCTGGAGGCGTTTTTCCAGCGGTTCGGCCACCTGGTCCTGCATTTCCAGGGCGTTCGCGCCCGGCCAGGCGGTAATGATCGTCATCTGCTTTACGGTAAACGGCGGATCTTCCGCGCGTCCCAGTTGAAAAAACGACAGCACGCCCGCCACGGTAATAAGCAGGATCAGGAACAGCGTGATGGAGCGCTCGCGCACCGCCAGCGCCGACAGGTTAAATTTTCCCTGACTCATTTCTGGCTCCCGGCAGCGCCCGCCGCGATGCGCACGGTTTGGCCTTCATGCAGCAAATGCACGCCGAGGGCTACCACCTGCTCCCCTGCCGTCAGGCTGCCGGTGATCTGTGCCGCGTCATCCCCCAGCCCCCGCACCTGTACCGGTTTCCAGCGCACAGTGGCGGGCTTACCGGCAATCTGCCAGACGCCCGGCCCTTTTCCGGCATCGTAAATCGCCGCCAGCGGCACCTGCATCAGCGCATCCCGGGCTTCGCCTTCGGCAATGTGCAGCGTCACGGTGGAGCCGAGCGGTGCGGCGGCCAGCGCGCCTTGCAGCACGTAGCGGGCTTCAAAGGTACGGGTGACCGGATCGGCGGCATCCGAGAGCAGCCGCAGCGTGGCGGGCACCGGCGGATGACTGCTGGCGTAGAGGCTGGCCTGCGCCGCGCTGCCGATGGCGGGCCGCAGCGTTTCCGGCAGCTGCACGACCGCTTCCCGTTGCCCGGCCCGGGCGAGTCTGACCACCAGCTGTCCGGCGCTCACCACCTGGCCGGGTTCGGCGAGGGTTTCCATCACCACACCGTCGGCGTCTGCCAGCAGCACGGCGTAACCGGTGGTGTTCTGCGCCACATTCGCCTGCGCCTGCGCCGCGCTCAGATCGGCGCGGGCGGTGTCGGCGGCGGCTTTAATTTGATCGTAAGCCGACACCGACACCGCGCCGGTTTTCACCAGGCTGCGATAGCGGGCTTCATCGGCAGCGGCCTGACGCGCACGGGCGCGGGCCGCAGAAACGGCCTGTTGCTGCGCCTGGGCTGCGAGGCTCAGGTCAACGGGATCGAGGCGCATCAACGGCTGACCGCGCTTCACCGTCTGGCCGGTATCCACCAGCCGCTCAAGGATCTTGCCCTGCACCCGAAAGCCAAGATCGCTCTGCACACGGGCGACCACCACGCCGGTAAAGGCGCGTGACGATCCGCTGGCGCTGATCACCGTCGCTGCCCGCACCAGCGGAGGCTGGGTACGCGGATCGTCGGTGCCGGGGGTGTCACCGCAGGCGGCGAGGGCCAGTGGCAGGAAACAAACAGCAAGCGTGGCAGGTTTAAGCCTCAACATGGGATACCTGATTAAATGGAAGGAACAATAGCGGCATTTTTAAACGAGTGACCAAATTTGTCAATGGTCACAAAGAGCGACTTAAGAACTTTAAAGCGGGCATAAGATGCCGATTGACAGCAAGTGACCATTTGATAATGTAGTCACATTTGTAACGGTAGCTGAGGCGAAGGATGAAAAGGACAGGAATTCTCGGCGTGGATGCGCTGACCGACGCGCTGGTCAGGGATCTGTTCCGGACGACGCCGGACGCGCAGGTGTTTCTCTCCCCCGCCAGCGGCGAGCGGGTGCAACGGCTGTCGCAGGAATTTCCCTGCTGGACGCTGGACGATCCGCAGGCGCTGGTGGATGAAGTGGAGGTGCTGATTGTTTGTCTCGATGCCGCAGCGCTGACGGAAATCTGCGCCCGCGTTCAGTTACCCCGCACGTTAACCCTGGTGTCGCTGGTGCCGGGCGTCTCGTCTCAGGCTTTGCGAAAACGCTTTCGCCAGGCGGAGTGAAGCGGCACGGTGCCGCTGGAGCCGGCGCAAAGCGTCAGTGCGGCAAAAATCGCCACGGCATAACCCGCCGACAGCCGATCCATGATCAGCCCGAACAGCGGCGATCCGGCAGTCTGCCCCACCGCCAGCGACAGAAAGCAGATCATCAGCCCCGTGGCCGGGCGTTCCGGCAGGGCTGAAACGCCCCACACCAGATAGATGCCGGAGATCGTAATATAGGCCGCGCCGAACAGCGCCCCGCCGATAAGCGTCAGCGCGGGCGTGGTGCTCGCAAAGCCGATCAGCAGCATACCCGCCGCCATCGCCAGCAAAAACAGCCGGTGCATGAGATCCATACCAAAGCGCGCCACCAGCGTTCCCGCTGCCGCACCGGCAATGCCCGCCGCCCCCGTCACCATCCACAGCACGCCTGCGCCGGTGTCGCCCCACTCCAGCCGCAGCGCGACCAGCTGACTGCCGAACGACCAGATCGCCGTGCTGCCCGCGCCCATTAACAGTGAGGCGACGATCAGCCGTTTCAGGGATGCGCTGATCGGCGGCAGACCGCCCGCGCGGTTGCTGGTCGCAGGCGAACTGCGCGGCACAAAACGCGCGGCGGCAATCGCCATCGCAAACGCCAGCGCGGCAAAGAGCGCAAACGCCAGCCGCCACTGACCGCCCATCGCCAGCGCCACGGGGCCTGAAAGCACCACGCCCGCGCCGGTCCCGGCATTAATGATGGTATTTGCCGCCCCCTGACGATCCGCGGGTACGACCGCCGATACCGCAGCCGCCAGCGGCGGCGAGACCAGGCCCGTACTGGCTCCGGCGAGCATCACGGCCACCGCCAGCCACAGCGGAGAGGACGCCAGCGCAATACCGGTCATCCCCAGAGCCGCCACCAGCGTGGCAGCGAGCGCCACTGCGCGAGGACCGATGCGCTCCGTCAGCACAGCCGCCAGCACGATGGTTAAGCAGTATCCGAGAAACGAGCCGCCGGAAATCAGCCCGCTCAGCGTCGGGGAAAGGGAGAGATCAGCGTCGATGCGCGGCAGAAACAACCCGAAGGCAAAACGGGCGAAGCCATAACAGACGGCGATCAGACTAAAGCCGGTGGCAACAAGCCAGGCGTTTTTACTCATGCTTTCGCCCCCGCCAGCAGCATTGCTGCCGTATCGCGCGCCGTCGCCACGGTGCCCACACCGCGATAAATGGCGGCCGCCGTCGCGCCCTCAAAGAGGATCAGGATCTGCTCCGCCAGCCGGTCGTCTTCATGGCCGATTTCACTCGCCACCAGCCTGCGGATGGTCTGCCAGGTCTTTTCTTTATGGGCGCGGATCACCGCCGCGATCTGCGGATTGTCGCCGCCGGTTTCGCCGTAAGCCCGCAGAAACAGACAGCCCAGACAGCCGTCTTCGCGCAGCCACTCGTCCAGCGCGTCGAACAGCCCTTTAATGCTCTGCTCCTCCATCTGTGCGAAGAAGCGTTGATCCCGCGCCTCCAGCACCCGGACAATCAGCGCCGTTTTGCTGCCGGCATGTTTATAGAGCGTACGGCTCGACATGCCCGCCGCCTGCGTGAGCCGATCCATCCCGGTGGCATTAAAACCATGCCGGCTAAACAGGGATCCTGCGGCAGAAATGAGTTTGTTTTTAGTGTCCATACATTAAAAGTAAAACGATCGGTTTACCCCGTCAAACTCACCGCCCGATTAACGTCCCGTTGCCGTTTCGCTGCTTTTCAGCCTTATCCCCACCCTTTTGTTTCACAATCCTGTGACATACTATCGGTATGGCAGCACATGTGTGAAACAAGGAGATAAACATGGATAACAAGGCGAGCCTTACCCCGGAACAGGCCCTCGACCAGCTCGAAGCGCTGTATGACCAGGCGGTCAGTGATTTGCGCGAGGCGATTGCGCTATACATCGATCAGGGCACCCTTCCCGATACGCTCGCCCGTGCGCAGGGCAAATATGTTTACCCCCAACTGTCGGTGCACTGGGACGGCGACGCGCCGAACGCGCAGAAAACCCGCGCGTATGCCCGCTTCACGCATCCTGGCAGCTACAGCACCACCATCACGCGCCCGGCGCTGTTCCGCGCCTATCTGCTGGAACAGCTCACCATGCTGTATCAGGATTACGGCGCGCGTATTGAGGTCGGACCCTCTCAGCATGAGATCCCTTATCCGTATGTGATTGATGGTTCAGCGCTGACGCTGGATCGCTCGATGAGTGCGGGCCTCACCCGCCACTTCCCGACCACCGAACTGTCGCAGATTGGCGATGAGACGGCGGATGGCATTTATCATCCGGCGGAATTCTCGCCGCTGTCGCACTTTGATGCCCGTCGCGTGGACTTTTCGCTGGCACGGCTGCGCCACTACACCGGCACGCCGGTCGAGCATTTCCAGCCGTTCGTGCTGTTTACTAACTACACGCGTTATGTGGATGAGTTCGTGCGCTGGGGTTGCAGCCAGATCCTCGATCCGGACAGCCCGTATGTCGCGCTCTCCTGCGCGGGTGGGATCTGGATCACCGCTGAAACCGAAGCGCCGGAGCAGGCGACTTCCGATCTGGCGTGGAAAAAACACCAGATGCCGGCCTGGCACCTGATCACCGCTGACGGTCAGGGGATCACGCTGGTCAATATCGGCGTCGGCCCGTCGAACGCCAAAACCATCTGCGATCATCTGGCGGTACTGCGCCCGGATGTGTGGCTGATGATCGGGCACTGCGGCGGCCTGCGTGAGAGTCAGTCGATTGGCGATTACGTGCTGGCACATGCTTATCTGCGCGACGACCACGTGCTGGATGCGGTACTGCCGCCGGACATTCCGATCCCGAGCATCGCCGAAGTGCAGCGCGCGCTGTACGACGCCACTAAACAGGTCAGCGAGATGCCGGGCGAGGAAGTGAAACAGCGGCTGCGAACCGGTACGGTGGTCACCACCGACGACCGCAACTGGGAGCTGCGTTATTCGGCGTCGGCGCTGCGCTTTAACTTAAGCCGCGCGGTGGCGATTGATATGGAAAGCGCGACCATCGCGGCGCAGGGTTATCGCTTCCGCGTCCCGTACGGCACACTGCTTTGCGTGTCCGATAAACCGCTGCATGGCGAGATCAAACTGCCAGGCCAGGCGAACCGTTTCTACGAAGGGGCGATTTCTGAGCATTTGCAGATTGGCATCAGGGCGATTGATCTGCTGCGGGCGGAAGGTGAGCGTCTGCACTCGCGTAAATTGCGTACCTTTAACGAGCCGCCGTTCCGCTAAATGCTGAAAAGCAAAAAGCCCGCTAAAAAGCGGGCTTTTCTAAATCTGGCTCCTCTGACTGGACTCGAACCAGTGACATACGGATTAACAGTCCGCCGTTCTACCGACTGAACTACAGAGGAATCGTGTGAACGGGGCGAATATTAACGGCGCACTGTGGGCTTGTCAAAGCCTGATTTCAAAAAAGTGCGCGATTGCCGAATTATTCCGCACCCCGTACAAAAAGAGTGCAAATTCAGGCTATCACTCCGCTTTATTACGCAGGGGGCGCGGGTATTTCCACAGCCAGCGACCGCTGACCATACGCCAGTAGAACAGCGCCCCGCGCACCGCCCAGTCAAGGAACATCCCCAGCCAGACGCCAATCACGCCCATGCCGAGCACGATCCCCAGCGTATAACCGGCCACCACGCGACACCCCCACATACCGAGCATCGACACCCACATGGCAAATCGTGCATCGCGCGCGCCCTTCTGTCCGGCGGGTAATACCCAGGATGCCGCCCAGATCGGCATAAAAGCGGCGTTCATCCACAGCAGGATTTTCACCACCTCCTGCACGTCCTGCTCCGGCGTATAAAACGCGGCGAGCAGCCCGGCAAAAGGCGCGGTGCCCCACGCAATAATCGTCAGGCCAATGGTCGACAGCCAGAATACGTGTCGCAGCTGCCGTTCCGCCTGGCCGATCTGCCCTTTGCCAAGGCGCTTACCGGTGATAATGGTGGAGGCCGATCCCAGCGCGTTCCCCGGCAGGTTAATCAGCGCCGCCACGGAGAAGGCAATAAAGTTACCAGCGATCACGTTGGTGCCCATTCCGGCAACAAACATCTGCGTCAATAATTTGCCGCTGTTAAACAGCACCGATTCGATACTGGCGGGAATGCCGATGCCCATCACTTCCCAGATAATGGCGAAGTTGAGCGGTTTAAAATAACTTTTCAGCGTGATGCGCAGCGCCGGGTTAAAGCCGATCATCAGCACCCAGATAATCGCCAGCGCGCCGATGTAGCGGGAAATGGTCAGCCCCAGCCCGGCCCCGGCAAAGCCAATACCCGGCCAGGAAAACAGGCCATAGATCAGGATGCTGCTGATAATAATGTTAAGGATGTTCATGCCGCCGTTGATTAACAGCGGAATTTTGGTATTGCCCGCCCCGCGCAGCGCACCGCTACCAATCAGCGTAATGGCCGCCGCCGGATAGCTCAGCACCGTTAATTCGAGGTACGTCAGCGCCAGCGCTTTCACTTCCGCCGTGGCTTCACCCGCCACCACGTTAATGATCTGCTCGCCAAAATAGTGGATCAGCGCCGCCAGCAGCACGGCGAACAGCGTCATGATCACCAGCGATTGCCGCGCCGCCGAACGCGCCCGCCGCCGGTCACGTTTACCGAGACTGAAGGCCACCACCACCGTGGTACCCAGATCGACCGCCGCAAAAAAGGCCATCACCACCATGTTAAAACTGTCGGCAAGGCCCACTCCCGCCATCGCCTCTTTGCCCAGCCAGCTCACCAGGAAGGTACTCAGTACCCCCATCAACAGCACACAGGTATTTTCGAGGAAGATAGGCACGGCAAGCGGGGTGATTTCACGCCAGAAAAGTACACGGTAACTTTTTCGTTTAGCGTACCAGGGCGTACGGGCGACAGCCTGGCGTAAAGCGGCAGTGACGTTCAAAATGGACCTTACTGAGAAAGTGAAACTTCATTTCAAATGATGAGTGAGAAATGCTAATCCTGCAAAGTATTTTCCACATAATTTGCTGGTAATTCCGGCAAATCGGCGATGGCTTCGCCAGACGAACGCACGCACGTAAAATGCGGTTTGACAAAAAGTTTTTCGCCGCTAACATTAGCCCCCACACGATTCCTCTGTAGTTCAGTCGGTAGAACGGCGGACTGTTAATCCGTATGTCACTGGTTCGAGTCCAGTCAGAGGAGCCATACAAAAGAAAAGCCCGCTTTTAAAGCGGGCTTTTTGCTGTCTGACGATCCGTGCGGCCTTTACTCGTTGCCCCACTGATTAAGGAAATTGGCGATCTCATCTATCCGCTTTTCATTGATACCCGCCTGGACGGCCATCTCCTGCTGCGCTTCTTCGCTGATCTCTTCGCCATTCATTAAGCGGGTGATCAGCATCTCAAAATAACGTGCCACGGCGTCGCGTTCGGTTTCGCTTACCGGCGTTTCGGTTTCCGTCGCGTACTCGTCGGCGATGTCATAATATTTGATGGGTACTTCATTGCTCATATCTGGCCCTCAGGGGTTTTCGTCTTTATCAGGTGCTGTCAGCGACGCGGATCATAACATTCTTATGTCTTATCCGGCGGTTATCCCTCGCCGATTAACCGTAAATAATTATGGCTGATACGTGCGGTTAAGCCACGCCATAAAAGTGCGTAGCTGCGCGATAAACTGGTCGGCATCATCGTCGGGGTGCTGGCTTTCACGCAAAAAATAATCCAGCGCTGTCGCCTGTTGCGGGTAGCGGCGGACAACCCGCGCCACATAGTCTTCCAGCGTATCAGGCCAGTCAGTATCGCACGCCGATCTGAGCATATTCGTCGCGCGGATCAGTTTTCGGGCGGCGGCGCGTTGCAACATCAGGCGTTCCTGACGGTCACTGGTGGCCTGGATCCTGCTGATAACGTCGTTCAGCACTGCCATCACATCGCCGTTCACCGCAACGGCGATCGCTTTCGACGGGCGAAAGCGCGCAAACCGGTCGCTCAGATCCTCCCCGTACACGCACCGGCAATGATGCTTCAGCCAGTATCCCCAGCTGTAGAGATTCTCAGGATCCAGTACCCCGGCAAGCACGCCAGGATCAATATCTATTTTGCTCACGCAAGGGTGATGTGCAGCCAGATCCTGACGCAGACGAGCGAGGATCTCGCTTTCTTCCACGCGCAGCGGGCGCGTAAAGATCACGCACACATCAAGATCGGATACGCCCGTCACCGCATTACCGCGCGCCACGCTGCCGTACAAATAAATGCTGTGCAGGATGTTTCCCAGCGCGTGCCTGAGGCCGTTTACCACCTCCCCCACCACCTGCTCAAACGCCGGTTGCAGGCTGACGGGCGGTAATGTTTTCAGATAACCCTCATCAGACAGCATATTTCCCCCGGTTGGTTTTCGGCTCACAGCACACTGATAGCGTGGCGGGTCATGATAGTGCGCATTTTCTCGTCCAGCTCCCCATCAATGACCAGCGTACTGGCGAGGCTCAGATCGCCAATGGCAAACGCCGACGCCGAGTTGATTTTCTCCGGCGACGCCAGCACCACGGTTTCCGCCGCCCGTTCTGACAGCGCGCGTTTGACGCAGGCTTCTTCGTAATTGCCGGTCGTGAAACCGGCACGTTCGTGCACGCCGGTGACGCCCATAAAAAACAGATCCGCATTGATACGCCGCAAAGATTCCATCATGGCCGCGCCGACCGTCACCATCGAATGTTTATACAACTGACCGCCGAGAACAATAACCTCCACCAGCGGCAGAGTAATCAGCGCAGCGGCTATGGTCGGGCTGTGCGTGACCACGGTAAACGCCAGATCCGGCGGCAGCAGTTTAACCATCTCTTCCGAGGTGGTGCCGCCATCCAGTATGACGATATTCCCCGGCTGGATCAGCGTGACCGCTTTGCGGGCAATCGCTTTTTTTGAAGCAATCTGCACGCTTTTCCGCGTTTCCAGCGAGCCTGTCGCTGCCGATACCGCCAGCGCCCCGCCGTGCACCCGTTGCAGTAACCCTTCTGCCGCCATCTCGCGTAAATCCCGGCGAATAGAGTCTTCTGAGATGTTAAACCGCTGGCTTAATTCACGGGATAACACCTGTTTATCGCGCGCCAGTATATCGAGGATCAGCTGTTTGCGTTGACCTGACAGCATGGTTTCACCTTTCACGAATGATCTTGATTATGCACGAGTGTGCATGATAGCGTATTTCCTGTCACGCTTTAAAAAAGGAAATCCCATGTCAGCGCAACGCCCGAACATCCGTAACCTCCGTGAAGAACTGCTGTCCGATAACTGGTACATCCTGAAAAAATACACTTTCGAGCTACAGCGCAGCGATGGCGTCTGGCAGACGCAAAGCCGCGAAGCCTATGACCGCGGTAATGGCGCGGCCATTCTGCTGTATAACAAAGCCAAAGGAACGGTGGTACTTACGCGGCAGTTCCGTCTGCCGGTGTACATCAATGGTCATGAGGGTTTACTGATTGAGGCGGCGGCGGGTTTACTGGATGACGCCTCGCCGGAAGCACGGATTATTGCCGAAGCCGAAGAAGAAACCGGCTTTCACGTCACCGCCGTTGAAAAAGTGTTTGAAGCCTATATGAGCCCCGGCTCGGTCACGGAAAAACTCTACTTTTTCATCGCTGAATATGCAGATGAAGATCGCAGCGGCACGGGCGGCGGGCTGGCGGACGAAGGGGAAGATATTCAGGTGCTGGAGTGGCCGTTCGAAAAAGCCCTCGCCGCCATTCGCAGCGGCGAGATCCAGGATGCCAAAACCATTATGCTGATCCAGCACCTGGCACTCCAGGCGGTGTTTAAGGACTAACGATCAGCAACCGCTGCTAAGGCTCTTTTCAGCCCGGCCCTTCGCTACCCGCCGCCAGCAGCGGCACCAGCACATCGCTGACCGGCGTCGCTATCCCTTTTGCCCTGCCGTAACGCTGGATCACGCCGTTACGGATGTCCCACTCCAGCGGACGATTAGCCTGGCGATCCGCCAGAATGGAGGTGCCCAGATCGGCAGGGGAACGCTGAAAGCCCGCCAGGATCTCCTGTGGAACGTCATCGCCGAGCACCGCCCCCTGCGCCCGCGCCACCGTCAGACATTCATGCAGATAAGCCAGCGTCAGCGCGGAAATATCGTCGCGTCTGAACATTCCGGCGCGACGATTTGCCAGTACCATCAGCCCCGCCGCCGCGTTCTGCAACAGCTTGCGCCAGGCAATGGAAAGAAAATCCCCGGACAGCTCCACCGCGCAGCGGGTGCCGCTCAGGGCATCGGCAATGCGCCTGGCCGCAGGCACGTCCGGCAGGGTCAGACGCGGTTTAGCCCGCAGCCAGACGGACGCATCCGCTTCCCGCTGGGCCGGAAACCACACCACCGAGGGCACCACGGTTGCGCCATTGACATAAGGGGCAAGCTGGGTTTGCTGCTCAACGCCGTTTTGCAGCGCACACACCACGGTATTTTCATCGCACAGCTGCGCCAGCCACCGGGCGCTGTCGGCGTCCTGGGTAGTTTTCACCGCCACAAACAGCAGATCAACCGGCTGGCTGACCGCTGCCGGATCGTTAAGTACCGGACCTGGCACCACCACTTCGCCGTCGTCATCACGCAGCGTTAACTGCGGATGCGCGGTGCGCCCGCACAGCAGCGGCGTGCGGCCCGCCTCATGCAGCGTCGCCGCGATAGTGGTGCCAATAGCGCCCGGACCAAGCAGGGCAATTGCAGGACGATCGGACATCATGTGCTCTCCTGTTCTGGTTAATTAACCAACAGTGTATCAGCCGCATGTAAAAAGTGATGCCTCAGTTACGTTTCAGGCACGGTAGCGCGCGGCGGCTTCGGCCTGGTTGATGTCAGCGATCAGCGCCTGGCGGTTCGCATCAAGCGCCTGCCAGTGTTCGGCCTTCCGTAACGGCGGAATGGTCACCGGTTCACGGCGATCAAAGCCGACCAGCGCGGCATCCACCAGCTCGCCCACGTCCATAAATTGTGTCGAGTGGGTAATGTCGATCCCGGCGCGCTCCCAGATTTCGGTGTACGTCCCGGCTGGCAGCACCGCCTGTACATACACGCCGCCGGGGGCCAGTTCGACCTGCAATCCCTGCGACAGGAACAGCACAAAGGCTTTGGTGGCGCCATATACCGACATGGCAAATTCCGGCGCGAGGCCGACCACGGAGCTGATGTTGACGATAGCGCCCTCTCCTGACTGAACAAATCGTGGGGCGACGGCGCTGGCCAGCCGGGTAACTGCTGTCACATTCAGCGCGATAAGGCGCTCAATGGACGCCGGATCCTGATCCACCAGCCTGCCGGTCTGCGCAATGCCCGCATTGTTAACCAGAATGCCGATCCGGGCGTCCTCGTGCAGACGCGTTTCGACACGCGCAACGTCATCGGGTTGGGTGAGATCGGCGGCGAGCACATCCACGTTCACCCCGGTTTCCTGTTGCAGACGCGCGGCCAGCGCATCCAGTCGGGCTTTGTCGCGCGCTACCAGCACAAGATCGTGGCCGCGACGGGCGAAACGTTCAGCGTAAACGGCACCGATACCTGAGGATGCGCCGGTAATAAGAACAGATGGAGTGGTCATAACATACCCTTCTTGAATGAATAACAGGTTCCGGTGTGCCGGGTGGAAGTACGGATTAATGATGATGATCGTAATCTAATCTGTCAACGCTTTTTGATTATGGTCATCATCAATGTATACTGAGGGCATGAAAGTCCAGCATTGAAGGTGAAACAATGAAAGTGTCTAAAGAGCAGGTGCGTGAAAACCGCAGGCGTATTGTGGAAACGGCGTCGGTATTGTTTCGTGAACGGGGCTATGACGGCGTGGGCGTGGCGGAGCTGATGTCGGCGGCCGGGTTAACCCACGGCGGCTTTTACAAACATTTTGCTTCGAAGGCGGATTTGATGGCAGAGGCCATGCAGTGCGGTTTTACGCATTCGGCAGACCATTCCGTCGGGATAAACCGGGAGCAGTTTATTACCCGTTATCTCTCGCGAGAGCATCGGGATAACAAGGGCAAAGGCTGCGTGATGTCGGCGCTGGGGGCGGACACCTCCCGCCAGTCTGAGACGATTAAAGCGGCCTTTGCGGCGGGACTTGAACAGCAACTGGCGCAGCTGAGTCAGGAGCAGAACGCGGACGGCACGCGGCGTGCCGATGTGATCGACACGCTGGCGCATCTGGTCGGTGCCATGGTGCTATCCCGCGCCTGCCCGGATGACTCGCCGCTGGCGGATGAAATTCTCGCGGTTTGCCGCGCGCGCCTTCTGGATGAGAACACGCCGGAACAATAAGCTTCCCGGCGGGGTCATTATCAGAGCCAGGTTTCGTGCAGATGTCGCCACATCACCCGGCCATCAGCACCTGTATCAAACACCGCCGTGGCAAAGCGCAGCGTTTCGCCCTGATCCGGGATGATCTGCCGCTCTTTGTAGGTGACGGTAGCGCCGGTGTCGCTTTCCGCTATCAGTTGCAGATCTTCAATGGCAATCGTCAGCCCCGCCCGCACACCGCGCTGGGTGCGGAACAGATTATCGACCGCGGTAAAATCCATGATGGCACCGCGCGGCGTCACCATCGAGAACGCCGGGCAAAAGCGCGCTAATAACGCGTCGCACACCGCATCCGGCGTGTGTGCATCACCCAGACAGTCGCGGATCAACGCGTGGGCATCCCGTACTTCCTGAAAATAACGATTCATTGTTGCTCCTGATTAAGTTGTAAAACCACATGCTGATTGGCGATCCGCAGACAGCACAGAACAGGGATTAACGCACTTCCCGCCGCTATCGCAAAGCACAGATGATACGCCTGCATCACCGGCAGCCCACGAGCCGCCAGTACGCTGAACAGCAGGCTGATGATCGTGGCGCCGCAGCAGAAACTGAGCTGGCGATTGATATTCCACAGGGCGCTGGCATCGGCCAGATCCGCGTCGGCTATCTGAATAAACGCCGCACTTTGCGCCGTGCTGCTGCACAAACTGCTGCCAAAGCCCATCAGGGCGAAGGCCAGCACGCACAGCGGTAGATCCGCCGCACTGCCCGTCAGTGCCAGCAGGCCGATCCCTGCGCCGTGCACCAGACAACCGGTGATAAACAGTGGTCGCGGCCCCAGGCGGTTGAACAGTCTGCCCGTCAACGTAATCGCCACAAAAGAGGCCAGCGCCCAGGGCAACATCATCCCACCGGTGACCGTGGCTGGCATCGTTAACAGGTTTTGCAGATAAAGCATGGCGACAATGCTGACGCCGGTAAAAATGCCGGGCACGAACTGATAAATCAGCATCGCGGTCTGCAACAGCGGATCTTTCATCAACCGCAGGTTAAGCAGCGGCGCGGGTTTATTCAGGGCATCCCGTACATAAGCGGCCATCACCACAAGCCCGAGCGCAAACAGCAGCGCCCCCTGCCACAGATACAGCCGCTCGCCCGCAAAGGTTAAGCCGGTCAGGATCAGGATCAGCGCCACGCTGCCACTGACTAACCCGCGCAGATCCAGCCGCTCATTCGCCGCTGACGGTGCATCCGGTTTAAGCCAGCAGCCTGCCAGGATTAACGCCACCAGCGCCAGCGGCAGGCTCGCCAGAAACACCCCACGCCAGTGGCCGCTTTCCACAAACAGTCCGCCGAGCGCGGGCGATAACGCCGGTGCCAGCAGCGCCACCAGCATCACGGCGGACGACAGTTTTGCCCGTTCATGGCTGCGATAAAGCGCGTAGGTCATCGTCTGCCCGACCGGGATCAACAGCCCACCGCCCAGCCCCTGCACGCCGCGCCAGGCAATCAGCGAATAAATGGATGACGCGCTTCCCGCGCCGCAGGTGCCCGCGATAAAAACCCCCAGTGACAGCATAAACAGCCGCTTCGCGCCGATGCGTCGCGCCAGCCAGCTGCTGAGCGGGATCACCAGCGTCAGCCCTAAAATATAGGCGTTACTGATCCACGCCAGCTCGCTCACGCTGGCGGCGAACTGGCGGCCAATCTCCGGATAAGCCACGCTGGCGATAAACATGTTCACCAGATCGATAAAAAATCCCAGCAGATACACACAGGCCACCCGCGCACGATACGTCATGTTGTTCTCAGCATTAACCACACAGAGCGCGCACTATAAGCGCCGCACTGCGGCAGATAAATTCCCTTTCCGTGGTTTTACTGTCAAAATCATTTTGACAATCAGCATACCCGCAGGACACACACGATGATCAATATGCAGCGGCTGGAGATGTTTGTGGCGGTGGCAGAGGCCGGAAGTTTTACCCGCGCCGCGCAGACGCTGGGGCTGACGAAAGCCGTGGTGAGTTTTAATATCAAACAGCTGGAGCAGGAACTGGGCGTGGCGTTACTCATCCGCAGCACCCGCAACGTGGCAATGACCGATACCGGCGAACGCTTTTACCAGCGCTGCCAGCAGTTGCTACAGGATGCCGAACGGGTGCTTGACGAGGTGCGCGGCGATCACGGCGGCCTGCGCGGTTTACTGCGCATCATCACCACCCCGGAATACGGCGCGCGCGTGGTGGTGCCAGCGCTGGCCGACTTTGCGGCCCTGCACCCGCAGTTGCGCATCCAGCACGTGGCCTCCTCGCAAAACAACGATCTGATTGCCGGGCGTTTTGATGTGGCGATCCGTCTCGGACAACTGGCGAATTCCACCCACCACGCGAGGCTGATTGACCAGTTCGATATTTACCCGGTCGCCTCCCCTGCTTATCTGAGCACGCTTCGCGATGGCGGTATCAGGACGCCTGAACAGCTTGCCGGGGCGACGTGGATCGCCCACAGCCGCCTTTCATCGCCGCTGAACTGGCAGGTCGTGAAGCCCGATGGCGATACGCTGCTGTTTGCGGCGAGCCAGCCGCCCGCCATTATGGCTGACAGCGCGGCGGCATTGCTGGCCTTTGCGCTGAGCGGCGCGGGTGTTGCGCTGTTACCGTCATGGCTGGTGCAGGACGCGCTGGCAGCAGGAACGCTGATCGCCGTGCTGCCGGATCACCGTTTTCCCCGCCAGGGCATTTATGCGCTCTACCCGAATACCCGTCACGTGCCGGAGAGGGTCAGAGGCTTTATTGATTTTTTACACGCCCGCGTTAGCAAGTGATGCGTTGCGGGACGCCATTCTGCGGAAATTGCAGTAATAGCCGATGGAAGCGGTAAGGCAGAGCATATAGCCGAAGGATTCGCTGCCCTCTTCCACGGCGTTTTTCACTATGCGGACGTAGCCGTCAGCGAGGATGGCATGCCACATCGCCTGCATACCAAACAGCCGGGAGAAGACCAGCACCGCCAGCAGACCGCTCAGCATCACGCCGTACCACGGCGAACGGGTGTATTCCGTCAGCTGTGCCAGCGTCTGGCGGTAATGTTTCAGCGGAAGAATGACCGCGCAGAGCGTCGCCAGCAGCGCAAACCAGACCCAGCTGCCGTGAGAAATCAGATCAAAAGCCGCATCCAGTTCGCGGATGAGCATGGTCAGGAAGAAACCGCCGACCAGAATATTGCAGTAGCGCAGCAGCTCATGCTTTTTCGCCAGCAGGAAATGAATGGCGACGATGCCCGCTAATACCAGTTCCTGCACGATTTCGGTCAGGGAAATTTCAGGAATATCGTAGTCGAAAAGATAGATGTCGCCCCACAGGCAAAGTACGGCGATGGAGCTGAGCGCCGCCGCGCCAAGAAAGAAGAGAAAAGTTCTGAGTACAGCCATTAATACCACCCGTTATACACAAAGGCGGTATGTTAGGGCATGAGAAGGGTAAATTCCTGTTCAGTTTGTGCCATATCGGGGCGGTTTTTTAGCATATCAGGCTGTTATCAGGGGCTGTGGGGAGTGGGTTTATGGCGATGAAGTGATGACGGGGATGGCGTGCTTGCGGCAGAGCTCACGGGCAGAAAGCCCGGCTTCAGCTTCGCCGAGAATATCGATGTTCTGTTCGTCGGATAAAAGCTTCTTCATGGGGGTGTCCTCATGCGGCTTATGAAGACATTACTAATATCGCGGTTTGTTAATCAACGGGGAGCAGGTCAGCTGGTTGTGATTAGTAGTGGCGGGATTTGAGATCGAAAATTATGACTGCTTTGAGCGAAAAGCATTAGTAGTATATCGTGTGACAATGATCACCTTATAGGGACGGAAACCAGCAAAGATATCTTATGCTATGGTCTGCAGATGGCTTTGGTAGATAAAATACCAGTCAAATCTTGTTTTTTTAGTTGCATCAGTTGGTTCAGCTAGTTTAAATTGCTTTTAGCATCAAAAACCCGAGACAAAAATACAGATCAATCAAGTGTTTCTCAAATCACTTACGTGAATACTTAATGAAATCGTTATCATTTTTTCAGAAATTTTGACCGAGGCATGAAAACCGATGAAAAGGAATGAAAATGGCAAATAACTTATTAGTTGTTGACACACAAAGTGTAACAACTGTAGTTGACCAATTTAATACGTCACTCGCTGTCTACCTATCAAGTTTAGATTTGCCCACAAATAATGTTCTCGTAGATAATTCAGAACGTCATAGAGTAATATCAAACCTTCCCGATGTCATTAGTAACATGACGCCACAAACCAGGTCTGACTCATTATATTTATCGAAGTTTGTTGCGGCATGCGGTGCTGGTCTTTTTGATGCTGCTTTGAATTTCCTCTGGAATGAGACTGTAACTAATTTGAGATGGAAGGTTTCATTAAATGATATTGATTATTTCTATGACAGTATAATAACCGATCCTAAAAGGCGCGATAAATTAAAATCTATTGATGATCTTGTAAAGGTTGAGGAGTGGGAATTAATTAGAGGATGTCACCTAACAGGCCTGCTTTCAGATTTAGGTTTTAAACACTTAGATTACATTAGGGATATGCGAAATTGGGCAAGCGCAGCACATCCTAACCAGAATCAGTTAACTGGTTTTCAATTAGTTTCTTGGTTAGAAACATGTATAAAAGAAGTAATATCAAAGCAACCTGAACCTGCAGCCTTAAATGTAAATCGCTTCCTGCTAAGCATTAAACAAGAGTCTTTAGATACAACTGCCATAGCCCATATCAAAACAGGCTTGCAAACTCTACCTTTAGATGCTCTTAATTCTCTCTTGCGAACTATATTTGGAATTTATACAAATAACTCCGCATCAGTGCATATTAAAAACAATATCAAAGGTATTGCAAATGACTGCTGGACCTTAGCGTCCGATAATGCGAAATATAACTGCGGTATAAAATACCAGTCATTTGCTACCAATGGCGAGAACTCTAGGCGTGATGCAGCAAACGAATTTTTGACTCTTGTTAGTGGGTTGCCATATTTGCCTGCAGATACATTATCAGTCGAGATGTCGATAAAGATAGATAATCTATATCAAGCTCACAGTGGATGGAATAATTTCCATAGTGAACCTCCTCATGCTTCAGCCTTGGCTGCATATATATCCAGCACCGGAATTATACCTGATGCAGTAAGAAAGGATTATGTCAAAACTATAATTATGTGTAAATTGGGAAATGGTTACGGCGTTTCAAATGGGGCTGTATATTATTACGATCAGATGATTGCTAAGTTTGGTGACAACGAATTAAAAGAGTTTGTAAGACTTGTCTTAGATAGTGAATTTGCATCCAGAGTTTCTATAACTAGATGTGCTGAGAGTTATAAAGATCTGGCTGCAACATTTACTTCTACTAATCAAGTTGTAATACAAGCTCTGGCTTCTATCGCAGCAGCAACGTTGCCTCAAATCTCTAATCTAGGGAGAGTTTCTGCTTATCAACGTTTGGTTAATTCATAGAGAAAAGGATCAGTGTGAGGTAACGTACTTATTTCAGCCGCCTGCCCTTTCTAGGGGTAAGCGGCTTGACCCGTTCCCCGTTGAACAATACAAGTTGTTGTTAGTTACTTCCGCTTCCGCCACAAAACCCCCACTCACCCTTTCGACACAACCCCAGGTGCCGCGCCCATCCGCCGCAGCACCTGCCCTTATCCCCTCACCTCATCAATAAATCTCACCCCGTCCGCGGTTCTTACCCAGCGCGGAGCGTTGATTTCCTCGGTCATAAAAGCCATCAGATCTGCCAGCAGCCAGCGCAGTTGTTCTTCCTGCTGTGACGTCACGCTCCGGCACAGCAAAACCTGCGTCAGCGCGGCGCAGTATTCGCCAAGCGTATCGGAATCCGGTTCAAAACGGGGAACGTGGGTCGGCAGCGTATCGACTGTAAACCTGTCCTGCTGTTCAGGCGGGATCGGCTCGTTAAGCTGCGGTTTGAGCAGCGCGAAGACGGCACCAAGGCGTCCGCATAATGCCATGCGCAGCGCAGGATCAAGTGACTCCGCCTGTGCTTCGGCAAGCTGATGGCAATAGTCGGCAAGCACGGTGAATTCCGTGTCGTCGTCAAAGGGAACAGTAAGTAACGGGTGAGTCTGGTTGAGGGTCGTAGCCATAATGGCAGCCTCCTGTAACGGGTTATAAATCCGCCACTGGAGAGGTCAATCTCACGGGTGGCGGAACCGAACAGGGTTGACCTTACCGGCGTTACAGGAAACCGGCGCGTCTTGCGACGCCCCCGCCCGGCCCGCCATTGAGGTGTAGCCGTGCGCACGACATAAAAAAGACGCTGGCGCGTCGTATGTCGCCTGTAACATATTTCAGGAGGTCAATCCCGGCAACTGATTTTGCAGGTGCGGCTGCACGATACCGCTTTCAGATAAAAACGGCAATATCAGGGTGTTACCGGTGAAGGAATTTGCGTAGCGTCTCGCAGGAAGATTATTTCCCTTACATCCTTACATGCTCAATAAACGCCCGCAGCTTTGGCGGCATATGCTTTCTGCCGGAGAAATAAAGGTAAAAGCCCGGAAAGGCCGGCAGAAATTCATCCAGCACCGTCACCAGCTCGCCGCGCGCGAGGTAAGGCGCGTACGTCTCTTCCATGCCAAAGCTGATGCCGCCCCCGGCGCAGACGGTGCGGATCATCACCCCCATATCATTGGTGGTCAGCTGTGGATTAACGTCCACATCAAATTCGCGGCCCTGCCAGGCAAACTCCCAGCGATAGGGCGACACGCCGGGGGATTTTCGCCAGCCGATACAGCGATGATCCAGCAGATCCTTCGGGTGCTGCGGCGTGCCGTACTGCGCAAGATACTCAGGCGAGGCGACGGCAATCTGCCGCTGCATGGCGGACACCGGCACCGCGATCATATCCTGGGCGATCACCTCCCCCAGTTGCACCCCCGCGTCAAACCCCTGCTCCACAATGTCGTACGCCTCATCGGTGATGGTGATGTCCAGTTCGACATGCGGATAGGCCGCGATAAACGACGCCAGCATCCTGCCGTCGATAATGCGTTCGGCAATCGACGACACCGCCAGCCGAAGCTGGCCGCGCGGTGCCGCCAGCTGATCGGCAATATCGCTCACCGCGCCGTTAAGCTGTTCGATGGCGGGTGCGACCTCCGCATAAAGCCGCTGGCCCGCTTCGGTGAGGTTAATGCTGCGCGTGGTGCGCTGCATCAGGGAGATGTTCAGGCGATCTTCCAGCCGCCGCAGCGTCTGGCTGATGGCCGGGCGCGTCACCCCCAGCCGTTCGGCGGCAAGACGAAAATTGCGCGTCTGCGCCACGATCACAAACACCTCAAGCGCGTTTTTATCCACTGTCATTGGTTAGCCACCGTTACCAGTCTGTTAAGTAATGAGCGGATTATCTTTATAGTCTGCCGGGCGTAAGATCACCAGCGTTAACCGAACAGGAGAAGACCCATGACGAATAAAGTGATCTTAATTACCGGTGCATCCAGCGGTATTGGTGCAGGCATCGCCCGCGAACTGGCAAAAACCGACGCGGTGTTACTGTTGGGCGCACGACGCGAGGATCGCCTCGCCGCGCTGGCGGAAGAATTACGTTTTAACGGCGCAGAGGTGGAGGTGAAAGCGCTGGACGTCACCGACCGACAGTCTGTGGAGGCGTTCGCCGCCTTCGCGCTGGAGAAATGGGGACGCATTGATGTGATCGTCAATAACGCCGGTATTATGCCACTGTCACCGATGGCGTCGCTCAACGTTGATGAGTGGGATCAGATGGTGGATGTGAACATAAAAGGCGTGCTGTATGGCATCGCGGCGGTGCTGCCGTCGATGCTGGCGCGGGAAGCGGGCCATATCATTAATATCGCCTCGATTGGTGCGCTGGCGGTGTCGCCGACGGCGGCGGTCTACTGCGCCACCAAGTTTGCGGTGCGGGCGATTTCCGATGGTTTACGCCAGGAAAACAGTCAGCTGCGGGTGACCTGTATCCATCCGGGCGTGGTGGAAAGTGAACTGGCGGGCACCATTACGGACCCGACCGCCGCCGAAGCCATGAAAAGCTACCGGGCGATTGCCCTGCAACCGGATGCGATTGGCCGCGCGGTGCGCTATGCCATTGAGCAGCCGGATGAGGTGGATGTGAATGAGATCGTGGTAAGACCCACACGCACCACGGTGTAATAAAAAGAACGGCCTGCATCGCAGGCCGTCTGGTCGTTATTTTTTCAGCAGGCGCGGCAGCTGGTTGTCCAGCTCCAGCACGCAGGCATCCATCATCTTCTGCGTTTCCTGGGTGACCTTCGCATAGTTACTGGCTTTCCAGTCATTAAGCGGAGCGGTTACGCGCGCCGGGGCGCACTCTGATACCACATAGGCGCTCAGCATGTTGCCGCCTTCCGGACGTTTATAGAACTTCACGCGGTAGGTTAAATCATAATTGCTGTTGCTGGCAGACATATCGGTATAGACCAGTGACCACTGCGCAGCGGCAATAAACAGCGGTTGTTTGTACGCATAGCCATTGCCGTTTTTATTCAGCCAGTCGCGGATTTTTAATTCGGCTTTCGGGCCCAGATAGGTGGCTGTCGGTTCCGGCATGGTGTCAATGGACGTGCCTTTATAGCCATCTTTGTCAAACGAGTTACCGCCAATGCCGCCACCGAGGGCAGCCGTCAGCACCGCCAGCCCCATGCCCGCGCCGGAGTGCGCTGGCGTGACTTCGCGCAGTTTCACGTCCGGGTAGCGCTTATCGTTCATATCAACGGGGGCAAAAATGGTGGCAACGTCGAGCGAACTGCCGTTTGTTGCCTGCACTTTGTGTGAGTTGAGGTTCCCTGCGCAGCCGGTTAAGACGGTTAAAGACAGTGCGCCTGCTACTAAGACTTTATTCATGATTGATTTTATTCCCTGTAGGTAAAATGCCCTTGCCCGGACATGGTTATCTGAACTTACAACGGACAAAGCAGGAAAACCTTTAGGGATTTTTAGCAGACGTGCGCACAGCGGGGATATGCGCACGCTCTGGCTTATGGTAGCGCCAGGCCGCTTACTGCCTCGTAGATTTGCAGTACGGACGTGACATCACCCTTTCTGATTATGGAACCGCGGCCGGACGCGACAGCATGCAAAGCAGCATGCCCGCAGGCGCACCGGCCGACAGCGCGGCAAACATCGCCATACCGGTCCAGGACATCGCCGTACCGGCTCGTTGCAGCCCGGTGGACGCAATGGCCCAGGAGACGCAGCCGGTGACAAACTGGCTTTCGCCGACGCCCGCCAGCAGGCGGCCTGCGATGATGATCGCAAGGCTGGTCGCGGGCGTCAGACCGGGCAGGGCCGCCACCAGATACAGCAGCCCCGCCATAACATTCACTATGGCCCCCTGAATGGCCGCCCGCCGCCCGCCTTTCAGATCAACGATGCGACCGGCGTAACCACGGGATAACACCGTGGCGACAAACTGTACGCCGATGACCAGCCCGACGACAACATTACTGAATCCCAGTTGCTGGTTCACAAAGAGCGGGATCACCGGCAGTGGCAGGCCCACCGCCAGATAACCGCAAAACAGGGCAATGACAATGCCCCATGCCGGACGCGATCGCGCCTGGCTGAGGGTCGTCTCAGAAGATAATGACATGGAGACCTCACAAAAATACGGGAAGGTTAGCGCGGCGTCAGCCCGACGCCGCGCTAAAAATCAGCTAAAGAAATCCACCTGATAGCCGCTGGCAGCCAGCAGATAATCGCGGGAGGCGGTGATCTCAGCGTTAAGCTGTTGCAGATCGACGCCGATAAGCGTGCCGTGACGTTTACGCAGCTGACCCGCAACCATCACCGTGTCCACATCGGCCCGCTCCAGCGCCTGCACGACGGTGCCGGTGACGGAGGTCACCGGGAACACGCCCGCGCCGGAGAGTTTCAGCATGATGATGTCCGCCTGCTTGCCCGGTGTGAGCGTGCCGATGCGATCCTCAAGACCCGCCGCACGCGCGCCGTTGACGGTCGCCGCCTGCAACACCGCGTCCACGGTGATCGGCGCAGGCACATCCGCTTCACCACGGAAACGACGGGCGCTCATCGCCGCCCGCTGCTGGCTGAACAGCGCGTGCATTTCGCCAAACATATCGCTGCCAAATGCGGTGTCGAGATCGATGCCGATAGCCGGTTTCAAACCGCGATCGCGGGCCTGCTGGTAGGCGAAACTGTCATCGTCAAAGCCAAACAGCGCATCCGAGCGGGGATTGATCGTCACGTTGACGCCCGCCTCTGCCAGCACATGCCAGGTTTCTTCCGGCAGGCGGGTGCAGTGGTTGAAAATGTTGTGCGGGCCAAGCACGCCGGGTTCGGTAAACTCCGCGGGCAGCGTGCTGAGATCGCCAATAAATTCGGTGAGAATGCGCATATCCAGAGCGCGCGCGGCACGCCACCACGCCAGGTTAAGCTGTCCGAACAGCCCCACCTGAACGCGGCTTTCCGGGTGATTCCATTGCCCGGCCAGGCGTGACAAATCGCCGGGAAGATGCGCCGCAGACGCCTGTTTATCCATCGCCGCCCCCACCATATGCAGCGCCCGGATCCCGCTTTCCTCAAGCGCCGCCAGGGCCGCGTCGGTATGGGCCGGGCTGCGGGAGCTATGGCAGGCGTCGATTACCGTCGTGACGCCCGCATCCAGCAGGCTGACCGCCGTGAGTCGCGTGCTCAGGTACATGTCCTGCGGGCGGTAACAGGCACCGAGCTTTTCCGCTACCACATCGATATAGGCAAAGAGATCGTCAACATCGGGCATCAGACGGCGCATTACGCCAAGCCACATATGGTGATGGGCATTTACCAGCCCCGGCATCACAATATGCCCGCGCGCATCAATCACCGCTGCCCCTTCAGCGGCAAGATTTTCGCCCACGGCGACAATACGATCTCCTTCCACCAGCACGTCACCCACCGTCAGATTGGGCACGCTGGCGTCCAGCGTCAGAATGATGCCGCCTTTAAATACACTACGTTGTTGAGTCATGGATCTGTCCTCTGAATGGCTGTGAACGGTAACGCTGTCTTTACCGGCGCTCACAATAAGTTGCAGGGGATTTTTGATAAAGGTAGGCTTGCGCAAATCATCTTTGCTAAAAATCATTAATAGGATCGCGATGAGTGTCGACGGCAGGCTTTTAGCCGGGATGAGTATCCTGGCGGCAGTGGTGGAATCCGGCAGTTTCAGTCGCGCCGGTGAGGTGCTGGGGTTATCGGCGTCAGGCGTCAGCCGGGCGATTTCCCGACTGGAGGTGCGGCTGGGGATCCGGTTACTGGATCGTACTACCCGCACTTTACATCTCACCAGCGAGGGGGGCGCGCTGTACGAACGCGTGTCGCCGCATTTGAATGGCATCGAAGAAGCGGCCAGTTATGTGTCAGGCGCGGCGGATACCGTGCGGGGCACGCTTCGCGTCAGTCTGAATCCGCTTTTTTCCCGTTATGTGCTGGCAGATAAGCTTTCCCTGCTGCGCGAGCGTCATCCCAACCTGCAACTGGTGGTGTTACAGCAGCCGGACGTCGGCGATATGGTGGCGGAAGGCATCGACGTGGCCGTGCGTTTTGGCCCGCAGCCGCAGTCGACGATGACCTCACGTTTGCTGCTCAGAACCCGCGTTCTGACCGTCGCCGCCCCGTCCTATCTGGCGCGTCACGGTCGTCCATCGCACCCGGACGACTTACGGGAGCATGATTGTTTGCAGTTTATCGACCCGCGCACCAGCAAACCTTTTGACTGGGAGTTTCATCGTGGTCATGAAATGCGAATAGTGGATACCCAGGGGCCGCTGACAACCACCGATCCTGATCTGATGCTGCGCGCCTGTGTTGCAGGCGATGGCGTGGCGCAGGTGCTGGCGCTGGGAGTCGAATCACTGCTGGCGAGCGGCGAACTGGTGGAGCTTTTTCCGGACTGGCCGGGGGAAACCTATCCGCTGTACATTGTGCGGCCCTCCCGCAGGCTGGCACCGGCGGCGGTCGAGGCGTTTATGGATTTCTGTTACGAGATCAGCGCCTCTCCTCGCGTGTAGCGCGGCGTCAGGTCACTTTCCGCACTTCGGTATCCTCCGGTGATACCGCCATGCCGTCCTTCCCCTGCACCCTGAGCGGCAGCAGCGGTTTTCCTGTTCGCCTGTCAATAAGCTGTGAGTGCGGCTCACCCGCCGCAAACAGATGCTGCTCCCCCCACTGGCGCAGCGCCACCACCACCGGAAAGAGGCTTTGCCCCTGCGGTGTCAGCACATAGTGCTGGTATGCCGATCCGTCCGGGGCATCTTCACGGGCCAGAATGCCCGCCTCCACCAGCCGGTATAGCCGGTCGGTAAGAATGTTTCTCGCCACCCCGAGGCTGCGCTGGAAATCGCTGAACCGGCGCATGCCGTCAAACGCGTCGCGAACGATCAGCAGCGACCAGCGATCGCCAATCAGATCAACGGTGCGCGCCACCGGACACGGGGTGCTGCTCAGCGCAGTACTGGATTTCATAAACGCTCCTGAAACAGGTGGGACTTGCATTGGTTGCATTTTAAAACTACCTTACCGAGTATTCAATCAGTTTTGTTTTGCAACCAGAATGGACCTAACCCTGTGAGTGAAAACGCCTGTACTGCCCCGCCTTCAGCGGTGCCCCTGTCACGCAGCCTTGTATGGCTTTTCGCCATTGCCAGCGGTCTGAGCGTGGCGAATGTCTATTACGCCCAGCCGTTGCTTGATGCCCTGGCGCGGGATTTCAGTATCAGCCACGCGGCGGTGGGCGGCGTGATCACCGCCACGCAGATCGGTTGTGCGCTGGCGCTGCTGTTTCTGGTGCCGCTGGGGGATTTGCTGGAGCGCCGCCGCCTGATGGCCATCCAGTTGCTGGCGCTGCTCATCGCGCAGATGGTGGTCGGCCTGGCACGTTCGGCCCCGGTGCTGCTGGCCGGGATGCTGGCCGTTGGGATGCTCGGCACGGCAATGACGCAGGGACTGATCGCCTATGCGGCCAGCGCCGCCGCGCCTGGTGAACAGGGCCGTGTGGTGGGGGCAGCGCAGGGCGGCGTCTTTATCGGGCTGTTGCTGGCGCGGGTGTTTTCCGGGGCGGTGAGCGATCTGGCAGGCTGGCGTGGCGTCTATTTCAGTGCCGCGTTGCTGATGCTGTTGATCGCCCTTCCCCTGTGGCGACGGTTGCCCGTGCTGTTACCGGCTACGCATGGCTTAGGTTATTTGCCTCTGCTGGCCTCAATGCTGACACTGCTGCGCGAGGAAAAGGTGCTGCGCGTAAGGGGGATGCTGGCGCTGCTGATGTTTGCCGCGTTTAACATTTTCTGGAGCGCGCTGGTGCTGCCGCTCAGTGCGCCGCCGTTTAACTTTTCGCACACCGCGATCGGCGCGTTCGGGCTGGTGGGCGTGGTCGGCGCACTGGCGGCTTCCCGTGCCGGGAAATGGGCGGATCAGGGCCATGCCCGGCGCACCAGCGCGATGGCACTGGTGGTGCTGGTGCTTGCCTGGTGGCCGTTATCGATGATGGAAAGTTCGCTGCTGGCGCTGGTGTTCGGCATCGTCCTGCTGGACCTGGGCGGCCAGGCGCTGCACGTCACCAGCCAGAGCCTGATTTTCCGGCTGCGCCCGGAAGCGCACAGCCGTCTGGTGGGACTTTACATGCTGTTTTACGCCGTCGGCAGCGGACTGGGGGCGATCAGCACCACCCTCACCTGGGCCGCCGCAGGCTGGGCGGGCGTGTGCCTGCTGGGGGCGGCGGTCAGCCTGCTGGCGCTGGGGTTCTGGTGGATAACAGACAGAGCGGCTGCGGCATGAGGTTTACACGCGATCCACCGGCTCCGGGCCACGAAAGGCCCTGCGCCATTCGCTCGGGCTGACGCTGAATCTTGCTTTAAAGCTTTGCCGGAACGAGATCGGCGACTGAAAGCCTGCCATCGCCGCGACGCTTTCAATACTCTTGTCTGTGGTTTCCAGCAATTCCTGGCTGCGTTGCAGGCGTTCGGCGGTCAGCCATTCGCCAATAGTGGTGCCGGTGGCTTTGAAAAAATGACGCGTCAGCGTGCGTCGGCTCATGCTGACAAACCCCGCCAGCGCGTCGAGATCGTGCGGCTTATCCAGATTGCGACGTAGGTAGTCCATCAGTTCGTTCATTTTGCTGTCGCGCGTGGACCCCGGCACCGGGCGCTCAATAAACTGCGCCTGACCGCCTTCCCGGTGCGGCGGCACCACCATGCGGCGTGCCACGCGGTTGGCAATCGCCGAGCCATAATGATCGCGAATGATATTCAGACAGCAGTCAATCCCGGCGGCGGTACCCGCCGAGGTGATCAGGCGTTCATCACTGGTGTACAGCGAGTTGCGGTCCAGATGAACATCGGGAAAGCGTTCGGTGAAATCTTTTTCGAACTCCCAGTGCGTTGCGGCGCGATGGTGATCCAGTAACCCTGCGTATGCCAGCACATAAGTGCCTAAACAGAGCCCTACCACTTCAGCGCCACGCTGCCAGGCGCTGATAAGTTTATCCAGCAATACCTGAGAGGGTTTTTCGTCGGGCTTATTCCAGAAGGGAACAATAATGATGTCTGCCCTGTCCAGCCGCTCAAGACCGTGCTCTACGTTAATCGACAGCCCGATATCAGACAGCACCACGCCGGGTTTTTCCGCACAAATTTCTACGCGGAAGAGATCCGGCTGCGGCATCGCCTGCCCGAATAAAATACAGGGCACCGAAAAATGAAAGGGGCTAAAACCCGTCGTCGCGATTACCGCAACCGTCAGAGCAGACATAACCTTTATCCTGTGATCAGAAAGTCAGCGTTTCACCGTCTGCGGGAATACGTACCCAATCCTCAATGCCGTGTTCACGCGTAAATTCACGCAGTTCAGCGCGGGTCAGCAGACAGTGGTTAACCGATTCCATGTGCGACGCCACTATAGTCGCAGAAGGCAACAGCTTATGCGTACGCAGCGTGTCTTCTTTGCCCATGATAATCGGTCCGTAAAGATCGTTAACAGCATAACCGGTATTCAGTACCACCACATCCGGCTGGAAGCGCTGCAAACTGCGGACATAGGGTTTGACCCACACGGTATCGCCTGCGATGTAGAGCGTTTTTTCATGGTGATGTGTGAACACCAGCCCGCACGCATCGCCCAGTAATTCTCCCATCAGCGGATCGGCATACAAATCGTTGCTGCCGTGCTGACCGTCGGTTTTATAAATGGTCAGGCCATCAACAAAGGCGTTTTCTTCCCGCAATACCCGCACGTTCAGGAACCCCTGGGAGCGAACCAGCGCGGCGTCACTTTCGTTTTGCGTATAGATCAGCATGTCCTTTGGCACCGCCTGCTGCGCGGCTTCATCCCAGTGGTCGGCGTGTGTGTGCGTCAGGATCACCGCATCGACCGCCAGCAGTTCTTCAACCGGTACCGGCAATTCCACCATCGGATTGCGCAGGTGCGGGCGTGCGTTCCCGGCAAAGCCTTCCCAGGCCTCTTTTTCCGCCAGCATGGGATCGATCAGGAATTTTTTACCGGCATAGTCCAGCACGAGGGTGGCATTTCGGATTTGCGTTAATTTCATGTTTTGCTCCTGTAAGTGTTCAGACTCTGGTTCCGGCGGCAGTGTGCCTGCGAGATGACTTACTTTACGCGGAGAGGAGAACAGAGCGTGACAGGCGCGGGGGACAGTCATCGATGAAATCGGGTCAATATAAAAAAACCCGGCAGCGTGACGGATGCACGCTGCCGGGTTTTAAATCAGGCCAGGGCCGGACGATCAATATTCGTTCGCGGTAACGGATTTCACCGCTGCTCGCTGTGGCAACAGCCAGAGGAAAGCGAGGATGATCAGCGCCAGCGTCAGAGAGGCGCTGTAACGGCTCAGCGCCAGGCCACCGTCGGCAAGGGGTTTATCGAGGAAATCGCCCACCACTGCCCCCAACGGACGGGTCAGGATAAACGCCGCCCAGAACAGCGCCGTTCGGGAAAGCGAGGTAAAACGACTGGCAGCCCAGATCACCGCCAGCGCGCCGACAAACAGCAGAATACCGCCGTCATAGCCCAGCCCTTCGGTGTCGGCAGTCCAGTCTCCCAGTGCGGTGCCCAGCGTTTGCGAAAACATAATGGTGATCCAGTAGAAGCATTCTGACAGGCCGTTATTCACCGAACTCACCGCCACGGTGCCGCAGGTGATGCGCCAGATAAACAGCGAGAGGATCAGCAGCGTGCTCAGCAGCATCGTACCGCCCAGATAGCCTATTCCCAGCGAGCGATCGGCAAAGTCCGCCAGCGTCGTGCCGACGGTGGTGGTCGCCACCACGGTGAACCAGTAGATCCATTTGTTAAATACCGGCTGTTTGATCTGCACGATGACGGCGACCAAAAAGATGATGGCGAAAATCAGCGTACCAGTAAGGTAACCCAGATTCATCGACATGGTGACGGCATCGCCGCCGGTTTCACCCAGCGTCGTCGCGGCGATCTTGGTTAACCAGAAGGCGGCGGTCACCGCGGGAACTTTACTCAGAGATAATGAATCAGTGCTTTTATTATGCATGGGGTACGCTCCGGAAAAGCCCAAAATGGGCTAATACAAAGCCTACGTTATAGGATTAATCTTAAGAAAAGGTTAAGCGATATGAATGTATCGATAAAAGCGTAATGGCGGGGAAGTCACGTCCCCGCCAGTTTAGCATTACTTCTGCGACGCGCTTTCGCCCAGCACATTGCGAATGGCGTCGGCACCACAGCGATCGTCCGAGTCTCCGCCGCCAGTGCCCGCAAGGCCAATGGCCCCGATCACCTGGCCGTGGTATTTCACCGGCACACCGCCGCCGAGCAGCAATAGCTCATTCACGGTGTTCAGGTTAACCGTATCCGGAGAGGATTGCGCTTTTCGGGCAAACTCTTTGGTCGGCGTTTTGGTGGACAGCGCCGTGAACGCCTTACGCCACGCCGCCTGGGTATTATGCGGCCCGACGTTGTCATCCCGCATCAGGGACACCAGGTTGCCGCCACGATCCACCACGGCCACCACACCCTGACGATCCATGCCGTGACAGACCGCCAGCGCCTCGGCTGCCAGTTTATTACTCAGCTCCTGGGTCATGTCGTAAACCGTGGCAGGCCCGGCGGCAAAGGCCATGACCGGCCCCGTCGCCAGCGCCAGGGCAAGCATAAAACGTTTCATTCAGGCTCAGCTCCCGCGGTAGGTGGAGTAACCGTACTGGCTCAGCAACAGCGGAACGTGATAGGTGGTGCTGGTGTTCGTGATGTGGAATTCCACCGGGATTTCCGGGAAGAAGCTTTCCTGTTTCTGATCCGCAAAGTACTTGCCGGTTTTAAAGGTCACGCGATAGTCGCCCGCTTCAAACGGTTTGCCCGGCCACAGTGCGGCCACGCGGCCATCTTCGTCGGTGCTGGCGGTGTTCAGTACTTTCCAGTTTTCACCCTGTTTCTGCTCAAGCGTCACCGCCACGTGCGGTGCCGGCATACCGGTTTGCTGGTTCAGCACGTGCACGCTGATCGGGTTCTTACTGGCAGCAAAGGTCACGCCTGGTGCAGCCAGCAGCATTGCGAGGGATAAAGCAGCGATGGAATTTTTCATGGTTGATCTCCTTGTTAATCACCGTGCTGTTATACCCCCGTGGTCGCGCCGTTTGCCTGTCAGAAAGATGACCATATTGTCATCTGGCGCTGAAACGCTGGGGCGACCCAATATTTCGTGGCAAACTTACCTCATGAAACTGTTACTGATTGAAGATAACCAGAAAGCCAGCGCCTGGGTGCGCAAAGGGCTTGAGGAAGCGGGCTATATTGTGGATCACGCGGCAGACGGGCGGGACGGCCTGCATCTGGCGCTGGCGCATCCTTATAGCCTCGTCATCCTGGACATTATGCTGCCGGGCATGGATGGCTGGCAGGTGCTGAAAACCCTGCGCACCGCCAGCAGTACGCCGGTGATTTGCCTGACCGCGAGAGATTCGGTGGATGATCGCGTTAAAGGCCTGGAGCTGGGGGCGAACGATTACCTCGTCAAACCCTTCTCCTTTGCTGAGCTACTGGCGCGAGTCAAAAATCAGCTGCGTCAGCATCAGCCGCACAGCACCACGCTGCGCGTGGCGGATCTGGTGATGGACTCGGCGCGCTTTCAGGTGACGCGGGATGGCATACCGGTGACGCTGACGCGCAAAGAGTTCATGCTGCTGTGGCTGCTCGCCAGCCGTCACGGTGAGATCCTGCCCCGCACGCTGCTCGCCAGTGAAATCTGGGGCGTGAATTTTGACAGCGAAACCAACATCGTGGATGTCGCCATTCGCCGCCTGCGCCGTAAAGTGGACGATCCCTTCCCGCAGAAGCTCATCACCACGGTGAGGGGGATGGGCTATTGTTTGTCCGATCAGGAGCCAGGCCGTGTATAGCCCTTCCCTCACCCTGCGGCTGACCGCCATTTTCACGCTGATTATGGCGCTGGCCTGCGGCGGCATCAGCCTGATCCTGTATAACGCGTTACGCAGCGAGCTGGTGTGGCGCGACGATCAAACGCTGATCAACCGCGCCGCCCAGCTACGGCAGTTGCTGGAAGACGGTGCACATCCGGCGTCTTTGCCACTCTATTTCAACCGCATGGTGGATATTCGTCAGGATATTCTCAGCATCCGCTCCCCGCATGAGCAGAATGTCAGCATTAATCATACCGGCGTGACGCTGCCGGAGATGTCCCCCACCCCGGTCAGCACCCCGCCTGGCGAGCAGCAGTTGCACCGCTGGGTCAACGCGGATCAGACCGAAGCCTCGGCGCTCAGCCTCCAGGCCCGTTCGCAGGAAGGACCGGTGACCATTACGCTGGCGCGGGTCGCGCGGGAGCGGGCGATGATGCTGGAGCAGTATCGCCAGAAAAGTATTCTGGTGTCGCTGGCGGCAATTTTGCTGTGCGCTGCCGTCAGTCCGTTGCTGATCCGCCGCGGGCTGCGGGCCATTGGCCGCTTAAGTCAGATCATGGCGGAAACCGGCAGTGACCGGCTGACCCACACCGTGCCGCTACAGGCAATCCCGAAAGAGCTGTTGCCCCTTGGCGAGGCGCTGAATGCCATGCGCCAGCGCCTGTCGACGGACTTTATCCGTTTGACCCAGTTTGCCGACGATCTGGCCCATGAGATACGCACGCCCATTAACGTGTTATTAGGCCAGAATCAGGTGGCGCTGGGCCATGCGCGTTCCACGGAGGAATATGAGGCGTTGCTGGAAGGCAATATTGAAGAGCTGGAGGGCCTGTCGCGGCTAACGGAAAATATTCTTTTTCTGGCGCGCGCCACCCACCACAATATTAAACTCAATAAAGAAACGTTCTTACTGCATGACGCGCTGGAAACCATTATCGATTTTCTGGAGCCGCTGGCAGAAGAAAGGGAAATGGTTATCACACTCCACGCTGACGGCAGCCTTACTGCCGACAAAATGCTGTTCCAGCGGGCGATGACAAACCTGCTGATCAACGCCATTCGTTATGCGCCGGATAAGGGCACGATAACGGTCAGCACCCTTCATCGCGGCGAGGCTACCGACATCGAGGTGGCAAACGCCGGGGATCCGCTGGCCGAGCCGGAGAAATTATTTGAACGGTTCTGGCGCGGCGATAACGTGCGCCATACCGCCGGCAGCGGCCTCGGGCTGTCGCTGGTGAGCGCCATCGCCGCCTTACACGGCGGCAGCGCGTACTACCGGCACGAGGACGGAAAGACTATTTTTGGGGTACGTCTGGGTGGCTGAATAAGCGCAAATAGCGGATGTTCTGTCCTGGTGCTAACAGTAGAATGCTGAAATAAGGGTATGAGAATGAGCATTACAGCGATACGTGAATGGCATATGAAGGAATTCCTGATAAGCACAGACAAAGAAAAGCTGGATGTGCATGCTGTACATCAGTATTTAACGAGATCTACATGGGCAAAAGGAATTGATCTGGAAACCGTCATTGCATCCACAGAGAACAGCCTTAACTTTGGCATTTATCATGATGATTCTCAGATAGGCTTTGCACGTCTAATAACAGACTATGCCACTTTCGCTTATCTTTGCGATGTCTATGTACTTGAACAGTACCAGGGCGACGGGCTGGGAAAGTGGCTTATGGCGTGTATTCACGATCACCCTGTTTTCGCTAAGCTACGCAGAATTATGTTGTTCACCACAACGGCACCCTGGCTTTATGAAAAATTTGGCTATGAACCCGTTAACAGGGAAAATTACGCGTGGACAATTACACGACCTGATATCTACCTTCACCGATAACCGTGGAACCGGCATGACATTAGCCAGCGTTCAGGCGTTGCATAACGTATCGGCATCAGGGACAAAGCGCGAAAAGTCGGCAGGCTGCGTATCCGCGGTAAAGCGCGCCTGCTCGTATTATTTAAGGAAGCTCGTGTTATTAGCCCGCACCTGATATTAGAAAAATTCCATCTGGTCGTAGGGATGTTCTCTGCACGCGCTCAGGCGGCTGGCTAAATCACCCTCATGAATTTCCAGCTTGTGTCCATCGGGATCTAAAAAATAGAAAGATCGCCCTTCGCTTTTATTGGTTTTCCATTCCGTGACGCCAGCCCGTTTCAGCCTGTCGACAAACCCTTCAAAATCTTCGCTTCTGATGCTAAATGCGTAGTGCGTGTAATCCTCATGACCGGCAACCGTATCAGCAGAGACACACAGCCACAGATCACCCAGCGTCAGGTAAGCGCCACGCGCCCATTTCGCCGCAGGAGTAAAACCAAGCGTTTTCACATAAAAATCAAAGCTTCTGGATACATCGCTCACCGCGAGCGTGATGTGATTGAGGGCTTGCAGCATAATGGATCTCCTCAGCAGGGGGCATGAGGTTATAACGCTAGCATAAAAGCGCGTCGCGCAAAGAATGAGCGAAAAGCAGACGTTATGCATGTAGAGACCATTGTAACACCAGGACTCTCTGTGGCTGTTTAATGTCGCCTTAGGTTGCTAAGGATATATTGCTCAAATTCTGCTGCATGAAATCAATGAGCGCTCGCGTTTTAGAGGGCAAATAACGCCTGTCTGAATAAAGTGCGAACAATTGAAGTGGGGCTGGCGGTTGTTCAAACTTAATCTCGATCAGCCGTCCATCGTTGATGTAGGGTTGGCAGGCCTGTTTCGAAAGAATGGCGAAACCAACCCCCGCTACCGCAGCGCGTCCTGCCATCTCTCCGCTGTTGACCCGATAATGCCCTTTAACCTTAATCGTCTCGAATTCCCCTTTTTCATTCACAAACTGCCAGGGAGCGCCTTTAAGTGCATTCACCGTGGTAATACAGGGTAATTCTGCAAATTGCTGTATACGAGAAGGCATGCCATAACACGCAATGACGGAGGGGGCTGCAACGATAGTGCAAGGGATAGTCACCAGATGACGAGCTATGTAATCACTGTCATCCATCTGGCCACGACTCACAATAATAGCTAAATCCAGATCGTCTCGCAGGGATTCAAAACCAGACAAATTTGTGACACAGCTAATTTCCAGATCGGGGTGCTGGCAGGCGAAATCGGCAACTACAGAACCCAACAGTGCAGGTCCTATTTCATTGGGAATACAGATACGTAGTGGTCCCTTGAACTGCATTTGCCGCAACGTTAACTCTATTTCAGTCTGCTCCAGCGCTTCCAGTAATGGCTTCGCCCGGGAATAGAGCAGGTTTCCCGCCTGAGTGAGTTTCATATGACGGGTGTTGCGCTCAATAAGTTGAAGTTTAAGTCTTTCTTCTAACTGAGAAATACAACGACTAACGTTTGATGTCGGCATTTCAAGGACTTTCGATGCCCCAACAAAACTATCTCTTTCAACCACCGCTATGAAAACTTTCAGAGCATTAAAATCCAGAGCTGGCCGCATCAACTATCCCACAAATGATAATAATGAGTGCCATTTTTACCATCTAATGAGCGGCAGTGATATCAATTAAACTCAGATATCATTCATCCACTGGTCACTTGCTATGTCACTTATCACAACAATGTCTAATCATAAAGCCTTCATCCGGATAGCGGTTGCCATGGCTTTTATCCAGTTCACAAATGCACTGGAATATATGATGTTCAATCCTGTTTTTGCTTTTATGGCAGCAGACTTTGCCGTTCCCGTAGCATTCTCAGGCTACGTATCCGGCATGTATACCTTCGGGGCGGTCCTGTCGGGAATTATCGCCTTTTACTGGATTGATCGTTTCAATAAGAAACGTTTTTTGATCGCCAACATGGCACTACTCGGCCTGCTGACACTTTTGACGACATTCACCTCCAGCTTTAGTCTTCTGCTTGCATTACGATTCTGCGCAGGGCTGGTTGGAGGCACAACAATGGGGGTGGGTATCAGTATATTGATAAATCTTGCACCGGCTAATTTGCGCGGAAAAATGTTGGCGACGGTCATTGCATCATTTTCGATGGTAAGCATTGTTGGAATGCCCACGATCCTATTTTTGTGCGGTCATTACGGCTGGCATGTCGCTTTGTGGTTTATCACTACGCTGTGTTTGTTGGCATTGCCACTGATAGTTTCCACCATCCCTCAGGATCCAGTCGCTTTCGACACACCCCACGCACTGCCTCTCGATGTCAATACTTTACTGTTCGCTTCCAGTAATGCGCTTGCACAGTTTAGTCCGATGCTGGTCATTCCTGTTCTGGTACCATTAATGACACAGCAACTGGGGGCATCTCAAGGCCTGCTGCCATGGCTTTTTTTCGCAGGGGGTGTTGCAGGATACCTGTCAACAAAAATGACAGGCGCGTTGACTTCCTGCTTCTCTGCTTTGTTTCTGGCTACAGGATCAACCATCATCTTTATTGTGAGTTTGCTAATACCCATTCTGGGCTATCCGCATGCGGGGCTATTTATAACTGTATTTCTCGGTGCGTCTTACAGTCGTCTGGTTTGTTCCTCGGCGCTGACCATTACGTTTCCTGGTGAAGGGCAACGGGCGGGATTTTCTTCATTGCAGTCATCACTAATGTACCTGATCACAACGGTCGCATTTTTTCTGTCAGCTTTTCTATTACCTGGGCACGCCATAGCACCACAAAATATGAACACATTGCTGGGGGTATGTGCAATTTCCGCATCGGGGTTCCCAATCATCGTTATCATTCTGCAAAAGAAACTGGCTAAGCGTACGCTCCAACCGGATCATCTCATCAATGATTAGCATAACGTCAGTTGTTGGCACAAAGCGGACATTCTTATTGAGTCGAAGGTCCGCCAGGAGCGAGAAACGGACGTTATCGTTCTTACAAGCTAGTAAAGTAATGTTATTTACCTCTGCTTCCCTTGCTCCTCTCCTGACACGCCATTTAAAGCAGTCCGGTCAATTCTAAATATGGTGGTAGTGCTCTCTACCTTGTCGCGTTAGTCTGCTTGCCTCTGAATGAATATAAGCAAGAAAATGACACACAGGAGAAAAACGGTGATTTCAAAAGACAATGCTGAGCATTATACCTGGGGCGATGATTGCGACGGTTGGTATCTGCTAAACCGGAAGGACATGCTCATTATTCACGAAAAAATGCCGCCAGGTACGCACGAAAAGCGACACTTTCACTCTGTTTCCAGACAGTTTTTTTATGTCCTTGAGGGTACCCTGACGATGGAAATGGAAGGTAATAAACATGAAATCAAGTCCCGGCAGGGAATTGAAATCCCGCCGGGGGCAAAACATCAAGCCCGGAACGACAGCCATCAACCCGTCGAATTTATTGTCATCTCTCATCCGACAACCCGGGGCGATAGTTCTGATCTCTCTTCCTGTTGATAAAAGCGCTCCGACAGCGGATTTGAAGGCCAGTGTGACAACTATCAGGGCGTTCGGTCGCAAGTGATTAAACCCTGTAATCAGGTGCTTACTGGGGCGCCGCATCGGGTGGTGTGGTGTCCAGCGCCATTTTCAGAGCTGATATCAGGAAACTGACCTGTTCATCCGGCGGAACGTCCTGGCGCAGGATGATGTGTAAAGGCGTGACCCGGTGCTTGCCGTGGCTAAGGGGCAGCGGTTTTAGTATGCCTGCCGCCAGTTGTTGCTGAATATAGGCCTGCGGCAGCCAGCCATATCCCAGACCGGCCACGACTGCGCCTGCCGCCGCATCCAGCGTAGAGAAATCCCAGTTCTGGCTATCCCCTGAGGCAGTTTTACCGCCATCTGTTATTTGTATCCGTGGCCAGTTGCCAAGCAGTGCTTCGGTCAGGGTGCCGGATACCGACAGCAGCGGATGATCGCGATGGGCCACGGCAATAAAATCCACATTCATCAGCCACTCTCCCCGGCCAGCAATATTTTGCCGGTCGGTCACGATCATCACATCAGCATCGTCCACCGCCGGCGTGGAGGGGAACATGCTCTCCGTGACTTCCGTTAGCCTCACCCGAATATGCGGCCAGCGTTGTTGAAATTGTTGCAGGGCAGAGAACAGGCGATCCCTGGGACAGATAACGTCCACCACTACATTAAGCTGCGACCGCATCCCGTCCTGCAGAGTCGCAGCCTGGGCCTCCACATAACTGAATGTTTTCAGGAGTGGGCGTACCTGGCGCAGCAGCGTGGCCCCGGTTGGGGTTAATACAGTACGTCGCCCTTCCGGAACCAGCAACGTCACGCCCAGTAGCGTCTGGAGTTGCGCGAGATTATAGCTAATAGAAGACTGGCTGCGGTGTAGCGTTTCGGCGGCGCGGGCAAAGCTGCCGGTGGTGAAGACACAATCCAGGATTGCCCATTGTTCCAGGGTGGTTCTGTTCATAATGATTCACTTTTTAGATTAATATCATCATAAATTAGCGCTATTCAACCAAATATTAAAGCATTAGACTTCCTTTATCGAACAGAGGAGACCTGATATGAGCAACTTTGATAAACATGATTTAAGCGGTTTTGTTGGTAAACATCTGGTATACACCTACGATAACGGCTGGAACTACGAAATTTATGTCAAAAATGAAGAAACCCTCGACTACCGTATTCACAGCGGTCTGGTAGGGAATCGTTGGGTCAAAGATCAGCATGCTTATATTGTCCGCGTAGGGGAAAGTATTTATAAAATCTCCTGGACTGAGCCTACCGGGACGGATGTGAGCTTAATTGTCAACCTGGGGGATAAACTCTTCCATGGCACTATTTTCTTCCCGCGCTGGGTGATGAATAACCCTGAAAAAACGGTTTGTTTCCAGAATGACCATATTCCGCTGATGAATCAGTACCGCGATGCCGGTCCGGCTTATCCGACGGAAGTTATTGATGAATTTGCCACCATCACCTTTATTCGTGACTGCGGGGCAAATAACGACAGCGTGATTGCCTGTGCAGCAAGCGAACTGCCGGAAAATTTCCCCGATAATCTGCGTTAAATAAGAAAGCGTTAAATTTAAAAGAAACCGGTCACGACGACGGTTTCTTTTTTTTGCTACTAAACCGGGCATTGCATCCTGTATGTACTGATTAACACCTCCCGCACTCAGAGTCTCAAACTGGTATCCCAATGTCTGCACATGGCATAAAGCAGGCCCATTAGCTCAACTTTTGGTCTGCTACGAGCGAAGTAGAGTTATACGCACCCTGAGAATTACACTTCGAAGTGATTCAGGGCATGCACTTCTGATCGCAAGAGAAAATTTATGTTTCTGGTAAGTCGATGATAACCAATGTGCCATAGCTGCCGATTTCCACGGTATGAGGAACCCCAGCCCTGGCTATATAAAGCTGGCCAGAGGTTACAGAAATTTTTTTACCTCTAACACGCAGTTCCAGACGTCCCTCAAGGACCAGTAACCCCTCGTCATACTCATGTACCTCTTCTATTACTGAGCGTTCATCCATTCGTAGAACTTTGAGATTTGCGTTCCCTACGTGCCCTAGTACGTGAGAGTGCCATGACTGTGGTAACGCCTGCGCTTCGGTCCTGAGGTCATAAAGAGACATAAGGTCATATCCTTTGATGTTCGTTTAGTGCATTTATCACATATAAATTCCTTTTCGCCATAGAATAAATATGGAAATACACTTCGAGAAAAAACAATACGCGATTAATTCTGACGTACCAGAGGATGCATGGTGGCTGGCCAGGATCATAACTATCACAGAGCTAATGGGGTTATTGCCGCCGCTCTGGCGCAGTGCGGCCTGACATGGAGCTAAGGTCCGCCGTGAGCTAAGAGCGGAAGTTAGATCAGGACAGGGAGGATGCGTGTGTTGTGAAGTGCCATATATTCATCTATTTTTATCATACTGTTGAAAATAAGAGAAAATATCATGCGCCTATACATGCTTTACCTGGGGACTATGCATCCGGGTGACATCCCTGTACCTGGATATTTGATTCAGACAAGCGATGGAATAAATATTCTTGTCGACACTGGCTGGCCGCGTTCTTTTGTGGGGAAGACTGTAAATCTGCCTGGTCTTACTGTTGAATGGGCCTCGTTAAGCCTTTCTCCAGCCTTTTATGAGTAACTTTCAGGGTTACGATCTGCTGCCTACAAAAAAAATGAAATTAACAAAGGCTGAAAATGACAAAGCTCGATGAATTAAAAAGCATTTATCCTGGTGCACTTGCATGGCATTTTGGCGACAGCCCTGAACTTGCTGACGAACTCGTTCAACTGGTTTTAAGTGGGATCAAAACAGCAACATGCTGTTCGGCAGCTTCTTTTCAGCGTGAAAATGAACGAGGCGAAGCTCCCAGCGTTGGAAGTTACAATATCATTCTTGACGGAACCGGACAGCCTGTATGCGTGATCCAGACTGTCAGAATGCAGGTCATTCGCTTTTGTGAAATGACGAGCGAGCTGGCCAGCAAAGAAGGTGAAGGTGATTTAAGTCTGGAATATTGGAAGGAAGGCCATATACGTTATTTTGAACGTGAAGGCACTTATTCTGAGGAAATGGAACTTGTCTTTGAGGAATTTGAACTTACCGAGATTTTGTAAAAGTCCGCTCTGAGCGAAGAGCGGACATACTTGAAACAAGTGGATCATGCATGTGCATCAGAATCCTCTGGCATCTCCTTTAGCATTTGCGTGACCGGAATGACATTCTCAAGGTTTATTTCTTCGCCAGTATCTTCATCCAGTAATCCTAAACGCACAGGCATGCCAGTTTCTTTATTGACAAAACGCAGCGGCACATTTTTCCAACCTGATAAATTCCATTTCGTGCCAATTTTCGCCATTGCCATAATAAGCCACGCCATATCAGTGCCTTGCTCGGTAAGACAGTATTCGTAGCGATCAGGGCGAGTTTGATAGCGCTGTTTTCGGACCAAACCATTTTGTTCAAGATTTTTTAAGCGGTCGGAAAGAGTGGAGTTAGTGATGTTGCTGGATTTTTGCAAATCATTGTAACGATTTTTGCCAAGCATTAAATCACGCAACAGTAAACCCGTCCATTTGTCGCCGAGTACGCTAAGTATGTCGGCAACGGGACAGGCCATATTACTAAAGTCATTTGATCTCATAGTTTTTTCCTTTCACAAATCCTGTTGTGCAGGATGATAGCAAATTCGCCCGGATAACTCTAATAATTGGAGCTTGACTAACTCCGATAATTGGAGTTACATTTTGTGTCACTCCTATAATGAGAGCAACAAAAGTAAAGATGACAACCTGTTGAAGAGGATATAAAAATGAGCAATAAAATCTTGATTACTGGCGCAGGCGGAGCAGTTGGTTCGGTGAGCGATTTGATTATTAAAAATTTGGTGGCAAAAGGCCACGACGTTCGTGCTTTTATGCGTCCGACCAATAAAAAAGATACAGAAATCGAAGCGTTAGGCGCAGAAGTCATCAAAGGCGATCTGCTAAACTTACACGATGTAGCCAAAGCCCTGGAAGGCGTGGATATTGTCTATTTCAGTATGAGCCTAAGTCCCTATTATTCTGACGCTTATATCATTTTGATGGAAGCATGCCGTAAGCAAGGAAAGATTAAGGCGCTGATTAACCTATCCGAATATGAACAAAGTTTTATGGGCTACGACGTTATGGTTCAGGATCCAGCCGCTCGTACTCGTTACATCGGCGGCGGCGTCAGCGACTGGTCACCACAGCAGCGAGCGCATTGGGTCAGTGAACGTGCACTGGAATGGTCTGGACTTCCTCACGTGAATATTCACGCCAGTGTGTTTGTTGAAAACCCTATTTTCAGTTGGTTTTCCCTGGGAACGGTGGCACAGAAACATGTGTTCGAAGCGCCTTTTAAAGAAGAAAAAATAGCTATTATTACCGCCTATGATTTAGCCGAAGCTGTGGCAAACATTATTAATAATGTGGAAGGGCATATTGGAAAATCATACACATTAACCGGTGATGAATTAATTGATATGGCAGGGCTTGCACAAATATATAGCGAAATTTTTGGCTTCGATGTGCAACACCGTTACATCGACAAAGACGAGTGGGCAGAAAAATATCTCGGTATTTTACGCGAACAAAACCAACTGCATACAGAAGCACACTTAAAAAACCTGCTTAAATTACTCACCAGTCCAAAATACAACGGCCATATCACCCGCGACTTAGAAAAATTACTGGGACACAAGCCTAAAGGCATTCAATATTCTCTGGAACACCTGCCAAGAATTACAGAAATTAAGCAGCAGCTGACAAAACTGTAATAGCTTTATTAAAGTGTAAGAAGCAACCTGCAAGCAAACATATCTAACAGGTGGAATCTTTTATTATCTGTAAAAGATTCCAATACATCTTGTAAAATCAAATGATATTGATATCCAGGCTGGAGTCGCGTTGTCTGATGTCAGTTTAACGTCCGCTCCTGGCACAAAGCGGACGCTTTTCTCGCCCCTGGCCTGTCTCTCCTTCCTGTGCCCCACCACACTAAAATAACACCTTCAACTAAGCGCTGAACTCAGCTTTCAAGCGCAGCGCGCCGGAGTAAAAAGCAAAAAAAAATTTTTATCGAATAGATCCAGAGGATGTGGCGTTTACCCATCATTAACACACAGATGGAATCGCTTTATGACTGCAACAACGCCGGCGCTGAAACGACAGCGCTACGATAGCTTTACTCTCGCCCTGCACTGGATCACCGCGGCCAGCGTCATTTTCCTTTTTGCCAGCGCACATATCTGGGCGTTGCTGGAGCGCGGGACGCCGCTGCGAAAAGGGTTGCAGGCCGTGCATATTTCCTGCGGCATCCTGCTGGCGTTGGTGATGGTTGTCCGCCTGCTCTGGCGGCTATTCAGCCAGCGCTCTCGCCAGTTTTCGATGCCGCCGCTTGAAGGCTCCAATCTGGCGAAAGGGCTCGCGCATGGCATGCACAGCGCGCTCTATCTGCTTCTTTTTACTCAAATCGTGCTCGGGTTTCTTTACCGCTGGTCGCAGCATGAGCCTTTCCAGTTCTTTGGTCTGTTCGACCTGACAGGCTGGGTCGACATTACCCCCACCCAGCGGCATACCCTTGCTCAGTGGCATGACACGGTAGCGTGGGCGCTGATCTTACTGGCACTGTTGCATGCGCTGGCCGCGCTTTTCCATCACTACCTGTTACGGGACGGCGTGCTGCGTCGCATGCTGCCTGGCCGTGCGTTTCGTTAACCTGGAGTCCACCATGAAATTACCCATCGCCATGATTCAACGTCTGCTGCCTGTGGCCTTTATTCTGTTAAGCGCGCCGGTTTTTGCCGCTGGTGACGATAGCAGCAACAGCAAAACGCCGGACTGCCCAACCGGGCAGGTGTACGACAGTTCCACAAAGCAGTGCGTGCCCGAAAAAACAAGCCAGCTCAGTGATGAAGATAAAACCCGTTACGCCTATCATCTGGCAAAAAAGGGCGAGTATCAGGCGGCCCTGAATCTGCTCAATACGCTGAAAAATGGCAATACGGCTGAAGCATGGAATTATCGGGGCTACGCCACGCGCAAACTGGGGCGTACGGATGAGGGTATCGGCTATTATCAGCGCGCTATCGCCCTCGATCCCACTTATGCCAAAGTGCGGGAATATCTGGGTGAGGCGTGGCTTATCAAAGGGCGTCCTGACCTTGCGAAAGCACAGCTGAAAACCATCGCCACACTCTGCGGGCAGAGTTGCGAGGAGTATCGGGATCTCGAGGCGGCGATTAATGGCCATGCTGAATCCTGAGTAAATGTATGAGGATAACAAAATCACTACCAGTGACGTCCGCCAGCATCTTGCTGAACATCTGACACGCCTGTGGCGCTATGGCCTGGTTCTGTCGCGCAATCGTGAGGTTGCCGAAGAGTTGGTCCAGTCTACCTGTGTGCGCGCGCTGGAAAAAAGCGCGCAGTTCACCCCCGGCACGCGCATCGACAGCTGGTTATTCACTATTCTGCACTCCATCTGGATTTCAGATGTGCGTGCCCGCCGGGTGCGCCTCGGGCAAGGCTTCGTCGAAAGTGATGAACTGCTGGCGCCGGACACCCACGAGCAGGATGAAGCTCGCCTGCACTATGGAAAAATCATGCAGCACGTGAGCGGCCTGCCGGAAGCACAGCGCAACGCGGTATTTTTGGTCTATGTCGAAGGTTTTACCTATCAGGAAGCGGCAGATACCTTGTCTGTGCCTATTGGCACCATCATGAGCCGGCTGGCGACGGCGAGGGCGAAAATTGCCCAGCTTATGCACGCCCCGCGTCCTGTACAGGAGAAGCGATAGTGAAATCCATAAGATTTACAGCACCCTATAGCGATGAGGCTATCGTCGCCTGGCTGGATGGCGAAATGGAGGCAAGCGATGCCCGGCGTTTCGAGGCCGCGCTGGCTGAGGATGCACAGCTCGCCGCACGCGCTGATGCGTTAAGGGTGAACCAGCAAGAGATTGCCAGCGCTTTTGCGCCACTGCTTAATGAAGCACCGCAATCACGCATGGAAGCACAACTCGCCACCCTGCTCGCCCGGCCAGCGGCAACCGCACCGACGGCCAGTGGCGTCAGCCGACGGGCGCTAATCGCCGCCTCGCTCAGTTTTCTGGTGATCGGTTCAGGGCTGGGCTATCTGGCACACCCTGCAACTAAGCCGTTGGGAGAGAGCGAAAAAATTCGTGACCTTGAGGCGCAATATATGTCGCTCTACAGCGCAGAGACACTGCTTGATGCAGACAGCTCGCCCGCAGCATTGCAGCGCGGGCTGGCACGCACGGCACAGGACATCGGTTTACAGGCGAATGAGCAACAACTTGAACTTCATGGAGCAGAGCTGAAAATGGTGCGCATTCTGCGTTATGACACCACCTCCATTGCGCAGATCGCCTGGATGCATGCCGATTATGGCCCAATGGCGCTCTGCATTTCGCCGGACAGCCAGCCCGCACGCGCGGCGCTGAATCACGAGCAGCGCCACCAGATGAACCTTGTCTGGTGGCACTCGGATGGTTATCAGTTTGTGTTGATTGGCCGTAACCCCACGTCCCAGCTTAAGCAAAACGCGCTCACCCTGCAGGCAGCACTTTCCTAGCCAAAGGCGCGCGCTCAGACGGCCCGGTGCAGGCGGGCCTGAATCGCAATATTGATTGTCACGTGGTCATCAACCAGCGCCGCGAAACTGGCCATATTGAACGCAGAGCGTGAAATGGTGGTTGAGGCATGCAGGGAAATGTTCTCAGGCCTGGTGGTTTTATCATTCAGTAAGGCATCCAGAATGACCGGACGCGCGATATTCTTCACTGCCAGAGTGCCCAGGATCCGATAGTGCCCCTGGCCCAGCGCTACCACCCGGCTGCTGGTGAAGGTGATATTCGGGTAGCGTTCAGCGTCAAAAAAGAGGCTACTTTTCATCTGCCAGCTTAACAGCGGGTTAGAGGCATTGAGCCCCGCGACCGGAATGGAGACATGAACAGTGTCATCGCTGTCGTTGCCGGCATTAAGCGTAATATCCCCGGTGACATTTCCCAGCCTTGCCTGTGACATATCGCCAAATGCCTGCCAGGAGAGGGTAATGGCGGTCTCCTGGGCGTTGATACGGTAGCCAACCGGGCTGGCATATAACGAAAAGGAGCTGAGCAGAAATCCGAGAGCGATGGCAGGCACGATACGCGTCATATTGATAATCCCTGGGGTGTTTAACGTGTAAACGTGCCAACCCTGTTTTTTATTCGATTGCCTTTTACAGAGTGTGAAAGTGCTAAAGGCCATCCCCACCATCAGCAAAGCCAGTCGCTGCACGCTTTTCATACCGATGACTGCCCCCTCTTCCGTCGTGGCGCGCGACGTTGTCACCCCTGGCGGTTCTGTGCCACGCAGGATCACCAGAGCAAAAACCCCCGAAAAGAGCAAAAGTACAGCCACCACCAGGCCTGCCTGCGGAAACAATGTGATGGAGAGAGCGGTAGAGAGAGGCGCGCCCAGAAATATTATCCAGCGTTTTCCTTTTTTCCGGGGAGTGAAACTGCTTACGAAGCCGATACGCTTCGTAAAGCAGCTCTTTTTTGTTAAGCGATGGCGTGGCGGGGAAACTCAACGGTCACCACTAATCCCCCCTCTTCAGAGGTGCTTAAGCCGACGCGGCTGTTATGTTGCTGCGCCACCGCCCTGACGATGGAGAGCCCTAACCCGCTGCCGCTCTGCATCTGGCTAGGATCGCGGAAAAACCGGTCAAACACACGTTCGCGCAGCTCAACGGGGATACCGGGCCCGGCATCAGAGACGCGAAGCTGCGTGAATGCATCACACGTCCGTACTGCGACCTCAACCCGCCCGCCCTCCGGGCTGTATTTAATGGCATTTTCAATAACGTTATCAATCAGCGACATCAGGCGCTCCCTGACACCGTCGATGTAAAACTCATCATCCGCGTAAAACTCCAGTTCAATCCGCCGTTCAGCGGCCAGCGGCGACAGCGCCGCCATGCGATCCTGGATAAGCGAGGTCAGCGGCACGGGGGCCATCACTGTATCGGTGCGCGCTTCGCTGTGCATCAGCAGCAACAACTGATTGACGAGACGTGCCGCACGGCTGTTGCTACGAATAATTCCTGCCAGCAACGCCTGTTGACGCTCGCTGCTGATATAACCCTGTAACGCCTCAACATTGATGCGCATCGCCGCCAGCGGGGTGCGCAGTTCGTGAGCGGCATCGGCAATAAACACCCGTTCCCTCTCCGTGCTTTCCCGCAATCTCGCCAGAAAGTCATTGATGGCATCTACCATCTGGCGAAGCTCTTTATGTTTTGGCACGGCGTTTAAGGGCGACAGATCCTCCGGCGTGCGTAAAGCAATCTCGCTGACCACCCTGTTCCAGGGACGCATGGCGATGCGGATCGACAGCCAGGCGGGAAATAACAGAAACGGGATGCAGACCAGCAACGGCAAGATGTAGTAGCCGCGCGAGTTGAGGTAGATAAAGAAGTTCCAGCTGCCGGCAGGTGTGACAAGCGTGACCTCTGTATCGCCGTTTGCTGATTTAAGGGTACGGCTGGTCCAGCTGCGCCCTTCGCTCTCGCGGTTCTGTAGCTTGCCATAGATACTGTTTGTTACCCCGGTTGGCGCGCCTTCAGAGGAGTAAATAATCGCGTGATCCCTGCGCACAATAAGACTGATTGAGAGCGCGGGATCGTCACCGCCGCCATACCCCTCCCGCAGCGCCCGGCTGAAGGACTCCAGCACGGCGGTTCGCGCCTGTGGTCGATCATCCATATGATCGACCATGGTAAAGATGGTTTCGTAAGTCTCACTTCCGGTGAGGATTGGCGGGCTGCGCAGGTCCTCCCACAAAATGAAGGTGAGAAAGAGGAACCATAGCAGCGTAAGCAACAGCATCTGGGCGATGATAATTCGCCGGGCCAGCGTCGGGGCCTTCAGGCTGCGCCAGAAAGTGCCCATCACCCTTCCCTCTTCTCGATGGGAACGGTATCAATGACATACCCCACGCCCCGCACCGTGCGCACATACCCTTCACCAATTTTGCGACGCAGATTGCCCATATGCACATCGAGGGTGTTGCTCATATTCTCTTTTTCCCCGAAGACCCGCTCTTCCAGAAAGCGGCGTGTCACCACGCGATCGGGGCGCAACAGTAGCGTCTCAAGCAGCGCGTACTCGCTTGCCGTCAACTCAATCGTACGGGCGCTTACCGTCACGCGCCGCGTTGGCACATGAAGGGACAACCCGCGAATGTCGATCACCTCATTGTCAAAACCGTAACTGCGCCGCGCAAGGGCTCTCACCCGCGCCAGCAGCTCGGCGAGCACAAAGGGTTTGACCAAATAATCATCAGCTCCGGCATCCAGCCCGCCCAGACGATCCTGCAACGTGCCTCGCGCGGTCAGAATGATGACCGGGATCCTGTTAAGCCGCTGGCGTAACGCGGCCATCAGGCTCATGCCATCGCCGTCGGGCAGCCCGAGATCCAGTAACACAAGCTCCGGCACGCAGAGATCGAGCTGATGCAGCGCATCCGCTTTGCGGCGAACCCATATGACGTCTAACCCTTGATCGGCCAGCGCAATACGTACGCCGTTGCCAAGATCGAGGTCGTCTTCAATAAGTAGAATTTTCACAATAGTTACGTTACCAGGCGTGAATGAAGAACGTCTGAAGAAAAAACGGTTACTGAAATCTATCAGGTTTATCTCACCGTTACGCGCTTCAGGCTTTCTTCATTTTCGGCTCATGAGAACTTTAGGGTGGATATGCAAACTAGGCGTGACTCGTAATCAGATGACTCCATAAGGACTTATTTAATGAGAAACACCGAACCGCATCATAAGTTCCTCCCTGCATTCGCGGGACGCACGCTGAAAAAAATCTTGCCGGGCGCGCTGCTGGCATTGCTCGCCACCCCAACACTGGCGGCAGAACCACCCCTGCGTACCAGTTTAACCGTAGGGGGCGGCGTGGATGTCGCACCGCGCTATTCCGGTTCCGATGAAAACCGCGTCTCGACGGCGCTGGTACTCGATTACTCGATGCGTAACGGCTTCTTTGTCAGCTCGACGCGCGGCCTCGGTTATGGCAACAACCTTGGCAACGTCGATTACAGCGCGGCGCTGAGCTACCGCACCGGCCGTAAAGATCACAATGTCGATAGCGACGATATGAACGACGGCAGCGACTACTTACGTGGAATGGGCAATATAAAAGGCTCGGCGCTCGGTGTCGTGGGCCTTGGGTATAATTTCACCCCCTGGCTGAGTGCGCAATTGCAGGCTGAGGTGCCCTTTTCCCAGCGTGACAACGGCGCGGCGCTGCATGTCGGTATCGTCAGCCCGCTTTATCACTCGCCGAAAAATAGCGTGACTATGGCGCTGACCAGCAGTTGGGGGACAAACGATTATATGCAGACCTACTACGGGGTGAGCGCCCCGCAGTCCGCCGCATCGGGGTTTACGCAGTATGACGCCGGTTCGGGGATCTATGCCTGGTCACTCAATCTCGACTGGACGCACAACTTCACCGAACGCTGGAGCGTGGTAGCCGATGCCGGCTATACGCAGCTGGCGGGCGATGCGCGTAATAGCCCCATTGTGCAGCGCAAATCGTCACCCACGGGAAGCCTGAAAGTGACCTATCGCTTCTGATAAATACAGGTCCCGGCGCCTGGCGGTTGTCTGCGATCACGGCACAGACATTCTGTCCTCCGGGTTCGCGATATACGCCTGCGTTTCAGTCGGTTAATCTTGCGCAACCCTCTATTGCCACTTAACTGAAAGCACGGGCGGAGAAGCTTTGATAGCCATCTTCAGCAAGCCTTACTGGACGTGATGGATTCCGCTCATCTGGCACTAAGATGTCCATTTAGCGTAGTGATTCAGTGAGTTGTGATATACATTCAGGATTCAATTTCAGACCATCAGGGAAGCAGACATGTTGCAGAATTTACCGGGAATTGGAGTCTTGTTTGTCGCAGGTGTTGGCCCCATCTCGCAGGATACTGGATCCAGCGCCGAATTTTATGTGCAGATACTCGGTCTGCCACTGAAGCCCATGGAAGGTAACAGCGATTACCTGCTATCGGAAGAGGGTATGTTGCAGGGCGTAAAGCATTTTGCTGTCTGGCCATTATCACAGGCTGCAAATTCATGTTTTGGTGCTGACCAGTGGCCAGCCGAATACCCAATACCGCAGGGATGGATTGAATATGAAGTACAGGATCTCGATTCAGCTACCCGTATTTTGAGCGATAAAGGTTATCACCTGTTGGTAGCTAACCGCATGGAGCCCTGGGGGCAAACCGTTACTCGACTGCTTAGCCCTGAAGGGTTGCTCACAGGGCTAACAATAACTCCATGGCTTCGTGGGTAAACAACGACCGCTTCTGGCACAAAGCAGACGGATATGCTGGCCGATGTCCCCGATGGGCAAAAAGCAGACATTGTGCCGACCGGTCAGCATTGGCACTGAGCCATTGCCCGCTTCTTTGCGATACTTTGTAAGCAGCCTACTCCTGGGAGATCGTTATGCTGATAGCGCAGGTTTCAGATATTCACGCCGCACCAGAAAATGATCACCTGAACCGGTTCGATCAGGTACTCATCTGGCTTGCGCATTTGCAACCGGATGTCCTGATACTTACTGGTGATCTCACGGATGGGCATTGGCAGGAAGGTTATCAACAAATAGCTGACCGCTTAAATCAACAACCTTATCCTTCGTTGATACTACCGGGTAACTCAGACGATCGCAGTCAGATGTGTTCGATTTGGGGTGAGAACAAATGGGTGCACGATGCCTACGGAGAGGCCCTGCATGTAAGCCAGGACATCGGCAGCATTCGACTGATTGGTCTGGATTCAACTATTGATAACCAGGATTATGGCAGTGTCGCTGACCATCTGGAATGGCTGGATAAGCAGCTTAGCGACGCACACGGCCTCCCATCATTTCTATTTTTGCACCACCCTGTATTTTCATCTGGCATACCGACACTGGATGAAACGATGTGCAGGGGGCTAACTGAGATGGAGGAATTAATCAGACGCCGCCCGGCAAGAATCATGGCCATTTCTTCAGGCCATGTCCACAGGCCAGTAGCAGGCCTCTTTGCGGGCATACCTGCCTACATTTGTGGCTCCGTCTGCCCGGCAAATCCCGTCTGGTTTGGAACAGAAAATGTGCCTCCTGCTAATGATCCGCCTGCATTGATGATTCATCGCTACGTCAGTAATACGCTTACCAGTCATCAAATTAGTGTTTAACGGGCATCCATCGGCTTCTGAGGAGCATACGTCCGGGCTGAGAATAGGCTTAAGCAATGCTTACAGATGTCTCAAAAGCCTGGCGGGATTGCCAGCATATACGCCTTTTACCAGCACGGGTTTTGTCACCGATAACGCATCCTTTTTGTATTTCTACAAATGGCCCGATGAAAACATCATCGCCGAGCCTACATTCATAGAGGTTTACCGGCATGACCACTTTCACATTTTGACCTTGTTCTACGTCACGAATGCCGCTTTCAATCATCTTCATATCTGTTGTCTCCTTACTCAGGATGAAGCAGATCAGGATGCCACAGCACCCTGTTCTCGCTCCTCTCTGAGAAAATCAATAAATGCGCGTAATGGCGCAGAGGTAAACCGGCTGGAAAAATAGAGCCAGGGTCCTTCAAAGGTTTGCCACCATTGGGGTAAGACAGGTTCAAGTTCCCGGCTGTTGAAATGAGGCTGTAGCCAGTTTTCAAACGTGGCGATAACGCCCTTGCCCCATCGCGCAAGGTCAATGGCCGCAGAGGCACCGTCTACACCGATAGTGATATAGCCCGGATGATCAACATTGATGGTTTCCCCTTGATATTCAAACCGCCACGGGACCAGCACACCACTCGAAAATTTCATGCGTATGCAATCATGGTCAAGGAGATCGGCAGGATGATCGATCGCGCCTCGTGATGCGAGATACGCGGGGGCGGCAGCCAGCGCTAAGCGTTGTATTCTGGGGCCGATGGGGACGGCAATAACATCTTTCGCCAGATGTTCGCCGTACCGTATACCCGCATCGCAGCCGGCAGCGATGGCATCCACCAGACGATCCTCGACCATAATTTCTACCCGGATTTGCGGATGTCGCGAGAGAAAACGGTCCAGTAAAGGCGGCAGTATGTCCACCATGACTGCCCCCGTGACGTTCAGTTTCAGTTCTCCGCGTAAAATTTGCCGGGTACTCGTAACATCATTGAGGGCGGCTCTCATTTCCATGAGCAGGGGCGCAATGCGCCCGGCCAGGGCCTGGCCCGCCTCGGTCGCCGTGACGCTGCGGGTACTGCGGGTAAAAAGCGGCACGCCAAGGCTCAGTTCCAGTGCAGATATTTTCTCGCTGACGGTCGATGGCGATAAACCAAGTTGCTTCGCCGCCGTGCGAAAGCTTTTCTCCTTAAATACCGCCATGAAAACCGACAGATTATCCATCCCCGTCGCACTGCTATTGTTCGCCATGTCGATCAGCCTGTTCTCATTATGCCTGATTATCAAACACTATCAGGCAGGCTATAAATGCCAAACACAAAAGCCGCTTTTTACTAAAAAAAACCACACTCAACCGATCATCAGGAAGCGAACATGAATAACAAAAACGTTCTTATTACAGGTGCAAACAAAAGCATTGGTTTTGAAACCGCCAGGGAGCTGGGTTTACTGGGATATAAGGTCTGGCTGGGTAGCCGTGACCACGATCGGGGTAAATCAGCCGTGGACAGCCTGACCAAAGAGGGTATCGACGCACAGCTCATTATTATTGACGTGACGAGTACGCAGAGTATCGAAGAAGCCGCTCAGCGGATCCAACGTGAGGATGGAAAACTGGATGTGCTGATTAACAATGCCGGTATTTTAGGCGCGCATGATGTTGCCCCTGGCGAGCAACCTATTGACGACATTATGACCGTCTATGATACGAATGTTTTTGGCCTTATCCGCGTGACCCAGGCGTTTATTCCCCTGCTTAAATGTGCGCCGAACGCCAGAATAATCATGGTCAGCAGTGGGCTGGGCTCACTGGAATGGGTCTCTGATGTAAATCATCCTTATTCCCGGGTGCAGGCAATGGGGTACACCAGCTCTAAAACCGCGGTCAACGCCATTACGGTAGCTTTCGCTAACGCGTTGAAGGCTGAGGGTATCAGCGTGAATGCCGTTGATCCCGGCTACACCGCCACAGATTTTAACGGACATTCGGGCTACAGAACGGTGGCGGAAGCGGCCAGAGGTATTGTCTGGCTGGCCGAAGAGGCAAAATCAGACATGACTGCGGGTTTCTATTTTGATCAAAACAGAGCGCCCTGGTAACCGCCGATGCAGGGCTTTACCGCTAGGGAGAGAACGGGTTGACGGCCTGAACTAGTCAGCAAGAACGGTGAAGTCCGTGTCGTCGTCAAAGGGAACGACATGTTTACTCCACCGCCCTTCGCCGTTTAGCCGTTCTGCTGCCGCGTGGCAGCCTGCATCAGCAGACTCATCGCGGCGGGTAAAACGGTCAGCGTCACCACCGTTGCCACCAGCAGCCCGCCAATAATGGCATAGGCCATCGGTCCCCAGAAAACCTGTTCGGCGATGGGGATCATCCCCAGAATAGCGGCACACGCCGTCAGCAGAATGGGCCGCGCACGATGCTCTGCGGCTTGCGTGATCGCCTCTTCGCAGGTCATCCCCCTGTCCACATTACCGTCCACTTCGCTGATCAGAATGACCGCGTTACGGATGATCATCCCCGCCAGCGCGATGATCCCCAGCAGCGCCACAAATCCCATCGGTGTATGGGTTGGCAGCATCGCCAGCACAATTCCCGGCAGACCGAACGGTGCCATCAACAAGGCCAGCAGCATGCGGGAAAAACGCTGGAGTTGGATCATTAGCAGTAACAGCATGACGAACACCGTGATCGGCAGAACGCTGTAGACCGAGCTGTTGCCCTTCTCTGACTCCGCGACCGTTCCGCCCTCCTCAATCTGATACCCCGGTGGTAGCGTGGCACGCAGCGTATTCACCGCGGGTAACAGTTGCTGCGATACCGCCTCCGCCCGCATACCCGGCGCAAGGTCTGTCTGCACCGTAATATAAGGCAACCGCTGCCGCCGCCAGATAATAGGATCGTCCACGCCCCATGCCAGCGTCGCCACCTGCCGCAACGGGATCTTCTCTCCGCGATCGTTGGTCAGCAACATTCCCGAGAGCGTGGCAATATCCTGCCGCTCGCTATCGTCGGCGCGCAGCACCACGTCTGTCAGTCGGTTCCCCTCCCGCACTGCCGTCACTGCCGTACCGGACCATACCGCATTGAGCGTCCGGGAAATGGACTGCGAGGAGACGCCCGCCGCCCGCGCGGCCGTCTGATTGACCTCCACAGTAATCACCCTCTCCGGCTCACCGACGGTGAGATTCACCTCACGCGTGGCCGGGCTGTTCCCCAGCGCTGAAGCCAGTGAGCGCGCAATCGCCTGTACCCGCCTGTAGTCCGGGCCGGTGATACGATATTTAATCGGCCAGCCGACCGGCGGCCCCAGCTCCAGAGGCGAGACGCGGGTAACGATTGCACTGAACCGCTGCGCCAGCAGGGTTTCAAGCTGTTTTTTAAGACGGTCGCGTGCGGCTAAATCTTTCGCCACCACAACCACCTGCGCGGTGTTTTCGTTGTCCAGCAGGACATCCATTGGCAGATAAAAGCGTATTGCCCCGGCCCCCACATAACTGGAAAAGTGATCAACTTGCGGATTATGCACCAGCGCCTGTTCCAGGCGATCGATCTGACGCGCGGTTTCAGTCTGGGACGCATTCGCGGGCAGCGTCAGACTGACCAGCAGTTCCGGGCGATCCGACGCCGGAAAAAATTCTCCCTGCATAAAGCGCGTGCCAACAACCGCCAGCCCCAGCAGACAAAGCGCAGCGGCTAGCGTCAGGATGCGATGACGAAGTACCTTTCGCAGCAGCCGCTGATAGCCGCCCATCAGCCAGTTTTTCTTATTTTTCCCGTGATGAGAGGTCAACTGTGCCGGTAAAAGACGGGTGCCGATGAGCGGTGAGAAAAGTACGGCAACCAGCCATGAACAGAGCAGCGAAATCAGCACCACAGCAAACAGGGTAAAGCAGTACTCCCCTGCGCTGGAGGCAGCAAATCCCACCGGAATAAACCCGGCAATCATCACCAGCGTGCCCGTCAGCATCGGAAATGCTGTTGTCTTAAAAGCATAGGTCGCCGCCCTGGCGCGTGAGTCCCCTGCTTCAAGGCGCGATACCATCGCCTCGACGGTGATCATGGCATCGTCAACCAGCAGACCGAGGGCGATAATCAGCGCACCCAGTGAAATGCGCTGCAAACCGATACCGGCCAGCATCATACCGATGAAGGTCATGGCCAGCACGAGGGGAATGGCGGCGGCGACAACCAGTCCGGCCCGCATCCCCAGCGAGACAAAAGAAACTGCCAGCACGATGACCACAGCTTCGAGAAGCACCCGTACAAATCCGCTGACGGCCTGACTGACCACCACCGACTGGTCCGCAACTTTGACCATCTCAATTCCCTGCGGGAGTTGCTGTGCCACGCGGTTCATACGGGCATTCAGGGCGTGACCAAAATCGAGCATGTTACCGGTGCTCGCCATGGAGATCGCCAGACCGATGGCGGGCTGTCCATTGACCCGGAAGGTGGGTGCCGGTGGCTCCGCAGTTTCACGTCGGACGGTGGCGATATCGGTCAGCGGAATATAGCGGCCATTCACATTGAGGGTGATCGCGCGCAGGGCCGCCTCTGACGTGAGGGCGCCGCTGACGCGAATGGCTACATTGTCACTCTCGGTGCGCAGCGCCCCGGCGGGCACGACATCATTCTGGGCGTTCAGCGCATCGCTGACCTGTTGCAGACTGAGTCCCATGCCAGCCAGCTGTCTGGGTGAAAACCTCAACACAAGCTGATCGTCCTGCACCCCAATAAGCGAAATTTTACCCACATTGGGGAGTGACATCAGATCGCGTTGAACCGCTTCCACCCGCTCGCGGAGTTCGCGTGGGGTGAATCCTTCGGCGGTAAAGCCGTAGATCGTCCCGAACGTATCATCAAACTCGTCATCCACGGCCGGTCCCTGAACCCCAGCAGGCAATGACGGCGCCGTGTCCTGCATTTTTTTGCGTACCTGATACCAGATATCCGCCACCTTTGCAGGTGGCGTATCGTCGCGCAAGTTGACGAAAATAATGGTTTTTCCGGCGCGGGTATTACTTTCAACATAATCAAGGTACGGAATTTCCTGGAGTTTTTTCTCCAGCGTATCGGTCACCTGGTTGACCGTATCCTGCACCGTTGCGCCGGGCCACTGCGCCGACACCACTGCTGTCTTGATGGTAAACGCCGGATCTTCATTACGTGGCAACTGTTCATAGCAAAGCAGGCCAGCAGCCATCACGATCAGCATAAAAAACGTCACCAGTTGCTGATGTGCTAACGCCCACTCGGACAGGTTGAAGCGAGGAGAGGTGAATGACGGTTTCATGGACGATCGCCCCCTGTCGCAACCTGTTCTCCTGCGCGGAGTTTGCTGGTACCTGCGGTAACAACCGGTTCGCCGGGGTGAATACCGTCAGTAACAAGAATGGCATCAGAGGTAAAGCCGGCAAGCGTCACCGGACGCAGTTCAAGTTTGCGCGAGGCGGTATCGACCACGAATACCGCCGGTCGGCCATCAATACGTGTCAGCGCACTGGCGGGCAGCGTCATCACCGCCGGGCCAGCACCGGGCAAGGTCACCTCAACACTGGCACCCAGCGCCATGCTGGCAGGCGGGTTGTCCAGTGCTATACGCACCCGCCATGTCCGTGTTTGTGGATCGGCCTGCGGGCTGATATCACGGACATGTCCCCGCACCTGTTCCGAGGGCGCACTCAGAAGCGAGACGTTAACCTCTTCATCGCGGGAGGCAAAAATCTGCGGATTTGCCGCGTTGATCACTGCATCACGCCCACGGTTTCCTGCCAGCGTGATCACCGTCTGGCCAGCGCTGATCACCTGGCCGGGTTCTGCACCAATCTGCGTGACAACGCCTGCAACGGGCGCGGTCAGCTGCGTCCAGTCAACCCTGTCTCTGGCGCTTTTCAGTGCCGCCTCACTGCTACGACGCCGGGAAACGGCAGACTGCCAGTCTGAACGCGCCGTATCGAGCTGTATGCGGGCAACAGCGCCGGTGCTGCTTAACTGCGTCATGCGTTTTAAATCCAGCGCTGCCAGGCGTTCTGCGGCTTGTGCGCTGTCCAGGTCGGCACGGGCGCTCTCCAGCTGATTCTGACTGGTACTGTCTTCAAGCGTCGCCAGCACCTGCCCGGCATCCACCGGATCACCCACATCAACGGTGCGCGTCAGCAGTCGCCCGTCGAGGCGAAAGCCCAGCTGCGTTTCATCATGCGGCCGGATTTCGCCGGTCTGCGTGTATGCACCACTGACCGCAGGCGAAGGGGCGAGGACAGTGCGAACGGGCCTTGGCGGTGGCGTCTTGTTTTCCAGCTTGTCGTCGCAGGCGGTTAACCCCAGCAGACACAGGCAGGTCAGTACCAGCCGAGGCGTGGCAAAAACAGCGCGCCATGATGGCGCGGCAGCGGTGAAGAGAGGAGAAAAATTGTCCGTCATGGCTGAACCCCTGAATAACGATGCGTTATTCAAGCGCAGCACTGTCAGGATCCTCCCCGCATTCCGTCAAGGTTTGGTCAAGACGGGGACTTTTTTGTAGGGTCTTCGCCGATCAGCGTGGAGAGAATTTTTTGTCCCGGTACTTTTTCGCGGGCACTTACTTTAAACGGATATTGTTATTTTTTGCCCACTTTCTTAGTCTTGCATTCGCGAATCGACAGGTAGCCCTTTCGCCTCTGACGTGATCCACTTTACAACAAGAGCATTCCATCCGAGCAGATACGAGACAAGATCTCGGACACTCATCATCGTTCCTTTGGCGTGTCCATCCATTGAATTCACTGCGGTCATTTCTGGCGGGATCGCGCTAAGGCAACTTATTGATTTATTGAAGTTTTTTCAATAGCTAAACGTAGTTCAGCTTTTGTTTGCGGCACACTCATAAGGACAGTCCTTTTTGTCTGGCGTTCTCCATCGGGATCACAAGCCGGATAATCAATCCTGCGCCCTCCCCCGGCATGGCGGAAATCGTGCCGCCGTGGGCTTCACATATTACCCTGGCGATCGAAAGGCCCAGCCCGCTTCCACCGGAGTGGCGCGCCCGTGAAGAGTCCGCGCGGGTAAAACGTTCAAACATGACCGGCAGAAAATCGGCGGAAACACCAGGACCGCGATCCTGAAAGGCTATCTCGCCGCCCTGCGGGGTACTGCGCACGCTGATGGTGAGGATTTTTCCCTCCGCAGCATAGCGAAGCGCATTTTCCATAACGATAGTCACCGCCTGCCCCAGTCGATCTGGATCGGCAACACACCAGCATGCCCGCTCAGCGATGAGGTTAAACTGCATGCCGGCCGCCTCAGCCTGCGGTGTTAACCAGGCCATTCGTTCGCGCACCAGCGTCGTAAGATCAAGACGTGAGGTATTTAACACCAGCTGACCGGCATCAGCCAGCGACAGCAGATGCAGTTCATCCGTTAACCGGCTTAATAGCTGTAACTGTTTCATTACCATCGACAGCTGGCCGGGATCCGGCGTGAACACCCCGTCGATCATCCCCTGGAGACGTCCAATGGCAGCCGTCAGCGGCGAACGGAGTTCATGAGCCATGGCAACATGCGATGCCCTCAGTTCACGTTCATAACGGGCCAGTTGCATCATCATCGCATTGAAATCCTGGGTAAACTGCGCCACCTCCACCGGTGCGTTTTCGACCTGCTCTGCCCGGCTGTGAAAATCCCCATCGGTTACCGCATGGGCGGCAGACGCCAGGTGGCTGAACTGCGTTGAGAGTGGCCGCGCCGCGCGCAAACCCAGCACCACGATAAAGGGGATCATCACCACGACCAGAATGCCCACCATCAGCCAGTCACCGGAAGCAATAGACGGATCTGAATAGCTGATGCCCCACCAGGCGTCCATGATCTCGTGATAACGTGCCGGGTTCATCCCGGGATGCGTGCGCAACAGTTCAAATTCATCACGAACTGCCGGCGGCATCCTGTGGAAGATCCAGAACGTCTGCATCGCAAAGCGAAGCCACATACAAAAGGCGATTAATACAACCGAACCGATAGCCAGAGCCAGAATGCGCACGCAGATCCAGCGCCACAGCGTGTGTTGTTTTTGCATGTTCATGGCTGGCGAAACCGGTAACCGACGCTACGCACGTTGATCAACACATCATGAATGCCTGCGGCTTCCAGTTTTTTGCGCAGGTTATAGACGTGCGTATCTACCGCGCGCTCCAGCGCATCACTCTCCGGCAGGCAGCGTTCAAGAAGTTCCTGACGCGAGAAGGGTCGCAGTGGCGAGGCCATAAACGTAGCCAACAGGCTGTACTCCGTGGGGGTAAGCACCAGAATGCTCGCCTCGCCGCCCGTTTGTCTGACACTGACGGTTCTCATGGCGGTATCGACCTCCAGTTGCTGCCAGCGTAGCAGTGACGGAGACGCCTCTGCGCCCTGTGCGGCGCGTCGTAGTACCGCCTGTACCCGCGCGACCACTTCTCCCGGATTATACGGCTTCACCACATAATCATCGGCACCGTAACGCAACGCACCAATTTTATCCGGTACGTCCCCCATCGCGGTCACCATGATCACCGGCGTGTTGCCCCTGCGGCGCACCGCTGCAAGGATCTCCGTACCGTTCATGCCTGGTAACATCACGTCCAGCAATATCAAATCGGGCTTTAGCCGTTGGCTCATTTCAAGCCCTGAAGGGCCATCACCCGCCACGCTCACCGCATATTGCTCTCTTAACAGATAAGCGCTGAGTACGTCCGCGGCATCGGCGTCATCTTCAATGATCAGAATTCGTTTTCCTGACATTCCTGTTTCCTTGACCGTTTCTTAATAAATCCCTGACAGTTTGCTGACACTGCCGCCGCATACTCACGCCCTGCTGAGGGGTCATTCAGAAATGACCCGGCAACATAATAAGGGTGTTGAGGAGTGAGGATGATAACCAGAAAATTGATGTTGTACATGACCTGTTTTCCACTGACAGGGCTGGCGGGGGCGGCTAAGGCTGATGATGCCAGTTCCGCACAGTCAGGCGTCACCGTGGGACTCGCGGCGCAGAATGCCCCCCGTTATAGCGGCTCAGATAAGCGCCATACGCAGATCCTCCCCTATGTTCAGGCACGCGATGGCGCGTTTTTCCTGGATTCGCAAAAAGGAATAGGTTATGACCTGCAAAGCGACAATGGCCTCTACCTGGAACACACACTTGGTTATAACCTCGGGCGTGCGGATAAAGATTCTGACTGGCGTGACGGCAGCGATACGCTCAAGGGCATGGGCAACATCAAAGCCGTTGCCAACACCGCGCTGGCGGTAGGCTGGACGATAACCCCGTGGATCACGCTGGAAGGCAAAGCCACCCTACCGCTGAGTGACAGCCAGGGCGCGAACTATCAGACCTCCGTCATCCTCATCCCCTGGCAGACGGAGAAAGATATGGTGGCGTTAAGCACCGCCGCGCTGTTCGGCGACAGTCGCTACATGAACACTTTTTACGGCGTAAACGATCGGCAGAGCACGCGTTCCGGCTTTGCTCGTTACACTGCGGCTGGCGGTTTTTATGGCACCAGCAGCACCCTGACATGGAGTCATCAGTTCAATGCAAACTGGGGATCGATGATTAGCGCGGATTATAGCTGGCTGGATAAGCACGCTGAAAACAGTCCGATTGTGGCTCGTCGAAACGTCGCGTCTGCGACCCTCGGTATTGTGTATACCTTCTGACTGTCACTGACGAATTTCACCGCTACGTCGTAAGCGCTTGCTCACAGCATGCCGTTATTGCCGTGCCGTAAAAACGCCGGACGTTCATTAAGCCGCGCGAACCAGGCCTCAATGGCTGGCACCGCCGGCTTCGCAAACGGCGTCATTTTCCAGCGGTTCACCGACAGCCCGAGCACCACATCGGCGAGGGTAAAGGTCTCACCCGTCACCCAGTGACGGGTATGCTGTAACTGCTGGTCGAGAATGCCAATACAGTGGTTCCACTCGTCAATGCCTGCGGCGATGGCGCGCTGATCGTTAAAATCCGGATTCTTGCGCCCCAGCGCCGGGAACACATAGCGCCAGGCGTTGTTAAACTCCGTCGCCTGCCAGTCCATCCAGTGCTCCACCACCGCACAGCCACGCGGTTCGCCGGGTAACAGGTCGTCACGCCCCGCTTTGCGCACCAGATAACGGCATATGGAATTTGATTCCCACAGCACAAAATCGTCGTCAATTAAGACCGGCACCATGGCATTCGGGTTGAGGGCGCGAAATTCATCCGTTTCCGTCGGGGTAAATCCGCTGCCGTAATCTTCCTGCAAATAGTCCAGCCCGGCTTCTTTGCAGGTCCAGAGAACTTTTCGCACATTAATGGACGTCGTTTTACCCAGTATTTTCAGCATGCTGCCACCAGTTTATCAGGGAAGGATATGGTTATTTTCTGCGGAATAAGGCCGTCGCAGCAGCGGCCATCAGCCCGATGAACGGCACAGTGGCGGCACCGGACAGAAAATTATGCTGATCGATCTCCTTTTCCCGACGAATATCGGCAAAACGAGCCAGCGCCTGGCTTTTATCAGGGGCGCAGACTTCTTCAAACTGCTTTTCATATCCCTGCTCAGACAACTGCAACGCGCCACGCGCGTCCGTTCTTTCGAGCACCACCATTTGCTTACCCTTTTGATAAAAACAGTAATCCGGCATGAGATATTCCTGAATCAAGAATGAGGTAAGACACTATAACCACACTGATTTAATTCTGTACAGCGCCCTGGAATGGTGATCGGTAAATTAAAAAAGGGACGCCATGCGCCCCTGATACGAAGTGAAATGTTATTTATCGTTAAAATAGTCTGCCGGCATCTGGCCCGGCGGCATGTTGATCACCGAATCATTATCCGGCCCTTCATTTTTCATGTAAGTGACCCTGGCAAATTCAGGGATAACCACATAAGGATAGGCCGGGCCTTCGTCACGGAAGCGATGCATATCCTCAATAAATTCGTTCTGATAGCAGATGGTTTTTTCAGGATGCTGCCCTTCACCGGCGATCCACTGCGGGAAGAAGATCGTCCCGTGGATCACTTTACGACGGATATCAAACAGCAGGCTGACGCAGGTGCCGGTCGGTTCATGCCAGTCCACTTTAAAGATCCCCGGCGCAAACTGTACAGCATTCATTTTTTGATGGGTGACCCAGCGCCCCCCTACCAGCCCCTGATGAATGCGGTAGTCACAGGTATTTTCGTTACGCGCGTACCATTCATATTTCCAGCCGTTATCGTAGGTATAAACAAAGTGTGTACCAACAAATTCTGACAAATCGTTTGTGAAATCAGTGTCCGGAGCTGTACTCATGGTTAGTCCTTATCACGTGAATGAACGTTAAACCTCTATACCCCGCCCAGATAGGCCTTACGCACGTCCGGATCCACCAGCAGCGCCTGACCGGTGCCGCTGAGGCGGATCTCACCGTTGACCATTACATAGGCGCGGTCTGATAACTTTAGCGCATGGTTGGCGTTCTGCTCGACGAGGAACAGCGTCATGCCCTGCTGCGTTAGCTCGCGCAGGATCTGAAAAATCTGTTTTACCACGATGGGGGCCAGCCCAAGACTCGGCTCGTCCAGCAATAAGAGTTTCGGGCGACTCATCAGCGCGCGGGCGATCGCCAGCATCTGCTGTTCGCCGCCGGACAGGGTCATCGCCCGCTGGCTGCGGCGCTCTTCCAGACGTGGAAACAGCGCATACATGCGGGCTTTGTCCTCTTTCTGATAGCGGTCGCCGATGGCGATGGTCCCCATCAGCAGGTTCTCTTCCACCGTCATATCCGGAAAAATGCGTCGCCCTTCCGGAGCCTGGGCGATACCGTTACTGGCGATAAAATGCGTGGAGCGCCGGCTGATATCCTCGCCACGAAACAAAATCTGCCCGCCCGCGATGCGCGGCTGACCGAAAATCGACATTAACAGCGTCGATTTTCCCGCACCGTTAGCACCAATCAGCGACACAGTTTCTCCTTCGTTGACCGTCAGGGAAATGCCCTTCAGCGCCTGGATAGGGCCATAAAATACGTCCACCTCGCGAAATTCCAGCATCGGCGTCATCCGGCGATCTCCTCTTCTTCTGCGCCCAGATAGGCGGCAATGACGCTGGGGTTATGCTGGATCTCCGCCGGTTTGCCGCGGGCGATCACATCCCCGTGGTCGAGCACGATGACGTGATCGGAGATCTCCATCACCATGCTCATGTCATGCTCAATTAACAGTACCGTCACGCCGTGGCGCTCGCGCAGAACGCGCACGATATTGCTCAGGGCCTCGGTTTCCACCGGATTCAGCCCCGCCGCCGGTTCGTCGAGGCAGATCATCTCCGGCCCGGTGCACATGGCGCGGGCGATCTCCAGCCTGCGTTGCTGTCCGTAAGAGAGGGTGCCCGCCAGACGGTTGGTGCAGTCAACCAGATTCACCACCTCCAGCCAGTAAAATGCGCGATCCAGCGCCTGCTCTTCGGCTTTGCGGTAGGCGGGCGTGTTGAAAATGCCGGCGACAAGGTTGCGGTTGACCTGCATGTGCTGCGCCACCAGCAGGTTTTCGATCACCGACATTTCCCGAAACAGACGGATATTCTGGAAGGTGCGCGCCAGACCGGCGCGGTTGACGAGGTGCGTGCCGCCAAACATTTTGTACCAGATGCGCGATCCCAGCCGTCGGGGTTTCACCACATCCTGAAACTGAATTTTTTGCCCCAGCACCTGGATCACGTCGGTGGTTTTACGCCGTGTAGAAAAGAGGATCGCTCCGCCGGAAGCCTGATAAAAACCGGTCAGACAGTTAAATACCGTCGTTTTGCCCGCGCCGTTCGGACCAATCAGCGCGGTGATAGAGCCGCGTTCAACATCCAGATTGACGTCGTTCAGCGCTTTGATGCCGCCAAAGTGCATCATCAGATGTTCGACGCGCAGAATGCTGTCACTCATGGCGCGACTCCTTTGCGAATGGCAAAACCGGCGCGGCTGGTGCGGACCAGTCCACGGGGACGCCAGATCATCATCACCACCATCAGCACGCCAAACAGCAGTACGCGGTACTGGGCGAAGTCACGCAGCAACTCCGGCGCGACGGTCAGCACAAAGGCCGCCAGCACCACGCCGAGCGTCGATCCCATCCCGCCCAGCACCACAATCGCCAGAATGAGCGCGGACTCGAAAAAGGTGAACGACGTCGGATTGACAAAGCCCTGATAGGTGGCGAAAAAAACCCCGGCGATGCCGGCGGTGGAGGCGCCGAGCATAAAGGCCGACAATTTTACCAGCACGTGATTTAACCCCAACGAACGGCAGGCGATCTCATCTTCCCGCAGCGCTTCCCAGGCGCGGCCAATGGGCATTTTCGTCAGGCGGTGTTTGATAAACAGTACCAGCAGCACCACCAGGATCAGCACTGCGTAAATGAAAATGAACTTCATGTTCGGGTTGTAGCTGAGGCCAAAAAACTCATGGAAAGGGATGCCGCCCTCTTTGGCGCGACGCCCGAACTCCAGCCCCAGAAACGTGGGTGCCGGGACCGAGACGCCGTTTGGCCCGCCGGTAAAGCTCAGCCAGTTGTTCAGCACCAGGCGGATGATCTCCCCGAAGCCGAGCGTCACAATCGCCAGGTAGTCGCCGTGCATACGCAGTACCGGAAAGCCGAGCAACGCTCCGGCCAGCGCCGCCATGATCGCGCCAATCGGCAGCATCGCCCAGAATCCCAGCCCCAGATACTGATACCCCAGCGCCAGCCCGTAAGCGCCAATGGCGTAAAACGCCACGTAGCCCAGGTCCAGCAGGCCCGCCAGACCGACCACGATATTCAGCCCAAGGCCGAGCAGCACGTAGATCAGCCCGAGGATCGCCACCGTGAGGAAATATTTGGTCGCCACGAAGGGGAACAGAAACGCCAGCACCAGGATCAGCGGAATGATCCAGCGCAACCGCGACCGGTAGCCCACCGGCCGCACGTAGACACCATCATCGGCGCTTTCAAAACGCCCGGCGAACCTGCGCCCCGCCGGGGTTTGCAGCGCGAGGCTCAGCACCAGTCGTCCGGCCATTACCGCCAGCACCAGCCAGGCCACGCGCAGCGGCTCGAGGGTAAAGCTGTAGCCTTTGAGCACCACGCCGACGATGGGGCCGAACACCACCAGCGCGCACAGCCCGGCAAAGATCGTCTCCAGCAGGCACTTTTTCACATCAAGCGCCGGTTTGCTTACTGCTTCTGTCATCGTTTATCCCTCACACCTTCGCGACCATTGGACGTCCCAGCAGCCCCTGAGGGCGAAAGATCAAAATGACCACCAGCAGGGCAAACGAAAATACGTCTTTGTAATCGGAGTTAACCAGCCCGGCGAACTGCGCTTCGGCAATGCCTAACAGCAGCCCGCCCAGCATCGCCCCTGGCAGCGATCCGATGCCGCCCAGCACGGCGGCGGTGAAGGCTTTGATGCCGATAATAAATCCGGCGTAGAAATCAAAGGTGCCGTAGTTCATGGTCACCAGCACTCCGGCCAGCCCGGCCATCGCCGCGCCCATCACGAACACCAGCGAGATCACCCGGTCGGTATTGATGCCCAGAATAGAGGCCATACGCCGATCCTGCTGCGTGGCGCGGCAGATGCGCCCGAGGCGGGTGAACTGAATGATCCAGGTGAGCAGCGCCATGCCGATCAGCGCCGCCAGCAGGATAAAGACTTTCGTCCAGGTGATCTGCACGATGCCGTCGCCGACATCGAGGCGCAGTACGCCGCTCATCAGCGTCGGAATGCCCTGCTGGTTTGGCCCCTGGCTGATCTGCACGTAGTTCTGCAAAATCAGCGACATACCGATTGCGGAAATCAGCGGTGCCAGTCGTGTGGAGTTACGCAACGGGCGGTAGGCAATGCGTTCGATCACCCAGCCGTACACGCCGGTGACCACAATGGTGAAAATGAGCGTGCAGAAGATCAGCAGCGGAAAAGAGTGAATACCAAAGAAGGAGAGCAGCCCAAGGCCGATGGCGCAGAGATAAGCCGAGATCATATAGACTTCGCCATGGGCGAAATTGATCATGCCGATAATGCCGTACACCATGGTGTACCCAATGGCGATCAGGCCATAGACCGCGCCCAGCGTCAGGCCGTTAATCAGCTGTTGCAAGAAAAAAGCATCCATTTACACCGTCCCGCTATGTCAGTGTGATGTGCTCCCCCGCAGGGGAGCAGGAAGTCAGTACCGGTTGCCCGTCTCAGAGCTGATGGTATTTGCCTTTGTCATCCCACTGATAAACCACATAGTCAGAGACTTTCAGATCGCCTTTGCCGTCCCAGGATTTCGCGCCCATCACGGTCTCAACGTCGTGGCTTTTCAGCCATTCGCTCGCTTTTTCATTGTCTTTACCCGCGCCGTTATAGGCGGCGGCAATGGCCTGAATCGAAGCATAGGCATAGAGGGTGTAGCCTTCCGGTTCAAAACCACCGGCGCGGAATTTCTCGATCACTGCTTTGCCCGCCGGGATAGTGCGCGGATCGTTGCCAAAGGTCATCAGCACGCCATTGGTGTACTGCGCGCCGCCCGCGGCGGTCACCATCTCTTCTGTCACCACGCAGTCGCCGGAGAAGAATTTCGCCGTCACGCCCTGCTCCCGCATCTGGCGCACCAGCGGTCCGGCTTCCGGATGGCAGCCGCCAAAGTAGACGACGTCCGGTTTCAGCGCGCCGATTTTGGTGACCAGCGCGTTAAAGTCTTTTTCGCCACGCGACAGCCCTTCGTACAGTACTTCTTTGGTGCCGCGTTTTGCCAGCGCGGCTTTGGTGGCATCCGCCAGCCCCTGGCCGTAGGTGTCTTTATCGTGAATGATGGCGATTTTCTTCGCTTTCAGTACGTCCAGCATGTAGTTAGCCGCCACTACGCCCTGCTGGTCGTCACGGCCGCACATGCGGAACATACTTTTCATGCCGCGCTCGGTGATCAACGGGTTGGTGGAGCCTGGCGTGATGGTGAGCACGCCCGCCTCGTCGTACACCTCAGAAGCAGGCATGGTGGAAGATGAACAGAAATGGCCGACCACGGCAGAGACTTTAGATTCGTCCACCAGCCGGTTCGCCACGGCCACCGCCTGTTTGGGTTCGCAGGCGTCATCCCCCTGCACCAGTACGATTTTCTCGCCTTTGATACCTCCCGCGGCGTTGATATCCGCCACGGCCTGCGACGCGCCTTTCCAGTACTGGGCGCCATAGGTGGCATTCGGGCCAGTGAAAGGCCCGGCGACGCCAATCGTTACATCGGCCTGGGCAAAAAAGGCAGTACAGAAGGTTCCGGCAACAGCAATCTGGAGCGATAACTTGGTCATTTTCAAAGACATTCGGTATTCCTCAGCACGGTTTAAAACCAGACGCCACGGTGGCGCGGGAGAAATCTCTGACTTTCGCAAACCTCAGGTAATCGGACGCGCCGCAAGCGGCTGCTTTCTGTTAAGCAAAAATCAGGCCTGATTAATGGAGTTACGGGGAAATAATGGCCATCACGTGGCTGGCTGGGAAACGCGGTGTCCGGACCGTCCAGAAATTTAAACATAGCTGGGGCATGAGGAGGCTGCGCACCCGGATGGTGCAAATTTGCGGCGGCGATCACTTGTAAGTGTGCTGAGAAAAAGCGGAGGATGGCGGTGACCCCGCCATACACAGTTCTGACGGGGTCACAATCCATTATGATTTAACGGACAAAAAGATCGCCCCATTTGCGCTGGATAGCCAGTTCATCCTGAAGCCAGGCCGCGACCAACTTTTCGCTCCAGGCTTCAGCCGACTGGTTGGCTTTACGCAGCAGCAACAAAATATCTTCAGGAGTAAAAATCGTTGACGAGGTGAACGTAGTCCCGCCCTCAATAATATTCCTGATCATTTGGTTTAATTGATCTTTCGAAGCACACTTCATTAGTGCGAAGGATAACGTCATCGCTTCCTCCGGATCGGTAGCTTCTCCAAGGTATTTCGCAAAATTCTCGAGGATCATCATCATGCCCATGATATAGAGCGTTGCCAGCGTGTTTTCCTCATCATCTTCAATCATAAAAGCGGGTAATTTGTGATACGAAAAAGCCTGCATAATGACCAAAGCGAAAATAATTTCTTCACCGCCAGCCTCAGTGTGCACTTTCTGCGAACGTTCAAGATGATCGAGCACGGCGGCAGCCATTTTTAGTGAATGCCCAACCAACAGTGGCAGATCAGCATCGTCGCGACACTCATTTATCAGATCCTGCATAGCCAGACGTAACGCATCATGGGGAGTCACTTTACGCACCGACGCGACTACACGTTGAGACTCGTCGTCCAGAAATAATGCATCGAGTTGCTCAGTAATGGACAGCGTTGCCTGAGGAGTAATGTCTTTTTCTTCTTCCTGATGAGCAGGAAAAAGTGTCATAACGAGTTTGTCGCGATGCGTCAGAAGGAAGTTAATGACAATCTGTTCTTTAACAGCAAAACGAACAAATCCCGGAAGGAAGGCATAAATAAGGTTCGCGACTTTCTCAACATTGCTGTCGTCTTGTAGCGCTGCCTGAGAAAACGCTACACCTTTAGATTTAAGCAAAGGCAGGATTTTATCTTTATTTGTATCAATAGCGGAAAACACATAACCAGAAATATTTTTCTTAACATCCTCTTGCTGTGCAAGGGTATTCTCACTAACCGGTTTAACCAAGGCTCTCTCATCTGGGATATTCATAATCGGCGCCGGAGATGCCGTTATCTCTGCTGCCGTACATTCATCAGATAAACTGTCATTGATCAGCTTGATTATGCCGCCAAGTTCTTTCTCGGTAACGAGGGCGAACTGGCAAATCTCGCGTTTATTAATAAACAGTACGCGTTTTTCAATGGCTATATGGTGAATATCATGCAGAGAAAATAGAAATGCTGACTCCAGCATGACTTTTACAGCAATAAAATACTCAGTGATCAGCATTCCTTCTTTTGCGCCGCCAAATGCCGTATCGTCAACGAGAATAATCACATCCTCAGCCCTGACATGCGGGCCACCATAGGCATCTACAGCTGCATTCAGTTTTTTTAATGGGATCGCGGGTGATGAATAAACGTCTTTAATATTTTTGTTGTTAAGGTAATGTTGTAACGCCGTGACCAATGGTTGATTTTGTCGTTTTCCGAGCACTTCCACAGAGGTGGATAGATCCTCATGAGGCAACGGTTCAGGGTGCAAGTGCCAGTCGCTGAGCAGCGAAAAAAGACGCTGCACCTCTTTCTTATCCGGCATACTGAAGGAAATCATTTTTTTATGATTCAAGTAAAGCTTGGTGCCTTCGATAGCTATATTGTTAAGGACAGAGAAAGGATAAAATCGCGGATCGTCAAACGAATCGCGAACAACGATGCCCTGATTGCAAATGAGCACCCCATCCTTGCCGCTGCCCATCATCGTGTTGTCTAACATGACAATTATTTCTTCCGCCGGAAAATTAAGCTTGAAGGTATCCAGCGCATTATTGATTTTTTTGAGAGGTATATTGGGGGAAATATGTATGCGATTACAGTCAAAAAAATTTCGGCTGCGTAAATATTCGGCAAGCGCCATACTTTTATTCCTTGGATAGGGATTTTCCCTGAAAGTATCTGATTTAGGATAAGTTCATTAAAAATTGTTTATAGACTGTTCCAATAGTAATTCATCTTACTTATAAAAAAACCCCACCATAAATAATGGTGAGGTTTTGTCTCGGTGCAGACGCGAGTTATCCTTTCGCGCGGCTGGCGATAATCGCCTCCGCGACGTTGCGTGGCGCTTCGGCATAGTGATGGAACTCCATGCTGTACGTCGCCCGTCCCTGTGACATCGAGCGCAGCGTGGTGGCATAGCCGAACATTTCTGCCAGCGGTACATCCGCACGGATGATCTGGCTGCCGAAACGCTCTTCCATACCCTGTACCAGACCGCGGCGGGAACTGAGATCGCCCATGATGTTACCGGCGTACTCTTCCGGGGTTTCCACCTCGACATGCATCATCGGTTCGAGGATCGCCGGGTCAGCACGCTTCGCCCCCTCTTTGAAGCCGAAAATCGCCGCCATGCGGAACGCCATCTCCGAGGAGTCAACGTCGTGGTACGACCCAAAAGTCAGCGTCACTTTTACGTCCACCACCGGATAACCCGCCAGCACACCGTTGTTCAGCGCCTCACGGATGCCTTTTTCCACCGACGGGATGTATTCCCGCGGCACCACACCGCCTTTGGTGGCGTCTTCAAACGCGAAGCCTTTACCCGCTTCCTGAGGTTCCAGCGTCAGCACCACATGCCCGTACTGGCCTTTCCCACCGGACTGGCGCACGAACTTGCCTTCCACCTCTTTCACCGTTTTGCGCAGCGTTTCACGGTAGGTCACCTGCGGACGACCGATGTTCGCCTCGACGCCAAACTCGCGCTTCATGCGATCAACGATGATCTCCAGATGCAGCTCGCCCATGCCGGAAATAATGGTCTGCCCTGATTCTTCATCGGTGTGCAGACGGAACGACGGATCTTCCGAGGCCAGTCGTTGCAGCGCGATGCCCATTTTTTCCTGATCCGCTTTGGTCTTCGGCTCAATGGCCAGCGAGATCACCGGGTCCGGAAACTCCATGCGCTCCAGGGTGATCACTGCCGCCGGATCGGTCAGCGTATCGCCGGTGGTCACGTCTTTCAGCCCGACACAGGCGGCGATATCGCCCGCCCGCAGCTCGTCCACTTCCAGCCGGTCGTTGGCCTGCATCTGTACGATGCGACCGATACGCTCTTTTTTGCCTTTCACCGGGTTGTACACCGCGTCGCCTTTTTTCAGCACGCCGGAATAGACGCGGATAAAGGTCAACTGCCCGACATACGGGTCGGTCATCAGCTTAAACGCCAGCGCAGAGAAGGGTTCACTGTCATCCGCGTGACGTTCGATGGTATCGCCCTTCTCATCCACGCCTTTAATGGCGGGAATATCCAGCGGCGACGGCATCAGCTCGACCACCGCATCCAGCATTCGCTGAACGCCTTTGTTTTTAAAGGCGCTGCCGCAGAGCATCGGCTGGATCTCGCCTGCCACCGTGCGGGCGCGCAGTCCGGCAATGATCTCCGCTTCGCTGAGCTCTCCGGTTTCCAGATAGCGATCCATCAGGGTTTCGGTGGCTTCTGCCGCCGCCGAGACCATTTTTTCCCGCCACTGCTGCGCGGTTGCCCGTAAATCGTCCGGTACCGGCGCATAGCTGAAGGTCATGCCCTGGGTGGCGTCGTCCCACACAATGGCGCGCATTTTGATCAAATCGACCACGCCGCTGAAGTGTTCTTCGCTGCCGATGGGGATCACAATCGGCACCGGATTCGCTTTCAGGCGGTCGATCATCATCTGCACCACGCGGAAGAAATCTGCGCCGGGGCGATCCATTTTGTTCACAAAGGCCAGACGCGGCACATGGTATTTATTGGCCTGCCGCCAGACGGTTTCCGACTGCGGCTGTACACCACCCACCGAGTCATAGACCATAACCGCGCCATCAAGCACGCGCATGGATCGCTCCACTTCTATCGTGAAATCAACGTGCCCTGGGGTGTCGATAATATTGATACGATGCGGTTCAAAGCTGTGATCCATGCCGGGCCAGAAACAGCTGACGGCCGCTGAGGTAATGGTGATCCCGCGCTCCTGCTCCTGCGCCATCCAGTCCGTAATTGCAGCGCCATCGTGAACCTCACCCAGTTTGTGGCTCACGCCGGTGTAAAACAGGATACGTTCGGTAGTGGTGGTTTTCCCCGCATCGATATGGGCAGAAATACCAATATTACGATAGCGTTCAAGGGGGATGGGTCGGGGCATGATGCGTCCTTAGTCAGTTTGACAGTAAGCGACCAGCGTGGTCGCGGGAATTAACTGGGATCATCATAGTCCAATTGTACGAGTATATTCGAACTATTTTAGCTATAGTTATAGTCGATAATCTGGTGCGCCTGCCGCGTGGTATTGCCTGCGGCGTTCCAGTATATTACCCGGCCAGCCCGCCGCTCGGGCTATCCACTTTGTCTGCCAGCACTGGAGCACTATGATCGCCAACCACCCTGAACGTGAACAAATCCGCCTTGAAAATGTTCTTTTTGCGCTGGGCAATCCCCTGCGGCTGGACATTGTTAAAACCCTGGCTGATGAGGGCGAGCAGGCCTGCGGCGCACTGCGCAAGGATGTGGCAAAGTCCACCATGACCCACCACTGGCGCGTACTGCGCGACAGCGGCGTGATCTGGCAGCGTCCGCAGGGGCGCGAGAATTTAATTTCCCTGCGCCGCGAGGATCTGGACGCGCGCTTTCCCGGTCTGATGGACATTTTGCTGAACGTGATGCATACGGAATAACGGTAAGATGCCGGGCCTGACATCGCCCGACGGCAAGCGCGTGTTCAGAGGCTGAAACCGTAATGTGAACCATCGGGCAGTTCAATATCCAGGCGGAGTTTACCCCCCGCTGCTTCGACGTAGCGTTTTAACGACGAGAGTTTTATATCGCGACCCGGTTTTTCCATACCCGCCACCGTCGGTTGTTTGACACCGAGCGCCTGCGCCATGTCATTCTGGGTTTTGCACACTTTTTCACGCAGTTCGGCAAGATGAATATTAAGCAGAATGTCCGCCGCCTGCGCTTCGGCGTTTGCCACGACGTCAGGATTTTCTTGCGCCAGGATTTGCGTCAGCGTTCTTCCCATCAGATTACCCCTTACGGTTAATTTTCTTCAGATGTTCGGCATACTCTTGCTCGGCAAGCGGTAGCATCACATCATAAAAGCGTTTGTCATTGCCCACTTTGCTGCCAGCGCACAGCACGATGCCGGTGCGCATCATATCGAAGGCAAAAAAAGCACGGATCGGCTCGCCATGACTCTGGATACGTAGCTCCTTCATGTTGGCGTAACGTGAGCCGTTAATGGTGTCCGCATAAGGCCTGCCTAACTGCGGTCCTTTCGCCCTCAACACCAGCAACGACGCCAGAATGCATTCCCGATCGGTATCATTTTGCATGCTGTACCAGGCATCGAATCTGTCCGTTGTTTCAATTACCCACATCTTCGCCCCTCATAATATAGGTCAAAAGTTATATAGGTTCAAACCTATAAATGAGAGTATGCAGAATAAAATGCCGCACCACAGCCAGTCGGTTGTAACGCCGGAAAGCGGCTTCAGAAAAATCGGCGGTTGTTGCAGGACATGCGGAACAAATGCGGTGAGGATCGGAAAAGACGGATGCCGGGCGGCAGATGCCCGGCACGCTGGTGTCACGCTTTAGGCAGTTCGATATGGCTTGCGGCGAGCGTACCCATCTGATGATGCATGGCGCAGGCGGCATCGAGAAGGGGCATCGCCAGCGCCGCGCCGCTGCCTTCGCCAAGCCGCATTTCCATATTCAGATACGGCTCCAGCCCGAGCTGCGCGAGGGCGATTTTCGCGCCCTTCTCTGCCGATAAATGTGACGGGATGAGGTACGGCTTCACCGCAGGGGCGATACGGCAGGCTGCCAGCGCGGAGGCATAGGTGAGATAGCCATCAAGCACTACCGGCAGGCCGCAGGAGGCCGCACCGAGCATGACGCCGCTCATACCCAACAGATCGTAACCGCCCACTTTTGCCAGCACGTCGAGTCCGTCCTGCGGATCCGGCTGATTCACCTCGATCGCCCGTCTGACCACCTCCGTTTTGTGCTGTAACTGTGCCACCGGCAGGTTCGCGCCGATGCCGACCACCTCCTCCGGGGCCGCGCCAGTAAATACACTGACCATCGCCGCCGCTGGCGTAGTATTCGCCATCCCAAGCTCACCCACACCGAACACCGTCACGCCCTGAGCGGCCAGTTCGCGGGTATAACGGATGACAGCAAGCAGCAGCGCCTGCGCCTGTTCGCGAGGCATCGCCGGGCCGACGGCAATGTTGCCGCTGCCGCGCGCCACTTTCATGTTCAGGATGCCGGGAATGGGATCGCTGTCGATACCCACATCCACCACCAGCACGCGTGCACCCGCCTGCGCTGCCAGCACGCAGACGCCGGTATTATTGCGCGTCATGTTGGCCGCCTGGATCGCCGTGACGATCTGCGGAGAAACCGTCACGCCTTCCTGCCAGACACCGTGATCGGCGCACATCACCACAATGGCTTTATCCGGCAGCGCGGTTTTACCTTGCAACCCCGGCAGACCGGCGAGCTGTACTGCCAGCGCTTCCAGCCGCCCGAGGCTGCCGACGGGTTTGAGCAGCCCGTCAATATGCTGCTGCGCGGTGGCCATCGCCCCTTCATCTGGAGCCGGGATCGGCGGGAATAAATCGGTCAGTGTCTGCATGGTTATTCTCTGTCGGTACGGGCTAGCGGAGCAGCGCCAGCATAAAAATGACTTCACCCAGCTCAATGGCGGCACCGAGCGTGTCGCCCGTCTGCCCGCCGAGCGTGCGTTTGAGCATCAGACCGATCAGGAAGATGGCGATCAGGGTTATTCCCAGCGCCAGCAGACCGGTGAGGCCCAGTAACATCGCCGCCAGTAGCGCGGTGATACCCAGCGTGACCAGCGTTTGTGTAAGCGTGATCTTGCCGATAAACAGATTGCCGAGTCCTTCCTCGCGCGCATAGCGATGCCCGTACATCAGCAGCACTGACACACCCCGTCCGACGGCGCAGGCTACCATCAGCACCGTCAGCACCGGCATCTCACGCAGGGCCAGCTCGGCGATAACCAGCACTTTCGCCAGCACCACGACCAGCAGCGCCAGGCCGCCGTGCGTCCCCAGCCGACTGTCGCGCATGATTGCCAGCATCCGCTCCCGCGTGCGGGCGGAAAACACGCCGTCGCAGGTGTCCGCCAGCCCATCGAGATGGAAGCCGCCGGTCAACAGCGCCAGTGCCAGCACGGCAAAGAGCGCGGCCAACGGTATGCCGCACCAGCCGTCGAGCAGGATAAATACCAGTCCGCTAAGCGCGCCGAGCACCACGCCGACCAGCGGAAAAGTGACGATGCCGCGCACGTACTGATCCACGGCCAGACCCTGCATCCAGCGTTCAGGCACCGGAATGCGGCTCATAAAGGCAAGCGTTGCCAGAAACAGTTTCATTTGATTTTGACTCCAATACCCGAGACCACCAGCCAGACGTTATCGGCAGCCTGTGCCAGCCGCTGGTTCACCCGCCCGGCGATATCCCGAAAATGCCGCGCCAGCCGGTTCTCCGGCACGATCCCCATCCCCACTTCATTAGTCACCAGCACCACCGGCGACGGGCAGCGCTGGCAGGCGGCAATCAGTGCCTCGATCTGCTGCTGTACACTGGCTTCCAGCGCCTGATAATCCCAGCCGTCGGGATCGCTGTCGCCACCTGCGGCAAACAGCTGATTGGTCACCAGCGTGGTGATGCACTCCAGCAAAATGGCCTCCTGCGGATCGTTACCGGCAGTGATAATGTCGTCCAGTTGCTGCCAGCGCTCCTCGGTGCGCCAGTGCGCCGGGCGGTTTTCCCGGTGATGCTGAATACGGGCGGCCATCTCCTCGTCGAAAATCTGCGACGTGGCAATATACAACACGCGCGGCGAGGCGCTGACCAGGGATTCCGCATGGCTGCTCTTGCCGCTGCGCGCGCCGCCGGTGACAAGCGTGATCATGCTGGCTCCTTATGCTCACGCATAATCTGGTAGATTTTTTCGATATCGATATGGCTGCGCATGGCATCTGCCAGCTGGTCAAACTGCTGCATTTTGTGATCCTCCCAGCTGAACGTTGACGCCAGCGGCGGCAAATTTTTGCGCTCGCGCAGTCCGTTAATCACCGCGCGAGTAAAAGCATCGCTGTCGAACAGGCCGTGCAGATAGGTGCCAAACACCAGCCCGTCGTCGCTGACCGCGCCGTCCGCCACCTGCTGGCCGTGCTTGTCCAGCCACAGCGCCGGTCGGCAGTCCTCATGACGTGTGGTTTCACCCATGTGAATTTCATAGCCGCTGAGCGCGATGCCGGCAGCTTCTGCCAGCCAGCCGGGGAGCGCATCCCCACTGCGCGCCGCGACCCGGGTGGTGATTTTATCCGGCGCAAAGACGGTGTCTATCCGCAGCAAACCTAAGCCCGGATGCCTGCCGAGGTGCGACTCTACTTCATCGGTAATAGTGTCCCCGAGCATCTGGTAGCCGCCGCAGATGCCGAACAGCGGCACACCGGCGTGATGTAACTGCACGATCGTCTGCGCCAGCCCACTTTCCCGCAGCCAGTGCAGATCGCCCAGCGTATTTTTGCTGCCCGGCAGGATCAGCAGATCGCAATTTTTCAGCTCATCGGGATAACGCACATACTGCACCCGCACGTCCGGCTGCGCCGCCAGCGCGTTAAAGTCAGTGAAGTTGGAGATATGCGGCAGTTGCACCACGGCAATGGTGATCTCCCGCGCGCCAGTGTTCCGGTATTTACCGCGCTGCAATGCCACGCCGTCTTCATCGTCCAGATCGAGATCCAGCCACGGCATGACGCCCAGCACCGGCACGCCGGTTAAAGCTTCTATTTGTTGCAGGCCGGAGGTCAGCAGCGCCACGTCACCGCGGAATTTATTGATGATCACCCCTTTCACGCGCCAGCGCTCATGTTCCTGCAAGAGAGCAAGGGTACCGTAGATAGAGGCAAACACGCCGCCGCGATCGATATCCGCCACCAGCAGAACCGGACAGTTCGCCATTTCCGCCATGCCCATGTTGACGATATCCCGGTCGCGCAGGTTAATTTCTGCCGGACTGCCCGCCCCCTCCAGCACCAGTACGTCGTACTCCTGCGCCAGGCTCTGATAAACGCTGATGATCTGCTCGCGCAGTTGCGGCTTGAAGTCGTGATAGCTGACGGCGTCCATGTGGCTGGCGACGTTGCCCATCAGTACGATCTGCGCATGGCGATCGCCGGTGGGTTTTAGCAGCACCGGGTTCATGCGCACGTCAGGCTCAATGCCCGCCGCCTGCGCCTGAAAAATCTGCGCGCGGCCCATTTCGTGGCCGTCTGGCGTGATGCCGGAATTGAGCGCCATGTTCTGCGATTTGAACGGCGCGGTACGCAGGCCATCCTGATAAAAAATGCGGCACAGACCTGCAACCAGCATGCTTTTACCAACGTCGGAAGCGGTGCCCTGCACCATAATGGCTAAGGGTTGCGGGGGTGTTTTCATGATAGTCCTCCGGAAAACGCCAGATGCACCAGCGCAAACAGCGCCAGCGCCAGGGTGGAGGCAACCCACATCAGCTGTACGGTGCGGGGAATGTCATCGACATCGATTTCGCGGCGCGCATCGCCAATCCAGGGTTTGTCCACCCGCTGTCCAAAATAGTTATTCGGACCGCCCAGGCGAATACCCAGCGCACCGGCGACCGTGGCTTCCGGCCAGGCGCAGTTGGGGCTGCTGTGATTGCGGCGATCGCGAAAGCCGATCCGCAGGGCGCGGGCAGCATCCTGACGACACAGCCAGGCCGCGACGCTGAACAGCAGCCAGCTGAGGCGTGCGGGAATAAAATTCGCCACATCGTCCATGCGGGCGCTGACCATGCCGATGGCGCGGTATTTTTCGTGCTTGTAGCCGACCATCGAATCCAGGGTGTTCACCGCTTTATAGGCCATCGCCAGGGGGGGGCCGCCCAGCAGTAAAAAGAACAGCGGTGCGATCACGCCATCGACGGTATTTTCAGCCACGGTTTCCACCACCGCCCGCTGGATTTGTGCAGGCTGGAGCGCAGAGGTGTCGCGCCCGACAATCCATGACAGCTTTTCCCGACTCTCAGCCAGCGAGCCGTGACGCAGGGCATTTTCCACCGCGCGGGCGCTGTCGTCGAGGCAGCGTGTTGCCAGAATGGTGTAGATCATCCACACCTCCACCAGCCAGCCGCACCAGGGATGCAGCGCCGTTGCCAGCGCGATCGCCCCCCACGCGGTTCCCCAACTGACACCGACTACCAGCAGCCACATGATGCCGCCACCGATGCGCAAGGTGATGTCCTGCCTGCAAAGGCGACGCACCTGTCGCTGGGTAAACGTAATGAGCGCCCCGATCCAGCGTACCGGATGCGGCCAGTGCGGCGGATCGCCCAGCCAGCGGTCAAGCAGCCATGCGGCGCACCAGGCGAGCAGCGTCATGGCCGTTGCCTTACAGAAGGGAAAGTCGGATGAGTCATAGTTAGCCGGTGAAAGTGGAGTAATGTCATCACTTTACACGGATGTGCGATGAGGTAACAGAACGGTGAGGGACAGGCCCTCACCGCGGAAAAATTACTCGGCTTTAGGTTCGTGGGTTTTCATTTCGCCCATAGATTTGAGCTTTTTGGATATCTCACGACGCTCTTTGGAGATCTCGGCATTTTTGATGATGTAATCATCAACGCGATCTTCGTAATCGCTCTTCATGCTGGCGATGATGCCCTGGATCGCTTCTACGCTCATGCCCGGCTTGATGTAATCGCTCAGGTTATCCAGCAGCAGAACGCGTTTCTGGTTGTCACGGATCTTTTTCTCGACGTCCTGGATCTCACGCTGCAGTTTGTTTTTACGACGGAAGAGACGAACAAATTCCAGAACATCCTGAAACGAAGGCTTAATAGTTTCCATGTTTATACCCCTGCTAATATAAGATTCGGATTCGTTAAAGCACCCACCCCGGGTCAACACTACTTTCAGCGGCTGCTAATGACAATGGTTTTATACCTACCCGTATCATAACCCTAATTTCTGCTGAATCGAAACAACACGCACGTATCCCCTGCACAGGTGGAGCTTATTTGCGCAATGCGCGGCAGATGAGATGCGACAGCAGTTCTAGCTGACGCGCCAGTTCCATGCTTAACCATACATAGCTGTGCATCGGCGTTTCCGCCAGGGTTTCCCCCTGATGCTCCTGGATCAGCTGTCGCAGCTCGCCGACAATGTCGTTAAGCTTTTCACTGTTCGCCACAATCGGCTGCGGGTTGCCTTCGTACAGCGCGTGAACGATGGTCAGCAACGTCTGCTGCGTCATGTTTTGCATCTCACGCAGGGTATGGGCGTTAAGCATCACCAGATGGCTGGCGCGCGAGGCCCAGTGCGCGTTGATTTGCAGCTCCAGCATACACACCATATTGCGGCTTACCGTCTGGATCGCCTCAAAGATGGATTTCTGAATGCGCGTTTCTTTACTGGCCGGGGTGATAAGACCGCGCATTTTTACTACATCATTGAGGATGGTTTGCAGATGCTTTTCCAGCCTGGGGCGCTCCACCAGATTGGGAGAAAAGCCCGCCTGATAGACACGGTTAAAGGCGGTCACATAGTTCGCCATCTGAATGCGCCAGTGCAGAAAGGCACGCTGCGGCCAGATGCCGGTGAACAGCATTGCCAGCAGAGAACCGAGAATGACATCGCCCCCGCGCCACAGTGCTGTGTGCATGTCCCCGGCCGGTGCGCCCACTACCACCGCCAGGGTAATGCCAATCAGCAGCGCCTGATAAGGCTTTTTACCCAGCGCCAGCCAGCCGCAGAGGAACATCGCCGCCGCGCACCACAGCAGCATTAACGGCAGCGAAATCACCTCCAGCTTTAACGCCACCAGCCCCAGCACAGAGCCAAAGATGGTGCCGCCGATACGCTCCCAGGCGCGAGGCACGACGTTCCCCAGAAAGGAGATCGGCCCCATGATCACCACCAGCGTGATGAGCGGCCACGTGCCTTCCGGCACCTTCAGCAGGCGCACCAGTAAGAAGGTCAGAATAAACGCCAGCGCGATACGTACCCCATGGACAACACGGTAGTTGCGGTACAGGCGAATTTCAAAAGGGCTGAGTGATTTGTCGGGGCGCACACCCGTTCTCCGGCTAAAACAACAAAGGCGCAATTGTAGCGGCTTTTTGCCAGCCGACATCCGCGTTATGGCCTGACTGGCGGCAAAAATGACGATTTTTTCGCCAGTCGCGCCGTCGATGCCTTCAGGATCAATTCTGAAGGCACGTCAGCTACGCCATCAGAGGGTTTTCGGCTCGACAGGAATATACATGTCGATGTCCCAGTGCCCTTCGCCGCTGTCGGCATTGAGATAGATTTCAAAACAAGGACGCAGCGCAATCTGGTGGTGCTGATCGGCTAAAAGCGTGTCAAAGAAACCGTCCCAGGCCTGCTGAAAATCTTCATTTTCAACGCGCGCACGGGCCACCGCATAAGCACCACCGGGCAGTTCGGTGAGCATCACGCCTTCGCTGCTTTCCGGCATAGCAAATTCTTCAGCTACGGCGATCACCACATCGGCGCGCAGCTTTTCAGCAGGCACTTCATCGGGATTGTCGTAATAGACGGCGATCCACTCCTGCGGTTGCAGCTGCTTACCCTTTACCCACATGGTCAGTTGCTCAAAGCCCTGCTTGACGGTTTTTTCCCATGGCCCTACCAGATGAAAACCGGCAATCCTGCGTGCATCAACGTCTTTAATTTGATAGTCCACTGCTGCCTCCGAAGAATTTAACTGTATGGATAACCACTATAATTGACGCAAAAAGAATATACATCGCTTTGTTTGTCAGTATGCGAGCAGGCTCGCATACTCGCCAGTCAGGAAGCTGAATGCCCAAAATTAATGATGGAACCAGTCGTTAAGGCGTGAGAATACGCCCCCCTTGCCAACGCTTTCCAGGGTGAACAGCGGCCAGTGGGCAATCACCTTGTCACGGTCGTACAGCGCGATCTCCCCCACCTGTTGATGGGCCGCCATCGGGGCCTGCAAATCTTTGTTCGTCAGGGTGTATTTCGCCTTAATAAAGGGCACTTCCGATTTGGGCAGCGCCAGCCAGAAGTCCTGCCCGGTGCCGACGGCGACCTGTTTTTTATCGCCGAACCAGATGCGCTCACTGCCGACTTTTTGCCCCTGACGCAGCACCTGCACCGTATCGAAATTCTGCTGGCCCCAGTGCAGCAGTTTACGCGCTTGCTCTTCCCGCCCTTTCGGACTGTCTGCGCCCATGATCACAGAAATCAGGCGGCGCTGGCCGTCGACGGCAGAGGCGACAATATTAAATCCTGCCCCGGAGGTGTGGCCGGTTTTCAGGCCATCTACGTTAAGGGATTTATCCCACAGCAGGCCGTTACGGTTCTGCTGCGTGATGCCGTTCCACGTCAGGCTCTTCTCGCTGTACATATGATAAAACTGCGGCTCGCCGTGAATAATGGCGCGGGAGAGCACCGCCAGATCCCAGGCCGAGCTGTGCTGACCGGGCGCATCCAGACCATGCACCGTTTCAAAATGGGTGTCGCGCAGGTGCAGCTTCTGCACGTAGTCGTTCATCATCTTCACGAATTGCGGCTGGCCGCCCGCAACATGATCTGCCAGCGCTACGCAGGCATCGTTGCCGGAATCGACGATCAGCCCGCGGCTGAGATCGCGCACGGTCACGCGGTCGCCCGGTTTGATAAACATCAGCGAGGAGCCTTCAAACACCGGATTCCCTTTCGCCCAGGCGTCTGGCCCCACCGTGACCACGTCGTCGGGCGTGATGTGGTGGCTATCAATGGCGCGATCGACAACGTAGCCGGTCATCAGCTTGGTGAGGCTGGCCGGGTTGCGCTGTTGATGTTCATTGCCCGCAGTTAATACCTGGCCGGTGGTGTAATCCATTAAAACCCAGGACGCGGCCTGGATTTGCGGTGGCTGGGGGGTGACGGGTAAATCGGCAGCCAGCGCAGAATTCACGCAAACAGCAATAAATGAAGCGGCAACAAACAAACGGCGTTTCAACGGTATATCCTCTGATCCTGTTAAATGGCTGACCTTTTTACGGAATTTCTTATGTCGTTACTCCGTTTAATTGCAAAGAAATGTGACAGTGGCGCGCGGAGTCCGGGTGATTGCTCGCAAAATCAGCAGGCGGATGGCATTTATGTCGGAAGAAGCGGCGGGATGGTTTACCATAGACAGGTCACTTCAAAACAGGATGAACTCACTGGTGTCTGATTCCGCCCCGCAGCCAACTTTTTTATTCCACGATTACGAAACCTTCGGCACCAGCCCGGCGCTGGATCGTCCCGCGCAGTTCGCTGCGCTGCGCACCGATGCGGATTTTAACGTCATCGGCGAGCCGGAAGTCTTTTACTGCAAACCGGCTGACGACTATCTGCCCCAGCCGCAGGCCGTGCTGATCACCGGCATCACGCCGCAGAACGCGCTGGCAAAAGGTGACAATGAGGCCACGTTCGCCAGGCGTATCCACACGCTTTTTACCGTGCCGGAAACCTGTGTGGTGGGCTACAACAATGTCCGCTTCGACGATGAAGTGACGCGCAACATCTTCTATCGCAACTTTTACGATCCCTATGCCTGGAGCTGGCAGAATCATAACTCCCGCTGGGATCTGCTGGACGTGATGCGCGCCTGCTACGCCCTGCGTCCTGACGGCATCAACTGGCCGGAAAACGACGACGGGCTGCCGAGCTTCCGTCTGGAACACCTCACCCGCGCTAACGGCATTGAGCACAGCAATGCGCATGACGCGATGGCGGATGTTTACGCGACCATTGCCATGGCGCAACTGGTGAAGGCGAAGCAACCGAAGCTGTTCCAGTATCTTTATGAGCACCGTAGCAAACATAAATTAACGGCGCTGATAGATGTGCCGCAGATGACGCCGCTGGTGCACGTCTCCGGGATGTTCGGCGCATGGCGCGGCAATACCAGTTGGGTGGCTCCGCTGGCGTGGCATCCTGATAACCGCAATGCGGTGATCATGGTTGACCTGGCCCTGGATATGTCGCCGCTGTTAACGCTTGAGGCCGATGCGCTGCGTGAACGGCTGTATACCGCTAAAGAGGATCTGGGGGATGACCCCGCCGTGCCGGTGAAGCTGGTGCATCTGAATAAGTGTCCGGTGCTGGCGCAGGCCAATACGCTGCGCGCCGCCGATGCTGACCGGCTTGGCATTAATCGCCAGCGCTGCCTGGATAATTTAAAACTGCTGCGTGAAAACCCGCAGGTGCGGGAAAAAGTGGTGGCGATTTTTGCCGACGCCGAGCCGTTTGTGCCGTCGGAAAACGTCGACGCCCAGTTGTATAACGGCTTTTTCAGCGATGCCGATCGGGCGGCGATGAAAATCGTGCTGGAAACCGAACCGCGTAATCTGCCCTTACTGGATATTACCTTCGCCGATAAGCGCATTGAAAAGCTGCTGTTTAACTACCGGGCGCGTAACTTCCCCGGCACGCTGGATGAAGCGGAGCAGCAGCGCTGGCATGCGCACCGGCAGAGTATCTTCACGGAAGAATTTTTGCAGGCGTGGGTGCAGGAGCTGGAAATGCTCTACAGCCAGCATGAAGGTGATGCTGAGAAACAGGCACTGCTGAAAGCGCTGTTCCAGTATGTGCAGGAGATCGTCTGACCGCCCTCTTCTGATGGCGGTGCAGAAAGCAAAAAACCGGAGGCGTTAACCTCCGGTTTTTTTACGTCATTTGTTTATAACAGCGGTTACTGCGGAATATCTTCGTACTGCGGTACCGGATTGCGGAAGCTTCGGGTCACGCAGGCCAGGTACAGCAGACCAATGGCACCCCAGATGAGGCCCAGGATCATTGAGCTCTCTTCCAGATTCGCCCACAGTGCACCTACCGTCAGCGCGCCACACATCGGCAGCACCAGGTAGTTGAAGTGGTCTTTCAGCGTTTTGTTACGCTTTTCACGGATCCAGAACTGGGAGATCACCGACAGGTTAACGAAGGTAAAGGCCACCAGCGCACCAAAGTTAATCAGCGCCGTCGCGGTCACCAGGTCGAAGTTAATCGCCAGCAGCGCAATCGCGCCCACCAGCAGCACGTTCCATGCCGGAGTGCGCCATTTCGGGTGCACGTAACCGAAGAAACGGGTCGGGAACACGCCATCACGGCCCATCACGTACATCAGACGGGATACGCCCGCGTGCGCGGCCATACCGGATGCCAGAACGGTCACGCTGGAGAAGATCAGCACGCACCACTGGAAGGTTTTACCCGCCACGTAGAGCATGATTTCCGGCTGTGACGCATCCGGATCTTTAAAGCGAGAGATGTCCGGGAAGTACAGCTGCAGGAAGTAAGATGCGCAAATAAACACCAGACCACCAATCAGCGCGGTCAGGAAGATCGCTTTCGGGATCACACGCTCGGCATCTTTGGTTTCTTCAGACAGCGAGGAAATGCCGTCAAAGCCCAGGAACGAGAAGCACAGGATAGTCGCGCCGGTGATCATCGGCACCACGTGCGCGCCTTCAGACCAGAACGGACGGGTGCTGGTCAGCGTACCTGCGCCTTCACCGTGCGAAACGCCATAAGTAATCATGCCGACGATCACCGCCACAATCCCCATCTGCAGGATGACGATCAGGGTGTTGAAATTCGCCACGGTCTTGATGCTGCGCAGGTTGGAGATGGTCATAAAGGCCACCAGCGCAACAACAAAGATCCACGATGGCACCGACGGCACCAGCGCTTCGAAGTAAATTTTCGCCAGCAGAATGTTGATCATCGGCATGAACAGGTAGTCCAGCAGCGATGACCAGCCGACCATGAAGCCAACAGCCGGGCTGATGGATTTCTGGGCGTAGGTGTAGGCGGAGCCGGCAGACGGGAAACGGCGAACCAGTTTACCGTAGCTGAGCGCCGTGAACAGGATCGCCACCAGCGCAAAGGCGTAAGCCGTCGCGACGTGACCATCAGTCAATCCAGAGACAATGCCGAACGTATCGAACAGCGTCATCGGCTGCATATAGGCAAGACCCATCATAACAACCGGAATCAACGTAAGCGTTTTACGCAATTCCACGCGAGAGGTTTTTGGAGTAACGTTATGCGACATGGTGAGCCCCCATTACGGCAGATGCCGTCGCAAATGCAAAAAATTGCCCCATCTGATTTCGTTCCTCAGCGACAACGACTGTCGGTTTTTAAATGTGTATCTATCCGGTACGAAGCCCGGCCTCTTTGATTAAATGACGTTTTTTATTGCAAAAAAAATAACCGACGCGTTGAACGTCGGTTAATCTCATTTTTTGCAGGCGGCGTATTTTGCCCCAAAATCGTGCGCGATGACAAGACTATGAGAGGCCTGTCACGCGATTATTTTTACGATGGCCCGCTGTGACGGGCATCGGCAAAATTATAAACGCCAGTGATAGCACTATTTGCCACTATTTCCCTGCACCACCACGCGCTGGCAAGCCCTGCGGTTTGCTCATTCCATCCCAGCCACACAGGCTCGGCGGACACCTCGTCGGTGACGCGTTTTTCAATCAGCGCGCCGCTGTCGAGAAAGCGCTGCGCCAGATAGCGCGGCACCCAGCCACAGCCGAGCCCGCCTCTCTGTAGCTCCAGTTTAGTCTTAAAATCAAAAACCGTGATCGCTTCATGATCGTCCGGCAACGACGGCGCTGGCAAAAGCTTGCCACTGCTCACCACGATAGCGCGGTGGCGTTTAATTTCATGACGGGGTATGGGTTCTGGCGCTTTTGCCAGCGGATGCTGAGGGGCGACGGCGAAAACCTGCTCCAGACTGCCCAGGCGGGCAAAACCAAAGCCGCTGAGATGCGGTGGTTCATGCAGCGCGCCAACGATGATATCCGCCTCACCGTCAATCAGCGCCTGCCAGGAGCCTGACAGCACGCCATTGATAAACTTCAGGCGGGTAACGCTGTGATCCTGATAAAACGCCTCGATAAGCGGCAGCAGTAAGGAAAACGGGAAGGTGTCGTCAACGCCGATCACCAGTTGGCTTTCCCAGCCCTGGTGAAGTTTCACCGCCTGCTTTTCCAGTTCGCGCACGGCGTGCAGCACGTCGCGCCCTTTCTCCAGCAGCATCTGTCCGGTACGGGTAAATTTCGCCCGGTGCCCGCTGCGATCGAGCAACTGAATATTGAGATCGCTCTCCAGCTTGTGCACGGTGTAGCTCAGCGCAGAGGGCGTTTTATAGAGTTTTGCTGAAGCTGCGGCAAAGCTGCCCTCTTTTTCCAGCGCATCCAGGATCACCAGCACATCCAGCAATGGTTTCATGCTCGCCCCCTCAGGGTGTGCGATCAGTCAATCCCTGCCAGTCGCCGTGTCCATGGGCATGAGCAGCGGATCGGGGTATTGATAGTCAAATCCCAGCTCTTTGGTGATGCGGCTGCCGTCGACGATTTTGCCTTTGTCATCAGCGCGGGCATCAGTAAATTGCGGCACGGGCAGATCCAGCTGCCGCGCCATGGCGGGATAAAATGTCGAGCGCGCCGGGTGGGCAGGCGCACAGATATTATAGATGTGCCCGCCTTTTGGAGCCTGCAACAAAAGGGTGATTGCGCCAACGACATCATCCAGATGGACGAGATTGACGCCGTGCTGACCGTTTGGTGCCGTTTTACCGGCAAAGAAGCGGCCTGGATGACGCCCCGGTCCCACCAGCCCCGCCAGACGCAAAATATCCACCGAGGTACCCGGCAGATTATGCAGCCAGTCTTCCAGATCTTTCAGGACGCGCCCGCTGGCGGTGACCGGATGACGCGCCGTATCCTCTTTTACCGTCCCGGCAACGTCGCCGTAGACCGACGTGGAGCTGGTAAAGATAATGCGCGGGATGCGGTGCGCCAGCGCGCTGTCGACAATTTCCTGCATCGCCTGCATATAGAACTCATCCCCCGGCCCGCTGCGGCGCGCAGGTAGCGTAATGACCAGCGCGTCGACGTTCATCAGGGCATCGAGATCGTCGGTGTCGCACACCAGCTCCGGGGTGAGTTGCAGCAGATAGCTGTCAATGCCGCACATGCGCGCAGCTTCCACGCCGTCCTGGGTTGTTTTACTGCCGGTTACCTGCCAGCCCCGCGCCGACAGTGCTAATGCCAGCGGCATCCCCAGCCAGCCCAACCCGACAATTGCCACCTTCTTCATGCCTTTCTCCTGACGTTCACGCATCTGCAATAAGGCTACGCCAGCGTGGGACAACTGACAATTCATAGAATCAATATGAAATGATTTAATGATTGAAAAAAGCCCTTGCCTTACAGGGCTAAACTGGTTTAGGTTAATCGCAAGCAGTTGAATAATCATTCATCGAGAAAATTTATGACACGCGTTCAATTTAACCACCACCATCACCATCATCCTGACTAGTCTTTCAGGCGATGTGTGCTGGAAGACATTCAGATCTTCCAGTGGTGCATGAACGTATGAAAAAGCCCCCGGAAGATCATCTTCCGGGGGCTTTTTTTTGAACCAAATTCAGGCAGGAACAGAGGATAAACCGAATGTTAGACAATACCCGTTTACGCATAGCTATTCAGAAGTCCGGGCGTTTAAGTGATGATTCACGCGAACTGCTCGCCCGCTGCGGCATCAAAATTAACCTGCACACACAGCGTCTGATCGCGCTGGCAGAAAACATGCCGATCGATATTCTGCGCGTGCGTGACGACGACATTCCGGGCCTGGTAATGGACGGCGTGGTCGATCTGGGCATTATCGGCGAGAACGTGCTGGAAGAAGAGCTGCTCACCCGCCGCGCCCAGGGCGAAGATCCGCGTTACTTCACCCTGCGTCGTCTGGATTTCGGCGGCTGCCGCCTGTCGCTGGCGACCGCGGTGGATGAGGTCTGGGACGGCCCGGCAGCGCTCAACGGTAAACGCATCGCCACCTCTTATCCGCACCTGCTGAAGCGCTATCTGGATCAGAAGGGCGTCTCCTTCAAATCCTGTCTGCTCAATGGTTCTGTCGAAGTCGCGCCCCGCGCCGGTCTGGCTGATGCGATTTGTGATCTGGTTTCTACCGGTGCCACGCTGGAAGCGAATGGCCTGCGCGAAGTGGAAGTGATTTACCGCTCCAAAGCCTGTCTCATCCAGCGTGATGGTGAGATGGATGATGCCAAACAGCAGTTGATCGACAAACTGCTGACCCGCATTCAGGGCGTGATCCAGGCTCGTGAATCGAAGTACATCATGATGCACGCGCCAACCGAGCGTCTTGATGAAGTGATCGCCCTGCTGCCGGGTGCGGAACGTCCGACGATTTTACCGCTTGCCGGCGATCAACAGCGCGTGGCGATGCACATGGTGAGCAGCGAGACGCTGTTCTGGGAAACCATGGAAAAACTGAAAGCGCTGGGGGCCAGTTCGATTCTGGTGCTGCCGATTGAGAAGATGATGGAGTGACGGCGATGAGCTTCAATACTGTAATCGACTGGAATAGCTGTAGCCCTGAACAACAACGCGAACTGTTGCAGCGCCCGGCGATCTCCGCCTCGGAAAGCATCAGCCGCACGGTTGCTGAGATCCTTGATAACGTGAAAGCCCGGGGTGACGATGCGCTGCGCGAGTACAGTGCAAAGTTCGATAAAACCGAGGTCGGCGCGCTGAAAGTCACCGCGCAGGAAATTGACGACGCCAGCGCCCGACTGGGAGAGCCGCTGAAGCAGGCAATGGCCGTGGCGGTTAAAAACATCGATACCTTCCATATGGCGCAGCAGTTGCAGACCGTGGATGTCGAGACGCTGCCAGGGGTGCGCTGTCAGCAGGTGACCCGCCCGATCAATTCGGTCGGCTTATATATTCCCGGCGGCTCCGCGCCGCTGTTTTCGACAGTATTGATGCTGGCGACACCGGCGCGTATCGCCGGTTGCCGGAAAGTGGTGCTCTGCTCACCGCCACCGATTGCCGATGAAATTCTCTATGCCGCGAAGCTGTGCGGCGTGCAGGACGTCTATAAAGTGGGCGGCGCGCAGGCGATTGCCGCGCTGGCGTTCGGCACCGGCGCGATTGCCAAAGTGGATAAAATTTTTGGCCCGGGCAATGCGTACGTTACCGAAGCCAAGCGACAGGTCAGCCAGCGTCTTGATGGCGCGGCTATTGATATGCCTGCCGGGCCGTCAGAAGTGCTGGTGATCGCTGACAGCGGCGCGACGCCGGATTTTGTCGCCTCCGATCTGCTTTCCCAGGCCGAGCACGGCCCGGACTCGCAGGTGATCCTGCTGACGCCGGACAGCGCTATGGCGGAGGCGGTGGCGAAAGCTGTTGAACGTCAGCTGGAAGCACTGCCGCGTGCCGATACAGCCCGCCAGGCACTGGCGTCCAGCCGTCTGATTGTGGCGCGGGATCTGGCGCAGTGCGTAGCCATCTCCAATGCCTATGGCCCTGAGCACCTGATTATCCAGACCCGCGATGCGCGGGCGCTGGTTGACGACATCACCAGCGCAGGCTCGGTGTTTCTGGGGGACTGGTCACCGGAATCGGCGGGGGATTACGCCTCTGGCACCAATCACGTACTACCGACCTATGGCTATACCGCCACCTGCTCAAGCCTCGGGCTGGCGGATTTCCAGAAACGCATGACCGTGCAGGAACTGTCCCGCGACGGCTTCGCCGCCCTCGCCGACACCATTGAAACCCTGGCCGCCGCCGAACGCCTGCACGCGCACAAAAATGCCGTTACGCTGCGCGTTAACGCCCTCAAGGAGCAAGCATGAGTATCATTGAACTCGCGCGTGAAAATGTGCGTAACCTGACGCCTTATCAGTCTGCGCGCCGTCTGGGCGGCAAGGGCGATGTCTGGCTGAATGCCAATGAATTTCCGACGCCGGTAGCGTTTCAGTTCTCACAGCAGACGCTGAACCGTTATCCGGAGTGTCAGCCCAAAGCGGTGATCGAAGGCTATGCCGCCTATGCCGGTCTGAAGCCGGAGCAGGTACTGGTAAGCCGGGGTGCCGATGAAGGTATTGAACTGCTGATCCGCGCTTTTTGTGAGCCCGGCCAGGATGCGGTGCTGTTCTGCCCCCCAACCTACGGCATGTACAGCGTCAGCGCCGAAACGTTCGGCGTGGAAACGCGCACCGTGCAGGCGCTGGATGACTGGCAGCTGAACGTACCGGCGATTGCTGAACAGCTTGATGGCGTGAAACTGGTGTACGTGTGCAGTCCGAACAACCCGACCGGGCAGATCATTAACCCGGACGATCTGCGTGCGCTGCTGGAGCTGACCCGCGAGAAAGCGCTGGTGATCGCCGATGAGGCCTATATTGAGTTTTGCCCGCAGGCGACGCTGACCGGCTGGCTGGCGGAATATCCGCACCTTGTCGTGCTGCGCACCCTGTCCAAAGCCTTCGCGCTGGCTGGCCTGCGCTGCGGCTTTACGCTGGCCAATGAAGACGTCATTAATCTGTTAATGAAGGTGATCGCCCCCTACCCGCTTTCCACGCCGGTTGCGGATATCGCCGCCCAGGCACTGACCCCTGCGGGCATCGATGCGATGCGCGAGCGCGTGGCGCAGATCCTCGCTGAGCGTCAGTATCTGGTGGACAATTTGCGGGATATTCCGTGCGTCGAGCAGGTTTATGATTCAGAAACCAACTATATTCTGGTGCGCATGAAAGCCTCGAGCGCGGTGTTCAAATCACTCTGGGATCAGGGCATTATCTTACGCGATCAAAATAAACAACCCACTTTAAGCGGCTGCCTGCGCATTACCATTGGCACCCGGGAAGAAAGCCAGCGCGTCATTGACGCCTTACGTGCGGAGCAAGTATGAGCCAGAAGTACCTCTTTATTGACCGTGATGGCACGCTGATTAGCGAGCCGCCGAGCGACTTTCAGGTCGATCGTTTTGACAAGCTGGCCTTTGAGCCGGATGCCATTCCGGTATTGTTAGCCTTACAAAAAGCTGGTTTTAAACTGGTGATGATCACCAACCAGGACGGTCTGGGCACGGCGAGCTTCCCGCAGGCTGATTTCGACGGCCCGCATAATCTGATGATGCAGATTTTTTCCTCTCAGGGCGTGGTGTTTGACGAGGTGCTGATTTGCCCGCACCTGCCGGCGGACGAGTGCGACTGCCGCAAACCCAAAACCCGCCTGGTGGAACACTATCTGGCGGAACAAGCGCTGGATAAAGCGAACAGCTATGTTATTGGCGACCGTGCTACCGACATCACGCTTGCCGACAATATGGGCATTACCGGTCTGCGCTATAACCGCGAGACGCTGAACTGGACGATGATAGGCGAGCAGCTCACCCGCCGCGATCGCTACGCGCACATTGAGCGCAACACCAAAGAGACGCAGATCGACGTAAAAGTGTGGCTGGATCGCGAAGGCAACAGCAAGATTAATACCGGCGTCGGCTTCTTTGATCACATGCTGGATCAAATCGCCACCCATGGCGGCTTCCGCATGGAAATCGCCGTGAAAGGCGATCTCTATATTGACGATCACCACACGGTGGAAGATACCGGCCTGGCCCTCGGCGAAGCGCTGAAGCTGGCGCTGGGAGATAAGCGCGGCATTAACCGCTTCGGTTTTGTACTGCCGATGGACGAATGCCTGGCGCGCTGCGCGCTGGATATTTCTGGCCGTCCGCACCTTGAATACCGCGCCGACTTTACCTATCAACGCGTGGGCGATCTGAGCACCGAGATGGTCGAGCACTTTTTCCGCTCCCTCTCCTATACCATGGCGGTGACGCTGCACCTGAAAACCAAAGGCAAGAACGATCACCACCGTGTGGAAAGCCTGTTCAAAGCCTTCGGTCGCACGCTGCGTCAGGCCATTCGCGTGGAAGGCGATACCCTTCCGTCCTCTAAAGGGGTGCTGTGATGAACGTGGTGATCCTCGATACCGGCTGCGCCAACCTGAACTCGGTGAAATCCGCGGTAATGCGCCACGGCTATACGCCGCTGGTGAGCCGCGATCCGGATGTGGTGCTGCGCGCCGATAAACTGTTCCTGCCCGGCGTGGGCACCGCCCAGGCGGCGATGGATCAGATCCACGAGCGCGAACTGAGCGACTTGATCAAAGCCTGTACCCAGCCGGTGCTGGGGATCTGTCTGGGGATGCAGCTGCTGGGCAGCCACAGCGAGGAAAATAACGGCGTCGATCTGCTGGGCATCATTGAGCAGGATGTGCCGAAAATGAAAGATGTCGGTTTGCCGTTACCGCATATGGGCTGGAATCGTATCTACCCGAAAGCAGGTAACCGCCTGTTCCAGGGCATCGAAGACGGATCTTATTTCTACTTCGTGCACAGCTATGCGATGCCGGTCAATACCTGGACTATCGCCCAGTGCCACTACGGCGAGGCGTTTACCGCGGCGGTGCAGAAAGATAACTTTTATGGCGTGCAGTTCCACCCTGAACGCTCCGGTGCCGCAGGCGCGCAGCTGCTGAAAAACTTCCTGGAGATGTAATGATTATTCCGGCATTAGATTTGATCGACGGCACGGTAGTGCGTCTTCATCAGGGCGATTACGGTCAGCAGCGCGATTACGGTAACGACCCGCTGCCGCGTTTGCAGGAGTACGCCGCCCAGGGTGCTGAAGTTCTGCATCTGGTGGATTTAACCGGCGCGAAAGATCCGCAGAAGCGGCAGATCCCGCTGATAAAATCGCTGGTGGCGGGCGTGAATGTTCCGGTCCAGGTCGGCGGCGGCGTGCGTAGCGAAGATGACGTGGCAGCACTGCTGGAGGCCGGCGTGGCGCGCGTGGTCGTGGGCTCCACGGCGGTAAAATTTCCGCAGAGGGTCGAACAGTGGTTCCGCCGTTTTGGTGCTGATGCGCTGGTGCTGGCGCTGGATGTGCGTATCGATGAGGCGGGAAACAAACAGGTGGCGGTCAGCGGCTGGCAGGAAGATTCCGGCGTCTCGCTGGAAGCGCTGGTGGAGCGGTATCTGCCGGCAGGCCTTAAGCATGTGCTGTGCACGGATATTTCCCGCGACGGTACGCTGGCAGGCTCCAACGTCTCCTTGTATGAAGAAGTCTGTGCGCGTTACCCGCAGGTGGCGTTTCAGTCATCCGGCGGTATCGGCGGCCTTGAAGACATTGCCGCTCTGCGCGGGACGGGCGTGCGTGGCGTGATTGTCGGACGTGCGCTGCTGGAAGGTAAATTTAACGTAACGGAGGCCATCCAATGCTGGCAAAACGGATAATACCCTGCCTTGATGTGCGCGACGGCCAGGTGGTGAAGGGCGTGCAGTTCCGTAATCATGAGATTATCGGCGACATCGTCCCGCTGGCAAAACGCTATGCAGAAGAAGGCGCGGATGAGCTGGTGTTTTACGATATTACCGCGTCCAGCGATGGCCGCGTGGTGGATAAAAGCTGGGTGACACGCGTGGCGGAAGTCATCGACATCCCCTTCTGCGTGGCGGGTGGCATCAAATCCGCAGAGGATGCAGCGCGTATTTTGACCTTCGGCGCAGATAAGATTTCGATTAACTCCCCCGCGCTGGCCGACCCGGAGCTGATCACTCGTCTGGCGGATCGCTTTGGCGTGCAGTGTATTGTGGTCGGCATTGATACCTGGTTTGATGATGCCAGCGGCAAATATCACGTTAATCAGTACACCGGAGACGAAAGCCGCACACGCGTGACGCAGTGGGAAACGCTGGACTGGGTGCAGGAAGTACAGAAGCGCGGCGCGGGAGAAATCGTTCTCAATATGATGAACCAGGACGGCGTGCGCAATGGTTACGATCTTGAACAGCTGAAAAAAGTCCGTGAAGTCTGCCATGTTCCGCTGATCGCCTCGGGCGGCGCAGGCACCATGGAGCATTTCCTCGAAGCCTTCCGCGACGCTGACGTGGACGGTGCGCTGGCGGCATCGGTGTTCCACAAACAGATTATTAATATTGGTGAATTAAAAACGTACCTGGCAGGCCAGGGCGTGGAGATCAGGGTATGTTAACAGAGCAACAACTGGCCCAACTGGACTGGGATAAGACCGACGGACTGCTGCCCGCCGTGGTGCAGCATGCGGTTTCTGGTGAAGTGCTGATGCTGGGCTATATGGATAAAGCAGCGCTGGCGAAAACCCAGCAGAGCGGGAAAGTGACGTTTTTCTCGCGCACTAAGCAGCGGTTATGGACCAAAGGCGAGACCTCCGGACATTTCCTGAACCTGGTCAGCATTACCCCCGACTGCGATAACGATACCCTGCTGGTGCTGGTCAACCCCATCGGCCCCACCTGTCACAACGGCACCTCAAGCTGCTTTGGTGAAGCGAGCCATCAGTGGCTGTTCCTCTACCAGCTTGAGCAACTTTTGGCCGAGCGTAAAACTGCGGATCCTGAAAGCTCTTATACCGCGAAGCTGTACGCCAGCGGTACCAAGCGCATCGCGCAAAAAGTGGGTGAAGAAGGCGTTGAAACGGCGCTTGCCGCCACAGTTAACGATCGTGAAGAACTGACTAACGAAGCGTCGGATCTGATGTATCACCTGATGGTGCTGCTACAGGATCAGAAACTCGATATGACGGCGGTGATTGAGAACCTGCGTAAGCGGCATAAATAAGACGAAAAAAAACCGGGCTAAAAATGCCCGGTTTTTTTATGCCCGAAGGTTAGCCTCGTGGCTGGTAATTGCGGATAGCGTTGCGGGTGAGCACGACACCAGCACCGGCAATCGCGCCTAACAGAATTGCCAGCACGAAAGACAGCACATGTTTAGGGCTGTCTCGGCGCAGAGGTTCAGTTGGCTTCATCACGTAGCGATAAGCATGCATATTCTCTGAGTCCGGCTTAATACGCTGAATGTCCAACAGGTTTTGTCGGGTACGATAATAGTCCGGCGAGAACACCAGCGGTCGCGAGGCCTCGTTCTTGATCATTGATTCCAGCGCGTCACTACCAAGCAGGAATAAGGTGTCCTGCGTCACATCCTGGGTTTGCTGGACCTGTGGCTGCTTAACCCCAGAGTCTTTAGCAAAGGTCAGCGCCTGGGCGATCTGCTGGATACGCAGGTTTTTTTGCTCCTGCGCCACTTTTTCCTGGGTTGCCAGCGAGTCCTGCAGCTCTGTCAGCCGCGATTTGATATTCGTCGCCAAATCCAGATCCAGTTCGTCGGCGATTTCCTCATCAACTTGCTGAATGTATTTAGCCAGCACCTGCTGCGCGTTTTTAGCAGAATCGCCCTGGTAAGTGACTTTCAGCGGTAAAGGCTGGCCTTTGACCGCGGTATCAATGGTTAAATTTTCTGGCTCAGCCTGGTTTTTCAGTGTTTCTGCCAACGCTGAAAATGCGCCACTAAAACGAGTAATCACCCGTTGCTGAATTTCAAGGTTATCGACTTTCGAATCGCCATAAATCAGCGTCATCGCATTGGTATAGCCTGCGATCTGTCCCGCATCTGGCATCGTGATAACCGCTGTTGAGGTCCATTTTTCTTTGGCAAAGGTGACATAAAGCCCGGCTATAATGACTGCAAGAACGACAAAAACAGCGATCACCCACTTACCACGCCAAAGCTGTAGAAATATATCAATTAAATCAACTTGTTCAGAGTCATTATTGTCTCTGATAAGATTATTATCGTTGTGTGTCATAGCAACCTTAAGATGAAGTTTCCAGTCAAAGAAGAAAAATTCAGTGTAGTGTACACTTTCCATAAATTCCTGGAATCAGAATCCGTTTAATTTTGTTACCACTTGAAACTACACATAAAGGTCAGGCACGCTGGTAGCAACGAGGCAGTCATCGGCATACAATAGCCAGCATGGTGCACTCCAGGTGAAAAGGACAAATATGAAATTTTTAGTGACTGGCGCTGCCGGTTTTATTGGTTATCACGTAAGCAAGCGCCTGTTGCAGGCAGGACATCAGGTTGTGGGCATCGATAATCTTAATGATTATTACGATGTCAATCTCAAGCAGGCACGTCTTGATCGACTGTCGTCACCGGACTTCCAGTTCAAAAAACTGGACCTTGCCGATCGGGAAGGTATGGCACAACTTTTTGCCAACGAGAAATTCGATCGGGTGATCCATCTCGGTGCCCAGGCTGGCGTACGTTATTCGCTGGATAATCCCCTCGCCTACGCGGATTCAAATCTGATCGGCCATGTGAACGTGCTGGAAGGCTGCCGTCACAATAAGGTCAAGCATCTGCTTTACGCATCATCCAGCTCGGTCTATGGCCTGAACCGTAAAATGCCCTTCTCCACGGACGACTCTGTGGATCATCCGGTTTCGCTGTATGCAGCGACGAAAAAAGCCAATGAATTGATGTCCCATACCTATTCACATTTGTATGGTTTACCGACGACCGGCCTGCGCTTCTTTACGGTTTATGGCCCGTGGGGTCGTCCGGATATGGCGCTGTTTAAATTCACCAAAGCGATGGTGGAAGGTAAAAGCATTGATGTTTATAACTACGGCAAGATGAAGCGTGACTTCACGTATATTGATGATATTGCCGAAGCCATCATCCGTTTGCAGGATGTTATTCCGCAGGCTGACGCCAGTTGGACGGTGGAAACAGGGTCGCCAGCCACCAGCTCCGCACCTTACCGCGTTTATAACATCGGTAACAGCTCACCGGTGGAACTGATGGACTATATCAACGCTCTGGAAGAAGCACTGGGTGTAGAAGCGCAAAAAAATATGCTCCCTATTCAGCCAGGCGATGTGCTGGAAACCAGTGCGGATACCCAGGCATTATATGATGTTATTGGCTTCCGTCCGCAAACCACCGTCAAACAGGGCGTGAAGAACTTTGTTGACTGGTATAAAGATTTTTATCTCGCATGACTTATCTTAAGGCAATCGCTAAAGAGAGAATATATAATGATTAATAAGATAACCGTTCCAGCTATTCATCAAGCGGTAAGTATTGTTGGTCGTACAATTAAGCTGCGGAATGTCAAACCAGACGATGCCGATTTTATCGTAAACTTGCGGACTAATGAAAAAAAGGGACGTTTTATTAGCTCAACATCTCAGGATATTAGCGAGCAGAAGCAATGGATTGAACGATATTTGTCAAGCCAAGGACAGGCATATTTTATTATTGAAGATTTTACCGGCCATCCATATGGCACTGTACGTATGTATGATCAGCAAGAAAATTCTTTCTGCTGGGGCTCATGGGTAATAAGTGGAGAGGCTCCGTCGCATTTTGCTATCGAGTCTGCGCTTCTAATCTATCAGTATGCCCTAAGCCTTGGATTTGAACGTGCGCACTTTGATGTACGTAAGGGTAATTTTTCAGTCATCAAATTTCACGAACGGTTCGGTGCTGAACGTACAGGAGAGACAGAAATGGACGTATATTATTCCATTTCAAAAGAGAATATTCTTTCTGCATTAAAAAAATTCAAAAAATATCTTCCTGAACAGGTGCTTATTAATAAATAGGAAGTTATTTAGGTGATATTACTAGTTGTGGATTGTGTTTAAAAAACCTAACAGTTAGTTTTATAAAAAAGGACAGCGTTATTGAAACACTGTCCTTATATTATGTGAAAGTAAGCTTTTTATACTATAATCAGTCACTACCAAAAAGGTCGCGGGTATAAACTTTATCCTCCACATCCGCCAGTTCTTCAGCCATGCGGTTTGAAATAATCACATCTGATTCTTTCTTGAAGGCTTCCAGATCGCGGACAACACGGGAATGGAAGAACTCATCTTCTTTCATTACCGGTTCATAAATAATAACCTGCACGCCTTTGGCTTTGATGCGCTTCATGATCCCCTGAATGGAAGAGGCACGGAAGTTATCTGAGCCGCTCTTCATAATCAAACGATAAACGCCAACGACCTTAGGCTTGCGGGAAAGAATAGAATCCGCGATAAAATCTTTACGCGTACGGTTCGCATCGACAATCGCAGAGATCAGATTATTTGGCACCGACTGATAGTTAGCCAGCAACTGTTTGGTGTCTTTCGGCAGACAATAACCGCCGTAACCGAAGGACGGGTTATTATAATGGCTGCCAATACGTGGATCGAGACAGACACCTTCGATGATCTGACGAGAATCGAGGCCGAGGCTCTCAGCATAGCTGTCCAGCTCATTAAAATACGCTACACGCATTGCCAGATAGGTATTAGCGAAAAGCTTAATGGCTTCGGCTTCCGTCGAGTCGGTGAACAGCACCTTAATATCTTTCTTGATAGCGCCTTCCTGCAGCAGCGAAGCAAAACGTTCCGCGCGTTCGGAACGCTCACCGATAACAATGCGCGACGGATGCAAATTGTCATAAAGCGCTTTCCCTTCACGGAGAAATTCCGGAGAGAAAATAACGTTATCGATACCCAGTTCGTCTCGGATTGACTGTGTAAAGCCAACCGGCACAGTGGATTTAATAATCATCACCGCTTGGGGATTGATTGCCACTACATCACGGATCACCGCTTCAACGCTGGAGGTGTTGAAATAGTTGGTTTTGGGATCATAGTCAGTCGGCGTGGCAATAATCACAAAATCCGCATCGCGATAGGCATCCTGCTTATCCGTGGTAGCACGAAAATTAAGCGGTTTAGTTTGCAGATATTCCTGAATCTCTTTATCAACGATAGGCGAGATTTTCTGGTTAAGCATATCAACTTTGGCCTGAATGATATCCAGCGCCACCACTTCATGATGTTGTGCGATCAGAATACCGTTTGAAAGACCAACGTAACCTGTACCGGAGATTGTTATTTTCATTCGCTAAGCAACTTCTTCAAGTTTGAGTGTCTGGAGATGGCAGTACCATCACCACTGAATTTATTAACTGAGAGGTTTTTACCTCTTACCTTTGTTGCCTGTCAAGACGCGTGTCCGGAGCCTGACGGGCGCTGTAATATACTTTTCGGATTTTACGTACCTATGCACAGAGTGATATGCCCAAATCTGGTACTTTCTGCATAAAAAAACGCCCGGTTTTATTGACCGGGCGTTTAATAGTTTTCAGGTTAAATCAGATTAATCCAGCCATTCCGTATGGAAAATGCCGTCTTTATCGGTGCGCTTGTAAGTATGCGCCCCGAAGTAGTCACGCTGTGCCTGGATCAGGTTCGCTGGCAGGACGGCAGCACGGTAGCTGTCGTAATAAGCCACCGCCGCGCCGAAAGTCGGCACCGGAATACCGTTTTGTACGGCATAAGCTACCACGTCACGCAGCGCCTGCTGATAATCATCGGCAATTTGCTTGAAGTAAGGTGCAAGCAGCAGGTTGGCGATAGCCGGAGTCTCAGCATAAGCGTCGGTGATCTTCTGCAGGAACTGGGCACGAATAATACAACCCGCACGGAAAATCTTCGCGATTTCACCGTAGTTCAGATCCCAGTTGTATTCTTCTGAAGCCGCGCGGAGCTGGGAGAAGCCCTGAGCATAAGAGACGATTTTTCCGAGATACAGCGCACGACGGACTTTCTCAATAAATTCTGCTTTATCGCCAGCCGGTTTAGCCTGCGGGCCAGACAGCACTTTCGATGCTGCAACACGCTGCTCTTTCAGAGAGGAGATATAACGCGCGAACACGGACTCAGTGATCAGTGACAGCGGCTCGCCGAGATCCAGCGAGCTCTGGCTGGTCCATTTACCGGTGCCTTTGTTGGCCGCTTCGTCCAAGATTACATCAACCAGGTATTTACCCTCTTCATCTTTCTTAGTGAAGATATCTTTGGTGATGTCGATCAGATAGCTGCTCAGCTCGCCTTTGTTCCACTCAGTAAAGGTCTGCGCCAGCTCTTCATTGGAAAGGTTGAGACCGCCCTTCAACAGCGAGTAAGCTTCAGCGATAAGCTGCATGTCGCCATATTCGATGCCGTTGTGAACCATCTTAACGTAGTGACCCGCGCCGTCAGCACCGATATAAGTTACGCAAGGTTCGCCATCTTCAGCAACCGCAGCGATTTTAGTGAGGATTGGGGCAACCAGCTCATAGGCTTCTTTCTGACCACCAGGCATGATGGATGGGCCTTTCAATGCGCCCTCTTCCCCACCTGAGACACCGGTACCAATAAAGTTAAAACCTTCTGCAGAGAGTTCGCGGTTACGGCGAATGGTGTCATGGAAGAATGTGTTGCCACCATCAATGATGATGTCGCCTTTATTCAGATACGGTTTCAGGGAGTTGATAGCAGCATCCGTTCCTGCACCCGCTTGCACCATTAACAGGATACGACGAGGCGTTTCAAGTGATTCAACAAACTCCTGAACGCTGTAAAAAGGAACCAGGTTTTTGCCCGGGTTTTCAGCAATCACTTCCTCAGTCTTTTCGCGGGAGCGGTTGAAAACGGAAACGGTATAGCCACGGCTTTCGATGTTCAGCGCCAGGTTGCGCCCCATCACGGCCATACCAACAACGCCGATCTGCTGTTTGGACATTACATACTCCTGTCAGGTTTCAATCTCAGCATTTACGGCTGAGTATATAAATGTGAGAGGTATCTTAGCGGATTGCAGACTATCAATAAACATTTATTATATACATTAGACAATGAAGAATATTTCTAAAATATACAACAGGGAATTTTTATTTTCGTAAAATATTAGAATAAATAAATGATAGTAATGATACTGGCGCGAGTCTTAATGGTAACCTGACTGACAGATTCCGAAAAAGTTCGTAACACGATAAGTATCCACTCTTATAAAAACCAACTTGCGCTGCAAATTCTGATTTTGCATATTTAAATCCTGAGCGTCTCGTAAGCATTCCGTTGCCGGTCCTTGCAAAGACAAGCGTTTCTGGCAAATTAGCTGTATTTACTCCATTTTGCAACATTCTGACCCAGAGAGCGTAGTCTTCATATAAATATTCACTTCGATACCCTCCTGCAGCTATGACCAAATCCTTCCTGAATGCAACCGCCATATGGTTAAACGGATTCCGTTTCTTTGCAAATCTAACTATTTCGCTGTGTGTTAGTGGTAATTTTCTGAAAGCATGAACTTCATCAATAGAATCCCGAAACTCTCCCACCGTTGAACTAATCAAACCAATTGATGGGTTATTTTGCAAATAAGAAAGTTGTTTTTCGACACGAGTTTCATGACAGATATCATCTGTATCCATTCTAAAAACAATATCATGAGAGCAGAATTCAAGTCCGTGATTTAACGCCTTACCTAACCCAACGTTATTCGGTAATTTGACAACTTTTATAGGGAGTTTAGAAGACCATTTGTCCACACAATCTTGTAGTTCTTGTCTAACAGGGCCATCATAAACAATAACGACCTCATCAGGAAAATATGTTTGATGAAACAAACTCTCTAGACAGGACTCCAGGAAGGCTGGTGATTCCTTTGTGTAAAGAGATAAAAGCACACTTATTTTCATGGATAATTCCAAAATAATATAAATATTTAACGTTTAGAGTTATGCTTTAAATACTATAAGAAGATATTATCGAAGTGAGTAAATGATCGTTTCGCATAAGTTACCCTTTAGCGACATGAATATATTCTTAGAGTGAACGAAAGGTTACTATTCATATCGACGTATATAAACGCGATATTTTCAAAACTCTGTTGAGCTAACCGAACAACTGATTAACTTATTCCACTCTGCATAGTATTTAAATTATTAAACCACTACGTTAAGTACATCAACGCCTGAGGCTATCTAATCAAATTATCATATTTCTGGGTAGGATTATCATCTTACTAACCAGTAGTTTTCATTATAAATACTATCACTGGAGTACCATTCTTTATGTGTAAATTAATATGAAAATTGCATGTAAATTTCAGCCGTGTTCAATCCACAGTTTGTTGTACTATCCGGGCATGATTTATTTCATCTTTGTCCAAACTTTGCACATACACGAGTAGAAAAGTGGCATTGGCTATTAACAGAATACTATTACCCAAATCAAATTTTTATTTAGTCGAGTTGATGTAGTATTTTTGTGAGCTATTTAACAAGATTTATTACGCTTAGTTATAAGAGTTAAAAATCAAAAGAAAGCTTAGACGATTATGAATGTTTTGATAAGTCTCGCTTTGAATTAATAAAATATTTAGATTCATTGTTGTCTCAGATCAGCTAATGTACATTTTTAATGGGTAAAAACGAAAAAGCTATCATTTTTAATCAACAACAAACCTCAATAAGTATTAACAATTGAAAAGTAAACTAAAGTATAATGATAAAAATAATTATCAAAGTTAATAACTATATTCTATAAACACAGGTTACTTTGTACTCAATGCAGAATAAGTTGCTTCTGAATGGTTAACAAGTGAGGGCCAATCATGTTCTTTGATTACATACTTACGTGCAAGATCAGATGCTTCTTCGATCAGGTTACTATCCATTTTCATAACGGATAGAATCAGTTCTGCGACACTTTCAACTGCTGTTTCACACTCCCAACCAACGTGATAATTATTAATTATACTTGACATATTTACGCCACGAGTTACGAGACAGGGTAATCCAGAATCAAGAGCTTCTAGTATTGCCATCGGAAACCCCTCATATCGCGAAGTTAAAATAAAAATGTCTTTACTAAGCAGCATATTATTTTTTTCTTGTCCGAAAATTGGACCATTGAAAGATACATCCGGGAAACCTAGTTTACCAATTCTGTAGATAAGTTTTGACACCTCTTTTTCATTACCCTTTCCATAAATAGAAAGATTGAAATTAGTTATTTTATATTTTTCTTTTAATAACTCTAAGGCATCAAGTAGAATGTCTGTTCCTTTATGAGAAAAATCAATACGTGACATGTAAACAAATTTATATGGTTTTACTGTGATTTTTGTTTTTTGCAGTACATGTTGGTTACTCGCTAAACCATTCCCTTCGAGGAAATAGTTTCGATTCCATTGAAGCGAGTTCTTAGCCTCATCGGCATTTATGAAAATTACTGCATTGGCTGATTTAATAAAACTTTTAAAACAAATTAAGTTCCCAAGCATTTTTTTAATAGCAGATTTTTTTTGTGCGCTATGTATCAAACTTGAATGAGGCTTAACAAAATATATTTTATTGCGAGATAAAATTCTTTTTGACAACTTAATATATGAATAAAAATAAATACCATGGAAAATAAAAAGATCAAACTGATCGATTACAAGGTCAGTAAGTTCATTTAATTTATAGACTTTAAAATTATTTGATTCATACTTTCCATTGATACATAGCAGGGAACAACTTAAGGAATCACTGTATTTATTTTGCATTTCAATCATTTCAGGCAATAATCGCCCAATACCATTTGACTCTTCAATTTCATTACCAACAATATGTAGCACTTTCATAAAGACTCCAAATTTTAAAATCCTCTGATTTATTTTAAAATGCCAAGTTAATTTTTGAACTTACAACTTAGCTCAATAACTTTTATAGTCATAATATAAAACATCATTAGTACAATCATGCAAAGCCATGATTTGAAAAATAAGAAATAGGAAAAATCATTTACAATTGGTAATGTCAAGATAGACACAATATAAACGCTACTCGCAAATGTTCTATCAACTCTGCTAAAAATTTCCTTTAGAAAATAGAGTCCCATAATATTTAATGCAACAACCAAGGGGGCAATTAAAAGAGAAATATCTCCAAAAATAGACCACGCATGAGCTTGAAAATAGCTATTCGAATTAACCCATGCATCTCCTGCTGTAGGAAAAAATATTGTAATTATTTCTGCTGCGGGATCCATTGCATAAATTCCATAGAGCCCGCCGAATGGCATTCCGTAGGCAATGCGTTCTATATTAGGAGTTAACGCCTGGTAAATCATAAATGACCCTTCCGTTTGTCCTATAAATAATCTGGCTAAAACAGAGTCAAATACTTCGCCTAAAGGAATATTGTGCAAAAGCATAAAAAAAGCACATAAAATAACAATGCTAAATGTAGGTATGATAGTTACAAGAAGATAATTTATACTTTTTACAGACTTTAAATAAAGAATGAATAAGATAAAAACAACGACAATTAATTTTGATTTTTGCATATCGTATATGCTATAAATTACAATTAATAAAACATTGATCCTAAATAGCAACGTTCCCAATATGTGCTTCTTTTTATGGATATAAGAACAGACAAGAGAAATATAGGGGAAATACACAAAGATATAGCCAATGAAAAGCCCTCCTAAACCAACTTCATTTTTTAAAATTTGTGCTTTAGCCAACGCAGCCCCATCAAAATCACCTTTAAGGGCCAATAAAAAAGGAATATTTCCAACTGACATTATTTTAAGAAAAATTACGAGCAGTGAAAAAAAAGTAATTAATTTTATGCGGAAATGACTGGTATTCAGCTTTCCAATTTCGATATCAAAATGACATATGTATGAGGCAACAGAAATTATAAGCAGTAAAATTGATATAGATAAAAAAGTATATTGGAATGTTTCAAGCTTGCTTTCTTCCGTAATTAGCGTATCGACCCCAAAAGACATTGGATAATCAAAAAAAGCAACTAATACTGTTCCAGGAACTATTTGCACAAATAGAGACAAAAGAAATAAAGCACCTAAAAATGTTGGCTTGAAACTAAAAATTTTTAACCGTGAATTAGCAATTAATGTGGCGAATGTAAAAAAAAGTATTATTAATAAATTAGCAGCCATATTCTTCTCTTTATTTTGTTATTACTTTTTTGATTACGCGGTATATTTTATAAGGTCTAAATAGCAAAAGTGATTTCTGAGATAGAAGATAAGGAATGCTAACTTTATTACCAAATATTTTTATCCATATTGTTTTATGTTTAAAAAGCAAATAATCATCCCACTTCTTTAAAAACATCCTATTCGGTAATAGCGGCCAAATCTTATCTTTTTGAAAGGAAAATAATGATTGTAAATACTGTATATTACCAATTTTTTCGCCTTGTTGAGATAAAGAATCCCCTTTCCTATAAAGAATTGTATCTGACTCCATATAAGATAATACGAAGCCTTTTTGTAGACATTTCAACCATAATGGATAATCTTCTATCATCGAGTATGATTCATCTGCATATCCCACATCTTCCAAAACACTTTTACGAATGAATGCTGTAGGTGCGAGTAAGTAACATGATGAGAGGATTTGACTTAATTGCTGAGTGTGATCGACAAGAATTTTCTTTCTATCATGCTTTATGGGGATGTATTTACCATCATTCAAAAATGCAATCATATCAGAAAATACTATAGATGAATTAGGAAAGCGATTAACATAATTGATATTTAACTCTATGCAAGTTGGTAATAACATATCATCGGCGGCAATAGTTTTAATCCAGAACCCCGTTGCTAGTCGCCATGCCTGATTGCAGTTTGCCGCAACTCCTTTATTTTTATGATGTGTAGTGATGATAATATTATAAAAGTTAGATTGATTTTTCTTTTTCCAATTCTCCGCTATTAATAGTGTTGAATCTTTTGAGCCATCATCAGCAATAATCACTTCAATAGCTTTAGTATTATAAGTTTGACTGGCTATACTATTCAATGTTTCAGAAATTGTTTTTTCAGAATTATATGAAATTACTGAAACTGTGATAATATTCCATGCTACTATATCGCTCATGACGAATCCCAAATCATTTTATTCTAGTTAGTGAACCATTTTTACTGGCATATATACCTGACGTAGTAATCGATTTATTAACAAGCGAGTTAGCACCAATCACTACGTTATCTGCAATATTTACCCCTTTTAAAATAATTGTATTAGACCCAATCCAGCAATTTTTTCCGATCTTTACAGGTGACTTTATAAATTCATTTTTACTTGTATTATAATTTTCATCGATCACGTGGTCATGATCGTATACTTTTACACCTTCGCCAAAGAGGGTGTTTTCTCCTATGTGGATTTCTTTCAAACAGTTGAAAGAGCATCCATTATTTACGAAGCAATTTTTTTCAAATATCAAAGCCCCTTTATTTACCACTATGCATAAATGATTTCTAGCTGATAAATTATTCAAATCAATTGTTGATTTACTGTTAGTTATGATATTAAAACCCGCTCCAATTTTTGGAAATCTAAAAAATATATTACTCACAGTAAGATATTTCAATATAAAAAGATAAACTATATTAATTAACGCGTGATATGATTTTGTAATAATATACAATTACTTACCCTTACACTGAAAATCGTTTGACATTCGTGACAACAAGTAAACCATATAAAAAATAACTTGCTAAATAAGCATAATTTGCACCATGCAAAAAAAACTTTGGAATTAATAGATAGGATAAAGTAATAAACGCCGCACCAAAAAATAACTCGGTAAATACATACCATTTTACTGCGCATCGCGATAGCATAGGGAAGGCATACAACCATGCAATAATTTTTACTACGTCACCACATAACTGAACGGCAAAAAGATCTCTTCCATCCTTAAAGTCTTCCGTAAAAAGGATCTCAATCAATATATCTCTACTAAAATAAACGATGAAGGCTATTAGGATAATAAAGGGAACAATAACTTTTGTGGTTGATGTAACTTCTGCCATTATGCTTTTAATATCTTTTAGCTGGGATAACCTTGGCAAGTAATAGGTACTGAGAGCAATGGTTATAACGCCTAAATAAACTTCTGAGATTTTCCACACTGCTTGCCATATACCCGCACCATCCCATCCAACATACTGTACTAAAATATTACGCGTAATCAGCAATGAAATCGGCATAACAAGGGCACTGACTATAGCCATGAGAAAATATTTACCAATATCTTTAAAAACTGAAAATTGGATATGACCAAAAAAATACTTTATTTTAAACCATTGTTGATTTAAATTTACTATTAATACAATAATCCCAATCAAAGCAGTCTGAATTGAGGCTGCTATAATTGCCCCCTGAATACTATATTGAATAATCAGTAATATCATTATAACGCTTGATATAAATACTGATAAAAAGTTTAACGTAATGAAACGTTTATGGTTTTGAAAACCATTTATTATTGATAAAAACAGAGTACCCATAGCGGAAATTGGTAGTAGCAATACCGTTAATATAATAACCCATGCATATTTGACATTACCAAAAAAATTCCCAGCAAAATTGTCAGAAAAGATTACTGCAAGAGGAAATAATATTAAAAAAACTACAAAAACCCAAATTAACGAAGCTCGCCACCAAGGCGAGCAACTATTAATACCATCTTTGCTGTTTTCTGAAGTATATCTTACAATTCCATTACTGACGGGTGCATTAACAATCCCATTTAATGCAGTCACCACGCCTTGAATTTGCCCAAGCAGAGCCATACCTGATGGCCCTGTATATATTGCAACGACTTTCGCAATAACAAATCCCATAGCCATTTTAGCAAGAGTTAAAACTCCCGTCGAAGCAGTAACTTTTAAAAGTTTTTTCATCCAACAAAACCATTCAACACACTGATTACAGTATCTATATCATCGTCTGACATCGTTGGATCCAACGGGATAGATAACACTTTTGTATGTAGAGATTCGGTCAATGGTAAAGAGAGTTCATTCATCTCTTTATATGCATTTTGCTTATGAGGTGGCACGGGATAATGTATAAGAGACTGTATGTTGTTTTTAGCTAGCCAATTCTGTAATTCTTCTCGATAATTAGTTTTTAATACAAATAAATGCCATACATGATTTTCCATACTGTCGACATATGGTAATTCCAACAATGGGTTTTTTATTTCTCGAAGATAACGCTGTGCAATAGCTTGCCTTATTTCTATATCTTCTGCCAACATTGTAAGTTTTACACGCAACATGGCAGCTTGTATTTCATCAAGACGACTATTAACACCCTGATATATATTTAAATACTTCTGTTGAGAACCATAATTTCTTAATGCTTTTAATACATTATATAACTCTGAATCGTCTGTTGTAATAGCACCTGCATCACCCAGCGCCCCAAGATTTTTTCCTGGATAGAAACTGAACCCTGCAGCATCACCCCAGCTACCAGCCCGTTTGCCACCAATTTGAGCACCATGAGATTGAGCACAATCTTCAAGAACCAATAGCTTGTATTCGTTAGCAATGTCCATAATTTCTTTCATAGGGGTTATCTGTCCATAAAGATGTACTGGCAAAATAACCCTTGTTTTATCAGAAATTGCGGAACGGACATTATCTGCATTTAGATTAAAAGTTCTACTATCGGGTTCGATTAAAACTGGGACAAGATCATTTTCAGTAATAGCTAAGACTGAGGCTATATAAGTGTTAGCTTGCACTATAACCTCATCACCACTTTTTAACTTACCCATTTCTTTCCAGGCTCTGAGCACTAATGTCAGTGCATCCAACCCATTTGCTACACCAAGGGTATAGTTAACTTGACAAAACTTAGAAAATTCATCTTCGAAAGCCTTAAGTTCTTCGCCCAGTATATACCAGCCTGAATCAATTACTTTTTCTACAGCGTTGAGCAATTCATTTTTTTGCCGAGAATTTATTTTTTTGAGATTTAAAAATTCAACCATTTATTCCACCATTATCTTTACACTTCTGCAACATAGCAGGGGACAAGATTATTTAACCGATTATTTGAATAGAGCTGAGAGGCTTATCTCTGCTGTTGTTGCGCTAAGTATTTAAATGTTGCATAGTCCCGAATGTAATCTGACTCTTCATATTCCATATCCGCGATGACCATCAGAACACAATCCTCAGAAAAATCTGTCATCTCACGCCAAATAAATGAGTTGATGAAAAGACCTTGCGCAGGGTCATCTAATATTACACTAACTCGCTCTATACCATCATCCAGAATAAAACGGCAACTTCCCTTAACAGCAATCGCAACTTGCTTAAGTTTTCGGTGTGCATGAAAACCACGAGTAACACCGACCTTAGTGTCAAATATATAATATACTCGCCTTATATCAAAGGGGATATTATTTTCTCTCTCAAGAGAAACTAATGCACCTCGCTCATCACCGTGCACCTGAAGTGGAATGAAGTCTATTTTCATAAATAGTTAGCCAGCTTTATCAAATATTGTCCATAATGGTTTTTGCTAAAATTAGCACCTAATTTAATTAAATCTTCTCTGCTCAACCAACCATTACGCCATGCGATTTCTTCAGGACAGGCAACCATCATACCCTGACGTTTCTGAACAGTTTCGACAAAAGTACCAGCTTCAATCAAACTATCATGCGTACCCGTATCTAGCCATGCAAAGCCGCGACCGAGTAACTCAACATTTAGATTATTATTACTCAGATACACTTCATTAATACTTGTGATCTCCAACTCTCCTCTGGATGAAGGTCTAATATTTTTTGCGATATTAATTACATCGTTATCATAGAAATAAAGACCCGTCACTGCCCAGTTAGATTTTGGTTTATTAGGTTTTTCTTCAATACTTACTGCTTTAAAATTCTCATCAAATTCTACAACACCAAATCGCTCAGGATCCATTACCTGATAACCAAATACTGTTGCACCGCTATCCCTATTACTAGCCATTTGTAATTTTGGTGTGAAACCTTGCCCAAAGAAAATATTGTCACCCAGAACAAGGCAAACAGGATCATTTCCAATAAATTTCTCACCAATTATAAATGCTTGAGCAAGTCCATCAGGGCTAGGTTGGATCGCATAGCTCAGATTAATGCCAAATCGTTTACCATCTCCTAATAATCTTTCAAATCCAGCCTGATCTTCTGGTGTAGTAATTATTAAAATATCCTGGATACCAGCTAGCATCAATACAGATAATGGATAATAAATCATAGGCTTATCATATATTGGTAGTAATTGTTTAGAAACCCCCATAGTTATTGGGTATAACCTGGTTCCTGACCCTCCCGCAAGAATAATGCCCTTCATTGATTCTCATCTCCATATTGTTTTGAAAGCCATGAAGCATATGCTCCACTTTTTACGTTACTTACCCACTGCTGATTCTCTAAATACCATTCAACTGTCTTCCGAATTCCGCTTTCGAATGTCTCCTGAGGCTTCCAACCCAACTCAATACAAATTTTATGCGCATCGATGGCATATCTTCGGTCATGGCCTGGACGGTCAGTTACATATTGAATCTGACTGCGATAAGATGTCTCTTTCGGCACGATTTCATCTAACAAATCGCAGATGGTATGTACCACATCAAGGTTCTGTTTTTCATTATGGCCGCCGATATTATAGGTTTCACCCGGCAGGCCTTGCGTCACCACGGTGTAGAGCGCGCGCGCATGATCTTCGACATACAGCCAGTCGCGGATCTGATCGCCTTTACCGTAGACCGGTAAGTTCTTACCGTCCAGCGCGTTCAGGATCACCAGGGGGATCAGTTTCTCAGGGAAATGATAAGGGCCATAGTTGTTGGAACAGTTGGTCACCAGAGTTGGCATCCCATAGGTACGACGCCATGCGCGCACCAGATGATCGCTTGAGGCTTTCGACGCGGAATAGGGGCTGCTCGGCGCGTAAGCCGTATCCTCTTTGAACAGAGGCAATTCGTCACCTGCCGGTTGTTCATCCGGGTGCGGCAGATCGCCATAGACTTCATCAGTAGAAATGTGGTGGAAGCGAAACGCGGCTTTCGCATCGTCGTTCAGTGCTGACCAGTATGCGCGTGCAGCTTCAAGCAGAATATAGGTACCCACGATATTGGTTTCGATAAACGCAGCGGGACCGGTGATCGAACGATCGACATGGCTCTCCGCAGCAAGATGCATTACCGCATCCGGCTTATGCTGCGCAAAAATACGCGCCATCGCCGCAGCATCGCAAATATCGGCATGCTCAAAATGATAGCGCTCGCTGTCAGCAACGTCACTGAGCGATTCGAGATTACCGGCGTACGTTAATTTATCAACATTCACCACAGAATCTTGAGTGTTTTTAATGATATGTCGGACAACTGCAGAGCCAATAAAGCCAGCGCCGCCGGTAACAAGAATTTTCACGCTATCTTTTCCGTTTATTAAATAGAGATTGAGGACGAGCATAGCAAAACTACCGTGCTCGTCGTCTTCAGGCACGCTACCGCCCCTGGCTCTACAGCTACCAGTGGACTGGGTAAGGTCAGTATGTTGAACAACTGCGTTATGCAACGGGCACCTGCCCGGTTCCAACCGCTAATTGTCATCCTTATTTCACATTGAAACAAGGAAAATTCTTATAGAACACGGGCCTTCGCATGTTTTTTAAGCCGTTGATCTACAAGAACTTGTAGTTGAAAAATAAAAAAAGCAGCAGATAATCGTCAGAGGCGAATATGCGCCTCTGAGATCGTCTACTGCTCTGTGTTCACTTAGCCGTAAAGCGTTCCGAACATCAACCAACCATTAACTTAAGAGCTTAGCAATGCTGTCGCGGAATTTCTGGCCTTCTTTCAGGTTACGCAGACCGTAGCTAACGAACGCCTGCATATAACCCATTTTTTTACCGCAATCGAAGCTGTCGCCGGTCATCAGCATAGCATCCACGGACTGCTTTTCAGCCAGTTTAGCAATCGCATCGGTCAGCTGAATACGTCCCCAGGCGCCTGGCTCAGTTTTTTCCAGTTCCGCCCAGATATCAGCAGAAAGTACATAACGGCCAACGGCCATCAGATCGGTATCCAGGGTCTGCGGCTCATCCGGTTTTTCAACGAAGTTGATAATGCGGCTAACTTTGCCTTCGCTGTCCAACGGCTCTTTGGTCTGGATGACGCCGTATTCCGACAGATCGCCCTTCATACGTTTCGCCAGCACCTGGCTGCGACCCGTTTCGCTAAAGCGCGCAACCATCGCAGCAAGGTTATAACGCAGCGGATCGGCGCTGCCGTTATCAAGAATAATATCCGGCAGCACAACCACAAACGGATTGTCGCCAACAATAGGACGTGCGCAGAGGATGGAGTGACCCAAACCCAGCGGCTGCGCCTGGCGCACGTTCATGATGGTTACGCCCGGCGGGCAGATAGACTGAACTTCCGCCAGCAGCTGACGTTTAACGCGCTGTTCAAGCAGCGCTTCCAGCTCATAGGACGTGTCGAAATGGTTCTCAACGGCGTTTTTTGAAGAGTGGGTAACCAGAACGATTTCTTTGATCCCTGCAGCAACAACCTCGTCAACGATGTACTGAATCATTGGCTTGTCGACGATCGGCAGCATTTCTTTTGGAATGGCCTTGGTGGCAGGCAACATATGCATCCCAAGTCCGGCTACCGGAATAACTGCTTTCAAATTAATCATTTTCTTCCACCTTGAATGTTTTACGAAGTATAGCCATTGTCACTCATTCCGAGCATCCACCAGCCTAAACCAATGTCAATTGCTACTACTTAACCTTATCCGAAGCAAAGTTAGATCCAGAATAATCGCAATCCTGGGCCATTTTCACGATTTGCAATCATTTGCACTGATTTCGTGGTCAAAAATCATTCAGACACGAAGGTGATATCATCTTTTTTATCGTGCACAAACTCATACTTAAGCGTGCGGTCCAGCCCTTGGGATAAGCTATATGGAGCGTTGAATCCTGAACTGTGCACCTTGCCAGCATCAAACTGTGTTGTTGCACAGAATTTTTTTACACGCACTGAACTTATGGCATATCTTTTGCTAGTAAGCTTACTCAGGAGATCGAAGCAATACCCACCTAACATTCCCACAGGATAGGGCAGATGAACTGACGGGATTTTTTTATCCAGGCTTTTTTCAACCTCAGAAACCAGCTGATTCATATTCAAATCAGGTTTGTCGACATAGTTAAAAACGTCATAACCAGGAGCTACGTTTGCCAGGCGGAATTTAATGAACTCAACTATATTGCCAACATAAGCCATTGATTTATAGTTGGTTCCTTTGCCTACCATAGCAAATTTGCCCCCCGCAATCTGTTTGAGCAAGTTGTAAACATTCCCACGATTACGTTCGCCAAAGATAACTGTCGGACGCACGATCGTCAGCGAACGGTCAGCTGGAGATTTGCTAAACCATTCGCGCAATATTTCCTCCGCCTGCCACTTACTTTTTCCATAATGATTAAATGGGTCTGCTGGATGTGTCTCATCCGGATTAACTTTATTCAGCCCATACACTGCAACAGAACTGGTAAAAATGATGTTTTTAACATTATTTCGATCCATTGCAGCAAGTACGTTACGGGTTCCTTGAACATTCACATCATAATAAAGGGATACTGGACTAACATCATCCCGATGTTCTGCAGCAAGCAAAACAACAGTGTCAAAATTTTCCAGAGCCTTATCAAGTTGCTGCTGATTGCGCACATCACCGGATACCGTGATATCTGGATAAAAATGACTCTGCTGTTTATCAAAGTTTGTAACGTTAAAATCAGCCTGAGAAATCTCAATCAGTCGGGTGCCAACAAAGCCAGACGCGCCAATGAATAAAACTTTTTCGTTCATAAACCACTCGATGCGTTATGTTTAAAGCTAACCTCCGGAAACCTCTAGCTAACTTTATTGAGGTACCAGACTGTAAACTAAATGTGCAGAGCAAATATTGGCGAGAATTATAGCCCTAAAATCAGGTGAGTTCAGTAACAAAATTTTAGGGCTTCAAACGCAACAGTGAACGCATTTGTAGGACAAGATACTCATTAACTCTAGTTAGGCAGACGGAAGTTCAGTTTATCGGTATTGACGACATGTTGATCCACCCGGTCGATGTCCACCGAGCTTTGGCCTTTTTCATTCACCGCATGAATGTTCGCCAGGGAAAGCAGCGTGTCCTGCTTCGCCATAAAGCGGCCGCGCACGTCTTTGCGCAGATCAAACTGGATTTGCAGCGCCGGGCCGGTGGCCGCTTCCTGCATGACATTAATATTGCGCAAGAACAGATGCTGGGGCTTGTTATGCAGTTCCAGCGTGGCGCGCTTCATATCAATATTGGTGATCGCCACGAACGAGGTGGCATTACCGGAAGAGATCTGGATACCGCGCAGCTTCAGTTCACTGTTGCGGTTATCCAGCCGCACATCATTGAGCTTAAAGTTCTGCGGAATGGAGAGGTAATTGCCTTTGATCACGCCGTAGCCAATCAGCATACCGGCGCTGTTGGTCATGCTGACGTCATCAATCACAAAGTTATCGCAGCCGTAAATCGCCACGGTGGCGTTATCAATACCGGCCTTTTTGCTGTACTCGGGCGTGATATTGGTGGCTTTGATATTGCGGATCACGAAGTGTTTGCCGTTCTCGACGTGCACCAGCTGGCGGCAGTGACTGCCAGTGATGTTCGCCACGACAAAGTTTTTTACCGCCTGATGTTCCGGGTAGTCATTGTCATAGGTACTGCCCGCGAGGCCAATACCGATGCCCCAGTTGATCTTACCGTTGGTGCAGTCAATATGGTCGATCACATGATCGGAAATCAGGATGTTGCTGTCGTTGATCGCCACGTTCCACTCAATGGCGTCGCCCTGCAAATAACTGAAGCGGCTATTGGTGATGCGTGCGCCGTCGATACGGTTATGGAAGCCCTGCCGCAGAATGGCATAGTTCGCTTTAGTGACGGTAATGTCATCGATAAGCAGATTACGCATCACGCGTTTGTTCTTACCGCCGATGTAGATTTGCATCACCGGTCCGTAACCACTCATCGCCAGCCCTTTGATGACACAGTCGGATCCACGCACATCAAGGGTGATGTTATACAGGCTACCGCCCTGCTCACCGATCACCTTACTGCCGTCCTGCAACACAAAACGCCCGCGTCCGTTACCTTTCAGGGCGCCGCGCACCAGCAACGTTTTGCCTTCCGGAATGAAAATGCCGGTATTGATATTTTCACAAACCAGATCGGCGGGAACTTCCACGGTTTCGCCTGCGGCAAACGCCTGTTTAAAGGCGGCGATCCAGTCGTTTTTCTGATAGTCACGTACATCAACCGTGGCCTTGCTTCCCTGCGCGAAAGCAGGGACAGGCAACAGCGGCAGGGAGGCAAGTGCGGAACCAGCCTTAATAAAGTGTCGACGGGAGAATGCTTTCATAAAACCTCAGTTCAGAGCGTCTGGAGCAGCGTCGCCAGACGCTGATTGATTTTCTGCTGATTAAAGTCCGTTTCGACTTTTTCGCGTGCGCGGGTCACTACCGGCACCAGTTGCTGGCCCTGCATACTGCTGAAGGCGGCGAGTTTGTCGGCCAGCGCCTGGGGATCGTTTTCTGGTACCAGCCAGCCGGACTGGTCCGCGTCGATCAGCTCAGGAATACCGCTGTGGACGGTGGAGACCACAGGAATGCCCACCGCCATTGCTTCCATTAGCGCGACCGGAATGCCCTCCATGTCGCCATCAGCGCCGGTCACGGACGGCAGCAGGAACACGTCAGCCTCATCAAGCATCGCCTTCACTTCATGGCTGGGCTTAAAGCCCGGCATCTCGATCACGTCCTCAAGCTGGAACTGTTCGATCAGGGTGCGCAGACGGCGCTCCCACGGGCCAATGCCGAGAATGCGGTAATGGAAATCCACGCCGCGCGCTTTTAACAGGCGACAGGCTTCGATGGCCACATGCAGCCCTTTTTTCTCGGTGAGCCTGGCAACAGAGATAATCTGTAGCGAGCTTCCTGGCGCTTTGACCTCCCGCAGGGTGAAGCGCGACATATCCACGCCCATACGTGAAACGGCGATTTTCTCCGGCGGACAGCCCATATTTTTCAGGCGACCGGCCCACAGATCGCTTATCGGCAGCATCAAATCGCCGCGACGGAACAGCTGTTGATACTCCGGCGTATAATGCGCCAGCACATCCCGGTGCGAAACGTCGATACCGTGGAAGACAGTGGCAATTTTGCCGCGGATCACCCCCAGTTCGCGCAGTTTAGCCGCGGTCACCCCAGCCGGACCAAAGTGGGCGATAAACACATCGGCACTAAAGGTACGCGGTGCCAGACCACAAATCGCGGCGAGGATCAGGTTACGGGCTTCATCGCCATAGCGGCGCATATTCAACGCCTTCCAGGTTGACACCCGCCCGGCACCGCGCAGGATAGCCTGGGCACGGTAGCGCAGTTTTGCCGCTTTCCCCTGCGGCTCATCCAGCAGCCAGTGCGTTTTTTCGGCCAGTTTGTATTCGGTATAGGCCGCATGGGTATTGCTGAGATCGCCCTTGTGCAGGGCGATAATCTCCACGTCAAACCCCATATCGATAAAGGCTGTGATCTGGTTTAACACGAACGTCTCGGACGACAGCGGAAACTTCAACAGGAAAAAGCTGACCTTCATTGCTTACCCCGCACTCTGTCCATGACCGATTTCACCATCTGCAATCCATTATCGCGTTCGGCCGCCACCGCGGTTGCCAGCTGTTGATTGATCGCCGGCAGCTGGCCCAGCGTATCGGCCACCATTGAGGCAAGTGAACCGTCGAGCAGATGACGAATATCGATCGCCATTTCCGGCATGCCCAGTTGCTGCATGATGCCCGCAGATTTGTGCTCGTAGTTAATGGCGATGGCCGGGGTGCCGAAGTTCATGGAGATGATCGCTGAGTGCAGACGGGTGCCGACGGTCAGGTCGCAGGCGGCAAAGATCTTGCCCATTTCGAGATCGTTAAGCTCGTCCATCACCACGTGATAGCGCGATGGATCGCTGACGTGCTGACGCAGATTGAGCGCCACCATACGGTCATCTTTATTGTAACTGTCGATGCCGGTACAGGTGGAGAGCGCCAGCACCTGCCAGCCTGCATCCAGAATACGGTTAACCACCTCGGCAAAGGCCTTTTCATACGCCTGTTGCGTCGTGCCGAGGCGTTTATCAAACGGGGCCAGCTCGCGCAGGGTAATGGCGACGGTTTTACGGGAGGCCGCCACGTCCAGCCAGTGCTGAACCGCATAGCTGGGCGTAAAATCGGTATCGTGATGATCCACCAGCCAGGCGGTGTCGACGCCCTGCTCCACCTTATCGGTGTTGATCTGACTCTTTTTCATCAGATCGAGACTCACGCGCTCACGCAGGATCAGCGCATCGCAATTGCCGAACACATAGTTTGCCAGCTGGTTAAACTGTGCGTCCTGGAACGGCCCCACGCTGTGGCCGATCATGTACAGCGGTTTTTTCGCCATAAAAGTGCACAGGGCATGTTCAAACTGCGGCACGCCGTAGAGATCGACAAAGAAGGAGCCGCCGACCTGGATAATGGCGTCATAACCGGACAGCAGGCGAACGAAATCGGTAAAGCCCTGGGCGATGGCAATATTGCGCAGCTTGCCGCTGTCGGTCACACGGGATAACAGCACCTGGTGCTGATAACGGCGACGCAGGACTTTCTTCACCCGCCCGACCAGACCGGCTGCGGTATTATGTTGTTTCATCTGGCTGTAGAGCGGATCGCCCATCACCGGACGATTTAATAACCAGGAAGAGCTCACCGGATAGCGGCTCATGACATCCACTTCAGCGTCAGGCTCAAGCACAGTAATGGCATCCAGTAAGCCGCGTAAAATCGCGCTGTCGCCACGGTTCCCACAGGTATGGTTACCTAAAATCAGTAGTTTCATTACAGTTTCACCTGAATTATTGATGTCTTAAATTTGTGAATAAACTCAACCTGCACGCAGCAGCATTCTTAATTTTTCGTTGCGGCAGAACTGACGTTTCAGCTCTACCACCAGCGCATTACGCGACAGCACAATCATCACTGCGAACGCCAGCCCACCGGCCAGGATCTGCACTGCCAGCAGCGTGGGGAGGGACAGATGCCCGTCCAGCGCCAGCCCCAGGCCGTAGCTCACCACCAGCGTTGGCAGCGACAGGTAAAACGGCAGCCACAGGCTGAGAATGTACTGACGGTAGCTGGAACCGAGCACCGGCTTTATCATCACGAAATAGCTCAGAATAGTGTTGATGATCTGCACCAGCAGGAAGCCCAGCGTCACGCCCAGCGCGCCGCCCAGATGCCCGCCCGCGATGATCGCCGGGACGAATAAGCAGGTTTTAAAGACGTTAAATTTGAAGCTGATATCGACACGGGCTTTCGCCATCAGCAGCGATCCAATCGGGTTCCCCACCGCACGCAGCAGGCCAACGATGCACAGCAATTGCAGGATCGGGATGATGCTGTTCCACTTCTCGCCAAACACCAGCGGCACCACGTTATCGGACACCACCATCAGGCCGAGCAGGATCGGGAAGTTGATAATGCCCACCACCGACAGCAGCTTGTAGAAGTTCAGCCGCAGTTTTTCCGTATCGTCCTGGATCTTGGCGAACGCCGGGAACAGCACGCGGGTGATGATCGGGTTGAGCTTCATTGGCGGGACGACCGCGACGTTATACGCCAGGTTGTAACCACCTGCGACACTGGCCCCCAGAATACGTGCCAGCACCAGCGTGGAAAGGTTGGTGTTGATGTAGTTGATGACGCTGTCCGCCGTCAGCCACGCGCCAAAACGCAGGTTCGAGCCAACGGATGCCAGCGAAAAACGCAGCCCCGGACGGTAAATTTTTCGGCCAAAGAAGCCGAACAGCAGCGTGCGCACCGCGGTGTTCACCAGATAACCGAGGATCGCCGTCATGGCCAGCGGCCAGTACCAGGCGCTGATCACGGTAAACGTGAAGCCCGCCATGACCGACACGGTTTCAATCATGCCGATCTTGCTGAACTCCAGCTCTTTCTGCATCAGGGCGCGGAACTGCTGACCGTGGGGGATCAGCACAAAGGCCACCGACAGCGTTTTGATCAGCGGTGCCAGGTCCGGGTTATTCAGCACCCCGGCAATCACGTCGCTTAACAAAAACATCGCCGCGCAGACCACCAGCCCCAGCCCGACGTTCAGCCAGTAGAGGGTGGTCAGTTCCAGATAGCCGATCTCTTTACGCTGAATAATGGAGTTGGCGATGCCAAAATCCGACAGCGTATCCGCCAGGGCGATGATCACCAGCGATACGGTCAGCAGACCGAACTGGTGGTTGTCGATGATGCGCGCCAGCCACGTCATCTGCACCAGCCCGAGGCCGATGATGATCAGGGTGGCCATTGCTGACCACTTTGCGCCGCTGATGGTTTTTTCTCTCAGGCTCATGATGTGCTCGCTTAATACGCCGCTTTGTTCACAAAGCCTTTAAAGATGGTGAGAAAAACAATCTTGATATCGAACCAGAGGCTCCACTCACGGATGTACTCCAGATCGAACTCGATACGTTTTTCCATTTTTTCCAGCGTGTCCGTCTCACCGCGCCAGCCGTTGATTTGCGCCCAGCCGGTAATGCCCGGTTTCACTTTATGACGCAGCATGTAACCCTGGATCAGGGTGCGATACTGCTCGTTGTGCGCCACCGCGTGAGGACGCGGTCCGACAATCGACATGCCACCGGTCAGCACGTTAATAAACTGCGGCAGTTCATCGAGAGAGGTACGGCGCAGGAAGTTACCCACTTTGGTGACGCGCGGATCGTTCTGCGTCGCCTGGGTGACTACCTCGGCGTTCTCCATCACTTTCATGGAGCGGAATTTCCATACCTTGATCGGTTTACCGTCCATGCCATAGCGGGTCTGGCGGAAAATAATCGGGCCAGGCGAGCTCATTTTGACCGCCACGGCGATGCACAGCAGCACAGGGGAGATGAGCAACAGGATCAGCGAAGAGAGCACAATATCTTCCAGACGCTTGAGGACACGGTTCATCCCGGAGAGCGGCGTGTCATACAGCGGCACCACCGGCACGCCGTTCATCTCTTCGATGCGCGAATGCAGGATATTGAAGGTAAAGACATCAGGAATGAGGATCACCGAGCAGGTGGTGTCCGCCAGTTCGCGCACCAGACGCTTGATGCCGGACTCCTCGCTCATCGGCATGGCGATGTAGACGTTATGGATTTTGGCGGCTTTCGCATCTTCCAGCAGCTGCTCATAATTACCGGCCCAGTCGGCGGTCACGCCACCCGGTTTGGCATCGTGATACACGCCCACCACTTCAAAGCCGAGCCACGGCTCATGGCGGAAACTGTCCAGCAGCACCTGGCCGACCGGCAGATCCCCTGCCACCGCCACGCGACGGGTGTTGTAACCATGATTACGCAGCCAGCCCGCGAAAAAGCGGATCAGCGTGCGGCACACCACCAGCCCGACGCTGCTGAGCAGGTACCAGGCAAGGAAAACGGTAAACGGATTATCGAAATCGGCGTTAAACGCCATCAGTCCGGCGCTGAAAATCAGGCTCAGCGTCCAGTTTTGCAGCAGCAGCGCCAGCTCGGTCGAGATCTTCACGCCACGCCAGGAACGGTAGAAATCGGTCATACCGCCGATCATCTGGAACACCACCAGCGTGATCAGGGCCATCAGCAGATGCAGGTAGAAAAAGGGTAACGCGTGTAGCTTGCAGACGATCCATAGCCCACCGAACATGATGGTGATGTCTGAAAAACGCTGCACCATAGAGATTAACGATGCATTCGTTTTAGCTCGCTCGCGCTTTTTTAGATTTATCATCGTTGTTCCTGTTCTTAAGTCCCCTCGCCCCTTCCCGCGGGCGAGGAGAAACCAAGCTCGACTACTGGTTCAACAGCGCCAGGATGTCCTTTGTTCGTGCCTCCATCAGCGCCACGTCACCCCGCGATTCCACGTTCAGGCGCACAACCGGCTCGGTATTGGAGGAGCGCAGGTTAAAGCGCCATTCCGGAAACGCCATGCTAATGCCGTCGGTATGGTCAATTTCCAGTGCGCTGGCGGCATAGTGCTGCTCAACGCGGGCGATTGCGGTTGCCGGATCTGCCAGCTTGCTGTTGATTTCGCCGCTTGCCGGGAACGCCGTCATACGATCGCGTACCAGCTCCGCCAGCGACTGGCCTTTCACGCAAAGCAGTTCGGCGACCAGTAGCCACGGGATCATGCCGCTGTCGCAGTAGGCAAAGTCGCGGAAATAGTGATGGGCGCTCATTTCGCCGCCGTAGATGGCGTCTTCTTCGCGCATACGCTCTTTGATGAACGCATGACCGGTTTTAGACATCACCGGCTTACCGCCTGCCGCCTTCACCACATCCACGGTGTTCCAGGACAGACGCGGGTCGTGAATGATCTTCGCGCCGGGGTGTTTTTCGAGGAAGGCTTCCGCCAGCAGGCCAACAATGTAATAGCCTTCGATAAACTGGCCGTTGCCGTCAAACAGGAAGCAGCGGTCAAAGTCACCGTCAAAGGCGATCCCCATGTCAGCCTTGTGCTCGATCACCGCATTGCGGGTATCGTCGCGGCACTCCGGCAGCAGCGGGTTAGGAATACCGTTCGGGAAGTTGCCGTCCGGGTTGTTGTGCACCTTGATAAAGGTTACCGGCACGTTCAGCGCCTTAAAGCGCGCCTCGATGGCGTCCACCACCGGACCGGCCGCGCCGTTGCCGGAGTTAATCACTAACTTCAGCGGCGTGATGTTATTGGTGTCGATATAACCGAGCAGGTGATCGATATAGGCATCGCGCAGATCGATCTGCTTGTAGCTGCCGCGTTTTTCCGGGTTCACTGGCGGAAAATCATTGGCTTCCGCCAGACGCTGCACGTCGCGCAGGCCGGTATCGCCGCTGATGGGACGCGCACCTTTGCGCACCAGCTTCATGCCGTTGTAGTCCATTGGGTTATGGCTGGCAGTCACTTCGATACCGCCGTCCACGCCAAGGTGGAAGGTGGCAAAATAGATCTCTTCGGTACCGGACAGACCGATGTCCAGCACGTCAACGCCCGCGTCCTGTAACCCCTTCGCCAGCGCCAGCTTTAACGCTTCACTGGTCAGACGCACATCACCGCCGAGCACAATGGTCTGCGGCTTCAGGTATTCACCGTAAGCGCGGCCAATGCGCCAGGCGATGTCTTCGTTCAGCTCTTCTCCGAGCTTGCCGCGAATATCGTAGGCTTTGAAACAGGTTAATTTTTCCATGATTACCTCGTTTTCAGGCGACACACAGCCTGGGCCCGTTGGGGCAAATGTGTTATTTGTTCTTGCCCGGTGGCGCTTCGCTTACCGGGCCTACGGCTCGTTCACTACACCCGACCGTAACGATCCTCAAACCGCACGATGTCATCTTCTTCAAGATACGAACCGGAGCGGACTTCAATCAGATCCAGCGGGATCTTGCCCGGGTTTTCCAGGCAGTGTGTGGCACCGAGTGGGATATAAATCGACTCGTTTTCGCCCAGTAACTTGATATCGTCGTTAATGGTCACTTTGGCGGTGCCCGCCACCACGATCCAGTGCTCGGCGCGGTGATGATGCATCTGCAACGACAGCCCTTCGCCCGGTTTCACGGTGATGCGTTTTACCTGGTAGCGTTCGCCGGAATCGATGGAGTCATACTTGCCCCACGGACGGTAAACTTCCCGGTGAATGTGATGCTCGTGGCGGCCTTCGGCTTTGATTTGCTCGACCACTTTTTTCACGTCCTGCACGGCATGGCGATCGGCAATCAGCACGGCATCTTTGGTCTGTACCACTACCAGATCTTTGACGCCGACGGTGGTCACCAGGCCAGATTCGGCATAGACGTAGCTGTTTTCGGTTTTATGGCTGATCACATCGCCGTGATGCACGTTGCCTTCCGGCGTATGGGCGCTGATTTCCCACAGCGACGACCAGGAGCCGACATCGCTCCAGCCCGCGTCCATCGGCACCACCACGGCATCGGCGGTTTTTTCCATGACTGCGTAATCGACTGACTCTTCCGGGCAGGCCAGGAACGCCTCTTCATCCACACGGATAAAATCGAGATCCGGATCGACGCCGTCCATTGCGGTAGTACAGGCCTGCAAAATATCCGGACGGAATTTTTTCAGCTCTTCAAGGAAACGACCGGCGCGGAACAGGAACATCCCGCTGTTCCAGTAATACTCGCCGCTGGCGACATAGGCCTGGGCGGTATCGAGATCGGGTTTTTCTACAAACTGCGCCACTTCAAAGGCGACCGCGTCGGCCTGGCCCTGGCTGACCGCGCCACGACGGATATAGCCATAACCGGTTTCCGGCAGATCCGGCACGATGCCGAAGGTCACCAGTTTGCCGCTCTCGGCATACGGCATCGCTGCACGTACCGCGTCGCGGAAGGCTTCTTCGTTCTGGATCACATGATCCGCCGCCAGTACCAGCATCAACGGATCGCTGTCCGGGCTGTTACGCTGTGCCGCCAGCGCGGCAAGGGCGATGGCCGGGGCGGTGTTACGCCCGGCAGGTTCAAGAATGATGTTTTCCGTCAGCTTGTTCAGCTGGCGCAGCTGTTCAGCCACGATAAAGCGGTGCTGCTCGTTGCAGATCACCACCGGGCTTTCACACTTCACGCCGTTCAGACGATTTACCGTCGTCTGCAGCATGGTCAGATCGCCTTTCAGGCACAGAAACTGTTTTGGATAGAGTACGCGGGACAGCGGCCACAGGCGGCTGCCGGAGCCACCGGCCATTACTACCGGATAGAGCGTGGGTTGACTCATTGTTTAATCCCGAATATCTGCAATAAATTGGCTTAACACGTTCTCTTTTTCGAGCGTGCGTTCGGCATATTCACGTGCCACCGTGTTGGATTTGGGCATCAGCAGGGCCTGGCCAATGCCGTCGATCAGCGCGTCAACCGATTCCGGCTCCACGCAGACCGCGATCCCCGGACAGGTGTCGCACAGTTGCCCCAGTTCGGTGTGGCGCTCTGCGGTGATCACCGCATTGCCGCCCACCGCAAGAATATTGGTCAGCTTCGACGGCAGTACCGCGTCAGCGGCGCCGCGTTTCTGGATCACCAGATGGCAGTCCGCCAGTTTCAGCAGCGCCGGCAGCGCGTCGTAAGACTGCAACGGATGAAAAATCACGTTGCTCAGGCCGCGCTCGCGGGCCATTTTTTCCAGTCGCGCTTTGCCGCCGCCCTGGCCGACAATCACGAACAGCCACGGCTGATCGCGCAGGCGGTCAGCGGCGTCAATCACGCTCTCCAGCCCCTGCTTCTCGCCGATGTTGCCGGAATAGAGAATGATTTTTTTATCCGCCGGCAGGCCCAGTTGCTGACGAAGCTGCAAAGCATCGGCGTCGGTGACGTCGCGAAAACGCGCCACTTCCGACCAGTTGGGGAAGAAAATCACCCGCTCAGCCGGTACGCCTTTTTCCTGCGCTTTATTCATCATCGAGCGCGAAATCGTCGATACATTATCGACGTTGAGCAGGCCGCTGCGCTCAAAAGCGCTGGCAAGACGGGCCACTCGCCCGCCCTTACCTTTACCGGCCATGCCGAGGCCAAGCATGGCATCGACTTCATAATCCTGAATGTGCAGTACGGTGCGGGCGCCAGAAAGTTTTGCCAGCAGGCGCATGCCCGGCGTACAAAACAGCGTCGGCACCACGCCGATAATGCGGTCCGGCTTCCAGCGACGTTGCGCCATCAGCGGAAAGAAGCTGCTCAGCGCAAAGCTGCCCAGATGGATCAGGCGCTTTAAGGTGGTCGGGGTTTTAGGCACATACAGCGGGCAGCGCCAGACGGTCGCCGCCCCCTCTTCCCGACGCCAGCGCCAGGCCGAGTAAGGCTCGCCCACTTTCCATTCCGGGTAGTACGGCGGCGCGGTAATGACGCGAACGTCATGGCCCTGACGGGCCATCCATTCCACCATCTCGCCGGTGTACTTACCGATCCCGGTCAGCTCCGGCGAGTAGTTAATGCCATACACCAGGATTTTCATAAGCCCGGTACCCCGGACTTATCGGCACGGAAATAGGCGCGGCTGTTGTCGTGCACGTTCTCGCTGTTCACGATTGCGTCAGGCATCATCCAGCGCCACGCCCCGTGCTGCTCTGCGGGCAGCGTCAGGCTGTTCTCATCCACGCGGACGCGGAAACCAAGCACGATGTAGTGCGTGGAAAAATCGCGGCCGGAGAAGTTGTCGTCATAGAAGTGCTGCCAGACGCCGTAAAACTCGCCTGCCGACATCGGCAGACGGGTTCCCAGTTCCGCAAGGGTCAGGCGCTCGAAGGCGCTGGCCAGCGGCTCATCCTTTTGTACGCGACCGCCAGGGACAAACCAGTATCCCTGGGCCGGACGGTTGGTGCGTTCTCCCAGCAGAACCTCACCGCGCGAGTTTTCCACGATCAGATCGATGGAGATCAGCGGCGTTGAGCGCACTACTGTGGCGAAGTCTTCTTGACTCAAAAACATGCTTACCCCCGGAACCGGTGCTGGTTTTCAAGGAACCACTGATAGGTGCTTGCCAGCCCCTGCTCCAGTGACACCTCGTGATACCAGCCAAGCTGATGCAGACGAGTCACATCAAGCAGCTTGCGCGGTGTACCGTCGGGTTTGCTGGCGTCGAACACCACGCGGCCTTTAAAGCCGGTGACCTGCGCAAGGGTTTGCGCCAGTTCACGAATGGTGCAGTCCACGCCGGTACCGACGTTGATGTGCGACAGCATCGGTTCGGTGTTTTCTTCCCACACTTCGCGATCCAGCTCCATCACGTGAATGCTGGCAGCCGCCATATCATCCACATGCAGGAATTCGCGCATCGGCGTACCGCTGCCCCACACCACCACATCAGTGGCGTTTTCCTGGACCGCTTCATGGAAACGACGCAGCAGCGCCGGGATCACATGGGAGTTGCTCGGATGGAAATTATCGTTCGGGCCATACAGGTTAGTCGGCATCACCGAACGATAGTCACGGCCATACTGGCGGTTGTAAGACTCACACAGTTTGATCCCGGCAATCTTGGCAATCGCGTACGGTTCGTTGGTCGCTTCAAGCGTGCCCTGCAACAGCTCGCTTTCCGCCATCGGCTGCTTCGCCATTTTCGGGTAGATGCAGGATGAGCCGAGGAACAGCAGCTTATTCACGTTGTGCATATGTGCTGCGTGAATGATGTTGCTCTCGATCATCAGGTTTTCGAAAATGAACTCGGCCGGGTAGGTATTGTTCGCCACAATACCCCCCACTTTCGCCGCCGCCAGGTAGACCTGGTCAATGGACTCGGTGGCAAAGAAATCATTTACCGCACGGGCGTCCAGCAGATTGAGTTCATCACGGGTACGCAGGACGAGCTCAACGTCCCCGCGTTGCTCAAGCTGTCGTACGATGGCCGAACCCACCATTCCACGATGGCCGGCCACAAAGATACGTTGTTTGCTCATGCTTACGACTCCAGCGCGATGGCGACCTCGAAGCCATGAGCTTTCAGCAGCGAGTGTTTCTTAGCTGCTTCCAGATCCTTGGCTACCATTTCAGAGACCATCTCCTGCAGGGTAGTTTCTGGTTTCCAGCCCAGTTTTTCGTGTGCTTTGGTCGGGTCACCCAGCAGGGTTTCCACTTCCGCCGGACGGAAGTAACGCGGGTCAACAGAAACAATCACATCGCCTGGCTTCACGCCCGGTGCATCGTGACCGGTTACGGACACCACAATGCCTTTCTCGTCAACGCCAGTGCCTTCAAAGCGCAGTTTGATACCCAACTGAGCCGCTGCCATTTCCACGAACTGACGTACGGAGTACTGCACGCCGGTTGCGATAACGAAATCTTCCGGGTGATCCTGTTGCAGCATCATCCACTGCATTTTCACGTAGTCTTTCGCATGGCCCCAGTCACGCAGGGAGTCCATGTTGCCGAGGTACAGGCAGGATTCCAGACCCTGAGCGATGTTGGCGATAGCACGGGTAATTTTACGGGTCACGAAGGTTTCGCCGCGACGCGGGGATTCGTGGTTGAACAGGATGCCGTTACAGGCATACATGCCATAGGATTCGCGGTAGTTAACGGTGATCCAGTAAGCGTACAGTTTGGCAACGGCATACGGAGAACGCGGGTAGAACGGCGTGGTCTCTTTCTGCGGGATTTCCTGCACCAGACCATAGAGTTCAGAGGTGGATGCCTGATAGAAACGGGTTTTCTTTTCCAGGCCGAGGAAACGGATCGCTTCCAGCAGACGCAGGGTACCCATGGCGTCAACATCCGCAGTGTATTCCGGCGATTCGAAGGAAACCGCAACGTGGCTCATCGCACCCAGGTTGTACACTTCATCCGGCTGCACTTCCTGCAGGATGCGCGTCAGGTTGGAGCTGTCGGTCAGATCGCCATAGTGCAGGTGGAATTTCGGGTTGCTGGTATGCGGATCCTGGTAGATATGATCCACACGCTCAGTGTTAAAAGAGGAAGCACGACGTTTGATGCCGTGAACTTCATAACCCTTCTCCAGGAGAAGTTCAGCCAGATAAGAGCCATCCTGTCCGGTTACGCCGGTGATGAGAGCAACTTTACTCATAATTTATTTTCCTCAAAAGGTGCCGTTTCGACGCGTTTGCGCGTCACCACTGCGGGATTACCCCGGCAAATCACGTTCGCCGGAAGCGTCTTAAAAACACTGCTACGGGCGCCAACTACGGTGCCGTCGCCAATCTGTACGCCGGGGGCGACGAAAACATCCGTTGCCAGCCAGCATTTATCGCCAATCACAATGGGAGTGGCATTAATATCGAAATGCGCGCTCTGATAATCGTGACTGCCGGTACATAAATAACACTTTTGTGACACCACGGAATTTGCGCCGATAGTGATATCGCCCAGCGTGTATAACACGGCGTCATCACCCACCCAGCTATAATCACCGAGCGTTAATTTCCATGGATATGTAATTTTCACTGACGGGCGGATCACCACGCCTTTACCAATTTTTGCGCCAAACAGGCGCAGTAAAAGTGCGCGCCAGCGGTACATCACCTGCGGTGACCAGGCAAATAATGTCGCCTGTACTGCCCACCAGAGCTGAACTTTGAGCGCACTGGCCCCGCGGAACCCGGCGGGTACCGTGAATCCGTTTAATTCCTGCATACTATTTCCTTATATTCAGGCTTTGTTATATAAGGCTTTGGTTTTACCGGTTGTGCGTTTGCGCAGCAGGTAAGAAAGCTCTGCCCAAAATGCCGGCACACGTAATATTTTGCGCTGCACATTTTTAGCATCCTGGCATAATTCCAGATTATTCGAGGTTGACACGCCACCCATCGAAAATTCCGATACCAGTCCTTTCAGGCGCTTAAAGCCGTAGCCCGCTTTATACATCCGGGCGGCAAGCGCATAATCGGAAGAGACTTTATATTGTAAATCGTAGGGGTAGGTTTTCAGACCGCTAACCGGGAAGAAGATCGCCTGATGGCTGGCCGGTAAGCTATGGTAGATATACCATCCATGTTTCGCACTGCGGCGAATTTTTTTCCCGTCACCAAAATCGAGTAACGCATCGCCAATATACATGGCGCTTTCCGGGGCGTTCTCCAGCTGGCGTACGACATCCGCGGCGTCCGGGTGGAAGATATCACCGGAATTCAGGAACAGCGCAAACCGCCCTTCCGCCATCGCAATGCCTTTGTTCATCGCATCGTAGATGCCTTTATCTTTCTCGCTGACGTAACGTAAGTTGTACTGACCGTTGAGGTTTTCCAGAAATTCAGCAGTGCCATCCTGGGAACCGCCGTCCACCACGATCCATTCGAAGGTGATGTCATGTGCCTGTGCCAGATGCGCCAGTGACGCATAAGTTTTCGCCACGCCGTCATAATTCCGAAACGCGACAGTAATGACACTTAGAAGCATGTAAACCACCTCATCTTGAATGCGTAATATTTAGCGCTTTGCGCAAAATAAAAGGGCAGACGATTAAAAAAGCATATTCTGGACTAAAAATCGAACCGGTAAAAAACAATGACACCGGGGTAAAAAGAAAAAGTTGAACGCGATAATTCTGATTATTACCAAACGCGTTAATCATCATTTTTACCACTTTCGACATGTACCATATCGTCAGTAACACTGCGAACCATGAGAAATAAATGATTAGCAGATACAACCCATTGTCTATTGTTTTTCCGACGTCCGCACCGTTAAAGATTCCGAATGATGCAACATATTCATAAAGCGAACCGAAACGCACCACACCGTCGATATTGGTTAATGAATAGCCCACCATCGCCAGCGGTCCGATGATACGGTAATAAGAAGACGACCCTTCCGTACCTAAATCACCCAGACGTTCCGAAATATAAGGAAATGCGAATACCACGCCGACCATAAACACGGCGAGTGAAATTATCGCCAGGGGCAGCTTTTTCTTAATCGCCTCTTTATTCAGATACTGGAATGCCCATTCCAGCAGGTAAAACAGGATAAATGTCATTACCCCAGAGAACGATCCAGAGAGGACTATCCCTGCCAGAATCATAGCATCGGTCTTGGGGGTTTTGATACCAAACTGTTTGATGCTAAGCCAAATTGAGATTAATGCCAGAGCGAAAAACGCTGGTTCAAAATACATAGCAGTGGTTCGCTTACCACCAAACTTAATGAAATTCAGAACATAGCTGTTACTGTAAATCAGATATTTCGAAATATTCTCCATCAGGCTGCTACCGCCGCTGAGAATAATCTGCGCCATTTCGGCGGCGGCGAGCATGACCACAAAGCCCACCACCAGCCAGAAGAAGCGTAAAATCTTACGGTAGTTATGCGGCGAAATCGTTTTGAAGCGAATACTCCACACCATGCCGATGATGATCACCAGATAGACAAACAGCAGCGTCGAGGTGACATACTTTCCGGCATTCAGCGACTGACCGAAAATATAGTTAAACAGCGTCAGCCCGACACCGATGCCCAGCGCAATCATCAGCTTCTTAATGCTGATCTTCTCGACATACAGCAGCAGCAGGACCGGTAAAAAGGTGACGATGGTTATCGGGAAGCTCTCCCCTATCTGGGCGATTTTCACGTTCACCAGCAGATAGATGAGTGGCAGCAGCAGATAACTACAGACTCTGATAGAACGAGACATACTCCTCCAGCATCTGTTCGCCACTGTATGCCTGGCGGCTGCGCGCGCGGAATGCGTCCAGCGTGGTGCCAAACACCGCCTGGGCAATATCCGCTTTTGGGCGTTGCACCAGGGAGACCACTTCCGATTCGGCAAAGGTTTTACCGCCGGACTTGTGCAGCACTTCCTGCGCTGCTTCGCTATGCGTCGCTATGACCGGCACGCCGATCGACAGCGCTTCGCAGAGGATCAGCGGATAGTTGTCGACCCGCGAGCTGAACACCAGCGCGTCCATCTGATTAAGTTCGCTCATCAGCTGGCGCTTATCGGTCATAAAACCGTGGTTCACCACGTTCGCGCCTTCAAAAGGCGAAAACTTGCCGAACGTATGCAGTTCGATTTTATCGCCGAGCGCCATCATGTCGCGCACCAGCCGCTGATTCGTTTTACCGTCGTAGCGCAAATCGTGGGCCACAATGGCGATTTTTGGCACGCCTGCGGTTTCGCTCACCGGCGTCAGTTCCGCGAGGATCGCCTCGGTCGCCACATCAATGCCGTTATTGATAATGCGGCAGCGCCCTTCGCCGTAAATACTGTTGAAGGCATCAGCCACGTGCTGGCTTGGGGAGATAAAGGTGCAGCCGAGCGCCAGCATCGTTTTAAACAGCTCGCGCTTGCCCGCCACCAGCTGGTGCGCACGGTCGATTTTCACCGGCGGATAGTTACTGAGCGTCGGGCATTTCTGGCAGTTCGATTTCCAGCCTTCGCAGCCGTCGGTAAAGGCACAGCGGCCGGTGACGCTCCAGTGATCGTGCAGCGTCCAGACGAAGGTCACGTCCGGCTTGTGCGCGTTCACTTTCTGGCAAAAAGCCACCAGGTCGCTGAGGTTCAGCCAGTAACTGTGCATGACGTGAAAGTGCAGCACCACCGGACCCGGCGTGCGGGTGACGGTACGGTACAAATTGTTCAGGTTGCCGAACAGATCGCGGTTAAACAGACGAAACAGCGCCAGATTGGCTATCGAGGTCAGGCGCGGGGTCTGTTTGATCACCTGCGGATAATCGTCATGGCTGACGCTGTTTTTACCGCCCTTGCCATAGCCGTACACAAAACGGGAAGGCAGTCCTTTTTGCAGCGCGCGCTGGTGCAAATCCAGCGCCACGCCCGCTGCGCCGCCCTCGGCGAGACGCACATTAAATTGCAGAATGTTCATTTAATTACCTTCACGCGCGCTTTCTCACCCACCACCAGCGCGTTGTCCGGCACGCTGTCCAGTACCACACTGCCTGCACCGATGGTCACGTTGTTGCCGATGGTGATATCACCGATCATCACTACGTTGGCACCCAGCTCAACGCCGTTACCAATGACCGGACAGGCCAGGCTGTCCGCGCCACGGTTGCCGATGGTGACGCCGTGACGGATAGTGAAATCATCGCCCGCCACGACGTTTTTATTGATCACCACTGCATAGCCGTGATGAATGGTGAAACGCCGTCCGATGGTGGCTGCCGCCTGAATTTCGTAACCAAACAGGCATTCGGTAATGAAGCGGTACAGCACCAGCACGGGTGCGGCCCAGATATTGTTAAGCACATGTTTTTTACGCCACACCGAGCAGAAATGCGCGATGCGGTAGGCCATCACCATGCAGCAGGGACGCAGGCTCCAGTGGTTAGCGCGAAAATCTTCCAGTCGCATTATTTCCCCCGCAGCCCGTCAGCGAGGCGTTTACCGTTACGCACGGACAGCAGCGTTAACAGCGTGCGCCACGTCATGCGCTTGTTGCGGATCTGATAAAGCGTGAACAGCTGATACTTTTTGCTGGCGCGGTCAAACTTGTCTTTGTGCTTACGGTAGAAATGAAAATAACCGGAGAACTTTTTCGGCGATGCAGTGATCTGCATTTCGCCGTGATTAACGTGCAGGATCTGCGTGGCTTCTTCCACTTTCCACGGCTCGCCGTATTCCACCACCATCCGCAGGAAAATGTCGTAATCCTGTGCGGCTTTCAGTTCGGTATCGAACAGGCACTCTTTGAAACGCCAGGCAAAGGTAAACACCTGATTGCCGATGATATTGCGTTTATAGAACAGCGTGCGGGAGTACGGCGATTTCGGGTACAGCGGCAGACTCGCAGGCTGAGCGTAGACTTCACCCTCGCAGATATAGTCGTTGGCGTATAAAAACGCGTGGGTCACCAGCTGGTGTTTGTGCGCCAGAAAAACCGACAGGCGATTCGGCGTCCATTCGTCATCATCATCAATACCGGTGATAAATTCGCCGTTGGCCTGCAAAATGGCCTGGTTGCGCACCGCGCAGGCACCGGTATTGATATCGTTATGGGTGTAGCGCACACGTGGATCGTTCAGGCTATCGACAAACTGCTGTAACTGCTCCCAGGACGACGAGCAGTCATCAACGATGATCATTTCCCAGTTGCTGTAATCCTGGCGCAGCACCGATTTAATCGCCCGAATCGCCAGTTGCTGCCTGTTCCAGGTTGGCATGTAAATTGAGATCAGCGGATTATCTGTTGTCATTCTTATTTCCCCGGATAGTACCGACTCATTTGCCGGATGGCGGTGCGGGCACCTTATCCGGCCTACATCAACGTAGGCCGGATAAGCGCAGCGCCATCCGGCACCTTTCGGTGTTTTATTTTGAATCAGACTTGTACTCGTACTCGTAGTAACCGTAATCCTGATAGCCCGTTGCGCGGCGGAAGATGGAGTTGAGGATCACCCCTTTCACCTCGATGCCGTTCTGTTGCAGACGGTTCAGGCTGGTTTCCACCTCTTTGAGCGTGTTCACCGCGTAGCGTGCCACCATCAGCGTGGTGCCGGCATGGCGACCCACGATGGCGGCATCGGTCACCGCGAGGATTGGCGGGGTATCGATCAGCACCAGGTCATAGTTTTTGCTCGCCCAGGCAACCAACTGCGTGAAACGCTCGCTCATCAGCAGCTCTGACGGGTTCGGCGGCACCTGACCACGCGGCACCAGATCAAAATTCGGCACGGAGGTCGGTTTTGCACAGGCGGCAATGTCGCCGGTGCTGGAGAGCACGTTTGACAGACCGTTCACGTTGTCGGTGCCAAGCAGTTCGTGGGCGTACCCTTTACGCATATCACAGTCGATCAGCAGCACGCGTTTGTTGGTCTGGCTGACCACCGCCGCGAGGTTGGCGCAGACAAAGGTTTTACCGATTGACGGGCTGACCCCGGTCATCATCAACACATTGTTGTTGGCCTGCATCATGGCGAAGTGCAGACTGGTACGCAGACTGCGGATCGCTTCAATAGCGAGGTCAGTCGGGTTACCCACAGCCAGTAGCTGGCTCTGCTTGTAACGCTTCGTCCCTTTGACGGTTTTGACCTGATCGCGGGATTTCTGCCATTCAGACAGCGGAATGCTGGCGTAAACGTTGATGCCATGCTCTTCCAGCACCTGCGGGCTTTCGATCCCACGATTAAACAGCGAGCGCAGCAGCACGCCGACAACCGACAGCATCAGGCCGAGGATAATACTGCCGAGAATAATCAGCGCTTTCTTCGGCTTCAGCACGCCAGGCTGGGTGATCGCCGGGTCAACAATACGCACATCGCCGACAGTACTGGCTTCAGTGATCTTCAGCTCCTGCTGTTTGTTAAGCAGCGCCATGTACACCTGCTGACCGGATTCCACATCACGGGTCAGACGGACAATTTCCTGCTGGGTTTTCGGCATCGCGGTCACGCGCCCGTTCAGCTTGGCTTTCTCATCTTCCAGCGCCTTACGTTTTTCCAGCAGCGTGCGGTAGGCCGGGTGCGCTTTGGTATAGAGCTTAGAAATTTCCGCTTCTTTAAAGGTCAGCTCGTTTAACTGGGCGTCGATATTGACCATCGAGTCCAGCACGGCTTTCGCTTCCAGCGGTAAATCCACCGAGTCTTTATCCTGACGGAAGGCGTTCAGTTTGTTTTCCGCTTCATCCAGATTACGGCGGACTTCCGGCAGCTGCTTAGCGAGGAAGGCGAGGCTCTTCGCCGCTTCTTCCGATTTACGCGCCACGTTCTGCTCAAGATAGTTGCGGGTAATGCTGTTGAGGATGGCACGGATCTGCTCACGATCTTCACCGGTAAAGGACAGGCTGAGTACGCCAGTGTCTTTGCCGTTTTCAGTGACGGTCAGGTTGTTTTGCAGATTGTTGATCATGCCCAGCGTGGAAAACTTGGTGATAGTGAACTCGCTGTCCGGGGACGAATTGATCGCGCTCACTTCAAGGGTTACGCCGTCTTTTTCCAGCAGTTTGCCCACTTCACCTTTGGCGCTGAATCCGGCATCGCTGGTTAGCTGGTACTGCGTCGGGCTTAGCACGCGCAGTGTGAACACCTGATCGCCTGCCCCTTTCGGGATGGTAAAAGTAGTGACATTCACCGTTTCATTCTGGCGACCCATCAGGCGTTCCCAGCCGGCTCCGATGATCGGCATGGTGTTTTTAGTGACGGCAATGTCTAAATCGAGATCGTCGACGGTTTTGCCGAGCACCAGACGCGATTTGATCAGCTGAATTTCCGCATCTGATGCGGGCGGCTTATTCGACAGCGCGCTGTTAATGTTCTGCACCAGCGAGTTGCCGGTATCCTGCTCAATCTGCACCAGGGCATCGGCGCTGTAGATCGGCGTGGCGAACAGGGTATACACCACCGCGGCCAGCGCGAAGACGGCGGTAATGCCAAGCACCCACCATTTTGCCTCCACGACCGTCCCGATCAGGCGGCCGATGTCGATTTCATCGCTGCCTGTCTGGGAGGCGGCAGAATGCTGTAGTTTTTCTGTCATTGTTATCCCTGCTGAACGTTCAATGCCTGCGCCCACTGGCGGGCAGACCTTTCGAGTAAGGTGTAAACGGCTTCAAAAGCTTCACGGCTTTTACGATACGGATCGGGGATTTCCCGCTCATTATCCCAGTGACCAAACAGCATCACTTTGCCGCGCATTTCCGGTGCGATTTCGCACAGCGAGGCGATGTGACGCTTTTCCATCACCAGGATCAGATCGTATTCACGGCACATGCGCGCGGTGATCTGGCGGGCGCTGTGGCCCGCAAGCGAAATATCATGCTGTTCAGCCACGCTGGTGGCCGTGGCATCAGCCCCTTTCCCCACCAGCGCACCCAGCCCCGCCGAATCGACGGTCAGGCCAGGCTGAAACGCCCGTAACAACCGTTCTGCCGTCGGGGAACGGCAGATATTGCCAACGCAAACCACGAGGATTTTGTTAAACATCACTTATTCCCAGTTCCGCAAATCGCTGGCCGTGTCGGTCATGTAGCGAACGCCACTGATGGTCGGCAACAGCTGGTTGATCAGACGGTTCCAGCGGGCGACCGGTGCGGTCGTGACGTAAACCACGTCGTACGGCTGGAGGCGGAATTCCGTCGCCATCACCAGAGAGGTGGCGTCAGACATATCAAGCTGGTAAATGTTGGCGATCTTGCCGCCGCGTCCACCCTCGCCTTTCAGCGGACGGATCACGAAGATACCGCTGGCGTTGGAGGTGTTCAGATCCAGACCTTCTGCCTGACCCAGCGCTTCGGTCAGCGTCATGCCGCTGAAGTCCATTTTGAGCGTGCTCTGTTTTTTCACTTCGCCCATCACGAACACTTTCAGATCGTCATTGCGCGGCACAAACAGAATGTCGCCCGGATAGAGCAGACGGTTCTGGCTCAGGTCGCCGTTTTGCATCAGCGCCTGCAGAGAAATGCGTTGCTCGCGGCCTTCGTGGGTCAGCACCACGTTGCGCCAGTCGGCGTTATCGGTCAGACCACCGGCGGCGTTGATGGCGTCCAGCACCGTCAGCGGTACGTTGGTGATCGCCTGCTGGCCGGATTTATTCACCTGGCCGGAGATATAGGCTTTTTGCGAGCGGAAGCCAGCGATATTAACGTCCACCTGCGGGTCAGCAATGTACTGCGCTAAACGGCCGGTAATATCACTACGGATTTCCGCGAGGGTTTTGCCCACAACGTGGACTTTACCGATATAGGGATAGAACATCGTGCCGTCCGGTTGCACCCAGTTACCGGCCTCGCTGGAACTACGATACTGGCCTGCCGGCGTCGTCAGTTCCGGGTGATCCCAGACGGTGACGTTCAGGACATCGCCAGGACCGACACGGTACTGATAACTCGCGATTTCCTGGTCCAGCGACATATTAGGTTGGGCGACATTCGGACGGGGACGTAACTGTTCGACCAGTCGGGGGGTCAAAGGATAAACATTCACCATGCGGTCAAGATCGAAGTCAGCATCTTGCTGCTTAATGACATCCTTGCCCATGGTCGACATATTGCTGCCGGGGAAAACCGTACAACCACTCATCAAGGTCACAGACACCAATAATGGCATCAATTTCATTTTGCATTTCATCATTGATTATTTATCACTTTGGCAGAGTAATTATCCTGTGCGGTATAAATAAGCGCGTAGCCTGTTCCCATTCAGCATGCAGTTAATGGCTGCTAAATATAACTGGCATCAGTCCTAAAAATCGCTTATTCAAACGCGGTTCGTTGACAGAATAATCGGAGCTGATTCACACGCGTCCGGGCACGCTACCGCCCCTGGCTTCCAGTTACCAATTCACTGATAAAACAGTAAGTTATTGATTGCACCCTGTATCTGTACATTATTGAAAGGAAATAATGTAAGTATCGATAGTGACGATCAGATAAAGAAGAACTTAGCTCATCATGTCGTCAGAAATATGACATACAAAAGAACGCTATGATGCGCTGGAAGAATTGTTGCAGCTAACGGAATAGCAGGCAAGGTAACTTGTCCGGGGTAAGGTCTTTTTAAGATTAATATTAACCTCAAATTTATCGAGTTTTAGGAATTTCTTCATATTGACAAAGATTATATATGTCTTTACGCATGCGATAATTCCTAATTAAGAAGCCAATTATGGCGTCAATATATAAGCACAATGCTGTAATGGTTATCCCCAAATATCACCTAATCCTATGGTGCGATTATTCGGATAAATCGCAGGGGTATATTGCATTTTGGGCGCAATGTACCCATGATCAAAACGTGACAATCGTCATATTACACAAGGTACGACACTTACTATGGAATGGATTGCCGATCCCTCTATCTGGGCGGGACTGTTTACCCTGATCGTTATCGAGCTGGTGCTCGGCATTGATAACCTGGTCTTTATTGCCATCCTCGCGGAAAAACTTCCGCCTGCACAGCGCGACCGCGCGCGCGTCACGGGCCTCATCCTGGCGATGCTGATGCGTCTGGTCCTGCTGGCCTCAATTTCCTGGCTGGTCACTCTCACCACCCCGCTGTTCAGCGTGCGCAGCCTGAGCTTCAGCGCCCGCGATCTGATCATGCTGTTTGGTGGTTTCTTTCTGCTGTTCAAAGCCACGGTAGAGCTGAACGAGCGGCTGGAGGGGAAAGACAGCGACAACCCGACGCAACGACGTGGGGCTAAATTCTGGGCGGTAGTGACGCAGATCGTCATTCTCGACGCCGTATTCTCGCTGGACTCGGTGATCACCGCCGTCGGCATGGTTGATCACCTCGCCGTCATGATGGCCGCGGTGATCATTGCGATTTCGCTGATGCTGCTGGCCAGCAAAGCGCTGACCCGCTTTGTCAATAATCACCCGACCATCGTTATTCTCTGTCTTAGCTTCCTGCTGATGATTGGTTTTAGCCTGATTGCCGAAGGCTTTGGCTACCACATTCCGAAAGGTTATCTGTACGCTGCCATCGGCTTCTCGGTCATGATTGAAGCGCTCAACCAGCTGGCGATCTTCAATCGTCGCCGCTTCCTGTTCGCCGACAATACCCTGCGTCAGCGCACCACTGAAGCGGTAATGCGGCTGCTCAGTGGCCGCAAAGAAGACGCGGAGCTGGATGTCGAAACCGCCTCTATGCTCGCCGACCATGATAATGCGCAGATCTTCAAACCGCAGGAGCGGATGATGATCGAGCGGGTGCTGAATCTGAATCAGCGTACCGTCAGCAGCATCATGACCTCCCGCCACGATATTGAGCACATTGACCTTACCGCGCCGGAAGAGGTGATCCGCGAGCTGCTGGACAAGAACCAGCATACCCGCGTGGTGGTCACCGGCGGTGACGAGCAGGAAGATCTGCTGGGCGTGGTGCATATTCTCGATCTGCTGCAACAGGCGCTGCGCGGTGAACCCCTGAACCTGAACGTGCTGGTGCGCCAGCCGCTGGTGTTCCCCGAAGGCCTGCCGCTGTTACAGGCGCTGGAGCAGTTCCGTAATGCCCGCACCCACTTCGCCTTTGTGGTGGACGAATTTGGCTCGGTGGAAGGCGTGGTGACGCTCAGCGACGTGATGGAGACCATCGCCGGTAACCTGCCCAACGAAGTGGAAGAGATCGACGCCCGCCATGATATACAGAAAAACGCTGACGGCAGCTGGACGGCGAACGGGCATATGCCGCTGGAAGATCTGGTGCAATTTGTGCCGCTGCCGCTGGATGATAAGCGTGAATATCACACCATCGCAGGCCTGCTGATGGAGTACCTGCAACGTATTCCGCAGGTGGGTGAAGAAGTTCAGGTGGGCGATTATCGATTGATCACGCTACAGGTAGAGAGCCATCGCGTGCAGAAAGTGCAGATTGTGCCGTTACACAAAGAAAGCGAGATGGATTACGAAGTCTGACCTCGCAACCTGTCCCCCGGGTTTCGGCGGGGGACAGGTTTATCAGCCGCTACATTTTCTCCAGAAGCTTCTTCACATCATCACTGTATTTACTGTCTTTATTGCGATCCGCCCACTTGTTCAGGCGGCGTTTCGCTTCGCCCTGCAGATGGTCACGCAGCACCTGATCCACTTTCAGGTTGTACTGTAACGCGTTCCATTTGCCGTAAACGCTAATCGGGATCGGCGTGTTGCGCAGGAAAGTAATCAGCTCGCTGTTGCCACCGTTCCAGCCGGAGAGCACGCGAACTTTAAACTGCGTGTTGCTCTCTTCTTTGACCAGATCCAGCGTCCCCTGCCCTTCCAGCGCCATCAGCGGTGAGCTGCCCTGCAAATCGCTCAGAGTGACGGTGCCGTGATCCAGTTCCAGATCGGTGCTCAGCGCATCCAGTCGGGTGGAGTTGTCGTAATCCTGCTCCACCTTCACATCACTGCTGCGCGCCACGGCCTGCTGGATCAACTGCTGGAAGTTAAGCCCTTCCATGCGTACATTCGCGAGGTTTAGCTGCGCGCTACCCTCCCAGTCGCGGCGGAACGCATACGCATCCACCTGACCGCCAGAAAAATCGCCGCTCATCGACAGCGCGCCGGTGAGCGCAATCGGATAATCGAAGGCTTTCAGGATGGTGCCGATTTCCACGTTTTTAAGTTCAGGCTGGAACTGGCTTTTCGGCGTTCTGCCGCGCACGTCAAGATGACCCGGCAGCGAGAGCGTGCCGTTGCCCATCTTACCCTGCAAGGTGGAAAGGGTTAACAGCCCCGCCTGGTTAGTCATTTGACTGCTGACGTCGGTGAAATCCATCCCGCGCCAGCGGATCTGCGCGGCGCTCAGCGCCACCCGTGCGGTAAAGCCGCGCAGGCTGGTGTATTCCGGCTCGCTGCTGTCGCGGGCGATCACCGGACGCGGCAACAGCTTAGGCTGCGCCTGGCCTTTCTGCGCGGCATCGCTGCTGGCATCGGCCATCGTCGGGCCGCTGAGTAAATTTTCCAGATTGAGCTTGTCGAAGTGCAAATCGAGCACCCAGTCCGGGGAATCGTTCAGGATCACGCTGCCCTGGCCGCTCATCGCGCTGTCGTTAGCGGTGACCTTCAGATTACTGAACGACAGGCGTTTTTGCGCTTCCTGCCAGTCTGCATTAAGCGTCGCCGTGCCGCTGATCCCCTGCGGGGCGACATCGCCGCCTTTCAGCTGCCAGTCGAACTGCTCGATGGTGGCCGTCAGATTATGCGGATAGTCTGCGGCGTGGATTTTCGCCTTCATCGCCAGCGTCAGATCCCGCTGATTACGGTTGATACGTCCGGAGAAATCAATGCTGGCGTTGTAAGACGCATCCTGATCCATATTCAGACGGATGTCGCGCACAGTGACCTGCTCTTCGTCTTCATGCTGGAAGACCAGCACGCTGTCAGCAACCTGCAGACGGGAAATGGCGTATGACCAGCCACGGTCGATGTCCACCTGCGGCATGGAATTATCGTCCGGGGCAACCGGCGCATCGGGTTTGCGCGCGGCTTTGGTTTGCGGCGTTAACTGGATCACCGCCCCTTTCAGCATCACTTGTTTGACATGCAGCTGATGCGAAAGCAACGGCCAGAGTTCCACATCAAGCCGCATGTTCGCCGCCGACACCAACGGCGTGGTGGCCCCCGGCGCGGTCAGCGACATGCGCCCGGAGAGAATGCTGAGCTGTGGCCAGACATGCCAGCGCAGCGGCTCGTCGAGTTGCAGCTGATAGCCGCTTCGCGCCTCAACCTGCTGCACCATATAGGCACGGAAATCGTTGGGGTTGACCAGCAGTACCAACGCAGAGATGCCGGCAACAAGCACGACAAGCAAAATCATCAGCGTGGTTAACACTCTTCTCATGGCATCCTCAGCGAGCGGTTAATACTCAATCTTTATCAATACGGCTGGCAACCGCGCCCTGCTGGTCACGATACTTCGCGTCCTGGCGACGGTTATAAGGACGGGCTGCCGGGCCGGAAAGCGGCTCAAAGCTCAGCGCGCCGATAAGCATACCCGGACGCAGCGCCAGCGGCAGTTTGCCTGAATTATAGAACTCCAGCACGATACAACCTGACCAGCCGGGATCGATACGGTGCGCCGTGACGTGCACCATCAGCCCAAGACGTGCCAGCGAGGAACGACCGTCAAGCCAGCCCACCAGATCGGCGGGTAAGGTCACGGATTCATAGGTCACCGCCAGCGCCAGTTCCCCCGGATGCAGGAAAAAGGCATCCCCTTCCGGCAGCACAATTTCGTCACTCATTACGCGCTCAAGGGAGGCGGCGACTTCATCCTTCGGACCGCTGAGATCGATAAACGCCGCCGTGTGGCCGCGGAAAGTGCGGAATTTATTCCCCAGACGGACATCGACGGTGGCACCATTGATGCGTTCAACCGGTGGACGCGGGGTAATAGACAGACGGCCTTCATCCAGCCAGGCTTCAATATCTCGGTCACACAAACGCATGCGTTTTCTCCTTAGACACAGCATCCTCCGGCAAGTGCTCTCGCCGGAGGTTAAGCATACTACGTTGAACGGTACACAATTCGCGCGGATTATTCAAAAGCAGACTATTCAAAGAACTGGCTGATTTTGGCTTTCAGAATGTCGATCGCAATCCGGTTCTTGCCGCCGCGCGGCACGATGATGTCCGCGTACTGTTTGGACGGCTCGATAAACTGTAAGAACATCGGGCGCACCGTTTTCTGGTACTGTGCCATCACCGAATCCATGGAACGGCCACGTTCGTTCACGTCGCGTTTAATACGGCGCATCAGGCAGATGTCCAGCGGGGTATCAACGAAAATGGAGAAATTCATCGCGTCGCGCAGACGTGCATCGGTCAGTAGCAGGATCCCTTCAAGGATAATGACTTTCTTCGGCTGAATATGAATGGTTTCCTGCGTGCGGGTATGTTCTACATAACTGTAGACCGGCAATTCAATGGGGCTGCCATTTTTTAAGGTTTGCAGGTGCTGAAACAGCAGGCTGTGATCCATCGCGCTCGGATGGTCATAATTGGTCTTTACCCGTTCTTCCATGGACAGATGACTTTGATCTTTGTAATAGCTGTCTTCCGGGATGACGCCAATATGCTCATCGCCCACCTGATCGCGCAGCTCGCGATAGAGGGTACTGGCAATGAGACTTTTACCTGAAGCGGATGCACCGGCGATGCCGATAATGACGCACTGATGAGACTTATCAGTCATAAATTTTTGCGACCTGGTTAACCTGGATGTTTAGGAAGGACGACGCCGAAACGCCAAACGCGGCAATTATAGGGATTTCGCCGTCGTGATACCAGTTGATTAGGTCAGCGCGTTATTCTGCGCCGGCAAAGCCAGAGTATTGCCTTTACGCAAATTAAAATGCTCACTTTTGCGGCGACGATCGGGGAAATGGCATCAGGTAAGTAATTAATAACACTGTGATGTCAAATTATGAGCGCCCGCGATAGGAATTGTAAATTGTTTGTACTAGCATAATCCAAATTTCAAATTTAACTCGCCCCGTGAATGTTCCGGGCAGATCAGGGTCTGCGGATAAAGTGGTAATGAATAAACAATACCAGCGTGTTTTGGTGGCTACACCGAATCCTTTACTGCGGTTAATCAGTTTAGGACTGGTCACCTTTATCTTCACCCTGTTCTCGCTGGAGTTAACCCGCTTCGGCACGCTTCTGGCCCCGCTGTGGTTTTCCACCGCCATTATGATGGTAGCCTTTTACCGCCATGCCGGCCGCATGTGGCCCGGTATCGCCGCGGCCTGTACCCTGGGCACCCTTGCCGCATCCCTGGTATTTTTCCCGGCGGATAAAATCAATTACTGGTATGCCGGGGTCAATATAGTTGAAGCGCTGATCGGCGCGATACTGCTGCGCAAAATGCTGCCGTGGTATAACCCGCTGCAAAATTTAAATGACTGGGTACGTTTGACTATCGGCAGCGCCGTGATCCCCCCGCTCATTGGCGGCGTGCTGGTTTGTCTGCTGGTCGAGAGTGAAAACCCGCTGCGTCTGTTCACGCTGTGGACCCTGTCCGAATCCATCGGCTCAATGGCGCTGATCCCGCTGGGCCTGTTGTTCAAAACCCATTACCTGCTGCGCCACCGCAAACCCCAGTTGCTGCTGGAGACCCTGCTGACGCTGGCGGTCACGCTGGCGTTAAGCTGGCTGTCGATAAAATTTTTGCCGTGGCCCTTTACCGCGGTGATCGTGCTGCTGATGTGGAGCGCCGTGCGTCTGCCGCGTCTTGAAGCCTTTCTGATCTTCCTCACCACCGTAATGATGGTGTCACTGATGGTGGCGGCCGATCCCCACGCCCTGACGCCGCACCATACTTCTGCCATGCTCAACGTGCCCTGGCTGCCATTTATCATGATGCTGCTGCCCGCCTACATAATGACCATGGTGATGTACGCCTTTCGTACTGAACGCAAACATATCACCGAGAGCGAAGCGCGCTTTCGTAACGCCATGGAATATTCCGCCATCGGCATGGCGCTGGTCGGCACCGAAGGGGAATGGTTACAGGCCAACAAAGCGCTCTGCACCTTTCTGGGCTACACCCAGGAAGAGCTACGCGCCCTCACCTTTCAACAACTGACCTGGCCTGAGGATTTAAACAGCGATCTTGAACAGCTGGGAATGCTGGTGCGCGGCGAGATCAACAGCTATTCGATGGAAAAACGCTACTACACGCGCAACGGCGATGTCGTCTGGGCGCTGCTGGCGGTGTCGCTGGTCCGCCACGGTGACGGCACCCCGCTCTATTTCATCTCGCAAATCGAAGACATTAACGATCTCAAGCAGACGGAGTGGGTCAATAAACGCCTGATGGAACGCATTACCCTCGCCAATGAAGCGGGTGGCATCGGCATCTGGGAGTGGGAGCTGGCGACGGATACCATTAGCTGGGACAAGCGGATGTTTGAGCTGTACGAGATCCCGCCGCACGTGAAGCCCACCTGGCAGCTGTGGTATGACTGCGTGGTGCCGGAAGATCGCGCCATGACCGAGCAGGTGGTGCGCGACTCACTGGTATCGCGGCTGCCGTTTAAGCTGGAATTTCGTGTGCACGTAAAAGAAGGCGTGCGCCATATTCGTACCCTGGCGAACCGGGTGCTGAATAAAAATGGCGAAGTGGAGCGTCTGCTCGGCATCAATATGGACATGACCGAGGTGAAGCAGCTGAACGAGGCGCTGTTCCAGGAAAAAGAGCGTCTGCACATCACGCTCGACTCCATCGGTGAAGCGGTACTCTGTACCGACGTCAATATGAACATCACCTTTATGAACCCGGTGGCCGAGAAAATGAGCGGCTGGCCGCAGGAGCAGGCGATGGGCCAGGCGCTGCTGAACGTGCTGCGCATCACCTTTGGCGATAATGGTCCGCTGATGGAAAACATTCACAGCGGCGATATGTCCCGCTCTGCCATTGAGCAGGATGTGGTGCTGCACTGCCGCAACGGCGGCACCTACGATATCCACTACAGCGTGACGCCGCTCAGCACGCTGGACGGGCAAAACATCGGCTTTGTGCTGGTCATCCAGGACGTCACCGAATCGCGCAAAATGCTGCGTCAGTTGAGCTACAGCGCGTCTCACGATGCCCTCACCCATCTGGCCAACCGCGTCAGCTTTGAACACCATCTGAAACGCCTGTTACAGGGCGTACAGGAAACCCACCAGCGTCACGCGCTGGTCTATATCGATCTCGATCGCTTTAAGGCGGTAAACGACTCTGCCGGCCATGCGGCGGGGGATGCGCTGCTGCGGGAGATTTCCACGCTGATGCTGAGCATGCTGCGCACCACCGATATTCTGGCGCGTCTGGGGGGCGATGAATTTGGTCTGCTGCTGCCGGATTGCAACATCGAAAGCGCACGCTATATCTCCGGGCGGCTGATCCACGCCATCAAAGATTACCAGTTTATGTGGGAAGGCCGTATGCACCGCATCGGGGCCAGCGCCGGCATCACGCTCATTGATGAAACCAACTATCTGGCCTCCGAAGTGATGTCGCAGGCGGATATTGCCTGTTACGCCTCGAAAAACGGCGGGCGCGGCATGGTTACCGTGTATGAGCCAGAGCAGGACGACATGCATCAGATCCGCCTGCAGATGTCGGCGGATGAGCAGGCGCGGATGATCAACGACAATCCGCTGTTGCTGATCGCCCGCGGTGTGGCCTCGCCACGGGTGCCGGAAACCTGCAACTTCTGGCTGCTGTCGCTGCGACTGTGGACCAGCAACGGCGACATCATGGAAGAGCATGCGTTTCGCGCCTCCCTGAGCGATCACAAGCTGATCCGCGCCCTTGACCGCCGCGTCTTCCAGGAGTTTTTCCGCAACAGCGCCGCGGCCGTTACCCGTAAAGGGTTAGGCGTCGCCCTGCCTCTTTCCACCACCGGCCTTGCCAGTAAAACCCTGGTAAGCGAACTGCTGGACAGCCTGCACCAGAGCCAGATGCCGTCCCGCCTGCTGCATCTGGTCATTGAGGCCGATGCGCTGATGCGCGACGACGCCAGCATCGCTGACGGGCTGCATAAACTGCGCGAGGCGGGCTGCCAGGTGATCTTAAGCCACGTCGGGCACGATCTGGAGATCTTCAGCCACCTCACGCCATACATCGCGGATTACCTTCTGCTTGATCAGGAGCTGGTGAGTAACGTTCACGGCAACTTGATGGATGAGATGATGGTCACTATCGTACAGGGCCACGCCCAGCGTCTGGGCATGAAAAGTATCGCCGGACCGACGCACCAGCCAATGGTGATGGACACCCTGTCCGGCATTGGCATCGACTATATCTATGGCGATACCATTTCCCCGCCGCAGCCGCTGGATCTGATGCTAAACACCAGCTATTTCGCCATCAACTGACGGCTGCCAGCCGTCGGTGTACCAGATATGCAGCAGCGCGTATGAGCGCCATGGCTGCCAGCGGGCGGCGTACTGGCGGATCTGGGCGGGCGTCATGCCGCTAAAGCGCTGTTTGATCAGATAATCATCCGCCAGAAACACATCTTTCGCCTGCCAGCCACGCAGCGCCAGATAGTTCGCCGTCCAGCGCCCGATCCCCGGAAAGCTCTGTAACGCCTTCACCCCCTGCTCCACCTCGGCCGGTGCGGTTAGCGGAAAGCGTCCGTCGAGGGTTGCCCGGGCAAAATGCACGATGGCCTCCCCGCGCTTTACCGGCATCCCCAGCGTCTTGAGTTCTGCCGGATCGGCGTCCACCAGCGCCTCCGGGCGTGGAAAACAGACAAAGCCCGGCTCGCCATCGAGCGGCTCACCGTAGCGGTTTGCCACATAGCCGGTGAGCTTTGCCGCCATCGCCACGCTCACCAGCTGGCCTAAAATCGCGCGGATCCCCTGTTCGAAGGCATCCATTGAGCCTGGTAGTCGCAGTCCCGGACGCGCCGCGCCCAGATCCCCCAGCACGCCATTGATAACCGTCGGATCGCAGGCCAGATCAAACAGACGCCCGACGCGCAGCAGGCATTCCTCCGCCACCGGCAACAGGCCCTCGCTCAGCGTCACGCGCAGAGTATGATCCTGCTCATCCGGTTCAACGGCGATCAGCCCCCGGTGTTCGCCAAGGGCCAGGCTGCGCACGTAGCGTCCCTCGCTTACCACTTCCACACCGCTAACGGCACGGGCACGAAGAAAACCCAGCATCCACGCCCAGTCATAGGGCGGCTGCCAGTGAAGTGTGTACATAGCCTCTCCTGATGGAATTAACTTTCTTGTAACAGACTAACCGCCCCCGGCACTTTTTGCTTTGCTTTCAAATCCCATTCCGCTAAAGTCGCCCCCCTTCTGCACCGGCCCGGGGAATTCAACATGTTTATTGGTTTTGACTATGGCACCGCCAACTGCTCTGTGGCAGTGATGCGTGACGGCTCACCGCAGCTGTTAAAAATGGAAAACAATAGCTCGCTGCTGCCCTCAATGTTGTGCGCCCCGACGCGCGAAGCGGTCAGCGAATGGCTGCACCGTCACCATGCCGTTCCGGCAACAGAGGGAGAAACCCTGGCGCTGCTGCGCCGGGCGATGAATTTCAACCGCGATGAAGACATCGAGGTGCTGCCGGGTAGCGTCCAGTTTGGCCTCAGCTCCCTGCACCAGTACGTGCAGGATCCGGAGGAGGTATACTTTGTTAAATCACCTAAATCTTTCCTCGGGGCCAGCGGCCTGAAGCCGCAGCAGATCGCACTGTTTGAAGATCTGGTGTGCGCCATGATGCTGCATATCCGTCTACAGGCCCAGACGCAGTTGCCGGAGCCGATTGACCAGGCGGTGATTGGCCGGCCAATCAACTTCCAGGGTCTTGGCGGCGATGACGCCAACGCCCAGGCGCAGGGGATCCTTGAGCGCGCGGCAAAACGCGCCGGGTTCCGGGATGTGGTATTCCAGTATGAGCCGGTGGCGGCCGGGCTGGATTTTGAAGCGACGCTCAGTGAAGAAAAACGCGTGCTGGTGGTGGATATCGGCGGGGGTACCACCGACTGCTCACTGCTGCTGATGGGGCCGCAGTGGCACCACCGCAGCGACCGCGACACCAGCCTGCTCGGGCACAGTGGTTGCCGCGTCGGCGGTAACGATCTGGACATCGCGCTGGCCTTTAAAAACCTGATGCCGCTGCTCGGCATGGGTGGGCAGACCGAAAAAGGCATCGCCCTGCCGATCCTGCCATGGTGGAACGCCGTGGCGATCAACGATGTTCCGGCACAAAGTGATTTCTACAGCACCGCTAACGGTCGCCTGTTAAACGATCTGGTGCGCGATGCCCGCGAGGGCGATAAAGTGGCGCTGCTGACCAAAGTGTGGCGTCAGCGACTGAGCTACCGCCTGGTGCGCAGCGCCGAAGAGAGCAAAATTGCCCTCTCGGAGGCGGATGACGTCACCGCCCGTCTGCCGTTTATCAGCGACGATCTGGCGACCGCCATTACCCGCGACGGCCTGGAAGCGGCGCTCAGCCAGCCGCTGGCGCGTATTCTGGAACAGGTGCAGCTGGCGCTGGATAACAGCAACGAAACGCCGGACGTGATTTACCTCACCGGCGGCAGCGCCCGTTCACCGCTGATCAAACGCGCGCTGGCGGAAAAGCTGCCGGGCATTCCCATCGCCGGTGGCGATGATTTCGGCTCGGTGACCGCCGGTCTGGCACGCTGGGCACAGGTGCAGTTCGGCGCAACGGGGAAATAACGCCATGAAACGCTTTTATCTGATCGTCATGTCGCTGTTAGCGGCCCTGACACTGCCGGGACTCGTCCACGCCGACACGCTTTCTGCCGTCAAACAGGCAGAAACCACGCTGGCGGCACGCGTGGGCTATGCGGAACTGGATCTGGCTTCCGGTAAGGTGTTGGGCAGCTACCGCGTCAATGAACGTTTTCCGATGATGAGCACCTTTAAAGTGCTGCTGTGCGGCGCAGTGCTGGCACGCGTAGATGCCGGGCAGGAACAGCTGGATCGCCGCCTTAGGTGGCAGAAAGCCGATCTCATTACTTATTCGCCGGTGACGGAAAAGCATCTGGCGGACGGCATGACGGTGGCGGAACTGTGTGACGCTGCAATAACGATGAGCGATAACACCGCGGCTAATGTACTGCTCTCAACGTTGGGCGGCCCGCAAAAGCTGACGGCGTTTCTGCGCAAAACCGGCGATGCAATGACGCGTCTGGATCGTGTGGAGCCGGAACTGAACGAAGCGCTGCCGGGGGATGTGCGTGACACCACGACTCCTGTGGCGATGGCGAAAACCCTACGCCAGCTGCTAACCGGCAACACGCTGAGCGCGGCCTCGCGGCAGCAACTGGCGCGCTGGATGGAAGACGATAAGGTCGCCGGGCCACTGGTACGCTCGGTTCTGCCGGCGGGCTGGTATATCGCCGATAAAACCGGAGCCGGTGAACGCGGATCGCGTGGCATTGTTGCAGCGCTGGGGCCAGACGGCACGCCATCGCGCATCCTGGTGATTTACGTTACGGGCAGCAGCGCTACCATGGATGAACGCAATAAACAGATCGCGGCCATTGGCGAGGCGGTGATTAAGCAGTGGTGATATGCCCATTGCCCGGCGGCGCTGTGCTTGCCGGGCCTACAAGGGCATATTATGTAGGCCGGGTAAGCGTCAGCGCCACCCGGCACAATCGCCACAATATCCAGGCCGGGTAAGCGTCAGCGCCACCCGGCACAAACACGCTACGATCCAATAATCCCGCCATCCGCTCTGGTGATCACCACCGTTGACGAGCGCGGACGACCATCCGGTCGGTTATCCGGCCAGTTCGACACCGCACGCGGGTTCGCCGGATCGGTCACATCATCCCCGCCCTCTCCCGGATGCTGAATATTAATAAACAGCGTTCGGTTGTCCGGCGTAAAGGCGATACCGGTGATCTCACAGCCGCGCGGCCCGGTCAGGAAACGGCGATAATCGTTACTGCCGGGAATGGTCGCCAGCATCTGATTGTTGCCCATCCCCTCGTAGGCTTTCTGATTAATGGTGCTGGAAGAGACGTCCGTCTGGATCCACAGCACGCCCTGATGGTCGAATGACAGGCCGTCCGGGCTGCCAAACGCCGCACCCTGCATAGTGCCTTTCGCGTCCGGCTTATCGCCATCGTTACGCCCGGCGAGCACCAGAATATCCCATGTAAAGCGTGCCGCCGCCGGATCGGCGTTATCTTCGCGCCAGTGCATAATGTGACCATACACATTGTTAGCGCGCGGATTCGCCGCATCCACCGGCGCTTTGCCCTCTTTGCCGCGATCGCTGTTATTGGTGAGCGTGCAATAGACGCTGCCAGCCGCGTGAGGGTCGACGGCGATCCACTCCGGACGGTCCATTTTTGTGGCCCCCACCGCATCCGCCGCCAGACGGGTTTTGATCAGCACATCGCCCTGGCTTTCAAAGCCCTTGCTGTGATCAAGCCCGTTTTGCCCGAACACCAGCGGCAACCAGTCCCCGCTGCCGTCCTCATTAAAGCGGGCGACATACAGCGTGCCGGACGCCAGCAACTGCATGTTGGCGTCGCGGTTGCCTGCGTCATAGTGGTTATCCGAGACAAATTTATAGATGTATTCGAATTTCTGATCGTCACCCATATAGACCACCGTGCGCTTATCCGCCGCCAGCGTCACTGCGGCACCTTCGTGCTTAAAGCGGCCCAGCGCCGTATGTTTACGCGGCGTGGATTCGGGATCGTAGGGGTCAATTTCCACTACCCAACCAAAGCGGTTGGGTTCGTTCGGGGTTTTATCCACGCTAAAGCGCGCATCCACTTCGCTCCAGCGGTAGGACTCGTCGCTCTCAGCGATGCCATAACGTTTTTCCAGCGCATTACGCTCGGCTTTTTTAACAAAAATATCGGACCAGTTTTCTTCGCAGGTAAGATAGGTGCCCCAGGGCGTATGGCCATTGGCGCAGTTCTGCATGGTGCCGAGCACGCGCTCACCCTGCGGATCGGCCGCGGTTTTCATCAACGGGTGATGGCGGGCCGGGCCGGATAATTCCATCGGCGTGTTAACGGTGATACGGCGGGCATAGTTTGACGGGCGCACCACCTGCCAGTCATTGTCGCGCTTTTTCACCTCAATCACCGAGACGCCCATGGCGTTCTGCCCTTTACGCACCTTATCGGCATTCCAGTCGGCGGTGCCGTCTTTAAACAGCATGCCGTTATCAATGTATTCATGGTTCATCGCCAGCAGGCCGTGGGCGGCGTTATCTTCGCCGCGCGGCAGGCTGAACCAGGCCATGCCGTCGTGGTGCATCCCCGCCTGCGCCGCCTGCTCGTCAGTGGTGTTGCTGGCATCAAATTTGAATTCCGGCAGCATGCCTTTGATGCCGGTGGCATCGCCCCAGCGGTAAAACGGACGCGCGATATAGCCCTCCGGCACCGTCACGGTATCGGCGGTGGAAACCGGAATGCTGGTAAAGCCCAGAGACACCGCTTTTGCCAGCGCCGTCGGCTGGGTCATCGCCGCAAAGGCGCTTTCAGCGCGCATTAACGCCGGGAACGACACGGCAGCGCCTGCCACCGCGCCCATCTGTAAAAAACGACGCCGGGAGAGAAAAACGTCCTTCACGTCCGAAAATACCGGGTTGGCGCTGCGGTTGCTGATCTCTTCGCTGTGTTCTTGTTTGAATACGGATTTTAGTGGCCTGCTCATATCGACTTCCTGTTTCCAGAGGACGGGAAAATAACAATGCTGAGCAGTCTATAAACTTTTTATTACATTTTTATAACAAGACCAGCCGTCACGCTGTCCTCTGCGCCATTCGGACAATTCCACACAGTGTTTCATATTTCCTCCATTTTTCTGCGGCATAGCATCACTAAACTAGTATCATTCTGCTTAATGTTTCAGGAAGAGATACGAATAACGATGAAAGGCCGTAACAACACCCGCTGGATGATCCTTGCAGGGCTGGTGATCGCCGGACTTGCCGCTGCCTGGTACTGGCACTCCACCTCCGCCGCGCCCGCCGGGCAGCAGCGCCAGGCCGGAGCCGGACGTCACGGCGCGGGCATGCGTGGCGGCCCTTCCCTCGCGCCGGTACAGGCGGCCACCGCCACGCGCGAAGCTGTACCCCGCTATCTGAGTGGTCTTGGAACCATCACTGCCGCTAATACCGTCACCGTGCGCAGCCGCGTTGATGGTCAGCTGCTGGCGGTGCATTTCCAGGAAGGCCAGCAGGTGAAAAAAGGCGATCTGCTCGCCGAAATCGATCCCAGCCAGTTTAAGGTCGCCCTTGCCCAGGCGCAGGGACAGTTGGCGCGCGACAAAGCGACGCTGGCGAACGCCCGCCGCGATCTGGCCCGTTATGAGCAACTGGTGAAAACCAATCTTGTTTCCCGTCAGGAGCTGGACGCCCAGCAGGCGCTGGTCAGTGAAAGCGAAGGTACGCTGAAAGCGGATGAAGCCGCCGTGGCCAGCGCGCAGTTACAGCTCGACTGGAGCCGCATCACAGCGCCGATTGATGGTCGCGTTGGCTTAAAACAGGTGGATGCCGGAAACCAGATCTCAAGCGGCGATACCACCGGTATTGTGGTGATCACCCAGACACACCCTATCGATCTGATCTTCACGCTGCCGGAAAACGACATCGCCACTCTCGTGAAAGCGCGTAATGCCGGGCAAACATTGAGCGTCGAAGCCTGGGACCGCACTAACACACAGAAGCTGAGCACCGGCACCCTGCTGAGCCTCGATAACCAGATCGATGCCACCACCGGCACCATCAAATTAAAAGCCCGCTTTGAGAATCAGGACGATGCCCTGTTCCCCAACCAGTTCGTCAACGCGCGCATGCTGGTGGATACCGAGCAAGACGCGGTGGTGATCCCGGCGGCGGCGCTGCAAATGGGCAACGAGGGCAATTTCGTCTGGGTGCTTAACGATAAGAATACCGTCAGCAAACACACCGTCACGCCAGGCATTCAGGACAGCCAGAAAGTAGTCATCGCCGCCGGGCTTTCCGCGGGCGATCGCGTGGTCACCGACGGTATCGACCATCTGACCGAGGGGGCGAAAGTGGAAGTGGTGGAAGCGCACGATGCCAGCGCCACGCCGGTGAAGGACACCGCTAAAGGAGCGAAATCCTGATGCAGGTGTTACCGCCCAGCCGTACCGGCGGCCCGTCCCGCCTGTTTATTTTACGTCCGGTCGCCACCACGCTGCTGATGGTGGCGATTTTACTCGCCGGGATCATCGGCTACCGGTTTTTGCCGGTCTCCGCCCTGCCGGAAGTGGATTACCCGACCATTCAGGTGGTGACGCTCTACCCTGGCGCCAGCCCGGATGTGATGACCTCTGCGGTTACCGCGCCCCTTGAACGCCAGTTCGGGCAGATGTCCGGCTTAAAACAGATGTCGTCGCAAAGCTCCGGCGGCGCGTCGGTGGTGACCTTACAGTTCCAGCTTTCGCTGCCGCTGGACGTCGCCGAGCAGGAGGTGCAGGCCGCGATCAACGCCGCCACTAACCTGCTGCCGTCGGACCTGCCTAACCCACCGGTTTACAACAAAGTGAACCCTGCGGATCCGCCGATCATGACGCTGGCGGTGACCTCCAGCGCCATGCCGATGACGCAGGTGGAAGACATGGTGGAAACCCGTGTCGCGCAGAAAATTTCTCAGGTCTCCGGCGTCGGTCTGGTGACCCTCTCCGGCGGTCAGCGTCCTGCGGTACGGGTGAAGCTTAACGCCCAGGCGATTGCCGCCCTTGGGCTGACCAGTGAAACCATTCGTACCGCCATCACCAGCGCCAACGTTAACTCCGCCAAAGGCAGCCTTGATGGCCCGACGCGGGCAGTGACGCTGTCCGCCAACGACCAGATGCAGTCCGCGGAAGAGTACCGCAAGCTGATCGTCGCGTACCAGAACGGCGCACCGATCCGTTTAGGCGATGTCGCCACCATCGAACAGGGGGCGGAAAACCGCTGGCTGGGTGCCTGGGCCAATAAAGAGCAGGCGATTGTGATGAACGTGCAGCGTCAGCCGGGGGCGAATATTCTCGATACCGCCGACAGCATCCGCGCCATGCTGCCGCAGTTAACCGCCAGCCTGCCGAAATCGGTAGAGGTGAAAGTCCTTTCCGATCGCACCACCAATATTCGCGCCTCGGTGTCCGACACCCAGTTTGAGTTGATGCTGGCGATTGCGCTGGTGGTGATGATCATCTATCTGTTTTTGCGCAACGTTCCGGCGACCATTATTCCCGGCGTCGCGGTGCCGCTGTCGCTCATCGGCACCTTTGCGGTGATGGTATTTCTGGATTTCTCGATCAATAACCTGACGCTGATGGCGCTGACCATCGCCACCGGTTTTGTGGTGGACGATGCGATTGTGGTGATCGAAAACATCTCCCGCTATATCGAAAAAGGCGAAAAACCGCTGGCGGCGGCGCTGAAGGGCGCGGGGGAAATCGGCTTCACCATTATCTCCTTAACCCTGTCGCTGATTGCGGTGCTGATCCCGCTGCTGTTTATGGGGGACATCGTCGGGCGGTTGTTCCGCGAATTTGCCGTCACCCTGGCGGTGGCGATTTTGATTTCCGCCGTGGTGTCGCTGACGCTGACGCCGATGATGTGCGCCCGCATGTTGAGCGCTGAATCGCTGCGCAAACAGAACCGCTTCTCCCGCGCCTCCGAGCGCTTTTTTGAACGGGTGATCGCCGCTTACGGGCGTGGACTGACAAAAGTGCTCAACCATCCGTGGCTGACGCTGGGTGTCGCTTTCGCCACCCTGCTGCTGTCGGTATTGTTGTGGGTGATGATCCCGAAAGGCTTCTTCCCGGTGCAGGATAACGGCATTATTCAGGGCACCTTACAGGCCCCGCAGTCGGCGTCTTTTGCCAGCATGGCCGAACGCCAGCGCCAGGTGAGCGATATCGTGCTCAAGGATCCGGCGGTGGAAAGCCTGACGGCCTTTGTCGGCGTCGACGGCTCGAACCCGGCGCTGAACAGCGCGCGTCTGCAAATCAATCTTAAGCCGCTGGACGATCGCGATAACCGCGTACCGGTGGTGATCGAACGGCTGCAAAACGCGGTGGCAAAAGTGCCGGGCGTGGCGCTCTATCTGCAACCGACCCAGGATCTGACCATCGACACCACCGTCAGCCGCACGCAATATCAGTTCACTCTGCGGGCCTCGTCGCTGGAATCGCTCAGCACCTGGGTACCGCAATTGATGAACAAATTGCAGGCGCGCCCGGAGCTGGCGGACGTCAGCAGCGACTGGCAGGACAAAGGTCTGGCAGCTTATATCAATGTCGATCGCGACAGCGCCAGCCGGCTCGGTATCAGCATGGCCGATGTCGATAACGCACTGTATAACGCCTTCGGCCAGCGGTTGATCTCCACCATTTACACCCAGGCGAATCAGTACCGCGTGGTGCTGGAGCATGACACCACCAGCACGCCAGGACTGGCGGCGCTGGACACCGTGCGCCTGACCGGCAGTGACGGCGGCGTGGTGCCGCTCAGCGCCATTGCGAAAGTGGAGCAGCGCTTTACGCCGCTGTCGATCAACCACCTCGATCAGTTCCCGTCCACCACTATCTCCTTTAACGTGCAGGACGGTTACGCGCTGGGCGAGGCGGTGCAGGCGATCCTCGACACGGAAAAAACCATCAGCTTCCCGACGGACATCACCACCGAGTTCCAGGGCAGCACGCTGGCCTTCCAGGATGCCCTCGGCAGCACGGTGTGGCTGATTGTCGCGGCGGTGGTGGCGATGTACATCGTGCTCGGCGTGCTGTACGAAAGCTTTATCCACCCGATCACCATTCTCTCCACGTTACCCACGGCGGGCGTGGGTGCGCTGATGGCGCTGATGCTGGCAGGGGCGGAACTGGACGTGATCGCCATTATCGGCATTATTTTGCTGATCGGTATCGTCAAGAAAAACGCCATCATGATGATCGACTTTGCGCTGGCCGCCGAGCGCGAACAGGGCATGTCGCCGCGGGAGGCGATTTATCAGGCCTGTCTGCTGCGTTTCAGGCCGATCCTGATGACCACCCTCGCCGCCCTGCTCGGCGCGCTGCCGCTGATGCTCAGTACCGGCGTCGGCGCGGAACTGCGGCGTCCGCTGGGCATCGGCATGGTGGGCGGTCTGCTGGTGAGTCAGGTGCTGACGCTGTTTACCACGCCGGTGATCTATCTGCTGTTTGACCGCCTGGCGCTGTCGCTGCGCCGTCGTTTCCCGGCGCGTAATGAGGAGGCGTAAGTGAAGTTTTTCGCCCTCTTCATTTATCGTCCGGTAGCGACCATCCTGATTTCGCTGGCCATTACCCTGTGCGGCATTCTCGGCTTTCGCATGCTGCCGGTCGCGCCGCTGCCGCAGGTGGATTATCCGGTGATCATGGTCAGCGCCTCGCTGCCAGGCGCGTCGCCGGAAACCATGGCCTCGTCGGTGGCGACGCCGCTGGAGCGCGCGCTGGGCCGCATTGCCGGGGTCAACGAAATGACCTCCTCCAGTTCGCTGGGCAGCACACGCATTATTCTGGAATTTAAATTCGACCGCGACATCAACGGCGCGGCGCGGGATGTGCAGGCAGCGATCAACGCCGCGCAGAGCCTGCTGCCGAGCGGTATGCCCAGCCGTCCGACTTATCGCAAAGCTAACCCGTCCGATGCGCCCATCATGATCCTGACGCTGACCTCAGACACCTGGTCCCAGGGGCAGCTGTATGACTTCGCCTCCACCCAGCTGGCGCAGAATATCGCGCAGATCGAGGGCGTGGGGGATGTCGACGTGGGTGGCAGTTCGCTGCCTGCGGTGCGCGTCGGTCTCAATCCGCAGGCGCTGTTTAATCAGGGCGTATCGCTCGACGATGTGCGCACCGCCATCAGCAATGCCAACGTGCGACGACCGCAGGGGGCCGTGGAAGACGACACCCACCGCTGGCAGTTACAGACCAACGACGAGCTGAAAACCGCGGCGGAATACCAGCCGCTGATCGTCCATTACAACAATGGCGCGGCGGTGCGGCTTGGCGACGTCGCCAGCGTCACCGACTCGGTGGAGAACGTGCGTAACGCCGGGATGACCAACGCCAAACCGGCCATTCTGCTGATGATCCGTAAGCTGCCGGAAGCCAATATTATCCAGACCGTCGACAGCATTCGCGCGCAGTTGCCGGAGATGCAAAAAAGCATTCCCGCCGCCATTGATTTACAGATCGCCCAGGATCGCTCTCCCACCATTCGCGCGTCGCTGGAAGAAGTGGAGCAGACGCTGATTATCTCGGTGGCACTGGTGATCCTCGTGGTGTTCCTGTTTCTGCGCTCGGGTCGCGCGACGCTGATCCCGGCGGTGGCGGTGCCGGTGTCGCTGATCGGCACCTTTGCCGCCATGTACCTGTGCGGATTCAGCCTCAATAACCTGTCGCTGATGGCGCTGACTATCGCCACCGGTTTTGTGGTGGATGACGCGATCGTGGTGCTGGAAAATATCTCCCGCCATCTGGAAGCGGGCATGAAGCCGTTGCAGGCAGCGCTTCAGGGTACGCGGGAGGTGGGCTTTACCGTGCTGTCGATGAGCCTGTCGCTGGTGGCGGTGTTCCTGCCGCTGCTGCTGATGGACGGGCTGCCGGGCCGCCTGCTGCGTGAATTCGCCGTCACCTTGTCGGTGGCGATTGGTATTTCGCTGGTGGTGTCGCTGACCCTGACGCCGATGATGTGCGGCTGGTTGCTGAAAAGCGCGAAACCTCGCAGCCGCCCGCGCGAACATGGTTTTGGTCGCCTGCTGGTAGCGATGCAGCAGGGTTATGGCCGCTCGCTGAAATGGGTGCTCAGGCATACCCGGCTGGTGGGCGTGGTGCTGCTCGGCACTATCGTGCTTAACGTCTGGCTGTATATCTCGATCCCGAAAACCTTCTTCCCGGAGCAGGATACCGGCACGCTGATGGGCGGTATTCAGGCGGATCAGAGTATTTCGTTTCAGGCGATGCGCGGCAAGCTGGAGGATTTCATGAAGATCATCCGAGACGATCCGGCGGTAGATAACGTGACCGGTTTTACCGGCGGTTCGCGGGTTAACAGCGGCATGATGTTTATTACCCTTAAACCGCGGGATCAACGCCATGAAAGCGCCCAGCAGATCATCGACCGTCTGCGCGTGAAGCTGGCGAAAGAGCCGGGAGCGAATCTGTTCCTGATGGCGGTGCAGGATATTCGCGTCGGCGGACGCCAGTCCAACGCCAGCTATCAGTACGCGCTCTTGTCAGATGATTTGAGCGCCCTGCGCGAGTGGGAACCTAAAATTCGCAAAGCACTGGCGGCATTACCGCAACTGGCGGACGTGAATTCAGACCAGCAGGATAACGGCGCGGAAATGAGCCTGATCTACGATCGCGAAACCATGTCGCGGCTTGGCATCAGCGTGCAGGCGGCTAATAGTCTGCTCAATAACGCTTTCGGGCAGCGGCAAATTTCCACCATCTATGAGCCGCTGAACCAGTACAAAGTGGTGATGGAAGTCGATCCGCGCTACACCCAGGACATCAGCGCCCTGGATAAAATGTTCGTCATTAATAACGACGGCAAGGCCATTCCGCTGTCGTATTTCGCGAAATGGCAGCCTGCCAATGCGCCGCTGTCGGTGAACCACCAGGGGCTGTCGGCGGCGTCAACCATCGCCTTTAACCTGCCGGCGGGCGTGTCGTTGTCAGAAGCGAGCGACGCCATTAACCGTACCATGACGCAGCTTGGCGTACCCTCCTCGGTGCGCGGCAGCTTTGCCGGAACGGCACAGGTTTTCCAGGACACCATGAGTTCGCAGGTGATCCTGATCCTTGCCGCCATTGCCACGGTGTATATCGTGCTGGGCGTGTTATATGAGAGCTACATTCACCCGCTGACGATTTTGTCGACGCTGCCGTCCGCTGGCGTCGGGGCGCTGCTGGCGCTGGAGCTGTTCGGCGCGCCCTTCAGCCTGATCGCGCTGATTGGTATTATGCTGCTGATTGGTATCGTGAAGAAAAACGCCATTATGATGGTGGATTTCGCCCTGGAGGCCCAGCGCAACGGCAACATGACGCCGGACGAGGCGATTTTCCAGGCCTGCCTGCTGCGTTTTCGCCCGATCATGATGACCACCCTGGCGGCACTGTTCGGCGCGCTGCCGCTGGTGATCTCCGCCGGGGATGGTTCAGAACTGCGCCAGCCGCTCGGTATCACCATCGTGGGCGGACTGGTGATGAGTCAGTTGCTGACGCTGTACACCACGCCGGTGGTGTATCTGTTCTTCGATCGTCTGCGGCTGCGCTTTACGCGTAAAAACCAACAGCTGATAAGTGAGTAAATGACCGACCTGTCCAGAAATGTACGCTGGCAATTGTGGATCGTCGCCGTGGGTTTTTTCATGCAGGCGCTGGATACCACTATTGTGAATACCGCCCTTCCCTCGATGGCGCAAAGTCTCGGGGAGAGTCCGCTGCACATGCATATGGTGATCGTCGCCTATGTGCTGACGGTGGCGGTGATGCTGCCTGCCAGCGGCTGGCTGGCGGATAAGGTCGGCGTGCGAAATGTATTTTTCAGCGCCATCGTGCTGTTCACGCTTGGCTCGCTGTTTTGCGCCCGCGCCGCTACGCTGGACGAACTGGTCATGGCCCGCGTGTTACAGGGCGTCGGCGGGGCAATGATGGTGCCGGTCGGACGACTGACGGTGATGAAGATCGTGCCGCGCGCGCAGTATATGGCGGCGATGACCTTCGTCACCCTGCCCGGTCAGGTCGGTCCGCTGTTAGGCCCGGCTCTCGGCGGCGTGCTGGTGGAGTACGCCTCCTGGCACTGGATCTTTTTGATTAACCTGCCGGTGGGCATTATCGGCGCCATCGCCACGCTGTGGCTGATGCCGAATTACACCCTGCAAACCCGCCGCTTCGATATGTGGGGATTTGTGCTGCTGGCGCTGGGCATGGCGGCGCTGACGCTGGCGCTGGACGGGCAAAAAGCAGACGGACAGTCTGCGCTGCTGCCGGTGGTGCTGGTGGCGGCGGGCGTGGTGGCGCTGCTGCTCTATCTGCGTCACGCCAGAGACAACGAGCGCGCGCTGTTCCGGCTGACGCTGTTTCACACCCGCAGTTTTTCCCTCGGCCTGCTCGGCAGCTTCGCCGGACGTATCGGCAGCGGCATGCTGCCCTTTATGACGCCGGTCTTTTTGCAGATTGGCCTCGGGTTTTCGCCGTTTCACGCGGGGCTGATGATGATCCCGATGGTGCTCGGCAGCATGGGCATGAAGCGGATTGTGGTGCAGGTCGTGAACCATTTCGGCTATCGCCGGGTGCTGGTCGGCAGTACGCTGGGGCTGGCGCTGGTCAGCCTGCTGTTTATGACGACTGCGCTGCTCGGCTGGTATTACCTGCTGCCGGTGGTGCTGTTTATGCAGGGCATGATCAACTCGATGCGCTTTTCGTCGATGAATACACTGACGCTGAAAGATCTGCCCGATGACCTGGCGAGCAGCGGCAATAGTCTGCTGTCGATGGTGATGCAGCTGTCGATGAGCGTCGGGGTATCCGTCGCCGGGCTACTGCTCGGCCTGTTTGGTCAGCACCATCTGGCAGCGGACAGCGGCATGGCGCACCAGGTCTTTATCTATACCTGGCTGTGCATGGCGGCGATCATCGCCCTGCCCGCGCTGGTGTTTGCCCGCGTTCCCAATGACGCCAGTAAAAACGTGGTGCTTGCCCGCCGCAAAAGGAGATAACGATGAAACTGTGGCGGCCGGGTATTACCGGCAAACTGTTCCTCGCCATTTTTGCCACCTGCATTGTGCTGCTGATCAGCATGCACTGGGCGGTACGGATCAGCTTTGAGCGCGGCTTTATTGACTACATCAAGAATGGCAATGAGCAGCGGCTACAGATGCTGAGCGATGCGCTGGGCGAGCAGTATCAGTTGCACGGCGACTGGCGTTTTTTGCGCAATAACGACCGCTTTGTGTTCCAGATCCTGCGCTCCTTTGAGCACGAGAATGACGATGACCGCCCGGGTCCCGGTATGCCGCCCCACGGCTGGCGCACCCAGTTCTGGGTGATCGATCAGGACAGACATGTGCTGGTCGGCCCACGCTCGCCGGTGCCACGGGAAGGCACGCGCCGGGCGATCCGGGTCAACGGCGCGAACGTCGGCTGGGTGGTGGCCTCGCCCGTCGAACGCCTGACACGCAATACCGACATTAACTTTGATCGTCAGCAGCGGCGCACCAGCTGGCTGATCGTCGGCCTCGCCACTCTGCTGGCGGCACTGGCAACCTTTTTGCTGGCGCGCGGCCTGCTGGCGCCGGTCAAACGACTGGTGGAAGGCACGCACAAGCTGGCCGCCGGGGATTTCTCCACCCGCGTCACCCCCACCAGCCCGGACGAACTGGGCAAACTGGCGCACGACTTCAATCAGCTCGCCAGCACGCTGGAGAAAAACCAGCAGATGCGGCGGGATTTTATGGCGGATATTTCCCACGAACTGCGCACGCCGCTGGCGGTACTGCGCGGTGAACTGGAGGCGATCCAGGACGGCGTTCGCCAGTTCACGCCGGAATCGGTGGCCTCTTTGCAGGCAGAAGTGGGCACCCTCACCAAACTGGTCAACGATCTGCATCAGCTGTCGATGTCCGATGAAGGGGCGCTGGCGTACCAGAAAGCGCCGGTCGACGTCATCACCCTGCTGGAGATGGCCGCGGGTGTGTTCCGTGAACGCTTCGCCAGCCGTCAGTTATCCCTCAACGCCTCGTTAACCGAATCCGCCACCGTATTTGGCGACCGCGACCGGCTGATGCAGTTATTTAATAACCTGCTGGAAAACAGCCTGCGATATACCGACGCGGGCGGGCAGCTGCTGATCAGCGCCCGCACTCAGGGCAATGCCGTACTGCTGACCTTTGCCGACAGCGGGCCGGGCGTCACCGATGAACAGCTCGCCCGCCTGTTTGAACGTTTTTACCGCACCGAAGGCTCCCGCAATCGCACCAGCGGCGGCTCGGGACTGGGACTGGCGATCTGTGTAAACATCGTCGAAGCCCACGGCGGCACCCTCCATGCTGCCCATTCGCCTTTTGGTGGGGTAAGCATTACAGTTGAACTACCGCTGGAACGCGACAAAACGAGAGATGTATGACTGAGTTACCGATAGACGAAAATACCCCGCGCATTCTGATTGTCGAAGACGAGCCGAAGCTCGGCCAGTTACTGATTGATTACCTGCGGGCAGCGGGCTACGCGCCGACACTGATAAGTCACGGCGACCAGGTACTGGCTTACGTGCGCCAGACACCGCCGGATCTCATGCTGCTGGATCTGATGCTGCCAGGCACCGACGGACTGACCCTGTGCCGCGAGATCCGCCGTTTTTCCGAGCTGCCGATTGTGATGGTGACCGCACGCATTGAAGAGATCGACCGCCTGCTGGGGCTGGAGATCGGCGCGGATGACTATATCTGCAAACCTTACAGCCCGCGGGAAGTGGTGGCGCGGGTGAAAACCATTCTGCGCCGCTGCAAGCCGCAGCGTGAATTACAGACGCTGGATGCGCAAAGCCCGCTGGTCATCGACGAAGGCCGTTTTCAGGCCAGCTGGCACGGCAAAATGCTGGATCTGACGCCAGCCGAGTTCCGCCTGCTGAAAACCCTCTCCGGCGAGCCGGGGAAAGTGTTCTCCCGCGAGCAATTGCTGAACCACCTGTATGACGATTACCGCGTGGTGACGGATCGCACCATCGACAGCCATATCAAGAATCTGCGCCGCAAGCTGGAGGCGCTGGACGAAGAACAGTCGTTTATCCGCGCGGTATACGGTGTCGGCTATCGCTGGGAAGCGGATATGTGCCGCGTGGCATAATTTTCCCCTCACCCTAACCCTCTCCCACAGGGAGAGGGAACAGATCGAGCACGCACTCGCGTCTCTCCCTCTCCCCTGGGAGAGGGCCGGGGTGAGGGGCGACATAACACACCGGTTTACTCCCCCGCCCCACAGCGCTACAATTCCCGCCCTAAAATTAAGGGATCTCCCCGACCGTCTCACCTCGTGAGCGGATCTGACCTGTCATCAGAACGAGAAAATCATGTTTAAACCGGAACTCCTTTCCCCGGCGGGAACGCTGAAAAATATGCGTTACGCCTTTGCCTATGGTGCCGATGCGGTATATGCGGGCCAGCCGCGCTACTCCCTGCGCGTGCGTAATAACGAATTCAACCACGAGAATTTACAGCTGGGCATCAATGAAGCCCATGCACTTGGTAAAAAATTCTACGTGGTGGTGAATATTGCGCCGCACAACGCGAAGCTGAAAACCTTTATTCGCGATCTGAAGCCGGTGGTGGAAATGGGGCCGGACGCGCTGATCATGTCCGATCCGGGGTTAATCATGCTGGTGCGGGAACACTTCCCGGAGATGGATATTCACCTGTCGGTACAGGCGAACGCCGTGAACTGGGCGACGGTGAAGTTCTGGAAAAGCATGGGCCTGACGCGGGTGATTTTGTCACGCGAACTGTCGCTGGATGAAATCGCCGAGATCCGCGCGCAGGTGCCGGACATGGAAATCGAAATCTTCGTGCACGGCGCGCTGTGCATGGCTTATTCCGGGCGCTGCCTGCTGTCGGGCTATATTAACAAACGCGATCCGAATCAGGGCACCTGCACCAACGCCTGCCGCTGGGAATATAACGTCCAGGAAGGCAAAGAAGACGACGTGGGGAATATCGTGCATGTGCATGAGCCTATCCCGGTGAAAAACGTCGAGCCGACGCTGGGCATCGGTGCGCCGACCGACAGCGTGTTTATGATCGAAGAAGCCAAACGTCCGGGCGAATACATGACTGCCTTTGAGGATGAGCACGGCACCTACATCATGAACTCGAAAGATCTGCGTGCTATCGCCCACGTACCGCGCCTGACAGAAATGGGCGTGCACTCGCTGAAAATCGAAGGCCGTACCAAATCCTATTACTACTGCGCGCGCACCGCCCAGGTGTACCGCAAAGCCATTGATGACGCCGCCGCCGGGCTGCCGTTCGATGAGAGTCTGATGGACACGCTGGAAGGTCTGGCGCATCGCGGCTATACCGAAGGTTTCCTGCGCCGTCATACCCATGATGATTACCAGAATTACGAATACGGTTTTTCCGTCTCCGAACGTCAGCAGTTCGTCGGCGAATTTACCGGCGAGCGCAACGGCCACCTTGCCGCCGTACAGGTGAAAAATAAATTTAGCGTTGGCGACAGCCTGGAATTAATGACGCCGAAAGGGAACGTTAATTTCACGCTGGAGCACATGGAAAACGCCAAAGGCGAAGCCATGCCGGTCGCCCCTGGCGACGGCTACACCGTCTGGCTGCCGGTGCCGGAAGATGTGGTGCTGGACTATGCGCTCTTGATGCGTAATTTCAACGGCGAAAATACGCGTGCACCGCACAATAATTAACAGCGGCGCTGACGGCAGAGAAGGATATTAGAATCGGATCACATACCGCTTCGTTCTTTATGAGTACTATCGCGCCTGCTGAAAAACATAATCCATAAATGCTAGCTGTACCAGGAACCACCTCCTTAGCCTGCGTAATCTCCCTTACGCAGGCTTATTTTTTCCCGCCTTTCAGTTTCTTCTTACGCGCTCTGCTTCTCCCTGAGATACACTTCTTTCATTCGTTCTTTTCGAGGTAGCAGGATGAGCACCGATACATCCAGTTTGATGATTTTGAATGGCAAAAACGCCGGTGACGAGACGCTGCGCGAAGCCATCACCTTACTGCGCGATGAAGGCATTGATATTCAGGTGCGTGTCACCTGGGAGAAAGGCGATGCGGAGCGCTATGTGCAGGAGGCGGTGCAGCTTGGCGTGGAGACGGTGATCGCCGGCGGCGGCGATGGCACCATCAACGAAGTGGCGACGGCGCTGTATAAAAACGGCGGCGAAAACGCCCCGGCGCTGGGTATTCTGCCGCTCGGGACAGCAAACGATTTCGCCACCAGCACCGCCATTCCTGAATCACTGGATAAAGCATTGCAACTGGCGATTGTCGGTAAAGCAGTGCCGGTGGATCTGGCACAGGTCAACGATGACACCTGTTTTATCAATATGGCGACCGGCGGCTTTGGCACGCGCATCACCACCGAAACGCCGGAAAAACTGAAAGCCGCGCTTGGCGGCGTCTCCTATTTGATCCACGGTCTGATGCGCATGGACACGCTGAAGCCGGACCGCTGCGAAATCAAAGGCGATAATTTTCAGTGGCAGGGTGATGCGCTGGTGATCGGGATTGGCAACGGGCGTCAGGCAGGCGGCGGGCAACAGCTTTGTCCCGACGCGCTGATCAACGATGGTCAGCTGCATCTGCGCATTTTCACCGGCGAGGAGCTGCTGCCGGCGCTGGTGACAACGCTGACTCAGCCAGAAGACAGCCCGAATATCATCGACGGTAAATCGGCATGGTTTGAAGTGACCGCTCCGCACGAGATCACCTTTAACCTCGACGGCGAGCCGCTCAGTGGACAGCATTTCCGCATCGAAGTGTTGCCCGGCGCATTGAAATGCCGTTTGCCACCGGATTGCCCGTTATTGCGTTAAGCAGCAAACACGATGGGCTTGTAGGCCCGGCAAGCGTAGCGCCGCCGGGCAAACAAACGATTAATACGCCGCCACTTCCCGCGCCATCTCCCGGCTGTACTGCTGGCTGGCATTGACCAGCATCCGTGTATAGTCGGTTTTCGCCCCGCCGCTCACCAGATCGTCCACCGTCAGGGTTTCGAGGATCTTGCCGTACTGCATCACCGCCACTTTCTGGCACAGATGGGCAATCACCCCCAGATCGTGCGTCACCATCAGATAAGTCAGCTTCGACTCCTGATGCAGGTCCGCCAGCAGATTGAGAATTTCCGCCTGTACCGACACATCCAGCGCCGAGGTGGGTTCATCCAGCAACAGCACCTGCGGCTCAAGGATCAGCGCCCGGGCAATCGCCACGCGCTGGCGCTGGCCGCCGGAAAGCTGATGCGGATAACGATCACGAAACGCGCGGTTTAGCCCGACCTTATCCAGCAGCGTATTTATACGCCTGTCGCGATCGGGGATGCCGTGGATTTGCAGCGGCTCTTCCAGAATATCGCCGATCGTGTGTCGCGGATGCAGCGAACCGTAGGGGTCCTGAAACACCATCTGCACCAGTCGACAACGCTGCTGATTAATACGGTGATCAAGCGGCTGGTCGTTAATCGCAAGCTCCCCCTGCCAGTGGGTAAACAGCCCTGCCAGGCATTTCAGCACCGTGGTTTTACCGGAACCGGACTCCCCGACCAGGCCGTAGATTTCCCCTGGCTGCACGTTGAAATTAACGTCAAACAGCACCTGATTGCGCTTGTCGCCTTCGCCGAACTCCAGACTTAAGTTTCTGACATCGATCATAATGGGTCCTTTATTCGTGAAGCCAGCTGGCCTGGCGCTGCAACACCGGCAGTACCGGTCGGCGATGATGAATTTCCGGCAGCGCGTTGATTAAGCCCTGCGTATAAGGGTGCTGCGCCTGATCGAGATCTTTCGCGGCGATAGACTCCACCACCCGTCCGGCGTACATCACCAGCACGCGATCGCAGAAGCTGCGCACCAGGTTAATATCATGGCTGATAAAAATCAGTCCCAGACCGCGCGAGGCCACCAGGTCGTCGAGCAGCCCGAGCACCTGCAGGCGCACCGACACGTCCAGCGCCGAGGTCGGCTCGTCGGCGATCACCAGTTCCGGATCGGTGATCAGCATCATGGCGATCATAATGCGCTGCCCCTGACCGCCGGAGATTTCGTGGGGATAGAGATGGTAAACCCGCTCCGGCTGGCGGATGCGCACCACTTCAAGCATCTCCATCACTTTTACTTTCGCCTCGGCTTTGCGCCCCGGATGGTGCGTCAGCCAGGCTTCAGCGATCTGATCCCCGACGCACACCACCGGGTTCAGGGAGTATTTCGGATCCTGCATGATCATCGAAATACGTTTTCCACGCACGGTGCGCATCTGCGCTTCGCTGACGTTGCGCAGATCGATATCGCCAAAATGCATACGTTCGGCGGTGATGCGCGCTTTGGCCGGATGCAGCCGCATCAGTGCGCGCCCGACGGTGGATTTGCCTGACCCGGACTCGCCGACAATCGCCAGCTTTTCCCGGCCCAACTGGAAGGAGACGCCGCGTACCGCGTTGGTCACCGTGCGCCCGTTGACAAAATCGACGTGCAGATCGCGCACGTCGAGCAGGGGCGAATTATTCGCTGCGAGGATCGAGGATGTCACGTAGGCCATCTCCTAAGAAGTTGAACGCCAGGCTGTTGATCAAAATCGCCAGCCCCGGAATAGTCACCACCCACCAGCACTCCATCATGTAAGTGCGACCACTGGAGATCATCGCGCCCCACTCCGGCTCCGGCGGTTGTGCGCCAAGCCCAAGGAATCCCAGACCGGCGGCGGTCAGAATGATGCCCGCCATATTCATGGTGATACGGATGATCACCGACGGCAGGCACAGCGGCACCACATGACGCCAGAGAACGCGCACCGGCGAGGCGCCCTGCAAACGTACCGCCGAGATAAAATCGGCCTGCCGCAGTGACAGGGTTTCAGCACGTGCCAGACGGGCAATCGGCGGCCAGGCGGTGAGCGTAATGGCGATCACCACATGCTCAAGTCCCGGGCCGAGGGCGGCGACAAACGCCAGCGCCAGCACCAGGCTCGGGAAAGAGATGAAAATATCGGTCACGCGCATCAGCACCATATCCACCTTGCCGCCGAAATAGCCGGCGCAGACGCCGAGCAGCAGCCCGAGGGGGCCAACGGTGACGGAGACCAGCAGCACGATGTACAGCGTGATACGCGAGCCGTACACCAGGCGGCTGAAAATATCGCGGCCAAACTCGTCGGTGCCGAACCAGTGCTGCGCCCCCGGCGGTTGCAGGGCGTTATTCAGATCCTGCACCAGCGGATGATACGGCGCGATCCACGGCGCAAAGGTCGCCACTACCAGCAGCAGGAAAATGATGCCGCCGCCGATGGCGGTCAGCGGGTTACGCGCCATTTTGCCAATAAACCCCCCGGTGCGGCTGAGCAGACGTTTGACGCGCGCGCCCTGCTCACGGGTCTTGCCGCTGACAGGCGGATCCAGATAAACGGTCATGATTTCGTCCTCGGATCAAAGAGTTGATACAGCATGTCGGAGAGCAGGTTCAGCATGACGAAGATCACGCCGACCACTAACACGCAGCCCATTACCGCATTCATGTCCCCCAGCAACAGACTGCTGGTGAGGTAAGAGCCGAAGCCCGGCCAGGAGAAGACGGTTTCAATCAGTACGGCCCCTTCCAGCAGCGAGCCGTAGGCCAGCGCCACCACCGTCAGCAGTTGCACGAGAATATTGCGGAAGGCGTGGTTCCAGATCACCTGCCGTTCGGTTAAGCCTTTTACCCGCGCGGTGATGATGAACTCCTGGGAGAGCTGCGCCAGCATAAAACTGCGGGTCATACGGCTGATGTAGGCCAGCGAGTGAAACCCGAGCAGCGACGCAGGCAACACCAGGTGATTAAGGGCATTCCAGAACACCTGCATGTTGCCTGCCAGCAGTGCGTCCAGGGTCATCAGCCCGGTGCGGCGCGGCACAATACCGTCCAGACCCAGATCAATGCGCCCGGCGCCCCCCACCCAGCCAAGCCAGGCGTAGAACAGCAGCAGGCCCATCATGCCGACCCAGAAAATCGGTGTGGAATACCCGGCGAGGCTGATAATACGCACCACGTAATCGGAGACGCTGTTACGTCGCGCCGCCGCCAGCACGCCCAGCGGAATGCCGAGGCCCGCGCCGACGATAATCGCCATCGTTGCCAGCTCAAGGGTGGCCGGGAACACGCGGATAATGTCATCCAGCACCGGTTTACCGGTCAGCAGCGCATTACCCAGGTCGCCATGCAGCAGATTGCTGAAGTAGATGCCGAACTGCGACAACAGCGATTTATCAAAGCCCAGTTGCTGATAGACCTGGTTATAGGTGCTCTGGTCGGCATCCGGACCGACAATCGCCAGCACCGGGTCGATGGGCATTACGCGGCCAATGAAAAAGGTCAGCAGCAGCAGGCCGAACAGCGTGATCAGCACCTGGGTCAGGCGTTTTGAGAAGCGACGGGCGCGGGAGCCGGGCGCTAAAATTGCCGTACTCATCCTTTCTCTCCTTCGCTTTTCAACGGGGCTTTCCAGACTTCCCGCAGATGGGTGGTGGCAGACGGATGCGACTGGAAGTTTTTGACTTCATTACGCACCACCACCGAATCCACCATCTGGGAAATGGGCATCAGGGCAGGAATAAGCTGGTCGTAACGGGTCTGAATGGCCTGGTACTCCGCTTTTTGCTTTTGCGGATCGCGCTCCAGCAGGGCATTATCGATCATCTCGTTCAGCGGTTTGTCATAAAAGCCGGTGCGCCAGCCCTGGAAGTTGGTCAGCCGCGCTTCATCGCTGTTGTCCGGGTTGTAGACCAGCGCGCGCAGGCTGGAGTGTGGATGCGGCTCAACACCGCTGCCGCCGCGTCCGACAAGGATGTCGAACTTACGCTCGCGCATCGCGCCGTAAATCTGGTTGCCGGTGCCGGTGATGATTTTGGCGTTAATGCCCGCCTGCATCAGCGTGGATTGCACGGCGATGGCGATATTCAGGAACGGCTGGTCGGCGAGCACCCGCAGGGTGGTGTTAAAGCCGTCAGGATAGCCCGCTTCCGCCAGCAGCTTTTTCGCCCGCGGCACGTCGAGCTTATAGCCCGGGTCCGGCAGCGTGGACGGCATTCCCGCTTTGATAGGCCGCTGGTGCAGCACGCCGTAGCCCGGCATCAGCGCTTTATTAATGCCCTGATAATCCACCAGATAACGCACCGCTTCGCGCACTTTCGGATTGGCGAAGTGCGGCTCTTTCATGCTCATCGCCACGTAATAAACGGTACCCTTTTGCACCGCTTCGACGGTCACATCGGGATCTTTGCGCAGCGCGTTGATGTCCGACACCGCCATATTATTGGCGATATCCAGATCGCCTTTGGCGATCATCAGGCGCAGGGTTTGCGACTCCTGGAAGTGGCGCAGTACCACGCGGTTCATCTTCGCCGCCTCGCGCCAGTAATCCGGGTTACGCTTCATGCGCAGTACGTCTTTGGCCTGCCAGGTTTCCAGAGAAAACGGCCCGGAACCGGCTTCATTGGTGGTCAGCCAGCGGTTGCCCCAGTCGTTATTCACTTCGTGACTTTGCACGGTTTTGCGGTCCAGCACGCCGAGGTTGCCAAGCGCGCCAAGGGAGTAAATCACCAGTTGCGGATCGTTAGCTTTTGGCAGACGAAGTTGCACCGTGTAGTCGTCCGGCGCGCTCACCTGCTCATCGATATTCTTCTTGCTGAAGCCGTAGGATTTCCATACCGACGCCTGGGCCAGGTTGAGGTGCAGCAGGCGACGCATCGACCACACCACGTCGTCGGCGGTCAGCGGGTTACCGGAGTGAAATTTGACGTTTTTGCGCAGATGGAAGGTGAGCATTTTGCCGTCGGGGCTGATGTCCCAGGACTCCGCCAGCGCCGGTTTAACGTTGGTCAGCTGATTAGGATCCAGCTCGACCAGCGAATCATAAAGATTCACCACAATGCCCACCACCTCGTTGCCGGTCATCGCCGCCGGATCAAGGCTCAGCAGGTTATTCATATTCATGCCGATGATGAGCTGATCGGGGGGCGTTTTTGCCATCGCCGCCCCGCTCCCCATCATCAGCGAAAGCGCCAGCAGGCACGCTCCCGCCAGTGAGATTTTTTTCATGTATATATCGCCTGTAGGGTAAGAAGTTTTTATAGGTCAGTCATGGCTGACGGTATTGGCTTCGATATACGCAAAATTAATGTCTTCACCCAGACCTGGCCCTTGTGGCAGATGAACAAATCCCTCTTCATCCATCGGATCGACAATGCTGTGCAAATACGCCGCGGGGACGTCGTAATCAAGGAACGGATGCAGCAGGCCGCGCTCGTACCAGCGGCAGTTTTTGATCGCGCCTACTACCGCCAGACTGGCCGCGCCATTGCCATGCACTTCGCATTCCATGCCGAAGGATTCGGCGAGGCTGGCGACTTTCATGGTCGGCCAGATGCCGCCGACGCCGTTCGATCCGGCGCGCAGAATGTCGCAGGCCCCCGCTTTCACCCAGTCGGCACGGCTGTGGTGTTTACCGCCGAGACTTTCCGGCCCGACAACGGGAATGGAGAGGTTTTCTGCCAGCCAGGCGTAAGAGGCCATGCTCTCTTCTTCCATCGGCTCTTCGAACCAGGCGAAGTTGAGTTTTTCCAGTTCTTTACCGATGTAAAGCGCTTCGCTGCGGCTGTACCAGTGGTAGCCGTCGATCATCAGATCGATATCCGGCCCCACTGCTTCGCGCACGGCAGCGCAGGCTTTGACGTCCATTTTCGGGTTCGGCGCAAACGAGACTGGCGGCATCCAGGTGTGCAGTTTGATGGCCTTATAACCGCGCGCCACCAGCTTTTCGGCGAAGTCGGCATACTCCTGCGGCGTGGAGAGGCCGCCTTCCAGATCGTCGCCGCACATGGTGCTGCCATAGGCAGGCACTTTGTCACGAAAACCGCCGAGCAGCTTGTATACCGGCATGTTGAGTTTGCGGCCCATCAGATCCCACAGCGCCTGCTCCACAAAAGAGAGGGCGCGCTCGGTGAGCTGGTGCGCGCTGCCGCGCTGCCAGTGCGCCAGATCCTGCCAGATACGCTCCCGGTTAAAGGCGTCCTGACCAATCATCACCTTGCGGAAAAAGGTGTTCACCACAAAGGGGCGCACCACTTCCGGCGGCGCGAACGAATACCCTTTGGTGCCATCGTCTGCGGTGATGGTCAGCATCGCCATTTTCGCCAGACTTTCCGGCCCCGGGTGTGAATGCCCGGCGGTATCGGAAACCCGACGCGTGGGATACTGAAAGACGGTGACGTTTACGGATTCAATTTTCATGACAAGTCCTTGAGGCAGAGGTGAAGTAAGCTTTTGAAAAGCTGTTTCAGTAATCAATGTATGCAGAAAAAACAGCCAGTGCCTCAGACAAATTACGTTAAGAAGGCGTTAAATGTTGTGCATGTGCACGAAGGGATGTGACGTTTTCCACAAAAAACAGGGGAAGTGTGAAGTGGATCTCCCCTCTCCCGCGGAGAGGGGACGGTACGCCTTCACCCTCTCCCTGTGGGAGAGGGCTGGGGTGAGAGGCAGGTTATCAGGCGATAGTGACCTTGCTGTCGAGATAAACATCCTGCACGGCATTAATCAGCTTCACGCCGTCCGCCATGGATTTCTTAAAGGCCTTACGGCCCAGGATCAGCCCCATTCCGCCCGCGCGTTTGTTGATCACCGCCGTGCGGACCGCATCGCTCAGATCGGTATCGCCGCCTGACGCGCCGCCGGAGTTAATCAGCCCGGCGCGGCCCATGTAGCAGTTCGCCAGCTGGTAGCGCACCAGATCGATAGGGTTATCGCTGGTCAGTTTGGTGTACACCCGCTCGTCGGTATAGCCGTATTTCACCGCGTTATAGCCGCCGTTATTTTCCGCCATTTTCTGCTTCACAATATCGGCGCCGATGGTCGCCGCCAGATGGTTTGCCTGGCCGGTTAAATCGGCGGAAGCATGATAATCAACGCCGTCTTTTTTAAAGCCGCTGTTGCGCAGATACGCCCACAGCACGGTCACCATTCCCAGTTCGTGGGCGCGCTCAAAGGCAGCGGAGATCTCCTCAATCTGGCGACGGGATTCCGGTGAACCAAAATAGATTGTTGCGCCGACCGCTACCGCACCGAGGTTAAACGCCTGTTCCACGCTGGCATACAGCGTCTGGTCATAGGTATTCGGGTAGCTCAGGGTTTCGTTGTGGTTAATTTTCACCAGGAACGGAATACGGTGCGCGTAGCGTCGGGAGACAGACGCCAGCACGCCATAGGTGGACGCCACGCAGTTACAGCCCGCCTCGATGGCCAGCTCAACGATATTCTTCGGATCGAAATAGAGCGGATTGGCGGCAAAAGATGCGCCTGCGGAGTGCTCCACGCCCTGATCGACCGGCAGGATAGATAAGTAGCCAGTGCCCGCGAGGCGTCCGGTGTTATAGAGGGTTTGCATGTTACGCAGTACCGCAGGCGGACGGTTGTTATCCATCATCACGCGGTCCACATAGTCATGTCCAGGAAGGTAAAGCTGATCGGCCGGAATGGTCATACAACGATGTTGCAACAGGCTGTCGGCGTCTTTGCCCAGCAATTGCGTAATATCAGTCATAGCGATGCTCCCGTAAGTTGATAAGCAGAGTAAGCCTGGTACTGACCTTCCGGGAATGCCACCTTGTGTCATTTTTTAAGCACAATCTGATGGCACGATCCATAAGTGAAAAAAATGTTATGCTGATCAAAGATCCAGCACAAAGGTATCTGAAAGGTATTATTTACTGGTATGGTCATGCCGTACCCTCTGTTAGTCATGAAGGAAGACCGATGAAAACAACTGCTAAGCTGTCGTTCATGATGTTTGTGGAATGGTTTATCTGGGGCGCGTGGTTTGTCCCGCTGTGGCTGTGGTTAAGTAAAAGTGGCTTCACCGCCGGGGAGATTGGCTGGTCCTATGCCTGTACCGCCATTGCCGCGATCCTGTCGCCTATTCTCGTCGGTTCGCTGACTGACCGCTTCTTTGCGGCGCAGAAAGTGCTGGCGATCCTGATGTTCGCCGGGGCGATCCTGATTTACTTTGCCGCGCAACAAACGGAGTTCCGCTATTTCTTCCCGCTGTTGCTCGCCTACTCCCTGACCTATATGCCAACCATTGCGCTGACCAATAGTATTGCTTTCGCGCATGTGAAGGATGTTGAGGCTGACTTCCCGCGCATCCGCGTGATGGGCACCATTGGCTGGATCGCCTCCGGGCTGGCCTGTGGCTTCCTGCCGGAAATGCTGGGCTATGCGGATATCTCGCCGACCAACATTCCGCTGCTGATCACCGCCGCAAGCTCAGTGGTTCTCGGAGCCTTTGCCCTGATGCTGCCGAATACGCCGCCGAAAAGCACCGGCAAGCTGGATTTCAAAGTCATGCTCGGGCTGGATGCGCTGGTGCTGCTACGCGATCGCAACTTCCTCGTCTTTTTCTTCTGCTCGTTCCTGTTTGCCATGCCGCTGGCGTTCTATTACATCTTCGCCACCGGTTATCTGACCGAAGTGGGCATGAAAAACGCCACCGGCTGGATGACGCTCGGCCAGTTCTCTGAAATCTTCTTTATGCTGGCGCTGCCGTTCTTTACTAAGCGCTTTGGTATCAAAAAGGTGCTGCTGCTGGGCTTACTGACCGCCGCCATTCGCTATGCATTCTTTGTTTACGGCGGGGTGGATCACTACTTTACCTATGGCCTGCTGTTCCTCGGCATTCTGCTGCACGGCGTCAGCTACGACTTCTACTACGTTACCGCGTATATCTATGTCGACAAGAAATCCCCGGTGCATATGCGCACCGCGGCTCAGGGTCTGATCACCCTCTGCTGTCAGGGCTTTGGCAGCCTGCTGGGCTACCGTCTTGGCGGCGTGCTGATGGAAAAAATGTATGCCTACAAAGAGCCGGTTAACGGTCTGACCTTCGACTGGGCAGGCATGTGGGCATTTGGCGGCATTATGATCGCCATTATCGCGGTGCTGTTTATGCTGTTTTTCCGCGAATCGGATAAAGAAATTACCGCAATTGCGGTGGACAACGGCACGCTGCCCACCCGCGGAGAGGTTCCACAAGGAGAGGTAAAATGAAATCAGAACGTATTCTCGGTGCGTTATACGGCCAGACCTTAGGCGACGCGATGGGGATGCCGTCCGAGCTGTGGCCCCGGTCACGGGTGAAGGCGCATTTCGGCTGGATCGACCGTTTCCTGCCCGGTCCGCCGGAAAACAACGCCGCCTGCTATTTTGATCGCGGCCAGTTCACCGATGATACGTCGATGGCCCTGTGCCTCGCGGATGCCATTTTTGAGTGTGATGGCAAGATTGACGCCGAGGTTATTGGTCGCCATATCCTGCGCTGGGCCGAAGATTTTGATGCCTTTAATAAGAACGTGCTCGGCCCGACCTCGAAAATTGCCCTCAAGGCGATCCGCGACGGTCGCCCGGTGAGCGAGCTGGAAAATAACGGCGTCACCAACGGGGCGGCGATGCGCGCCTCCCCGCTGGGCTGCCTGCTGCCAACCCATTCGCTCGATGAGTTTATCGATCAGGTGGCGCTGGCTTCCAGCCCGACCCACAAGTCCGATCTGGCGATTGCCGGCGCGGTGGTGATTGCCTGGGCGATTTCCCGCGCAATTGACGGCGATCGGTGGCAGGATATTGCCGATGCCCTGCCGGCCATTGCCCGCCGCGCGCAGGAAAAACGCGTCACCACCTTTAGTGCCTCGCTGGCAGCCCGTATCGAACTGGCGTTAACGGTGGTACGTAAAGCGAATGGCGTGGAGTCTGCCAGCGAGCAGATTTATCAGCTGGTGGGCACCGGCACCAGCACCATTGAATCGGTGCCCGCCGCCATTGCAATGGTCGAGCTGGCACAAACTGACCCGAACCGCTGTGCGATCCTGTGTGCGAATCTGGGCGGCGATACGGATACCATCGGTGCGATGGCTACCGCCATCTGCGGAGCACTGCACGGTGTCTCCGCCATCGATGCCGCCTTTAAGCAGCAGCTGGATGACGTCAATCAGCTCGATTTTACGCACTACAGTGAAAAGCTCCGGGCGTATCGTCAGGAGCGGGAGGAAGCATGAAACCAGGCCATATCGTCAACCTTCTGCATCAGCTTGAAACCCGACGTCCGGTGACGGTACTGGGCGGCGCGGTGATCGACGTGATCGCCAGCGCGTACTCGCTGCCGTTTCGCGGCTGTGACATTGAGCTTAAACAGCAGAGCGTCAACATCGGCGGCTGCGGGCTGAACATTGCAGTGGCCCTGCACCGGCTGGGGATGATCTCGCAAAATGTACTGCCGGTCGGTCACGGCGTCTGGGCGGATATGGTCAGCAACGCGCTGAAAACCCACGGTGTGGAGAGCGTGCTGAAGGTCGAAGGCGGGGATAACGGCTGGTGTCTGGCGCTGGTGGAGCCGGACGGCGAGCGCACCTTTATGACCTTTTCCGGCGTCGAAACCCGCTGGGCCACGTCCTGGCTGACGCCGCTGCACGTGCCGCCGGGCAGTCTGCTTTCGCTGTCAGGTTATCAGCTCGCCGCCGCCTGCGGCGAAGTGCTGGTCAACTGGCTGGAAACGCTGCACGACGTCACGCCTTATATCGATTTCGGACCGCGTATCGAAGATATCGATCCGACACTGCTGACGCGCATTCTGGCGCTGAAACCGATCGTCACCTTAAATCGTCGTGAAGCGGAAATCGCCGCACAGCTGCTGGACGTGGAGCCTGAACATTTAGGGCCAGCATGGCAGCAGGCGTACGGCGCACCGCTGATTATTCGTCACGATCGCGACGGGGCCTGGTTCTATGATGGCGATGAGCAAGGCTTTGTACCGCCCTTCCCCGCGACCATGGTGGACACCATAGGCGCGGGTGACAGCCATGCGGGCGGCGTGCTGGCGGGGTTATCCTCTGGCCTGTCGCTGGCGGACGCTGTTTGTCTGGGCAATGCCATTGCCGCAATGGTGGTCAGTAAGCGAGGCGGCGACTGCGCACCGACGCGCGAAGAATTACTCCTCACATACAAAGACGTATAAATCGCTGCGACAGGTACTGATGCTGTACTCAATGGGCCGGTTTTGTTGATCAAAAGCCACCTGGCTTATCACCAGAACCGGCACCGTGTTTTCCATCTGAATATGCGTCTGAAATTCAGCGTCCGGCATCCGGGCGCTGACGCGCGACTTCGTGCGCTGCGGATAGATACGCTGGCTGCGGAAATAGTCGTACAGCGACACGCCAATGGCATCGACATCCTTGATCAGCGGCGCAGGCACCCATGACTCCTCAATGGAGACAGCGTCTTCATCCGCATAACGAATACGCTTGAGCAGGAACACGTCGGAGTCGGTGTCGATGGCGAGTTTTTCCGCCACCTCCGCCGGGCAGGCAACGATACGCTTGTTCACCCATAAGGTATCCGGCTTCTTCCCGCGCAGCACCACCTGCTGGGAAAACCCGCGCGCTTCCTTGAGGGAATATTCAAAGATGTTATTGATTTGCGTGCCATAACCGCGCGAACGCGTCACCACGCCCTCATCTTCTAGCGTTTGCATCGCCTTGCGCACGGTAATGCGCGAAATCCCCGTTAATCCGCTGAAATCGCGCTCGCCCGGCAGAATATTGCCGTGGGCCAGCAGCCCGTTACGCACGGCGTTTTTTACCGTCTCGGCAAACTTCAGATACAGCGGCATATTATCCGCTGCGGCAATCCGCTCTTTCAGCTGTTCGATTAACTGGATATGCGCTTGTTCCATTTCGGGTGTCCTGGCAAAAAAGTCCGGTGGTTATACTACCACCACTCATGGAAATGATGCACCGGCCCGATCCCCTCCCCCACCTCCAGCGTATCGGCCTGCGCCAGCGCCGCGCTGAGCCACGCTTTGGCGTGCGCCACCGTCGCGGCCCAGTCGGGATGCCGGGGGCGTAACGCCGCCAGCGCTGCCGATAAGGTGCAGCCGGTACCGTGAGTATTTTTTGTATGAATACGTGGCGCGGTAAAGCGCGTTGCCCCGTCGCGGGTAAACAGCCAGTCAGGACTTTCGGCATTCTCCAGATGACCGCCCTTCATCAGCACCGCCTCACAGCCAAGTGCCAGTAAGGCACGGCCCTGTTCCAGCATCTCCTGCTCATTGCGGGCATGGGGAGCCTCCAGCAGCGCGGCGGCCTCCGGCAGGTTGGGGGTGATGAGCGACACCTGCGGCAACAGATGTTCACGCAGGGCGACAACGGCATCGGGCGAGAGCAGCGGATCGCCGCTTTTGGCGAGCATCACCGTATCCAGCACCACATTCTGCACCTGATAGCGCCGCAACCGTTCAGCCACGGCCTCCACAATATCGGTTTCCGCCAGCATGCCGATTTTCGTGGTGTCGATGCGTACATCGCTGAACACCGAGTCCAGCTGCGCGGCGACAAAATCCGGCGCGATACGGTACACCGACTGCACGCCACGGGTATTTTGCGCCACCAGCGCGGTGATCACCGAACAGCCATAGGCCCCGAGCGCCGAAAAGGTTTTCAGATCCGCCTGAATACCCGCGCCGCCGCTGGGATCGGTGCCGGCAATGGTCAGCGCATTGATACGCGTCTTCATACCCGCGCCTCCCCGTCCAGACGATATAGCGCATCGAGAAATGCCGGAACAAAAGAGCCCGGCCCCTGGCTTGCCGCTACCGCCTGGCTGCCCGCCTGCGCCATGATGCAGCAGGCCGACGCCACGTTGGTCAGGCGATCACCCGGCAGCGCACAGCTTGCCGCCACGACCGCCGACAGCGCACAGCCGGTACCGACCACCCGCGTCATCAGCAGATCGCCGCCTGGCACCGCGAGCATACGCTCGCCATCCGTGATGTGATCCACCTCGCCGCTCACCGCCACGACAGCGCCGGTCTGACTTGCCAGCGCCACGGCAGCAGGTAGTGCCGCGCTGATAGGATCGGTGGTGTCGACGCCACGCCCGCCCGCCTGCATCCCCGCCAGCGCGAGGATCTCCGAAGCGTTGCCGCGAATGGCTGCCGGGCGCAGGTCCAGCAGCTCCCGGCAAAAATCGGTGCGGAACGTCAGGCCGCCAACGGCCACGGGATCGAGCGTCCAGGGGGTGTCCGCCTTGCCGGCGCTGATAACGGCGCGACGCATCGCCCCGGCGCGATCGGCCGTGAGCGTGCCGACGTTAATCAGCAGCGCGTCGGCGATAGCGCTGAACTGCTCAGCCTCATCAGGCTCGATGACCATCGCCGGTGACGCGCCCAGCGCCAGCAGAACACTGGCGGTAAAGCATTGCACCACGTCATTGGTCATACAGTGAACAAGGGGAGAACGGCTGCGGAAATGCTGTAAGAGTGTGGCGGCATGCGCCCGGTTTAGCAGGTCAGGTTGCATTTTTTGCTCCTGCCAGGCTGTGAAGAAGGGACGCCGGCAGAGGCATCTGACTTCCCTACGCTGGCATTATCCAGATCAGGTGGTACGGGTATTTCTCAGCCTTCACAAAGAAGGGCACCCCGAGTCATCGATAAATCATTTGTTGAGGCTGTGTTTGCCATCCCACACAGAATACTGACAGCGGGTAAGGTTGTAAATCACGATGACCCGTCGTGGACGCCCACAATCTGCTCACTCCTTAACCACATCCTGAAATACCGTACAAGATAAATACTCTCTGTCATGCCAGATTAAAGGCACATTTGCTCGTCACCAGAGGGAAATAACATGTCGAAAACAATCTGTATTGTTGATGGCTATTCAACAGGCGCAGAGCTGGCTCCTGTTTTCAAGAAAAAGGGCTGGCGCTGCGTTCATATTCAAAGCCATGCGGTGATCCCGGAGGATTATCTTTTATCGTATCGTCCACAGACCTATGATCAGCATTTAATCTTAAAAGAGACGTCTATTTTAGCTATGCAGGAACTGGCACGATGTCTCTCGTTATTTGCCCCCGACGTGATTATTCCCGGCACGGAAACGGGCGTGGAGCTTGCCGATTTTCTTTCTACCGAATTAGGCACCGCTGGCAATGATTATGCCACCAGCCCCTTACGCCGCAATAAATTCAAAATGCAGGAAGCGTTGCGCCAGGGCGGGCTGCGTTCTATCCCGCAAATGGTGACGGATTCGCTGGCAGATGCCTGGATCTGGGTGAAAACCTCCGCCTGCTGGCCGGTAGTGGTAAAACCCGTAGACAGCGCTGGCGCCGATGGCGTGCGTTTTTGCCACAATTTTGAAGAGCTGAACGAAGCCTTCACGGATATTCACGGCAAAACCAACCGCCTGGGTTTACATAACAGCGAAGTTTTATTGCAGGAGCGATTAATTGGACGCCAGTTTATTGTCAATGCCGTCAGTATTAACGGCGAACATCTGATCAGCGAAATCTGGTCTGACGATAAAAAACAGGTCAGAAACGCCTCACTGATTTGTGAAAAAGAAGTGCTGCTGCCGTATCAGGGCGAAGAGCAGAATGCTTTAATTGCCTATATGCAAAAAGCACTGACGCTGTTAGGTATTAAAAACGGTCCGTCGCACAGTGAATTAATGATGACGGCTAAAGGGCCGGTATTAATCGAGACGGCAGCCCGTATGCAGGGCACGATTATGCACAGCGCGGTAGTGGCAACCTTAGGTTACAGCCATGTCACCTTAACGGCGGAGCGTTATCTCGATCCGCAACGCTTCACCTCCCGGCTACGGCATCATTATCAGGTAAGCAAATCCTTATACTGCGTTACCCTGGCGTCTGACGTAGAAGGTGTCGTGAGACAAAATCGTTGCCAGGAATTGCTCGCGCAACTGCCCTCTTTTTATGGCGTGATGCATACCCCGGATGCAGGTGAAAAAATTTACCGCACCACCGATCTGTTCACCAATCCGGGCATTATTTATCTGTGCCACGAAAGCCAGAAACAGATCGAAGAAGACTATGCGCAGATCAGAGCGTTTGAAAAAAACGGCGCCTTATTTGAATTAGCCTGAGATAACTATGAATAATTATAGTGGTGCACTGTTTGGTTTTATTATGGTCTTCGTTTACAACTTCCTGGACGCAGGAAAGGAAGTGTATTCGGGATTCCTGGTACAGTCTGCTCATCCGATGATGGTCACCTGCATCGTATTCTCTGCGGTGCTGGTTTTCTTTCAGCTTTTTTGTCTGCTTAAACAGAGAAAGGAATATTTGCACCCCTGGAGTACGTGGAAGCCGCTGGTGGCGCTTAACGTGACCACTGCGGGTTCGTGGATCACCTTCTTTTACTGTTTAAAGTACTTAGAGCCGGCCAGCGCCTCAGCCATCATTACCGGCGTGGCACCACTATTAATGGTTATGATCGTGCCTTTCTTTTTCAGCACGGAAAAACGCGAGTACCGCCTGTTATTGCTGACAGGCATCGCCTGTAGTTCACTATGGTTAGGTATTATCAGTCTCCAGGAGGGGCGTAATACCTATAATTTATCCATTAATGAAGTGGCCATCGGCATTGTTCTTTCCGTCGCCTGCGCCCTGTTCAGCATTTTCTCGAATATTCTCAGTAAAAAACTGAGTGAGAATGCGTGTCGCCCGGAATCCATTATGGCGCACCGCTTTTATCTGACCGTCATTGTCACCCTGTTATTCACGTTGCAGCGACAGGATATGCACAGCGATATGCAAAACCTCTTTCCGGGGGTGTTGTTACTGGCGCTGCTGGGGTTGATTATTCCATTGTGGTGCCTGCAATACGGCATAAAATCCTTACCCCCATCGCGAGTGATGGTATTAATTTCTGTCAGCCCGGTCTTTACCTTCGGTTTTCAGATTTTCGATCCCCGACTGTCCCCGACAGCGTCCTCATTTGTTGCCATTCTGTTAATATGTTTCTTTTCTCTGGCGGCAGAAGTATGGCGCATCCAGCATAGTGGACGGGTAAACGATGGCTATCACAGGGTATCGGAAGACAGGAACGGTTGAGATCACGCTTTCCGATAGCACCAACCATGTTTTTCCCAGGCACTCCCACGACGAATTTTATCTCGGCGCAAACCTGGCTGGCAGGGAGAAAATCTGGCTCGACGGTAAACGTTCTGAAGCCAGCATTGCGGATATTACCGTTTATAATCCCGGTCAGGTGCAGGCCGCCACGCCCACCCCTTATAACTGGGTTTATTACAGTTTTTACATCCCGCCTCAGGTTCTGGCCGAGCTCACCGGCCTGCCTGAGGACGAGGAATTCAGAAAGAGCGTATTCACCGCACCGGATATTGCCGGGGATATTATTAAAACCGGGGCATATTGCCTGGAGTATGCGCATTCCGATGATGAAGTCCTGGAGCACCTGTCGGTATTATTAAAAAAGGTGCTGCAACGCACCGGATGCCGCAGCAAACTTATCCTCTTTGATCATGATGCGGTGCTGGCGGCAAAGATTGCCGCACAACTGAAAGAGGAACTGCTGGACCCGCCGTCGCTCCACGATCTCTCCGCCCGGTACGGGCTCAGCGCTGTGCAACTGGTGCGGATCTTTTCCGCCTCTTATGGCCTGCCGCCCTTTACCTGGCTGAAAGTGGAAAAGCTTAAGATCGCAAAAAATCTTATCTTACGCGGGCTGAGCTTATCGGATATCGCCGCCGGTCTTAACTTTGCCGATCAGTCCCATTTCACCCATAGCTTTAAAGAAATGTTTACTGTTACGCCGGGCCAGATGTCGCGGTTATTTAAAGGGGCGTGATTAACCCACGTTCTGATTGCGGGCCAGCTCAGCGACCGTCATGGTAAATATCACCTTAGTCTTTGTCTCATTCGCATACTGGTGCGGCACGTCAGTTTTTGCCACCGCCGACTGCCCTTTTAGCAGCACGAATTCATGTTCATCTATTTTTAGCGTCAGGCGTCCCTGCTCCACGTGAAACAGCTCAAACGTGCCCTGCGGATGGCCCGGGGAGGTAAAGCGTTCACCGGGGAACAACTCCCAGCGCCAGAGTTCCACCATATCCGGCCCGCTGGTACCCGCCAGCAGGCGCGCGGAGCCGCCTTTTTCACCCGTCCACAGTGTTGGGATCTCATGTTCGGCGATCACATGTACGCTGGGCTTGCTGGCGACATCAACCATATCTGCCACCGATACGCCCATCGCGGCGGATACTTTGCAGAGAATGGCGATGCTGGGGTTGGCCGCGCCTTTTTCGATTTCCACCAGCATGCCTTTACTGATCCCCGCCCGCTGAGCCAGAGTGTCTAACGTCAGTTTTTGCTGCTGACGAAAGGCGCGGATGCGTCCGGCGAGGGCTTCGCTCACGCGGTCGACGTCGGCCCCCTCAACGGTCAATATATTGACTTTCTTGGTCACTGGTCATTAGCATGGTCTGAAATAGTCATTAAAGGATTATCCAATGTTAACTGTGACACCGTCAATCGATCCCGCCGTGGCGGCCCTTGCGCCCGGTTTCCGCGCCCTGAGCATCGTGGTTGAAGCTGACGCGCTGGTTCATCCGGAAGTGGGTGCCCAGGCGCTTGCACGGGCCTGCCAGGCCATCAACGCGCAGGATGTCCCCTGGGCTGTGGCGCATCTCGCCGCCTGGAGTACGGTTTTTAAAGCCTTCGGCGCGAAGCCGAAAAGAACCCCTTGCTCGGCGGAAGCATTACGTAAGCGCGTACTGCGCGATGGCACCCTGCCCGCCATCGATCCGGTGGTTGATCTGTATAACGCCATCAGCATTCAGTATGCGATCCCGGTAGGCGCCGAAAATATCGCGTCCTATCACGGTCAGCCGCGGCTGGTCATCGCCGATGGCAGCGAGGCTTTCGATACCGTTAAAGAAGGGGAAATCGTGCTGGAATGCCCGGAGCCGGGTGAAGTGATCTGGCGGGACGATACCGGCGTAACCTGCCGACGCTGGAACTGGCGTCAGGGTGTGCGTACTCGTCTGGACGCCAGCGCCACGCAGATGTGGTTCATCCTCGAAAGCCTGCCGGAGATGCCGCTGGCGGCGCTGCATGAGGCCGGAGACGCATTGATCGCCGGGCTTAAGGCGATGATGCCGGAGGCGAAAATCAGTCAACAACTTATTGGTGCGGAAAAGGGGTAATACCCGGCTGATTTTCACTCCCGGAGGATAACTCCTGCTTTTCGTATCGGGTGTTTCCCGCGCCGGGAGACGGCTATGCTTAGACTATTCGCTCAACGCTATGGAGTAGTTATGAAAGCAATCGCCATCACCGCCGCCGCCCGTAACGGCAGCAACCTCGACTTTCTGCGTGATATCGACATCGACAAGCCGGTCGCCAGCGGTCACGATCTGCTGGTGCAGGTCAACGCCATTTCCGTAAACCCGGTGGATACCAAAGTGCGTGCCGGGTTCGACGCTGACGAACCGCGGATCCTCGGCTGGGATGCGGTTGGCGTCGTCACTGAAGTGGGCGATGCGGTGACGCTGTTTGCGCCAGGGGATACCGTCTGGTACGCCGGGGCGCTGACCCGTCCGGGCAGCAACGCGGAGTATCAGTTAGTGGATGAGCGCATCGTGGCGCACAAGCCCGCCTCGCTGGATAACGCCTCTGCGGCGGCGCTGCCGCTGACCGCCATAACCGCATGGGAAATGCTGTTCGATCGTCTCGGCGTCACGGAAAACGGCAACGAGGGCGATGTGCTGCTGATCGTTGGCGCGGCGGGCGGCGTGGGTTCCATCCTCACCCAGCTGGCGCGTAAGCTGACCAAAATGACGGTGATTGGCACGGCTTCACGTCCGGAAAGCCAGCAGTGGGTGCGCGATCGCGGCGCGCATCATGTGATTGACCACAGCAAACCGCTCGGCGAGGAGCTGGCACGTATCGGCATTAAACAGGTGACCCACGTCGCCAGCCTGACCAATACCAGCGATCACTATCAGCAGCTGATTGATGCGCTGATCCCGCAGGGTAAGCTGGCGCTGATCGACGATCCCGACAGCCTGGACGCCCGTCCGCTGAAAGCCAAAAGCATCTCCCTGCACTGGGAATTTATGTTTACCCGCTCGATGTTCGAAACCACGGACATGATCGAACAGCATCACCTGCTGACCCGTGTGGCATCGCTTATCGACAGCGGCGTTATTAAAACCACGCTCGGCGAGCACGGCGGCGCGATTAATGCCGAAAATCTGCGTAAAGCGCATAAGCTTATCGAGACACAGCGTGCGGTCGGCAAGATCGTCCTCGAAGGTTTCTGAGCCAGGAATCTTCCCAAAAGCCTTTCCCCGATGAAAGCGAAGCGCGGTTAACGCGCTTCGCTGCTTCTGCTTTGCCCCGCGTTTGCTTACACTTTTTAGCAAGGCGCTGTTGCTTTCAGTCATAAATCGCAGCAATGTTAGCGCGCATGATTTACCAGAGGGCGGTATAAAAATAAAACGCCTGTCAAAAACGGAGAGATTATGGGTAAGACGAAAATGTTACTTCTGGGCGCGCTGCTGATGACGTCCGGCGCGGTACTTGCCGCACCGCAGGGAACCGGTATTCAGAAATATGAAATTCAGGAATTTATTGCCGACTTTACCAAATTTAAACCCGGCGATACGGTGCCGGAAATGTACCGTACCGATGAGTACAACATTAAGCAGTGGCAGGCGCGTAACCTGCCGGCCCCCGATGCCGGTAGCCACTGGACCTATATGGGCGGCAACTACGTGCTGATCACCGATGCCGAAGGGAAGATCCTCAAAGTTTACGACGGCGAGATTTTCTACCACCGTTGATGGTCAGTTCAGGGATGAGACATGCACATTCGTAACGGGACAGAGAGCGATCGCCCTTTTTTACGCACGCTTTATTTGCAGGCCCGCCGCCATAGCTGGACATGGCTTGATGGCGAAGAGTGGCAACTGGAAGATTTCGATGCCGCCACCCTGGACGAGCACATCTGGGTTGCGGAAGAGGACGGTCACCGGCTGGGATTTGCCTCCGTCTCGGTGAGCAATAATTTTCTGCACAACCTGTTTGTGGATCCGGCGTGGCAGGGAAAAGGCGTCGGCAGCGCGTTGCTGGATAAGGTGCAGTCGGAATTTACCAGCACCGGCGCGCTGAAATGTCTGGCGAAGAACAAGGCGGCGCTGGCGTTTTATCAGCGTCACGGTTGGCATGTTGAAGCAAAAGGCGAGTCGCCGGAAGGGGAATATGTGCTGCTGCACTACCGGCTACGCTGACGATCGGCAAGAACCCCTCACCGGATGGCGAGGGGTTTTGTTTTTATAGCGCACGGAATGCGATCTCGGCGGGGATAACGTCCCCCTGCCAGTACAGCTGCGCGGCTACACGTCCTGCCAGCTTACGGTACATCGCCGTAAACTCACTGTCCGGGCGACTCACCACGGTCGGCGTGCCGTTATCCAGATCTTCACGCAGGCTGATGTGCAGCGGCATCTGACCGAGAAGCTGGGTGTGATACTGCTCTGCCAGCTTCTCTGCGCCACCGGTGCCGAAGATCGGTTCCTGGTGACCGCAGTTGCTGCAAATATGCACGCTCATGTTTTCCACGATGCCCAGCACCGGCACTTCAACTTTCTCGAACATCACGATGCCTTTTTTCGCATCGATCAGCGCGATATCCTGCGGCGTAGTGACGACCACCGCGCCGGTCACCGGCACGTTCTGCGCCAGCGTCAGCTGAATGTCACCGGTACCCGGCGGCATATCCAGCACCAGATAATCGAGATCCGGCCACAGGGATTCCTGCAACAGTTGCAGCAGCGCTTTGCTGGCCATCGGCCCGCGCCACACCATGGCGTTCTCGTCGGTGACCAGATAGCCAATGGAGTTGGTGGCAAGGCCATGCGCCATGATCGGTGCCATGTGCGTGCCATCCGGCGATGTCGGACGTTCACCTTCGGCACCCAGCATCGTCGGGATCGACGGACCGTAAATATCCGCGTCGAGAATACCGACTTTCGATCCTTCCGCCGCCAGCGCCAGCGCCAGGTTGACCGCGGTAGAGGATTTCCCTACCCCGCCCTTACCGGAAGTGACCGCGATGATATTTTTCACGCCGTTAATGCCCGGCTGATTTTTCACGCGTTTTAAGGTGGCGACGTTGTGCGACAGCTTCCAGTCGATGGCTTTCGCGCTGGTGATGCGCAGCAGCTCGGCGCTGCACTGCTCTTTCAGCTCTTCAAACGCGCTGCGCCACGGGAATGGCATCAGCAGTTCGATGTGCAGGGTGTCATCAAGCCAGGCGACGTGGTGAACGGCCTTCAGGGCGGTGAGATTATGCGTCAGCGTGGGGTGCTGGAAATTTGCCAGGGTGCCGACAACTATTGCGCGCAAGGCTTCCGGGGATTTGGCCTGGGATTGCGAGTTCATCCCGACTCCTTTGTATTTGTATGATTAGCTCGTTATGCAAGTTTACCTGAAAGAGGCGGGTTTGTGCTTACTTAATAATGGCCGTTTTGGTAATATCAAAACCCCTTTTTTCACAGAAGAAGTAATGTTCACTATGACTCAAGTCGCGAAGAAAATTCTGGTAACGTGCGCGCTGCCGTACGCCAACGGCTCCATCCACCTCGGCCATATGCTGGAGCACATCCAGGCTGATGTCTGGGTCCGTTACCAGCGAATGCGCGGCCACGAGGTAAACTTCATCTGCGCGGACGATGCTCACGGCACGCCAATCATGCTGAAAGCTCAGCAGCTCGGCATTACCCCGGAGCAGATGATTACCGAAATGAGTCAGGAACATCAGACTGATTTTGCTGGCTTCAACATCAGCTACGACAACTATCACTCCACGCACAGCGACGAGAACCGCGAGCTGGCCAGTGTGATTTACGGTCGCCTTAAAGAGAACGGTTTTATCAAGAACCGCACCATCTCTCAGCTCTACGATCCGGAAAAAGGCATGTTCCTGCCGGACCGTTTTGTGAAAGGCACCTGTCCGAAGTGTAAATCCCCGGATCAGTACGGCGATAACTGCGAAGTATGCGGCGCGACCTATAGCCCGACCGAGCTTATCGAGCCGAAATCCGTAGTATCCGGCGCGACGCCCGTGATGCGAGATTCTGAGCACTTCTTCTTCGATCTGCCGTCCTTCAGCGAAATGCTGCAGGCATGGACCCGCAGCGGCGCGCTGCAGGAGCAGGTGGCGAACAAAATGCAGGAGTGGTTTGAATCCGGCCTGCAACAGTGGGATATCTCCCGCGATGCGCCCTATTTTGGCTTCGAAATTCCCGACGCGCCGGGCAAATATTTCTATGTCTGGCTGGATGCGCCCATTGGTTACATGGGTTCCTTCAAGAACCTGTGCGACAAGCGTGGCGATACCGACAGTTTCGATGCGTACTGGAAAGAAGACAGCGAAGCCGAGCTGTACCACTTCATCGGCAAAGACATTGTTTATTTCCACAGCCTGTTCTGGCCGGCGATGCTGGAAGGCAGCGGTTTCCGCAAGCCGACCAACCTGTTCGTGCATGGCTATGTGACGGTGAACGGCGCGAAGATGTCCAAATCCCGCGGCACCTTCATTAAAGCAAGCACCTGGCTGAACCACTTTGACGCTGACAGCCTGCGCTATTACTACACCGCCAAGCTGTCGTCACGTATCGACGACATTGACCTGAACCTGGAAGATTTCGTGCAGCGCGTCAACGCTGACATCGTTAACAAAGTGGTTAACCTGGCGTCCCGTAACGCAGGCTTTATCGCTAAACGCTTCGACGGCGTACTGGCGTCTGAGCTGGCGGATCCGGCACTTTATAAAACCTTCACCGATGCCGCCCAGAGCATTGGCGACGCCTGGGACAGCCGCGAGTTCGGCAAAGCGGTGCGTGAAATCATGGCGCTGGCTGACGTGGCGAACCGCTACGTTGACGAGCAGGCCCCGTGGGTGGTGGCGAAACAGGAAGGCCGCGATGCCGACCTCCAGGCCATCTGCACCATGGGTCTGAACCTGTTCCGCGTGCTGATGACCTGGCTCAAGCCGGTTCTGCCGGAACTGAGCGCCCGTGCTGAAGCGTTCCTGAACACCACCTTCGAATGGGATGCCATTAACCAGCCGCTGCTGGCGCACAAGGTCAACACCTTTAAGGCGCTGTACAACCGTATCGAGATGAAACAGGTTGAGGCGCTGGTAGAAGCATCGAAGGAAGATGTGAAAACCGCCAGCGCACCGGTTTCCGGCCCGCTGGCTGACGATCCGATCCAGGACACCATCACCTTTGATGATTTCGCGAAAATCGATCTGCGCGTGGCGCTGATTGAAAACGCTGAATTTGTAGAAGGCTCCGACAAGCTGCTGCGTCTGACGCTGGATCTGGGTGGCGAGAAACGTAACGTCTTCTCCGGTATCCGTTCTGCTTATCCGGATCCGCAACTGCTGATCGGTCGCCTGACGGTGATGGTCGCCAACCTCGCGCCACGCAAAATGCGCTTCGGTATTTCTGAAGGCATGGTGATGGCCGCCGGTCCTGGCGGCAGCGACATCTTCCTGTTAAGCCCGGATGACGGTGCAAAACCTGGCCAACAAGTGAAATAATCCCAAATACGCTTAATTGGGCGCTGTTTATACAGCGCCCTTTTTTTATTGCACTATGATTTCAGGGATGGTGATTATTTCTAATTTAAAGGAGCAGTATGAACATCTTAAAAAAATTGGGCGCACTCGTATTCACAGCGTTTGTGGTTGTTGCGCTGAGCGGCTGTGGCGATAAAGAAGAAAGCAAAACCTTTACCTGGTCAGACGGTAAAACCGATTTATCCCTGACCTATTACTACAAAAATGACGTAGTACTGCGTCAGACGGCGAAAAATACGCTGCACTATGCCGGTCTGGGCGTGGCGAATAAAGAAGAAGCGATGCAACGTCTGGGGCCAATCAGCGAGAAGTATAAAGAGATCAAAGGCGTGGAAGAGAGCCTGGACTACGGCGACACCTCTGCAACCGAAACTCTGACCGTGGATTACAGCAAAGTTGACCGTGACGCGCTGCAGAAAATCCAGGGTGCTGAGTTTACCGGTGATGTGAAAGAAGGCGTCAGCATGTCTAAATCTGAAGCTCTGCTGAAGTCTCGTGGTTTTAAAGAAGTTAAAGAGTAAGTGTAATATTGCCCGGCGGCGCAAGCTTGCCGGGCCTACAAATCTCATCGCCCGCCAGGCCGGTGTTAGCGTAGCGCCACCCGGCAACAGCCTGTTATTTCGCCGCGTGTAAACGGGTCGCCAGACCACGCAGGAAATAACGCAGGAACTGATCCCCACATTCACGGAAATTTTTATGATCCGCCGCGCGCATCATTGCAGTGATTTCCGGCATCGATACACGGAACTGCTGCTCGGTTAAGATAGCCAGAATATCGTCGGTTTTCAGGTTATAGGCGATGCGCAGCTTCTTCAGCACGATATTGTTATTTACGCGACGTTCCACGGCCAGCGCGGGAGAGGATTCATCCCGGCCACGCTTCTCATAAATCAGACCATTCAGGAAACAGGCCAGAAGAATATCCGGGCAACGCACAAAGCCCTCTTCATCTTCCTTGCGCAACCACGGCACCAGCTGTTCTGCGGTGACATCCGCTTCACCCAGCGCGAAGATACGCAGCAGATCTTGATTGTTGTATTTAGAGATGTAGCGGACGCTTCGTAAAATATCGTTACTGATCATAGTGCCTTCGGTGGAGAAAAATACAAAAACGCAGTTTACCACGATCCCCGCATTTTACAGACCCAGCGCTTCTTTTAGATTTTTCAGATAGCGACGGCTGACCGGCACGGTATGCCCTTCGCGTAGCAACAGCTCCGCCTGGCCATTATCCTCAAAGCGGATCTCTTTTAGGTGCGCCATATTCACCAGATATTGGCGGTGACAGCGCATCAGCGGCGTGCGGCTTTCCAGCGTGCGTAGCGTCAGCTCGGTAAACCCCTCTTTGCCTTCATGGCTGGTCACGTATACACCGCTCAGGCGGCTGCTGACGTATGCCACATCGTCCATCTGCAACAGATAAATGCGACTGTGACCGGCGCAGGGGATAAACTTCAGCGGCTCCTGATTTTCCGGCAGCACCGAAACGTCCTGCACCCCGCGCTCCTGGCGCAGACGCGCCAGCGTTTTAGCCAGTCGTGCCGTGGCAATGGGTTTGAGCAGATAATCAAAGGCGTGCTCTTCGAAGGCTTTCACCGCGTACTCATCAAAGGCGGTGAGAAAGACAATATAAGGGCGATGCTCAGGATCGAGCATACCGACCATTTCCAGCCCGCTGATGCGTGGCATCTGAATGTCCAGAAACAGCACGTCCGGGCGCAATTTATGCACCGCGCCAATGGCTTCCACCGCATTCGCGCACTCGCCGACGATCTCAATATCGCTTTCATCTTCCAGCAGGATGCGCAGATTTTCCCGCGCTAAGGGTTCGTCATCGACAATCAGCACTTTTAACATGCGATCTCCTCCACAGGCAAACGTAGGGTAATGCGGGTAAAGCTATCCGGCTCGCAGGCCACGGCGATCCCGCAATCATCGCCAAAACGCGCCCGCAGGCGCTTATCCACCAGGCTCATGCCCAGCCCGCTGGCGTTGGCCTTCGGCTGGTACAGACCGGCATTATCTTCAATATCCAGCACCATATACTGCCCGTCGAGGCTCGCCCGGATGGTGATTTCACCGACGCCGAGCAGCTGCGAGGTGCCGTGTTTAATGGCGTTTTCCACAATAGGTTGCAGCGTGAAGGCGGGCAGTTTTTGCCAGCCGAGCGCCTCCGGCACGAACAGGTGCACCTGCAGACGCGACTGAAAACGCGCCTGCTCGATTTGCAGATAAGCATTCACGTGTTCAATTTCATCAGCCAGCGTCACCACTTCCGATGGCCGCTTTAAGTTCTTCCGGAAAAAGGTCGACAGGTACTGCACCAGTTGCCCGGCCTGGTCGCTGTCACGGCGGATCACCGCCATCAGCGTGTTAAGGGCGTTAAACAGAAAATGGGGATTCACCTGCGCATGCAGCAGTTTGATTTCCGACTGGGTGAGCAGCGCCTTTTGTCGCTCATACTGCCCGGCGAGGATCTGCGCCGACAGCAGTTGCGCGATCCCCTCCCCCAGCGTGCGGTTGATCGAACTGAACAGGCGGTTTTTCGCTTCATACAGTTTGATGGTGCCCATCACCCGCTGATTTTCGCCGCGCAGGGGGATCACCAGCGTCGATCCGAGCTTGCACTGGGGATGCAGTGAACAGCGGTACGGCACTTCATTGCCGTCCGCATACACCACTTCGCCGGTTTCCAGCGCTTTTTGCGTCCAGCGCGAGGAGATAGGCCGCCCGGACAAGTGGTGATCATCGCCAATGCCTTTAAACGCCAGCAGCTTTTCGCGGTCGGTGATCGCCACCGCGCCGATTTCCAGTTCCTGATACAGCACCTGCGCCACTTTCATGCTGTTTTCTTCGTTAAACCCCTGCCGCAAAATGCCCTCGGTGGACGCCGCCACTTTCAGGGCAGTGGCGGAAAATGCGGAGGTGTATTTTTCAAACATCGCCCGTTTATCGAGCAGGATGCGCATAAAGAGCGCGGCACCAACGGTATTGGTGACCATCATCGGCGCGGCAATGCTGCTCACCAGATGCAGCGCGTCTTCGAACGGGCGGGCGATCAGCAAAATGATCAGCATCTGTACCAGCTCCGCCACCAGCGTAATCGCCCCGGCGGTCAGCGGGCTGAACACTTTATCGGTGCGCCCGCGTTTGATCAGAAAACTGTGCACCAGGCCGCCCAATAGCCCCTCGACTATGGTGGAAACCATACAGCTGAGCGCCGTCATGCCGCCCATTGAGTAGCGGTGTAATCCGCCGGTCAGCCCCACCAGCCCACCGACGACCGGCCCGCCGAGCAGACCGCCCATCACCGCACCGATGGCGCGCGTATTGGCAATAGAATCTTCGATATGCAGGCCAAGATAGGTGCCGAGAATGCAGAAGATAGAAAACGTGACATAGCACAGCAGCTTATGCGGCAGCCGGACGGTGACCTGCATCAGCGGAATAAACAGGCGCGTTTTACTCATCAGCCAGGCGATGACCAGAAACACACACATCTGCTGTAGCAGCAGTAACACCAGATTAAACTCGTACATACCCGCACACCGAAACCGCATAAAGCGCGTAACATACAGGGCGCGCGCTTTTCTTTCTGTGAAACTGCCGGAAAAAATCAAAAAACGTGCCCATTATCACAATAACGGGCCATATCGTCCCACTATCGTACGCACAACGAACAAAAAACGAGCAAATGAGATCCATTCGCATAACAGCGTCTACAGTTAGACCAGGATCCATGCAAAGGTGAAACTATGGCGCTATACACCATCGGTGAAGTGGCTCAGCTGTGCGATGTCAATCCTGTTACCCTGCGGGCATGGCAACGCCGCTACGATTTGCTGACGCCCCAGCGTACCGATGGCGGGCACCGGTTATTCAATGACGCGGATATCGATCGTATTCGTGAAATCAAACGCTGGATCGACAGCGGTGTGCAGGTCGGCAAAGTGAAAACCCTGCTATGGAGCGGTGCCGCAGACAGCGAATACAACTGGCGGGCGCAGCAGGAGCATCTGCTCGGCTACCTGCAAAGCGGCAACCTTCCCCGTCTGCGGCTGTGGATCAAAGAACAAGGGCGCAAATTCTCCGCCCATACCCTTATCACTCAACTTCTCAACCCGCTGCGTCTGCGCTTACGCAGTCAGGAGCCGACGCTGCTCGCCATGCTGAGTCTGCTGGACGGCGTGCTAATCAACCATATTTCGGTGTGCCTGGCGTCGACGCGCAAGAAAAACAGCAGCGATGCGCTGGTGGTCGGCTGGAATATTCATGACACCACCCGCCTGTGGCTGGAGGCCTGGGTGGCAAGCGAACAGGGATGGCGCACTGGCGTGCTGGCCCATTCCCTGACGCAGCTGCGTCCGGAACTGTTTGAGGGGCAAACCCTTATGGTGTGGTGCGGCGATGTGCCGACGGTGTCGCAGTTGCAGCAGATGGCCAGCTGGCGTGACGCCGGACATGCGGTTCATATGCTCGGCATTTAATGGTTCGTTAACACTTGCGCTTCACGTTATACTCTTTGCGTTAATCATCAGGAGTAAAACATGAACGCGTCCAAAATCCTTGTCACCACCCTCTTCCTTCTTATGGCCATCGGCGGCACGGGCGGCGTGATGCTGGCGGGTTACTTCTTTATTCTGCGTGCTTAGTCATCGCGCGCGTCAGGCGTTCGAATCCGCGGTCGACAATAATCGCCGCCAGCGCCACCAGTAGCGCCCCCTGGATCACATAAGCCGTATTGAAACCGGACAGGCCGATGATAATCGGCGTGCCGAGCGTGTTTGCGCCGACGGTCGATGCAATGGCCGCCGTGCCAATATTGATGATCACCGAGGTGCGCACGCCGGCTAAAATAACCGGCGCGGCCAGCGGTAATTCTACTTTCAGCAACCGCTGCCAGGCGCTCATCCCCATGCCTTCCGCCACGCTTATTACCCCGCCCGGTACAGCGCTTAGCCCTGCCAGCGTCCCCTGTAAAATCGGCAGCACGCCGTAGAGGATCAGCGCGATAATCGCCGGATCCCGGCCAAAGCCCATCACCGGCACGGCAATCGCCAGCACCGCCACCGGCGGAAAAGTCTGCCCGACCGCGGCAATGGTTTCTACCATCGAGCGAAATTCAAGCCCTGCCGGACGCGTCACCGCGATCCCCGCGCCAACGCCGACAAACACTGCAATGACGCTGGACACCCCCACCAGCCAGAAGTGCGCCAGCGTTAAGCTGAGAAAAGACTCCTGCTGATAGACCGGACGCGGCAGCTCGGGAAACCAGGCGCTGAACAGCGCACCGCTGTGCGGCAGGGCCAACAGTAATGCTATAAACAGGGCAATAAGCCACACCAGCGGGTCACGAACGATCTTCACGGTTCGCCTCCGTACTCAGCAAATCGCGAAAATGCAGGCTGCCGCAGGCCACGCCCTGCGCATCCACCACCGGCAAGACGTCGCGCTGCTGCGCCACAAAAGCCGACAGCGCATCGCGTAGCGTCAGGTTTTCACTGAGCGGCTCGCCGCCGACCGCTTCACCGGCGCGCTGATAATCACCGACGCGGCGCAGGGAGAGCAGACGCACGCCCAGCTCACTACGGCCAAAAAATTCCCGCACAAAGGGCGTGGCCGGACGGGTCAACATCTCCAGCGGCGTGCCCTGTTGTACCACGTTGCCGTTGTCCATCAGCACCAGGTGATCTGCAAGCTGTAAGGCTTCGTCGATGTCGTGCGTGACCAGCACAATGGTACGGCCAAGCAGCTGGTGAATGCGGCGCATCTCCTGTTGCAGCGCGGCACGGGTCACCGGATCGAGCGCGCCGAACGGCTCATCCATCAGCAGCACTTCCGGATCCGCCGCCAGCGCGCGTGCCACCCCTACCCGCTGCTGCTGCCCGCCGGACAGTTCATGCGGGTAACGCGAGCGCAGGCCGGGATCCAGCCCCAGCAGCGCCATCAGTTCATCCACCCTTGCTGCGATGCGCGCCCGCGGCCACTTCTGCAACTGCGGCACGGTGGCGATGTTTTCCGCCACCGTCCAGTGGGGAAACAGGCCGATGGACTGAATGGCATAGCCCATGCGCCTGCGCAACGTCAGCATCGGAAAGGAGCGGATCTCCTCACCGGCAAACAAAATCGTGCCGGTATCATGCTCCACCAGCCGGTTGATCATCTTCAGCGTGGTGGATTTACCGGAGCCGGACGTGCCGATCAGCACCGAAAACGCGCCGGTTTTGAAATGCAGATTCAGATCGCTGACTGCGTCCTGACCGTTAAATGCTTTGCTGACCTGTCGAAATTCAATCATGCCTGTTTTACCTTCAGCAGCGCGAGCCACAAACCAAATAACGCGTCGACCACCACCGCCAGCGCAATCACCGGGATCACGCCGAGCAGCACCAGATCCAGCGCGCTACTCAGGAGTCCCTGAAATACCAGCGCGCCAAACCCGCCTGCACCAATCAGCGCGGCGATCACCGCCATGCCGATCGTCTGCACCGTCACCACGCGCAGACTGCGCAGCAATAAGGGCAGCGCCAGCGGCAGACGCACCTGCAAAAAGCGCTGCCGGGCGCTCATTCCCATACCGGCGGCGCTTTCCAGCACCTCGCGCGGCACCTGATTTAATCCCGCCACCACACCGCGCACCAGCGGCAGCAGCGCATAAAGAATGAGCGCGATCAGCGCAGGCGTCAGGCCGGTTCCGGCAATGCCCAGTTGGCCTAACAGCGGAACGCTTTTAACCAGACCGGCAAGGGGTGCGATCAGCAGACCAAACAGCGCCACCGATGGCACCGTCTGGATGACGTTGAGCACGGCAAAGACCGGCCCCTGACGCGATGGATGCCGATAACACCATAGCCCCAGCAGCACGCCTACCAGCAGCGCGGGCAGCAGCGTGCCGACCAGCAACAGCAAATGACGGGACAGTGCATCGTCAAAGACATCCTGACGGTTGGCGTACTCTTTCAGCAGGGAGAGATCGTTGAGGTAGCCGTAGTGCAGCAGAAGCAGCGGCAGGATCCAGATTTGCGCATGCAACAGCCAGCGCCAGACCGGACCTGCCGTCAGGCGACGAATGGCATCGCTGGCGGCGAGCAGTGCCAGTGCCATCCACAACCACAGGCCGCTGCCCATAGAGGTACGCGCCAGCGCACTGCCCTCCTGCGCCAGGTCTGTCGCCGCCCGCCCCGCTGCCCACACCAGCGCGATAAACAGCCCCTCGGCAAGGATCAGCGTGGCGGCCTGCGGCCACCTGCGCGGCATAAAACAGAGCGCAATCAAAAGCACAGGCGCGGCCAGCCACAGCCACGACGTCTGCGGCCACAGCTGCCATAACAGACGCGTTTCGCCGGACACCAGCCGGTTTGGCGCGTAATTAACAAAGGGTAGCAGCGAGGCTACCAGTGCGATGAGCACCAGCAGCAACACCACGCGATTATGACAACGGATCAAGACCATCCCATCCTGTGGTTACTTCACCAGTCCTTTTTGCTTCAGGTAGTCAGCGGCAACTTTCTTCGCGTCCAGGCCTTCCACAGCGATACTTGCATTCAACTGTTGCAGCGTTTTTTCATCAAGGCTGGCGAAGACCGGCTTCAGCCATTCATCCAGCTGCGGATACGCTTTCAGCACCGCTTCGCGTACCACTGGCGTCGGGGCATAAATCGGCTGCACGCCTTTTGGATCGCTCAGGGTTTGCAGACCCAGCGCCGCCACCGGGCCGTCAGTGCCGTAGGCCATCGCGGCATTCACGCCGGAGGTTTGCTGCGCTGCGGCTTTGATGGTCACTGCCGTATCGCCGCCTGCCAGCGACAGCAACTGATCCTGGTTGAGCTTAAAGTTGTAGGCTTTTTCAAAGGCTGGCAGCGCATCGGCACGTTCGATAAATTCAGCCGACGCCGCCAGTTTGAACGTGCCGCCTTCTTTCAGATAGCGGCTGAGATCGTCAAGAGAGGCCAGTTTGCCCTTCTCTGCCACGTCTTTACGCACGGCGATAGTCCAGGTGTTGTTGGCAGGTGCAGGCGTCAGCCATACCAGCTTGTTCTGTTCGGCATCCAGCTTTTTGACTTTTTCGTAGCCCTGCTGCGCGTTTTTCCACGCCGCATCGTTTTCGTCTTTAAAGAAGAATGCGCCGTTGCCGGTGTATTCCGGATAAATATCCAGCTCGCCGGAGGTGATCGCCCCGCGCACCACCGGCGTGGTGCCGAGCTGCACTTTATTGACGGTTTTCACACCGTGGCTTTCCAGCACCTGCAAAATGATATTGCCCAGCAGCGCGCCTTCGGTATCAATTTTCGATCCGACTTTAATGGGCTCTGCCGCCAGCGCCGGCAGGCTCACCGCCGCGATCAGCGCCAGTGAACCGAGCATCCCCTTGGTGATAGTCATCGTGCCTTCCTCGTTAATTGCCGTCTGCTTTCAGCAGTTTGTGTAAAAAGCGTAGACGATATATCGCTATCCTGCGGTGTTCTCTGGCAGCTTTAACGGCACGGTCATCAGACTGGCGGAAAAATAGAGCAGCGCGATGACCCACAACGTGCCTTCCACGCCCAGCGGCCCGACGCACAACGTCACGATAAATGGCCCGGCAAAGTTGCTCAGCCCCGAGCCAAGATTAAGACAGGAGATGGCCGCGCCTTTGTTTTCCGGCAACAATGAGGGGATCAGCGCACTCAACGGCCCAAAGGCACCCAGGCCAATGGCATAGAGCGCAAGCGCAATAAACAGCGCGGCGTTGCTGTGGCCAAAAAGTACCGGCGCGTAGCAGACCGCCAGCGACGCCAGCCCGCAGAGGGTACCGGAAAACCACACGACCGTATTGCGCCAGCCGATACGATCTCCCAGCCAGCCGAACAGATAACTGGCAAAAATGTTGACCACGTTGACCAGACCCCAGATGGTGAGCCATTCGGCAATGCTGAAGCCGAAGCGCGGCAGATACACAGGCATCAGGATCACCAGTGAAAATTTGCCAATGTCATTGATGGTTTTGACGATCACCGCGAGACGCATTTTCGGCTCGCGTACCAGCACCATAATCCCCTCGCCCATCGCCTGACGGATGCTCTGGCTGCGGGGAAATCGCGGTCGGTCACCATTGACGATCAGCGCACACACCGCGCCCAGGGCGACAAAGACAAAACCGCTGGCAAGGGTAACGGTTTCCCCGACGACGGGCAGCATCAACCCGGAATACCAGGGTCCGACGATAGTCATGCCGACGCCAAAGGCGATCCAGAACCACGACACCGCGCGGCCTAAGATGCTCGCTTCACAGCGCTGGTTGATCCATACCAGAAAGGAATAGGCAAACAGCGGATAGGCCATGCCGCGCAGGGCATAGCTGACCATCATCATCGGATAGTGGTTGTCCGGCAATGCGACAAAAATAAAGGGCACCGAGCCGCCGACATAGAGCAGCGTTGCCACCCACATCAGCCGCCGCACGCCGAGCACACCGGCGCCGATCCCGGAGAACCAGGATACCGCCGCGACACACAGGCCAAAAACCGAGGACAGCAGGCTGATGTCGAACGCCGCGAAGCCACGCTGTTGCAGCATCGATGCCAGCCAGCTCTGTTCGAGTGTCGCACCAGTAACAAAGAGAAAAACGCCGACAAATCCCCAGCACAGTTCGCGTGGTAAACCGAGGCGCGCCCAGATGCCCCGCTGTATAAAAAGGCTTTGATCCATGAGGTTATCCTTAACAAGATACTCGTCCCTGACGGTGAAGGCCGCATTATGCGGATTACCGCCCGCCATTTTTGTGACGCGCTTTCTGAGTCTGGTGAAAACGTACTACAGTGTGCCGATAAATCTTTTACAGGACAGGTTAAGCGAGTATCAGATGTCACAATACTGGTGGAAGGATTTACTCGACCGCAATGGCCACTGGCAGGGGCTGGAACTGCAGGTGCAGGAAAGCGACTCTCCCGTGCAGGCAATGGAAATGTTGAGCGGCCATCATGGTCGTATGGCGCTACAGCTTCAGGGAGAAACGCTGTTCTGGGCTACGATGCTTGCGGATCACTCAGGCGTCTGGCTGGTGTTTAATGCCGATCATCCGGGCCAGCAATCTATGTTGCCGCCGGTGACATCCGCGGATGTGGAGTGGGTTCAAAAGCAGGCCGTTCAGGATCCGCTACGCGAATGGTGTCGCTATTTCGCCCGACAGTTAATGGCGGCCCCCACGCCGTTGTTGCCCGCGCGTCGGTGGTTGTTAAGGCCCATGATGCCGGTAAGCACAGCCCCGCGCCCCCTGGCGCAGCGACAGCCTGTTGCAGACTGGCGTTTTGAGTCGCCGGCAAGCGCCGGAAATATCGGCTGCGACTGGGTGCTCTATGGCGAAGATTTCCCTGATGTCGCGGATCCGCAAAAGGTCATGCTGGTGGACTGGTGGTGGGGAGGCAATTTACTGCGGGGCCGCTATCCGATCGACCGCAATGCGGGACGCCTGAAATGGTGGCGGAAAAAAAGCCGTGAAGGGACATTGCCGCCGGTACTGGTCTGGTACATTGCCGGGCTGGCCTCCTTTGTGATCCTCGACGGGCATTATCGCCTGCAGGCAGCAATCGATGAGGGCATTCCCCCTGAATTTGTGGTGCTCAGTGAACTGAATGAGCGGACGTTTACGCCGGATCCGGACCAGCAGGCGCGGGTCGTTAAGGCATTAGAAATGCAGCAGCGTAATCCGGGATTTAACGTTGAGGGGATCAATCAGACCTTGATTAACCTTTATGATACCCGCTATCTGTACGCGTCCACCCACAGCCGGGCGATCCTCGGCGAGGGCACGGGCTGGGCGCAGGATTTAAAGTCTTATTTGCAAAAACATCAGTTGAGTGAGTACCTGGAAAGGATCATGGCCCGGGTGAGCGAGTAGCAGGCAGGAATTCTGTACACCGCAGGCAAAAAAAACGCCACCGGAGGGTGGCGTTAGATATAGCGATAAAACGATTACAGCAGTTCGAACTCGCCCTGCTTCACGCGGGCCGAATCGGTGCCGATAAAGACGTTAAATTTGCCCGGTTCCGCATCGTATTTCATCTGCTGGTTCCAGAACTTCAGCGCCTCAATGTCGATCGGGAAGCTGACGGTCTGAGTTTCACCTGGTTTCAGAGTGATTTTCTCAAAGCCTTTCAGCTGCTTCACCGGACGGCTCATCGAAGCAGTCACGTCCTGAAGATACATTTGCAGCACTGTTGCGCCTTCGCGTTTACCGGTGTTCGTCACCTGCACGCTGGCAGTGACGGTGCCATCGCGCTTCATGGTCGGCGCAGACAGCTTCACATCAGACACGCTGAACGTGGTGTAGCTCAGGCCATAGCCAAACGGATACAGCGGGCCGTTTGCTTCGTCGAAGTAGCGCGAGGTGTACTTGTTCGGCTTATCGGCGTTATACGGGCGACCGGTATTCAGATGGCTGTAGTACACCGGGATCTGCCCGACGGAGCGCGGGAAGGACATCGGCAGTTTACCGGACGGGTTGTAATCGCCAAACAGCACATCGGCGATGGCGTTACCGCCTTCGGTGCCCGCAAACCAGGTTTCCAGGATCGCATCAGCCTGCTGGTCTTCTTTCACCAGCGCCAGCGGACGGCCATTCATCAGCACCAGCACCAGCGGTTTGCCGGTGGCTTTCAGCGCCGCGATCAGATCGCGCTGACTTTGCGGCAGCGTGAGATCGGTACGGCTGGACGCTTCGTGGGCCATGCCCTGGGCTTCCCCGACCACCGCCACCACGACGTCAGACTGATTCGCCGCTTTCACCGCTTCGTCGATCATCGCCTGCGGAGTGCGTTCATCCACCTGCACCGCCGGTTCGTACTGGTTTAAGAAGGTCACGATGTCTTTGTCGTCGGTGATGTTTGCACCTTTCGCGACGATCACTTTGCCCTGATCGCCGAGGGCATTTTTAATGCCGGTCAGCACGGTCACGGACTGATCCGCCACGCCTGCCGCCGACCAACTGCCCATCACGTCACGCTTGCTGTCAGCCAGCGGGCCCACCACGGCGATGGTCGCGTTTTTCTTCAGCGGCAGCGTATCCAGACGGTTTTTCAGCAGCACCAGGCTTTCGCGCGCCACTTCACGGGCTTCTTTGCGATGCAGACGGCTTTCGGCGTTAGTGTCCTGCGGATCGGTCTCTTTCGCGCCCAGGTGGCTGTACGGATCGTTAAAGAGCCCCATATCATATTTCACGTTCAGCACGTGACGGGTGGCGTCGTCTAGCTCAGCCATCGTCACCTTGCCGTTTTTGATCAGATCCGGCAGGTATTTGCTGTAGTACTCATCGGCCATGCTCATATCGACGCCCGATTTAAGGGCCACGCGTACCGCGTCAGCCGGATCGGCGGCGGTGCCGTGTTTAATCAGCTCTTTAATGGCGCCATGGTCAGAAATGGTGATGCCCTTAAAGCCCCACTCCTTGCGCAGCAGATCTTTTAACAGCCAGGGATCGGAGGCCGCAGGCGTACCGTTGAGGGAGTTCAGGGCGATCATCACCCCGCCGCTACCCGCGTCCAGCGCCGCTTTATACGGCGGCATATAGTCGTTGAACAGACGCTGTGAGCTCATGTCGACGCTGTTGTACTCTTTGCCGCCTTCCACCGCGCCGTAAGCGGCGAAGTGTTTCACGCTGGTCATCACCGAATAGCGATCCGCCGGGCTTTTACCCTGCATGGATTCCACCATAGTTTTGCCCATGCTGGCAGTCAGATAAGTATCTTCACCGAAGCCTTCTGAACCCCGTCCCCAGCGCGGATCGCGCGAGACGTCGACCATCGGTGCCCAGGTCATGTTCAGGCCATCGTCTGCCGCTTCATAAGCGGAAATGCGCCCGACGGTTTTCACCGCGTCGAGGTTAAACGAGGACGCCAGGCCAAGGCTAATCGGGAAGACGGTACGCTGGCCGTGAACCACGTCGTAGGCGAAGAACAGCGGAATTTTCAGGCGGCTGAGCTGCATCGCCTGATCCTGCATGGCGCGAATATCCTGGCGGGTGACGGTGTTAAAAATCGCCCCGACCTGACTTTCTTTGATCATGTCACGGATGGCTTCTTTCGGGTTGTCCGGCCCGACGCTGATAAGACGTAACTGACCGATTTTTTCATCGGTGGTCATTTTGCCGAGTAATTCGGTGACAAAGGCATCACGCGCTTCCGGCGTAAGGGGATGATTGCCGGTCGTTTCTTCTGCCAGCGCGGGATGCAGCGCCAGACTCACAGCGACACCTACAGAACATAGCCATTTCATGTCGTATATCTCTCGTAATTACAGCCGTATCAGCGGCAGAGCGTGCGAAAAACGCAGTGTGCCATAATCGTAGTAGCTGTTGCAGGGTTATTCTCTTATTTTTCTGACGATTACTTCCGCGTGATGTATTTTCCCGCGCTATGCTTTAAAGCGTCAATTTTGCCCCGCCACAAGGAGTGGATCATGTCTGGTCATCATCCTGATAATAACGCTGCTTTTCTGCAAGAACTTACCCGCCTCGTAGGCCACGCTCATCTGCTGACTGAACCGGCCAAAACCGCCCGCTACCGTAAAGGCTTCCGCTCAGGCCAGGGCGATGCGCTGGCGGTGGTATTCCCTGGCTCGTTGCTGGAACTGTGGCATGTGCTGAGCGCCTGCGTGCGCGCCGATAAAATTATTCTTATGCAGGCGGCGAATACCGGCCTGACCGCCGGCTCGACACCGGATGGCAATGATTACGACCGCGAGATCGTGATCATCAGTACGCTGCGCCTCGATAAGCTGCACCTGCTGGAAAAAGGTGAGCAGGTGCTGGCGTATCCGGGCACCACGCTGTATTCGCTGGAAAAAGCGCTCAAGCCGCTGGGTCGCGAACCCCACTCGGTCATTGGTTCATCGTGCATCGGCGCGTCGGTGATCGGCGGTATCTGTAATAACTCCGGCGGCTCGCTGGTGCAGCGCGGCCCGGCCTACACCGAAATGTCGCTGTTTGCGCGTATTAATGAAGACGGCCAGCTGCAACTGGTGAACCATCTGGGCATTGATCTGGGCACCACGCCGGAGCAGATCCTCAGCAAGCTGGACGATGACCGCATCAGCGACGCCGATGTGCGTCATGACGGTCGCCACGCTCACGATCACGATTACATTACCCGTGTGCGCGACATCACGGCAGACACCCCGGCGCGCTATAACGCCGACCCGGATCGCCTGTTTGAGTCCTCCGGCTGCGCGGGCAAGCTCGCGGTCTTTGCCGTGCGTCTGGACACCTTCCCGGCAGAAAAGCGCCAGCAGGTGTTTTATATCGGTACTAATAAGCCGGAGGTGCTGACGGAGATCCGCCGTCATATTCTGGCCAACTTTACCCATCTGCCGGTTGCTGGTGAGTATATGCACCGCGATATTTACGACATCGCAGCGCGCTACGGGAAAGACACGTTCCTGATGATCGACAAGCTCGGCACCGACAAAATGCCGATGTTCTTTACCCTGAAAGGCCGCACCGACGCGATGCTGGAAAAAGTGCCGCTGGTGAAACCGCACTTTACCGACCGGGCGATGCAAAAGCTCGGCAACCTGTTCCCGAACCATCTGCCGCCGCGCATGAAAACCTGGCGGGATAAGTACGAACATCATTTGCTGCTGAAAATGTCCGGTGATGGCATTGCCGAAGCGCAAAGCTGGCTGAAATCCTACTTCGCTGATGCAGAGGGTGATTTCTTCGCCTGTACCACTGAAGAAGGCAATAAAGCCTTCCTGCATCGCTTTGCGGCGGCGGGGGCGGCGATCCGTTATCAGGCGGTACACGCAGAGGAAGTGGAAGATATTCTGGCACTGGATATTGCCCTGCGCCGCAATGACGAGCAGTGGTTTGAAACGCTGCCGCCGGAGATCGACAGCCAGCTGGTGCACAAGCTCTATTACGGGCATTTCATGTGCTACGTCTTCCATCAGGATTACATCGTGAAAAAAGGCGTTGATGCCCATGCGCTGAAAGATCAGATGCTGGCGCTGCTGCACGCCCGTGGGGCGCAGTATCCGGCGGAACATAATGTTGGTCATCTGTATGAAGCGGCAGAAAGTTTAAAACATTTTTATCGCAGCAATGACCCGACAAACAGCATGAACCCCGGAATCGGCAAGACTTCAAAGCTAAAAAACTGGGCGTAATTCAAACCAGAGGCTAAACCGCATAGCGCCCCCCCGGCGCTATGCGTTGCACTGTGATGCATGGGGTATTCTGTGCTCCTTTTTCGTACTAGAGTAGCGCCATTACGCCATAGAAACGTTTCTATGGCTCGCCCCTCAGGAGCACTTGCCCATGTCTGTCATTGATGTTTTAACAGGAACCGAAGTGGAGGTTCGCGATGCACGGCCTGACGACGCGCATGCCGTGGCCGCCATCTACGCCTGGCATGTGCTGCACGGGCGCGCTTCTTTTGAAGAGGTGCCGCCCACAGTGGATGAGATGCGCGAACGTATTGAGGCCGTCACCGCCGAAGGGCTGCCGTGGCTGCTGGCGCTGTATCGCGGCATTGTGGTCGGCTACTGCTACGCCAAACCCTATCGTCCCCGCCACGCCTACCGTTTTACCCTTGAAGAATCGATTTATGTGGATGCCAGCATGACCGGACACGGCATCGGCAGCGCGCTAATGGATGCGCTGATCTCGCGCTGCGAAGAAGGGCCGTGGCGGCAGATGATCGCCGTTGTCGGCGATGGCCATAACAATGCCGGCTCCCTGCGTCTGCATGAAAAACATGGCTTTACCGTCGCAGGCCAGCTGCGCAGCGTGGGCTATAAGAAAGGTGACTGGCGGGATACCTTGATCATGCAGCGCCCACTCAACGACGGTGACTGGACGCTGCCGGAATAATTAATCGTTCTGCGCGGTTTGCTCGCCCGCGGCACTGCTGCCGCTGCTCACCATTTGCGCCGCTTTCTGGCGCTTGTAGGCCAGCGCCGCTGCCGGAACAGGTTGAGCTTTACCGGTTTCGATCCAGGTCCGCAGACGGCTGGCATCCGCAAAGTGGGTGTATTTGCCGAACGCATCCATAACCACCAGCGCTACCGATTTGCCGTTAATCACGGTACGCATCACCAGACAGTGACCGGCGGCATTGGTAAAGCCGGTTTTGGTCAGCTGAATATTCCAGTTATCGCGGTACACCAGATGATTAGTGTTGCGGAACGGCAGCGTGTACGGCGGGTTGCTGAAAGTCGCCATCTCTTCTCGCGTGGTGCTTAACTGACCGAGTAGCGGATACTGTTTCGTTGCCACCAGCAGACGCGTCAGATCCCGCGCTGTAGAGACGTTGTGGATCGACAGCCCCGTCGGCTCCACAAAGCGCGTGTTGCGCATACCTAAGGCCTTCGCTTTGGCGTTCATCGCGCGAATAAAGGCGTCATAGCCCCCCGGATAATGGTGCGCAAGGCTCGCCGCCGCGCGGTTTTCCGAGGACATCAGCGCCAGCAGCAGCATGTTCTTGCGGCTGATTTCACTGTTTAACCGCACGCGGGAATAGATGCCTTTCATCTCCGGCGTATGGCTGATATCCACTTTTAATTTTTCATCCAGCGGCAGGCTGGCATCCAGCACCACCATCGCCGTCATCAGCTTGGTAATGGACGCAATCGGTCGCACCAGATCGGGATGGCTGGAATAAATCACCTTATTGGTGTTCAGATCGACAATCATCGCACTGCCGGAGGCAATTTCGGGCTGGGCTGCGGTCGCGACAGCGGACGCTTTTGCCAGCGCCTGGGGAACCACAGGCACGCTCAGTAATAACGCAAGGCTTAATAAGGAAACACGGAATTTCAGCATGGTGAGGCTTCTGATAATGATTCACGCGCGTAATAACGCGCACCGCTGTTGTCGGCAATAAAAATAACAATAGCTGGCAAAGGCATGATAGCCGCCCGTTCGGGTTGTCGCCAGAGAAGATTCGTTGCACAACGTTGCATTGCTGGCATTCACACCAGCAATGCAATTACCTCAGGATCGCCTCAGAACAGCCGGTAACCGTAGCCCCAGAGGATCACGGTGAGCGCCAGCAGCACTTCCAGCACCAGCACGCCGATGGCGAGCGTTGAACCGGAAAAGTTAAGGCTTTCTTCACGATTGATATTGAGGAAGGTGGGGATACCGACATACAGCAGATAACCGGTCCACACCAGCGCCGCAGTACCGATCAGCGCGCACAGCCAGACCAGCGGGTACAGCGCGACGATACCACTTAAAAACAGCGGCGTGGCGACATAACCGGCAAATACCATACAGCGCGCCAGCGACGGACGCTGCGGTATGCCGCGCGCCATCCAGTAAATCACCCTGCCCATGATCGCCACACCCGCCAGCATCAGGGCATAAAACAGAATGCCGAGATACACACCGGTGAACAGCGAGAGCTGCATAACATTGCCATCCCCGAAATCCCAGCCAATCTGCGTGGTACCGATAAACGCGCAGATCACCGGGATGGCGGCCATCAGTAATACGTGGTGCGTGTAGTGGTGCGAAACGGTTTCGTTTTCGCGTTTAATGACCTGCATTTCACGATCGGGATGGGAAAAGAGTCCCCAGACATGGTTCATAACGCCCCCTTGCAGTCAGCCCGAGCTTCGACCTAATAAGTATAATGCAGATATTGGTTATTTTTTGAGCGAACCGATAAGTCTGATAAATAACCAGACGCCCCTTGTTGCGATCCCGTTCGCGTTTGAAGGTGTATGCTTTAAAAAATGGATGTAAACAACGAGTTGAGTTTGTCGTGGATATAAACGGTCTGATAACCCAGTACGGCTATGCGGCGCTGGTGATTGGCAGCGTGGCGGAAGGTGAAACCATTACCCTGCTCGGTGGCGTGGCAGCCCATCAGGGATTGCTTCGGTTCTGGCTGGTGGTGGTGTCAGTGGCGCTTGGCGGTATGATTGGCGACCAGCTGCTGTACCTGCTGGGGCGGCGCTATGGCGAGCGCATTTTGCGACGTTTTTCCCGCCACCAGAAAAAAATCCGCCGCGCGCAGAAGCTGATCCAACGTCGGCCTTATCTGTTTGTGATTGGCTCGCGATTTATGTACGGCTTTCGCATCATCGGCCCGCTGCTGATTGGTGCCAGCCATCTGCCGCCGAAAGTCTTTCTGCCGCTCAATATTCTCGGGGCCATTGTCTGGGCGCTAATTTTCACCACGCTGGGCTATGTTGGCGGCGAGGTGATAGGTCCGTGGCTGCACCATCTGGATCAGCATCTTAAGCATGGGGTGTGGATCGTACTGGCGCTGGGGATTGCGCTGGCGCTGCGTTACTGGTTCACGCACCGGCGCGATAAGGACGAGGATGACTAAGCCGGGCCATGGCCCGGCTTAGTCGCGTTATTTCGCTTTAAACTGCGGGTTCGCCAGCATAAAGCCGCCGTCGACGATAAACGACTGCCCCGTGGTATAGCTCGCATCTTCCGAGCACAGCCAGCCCACCAGGCTTGCGATCTCTTGTGTTTTACCCGGACGGGTAAGCGGCACAATCGGCAACGACCCGTCTTTGGCGTCGTCATCGTCCATATCGTTCATCGGCGTGGCGATGGCACCAGGCGCCACGGCATTGACCAGAATACGGTGATCCACCAGCTCCAGCGCCATAGATTTGGTTAGCCCGCCCAGCGCGTGTTTGGCGGCAGTATAGGCGCTGGCGTCCGGCAGCGGTGTGTGCTCGTGCACCGAGGTGATGTTCACAATGCGTCCGCCCTCACCCTGCTCTGCCATTTTACGTGCGGCGATTTGCGAGCACAGAAATGCGCCGTCGACATCGACGGTAAACACCGCGCGCCAGTCCTTAAACTCCACCTCAAGAAACGGCGCTTTGCTCATTGCCCCGGCGTTGTTCACCAGCACATCGATACGACCAAAACGTTCAATCAGCGTGGTGATTGCCTCAGCGCCTTCCGGCAGATGTCCGAGATCAAGGTGCACATGCTCTGCGCGTCGCCCCAGCGCTTCCACTTCCCTCGCCGTAGCTTTTGCCCCTTCCTCATCGGAATGCCAGGTAATACCAATATCGAAGCCCTGTTTAGCCAGCACCAGCGCGCATTGTTTGCCAATTCCTGAATCTGACGCCGTAACGATGGCGACTTTGTTCGTCGAAACCATGGGGAACTCCTCCGGGGAAATGTGCCAGTCACGGCAAAGAGGTAAGTATAGGAGGTTCGTGGAGGGTAAAAGCCTGATGCACAAACGATCTTGCCCGTTGGCCAGGCAAAGCCGGAAATGTTTGCCTACACTAATGCGTGCAGGCATATGACTCTTAAAAGGAAAGGACGATGAAAATTTTACTATGGGCGGTTTTGATTATTTTTCTGATTGGGCTGTTGGTGGTGACTGGCGTGTTTAAAATGATTTTCTGAAAATTGCCCCCGTTATGGGGGCAATTCATTTATAAGGCTACCGAATCAATCGCCGCCGCAATGGCGGACGAGTGCTTCAGGGTACGCACCTGTTCAAACAGCGCGGTGGCTTCGACATATTCTTTGCGTAAATACCCTAGCCACTGTTTGATACGCGCCACGTGATACATCCCGGTATCGCCCTGCTTTTCAAGCTGGCTGTAGCGCTGCAACAGTTGCACCACTTCCGGCCACGGCATACGTGGTGCGTTGTATTTCACCACGCGGCTTAAGTTCGGTACGTTGAGTGCGCCCCGGCCAATCATCACCGCATCGCAGCCGGTGACCGCCATGCAATCCTGTGCGCTTTGCCAGTCCCAGATCTCACCGTTCGCCACCACCGGAATACGCAGCCGTTTGCGGATCTCGCCAATCGCCGCCCAGTTGATGCGCTCAGCTTTGTAGCCGTCTTCTTTGGTACGGCCATGCACCACCAGCTCGCTGGCCCCGGCCTGCTGGACGGCATCGGCGATTTCGAACTGTTTATCGCCGGAATCCCAGCCGAGGCGGATTTTTACCGTGACCGGCAGATGCGCGGGCACCGCTTCACGCATCGCTTTTGCGCCGCGGTAAATCAGATCGGGATCTTTCAGTAAGGTGGCCCCACCGCCGCTGCCGTTCACCAGCCGGGACGGGCAGCCACAGTTGAGATCAACGCCCCAGGAGCCAAGCTCGACGGCGCGGGCGGCGTTCTCTGCCAGCCATTGCGGGTATTGTCCCAGTAGCTGCACGCGCACCGGCGTGCCGCTGGGCGTGCGGCTTTGATGCTGTAATTCCGGGCAGATTTTATAGAAGGATTTTACCGGCAACAGCTGATCGACCACGCGCAAAAATTCGGTGATGCAATGATCGTAGTCGTTTACCCCGGTCAGCAACTCGCGCACCAGCGAATCGAGCACGCCTTCCATCGGAGCCAGTAATACACGCATAACAATACCCAATGATTAAGAGGCGCGTATGGTAGCGTCTCCGGGCCGGTGATGAAAGGGTCAAGCCGCCGGATGAACGGCGGTTTTACGCCTAATCTTGTGTGAATGCATAACGTTAATCACGGGATTGTTTGTTATGCTCGGCTGCATGTTGTGATCGGTAGCACATTTCAGAATTTAATTGTATGATGAATGCATCTCGTCAAGGGTAGTCACCATGAATAAATCACTCACTGTTGTCTGGCAATATCTGCGTGCGTTTGTCCTGATTTATGCCTGTCTGTATGCCGGTATCTTTATCGCCTCGCTGCTGCCGATCACCATTCCCGGCAGTATTATTGGCATGCTGATTATGTTCCTGCTGCTGGCGTTGCAAATTCTGCCGGCAAAATGGGTGAACCCCGGCTGCTATGTGCTGATCCGTTATATGGCGTTGCTGTTCGTGCCGATTGGCGTCGGCGTGATGCAATATTATGACGTGCTGATCGCCCAGTTTGGCCCGGTGATGGTCTCCTGCGCCGTCAGTACGCTGGTGGTGTTCCTGGTGGTCAGCTGGAGTTCGCACATTGTGCACGGTGAACGCAAAATCGTCGGTGAGAAGGAGCAGAAGCAATGATGGCGTCGATCTGGTGGTCATTGCCGCTGACACTGGCGGTATTTTTCGCCGCGCGTCAACTGGCGACCCGCGTGCGTATCGCGCTGCTCAACCCACTGCTGGTTTCGATGGTGGTGATCATTCCCTTCCTGCTGCTGACCGGCATTCCTTACGAACGCTATTTTCAGGGCAGTAAAATCCTTAACGATCTGCTGCAACCGGCGGTCGTCGCGCTGGCCTATCCACTTTATGAGCAGCTGCATCAGATCCGCGCCCGCTGGAAATCCATTATTACCATCTGCTTTGTCGGCAGCGTGGTGGCGATGGTGACCGGCACCTCTATTGCGCTGCTAATGGGGGCGACGCCGGAAATCGCCGCCTCTATTCTGCCAAAATCGGTGACTACGCCGATTGCGATGGCGGTGGGCGGCAGCCTTGGCGGTATTCCTGCCATCAGCGCCATGTGCGTGATTTTTGTCGGCATCCTGGGCGCGGTATTCGGCCATACCCTTCTCAATGTGATGCGTATTCGCACCAAAGCGTCGCGCGGTCTGGCGATGGGTACGGCGTCGCACGCCCTGGGCACTGCCCGCTGTGCGGAGCTGGATTATCAGGAAGGGGCGTTCAGTTCGCTGGCGCTGGTGATCTGCGGCATTATTACGTCGCTGTTAGCCCCTTTTATCTTCCCGCTGATCCTCGTGGTACTGGGCTAAAATTTGCGATGCGTCGCGCATTTTTCATTTGAATTTCATAAGTTGCATATACAGTGTGAGTTACGTCACATATAAAGGCCTTAGCGGCCCGTAAACTACGCACCCATTACACTGTTATGAGGCAATGCCATGCATTCACGTTTTCACGCTGCTTTCGCAAGTCTCGCGGCGGATCTGCAATCCGCCCTGGCCCCCCTTCTGGCGGATGAGCACTTCCCTGCCCTGCTGACCGCGGAACAGGTCGCCATGCTTAAAAATGCAACGCGACTGGACGAAGACGCACTGGCGTTCGCGCTGTTACCCCTTGCCGCGGCCTGTGCACGTACGCCGGTGTCGCACTTTAACGTTGGTGCCATTGCGCGCGGCGTCAGCGGCACCTGGTATTTTGGCGGCAATATGGAATTTATCGGCGCGACCATGCAGCAAACGGTGCATGCCGAGCAGAGCGCTATCAGCCATGCGTGGCTGCGCGGGGAAAAATCCCTCGCCTCCGTCACCGTCAATTACACGCCTTGCGGCCATTGCCGTCAGTTTATGAACGAACTGAACAGCGGCCTGTCGCTGCGTATTAACCTGCCGGGACGCGATCCGCATACGCTGGCTGATTACCTGCCGGATGCGTTCGGACCGAAGGATCTGGACATTAAAACGCTGCTGATGGACGAGGAAGATCACGGCTTTGCTGTTACCGGCGATGCGCTGGCGCAGGCGGCGATCGCCGCGGCGAACAAAAGCCATGCGCCGTACAGCCAGGCCCCGGCCGGACTGGCACTGGAGTGCCGCGACGGCACGCTGTTTGCCGGACGTTACGCCGAGAACGCCGCATTTAACCCGTCCCTGCCACCGCTTCAGGGTGCGCTGAACCTGCTCAGCCTGAATGGTTACGATTACCCGGACATTCAGCGTGCAGTGCTGGCGGAAAAAGCCGAAGCAACGCTCACCCAGTGGGACGCTACCGCCGCCACGCTGAAAGCCCTTGGCTGCCAGAATATCGAGCGCGTACTCCTTGCCTGATCCCCTTCACTGCGGGCGTTCGCGTCCGCAGTGATGAAAATCCCCGCAATCGAATCACCGTTTCTTGCGCAAAACCGACGCGTAAAGTAGCCTGAGTGAAATTTCTTCCATTATTGAGCTATCTGCATGTTGAAGCGTTTGTTTTACAGCCTGTTAGTCCTTATCGGCTTGCTGGTGTTTACTGCGCTTGGACTGGACCGCTGGATAAGCTGGAAAACCGCCCCTTATATCTACGACGATCTGCAGGATTTGCCCTACCGCCAGGTGGGCGTGGTGCTCGGCACCGCCAAATATTACCGCACCGGTGTCATCAATCAGTATTACCGCTACCGCATTCAGGGCGCGCTCAACGCCTATAACAGCGGCAAGGTGAATTACCTGTTGCTGAGCGGCGATAATGCCCAGCAGAGCTATAACGAGCCGGTGACGATGCGTAAGGATTTGATGGGTGGCGGCGTTGATCCGCAGGATATCGTGCTGGATTATGCCGGGTTCCGTACCCTGGATTCTATTGTGCGCACGCGCAAAGTCTTCGATACCAATGACTTCATCATCATTACCCAGCGTTTTCACTGCGAACGGGCGTTGTTTATCGCGCTGCACATGGGGATCCAGGCGCAGTGTTATGCGGTGCCGTCACCAAAAGATATGCTGACCGTGCGGGTGCGTGAATTCGGCGCGCGACTGGGCGCGCTGGCAGATCTGTACGTGTTCAAACGCGAGCCGCGTTTCCTCGGCCCGCTGGTGCCTATCCCGAATATCAGCGAAACCTCTGATGACGCGCAGGGTTATCCGGCGGTGACGCCGGAACAGCTTAGTGAGCAGCTGAGCAAACCCAAAGGACGCTAATCAGCGATCCTGTCCGCCCATTCGATGGACTCTTTCATCGCACCAATGACGTTCGCCTGATCCAGCTTAAAGGTATCGAGCAGCGCTGCGGCATTTTCCCAGTCCTGCTCCTCGTAGAAGCGGGCGAGGTTCAGATAATGCCATATCACCCCTTCGTGCTTCGTCAGTGCTTCCATCACGTTTTCAGGCAGGAGGATCTGTAAAAACAGATCTTCCATCGAAATACCCAGAATGGTGTCGAGCAGCGAAAACAGCCCGCAGAAGAAGGCGTCGCTGGCGAGGGCGGCGTTGCCGGTCTTTTTGGACATCAGCTCACAGAACCTGCCGCGTACCAGGCTCATATGGTAGATCTCATCGGTTTTCACATCCGCCATATTGGTCAGACAGGAAATCGAGACGAAGCGCCGCACTTCGTTAATGCCTAAATAGAGCAGCGTATCCCTGATGGTGGCGTTTTTACCCAGTGCGATGCCGCGATTCTTAAACAGCACGTTTTTGGTATAACGCATCATGGTATAAGAGAGGGTCAGATCGCGTTTAAGATAATTCTCTACCTTAAACATATCAGGATTCGTTGTGTTCACTTCCTGAATAAGCTGTAGTTGTAATACCTTACCCGGGGACAAGCGCTTATTTTTTATAATTTCCGGTTTGCTGTAAAAATAACCCTGATATAAGTCGAAACCAAAGGCTTTAAAGCGTTCGAATTCCTCGGCAGTTTCCACTTTTTCCGCCAGTAATTTCACTTTACTCAGGCGATTCTTATGCTGATTAATGTACTGGGTTATTTCCTCAAACGAGTAGGCGCGGACGTCAAACTTCACAATGCTGATGTACGGCAGAAAACGTTCCCAGCCCTTCTCCAGGGTGAAATCATCAAGAGCGATTTTAAAGCCCCAGCCAAACAGCCGACGAACTGCATCAAAGAGTTCATCACTGGGTTCAGCCGATTCGAGGATCTCGATCACCACTTTGTCGTGAGGCAACGTATCCGCGTAGCCCTGCACGATCATCTCTGCCGGAAAATTGATAAAACAGCTGTGGTCACCGACCAGACGCGGCAATGAAATCGACATAAAGAGATCGGAGATGATCTGCGTGGTGGCGTATTCCGGCGAGACATCCGGAAAACGATTGGTCATGCCGTCGCGGAAGAGCAACTCATAGGCGACCGTCGACATGCTCTTGTCAAATACCGGTTGCCGGGCGATGAATGAATACATGAGGTTGCCTCCATGGCGTATACGCATTGACGGAAATGACTGTCGCGATCCGCCCTCAAATAACGAGTTGTATCTTATAGCATGATTTTGCAATTAATTCCCGGCAGGCACTGTGACGCGCCTTCATATTATTAAGCATAGCCTGGTGGCTTTAATCTCGCCTCGTTAAACATCTCACCTATACTGAGGTCAGGATTTACAAAACATGACGAAGCAGTGCCGTTTACCTTTCAAGATGGAGAGGCTATGAAACTCAGGTCATCATCGTCCACGCCCCCTTCCCCTTCACAACCCGTTTCGGAAAATCCATTCTGGCTGAATGTCGAAGCTAACGCCCGCCGCTATGGTTTATTTCTGCTGCTGGCGATCGTTATCGCGGCACTGTGCGGCCTGTTTTCAAAGGGCTGGCTCAGCCATATGCAGCGCACCACCGCGGACGGCGTACTGTCGCTGGAGTATGAACGTTTCGGTCGGCTGATGAGCGATACGGAAATGAAAATCGTCGTCCACGCGGGCAGCAGTAAAGAGGTTACCGTTGTGCTGGGCGGGGATTTTATGCGGACCTTTCAGATCAACACGCTCCAGCCGCAGCCGGATCGTATGCAGGCGCTGGATAACCGGCTGGTGCTGAGCTGGAAGCGTGATGCACTACCGGCGGACAGCACCCTCTGGCTGGGTATGGAGCCGTTACAGTGGGGAACAAGCCACAGTACGGTGGCAGTGGATCAGGGGCCGACTCTCCCCTTCTGGCAATATATTTACCCGTAGGAGCGCATCATGGATATGGTTGTAAGAGCGGTTGCCATCTACCTGATCCTGGTAGTGGTGTTCAAAATAGCCGGACGCCGGGCGCTGCTGCAAATGACGTCGTTTGATTTGATTTTATTGCTGATCATTAGCGAAGCTACGCAGCAGGCGCTGCTCGGCAATGACTTTTCGGTAACCGGCGCGGCGCTGACCATCATCACCCTGGTCGTGGTGGACATTCTCTTTGGCTTACTGAAAAAATATCTGCCGTCCGTGGAGGCCGCCATTGATGGCACCCCGGTGATCCTCGTGGAGAACGGACGTCTGCTGGAGTCAAAAATGAAGAAAGCAGATATTTCCTGTGCTGATATTATGGTGTCGGCGCGCAACAATCACGGCATCGACAAGCTGTCGGATATAAAATTCGCTATTCTCGAACAAAACGGGCACATCTCGATTATTCCGCTGTCTGAGTCTTCATAAGCCTGTGAAGCAGATTCTTAAGGTAACCTTAAGCTAATAAGCACTATACTCTCTAAGGCTTTAACATTATTTTTACACTGAGCCGCCGCGTTCAGGCAAGCAGGAAGGGGATCGTCATTGACAGAATAGCCAAAATCGCACTGCGTCGCCGGGGCATTGGCGTCAGAGAAAAAATTGTTCGCTATCGCGGTCAGTCGGTGTTATTCCGCCTGAACGGCGAGACGTATGATGTGTACACCAACGAAGAAAAGATCGCTTCCCTCGAAACCAATAATATCAACGAAGCCATCCAGCTCTATAAAACCCTTGAAGCCAAACATTAAGTTGCCGGACAATCCAGCCATAAAAAAACCCACGATAACGTGGGTTTTTTGTTTGTAACGGTACCTGTAGTTATTTTTTGCGCGCGTACTTCAGGGAGTCCAGCGCCACGGCGAAGATGATGATGCCGCCTTTAATAATGTACTGCCAGTACGGGTTCACGCCGATATAGGTCAGACCGTAGTTGATAACCGTAAAGATGATCACACCGGTCACCACGCCAAACACCGTGCCCACACCGCCGCTGAAGGAGACGCCGCCTACCACACAGGCTGCGATGGCATCCAGCTCATACATAAAGCCGAGGTTGTTGGTTGCCGAACCGATACGACCCGCTTCCAGCATACCGCCGAAGGCATAGAACACGCCGGACAGCGCATAGATCATCAGCAGGTTGAGCGCCACGTTCACGCCAGACACTTTCGCCGCTTCCGGGTTACCACCGATAGCAAAAATGTTTTTGCCGAATCGGGTTTTGTTCCACAGCACCCAGACGAACGCCACCGCGATCAGCGCGTAGAAGGTGATGTACGACAGACGGAAAGTGCCGAGCGCCACAAAGCCCTGGGTAAAGGTCGAGAAGCCGGTGTCAAAGCCGGAAATCGGCGACGCGCCCACGAAGTCGTAGTACAGGGAGTTGATACCGTACACGATAATCATGGTGCCGAGGGTGGTGATAAACGGCGTTACGTTGAGGTACGCAATGATGATGCCGTTGATCAGGCCGATGATCGCGCCAATCACGCAGACGATAGCCACGACCGCAATGATCGGCATGGTCGCCATCTCCGGGAACACCTTGTTGGCGTTTTCCATTGACTGTAACAGCGTCGCCGCCACTACCGCCGCCAGACCTACCTGACGACCCGCTGACAGGTCAGTACCCTGGGTAACAATCAGCCCTGCCACGCCCAGCGCGATAATAATACGCACCGACGACTGGGTAAGAATGTTACTTAAGTTCAGCAGGCTTAAGAATGTTGGATCCTGGAAAATAATAATGGCCAGTAACACTAAAAGAACGACGTAAATACCGCCCTCTTTCAGATAAGTGAGAAAGCTTTTTTTATTTAACGCACTCATGAGGAGCCCCTGATCTTAAAGGTGCAAAGACGCAAGACGCAAAATTTCATTTTGCGTTGTCGTTTTAGTGTCAACAATTCCGGAAACGAGGCCATTGCTCATTACCAGAATACGGTCAGTGATCCCTAACAATTCCGGCATTTCTGACGAAATGATAATGATCCCTTTGCCTTTTTTAGCCAGCTCTGCAATAAGCTGATAAATTTCGAATTTCGCACCTACGTCAATACCGCGGGTCGGTTCATCGAGCATCAGGATTTCCGGCTGGGTCAACAACCAGCGGCCGATAATCACTTTCTGCTGGTTACCACCGGAGAGGGAACCAATCTGCGTGCGATGACCCGGCGTTTTAACACGCATGGCATCGATCACCCATTGGGTATCACTCTTCATGCGGGAGTTATCCAGCAAGCCGATTTTATTTTTGTAATTCTGAATATTGGAAATCAGTGAGTTGAAGCCAATGTCCAGATACGCGTAAATCCCCGTTGAGCGGCGCTCTTCGGTAACCAGCGCAAAGCCGTTATTAATGGCTTCGTTAGCGGAATGGTTATTAATCGACTTGTCGTGCAGCTTAATCGTACCGGATGATTTTTCGCGGATCCCAAACAGAGTTTCCACAATATCGGTACGTTTCGCCCCCACCAGCCCGGCAATACCCAGAATTTCGCCTTTGCGCAGATCGAACGACACATCGCGAATGGAAGGCTGACGCAGTGAGGTCAGGTTACGCACTTCCAGAATGGTCTCGCCCGGCACGTTTTGTTTGTCCGGGAAACGCTGGTTCAGCGAACGGCCCACCATCATGGCGATGATTTTGTCCATATCCAGCCCTTCCAGCGGCTGAGTGGCAATCCACTGTCCGTCGCGCAGAATGGTGATTTCATCGCACAGCTGGAAGATCTCTTCCATTTTGTGCGAGATATAGACGATGCCGCAGCCGCGATCTTTCAGCTTACGGATAATTTTGAACAGATGATTAACTTCTTTTTCCGTCAGCGATGACGTGGGTTCATCCATGATGACGATTTTCGCGTCATAGGAGAACGCTTTCGCGATTTCAATCATCTGCATTTGCGAAACAGATAACGTACCGACGCGCGCTTTCGGGTCAATATCAATATCCAGTTCGTCGAAAATATCTTTGGTGTCTTTATACATTTTGTCCTGATCGACAAACACGCCTTTGGTGGGATAACGTCCCAGCCACATGTTGTCCATTACAGAACGTTGTAATACCAGGTTTAATTCCTGGTGAACCATTGAGATACCGTTTTCCAGTGCTTCTTTGGTGGAATGGAAATCGATCTCTTTCCCCTGAAAAAGAATGCTGCCGGAATCTTTTTGATAGATCCCAAAAAGGCATTTTAATAATGTGGATTTACCCGCCCCGTTCTCACCCATTAATGCATGGATGGAGTGTGGACGAACTTTTAAATTCACATTATCGAGCGCCTTAACGCCAGGAAACGACTTGTTGATACCGCTCATTTCCAACAAGAATTCGCCTGACGACTGAGTATTATTGCTGACCATATTTATACCTTGTTGGCCTGGCACATCGCGTTATAAAAGGGCGCAAATTAATGCGCCCAGTGGAACGTTCTTATTTGTTGCTGAACTGAGACAGGTTTTCTTTATCAACGCCGACGTAAGGAATACGAACAACTTTGTTGTCGAGTTTCCAGTCGGTGCCGGCAGTGGCTTCTTTACCGTCGGCCAGGTTTTTCGCCAGATCGAAGGTCGCTTTCGCCTGGTTGTTGGCATCGTTCAGAACGGTACCCGCCAGTGCGCCAGATTTAACCAGTGCCAGCGCTTCTGGCAGGGCATCCACACCAAAGACCGGAACGGCTGATTTGTTGTGGGCTTTCAGTGCTTCTACGGCACCCATTGCCATCGCATCGTTGTTAGCGATAACCACTTCGATTTTGTTAGCGTTCGGGCCAGAGAGCCAGGCGTCCATTTTGTCTTTCGCCATCGCGGTATCCCACATGGCGGTATCCATCTGCAGCTGCTGGGTTTTGATGCCCTTGTCGTTCAGCTCTTTGATTACGTAGGTGGTACGTGCTTCAGCATCCGGGTGGCCCGGCTCGCCTTTCAGCAGGACGAACTGGATCTGACCATCTTTATTCAGATCCCAGCCCTGGTTAGCCGCCCAGTGTTTAGCAATCAGATCGCCCTGGATAATACCGGACTCTTTAGAGTCAGTACCGACGTAATAGGCTTTGTCGTAGCTGTCCAGCGCTTTACGTGAAGGTTCTTTGTTGTAGAAAACGATAGGAATGTTTTGACCACGTGCTTTTTCGATAACCGTGCCCGCCGCTGCCGGGTCAACGAGGTTGATGGCCAGGGCTTTCACGCCTTTTGCCAGCAGAACGTCGATCTGGTCGTTCTGTTTTGACTGGTCGTTCTGCGAGTCGTTCATCAGCAGTTCAACGCCCTGGGCTTCTTTAGCGTCTTTCTCAATTGCTTTACGCACAACAGACATAAAGTTGTCGTCGTATTTATAAATGGTCACACCAATACGGGTATCCGCAGCATTTGCAGCCGCGCCAAAAAGCATGCTTGCCATAACAGCAGACAGAGTCAAAACCTTCTTATTCATGGTATCTCCGGGTTTATGCAGGGTAGTTCTTGTGAATAATGATCGGCGGGGCAGCAGGTTGGTGAAACGTTACTGTCGCCGAAGGTCACTTAAAATTATTGTCTTCCGTGTTCGGTAACGCTCCAGAGTTCGATCTGTTCGCCGTTTGTGGGGCAACGGTACGACGAATCAGCTTCATTACCGTTACATTATGTTTCAGCCCCTGGAACGCTGACATCATAGACATGGCGATGTTAAGATACTGTGAATTTACTCACAGATTGAAAACGGTTACATAGAACATCGTTATAAGTTAGTGATCGGCGACACAGTTTGCCGCACCGCCACCGAATGCCGCCGCACCAGCGTCGGCATAAAGCAATGAGAATCAGCAGGATCCAGCATTCCCGCCGCCCCCTGTAAGGCCAGTTCCGTCGCCAGTTTCGCCATAGAGGCAATGGGATAACGCACCGTGGTGAGCTGCGGATCGGTGTAGCGGGCAATAGGAATATCATCGAAGCCAATGAGTGATAAATGCTGTGGCACCGCAATGCCGTTGTCTTTCAGCGCCGTCAGCGCGCCCGCGGCCATGCTGTCGTTGTAGGCAAATACGGCGGTCAGTTGCAGGTTGCGGCCCAGCAGTTCAACCATCGCCGCCTCCCCGCCCTGCATATCCGGCTCGCCGGTGCCGGTCCAGCTTTCCGGGGCGACAATCCCCTGCTCTGCCAGCGCCCGCTGCCAGCCTTCGCGGCGCAAATCGTTATCTTCTATGTGATGACTGGACGCCAGATAGCCGATGCGCTGATGCCCCTGACTCAGCATCATGCGCGTTGCCATCATCGCGCCGCTGACGTTATCCAGCGCCACGCAGCGATGGGCGTAACCCGGCACCACACGGTTGATCAGGACCATGCCGGGGATCTGCTCCATAAAGCCCGCCAGCTCTTCATCGCTCAGAGCTTTTGAGTGCACAATCAGGGCGTTACAGCGCTGACGTATCAGCACCTCAATGGCATGTCGCTCTTTCTCCGCTTCATGATAACTGTTGCCGATCAGCACATATTTCTGGTGCTGCTGGGCGACCATATCCACCGCTTTAACCAGCGCGCCAAAGAAGGCATCGGAGACATCCATTACCACCACGCCGATGGTATCGCTGACCTGCGTCGCCAGCGCCTGGGCGTTGGCATTCGGACGATAACCCAGCTGCGCCACAGCCTTCATCACGGTTTCCCGCGTTTCCGGGCTGACCAGCGCGCTGTTGTTGAGCACACGGGATACCGTCGCGACGGAAACGGCCGCGAGGCGGGCCACGTCACGAATGGTGATCATAGACATTTTCTTTTCTCAGGTTGCAACAACTCACAGACACCCCCTGTGTTTAGCAAGAGGGGTATTCTGTCAGTCAGCGGCGGGATCCAGCGTGAAGAACATCACACAGATGGAAACGGTTACATCCGTTTTGTTAATGATTGTGATCCAGATCGTTATCTGGATGTATGGGACAATGAAACACCTGACGCACGCGCGGTAAGCTGTCGCCACAGCCATTCAACCGGCCCCTGGCGAAAACGGCGCAGCCACCATACCGAGAACCACAGATTCACTACCCAGATACAGGGCACAAAAGCCAGCAGTTGCAGACGGTCGAATTTCATAAACAGCTTGAAGTGATAGAACAAGGTGGTGCAGATAAGGGTTTGCAGCAGATAGTTGCTGAGCGCCATGCGCCCGACGCACACCACCGCCGTCACCAGCTTCAGACGGCTTAACTGCGGCCAGTAGCCGTAGGCCAGCGCAGCATAGCCCAGGGTTTGCAGCGGCGCACTCAGTTCGCGGGGCGCCTGCAGCAAAAAAGCGCACCAGCGATAATCCCAGCCGAGCTGCCACTGGGCGATCACCGCCGGAAGGTTAATCAACAGGCCAACGGCGATCAGCAGCAGCCCGCTACGGCGGTAGTGGCTGAGGCTGAACTGCCCTTTCAGCCAGCCGCTGCGCATCAGCGCCGCGCCCACCAGCATCAATCCTGCCAGCTGCCAGCCATACTGCGCGCCGATGGCAAGCAGCGTATCGGACAACATGTCTGCCCGGTTACTGATGGCTTCAAGGCCGCCGGTGGTTTTCCACCAGCCTTCGTATTGCAGGTTAGCGGCATCCGGGATCCACGAACGGTTCGGCTCATTACCGGCGATAAACCCCAGCAGCAGCAGTACCGCCACGCCGATGAGATACAGCGCCACACCGGTGTTAAACAGCGTTTTCAGGGATGATGCATCGCGGATCATGCGCCAGCACACCAGGCCGACGAGGCCATAGGCCAGTAAAATGTCACCGTCCCACAACAGCAGCCCGTGCATAAAGCCCAGCAGCACTAACAGCGTTAAGCGGCACTGGATCCAGCGTTTGCCCCGCCCCTGCAATAGTTGCAGCCCGGCACCGAACAGAATGGCAAATAACGACAGGAATTTGGCCTGCGCAAAGACATCAAGCAGCGCCCAGGTCCAGGCATCGCGGGAGGTGATGTCGCCATACCACGCCGGATTAAGGTAAGCCGCCTTCGGTAACCCGAAGGCGTTAATATTCAGCAGCAAAATCCCCAGAATGGCAACGCCACGAATGAAATCCAGCGTGACATGACGTTCCATGAAGTTTGCCTGCCTCAATTAGTTGTGATGACGTACCGCGCGCAGGAACTCCTGGCGGGTATTCTGGCTGGATTTGAATAATCCGCCCAGCGAGGTAGTGGTGGTGGCGCTGGTGGCATCACGAATGCCGCGCGCTTTGACGCAGTAGTGCACCGCATCGATAGAAACGGCCACATTGTTGGTGCCAAGCAGCGTTTGCAGGGCGGTGAGGATCTGCTGCGTTAAGCGCTCCTGCACCTGCGGACGCTGGGCAAAAAACTGCACAATGCGGTTAATTTTCGACAGGCCAATCACCGAATCTTTCGGGATATAGGCCACGGTTGCTTTGCCGTCGATGATCACAAAATGGTGTTCACAGGTGCTGGTCAGCGTGATGTCACGTACCGTCACCATCTCGTCGACTTTCATTTTGTTTTCGATGACGGTGATCTTCGGGAAATTGGCGTAATCGAGGCCGGAGAAGATCTCATCAACGTACATTTTGGCGATACGCTGCGGGGTTTCCATCAGGCTGTCATCGCTCAGATCGAGATTTAACAGTTGCATGATCTCGGTCATATGCCCGGCAATCAGACGCTTACGGGTTTCGTTGTCGATGTCGGCCGGTGCGCGCAACGGGGTTTCCAGGCCGCGGGCGACCAGGGCTTCATGGACCAGCGCGGCTTCTTTACTCAGTGATGGCATGTCTTTATTCTCCTGCAGGTGTCGCTATCCTTTGCCGCTTAGCAGGCAAAGTGCGCAGTCATTGTGCGTGAGGTCACGCACATAATCCAGTGTATTCACCGCGATAATTATTGAAATCGTTACGGCCTTTCATGCTGACGTTTCCACACCAGCCCGCCGCCGATAAACAGCGCCGCCCCCGCCAGACCGAGCGCAGGCTCCAGTTGATGGGTCAGCCAGGTAGAGAGCGCGGAGGTCATCGGCCCTACCAGTTGCCCGATCGCGTAACCGGTGGTCAACAGCCCGGCCATATAGCGCGCGTGAGTCGGTGCCAGCTCGCGGCCGCAGACCAGCGACAGCTGTACCGCACACAGAAAACCGCCACCCACCAGCAGCGCCCCACTCACCAGCCCCGCCATGCCCGGCAGCAGCCAGGCGGCAATCACGCCCGCGCCCTGTAACCAGAGCACGACGGCCAGCCGCTGATGGCTGCGTCCGACGTGGCGTAAGGTGATACTCAGCGCAATGCCAAGCACCGCCGCCGCGCCAAATACCGGCCAGACAAACTGGGCAAAGACGCTGCCAGGGAAGCGCTGGGCCGCCATCTGCGACAAGAACGTCGCCGGAAGGATGTAGCCAAAGCCCGCGAGGCTGTAGCTCCAGACCAGCCGTTTAATGTCAGGGGTGAGCGTTAAAGGCTGCGGTTTGTCGCCGCTGCGGTGGAGTTGTCCCGGGCGGGGCAGCCAGCGAGCGATAAGTGCAATCAATACCAGCGCCAACACGCCATACACCTGCCAGCCCGCCGCGGCGGACAGGGCTTTAGACTGGATGCCGATCGCCAGCAGACCGCTCAGGGCAATGCCCGCCCCCGGCCCGGCAAATACCGCGGCGTTCAGGCCGGGTTTGCCCGCATGGGCCAGCTGGTCGGTGATCCACGCCGCGGTCAACACCATCGCCCAGCCGCTCATCATGCCGATCACCAGCCGCAGCAGGCCGTGAGCAATGGCGTTATCCGCCAGCGCCGAGAGAAACGTCAGCGCTACGGCACCAAAAACCCCGGCGTACAGACGGCTTTCCACATGCCTGTGCGCGCGCATCGCGTCCCATGCGCCAAACAGATAGCCCAGATAGTTCATGGCGGCCACCAGCCCGGCGCTGGTCAGGGTTAGCTGACCGTCACGGATCATCAGCGGCACCTGCGGGGTAAAGGCAAAACGGCCAATCCCCATCGCCACAATCAGAACCACAAATCCACTGAGCGCAATTCTGAGCGCCATCTGCATCTCATAAGTTAATGTAAAGTTGTGTTTATGATGCAGTATGTTGCAGGGATGAGGAAGTGAAAGTTACTCACCGCAAAGTGAATACCTGTATGATAAACCCTTCATTTTGAGTATGACGAGTAGAGGAACGTCGCATGGAAATGCTTGAAGAACACCGTTGTTTTGACGGCTGGCAGCAGCGCTGGCGTCATGACTCCGCCGTACTGAACTGTACGATGACGTTCAGCGTGTTTTTACCGCCAGAACGGCGGGAAACGCCGCCGCCAGTACTTTACTGGCTCTCCGGCCTGACCTGTAATGACGAGAACTTCACCACCAAAGCCGGGGCGCAGCGCGTGGCGGCTGAGCTTGGCATCGTGCTGGTGATGCCGGATACCAGCCCGCGCGGCGATGACGTCGCCAACAGCGAAAGCTATGATCTGGGCCAGGGCGCAGGCTTTTACCTGAACGCCACCCAGCAGCCGTGGGCGGCGCATTACCGGATGTATGATTATCTGCGTGACGAGCTGCCTGCACTGATCCGCGCGCAGTTTAACGTCAGCGATCGTTGCGCCATCAGCGGGCATTCGATGGGTGGTCACGGGGCGCTGATCATGGCGCTGAAAAATCCAGGCCGCTATACCAGCGTGTCAGCCTTCGCGCCTATTGTGAATCCATGCCAGGTGCCCTGGGGGCAGAAAGCCTTTAGCGCCTATCTGGGGGAAAACGTGGCCGACTGGCAGGGGTGGGACAGCTGTGCGCTGATGTTGAACAGCAAGCCGGATGACGCGATCCCAACGCTTATCGACCAGGGTGACAGCGATCAATTTCTGGCTGACCAGCTACAGCCTGCGCGCCTCGCAGAAGCAGCACGCCAGACTGGCTGGCCGCTGACCCTGCGGGTGCAGCCGGGCCACGATCACAGCTACTACTTTATTGCGTCCTTTATTGAGGATCATCTGCGCTTCCATGCGCAGCATTTATTGAAGTGACGTTTTGCCCGGCGGCGCAAGCTTGCCGGGCCTACAAAACCATGGCGTTCGGTCATCCCGTAGGCCGGGTAAGGCGCAGCCGCCACCCGGCAAACCCATCAGAACCGGTAATCCACCGCCATAAAGTAACGACGTCCGTCTTCGTTGTAGCTGTAATCATCGCGGCTGAGATCTTTATCCATCAGGTTCAGCACGCCCGCACGTAGCTTGACGTTTTTCGTTGCCTGCCACGCTCCGCCCGCATTCCAGATGACATAGCCGCCCGGCGTGGTGCCGGTGGCGCTGACGTTGCGTTTTTCACCTGTGTAATTACCGGAAACGTAGAATGACCAGTCCTGCACCGGCTGCCAGTCCACTGTCCCGTTCGCCGTATGGAATGGCAGCTCCTGTAACGGGGTATTACCGCCGTTACTCAGATCGCGCCCGTCGTTATAGGTGTAATTCAGCGTCAGTTTCCACTGATCATCAAACGGTACTTTCAGCTCGGTTTCCACGCCGCGTATACGTGCTTTATTGACGTTGTAGTAGCGGAAAATCGGTTCCCCATCGGCATTCAGCCCCACGTAGTTCGGGTAGCCTTGTGCAGCGTTGGCGTTAGGGGTGCGACTGATGCTGATACGATCCTGAACATCGTTCTGGAACGTGGTGATACTCGCCTGCACGCCTTCCAGCCAGCCCTCTTCGCCTGCGTAATACAGCCCCATTTCGTAGCTTTCGCTGGTTTCCGGTTTCAGATCGGGGCTGCCGACGATTTCACACGCACCGCGGCAGGAGCCGGTGACCCAGTCCGGACTGAGCTGTAGCAGAGACGGTGCTTTAAAGGCTTTTGCCCAGCCGCCTTTCACCGTCAGCGTGTCGGTGGCGTTGTACACCAGATATGCTCGCGGACTCCAGTGATCGCCATAGGTTTCGTGATCGTCCATACGCACGCCGGTAGTCAGCGCCAGCGGTTCGAAGAGACGCCATTCATCTTCGACAAAGAGCGCATACTGGCTGGCGGAGGTTTCGCTGCTGCTGCCGCCGGTAATGTTAACCGGATCTTTCAGCTTATCGTGTCGCCATTCGCCGCCAAAGGTGACGAACTGGTTAATCGCCTCCACCGGCAGTACATATTTGCCGTCGACGGTGTTGCTTTCCGAAGTGATGGTGTTGCTGTTGCCAGGATTCTTATTGTCGACTTTTTCGCTGTAGTATTTCAGTTCGCTGTTGCCCAGATCCCAGCGTCCGTTGTGGCTGAGGGAGACGTTCTGGCGCTCCAGGCGATTCTTGTCGAGGGAGTCGGAGCTGCGATCCTGGCGGTCGAAACCATAACCTGCGGTGAAATCGTGATTTTCATTCGGCGTCCAGGCAAATTCCACGTTCGCATCGCGGCTGGTAAAGCCTTCGATACGCGGCGTTTCGCCAGTGGCGGCGGTGTCCGAGCGTTCTGCTTTGTCTTTTTCGCGTTTTGCCACGCTGCCGAACGCTTTCATGCCGAGCACGCCGTCAATCAGCGGGCCACTGGTAAAGAACTGGCCGTTCCAGGTATCGCCCCGATCGCGTTTTTCCTGAATAGTGCTGTCGGCGGTGAGGCTACCGCTCCACTGTTGACCTATTTTTTTGGTGATGATGTTAACCACCCCGCCGAGGGCGTCGGAACCATACAGTGACGACATCGGTCCGCGCACCACTTCGATACGCTCAATGGCGTCCACCGGGATCCAGTTCAGGTCGAAATCATTGTGGCGGAATACGGCGTTGCGCGAGTTAACGCGTTTGCCATCGACCAGGATCAGCGTATAGCTGCTGTCGAGGCCGCGAATGCTGACGCCTTTGCGGTTATCGCCTTCGTTGGTGAGCTGTACGCCGGGCACGTCCTGCAGGACATCTTTGAGGTTGTGTACTGGCTTGCGTTGCAGATCCTGCTGCGTGATCACGCTGATACTTGCCGGCGCGTCTTTCACATTCTGCTCGGTAGCAGCGGCGGTAACCACCATCGTTTCGTTAGCAAACGCTGGCAGCGCGAGTGAAATTGCGGACGCGCACAGTCCTCCCCGCACGACGGGATTCAGGGTAAACATTCCAAATTCTCCATGAACTAATTACAACAAATAAAAAAGAGGCTGCTCACAATGCGCAGATCCCCGCCCGCTACGTTGGCGAAGGCGGTGATAATAATGTCGATGACCCGACGTGGAACGCGGATGTTTTTATCCTGTTGAAATCGCATGTAACGATAATGCAAATAATAACGATTATCAATTGAATTGTTAAAATCTATGTCAGGATGGGCAATAAAGGAGAAAGCATGGAGGTCTGAAAACGAACAGGCCGGGTAAGCGCAAGCGCCACCCGGCCAGATAACAGGGATTACTTCTGAACGCGTTTCGGGAATTCCATATCGCGATAGCTGACAAACTTAGTACCGCGACTCAGTTTGTAGCCAAACCAGATGATCAGGAACAGCGGAATACCGATATAAGTCGCCGCCACACCGCCCCAGTCAATGGTATCTGACAGGAAGGCTTCGTAGTTCTGGCCAAGCGTAATGATCAGGCACAGCACAAAGGCGAAGATCGGCCCCAGCGGGAAGAAGCCTGAACGATACGGCAGTTCGCTCAGATCGCGCCCCTGCAATATAAAGCCGCGACGGAAACGGTAATGGCTGATGGCGATCCCCAGCCAGGCGATAAAGCCGGTCATGCCCGACGTATTCAGCAGCCACAGGTAAACCGTCTGGTTGCCAAACATGGAGGTCAGGAAGCACAAGCCCGCGATCACCGTGGTGGCATAGAGCGCGTTACGTGGCACCCCGCCCTTCGACAGCTTGCTGAAAATGCGCGGCGCTTTACCGTCACAGGCCAGGGTGTACAGCATACGCGTAGACGCGTACATACCAGAGTTACCTGCCGACAGCACCGCCGTCAGGATCACCGCATTCATGATCGCCGCCGCAGACAGCAGACCGGCATGCTGGAATACCAGCGTGAACGGGCTGACGCTGATGTCTTTTACATCGTTACGCAGCAGGCTCGGGTCGGTGTACGGAATAATCAGGCTGATCACCAGAATGGCGAACACATAAAACAGCAGGATACGCCAGAACACCTGACGCACCGCGCGCGGAATGTTCTTCTCCGGATCTTCGGATTCGCCCGCCGCAATGCCAATCAGTTCGGTACCCTGGAACGAGAAGCCGACGATCATCGCCACGCCAATCATGGCCGCAAAACCGCCCGCAAACGGCGCGTCGCCGATGCCCCAGTTGCTCCAGCCCGCAGGCTCTGCGCCCTGGAAGATACCGAAAATCATCATCACGCCGACGATAATAAAGATAATGACGGTGGTGACCTTAATTAAGGAGAACCAGTATTCCGCTTCGCCGAAGCCTTTTACGGAGATCCAGTTGAGAAGGAAAATCACGCACAGGAACAGCGCGCTCCAGATCCAGCCTGGCGTATCCGGGAACCACCAGCTCATCACCAGCTGCGCCGCCACGAGATCCACAGCGATGGTCACCGCCCAGTTGTACCAGTAGTTCCAGCCCAGCGCGAAGCCAAAGCCCTCTTCAACGTATTTTTGACCGTAGGTGGCAAAGGAGCCGGATACCGGCATATAGGCAGCCAGCTCGCCCAGACTGGTCATCAGGAAATAGACCATCAGGCCAATCAAAATATAGGAGAACAGTGCGCCGCCCGGCCCTGCCTGAGAGATGGTTGCACCTGATGCAACAAACAACCCTGTGCCGATGGAGCCGCCAATGGCGATCATCGTCAGGTGACGCGCCTTGAGTTCACGACGGAGCGTGGGCGCTTGTGTGGTTTTAGATTCGGAAACCATGGGAAAATGCTGTCCTTCCAAAAAATGAGGCCGGATTGTAGCAGACCAGACGGCATCCTTCCGGCACAAATGCGCTGTTATAAGAGACCTTCATGACTGGCCGTGGATTATAAGTAAAGCAGTGGATGCGCTGCCTGACGATAATAAAATGCAATGGCCTCATTCACCGCAATAGCGTAAAAACCGCTTCAGGGCGCTGGACAGATGTTTTTGCCGGTGATGTATGCGCCACAGGGTGCGCACCAGTCGCGGCAGCGGGATCGGCACTTCCACCAGCGAGCCGGACTCCAGCTGTTCAGCGATCACTCGCCGGGAAAGGCAGCTAATGCCCAGCCCATGACGCACCGCATGTTTAATGGCTTCGGAATTGCCCAGCTCCATGGCCAGCTGAAACTGCGGTAAATGGGACAGCAGCAGATAATCCACCAGTTCGCGGGTACCGGAGCCGCGCTCGCGCAGGATCCATGGCGCGGCGGCCAGCTGTTCCAGGCTAACCTCATTCTGTAGCAGTGGCGATGACGGCGAAGCAAATACCACCAGTTCGTCTTCCAGCCAGGGTTCCGCAATGATTTCTGCCGTGTGGCATGGCCCTTCGATAAGGCCGATATCCACGCGAAAATCCGCCACCGCGTTGATCACATCCTGACTGTTGCCGACGCTCATCTCCAGCGGCAGGTCGGGGAAATCACGGCGATAACGGGCGATCACTTCCGGGAGAATATAGTTGCCGATAGTGCTGCTGGCAGAGACGCGGATCGCGCCGTTATCCTCACGGAATAACTGCTCGATCTCCGTCGCCTGCTCCAGTAACGCCAGCGCACGCGGATACAGCAGTCGCCCGTGTTCATTAACCACCAGCCGTTTGCCCACACGATCGAACAACTGCACGCCGAGTTGCCCTTCCAGATCGCTTAACGCCGCGCTGACCGCCGACTGGGACAAGGCCAGCATTTGCGAGGCCTGGATTGTCGAGCCACTTTTCAGCACTTCCACAAAAACGGCCAGTTGCCGCAACGTAATATGCATGATTCACCGCATCCGGTAAGGCGTCGCTTACCACTTATAAAGATTAATTATAAATATATAATCAATTTTATTTTTAAGCCAGCAGGCCTTACGCTTTGTCCATACAAAGGAGAAAGGTTATGACAGAGCTTACCTTACACACACATTCGTCTTTTCATCGTTATGCGCCCGGCCTTGCGCTCAGCGCACTGGTCGCGGGCTTTGCCCTGTGGGCTGGCAATATCCCGGCCATTGCCGGTGCCGGATTCAGCGCCCTGACGCTGGCGATCCTTGCGGGCATGGTGATCGGTAATACGCTCTACCCGCATACCGCGCATCACTGCGATACCGGCGTACTGTTCGCCAAGCAGCATTTATTACGACTGGGGATCATTTTGTACGGCTTCCGGCTGACCTTCTCCCAGATTGCCGATGTCGGTGTCAGCGGGATCATCATTGATGCCCTGACCCTGATCAGCACCTTTACGCTGGCCTGCTTCCTCGGGCAAAAAGTCTTCGGGCTGGATAAACAAACCAGTTGGCTGATTGGCGCAGGCAGCAGCATTTGCGGTGCGGCGGCGGTACTGGCGACCGAGCCAGTAGTAAAAGCGCAGGCGAGTAAAGTGACGGTAGCCGTGGCGACGGTGGTGATTTTCGGCACGCTGGCGATCTTCCTTTATCCGGCGCTGTACCCGCTACTGAGCACGTTTTTCAGCCCGGAAGCCTACGGCGTCTATATGGGTTCGACCATGCATGAAGTGGCACAGGTAGTCGCGGCGGGTCACGCCGTTAGCCCGGATGCCGAAAATGCCGCGGTGATCGCCAAAATGCTGCGCGTAATGATGCTGGCCCCCTTCCTGATCCTGCTGGCGATGCGCGTCAAACGCCTCGCGCCAGTTGACGATACTCAGCGCAGCAAAATCACCATTCCGTGGTTCGCCGTGCTGTTCATTGTGGTGGCCGGTTTTAACTCCTTTTCCCTGTTGCCCGCCGCGCTGGTGCAGGCATTGATCACACTGGATACCGTTCTGCTGGCGATGGCCATGGCGGCGCTCGGCCTGACCACCCACGTCAGCGCCCTCAAAAGCGCGGGTGTGAAACCTCTGCTGATGGCGCTGGTACTGTTTGTCTGGCTGATTGTCGGCGGCGGGCTGATCAATCTCGGGGTGGAGGCGCTGACTAAATAAATTCCTGGTTTAGTGAAAGGGTGAAGCATCTCCGGATCCGGGACGGGTGATGAGGTAAAACATCACCCTCTTCCACTCACAGGAAAAAAAATGAAAGGGAATTTTTGTGGTATCAATAACTTTAAGCCAGGCCAAAGAACGCGGGATGCACTGGCGGAAGTGGATCGGATCACACGTTCGGCAAATATCCTCACTTATTTACTTTCCGCCGTGCCGCTATTCCAGTTTTTCGCGGGGCGCAGTAGCTATCTTGGTAGTAGCGTTTTAAATAGTAGCTATAACATCAGCACTTATGACTGGGGCAAACTTGCCAATGCGCTTTCGAGCGTAGATAAAATTAAACGCGCGCAGCTTGAGAAACTGGCCAGTGAGATGATGGTCAGGACGTACGGTGATGAAAGCAAGTTTTGGGAGTGTGTTTACAATGCGCTTTAAAAACAGAACCGTGCTCTGGTTAACCTGTGGACTTTATATATCCCCGGTCTTCGCCGGTTTGTCTCACATTGAAAAACTCAATCAGGAAGCAACCTCTTCCCGGCAGGTACTTGAACACCAATACGGACTGTGCCGTGCATTGCGCGATCGCGAAGTGAATTATTTTGACTTCTGGCTGCAGGCGCAACGCCGGGAAGTTAAAGTCAAAATGCTCAGGGAGCTTTCGGAAATTGCTTTCAATAACTGTATTAAACCGCATTCCGACGCCTATACCCTTATGGTCGTGCGTCTTGCGGCTGTTAGCAAAGATAAAAGCAAGCTGGAGGAATGGCTTGATCTCTATCCTGAAGATAATCCTGATGATTTTACGCAAACTGCGATACCGGCATATGTTTTTGAGCAGCAGCTTCAGCGACTTAGTCAGTCACCCACCTTTCATTTCCCCTTTAATGCAGTGGACGCTTACAACGCCATTATATATGACAACGAAAGGATACTAATTGAAACCCTCAGTGAAGCCGTCATAAGACAGCCCTATATCCAGGGACTCATCCCTGCCTCCTACTGATGGCTAACTAAATAAATTCCTGGTTTAGTGAAAGGGTGAAGCATCTCCGGTTCCGGGACGGGTGATGGGGTAAAACATCACCCTCTTCCACTTACAGGGTAAAAAAATGAAAGGGAATTTTTGTGGTATCAATAACTTTAAGCCAGGCCAAAGAACGCGGGATGCACTGGCGGAAGTGGATCGGATCACACGCTCGGCAAATATCCTCACTTATTTACTGTCCGCCGTGCCGCTATTCCAGTTTTTCGCGGGGCGCAGTAGCTATCTCGGCAGCAGCGTTTTTAGTAGCAGTTATAACATCAGCACTTATGACTGGAGCAAACTTGCCAATGCGCTTTCGAGCGTGGATAAGGTTAAGCGAGAGCAACTTGAGATACTCGCATGGAATATGAAGGAACAGACATACTCGGAAGAAAGCAAGTTTTGGGAGTGTGTTTATAATGCGCTTTAAAAGCAGAACCGTGCTCTGGTTAGCCTGTGGACTTTATCTATCACCGGTCTTCGGTGGTTTGTCTCACATTGAAAAACTCAATCAGGAAGCAACCTCTTCCCGGCAGGTACTTGAACACCAATACGGACTGTGCCGTGCATTGCGCGATCGCGAAGTGAATTATTTTGACTTCTGGCTGCAGGCGCAACGCCGGGAAGTTCAAGTCAAAATGCTCAGGGAGCTTTCAGAAATTGCTTTCAATAACTGTATTAAACCGCAGTCCGACGCCTTTACCCTTATGGTCGTGCGTCTTGCGGCTGTTAGCAAAGATAAAAGCAAGCTGGAGGAATGGCTTGATCTCTATCCTGAAGATAATCCTGATGATTTTACGCAAACTGCGATACCGGCATATGTTTTTGAGCAACAGCTTCAGCGGCTTAGTCAGTCACCCACCTTTCATTTTCCCTTTAATCCAATGGACGCATCTAACACCATTATTCATGGCGACGAAACAAAACTAATGGAAACCCTCAGTGAAGCCGTCATAAGAGAGCCCTATATCCAGGGACTTTTCCCGCCCCCGCAGTGGCTGTTACCCTCACAGCCATAACCCCCATGTAAAATTCCTGTTAACCCGTTATCATAGCGTTTTTGCCCGACCGGGTTTGTCAGGAGTTTTTTATGAAATACATTGGAGCGCACGTCAGCGCGGCGGGCGGCGTCGCAAATGCCGCGATGCGCGCGGCGGAAATCGGGGCGACCGCGTTTGCGCTGTTCACCAAAAATCAGCGTCAATGGCGCGCCGCACCGCTGACCAGCGAAACGATTGATGACTTTAAAGCCGCCTGCGAAAAATACGGCTACACGTCGGCGCAGATCCTGCCGCACGACAGCTACCTGATAAACCTGGGTCATCCGGTGACCGAGGCGCTGGAAAAATCCCGTGAAGCGTTTCTGGATGAAGTGATGCGTTGCCAGCAGCTCGGGCTGAGCCTGCTGAACTTCCACCCTGGCAGCCACCTGATGCAGATCCCGGAAGATGCGTGTCTGGCGCGTATTGCCGAGTCGATCAATATCGTGCTGGATAAAACTGAAGGTGTCACTGCCGTTATCGAAAACACGGCCGGTCAGGGCAGCAATCTGGGCTTTAAATTTGAACATCTGGCGGCGATCATCGACGGCGTGGAAGACAAATCCCGCGTCGGCGTCTGTATTGATACCTGCCACGCTTTTGCCGCCGGTTACGATCTGCGCAGCGCGGCGGAATGCGAAAAGACCTTTGCGGAATTTGAGCGCATCGTCGGCTTTGAGTATCTGCGCGGGATGCACCTTAACGATGCGAAAAGTGCGTTTGGCAGCCGCGTTGACCGCCATCACAGTCTCGGCGAGGGCAATATCGGGCATGATGCGTTTCGCTGGATCATGCAGGATGCACGCTTCGATGCGATCCCGATGGTGCTGGAAACCGTCAACCCTGATATCTGGGCGGAAGAGATCGCCTGGCTGAAAGCACAGCAGTTAAGCGAAGTGACCGCATAAAAAAAGGACAGCCCAGGCTGTCCTTTTTGCGTGCCTCATCAGGCCGATGTAGGCCGGGTAAGCTTTGCGCCACCCGGCAACTTGCCCTTAGGCGATTTTCTCAGCCACGACCGTTTCCGGACGTTTCAGGAAGGCGTAAGCCAGACCAGCCAGCAGGGTACCGGCAACAATCGCCAGCAGATAACCCACGACCGGGGTGATGGCGCCCGGGATCAGCAGTACAAACAGCCCACCGTGCGGTGCCATCAGCTTCGCGCCAATCGCCATGGAGATCGCGCCCGTCACCGCGCCGCCCACGATACAGCAGGGGATCACGCGCATCGGGTCACGAGCGGCGAACGGGATCGCGCCTTCAGAGATAAAGCACAGACCGAGAACCAGTGCGGCTTTGCCCCCTTCCTGCTGACCTTTGTCGAACTTTTTACGCGCAACCAGCGTGGCGATACCCATTGCCAGCGGCGGCACCATACCGGCAGCCATAATGGCAGCCATCGGTGCGTAGGTCTGGGTACTCAGCAGACCCACCCCAAAGGCGTAAGCCGCTTTGTTCACCGGCCCACCCATGTCGGTACACATCATGCCACCGAGGATCGCGCCCAGCAGAACCGCGTTGGCGGTGCCCATGGTTTGCAGCCAGTGAGTCAGACCCGTCAGGATACCCGCGACCGGTTTGCCGATCAGGTAGATCATCGCCAGACCCACCACGAGGCTTGAGAACAGCGGAATGATCAGGATCGGTTTCAGCGCTTCCATGCTCGGCGGCAGCTTCACTTTCTGGCTGATGGCTTTCGCCACGTAACCGGCAATAAAGCCTGCAATGATACCGCCAATAAAGCCGGAACCGGTGCTTACGGCCAGCATGCCGCCAATAAGACCCGGCGTCAGACCCGGACGGTCAGCGATAGAGAACGCAATATAACCTGCCAGTACCGGCACCATCAGCGCGAAGGCTGAACCACCACCGATTTGCATCAGCGCGGCGGCCAGGGTATCCGGCGTTTTGAATGCTTCAATACCAAACGCAAAGGACAGCGCGATACACAGACCGCCCGCCACCACCATCGGCAGCATGTAAGACACGCCGGTCAGCAGGTGACGATAAGCACCGCCGCCCTCTTTCTTGCCTTCGCTTGCCGCCTGCGGTTTACCCGACGGCTGATACGGTTTCGCCTCTGCCTGCGCTTTATCCAGTTCCTGCGCGGTTTTCTTCAGCGCAAGACCGGTGGAAGTGCGGTACATCGGCTTACCGGCGAATTTCGCCAGATCCACTTCGATGTCGGCCGCCACGATCACCAGATCCGCTTCCGCGACTTCTTCCGGGGTGATGGCATTGCCCGCGCCTACAGAGCCGCGAGTTTCCACTTTCACCCACCAGCCACGTTTTTTGGCTTCGGTTTCAATGGCTTCAGCCGCCATAAAGGTATGCGCCACGCCCGTCGGGCAGGCGGTAACCGCCACAACGCGCTTCACGCCGCCGCTTGCAGCGGGGGCGGCAGCGGCCACCGGCGCGCTGTACGGCGCGGCGTGGTTTTTAGCTTCACTTAAAAACAGCTCCGGGTGCGCTACGGCGCGATTGATATCGCCCAGCCACACTTTTTTGCCGTTCAGCGCGCTGTCGTTTGGCACGCTGGTTCCTAATACGATTGCCAGTTCAGCCTCATGTGGGTTGTCGATGATTTCCACATTGGCTTTTTGCGCCGCCACTCCCAACAAGGTTTTCGCCATGTAAGCGCGGGCCTGGCCGAGACTGGAGTCAATTATCAGCAGCGTTTTCATTATGCTCTCCTGCTGTTAGTTAAAGGGTTTTAAGTCAACGCGCGCCATCATCGCGGCCAACTGGGTACGGTCGGTAATGCCGACGTTGCTCTGGCTGACAGCCAGGGCGGCGACGGCGGTAGCAAGACGTAATGTATGCTCACTGGATTCACGCATCAGCAGGCCATAGATCAGGCCGCCAACCATTGAATCCCCTGCGCCAACGGTGCTTACCACTTCCATTGACGGCGGTTTGGCGATCCATTCGCCAGAAGCGTTAACCCACAACGCCCCTTCCGCGCCCAGTGAAATCACCACATGGGCAATCCCCTGTTCACGAAGCGCATGCGCGGCTTCGATAACATCTTTCAGTTCCGGTAATTTACGACCGGCCCAGATTTCCAGCTCACGACGATTTGGTTTTACCAGCCACGGCGCGGCTTTCAGACCGGCCACCAGCGCTTCGCGGCTGCTGTCAAAAATGATGCACGGACACTGGCTGCGCAGGCGCGTCATCCAGTCGGTGAAAGCTTCCGGGCTGACGCCTGCCGGCAGACTGCCGCTGACGCAGACCATGTCGAACTGGCCCAGCCAGCTCAGGGAATCGGCAACGAAACGCTCCCAGTCGGCTGGTGTAACATCAAAGCCGGAGAAGTTAAAGTCGGTGACTTCGCCGTCTTTTTCGGTCAGCTTGACGTTAATACGCGTACGGCCCTGCACTACCTGAAAACGGTTGGCGATGCCTAACTCGCTAAACAGCTGCTGAAAGCCATCCTGGTTATCTTTACCCAGGAAGCCGCCAACGGTGACATCGATACCAAGATCTTTCAGCACCTTGGCAACGTTAATGCCTTTACCTGCCGCATGCAGACCAGTGGTCCGCACCAGGTTGACTTCCCCGCGCTCGACTTCCGGGGTGTAACCCACCAGATCGTAAGCCGGGTTAAGGGTGATTGTGGCAACACGTCTGCTCATTATGCGCCCTCCCCAAGACCGGCCGCGATGGCGTCGCCAATCGCTTTCAGCGCCGGTTCAGCATCCGCGCCCTGCGCGGTGAAGCGCAGGCGATGACCTTTCTTCACGCCCAGCGCCACTACCTTCATCAGGCTGCGGCCATTGGCCGGTTTTCCGCTGCCATCGAGGTTGGTGACGGTCACGTCGCAATCAAATTGTTTAATGGTGTTCACCAGCATGGTGCCCGGACGGGCGTGCAGGCCGTGTTCGTTACGCACCACGAACTCCGCGCTCAGCACGTCGTCCGCCAGCGCGTCGTCGCTGGTCAGCAGCGCCAGCAGCGTGGCGGCATCCGCCGTCAGCAAACGGTCAGCTTTATTGTTCAGCAGCAGATCGGTCAGACGCTTCAGCACGGCAACCGGCTGATCGTCGGCCATTGCGACGCTGATCAACAGCTGGGCGTTTTCACCTTCAACCGTAAAGGCGCTGGCGGCGCGGCTCACCGCAATGGCGCTACCGAGGTTGCCTTCGGCGCTGTCGTTCAGCCAGACGCCCTGACCCAGGTTCAGCGGTTTTTCGTTAATGGCGCGCGTCACGAAGGCGGTATCTACTGCACCGGCTTCTTTCAGACGACCCGCGTTCACCGCTTGCAGGGTGACAATATCGCTGGCGATGATGTCGAGCGTCAGCAAATCGTTGTCCAGCTTCAGCACGTCACTCTGTTTTTCGCCCATCAGCAGCGCGCGCAGTTCTTCTGCCGTGGTGGCAGACTGCAACTGTGCCGCCACCGCATCGTCACTCAGGACGTGCGTCAGCTGACGCAACAGGCCGAGGTGTTCATCAGAACTGGCGGCGATACCAATCGCCACATAAGCCACCTGCCCTTCGCCCCACAGTACGCCCTGCGGGAACTGATAAACCTGAACGCCGGTTTTCAGCACCTGATCGCGGGTGTCGGTGGTGCCGTGCGGAATGGCAATGCCATTACCGAGGAAAGTGGAAGTCTGCTGCTCGCGGGCAAGCATACCCTCCACATAGCCATCAGCCACATTGCCTGCCTGCACAAGGGCGGCGGCGATCTGACGGATAGCGTCTTCTTTATTAGTGGCCTGCTGGCCGGGATGAATATCCTGAACGGATAACTGGAACATAGATTTCCACTCCTGCTGAAGTTGAATCGTTTCAGCCTTCTGGTGAATTAACGCGCCAACCGGTAACCGGAAAGTTAAAGGATAGCGCTGAAACGTTTCAAGAAGTCTTGCTCTTAATCCATCGGTACGCAAGAAATCTCGTATTTCAGCGTAAAGAATTTAGATGTACTGCACATTTTTGCTTCGATGGTCATTTTTTGCTGATGCTGCTGACGGTGCCGCTGCGTCTGTTTCAGCAACTTCAGCCGGAATGAGAATTATTTTGAAATGCTATTTTGATTTTTCGTGGCACTTTTCTGTTATCGACTGTTCATTTTCTGAGTAGCGGCGTAAACTCCGCGTCTTCCTTAAAAAGCAGAACCGAAAAGATGCACATTAGCCCAGCCGCCGCCTCTCCCAAGCCTTTTGACGTCACCTCTACGGCGTTTTTAATTGTTGCCTTCCTGACCGGCATTGCCGGTGCCTTGCAGACGCCAACGCTGAGCTTGTTTCTGACCAATGAAGTCCACGCCCGTCCGGCGATGGTGGGATTTTTCTTCACCGGCAGCGCGGTGATCGGCATCCTGGTAAGCCAGTTTCTCGCCGGGCGTTCCGATCGTAAAGGCGACCGTAAAAATCTGATCGTCTTCTGCTGCCTGTTCGGCGTGCTGGCCTGTACGCTGTTCGCCTTTAACCGTAACTATTTTATCTTGCTGTTTATCGGCGTGTTCCTTAGCAGCTTTGGCTCGACGGCAAACCCGCAGATGTTCGCCCTTGCCCGTGAACATGCGGATCGTACCGGCCGCGAAGCGGTCATGTTCAGCTCGATCCTGCGCGCGCAGGTATCGCTGGCATGGGTGATCGGCCCGCCGCTGGCCTATGCGCTGGCAATGGGTTTTGGCTTTACGATGATGTATCTGAGCGCGGCGATTGCCTTTGTGGTGTGCGGCATCATGGTGTGGTTTTTTCTGCCGACGATGCGCAAAGAGCCGGTGCTGGCAACCGGCGTACTGGAAGCGCCGCGCACCAATCGCCGTGACGCGCTGCTGCTGTTTGCTATCTGCACGCTGATGTGGGGCACCAACAGCCTCTATATCATTAATATGCCGCTGTTTATCATTAATGAACTGCAACTGCCGGAAAAGCTGGCGGGTGTGATGATGGGTACCGCTGCCGGGCTTGAAATCCCGACCATGCTGATTGCGGGCTACTATGCTAAACGCTTCGGCAAGCGTTTTTTGATGCGCATCGCGGTAGTCGCCGGGCTGATTTTTTACGCCGGCATGCTGACCGTGCACATGCCGGTATTGCTGCTGGCTTTACAGCTGCTGAATGCCATTTATATCGGCATCCTCGCGGGTATCGGTATGCTCTATTTTCAGGATTTGATGCCGGGCCAGGCGGGGGCTGCGACCACGCTTTATACTAATACTACCCGCGTCGGCTGGATCATCGCCGGGTCGCTGGCGGGCGTAGTGGCGGAGTTCTGGAGCTATCATGCGGTATTCTGGTTTGCGCTGGTGATGATTGTCGTCACCATGGCGTGCCTGGCGCGTATTAAAGATGTTTAAGGCGCGGTCTGCGTTTCCAGATCGATAAGATAGACCATGGCCTGCGAGCGCGTGCTGCCACACATGTCCCGGGAGGGTTGCAGTCCGGCGCAGACTTTCGGACGAAGCGGCGAGCGGAACAGCTTACAGCGTTGCTGCGCGTCAAGCTGCACGCAGGGCGTATTGGCGGGTTTGCCGTACGGCATACCGGGGATTGGGCTGCTGATGGATGGCGCGGTACAACAGGCTCCGCAATCGCTGCGACACTCCATAAACGGCTCTCTTTTGTGGGGGGATGATCCGGGTTGTCATCCCGCTTTCGGGCACGCTATCACTTTTTGCGGTGAACATGCAAAACATGCTGATTCCCCTTGCCTGAATCGCCCCTCGCGAGTAATTTGTCGCGATATTTTTACCCTTTTCCCAAACAGGATTAATAATGCCAAGAGCGAATGAAATCAAAAAAGGTATGGTGCTGAATTACAACGGCAAACTGCTGATTGTGAAAAATATCGATATTCAGTCACCGAGCGCCCGTGGCGCAGCGACGCTGTATAAGATGCGTTTTTCTGACGTCCGCACCGGGATGAAGGTTGAAGAGCGTTTTAAAGGCGACGACATCGTTGATACCGTGACGCTGACCCGCCGTTTCGTTGACTTCTCTTATGTGGATGGCAACGAATACGTGTTTATGGATAAAGAAGATTACACGCCGTACATCTTCACCAAAGAGCAGATTGAAGACGAGCTGCAGTTTATTCCGGAAGGCGGAATGCCGGACATGCAGGTGTTAACCTGGGATGGTCAGCTGCTGGCGCTGGAATTGCCGCAGACGGTGGATCTGGAAATTGTGGAAACGGCGCCGGGCATTAAAGGCGCTTCAGCCAGCTCACGCACCAAGCCTGCCACCATGAGCACAGGTCTGGTGATCCAGGTGCCGGAATACCTGACCACCGGCGAGAAGATCCGCATTCATATCGAAGAAAGCCGTTATATGGGCCGCGCGGATTAAGGCAAATTTTCGCCCGGCGGCGCAAGCTTGCCGGGCCTACGTGTAGGCCGGGTTAGCGCAGCGCCACCCGGCAATTATTTATACTATTTTACCGTTCTACAGCAGTTCCGGGAACAGCGTGTGTTTCAGCGCCAGTTCCACGCCGCGCACTTCCGCCATCCCTTTCAGACGACCAATCGCCGAATAGCCCGGGTTCGTTTTCTTACGCAGATCGTCGAGCATCTGGTGACCGTGATCCGGACGGAACGGGATCGGACGTACATCTCCGGCTTTCTTACGACGCAGTTCTTCAGTGAGGATCGCTTTCACCACCGCCACCATATCGACGTCGCCCTGCAGATGCGCCGCTTCGTGGAAGGTTTTCGGGTTTGCTTCGCGGCAGGTGGAACGCAGATGCGTAAAGTGAATGCGGTCGCCAAAGGTTTCCACCATCTTCACCAGATCGTTATCCGCCCGCACGCCGTACGAGCCGGTGCACATGGTAAAGCCGTTGTAGATACTGTCGACGCAGGATTTCAGCCACTGCATATCTTCGAGGGTGGAGACAATACGCGGCAGGCCGAGGATCGGGCGCGGCGGATCGTCCGGGTGAACGGCCAGACGCACGCCCACTTCTTCCGCCACCGGCACAATGGCTTTCAGGAACACCGCCATGTTTTCACGCAGCTGTTCTTTGTTGATGCCATCGTATTCCGCCAGACGGGCGCGGAACTGGTCAAGGGTATAGCCCTCTTCCGCCCCCGGCAGACCGGCAATGATATTGCGCGTCAGCTTTTCAATTTCCGCGTCGCTGGCGGCGTTAAAGAATTCCAGCGCCTGACGCTGCTCTTCTTCGGTGTAGTCTGCCTGCGCCCCTTCCCGTTTCAGGATATGCAGTTCGAAGGCGGCAAAGGCAATCTGATCAAAACGCAGGGCTTTGGAGCCGTCCGGCAGCATGTACTCCAGATCGGTACGCGTCCAGTCGAGGATGGGCATAAAGTTGTAGCAGACGGTGTCGATGCCGCAGGCTGCCAGATTACGGATGCTCTGCTGATAATTGGCGATCCAGGTTTGGTATTCCCCGCTGTGCGTTTTAATGTCTTCGTGCACCGGAATACTTTCCACTACAGACCAGGTGAGGCCTTTTTCAGCCAGCAGCGCCTGACGCTGTTTAATTTCGTCTACCGGCCATACCTGACCGTTAGGAATATGATGCAGTGCGGTCACCACGCCGGTTGCGCCCGCCTGACGGACGTCATCAAGAGATACCGGATCGTTCGGTCCATACCAACGCCAGGTTTGTTCCATCGCCTCACCCTCTAAAAGTTGTTATACCAATACCATAAAAGACAATGACGACTACCATACATGTTTCTGTTCAGTGATCAAATCCTGCCACCTCTTAGATTGATCCAGCTCACAATCCCCGCATAATTAAGGCATACCAATTCAATTTGCTGTCATATAACTTTACACTGCATCTTGTTAATTATTGGTTAATCAGGTGTGTATTAATGAAGACAATTGCTTCGCAAACGCTGCCGGAAAACGTCCGATTACCGCAGTATGATCGCGCTCTGCTCCGCTCTCGCATCGTGCATTTCGGCTTTGGCGCGTTTCATCGTGCGCACCAGGCGCTGTTAACGGACCGGGTGCTGAACGCCCAGGGCGGCGACTGGGGGATCTGCGAAATCAGCCTGTTCAGCGGCGATCGGTTAATGGCGCAGTTGCGTGAGCAAGACCACCTGTTTACCGTGCTGGAAAAAGGCGCGACCGGCAACGAGGCGATTATCGTTGGCGCGGTTCATGAATGCCTGAATGCGAAACTGGACTCCCTGCCCGCCATTATCGAAAAATTCTGCGAACCGCAGGTGGCGATTGTCTCGCTGACCATCACAGAAAAAGGCTACTGCATCGATCCGGCGACCGGCAAACTGGATCTCAACCAGCCGCGTATTGTTCATGATCTGCAAAACCCCACAGAGCCGCACTCCGCGCCGGGCATTCTGGTGGAAGCCCTCGCCCGCCGTCGCGATCGCGGCCTGGCCCCTTTTACCGTGCTCTCCTGCGACAATATTCCTGATAACGGGCATGTGGTGAAAAACGCCGTGCTCGGCATGGCGCAGCAGCGTTCGGCTGAACTGGCGCAGTGGATCAGTGAAAAGGTGAGTTTCCCCGGCACCATGGTCGATCGCATCGTTCCGGCGGCAACGGACGCGTCGCTGGCGGAAATCACCCGCACGCTGGGGGTGGAAGATCCCTGCGCCATCAGCTGTGAGCCTTTTATTCAGTGGGTGGTGGAAGATAATTTTGTCGCCGGTCGCCCGGACTGGGACGTGGCGGGCGTGCAGCTGGTGCAGGATGTGCTGCCGTGGGAGCAAATGAAGCTGCGTATGCTGAACGGCAGCCACTCCTTCCTGGCGTATCTGGGTTACCTGGCCGGTTTTGCACATATCAGCGACTGCATGCAGGATGCGCATTTTCGCCGCGCCGCCCGGCGTCTGATGCTGGACGAGCAGGCACCGACGCTGCGCATCACCGATGTGGATCTGACGGCCTACGCTGACAGCCTGATCGAACGCTTCGCGAACCCGGCGCTGCAACACCGGACCTGGCAGATCGCCATGGACGGCAGCCAGAAACTGCCGCAACGTATGCTGGAAGGTATTCGTGTGCATCTGCAACGCGGTACGCCGTGGCCGCTGCTGGCGCTCGGTGTGGCGGGCTGGATGCGCTATGTCAGCGGCATTGATGATGCCGGTCAGGCCATTGATATTCGCGATCCGCTGGCCGATAAGTTCCGCGCTATTGTGGAAACCAGCGAGCCGGGCGATCGCGTACCGGCGCTGCTGACGCTGACGGAAATCTTCGGCAGCGACCTGCCGTCAGATCCGCACTTCGTCAATGCGATCCAGGCGGCCTGGCAACAGATTGCCGATAAAGGTGCTCATCAGGCAGTCATTGACACGCTCAATCATTAACAATTCCTGCCCTTAAGGCGGCCAGAAAATGAGTCTGTCCGCCCTTTCCCTTCTCTTTTCTCTTTTTTTTCGCCAGGATTAGCATCATTGTTACTGAATAACAGATAGCAGATCTAATCATGGAGCTTATATGACCAGGACCAACCTGATCACCGGTTTTCTGGGGAGCGGTAAAACGACCTCTATTTTGCATCTGCTGGCGCAGAAGGATCCCGCCGAAAAATGGGCCGTACTGGTCAACGAATTCGGTGAAGTTGGCATTGATGGCGCGTTACTGGCGGACAGCGGCGCGCTGTTAAAAGAGATCCCCGGCGGCTGTATGTGCTGTGTGAATGGTTTGCCGATGCAGGTGGGGCTGAATACCCTGCTGCGTCAGGGTAAGCCGGACCGTTTATTGATTGAGCCTACCGGGCTCGGCCATCCGAAGCAGATCCTCGATATGCTCACCGCTCCGGTTTATGAGCCTTGGATTGAATTACAGGCGACACTCTGTCTGCTCGATCCGCGCCAGTTGCTGGATGAGAAAGCCGTCAATAATGAGAACTTCCGTGACCAGCTGGCGGCGGCAGATATTATCATCGCCAATAAACAGGATCGCAGTACGCCGGAAAGTGAACAGGCACTGGCGCAGTGGTGGCAGCAATACGGCGGCGACCGGGAGTTAATTACCGCCACGCAGGGAAATATCGATCCTGCCCTGCTGGATCGTCCGCGCCGCAATCAGCGCGAACTGCCAGTCAGTGCGGCGCATCAGCATGGGCAGGGGGATAAAAAAGGCCTCGCCGCGCTGAGCCTGCCGTCCAACCAGCGCTGGCGTCGCAGCCTCAACAGTGGTCAGGGCCATCAGGCCTGTGGCTGGATCTTTGATGCGGAGACCTGTTTCGATACGATTGGCCTGCTGGAGTGGGCGCGGCTGGCACCGGTGGATCGCGTGAAAGGCGTAATGCGTATTCCTGAAGGCCTGGTGCGTATCAACCGTCAGGGTCAGGATTTGCGCATCGAAACGCAAAGCGTATCACCGCCGGACAGCCGTATCGAGCTGATCACCGCCGATGAAGCGGACTGGAATTCACTTCAGTCAACTTTGTTGAAGCTTCGTTTAACTGACGAGCACTAACGTTACGGCTGACACCTCAGGTTTAGATGAACACATGAAGACGCGACTTCCCCTTATTTTATTGTTAAATGCCGCCGGTCTGGCGCTTTTTTTATCCTGGTACCTGCCGGTAAACCATGGCATGTGGTTTACCCTCGACTCGGCTATTTTTCATTTCTTTAATGCAAAGCTGACCGAAAGCCGTGCGTTCTTGTGGCTGGTGGCTATTACCAATAACCGTGCCTTTGATGCCTGCTCGCTGCTGGCAATGGGCGCGCTGATGCTAAGTTTCTGGCGTAGCGCCGATGCAGCAGGTCGCCGCCGTGTGGTGATGATTGGCCTGATGATGCTGTTGACCGCTGTGGTGATCAACCAACTGGCACAGGCGCTGTACCCGGTCAAACGCGCCAGTCCGTCGTTATTCTTTGAGCATGTGAACCGCGTCAGCGATTTGCTGAGCGTGATCCCCACTAAAGATGCCTCGAAAGACAGTTTCCCTGGCGATCACGGCATGATGCTGCTTATTTTTTCCGCCGTCATGTGGCGTTATTTTGGTAAAGGTGCCTTCGCAATCGCCCTGCTTATTGTGGTGGTTTTCGCGTTTCCGCGCGTCATGATTGGCGCCCACTGGTTTACGGATATTGCCGTCGGCTCCCTTTCCGCCGTGCTCATAGGCCTGCCGTGGTTTTTATTAACACCGCTTAGCGATAAAATCATTTCGCTGTTTAATTATTATTTGCCTTATAGAAACAAACAATTTTTAAACAAATAAATAACGCTTTTTTACTGCCTGTAACAGGGATCGGCGACGATCCCTGCAAAATAAAGATGACCCTTTCGGCACACCATCATACACCTGTCACAAAAATTCCCTCGCTAAATGAGCAGCCTGCATGGTTTTTAAGCTAAATTGCTGGCTTTTTGTACAAAGCATTTTTTTCACTTTCGCTATCATAATTTCTTATAAAAAAACACATAAAAAGGCTCGCAATGCCTGGGGTGATAAGGTACTCTCGACTGCGTTTCGCCTCACAGACATAAAATATTCCCGCTGTGAATAAATTTGTGCGTTTAAGCACAGATTTGATCAAGAGGAATTGTGTCGCTGTGCGCAGGTAATTAATCTCGTCACGTTTGGCATTTATATAGCGATATTTATCGTTAAGGACTTCAAGGGAAAATAAACAACATGGTCAAATCTCAACCGATTTTGAGATATATCGTGCGGGCGATCCCCGCGTTAGCAGTTGCGGTACTGCTTTCAGCTTGTTCAACTAATACCGCAAAGAATATGCACCCTGAGACGCATGTTGTGGGCACCGAAGATGCCTCGTCACTGCAAGCCTCTCAGGATGAATTTGAGACGATGGTTCGTAATCTTGATGTTAAATCCCGCATTATGGATCAATACGCAAGCTGGAAAGGCGTTCGTTACCGTCTTGGCGGCGATACCAAAAAAGGTATTGATTGCTCTGGTTTCGTACAACGTACTTTCCGTGAACAATTTGGTTTAGAACTGCCGCGCTCTACTTATGAGCAGCAGGAAATGGGTAAATCCGTTTCACGCACCAGCTTACGTACCGGCGATTTGGTACTGTTTAAAGCCGGTTCTACCGGACGTCACGTTGGTATCTATATCGGCAATAACCAGTTTGTCCATGCCTCTACCAGCAGCGGTGTCGTGATTTCAAGTATGGACGAGCCCTACTGGAAAAAGCGTTATAACGAAGCGCGTCGTGTCTTAGTACGCAGTTAAGTTTTCACTTGTTGGTTTCCCTTGACTGACAAGACGATATTAGAAAAGCGCTGCTCCGGCAGTGCTTTTTTTTTGCCTGCTGACGGCTACGCCCTTTCCAGGCTATAGTCGGACAAATTAAGGCGATCCTCCGTGGCTACTCTGGACAACGTACCCCTATGCCGATCCGCTTCATGCATGCCAATCGAAAAATTCTGACGATCAGTATTCTGATCGGCTTTATTACGGGCATTGTGGTGGGAGGGCTGCAATTTATTATTGCGCAGCACCATCGTGAAATTCAGTTAGATCATTTATTCAGCAATATTAAATCAAATTTTGAACGCTATTTTAGCGAACTGCACACCACCAGCGATTTACTACAGCCTTTAACGCTAAAACCCTGCGAAGAGGTGGTGAGTGAATTAACCTCGCGGGCGGCATTCAGTCCGAACGTGCGGGCGTTTTTACTGGTTCGCGATCAGAATGCATTTTGCTCATCCGCCACCGGCGTGCTGGATGTGCCGTTGACCGATCTGATACCGGGCATTGATGTCAGCAAAAAGCTGGATATGGTGATTTTACCCGGCACGCCGATGATGCCCCATACGCCCGCTATTGGCATCTGGTACCAAAATCCATTTGATGATGCGCATGGGGTCTTTGCCTCCATCAACATCAACCTTACCCCGGCCCTTATCACCTCTTCCTTGCAGGATAATTTTCAGGGCATTGCGCTCGCGATTGGCGATCGGGGAATTTCCACCTTTTCAAAGCGGCTGATCTCCCTGCGCGAATTCTCCGCGCAGTCGGTGCGCCATACTGCCATCGACAGCCTGCCGCTCAGCCTGTGGCTGTATGCCAGTCGCTGGACGCCGCAGGACATTCAGCTGGCGCTGTTGCCCGCATTAATGGCGGGACTGCTGGCGGGTTTACTTTGCGCCCTGCTGTTGCACCGGTGGCTGCGCCCCGGCAGAGACATCTTGCAGGGGATTAAAAACAATCACTTCTATGTGGTATATCAACCGGTAGTCGACGCCGGTACGCTGCAGGTGAGCGGCGCGGAAGTGCTGCTGCGCTGGAAACACCCGATAAAGGGAGAGATCTCCCCGAATACCTTTATTCCGCTCGCCGAAGCGCAAAAATTGATGGTGCCGCTGACGCAGCATCTGTTTGGTCTGATCGCCCGCGACGGCGATGCCTTACAGACCGTGCTGCCTGCGGGTACCAAGCTCGGTATTAATATCGCCACCGGTCATCTGCACGCCGCCAGCTTTATCGACGATCTTGATCGGCTGACCGCCTCGCTGCCGGCGCAGCATTTCAGTATCGTGCTGGAAATCACCGAACGTAATATGCTTAAGCATGGCGAGGCCGTCACCCTGTTTGATCGTCTGCATCAGAAAGGCTATGAAATTGCTATTGATGACTTTGGCACCGGCCACAGCGCGCTGATTTATCTGGAACGCTTTACGCTGGATTACCTGAAAATCGATCGCGCCTTTGTGAATGCTATCGACATGGCAACGACCACCTCGCCGGTGCTGGATACGGTGCTGATGCTGGCGAAGCGGCTAAATATGGGGACGGTTGCGGAAGGCGTCGAAACGGCTGAACAGGCAAAATGGCTGCGCGCCAGAGGTGTAAACTACCTGCAGGGCTACTATTTTTGCCGCCCGATGACGCTGGCGCAGTTGCTGAACTGGCAGCCACCGCCTTTTTCCATTCAGCTTCAGGGGTGAAGCATTTACCCTTCCCCTGCCTGTCCCTTATTATTCACCGGTCCCAGCGCTGGTAAAAGGAAGCCGCCCGATGATCTCTATGCGCGTACTAATGATGCTGTTCGCCCTGATGAGCCTTACCGCTCAGGCGCAGACCATAAAAGAGAGCTACGCCTTCGCAGTGATTGGCGAGCCGAAATATACTGCTGACTTTACCCATTTCGATTACGTGAACCCGGCTGCCCCGAAAGGCGGTAACATCACGCTGGCGGTGATTGGCACCTTCGATAACTTCAACCGCTTCGCTCTGCGCGGCAATGCGGCGGTGCGGACCGACGCGCTCTACGACACCTTGTTTACTACCTCGGACGATGAACCCGGTAGCTACTACCCGCTGATTGCGGAGATGGCGCGCTACGCCGATGATTTTTCCTGGGCGGAGATCGCCATTAATCCCAAAGCCACCTTCCAGGACGGCACGCCTGTCAAAGCCAGCGACGTGGCATTTTCTTTTACGAAATTTATGACCGAAGGCGTTCCGCAGTTTCGGCTGGTCTATAAAGGCACGACCGTCAAAGCCATCGCGCCGCTGACCGTGCGGATCACGCTCGGCAAACCGGGTAAAGAAGATCTACTGAGCCTGTTCAGCCTGCCGGTGATGCCGGAGAAATTCTGGAAAAATCACAAACTCAGCGATCCGCTCTCCGTTCCACCACTGGGCGGCGGGCCGTACCGCATCAGCCAGTGGCGTATGGGGCAATATATTGCTTACACCCGCGTGCGGGATTACTGGGCAGCGGATCTGCCGGTCAATCGCGGGCGCTGGAATTTCGATAATATTCGCTATGACTACTATCTGGACGATAACGTGGCCTTCGAAGCCTTCAAAGCGGGCGCATTTGATTTCCGTCAGGAAGGCGATGCGAAAAACTGGGCGACCCGCTACACCGGCAAAAATTTCGCTAACCACTTTATTATCAAGGACGAGCAGAAAAACGAATCGGCACAGGATACACGCTGGCTGGCGTTTAATAACCAGCGCCCGCTGTTTCAGGATCGTCGTGTGCGGGAAGCCCTCACGCTGGCCTTTGATTTTGAGTGGATGAACAAGGCGCTGTTCTATAACGCTTACTCACGCACCAACAGCTATTTCCAGAATACCGAATATGCCGCGCGTGACTATCCGGACGCCGCCGAGCTGACGCTGCTGGCGCCAATGAAGGCCAAACTCCCCCCGGAGGTATTCACCTCCATCTACCAGCCGCCTGTGTCCCAGGGTAACGGCTTTGACCGCAATAACCTGCTGAAGGCTGGCAAGCTGCTGGATGAGGCGGGCTGGGTGCTGAAAGGCAAACAGCGCGTGAATGCGAAAACCGGTAAACCCTTCAGCTTCGAGCTGCTGCTGCCCGCCGGGAGTAATAATCTGTGGGTGATGCCGTTCCAGCATAATCTGGCGCGGCTGGGTGTCACGCTCAACGTGCGCCAGGTGGATAACTCGCAGATCACCAACCGCCTGCGCAGCCGGGATTTTGACATGATACCGCGCACGTTACAGGCACGCCCCTGGCCGGACACCGATCTGCAAATTTCCTGGGGCTCGGCCTACATTAATTCAAGTTACAACACGCCGGGCGTGACCAGCCCGATCATCGATACGCTGCTCGACAAAATCATCGCAGCGCAGGGTGATAAAGAAAAGCTGCTGCCGCTGGGTCGGGCGCTGGATCGCGTACTGACCTGGAACTATTACATGCTGCCAATGTGGTTTATGGCTTCCGATCGACTCGCTTACTGGGATAAATTTTCCATGCCCGCGCAGCGCCCGGTTTATTCACTCGGGTTTGATACCTGGTGGTACGACGTCAATAAAGCGGCGAAACTGCCGCCTGCCAGACGTTAAGGAGAGACGATGGGCGCCTATTTACTTCGTCGCTTACTGCTGCTGATCCCTACCCTGTGGGCGATCATCACCATTAACTTTTTTATTGTGCAGATCGCCCCCGGCGGCCCGGTGGATCAGGCGATTGCCGCTATCGAGTTTGGCCATAAGGGCGCGATGCCCGGCGGCGGCGATGGCGGTATGGGCGCGTCCCATGCCCGTACCGGCGTGGGCAACATCGGCGAAGGCAATTATCGCGGCGGACGCGGCCTCGATCCGGAAGTGATCGCGGAAATTACCAAACGTTATGGCTTCGACAAACCGCTGCATGAGCGTTATTTCACCATGCTGTGGAATTATCTGCGCTTTGATTTTGGCGATAGCCTGTTCCGTAGCGCCTCGGTGCTGCAACTCATCAAAGAGAGTATGCCCGTATCGGTGACGCTCGGGCTGTGGGGTACGCTGATTATCTATCTGGTCTCCATTCCGCTGGGGATCCGCAAGGCGGTGCACAATGGCAGCCGCTTCGATATCTGGAGCAGCGCCTTTATCATCATCGGCTACGCTATTCCGGCGTTCCTGTTTGCCGTCCTGCTGATCGTGTTATTTGCCGGTGGCAGCTATTATGACATTTTCCCGCTACGCGGGCTGGTGAGCGCTAACTTTGATACCCTGCCCTGGTATCAGAAAATCACCGATTACCTGTGGCATATCACGCTGCCGGTGCTGGCGACGGTGATCGGCGGCTTTGCTGCCTTAACCATGCTGACTAAAAATTCATTTCTCGATGAGATCCGTAAGCAGTATGTGGTCACCGCCCGCGCCAAAGGGGTGAGCGAGCGCAATATCCTGCACAAACACGTCTTCCGTAACGCCATGCTGCTGGTGATCGCCGGTTTCCCGGCCACCTTTATCAGCATGTTTTTTACCGGCTCCCTGCTGATTGAAGTGATGTTCTCCCTCAACGGGCTGGGACTGCTGGGCTATGAAGCCACCGTATCGCGGGATTATCCGGTGATGTTCGGCACGCTGTATATCTTCACCCTGATTGGCCTGCTGCTGAATATCCTCAGCGATATCAGCTATACGCTGGTAGATCCACGTATTGATTTTGAGGGTCGCTGATGCGTCGATTAAGCCCCGTTAACCAGGCCCGCTGGGCGCGCTTTCGCCACAATCGCCGTGGCTACTGGTCATTCTGGATTTTTCTTGTGCTGTTCTCCCTCAGCCTGTGCGCAGAGCTGATCGCCAATGATAAGCCGCTGCTGGTGCGCTATGAGGGTCAGTGGTACGCGCCGGTGCTGAAGGATTACAGCGAAACGGTATTTGGCGGACAGTTCGCCACCCCGGCGGATTATCAGGATCCATGGCTGCAAAAGCAGCTGGACGACCACGCCTGGGTATTATGGGCGCCGGTACGCTTCGGCGCACGCAGCATTAATTTCGCCACCGACACGCCTTTCCCGTCACCGCCGTCGGCGCAGAACTGGCTGGGTACCGATGCCAACGGCAGCGACGTGCTGGCGCGCATTCTCTACGGTACGCGCATTTCCGTGCTGTTTGGCCTGATGCTGACCCTCTGCTCCAGCGTCATCGGCGTGATGGTCGGGGCGATCCAGGGCTATTACGGCGGCCGCATCGATCTGTTCGGCCAGCGGGTGATCGAAGTCTGGGCGGGTATGCCGACGCTGTTCTTGATCATCCTGCTCTCCAGCGTCATTCAGCCGGGCTTCTGGTGGCTGCTGGCGGTGACAGTGGTGTTCGGCTGGATGAGTCTGGTGGGCGTGGTGCGGGCAGAGTTTTTACGCACCCGCAATTTCGATTACATCCGCGCGGCGCAGGCGCTGGGCGTCAGCGATCGCAGTATTATCCTGCGTCATATGCTGCCCAATGCCATGGTCGCCGTACTGACCTTTATCCCCTTTATTCTGTGCAGCTCTATTACCACCCTCACCTCGCTGGATTTCCTCGGCTTCGGCCTGCCGCTTGGTTCGCCATCGCTGGGAGAGCTGCTGTTGCAGGGCAAAAATAATCTTCAGGCTCCATGGCTTGGCATCGCAGGCTTTTTATCGGTGGCGGTGTTGCTGTCGCTGCTAATTTTCATCGGCGAAGCGGTGCGCGACGCCTTTGATCCGAACAAGGCGGTTTAAGATGAGCACTCCCCTGCTGGCGATAAATTCCTTGTCGGTGGCGTTCCGCCATCAGCAACAGCTGCGCACCGTGGTCAGCGATCTGTCGCTGGAGATCCATGCCGGTGAAACTCTCGCGCTGGTGGGCGAATCCGGCTCCGGCAAAAGCGTCACGGCGCTGTCCGTGCTGCGGCTTCTGCCCTCGCCGCCGGTAGAATATCCTGCGGGCGATATTCTGTTTAAAGGCGCCTCGCTGCTGCATGCCAGTGAAAAAGCATTGCGCCGGGTGCGCGGCAATAAAATCGCGATGATTTTCCAGGAGCCGATGGTGTCCCTGAACCCGCTGCATACGCTGGAAAAACAGCTGTATGAAGTGCTGTCTCTGCACCGCGGGATGCGTCGTGAAGCCGCGCGCAGCGAGATGCTCGACTGTCTGGATCGCGTCGGCATCCGCAACGCCCGTACCCGGCTGAACGATTTCCCGCATCAGCTTTCCGGGGGCGAGCGGCAGCGGGTGATGATCGCCATGGCGCTGCTGACGCGCCCGGAACTGTTAATCGCCGACGAGCCGACGACCGCGCTGGACGTTACCGTGCAGGCGCAGATCCTGCAACTGCTGCGCGAGCTGCGTGATGAGCTGAACATGGGGCTGCTGTTTATTACCCATAACCTGAGCATTGTGAAAAGGCTGGCGGATAGCGTGGCGGTGATGCAAAACGGCCGCTGCGTGGAGCAAAATCGCGCAGCGGAACTGTTCGCCCGCCCGCAGCATCCGTATACGCAGCGGCTTCTGGACAGCGAGCCCGCAGGCGATCCGGTGCCGCTCCCCCCTGGCCTGCCACCGCTGTTGCAGGTAAAAGATCTGAACGTCGCCTTTCCGGTACGCAGTGGCATTTTCCGCCGCGTGACCGGTAAGAAACCGGTGGTCAATAATCTCAGCTTTACCCTGCGTCCCGGCGAAACCCTAGGGCTGGTCGGCGAATCGGGATCGGGTAAAAGCACCACCGGGCTTGCGCTGCTGCGGCTGATCCACAGCGACGGAGAGATTGAATTCGACAACCAGCCGTTGCACGCCTGGGATCGCCGGCAGATGCTGCCGGTGCGTCATCGGATGCAGGTGGTATTTCAGGATCCCAACTCTTCGCTCAATCCCCGGCTGGATGTACAGCAGATCATCGAAGAGGGGTTGCGGGTGCATCAGCCTGCCCTGTCACGGGCGGAGCGGGAAGAACAGGTGAAAGCGGTGATGCGGGAGGTGGGACTTGATCCGGATACCCGCCATCGCTATCCGGCGGAGTTTTCCGGCGGCCAGCGGCAGCGCATTGCCATCGCGCGGGCGCTGATCTTAAAACCTGAACTGATCGTGCTGGATGAGCCGACGTCATCGCTGGATCGCACCGTGCAGGCGCAGATCCTCGCCCTGTTAAAATCCCTGCAGGAGAAACACCGCCTGGCGTACATCTTTATCAGTCATGATCTGCGCGTGGTGCGCTCGCTCTGTCATCAGGTGGTGGTACTACGCCAGGGAAAGGTGGTCGAACAGGGAGAGTGCGCGCAGGTGTTCAGCCAGCCGCAGCAGGCTTATACACGCCAGCTGCTGTCGCCTGGCTGAAACTCAGAAAGGGTTGTTGTTCGAAAAGGGTTCGGCAATGGCGACGCCAAAGTTTTTCAGGCGGCAGGTGGCCGCAAACTCGTCCTGACGATTAACAAACAGGCACGGCTCGCCTTCGCATTCCAGCACCGAGCAATGCACTTCGATATCGCTTAACGCCTGGCTGAGTTTATGCATCACCGGCCACGCGCTGTCGCCATCCGGGCTTAACAATTTCAACGCAACAAGACAATTATCGCCGCTCTGTCCATTGTGCGGAATCGGTTCAACTTTCGAACCTGCGCTTCCCGCCAGCCAGCGATAGTTCTGCGGCAATCGGTGCACGATAGAGAGGTTTAATGTATTCACGTTTTTTCCCTGAAAGCAAAATCTTCACAATTAATTTACATCTGTAACTACACAGGCTATATGTACCCGTTTATGAGATCTAACTCAACCTTTTTAACTACAACAGTGTGACTTTTTACACAAATACATTTTACATAAAAGAAACAAATCGGGGAAATGCGATCGCGGGATCCGTTGATGTGCATCAATGAAGGGGGCATTATTTGCCCCCTGGAAAGGATTAGGCGGCGCGCTTTTTCGAGCGACTGGCGTAGAAATAGAAGAGTACAGAACTGGCAGCACAGAATGCGATGGACCAGATCATCGGCCAGGCGCTGTTAAAGGTCGCCAGTGACAGTAACGCCCCGACAATGGCCCCAATGCCGAAACGGAAGGTGCCCGCCAGCGACGACGCGGTACCCGCCATATGCGGAAACTCATCAAGAATGACCGCCATGGCGTTCGAGGCCACCAGCGACACGCAGCCGATAAACGCCGCCACGCCCACCACCAGCGCCCAGAAACCTACGTCCAGCGCGGCACACACCACCATCCAGATCGCCATCGCTAACTGAATGCACAGCCCGGCGCGGAACATATTCACCGCCCCGACGCGACGCACGAAACGGCCATTAATGATGGTCATAATGAACAAGAAGACGATGTTCAGCGCAAAGTAATAGCCGAAGTCCTGCGGCGAGACGTGATTGATCTCGATGTAAACAAAAGGCCCGGCGCTGAGGAAGGAGAACATACCGGCAAAGCTGAAGCCGCTCGCCAGCATATAGCTCAGCACACGTTTGTGGCGGAACAGCGTGGCAAAATTCCCCAGCGTGGTGCGAATGCGGAATTTCTGTCGCCGCTCCACCGGCAGCGTCTCTTTAATGAAAAAGAAGATCATCAGCGAGGCCAGCAGCGCAGCAATGGCGAGGATCCAGAAAATCGCATGCCAGCTTAGCCACACCAGCACCGCCCCGCCGATCATAGGGGCCAGCAACGGCGCGATGGTGGTTACCAGCATGACAAAGGACATCATCCGCGAGAATTCCTCTTTCGGATAAATATCCCGCATCAGAGCGTTGATCACCACGCTGGCAGCCGCCGCCGCCAGACCGTGGAAAAAGCGCATCGTGATCAGCTGCTCAATGCTCTGTGCCAGCGCACAGGCCACGGCAGCAGCGGCAAAAATCAGCGTTCCACCGAGGATCACCGGCTTGCGTCCGATGCTGTCGGCCATCGGGCCATAGAGCAACTGCCCCACCGCAAAACCCAGAATATAGGTACTGAGGGTCATCTGGGCGCTGCCTGCCGGTACGGCAAACTGCTCGGCGATCACCGGCAGCGCGGGCAGATACATGTCGATGGAGAGCGGCATCAGCATGGCCAGCAGGCCAAGAATAAAGACGATGCTCAGGGATGAGTTTTGCCTCGCGGTCACTCAGGGCTCCTGGGAGAGTTCAGAAGGCATGCCAACGCTGGCAATCTCTTCTTCTGTTAACGGGCGGTATTCACCGGGGGCTAAATCATCGTCAAGGGCAATGTCGCCGATACGTTCACGATGCAGACCGACAACGTGGTTGCCCACGGCGGCAAACATGCGTTTTACCTGATGGTAGCGCCCTTCGCTGATGGTCACGCGTACCTCGGTCGGGGTGATCACCTCCAGCACCGCAGGTTTGGTGAGATCTTTTTCGTTGTGCAACTGCACGCCCTTCGCAAACTGTTCCGCAGTGTCATCGCTGACCGGGGATTCGAGGGTCACCAGATAGGTTTTTTCGCAGTGATGGCGCGGCGAGGTAATGCGGTGCGACCACTGACCGTCATCGGTCATCAGCACCAGACCCGTGGTATCAATATCCAGACGCCCGGCGGCATGAAGTTTGTGCGCTACCGGCTCATCGAGGAAATAGAGCACCGTCGGATGATCGGGATCCTCGGTGGAACAGACATAACCCTGCGGTTTATTAAGCATAAAATAACGCGGGCCATTCTGCTGCGCCAGCGGGTTACCATCGAACGCCACCTCGTGTTCGGGCAGCAGTTTAAACGCCGCATTTCTCACAATCTCGCCGTCTATGGTGATACGGCTACCGCGGATCTCACGCCCGGCAATAGCACGGCTTACGCCAAGCTGCTGAGCGATAAACTTATCAAGTCGCATGAATATTAATTTGCCTGTAAAAGGTGCCGGAGTCGGGCTAAGGGCCCGAAAAAAAAGAAGCATTGTTGAATGGTTAAGTATAACGGGCTGCGCGTATCGCTCAAGGGAAAAAAACCGTGGCATACTATTAGCCTGCTGATGAATACTGAAGAGACCATGACATTCACACTCCGCCCCTATCAACGTGAAGCCGTTGACGCCACCCTCGCCCACTTTCGCCAGCACCGTCACCCGGCGGTGATCGTCCTGCCCACCGGGGCCGGTAAAAGCCTGGTCATTGCCGAACTGGCCCGTGTGGCGCGCGGACGTGTGCTGGTACTCGCTCACGTCAAAGAGCTGGTGGCGCAAAACCATGCCAAATATCTGGCGCTCGGCCTGGAAGCGGACATTTACGCCGCCGGGCTGAAACGCAAAGAGAGCCATGGCAAGGTGGTGTTCGGCAGCGTGCAGTCGGTGGCGCGCAACCTCGACCATTTTAAGGGAGAGTTTTCGCTGCTGATTGTCGATGAGTGCCATCGCATCAGCGATGACGATGACAGCCAGTATCAGCAAATCCTCGGCCATCTGACGAACGTGAACCCCCAGTTACGCCTGCTCGGGCTGACCGCCACGCCGTTTCGTCTGGGCAAAGGCTGGATCTATCAATTTCATTATCACGGCATGGTGCGCGGCAATGAAAAAGCGCTGTTCCGCGACTGCATTTATGAACTGCCGCTGCGCTATATGATCAAGCACGGCTACCTGACGCCACCCGAACGGCTGGATATGCCGGTGGTGCAGTATGATTTCAGCCGTTTACAGGTGCAACGCAATGGCCTGTTCAGCGAAGCAGATCTCAATGGCGAACTGAAAAAGCAGCAGCGCATCACGCCGCATATCATCAGCCAGATCGAGGAGTTCGCTGCTACCCGCAAAGGGGTGATGATTTTCGCTGCCACCGTTGAGCACGCCAGGGAGATCACCGGTCTGCTGCCAGCGGATGATGCGGCGTTGATCACGGGTGAAACGCCGGGCAGCGAACGCGATGCCCTGATCGAAGCGTTCAAAGCGCAGCAATTTCGCTATCTGGTTAACGTCTCGGTGCTGACCACCGGCTTTGATGCGCCTCATGTTGATTTGATCGCCATCCTGCGTCCGACCGAATCCATCAGCCTGTATCAGCAGATCGTGGGGCGCGGCTTGCGGCTGGCACCCGGTAAAACCGACTGTCTGATCCTTGATTATGCCGGTAACCCGCACGATCTTTTTACCCCGGAAGTGGGCTCCCCGAAGGGCAAAAGTGACAACGTGCCGGTTCAGGTCTTTTGCCCGGACTGCGGTTTTGCCAATACCTTCTGGGGAAAAACTACCGCCGACGGGACGCTGATCGAACATTTTGGTCGTCGCTGTCAGGGCTGGTTTGAAGACGACGACGGCCACCGGGCGCAGTGTGACTACCGCTTTCGCTTTAAAAACTGCCCGCAGTGCAATGCGGAAAACGATATTGCCGCCCGCCGCTGCCGGGAGTGCGACACGGTGCTGGTGGATCCGGACGATATGCTGAAAGCCGCGCTGAAACTGAAAGATGCGCTGGTGTTGCGTTGTAGCGGTATGGATTTACAGCACGGGGCGGATGAAAAAGGGCAGTGGCTGAAAATTACCTATTATGATGAAGACGGCGCGGATGTCAGTGAGCGCTTCCGTTTACAGACGCCTGCCCAGCGCACGGCCTTTGAACAGCTATTTATACGTCCGCATACCCGCACGCCGGGCGTGCCGCTGCGCTGGATTGTTGCGGCAGATATCGTTGCTCAACGCGCGTTGCTCCGGCACCCGGATTTCGTGGTCGCACGTAAAAAAGGCCAGTTCTGGCAGGTACGCGAGAAAGTGTTCGATTATGAAGGACGCTTCAGGCGCGCCAATGAATTGCGCGGTTAGCGGTGCTTTTCGTTGAAGTAACCCGCATAGAAGTATAGAATACCGCCCGCTTTACAACCGTAAAGCCGATCATCTGCCTGTTGCTGGGTCGCCTGTAACAGGACTCATTGAAGAGAGATTCAAATGGTTACTATCGAAGTACAAGCACGTAAAGAGCAGGGTAAGGGTGCGAGCCGCCGCCTGCGTACCGCTAACAAGTTCCCGGCAATCATCTACGGTGGCTCTGAAGCACCGATTGCTATCGAACTGGACCACGACAAAGTGATGAACATCCAGGCCAAAGAAGGTTTCTATGGCGAAGTTCTGACTCTGGTTGTTGACGGTAAAGAAGTAAAAGTTAAAGTTCAGGCTGTACAGCGTCACCCGTTCAAGCCAAAACTGACTCACATCGACTTCGTTCGCGCGTAATCGCCAGCAAGTTGAAAAAAAACCCCGCTACGGCGGGGTTTTTTTATGCCTGTTATTTGCCACCGCTCAGGCGACGCTGTAACTGATCGCGCAGGTTAGGCGGCGTGCCTTTAATGGTCAGCGTATCGGTCGCCGGATCCCAGAAAATGCGCTCGCCCAGCAGCATGGCGTCGAAATTAATGGTTAAGCCGCCCCCGCTGCCCGCGTATTTGGTCAGCTGACGCAGGGTGCTGCGATCCGCCGGGAAGCTCTCTTCCAGCTCGTAACCCTTTTCCGCGGTAAAGGCCTGGAAGCTGACTTCGCTGACGCCTGCCAGCTCTTTCGACAGAGATTCCAGCTCGATCTCCTCCCCGGCTTGTAATTGCTCGTTGCAGTAGCTGTACACCTGCTGGCGCACATTTTGCCGCTCGGCTTTATCCAGATCTGCTTGTGCCGTAAAGTCATCCACCGCCTGTAACAGACCACGGTTCTGCGCTTTGGCGTTCAGACCTTCGCTGGCCCCGAGGAAATCCATAAAGAAATCGGCAACCTTGCGCCCTACCCGCCCTTTCAGGAACGTCAGGTAGCGGGTCGATTCCGTGTTGGTTTCCCATTCGGTTAAGTCGATGCGCGCCACGATGTCGGCATGGTTGATGTCGAGGTAGTGGGTGGAACTGATGTCCAGCTCCTCGTTGACGCGCATACTGCTTAAATTATTCAGCACGGCAATGAGAAGGTACTCCACCGCCAGGTAACGATAATGGCAGAACAGCACGATACCGCCGTCAGCGAAGGGGTATTTTGACAGCTCATCGCGCAGACGGCCGGTTGCCGCACGGCTGAAAGCGAGAAAATCTTCGTCGCCCTTACGTTGCAGGCGCAGCGCTTGCGCCAGTTCGCTCTCTTCATTAAACAGGCCGTAGGCTTTATTTTTGGCGCTATAGACCCGGTGTAGTTCAGCCACCATGTCGTTGACGGTAGCCGTCGGTTCCAGCAATGAATCGCGTAACACCAGCTCAAGGGTTTGCTCATCACGCTTGATAAGCTGGTGCAGGGCAATCTGGTTGATGTCCAGACTCATGATAAACTCTCCTTTTAGACCGGGCGGTATTCAACCACCACCGGCACATCTGTGCAATAGCGGATAAAAATGCAGAAAAAAAGCTGTTGCTACGGTAATATGTTGCCCTTTCATGAACAAACTGATTCCGAATTTATGCCACAGATTTCCCGCTATAGTGATGAACACGTTGAACAACTGCTGAGTGAACTGGCAAACGTGCTGGAAAAACATAAGACGCCAACCGATCTTTCCCTGATGGTGCTGGGAAACATGGTAACCAATCTTATCAATACCAGCGTCGCGCCTGCCCAGCGTCAGGCTATCGCCCGCTCTTTTGCTCAGGCGTTGCAGTCGTCCATTAACGACGATAACGCGCACTAAGGAACACGACGACATTTTATGGTGACTCATCGTCAGCGCTACCGTGAAAAAGTCTCCCAGATGGTCAGCTGGGGGCACTGGTTTGCCTTGTTCAACATTCTGTTGTCCATGGTTTTCGGCAGCCGCTATCTTTTTGTCGCCGACTGGCCGACCACGCTTGCCGGGCGGTTTTACTCGTACCTGAGCGTTGTCGGGCATTTCAGCTTTCTGGTGTTTGCTACCTATCTGCTGATCCTCTTTCCCCTGACCTTTATCATCATGTCGCAACGGCTGATGCGGCTGTTGTCCGCGCTCCTCGCCACCGCAGGCATGACGCTGTTGCTGATCGACAGCGAAGTCTTTACCCGTTTCCACCTGCACCTGAATCCCATCGTCTGGGAGCTGGTGATCAACCCCGATCAAAACGAGATGGCTCGTGACTGGCAGCTGATGTTTATCAGCGTCCCGGTTATCTTGCTGATCGAAATGCTGTTCGCCACCTGGAGCTGGCAGAAACTGCGCAGCCTGACGCGTCGACGCCACTATGCCAGACCGGTTGCCGCCTTTTTCTTCGTGTCATTTATTGCCACGCACCTGATGTATATCTGGGCGGATGCGAACTTCTATCGCCCGATCACCATGCAGCGCGCTAACCTGCCCCTCTCTTATCCGATGACGGCCCGCCGTTTTCTGGAAAAACACGGGCTGCTGGATGCGCAGGAGTATCAGCGTCGCCTCGTGGAGCAAGGTAATCCGGAAGCGGTGTCGGTGCAGTATCCGTTAAGCGATCTGCGCTATCGCAGCATGGGTGGCGGTCAGAACGTCCTGCTGATCACCGTCGATGGGCTTAACTATTCGCGTTATGAAAAGCAGATGCCCGCGCTGGCGAATTTCGCCCAGCAGAACATCACCTTCACGCAGCATATGAGTACCGGCAACGGCACCGACAGCGGGATGTTTGGCCTGTTCTACGGCATTTCGCCTGCTTATATGGATGGTGTGCTCTCTTCGCGTACGCCTGCGGCGCTGATCACCGCGCTGAATCAGCAGGGTTATCAGCTCGGCCTGTTCTCCTCCGATGGCTTCAGTAGCGCGCTGTATCGTCAGGCCTTGTTGTCGGACTTCTCGCTGCCGCCTGCGAAAACACAGTCAGACAAACAGACCGCCGATCAGTGGATCGACTGGCTGGGCCGCTATGCCGCCGAAGACAACCGCTGGTTCTCCTGGGTAGCACTCAACGGTACGACGCTGGATGAGACGCAACAGCAGAGCTTTGCCCGCCGTTATGCCCGCGCCGCCGGTGATGTGGATGCCCAGATTGAGCGCGTGCTGAACGCCCTGCGCGACGCCGGTAAGCTGGACAATACGGTGGTGATTATCACTGCCGGCCACGGCCAGCCGGTAGATAAAGCCGAGCAGACCTTTGACTGGTCGCGTGCGAATCTGCATGTACCGCTGGTGATCCACTGGCCGGGCACGCCTGCGCAGCGCATCAACCTGCTGACCGATCATAAAGATGTGATGACCACGCTGATGCAACGGCTTTTACAGGTGACGACGCCAGCGAACGAATACTCGCAGGGACAGGATCTGTTCACCGCCCCCCGTCGCCATAACTGGGTAACGGCAGCGGACGCCACGCGGCTCGCGGTCACCACGGCAACGATGACGCTGGTACTGGATCATAACGGCACGTATGAAACCTATAACCTGCACGGCGAGAAGATCCGTGACCAGAAACCGCAGCTGAGCTTGTTGCTTCAGGTGCTGACGGATGAAAAAAGGTTTATCGCTAACTGATTGATTAATTATAAATCACTCAGCGTTGCCCGGCTTGCAATCAGCCGCAAAACGGGTACTATTATCGCCACAGTTCGGCACGTAGCGCAGCCTGGTAGCGCACCGTCATGGGGTGTCGGGGGTCGGAGGTTCAAATCCTCTCGTGCCGACCAAGAAACCTCAGAAAAACCAGCCTTTTAAGGCTGGTTTTTTTATGCCTGAAATTTATCTGCCCTGCCCTTATGCTCACCCCACCGCAAAAAAATCGCTTGCCTGCTTACCAGCCTGGATCTAGAGTAGCGCCGTTGCGGCAACATCCGTAACCGGGCGTAGGAACCCGTTTCAAAGGTACAGGGCGACACAGACGCCGAAAGCGTCTTTTTTTGTGTCGGGCCAGCGCACACACTTACAATGGTGGCGCTGGTAGGGCAGCTTTCGGGCTGGCCGGTAACCTTGTACGCCGGTATTCCTACCCCTGCCAGCGTCACCGCCATCATGAGCGTAGGAACTCAGGCGGTGACTCCTTAAACCAGTACAAGGAGACTGCCAAATGGCTACGACCCTCACCCCGTCACATCCGTATGATTTCTGTCCGGTCATCAATGATCTTCTGACCATACCGCTTCCCGCCACTGCCGACCTGTTTCAGGTGGCCGATCTCTGTTCTGACTTTGTCATCAGACTGGTTGAGTCAGACAACACCACCGAGAGCCTGGCGCTGTGCGGCCGTCTTTCTCAGGCCCTGTCTGCGTTGCAGCAACTCTGCGACGAGGATTTACCCGCGCACCTGCTGACGCATCTGACCAGCGACGAGCCGCCCGCGCCCTGCGTCCCGGATTGCTGGTCTGATTCGTCTGCGCTGCTGGAGTACGCGCAGGGCTTAACGCTGGCGCTGTTAAGTCGTACCCTGCCAGACGCCGTGACGGTGACGTTAACCGGTCTGCTTCACGATCTGGTTATTTTGCTGACCGATTATCTGAAACAGCCGTACATCCGGCGGGGGAGCGATCGGTGAAAAGCTTACTTGCTGATGAGGTAACGGCGCGCACCGCGCGCGAAAGCCTTCTTCTGGGGCTGGAGGCGACAGGTAATATGATGGGCTGGATTGACCCGCAGCAGCCAGCTGAGATCGCCGCCGAAAACATGCGCCGTCTGGGCCAGATGATTGAGACCCTGTGCGTGGTGATTTCCGATCTCAATGTGGCGATAGAGAACCCGCGCAGCGGGGAAGTTACAAAATTATGAAGCCAGGGGGTGACGTTGAGATTGTATAGCAGAAGAGAAGTAGCAAGATACTGATAGAAAGCCCGCCGTGAAAAGTGCGGGCTTTGTCATTAAAACTCGCGCGAAAGGGTCACATAGCCGTTATACCGCACCGAGCATTCGTCATCATTGACGAGTGCCGATGATATGAATGCACTCTGCTTATTATTTTTATCGGTAAAAGTATACTTCGCCGTTACCGCTAGCACATGTTTATCGTGATAAATACTGTAGTAGTCGTTCTCTGTCAGCCTGATATTTTCCGGTATTTCCAGATGAGTCTGGCTATCGGCAAGCGCCATTTTCCGGGCAAAAAATTTCGAAACGGGTGCAATGTTCAGTATGTTCACAGTAGTTTTATCGTACTGGATAGAGGTGAGATCTACCCCAAGGTCATTTTTGATGCGCGTGAGCAACATTCCCTCAATAAAATGTCCGGGGGCCGCACATTCGCTACCAGGCTGATTTGCGGCAAAACTCATAACCGGAAATAGTATAATGGACAAGAGTCCAGCCTTAGTCATCGCACAACCTCCAGTACCGAGCCAGTGTCTTTGCTCACCAGCAGACGTGTTGAGTTGCTCATAATAATGCAACCCTCAGATGCGAATCCCGCTATGCCAACACGTTTATCACCGTGTATCCGGAAAGTTCGCATATCCCGGTTATAGGCATTCCCACTGACATGGAGCAAAGTGATTGTAAGCGGTCCCTTGCTGGTTCCGGTGCGGCCAATTTTCCAGGTGCCGCGAGGAATAGGCCCCATACCACGTACATGCTCACGGTCAGGATTATTTTTGTTGGTGAGTGAACCGGAATAGCCAGTTTCAATTAACTTACCATCCTTGAACAATTCGCCGGTACTCTGTTTATACGTCCAGCTTGCCATACGATCTCCTTATGCGGTTTGTCGTTCTTTCCAGCTGTCTGCGTGCCGGATATTTCCGTCGACATAATTCCAGATGACTTTTTCATAGCGCAGGCCTACATGCTCAATATGCCCGTGCTTTTCAAAATGCGGAATTTTTGTATCAAACATGACGGGCACGACGTGGCATACCTTCACATTTTCAAGCTGAACATTGAAATATTATTCTTCAATGCCGTTATAGTTGATCCGGTAATATTTAAATTCTGCTTTTGCTAAGGTGTGTCCTGTTGTTAACGCGCGGTATAAAAAGAGAGTGGACGAGTCAATTTCTTTTTCAAAGGTATAAGCTTCGTGCTGTCATGTTCCCGTTGTTGCCCCGGTCATGTCATCAGTAGGAATAAACACGTCATGTTGCATACCCACCAACTCGATGCTCCCTTCGCGACCATGAACTTCAACGCCTCCCTTCAATAACTTCCCGTCTTCATCGTAGAGCCAAAGATAAACTGGTATTGCCATCCCGGTAGTCCTTGTTGATATATAAGATCCGCTTAACCATATCGCACAATAAGCTGTATAAATGTAACCTTTAATTTTTATTAATTAACCATTATTGATGGTAGTGATGGCAAAACAAAATCCATTCATTTAAAGACGGGAGTACTGATTAAAGTATGAGTGATTGATGAGTTAAAAGAATAAAAAAATTTTACTTCTACGAATAAAAAACCAACCCCTGTGGTTGGTTTTTTTTATCTCAGCCGTGAAATTCACTCAGCTTCTTGACCTGTCTTCCCCGGTCATCAAAGTTTTCTTTGCGCAACCAGGCCTTCATGGCGGGTGAGATTACCATCCAGTCAACGATGGTGATGGAAAAGACGGCGATATCCTCAGAGTGCCCTTTGGTGATCCTTTTTTCCCGCAGCACGCCCTCTTTCTTAAAGCCGATACGTTCAGCCGAGGCAATGGAAGTGAGGTTATTAACATTGGTACGCCATTCACAACGGCGGAATTTCAGCTTATCAAAAAAATATTCCAGCATCAGAAACAGCGCTTCGGTACTCAGGCGGGTGCGTTTCATGGGCGGCGTCCAGTTGATATCAGCGATATGAAATCCGCCGTTCTCATAATCCAGCCCTGTCACGCAGAAGATACCTTTCACCACGCCGTTATTTTTATCTTTCACGGAAAAATGTAAGGTTTTCGGCTCTGCACTCAGGTCTCTGAAATACTGATAACAGGCTTCCTTGGTCGCCGGTTTAGTCGCTGTGAGGTAGGTCCAGTCCCGATCATCGTCGATGCTTTGCCATTCGCGATACAGATCTTCGGCATGATCCGGGGCCAGCGGACATACAATGGTGTAATTACCCTGCAGGATAACTTTTTCTGGATGCGGCCGTGACGACCACTCTTTTATTTCTCTTCCTACGATCTGCCCATAGCGGTTCTGAGTTTGCATACTGCCCCCTGCGCGGCGATTGAGACCCTCATTTTCATCATGGCATAAGATTTATCTGAGTAACAATAACCTGACGGTTTAAAATTCGTTGTTGCGACAATGATAATAAAACTGGTATCTGGGTCACGCCGCGGCTACTATTTTGCGCTTTGTTTAACCGCACGGATGCCTGTCTGCCCGCCCCGTTTATGGCGCGCCTTATCTGCGAAACCCTATGCCTGATCCAATGTCATCTGTAACGACCAATCATGACGGTCGTGTTAGTACTGTTCTTCGCTCTCCCGCGCTGCTGATGCGCGAAACCCTCGCCGGGGTGATCACCGCCCTTGCGCTGATCCCGGAAGTGATTTCGTTTTCGGTGATCGCCGGCGTGGATCCGAAAGTCAGCCTGATCGCCTCTGTGGTGCTGTGCCTGTCGATGTCGGTGCTCGGCGGTCGTCCGGCAATGGTCACGGCAGCAGCGGGTTCTGTCGCGCTGGTGATAGGGCCAATGGTCCATCAGCATGGCGTGGAGTACATTCTGCCGGCAGTGCTGCTGGCGGGGCTTATCCAGATCGTTTTTGGTCTGACGGGCATGGCTCGTCTGATGCGCTTTATTCCGCACAGCGTCATGACCGGCTTCGTTAATGCCCTTGGCATCCTGATCTTCTTTGCCCAGGTACCGCACTTCTGGAGCCGCGAACCGTTGATCCTCGGGCTGTTCGGCCTGACGCTGCTGATTGTGCTGTGGCTGCCGCGCTGGGTGAAAAGCATTCCCTCTCCGCTAGTGGCCATCGTACTGCTGACGGTGTTTACCGTGACGACCGGGCAGATTTTGCCGACGGTGGGTGACGAAGGCCCGATGCAGGGCGGCCTGCCGGGCTTCACGCAGTGGCTGGTGCCCTTTGACCTGCATACGTTGAGTATCATCTGGCCGTGCGCCCTGAGTATTGCTTTTGTCGGCCTGATGGAATCCCTGCTGACCGCCAAACTGGTGGACGATCTCACTGACACGCGCTCCAGTAAGCGCCGGGAAAGTACCGGTCTGGGCATCGCCAATATTTTCGCCGGACTGTACGGCGGCATCGCCGGGTGCGCGATGATCGGGCAGACCATCGTCAACGTGGAAATGGGTAAAGGCCGCAGCCGTGTCTCCACCGTGGCGGCAGGTCTGGTGTTGTTGCTGTTAGTGACCGCCCTCAGCGAGGTGATGGCAAAAATCCCGATGGCGGTGCTGGCGGGTATTATGGTGATTGTGGCGGTGAAAACCTTCAGCTGGCACAGTATCCAACCGGCAGCGCTGAAGCAGGCTCCGGTGGCGGAAACGCTGGTGATGCTGGTGACGGTGATTGCCACCGTCGCCACCGGTAATCTGGCGATTGGCGTCGCCGCCGGCGTGGCGCTGATGTTTGTGCTGCCAGGCCGCCGACAACGTGCGGCAGACGCTAAAGCAAAAACAGCGTCGCCAGACCAAGAAAAATAAAGAAGCCGCCGGTATCGGTGAGCGCAGTGATCATCACGCTGGAGCCGACCGCCGGGTCGCGCCCCAGCCTGACCATAATCATCGGGATCAACACGCCCATCAACGCGGCCACCAGCAGGTTCAGCACCATGGCGAGGGTCATCACCCCGCCCAGCGCCATGTCACCGTAAAGCCACCAGGTGACGCCGCCCATGATCCCACCCCATACCAGGCCGTTGATCAGCGCCACTCCCATCTCACGAAAGATCAGAAAGCGGAAGTTGCCGGGATGGATCTTCTGCAGCGCCAGCGCGCGTACGATCATGGTGATGGTCTGATTGCCGGTATTACCGCCGATCCCGGCGACAATAGGCATCAGTGACGCCAGCGCCACCAGTTGTGAAATGGTGTGTTCGAAGCCGTCGATCACCCGGGAGGCAATAAAGGCGGTACATAAATTTATCGCCAGCCACGCCCAGCGGGTACGCACCGCTTTGCTGACCGGCGCAAAGACATCTTCTTCGGCGCTCAGGCCCCCCATCAGACGCATATCGTTATCGGTTTCTTCGTACACCACGTTAACGATCTCATCGATAGTCAGACGGCCCATCAGCGTGCCGGTGGTGTCGACCACCGCGGCACTGAGCAGGTTGTCACGCTCAAAGGTGCGGGCGGCTTTTTCAGCATCGTCTTCCGGCGAGAAAGTCACCGGATCGCTTTCCATCACCTCACTGACCCGTACCGACCCGACGTTCAGCAGGATAGTCTGCAACGGCAGCTCCCCGAGCAGCACATTATCGCGACCTGTGACAAAGAGTTTGTCGGTGTTGTCCGGCATGGTGTCCAGACGGCGCAAGAAGCGCTGCACGGTCGCCAGCGTGACGTCCGGGCGCACGGTGATGACGGCAAACTCCATGTTCGCGCCGACGCTGGTTTTCGGGTAATGCATCACCTGATGCACCCGCGCACGCTCCCCCGCCGGCAGCGAAGCGACCAGCCGTCCGGTCAGGTTACGCGGCAGCCGCTGGACAAGGTAAATCTGCTCGTCAATGTCGAGGGTTTTCAGGGCGTCGAGCAGCGCTTTATCGCTCATACCCTCGATCAGATCGTCCCAGACGTTTTCCGAGGCTTCCAGCAGCACTTCGCCGCGTTTGGTGTGATCGATGAGCTGCCAGACGGCATGACGCGCATCGGCGGGCAGCGCTTCCAGCGTATCGGCGAGATCCGGTGGCGGCAAATGCGCCACCAGCGCGCCGACTTCCGCCATGTTATCGGCCAGCGTGCCGACGTCATACTGTTCAGCAAGCGTCAGCTTGTTAAGCAACGTGGAGGTGATCGCTTTATCGGTGGTGAGCAGCCAGATCAGGCGTGCTCGCTCTTCATCGCGCACCCGGGCGCTGTTATTAGGTATGACTGACATAGGACATCCCTGCATTCTTAATCATGATGACAGGGTAAAGCATAGCGGCAGGTAAGATAAATAAATGGAATGAATAAAAAAACCCGGCGCAGCAGGCCGGGCTTTTTTCCGTCAGGCGGTTCGGGATACCGCATCCCTGGACGCCGCGTCGCGCTCCGCCCCGGTCAACTCTGCCAGCTTACCGTCACGCATCTCCAGCAGACGGTCGGCATGAATAAAGTAGTGATCGTCATGGCTGATGGCGAAAATGGTTTTACCCATATCTTTCATCAATGGCAGCAGCACCTGATAAAACTCGCGGCGGAAGTGCGGATCCTGATCGGCCGCCCACTCATCCAGCAGGATGATGTCACGATCTTCCGCCAGCGCCAGCAGCAGTGCCACCCGCTTCTTCTGCCCTTTCGAGAGCTTAAGGTTAAGGATCTTGCCGTCTTTCAGCTCCAGCTTGTGCGCCATCTTCAGCTGATTAAGCCACTTATCCACCAGCGCCGGATCGGCGGGCTTGCCCTGCGGGCCAAGCAGCTGGTCAAACAGCCAGACATCGGTGAATACCGCCGAGAACAGCTGGCGATAATCTTCCGGTTTGTCTGCCGCCAGCGGTTTGCCATCGATGAGGATCTGCCCGGACACCGGCTGATACAGCCCGGTGAGCAGCATCGCCAGCGTTGATTTGCCGCTGCCGTTGCCGCCAATCAGAAACACCAGCTCGCCCCGGTGCAATGTCAGATTCAGCGGACCGACGGCAAAGGCGTTGTCCTGATAGGTAAAAGTGACATCGCGCATTTCAAGCGTCTGCCAGCCCTGCAACGACACCGGACGCGGAAATTCGTCTTTATAAGGCGCGAGATCAAACTGGTTCAGCTTGTTGAACGCCACCTGCGCGCTGAGCAGCGTCGGCAACGCGCCGACCGCCGACAGCAGCGGCGTGCGCAGGAACAGCACGGTGAGGGAGAAGATCGCCGCGACGTTAGTATCCGCCCAGCCGAGGCTGTTCGCCATCCAGAACACCAGCCCAATCGCCCCCAGCATCATAATGTTCGACCAGTTCACCGCGCTGAGATGGAAGGTGTCGGCGCGAATAATATGGTGGCGGTATTCCCGCGCATCCGGCAGATAGAGCTGGTTGTAGATATATTCGGCGCGTTCACGGTTGAGCGTCAGTTCTTTGCGCCCTTCCAGCACCGTCTGGTAATCGTTATGCAGTTTGTCTTCGGTTTCACGCAGCGTGGCGATGTGTTTGTACACCCGCGCCACCAGCACGAATCCCACCCAGATGGTGATCGCCATCCAGACGGCGGTGACCATCAGCATTTTGCCGGACAGCCAGCCCATATAGGCCGCGCAGCCAACGGTGAGAATGATCCCCTGCACCAGTTCCGGCAGACGCACAAAGGCGATGGTGATATTGCGCACGTCGCTGGTCAACCCCGCCAGCAGAGAGGCGCTGCCAAGCTGCTCGATACGTTCGACGTGGGTATCCAGAATACGCTTGATGAATTCGCTGCGCAGACGATAAACAAAATGATGACCGAGGGTGGTCAGCGCCAGCTGCGAGCCGAGGGTAACCGCCATCAGCAGGATCAGCAGCCCGAGGAATTCCGGCAGCACGGCGAGCGAAATATCAACGTTTTCAATCAGTCGCTGGTTGATAAAGGCAATCAGCCCGATACCCAGCGCGGCGCTGGCAAGGCTTAACGCCAGCACGGCAATAAAAGGCCAGCGATATTGTCGCCAGACGAGAAGAAGAAGTGGCATAAAAGCGATCCGCACAGAGTAAAAACTGCGTGCAGTGTAAACGGCTCTTGTGCTGGATCAAGAATAATTGCTATTTATGTTCGCAATAAACCCGCCTGGCGGAACGTCAGATTGTAACGGTACTCGCCGGTGTCCGGATGGTGCCCGGCTTTCAGCGGCAGAATGCCGTGATAAAAGAGCCGCGACTCGCCGCCCCACACCACCACATCCCCCTGCTCCAGCATCACCCGCGCGACGGGATCGTTACGCTTCAGGCCGCCAAACTGGAAAACCGCAGGCAGGCCCAGCGAAACGGACACAATGGGCGCGCGTAGATCCGGTTCATCTTTATCCTGATGCAAAGAGAGCTTCGCGCCGGGCGCATAGCGGTTAATCAGACAGGCGTCGGGGGTGAAATCGGGATAGCCCGCCGCCTGCGCCGCGGCATCGCACAGCGTGCGAAACGTCTCCGGCATCAACGGCCACGGGCGCTGAGTAAGCGGATCATTCTCAGCGTATAAGTAGCCCCGCGCATTGGTGGCCCAGCCGAGGGTGCCGCAGTTGGTCATCGCCACCGACATGGTGTAGCCGCCGGGGGTGATCATATGGCGAAACGGCGACTGCGCCGCCACCTGCGTGATACCATCCAGCAGCGCTTGCGCATGGCGCGTGGCGAAGCGACGCAGGATCACCGCGCCCGGTGCCAGTGGCTCCTGCCAGGGGTCTTCATCGGCAAATAAATCCAGCATTAGGTCTTCTCCTGCTCTGCTTCACGGGCCAGTAGTTGTGCCTTGCGTGCCAGTCCCCAGCGATAGCCGGAAAGCGCGCCGTTGACGCGCAGCACCCGGTGACAGGGGATCACCACGGCGAGCGTATTGGCGGCACAGGCGCTGGCGACGGCGCGCACGGCCTGAGGTTTGCCGATGATCTCCGCCACCCGCTGATAGCTGACCGTTTCCCCGACGGGGATCTGACCTAGCGCCTGCCATACCTGCCGCTGAAAGGCGGTACCGCGCAGATCCAGCGGCAGCGCCAGCGTATTTCGCGGGTTATCCAGCACCGCGATCACCTGATGGACCCGCCGCGTGAACGCCTCGTCACCCTCCCCACGCTGGGCGTAAGGAAAACAGCGCGCCAGCTCGGCAAGCAGCTGATCGTCGCTGTCCGCCAGCAGAATAGCGCAGATACCGCGCTCACTTTCCGCCACCAGGCAGCGTCCCAGCGTACAGCGTTCCAGCGCATAGCGAACGGTAGTTTCTCTGCCGCCGCTGCGGTACTGCTGCGCCGTCATTCCCAGCGCCCGATCCGCGTGGCGGTAATAGCTGCTGCTGTCCGGGAATCCGGCGGCCAGCACGGCATCGGTTACCCTGGTGCCTTCTGCCAGCGTCTGGCGTAGCCGTTCCGCGCGGAATGCCTGCTGCCAGGCTTTGGGCGTCATACCGGTGGTGGCCCTGAACAGGCGATGAAAATGATACGGGCTCATCGCTACCTGCTGCGCCAGTACCTCAAGGGTGACGGGCGCGTCCTGCTCGAGCAGGCGACAGGCTTTGGCGATTTTATCGAGGCGGTGCTGCCCGGCGGTGGGGTGATCCGGCTGACAGCGTTTGCAGGGACGAAAGCCGGCAGCCCGGGCGCTATCAGCATCCGGGTAAAAGCGTACGTTCTCCCGCAGTGCATGACGCGCACGGCACGACGGGCGGCAGTAGATGCCGGTGGTCACCACCGCAAAAATAAAGTGGCCATCGGCGTCGGGATTGCGATCCAGCACCGCCTGCCAGCGGTGCGCATCGTTTTGCAACATGAGTTCAGACATGGCGGGCTCCTCGTTTAAGTGTAGCCTGAGGATGAGCGATACCGGCAGCGTTCGCACCCGCAATCTTGCGGTTTAATTTTTTTCGCTGACCAGAAAGGCTGCGAATTGCGGCGTCATCCAGGGCACAAATTTATCGCCCTCTTTGGTCATCATGTATACCGCCAGCCCTTCCCGGCGCGCCACTTCTTTGGCCTGCTGCGGGCCGAGCACCATCAGCCCGGTATCCCAGCCATCGGCTTCCAGCGCGGTCGGGGCGATCACCGTCACCGACACCAGATTGTGCGTAATCGGACGCCCGGTCTGCGGATCGATAACGTGGGAAAGCCGTTTGCCGTTCAGCTCATAGTAGTTACGGTAGCTGCCGGAGGTGCTGATGCCGTGACCGTTAATATCAACGATGGCCTGCACGGCGTTTTCGCGATCGGTCGGCTTCTGGATCGCCACCCGCCAGGGCTTGCCGTCACCGTTCATGCCGCGGCTGGCGAGCGCCCCGCCCACGGACACCAGATAGCGCGGGATCCCCTCCTGCTCCATCAATCGCGCCAGATGATCGGCGGCATACCCTTCGCCGACGGTGGAGAGATCGACAAACAGATCCGGCAGATCTTTTTGCAGATACTGCCGTCCGGCTTCCTGTGTGACCGTCAGATGGTGCAGGCCGGTACGCGCTTTCGCGGCGTCAATCTGGTCCTGTGAGGGGGTCGTCACCGGCTGTTTGGCCGGGCCAAAGCCCCAAAGATTGACCAGCGGGCCGACGGTTATGTCCATCGCGCCATCGGTTTTGCTGCCGATGCGCAGTGAGGTGGTGATGATATCCGCCATCGCTTCGCTCACCGGCCAGGGAGTCAGACTGTTCGACGCGTTAAAACGCATCAGGGCCGAGTCGTTTTTCCAGGTGGACATCAGTTGATCGTCGGCATCAAGCTGCGCCTGGATTTTTTTTTGTAGTTCCTCGGCACGGGGTTTTTCGACGTTCACCATGCTGACGCGCCACGAGGTCCCCATGGTTTTACCTTCCAGCACCGTCACCGGCGAACTGGCAGGTTGCGGGCTGGATGCGGCATCACAACCCGCTAAAAAGACTGAGGCCGCAAGCATCGCGGCGCGAAGAAAACGCAGTTCCATATTCATTCTCCCCTTGCTGAATGCGCGCAAGGGTACACTAAAAGTCAGGGTTTGTAGCCAATAAAAAAAGGGGCCTGCATGGCCCCTTTTATAATGGTGTCAGTCGATTAGAACTGGTAAACCACGCCCAGGGCGACAATATCATCCGTGCTCACGCCAGCCTGACGGGTGAAGGTGTTGTCGTCCAGCAGGTTGATTTTGTAATCAACGTAGGTAGACAGGTTTTTGTTGAAGTAGTAGGTGGTGCCCACATCAACGTATTTCAGCAGATCCTGGTCGCCAAAGTCACGGCCGTTCACGCTGCTGATGTCTTTACCACGAGACTGCAGGTAAGCGATGGACGGACGCAGACCGAAGTCGAACTGGTACTGTGCAACCGCTTCGAAGTTCTGTGCTTTGTCAGCAAAGCCCCATGCGTCAGTACGGCCGGAACCGTTTGAGGTACCGAAACGGGTCGCGTTGTAAGTCTGGGAGAACTGCGCTGCCAGGTAGATGTTATTCGCATCGTATTTAAGGCCTGCACTGTATACGTCAGCGCGGTCGCCGTTACCGTAGGCGTCTGCCACGTTCTGGTCAGCAGTACGTTTGGAAGAGGACATTGCACCACCCACGCTGAAGCCTTCGCCCAGATCGTAGGTCAGGGACATGCCGTAGCCGTCGCCGTTCTGTTTCAGGGTGCTACGACCGTTGTCGTTTTCACCGCTGGTGCTGCCGTTTTTACCCTGGTACTGCAGCGCAAAGTTCAGGCCATCCACCAGACCGAAGAAATCGGTGTTACGGTAAGTCGCCACGCCGTTAGCACGGGACTGCATGAAGTTGTCAGCACCGTAGGTGTCGCCGCCGAATTCCGGCAGAACGTCGGTCCAGGAGGTCACGTCATAGATCACGCCATAGTTACGGCCATAATCGAACGCGCCGGCTTCACCGAAACGCACACCAGCAAAGGCCAGACGGGTCCATGCCTGGTCGCTTGCGCCTTCTTGCTCGTTCGCCTGAACGTTGTATTCCCACTGGCCGAAACCGGTGATTTGATCGTTAACCTGAGTTTCGCCTTTGAAGCCGAAACGTACGTAGGTCTGGTCGCCGTCGCTGCCTTTGTCATCAGAGAAATAGTGCAGACCATCAACTTTGCCGTACAGATCTAATTTGTTGCCGTCTTTGTTATAAATTTCAGCCGCATTTGCAGCGCCCGCTACGAGCAGAGCTGGCACCACCAGGGAAAGGACTTTGCGTTTCATGTTATTAACCCTCTGTTATATGCTTATTTTTATATGCCACTGCTTACTGATTAACCTGCTTATCAGTCGGCAAGTTCATTCTCCCTAAAAATACAGAATAATCCAATAAGATTATGATACGAAAAATCTAAAGGTGTTTCATTTTACCGTTTAGATGTTTCAATATGTAAACTTAAGGGAACTTTTTTTAGCACTAAAAGCTTAAAAATACCGCACGCAAAATCAAATAATATTAAATTTTTATAAATTTCAGTCAGTTAAGCAGTTAAATATTGATAGCACTGAATGATAAAACAAAAAATCAATCCACGACTAAAATAACCTCGCTATCATCATTAACTTTTATTTATTACCTTCATTCGGCTTCGAATGACTGTTTACCCCTATTACAACCGGATGCCCTGCATTCGGTTTTTTTTTGCGTTTCGTTCCGTGAAGCTGTTACAAAGCGATACCGTAAGTAAATTATAATGACTATTAATTAATCACTTAGGGCGGGCGAAGCGGCTTATTGCTACATCCGGAAGATTAATTTCTTGATTAAAAGTGCTATATCCTGACTTTTCAGACTAAATAACCTGACAACGGGCGATAAAGCGTACGCTTTTTATCGCTTCGCTGAGGCGTCGCGTTTTTTCGTCCCGTCCCGCTGCCTTTACCTGCACGAGAGTCTGGAAATTCATTCATTAGGCTTTATACTGCCTGCTGTACACTGCCGTGTAACATAACAACTACAAGCCCGACGCAGGCGCGAACGGTGCGGTAGTCACCTGTCTTAGTCTTACGAAAGGCGATAAATGGCTTTTTCTTCGCGTGTTGTCATAACGGGTTACACACACTAATGAGTCGATCTGACGCAATGATCCCTGGAAAATTTTCCCTGATACCGGGCAGCATTACCCGTTTCTTTCTTCTGCTGATCATCGTACTGCTGGTCACCATGGGCGTAATGGTGCAAAGCGCCGTCAATGCCTGGCTGAAGGATAAAAGCTATCAGGTCGTTGATATAACCCATGCCATGCATAAGCGCATCGACACCTGGCGCTATGCTACCTGGCAGATCTACGACAACATTGCCGCCGCGCCTGCCTTACCGGCGGATGGTTTGCAGGAAACCCGCTTAAAGCAGGATGTTTACTATCTGGAGAAGCCGCGGCGTAAAACCGAAGCGCTGATCTTCGGCTCCCATGACAGCTCGACGCTGGAGATGACCCAGCGCATTTCTACTTATCTGGATACGCTGTGGGGCGCGGAAACCGTTCCCTGGTCGATGTATTATCTGAACGGCCAGGATAACAGTATGATCCTGGTTTCCACGCTGCCGCTGAAAGATCTGTCGTCCGGCTTTAAAGAGTCCACCATCGGCACTATCGTCGACGCCCGTCGTGCAGAGATGCTGCAACAGGCCAACGCCCTTGATGAACGTGAGAGCTTTTCGCCGTTACGTCGTCTGACCTGGCAAAACGGCCACTACTTCACGCTGCGCACCACCTTTAATCAGCCGGGGCATCTTGCGACGGTCGTCGCCTTTGATCTGCCGATTAACGATTTGATCCCGCCGGATATGGTGCTGGACAGTTTCCGTCTGGAAAGCGACGCCTCGCAGAACACCCTGCGCACCTCCGATAAAGAGATGGCCGACAGCGCGTCGGTGAATTTCAACAGTTCGCAGATTGAGATCTCGTCGTCGCTCAACTCCACCGGTATGCGTCTGGTATGGGAAGTGCCCTTTGGCACCCTGCTGCTGGATACGCTGCAAAACATCCTGTTGCCGCTGCTACTGAATATTGGTCTGCTGGCGCTGGCGCTGTTTGGTTATACCACCTTCCGCCACCAGCCGGGGCGTCTGAGCGAAAACGCCGCCCTCCCCGGTGCGAACAATGAGCTGCGCATGCTGCGGGCTATTAATGAAGAGATTGTTTCTGTGCTGCCGCTGGGGCTGCTGGTGCACGATCAGGAAGCCAACCGCACGGTGATCAGCAATAAGATCGCCGACCATTTATTGCCGCACCTGAATTTGCAGAACATCACCAGCATGGCGGATCAGCATCAGGGCGTCATCCAGGCGACGGTAAACAACGAACTCTATGAGATCCGCCAGTTCCGCAGCCAGGTCTCCCCGCGCACGCAGATTTTTGTCATTCGCGATCAGGATCGGGAAGTGCTGGTCAATAAAAAGCTCAAGCAGGCACAGCGTCTGTATGAGAAAAACCAGCATGGCCGCGCGGCCTTTATGCAGCATATTGGCGAAGCCCTGGCGCTACCGGCGAAGAAGCTGGCGCAGGACGCGGCGGCGGTGAATAACGAAGAAGGCCAGAAACTGGCGCAGCAGGCAGACCAGCTGGTGCGTCTGGTGGACGAGATCCAGCTTGCTAACCTGCTGGAAAACGACGGCTGGAAAAGCGCCGCCAGCCAGTTCTCGATTCAGGATCTGATCGATGAAGTGGTGCCAGCAGTGTTGCCGGTGGTGAAGCGTAAAGGGTTGCAGTTGCTGATTAACAACCATCTGCCCGCCAATGAACAGCGTTATGGCGATCGTGAGGCCTTACTGCGCATCCTGACCATGCTCATTCAGTACGCGGTGACCACCACACAGATCGGCAAAATCACCCTTGAGGTGGACGCTGACGAATCCGCCGGCGATCGTCTGACCTTCCGTATCCTTGATACCGGCGAAGGGGTGACGACGAGCGAAGTGGATAATCTGCACTTCCCGTTCCTCAATGACACGCAGGAAGATCGTTTTGGCAAAGCCAATGCCCTCACCTTCTGGCTGTGCGATCAGCTAGCGCGTAAACTTGGCGGTCATTTAAATATTAAAGCGCGTGAAAGTTTAGGAACACGCTATTCTTTACACGTTAAAATGGATGCACGCCCTCAGGCAGAGGATGAAGAAGAGAAATTACTGGATGATGTCATCGCCATGATTGATATTACCTCCAGTGATATTCGTAATATCGTGGTACGCCAGCTGGAAAATTGGGGCGCAAGCTGCATTACCCCGGACGAACGCCTGGCGAGTCAAGAATATGATCTCTTTTTAACGGATAATCCGTCTAATCTTACTGCCCCGGGCTTGCTTTTAAGCGATGATGAGCCCGGCTCGCGTAAAATCGGCCCCGGCCAGTGGCGCGTGAACTTTAATATGAGTAATGCAATGCAGGAAGCGATATTGCAGCTCATTGAAGAGCAACTGGCACAGGAAGATGTTCCGGAGTCCCCGCACGGGGGCAATGAAAATGCCGAACTCCATGCCAGCGGCTATTATGCGCTGTTTGTTGATACAGTACCCGACGATGTTAAGAGGTTGTATACTGAATCGGCCGCACGCGACATAGCCGCGCTGGCGCAGACGGCGCACCGCCTGAAAGGGGTGTTTGCCATGCTTAACCTGGTACCCGGCAAACAGTTATGTGAAACGCTGGAACATGTCATTCATGAGAACGATGTTCCAGGCATAGAAAAAAACATCAGCGACATTGACGATTATGTCAAAAGCTTGCTGTAAGCAAGGTAGCCTTATACATGAACAATATGAACGTAATTATTGCCGATGACCATCCGATCGTACTGTTCGGTATTCGCAAATCTCTCGAACAAATCGAGTGGGTGAATGTAGTCGGTGAATTTGAAGATTCTACACAGCTGATCAATAACCTTCCCAAGCTTGATGCCCATGTACTGATTACCGATCTTTCCATGCCCGGCGACAAGTACGGTGACGGGATCACCCTGATTAAATATATTAAGCGCCATTTCCCTAACCTGTCAGTGATTGTGCTGACCATGAACAACAACCCTGCTATTTTAAGCGCCGTACTGGAGCTGGATATCGAAGGGATTGTGTTAAAACAGGGTGCGCCAACCGATCTGCCGAAAGCGCTGGCCGCCTTGCAGAAAGGTAAGAAATTTACCCCGGAGAGCGTCTCCCGTCTGCTGGAAAAAATCAGCGCGGGTGGCTATGGCGACAAACGCCTGTCTCCGAAAGAGAGCGAAGTGCTGCGTCTGTTCGCGGAAGGTTTCCTGGTAACAGAGATCGCCAAGAAGCTGAACCGCAGCATTAAAACCATCAGTAGCCAGAAGAAGTCGGCGATGATGAAGCTGGGTGTGGAAAACGATATTGCCCTGCTCAACTACCTCTCATCCGTTACGCTAAGCGCCGCGGATACCAAAGAGTAATGTTCTTACTGACGTTACCCCGCTGTGCGAGGTAACGTCATTTTCTGCTTTATCCCCGCGCTTTTCTCACCCGCTCCGCATAGACCGCCAGCGTCTGCTGGATCACATCAAGCGTTACCGGCTTCGAGAGACAGCTGTCCATTCCTGACTCCAGACACCGCTGTTTCTCTTCTGCCAGCGCATTCGCCGTCACGCCGATCACCGGCAGCGTCAACCCAAGCTGGCGGATACGCTGCGTCAGACGATAGCCATCCATGTTCGGCATGTTCACGTCGCTTAAAATGATGTCGATGTGGTTTTTGCTCAGCACATTGAGGGCATCGACGCCATCGTTCGCCGTCTTGCACTGATAGCCCAGCGAACCGAGCTGATCCGCCAGCAGGCGACGGTTAATCGGATGGTCATCCACCACCAGGATCATCATGTCGTCATTGCTGGCGACCAGCGAATCCGGTAACTGCAGCGCACGCGACGCGTCGTTATTTTCCACGGTGATGCTGTAGATACGTGCCAGCAAGGCGATCAGCTCATGCGGCGAGGCCACGCTGTGCATCCACTGTCCCGCGGCGCGCTCCTGCGGAATACCGATATGGCGACGGCAGAAGGTAATGGTGGCGCGGCCCGGCCACGGCGCATCCAGCTCATCGTCAGTGATTAAGGTGTCGTTTGCCCCCGGCGTCTGCCCGTCGTAACGCAACACGCGAATGCCGTTGTGGGTCAGCAGCGAATCAATAAATCCGCTCAGGGCGGCATTACGCACCGCCAGCCAGCAGGTGGTTTTCTTCAGACCGTCCACGTCAAGCGGCTGCGCTGGCTGGGCGGCATAAAGCGGAATACGCACCGAGAACTGACTGCCCATGCCCGGCTCGGTATCGACCGAAATATCGCCGTCCATCATGCTGATCAGCTTCTCACAGATCGCCAGTCCCAGCCCTGTCCCCTGGAAGTTACGCTGCACGCCGGTCCCCACCTGGAAGAAGGGATCGAACAGTTTCACGACTTCTTTACCCGGGATCCCCACGCCGGTATCCCGCACCCGAATGCGCAGATAATCCCCGGCGCGCTCCACATGCAAAATAATGCAGCCGACGTCGGTGAACTTAATGGCGTTGCTCAGCAGGTTGGAGATCACCTGTTGCAGACGCATCGGATCGCCCTGCAGCGCCACCGGCACGTCCGGCTCGATAAAGCAATACAGGCCGAGCTGTTTACGCACCACCAGCGGCAGATAGTTGGCGGTGATATGGCTCATCAGTTCCCGCGGCGAAAACTCGCGCGGTTCGATTTTCAGCTGCTCCGATTCAATTTTGGAGAAGTCGAGAATATCGCTGATGATTTTCAAAAGCAGGCTGGAAGAGTTGTTCATCGCCGTCACCAGACGATCCACACCCTTCGGCAGCTCTTTCGTTTGCAGCAGGTCAAGGTTCCCGATAATACCGTACAGCGGCGTACGCAGTTCATGGCTGACGGTGGCAAGGAACATGGATTTCGACTGGCTGGCCTGCTCGGCCGCCTGCGCCATATCCTGCAACGACTCTTCCATCTTGACGCGCGCGCTGACGTCCACCAGCACGCAGATTGCCACGTTTTCGTTGCGATAGCGGGAGTGCACGAAGCTGATCTGCAAATTGGTATTGTTGCTGGTCAGTACATCAACAAAGTTTACCTGCTGGCCGCAAATAATCTGCGTCAGCCGCTGCCGGTCCTCATGGGTAAGCATATTGAGGTAGTTATGCGCCAGCTCGTTACTGAGGATGTTGGTGCCGTCAAGGGTACGCAGAATACAGATCCCCACTGGTGCCGAAGCGACAATCTTACGGTTAAACTGCTCGTGCTCTTCCAGACGCTGGGCATCCGCCTCGGCGGGAATAAATATCCGCCGTTCATACATGCGCGTCAGGGTAAAGAGCGCAATCCCCACCAGCACGTTCAGCAATACCGCGTTGAGGATCAGCATGCGCACGCGCTCCAGCACCAGATCGACGGGTACGGAGTAGATCACGCTCAGCGAAGACGGCGGCAGGCTCTTTTTCAGCACCAGGTCGCGGAAGCCGGATGAATACCCAAACCAGGTGCGCTCCTGGACCCAGGCCGGATCGATTTCCAGATCATTTTCCGGGCCGGTCAGCGAGATGAGCGGATGACCGTTCTCATCAAGGATGGTCACGCCCACCGGCAGATTACCCGGCGTGTAGAAGTTATCCATACGGATAGTCTGCTCGGAGCCGAGCAGCGCCTGCAGGCGGTTGCCCAGAAATACCGGCGTTAAGGCATAGAAATAGCCGATGCCCGGACGCGGTCCCTGGCTCATCCAGAAAATATTATTGCCGCGCTCTTCCTGCGGGGCATTGCGGTATTTCAGGATGCGCTCATGGAGGCTTTTCAGCGCCGTTTCGCGCTCCAGCGGCACGTTGCGCAGGCCGAAATCCGCCATACACAGCGATTCATTGCCAATCAGGAAAACGCGGTTCAGTTCGTAGGCCGCCGAGAAATTATCGCGCCAGTAGCGCATAAACCACGCCAGTGATTCCAGCGATCCGCGCCAGGTATTCCCCATGGCCGAACAGTCAGAATCCGCAAACAGCGGCGCAAATTCCGGTACGTCATTGCGGGCGTTGGGTCCCCGTGACGCCATGATGCCGTTTTCAGCGGTCAGGCGATTTTCGGCGATGTACTTAAGCTCTTTCATGACGTCTGAGGTGCGCTGCACGTAGCGTTGCGCCTGCTCAGAACTGAGATTAAGTTCTTTGCGAATTTCGGACTCTTTATTCTGCAAAGCGTTGACGATATAAAACACGGAGCACAGGGCAATCAGCAGCCAGAGCAGTATCGCCAGCGCCCGGAACAGGTATCGTGAAACTTTGAGTGTGGTGCGGAAAGAAACAAGGTATTTCAAGGGGGCGAAGCTCCGCCGCAGAATGTAAAAAGAATGTGGATAAAGTAGCGGTAAAACGCCATACCCGCAACGCTAAAGAAAATGACGCGGTAAGCGCCAATAAAAAGGGCCGGAAGCCCGGCCCTTTTATCGACAATGCCGATTATTCGTCAGCGTCGTCCGCGACATCATCATCGGTGTCCGCTTCCGGCACGATTTCATCGTCGCCTTCCGCTGCACTGCCGTCGATGGCGTCCAGTTCTTCTTCATCCACCGGCTCAGCCACGCGTTGCAGGCCCACCACGTTCTCATCTTCCGCGGTACGGATGAGGATCACGCCCTGGGTGTTACGACCCACAATGCTCACTTCAGACACGCGTGTACGCACCAGCGTACCGGCATCGGTGATCATCATGATCTGATCGCTGTCGGCCACCTGCACCGCACCCACCACGGAGCCGTTACGCTCGGTGACTTTGATGGAGATAACGCCCTGCGTACCACGGGACTTGGTCGGGTATTCCGTTTCCGCCGTACGTTTACCGTAGCCGTTCTGGGTGACGGTCAGAATAGCGCCCTCACCTTTAGGTACGATAAGCGACACGACTTTGTCTTCGCCGGCCAGCTTGATACCACGCACACCGGTCGCGGTACGACCCATGGCGCGAACGGCGTTCTCTTTAAAGCGCACCACTTTACCGGCGGCAGAGAACAGCATCACTTCGTCAGAGCCGGAGGTCAGGTCAACGCCAATCAACTCGTCGCCTTCGTTCAGGTTCACCGCGATAATGCCGGCAGAGCGCGGACGGCTGAATTCAGTCAGCGCCGTTTTCTTCACGGTACCGCTGGCGGTCGCCATAAAGACGTTCACGCCCTCTTCGTACTCGCGTACCGGCAGGATAGCGGTGATACGTTCGTTCGCTTCCAGCGGCAGCAGGTTGACGATAGGACGTCCACGTGCGCCACGGCTCGCTTCCGGCAACTGGTACACTTTCATCCAGTACAGACGGCCACGGCTGGAGAAGCAGAGGATAGTGTCATGGGTGTTCGCCACCAGCAGACGATCGATAAAGTCTTCTTCTTTAATACGGGCAGCCGATTTACCTTTACCACCACGACGTTGCGCTTCGTAATCCGTCAGCGGCTGATACTTCACGTAGCCCTGGTGAGACAGGGTGACGACCACGTCTTCCTGGCTGATCAGATCTTCGATGTTGATATCGGCGGTGTTCGCGGTGATTTCGGTGCGACGCGCATCGCCAAACTGTTCACGAACCAGTTCCAGCTCTTCGCGGATCACTTCCATCAGACGATCGGCGCTGCCCAGAATGCGCAGCAGTTCGGCGATCTGTTCCAGCAGTTCTTTGTATTCGTCGAGCAGTTTTTCATGCTCAAGGCCAGTCAGTTTCTGCAAACGCAGATCCAGAATCGCCTGTGCCTGCTGTTCAGTCAGATAGTACTGACCGTCACGCACGCCGAATTCCGGCTCCAGCCACTCAGGACGCGCAGCGTCATCGCCCGCACGTTCCAGCATGGCGGAGACGTTGCCCAGTTCCCAGGAGCGCGCCACCAGACCGGCTTTCGCTTCGGCCGGGGTCGGCGCACGGCGGATCAGCTCGATAATCGGGTCGATGTTCGCCAGCGCAATGGCCAGCGCTTCGAGGATGTGCGCACGGTCGCGGGCTTTACGCAGTTCGAAAATGGTACGACGCGTCACCACTTCACGGCGGTGGCGCACGAACGCTGAAAGAATGTCTTTCAGGTTCATGATCTTCGGCTGGCCGTGGTGCAGTGCCACCATGTTGATACCGAAGGACACCTGCATCTGGGTCTGCGAATAGAGGTTGTTCAGCACCACTTCGCCCACGGCATCGCGTTTGATCTCAATGACAATGCGCATACCGTCTTTATCGGACTCGTCGCGCAGGCCGCTGATGCCTTCCAGACGTTTTTCTTTTACCAGTTCGGCGATTTTCTCGATCAGGCGCGCTTTGTTCACCTGATACGGAATTTCGTGCACGATAATGGTTTCGCGACCGGTTTTCGCATCGGCTTCCACTTCCGCGCGCGCGCGAATGTAGATTTTACCGCGACCGGTACGATAGGCCTCTTCAATACCACGACGGCCATTAATAATGGCGGACGTCGGGAAGTCAGGCCCTGGGATGTGCTCCATCAGGCCTTCGACGCTGATGTTTTCATCGTCGATATAGGCCAGACAGCCGTTGATCACTTCCGTCAGGTTGTGCGGCGGAATGTTGGTCGCCATACCTACGGCGATACCGGATGCCCCGTTAACCAGCAGGTTGGGGATTTTGGTGGGCATAACGTCCGGAATTCTTTCCGTGCCGTCATAGTTGTCCACAAAATCGACGGTTTCTTTTTCCAGATCGGCCATCAGTTCGTGGGCGATCTTCGACATACGGATTTCCGTATAACGCATCGCTGCGGCGGAGTCGCCGTCTACGGAACCGAAGTTACCCTGGCCGTCGACCAGCATGTAACGTAAGGAGAATGGCTGCGCCATACGAACGATAGTGTCATATACCGCGGTATCACCATGAGGATGGTATTTACCGATGACATCACCGACGACGCGGGCAGATTTTTTGTAGGCTTTGTTCCAGTCATTGCCCAATACGTTCATGGCGTATAATACGCGACGGTGAACCGGTTTTAAGCCATCGCGGACATCCGGCAGCGCACGGCCAACAATGACCGACATCGCATAGTCCAGATAGGAGCTCTTCAGCTCTTCCTCGATGTTAACCGGTGTAATTTCTCTCGCAAGGTCGCTCATGTAACCGCTATCCCTCTACTGTATCCCGGATTCAAAGGTCGCAAATTATAACACAGCCCGCGCGTGAGAGGTAAACCAATCGGTTTATTCGCGCCCACGGCCTGATATACTCCACGGTCTTGTTGATAAAGGAGTAAAAGCGCCCATGAATGCCGAAAAACCGTCGGTGGCTCACAACGTTGACCACGATGAAATCGCGAAATTTGAAGCGGTCGCTTCCCGCTGGTGGGATCTGGAAGGCGAGTTTAAGCCCTTGCACCGTATTAACCCGCTGCGCCTGGGCTATATTGCTGAACGCGCCGGTGGCCTGTTTGGCAAGACCGTGCTGGACGTGGGCTGCGGTGGCGGTATCCTTGCGGAGAGCATGGCGCGCGAAGGCGCAAACGTCACCGGGCTGGATATGGGCTTTGAACCGCTCCAGGTGGCACGCCTGCATGGACTGGAGTCCGGCGTAAAAGTTGACTACGTGCAGCGCACCGTAGAAGAGCACGCCGCCGCCCATCCGCAGCAGTACGATGTGGTGACCTGCATGGAGATGCTGGAGCACGTCCCCGATCCGCAATCGGTAGTGCACGCCTGTGCAAAACTGGTGAAACCCGGCGGCCATGTCTTCTTCTCCACGCTTAACCGCAACAGGAAAGCCTGGCTGATGGCAGTAGTCGGCGCGGAATACGTGCTGCGCATGGTGCCCAAAGGCACGCACGACGTGAAAAAGTTCATCAAACCGGCGGAATTGCTGGGTTGGGTAGACGAAACCGTGCTAAAGGAATGCCACATCACCGGCCTGCACTACAACCCGCTGACGGACAAATTCAAGCTCGCGCCGGGCGTTGACGTTAACTATATGCTGCATACAAAAGCACAAAACGACTAACGTCATGCGCAATTGTTATGAAGATTGCGTGACAGGACGTTACGCAATTTTCTTACGCCGATGAAGAAATCAGCACTCGATCAAATTTCTTATTTTTTTTGCAAATGATTGACTTCCCCTGGAGGCCTTACAGTTCGGGGACTTAGCGATTCTTACCTTTTCGCAACCTTAAATTAACGCCAAAATCAACTCTTGTACTCAAAAGAATCCCAACTAGAATACTCACCATATAGCGTTTCTCTTATCGCAAACCCCCTATATGTAGTATTTATCCACAGAGTTAGCCACAGCGCGGACTTGTGGATAATTGGGGGATATTTTTTCTATTTCACGGACAGGTAAATCCCACATGAATCAGAGTCTGCTGGTGACAAAGCGTGATGGTCGTACTGAGCGCATCAATCTGGATAAAATCCACCGCGTACTGGATTGGGCGGCAGAAGGGCTGAATAACGTCTCGATCTCTCAGGTTGAACTGCGTTCGCACATTCAGTTTTATGACGGCATTAAAACCTCCGATATCCATGAAACGATCATCAAAGCTGCCGCCGATCTGATTTCCCGCGACGCGCCAGACTATCAGTACCTCGCCGCACGCCTGGCGATTTTCCATCTGCGCAAAAAAGCCTACGGCCAGTTTGAGCCGCCGACGCTGTTCAACCACGTGCTGAAAATGGTTGAGCTGGGCAAATATGACCATCATCTGCTGGAAGACTACAGCGAAGAAGAGTTCCGCCAGATGGACGCGTTTATCGAACACGATCGCGACCTGACCTTCTCCTACGCTGCCGTGAAGCAGCTGGAAGGCAAATACCTGGTGCAGAACCGCGTGACCGGCGAAATCTACGAGAGCGCGCAGTTCCTGTATATCCTCGTGGCCGCGTGCCTGTTCTCGAACTACCCGCGTGAAACCCGTCTGGACTACGTGAAGCGTTTCTATGACGCGGTCTCCACCTTTAAGATTTCCCTGCCGACGCCGATCATGTCCGGCGTGCGCACCCCAACCCGTCAGTTCAGCTCCTGCGTCCTGATCGAGTGCGGCGACAGCCTGGATTCCATTAACGCCACCTCCAGCGCCATTGTGAAATACGTTTCCCAGCGCGCCGGTATCGGCATCAACGCCGGTCGCATCCGTGCGCTGGGCAGCCCGATCCGTGGTGGCGAAGCCTTCCACACCGGCTGTATTCCGTTCTACAAGCATTTCCAGACTGCGGTGAAATCCTGCTCCCAGGGCGGCGTGCGCGGTGGTGCAGCGACGCTGTTCTACCCGATGTGGCATCTGGAAGTGGAAAGCCTGCTGGTGCTGAAAAATAACCGTGGCGTGGAAGGCAACCGCGTGCGTCACATGGACTACGGCGTACAGATCAACAAACTGATGTACACCCGTCTGCTGAAAGGTGAAGACATCACCCTGTTCAGCCCGTCCGACGTGCCAGGCCTGTACGATGCGTTCTTCGCCGATCAGGACGAATTTGAGCGTCTGTACACCCGTTATGAAAAAGACGACAGCATCCGCAAACAGCGCGTGAAAGCGGTAGAGCTGTTCTCGCTGATGATGCAGGAACGCGCCTCCACGGGCCGTATCTATATTCAGAACGTTGACCACTGCAACACCCACAGCCCGTTCGATCCGGCCATTGCCCCGGTACGCCAGTCTAACCTGTGCCTGGAAATCGCCCTGCCGACCAAACCGCTGATGGATGTGAACGACGAAAACGGCGAAATCGCCCTGTGTACGCTGTCGGCGTTTAACCTCGGTGCAATTAACTCGCTGGACGAGCTGGAAGAGCTGGCGACCCTCGCGGTGCGTGCACTTGATGCGCTGCTGGATTATCAGGACTACCCGATCCCGGCTGCCAAGCGCGGTGCCATGGGCCGTCGTACGCTGGGTATTGGCGTGATTAACTTCGCCTACTATTTAGCGAAGCATGGCGTGCGTTACTCCGACGGCAGCGCCAACAACCTGACCCACAAAACGTTTGAAGCTATTCAGTACTTCCTGCTGAAAGCCTCTAACGAACTGGCGAAAGAGCAAGGTGCCTGCCCGTGGTTCAATGAAACCACCTATGCGAAAGGTATTCTGCCGACCGATACCTACAAAAAAGATCTCGACGCGATTGTCACCAAAGAGCTGCATTACGACTGGGAAGCGCTGCGTGAATCGATTAAAACGCACGGTCTGCGTAACTCCACGCTCTCTGCGCTGATGCCGTCTGAAACCTCGTCGCAGATCTCTAATGCCACCAACGGTATTGAACCGCCGCGCGGCCACGTAAGTATCAAAGCGTCGAAAGACGGCATTCTGCGTCAGGTCGTGCCGGATTATGAGCACCTGAAAGACAGCTATGAACTGCTGTGGGATATGCCGAATAACGACGGTTATCTGCAACTGGTAGGCATCATGCAGAAGTTCATCGACCAGTCGATCTCTGCCAACACCAACTACGATCCGACGCGCTTCCCGTCAGGTAAAGTACCGATGCAGCAGCTGTTGAAAGACCTGCTGACCGCCTACAAATTTGGCGTGAAAACCCTGTATTATCAGAACACCCGCGACGGTGCTGAAGATTCACAGGATGATATGGTGCCGTCCATTCAGGATGATGGCTGCGAAAGCGGCGCGTGTAAGATCTAATAAATTGCCCGGCGGCGCAAAGCTTGCCGGGCCTACGGATTAGGTTTTGTAGGCCGGGTAAGCGAATCGCCACCCGGCGTATAATAGCAGGACAGGAAATACTCGCATGGCATACACCACCTTTTCACAAACGAAAAATAATCAGCTTCTGGAACCGATGTTCTTCGGCCAGTCGGTAAACGTTGCGCGCTACGATCAGCAAAAATATGACATCTTCGAAAAGCTGATCGAAAAACAACTCTCCTTCTTCTGGCGTCCGGAAGAAGTTGACGTGTCCCGTGACCGTATCGATTTCCAGGCGCTGCCGGAACACGAAAAGCACATCTTTTTAAGCAACCTGAAATACCAGACGCTGCTGGACTCCATTCAGGGACGTAGCCCGAACGTGGCGCTGTTGCCGCTGATCTCTATTCCGGAGCTGGAAACCTGGGTTGAAACCTGGGCGTTCTCAGAAACGATCCATTCCCGCTCTTATACCCATATCATTCGCAATATCGTCAACGATCCGGCGGTCGTGTTTGACGATATCGTGACCAACGAGCAGATCCTCAAACGCGCCGAAGGCATCTCTCATTACTACGATGATCTGATCGAGCTAACCAGCTACTGGCATCTGCTGGGCGAAGGCACGCATAACGTCAACGGCAAAACCGTAACCGTTAACCTGCGCGAGCTGAAGAAGAAGCTTTACCTGTGCCTGATGAGCGTCAACGCGCTGGAAGCGATCCGTTTCTACGTCAGTTTCGCCTGCTCTTTCGCCTTTGCCGAGCGCGAGTTGATGGAAGGCAACGCCAAAATCATCAAACTGATCGCCCGCGATGAAGCCCTGCACCTGACGGGCACGCAGCATATGCTGAACCTGCTGCGCAGCGGCGTGGACGATCCGGAAATGGCCGAGATCGCCGAAGAGTGCAAACAGGATTGCTACAACCTGTTCGTGCTGGCGGCTGAGCAGGAGAAAGAGTGGGCAGAATACCTGTTCCAGGGCGGCTCCATGATCGGCCTGAACAAAGACATCCTCTGCCAGTATGTGGACTACATTACCAACATCCGCATGCAGGCCGTGGGGCTTGATCTGCCGTTCCAGACCCGCTCGAACCCGATCCCGTGGATTAACGCCTGGCTGGTATCGGATAACGTGCAGGTGGCACCGCAGGAAGTGGAAGTCAGTTCTTATCTGGTCGGTCAGATTGATTCCGAAGTGAATACTGACGATCTGAGTGATTTCCAGCTCTGATGAGCCGCGTCACTCTGCGCATCTCTGGCACGGAATTACTGTGCCAGGATGAACACCCGTCGTTGCTGGCGGCGCTGGAATCTCACCAGGTGGCGGTAGAATACCAATGCCGCGAAGGTTACTGTGGCTCCTGCCGTACGCGGCTGGTGGCAGGCCAGGTTGACTGGCTGACCGAACCGCTGGCTTTTATTTCCGCAGGCGAGATCCTCCCCTGCTGTTGCCGCGCCCGTGGCGATATTGAAATTGAGTTATAGCGCGTCCAGACTCCTGTAAAAATTACTTTCCCGCGTTTATTATTTCAGCCTGGCCGCACGCTGTGGTGTTTGTAAATAATATAAAAAAACCCTGAACACAACTGTTCAGGGTTAAAATCCTGGTTGACATCACTCACACAGGAATAACTAGCTCTCCTTTATTTCTTCCGGATGCTGATGGAGTTCACTCACCCTGTAATAAATAGGCGTAATATCGACATAATTGATGCAGTAACCGCTTCCGCGAACGCTGGTGATAAAATCTTCCGGCAACCCCAGCAAGCTCAGACGCCGGTTGAGATTCTTCAGAACCTGCCACAGGCGCTGGGTAGACGGAACCAGATCGTTCTCCTCCCACACCACGCGCAGCAGTTCTTCCTTGGTCACAATGTTCTGCCGACCATGCTGAAGTAAATAGATAAATAGCTGCAACATCGTATGATTAAATAATACTGAGCCGAACATAAAATATTTCTCAGTACTTCCCTGCGGAAGCCGGTAAAGCCTTCCGTTGTCAATTTCGAAGTGAACTTCTTTGCCTATAACGTAGCCGTACAGCCGATATCCCATCGTGTCGTTGCTCATTTGTTCTGAAACTTGGCAAGGATGCCTTTTTTATTCCTGTTCATAGGCCATACTGTCAATAAGGTCGATTATATGGCTATGGGAATTAGTTTCAACATACAGGGGGAGGGTAATTTTGGCATAAGCTATTGCGGGTCGACAAAATATTTACACAACATAAGCAAAATATTAAGCATTTATCCATGCGATATGGACTATAAAAAGTCCAAACACCAGTAATGTGATCGCTATCCGGATCATTAACTTTAAATATCAATTTATGGCTTTTTTGCAGCATGAAATGCTGCACCCGAAATCCGGGCAAAAAAATGCCCCTCCGGATGGAGAGGCATCGGGGCGAACTTAAGCGCGTTTACGGGCTAGTGCTTCGTGGTGTCTTTTCTCACCCATCATCACCACCAGCAACAGCAGCACAGCGATGATACTGCCGCCAATCATCACCATAAAGCCGCCGTCCCAGCCGAAGAAATCGACGGTGTAACCGACAATGGCGCTGGCCGCGACCGACCCGCCGAGATAACCAAACAGGCCGGTGAAGCCTGCCGCCGTCCCTGCCGCTTTTTTAGGTGCCAGCTCCAGCGCATGCAGACCAATCAGCATTACCGGGCCATAAATCAGGAAACCGATAACGATCATGCAGATCATATCTACCGTCGGGTTGCCCGGCGGGTTAAGCCAGTACACCACGGTTGCGATAGTCACCAACGTCATAAAGAACACGCCGGTCGCGCCACGGTTGCCCCTGAACACTTTATCCGACATCCAGCCGCACAGCAGCGTGCCCGGAATACCGGCGTATTCATAGAGGAAATAGGCCCAGGAGGATTTATCCAGCGCGAAGTGCTTCACCTCTTTCAGATAGGTGGGCGACCAGTCGAGAATGCCGTAGCGCAGCAGATAGACAAACACGTTGGCAATGGCGATATACCAGAGCAATTTATTTGGCAGCACGTACTGCATAAAAATCTGCTTCGCCGTCAGCTCTTCTTCGGTTTTCTCGCTGTAGTCATCGGGATAGTCATTTTTATACTCTTCGATAGGCGGCAATCCGCAGGACTGCGGGGTGTCGCGCATCAGCGCAAACGCAATGAACGCCACGACGATAGCCGCGAACGCCGGCATATAGAGCGCCGCTTTCCAGTCGTTGAACCACGCCATGCCGAGCAGGAACAGCAGGGGCGGAATACCCCCGCCGACGTTATGCGCGCAGTTCCACACTGACACGATCCCGCCGCGCTCTTTCTGTGACCACCAGTGCACCATGGTGCGTCCGCACGGCGGCCAGCCCATACCCTGGAACCAGCCACATAAGAACAGCAGCACAAACATCACGGCAATGCTGGAAGTGGCCCAGGGCACAAAGCCCATAAACAGCATCACGGCGGCGGCAAGGATCAGCCCGGCCGGTAAGAAAACGCGCGGATTGGAGCGATCCGACACCGATCCCATGATGAATTTGGAAAAGCCGTAGGCAATAGAAATACCCGACAGCGCAAAGCCCAGATCGCCACGCGAAAAGCCCTGTTCCACCAGGAACGGCATCGCCAGCGCAAAGTTTTTCCGCACCAGGTAGTAAGCCGCGTAGCCGAAGAAAATGCCCATGAAAATCTGCCAGCGTAAACGCCGGTAGTACGGATCGATCTGCTGCTCCGGTAACCGGGGTTGATGCGCGGCAGGTTTAAAGATGCTCAACATAAAGCCTCCGTGGCATGTGTTGTTTTGTAATGAGTGAAAACGAACGTAACGCCGCCGCAAACGGGTGCGGCGGGTGAAGCCTGGACGTTAACGCAGCAAAAGTCGCGTTGAATGTTACAGAAATATGACAACGCGCTCATTTCACGCAACAAATGTTCATTTATTTTCGTTTCATGCGCGAATATGCGCGCAATCAAACAAACCACACCCGGAGTGTGGCTAAATGTGTCATATAGCTCACTGGAATAGAGGGAAGCGAAAATGCGCAACGCGACTGAGTACGACGTCATCATCATTGGTGGCGGCGCAACCGGAGCGGGGATCGCCCGCGACTGCGCCCTGCGCGGGCTGCGCGTGGTGTTGCTGGAGCGCCACGACATCGCCACCGGTGCCACCGGGCGTAACCACGGCCTGCTGCACAGCGGCGCGCGTTATGCAGTAACGGATGAAGAGTCGGCGCGGGAGTGTATCAGCGAAAACCAGATCCTGCGCCGGGTTGCCCGTCACTGTATCGAACCTACCGGTGGCCTGTTCATTACCCTGCCGGAAGACGATCTGGCCTGGCAGCAGCAATTTATCAGCGCCTGCACCCGCGCCGGGATCGCGGCACAGCCGCTGTCGGCAGAAGAGGCGCTGCGCATCGAACCCTGCGTAAACCCGGCGCTCATCGCCGCTGTACAGGTGCCGGACGGCACCATCGACCCCTTTCGCCTGACCGCCGCCAACATGCTGGATGCCCGGGAGCATGGTGCGGTGATCTTAACCGGCCATGAAGTGATTGGCCTGCTACGCGACAAAGACCGGGTGCACGGCGTGCAGATCCGCCATCCCTCAACGCTGGCAGTCCAGTCGCTGCATGCGCCGGTGGTGGTGAACGCCGCCGGGATCTGGGGACAGCGCATCGCGGAGTATGCCGATCTCCGTATCCGTATGTTCCCGGCGAAAGGCGCGCTGCTTATTCTCGATCACCGCATCAACCAGCAGGTGATCAACCGCTGCCGCAAGCCTGCGGATGCCGATATTCTGGTGCCCGGCGATACCATCTCCCTGATCGGCACCACCTCCACGCACGTTGATTACCGCGATATTGATAACACCCGTGTGACGCCGGAAGAGGTCGACATCCTGCTGCGCGAAGGTGAAAAACTGGCGCCGATCATGGCGACGTCGCGCATTCTGCGTGCCTACGCGGGCATACGTCCGCTGGTCGCCAGCGACGACGATCCCACCGGGCGCAACGTCAGCCGTGGCATTGTCTTGATGGATCACGCTGAACGCGACGGCATGGAAGGCTTTATCACCATCACCGGCGGCAAGCTGATGACCTACCGGCTGATGGCGGAGTGGGCCACCGACGCCGTGTGCCGCAAACTCAACAATACCGCGCCCTGCCGTACCGCCAGCGAACCGCTGCCCGGATCGCGCGAGTCCACCGATCGGACGCTGCAAAAAGTGGTTTCCCTGTCAGCCCCGCTGCGCGGCTCGGCGGTGTGGCGGCATGGCGATCGCACCCCGGAATGGCTGGGCAATGCACGGCATACCCGCAGTCTGATTTGCGAGTGCGAAGCCGTCACCGCCGGGGAAGTCGAATACGCGGTCGACAATCTTAACGTCCGTTCTCTGCTCGATTTACGCCGCCGCACCCGCGTCGGCATGGGCACCTGTCAGGGCGAGCTGTGCGCCTGCCGGGCGGCGGGGTTGTTACACCGCCTGAATGTCACCAGCGACGTGCAGTCCCTCGCGCAGTTATCGGCGTTTTTAAATGAGCGCTGGAAAGGCATCCGCCCCGTGGCCTGGGGCGATGCATTGCGGGAAAGCGAGTTTACCCGCTGGGTATACCAGGGACTATGCGGTCTGGAAAAGGAGACGACAGATGAACTTTGATACTGTGATCGTCGGCGGCGGCCTCGCGGGTCTGCTGTGCGGTATCACGCTGAGCCAGCGCGGGCAGCGCTGCGCGATTGTCAGTCGCGGGCAGAGCGCGCTGAATTTTTCCTCCGGCTCGCTGGATCTGCTCTCACGCCTGCCGGACGGCACCGCGGTCGAGGATACCGCCGCCGGGCTGTCAGCGCTTGAGACCCTCGCCCCGGAACATCCCTACAGCCTGATCGGTGCCGGGCGCGTGTATCAGTACGCCTGCGAGGCGCAAACCTTACTGGCCGCGTGCGGGCTGAAATTTCAGGGGGATGCCAGCGCCCCCCATCGGCGCGTCACGCCGCTCGGCATGCAGCGCCTGGCATGGCTCAGCCCGCCGGAAGTACCGGTGTCACCACGCATAGGGGAGTCTATTTGTGTGGTCGGCATCAACGGCTTTGCCGATTTCCAGCCGCATCTGGCGGCAGCGACGCTGCGCAAACAGGGCTTACGCGTCACGGCAACAGAAATCGATCTGCCGGCGCTCGATAAGCTGCGGGATAACCCCAGCGAGTTCCGCGCCGTCACTATTGCCCGCCAGCTGGATCAGGATACCCATTTCGCAGCGCTTTGCGCCGCCCTGCGCCCGCTCAGTCAGGCCCACGACGCCCTCTGGTTTCCGGCCTGTTTCGGCCTGACGGATGATGCGGTGTACACGCGGCTCAGCGCTGAACTAGCCTGCCCTCTGTACCTGCTGCCCACCCTGCCCCCGTCGGTGCCGGGCATGCGGATGCAGAACCGCCTTCAGCAGCAGTTTATCCGCAGCGGCGGTACCTGGATGCCGGGGGATGAAGTGCTGCGCGCCACCGTGGATAACGGCGTGGTCAGCCAGCTATGGACACGCAAGCACGAAGACATTCCGCTGCGCGCCGGGAACGTGGTGCTCGCCAGCGGCAGTTTTTTCAGTAACGGGCTGGTGGCCGGGCGCGAAGGCGTGCGGGAAACCGTGTTTGATCTCGACGTGCTGCAACACCCCGATCGCGCCAGTTGGTATCGCGATAACGTGTTTGATGCCCAGCCGTGGCAGCAGTTTGGCGTGCGCACCGATGCCACGCTGCGCGGGCAATGCCAGGAAGAGATCCTGCAAAATTTATACGTGATCGGTTCGGTGCTCGGCGGCTATGACCCCATTGCCCAGGGCTGTGGCGGCGGCGTTTGCGCCGTCACCGCGTTACATGCCGCGCAGCAGATCTGCGCGTCGGGAGGCTCACAATGACCACCACCCAGTTTGACAGCTGTATCAAATGCACCGTCTGCACCACCGCCTGTCCGGTAAGCCGCGTCAATGTCGACTATCCTGGCCCGAAACAGGCCGGGCCGGATGGCGAACGCCTGCGCCTGAAAGACGGTACGCTTTACGACGAGGCGCTGAAGTACTGCACTAACTGCAAACGCTGCGAAACCGCCTGTCCGTCCGGCGTGAAGATCGGCGATATCATCCAGCGCGCCCGCAACCAGTTCGCGCCGCGCAAACCCTCATTGCGCAATGCGATCCTCAGCCATACCGACCTGATGGGTACGCTTTCCACGCCAGTCGCACCGTTGGTGAATGCCGCCACCGGCCTGAAACCGGTGCGGCTGTTGCTGGATAAAGCGCTGAAAATCGATCACCGCCGTACCCTGCCGAAATACTCTCGCGGCACCTTTCGCCAGTGGTATCGCAAGCAGGCGGCCGCGCAGGCTGAATTTGACGACCAGGTGGCCTTTTTCCACGGCTGTTTTGTCAACTACAACCATCCGCAACTGGGGAAAGATCTGCTGCGGGTGCTGAACGCGATGCAGATCGGCGTGCAGCTACTGGAAGGCGAAAAATGCTGCGGCGTGCCGCTGATCGCCAACGGGTTTACTGAGAAAGCGAAAAAACAGGCTAACGCCAATATCGCGTCCTTGCAGCGCGCCATCGGCGTAAACGGCTTGCCGGTGATCGCCACGTCATCCACCTGTACCTTTACCCTGCGCGATGAATATCCGCATCTGCTGGATGTTGACAACAGCGCGCTACGCCCGCATATCGATCTGGCAACGCGCTGGCTGTGGCGCAAACTGGAGGAAGGCCGCACCCTGCCGTTGCGCCCGCTGCCGCTGAAAGTGGTGTATCACACGCCCTGCCATATGGAAAAAATGGGCTGGACGCATTACACCCTTGAGCTGCTGCGCACCATTCCTGAACTGGAACTGACGGTACTGGATCCACAGTGCTGTGGGATTGCCGGCACCTACGGATTTAAAACGGAAAACTATCCGACGTCACAGGCGATTGGTGCCCCGCTGTTCCGGCAGATTGAGGAGAGCGGCGCGGATCTGGTGATCTCGGACTGTGAAACCTGTAAATGGCAGATTGAGATGTCGACCCGTCTGCGCTGCGAGCATCCGGTGACGTTACTGGCGCGGGCGCTGGGGTAAGGTCATTTTGCCCGGCGGCGATGCGCTTGCCGGGCCTACAATGATGCCGGGATAGTGCGATGTCGGGGTTTTCCAGGCCGGGTAAGGCGCAGCCGCCACACCCGGCGTCCTGCTACCGCTACCCCGCCGTAACCAACGTATCGACAACGTTGATCCAGCCGTGATCGCTGGCGACATCTTTACCCAACAACCAACGGCGCAGCATATTCAGCGCCATCATCGCGCACACCTCCTGGCGAACCGTCAGGCTGTGGCGACTGGTGCTGAACTGTACCCGCAGCGCATGGATCCCGTCCGGCGTCGCCAGCGCGAAATTCAGGTGCTCATCGTCCATCCCACCGACGACTAACGCCAGCCCGGCCAGATGACGATCGCGCAGCGCCGCGGCCCAGCGTGCCGACTGCTCAAGGTTATCTGCCTGCGACGGCAACACTTCGCTCGCCAGTAACGGTGCCCCGGCGCGGGAAAGCTGCAACGCCACCAGCCCGCTGGTGAACTGCTCGCTCAGCGTCAGGCTGAGCTGTCGCTCACGCAGTTGACGGGCGAGCAGCGCCGGTAACCCTTCGGTCCCTTCAAAAATCAGGCTTTCACCCGCCACGCGCTGCACCTCGGGCCACAATGCTTCCATCTGCTCGCGCGCGTCTGCCGGGCCGGTGAGCTTGAGTTCAATGATTGGCATCGAGGAGCGATAACCCATCACCACGCCGTCCGGCAAGGGTAACTGTTCAAGACTCTGGGCAAGATCGCTTTCGGAACGGCCAAAGGTGGTGAGACGCAGGCACAGCGGCGGCGAGGGCAGCGTAAAACGCTCGCGCAGGCGCGGCAGAATTTCACGCTCAACCATCACTTTGAATTCAGACGGCACGCCCGGCGTGAAGAACATCAGGCAGCGGTTAAGCTGCATGGCAAAACCACAGGCGGTGCCAACCGGATTATCAACCATCTCAGCGCTGGCGGGGATCTCCGCCTGTTTGCGGTTGCTCGGTGCCATCACCCGGCCACGTTCAGAGAAAAAGCGCTCCATGTGCGCAAGCCATGCGTCATGCAGCACCAGCCCTTCACCCGCTGCCGTGGCAGCCGCCAGCGCGCTCAGATCGTCACTGGTCGGCCCCAGACCACCGTTCACAATCAGCACATCGGCGTGTTCGCTGCGCTCGCGCAGAATGGCGACGAGGCTGTCGAGATCATCGCCCACGGTGTGGCGACGCGTTAAAGGTAATCCCTGATTAAAGAAAACATCAGCCAGCCACGCGGCGTTCGTGTCCACGATTTGCCCGTGCAACACTTCATCGCCGGTTGACAGCATCTCCACGTTTAACATCATTTTCTCCAGCATTAGCGGTCAAAACACTATAACGCATGGCGGGGGAATGCAGGAGGGAAACTGGCGCGGCGGGGGGCCGCGCCGGACAATCAGAAGCTGGCGCTCACGCCAACATACGGGCCATCGGCCAATTTGCTGTCGCTGTTACCGTCTTTGCCGCTCAGATCGATATAGCGGTAACCCACTTCCACGCTCAGCGGACGCAGGACCGAAATACGCGCACCGGCATTGGCTTCGGAGAAGTCTTTCACGCCGCTGGAGAGAGAATCAGGGGAGTAATAATATTCACCGAACAGCTTGATGCTCTCGCCAATCGGCAGCTGTAAACCACCACCCACCGCGGCGGCGTAGCCTTCGTCACCTTCGTTCGGATTCAGGTAGACGCCTTTACCACCGACGGTGGCCATAAACGGACCGAGGGGCACATTCAGCCCGAGGCCAAGACCGGCAATATCGCCGTGATCGTCGTTGTGCGCCCAGTTGCCGCTCAGCGCCAGGCCGCTGGTTTCGGTGCCCATTCCCACGCCAATATTGGTGTAATCCTCACCGGCCTGACCGCTGATGCTCAGGGCATTCGCGCCCGCAGAGACAAACAGCAGGCTGGTCAGGGCAATTAATGTCGTTTTTTTCATTGTTCACTATCCGTGCAAGTTATCGTCAGACGTTCTGAAAAGCGCCGGTAGTGTACAGGGCTTTGCCCTCACACTCTGCACCAAAAATGGTTTTACCGCGTCGTTTTCACCTCAATGCTTTTGGATATCTCTCTGATAGACAGAGCCAGATTGCCTGAGATCAAGACTCCCGGTACAAACAATACCTACATTGATTTCTGACATCAGACAGAAACACAGGCGTTTTTTGATTGTTACCAGGAGAAAGAAAATGAGTAAAAAAGGATTAACTACCGCTGCCGGCGCACCGGTCGCCCATAATAACAACGTGATGACCGCCGGACCGCGCGGCCCGATGCTGTTGCAGGATGTATGGTTTCTGGAAAAGCTGGCGCATTTTGACCGCGAAGTGATCCCGGAACGCCGCATGCATGCCAAAGGCTCAGCCGCTTACGGGACGTTTACCGTCACCCAGGATATTTCCCGCTACACCCGGGCAAAAATGTTTTCTGAACCGGGTAAAAAAACCGATCTTTTCCTGCGCTTCTCCACCGTTGCCGGTGAGCGCGGTGCCGCCGATGCCGAACGTGATATTCGCGGTTTCTCCATCAAGTTTTATACCGAAGAAGGCAACTGGGATCTAGTGGGAAACAACACGCCCGTGTTTTACCTGCGCGATCCGCTGAAATTCCCGGATCTTAACCACGTGGTGAAACGCGATCCGCGTACCAACCTGCGCAACCCGACCTATAAATGGGATTTCTTCTCCCATTTGCCGGAATCGCTGCATCAGTTAACCATTGATTTCAGCGATCGCGGCCTGCCCCGCTCGTACCGCAATATGCACGGTTTCGGCAGCCACACCTTCAGCTTTATTAATCACAATAACGAACGCTTCTGGGTGAAATTCCATCTTAAAACCTTACAGGGTATTGATAACCTGATGGACGATGAAGCGAAACGTCTGGTGGCGGAAGATCGTGAAAGTTCGCAGCGCGACCTGTTCAACGCCATCGAAACCGGGGATTTCCCGCGCTGGACGTTTTATGTGCAGATCATGCCGGAAGCCGAAGCGTCACAGGTGCCGTATAACCCGTTCGATCTGACGAAAGTGTGGCCGCACGGCGATTATCCGCTGATCGAAGTGGGCGTGCTGGAGCTGAACCGCAATCCGGATAACTACTTTGCGGAAGTTGAGCAGGTGGCGATGTCCCCGGCGAACGTGGTGCCTGGCATTGGTTTCTCCCCGGATCGTATGTTGCAGGGCCGTCTTTTCTCCTACGGCGACGCGCACCGTTATCGTCTGGGAGTCAACCATCACCAGATCCCGGTGAATCAGCCGCGCTGCCCGTTCCATAATTATCACCGCGATGGCGCGATGCGCGTGGACGGCAACAGCGGCAACGGCCCGACCTACGAGCCAAACAGCTTTGGTGTGTTTCAGGAGCAGCCGGACTTCAGCGAACCGCCGCTGTCGGTGGAAGGTGCAGCCGATCACTGGAATCACCGGGAAGATACGGACTATTTCAGCCAGCCCCGCAAACTGTTCGCCCTGATCGGTGAAGAAGAACGCCAGCGCATGTTCGCCCGTATCGCGGATGATATGAAAGATGTGCCTGAGTTTATCCAGCAGCGTCAGATTGGTTTATTCAGCGAAGTGGATCCGGCGTATGGTGCCGGTGTCGCCGCCGCGCTGAGCGCCATAAACGCCGCCCGTTAACCCTGCCCATTGCCCGGCGGCACAGGCTTGCCGGGCCTACACTCCGACATCGACTTTACAACGTCGCCACCCAGTGTTGTAAGGCGCGGCGGGAGATTTTGATGCCGCCCTGGGCCAGGTGCTCGGGAAGTGCCAGCCAGCGGATCGGTTGCTGGAAACGGGCCAGCTTATCGCGGCACCACTCGGCCAGCGCTGACGACGGGTAGCCGTCCTGCAGATCCACCACGGCCACGGAGCGGTGACCAAATTCGGCGTCTTCTTTGGGAACGATAAAAACCTGCCGTACCTGCGGGTGTGCCGCAATAACGCGCTCGACCTCTTCAGGCTGGATCCCTTCGCCGCCGCTGAAAAACAGATTATCCATACGGCCAGCAATGGTCAGACGGTCGCCCTGCACCACGCCACGGTCGCGGGTGGCAAACCAGCCGTCGGCGTTTGCCAGCGGCACCAGTCTGCCGTCACGCCAGTAGCCCGCCGCCATGCTGGACGCACGTAGCCAGACTTCACCATCAACGATTTTTACTTCGCGCCCCGGTAGCGCACTGCCGACATCCGGCAGTCCGTCGGCTTCTTTGGCGCACACCGTTGAGGCAAATTCCGTTAAGCCATAGCCGCACCAGCTGCGGATCCCACGCTGACGCGCAAGCTCAGTCAGTTCCACCGGGATCGCCGCGCCGCCCAGCAGCACGGCTTTCAGCGCCACGCTGGTGTTGTCGTTGTCGTTGAGTAATCGCCAGAGCTGCGTCGGCACCAGTGAGGCATGCGTACAGCCCTGTAACGCCTGCTGCAACGGCATTTTCTCACGTACGGTGATGCGCGCCCCGGCCAGCAGCCAGCGCCATAAAATGCCCTGCCCGGAAACATGGTACAGGGGGAGTGAAAGCAGCCAGTCGTCCTGCGCAGTAAAAGGCATCAGCGACAGCACGCCCGTGGCGCTCGCCAGATGAGCGTCAGGGGTATGCACCGCCGCTTTCGGCAGGCCGGTAGAGCCGGAAGTCAGCGTCATTGAGACCAGCCGCTGCCCGTCCCACGGCACCGCATGATGGCCGTCGATAACGCCAGGTTCAAGACGCGAAAGCCCCGCATAGTCGCCATACTCCACCAGATCCAGCGCGTGACGCAGCGACATTGACGGCAACAACTGCCGGAGCAGCGTGTCCGGCAGCTGTGGATTCACCGGCAGAATGCGCGCACCGCACTGCATTAACGCCAGCCATGACAGCAGCGTCAGGGGATGATTGCAGGCGCGCAGCATCACGCCGTCGCCGCACTGCACACCCTGCGCGGCAAAGCCGCTCGCCAGCGCATCTACCCGCTCGCACAGTGTCTGCCAGCTCAGCGTCTCATCGCCAGGGCGGATCGCCAGTGCTGTGGGGCGCTGATCGCGCCAGTGTCGCCAGGGCCAGTCGTGGAAGATCACAGCAGCGCCTCCAGGGCGTCCACTTGCAGACAGGGCAGCGTACTGCCCGGCCAGCGGCGCAGTAATTGCGCCTGCATCAGGTTGAGCGTATCCAGACCTGGCGTGGTGTCCGGCGTCAGCCAGCCTGCGATGCGCGCCAGCTGCGTCAGGCCGAGACTGGATTCAAGAGAGGAGCTGATCACCGCCGTCAGACCGAGGGCGTGGGCCGCGTCAACCTGCTCGCGCACTTTTTCAAGGCTGCCGGTCAGCGTGGGCTTGATCACCACCGCGCGCACACCCTCTTCTGCCACAAAGGTAAAATCGTCGTCGCGCAGGCTTTCGTCCCAGGCAATGGCGATACCGGTTTCGCGGGTAAAGGCGCGGGAGTCATCGCGGGTTTTGCAGGGCTCTTCGAGAAAAGCGATACGGTGGCGATGCGCCGGGTTGACGTATTTGGCGAACTGCCGGGCTTTAAGCGGCGTCCAGGCGCGGTTGGCGTCAAGGCGCAGCCGCAGTTCCGGGATCGCTTCCAGCAGCAGATTCACCACCATACCATCACGTACCGCTTCATACAGGCCGACTTTGACCTTCGCCACTTTTTCGCCCGGCAGGGCAGCAAGGGCGACGATCAGTTCGTCAGGATCGCCGGTACACAGGGGCGCGGCACGGTAGTTACCCGTCGTGGGTAAGACATCGTTTAGCTCCGCCAGCGCGCAGCTCAGCCCAAAGGCGGCGGAAGGCACTGACGGCCAGGCGGGGTCATCGCCCGCCAGCCAGTGGTTTACCCAGTCAAGGGTGGCGCGCTCTGCGTCTGCCAGCGATTCACGACTAAAACCCGGCAAGGGGGCGATGTCGCCCCACCCTTCCCGCTCGCCGTCACACAGTTGCACCAGCAGCCCGTCGCGGGTTTTCAGACGCTGTTCACGCAGCACGACGCCCGCATCCATCGGCAGCTGCCAGCGGTAAACCTGCGCCTGACGCATTACGGATTCCGTTTGTATTTGCTGAAGTCCGGCTGGCGTTTTTCATTAAACGCGTTGCGGCCTTCCTGACCTTCTTCGGTCATGTAGAACAGCATGGTGGCATTACCCGCCAGCTCTTGTAACCCCGCCTGACCGTCGCAGTCAGCATTCAGCGCCGCTTTCAGGCAGCGCAGTGCCATGGGGCTGTTTTGCAGCATTTCGCGACACCAGCGCACGGTCTCTTTTTCCAGCTCGGCAACCGGCACCACGGTGTTGACCAGTCCCATCTCCAGCGCGGCTTTAGCGTCGTACTGACGACACAGGAACCAGATCTCACGCGCTTTTTTCTGCCCGACGATGCGCGCCATATAGGATGCGCCCCAGCCGCCGTCGAAAGAACCGACTTTCGGGCCGGTCTGGCCAAAGATGGCGTTTTCTGCGGCGATGGTCAGATCGCACATCATGTGCAGCACATGGCCGCCGCCGATGGAATAGCCCGCCACCATCGCCACTACCGGTTTCGGACAGGTACGGATCTGGCGCTGGAAATCCAGCACGTTGAGATGGTGCACGCCGGAGTCATCCTGATAGCCGCCGTAGTCGCCGCGTACTTTCTGATCGCCGCCGGAACAGAACGCTTTGTCGCCTTCGCCGGTCAGGATGATCACGCCGACGTTGTCGTCGTAGCGCGCATCAGCCAGCGCCTGCATCATTTCTTTCACCGTCAGCGGACGAAACGCGTTACGCACCTGCGGACGGTTGATGGTGATTTTGGCGATGCCATCGGTCGACTTGTGATAGCGAATATCGGTGTAGCCTTCAGAGCAGTCGAGCCATTCAACCGGGGCGTAAAGCATTGTTTCATCTGGATAGATCATAATGTGTCCTTAGTGAAGACGCAGAATATGCGCCAGACTTTCAGCCACAGCAGCGGGATTTTCCCGGTGGGCGTTATGTCCGGCGGCGGCAATTAACAGGCAAGGCGCGGCGAGTTCATCGCCGATGGCGCGAAATTTTGCGTCGTGCTCGCCACATAAGTAATAAAACGGGAATGTCCGCTCGCGCAGCGCAGCGCGCAGATCCGGCTGGCGTGACAGCGAGGTGGCCTCCAGCATGTCAGCAAGCGCAGCCCCCGTGTTGTGCTGACGCAGTGCCACCAGCGCACGGCGCGCGTCGGCGCTGAGAGACGCAAATACCGGCTGCTGATACCAGTCGCGGAATACCGCCTCAAGAGGCTCAGCGCGAAAACGTGCGGCCCAGCAGGCGTCGTTTTCCGCGCGCTGCCGACGGGCTTCGGCATCGGTCAAACCCGGATGCGCCCCTTCGACGACCAGCCCTGCCAAACCCTGCGGTTGCGCACAGGCGTGATACATCCCGAGGCGACCGCCGAGGGAGTAACCGATAAGCCAGTAATTAAGTATGTTGTAACTAAGAAGCGTACTATTGAGCAGCGCGCTGACCCCGGCAAAATCCGCCGCCAGAAGATCTGCCGAGCCGCCATGCCCCGGCAAATCAATATACAGACGGGAATAGTCGCGAAACTGCTCGCCCACGGGTTGCCATTCGCAGAGGTCGCCGGAAAAACCGTGCAGGAAGACCAGCCACGGCAGCCCGCGGTTGGCGGTTTCGGCACGCGCGTGCAACATCATAGCTGGCTGACCTCCGCCAGCAGGTGCTGGAGCGTCTGCGCGCCATCGGTTTCACTGACCACCAGCTCGATAACCGTCGCCTGCGGCATACGCCATGCCCCTGCCAGCGCGTCGTCAAGCGCCTGCCAGCTTTCCGGGCGATGGTAATGCAGGCCAAACATCGCGGCGGCATGCTCAAAGTGGACGTTTTGCGGCATCTGGTAAAAACGTTCGCGCTCGGACGGCGGCGTGGGCAGCAGGGAGAAAATCTGCCCGCCATTGTTGTTCACCACGATCAGCACGAAGGGCGCGGACACCTGGCGCAGCAATGCCAGGCCGTTAAGATCGTACAGTGCGGAGAGATCGCCGACGATGGCGAGCGTCGGTTTGCCGCTGGCGCGCTGCACCCCCGCAGCGGTGGAGAGTAAACCGTCGATACCGCTCGCCCCGCGGTTGCTGTACACCGGATAACCCGCCGGTAGCTGCCCGAGCGCGTCCACCAGACGCACGACCAGGCTGTTGCCTAAAAAGAGTTGCCCCTGCTCCGGCAGATAGTCCGCCAGACGGTGTGCCAGCTGCGCCTCACCGAAGGGGTCGCGCTGCGCCTTAACCGCCTGCCAGGCCTGCTGCGCCAGCGTCGGGATTTCACTGCACCAGGGGGCATGATGTTCCGCCGGGTGTTCATCCAGCCAGTCGCCAATACCGGACACCAGTCGCCGTCCGCGATGATGCGCCGGATCGAGGCGTCCCGGCAGGCTGTCCACCAGCCAGTACTCTTCCGGCTCGCAGGTAGCCTGCCACTGGAGCAGCCGTTTTCCAGTCAGGCTGCTGCCTAACTGGATAACAATCTGCGCCTGCGCCAGCTCCGTCACCGCCCGGGCGTTACCCAGCCACAGATCGGCACAGGGCAGCGGTTGCCCGCTCTGGGACAGCACATCGCCAATCAGCGGCCAGCCGAGCATCTGCGCCCATTCCGCAGTCTGTTTGCCTTCGGCGGCGCTCATCCGCCCGGCGATCACCACGCCGCGTTTTTGCCGCCAGAAAAACCAGTCGCGCTGACGTGCGCTGTGTAGCGTGCTGTTTTCCCGCAGCCAGGGTTTATCGCTGCGCCACCAGTCGCCAAGCTGCCGCTGCCAGTCGAGGCCGGTGGCGTCGAGTTCGCCATACAGCGGTTCGGCAAACGGGCAGTTGATGTGTACCGCGCCGCTGTGCAGGGAGCCGAGCAGATTATCAATCGTGCTGACCAGCCAGCGGGCGGGAATATCCTGCGTCGGGCGCGGGAGCGACAGCGCCTGTGAGGGATGGGAGGCAAAGATACCGGGCTGACGGATCGCCTGGTTAGCACCGCAATCGATCAGCTCCGGGGGGCGATCCGCCGTCAGCAGGATTAGCTTTTCGCCGGTAAGCCCCGCTTCAATCAGCGCCGGATAAAGGTTTGCCACCGCGGTACCGGACGTCACAATCACCGCCACTGGCTCACCGCTGACTTTCGCCAGACCAAGCGCCAGATGGCCCAGACCACGCTCATCAAAATGGGTATGGTGAATGAACGCATTATTTCCTGCTGCGGCCAGCGTCAGCGGCGTCGAGCGCGAACCCGGCGCGATGCAAACGTGTCGCACGCCATGGCGGGTTAAGGCTTCGAGAATGACGTCGGCCCAGCGTCGGTTGAATGAACTTACTGACATAAGTTTGTCCGGTATCAATATTGCGACACAGTATAAAGAATCCAGAACGATGAGTTTTTGATATGAATCGGTAATGCGTGAATCTGTCTTAATCCATCAGGAGTACGGAGCGCAAACCGGCCGCTTTGTTTTCGATCTCCTGCCACTCCAGTTGCGGATCAGAACCGGCGACAATTCCGGCGCCGGCATACAGCCGCACGGTGTTGTCCGTGACCTGCGCCGAGCGCAGCGCCACGCAAAATTCCGTCTGCCTGGCGGAGAGATAGCCTGCGGATCCGGCATACCACTCCCGGGAAAACGGTTCGTGCTGGCGGATAAATTCACGCGCCGCCTCGCGGGGCAGCCCCGCCACCGCTGCCGTGGGTTGCAGCTGGCGCAGACACTGCGCATCGTCCGGCACCGTTAACGTCATCCAGATACAACGCCGCAAGTGCTGCACTTTTCGCAGGCGCAAAACCTGCGCGGGGAGAATATCGTAGCCGTTGCCGAGCGGCTCCAGGCGTTGACAGATATCGTCCACCACCAGCTGATTTTCGCGCTGGTTTTTATCGTCCGTCAGCAGCCACTGGCCAAGCGCGCGGGCGCGATGATCATCGGCATGGTTTTCAATGGTGCCCGCCAGCGCTTCGGTACGCAGCGCCCGGTCGATGCGCCGCCACAGCCGTTCGGGGCTGGAGCCGAGAAACGCCGCCTGCGGGCTGAACGCCATATAAAAGTGATAACAGCTGAAATTGACCCGTCGGCTGGCGGCCATCAGCGCCGCGGCGTTCACCGGCTGGCTGAAGTGCAAATCGCTGGCGCGCGCCAGCACCACTTTATCCATCTGCTGCTGTGCAATGGCGTCTGTCGCAAGGCGTACCCGCTGGCACCAGCCGGCGTGATCCGGGCTGTGCTGTTCGCCGGTCAGTTCCAGCGTCAAAGGGGATAAGGAGGTGGCGGGATGGAGCTGGTCGAGGAAGGTAGCAGCATGACGCGCATCGTCACGCAGGGAGGTGTCACTCCACAGCGTGAGACAAAGCCAGGCCTGCGCGCCCTCACGACGCCATTCGAGGCGCGGCAGGAACAGATCGCCATGCTGCGGATCGAAGGCGTTCAACCCCCATATGCGCAACTGCGGATCGCCGCTGTGCCGTAAAAATGTTTGGGCGTCGGCCAGCGAGGGAAAGCGTCGTAGCGCGCCGAGCGCGGCGGCCTCGTCTTCATTGCCACGCTGCTGCCAGTAAAACTGCGGAAAATGGGGCTGAGCGGCAAGCCAGGCGAGGGGATCGCGGGCCTCATCGGGCGCAACCGGAACCGACAGACGGCGCAGACCAGGCTGGTCCGGCAGCGGGAACGCCAGTTGCTGTTTGAGCTGCCACAACGCTTCATCTGTTATTGCCACGAATGTTCTCATCTGTTTGCCAAAACCCGGACATTATACGTGGTTGTTCGTTTAAAAAAAGACACCCCGCCAGGGCGGGGTGTTTAGGTTTGATGAGCTGGTTTTTGCCCGGCGGCGCTTCGCTTGCCGGGCCTACTGAATCAGTCTGCAGGCCGGGTAAGGCGTAGCCGCCACCCGGCAGACCGTCATCAGAACGTATATTTGTAGTTCACCATGAAGCCTTTATCCTTCACGCCGTCTTCCTGCCACTGGTACGCATCCGCCGTGAACTGCGCGTCACCGGCGCTGTACTTCACGCCCGCCATCGCCTGGCCGTTCACGCCGCCGCCCTGCTGGTCGTCTTCCACGCTGAACGTCTGGCCTCTGACACCGGCCAGCGACGCCGTACGGTTACTCTTCGCATAGCTCAGGTTCGGGCCGCCTTCCAGCGAGGCCGTCGCTGCCCAGCCGTCTTCACCCGCATAGTTCAGCTTCAGACCCACCACGGCATCCACCGCCGTTTCGCTGCTGCTGCTCATGTTCAGGTTGAAGTCGCCCGCGCCTTTCTCGCGGTAGCCGTCTTCCAGGGTGTGACGCATTTTCAGACCGGCAAACGGCGTTACCGTCAGGCCTTCCTGCACCTTAAAGGCTTTTGACCCTTCGGTACGGAACTCCAGGTACTGCTGGCGGGTGTCGGCATTCGCCGTTTTGTTCACGTCGCCGTAACGGACCGCACGGTTGCTGTCGAAGTTATGCACGTCATAACGCAGGGCGTTATCCCAGCTCAGACCGTCTTCCGACAGCGGCAGGCTGTGCTTCAGACCAAAGAACTGGCTGTAACCGCCGGTCACACCGTTATCACCGGCGCTCATGGCGTTACCGTTACCGTCCAGGCGGGCGATTCCGTATTCCATGCTCAGCGTCTGGTTGCCACCGAACGCCAGGCTCTGACGCAGCGCCAGCATGTCGTACGTGGTGTCATTACTCAGTTCAGCACGCTGGTCGCCTTTTGCCACCACGTTAAACGCCAGACCGTTGTTCATCACCGGAGCCGTGTCTGCCAGCATGTCGAAGCGGTTGCTCAGAATGCGTGCATCGCGGGACACGCCGGTCGCCTTGCTGCCGGAAATCTGCTTCAGGGCGCTGCTCAGTTCGGCGCTGGTTTTCAGGTTCAGGCTGGTATACAGCGCGTTACTGGTATAGGCCGCGTCCAGCGCATTCGCCACGCTGTTCACGCCCGCATCACCCGCCACGTCTGCATAGGCGTTTTTGGTCATGGTGACGTCGACGTTACCGTTCGCGTCTTTCTGGCCTTCCGCTGTCCACACCACGCTGGCGGAGGTGATGTTCTGCTCGCCCTGAATGTCTTCCCCGACAAACACGTCGTTGAAAGTCTGGCTTGTGGCCGCCGTGCCCGCCGTAAAGCCGGTGTCGACGTTCACGTCCTGAATATCAACATGGCTCGCCGTCAGTGTACCCGCACTGCCACTGGCGCTGGTGCCGATAGTGTACTGGCTGATGCTGCTGCGCAGGCCGGTGCTCTTCGGTGCAGCAGTCGGATCGGTCGGCAGGGTATAAGTGGCAGCATGGGTTTCCGTGCCGTTACCACCGGTACCTTTACCTTCCAGCGCCACATCCGGCTGCTGGATTAATCCACTGCCTTCCCCGGCCAGGGTTACCGTGCCGTTGTTGACAATACGACCATTCGCTCCCAGCTTGCTGAAGGCGTAAGAGCCCTTCGCATAGATGTTAATGGCGCCGTTGTTTTCGATCACCGCGTCGGCTGTCGCTTTTGCGTCCAGTTGCATGGCGACCATGCCGCTTTCCGTGGTGCCTGCGCTACCCAGGTTAATGGTGCCGTTGTTCACCAGCTGCGCGTTCTGGCTGCCCTTCATGCCGATGGCACCGTTACCGCTGATATTCATGGTGCCATCATTGATAGCGGCATAGTTGCTGTTAGCGAACGTCACCGCACTCTGCCCGGATGTCGTGGCAGTGAAATTTACTACCCCGTCATCCTGGTTCCAGAATGTGGCTTTATCTGCACCGGCATACTCTTGTGAAATCACCACGCCCACCCCTGTGGCGTTGACGATACCGTCATTAATAAAGTCAGCCGTTCCGCCCCAGATATTCACCGTCGCGGCAGTACTGCTGGCGGTAAAGTTCATGGTGGCCCCCTTGTCGTTCTTCAGGGTGCTGTTGTTATTCAGATGAATGGCGTTTTTATTATTGTCGCCCGTCACCACGCCGCCAGCCGCGTTTTCGAACACGCTGTTATTTTTCAGATCCAATCTGCCGGCATCCCTGGCGTCTGTGGCTTTGCCGAGCGTGAACGTGCCGCTGCTAGTGATACGGGCCGAGTCCCACATTACCGCGCCACCATTCATAGTGCCGTTGTTAACAACTTTACCGGCGTCATCCACTACAATAGGACTATTTACAGTACCGCTGTTATTAAATGTTCCCATAACGCTGACAGGTGCATTAATAACTCCAGCGGTCTGGTTAGCAAGGATGCCATCAACAATCAGCCTTGCGGTTCCCTCAATCGTGCCGGCATTGCTGACCGTGCTGTCAGCAAGTATGGCGGTATTTTTATCGAGCGTGGTGATGTCCTTCAGGATCGTGCCGTCAGCAAATTCCGGCATTGCCACTGCACCGCTGTTATCAGCCTCTGCTGGCACCCCATCACCGATAACAATTTTTCCACGGTTGATAATGCGGTTATTAGAACTCCCGCTGGAATAGAATGCTTTGCCGTTTTCAGCATTGATATTGATTACGCCAGTAGTATCGTTGATAGCTATGCCGCCGCTATACACGGCCATACCGACCAGCGGCTCGTTGCCTGTATAATTTTCATTTTTATTGAGATTAATGATGCCTTTATTAATAATGGTATTACCGATCTCCTCAGCATACATACCTACGCCAGCATTATTAACAGTTATGACACCGTCAACTTCATTAACTGCTAAATTATCGGAACTTGATGAGTTATCAGTTGAACCGACTGCCATACCAATACTGAAATCTCTGGCCTGAGACGATTCAATATTTTTTGCCAGTTCAGAACTATCATCCGCCGCGATCCATAAACCATCGGTAGTAATAACTCCGTGATTCGATATTGCTGAACCGTAATTCGCTTGCATGCCGACACCACCACGCCCGAAAACATTTATTTCGGCATCATGGGCGTTTTCAGCACTGCCACCGTAGACCGCGGCCATCCCCTGTACGCTCATAACTTCATTAATTGCGGTAGCACGGTCCTGGTAACCTAAGGTTGCGATACCATTAAGGATACTTTCCTGGGTTACTGTCCCCGTGATGGTACCACGGTTGATCACTTCACCCCCTTCGGTCGCGATAAGCCCGTTTAATGAAAAGGGGCTCCCGTAAGAGACTATGGTACGTTTAATATTCAGCGAACCATTATTTATTACACGGCTCCCTTCTCCCGAGGCTTTACCAAAATGACTATCATTAATAGAGACAGTGCCATTATTAACAATGCTTGCTTCAGTTTGCGCAGTTAATAATGCCGCATAATCATTAGGTCTGTTGGTTGAAACAAAGCTACTGGTTTGCGCATTTGTCATATTAAATTGCGCACCGTCAACAATTTCGATATACCCACCGTCACTGGCTTGTAACAGTCCATTGACTGCCACTTTAAAACTGCCTGTAACGGTAGACTCCCCATGCAGATAGATCGACGACGCGCCCTCGACACTCACCAGCGGTGTATCACCGAATCCTTTGCGCTGATTCGCTATATCACTGTCCCCCAGAGAGTCCACTTCGCCGGTGAATTCAATACCGTGCTTGATATCTACACGGTTGTTATCGCCACTGACAATAACGCCGGAAATATTTTCCTGTGACCCTTTGAATCCATCATAATTTTCATCGCCTGCATACTCTGTATCAGCAATGACCTGGAGATGTCCGTCCAGCATGACGGTGTTATTATCACCGGCCACGTTTATACCGGTGGAAGGGGTATAAAACTTTTCTTTGGCCAGCGGCGATTTTTGATTTTTGTCCACCACCATATTCCCGCTCAGGGTCACGGTATTGGCATTCCCTGCAATGTTCACCCCGGTCGCCTGCTGGCCGGTGATGTTTAATTCGTCTGAGGTGAGGTTCAGTGTGTTGGCATCCCCCGTGACGTTAACCCCGATGCCGAGATCCCCTACCGTCATTTTCCCGGCCTGGTTAAGTGTGTTGCTGTTACCGCTGATGTGCATACCAGTTCCACCGTCGGTGACGCTGGTCGCACCGGTATTGGTGATGGAGTTCTCATTGCCGGTGACAGCGATGTCCGTACCGCCAGTAGTGGCGGTAATGCCACCCTGGTTATTGATGGTGTTTTTGTCACCATTTAATGCGGTACCAGTGCCGTTATCAGTCCCCGTACTGGTACCACTGATGATAATTTCTCTGTCGTTAACGTCGACTTTTGCACCAACATCATCCTGACCTGTACCGGTACCGCCATTGAGCGTTATTGCATCGTCACCGTTATCGCCATCGTCACCGTTATCGCCGTCATCGCCACCGTCGCCGTTGTCGCCGTTGTCACCGTTGTCACCGTTGTCGCCGTTGTCACCGTTGTCACCGTTGTCACCGTTGTCACCGTTGTCACCGTTGTCACCGTTGTCGCCACCATTACCGTTGTCGCCGTTATTTGAGCCATGGTCATGGTTATCGTTATTTGCTGCAACGGCAACAGCCGCTATTGCGGCCGCACCGCCAGCCACCCAGCCCCAGTTATCTTCCATAAACGACGGTGCACCTTGACACTCAACTGGCAATGCAGTTTTTTGCTCCTCAGTCAGCGTGCTAATGTTGACCGGGCAGCGGTTAGCCGTCCGATTTTTTTCGGACGTCTCTGTTTCGGCATAACCATTACTGCTCAGTGCAAGCGCGATACAAATAGATAAGACGGATTTTTTTTGCATGATGAATGTTCCCTATTCAGCTGGTATATATATTAACGACAGACAGGCACGGCAGAGCCGCAAGATAAGATTAATTAAATAAAGCGAAAGATCTTATAAATGGTTTATATTTATCGTTCAAGTCATTTATTATTAACTTTACTCAAAAAATCCCTAACCAATTGAAATAAGTAAAAATAAAACAATGCCCACGCATGCATTTAAATTACCACCACAATAAACACATCATCTTAATTTATATAATTTCAAAGCACTTATTTATTGCATGAATAAATCATTGGCTATTCATTGCTGGATATATTCGCGTGATAAATGATAAAAAGACACCCCGCCGGGGCGGGGTGTCTTGGTTTGATGAGCTGGTTTTTGCCCGGCGGCGCTTCGCTTGCCGGGCCTACTGAATCAGTCATGTAGGCCGGGTAAGGCGCAGCCGCCACCCGGCAGACCATCAGAACGTATATTTGTAGTTCATCATCAGGCCCTTATCCTTCACGCCGTCTTCCTGCCACTGGTAGGCATCCGCCGTAAACTGCGCGTCACCGGCGCTGTACTTCACGCCCGCCATCGCCTGGCCGTTCACGCCGCCGCCCTGCTGGTCGTCTTCCACGCTGAACGTCTGGCCTCTGGCACCGGCCAGCGACGCCGTGCGGTTACTCTTCGCATAGCTCAGGTTCGGGCCGCCTTCCAGCGAGGCCGTCGCTGCCCAGCCGTCTTCACCCGCATAGTTCAGCTTCAGACCCACCACGGCATCCACCGCCGTTTCGCTGCTGCTGCTCATGTTCAGGTTGAAGTCGCCCGCGCCTTTCTCGCTGTAGCCGTCTTCCATGGTGTGACGCATTTTCAGACCGGCAAACGGCGCTACCGTCAGGCCTTCCTGCACCTTAAAGGCTTTTGACCCTTCGGTGCGGAACTCCATGTACTGCTGGCGGGTGTCGGCATTCGCCGTTTTATTCACGTCGCCGTAACGGACCGCACGGTTGCTGTCGAAGTTATGCACGTCATAACGCAGGGCGTTATCCCAGCTCAGACCGTCTTCCGACAGCGGCAGGCTGTGCTTCAGACCAAAGAACTGGCTGTAACCACCGGTTACACCGTTATCACCGGCGCTCATGGCGTTACCGTTACCGTCCAGGCGGGCGATTCCGTATTCCATGCTCAGCGTCTGGTTGCCACCGAACGCCAGGCTCTGACGCAGCGCCAGCATGTCGTACGTGGTGTCATTACTCAGTTCAGCACGCTGGTCGCCTTTTGCCACCACGTTAAACGCCAGACCGTTGTTCATCACCGGAGCCGTGTCTGCCAGCATGTCGAAGCGGTTGCTCAGAATGCGTGCATCGCGGGACACGCCGGTCGCCTTGCTGCCGGAAATCTGCTTCAGGGCGCTGCTCAGTTCGGCGCTGGTTTTCAGGTTCAGGCTGGTATACAGCGCGTTACTGGTATAGGCCGCGTCCAGCGCATTCGCCACGCTGTTCACGCCCGCATCACCCGCCACGTCTGCATAGGCGTTTTTGGTCATGGTGACGTCGACGTTACCGTTCGCGTCTTTCTGGCCTTCCGCTGTCCACACCACGCTGGCGGAGGTGATGTTCTGCTCGCCCTGAATGTCTTCCCCGACAAACACGTCGTTGAAAGTCTGGCTTGTGGCCGCCGTGCCCGCCGTAAAGCCGGTGTCGACGTTCACGTCCTGAATATCAACATGGCTCGCCGTCAGTGTACCCGCACTGCCACTGGCGCTGGTGCCGATAGTGTACTGGCTGATGCTGCTGCGCAGGCCGGTGCTCTTCGGTGCAGCAGTCGGATCGGTCGGCAGGGTATAAGTGGCAGCATGGGTTTCCGTGCCGTTACCACCGGTACCTTTACCTTCCAGCGCCACATCCGGCTGCTGGATTAATCCACTGCCTTCCCCGGCCAGGGTTACCGTGCCGTTGTTGACAATACGACCATTCGCTCCCAGCTTGCTGAAGGCGTAAGAGCCCTTCGCATAGATGTTAATGGCGCCGTTGTTTTCGATCACCGCGTCGGCTGTCGCTTTTGCGTCCAGTTGCATGGCGACCATGCCGCTTTCCGTGGTGCCTGCGCTACCCAGGTTAATGGTGCCGTTGTTCACCAGCTGCGCGTTCTGGCTGCCCTTCATGCCGATGGCACCGTTACCGCTGATATTCATGGTGCCATCATTGATAGCGGCATAGTTGCTGTTAGCGAACGTCACCGCACTCTGCCCGGATGTCGTGGCAGTGAAATTTACTACCCCGTCATCCTGGTTCCAGAATGTGGCTTTATCTGCACCGGCATACTCTTGTGAAATCACCACGCCCACCCCTGTGGCGTTGACGATACCGTCATTAATAAAGTCAGCCGTTCCGCCCCAGATATTCACCGCCGCGGCAGTACTGCTGGCGGTAAAGTTCATGGTGGCCCCCTTGTCGTTCTTCAGGGTGCTGTTGTTATTAAGATGAATGGCGTTTTTATTATTGTCGCCCGTCACCACGCCGCCAGCCGCGTTTTCGAACATGCTGTTATTTTTCAGATCCAGCCTGCCGGCATCTTTGGCATCTGAGCTATTACCCAGCGTGAATCCACCTGTGTTTGTAATGCGGGCGGTATCCCACAGCACCGCGCCACCTTTTATATTGCCGCTGTTAACAACATTGCCGGAGTCATCAACGACCAAAGAACTATTGATGGTACCGCTGTTATTAAGGGTTCCAAAAACACTGACAGGTGCATTAATAACGCCAGTACTTTGGTTACTTAAAGTACCATCAACGTTCAGCGCTGCGGTTCCGTCAATCGTGCCGGTATTGCTCACCGAGCTGTCAGCAAGTATGGCGGTATTTTTATCGAGCGTGGTGATACCGTTCAGAGTCATGCCGTCAGCAAATTCCAGTGTTGCCACTGCACCGCTGTTATCAGCCTCTGCTGGCACCCCATCACCGAGGATAATGTTCCCGCGGTTAATAATACGGCTATTAACGTTGCCATCGGTATAGAAGGCCACACCATTTTCGGCATTGATATTGATAACGCCGGTAGTGTCATTGATGGCGATACCCCCGTTATAAACCGCCATACCCACCAGCGGCTTAGTAGGATCGTTATTTTCGTCTTGCTCCAGATTAATTGTGCCCTGGTTAATCACCTGATTGCCGGTATAGCCAACGGCTGCCATACCTACGCCAGCGTTTTTAACCGTAATCGTGCCCTGGTTAATTGCAGTATTATTTGCAGAGTTATAACCATAATTAGTCGAACCCACCGCCATACCTACGCCATAGTCGATGGCTCTACCCGTCGAAACTCCACTTTGAGAGGTACTATCTCCCTCAGCCACCCACATGGAATCCATGACAATAGATCCCTTGTTGATAGCAGTCGCGTCCTGGCTTGCGACCATACCATCACCGGTACCACGCACATTAATTGTTGCGCCAGTATCGTTGACAATGATGCTGCCAGCACCGCGGGCTGACATAGCCTGCACATCCTCATTTTGTACGTTAAAGACCCATGGATCGCCTGCCATACCAAAATAATCTTGCACGTCGATTGATGCAGCTTTATTCGCAATCTCAGCATTGATGGTACCTTTGTTAGTCGCGGTCCCCCCATTTTCTACCATCACGCTGCTTGCAGGGTTAGCACTCGGGCCAAATTTATTAGTGCGCCGAATCGTCATGGTGCCGTTATTGGTAAACTGGCTACCCGCATCCTTCACGTTCACGAACATCACATCATTGCTAATAATGCTGCCGTTATTGACGATGCTACCGCCGCTTTCAACGGAAGCCACGGAAATATAACGATTGATCCCATCGTCACCGTAATCACTTAACGCAGTGATACCGGATGTATCAAAAGCAGAATCCTTGGTTAATTCTATATACCCACCATTTTTCGCTTTAAGTGAAGGTGCGAAACCAACGGCGCTAAAATCGCCATCAATGGTGGTATTTCCTGAAATATAAACCGAGGATGCACCATCTACAGATATGACGGTGGTGTCGCCTTTACCGCTTCGTTTATTGGCAGTGGCAGTTCCCGTATCACCCATGGCATTGGTTTCGCCGGTTAACTGGATCCCTTGGGTTAAATTCACACGGTTATTATCACCTGTGACCACCACACCGTTGATGTGCTCCTGTGAACCATCCGCTTCGGCATAGGTGTGATCGCCTTTTTCTGAATCCGCAATCACTTGCAAATGACCGTCCAGCATCACAGTGTTATTCGTGCCGCTAACGTTAATCCCGGTGGACACATTATAGAAATTGTCAGCTGCCAACGGTGATTTTTGATCTTTATTGACCACCATATTGCCGGTCAGCGTAACCTCGTTGGATTCACCGGAAATATTCGCGCCCGTGGCTTACTGACCGATAACACTCATATCAGACGAGACCAGGTTAACTACGTTACCTTTGCCATCGACCTTAATACCGGTGGAATAATCATCAACGATCATCTTACCCGTCTGCGAAATCTGGTTGGCGTTACCCGATACATCAATCCCGGTTGATGGTTTACTAATGTCATTACTGGACGCTTTTAACTCGCCAGTGCTGTTGATGACATTATCATCGCCGCTGACTTTCGTGGCAGTACCACCATTAGTTGCACTGGCGTCGCCTGTATTGTTAATGGTGTTTTTATCACCGGTAACGTCTGTGGCGATTGAACCCTCGCCATCAGCAATGATGTTACCCTTGTTATCAATGGTGTTTCCGTTACCGTCAACTTTTGTTCCGGTACCGCCATTGGTTGCGGTGTTATCGCCGTTGTTATTAATGTCGTTGCCGTTACCGTCAACATCAGTACCCGCTGACCCTTCCCCGTCGCCCGTGTTATTGCCATTGTTATCAATAATATTGTCGTCACCATCCACTTTGGTGCCGGTACCGCCATTGGTTCCGGTAGTGTCACCGTTGTTGTTAATAGTGTTTCCGTCGCCGCTAATAATGGAACCATTATTGCCGGTACCTGAAGCCGTGCCACCCTTGGTATCGATGTTCTGGTTGTTACCTTCGTGCCAGTTAGCCGCATCAGTAAAATTAATTTTTCCTGAGATATCCCATAACCAGACCTTACTGCCATCTGCTGAGGTACCACGAAGGGAGACAGCGTTGCTGGACGGATCTACGACCCACTTATTGAGCACGGTAGTTTTGCCGCTCGCCGGATCCTTCAGGGTGTATGTGCCGTCCTGATTAGCAGTGTAAGACCAGGTCACGCCACCAAAGCTGATCGTTTTTTTGGTTTCGTTCCAGGTTACGCCATTGCTGTAATTTTTGATGATATCGCCGGTCGGGATAGAGGAACCACCGTCATCGTCACCATCCCCATTACCGTTACCATCACCGCCGTCACCACCTCCATCACCACCACCATCACCGTCACCACCGTCACCACCGCCGCCACCTGCTGCCAGGCCAACCGCTGCCGCTACTGCCGCCACACCGCCTGCAACCCATTCCCACTGCTCTTCCAGGAAGGAACTTTCTTTCTGGCACGCGGAAGGAAGTTTTGCTTTCTGCGCTTCCGTCAGCACACTGATATTTGTAGGACAAGTATTGGTGGTACGGTTTTTTTCTGAAGGCCTCGTTTCGGCATAACTGTTACCACTCAGTGCCATAGCGATACACAACGATAATACAGATTTTCTTTGCATGATGAATATTCCTTATTCAGCTAAAGAGAATAAAGCAACGGCAGACAGCTATGAGGTTCGCTGTCCGAAAAAGTTAATTTAAAATATTGGACGACATTTATAGAGGATTAATATTTTTCGCTCAAGATAATTATTTTTAAAATAACAATAAAATCACCCAAGCCTTTGATAATCATGAATTTATAAATCAAAAAAAAGAAAATCTCACGCTACAATAAATCAAATAAATATACACGCAACGTATGAAATCATCTCTTAAACATTCATTCATTGAATAACTTGTTATTTATGGAATAGCAGTCAATAAAGATAATATTATATTATCCAAAAAAGATGAGGTGACTGAGAATATAAAAAAAGGGGGTGTTAAACAATACCGCCTCCTGAAAAATGTGGCTTTCAGGAGGCGGCAAACATCACATTATTGAAGTGGGATGTTTTATTAGCGACGCAGTAACAGACCCAGTACCAGGCCGGCAGCGGCACCGATACCTACGCCCTGCCACGGTTTTTCGCGCACATAGTCATCCGCGCGGTAGGCAACCTGTTTAGCACGCAGATAGTAGTTGTCGGAAGCCTGGCTTACGCGGGACTTCACGTCGTGCAGCGCTTGTTCTGCGCGCGCTTTCAGTTCGATATATTTCTGATCAGCAGGATCGCCGGAGGAACGTAACACCTCTTCCAGCGTGTCGCTCAGCAGGGTCAGGTCGTCGTCAACGCGTGTTTCTGTGAATTGGTTAGTCATTTGTTTTCTCCATGTTTTGCACTGGTTTGATAACTATAGACAATGACCTGCGGTTACGCCTGGCCAACTTCCCGCGCCATACCGATGTGCGGGATGCCGTCTTCGTCATAAATATCGGTCACCGGACTGAAACCAAAATGGGCATAGAAAGGTTGCAGATGTGCCTGCGCGCCCAGGTACAGCGCGTGCTGCGGCCAGTATTGCTGACAACTGGCGACCGCGCGTTCCATCAGCTGATAGCCCAGTTTTTCCCCCCTTACCTGTGGGCTGACAATGACCCGGCCAATCACTACCGGGGCGAAATCATCCTCATTTTTCAGAATCCTCGCATACGCCACCAGCTGGTTATCGCGCCAGCCGAGCAGATGACGGTTCTCGCCGACCAGGTCATCGCCATCGACATCCAGATAGGCGCAGGCTTGCTCCACCACGAAAACCTCGCAGCGCAGTTTAAGGACCTCATAAAGCGCGCTGACGCTCAGTTCGCTGTGGTGCAGATCTTGCCAGTGGATCATGGTGCTCTCCTTAATTGATTCGCCTCTCGCTATACTAATGGCTTTTCTTCCCTCGGAAAGGGCGTAACGCACATATGGAACTTCTCTTTCTTGGCACTTCGGCAGGTGTACCGTCCAGAGCGCGTAACGTCAGCGCGCTGCTGTTGAATTTGCAACACCCGACGCAGCCCGCGCTGTGGCTGTTTGACTGCGGCGAAGGTACGCAACATCAGCTGATGAAAACCGCCTACCATCCTGGCAAGGTGGAGAAAATTTTTCTTACCCATCTGCACGGCGATCACCTGTTTGGTCTGCCTGGGCTGATATGCAGCCGCTCCATGGCGGGCATCACCCAGCCGTTAACGATATATGGCCCAACGGGCATCCGCGAGTTTATTGAAACCACGCTGCGTCTGAGCGGCACCTGGACGGATTACCCCCTGTCCATCGTAGAGATTAGCGCAGGCGAAGTAATGGATGACGGGTTGCGGCGTGTGACCGCCTACCCGCTGGACCATCCGCTGGAGTGTTACGGTTACCGTATTGAAGAGCACGATAAGCCCGGCGCGCTGGATGCCCGGGCGCTTATGGAAGCAGGCATTCCCGCCGGCCCGCTGTTTCAGCGTCTGAAAGCGGGCGAAACGGTGACACTGGAGGATGGCCGCGTGATTAATGGCCATGACTATCTCTCCCCGTCGACGCCGGGTAAAAAGCTGGCGATTTTTGGCGATACCGCCCCCTGCCCCGCTGCGCGCGATCTGGCGCAGGATGTGGATCTGATGGTGCATGAAACCACGCTGGAAGCGGCGATGGAGGAGAAAGCCAACAGCCGTGGCCACAGCTCAACGCGTCAGGCGGCGCAGCTGGCCCGTGACGCGAATGCCGGGCGGCTGGTCATGACACACATCAGCTCACGCTATGACAGCTCTGGCAGCCAGAAGCTGGTGGATGAGTGTCGGGCCATCTTTCCGCACAGTATTCTGGCTGAAGATTTCGACGCCATCACAGTTTGATATAAAACGTTCCTCCATTTTTCCACCGGCGTGCCGATAACAGTTTTAACGCACGCATACCATTCCGAGGGCATGATGGATAGTTTCCAGAAAGATATCGATGACAGGGCCAATCTTACCCTGTCAAACCGCTTTGAGCTTTTGCTGTTCCGTCTTGGCGCCTCGGTGCATGACGCGAAGTCAGAACTCTTTGGCATCAACGTTTTTAAACTGCGTGAAATTGTGCCCATGCCCACCTTCACTCGCCCGGCCGGTATGAAGCCGCCGATGATGGGGATGGTGAACATCCGCGATCAAATCATTCCGGTGATTGATTTGACGGCGGTGGCGGGCTGCAAACCGACTACCGGTCTGAATATTCTGCTGATCACCGAATACGCCCGTAGCGTACAGGCGTTTGCCGTCGAGTCAGTAGAAAACATTATCCGTCTGGACTGGAAACAGGTGCACACGGCGGAGAAAGCCGTTAATGGCCGTTACATCACCAGCATCGCCTGTCTCGACGATGAGCAGGATTCCAATAATCTGGCGCTGGTGCTGGACGTTGAACAGATCCTGTATGACATCACCCCGCCGGATCACGATCTGCACGCCAAAAACCTGCAGAACACCAAGAAATTCAATATGAAGCCAGGTGCGGTTGCCATTGTGGCCGAAGACTCCAAAGTGGCGCGCGCCATGCTGGAAAAAGGTCTGGAGTCCATGAACATCCCGAATACCATGCACATCACCGGTAAAGATGCGTGGGAACGTATTCAGGTGCTGGCGCAGCAGGCGGAAGCGGAAGGCGTGCCGATTAGCGATAAGATTTCGATGGTGCTGACCGATCTGGAAATGCCGGAAATGGATGGCTTTACCCTGACGCGTAAAATCAAAACTGATGAGCGTCTGAAGCATATCCCGGTGGTGATCCACTCGTCCTTATCAGGCAGCGCGAACGAAGATCACGTGCGTAAAGTACAGGCCGATGGCTATGTCGCGAAGTTTGAAATCAACGAGCTTTCCTCGGTGATCCAGGAAGTGCTGGATCGCGCTACACAGCACATCAGCGGCCCGCTGATTAGCCATAAGCAGTTTGTATAAGATGGATGGTTGCCGGGTGGCGCTAGCTTGCCCGGCCTACAATGCGACCAGGCCCGGCAAGCTTACGCCGCCGGGCAATGTCCAGGTCTGATAATAGTTTTTTCAGCTATCCATTAAAAAATAGCGATAGCTGAAATCATCAAGGACATCCTTATCTTTATCACGCTGCAAATAACGCTTTAGCTCTTGCTTGCGAACGGCGGGACGCTGATCAGCATTGAGGCCATAGAGCTTAATAGTTCGTTCTGCCCGATATTGATTCGCTGCGGAAGCCAGAGGGTTGGGTAATAATTCACCAGTTACATAATCGACCATAAAATAATCATTGAAAACGTACCCTTCTTCATCAGCAATCAGTAAGACATCTTCATACTGCTCACCTTTTTCGCTCTGGCAGCGATCGCAGCAAGGATATAAGTTCTCCCACTGGTAAGCCACGCGGTGAAATTCCTTTCTACTTTTCGGACGAAAATGCTCTACGGTTTCGCGACTCATTACGCCTAAATGTCCCCCATCGCAAAATGCACAGTGCCCTTTAGTCATGGCGGTCAGCTTCTTGCGCGTTTCGTCATAGCGAAAATCAGCATACCAGGTGAAATTGTATTTGGGATTTTGCTGTTTTGCCTGCTCGTAGCGCAGCCCTAATATTTCCCAACAATTTTTTAAATAATCAGGGCATTCCGGCCGTAAAAAAGGATACATAATGAAGCCCTTATTTTTTAGCCAGCAACCGCGCCATCTGCCGCAATTCCATACTTACCAGCGTTGCCAGCTCCTCGCTTTTAACACTTAGCGTTTGCGCCAGCGCCATCACGCGCGTGTCATCACGAGGATTAAGCAGATGCAGCCTGATGGCCTCTTTAAACCTGCTAAGTTGCTGCTCCGTTTCGACGTCAAATTCTTCTTCCACATCGAATATTTCAGCCAGGATCAGTTGATAGCTTTTCCCTGCGCCTGATTTCACCGCTTGCACATTCTCTGGAACACTCGCATCACGACAGATATTTCGCTGTGGCTCAGGCAGACGATAGACAAAAGCATCCTCTACCGACCCAACGACGAAGGGTGAATGCGTTGAAACAAAAACCTGTGCGTTAGGCAGAAGTTTTTGGATAGCAGGAAGAATTCGCCGCTGCCATTTTGGATGCAGATGGATATCAACTTCATCCAGGAAAAGAATAATTGGTTGAGAGAAAATATCGCGCGGTTCTTTCCAGGGGATCGCTTCGAGGCGTAATGCCATATCCGCGATCCAGCTAATGATCGATTTAAGTCCTTCCGGAAGCGTATCAAGACTCAAACGTTCGCCGCCAAGCCCAACTCGTACTTCCAGTGGCTTTCGTTGCAAATGAAATGTCAGATCGAGCTGGCAAATATCATTCACGAAAGTAGTAATCCGCTTTAACGCGGCATCAAATTGTTCTGCCTCTTCCTCCGCACCATCATATTTAGCCAGTGCCGCCTGAGTACGGTTGTTGGCAATCCACTGAGCCAGCAACTGAGGCCGTACAGTGCGATCGAAAGAGAGCGCGTTTTCAAAAGGAGACTGCGTAATATTTTGAATGGCGGAAATGACATATCCCGCCTGTGAGGCTGCACGATTGCCGGAATACGCCAGAGCGACATAATCGAATACTTTTGCCGTGACGTTCTGGGTCATATCCAGCCAGGGCCGATTTTTATAAACAGGGTGATCAACGGTAAGCGAAATTCGGTAATAGGCGTTATCGTCCTGAAACACAATATCGCTAAGTTTTTCTTTAGGTCTGACGCCATAGCTGCCAGTCGCATCACAAAAGCGAAAACTCACCCTGCTCTTAAGACCGTGATAACGCTGCCTGACAAGCTGTTGGCCGCTGAGATCAGGGTTTAATATTCCAGCCAGCGCATATAAAACCGTACTTTTACCGCAACCGTTCGGCCCGGTGAAAATATGAATTTCCGCCTTTTTTGCATCCTCAGACTGACTGGCTATGCGTGGAAAATCAAAATGCGTATGTTCAAATACGCCAATATCTCGCAGCGTGATGCTCTCTATCCTGTAAGGCTGACGCATGGTTGATCCCTGAAATGATTTAACGATTTTCAGCATATTACACCCCATGCGCCGCAAGCTGTCATTAGCGGCTCAACTATGCGTAGCACTACGCAATTTACAAAATACAAAAAAAAACCGCCGAATCATCGGCGGTTTTTTATTGGCTAAAGCACGCTTACATCAGCGGCTTCGCCAGCTGCACGATATCGATCAGCGGCTGCGGGTAGACGCCTAACAGCAGCACCAGCAACGCGGAGATCAGCACCACGATACCGCCCGCGCTGTACTGCCAGTTAGATGGCGCATCACGATTGAGCTGCTGCGGTGCGTTCAGATACAGGCTCACCGCCACGCGCAAGTAGTAGTAAAGACCAATCGCGGAGCCGAGCACAACAGCGCCGGTCAGCCACCACAGGTTAGCCTGCACACCCACGGCCAGCACGTAGAACTTACCGATAAAGCCCAGCGTCATCGGAATACCCGCCAGCGACAGCATCATCACCGTCATCACAGCGGACAGGACCGGACGGTGCCAGAACAGACCACGGTAGGAGTACAGTGAATCGGCATCCGGGCCACGGTACGGGCTGGACATCAGACTCACCACGCCGAACGCGCCGAGGCTGCTGAACAGGTAACCCGCCAGATAGACACCTACCGCTTCCATCGACATCTGACCGCTTTGCAGCGCAATCAGCGCCACCAGCAGATAGCCGAGGTGCGAGATAGAGGAATAACCCAGCAGACGCTTGATATTGCTCTGGCTCAGCGCCATCAGGTTGCCGAAGATGATGGAGGCAGCGGCGATAATACCGAGCACCATCCGCACAGCTTCACTGTCACCCACCGGCGCGTACATGAACAGACGCATCACCACGCCAAAGATGGCGATTTTGCTGGCGGTCGCAAGGAAAGTGGAAACCGGAGCAGGTGCGCCCTGGTAAACGTCTGGCGTCCACAGATGGAACGGCACCAGCGACAGCTTGAAGCCCAGACCGACGATCATCATACCCAGACCCGCCAGCAGCAGCGGTTCGTGCAGCATGCCGTCACCCAGGCTCTTACCGAGGCCAGGGAACGACAGGTTGCCGGTCTGCGCATAAACCAGCGCGATGCCGAACAGCAGGAACGACGAGGCGGCAGCAGACAGAATGGTGTATTTGATACTGGCTTCCAGCGAGCGTTTCTGACGGAAGGCGTAACCAATCAGGCCGAACAGCGGCAGCGAGATAAGCTCGATACCGAGGAACAGTGAGGCCATATGATTAGCGTTCGCCAGCAGAATGCCACCCAGGGCGGCAATCAGCACCAGCAGATAGAACTCTTCTTTGTTGTCGTAGTAGCCCTCAAGCCACGGGTACGCGAAGGTACAGGTCGCGAGGCTCGCCAACAGCACAAGGGCGGTGTAGAGCATCGCGTAACCGTCTACGCGCATCAGCGGCGTGACATCCATGGCGCCCGCCTGGCCAACAAACCAGAGCGACACTAACGCGGCGTTAAGTCCAATGACCGACAGCGTGGCATTGAAAAAGTGGTTGCGTCGCCACGCAATGGAGAGCATCACAACCACCACCGTCAATCCGACGATCAGCAGCGGTAGCAGCGCAATCAGGTGTTGTGGAGTTATTGTCATGGCGATTTACGGCCTTGTAGTAGAAACGGAATTAACAAACCACTGCTGGATATTACTCATCGCGGAATGCGAGGTATCCAGAATCGGCTGCGGATAGAAGCCAAGCAGTACCAGAAGCACGACCAGCAACAGAATGATAAACAGCTCGCGCAGTGACATTCCCGGCAGTTCTTTACTCGCGATCTCGCTCTTCGCTTTACCGAAGAAGGCACGGTGCAGCATCGCCAGCGAGTAAACCGACGCGAAGACCAGACCGAAGGTAGAGATGACGGTGATTACCGGAACGACCTGATAGCTGCCGAACAGGATCATGAATTCACCGACGAAGTTACCGGTGCCTGGCATCCCGAGGGTTGCCACAGCAAAGAACATCGACAGCGCTGGCAGCCACTTAATTTTGCTCCACAGGCCGCCCATCATGCGCATATCACGGGTATGCAGACGCTCGTACAGCTGACCGCAGATGATAAACATACCGGCAGCAGACAGACCGTGAGCAATCATCTGGATCACCGCACCCTGGTACGCCAGCTGGCTGCCGGTGTAGATTGCGATCAGCACGAAGCCCATGTGCGAAACAGAGGTGTAAGCGATCAGACGTTTGATGTCAGTCTGCGCGAACGCCATCCATGCGCCGTAGAAGATACCAATCACACCCAGCCACATCGCAATTGGCGCGAATTCGGCGGAGGCATTCGGGAACAGCGGCAGCGAGAAGCGCAGCAGACCATAAGCCGCAGTTTTCAGCAGGATCCCCGCGAGGTCAACAGAACCTGCGGTAGGTGCCTGGGAGTGCGCGTCCGGCAACCAGCCGTGCAGCGGTACCACCGGCATTTTCACCGCGAAGGCAATGAAGAAGCCCAGCATCAGCAGATATTCAACGCCATGAGACATCGGCGTGTTGAGCAGTTGCTCGTAGCTGAAGGTCCAGACGCCGGTCGCGTTGTAGTGCACAAACACCAGCGCCAGAATGGCAATCAACATCACCAGACCGCTCGCCTGGGTATAGATGAAGAACTTGGTCGCGGCGGTGATACGCGTCTTCCCGTCGGAGGCTTTATGGCCCCAGAGTGCGATCAGGAAGTACATCGGCACCAGCATCATTTCCCAGAAGAAGAAGAACAGGAACATGTCGATGGCAAGGAACACGCCGATAACGCCGCCCAGGATCCACATCAGGTTGAGATGGAAGAAACCCTGATATTTCTCGATTTCGCGCCAGGAGCAGAGCACTGCCAGCACGCCGAGGAATCCGGTCAGCACTACCATCAGCAGTGACAGACCATCCAGCGCGAGGTGAATGCTGATACCAAAGCGCGGGATCCACGGCAGCAGGAACTCAGACTGCCACTGCGGTAAGCCGGTCGATTGGGTCAGAGAGTAGCCGCCCTGCAACCACAGTTGCAGGGAAAGCGCCAGCGTCAGTCCCATTGTGACCAGCGCGATCCAGCGCGGCATCTTCACGCCGAAGCGTTCGGTCTGCCAGCACAGGAAGCCGCCAATAAACGGGATAAGTATTAACCAGGGTAATAACATAGCTGCGTATGTCCCTTATATTCTAAACACTTCACAAAAAATCAACGCAATACCATCAACAGCGCGAGGACGACCACCGCACCGATGCTCATGGATGCCACATACCAGCGCAGATAGCCGTTTTCGCTAAACAGCAGACCTTTACCTGCAACGCGGGAAAGGATTGCCGGGATGTTCATCAACGTATTCAGCGGGTCACGCTTGATAAGCCAGGCGATACCCAGGAATGGTTTTACGAAAATTTTGTCATACAGCCAGTCGAAGCCCCAGGCGTTATACCACCAGGTGCCCAGCAGACGACCCGGCGCACTGTTCGCGATAGAGGTCACCAGCGTGCGCTTGCCAAGCCACAGCCAGGCGGCAATCAGGATCCCGGCAATGGCCACCACGCCCGATGCGATTTCCAGCATCATTACGCGGCCATGCTCAAGCTCGGTGGTTTCCGGCAGTACGCCATGCAACGGCGGCACGATCATTGCGCCAATAAAGGTCGACAGCACCAGCAGAACAATCAGCGGCAGATGATGGGTGATACCCTTCCCTGCGTGTGCGTGAATTTGCTCTTTACCGTGGAAGACGATGAAAATCATGCGGAAGGTGTACAGCGAGGTCATAAATGCCCCCACCAGCCCTGCCACCATCAGATTCATATGGCCGTTCGCCATGGCACCCGCGAGGATTTCATCCTTACTGAAGAAGCCTGCGGTGATAAGCGGCAGTGCAGACAGCGCGGCACCACCCACCAGGAAGCAGACATACACCAGCGGAATAGACTTACGCAGGCCGCCCATTTTGAAGATGTTCTGCTCATGATGGCAGGCAAGGATCACCGAACCAGATGAGAGGAACAGCAGCGCTTTAAAGAACGCATGCGTCATCAGATGGAAAATCGCCGCGTCCCACGCCTGTACGCCAAGCGCCAGGAACATGTAGCCAATCTGGCTCATGGTGGAGTAAGCGAGTACGCGTTTGATGTCCGTCTGCACCAGCGCGGCAAAGCCGGCCATCACCAGGGTTACGGCACCGACAATCCCCACCAGATGCAGGATTTCCGGGGTCATCAGGAACAGACCGTGCGTACGGGCAATCAGGTAGACACCCGCGGTAACCATGGTTGCGGCGTGGATCAGCGCGGAAACCGGGGTCGGACCCGCCATCGCGTCTGCAAGCCAGGTCTGTAACGGCAGCTGTGCCGATTTACCGACCGCACCGCCTAACAGCATCAGCGTCGCCCAGGTGAGCATGTTATTGCCCGCCTCGAAGTGCGCCGGGGCCAGTTCCACCATTTCGCGGAAGTTGAGCGTACCCAGTTCGTTATAAAGAATGAACAGCGCGAAGGCTAAGAACACGTCGCCAACGCGGGTCACCACGAAGGCTTTCATCGCCGCCGCGCCATTCTTCGGATCGGTGTAGTAGAAACCGATCAGCAGATAGGAGCACAGGCCCACGCCTTCCCAGCCGAGATACATCAGCAGCAGGTTGTCCGCCAGTACCAGCACCACCATGCTCGCGATGAACAGGTTGGTGTAGGCGAAGAAGCGGGAGTAACCCTCTTCACCGCGCATGTACCAGGAGGCAAACATGTGGATCAGGAAGCCAACGCCGGTCACCACGGAGAGCATGGTCAGCGACAGACCGTCCAGCACCAGGTTGAAGCCGATATTGAAATCGCCTACCGACATCCAGGTCCATAACGGCTGGCTGTAAGCCTGCTGTCCGTTATTAAAGAAGTCGAAGCCAACAATGGCGGTCACCAGCGCCGCCAGACCTACTGACCCCATTCCGATGGCGGCGGAGAGGTTTTCCGACCAGCGACCACGGGAGAAGGAGAGCAGTAAGAAGCCAATCAATGGCAAAATAATGGTTAAGGCAAGCATGTTCATCCACGCAACTCACTTACTGAATCGATATTCAGGCTCTGGCGACGGCGATGCAGCTGCAGTAACAGCGCGAGACCAATACTGGCTTCAGCTGCCGCAAGGCTGATGGCGAGGATATACATCACCTGTCCATCGGTCTGGCCCCAGTAGCTACCGGCGACGACAAAAGCCAGCGCCGCCGCGTTAATCATGATTTCCAGCCCAATCAGCATAAACAGCAGATTGCGACGGATAACCAGACCGGTCAGCCCGAGTACAAACAGTATCGCGGCGAGGATCAGTCCATGTTGTAAGGGGATCATGCGTGCTCCTCCGTTTTTCTTTTCGCATCGCCAGTACGGTTACTAAGCACTTCGCCTGCGCGTTCTTCACGACCCACGTGGAAGGCAACCACCAGACCCGCCAGCAGCAGCATTGACGCCAGTTCAACTGCCAGAACGTATGGCCCGAACAGGGTAATACCCACCGCTTTCGCGCTGATTGGCGTACCGTCGATACCCTGATCGTTCACGCCGAGGATGGCGTAAATCATCACCGCCAGCAGAACGGCAGATAACGCCGCCGGGCCTAACCAAATTTGCGGTTTCAGCCACTGACGTTCCTGCTCAATCTCAGCACCACCGAGGTTCAGCATCATCACCACGAACACGAACAGCACCATAATGGCCCCGGCGTAGACGATGATTTCCAGGGCACCCGCAAAATAAGCGCCTAAGGAGAAGAACACCCCGGCAATCGCCAGCAGGGATATAATCAGGTACAGCAGAGCATGCACCGGATTGGTGTGGGTTATCACCCGCAGCGTCGTCAGGATGGCAACCAGGCCACAGATATAAAAAGCGAACTCCATTGCCCCTCTCCTTACGGTAACAGGCCTTTGACGTCGATAGGTTTGGCTTCGTTCTCTGCTTCACCTTTATCTTTGCCGTCGATTGCCATACCTGCCATCCGGTAGTAGTTATATTCCGGGTATTTGCCCGGACCGGAGATCAGCAGATCCTCTTTTTCGTAGACCAAATCCTGACGCTTGAACTCGCCAAGCTCGAAGTCCGGCGTCAACTGGATCGCCGTTGTCGGGCAGGACTCTTCACACATGCCGCAGAAGATGCAGCGTGAGAAGTTAATGCGGAAAAACTCCGGATACCAGCGACCGTCTTTCGTCTCTGCTTTTTGCAGAGAGATACAGCCAACCGGGCAGGCAACCGCACACAGGTTACAGGCTACGCAGCGCTCGGCACCGTCGGGATCGCGCGTTAGCACGATACGGCCACGGTAACGAGGAGCCAGATAAACCGGCTCTTCCGGATACATACGCGTTTCGCGTTTGGCGAACGCGTGCAGGCCGATCATCCAGATACTGCGAACCTGGGTGCCGAAGCCCACCAATAATTGTTTTAAAGTCATGGTCTTTTCACCCCTTATTGCGCCTGCCAGAGAATGACAGCCGCGGTGCCCAGCAAGTTGAGTAGCGTCAGCGGCAGGCAAACTTTCCAGCCGAAGGACATCACCTGGTCATAACGCGGACGAGGTAATGCTGCGCGGATCAAAATGAACATCATCATGAAGAACGCGGTTTTCAGCGCGAACCAGATGAAGGGCGGTAAGAACGGGCCATGCCAGCCACCGAAGAACAGGGTAACCATCAGCGCGGAAATGGTGACGATACCGATGTACTCCCCCACGAAGAACAGACCGAATTTCATACCGGAATATTCAATGTGGTAACCGTCGGCCAGTTCCTGCTCGGCTTCCGGTTGGTCAAACGGGTGACGGTGACACACTGCCACGCCCGCGATAGCAAAGGTGATAAACCCGAAGAACTGCGGGATCACGTTCCAGATGTCGGCCTGGTTATTGACGATGTCGGTCATATTAAATGAACCGGCCTGCGCCACCACACCCATCAGGGAAAGCCCCAGGAACACTTCGTAGCTCAGCGTTTGCGCAGACGCACGCATCGCACCGAGCAGCGAGTATTTGTTGTTGCTCGACCAGCCGGCGAACAGCACCGCGTAAACCGCGAGGCCTGCCATCATCAGGAAGAACAGGATACCGATGTTCAGATCGGCTACCACCCACGACGGGCTGACCGGCACAATAGCAAAGGCCAGCAGCAGCGAGGTAAAGGCGATCATCGGGGCCAGGGTGAAAATCACGCGGTCGGTGAATTTCGGTACCCAGTCCTCTTTGAAGAACATCTTGATCATGTCCGCGACCAGCTGGAGTGAGCCACCCCAGCCTACGCGGTTCGGTCCGTAACGGTTCTGGAACAGGCCCAGCAGACGACGTTCACCAAAACTCATGAACGCGCCACAGGTCACCACGACCAGCAGAATAACCACCGCTTTGAGAATGCTGAGCAGGATGTCAATCAACTCCGGGGTAAACCAACTCATTGCTGTGCCTCCTGCAGATCCTCAACACGTGCGCCTGCCAGTACTGGCGCGATGCCCGGCATACCCATCGGCAAGCCGACCTGCCCTGCCGTCAGGCCTTCAGAAATCACCAGCGGTAAGCTGACCGTCTGACCTTCATAGCTGAACGCGATTTTCGCCCCGGCGTTCACACCCAGTTTCGCGGCGTCTGCCGGATTGAGCGCGATGTACGGCTGCGGCATACGGCTCTGGAAGACCGGTGAACGCTGAGACATTTCGTCACTGCCGAACAGATGATAGTAAGGCGCGACACGCCATTTCCCTTCTTCTGCCTGGAAACCAGCCGGTACGCGATCGAAGTACTCCAGACCACTGTCTGAGGCTTCGATCAGACGAACACCCGGATCGCCATGACGCAATTTGCCGCCCACTTCAGCCTGGAACTTGTTCCATGCCTGCGGGGAGTTCCAGCCCGGTGCCCAGGCAAACGGAATTTGCGAGCGCGGTGCGGATGGCTGGTTGTTCCCTTCCATAGAGAAGGCAAACATGGTGTCTTTGTCCTGCGGCTGACGCGGTTCATGCACGCTGATGTTCGCGCGCATGGCGGTACGGCCACTGTAACGGTGTGGTTCACGGGCCAGTTTCTGACCACGAATGCGGAAGCTGGCATCCGGCGCGGCATCTTTAATCCCGGCCAGCTGCGGCAGCGCAGCAACGGCGGCGTCGATCACGTGATCGAGCTGCGTCCAGTCCACTTCGCGGCTTTCCACGGTGCTGTGCAGCGAGTGCAGCCAGCGCCAGCTTTCCAGCATGATGGCGTTGCGGTCGTAGTAAGACGGATCGTAAACCTGGAAGAAACGCTGTGCGCGGCCTTCGTTGTTGATCACCGTACCGTCGCTTTCCGCAAAGCTTGCCGTGGAGAGCACCAGATGCGCTTTGTCCATGATCGCCGTACGTTGATGGTCGATAACCATCACCAGCGGCGCGCGGGAGAGCGCGGCGTCAACACGGGCAGCAGAAGCATGACGATGCAGATCGTTTTCCAGGATCACCACCGCATCAGCGCGACCGGTTTCCAACTCGGTAAGCGCATCGTCAAGCGAGCCGCCGCCGATCATGCCGAGGCCAACGCTGTTCACCGCACGGGCAATCATGGTGACGCCGACGTCTGCGCCACGGCCTTTCAGCGCTTTGGCGACGTTCGCAGCGGCCTGGATCACCGCCGTGCTGCCAGAGTTAGTACCGGAGATAATCAGCGGTTTTTTCGCACTGCCCAGCGCCGAGACGATCACGTCGATCTTGTTTTGCAGATCGCGATCGATGCCTTCAACGGCCGGTGCGCTGGCGTCCAGGGCATTAGCGATAGCAAAGCCCAAACGCGCCTGATCTTCGACCGGTGCGCGGTAGGTCCACGCCGCGATATCGTCCATGCGCGTGCTGTCAACGTTAGTAACAAACAGCGGATGCTTGGCACGCTGGCCGATGTTCAGGATCGCCGCGATCTGCCAGTCCGCCACTTTCTGCGCGGCGGCCATTTCACGGGCTTTCCCTTTCACTGCCTGGCGCACGGCCAGCGCGACGCGCGCGCCGGTCTGGGTAATGTCTTCGCCCAGCACCAGCACGGCATCGTAAGATTCGATTTCACGCAGCGCCGGAGTATGGATGCCGCTTTCACGCAGCACTTTCAGCATCAGTTCCAGGCGTTCCTGCTCGCCGCTGGCGATACCGGTGTAGAAGTTTTCTGCTCCAACCAGTTCACGCAGCGCGAAGTTGCTTTCCACGCTGGCGCGCGGGGAGCCGATACCGATCACTTTCTTCGACTGGCGCAGAATATCTGCCGCGCCCTGCATCGCCTGTTCGGCGTTGAGGGTGATCAGATCGTCGCCACGACGCTGAACCGGCTGACGCGGACGGTCTTTCAGGTTCACATAGCCATAGCCAAAACGACCACGGTCGCAGAGGAAGTAGTGGTTAACGGTGCCGTTATAACGGTTTTCGATGCGACGCAGCTCGCCGTAACGCTCACCCGGGCTGGTGTTACAGCCAAGGGAACACTGCTGGCAGATGCTCGGCGCAAACTGCATGTCCCATTTACGGTTATAACGCTCGGAGTGCGTTTTATCAGTGAACACGCCGGTCGGGCAGATTTCCACCAGGTTACCGGAGAATTCGCTTTCCAGCACGCCGTCTTCCGGGCGACCGAAATAGACGTTGTCGTGCGCGCCGTACACACCCAGATCGGTGCCGTCAGCATAATCTTTGTAGTAACGCACGCAGCGGTAGCAGGCGATGCAGCGGTTCATTTCATGCGAAATGAACGGCCCCAGATCCTGATTGCGGTGGGTACGCTTGGTGAAACGGTAGCGACGGAAGCTGTGACCGGTCATGACGGTCATATCCTGAAGGTGGCAGTTACCGCCCTCTTCACAGACCGGACAGTCGTGCGGGTGGTTAGTCATTAACCACTCCACCACGCTTTCACGGAACTGTTTCGCTTCTGCGTCGTCAATAGAAATAAAGGTGCCGTCGGTGGCTGGTGTCATACAGGACATTACCAGGCGACCACGCGTGTCTTCCGCATTCTGATACTGCTTCACCGCACACTGGCGGCAAGCACCCACGCTACCCAGCGCCGGATGCCAGCAAAAATACGGAATATCAAGACCTAACGAGAGACATGCCTGTAGCAGGTTGTCCGCCCCGTTGACCTCGTAATCTTTGCCGTCTACATGGATCGTAGCCATTAGCATGCTTCCAAATTAAAAAAATCGTTACCACTTCCTCACTCAAGCTGCCTCTGCGTTGGCTGCCTGAATGAACTTGTGGGCTTCACCAGCGAGCTTTCAACAGGTTCGGCTGAATACCGCTGATTGCATGGGTATTGCTGAACGGCTGTTTGATGCCAGCTTCGAATTCTTCGCGGAAATATTTAATCGCGCTTTGCAGCGGTTCGACCGCACCCGGCGCATGAGCACAGAAGGTTTTGCCCGGCCCGAGGAAACGACACAGTTGCTCAAGTGTCTCGATATCCCCTGGCTGGCCTTCGCCACGCTCAATTGCACGCAGAATTTTCACGCTCCATGGCAGTCCGTCGCGGCACGGTGTACACCAGCCACAGGACTCACGGGCAAAGAACTCTTCCAGGTTACGCACAAGGCCGACCATGCCGATTTCGTGATCCACCGCCATCGCCAGCGCCGTACCTAAACGGCTGCCCGCTTTGCCGATGCTTTCGAATTCCATTGGCAAATCCAGATGCGCTTCGGTCAGGAAGTCAGTACCCGCGCCACCTGGCTGCCAGGCTTTGAATTTCAGGCCATCGCGCATGCCGCCCGCGTAATCTTCAAGGATTTCACGTGCGGTCGTGCCGAACGGTAATTCCCACACGCCCGGATTTTTCACGCGGCCAGAGAAGCCCATCAGCTTGGTACCGGCATCTTTGCTGCTCGAGATACCCTGATACCACTCCACGCCGTTGGCGAGGATCGCCGGCACGTTACACAACGTTTCAACGTTGTTGACGCAGGTCGGTTTGCCCCACACGCCGGAGCTTGCCGGGAACGGCGGCTTGGAACGCGGGTTCGCACGGCGGCCTTCGAGGGAGTTAATCAGCGCGGTTTCTTCACCACAGATATAACGCCCTGCCCCGGTATGCACGAACAGTTCGAAGTCAAAACCGGTGCCCATGATGTTTTTGCCAAGCAGACCGGCTTCGGTCGCTTCAGCAATCGCACGACGCAGGTGCACAGCCGCTTCAATGTATTCGCCACGCAGGAAGATGTAGCCACGGTAGGCTTTCAGCGCAAACGCAGAAATGAGCATGCCTTCCACCAGCAGGTGCGGCAGTTGCTCCATCAGCAGGCGGTCTTTATAGGTGCCCGGCTCCATTTCATCGGCATTACACAGCAGGTAACGGATGTTCATGGATTCGTCTTTCGGCATCAGGCTCCACTTCAGACCAGTGGAGAAGCCCGCGCCGCCACGTCCTTTCAGACCTGACTCTTTGACGGCGTTAACGATGTCGTCCGGTGCCATGCCGGTCAGCGCTTTACGCGCGCCTTCATAGCCATTTTTGCTCTGGTATTCTTCTAACCATACCGGCTGTTTGTCATCGCGAAGACGCCAGGTCAGCGGATGCATTTCGGGAGTACGGATAATGTTTTTCATTTATACCGCTCCAGCAGGTCAGGGATCGCCTCCGGCGTCAGATGGCTGTGAGTGTCCTCATCAATCATCATGCTCGGGCCTTTGTCGCAGTTACCCAGGCAGCAGGTCGGCAGCAGCGTAAAGCGACCGTCGAAAGTCGTCTGCCCCGGCTTGATATTGAGCTTCTGCTCAATCGCCGACTGAATGCCCTGATAGCCGGTGATGTGACACACTACGCTGTCGCAGTAGCGGATCACATGGCGGCCAACCGGTTGACGGAAGATCTGGCTGTAGAACGTTGCCACACCTTCCACGTCACTTGCCGGAATATCCAGCACTTCTGCGATCGCATAGATCGCGCCATCCGGCACCCAGCCACGCTGTTTCTGAACGATTTTCAGCGCTTCAATGGACGCCGCACGCGGATCTTCGTAGTGGTGCTTCTCGTGCTCAATGGCATCGCGCTCGAGGGCACTCAGCTCGAAAGCCTCGGTCTGTGGTTGTTGATTCTCGTGCATAATTAGCGGTCCACATCTGACATAACAAAATCGATACTACCCAGATAGACGATAAGGTCAGATACCAGGCTGCCGCGGATCACCGATGGGATCTGCTGCAAATGCGGGAAGCTTGGCGTACGCACACGGGTGCGGTAGCTCATGGTGCTGCCGTCGCTGGTCAGGTAGTAACTGTTAATACCCTTGGTTGCCTCAATCATCTGGAAGGATTCGTTGGCCGGCATGACCGGACCCCAGGAAACCTGCAGGAAGTGAGTAATCAGGGTTTCGATATGTTGCAGCGTGCGCTCTTTCGGCGGCGGCGTCGTCAGCGGGTGATCCGCTTTGAACGGCCCTTCCGGCATATTATTGAGGCACTGCTCAAGGATGCGCAGGCTCTGGCGCAGCTCTTCAACTTTCAGCATTACGCGGGTGTAGCTGTCGCTGATGCCACCGCCCACCGGCACTTCAAAGTCGAAGTTTTCATAACCAGAGTACGGACGCGCCTTACGCACGTCGAAGTTGATGCCGGTCGCACGCAGGCCCGCCCCGGTGGTGCCCCACTCCAGCGCTTCTTTCGCGCCGTAAGCAGCCACGCCCTGAGAGCGGCCTTTCAGGATGGTGTTACGCAGCGCGGCTTTCTCGTAAGAATCCAGACGCTTCGGCATCCACTCCAGGAATTCACGCAGCAGGCGATCCCAGCCACGCGGCAGATCGTGCGCCACGCCACCAATACGGAACCAGGCCGGGTGCATACGGAAACCGGTGATCGCTTCCACCAGATCGTAGATTTTCTGACGATCGGTAAAGGCGAAGAACACTGGCGTCATCGCGCCCACGTCCTGAATAAAGGTCGAGATATACAGCAGGTGGCTGTTGATACGGAACAGCTCAGAGAGCATCACGCGGATCACATCCACGCGCTCTGGCACTTTGATGCCTGCCAGTTTCTCAACGGCCAGCACGTACGGCATTTCGTTGACGCAGCCGCCAAGGTATTCGATACGGTCGGTGTACGGAATGTAGCTGTGCCAGGACTGGCGCTCGCCCATTTTTTCCGCACCGCGATGGTGGTAACCGATATCCGGCACACAATCGACGATCTCTTCGCCGTCGAGTTGCAGGATGATACGGAATGCACCGTGCGCAGACGGGTGGTTTGGACCGAGGTTGAGGAACATAAAGTCCTCGTTATCGGTACTGCGCTTCATGCCCCAGTCTTCCGGCTTGAAGGTCAGCGCTTCCATCTCCAGATCCTGTTTCGCTTTGGTCAGCTCAAAAGGATCGAATTCGGTGGCGCGCGCCGGGTAGTCTTTACGCAGCGGGTGGCCGGTCCATGTCTGTGGCATCATGATGCGCGTCAGGTGCGGGTGGCCTTCAATGTTAATACCGAACATTTCCCAGGTTTCACGCTCATACCAGTTAGCGTTGGGGAAAAGTTTGGTAAACGTTGGCACATTCAGATCGTTTTCTGACAGCGCAACCTTCAGCATGATATCGCGGTTGCGATCGAAGGAAATCAGGTGATAGAAAACGGAAAAATCCGCGGCGGGTAACCCGTCACGGTGAGTACGCAGACGTTCGTCCATGCCGTGTAAATCGAACAGCATGACGTACGGTTTCGGCACTTTCTTTAAGAAATCGCCAACTTCCAGCAATTGCTCACGCTTCACCCAAACAACGGGTACCCCGGTGCGGGTCGCCTGAACGGTAAAGGCATCCGGCCCAAAACGGTTGCGCAGTTCGCCGATGATCGGGTCATCGAGATGGTCCCTGGTCTGCCATGCGGCGTCTTGCGCGGTTAAGTCGGTCATATTGTTCACCATTGCAAATGGTCCGTGGTGACTGTCGGGCGTGGCTTCGCGCTATTTGTTTTGATATGCGAAGGATCTCTCCACAGCCCGCAGGCGCAAATTAAATCTCGTCAGGCGAACGCAGATTGGTTACAGCAATGCGTTCACCGCGTTTGCGCTCGCGCTCTGACTGCATGTTGGCGCGATAAACGCCCTGATCGCCAACCACCCACGAGAGCGGACGACGTTCTTTACCAATCGATTCCTGCAGCAGCATCAGAGCCTGCATATACGCTTCCGGGCGCGGCGGACAGCCAGGGATGTACACATCCACCGGGAGGAATTTGTCAACGCCCTGTACGACCGAGTAGATGTCGTACATGCCGCCGGAGTTGGCGCAAGCACCCATGGAGATCACCCATTTTGGCTCGAGCATCTGGTCATAAAGACGCTGAATGACCGGGGCCATTTTGGTGAAAGGTGTGCCGGCGATAACCATCAGGTCAGCCTGACGCGGGGATGCACGCAGTACCTCAGCGCCGAAACGTGCCACGTCGTGCACCGCCGTAAAGGAGGTCACCATTTCAACGTAGCAGCACGACAGGCCAAAGTTATAAGGCCAGATTGAGTTTTTGCGGCCCCAGTTGACCATATCGTGCAGGACATTTTCGAGCTTGCCCATGAACACGCTACGGTTCACTTCCTGCTCCAGGGGGTCTGTTACGATCTCCTGTTTTTGCAGGGGGTAACGGTCGTTCTCACCGTTAGGATCTATGCGGGTGAGCGTGTAATCCATCTTATTGCCTCGCGGTTAGCCTTGACGGTCAGTGTTACCGGTGATTTCAGGGTTCATACGCTCGCGACGCGAACGCACAGGTGTCCAGTCCAGTGCGCCAATACGCACCAGATAAAACAGACCCGCCAGTAGCACTAAAATGAAAATTGCGGCCTCGACAAAGCCGACCCAGCCGCTTTCACGGATAGAGGTTGACCATGCGTAGAGATAGAGCGCTTCCACGTCGAAGATGACGAAGAACATCGCTACCAAATAGAATTTGGCAGACAAGCGCAGGCGAGCCGTACCGACGGAATCGATACCCGATTCGAACGGCGTGTTCTTATGCCTGGCGCGGGCCCTACCGCCCAAGAACCAGCCGCCTACCAACATCAGGCAGCACAGGCCTATAGCAACAATAAGAAAGATAGCGAATGCCCAGTGATGAGCGATAACTTCAGTGGATGTTGACATACGCATTGCTTAACTCAAAAAGTAGCGCTGAAACCTCTGCTCTTGTTGGCAGATGAACGCCACATCGATTTAAGGGAGGAACAAAAAAAACCATACATTTACTGCGTGTGGTGCCGTAGACAGTAAAATGATGTGGTTTTTTACTCCTTTCTATAACCTTTTGTCAACTTTAACAAAAGTTACCTCACATTAGTTTACATCCAAGACATTTCATTAACATTTAATGCCTTTTTATTCGCCAGTGTAAAAATCCGTACGGGGTTTTTTCGCTGTTGAATCGTGTCCGTTGTGAGGTTTAACAAAAATTACCCTCTTATTTTGACAGGAATTCCCCAGGATTCCTCCCCCTAAATGGGAGTATTTTCTTGATCTGTGACACGCTTTTGTTAATTCACCCAAAAAATCAGCAACAAACCAGCTCGTTTTTTAACATCAACAGCCGGTATCAATAAGGATTGAGGGGACAAAGAGACAGCAAAATGCGAATCATTAACACAATGATATATATAGATATAAATGATGATTTGAGATTAAATCAGGCAGGATAATGCACTTTTTAAACCAAAGGTGACATTCTGGTCACCTTTGGTTTGGCGTGTGCAATTACATTTTGTTACGAGTTTAAAACAGCGTGGTTACTCCGCATCGTGCTCAACGATGAGGGGATCCCCTCCCTCATGGGGAGTAACGGTGCTGTATTGCCAGGGAGTATGGTAATTCTCCATCGCCTGGAAGACCACCTGCGCCAGTTCGTTTTCTGCCTGCGCATTATGGCACAGCACATACTCGGTATCGGCCAGCGGCGGCAAACCGTCGAATTGCCCCAGCACACGCAGATCCGGGCTCATCATCTCCACCGGACGGGCGGTAATGCCCAGCCCCGCTTTCACGGCGGCTTTAACCGCAGCGAGCGTGGAGGCGACATACGCCATGCGCCAGGGAATGTCCGCCGCATTCAGAGTATGGATAACCGTGTCGCGCAGTGCGCTCGGCTCTTCCAGCAGTACCAGCGGCAGCGGATCGCCTTTTTGCAGCACATATTCAGCCGCGCAATACCAGTGGGTTGGCGAACGGCGCAGCGTCAGCGACTCAAACGGGGCTGGCCGATAGGTGCTGACCGCCAGATCCACTTCGTTATTCTCCAGCATATCGAGAATAAAGGGCGTGCGTTTCACGCGCACGTCCAACGCAATCTTTGGATACACCGCGCTGATACGGTTTAACAAAAACGGCAAAATGGTGTCTGCGGATTCGTCAGACGCGCCGATGGTCAGCACGCCCTGGATGTTACTGAACATCAACGAAGTACAGGCTTCATCATTGAAGCGCAGAATTTTACGCGCATAGCCCAGCAACTGGATGCCATGCTCGGTCAACAGTTTGTTACGACCATGACGGGCAAACAGTTCTTTGCCTACCAGTTGTTCGAGACGCTGCATTTGCTGACTGACCGCTGACTGTGTGCGGCAAACTGCCGCCGCTGCTGCCGCAAAAGTGTTGAGATCGGCAACCGCAACAAAGGTTCTCAGCAGATCGAGGTCGAGATTTAGTATCGGACGATTTGCATTTATCATATTTTTTCACTCCCAGGTGGCCCGTATTCCACCGCCCGGTATTTGCTGTGTTCGTAAGAAAGAAGTAATTCCATTTAAAACGTGCATCCAGCGGCGACAGGTCGCATATCTCGACCTGACACAGTCATGGTCATCTATTTCGCAGGCTTATCTGGCAAATCCTGCTTATGGTCTTATTTTTGTCTGCTTATCCTGTGGAGGATATAAGTAAACAAACATTAGCTGGTAAAATCTTTATCTCAATTTACATTCACTTGCGCTTACGACCGGGAGCTACAATTGTTTCTGGCAATACAACTTTATTATCGATGACAAAATAAAATGCTGTAATAACAACACATTAAATTTTGTAATAGATATGGCATTCGCCAGATTCCCGGCATAACCGACATTTGTGACAGGCATCTTACCGCAAAAACCTTATATTTATAAGTGTTATTGGGAATGTTCTGATGCTTCAGCAGACCGGAGAGGTAGCTTAGACTTATTAATATTTACCGTCACCCTGATTTTTCAATCATAATATTAAATAAATATTAATTGATAAAATGATAATTCATTAATACCCCTAACCAATACTCGCAAGCCTGCTTTTGAACAGCCAGACCCTGTTACGCGCCGCTTATGCTGATATACCAGCGCTTTCGCATTTTAGCGTAAACACCTTGTAATTTTCGTTAAGGCAACGCGAAGCACTTTACAGAAAAATTAAACAGGAATATTAACTGGACAGCAAGTGACTTTCCCAGCGTTAACCTCCACTGCCCCACAGCGCCGGCACGCAAAATCTTCTTCTGCAAAGCCTTCTAAACTGCCCCTCGGCGGAGTACATTATTCCGTGCTGACTTCCATGGCAGGGAGTGGCCAATAACAGCTATAAGGTCAAAGATTCATGTCACCCATCGAAAAATCCAGCAAGTTAGATAACGTCTGTTACGACATTCGTGGCCCGGTGCTTAAAGAAGCGAAACGCCTGGAAGAAGAAGGCAACAAAGTTCTCAAGCTCAATATCGGCAACCCCGCGCCCTTTGGCTTTGAAGCTCCGGATGAAATCCTGGTTGACGTAATTCGTAATCTCCCGACCGCACAGGGATATTGCGATTCCAAGGGACTGTACTCCGCCCGTAAAGCGATCATGCAGCATTACCAGGCGCGCGGCATGCGCGATGTCACCGTAGAAGATATTTACATCGGCAACGGCGTATCCGAGCTTATCGTGCAATCCATGCAGGCGTTGCTGAACAGCGGCGATGAAATGCTGGTGCCCGCGCCGGACTATCCGTTATGGACCGCCGCCGTCGCGCTCTCCAGCGGTAAAGCCGTGCACTATATTTGCGACGAATCATCCGACTGGTTCCCGGATCTCGACGACATTCGTGCGAAAATTACCCCCCGCACCCGCGGCATCGTGATCATCAACCCGAACAACCCGACCGGCGCGGTCTATTCAAAGGAGCTGCTACTGGAGATCGTCGAGATCGCCCGTCAGCATAACCTGATCATTTTCGCCGATGAGATCTACGACAAAATTCTTTATGACGATGCCGAACACCATTCTATTGCCCCGCTGGCACCGGATCTGCTGACTATTACCTTTAATGGTCTGTCCAAAACCTATCGCGTGGCGGGCTTCCGTCAGGGCTGGATGGTGCTGAACGGCCCGAAAAAACACGCCAAAGGCTATATCGAAGGGCTGGAGATGCTGGCGTCAATGCGCCTGTGTGCCAACGTCCCGGCACAGCATGCCATTCAGACCGCACTCGGCGGTTATCAAAGCATCAGCGAGTTCATTGTACCGGGTGGACGCCTGTACGAGCAGCGCAACCGCGCGTGGGAGCTGATCAACGATATTCCTGGCGTCTCCTGCACCAGGCCGAAGGGCGCGCTCTATATGTTCCCGAAAATTGATGCGAAACGCTTCAATATTCATGATGACCAGAAAATGGTGCTCGATTTCCTGCTGCAGGAAAAAGTGCTGCTGGTGCAGGGAACGGCGTTCAACTGGCCGTGGCCGGATCACGTGCGCATCGTGACGCTGCCGCGCCTCGACGATCTGGAGATGTCTATTACCCGCTTTGGCCGTTTCCTCTCTGGTTATCACCAGTAACCGGCATACGGGGGAAGTTTGCATCTTCCCCCGCTCTGCGGGCACAATGGGTTTACGTTGTTGCCACCGACAGGTTACCCATGAGTCAAAGTCATTTCTTCGCCCATCTCTCCCGTCTTAAATTAATCAATCGCTGGCCACTGATGCGCAATGTGCGCACGGAAAACGTCTCTGAGCACAGTTTACAGGTGGCGATGGTTGCCCATGCGCTGGCGGCGATTAAAAACCGCAAGTTCAACGGGAACGTCAATGCCGAACGCATTGCCCTGCTGGCGATGTATCACGATGCCTCGGAAGTCCTGACCGGCGATCTGCCGACGCCGGTTAAATATTTTAATTCGCAGATCGCCCAGGAATACAAAGCGATTGAGAAGATCGCCCAGCAGAAGCTGGTGGATATGGTGCCGGAAGAGCTGCGGGATATTTTTGCGCCGCTGATCGATGAGCATCAGTACAGCGAAGAAGAAAAGCTGATCGTCAAACAGGCGGATGCCCTGTGCGCCTACCTGAAATGTCTGGAAGAGCTCTCAGCCGGCAATAATGAATTTTTGCTGGCGAAGTCGCGGCTGGAAAAAACCCTCGCCGCGCGACGCAGCGAGGAGATGGATTATTTTATGGCGGTGTTTGTGCCGAGTTTTCAGCTGTCGCTGGATGAAATCAGCACGGATTCGCCACTCTGACGGCCCTGCCCGGCGGCGCTGCGCTTGCCGGGCCGACATTTTTGCCGGGCTTACCGCTAAAACGGAAATAATACCGGGATCAACACCACGCACACTACCATCACCATTAAGGTGAACGGCACGCCAATCTTCACAAAATCACTGAACCTGTAATTCCCCGGCCCCAGCACTAAGGTATTAACCGGCGATGACACCGGCGTCATAAAGGCCGCCGAGGCTGCCATGGCGACCATCATCGCGAAAGGATATGGCGATAATTCCATGGATTTTGCGGTCGCCAGTGCAATAGGTGCCATCAGCACCGCCGTGGCGGTATTGGAGATGAACAGGCCAATGGTGGCGCACAGCACGAACAGGCAGAGCAGCATCATGTGTGGCCCGTAGCCGCCGCCGAACTGCATCAACCCTTTCACCGCCAGATCGACGCCACCGGTTTTTTGCAGCGCCAGTGCAAAGGGCATCATGCCGACGATAAGAATAATGCTCGGCCAGTGAATGGCTCGCCATGCGCTTTCCGCGTCAATACAGCGAAACTTGCCCATCAGCAGACAGGCAATAATGGCCGCAATGGGGTTGGGGATCTCATCGGTCAGCATCAGGGCGATCATCAGCACCAGACAAAAAATGGCATGAGGTGCCTGACTGTGCGCGGGCGACGCATCGCTCTCTTCCGCGGGCATATTCAGCACCACAAAATCGCGCCCTTTCTGCCCGAGCGCGGAAATGAGCTTCCAGTTGCCGATCACCAGAAAAATATCCCCCAGCGCCAGCGGCTCATCAACGATAGCGCCGTCAATGGCGCTGCCGTCGCGCTTGATACCCACCACGTTCAGGCCGTAGCGGCTGCGAAAGCCGATTTCACGCACCGTTTTGCCGATCAGTTCAGAATTCGGGATCAGCGACACTTCCGCCATCCCGACATCCAGCGCCTGGTCGGAAAAATACTCGCCACGCAGGATCATCGGCTCCAGTTGCTGTTCGCTACAAAATTCACGTAGATCGACATCCGCCGCCGACATATCGATCAGCAATACATCGCGGGCGCGGAATTCAGACACACCGTTGACGTTGACCATCACGCGACGGAAATGCCGCCAGCGTTCAACGGCGATAACGTTCGCGCCGTAGCGCTCGCGTAGTTTGAGATCGTCCAGCCGCTGACCAATCATTGGCGAGCCGGGGCGGATCGCCAGCCGTCGCGCCCGCCCGGTCAGGCGATACTCTTTGATTAAGTCGCGGAAGGTGCGCCGCTTCCAGCCATCGCGCTGATGCTCCTGCTGCTCGCCTTTCAGCGCAAAACGCATCATCAGCATGTACAAAATGCCAAGCCCGAGGATCACCAGCCCCAGCGGCGTGACGCTGAAAAAGTTAAAGCCTGCCAGCCCTTCGCGCAGCAGCTCGCTGTTGACCACCAGATTGGGCGGCGTGGCGACCAGCGTCATCATGCCGCTGATCAGCCCGGCGAAGCTGAGCGGCATCATCAGCCGCGACGGCGAGGTTTTCATGCGCATCGAGACGCTGAGCACGACGGGAATAAAAATGGCGACCACGCCGGTCGAGCTCATAAAAGCCCCGAGCCCTGCGACGGTGATCATCAGCATCACCAGCATTTTGGTTTCGCTGCTGCCCGCTACTTTGACCAGCCACGCGCCCATGCTGGTGGCGACGCCGGTACGCACCAGACCGTCGCCCATGACAAAGAGCGCGGCGATAAGAATGACGTTAGGATCGCTGAAGCCGGAAAAGGCTTCGCTAAGCGTTAAGGTGCCGCTGAGCACAAAGGCGATGATCACCAGCAGCGCAACGGCGTCCATGCGCACCTTGCCGGTGGCAAAAAGGACAATGGCCACGCCCAGCAGACTCAGAACCCAAATTAATTCCCCGTTCACCAGATATCCTTATTTGTTGAGTGGGTAAGAATTGTGCCATAAAAAAGCCCCATCGTGATGGGGCTATATCATGCAATCAGGCGTTAATTTGTACATCAACGTCACCATCGGGACGCCGGGTAATGACCAGCGCCTCCAGGCTTTGCAGCACAAAGTCCACCTCATCGAGCCGCGGTGCGTTTTCCGGCGCGTTCACCGAAATGACATGACAACCCGCCGCCAGGCCGGAAAGGATCCCGGCGGAGGCATCTTCCACCACCACACAGTCTTCTGCCGGCAGGCCAAGCAACTGTGCGCCCAGCAGATAAGCATCAGGCTCCGGTTTGCCGCGTTTCACCTGTTCGGCGGTGACGAACACCTGCGGCGACGGTAACCCCGCCGCCTGATGACGCGCACGGGCAACCGGCATAGAGCCTGACGTGACAATCGCCCAGGGAATATCCAGCGCGTCGAGATGCGTCAGTAATGCCACCGCGCCCGGTAGCGCAATAATACCGGTAGTGTCGCTGGCTTCGATCCCTTCCAGACGGGTAAATTCCGCAGCGATCTCGTCCTCGCTGCGCCCTTGCATAAAGTGGCGCAGCGAGGTGATGGCCTGTTTGCCGTGGATAAAATTCAGCACCTCATCGTGCGCGATGCCAAAACGGTCCGCCCAGTTACACCATGCGCGCTCAACGGCGGGCAGCGAGTCCACCAGCGTACCGTCCAGGTCAAACAGAAATCCTTTACACAGCACAGGCAGTTCCTCAGGCGTTAATAATCTGGTTAATTTCGTTGGCGCTCAGATGGTACTGACGCGGGCAGGCGTGCCATGCACCCAGCATACGCTGGTATTTTTCCCACATTGGGGTCTGGGCATTGAAGCCGTGGGTACCGGCATCAAAATCGGTGTAGCGCCCTTCGGTATTCACCATGAATCGAACATAGCTGAGGTAACGCGATTCCGTTGCCGCATCGAAGCCGAGGAAAGTGACACGACGTTCGTCGATGGTCTGCGCCTCTTTCAGGTTGGTCCAGGAGACGTGCAGCGCGTGGTACATCTCCATAATGTCGATTACCACCCGGCAGGTCTCTTCCGGCAACTCACCGAATTCACGATCCAGTTCGCGCATTTGCAGGCCAAAACCCCGTTCCACGATGGTCTGCAGGCGGCGATAGCGCTCGGCGTTAGTCGGATCCAGCATGGTCATCATTTTGTACTGATTCGACAGGATCAGGCGTTGGGCGTTAGTCATTTCCATTCGTTACTCCTCATTACTTCACGGCAAAAAAAAGAGGCACATAAATTATGTGCCTTCTTTATATGCGTAATCATGGGGGAATTACAAATCATCCAGGAAAGTTTTATCCAGTTGTTTGAAGGCGCGCTTAAGCGTGTCAGCCAGCGCCTGATAATCGGGTTTGCCTTCAACAGGTGCCAGCGCCTGGCCCGCTTCCTGGAGTTTGCCCCGCACTTCATAAAACCACTGGAGGATGGAAGGCGGTAATGGCGTGACCGAACGTTTGCCCAGCCACCACAAGCCCTGCATCGGCAGGCTCAGCGCAAACAGCGCAGTGGCGACCGCCGGACCAAGCTGACCGCCAAGAGCGATCTGCCAGCAAAGGGTGAAGACCGCAAGCGGCGGCATAAAGCGAATGGCATAGCGCGTGGCGCGTATCGTGCGGTTTTCAATAAACAGCGGAGCGAGGCTCTTTTCCATGGGCCAGGTCTTCGCATAATGCTGTCCCCGGCGAAACAAACTGAAAAAGCTCACGTGGCGATCTTCAGGTGCAGACATGGCGTTACCTCAACTTCACATATAAAAATTAAAAAATTTGTGCAAAACAACAACTGCTCGGGACAACGTTCAAAATATTTTGTCATACCACGCTGCTATCAGGTATCCTGTTTCAGCCTGATTTGGCCATAGTTGATGAACTTTCTCTCGTCAACATAATGAATATTATGCCACTGACTGAAATTTGCGCAAAATGGCATAAAATAATCAGTATTCCTTTTCATCGTGCAAAAAAGTTAACTGAGCATGATGTTAATCATAAATGTCAGCGTCATCATACGCTACGCTGTGAGACCAACTGACGTTTTTTTAGCCACGTATCAATAATAGGTACTTCCATGTCGAGTAAGTTAGTACTGGTTCTGAACTGCGGTAGCTCCTCACTGAAATTCGCAATTATCGATGCTGTAAACGGTGACGAGTACCTCTCTGGTTTGGCCGAATGTTTCCATCTGCCTGAAGCGCGTATCAAGTGGAAGATGGACGGCAGCAAACAAGAAGCGGCTTTAGGTGCAGGCGCCGCTCACAGTGAAGCGCTGAACTTTATCGTTAACACTATTCTGGCACAAAAACCAGAACTGTCTGCGCAGCTGACCGCAATTGGTCACCGTATCGTCCACGGCGGAGAAAAATACACCAGTTCCGTAGTGATCGACGACTCTGTGATTCAGGGCATCAAAGACTCTGCATCCTTCGCACCGCTGCATAACCCAGCTCACCTGATCGGTATCGCTGAAGCGCTGAAATCCTTCCCGAATCTGAAAGACAAAAACGTGGCCGTATTTGACACCGCGTTCCATCAGACCATGCCGGAAGAGTCTTACCTCTATGCGCTGCCGTACAGCCTGTACAAAGAGCACGGCGTACGTCGTTATGGCGCACACGGCACCAGCCATTTCTATGTGACTCAGGAAGCGGCGAAAGTCCTGAACAAGCCGGTTGAAGAAGTTAACATCATCACTTGCCACCTGGGCAACGGCGGTTCTGTTTCTGCAATCCGTAACGGTAAATGTGTTGATACCTCCATGGGTCTGACCCCGCTGGAAGGTCTGGTGATGGGTACCCGTTCCGGTGACATCGACCCGGCGATTATCTTCCACCTGCACGACACCCTGGGCATGAGCGTGGATGAAATCAACACCATGCTGACCAAACAGTCCGGCCTGCTGGGTCTGACCGAAGTCACCAGCGACTGCCGTTATGTTGAAGACAACTACGCGGATAAAGCGGACGCTAAACGTGCAATGGACGTTTACTGCCACCGTCTGGCGAAATACATCGGCTCATACACCGCGCTGATGGACGGTCGTCTGGATGCCGTGATCTTCACCGGTGGTATCGGTGAAAACGCTGCCATGGTACGCGAACTGACTCTGGGCAAACTGGGCGTTCTGGGCTTCGATGTTGATCACGAACGTAACCTGGCTGCCCGTTTCGGCAAATCCGGGTTCATCAACAAAGAAGGCACCACCCCGGCGGTGGTTATCCCGACCAACGAAGAGCTGGTCATCGCACAAGACGCCCACCGTCTGACTGCCTGATTCACCACACCGCCAGCCCACGCTGGCGGTGCTGTTTTATCTTCCGCCCACAGCGGCGGTAACGAAAAGAGGATAAACCGTGTCCCGTATTATTATGCTCATCCCTACCGGAACCAGCGTCGGCCTGACCAGCGTCAGCCTGGGCGTGATCCGTGCTATGGAACGCAAAGGCGTTCGTCTGAGCGTGTTCAAACCTATCGCCCAGCCGCGTGCTGGTGGCGATGCGCCTGACCAGACTACCACTATCGTGCGCGCGAACTCCGGCCTGCCAGCCGCTGAACCGCTGAAAATGAGCCACGTTGAATCTCTGCTCTCCAGCAATCAGAAAGATGTGCTGATGGAAGAGATCATCGCCCGCTACCACGAAAGCGCAAAAGACGCAGAAGTGGTGCTGGTTGAAGGCCTGGTGCCGACGCGTAAACATCAGTTCGCCCAGTCGCTGAACTATGAAATCGCCAAAACCCTGAATGCCGAAATTGTTTTCGTCATGTCCCAGGGCACCGACACTGCTGAGCAGCTCAAAGAGCGTATCGAACTCACCCGCAGCAGCTTCGGCGGCGCGAAAAACGCCAACATCACCGGCGTTATCGTTAACAAGCTGAACGCGCCGGTTGACGAGCAGGGCCGTACCCGTCCGGATCTGTCCGAGATTTTCGACGACTCGACCAAAGCGAAAGTCAGCAACATCGATCCGACTCAGCTGCAACACTCCAGCGCACTGCCTGTGCTGGGCGCGGTGCCGTGGAGCTTCGATCTGATCGCTACCCGTGCTATCGATATGGCGCGTCACCTGAACGCCACCATCGTTAACGAAGGCGACATTAACACCCGCCGCGTGAAGTCCGTTACCTTCTGTGCGCGCAGCATTCCGCACATGCTGGAACACTTCCGCCCGGGCTCCCTGCTGGTGACCTCCGCAGACCGTCCTGACGTGCTGGTGGCTGCCTGCCTCGCCGCGATGAACGGTGTAGAAATCGGTGCCATCCTGCTGACCGGCGCTTATGAAATGGACGCTCGCGTGGCTAAGCTGTGTGAACGTGCTTTCGCCACCGGCCTGCCGGTATTCATGGTGAACACCAACACCTGGCAGACCTCCCTGAGCCTGCAAAGCTTCAACCTGGAAGTGCCGGCTGATGACCATCAGCGTATCGAGAAAGTTCAGGAATACGTTGCCAGCTACATCAATGCTGACTGGATCGAATCCCTGACCGCCACCTCCGAGCGTAGCCGTCGCCTGTCTCCGCCAGCGTTCCGCTATCAGCTGACCGAACTGGCCCGTCAGGCTGGCAAACGCGTTGTACTGCCGGAAGGCGACGAACCGCGTACCGTGAAAGCGGCAGCGATTTGTGCCGAGCGCGGCATCGCGACCTGTGTGCTGCTGGGTAACCCGGATGAAATCAACCGCGTTGCGGCTTCCCAGGGCGTTGAACTGGGCGCTGGCATCGAAATCGTCGATCCGGAAGTGGTGCGTGAAAGCTACGTTGCCCGTCTGGTTGAGCTGCGTAAGAACAAAGGCATGACCGAAGCCGTTGCCCGCGAACAGCTGGAAGACAACGTGGTACTGGGTACGCTGATGCTGGAACAGGACGAAGTTGACGGTCTGGTTTCCGGTGCGGTTCACACCACTGCAAACACCATCCGTCCGCCGTTACAGCTGATCAAAACTGCACCGGGCAGCTCGCTGGTGTCTTCCGTGTTCTTCATGCTGCTGCCGGAACAGGTTTATGTTTACGGTGACTGCGCGATCAACCCGGATCCGACCGCTGAACAGCTGGCAGAAATCGCCATCCAGTCTGCGGATTCCGCAACAGCATTCGGTATCGAGCCGCGCGTGGCAATGCTCTCCTACTCCACCGGTAACTCTGGTGCCGGTAGCGATGTAGAGAAAGTCCGCGAAGCAACCCGTATCGCTAAGGAAAAACGTCCGGATCTGGTCATCGATGGCCCGCTGCAGTATGACGCTGCGGTAATGGCTGACGTGGCAAAATCCAAAGCGCCGAACTCCCCGGTTGCGGGTCGTGCTACCGTGTTCATCTTCCCGGACCTGAACACCGGTAACACCACTTATAAAGCGGTACAGCGTTCTGCCGACCTGATCTCTATCGGGCCGATGCTGCAGGGTATGCGTAAGCCGGTGAACGACCTGTCCCGTGGCGCGCTGGTAGACGATATTGTCTACACCATCGCCCTGACGGCGATCCAGTCTTCGCAACAGCAGTAATGTTTTGCCGGATGGCGCTTCGCTTATCCGGCCTACAAAACCGTAGGCCCGGTAAGCGCCAGCGCTATCGGGCAACAAAAAGGCGACCCTTCACGGGTCGCCTTTTTATTTACAGCAACTCTCGCGCCGCCGACACAATATCCAGCGCCGTCAGTCCATACTCTTTTTGCAGGAAATCCTGCGTGCCCACCTGGCCATAACGTTCTTTCACCCCGACGCGGCGCATCGGTACCGGGCAGGTTTCCACCAGCACTTCCGCCACCGCCGAGCCAAGCCCGTTGTGAATACTGTGGTTTTCACAGGTCACCATTTTGCCGGTTTTCTCGGCGTAGTTTTTTATCAGCATGCGGTCGATGGGTTTGAGCGTAAACATGTCGATCACCGCCGCGCTGACGCCCTCCTGCGCCAGTATCTCTGCCGCCTGTAGCGCCTCTGCCACCATAATGCCATTTGCGATCAGCGTGATGTCGCTGCCATCGCGCAGCACGTTGCCTTTGCCGATGGTGAAAACCGAGCCGGGGGCATAAACGGTCGCCGCCTGTTTACGGATGGTGCGCAGCCAGTAAAAGCCCTCGAGCGTCATTAACTGGCGCAACACATCGTCAAACATCACCGCGTCGGTGACTTCCAGCACCACCGAATGCGCCAGCCCGCGCACAATCCCCATATCCTCAAAGGACATGTGCGTGCCGCCATTGTGACACGCGGTCACCCCCGCATCCGAGGCGATAACCTTCACGTTATTGCGCTGATAGTCCAGCGCCATAAACAGCTGATCAAAACAGCGACGGCTGGCAAAGGCGGTAAAGGTATGCACAAAAGGTTTACGCCCGGTGAGCGCAAGCCCGGCCGCGGTGCCGATAACGTTGGCTTCCATAATGCCGCAGTTAATAACGTGCTGCGGATAGCGTTTCTGCACGCCGTCCATTGCCATAGAACTCATTAAATCCGCTTCCAGCGCGATAATGTCACTGCCGCGCTCAATCTGCTCTGCTACAAATCCGGCGTACACTTTGCGCATTTCAATGGCGTCTTTTCCGCCGACGGGTGCGATCTTAATCATGCGCGGCCTCCAGTTGTGCGATGGTCTGATCCAGCGCCTGCTTCATCTCATCCGTCAGGCGTAAATGGTGTGAATTGCCGAGCTGTTCCAGATAAGGCACGCCCTGCCCTTTGATGCTGTCGAGGATCACAATGCGCGGGCGGGCATCCGCTGCCGGACGCGGCGCGACCGCTTCCCGAATGGCGGCGATGTCGTCGCCTTTCACGGTGCAAACGTCATAGCTAAAGGCGCGGAATTTACCCTCCAGATCGAAGGCGCAGATAATCTCGTCCAGCTCACCGTCCAGTTGCTGTTTGTTCCAGTCGACAAACACCGTCAGATTATTCAACCGGTGATGGGCAATGAACTGAAACGCCTCCCAGCACTGGCCTTCGTTCAGCTCGCCGTCGCCGACGATACAGAACACGCGGTTAGCGCGCCCGGCCAGCTTGTGCGACAGCGCCATCCCCCCCGCGATGGAAATCCCCTGCCCGAGCGAGCCGGTGGTGGCATCCACGCCGCGGGTTTTCAGCCGATCCGGATGGCTTGGCAGGCGGGTGCCGTTCTGATTCAGGGTCTGTAATTCCTCTACCGGGAAATAGCCCTTGATGGCGAGCGTGCTGTACAGCGCCGGGCCTGCGTGACCTTTCGACAGCACGAAATAATCGCGCTGCGGCCAGTCGGGATCCGCCGGATCAATGCGCATCACCTCGCCATACAATACTGCCAGGGTTTCCACCACCGACATACTGCCACCGTAGTGCCCGAAACCCAGTGCGGTCAGTGATTTCAGGGTGGCAACGCGGATCTCCCGCGCCAGCTGCGTCAGTTCTGTCATCGTGCTCATAATTTCGCTCCGCTAGTAGGCTGCGTGTCGCCAGCCGCCGGTTTTTTTCGCGCAAACAGATTCCACGCCACCAGGGCTGCAAACAGCGCCACCACCAGCCCGGTGATCGCCAGCGGCGAGAGGTAGCGCGCCAGATTGCCCAGTACGATGCCGATCACGCCGAAATCCGCGTCCGAGAAAGTGGTATTGGCAAAACCGATGGCACCCAATACTGGCAACAGCAGTACCGGCAGGAAAGTGATCAACAGTCCGTTCGCGAAAGATCCGAGCATCGCGCCGCGTCGTCCTCCGGTAGCGTTACCAAAGACACCCGCGGTGGCACCGGTAAAGAAGTGTGGCACCACACCCGGCAGGATCAGCACCAGCTTCATCTGCCCGAGCAGGAACAATCCCACCAGCCCGCCGAGGAAGCTGAACAGGAAACCAATCAGCACTGCATTAGGGGCGTAAGGGTAAACCACCGGGCAATCCAGCGCCGGGCGGGCATTGGGCACCAGTTTTTCCGAAAAGCCGGTAAAGGCCGGGACGATTTCCGCGAGGATGAGGCGCACGCCCTGCAGGATGATAAATACCCCGGCGGCGAAGGTGATAGCCTGAATAATGGCGTACACAAGGAAGTTCTGGCCGCCGCTGAGGGTGCTTTCGATATATTCACGCCCGGCACAGACCGCCATGATGAGATAAATAATGATCATGGTGAGCGAGATGGAAATAGAGCTGTCGCGCAAAAAGCTTAAATTCTTCGGCAGGTTCATCTCTTCTGTTGAACGCGAGCCTTTACCGCAGACGCTGCCGATCCACCCTGCCAGCACGTAGCCGAGCGTGCCGAAGTGACCAAAGCCGATGTCATCGGTGCCGGTGATGCGCCGCATATAGCGTTGCGCGATGGCCGGGAAAAAGGCCATCACCAGACCTAAAATCAGCGATCCGGTAAACACCAGGCCTACGCCTTCAAACCCGGCGACGGTGAGGATCACGCCGATCATACAGGCCATATAAAAGGTATGATGACCAGTCAGGAAGATGTACTTCAGCCGCGTAAAGCGCGCGACGATAATATTAGCGACCATGCCAAACGCCATGATCAGCGCCGTCGACGCGCCGTATTTCTCCAGCGCAATGGAAACAATCGCCTCGTTATTCGGTATGATGCCCTGAATATTAAAAGCGTGTTCAAACATGCCGCCTAAAGGATTAAGCGACCCGACTAATACAGTGGCCCCGCCGCCCAGCACAATAAAACCGAGAATGGTTTTTACCGTGCCTTTTACCACATCGGAAAATGATTTTTTCTGCGCCACCAGACCAATTAAGGCGATTAAGCCCACCAGTACTGACGGCACTTTCAGTATATCGACAATAAAATTGAGCGTTTCAAGGATAAACATATCCGCCTCGCTTTATATGCAGTTACCGGTTGGCAAAATAAGTCTGGAGCTTCGCTTCCAGCTCATTAATATCGATAATGTTATTGATCACCACCAGTTGGTGGTCCGGCACGCCGGCGCTGGCGGCGATGTCTTTCGCCATCACGAACAGGTCGGCTGCGCCGGGGGTGGCGGATGACAGGTCAGAGTGCTCCACTTCCGCTTCGATATTGAGCTTTTTCAGCACTTTTTTGATATTCATTTCGACCATAAAACTGCTGCCGAGGCCGGAGCCGCAAATTGCCATAATTTTCATTATTATCACCTTTCGTAGGGTAAAGTTCAGGTGCATCACGTAATAATGCGTGATGTTGTAAAGGGATTAATTTATAAAAATCTAAAAGCGCTGGATGATTTTTTCTATTTCCTCCTTGCGGTTAGCCTGGTGTAATTCCTCCATGTCTTTCTCGCTGGAAAATAATTCTGCCAGCGTGGCGATCATTTCAATATGGCTATGCTTATCTGCCGCTGCCAGCATGATAATCAGATCCACCGGATCGAACTCCCCGGCATTAAACGTCACGCCGCGCTGTAATTTCAGCAGCGATAAGCCGTGCGCCTTCGCCCCCTCTTCTGGCCTGGCATGGGGCATCGCCAGTCCCGGTGCCAGCACGTAATACGCGCCCAGTGTGTGCTGCTGGCGAATAATCGCCGGTACATAATCCGGCGTGATCACACCTGCATCCAGCAACGGTTGGGCGCAGATCGCCAGCGCCTGCTGCCAGTCATCAACCTGCTCGCGGCATTGAATCGTGGGCCCGTTAAGCCATGTCTCCAGCACGCTGTTCCCCTCTTTGGTGGCAAAAGATGGACAAACTTTATGCAAGGATCCGCGAACTGACCGTGATACAAATCACAAAGATAGCGCTATCAAAGAGCACTGTGCGAAATTGTGATAGCGCTATCAGATCACAATCATTGTCCTGTATCCCGGTAATAATGTGCTTATCCGGCGTATACTTGCCTTGCTACGAATAAATAAATCGAAAAAAGCCACTGAGATCATCGTCTTTACGCAGGAACGAGAATGTCTATTACCCGAAAACGGCGCAATACCGGAAAGGTGACGCTGGCAGACGTTGCACAACTGGCGGGCGTCGGCACGATGACGGTTTCCAGGGCGCTGCGCACGCCTGAACAGGTTTCCGACAAACTACGTGAAAAAATTGAAGCGGCGGTACGGGAGCTGGGTTATCTGCCCAATCTGGCCGCCAGCGCCCTTGCCTCCGCGTCGTCGTGGACGATTGCAATGGTGGTACCAAATCTGGCGGAGTCCGGCTGCTCGGAAATGTTTGCCGGACTCCAGCAGGTGCTGCAACCGGCGGGGTATCAGATCATGCTGGCGGAGTCGCAGCACCGGCTGGAGCAGGAAGAAAAGCTGCTGGAAACGCTGCTGGCCTCGAACCTGGCCGCCGCCATTTTGCTGAGCGTCGAGCACAGCGAAACCGTGCGCCACTGGCTGACCAACGCCAGTATTCCGGTGATGGAAATCGGCGCGACGCGGACCGATCCCATCGATATGAATATCGGTATTGATAACGTCGCCGCCATGCAGGAATTAACGCAGACGCTTATCCAGCGCGGCTATCAGAATATCGGCCTGCTGTGCGCCAATCAGGAACAGTGGATTTTCCAGCAGCATTTGCAGGGCTGGTATAAAGCCATGTTGCGCCACCATATGTCGCCGAACCGGGTAATTAACGCCGCCGCGCCGCCCACCTTTTCTACCGGTGCGGCGCAGCTGCCGGAATTTTTACTGGCGTGGCCGGAGCTGGATGCGCTGGTGTGCGTGTCAGATGAACTGGCGTGTGGCGCGCTCTATGAGTGTCAGCGTCGGCGGATCAAAGTACCGGACGATCTGGCGATTGTCGGCTTTGGGGACAGCGATGTCAGCCGGGTCTGCCAGCCACCGCTGACCACCATTGCCGTGCCGCATCGCCAGATTGGTATTGAAGCAGGTCGCGCCCTGCTGGCGCGACTGAATGATGATGACTGGACGACACGCGCGCCAATTGCCTCGACGCTGTGTCTGCGGGAGAGTTGCTGAGGTTACTGCGCGGTTTCAAGCTTTGGCTGATCGTTGTTGGCATTGCGGGTCATCCACAGTGCCAGCGCTTTCAGCGAGTCCGGGGTGAATTCATCGCAGCGGGCGGTGATCTCTTCCGGCGTCATCCAGCACACTTCGCTGACTTCCTCTTCCTGTAACGCGAACGGGCCGTGGGATACGCAGCTGAACAGTGCGCCCCAGACGCGGCAATGTTCATCTTCGAAATAGAACTGCCCGTGTTCGGCAAGCGGAACGCCCGCAATGCCTAATTCCTCTTCGGCTTCCCGGCGCGCGGAATCGAGTAACACTTCATCCGCCTGCACCACGCCACCAGCGGTGGCATCCAGCATCCCTGGCATAAAGTCTTTGGTCTCGGTGCGGCGCTGCACCAGAATTTTACCCATGCCATCATGCACAACGATATAGGTCGCGCGATGACGCAGACACTGCGCGCGCATCTGTTCGCGGCTGGCTTGCGCTATCACCTCATTGTCTTCGTTGACAATATCTACCCATTCCGTGCCTGTAAAATGACGTTGTTCCACCATCAGGAAACCTTCTCTCTAAGCGCTCTTATGACGCGTTTTTGGTTGTCGGGTAAATTACGGATTAATCGTGACCTGTGCAATAACGCGTTGATCATTCAGTGCGATTACACGCAAAACGTTTTCATCCAGTATGCCGTAGCTGGCGACATGTCCGCCTTTGGGAATGCTGACCGAGCCGGGATTGAAATGAATCACCTCGCCCCGTCGTTCCGCTACCGGCAAATGCGTATGTCCATAAACCAGCACATCTCCCGCCCCCAGCGGCGGCAGATGATCAGGGCCAAACAGATGCCCGTGGGTCAGAAACAGCCGCCGATCCTCCAGCAACACCTGTTGCCAGGGTGCGGTAATAGGAAAATTAAGCAGCATCTGATCCACTTCGCTGTCGCAGTTGCCGCGCACCGCAATAATACGCGCCGCCTGCTCGTTAAGCCGCTCGGCCACCTGCGCTGGCGCATAGCCTTCCGGCAACGCGTTACGCGGCCCGTGGTTCAGCAGATCCCCCAGCAGCACCAGCCACTGCGCGCCGCTTTCGGCGAACAGCGTTAACACGCGTTCGGTGGCTGGTAACGATCCATGAATGTCTGAAGCAAACATCAGCTTCATTGCGCAAACCTCGTGGTAAAAATCCCGTCTAATGATAGCGGATCTCTGACCGTCGATCAGTCTGAACGCTGCGCAGAAAGTGCGACATAACGCTGGACGGAGGAACGCTGCCACTGGAATGTCGCGTATTCCACAAGCGCCTCCGGCACGGCGTCGCCGTTCAGTACCAGACGGTTGAGCATCAGCGCCAGATCCGCATCGGCAATGCACCATTCACCAAACAGATTGGGCTTACCGTGCGCGAGCAGCAGGCTTGCAGTATCGAAGAGTTTTTGCGCGCTTGCCAGACCGGCAGTGCTGAGCGGCGCTTTTTTCACGCCAGCAAATACCACGTCGGTGGAACGCTCTTCGCGGATCGGCATCAGGTCACTGCGTAGCCACGCCTGAATTTGTCGCGCGCGGGCGCGTTTTTGCATGTCATGAGGATAGATCCGCTCCCATTCCGGCGGGGCGAACTTCTCGTCGAGATATTCGGTAATGGCAGAGGATTCGCTGAGCTCGAAACCGTCAATTTCCAGCACCGGCACGCGACGGGTCAGCGTATAGCCCTGCCAGCCTGGACGGTTATTTTCGCCGCCAGCCAGATCCACCGTCTTGAGGGTAAAAGGCAGTCCTTTTTCATGCAGGGCGACATAGACCGACATGACATAAGGAGAAAAGTAGTTTGCATCAGACCATAACGTTATTGCCGCATCGCTCATAACAACCTCACGCACCAGGGAATTTACCTTCAAAATAGTGCTTTACGGCACGTCTGTCACTCATGAAAACTCATCGCGCCGGGGTTATGCCTATACTCCATTCTGCGACGCGACTGCAACGACAGGAGTTGACATGATCGATCTCTATTACGCCCCGACGCCGAACGGCCACAAAATCACCTTGTTTCTGGAAGAGGCGGAACTTGATTATCGTTTGATCCCGGTAAATATCGGCAAAGGCGATCAGTTCCGCGCCGAGTTTCTGGAAATATCGCCGAATAATAAAATCCCCGCCATTGTCGATCACACCCCGGCGGATGGCGGGCCGCCGCTAAGCCTGTTCGAATCCGGCGAGATCCTGCTTTATCTGGCGGAGAAAACCGGCCTGCTGTTAAGCGGTGAGCTGCGCGAGCGGCATCGCACGCTGCAATGGCTGTTCTGGCAGGTAGGCGGCCTCGGTCCGATGCTCGGGCAGAATCATCATTTCAACCACTTCGCCCCCAAACCCGAACCTTACGCTATTGAGCGCTATCAGGTGGAAACCCAGCGGCTGTATAACGTGCTCAATAAACGTCTGGAGACGGTGCCCTGGCTTGGCGGCGAACATTACAGCATTGCGGATCTCGCCGCCTGGCCGTGGGTCAACAGCCATGAACGCCAGCGCATTGATTTACAGACTTATCCGGCGGTGAATAACTGGTTTGAACGCATTCACAATCGTCCGGCTACGCAACGGGCCATGCAAAAAGCGCAGCTGCTATAGGGCCACTGCGAGCGGCAATAAACCTCGTGTATGATGGAGCGATTCACTACAAGGAGGAGTTGTTCCATGCCGCAACCTGATGCTGTCATTCGTATAAAAAACCTGCGCCTGAGGACATTTATCGGCATCAAAGACGAAGAGATCGCGAACCGACAGGACATCGTGATCAACGTGGAGATCCACTATCCGGCGGAGAAAGCGCGCGCCAGCGAAGACATCAACGATGCGCTGAATTACCGGACCATCACCAAACGCATCATTCAGCACGTGGAGAATAATCGCTTCTTCTTGCTGGAAAAATTAACCCAGGACGTGCTCGATATCGCGCGGGAACATCACTGGGTGACCTATGCTGAAGCAGAAATCGATAAACTTCACGCCCTGCGCTACGCCGACTCGGTGTCGATGACCATGAGCTGGCAGCGCTGAGCGTCACCAGGAGGTTGTATGAGGGTTCTGATTACCGGCGGCACGGGTCTTATTGGTCGCCATCTTATTCCCCGTTTGCTTGAACTGGGGCACAGCGTGACCGTGGTAACCCGCAACCCCCACAAGGCGCAGGGGCAGGTCGACGCCCGCGTGACGCTGTGGAAAGGGCTGCACGATCGCACCAATCTGAACGATATCGACGCGGTGATCAATCTGGCGGGTGAACCCATCGCCGATAAGCGCTGGAGCGAGACGCAAAAACAGCGCCTGTGCAACAGCCGCTGGACGATCACCCAAAAACTCGTTGACCTGATTAACGCCAGCGAGACGCCGCCCGCGGTGCTGATTTCCGGTTCGGCGACCGGCTATTACGGTGATCTAGGGGAAGTCGTGGTGACGGAGGACGAACCGCCGCACAATGAATTTACCCATAAGCTCTGCGCCCGCTGGGAGCAGATCGCCTGCGGCGCGCAGAGCGAGACCACCCGCGTCTGCCTGCTGCGCACCGGCGTAGTGTTCGCGCCCAAAGGCGGCATCCTCGGAAAACTGCTGCCGGTGTTTCGTGCCGGTCTTGGCGGTCCAATTGGCAACGGGCGGCAGTACCTCGCGTGGATCCATATCGACGATATGGTCAACGGCATTCTGTGGCTGCTGGATAACGATCTGCGCGGCCCGTTCAATATGGTTTCACCTTATCCGGTGCACAATGAACAGTTCGCTCACGCGCTGGGGCACGTGTTGCATCGCCCGACGCTGGTGCGCACTCCGGCCTTCGCCATTCGCCTGCTGATGGGCGAAGCCGCAGTGCTGGTGCTGGGCGGCCAGCGGGCGCTACCTAAACGCCTCGAAGAGTCCGGTTTCGGCTTCCGCTGGTTTGAGCTGGAAGACGCGCTGGCAGACGTGGTGCGCTAAATAATGACGCCGATTATGGTCACCCTCACCACCCCGCGGCTGACGCTTTCCACCTTTCAGGAAAGCGACTGGCCGTTCTTTTTACGTCTGCGTCAGGATCCCGATAATATGCGCTACATGGCGGATATTGCCGCCGAGGAAGACGTGCGCCGTGTGTTTTTCACCCGGCTGAATAACTCCGGCGCCTTTGTGATCCGCCGCCATAACGATGAAACGCCGCTCGGCGATCTCGGGCTGCGTATCAGCTCGCAAAATCCGCTGGAGGCGGATGTCGGCTACAGCGTGGTAAGCGACGCGCAGGGTCAGGGCATCGCCAGCGAAGCGTTACGGGCGCTGTGTGAGTATGCCTTTGCGCAGACCGGCGTGACGGCGTTGAATGCGTATGTGCTGGCGGAAAACCGCGCATCGCAGCGGGTGCTGGAAAAGCTGGGGTTTGTGCAGACGGATGTGCTGCCTAAGGTGTATCGGGTGAACGGCGTGTTTCATGACGACTGCGTGTATCGTCTTGAGCGGGCGGATTTTAAATAAGCCCCTCACCCACAGGATGAGGGGCCAGGATTACTTCAGCGATCCCTTAAGGAACTGCTGCAAACGCGGGCTTTTCGGATTGTCGAACAGCTCGGCAGGCGTGCCCTCTTCTTCAATTTTCCCCTGATGCAGGAAAATCACGTGGGAAGATACGTGGCGGGCAAAGCCCATTTCGTGGGTGACCACGACCATGGTTTTGCCCTCTTCCGCCAGTTGCTGCATGATGCGCAGCACTTCGCCCACCAGCTCCGGATCCAGCGCCGAAGTTGGCTCATCAAACAGTAACACTTCCGGCTCCATCGCCAGCGCGCGGGCGATGGAAACACGCTGCTGCTGACCGCCGGACAGATGCACCGGGTATTTCCCCTGAGCGCGCTCGTCGATGCCGACTTTCGCCAGATATTTCACTGCCCGCTCGCGGGATTCCTGCTTGCTGAGGCCCAGCACCTGAATCGGCGCTTCCATGACGTTTTCCAGCACCGTCATGTGGCTCCACAGGTTGAAGTGCTGGAACACCATGGTCAGACGGGTACGCAGCAGGCGCAGCTGATTTTTATCGGCCACTTTAAGCTGACCGTCTTTATCCCGCACCAGCGTGATGTTCTGACCGCTGACCACGATCGTCCCTTCACTCGGTTTTTCGAGGAAGTTAATGCAGCGCAAAAAGGTACTTTTACCGGAGCCGGAGGAGCCGATAATGGTGATCACATCGCCCGCATTCGCCTTCAACGAGACGCCTTTCAGCACTTCGTGTTCGCCGTAGTGTTTGTGTAAATCGGTAACGTTTAGTTTGTTCTCAGACATCGTATTCTCAGTGCGTCGAAGAAGGTTTCACATGCTGCAACCAGCGTTTTTCCGCCTTGCGGAACAGACTGATCAGCACATAAGAAATAATCAGATACAGCACCGCCGCCAGCCCAAAGGCGGTAAAGGGCTGGTAGGTCGCCGAGTTAATGTCACGGGCAATCTTCAGCAGATCAGGCACGGTGGCGGTAAAAGCCAGCGCGGTGGAGTGCAGCATCAGGATCACTTCATTGCTGTAGGCGGGCAGCGCAATACGCAGCGCCGACGGCAGAATGATGCAGCGATACATTTTTACCGAGGAAAAACCGTATGCCCGCGCCGCTTCAATTTCCCCGTGCGGCACCGAGCGGATCGCCCCGGCGAAAATCTCGGTGGTGTAGGCGCAGGTGTTCAGCGTCAGCGCCAGCACCGTACAGTTCAGACCACTGCGGAAAAAGGCGTTCAGCAGCTCCGTTCCCTTCACCACTTCCAGCGTGTACATCCCGGAATAGAACACCAGCAGCTGCACATACAGCGGTGTGCCGCGGAAAATATAGGTGAACAGCCAGATCGGGAAGCAGACAAATTTGTTGCTGGAGACGCGCCCGATAGCCAGAAACAGCGCCAGAATGCCGCCCATCACGACGGACGAGATCAACAGCCACAGCGTGATCGCGACACCCGTTAAGCGATAGCCGTCCGTCCACAACAGGGATTGCCAGTACTCCTGAATAATCTCGATCACAGGTCAGCCCTCTTCACACCCACGGAGTAGCGACGTTCGAGCAGAAGCAGCACACCATTGGAGACGGTGGTAAACACCAGATAAATTAGCCCACACACTACCGCGAAATAGAACGGCTCCCAGGTGCTTTTACCGGCCAGCTGCGTGGCTTTCACCACGTCTTCCAGCCCGAGCAGCGACACCAGCGCGGTGGCTTTCAAAATAACCTGCCAGTTGTTACCGATGCCGGGCAGCGCGTAGCGCATCATCGCCGGGAAGAGAATGCGGCGAAAGATTTGCGATCCGGTAAAGCCGAACGCGGTGGCCGCCTCGATATGCCCTCTCGGCACCGCCATAAAAGCGCCACGGAAGGTTTCGGTAAAATAAGCGCCGTAGATAAAGCCGAGGGTGATGATACCCGCCACCATCGGATCGATATCGATCTGCCCCATGCCAATCGCTTCAGTCACGCTGTTGATGGCAATTTGCAGACCGTAGAAGATCAGCAGCATCAGTACGAGATCCGGCACGCCACGAATAAGCGTGGTATAGCCTTCGAAAAGGATGCGCAGCAGGCGGTTGCCGGAAAGCTTGCCCCCGGCCCCTGCCAGACCAATCGCCACTGCCAGCACCACCGAGCTGAGCGCCAGCTCCAGGGTGACAAGAGCGCCGTGTAAAATTACCTGAGAAAAACCGTACAGCATGCAATCTGCCCTGTGTAGTGAGTAATAAGCCTCTTTTGAGGGTGTTGACCTTTTTTGCCGGATGGCGGCTTCGCCTTATCCGGCCTACAACTTTTGCCACCTCGTAGGCCGGATAAGACGCTTTAGCGTCACCATCCGGCACTCAATTATCGGTCAACAATCTATGGGCTTTATGTACCCTGATAGCGATCAGCCACCGTAAACATCAAAATCAAAATACTTCTTCGCCAGTTTTTCGTAGGCGCCGTCAGCGCGCATCTCGGCGAACGCCTTGTTCAGCGCCTCACGCAGTTCAGTGTCATCTTTGCGCACGCCCATACCGGTGCCGACGCCAAACAGTTTTTCATCTTTTACTGACGGGCCGCCGAATTTGTAATCTGCCCCAACCTTCGTTTTCAGGAAACCTTCGCTGGCAGCAACTTCATCCTGGAACGCGGCGTCAATACGACCTGCGGTCAGGTCAGCATAGATATTGTCCTGCCCCTGATAGGAGACAATTTCCACGCCTTTCGGCGCCCAGTGCACGTTACCGTAAGTTTCCTGAGTCGTGCCCTGCAATACACCAACACGTTTACCCGTAAGCGTCGCCAGATCCGGCACGATGTCAGAATTTTTTGCCACCACCAGACGGGAATCCGCTGCATAGAGCTTGTCGGTGAAAGCAATTTCCTGCTGACGTTTTTCGGTGATCGACAGCGACGACATAATGGCGTCGATTTTCTTCGCTTTCAGCGACGGGATCAGCGCATCAAGCGGGTTCTCAATGAAGGTACATTGCGTATTAATACGTTTACAGAGTTCTTTTGCCAGATCGATGTCGAATCCAACCAATTCACCTTGTGCATTTTTTGATTCAAAAGGTGCGTAAGTCGGATCGGTACCGATACGGAGTTTTTGCGGAAGTGCAGCGAATGCGCCAGAGATACTCGAAACAGCGAACACCAGAGAAAGAGATAACACCAGTTTTTTCATATTTATCCTCAACAGCCTGTCTTTTCTACGGGATTTATAAAATGAAGAACGCTGGTATCGTGCCACTGTTCGCCCCGGCAAGGCAAAATATTCTGTCACAGGTCACGCTTTTTTTTGCATCTCTTTTGCTTAACTATGCATGAATGCCCCAGTACAGTGCGCGTGTTGCACCACGCTGAGGCATTCATGAAAGTTATGCACCACGGCGCATCAAGACTTAGTCACCGTAGACGTTAAAGTTGAAGTATTTCTTCGCCAGCTTGTCGTAGGTGCCGTCTTTGCGGATCTCATCGAAGGCTTTATCGAAAGCGGCTTTCAGCTCGGCATCGTCTTTGCGCAGACCAATACCGGTGCCGTCACCAAAGTATTTTTTGTCTTTCACTGATGCGCCAGCGAAATCAAAGGTTTTGCCTGCGGGCTGCTTGAGGAAGCCTTCGCTGGCGGCGACTTCATCCTGGAAAGCGGCATCAATACGGCCCGCTGTCAGATCGGAGTAGATCAGATCCTGGTTCTGGTATGACACAACGTCGACGCCTTTGCTGCGCCAGTTGTCGTTAGCATAGGCTTCCTGCGTGGAGCCTTGCAGCACGCCTACATGTTTACCTTTCAGCGATTCGGGAGTCGGCTGGATCGGCGAGCCTTTCACCGCGATCAGACGGGCATTAGCGGCGTACAGCGGCTGGGAGAAAGCGATCTCCTGCAGGCGTTTTTCGGTGATCGACAGCGAAGAGATAATCGCATCGATTTTCTTCGCTTTAAGGGATGGGATCAGCGCATCAAAATCGCTGCCAACCCAGGTGCATTTCACTTTGATGCGGGAGCACATCGCGTTGCCGAGATCGATATCAAAACCGACAAAATCCCCTTTCGCATCCTTGGATGAGAATGGCGCGTAGGTGGCATCCGTACCAATGCGCACGGTCTGCGGCAGTGCAGCGTTGACGCTGGCGATGCCGGACAGTCCCAGCAGTAAAGACAGAGCAACAACCGTCTTCTTCATACATTCCCCTCAAGTTTTCTGATTTTATTATGTATTGCGTTGTGTTGTGTGTTTGCTACCCGTCAATGCTTGCATGTCTTATGCCAGTTTGCTGCCGCTGCGATTTAGCGCGTTGAGTATGTTAACAAAAGGTTGCAATATTGACGTCACAGTGAAAGATAGCAGGTCTGCCGGACACACTCGCGTGTTACAAACCGAAAACGGGGATTAAATGTTGAGGATATGATCGCGCTTGCAGAATTGCCCCTTAACGGGGCAGCGCACTACTTTGAGGCATTCCCGCCCTGCCAGCGGATGAACAGATCGGCGGGCAGTTCAATATCAAACTGATCCAGCACGCGATTCACCGTCTGGTTAATCACATCATCCAGCGTCTGCGGACGGTGATAAAAAGCTGGCACCGGCGGCATGATCACCGCGCCCATTTCGGCGGCCTGCGTCATGATGCGCAGATGCCCGAGGTGTAGCGGCGTTTCACGCACACAAAGCACCAGCGGACGGCGCTCTTTCAGCACCACGTCAGCGGCGCGGGTGACCAGGCTGTCGGTATAACTGTGTACGATGCCGGAGAGGGTTTTCACCGAGCACGGCAGAATGACCATGCCTGCGGTTTTAAACGAGCCAGAGGAAATGGTAGCGGCTATATCGCGGGAGTCATGGACCACATCCGCCAGCGCCTGCACATCTTTAAGGGAGAGATCGGTTTCCAGCGCCAGGGTCTGGCGGGCGGCGTTACTCATCACCAGATGGGTTTCCACCCCGGCAACATCACGCAGAACCTGTAATAAGCGCACGCCGTAAATGGCGCCGCTGGCCCCGGAGATCCCTACTATGAGTCGTTTCATGTCCATCGCCCTTTCGCTAATTTGCTGAGGACTTTGCAGGATTTTGGCGGGAGTTGCAACCGCCCTCTCCCTGAGGGAGAGGGCCGGGGTGAGGGCGTTACCCCTCGTTATGCATCTCTAAGCTTTCCACTTCGTTCTGACGCAGCAGCGCTTTGGTATCGTCGTTACGCACCGCGTCGAGATAGTCCAGATACTGCTGGTCCACGTCTTTGGTAACGTAGATGCCGTTAAACACCGAGCATTCAAACTGCTGAATATCCGGGTTCTCAGCACGCACCGCGTCGATCAGATCGGTGAGATCCTGGAAAATCAGGCCGTCAGCACCGATGATCTGGCGGATTTCATCCACTTCGCGACCATGAGCAATCAGCTCGTTGGCAGTCGGCATATCGATGCCGTAAACGTTCGGGAAGCGAATTTCCGGCGCGGCGGAGGCGAGGTACACCTTTTTCGCCCCGGCTTCACGGGCCATCTCGATGATTTGCTCAGAGGTGGTGCCACGCACGATGGAGTCATCCACCAGCAGGACGTTCTTGTCACGGAATTCCGCACGGTTGGCGTTCAGCTTACGGCGCACGGACTTACGACGCAGTTGCTGACCCGGCATGATAAAGGTACGGCCAACGTAACGGTTTTTCACGAAGCCCTGGCGGTACGGTTTATCCAGAATACGGGCGATTTCCAGTGCGATATCGCAGGAGGTTTCCGGGATCGGGATGACCACGTCAATATCCAGATCTTCCCACTCGCGGGCAATTTTCTCGCCCAGCTTTTTACCCATATTCACGCGTGCGCTGTATACGGAAATCTTATCGATAAAGGAATCCGGACGGGAGAAATAGACGTACTCAAACAGGCACGGATTGCTGACCGGGTTTTCCGCACACTGACGGGTATACAGCTGGCCTTTTTCGGTGATGTACACCGCTTCGCCAGGTGCCACGTCGCGCAGGAATTCGAAGCCCAGCGTATCCAGGGCCACGCTCTCAGAGGCCACCATATATTCGGTGCGGCCATCAGCGAGATCGCGTTTACCGAGCACCAGCGGACGAATACCGTTGGGATCGCGGAAGGCAACCATACCGTGACCGATGATCATCGCCACGCAGGCATAGGCCCCGCGGATCTGACGGTTGGTGGCGGCAACGGCGGCAAAAATATTATCCGCTTCTAACGGGTAGTGGCGGAAGTTATCCAGCTCGCTGGCAAAAATATTGAGCAGGATTTCAGAATCGGAGGTGGTGTTAATGTGACGGCGTTTTTCTTCGAACAGACGCTTACGCAACTCGTGGGCGTTGGTCAGGTTGCCGTTATGGGCAAGCGTGATACCGTACGGCGAGTTAACGTAAAAAGGCTGCGCTTCTGAAGCGCTGGAGCTGCCCGCAGTTGGGTAACGCACATGGCCAATACCCATGTTTCCCTGCAGGCGCTGCATATGGCGGGCTTCAAATACATCGTTCACCATGCCGTTGGCTTTACGCAAACGGAAGCAGTTAAGCTCATCAATGGTGATAATGCCTGCGGCGTCCTGACCACGGTGTTGCAACACCGACAATGCATCATAAATCGACTGGTTAACCGGCATGAAACCGGCGATACCGACAATACCGCACATACGTATATTCCTCGTTAAGCCACATCTCAGGACTTACGCCCTGGGCAAGAAACTTGACGAGCTTTGCAGATAGTCAAAGAACCACCTGATGATAAAACTAAACTGCGGGATCAGCTGCGACTTTTGCCAGTCTTCGCTTTTGGAAAAGCCGGTAAAGGTATCGAGAAAGAACAGAATGGCGGCGACAATCAGCGCACCGCGCAGCGCACCGAAGCAAATCCCCAATACCCGGTCAGTACCCGACAGGCCGGTTTTCTCGACAAGCGTACTGATAACGTAGTTAACAATAGCGCCGACGATAAGCGTCGCGATAAACAGCACCGCGATAGCAATCCCATTTCGAACCAGTTCGTCTTCAAAGCCCGTGAACCAGACTGACAGGTAAGTGTAGTAATGACTGGCGACAAAGAAAGCACAACCCCATGTCACCAGCGATAACGCTTCACGAACAAAGCCACGGATAAGGCTAACCAGACAGGAAAAACCAATTACCGCGATGATGGCGTAATCAATCCAGACCATATGTGTCCCACGATTAATCGCCCTGTCGTCCAGTTCGGGGCGAATTCTAACAGAAAAAGAAAACGTTTGCGTAGGGATTTCCTTCCCGCGCGTAAATAAAAATGGCGCTGAAAAAATCTTCAACGCCAGCACAAGCCAGGCCTCTGCGGGCGGGGTTTTTGTGCATTTTTCTCCCCCCTCACCCCGGCCCTCTCCCCAGGGAGAGGGGGAAGGAAGTCTGCGATCGTTCCCTCTCACCCCCGGGGCGAGGGGGAAGGAAGTCCGCGATCGGTTCCCTCTCCCCCCGGGAGAGGGTTAGGGTGAGGGGAAAATCAGTTCGGGGTATATCCCATCACCACGCCGCTTAAGCCGGAGATCTGCTTAAGCTCACCAAGCGAGCCCTTAAGCTTATCTTTAGACGCGTCCGGCCCTACCAGGATGCGGGTAATTTTACCCTGCACCGGCGTGCCAGGAATGGTGAAGACCCGATAACCTGCGCCGCGCAGCTTAGCGGTCACTTCATTCACTTTATCGGCATTCTTCAGCGCGCCCAGCTGCACGACATACGCTTTACCCGTTGGCGCAGGCTTCTCTTCTTCGGCCTGTTTGGGCGGCGGCGTCGTCGCTGCCTGTTGCTGAGCAATATCACGCGTCTGCGGTTTCGGTTTTTCCACCGGCTTAGGTTTCGCTGCCACGACCGGCTGCGGAACATCGTCAATTTCGGGATTATTCGCCGCCAGACGTGAGGCATCCAGCGACGGTGCCGCTGCATTGCCGGCGCGAACTTCTTCCGCCGCGCCTTCCGGCGGCTGCGCTGGTAGCGCCTGCGTGGCCGCCGGCAGCATATCCGGTTCGTCGCGATCGCCCGGTTTTGGCACTAAGGGGATCGCCGCAAACTCATCCTGATAATGTTTTTTTTGCCCGTCCAGCAGCCCAGGCAGCACAATCACGCCCAGCGCCACCAGCACAATGGTACCCATTAAACGGTTCTGAAACTTACTCGCCACCGGTTCTCCCCGCGTCCATCGCTTCCATGACATGTGCAACGGTGTGGAAGGATCCACACACCAGCACGGTATCTTCTGGTCTGGCATCTGCCATTGCCGCCCGCCACGCCTGTTCGACGGTGTCAAAGGCACTGCCGCCGTTAAGGTGCGTCAGCAGCTGTTCTGCCGTTGCGCCCCGCGGCCCTTCCAGAGGGGCACAATACCAGCTATCGACCTGGCTCTCCAGACAGGCGAGCGTTCCGGCAATATCTTTATCGTGCAGCATACCGACCACCGCCAGCACACGTCCGCTTTTCGGCAGCACCGCCAGCCGTCCGGCCAGATAAGCCGCCGCATGGGGATTATGCGCCACATCCAGAATAACGCGTGGCGACTGGCTCACTGTCTGGAAACGACCCGGTAAAATCGCCGTCGCGATCCCATCGCGGATCGCCTGTTCACTGATATTAAGCCCGCTGGCGCGCAGGGCGGCCAGCGCGGTTGCCGCGTTCGGCTGCGGCACCTGCGGTAACGGCAGCCCGGTCAGCTCGCCGCGGGCATCACGAAAACGCCAGTGCGCGCCTGTTACCTCATACTGCCAGTCCACATCGCGGCGCAGCAGTTGCGCGCCCTTCTCACACGCGACATCCGCAATGCTTTGCGGCATGTCCGGCTCGCCGACCACCGCCGGTTTGCCTGCGCGGAAGACCCCGGCTTTTTCACGGCCAATACTCTCGCGGTCCGGTCCCAGCCAGTCGGTATGATCCAGCGCAATGCTGGTCACCACGGCGACATCCGCATCGACAATATTGGTGGCATCAAGGCGACCGCCGAGGCCGACTTCAAGGATCACCACATCCAGCCCGGCTTCTTTGAACAGCCACAGCGCGGAGAGCGTACCGTATTCGAAATAGGTTAACGAGGTATCGCCACGCGCGGCTTCGATGGCGGCAAAGGAGCGGGTGTGATCGCTTTCTGCCAGCTCTTTCCCCTGCACACGCACACGCTCGGTGTAACGCACTAAATGCGGTGAGCTGTAAACGCCCACCCGCAGCCCGGCAGCCAGCAACACGGACTCCAGCGTACGGCAGGTCGTACCCTTGCCGTTAGTCCCGGCGACGGTAAAGACAAAAGGCGCAGGTTTGAGAACGTCGAGCGTGGCCGCTACGGTCTGGACGCGCGCAAGGCCCATATCAATGGTTTTGCTGTGCAGGTTTTCCAGATAAGAAAGCCACGTGGCCAGGGGCGACGTGGCTTGAGGAATGCTTTTCGTTTCCATGATGCCCGGCTTGAATGCAGTTGAAAAAGTAAAAAGGCAGAGCACCTTCGCTCTGCCCTTCGATTTTATCAGGCTTCGCTTTCCTGATCGGGTACCGGCGGAACCACGATGCTTTCACGCGGTGCATCCGGGTTTGGCGACGGCAGATTCATCAGCTTCGCCAGAATGCTCGCCAGCTTAAGGCGCAGTTCCGGACGACGCACGATCATGTCGATAGCGCCTTTTTCGATCAAGAACTCACTGCGCTGGAAGCCCGGCGGCAGTTTTTCGCGCACGGTCTGCTCGATGACGCGAGGACCAGCAAAGCCGATCAGCGCTTTCGGTTCAGCGATGTTCAGATCGCCCAGCATCGCGAAGCTCGCGGAGACGCCGCCCATGGTCGGGTCGGTCAGCACGGAGATATACGGCAGACCGCGTTCCTGCATCTTCGCCAGCGCCGCAGAGGTTTTCGCCATCTGCATCAGTGACATCAGCGCTTCCTGCATACGTGCGCCACCGGAAGCGGAGAAACAGATCAGCGGGCAATTGTCTTCCAGCGCCTGTTCAACCGCGCGAACAAAGCGAGCACCAACCACAGAACCCATGGAACCGCCCATAAAGGCGAATTCAAACGCCACGGCGACAACCGGCATATCGTGCAATGTGCCTTTCATCACCACCAGCGCGTCTTTCTCACCGGTTTCTTTCTGGGCAGAAGCCAGACGGTCTTTGTACTTTTTGGAATCACGGAACTTCAGCACATCTTTCGGCTCAAGTTCGCTACCCAGCTCCACCATCGATCCTTCATCCAACAGGCTGTGCAGGCGGTTACGCGCTGACATTCGCATGTGGTGATCGCATTTCGGGCAGACCTCAAGGTTACGCTCCAGTTCGGCACGGTAAAGCACCTGACCGCAGCTGTCACATTTGGTCCACACTCCCTCAGGAATGCTTGCCTTGCGGGTGGGGGTAATATTGCTTTTAATTCGTTCAATCCAGCTCATTGATGACCTTTATGCATGAACCTGGTAGCCCATAAATGGGGCACATTAAAACATAACACTCGGCAACTTGGGACAAAAAAGTGGTCGAACCGCTGTAGGGTTCTTATTTTGTCTGTCGGGCTGCTGCGCGTCGGTGACGAATAATTTCGATTACGCCTGGCAGGATCGAGAGCACGATAATTGCCACGATCAGCAATTTCAGGTTCTCCTGCACAACGGGCAGATCACCGAACAAATAGCCGGCATAGGTGAAGAGTAACACCCATAACAGCGCGCCGATGACGTTATATGCCGCAAAATGACGATACGACATATGCCCCATTCCCGCCACAAATGGCGCGAAAGTTCTGACGATCGGCACAAATCGCGCCAGGATAATCGTCTTACCGCCGTGCTTATCGTAAAACGCATGGGTTTTATCCAGATAGCTGCGGCGGAAGATTTTCGAGTTCGGATTGCTGAACAACTTCTCACCGAACAAACGTCCGATAGTGTAGTTCACCGCGTCGCCAACAATAGCCGCCACGATCATCAGCGCCACCATCAGGTGCACGTTCAGATCGTTAGTCGGCAGGGCTGACAGCGCGCCTGCAACAAATAACAGTGAATCACCCGGCAAGAACGGTGTCACCACCAGTCCGGTTTCGCAGAACAGGATCAGGAACAGGATGGCATACACCCAGACGCCATATTCCGCGACCAGCTCCGCCAGGTGCACATCAATGTGTAAAATAAAATCAATAAGAAAATAAATGAGATCCATGTCTTACGCCTTCGTCTGAATGCATTTAGTCCGCTAAAAACAGCGGACCCATTGGCGGGCGTGGCAGATCGAAGCGGTCGGGATAATCCACCGCTACCAGATACAGGCCTTCCGCTTTCGCCGTGGCTGCCGCAAGCGTTCTGTCCTTCGCCGCCAGCAGTTCTGCTATCCAGCTCTCCGGCTGGTTGTTGGCACCTACTTCCATCAGGCTGCCGACAATATTCCTGACCATATGATGTACAAAGGCATTGGCTTTGATATCGACCACCACATATGCACCGTAACGCGCCACGTTAATGTGCATCACGTTTCGCCACGGCGTGCGCGACTGGCACTGTACCGCCCGAAACGAGGTAAAGTCATTTTCACCAATCAGCGCCTGGGCCGCACGATGCATCCGTTCGGCATCCAGAGGATGATAATAGTGAGTCACACCGCGTCCGAGCACCGCCGGACGCAAACGATGATTGTAGATGACGTAGCGGTAACGGCGAGCCGTGGCGCTAAAGCGTGCATGAAAATCATCGGGCACATTTTTCACCCAGCGAACCGCGATGTCACCAGGTAAATTCGCATTTACACCCAGCGTCCAGGCGGCATCTTTGCGCTGCACGTGGGTTTCAAAATGCACCACTTGCCCGGTGCCGTGAACGCCAGCGTCGGTTCGCCCGGCGCAAAACACCGTGATCGGCTCATCCGCCACTTTTGAAAGCGCAGTTTCGAGCTTTTCCTGCACGCTGCGCACTTCATTCTGCCGCTGCCAGCCGTAATATTTACTGCCGTCGTACTCAATGCCGAGCGCAATCTTGCTGACGGGCTTTGCCTGCGCGTCGGACATTAGTACATGTACTCCTGCACCAGCTTCTCGGCGATTTTCACCGCCATCAGCGCGCCGCCAAAACGGACGTTATCGGCTACCGACCAGAACTGGATCTGCTCCGGCATACCGTAATCGTTATGCACACAACCTACCGAAAGCTGCGGATTACCGGAGGCGTCGCCCACCTGCGTCGGGAAGTCATTGGCCGGGGAAAGCACAATATCTTCGCCGCGATCGAACGCATCGCGTGCTTCTTCCGCTGCCAGCGGACGCAGCCCTTCAAAGCTGACCATCTGCGCCAGACCGTAAAACACCGGAGAACGCACGCAGCTCACGGAGATCATCAGGCCGTCGTCCTGAAGGATTTTACGCACCTGATCCACCACCACGCGGGCTTCACGTACGCTGCCTTCACCGTCCGGCAGCATCGGCAACATGTTGAACGCCAGCTGGCGGCCAAAGAAATCGTCTTCATCAACGGGAATGCCGTTGAGCAGCTTCGCGCTCTGCCCCGCCAGCGCATCCACGGCGACTTTGCCCTGGGAGGACGCCGACAGCAGGCTGGTCACCGCGATACGCGACAGGCCGCCTTCGTCGATCAGCGGTTTCAGGGCGGTGAGCAGCTGGCTGGTGAGGCTGTCCGCCACCGCCACGATATTGCGGTTGCGGTAATCCGCCAGCACGAACGGGTTCACGTCCGGCACGACCAGCGGCACGTCCGGCTCCAGCGCAAACAGACCGCTGGTGTCGATCACCAGGCAACCTGAATTGGTGGCGTCGTCAATGTAACGGGCGGAGGCTTCCGGCCCGGCCACGAAGAACGCCAGCTGCACCTGCGTCCAGTCGAATTCTTCCGCATCGGTCACGTAGACCGTTTTGCTGTTAAAGCGCAGGGCCTTACCGGCGCTTTCACTGCGCGCCAGGGCGAAAATCTCGCCTGTCGGGAATTCGCGCTCTGCAAGAGTTTCGAGAAGCGCTTCGCCTACGGCGCCGGTGGCGCCCAGGATGGCAATATTCCAGCCTTCAGACATGGTGGTTTACTCCAGACAATAGCAATACGCTCCCCTGCCCGCAGGCGGGAGAGCGACAGAAAATGAGTTAGCGTGTCGGGTGATGAACGGCGTTAAAGCCGAGCTGTTGCAGCAGGGTCGCGGCCTGTGCGTCATCACACTGAATGTACAGCGATGACCACTCGCGACGCTCAAGATAATTTTTGCGCAGCTTGTCAAACTCACCCGGAATGCCCGCCACTTTTCGCAGTGGCGCATCATCGCGGCGCACATCATACACCAAATGCACCAGTCGTTTCAGCGTTGGCTCATCGAGCGGGCCGTGCAGCGTGATGCGGCCAAACTCCGGGGCGGGCAAAAGCGTATCCAGCGCCACCTGCTGACGCTTGCCGAGAAATTCGCTGTAGGCCTCAAAGACCTGGGTGGTGCCGCGCGCTTTGCCTTCGAGGGTGTAACCGGCGATATGCGCGGTGCCGATGTCCACTTTATCGATCAGCGCAACGTTCAGATCCGGCTCCGGCTCCCACACATCCAGCACGACGCTGAGTTCCTGCCCGGCGTTCAGCCGTGCCAGCAGCGCCGCGTTATCCACCACCGGTCCGCGACAGGCGTTGATTAAAATGGTGCCCGGCTTCAGGCTGGCGATAAGCCCTTCATCGGCAAGATGCAGCGTTTTATACGGGCCGTCTTTGAACAGCGGGGTGTGGAACGTCAGGATGTCGGCGTCCTGCACCAGTTCGTCGAGCGAACGGAAATCGCCCTCATCGCCCCGATCGGCGCGCGGCGGATCGCACAGTACGGTGCGCACGCCGAGGGCTTCCAGACGAGCCTGCAAACGCGAGCCGACATTGCCCACGCCCACAATCCCCACGGTTCGATCGCGCAGGCTAAAGCCATCGCGTTCGGCCAGCATCAGCAGCGCCGAAAACACATACTCGACCACCGCAATGGCATTGCAGCCAGGGGCCGCTGAAAAGCCGATGCCCGCCTGCGCGAGCCAGTCTTCATCAACATGATCGGTACCGGCGGTGGCCGTGCCGACAAACTGGATCGCGGTTCCGCTGAGCAGAGATGCATTGACCTTCGTCACCGAGCGCACCATCAGGGCATCGGCGCCGTTCAGTTCCGCCACCGGGATCGGGCGGCCAGGGACAGGTTTTACCTCTCCCAGACGACTGAACAAATCACGGGCATAAGGCATATTTTCATCAACGAGAATTTTCACGTTCCGTACCTGTATGATAACGAGAGATAAGCGTGCAAGTGTGCCATAATCTCGCCGCCAGGCATACCGAGAATGCCGACCACCGTTACGAGGATTTTGAATGATGCAACCCATCCAGGGTGTGCCGGTGCGCCCGCCAGGGCAAGACCCAACTCCACCCGCCAGTGCCGCGGGCGAACAACCGCTCTCCTCGCAACAGCGTACCGTGCTGGAGCGCCTGATCACGCGCCTGATCTCCCTGACGCACCAGCAGGGCGCGGAAGTGTGGGCGGGCGTGAAGCGCGATTTAGGATTAAAGAATGATACCCCGTTGCTGTCGAAACACTTTCCGGCAGCGGAACAGAGTCTGAATCAGCGGCTGGATAATGCCAGCCAGCAGCACGCCAATCGCCAGGTGCTGTCCCGGCTGACCGAGCTGTTAGGCCAGGGCAATAACCGTCAGGCGGTGAGTGATTTTATCCGTCAGCAGTTCGGCCAGACGGCGTTAAGCCAGCTGTCACCGGATCAGCTGAAAACGGTGCTGGTGATGCTGCAAAAAGGCGAGCTGAATATCCCGCAGCCACAGCAACGCCCGGCCACCGATCGCCCGCTGGTACCTGCCGAGCACAACACGCTCAATCAGGCGGTGACGAAGCTGGCTGCCGCCACCGGCGAATCCGGCAAGCAGATCTGGCAGACCATGCTGGAGCTGTCCGGCGTGAAGACCGGGGAGCTGATCCCGGCAAAACACTTTGCCCCGCTGATGACCTGGCTACAGGCGCGTCAGACCCTCAGCCTGCAACCCGCGCCGACGCTGCATACCTTGCAGGCCGCGCTCAAGCAGCCGCTGGACGGCAATGAATGGCAGCATATTCAGGATTATGCCCAGCAGGCGTATCAGCTCACGCCACAAAGCGTTCTGACTAACGCTCAGGTGCAGGATCTGCTTAATTTTGTCTTCCTGCGTCGTACTGAACGCGCGCAGGAAACGCTGGAAGTACGCGATATACAGCCGATTTACAGCCCGCTGTTCGCGCCGGTGATGGAAACCGTAAAAACGCTCTCTGCCCGTCCGGGACTGATGTTTATTGCCCTGATGATAGCGTTATTGCTGGTGTGGATAGTGATTTAACCCCACTGCCGGGTAGATTTCGCTACCCGGCATGTGTTACGCCTTAAAGCTCCTCGCCGTTACTTTTAATGACGTCGCGATACCAGTTAAACGATTTCTTCTTACTGCGCGCCAGCGTGCCGTGACCTTCGTTGTCTTTATCGACATAAATAAAGCCGTAGCGTTTTTTCATCTCGCCGGTACCGGCAGAGACCAGATCGATACAGCCCCACGGCGTATAGCCCATCAGATCCACACCGTCTTCCACCACCGCTTTTTTCATTTCGCGAATGTGGTTTTCAAGATAATCAATGCGGTACTGATCGTTCACCGTGCCGTCCGGCTCTTGCTCATCAATCGCGCCAAAACCGTTCTCGACGATAAACAGCGGCAGCTGATAACGATCGTAGAACCAGTTCAGGGAATAACGTAAGCCCACCGGATCAATCTGCCAGCCCCAGTCCGATGCTTTCACATACGGGTTTTTCACCAGGCTTTTGCTTTCGTCATAATCAAGATGCGGATTATCTTCCGTCGCTTTAGTGGCAAAGGACATGTAATAGCTAAAGCCGATATAATCGACGCAGCCGCGCGTCAGGATCTGGCGATCCTCATCCGTCATATCGAGATTAAAAGCTTTCTGTTCGAAGTAATTTAAAATATGCGGCGGGTAATAACCGCGCACATGAACATCGGTAAACCAGTAGCGGCGATGCATGGCGCGTACCGACATCATCATGTCATTCGGATCGCAGGATAACGGATAAATCGGGCACATGGCGATCATACAGCCAATCTGGAATTGCGGATTAATAGCATGGCCCGCTTCCACCGCCAGCGCACTGGCCACCAGCTCATAATGCGCCGCCTGATACATGATTTTTTCGCGATCTTCGCCGGGCTTATAATGCAGGCCGGAGTTAGTGAAGGGTGCAAAATCCTCGTGGAAATTCGCCTGGTTATTTATTTCGTTAAAGGTCATCCAGAATTTAACTTTATTCTGGTAGCGGGTGAATACCGCTTTGGCGAAACGGACAAAGAAGTCGATCACCTGACGATTGCGCCAGCCGCCGTATTCGGTGACCAGATAATAGGGCATTTCAAAATGCGAGAGAGTGATCACCGGTTCGATATTATATTTCAGGCACTCATCGAACAGATCATCATAAAATTGCAGCCCGGCTTCATTTGGCTCCAGCTCATCCCCTTTCGGGAAAATACGCGTCCAGGCAATTGAGGTGCGGAAGCATTTAAACCCCATTTCCGCAAACAGCTTAATATCTTCTTTATAGCGATGGTAAAAATCGATGCCGTCGTGGTTGGGATAATATTTGCCTTCGATCACCCCTTCGGTGATCTCACGCGGGACACCATGACGACCAGCGGTCATCACGTCCGCCACGCTGACGCCCTTCCCTCCTTCGCGCCAGCCCCCTTCCAATTGATGCGCCGCAACCGCGCCGCCCCAGAGAAAATCCGCTTTAAATCCTGGCATGCTTACCCCCTTTTCGTTGATAACTCAAAGAGAATAACAACGACACGGCAGCTTTACCGGATCGACATCACATTATTGGCCTGCACTCAGAAATGAAAAAAGGAGCCATCAGGCTCCTTTCAGATGCTTGCCGGGCGGCGACTATGCTTACCCGGAAATCAATGCACGTTGATTACGCGTCGAGTTTACGCATCACCAGCGTGGCGTTAGTGCCGCCGAAACCGAAGCTGTTAGACATGACGGTTTTCAGCGCGCGCTCGGTCGGTTGAGTGACGATGTTCAGGCCTTCTGCCTGCGGATCCATCTCGTCGATATTAATGCTTGGGGCGACGAAACCGTGCTCCAGCATCAGCAGGGAATAGATAGCTTCCTGAACGCCAGCCGCACCCAGAGAGTGACCGGTCATGGCTTTGGTCGCGGAGATAGCCGGTGAGTTATTACCGAATACTTCACGGATCGCGCCCAGCTCTTTCACATCGCCAACCGGCGTGGAGGTACCGTGGGAGTTCAGGTAATCGATCGGCGTATCCACACCGTTCATCGCCATCTTCATGCAGCGTACTGCGCCTTCACCTGATGGGGCGACCATATCAGCGCCATCGGAGGTTGCGCCGTAACCGACGATTTCAGCATAGATGTGCGCACCACGGGCCAGCGCGTGCTCCAGCTCTTCAACCACGACCATACCGCCGCCGCCTGCGATAACGAAACCATCGCGGTTTGCATCATAAGTACGGGACGCTTTGGACGGGTCGTCGTTAAATTTGGTGGACAGTGCGCCCATCGCGTCAAACTCACAGGCCATTTCCCAGCCCAGCTCTTCGCCGCCGCCAGCAAACACGATATCCTGTTTACCCAGTTGTATCTGCTCAACGGCATTGCCGATGCAGTGTGCAGAGGTCGCACAGGCAGAGCTGATGGAGTAGTTTACGCCGTGAATTTTGAACGGCGTGGCGAGGCAGGCGGAAACCGCAGACGCCATCGCTTTGGTGACCACATACGGGCCAACGGCTTTCAGACCGCGCGGGCTACGCATGGCATCCGCACCAAATACCTGTGCTTTGGATGAGCCGCCGGAACCGGCAACGATGCCCACGCGTGGGTTGTTCTGATAAATCTCTTCAGTCAGACCCGCATCCTGCACTGCCTGCTGCATAGACAGGTAAGCATAGATAGAGGCATCGTTCATGAAACGGACCACTTTGCGATCGATCATGCCGGTAGTGTCGAGTTTTACGTTACCCCATACATGGCTACGCATGCCAGCATCAAGAAACTCCTGGGAGAAAGTGATGCCGGAGCGTCCTTCACGCAGAGATGCCAGGACTTCCTGCTGGTTGTTACCGATGCTGGAAACGATGCCCAGGCCAGTAATCACTGCACGTTTCATTCAATACCCCTGTAAGTCGAACTATTTTAATATTCGAGTGGCAAGATAGCGTACACTTGTACGCCGAACAAGTCCGATCAGCCAATTTATGCAGAAATTTGCACCAACTGACACTCCTCGTTAAGATCGTTACACTGCCCGCCACACGAGTAACTTACGTGAAACAAACCGCTATACAACCTGCCAACCTTGAATTTAATGCTGAGGGTACACCTGTTTCCCGAGATTTTGATGACGTCTACTTTTCTAATGATAACGGACTGGAAGAAACACGTTATGTTTTCCTCGGCGGCAACCAATTCCCCGCGCGTTTTACCACGCATCCCCGCCCTTTACTGGTGGTGGCGGAAAGCGGTTTCGGCACGGGGCTGAACTTCCTCACGCTATGGCAGGCGTTTGATGCCTTCACGGCGGCGCATCCGCAGGCTAGCTTGCAAAGATTACATTTCATCAGCTTCGAAAAATTCCCGCTGCGCGCAGACGATCTGCAAAAAGCGCATCTGCACTGGCCGGAACTGGCACCCTGGGCGGAACAATTACAGGCGCAGTGGCCCCTGCCCTTTGAAGGCTGTCATCGTTTATTACTGGATGGCGGACGGGTAACGCTGGATCTGTGGTTTGGCGATATCAATGCCCTGACAGACGCGCTGGACGATTCCCTGGATCAAAAGGTAGATGCCTGGTTTCTGGATGGGTTTGCCCCGGCCAAAAATCCGGATATGTGGACGCCAGCATTGTTCAACGCCATGGCGCGACTGGCGCGTCCGGAATGCACCCTCGCGACCTTTACCTCCGCCGGGTTTGTCCGCCGTGGGCTACAGGACGCCGGTTTTACCATGCAAAAATGCAAAGGATTTGGCCGCAAACGTGAAATGCTCACCGGCGTGATGGCGCAAACGCGTCCGCTGACGCCGCGCGCGCCCTGGTTTGCCCGTACTGGCGCATCCTGTCGCGAGGTCGCGATTATCGGCGGCGGTGTCGCCAGTGCGCTGTTATCCCTCGCGCTGCTGCGCCGGGGCTGGCAGGTAACGCTGTACTGCGCCGATGCCGCGCCTGCCCACGGCGCATCCGGTAATCGCCAGGGGGCGCTTTATCCGCTGCTCAACGCGCACGATCCGGCCCTGGCGCGCTTCTTCCCCGCCGCGTTTACTTTTGCCCGCAGGCTCTATGACGCGCTGCCGGTGGCTTTTGACCATGAGTGGTGCGGCGTGACGCAAACCGGCTGGGATGAAAAGAGTCAGCATAAGATCGACCAGATGTTGTCCCTCACTCTGCCTGAGGAGATCGCCGCCCCAGCGGATCGGACGCGCGTGGCGGCCACTATCGGTGTCGATACTGGCTGCGGCGGCATTCAGTATCCGCTCGGCGGCTGGCTGTGCCCGGCCCAGCTTACGGCAGCGGCCATTGAACTGGGCGTCGACCAGGGTCTGAAAGTGCACTATCAGCGGGAAATCGTGGAACTGATACAAGGCGACGGCGGCTGGCAGCTGTGTTTCGCCGATAATACTCAGGCTGTGCATCCGGCGGTGGTGCTGGCGAACGGGCACCGGCTGGGCGATTTCGCCCAGACCGAGGCGCTGCCGGTATACCCGGTGGCGGGCCAGGTGAGCCATATTCCCACCACGCCAGGGCTGTCTCGTTTACGTCAGGTGTTGTGTTATGACGGTTATCTGACCCCGCAAAATCCGATGAATCAGCAGCATTGTATCGGCGCAAGCTATCATCGTGGCGACAGGGAGACCGCTTATCGGGAAGACGATCAGCAGCATAATCGCCAGCGTTTGCTGGACTGCTTCCCGGATGCCGAATGGGTGAAAGAGGTGGATGTCTCCGGTCACGAGGCGCGCAACGGCGTGCGCTGCGCCACCCGCGATCATCTGCCGGTAGCCGGTAACGCACCTGATTTTGCGGCGACGTTACGGGAATATGCGACCCTGGCGGAACAGCCGGCGCAGGTGGTCAGCGCACCGGTATGGCCGGATTTATATCTGCTGGGGGCGCTCGGCTCACGTGGATTATGCAGCGCCCCGTTGGCCGCCGAGATCCTTGCCGCGCAAATGAGCGACGAGCCGATCCCGCTGGATGCCGAAACCCTGGCAGCGCTGAACCCTAACCGGTTTTGGGTGCGGAAGCTGTTAAAAGGGAAAGCGGTGCTCGCGCCTCACGGCGCGGTCAAATAAACCTGCACATACCGCCCGGCGGCGCAGGCTTGCCGGGCCTGGGAGTGCGACGTTGATCCCGCCACCCGGCGTATCACGCAAATATCCCTGCCGCGACCTGTTCGGGTGTCACCACGCCGGTATCCAGCACCCAGCCGCTGATCAACGCGGCGGGGGTCACATCAAACGCCGGGTTATACACCCGTACGTTTTCCGGTGCCCACTGTACGGCGCCGAAACTGCCCGCCACGCCTGTTACTTCCGTGGCCGCTCGCTGTTCGATGGGAATGGCGTCGCCATCCGGGCAACCCCGATCCAGGGTGGTGTGCGGCGCGGCCACGTAAAACGGAATACCGTGGAATTTCGCCAGCACCGCCAGCGAATAAGTGCCGATCTTGTTCGCCACATCGCCATTGGCGGCAATGCGATCCGCCCCGACCCACACCGCATCCACCTCCCCTTTTGCCATCAGGCTGGCGGCCATCGAATCGGTGATCAACTGGCAGGGCACACCCAGCTCGCCCAGCTCCCAGGCCGTTAATCGCCCGCCCTGCAACAGGGGGCGCGTTTCACCGACCCAGACGCTCGCCACCCGCCCTTGCTCATGGGCACGGGCAATCACGCCGATAGCCGTTCCCACGCCTGCCGTTGCCAGCCCACCGGTATTGCAGTGGGTCAGCAGTCGGCTGCCGGGCGTGACCCGTTCACTGCCCGCACGGGCGATGGCATCACACAACTGCTTGTCTTCATCAATCAGGCGCAGCGCCTCCGCCACCAGCGCCGGAACATAATCCTCCTGCGCCAGTGCCGCTCTCATGCGATCCAGATTATTCATCAGGTTAACCGCCGTAGGCCGCGCCGCGCGCAGGGTCGCAAGCGACTCAGCCAGCGCATCCCGCGTCAGTCCCTGCTCCGCCTGCAACGCCAGCAGCAGGCTGGCAGAGAGGCCAATCAGCGGCGCGCCGCGCACGCGCAGGGCGTGGATATGCCCCACCAGTTGTTCTGTGGTACTGGCCGCCAGCCAGTTTTTCTGCTGCGGCAGCGCCTGCTGGTCGAGGATATAAAGCTGATTTTCGCTGACGCGCAGACTGGTGGTCTGTAATGGCTGCATATCGTTAAATCCCTGTTGCGTTGGTGTGACCTATTGTGTCAGGATGATTTCCGGAAGTATAGACGTCTGAATGGCTTTATTAACAGAACAATGGGGATCACGCCATGTCGCAATACCGAACCTTCACCGCGCAGGACGCTGTCGCTTATGCACAACAATTTGGCGGGCTGGCCGATCCATCCGAACTGGTGGAGGCGCAGGAGGTCGGCGACGGCAATCTCAATCTGGTATTTAAAATTTTTGATCGCCAGGGCGTCAGCCGGGTGATTGTTAAACAGGCGCTGCCGTACGTGCGCTGCGTCGGGGAATCCTGGCCGCTGACGCTGGATCGCGCGCGGCTGGAAGCCCAGACGCTGATCGAACATTTCCAGCACTGCCCGCAGCATACGGTGCAGATCCTGCACTTCGACCCGCAACTGGCGGTGATGGTAATGGAAGATCTCTCCAGCCATCGCATCTGGCGCGGCGAACTGATTAATAACGTCAGCTATCCGCAGGCCCCGCAGCAACTGGGGGAATATCTGGCGCAAACGCTGTTCCATACCAGCGATTTTTATCTGCATCCCCACGAGAAAAAAGCGCAGGTGGCGCGCTTTATTAACCCGGAAATGTGTGAGATCACCGAAGATCTGTTCTTTAACGACCCTTACCAGATCCACGAGCGCAACAACTATCCGGTGGCGCTGGAAGCCGAGGTTGCCGCCCTGCGTGACGATCCGCAGCTCACACTGGCGGTCGCCGCGCTGAAGCACCATTTCTTCTCCCACGCCGAAGCGCTACTGCACGGCGATATTCACAGCGGTTCAATTTTTGTCGCCGACGGCAGTCTGAAGGCTATCGACGCCGAATTTGGCTTCTTCGGCCCGGTGGGCTTTGATATTGGCACCGCCATTGGCAACCTGTTGCTGAACTACTGCGGCCTGCCGGGGCATCTGGGCATTCGCGATGCCGCTGCTGCCCGCGAGCAGCGCCTGGCCGATATTCAGCAACTGTGGCATACCTTTGCCGAGCGTTTCCAGCAACTGGCTACGGAAAAAACCCGCGACACGGCGCTGGCGACGCCGGGCTATGCCTCGCAGTTCCTGAAAAAAGTGTGGACCGATGCGGTGGGCTATTGCGGTACGGAGCTGATCCGTCGCAGCGTCGGCCTGTCCCACGTCGCCGATCTGGATACCATCCGTGACGAGGAGATGCGCCACGACTGCCTGCGCCATGCCATTCAACTGGGGAAAGCGTTGATCCTCGTGGCCGGGCGTATCGACAGCGCCGAAGAGTTAATCGCGCGGGTGCGCCAGTACAGCTAACCCGCACGGATCATTACGGAATGCGGGCAATGACTTTGATTTCAAAATCAAAGCCCGCCAGCCAGTTGACGCCTACTGCCGTCCAGTTTGGATACGGCGCCTGCGGGAAAATATCCTGCTTTACCGCCATAATGGTGGCGAACTGATTTTCCGGATCGGTGTGAAAGGTTGTCACGTCGATTAAATCGTCTAACCCGCAACCGGCTGCCGCCAGCGTATCTTGCAGGTTCGCGAACGCCAGCCGTACCTGGGCGGCAAAATCCGGCTCCGGCGTCCCGTCTTCCCGGCTGCCCACCTGACCGGAAACAAACAGCAAATCCCCGGAACGGATCGCCGCAGAGTAGCCATGTTGCTCATAGAGCGCATGACGGCTGGCCGGAAATATCGCTTCACGTTGTGTCATCACTTACCTCTTTTATTCGCTTAAAAACGCCGGGCGTCACGCGCCAGAATCATTTAACATACACTTTGTATGTGAAACTGAGTATCTTTGCATACGCCGCGTATGTCAATTTAAAATACGCGACGTATATGAAAAAGAGGAGCGAATCAAATGGCCGTGGGTCGTCGTGCTGAAATGATGGAAGAGAACCGCAACAAACTGATCGCCGCTGCACGTAAGGCCTTTGCGGAAAAAGGCTTTACGGCGGCGTCAATGGACGAGCTGACTGCCAGCGCCGGGCTAACCCGTGGGGCGCTGTACCATAATTTTGGTGATAAACGCGGCCTGCTCGCCGCCGTCGTGGCGCAGGTGGACGGGGAAATGGCGCAACGCGCAAAAGAACGCGCCAGCAAAGCGGCACCTGGCTGGGAGCGACTGCTGGCCGAAGGGACGGCGTATATTGAAATGGCGCGCGATCCGGAAGTGCAGCGCATTGTGCTGCTCGACGGCCCGGCGTTTCTCGGCGATCCCTCGGGCTGGCCCAGCCAGAATGCTTGTCTGGAAGCCACCTGTCAGGCGATTAGTGGCATGATTGCCGATGGCATTATGAAAGAAGTGGACGTGGAAGCGGCTGCCCGCCTGCTGAACGGGGCGGCGATGAATGCGGCGCTGTGGGTGGCGGCGGCAGACGCGCCGGATGAGCGACTGCCCAAAGCAACGCAGGCCTTCGTGCTGTTAGCAGAAGGCCTGCGTCGGTAGTGCCTGTGCCGGTTAGTTAACGGTCAGGGTAGTGGTGACCTCATAATCCAGCCCCCATGTGCCTTCCCATTGCTTGCCGGCAAAGCTAATCACGCCATGATAGACCCCGGCGGGAAGATTCATGTTATCGCTGCGAGCGTAAAGCAGCATCGCTGCATAGCCCGTATATTCCCATCCCCTGCAGCCTACTGCCGAATTAAAGGTATGGGATGAACAGTTGGAATGTCGCTGCCCATGGAAAGTGACGTTCCATTTCTTACCTTTATCATCCGTCATCTCAATCATCAGGTTAGAATTACCATTCTCTACCCAGACCAGATCTTTTGCCCCCTGGGTTTCGCCGATAGCGACAAAGCCCAGGTTTTCAAAACCAAACAGCCCCTCTGTTTTATAAGAGTCGCTGTCGCCGGTGATATTCCAGTCTGCGTTGTATTTAGCTATAAACGTGATTTCCTCGCTGTTCATACTGCTGCCGTTTATTGTTGCGGTCACCTTCGCTTTACCTGTCTCCAGGCCTGCCAGAGTAACCTTCGCCTCCCCACTGGCATCCGTTTTGCTGGTTGTCGCGGACAGCTGATTCAGTGTGGTCTGCCAGTTCACTTCTGCATCCGGCACCGGGTTACCGTGCGTATCATTGACGGTGGCGGTCATTTGTATCCTGTCGGTGTTGATCACCGCGATGTTTTTGGCAGCGGTGAGCGAGATAATTTTCGCGGTATTTACATCACCGACAAAGGAAACAGCGTTCGCTTTACGCTCTTTCGCCGGACTGGTCAGTGCTGCTGTCACCACCACTTTACCGGCAATCAGGCTGGTGCCGCTGGTGGTCACTTCGCCGTTGCTGTCAGTGGTGGCGCTTTCCGGCGCCAGGGTCACATCGCTGCGATCCGCTTTCCAGTTAACCGTCACGTCCGGCAAGCGGTTGTGGTTTTTATCCTCAACGATCGCTTTCCAGGTGATAGCACTGCTGCCATCGGCTACCGCTTCGGTTTTATCTGCTACCACATCGGCAAACTGTGCGGTGGCGAGGTTGCCAATCACCGCCAGCGTCAGCGCCTTGTCACCGCTGGCATGGGAAGCGGTCACCTCGACGTTGCCCGCTTTCAGGGTTTTGAAGCTAACAATTGCCTGACCACTGGCATCGGTGACCGAGCTTGCCGGGGTAAAGGTGCTGTTGCCCTCGTCGCTGCTTCGCCAGTTCACCGTTTCGCCCGCCACCGGATGCTGGTTCGCATCCAGCACGGTCGCCGTCAGCGTTACCACATCGTTGTCCGCTACGATGTCCGCGGTCTTATCCGCCGTCAGGGTGGTGATTTGTGCAGTCGCGCTGTCGGCGGTGAATTTCAGGCCGCTGACCGAATCGCTGTTGCCGTTAACCGTTGCCGTGACTTCGTAACTCGCCACCACAGCCGATTTCAGCGTTACCTGCGCCATGCCTGCCGTATTACTGGTGCTGGTGGTTCCTGACAGGGTTCCGCTGTCAGGCGTCACTTTCCAGCTGACGTCCATCTCCTTCAGCGGGTTGGCGTTAGCGTCCGTTACCGTGGCGCTGAGGGTCATCACGTCTTTATCGTTTGCCAGCGCGGAGGTTTTATCGCTGCTGACAGCCACGACTTTCGCCGTGGTCTTATCCGCGATAAAGGTCGCGCTGTTCGCCTGCATTGCCGTTTCCGGGCTGGTCTGCGCGGTGATAATTTTCTCACCGGCTTTCAGTGACGTTACGGTAATGGTTGACTTGCCGTTGCTGTCGCTGGTGGTCTGCGCACTGCTCAGCATGGCATCGGAGGTGTCTGCGGACCAGCTCACCGTTGCGCCACTCACTGCGTTGCCCTGCTGGTCGAGCACCGTCGCTTCATAGGTGATGCGATCCGTACCGTCGGCGATGGCCTCGGTTTTATCGAGGGTGATCGCGGTGACTTTCTGGGTGCTGCTGTCGGCGATAAAGGTAATGTCTTCGGTCCGTAACGCCGTGCCGCCGTTAATAGCCGCCGAGACGTTGACCGATCCGGTTTTCGCGGATTTCAGCACGGTCGTCGCCACGCCCTGCGCATCCGTCTGCGAGGTGCGGTTGCCGAGAGTGGTGCCGTCGGTTTTATCCACCGTCCAGTTGACGCTGATACCTGATAACGGATGGTTATTCGCATCGGTGACTTTCGCCGTCAGCGTGGCGCTGTCGGTATTATTCGCCACCACCTGAGTTTTGTCGGTATCTACTGCTACCAGTTTCGCCGAGTCAGGATCCGCCACAAAGTTCAGCGTGTCGCTGCGCAGGGCTTCCGCCTGGCCGTGCTGGGCGGTGATCACCGTGGCGATCACGTCCGCACTGGTCACCTGGATCTGCGTCTCGCCCTGTTCATTGGTGATGGACTGCGTGTCAGAAAGCTGCGCCTTGCTGTTATCCGCCGTCCAGTTGATCGACTCCCCGGAAACCGGATGCCCGCTGTTATCGATAACCTTCGCAGTCAGCGTGATAGCCGCCTTGTTGTCTGCCAGTACCTGGGTTGACGACGCCGTCAGCGTGTCGAGGTGTGCGGTGCTGCTGTCGACAATAAAGTTCAGCCCTGACAGCGATTCGCTGCTGCTGCCACTGGATGCCGTCACGCTGTACTGTGCCACATCCCGCGAGCTGAGCGTCACCCGCGCCACGCCAGAGGCATCGGTTTTACTGCTGCTGGCCGAGAGCGTGCCGGTTGCCGGGTCTACCGTCCAGTTAACGTCGACATTGTTCAGCTGGTTGCCGTTCGCATCCTCGACGGTGGCGGTCAGGCTGATGGCATCGCTGCCGTTTGCCAGTGCGGAGGTGCGATCGCTTTTCAGCGTTTTAATGGTCGCGGTAGCGCTGTCGGCGATAAAGGTCGCCGGCTCCGCCTGTAGCGGCGTGGCTTCGCTGGTTTGCGCAGTAACCACTACCTTGCCCGCTTTCAGGGAGGTGACGGTGATGGTCGTTTTGCCGTTCATGCCGGAGCTGGTGTCGCTGGCGCTCAATGTCGCGTCCGGATTATCCGCAGACCACGCCACGCGGGCAGCGTTGATGGCGTTACCCTGCGCATCCGTCACCTGCGCTTCATAGGTAATGCTGTCGGTGCCGTTCGCCAGCGCCTGGGTTTTACTGAGCGTCAGGGTGGTCACTTTTTGCGTGCTGGTGTCCGCCACAAAGACGATCGGATCGGTTTCCTGTACGGCGTCGCGGTTCACCGCCGCCAATACCGTCACGGTGCCGGTTTTCGGGGATTTCAGTTCCAGCGCAGCGTTCCCGTTGTTGTCGGATACCGACGTTTTACTGCTGACCGGCGTACCGTCGCTCTTTTTCACCATCCAGTTGACGGTGATACCCGCCAGCGGATGGTTGTTCTGATCCTTCACCTGCGCGGTGACGGTGTCGGTGTCGATGTTGTTGGCGACCACCTGTTGTTTTTCACTTTCGACGGCAACCACCTGCGCGCTGGCAATGTCGGCAGTAAAGTTCAGCGCAGCGGTGCTGACGCTGTTGCCCTGCTCCAGTTGCGCGGTGACGACGGTGCTGATGACTTCACGGCTGGTAACGTCGATCGTCGCCAGGCCTTGTGCATCGGTAGTGGTGCTGTCGGTGGAGAGCAGCGCTTTCGGGTTGTCGGCGCGCCATTTGATGGCGGCATCCGGGAGTGGTTTGCCATTCTGATCCACCACGTGCGCGGTCAGCGCGATAGGCGTGGTGCCGTCAGCCGGAACACTGCTCGCGGATACGTCAATCTGCGTCAGCTTCGGCAGAATCTCCGTGGCTTCGAGGATGATTTTTGCCGTCGCCAGTTTTGTGCTGCCGTCAATCAGCGGTTGCACGGTAACGCTGCCCGGCGTGGTTCCGCTGGTGAAGGTGGCGACGTAGACACCGGATGAGGTTTCTTTAAAGGCGCTGATGGCCGCCGCTTTGCTGTCGCTGGCAAGGCCTTTCGCGACGCTGGCCGGGGCGGTAAGGGTCGCACTCAGGCGTTCCGCAAATCCGCCGGCATTTTCCCCTGCTGCGGTTTTAAGCGCGACGGTCACCGCTGAGGTGCTGATGCCATCGGCAGGCAGCGTGACGGGCGAGGCGCTGGTCGTGGATACCAGGCTTGCCACATCCATACCGCTGACGTTCACCTTCATCTGGCTGGTGTTTGACGCATTGCCCTTTTTATCCCGCGCGACGGCGGAAAGCACATACGCATTGGCGCTGCCGTTTTTCCACGCCGGGAAGGTCAGCACCACCTGCTCCGGGCTGGAGGTGTCGGTGATTTTCCCGCCCTGACGGAAGAATTCATCCCCCTGCCAGTCGATTTTTTCAAGGCCGTATTTGGTTTTGACCTTCGCTGTCACCGTCTGCTTTTCACCTTCCGCGCCGGTTAATTCGGGCGGCAGGCCCAGCGAGATCAGATCCTGCTTGCGGTACTCCAGCACGATATTATTGTTGCGATCCACTAGATCCATGCGGCTGCCGAGCAGCGAACGGCGCAGGGCAACCTGGTCCGGATCGAGCTGGGTACTAAGCGGCACGCCAGGGGTCCAGGAGACGCCCAGGTTCACCTGGGTGTCATTTTTACCGCCCTTGCCGAACTTCTGGTTAACGCCGAGCGTCATCATTGGCACTGGCGTGTAATTCAGCCCGACGGTAATGGCGTGTGGGTTTTTCTGCCGGTCGTCTTCGTCGTCGCTGAACAGGCCGACGCTGTCGCCATAATATTGTTCGTAGACCAGCGTAGTACCCAATTGCGGCCAGGCGGGTAAATAACCATTTGCGCGAATGTCAAAGCCGTTAGCGACCCGCTCGTCATAATCGCTATATTCTTTTGATGCCATCCAGTCGCTGAGGCGGAAATAGCCGTTGGCGGAAAGTTTCAGGTAGTCCCAGCCCATCTCCGTCCCGACGCCGAGGCGTTTATGGTGATTAGCGGAAATCTGCTCATCGTAGAAAACGTTGGTGCCCCACATCCAGCTATCGCTGAAATAACGATAGCCAATACCGGCGTTTACCATATTTCGTTCATCGTAACGACGCCCACCCAGCTGGGTAAACCAGAGGTGTTCTTTTCCGTCGTATAACGGCAGCAGCAGATCCAGTTCAGAATCCTGGAGGGTAAAATGTTCGTCGGTGCTGATGCTGACACGGGCGGTACCAAACTGATTAAGCCAGTTTTGTACTTCCGCGGTGGCGGCGCTGGTGGTGGTGGAAACCAGCGCGTCGCCCAATGCGCCGCCGTTGCCGCCGTTAAGCACGGAACCCGCCTGTACGGCGGTCTGGGCGATGGTCTGGTCGGCTGTGCCGGTATCCGCCGCGCTGGTTTCGATCACTTTTTCCTGCGCGTGGCTGGTGGAAAACGATCCCAGGTAACACAGTGAGGTGGGTGAAATAAACTGGAGTGCGATTTGTACGCACGCCAGAACCTTTTTCATTCGCATAATATTAGTTCCCTCTAAGGCATTTTGCGGGGGCACTATATAGAGAATGACATCGGTTTTTAATATTTTATTAAGGCTACCTTTTTATTAACCTTCAAAACAAATAAACATCATGAATAAATAAAAAGAAAAATAATTAATCCTTATCAGGTTTTACTTAATTTAATAAGACACCACTCAAATTCTTAAGAAAAATGCCCAATTAATAATACATTGGGCATATATTAGTAATGTTGTAGTTTTTTGAAAATTAATATTTCAGTTATTCATCTAACCACTAACCGAGATACTCTATCACCGACAGCCCGCCGTTGTAATCCGTGCTGTAAATGATCCCCGCCGCATCGACAAAGACATCACAGGACTGGATCACCTGCGGGCGTCCGGGCCGGGTGTCCATCATGGTAGCAGGCGCGGCAGGCACCAGCGCGCCGGTTTCCACCGGACGGTACGGGTCTGATATGTCATAGACACGCACCCCGGCATTCTGGTAGGTGGCGAAGATCAGCGTTGAGCTGACAAAGCTGCCAGGCCGGTTTTCATGCAGGTTATGCGGCCCGAAGTGTGCGCCCTTCGCCACATAGTCAGTTTCATTCGGCTGCGGGAAAGTGGCGATGCTCACCGGATTTGACGGCTCGCGAATATCAAACAGCCAGATCAGCTTCTCGCCATCTTCCTGATTGTCGAGCACCGCTTCATCCAGCACCACCAGCAAATTCCTGTCCGGTAACGGCAGCGCGGTATGCGTGCCGCCGCCAAAGGGCGGGCTCCAGTTGCGGTGGCTGATGAGCGTTGGCCGGGTGCGATCTTTCACATCCAGCAGCGTCAGCCCGCCGTCGCGCCAGCTGCCATAGGCGGTATCGCCGGCAATAATGGCGTGATGCAGCGCGTAGCGTTTACCTTCCGGCCACTGCGGGGTTTCTCCCGCTGCCTGATGCATCCCCGGTAACCACCAGCGCCCGGCTACCTCTGGTTTGCGCGGGTCAGCCAGATCGATAGTCAGGAAAATATAATCCGTGAAGCCATCGATCAGCGCCGAGACGTAAGCCCAGCGCCCGCCCACGTACCAGATACGATGAATGCCGATGCCGTTCAGCGACAGGAAACTGATTTCACGCGGTTTGTCCGGCACTGAAATATCAAAAATGCGCAGCCCGGCGCTCCAGCCTTTGTCCTGCACATCGCGCACCGTCTCGCCCACCGAGCGGGTGTAGTAGACCTTTTCATCGGCAAAACGCGCGTCAGCAAACAGATCCCGGGCGTTGATCACCAGCAGCAGATCGTCGTGCGCCTGCAAATGGACGTTCCAGGTGCCCGGTGGCGCTGGCACATATCCGGCGGGCGTGGGGTTTTTAGGATCGCGCACGTCCACAATGGAAAAGCCCTGCGACACCATATGGCCGATATACGCAAAGCCGCGATGCACCATCAGTTGCACCCCGTCCGGGCGACCACCCTGATCGCTGTGGCCAATCAGCCGCATGTTGCGGCTGTAATCGGGGGTGGGTAAATGAGAAGCCACGTTGTCTCCTTGTTGGCATGTTGCGGTGTTGCGATTTTGCCGGGCGGCGCTGCGCTTGCACCGGCCTACTTGATTTCGCCCATGCGATTTTTGTAGGCCCGGTCAGCGCAGCGCCACCGGGCAAGGGCAGATGATTACTTCTGCTTCGCTTCCAGCGTCGCAAACCACGGTGCGATAAAGTCTTCCGTCTGGCCCCAGCCCGGAATAATTTTACCCAGCGCCGCGACGTTCACGTTGCCTGGCTGGCTGACCAGCAGCGCCTGCGGGATCGCGGCGGCTTTAAAGTCATAGGTGGCAGGCGTTTTCTCACCGGCGATCTTATTGGCGATCAGCCGTACGTTAGTGGCACCAATCAGCTTCGGATCCACCGCCACGCTCACTTTCCACGGGCTGCCCGCTTCGCGCATCAGCTGGAGATCCTGATTGGAGATGTCGATGCTGTAGAGTTTGATTTCAGTACGGCCATTCTCTTTCAGCGCTTTATAGGCGCCCTGACTGAAGGCATCCCATGTGCCCCAGATGGCGTCGATCTGCCCTTTCGGGTATTTCGCCAGCACCGCGCCGACTTTGTTGGCGGTATCTCCCTGCACGTCCGACGACACTGCGCCAATGGATTCCAGTTCTTTGATGCCCGGATGCTGCTTCAGCAGTTCCTGATAGGCGGCCTGGCGACGCTCCATCGGCGGGAACCCGGCGACCCACAGTTTGATGATGTTCGCCTTGCCGTTGAAGTCTTTCACCAGCTCGCCAAACGACAGATCCGTCAGGGAGGCGTCATCCTGCTGGGTGACGGTGACGCCCGGGATCTCACCCTTCACAGCGGTATCAAACACCGACACCGCAATGCCTGCGTCCACGGCTTTCTTCACCAGATCGGTGGAGTAGGGATCGCGCCCCTGGGAAAGAATAATGCCGTCGTATTTCTGGCTGATCGCCTGGTTCACAAAATCCTGAAACTTCGCATCATCGCCGTTACTTAAAAAGGTGCTGATCTTAAAGCCGAGCTTTTTACCTTCCGTCAACGCGCCGGAGACAAACTGCGTCGTGTTGTCGTCAGAGCCGAGGTTACGAATGACCGCGATACGGATCGGTCCGTTATGACCGGCAATCGCAGCCGGAACCGGTGCAGGCGTGGCGGCATAACCCTGTACTGAACTCAGTAAGCCCAGCGCCAGCAGTGACAGTGCAAATTTTTTCATCTCTGTTTCCCCTGAATAATGAATTAACGGCGCTGGAAATAAGTGAGTGCAAGAGCGCCGGCCAGCACCAGCCCCTTAATAATGTCCATGGCGTAATACGGAACCGACAGCATCACCAGCCCGTTCGACAGCACACCGAGAATGACCGCGCCCACCAGCGTACCGAGCGCATTGGGTTTGCCGGAACCAGCCAGCGAAAAGCCGATCCAGGCCGCCGCCACCGCATCCATCAGATAACCGCCACCGGCGTTAACCTGCGAGGAGCCGATGCGCGAGGCCAGCAAAATTCCGCCCAGTCCCGCCAGCAGCGAAGCAATCACATAGGCCGCCACCTTGTAACGGGTCGTGCGGATACCGGAGAGGCGCGCCGCTTCCGGGTTGCCGCCGATGGCGTACATGCGGCGGCCATGAGTGGTCAGCGACAGCGCTAACTGCGCCACCACCGTTACCACCAGCATGATGATGACGATCACCGGCACCTGACCGAGCAGCGCAAAAGCGTCCGGGATCAGCCCTTCCGCCATCTCGCCGCTGGGCAGCAGCATGTTTTGCGTAATCGAGCCGCCGTAGCTGTACGTCATCGCCACGCCCTGAATGACGAACAGGCTGCCGAGCGTGGCGAGCATGTCGGGAATGCGCAGCACCACGATGAGAAAGGCGTTAAACAGCCCCACCAGCGTACAGAGCGCCAGCGTCACCAGAATCGCTTCGGTGGTGCCAAAGCCGTGCCAGACAAACAGCGAAATCACTAACGCATTTGCCAGCGATGCTGTCGAACCCACCGACAGGTCAAAACCGCCCACGGTGAGGGAAATAGACACGCCGATGGCGATCACCGTGACAATGGCAATCGAGCGCAGAATATTGATGATGTTGAACGGATCGAGGAAGTTATCCGAGGCGAGGCCAAACACGGCGATCAGCACCACCACGGTCAGCAACATGCCCCATTTATAGAGAAAATCGAAAAACTGCTGACGGCCTGATGCCGTTGCATTCACTGAAAGGGCCTTGCTCACGACGCCGTACCTCCGGTCGAATAATAAAGTAGTGTTTCTTCACGGGCGTCTGCCCCGGCGATTTCCGCTACGATCCTGCCATCCCACAACACGCAAATGCGATCGCACAACCCCACCAGTTCGGCGAACTCGCCGGAGGCGTAGATCACGCCCTTCCCTTCCCGTGCCAGCCCGTCGATCAACTGAAACAGATCGGTTTTGGCTTTGACGTCCACGCCCTTGGTCGGCTCGTCAAAAATCAGTACGTTCGCGTTACCGCGCAGCCATTTGCCAATCGCCACTTTCTGTTGATTGCCGCCGGACAGCCGCCGCAGGAGTTGCCCAGGCCCGGTGGTGCGCACGCCGATGCGGGCGATCACCTCCTGCGCCCAGCGCCAGGCTTTGCGGTGGCTAAAGATCCCGCCACGGGAAAAACGGTTATCCGCGCTGACCGCCAGATTCATGCTCACCGATTCGTCGATGAAGATGCCCTCTTTGCGACGCTCCTCCGGCACCAGCGCGATGCCGCGCAGTACTGAGTCCGCCGGATCGCGCGGTTTCCACGGCTGGCTGTTAAGCTCCCCGCGGGTCACTCGGCTTTTGCTGGCACCAAACAGCGCCTTGCACAGCTCGGTTTTGCCTGCCCCCGCCAGCCCGGCGATGCCGAGAATTTCACCCTTGCGCAGCTGCAACGAGATATCTTTTAACAGGCCTTCGTCGTGCAGCCCCTCTACCCGCAGCAGCGTCTCATCGCTGTGCTGCGCGCGTTTCGGCGGGTAAATATCGCTCAGTTCGTGACCGAGCATCTTTTCGACGATCGCGTCGCCTGGCAGATTGTCCATCGGCCCGGATTCGATCAGCTTGCCGTCCCGCAGCACCGTTAAGGTGTCGCAGATCGCTTTCAGTTCATGAATGCGATGGGAGATAAACACCACAGCGATCCCTTGCTGTTGCAGGCGTCGTACCACCGCAAACAGCCGTTCGCTTTCATGCTGATCAAGGGGCGCGGTAGGTTCATCGAGGATCAAAAAGCGGCAGCGGTGCGATAACGCCCGGGCGAGTAAAATTTGCTGCTTTTCAGCCAGCGTGCAGCTGTCAATGGAACGCCGCACGTCCAGCGTCACGTCCAGCTGCGCCAGCGCGGCGCGTGCCTGCTGACGAACCTTCGGCCAGTGATACGCATGACCCGGCTCCGCCAGCCGATCGAGCATGATGTTTTCAGCAATCGACAGACCGGGGATCAGCGCCACGTCCACTTCCTGCTGCACCAGATGAATACCCAGTTGTTTCGCATCACGGGGCGAGCGAATGGAGACCACCTGGTGATTGATGGCGATCTCCCCTTCGTAATGATCGTGCGTGCCGCACAGCACCGCCATCAGCGTGGATTTGCCCGCGCCGTTCGCACCGGTCAGGGCATGAACCGATCCGCCGCGCAGGGTGAAATTGACCTGCGACAGCGCTTTTACACCGGCAAAGGCGAGCGTGATGGCGCGCATGTCGAGATGGTTAACGCTCATTCGCTGCAAATCCCTGTGATTAATAGATTGATTTCATGAATTTTTCACAGCGCGGCTTGACTGACAACTACGGAAAAGGCATAAGATAAAGCGAAATATTATTAGCCATCCGGATGTCCAGACATAACATCGGGTTAGCGATCACGTATAAGGACACACTCATGAGCAACACCGATATTCGCGTCGTACCCGGCCCCGCCAACTACTATTCCCATGCCGGGAGCCTGACGCGCCTGCACGATTTTTATACCCCGGAGCAGCTTTCCCGTGCGGTCTGGATCTACGGTGAGCGCGCCATCGCCGCTGCCACCCCTTACCTGCCGGAGAGTTTCCATGCGCCCGGCGCGAAGCACCTGCTGTTTAAGGGGCACTGTAGCGAGCACGACGTGGCGGAGCTGGTGGCGCAGGCGGGCGACGATCGCCGCGTGGTGATTGGCCTGGGCGGCGGTGCGCTGCTGGATACCGTGAAAGCGGTGGCGCGGAGGTTGGCGTTGCCGGTGGTGGCTATCCCGACCATCGCCGCCACCTGTGCGGCCTGGACGCCGCTCTCCGTCTGGTATAACGACGCCGGACAGGCGCTGCATTTTGAGATCTTCGACGATGCCAACTTCCTGGTGCTGGTAGAGCCGCACATCATTCTGGAAGCCCCGGCGGAATACCTGCTGGCGGGCATTGGCGATACGCTGGCGAAGTGGTATGAAGCGGTGGTGCTGGCACCTGAACCGGAAAGCCTGCCGCTGACGGTGCGGCTTGGCATCAATGGTGCGCTGGCGATCCGCGATGTGCTGTTAGACAGCAGTGAAGCGGCACTGGCGGATCAGGCGCGGGGGGAGGTCACGCAGGCTTTCCGGGATGTGGTGGATGCGATCATCGCCGGTGGCGGCATGGTGGGCGGACTGGGCGAGCGCTACACCCGCGTGGCGGCAGCGCATTCGGTGCATAACGGGCTGACGGTACTGCCACAAACCGAGAAATACCTGCACGGCACCAAAGTCGCCTACGGCATTCTGGTACAGAGCGCCCTGCTCGGTCAGGACGAGGTGCTGGCGCAGCTCATCGCCGCCTATAAACGCTTCAGGCTGCCGACCACGCTGGCGGAACTTGAGGTCGATATTCACCATGCGGCGGAACTGGACCGGGTTATTGCGCATACGCTGCGCCCGGTGGAATCCATCCACGCCCTGCCCGTACCGGTAACGGCGGCGTCCCTGCGGGCGGCTTTTGAAAAAGTGGAAAACCTCAGCCGCTGATCCACTTTTTTGCAAACCTCTGTCGCCCGACAGAGGTTTTTTTGACTCTCCCCGACAAACCTTCTTTCGCCACTTTTTTACGGTGACGAACTGCTTTACGCTTTGTTTATAAGAAATCTGTAATTTATCTAATTATCTTATTATTTACTTATTTTAAATGCAGGCGTACAGTGGAGGTACAGATGAAGATTATCTGGTCAAGAGCAGCAGGCAGGCGTTTTGCGAAAATCGATGTGGGTTACCAGCGGAAAATTATGCAACGGATCCATGATATTGGTGACCGCTGTCACTCTGGAAGAGGAGCCGCTGAATATCTGCTATATCGTGGCAGTAAAGCGCAGAACCTCAACCACTTATCTGCATGAGGAGCGTGCACATTATGACTGTTCAGTTCATCAATGATGAAGAAGGAAAACCCCAGTACGTTGTTATCCCTTACCACGAATACTTTCGTATGCGTTTAGCCATGCTGGAATATGACGACGAAGATGAAGCGGACTGGGAGGATGTACCAGCCGAGTCCGATAAATATGACGACGAGAAATTGCCCCATGAAGTGTGCCTGGTGATGTCCCGCGAGGACGTCAGCCTGCAGGCCGCCTGGCGTATTTTACGGGGTTTGTCGCAGCAGGAGGTGGCTGACAAACTGGGTATCAGCCAGTCAGCCGTTTCACAGCTTGAGGCAAAAGACTCGCGCCCGCAGAAACGCACCCGCGAAAAACTTGCGGCGATTTACGGCTGCAAGCAGGAGCAAATCAGCCTTTATCTGCCCAAAGAAGGCTAACAGCACTTCACGCCGCCTTTGCTGCCGTAGCGCGCGTCCTGCCGGTCGCGGAAAAACGCTTCATAGGTCATCGGCGGCTGGTCGGGATGGTTCTGGCGCATGTGCTCGACGTAGTTGTCGTAGTCCGGCACGCCGATCATCAGCTTCGCCGCCTGGCCCAGATATTTTCCGGCTTTCGATAGTGTATCGAACATAGTGACTCCGTTATTGTGTGATGGCCTGACCCTCTCTCCAGGAAGAGGGTCAGGCCCGCTTTTCTCCCTCTCCCCCGGGAGAGGGCCGGGGTGAGGGGAAATATCAGTGCGCGCTTTTCGCCTGCGTCACAATCTGATCCTCGTTCTCCGGCATCGGCTCATACGGCGTTTCTCTGGCCGTAGGCTGATCCACCTTCAACGCTGCCAGCGCGGTTTTAATCGAGTAAATCGCCAGCACCACCACAACCACCATAAAGAAGATGGTCAGTCCGGCATCAAGCCGGTTGTTAAACACCAGCTGACGCAGCTGCGAAACGGTGTATTGCGCCGGGATGTTGCCGCTGTCGATCATGCCCTGGAAGCGGTTGGCGATCGCCAGGAAACCGACTTTGGCATCCGGGCTGAACGCTTTCTGCCAGCCCGCCGTCAGGGTGCAGATCAGCAACCATGAGGTGGGCAGCAGCGCCACCCATGCATAACGCTGGCGCTTCATTTTGAACAGCACCACCGCGCACAGCATCAGCGCCATTCCCGCCAGCATCTGGTTGGCGATACCAAACAGCGGCCACAGGGTATTGATACCGCCCAGCGGATCGACCACGCCCTGATGCAGGAAGTACCCCCACGCCAGCACGCAGAGCGCTGTCGCCAGCAGGTTAGCGGGCAACGAGTCGGTGCGCTTCAGCCCCGGGCTTATTACCCCCAGCAGATCCTGCAACATAAAGCGCGCTGCACGGGTCCCGGCATCCACCGCCGTCAGGATAAACAGCGCTTCAAACAGGATCGCAAAGTGATACCAGAACGACACGTCCATCATGCCGCCAAGCGCACCGTGCAGAATGTACGCCATCCCCACCGCCAGCGTCGGTGCGCCGCCCGCGCGGGAAATAATCGACTGCTCGCCCACTTCGTTAGCGATTTGCGTCAGCGTTTCCGGCGTGATGCTAAAGCCCCAGCCGCTGACCACCTGCGCCGCCGATGCCACCACGTCCACCGTACCGGCGGGTGCCAGCACCGCCATCGGGCTGTTCATCGCAAAATAGACGCCCGGATCGATAATACAGGCCGACACCAGCGCCATGATCGCCACAAACGACTCCATCAGCATGCCGCCATAACCGATCAGGCAGGCCTGGTTTTCATTAGCCAGCATCTTCGGCGTGGTGCCGGAGGCGATCAGCGCATGGAACCCGGACACAGCGCCGCAGGCAATGGTGATAAACAGGAACGGGAACAGATTGCCTGTCCATACCGGGCCGGTGCCGTCGATAAATTTGGTCAGCGCGGGCATGGTCAGGGTCGGGCGCATGATCAGAATGCCAATTGCCAGCCCGATAATGGTGCCAATTTTCAGGAAGGTGGAGAGGTAATCGCGCGGGGCCAGCAGCAGCCACACCGGCAGCACCGCCGCCACAAAGCCGTAGCCCACCAGGATCCACGTCAGTTGCACCCCGGTAAAGTCAAAGTACGGCGCCCAGGTCGGGCTTTCCGCCACCCAGCCGCCGGAAATAATGGCGAACACCAGAAACACCAGGCCAATCACCGACACTTCGCCAATGCGCCCCGGACGTAGATAGCGGATGTAGATCCCCATAAACAGCGCCAGCGGAATGGTAAAGGCGACGGTGTAGGTGCCCCAGGGGCTGTGAGTCAGGGCTTTCACCACGATCATCGCCAGCACCGCGAGGATGATCACCATGATCATAAAGCACGCCACCAGCGCGATCACCCCGGCGGTCGGCCCCATCTCCTCTTTCACCAGCTCGCCAAGCGATCGTCCGTCGCGGCGCGTGGAGACAAAGAGCACCATAAAATCCTGGACGGCCCCTGCCAGCACGACGCCGGCGAGGATCCAGATCATCCCCGGCAGATAGCCCATTTGCGCCGCCAGCACCGGTCCCACCAGCGGACCCGCCCCGGCAATCGCGGCAAAATGATGACCGAACAGCACTTTTTTGTCGGTCGGCACATAGTCCAGCCCGTCGTTATGCCGCACCGCAGGCGTCATGCGCGTGGCGTCCACCGCCAGCACCGTGCGGGCGATGTACTGTCCGTAAAAACGATAAGCAATCAGATAAATGCAGACCGCCGCCACCACAATCCACAGGGCGTTGATCTGTTCACCACGGTTTAATGCGATATAGCCCAGGGCGAAGGCGCCAATAACAGAGAGCGCGGCCCATATGAGGTATTTCCCTGAATTTTGCATATTCGGTATCCGTTGGCTGAGACAGAGAGATGTTACATTTTGTATCTATATCAACCTCATGTTTTTAACAATGTTGAAACCTTAAAAACGCCTGCCAGCGCCAGCTATTTACTTCACAGTGTTACGGCGATCACTCTGCACGTGCCGTCAGGCTGCAACAGCCGCCGTGTTTGTCCACCGGCGTAACCTTTCGGCGCATCCCGCCAGCTGGTACAACCTCGGTCGCTATTCTGATTTATGGCTTTTTGGCAATTATCAATATGCATCAACGGCTTGCTTCACGGTTTTCAGCGGTCTGATACCGGATAATCCCTTCGCTTAATGAGGATTTATGTAATCAAGGAGAAGCAAATGGATGTAACGCAAGATGATCGTAAAGCGGGTCCGGTGGCGTACTTTGCGCTGGCCTTTGCGGCCGTGTTTTTTTCAGGGCTGCTGGGCGGCAAAGAATGGTACGGGGTATTTGATTTCACCACCCTGAATGGGGCGTTTGGCAAAGTGGTGTCCGGCGTCAGTCAGAACGGCGATGTGCTGAAAACCACCACCAGCGCCTTTCGTGGTGTGGGCGGCCACGGCGCGATGGACGGCTTTCTGTTCGCCCTTGGGCTGATCCCGGCGGTCATGTTCGCGCTGGGGATGATTAACGTGCTGGAGCATTATGGCGCGCTGAATGCCGCCCGCCGTCTGTTAACGCCGCTGCTGCGCCCGTTGCTGGGCCTGCCGGGTACGACCGGACTGGCGCTGATCGGCAGCCTGCAAAGCACCGATGTCGGCGCGTCCTTAACCCGTAATCTGGCGGATGAGGGCCTGCTGGATGACAGCGAAAAAGACGTTTTCGCCATGTTCCAGTTTTCCGCCGGGGCAATGATCACTAACTTTTTCTCCTCCGGGGCGATCCTTTTTACGCTGATCGCCGCCGATGGCACCGCCGCCGTACCCACCTCCATCGGCATGTGTATTCTGGTGATGTTCGTGATGAAAATTGTCGGCGCGAACCTGATGCGCCTGTTTATTCGCTTTACGCACAAAAAAAGCATCACTGCACAAGGAGCGGCATGATGAGCCATCCAACATCTAATCCTGTTATTACCGATGTGTTTGTTGCGGGCGCGCGCAAGGGCTGGAATATCGCCACCACCAGCACGCTGCCCAACGTGGTGATGGCCTTTATCATCATCAAAGCGCTGGAGATCACCGGCGCGCTGAAAGGCATGGGGCTGCTTTTCTCCCCGCTGATGGGGCTATTCGGCCTGCCGGGCGAAGCGGCGGCGGTGCTGATCGGCGGCTGGATGTCGATGGGCGGCGGTATCGGCGTCGCCATTGGCTTATTCGATAAGGGCATTATCACCGGCGAACATCTGGCGATCATGGCCCCGGCCATTTATCTGATGGGCTCGCAGGTACAGTACCTCGGGCGTATTCTCGGCGTGATCGGCACCAGCGCGCGCCGTATTCCGCTGATGATTGTCATCTCGGTCATCAACGCCTTCATCGCTATGTTACTGATGCGTATCATTATCTAGAACAGGACGTCTTATGAATATCGAACACTATATTGCTGAACTGGAAAGCCTGGTCAACGTTGACTGCGGCACGCAAACGGTGCACGGCGTGGCGCAGGTCGCCAATACGCTGGCGGCGCTGTGGCGTCAGGAAGGCTGGCACGTCACGGAAGTAGACCTCGGTAACGCGGTGGGACCGGGCCTGCTGGTGACGAATCAGCCACAGGCCACTCATTATGATGTGCTGCTGGTCGGCCACATGGACACGGTGTTCCCCGCAGGCACCGTGGCCGAACGCCCGATGAGCCGTGACGACAGCCGCCTGTACGGGCCTGGCGTGTCGGACATGAAAAGCGGCCTGCTGAATATTCTCTGGGCGATGCGTGAGCTTTCCGCCGCCGATAAAAATCGGCTCAGCATTGCGGTGGCGATGAACCCGGATGAAGAGACCGGATCGGTGTATTCGGACGCCTGGCTCAGCGGCCTTGCCCGTAATGCGCGGGCGGTGCTGGTATGCGAAGCGGCGCGCGCCGACGGTTCGCTGGTGAAAGCGCGTAAGGGGCTGGCAGGTTATCAGCTGACCTTCAGCGGCGTCGCCGCCCATGCGGGTAACGATCCGGAGAAAGGCCGCTCTGCGATCACCGCGCTGGCAAATGCGGTGATCGCCATTAACGCGCTGGCCGATATGCCGCGCGGCACTACGCTGAATATGGGGGTGGTCAGCGGCGGCAGCGCGTCTAACGTGGTGGCGGATCGCGCCACGGCCGAGCTTGATCTGCGCTACTGGGAAAACAGCGAATACGATCGCGTCCACGCCCGGCTGGAAGCGCTGTGTGCGGAAGGTTTTCTTGAGGGAGTTACCACCACGCTGACGCGTCTTAACTACAAACCGGCGATGGCGGCAAGCGACGGCACCGCCGCCCTGATGGCGCTGGTGGAAAAAGCCGGGGAGGCAGAAGGTATTCCGGTGAGCTGGCAGGCAGTGGGCGGCGGCAGCGACGCCAACCATATAGCCGCGCTCGGCATACCGACGCTGGACGGCTTAGGCCCGGTCGGCGCAGGCTTTCACAGTCCGGCGGAATGGCTGGATATCGCCTCCATCGCGCCGCGGATCCGCCTGTTGAAGCGGATTGTATCCATGCTCTGAGGTTTTCCCCTCACCCTGCCCCTCTCCCGACGGGAGAGGGGACGGTCCGGTGTTATCCCTGTCCCTGGGTGAAGGGAAAACTACCCCATCACCGCCGTACTTAACCGGCAGGTGCAGCAGCGCCGTCCCTGCTCGTCAAACACCACAATCTCCCAGCTCTGACTTTGCCGCCCGAGGTGCAACGGCTGGCAGACGCCCCGCACCCTGCCCTGCGATACCGGGCGGTGATGCGTGGCGTTCAGCTCTGTACCCACCACGCACTGGCCTTCACGGGTCATCAGATAACCGGCCATCGACCCCAGGGTTTCCGCCAGCGCCGCCGACGCACCGCCGTGCAGCAGGCCGAACGGCTGATGAGTGCGCGCATCCACTGGCATTATCGCCTCCAGTACATCATCACCCAGACGGGTATAGACAATGCCGAGGTGTGCCACCAGGGTATCCGCGCTGGTGGCGTTCAGCTCGTCGAGGGATAAATGACGTTTCCAGATCATGTTTATGCTCCCAGCGTCGAGCCGCCGTCCACCACCAGATCCTGTAAGGTGATGTGCCCGGCCAGATCCGAGGCCAGAAACATGACGGTACCGGCGATATCCTCCGGTTTGGCGATTTTTCCCAGCGGAATGCCGAGCTTGAACTGCTCGCCGAAGCCGCGAATGCGCTGCTGTTCAGCGTCCTCGCTGGTCCACAGTGTACGCTGCATATCGGTATCGGTGGAGCCTGGAGAGACAAGGTTACAGCGCACGCCGCTGGCCGCCAGTTCCAGCCCGACGGTCAGGGTCAGGCTTTTCAGCGCCGCTTTCGATGCGCCATAAGCGCTCATGCCCAGACGCGGCGTGTGTGCGGCATCGGAGGCCACGGTCACGATCGCCCCGCCCTGCTGGGCACGGAATTGGGGCATCGTCTGCTGAAAGAGATTAAACGCCCCGCCGACGTTCACCGCCATGGTCTGCTGCCAGTCGTCAAGGCTGATGGCATCGGTCGCGCCCATGCGCAAAATGCCCGCGGCGTTGACCAGCACGTCCAGCCGTGCGGTGCGCGCCAGCAGACGCTGACAGGTGTCGGCAACCTGCACGGCATCGGCCACATCCAGCCGCTCGCAGGCGAACGGATAGGCTGTCTGCGGAAAGTCCAGATCGAAGCCGATCACCTGTGCGCGCGCGTCGGCAAAGGCCCGCGCAATGGCGTAACCGATACCTTTACCGGCCCCGGTTACCCACACGGTTTGACCGTTAAAATCCAGCCCGGCCATTATTTCACCTCGCGGGAGAGCAGTGCCCACCAGGCCGCAAGGGTGGGATTTTTCGCCAGCATGACAAAATCAATGTCGCTGTAGACTTTGCGCCAGCGGGCGGCGAGCGCCATCATGCGCACGGAATCCAGACCGTAATCGATCAGGTTGTCATCATCCAGCGGCACGTCAGACTCATCAAGCAGCGGCAGGATCTGTGCGCGTAGTGCGGCAAGACTGCCCGGTACCGGCAGCAGGTCGTCGGTCATCACCACGCGGCCTGAACGCCCGGCCACATAGTTAAGCGCCATCAGGTGTTCGTCGCGGCTGAAATCCGCCAGCGCGTCGGCGACCATAAACGGCTTGATGTCACGCATAAAGGCGTCGGTGGCGGTGGTCATGCAGCCGATGTGCGCATAGACGCCGGTGATGAGCAACTGGTTGCGCCCGGTCGCCTTCAGCATCTGCTCAAGCGGAGAGCGGTGAAACGCGCTGTAGCGCCACTTCACCAGCACGGTGTCATCCGCGTCCGGCGCAAGGGCCGCCACCACCTGTTGTTCTTCCGGTTTGCGGGTCAGGCCCGGTCCCCACATGTCATTCAGCAGCGCGCGATCTTCGTCGCTCTGCTCTTTGGGCTGCGCGGTGTAATAGACCGGAATGCCCTGCTGTTTGCAGAACTGGCGCAGCGCGGCGATGTTCGCCACCACCTGCTCCATCATCGGGCAGTTATCGCCCCAGAAATTGACGAAATAATCCTGCATATCGTGGATAAGCAGTGCGGCACGCTCAGGCTCAAAGGCCCAGTTCACTTTGTTGTGCGGGATTTCTGCCGCGGCGGGCAGCGCATAGCCGGTTAATTTTGGGATAGCCATCTCTTCTCCAGTATTACGCCTGTGACTGTTCAGCCAGCATGTGACGCAGTGTCTTCTTATCTACTTTGCCGACCGGGGTCAGCGGCAGCGCGTCCACGCACTTCACGCGATCCGGCAGCTTAAATTCCGCGACGCCCTGCTCGCGCAGAAAACGGCGTATCTCCACCGGGCGCACCGGCTGGCGCACCACCAGATACGCGCAGCTTTTCTCGCCCAGCAGGCTGTCTTCCATGCTCACCAGCGCGGCATGGATCACCGCCGGATGGCGCAGCAGCAGGTTTTCAATCTCTTCGGCGGCGATCTTTTCCCCGCCCCGGTTAATCTGATCTTTTTCCCGCCCCTGCACGGTGATATAGCCGTCGGCGTCAATGGAAATCAGATCGCCCGAACAGTAAAAACCGTTGGCGTCAAAGGCGCTGGCGTTGTGCTCCGGGCTGTTAAAGTAGCCGCGGAAGGTGTACGGGCCGCGAGTCATCAGGCGGCCCACGTCGCCGGTCGGCAGCGGATTGCCGTGTTCATCGGCGACCCACACTTCATCGTCCGGGCACATCGGACGGCCCTGGGTGTGATTCACCCGCGCCGGGCCGTCATCCAGACGGGTATAGTTCACCAGCCCTTCCGCCATGCCGAATACCTGCTGTAACTGACAGCCGATTTCCGCCGGAATGCGGGCGGCAAGGGTAGCCGACAGGCGCGCTCCGCCCACCTGCAACAGTTTCAGCGAGGCCAGTTGTGCATTGCTGCCCCACTCGGCAATCGCCTGCAACCACAGGCTGACGGCGGGCGGCACCAGCGCGGTGACGTTGATCTGATGCTTTTCAATTAACGGGAAGCAGAGCGTGGCGCTCGGATCCGCGGCCAGCACCACGCAACCCTGGGCGAGGAACACGCCCAGCGCGCCGGGGGAGCTGAGCGGATAGTTATGGGCGGCAGGCAGCGCGCACAGGTAGCGGGTATTGGCGGTAAATTCGCAGATCTCGTTGCTGCGGCGAATGCTGTAGTAGTAGTCGTTGTGGGTGCGCGGGATGAGCTTTGGCTTGCCGGTGCTGCCGCCGGACAGCTGGAAAAACGCCACTTCATCGGCCGGGGTCGGCAGCAGAGGCGTACCGTCAGCCGGACGGGTTATCGCCGCCTGTAACGCCTGCTTACCCTGGTCATTACGCAGCAGTACCTCGCGCACGCTGGCATGTTCGGCCACAAATTTATTGAGGAAGCTGTCATCCTGGAACAGTTTGTGTTCGCGGTCGGCAATGACCAGCGCCGGGCGGATCTGCGCGGCATAGGCATTGAGTTCACTCTGCTGATGGCTGAACAGCGCATTGACCGGCGCGACGCCCATTTTGAGCAGCGCAAAAAAGGTGATGTAAAATTCCACCACGTTGCCCAGCTGTACCAGCGCGGTGTCGCCGCGTCGGAGGCCGCGCTGATGCAGGCTGCAGGCGAGGTTATCGGACGCCTGATCCAGTTCGCGGTAGCTCAGCGTGCGCTCGCCTTCAATCACCGCCGGGCGATCGGATTGCCCATGACGGGTAAGAATGTCGGTCAGCGGCAGATCCTGCCAGTAGCCTTTTTCACGATAGCGGCGGGCAAACTCGTCCGGCCAGCGGGTAAAAGGAAGGGTCATGATCGCTCCTTAATTCAGACCAAAAACGTTAAGCATGGTGGAGAGTTTGACGCCGGTTTCGCGCCACTCCGCCGCCGGAGAGGACGCAGGCACAATGCCCGCCCCGGCAAACAGGCGAACATTACGATCGTGGATCCGCGCACAGCGGATGGTCACCACCCATTCGCCGTTGCCCTGGTCATCACACCAGCCGACGATGCCGCCAAACAGCTCACGGTTAAACGGCTCAAGCTTGGCGATGATGCGCTTCGCCACCTGATGCGGGAAGCCGCTTAGCGCCGGGGTCGGGTGCAACAGACAGGCCAGCGACAGCGCGTTTTCCTGGTCCGCGGCGCGGCCTTCAACAGGCGTGGCGAGATGCCACAGCGTCGGCGTGTTCACCAGTTGCGGCGAGGCCGGGATCGCCAGCTCCCGGCTGCGTGGGGTGAGGACGGTTTTCATCGCCTGCACCACTAAATCATGCTCGTAACGATCTTTTTCCGAGGCCAGCAGTTTGTTACCGGCTTCGCGATCCAGCATGTCATCCGGCTGACGGCGGGCCGAACCGGCCAGCGGCAGTGAACTGAACCGCTCATTTTCTTTACGCAACAGCAGTTCAGGGCTGGCACCGAGCAGCACGCCGCCATCCGGCAGCGGAACGTGGAAGTTAAAGCTCGCCGGGTTTTGCGCGATCAGGCGCTCCAGCAGCGCTCCGCTGTCGACACGGGCGTCGGTGGCGATATCAATCAGTCGGGAGAGCACCACTTTGTCAACGTCTGGCGTCGCGGTCAGGCGTGCGGCTTCAGCCACCATCGCCATAAAGGTGTCCTGCTCCGGAATGGCCTGCCGTGCTACGACGTTCGGCGTCGGGCTGCCCTGGAAATAGCGCGCTGAATGCTGCTTTGCCGGACGGGTGAACGTCTGCCACGACTGCGGGATAAAGAGCGCCGACGGCTGCGTCGTATCAAACGGGATCGCCCCCACCATCACCGGTTTTGCAATGCCCTGCGCTTTCGCCTCAGCAAACGCCCCGGCCAGTTTGCGCTGGAACGGGCTGTTCAGATCGTCGCCGTTAACGGCAGGCTCTGAGAAGCGCGCAAAGCAGCCGGACGTGGTAAAGCTGCGGTATGGCGACATAAAGAAAAACCGGTCAGGCGACAACGCGTTTGTACGCTGCGCGATCCCCTCTGCCACTGACGTATCCATATCTTCCTCCGAAAATGATAAAGGCATTAAGAATAATTATCATTTATATTTTGGTCGGTAAGCTAAAAGGTATTGTCAGCAGTGTCAACTCTGGTTGATGCATCTTCTGCGTCAAACGCTTGCATCCGCGTCACACAATGATGAAAATGAGAAGCATTAACTACAACGAATACAGGATATAACGCCGTGAGATGTGCCTGGTTACGCTTTCATGCTGTGCTTGCGCTCAGCCTTTTTGTTTTAGGACTTTCCGCAAGCCACGCCGCCGGATGGCCGCGTCAGGTGGCTGACAGCCGGGGAATGCACACTCTGGAAAGCAAACCGCTGCGCATTGTTTCCACCAGCGTAACGCTTACCGGATCGCTTCTTGCCATTGATGCGCCAGTGATCGCCAGCGGTGCCACTTCGCCGAATAACCGCTTTGCCGACGATCAAGGCTTCCTGCGTCAGTGGGGCAAAGTTGCGAAGCAGCGCCAGGTGTCCCGGCTCTATATCGGCGAGGCCAGCGCGGAAGCCGTGGCGGCGCAGATGCCCGATTTGATCCTCGTCAGCGCCACCGGCGGCGACTCGGCGCTGGCGTTATACGATCAGTTCTCCGCCATCGCGCCGACGCTGGTTATCAATTACGACGATAAAAGCTGGCAGGCTCTGCTGACGCAGCTCGGGGAGATCACCGGACAGGAGAAACAGGCGCAGGCGCGCATCGACGAATTCAGCACGCAGCTGGCGGCGGTGAAGCAAAAAATCACCCTGCCGCCACAGCCGGTGAGCGCGTTGGTGTATAACCGGGCAGCGCACAGCGCCAATCTGTGGACAAAAGATTCCGCGCAGGGGCAGCTTTTAGCTCAGCTCGGCTTTACGCTCGCCACCCTGCCGGACGGGCTGAACGCCAGCCAGAGCCAGGGCAAACGTCATGACATCGTGCAGCTGGGCGGCGAAAACCTGGCGGCGGGATTAAACGGTGAAGCGCTGTTTTTGTTCGCCAATGACGATAAAGACGCCGCCGCCCTCGAGGCCAACCCGCTGTTGAGCCATCTCAGCGCGGTGAAAAACCAACGCGTTTACGCGCTGGGCAGCGAAACTTTCCGCCTTGATTTCTACAGCGCGACCCTGCTGCTTCAGCGGTTTGCCACGCTGTTTGGCTGATGAAAACGCCGTAATTCTTTCAGTACCACCACCAGCAGCAGTCCGATGACCGCCAGCACCCAGCCGCCGAGACTGGCGGAAGCGGCTGGCGTCATCAGCGCCCCCATGCCACCGAGCAATGCCGCGCCAATGGCGTCGCCGGTCACGTTCTGCGCCGTCCATAAACCGTTTATGCGCCCGAGCATCGCCTCGGGCGTCTGCGTCTGGATCAGCGTGTACTGCAGAAGCGAACTTACCGCGCTCAGCCAGCCAAAGAGCGCGAGGAAAAATACGCCCAGCCCCCAGACCGGCATCAGGCTGAACAGCGCCACTGCCACAAAGGCGGCGACGGTGGTACACAGCATGATTGCCCCCGGACGCGAACGCTGCGCCATATTACCGCTGGTCAGCGCCCCCAGCGCCGCGCCGAGCGGGACCGCGGCATACAGCAGACCAATTTCCGATGCCGACATCTGCCAGTTCACCGCCAGCGCCGGATAGAGCACCCGCACGGCGCTCGCCATGGTCAGCAGCCCGCCCAGTAATGCGATCCCGCCAATCAGCGGGCTACGCAGTAAAAACTGAAACGCCGCCAGCAGGGATTTCAGCGGATGTTCCCGCGGCTGCGGCGGTGGGGGCAGCAGCGGTAAACGCAGCAGCGTCAGAGTGGTGATAAAGGTTCCCGCCGCCGCCAGCCCGTAGTTCCACACCACGCCGCCGGAGGCGAGCAGCAGGCCGCCGCACAGCGGGGAAATTACCGATCCCAGACGCACGGTCAGCATGGTGATCGCGCCAGCCTGCATCAGATTTTCACGCCCGACCAGCGCAGGCGTCGCCGCCAGCAGCGCCGTCACGCCGAGCGCGCCAAAAAAACCGTCCCACAGGCCGAGCAGGTAAATGGCGATAAGCGAGGGTTCCGGCAGCGCCGCATTCAGGGCCAGACCGATAAAACCCAGACCGCAGGTGCCGCGCGCAATCAGGATCAGACGCTTACGCTCGTAGCGATCCGCCAGCACGCCGCCCACCATCAGCCCGACAAACATCGCCCCGCCGGTCAGGGTGACCGCAAGCCCCACCAGCGCGCTGGAATGGGTCATTGACTGGATCTGCACCGGCACGCCGACGCCCAGTAAACCGAGGGATAAAATGGAGATAAAGCGGGCGATAAACACCGCGCGGAACGCCGGGTGGGTTTTCAGCAGGCTCATATTAAGCAGCCAGGATTGTCGGTTCATTACAGGGCCTTTATTGCGATTTCTCATACCTTTTCAATGGCCGCACATGCTAACATAACCGAACAAGATCGATAACGATAACTACTATCATTATCAACTCAAGGACGTTGTGATGTCTTTTTCGCCCAACCTGGCACGTCCGCTTATCGTGACCGGGTTATTTTTATTGCTGCTTCTTGCGGCTGCGCTCAGCTTACTTATCGGGGCAAAACCCCTGCCCTTTTCCGTCGTTATGGACGCCTTCACGGGCAGTTGCCAGAGCGCGGACTGCACTATCGTGCTGGATGCCCGTCTGCCGCGCACCCTTGCCGGATTACTCGCCGGTGGCGCACTTGGGCTTGCCGGCGCGCTGATGCAAACCCTGACCCGCAATCCGCTGGCCGATCCCGGTCTGCTCGGCGTGAACGCCGGAGCCAGCTTCGCCATCGTGCTCGGTGCGGCGCTGCTCGGTTTAACCTCTCCCCATGAACAGCTGGCACTGGCGTTTACCGGCGCGCTGGCGGCGTCGTTAGTGGTGGCCTTTACCGGCAGCGCGGGCGGTGGACAGCTCAGCCCGGTGCGGCTGACCCTGGCGGGCGTAGCCCTTGGCGCGGTGCTGGAAGGCTTATCCAGCGGCATCGCCCTGCTGAATCCCGATGTCTACGATCAGCTGCGCTTCTGGCAGGCTGGATCGCTGGACGTGCGGCAACTTCATACTCTGAAAATCGTCTTACTGCCGGTGCTGATCGCCGCGGGTATCGCCCTGCTGCAAAGTAGGGCGCTGAACAGCCTGAGCCTCGGCGCGGACACCGCCACGGCGCTCGGCAGCCGCGTGGCGCGCACCCAACTGCTGGGATTACTGGCGATCACTGTGCTGTGCGGCAGCGCCACGGCGATAGTCGGCCCGATTGCTTTTATTGGCCTGATGATGCCGCATATGGCGCGCTGGCTGGTGGGGGCGGATCATCGCTGGTCGTTGCCGGCGACGCTGATCGCCACCCCTGCCCTGCTGCTGTTTGCCGATATTCTGGGTCGTCTGCTGGTGCCCGGCGAGCTGCGGGTGTCGGTAGTCAGCGCCTTTATTGGCGCGCCGGTGCTTATCTGGCTGGTACGCCGTCATCGTCGCGGAGGTAGCTGGTGAACGCCCCTTCCCGTCGTCTGATCTTAAGCTGCCTGCTAGTGGCGCTCGCCTGTCTGCTGGTGGCGCTGTGGAGCTTGCAAAGCGGCGCGGTGCCGTTGACGCTGACCCAGGTCTTTGCCGCCCTCATCGGCGATGCACCGCGCGGTATGCAGTTGGTGGTCAATGAGTGGCGTCTGCCGCGCGTGCTGATCGCCCTGCTCACCGGCGCGGCGCTGGGTATCAGCGGCGCGATTTTCCAGTCGCTGATGCGAAACCCGCTCGGCAGCCCCGACGTGATGGGCTTTAACACCGGCGCCTGGAGCGGCGTGCTGATTGCGATGGTGTTTTTTGGTCAGCACCTGACGGCGATTGCGCTGGCGGCGATGGCAGGCGGTATTCTTACCTCGCTGGTGGTCTGGCTGCTGGCGTGGCGTAACGGCATTGAAACCTTCCGGCTGATCATTATCGGTATTGGCGTGCGCGCCATGCTGGTGGCTTTTAATACCTGGCTGCTGTTGCAGGCGTCTCTTGAAACGGCGCTGACCGCCGGGCTGTGGAACGCCGGATCGCTCAATGGCCTGACGTGGGCGAAAACCCTGCCTGCCGCCCCGGTGCTGCTGGTGATGTTTGTCTGCGCCGCGCTGCTGGTGCGCCGCATGCGGCTGCTGGAGATGGGGGATGACAGCGCCTGTGCGCTGGGGGTCAGCGTTGAGCGTTCGCGTCTGCTGATGATGCTAGTCGCCGTGGTGCTGACTGCCGCCTCCACCGCCCTGACCGGCCCGATCTCTTTTATTGCGCTGGTCGCCCCGCACATCGCGCGGCGTATCAGCGGCACCGCCCGCTGGGGGCTGACCCAGGCGGCGCTGTGCGGTGCATTGCTGTTGCTGGCGGCCGATCTTTGCGCCCAGCGGCTGTTTGTTCCCTATCAACTTCCGGTCGGCGTGGTGACCGTAAGCCTGGGCGGAATCTATCTCATCGCCCTGTTAATTAAGGAGTCCCGCAAAAGATGACCCTCTCAGATGCCCGTTTGCGCGGCGAGGCCTTAACCCTTGGCTATGGCAAAAAAATCGTTGCCGAAAATCTTAACGTGACCCTGCCCGACGGCCATTTCACCGCCATTATCGGTCCCAACGGCTGCGGAAAATCGACGCTGCTGCGCACCTTAAGTCGCCTGATGACCCCGGCGCACGGCCACGTCTATCTCGACGGTGAACAGATCCAGCGTTTCAACAGTAAAGAAGTGGCTCGCCGTATCGGGTTGCTGGCGCAGAATGCCACTACGCCGGGAGATATTACGGTACAGGAACTGGTGGCGCGCGGGCGCTATCCGCATCAGCCACTGTTTACCCGCTGGCGGGCGGAAGACGAAGCGGCAGTGCAGCGGGCGATGGCGGCGACCGGCGTCACCGCGCTGGCCGGGCAGAGCGTGGATACCTTGTCCGGGGGGCAGCGTCAGCGGGCGTGGATTGCAATGGTGCTGGCGCAGGAAACGGCGATCATGTTGCTTGATGAGCCGACGACCTGGCTGGACATCAGCTATCAGATTGACGTGCTGGAATTGTTAAGCGAACTGAACCGCGAACAGGGTTATACGCTGGCTGCCGTGCTGCACGATCTGAACCAGGCCTGCCGCTATGCCACCCATCTGATTGCGCTGCGGGACGGGAAAATCGTGGCACAGGGCGCACCAAAAGCGATTGTGACGGCAGATCTGATCGAGAAGATTTACGGCATGCGCTGTGTGATTATTGAGGATCCGGTGGCGCATACGCCGCTGGTGGTACCCTTAGGGCGCGGGCCACGGTAGGTTTATTGCGCCCGGCGGCGCTGCGCTTGCACGGGCCTACAGTAGCCTCATTCCGTAGGCCCGGATCGCTGCGCGCCACCGGGCAAAAGCATCAGTGAGACGGTTCCAGCGTCAGTTCCGGCGTCAGAGTGCGGGTGACCATCGCATTACGCAACAATACAAATCCGCAGGCCACTATGCCGCCGATCATCGCCGCCAGCACCACGATCAGCGCCTTGCCCGGGCCATCCTTTTTCACCGGATAGGACGGTGCAAGCTGGTATTTAAAGGGTTCAAAATCAACATTTTTCACGCTGACTTTTTCCAGCTCGGCGAGGTGAAACTCGCGGTTACGCAGTTCGGCGTTCAGATCGGAAATATCACGCAGTGACTTCTCGATTTTTAATTTCTCCTGAATACCATCGGCGCCCAGCGCAATGGAGAAATCCGGATCATCATTCACCACCTGACCGTTGCTATAGACCGGGCGTTTAATCCCTGCCGCGTTGGCCACTTCCAGGGAATAGTTAAGACGCTGGATCTTAATATCACGCTGGTTGGTTAATCTGACGCGATCAAGCATTAATTTTTCTTTCTCAAAATGCGTTTTCAGCGCCACGGTGTTACGGATGGTTTCGAGAGTTTCTTTTGTTACCAGTGCCGCAACATAATTAATATATCCCTGTAATACCGCTTGCGCATCTTTCGCTGTTGGCGCAGTAAAGCTTAAATTCCAGGCAACATAGGGCAGCTCAGGATCGTTTTTCCCTTTCACACTGTCGGCGGCTTTCATATTATCTGACAGGCGCACCACGGCACGCTGTAATTCCAGCGGATCGATATTGGCGTCTTTTACCTGCCCCATCACCTGCGGCGATGACATGAAATATTCCTGCATCAGGGCGCGGGAATTGAAGGCTTTGATAAAGCGGTTGAAAATGTCTTTCTGATCCACGCCAATGTCGATGTCCAGCACGCGCAGTTGCATCAGGGTCTGTTGCAACTCATTCCATTGCAGCTCTTCAGCAGGGGTGATCACCGCCTGGCTGGTCCATTTTTGCGGCATCAAAAACGTTGCCAGCACGCCCAACAGGGCAAAAGCCAGCGCGATCCCGATGATTTGTTTTTTTGCGCACCATAAAACGTCAAGCAGCGCCAGCAGATCGATTTCATTATTGCGGTGGGTTTCAACCGGATAATTGCTGAACTCCACATCCCTGTCGTGCTTAATATTCGTTGAAGACATTTTATTAACTTCTTTAAAGTGTGTAGGCCGAATAAGTTCATCCTGCGATGCGCCTTATGGTATTACAAAGTGAGAATAATCTGAATCCCCTGAGGGTGAAATGTGCTGTCTAGCTACAAATTTTTGTAGTTTTGTGATCGAAATTCTATTCCGATGCTTTAGTGTGGCTGATAGATGCACGACTTTTTTGCCCGCCATGATTTCTCATCGCGGGCAATATTTATGACATTATTGCAGCAGTTTTTGCATTATCGGCCCGATGGATTCGAAGGCGCGGGGAGAGATAATATCGACGTGGGCGCAGGGCTGCGGATAAATATCCAGCTCGCGTACCCAGGGCGACCAGGCGCGGGCAGGATCCATCCCTTCCGGCAGCGTCTGTTCAGCCACAAACAGCGTCGCTTTGCCGTCAAAAGCGACGCTATGGGCGCTGCTGAGCAGCCGCACCGCATCGCCATAGTTGCCTTCGATGGCGCTGAACAGCTCTCCCGGGGCGCTGCCCTGCTGGGCGGCAAGAAACGCCTCGCGCTCGCGGTCGATTTCCGCCAGCACTTCCGGATCCAGTCCGTTAGCCTCTTTTTCCGCCCAGTTCTGCGTCTCCGGCGGCCAGGTATCGAGCAGGCCGAGAAACGCGACCGCCTCGCCACGCTGGCGTAACCTCGCGGCAATGCCCTGCGCCAGCGTACCGCCGAGGGAATAGCCGAAAAGATAGTACGGGCCGTGCGGCTGACGGGCGAGCAGCGTGCGCAGATGATGCTCGCATACCTCATCCAGCGTGGCGGCGGTCGCCATTGGGCCATCCGGGCGCGGTGACTGAATGCCGGTGATCGACCAGCGCGGATGCAGATAACGCGCCAGCACGCTGAACTGCCAGGCAAAGCCGGAAGCCGGATGGAAGCAGAACAGCGTCGGGCCGTGACTCTCGCGCAGCGGTAAAATCGCCTCATACCCCAGACGCTGCGCCTGCTCGTCGTTTTCGGCGTCGAGCAGCGCCGCAAGCCGGGCGACCGTTGAGGCGACCATGATTTGCCCCGGCGTCACCTGACGCTCACACTCGCGGCTGAGCAGCGCCGCCAGCCGCATTGCCAGCAGCGAATGCCCGCCGAGGGCGAAGAAATCCGCCTGCGCATCATCCACCTCACCGCCCAGCAACTGCGAGAATGCCTGCGCCACGCGAATTTCACTGGCCGACTGCGGCGCACGTCCTCCCGCTTTCGCCGTGGGTTGCGGTACCGGCAGCGCTTTACGATCCAGTTTGCCGTTGGCGCTCAGCGGCAGATCCGCCACCTGCACCAGCACCACCGGCACCATATGCGGCGGCAGCCGCGCGGTGAGCTGCTCACGCAGCGCTTCGCGGTCCAGCGGCAGGCCCGATTCGGAGACCAGGTATCCCACCAGCTGACGTGCATCGCCGCCACCGATTGCTGCCTGATTGAGCACACAGGCGTGGGCCACCGCCTGCGCCACGTCCGGCAGACTCTGCATCACGCGATCGATTTCGCCCAGTTCAATACGCTGACCGCGAATTTTCAGCTGATCGTCACTGCGCCCGAGGTATTCCACTGCACCGTTATCCAGCCAGCGCGCGACATCGCCGGTGCGGTACATCCACTCCCCCGGAACAAAGGGATCGGCAATAAAGCGGCTGGCGGTGAGATCGGCGCGCCCCAGATAACCCTGCGCCAGCTGAATGCCGGTGAGATAGAGATCCCCCGCCACGCCCGGCGGTACCGGCTGCATCATCGCGTCGAGGATGCGCAGACCGGTGTTCCATACCGGAAAACCAATGGGCACGCTGTTACCGGTGACTGCCGCCAGCGCCTCGCCGTGAGCCGGATACCAGCTAACGTCCACCGCCGCTTCCGTCGGGCCATACAGATTATGCAGCGGCGCACCGGTCAGCTGCTCCCACTCCCGGCACAGATCGGCCGGCAACGCCTCGCCGCTACAGAATACCTGTTTCAGCGTGCGGCAGTGTGTGCGCGCGGTTTCCGGCGTCAGCGCGGCGACAAAGGCCGCCAGCATTGAGGGTACAAAATGGGTGGTGGTGACGCCCCACTGTGCGAAGAAATTTTGCAGCGCCTGGGGATCCCGGTGCGTGTCCGGCTCCGCCATCACCACTTGTGCACCGGCGATAAACGGCCAGAAGAATTCCCACACCGAGACGTCAAAACTGCACGGCGTTTTTTGCGCCACGACGTCTGCGGCGCTGAGCGGATACGCCGCCTGCATCCACAGCAAGCGGTTGACGATCGCCGTCTGCCCGACCATCACTCCTTTCGGGCGACCGGTGGAGCCGGAAGTGAAAATAATGTACGCCGTGTGCTGCGGGCGTGAAAGCTGAAGCCCCTGCGTATCGCTTACCGGCAACGGCGCGGTGTAACACAGGGTGTTGAGATCCGGCAGATCCGCAAAGCGTGCCTGCTGATCCGGGGCGGTGATCAGCAAACGCGGGCGGGCATCTTCCAGCATCATGCGCAGGCGATCGTCAGGATAACCGGTATCGAGCGGCAGCCAGGCGGCTCCCGCTTCGACGATGGCATGCAGCGCCAGCGTCAGAAATACTGAGCGCGGCAGCGCCACCGCCACGCTGTCGCCAGGCTGCACGCCCTGCTCGCGCAAGCGTTGCGCCAGCGCAATCACCTGCTGGCGCATCTCGCGATAGCTGAACTGCCAGTGGGCATCCGCCAGCGCGGGCGCGTCGGGTGTTCTGCGCGTCTGCTCCGCCACCAGCTGGCTGAGGGTGGTCTCCGGCAGCGCCATGCCGGTATCGTTAATGCGCGCGATCTGCACACGCTCAGCGGCGGAAATCAGCTGTGCATCGCCACAGCGCAGATCCGGCGTAGCGGCAAACTGGCGCAACAGCGCATCAAGGCGCGCGGCGTGGGCATTAAGCGTGGTTTCATCGTAACGCTGACGGTTCGCCAGCACTTCAATGCTCAGGCCGCCCTCCTCGTCCGGGAACAGGGCCATCTCCAGATCGTTAACCGGCCCGGTCGCCAGCGTGTGGGTGGTGCCCGCCACGCCGTCGAGTTCCAGCTGGTAATCAAACATTTTGACGTTAAACACCGGGCCAAACAGCGGTTCATCCCCCGCTGCGCGTCCGGCGTCACGCACGATCTGCTCGGCGTCGTAGCGCTGATGGCGGCGCATCTTTTTCAGGCTGGCGGCAAGCTTTTGCGCAAGCGCCGGCAGCGTCTCCTGCGCGTCAATATTCACCGCGAGGGGCAGCACGTTCAATACCGGGCCGGTGGCGGTCAGCGCCGCAGACCCCATACGGCGCATAAAAATAAAGCCCGCAGCATACTCCAGCCGTCCACACAGCCTTCCCAGCCACAGCACCACTAGCGCCAGCGCCAGATCGGCCCGCTGGCAGCCTGGCGCGCTGCCGGCAAGCCGCGAGAACGCTTCAGCATCCAGTGTTTGTTTGAGGCGCAGAATATCGGTGGTCGCGGCCCGGCCCGGCAGCGGTGTGCCGGAAAGGGATACTGGCGGTGGTAGCGCGCGCTTTACCTCGCCCCAGAATGCGCCGTCACGGGCGTACGCCTCGCTGTCGCGGTAGCGCTGGTACTCGTCCACCACGTCAGCAAAAGGGGTAAAGGGTGACGGCGGCGTGGGTTCGCCGTTGCGCCAGGCGCGATAAATGGCGGCGATCTGGCGGGTAATGGCCGGGAAGCTGAAGCCATCGACCAGCAAATGGTGATAGCGCTGATACCAGTACCAGCGATCGTCGGCGATGCGCAACAGCGCGTGGTGCACCAGCGGCTTGCCACTGTCGACGCGCAGGTTCTGATCCAGTTCGGCCTGCATCAGTGCCAGCGCGGCGCGGTGCGGACAGGCGGCGTCACGCACATCGATCCGCACCGGCGCGGCGAGGGTCAGCGCCTCATCGACATACTGGAACACCTCGCCGTTATCTTCCACAAAGCGCATACGCAGCGTGTCGGCCTGCGCCATGCCGATGGCAATCGCCTCGCAGAGCAGCGGCGCATCCAGCGCGGCGCTGGTGATGTCGACGTAGTGCGCCACGCTCCAGGCGTTAGGCAGCGTCGAGAGTTTTTCAGCCATCCAGATCCCGGGCTGAGCGGCAACTAAGGGGAGTCGAGCGGACATGCGGGGGTTCCTCAGCGCGCGTAATGCGCAGGGGTTAGGGTCTGCCACTGGGCAGCAAGCCAGGCGTTGCAGGCCTCCTGCGGTTGCGGCGCACAGATCACGCGCCAGCCTTCCGGCAGCGCGCAGTGTTGCGGCCACAGGCTGAACTGCTGCTGTGCATTTTGCAGAATATAAAAGTGTCCCTGGGCGTTATCGAAGGGATTACTGAATTCCATACCTGGCTCCTGTGAGGTAACGACTTATGAGATGGCGGGAGGCAGGGACTGCCAGAGCGCGATCAGTCCTGAGGTCAGGCCGCCGCGCCAGCAAAGGGCATCGTGTCCGCCATCAACCTCACGCCACAGCAAGGTCTGCGGGGTATCTTTTAACAGCGTCAGCAGCGTCTGGTTGGCACGCCAGATCAGCGGCTCGTTTTTACCCGCTTCAAGCACAATACGCAGCCCGCGCGCGCTGACGTCGCCGCGTTGCAGCTGGCCGATAAGCTCGCCGTCCAGAGGCGCAGTGCGGCTCGGCCACCAGTACGATCCCGACTGACTCAGCACGCAGCCAAAACGTTGTGGCCAGTGCAGTCCGGCGTACAGCGCCGCCAGACCGCCAAAACTCTGACCGGCGACGAGGGTGCGCGCAGGGTCTGCGCTGAACGGCGTGCGGGCGTGGATCAGCGGCAGTAACTCCTGCTGCACGGCGTGCCAGAAATCTGCGTTACAGGGCAGTTCGCGGTTGCGAATGTCGTTATTGATCACGTCGATCAGCACGTAAACAGCGGGCGGCAACTGTCCGTCGCCGGTGAGCGCCGCCAGCGCGGGCCAGACGGGCATACTTTCGGCCCAGAACTGACCGTCGAGCAGAATGGCCAGCGGCGTATCGGCATTCGTCTCGCCGGTGGTGTAGATCCACACCCGGCGACGGTTTTTCAGGATCGCGCTCTGCCAGTGGATACCGTCGGGCGGCGCAAAGGGCGTGTCGGGGCGATCCCAGCCTGGCTGGACTGGCGCCCCAGGCATTTCCAGCGCTGACATCGCGTGACCGCGCCCGCCGCGCCAGGAGGCCCCATTCAGCGGATCGGCCATCGCCTTTGACAGCAGTCCGCGCCAGCCTTCACGCAGCGCCAGTCGATCCGGCACCGGGCCGCTGAAGACCGCGGCGGCAAAATCGTTTTCGTTTTCACTGGGAATAAAACAGTAGCTGCCGCGCCAGCTGGCAGGCAGCGTCGTTTGCCAGCACCAGACATCCGTACCGGCAAGACGGCGCAGGGATTGCGGCGTGGATTGCTGATGATGATCGGTCACGCCGGTGATGTAGATCCAGACGTGGCGCACCGGGGAGGTGGCTTCGCTGCCATGAGGATCGCGCCACCAGAAGGTGACCTGATACGCCTCTTCACTTTCACGGTGCCATTCCGGCCCATGCTTTTCCTTCCACCAGGCGTCGCTGCCCGTAACCTGCGTTGTCACCGTTTTAGACCCCATTTGCGAAGCAGAATGTTGCTGTAAGACAACAATTGTCGATAATATTATTGATAACTATTTTCATTTGCAATAGCGTATTGACGCGCGGCGGGATGCGCGTCTTTCACTCTATTCGGTTAGCCGTGCGCGTTTGCAGGATGCAGAGGCTGGCGACAAACTCAGGTAATAACATGAATAATAAATTTAATACCCTGGCCGTACTGGTTCATTTGGGTATCTCAGGGGTAGCACTGCCGGTTTACGCCGCAGAGAACGACAGCGATGACACCATTGTGGTCACCGCCGCGCAGCAGAACTTACAGGCGCCGGGGGTATCCACCATCACCGCCGATGAGATCCGCAAAAATCCGCCCGCGCGCGATGTTTCAGAAATCATCCGTACCATGCCGGGCGTCAACCTGACGGGTAACGCCACCAGTGGTCAGCGTGGTAACAACCGCCAGATCGATATTCGCGGCATGGGCCCGGAAAACACGCTGATCCTGATCGACGGCAAACCGGTCACCAGCCGCAACTCAGTGCGTCTGGGCTGGCGCGGCGAGCGCGATACCCGGGGCGATACCGGCTGGGTGCCGCCTGAGATGATCGAACGTATCGAAGTGATCCGTGGCCCGGCTGCGGCACGTTATGGCAACGGGGCGGCGGGCGGCGTGGTGAACATCATCACCAAACCGGTCAGCAACGACTGGCATGGTTCGTGGAATACCTACCTCAACGCACCGGAGCATAAAGACGAAGGCGCGACTAAGCGCACCGACTTCAGCCTGACCGGGCCGCTGGGCGACGCTTTCAGCTTCCGCCTGGTGGGAAATCTGGATAAAACCCAGGCCGATGCGTGGGACATTAACAAAGGGCATCAGTCGGAACGTACCGGCATTTACAGCGATACTCTCGCTGCCGGACGTGAAGGCGTGGAAAACAAAAATATTAACGGCGTACTGCGCTGGGACTTTGCGCCGATGAACTCGCTGGAGTTTGAGGCGGGCTACAGCCGCCAGAATAACCTCTATGCGGGCGACACGCAGAACACCAATAATGACAACAAAACCAACGGGCTGGTGAAAAAATACTACGGTAAAGAGACAAACCGTCTGTATCGTCAGAACTATGCCATCACCTGGAACGGTGGCTGGGAGAACGGCGTCACCACCAGCAACTGGGCGCAGTACGAGCACACGCGCAACTCGCGTCTGGGTGAAGGGCTGGCAGGCGGTACAGAAGGCCTGTTCTCCAGCGAGAAGTTCAGCGATATCGATCTGGCTGACGTGACGCTGCACAGTGAAGTGAACATCCCCTTTGAGTATCTGTTCAACCAGAACCTGACGGTTGGCACCGAATGGAACCAGCAGCGCATGAAGGATCTGGCGTCCAACACCCAGGCGCTGTCCGGCGGCGCGATCCCGGGTTATGACAGCACGGGCCGCAGCCCCTACTCCAGCGCGGAAATTTTCTCGCTGTTCGCCGAAGACAATATGGAGCTGACCGACAGCACCATGCTGACCCCGGCGCTGCGTTTTGATCATCACACGGTGGTCGGCAATAACTGGAGTCCGTCGCTGAACCTCTCCCAGGGGCTGGGGGATGACTTCACCCTGAAGATGGGCATCGCCCGCGCCTATAAAGCGCCGAGCCTGTACCAGACTAACCCGAACTATATTCTGTATAGTCGTGGTCAGGGCTGCTACGCCAGTCCGGTGGGGACCGGCTGCTATATGCAGGGGAACGACGACTTAAAAGCAGAAACCAGCATCAACAAAGAGATCGGCCTTGAATTTAAACGCGACGGCTGGCTGGCGGGCGTAACCTGGTTCCGTAACGACTATCGCGATAAAATCGAGGCGGGTTATACCCCGGTTGGTCAGACCCGTCAGGGCGCGCTGAAAACCGATATTTACCAGTGGGATAACGTGCCTAAAGCGGTGGTGGAAGGTCTGGAAGGAACCCTGAACGTGCCGGTATCTGAGGCCGTCACCTGGAGCAACAACCTTACTTATATGCTGCAAAGTAAGAATAAAGAGACCGGCGAGCGCCTGTCGATTATTCCACAGTACACGCTGAATTCCACCCTCAGCTGGCAGGTGCGTGAGGATGTGTCGCTGCAATCCACCTTTACCTGGTACGGCAAGCAGCAACCGAAGAAATTCAACTACAAGGGTGAGCGCACAACCGGCTCCGAAACCAATGAAGTCAGTCCGTACAGCATTGTCGGCCTGAGCGGAAGCTGGGACGTCACGAAAAACGTCAGCCTGACCGGCGGGGTGAATAACGTATTTGATAAACGTCACTGGCGCGCGGGCAACGCCCAGACCACCGGCGGCACGACGGGCTATATGTACGGCGCGGGCGCGGAAACCTTTAACGAATCTGGCCGCACCTGGTTTATGGGCGTGAATACGCACTTTTGATATAAGGTGTCATAATGCCCGGCGGCGCAGGCTTGCCGGGCCTACGCTCTGTTACGTTCGGCATATTGTAGGCCGGGTAAGCGCAGCGCCACCCGGCAAAACATTGGTTTATGGCTGGAAGACGCGATGCACACTACACACACCACACTCCTCCTCGCTGGCCTTACTCTGCACCGTATCGACTTCAATCCCGCCACCTGGCGCGACGCCGATCTGTTCTGGTTGCCGCACCATGCACAGCTACAGCACACATCGCCTAAGCGCCAGCGGGAACACCTGGCGGGCAGACTGGCGGCCTTTCACGCGCTGGGGGCAATCCCCGCTATTGCCGAAAACGGCGCGCCGCGCTGGCCTGCGGGCATTTTTGGCAGCATCAGCCACAGCGGAACCACGGCAGTGGCCGTCGTCGCGCCACAACCTGTGGGGGTGGATATTGAACGCTGCCTCGACGCCGCGCTGTGCGCAGAACTGGCGGACAGCATTGTCGATGCGGATGAACGCGCGGTGCTTCTGGCCTCCGGCCTGCCCTTGCCGCTGGCAGTCACGCTGGCGTTTTCCGCAAAAGAGAGCCTTTTTAAAGCCTTTTCCGACCGCGCCCTGCCTTATCCCGGCTTTGCCAGCGCGCGGGTGACGGCGCTAACTGATGCGCAACTCTCGCTTACCCTTTCCGCCCGCTTCTGCCCGGCGATGACCGGTGAAACCGTTACTGCGGACTGGTGCGTGGTGCAGGACGACGTCATCACCCTCTTATCGCACAACTGAACAGCTTATGCTTTTTCCGCATAAGCTAAGTCAAATTATGACTTTCAGGAAAATCTCATCCCCCATAACGTAGCGGAACATAATAAACAGATTACGTTACTTTACAGGGATTGCTGATGACCAAAAAATTGCTGTCGTTACTGATGCTGACCGCGCTGTCCGCCGCCAGCCATGCTGCCACGCCGCCAGACACGCTGGTGGTGGCGCAGGGACTGGATGATATTGTCAGTCTCGATCCTGCGGAAGCGAACGAGCTTTCCAGTATTCAGACCGTGCCAAGCCTGTATCAGCGCCTGGTGCAGCCGGATCGTGATAATCCTGAAAAAGTGAATCCGATCCTCGCCGAAAGCTGGCAGGCGGATCCGGCGGCCAAAACCCTGACCATCAAACTCAAGCCGGACGCGAAATTTGCTTCCGGTAATCCGCTGCGTCCGGAAGATGTCATCTTCTCTTATCAGCGCGCCGTAACGCTTAATAAATCACCTGCGTTTATTCTGAACGTCCTCGGCTGGCAGCCGGATAACATCAATAATCAGCTGAAAAAAATCGACGACCATACGCTGCAACTGCACTGGACGGCGGACGTCAGCCCGGCGGTGGCGCTGAACATTCTCTCCACGCCAATTGCGTCCATCGTCGATGAGAAGCTGGTGACCGCGAATGTTAAGGGCGATGACTTCGGCAACGCCTGGCTGAAGATGCACTCGGCAGGCAGCGGCGCGTTCAAAATGCGTGTCTATCAGCCGCATCAGGCGATTGTGCTCGATGCCAACAGCAACGCCGTGGGCGGCGCACCTAAGCTGAAAAATATCATCATTAAAAACGTACCGGATCCGGCGTCGCGCCGTCTGCTGATCGAGCAGGGCGATGCGGATGTGGCACGCGATTTGGGTGCCGATCAGATTGGCGCGTTGCAGGGCAAAAAAGGCGTGCAGGTGCTGAGCATCCCGTCTGCCGAGCAGAACTATCTGGTGTTTAACGCCGGTAACAGTGCCAATCCGCTGCTGAATAATCCGGCATTCTGGGAAGCGTCCCGCTGGCTGGTGGATTATGAAGGCATCACCAAAGATCTGCTGAAAGGCCAGTATTTTATCCACCAGAGCTTCCTGCCGGTGGGTCTGCCGGGCGCGCTGGAAACTAACCCGTTCAAATTTGATCCGGCGAAAGCGAAAGAAATCCTCGCCAAAGCGGGTATCAAAGACGCCCACTTCACGCTGGATGTGGAAAACAAACCGCCGTTTATCACCATTGCCCAGTCGATGCAGGCGAGCTTCGCCCAGGGCGGCGTGAAGGTGGATCTGTTACCGGCGGCGGGCAGCCAGGTGTATGCCCGCGTGCGTGCGAAGCAGCATCAGGCGGCGATCCGTCTGTGGATCCCGGACTACTTTGACGCCCATTCCAACGCCAGCGCCTTTGCCTATAATGACGGCAAAGCCAGCACGGTGGCCGGTCTGAACGGCTGGCAGATCCCGGAGCTGAGTAAGCAGACGCTGGCTGCCGTGGCAGAGCCGGATGCGGCAAAACGCCTCGATCTGTACAGCAAAATGCAGGCGGAGTTACAGCATAATTCGCCGTACGTGTTCGTCGATCAGGGCAAAACGCAGATCGTGGTGCGCGATAATGTGAAGGGGTATCAGCAAGGGCTGAACGCCGATATGGTCTGGTACGACAACGTTACCAAGTAAATTGCCCTTGTTGCCGGGTGGCGCTGCGCTTACCCGGCCTACGATCCAGGTGTTTGTAGGCCGGGTAAGGCGAAGCCGCCACCCGGTATGAAGAGATTTCCATGCCACATCTTTCCACCCGCGTGCTGCAGGGCCTGCTGACTCTGCTGCTCACACTCTTCGGGCTGCTGCTCGTTACTTTTGCGCTCGCCGCGTTTTCACCCGTCGATCGCGTTTTGCAAATCGTCGGCGATCATGCCAGCCAGTCCACCTACGACCAGGTGCGCCACCAGTTGGGGCTGGATCAGCCGCTACCGGTACAGTTCTGGCACTATCTGCTTAACCTGCTGCATGGCGATCTGGGCACAGCCAGCGCCACCGGACAACCGGTGTTGCAGGATCTGCTGACAGCCTTTCCGGCAACCTTAGAGCTTGCCACGCTGGCACTGGTGGTCGGCGCGGTACTGGGCGTTATCGCCGGCGTTTTGTGCGCGCGTTTTGTCGGCAGCCCCTGGGATCTGTTCGTGCGCACCTTTACGCTGCTCGGTAACTCGGTGCCGATTTTCTGGCTCGGTCTGCTGATGCTGGCGCTGTTTTACGCCCGTTTGCACTGGAGCGCCGGACCTGGGCGACTCGATGATATTTACCTCTATACCGTGGAGCCGCGCACCGGTTTTGCGCTGATTGATACCGCGCTGTCCGGCGATCGTGAGGCCCTGCGCAACGCCATCAGCCACCTGGTATTGCCGGTGCTGCTGCTGGCGTATTACTCGCTGGCGAGCATTACCCGCCTCACCCGCTCAGCCTGTCTGAGCGAGATGAACAAAGAGTACATTTTGCTGGCGCGCGCGAAAGGCGCAGGCGAGATGACCATTCTGCTGCGCCATGTGCTGCCCAATATTCGCGGCACGCTGCTGACGGTGATCGCCCTGGCCTACACCGGGATGCTCGAAGGCGCGGTGCTCACCGAAACGGTGTTCTCCTGGCCGGGCATTGGCCGCTATCTCACTACCGCCCTGTTTGCCGGAGATACCACCGCCATCATGGGGGGTACCCTGCTGATTGGCGTGAGCTTTGTGCTGATTAATAACCTCACCGATCTGCTGGTGCGTCTGACCGATCCGAGGGTTCGCTGATGCCGACTTATCTTTTCCTGCGCCGTCTGCGCCACTCCCCCGCCGCCCTGACCGGCCTGGTAATTGTTTCACTTTTGCTTTTGATTGCGCTGTTCGCCCCGTGGCTGGCACCGCGGGATCCCAACTGGCAGTCCGCCGCGGCCCGTTTACAGGCACCGAACGCCGACTACTGGCTGGGTACCGACAGCTATGGCCGCGATGTGCTGTCACGGTTGATTTATGGCACCCGTCCGGCGCTGGGACTGGTGGCGCTGGTCACCCTCATCACCCTGCCCACCGGTCTGCTGGTGGGGATTTTATCCGGCTATTACGGTGGCTGGCTGGAGCGCGTGTTGATGCGCTTTACCGATGTGGTGATGTCGATGCCGCGCCTGATCCTCGCCTTTGCGTTTGTCGCCATGCTCGGCCCCGGTCTGGTAAACGGCGCGCTGGCGCTGGCCCTGACCACCTGGCCTGCTTATGCCCGTCAGGCGCGCAGTGAGATTCAACGCCTGCGACACAGCGACTATTTAGCCGCATCAGAGATGATGGGCATTCGCGGCTGGCGACTGCTGATCGGGCATATTTTACCGTTATGTCTGCCGTCAGCGATTGTGCGACTGGCGCTGGATCTGGCGGGTATTATTCTGGCCGCCGCCGGGCTGGGTTTTCTCGGCCTCGGCGCGCGTCCGCCAATGGCGGAATGGGGTGCGATGATCGCCGACGGTATGCAGGTAATTTTCGATCAGTGGTGGCTTGCCGCCGCGCCCGGCGCGATCATTCTGATCGCCAGCCTTGCCTTTAACCTGCTGGGCGATGGCCTGCGCGATGTACTGGAGCCGCAACATGACTGATATTAACGTTCGCGTGCAGGATCTGACTATTGATTATCCGGCCGCACAGGTCGTAAAAAACGTCAGCTTTACGCTCGGCAATGAGCGGCTGGCGCTGGTAGGTGAATCCGGCTCGGGCAAATCGATGACCGCCCGTGCGCTGATGGGGCTGGTGCGTCGTCCGGGCCTGGTGCGCGCCACCGAACTGAGCGTCGGCGGCCAGGATCTGCTGACGCTAAAGCCTGCGGGCTGGCGGGCGCTGCGCGGCAATCATCTGGCGATGATCCTGCAAGATCCGCGCTATGCGTTAAATCCGGTAAAAACCATTTTTGCCCAGATCGAAGAAGCCCTGACGCTGCACCAGCGCCTAAGCAAATCAGCGCGCCGGGATCGCATTTATGACGCCGTGCTGGCAGTCGGTCTGAACGAGGCAGTGCTCAACCGTTATCCGGGCGAGCTGTCCGGCGGCATGGGACAGCGGGTGATGATTGCCATTGCGCTGATCAACAATCCGCGCGTGCTGATCGCCGATGAGCCCACCTCGGCGCTGGATGCGCGCCTGCGTAATCAGATCCTCGAATTACTGGTGGAGCAGTGCGAACAGCGACAGATGGCCATGCTGCTGATCAGCCATGATTTACCGCTGGTGGCGCAGCACTGTCATCGCGTGCTGGTGATGTATCAGGGGCAAAAGGTGGATGAAATGCCCGCCAGCCAGCTTTCCACCGCCACCCATCCCTATACCCGCACGTTGTGGACCTGTCGTCCGAACGCCACCACCTACGGGCAGATGTTACCGACGTTAAATCGCGCGGAGTTAAACGATGAGCATCGTTAATATCGATAATTTACAGGTCAAATTCGCAGACAAAATCGCCGTCTCCGCCGCCAGCTTCAGCATCCAGGCGGGGGAAACCTTCAGCCTGATCGGCGAGTCTGGCTGCGGAAAATCGACTATTCTGCGCGTGCTGGCTAGTTTGCAGCGTGAGTGGCAGGGTAGCGTGTCGCTGTTCGACGAGCCGGTTAAACCCGGCCTGCGCTTTCAGGGCGTGCGGCGTCGCAATGTGCAGATGGTATTTCAGGATCCCTACGCTTCGCTGCATCCTAACCATACGATCTTCCGCACGCTGGACGAGCCGCTGCGCATCCACGGCGAAGCGGATAGCGCCACGCGGGTGGCGACAGCGCTCTCTGAGGTGGGACTCCCCGCCGACGCAGCACAGCGCTATCCGCATCAGCTGTCCGGCGGTCAGCGCCAGCGCGTGGCTATCGCCCGCGCACTGCTGCTGCGCCCGCGTCTGCTGCTACTCGATGAGCCAACCTCTGCGCTGGACATGTCGGTACAGGCGGAAATCCTTAACCTGCTGAATACGCTGAAAGAGGCGCACCAGATGACCTATCTGTTGGTCAGCCATGATGCGGACGTCATCGCCCATATGTCTGACCGGGCGGCGTTTATGGCGAACGGCGTGATCCAGCGGTTTTACGATCGCGCGGCGATAGTGGCGGGAGATCACCGCTAATCTCCCCTCCCCCTGCCCCTCTCCCCAGGGAGAGGGGAACAAAACGCTTATAGCTTGCGCTTTTGCTTACCCTGGGCGTCAAAATTATCTTCCGCCAGCCAGGCGCGGATCGCCGCGTCGCGCGCGGGCCATTCCGTATCGATAATCGACAGCCAGTCGCTGTCGCGGTTACGCTGTTTACGCACAATTTTCTGCCGGAAGCGGCCTTCAAAAGTGAAGCCCAGCCGTTCGGCGGCACGACGAGAGGCGAGGTTGAGGGAATCGCATTTCCACTCCACCCGACGATAAGCGTGGGCAAATGCATTGCTGAGCAGCAACCACACCGCCTCGGTGCCCAGCACGGTCTGCTGCATGCGCGGCGACCAGGTGACATGACCGATCTCCACCGTGCCGTTTTCCCGATCGATTGCCATGTAGCACACCAGCCCCACCGCCCGACCACTTTTCAGATCGATGACCGCATAAGGCACCAGCGCGCTGTCCTGCACTTTGCCGTCGATCCAGGCGGCAGTATCCGCAACCGACGCAGGGCGATCGCTGGCCATCCACGTCCAGTCACGCTCGTCGGCGGCCTGCGCATAGGCATCAAACAGATCGGCGGCATGTTCTGTCGACAGCGGATCCAGGCGGCAATAATGGCCGGATAATGTCTTGCGCGGCAGCACAGCCGCGCCCTGCCATTCCGGCAGCAGATCGCCTACCGTCTGACCGTATTCATTGATTTCTGGCACGTGACATCCTCATTGGGTTGTAATGAATTTGTTATATCAGGCTACCGTACCGGAGGAAAGCGCGGCAGGCGGCTTTAGTTTTACTCAGGGGCATCCGTTTTCGGGATGAGAAGTAAGACGATAAATCCCCGTCTATACTCATAAAAAAGCAGATAAATGTGAGCGTAGCTATGCCGTTAGCCGATTTTCATGTCTCCGATCCCTTTACCCTGGGCATTGAACTGGAACTGCAGATCGTCAACCCGCCGGGGTACGATTTAAGCCAGGACTCGACCACGCTTATTGAGGCGATGAAGGCGCAGGTCAGTGCGGGGGAAGTGAAGCACGACATCACCGAGAGCATGCTGGAGATCGCCACCGGCGTGTGCGTCGACATTCATCAGGCCGCCAGTCAACTGGGGGCGTTGCAGCACATCATTTTGCAAACGGCGACGGAGCATCATGTAAAAATTTGCGGCGGCGGGACGCATCCGTTTCAGAAATGGCAGCGCCAGGAGATCTGCAACGATGAGCGTTATTCCCGCACGCTTGAGATGTTTGGCTACCTGATGCAGCAGGCGACGGTATTTGGTCAGCATGTGCACATTGGCTGTCGCAACGGCGATGACGCTATCTATCTGATGCACGGGCTGTCGCGTTTTGTGCCGCACTTTATCGCGCTGGGGGCGGCGTCGCCCTATATGCAGGGGGCGGATACGCACTTTGCTTCGTCGCGCTTAAATATCTTTTCCGCCTTCCCGGATAACGGTCATGCGCCCTGGGTAACCAACTGGTCAGAATTCGAAGGGCTGTTCCGTCGTCTGAGCTATACCAGCATGATTGAAAGCATTAAAGATCTGCACTGGGATATTCGCCCCAGCCCGAATTTTGGCACTGTCGAAGTGCGGGTGATGGATACGCCGTTAACCCTGTCGCACGCCATTAACGTCGCCGGTCTGATCCAGGCCACCGCGCACTGGCTGCTCGCCGAACGGCCTTACAAAATGCAGGAGCGCGATTATCTGCTGTATAAATTTAACCGTTTTCAGGCCTGCCGCTTCGGCTTTGAGGGCATTATCACGGACGTGCATACCGGCGATCAGATCACCATCAAAGACGACATTGCCCGGTTGCTGGAGAAGGTGGCGCCTTATGCGGATAAACTCAACGCTGGCAGCGCGCTGGATGAGCTGTCGCGCTTTGTGAAACGGGGTAAAAGCGAGGCACAGCTGATGCGTGATTTTGTGGCGGAGGGGGGGTCGCTGTTTGGGCTGGTGGAGAAACATACCGAGATCTGGGCGTCGGGCTGAGGCCCGATGATTGCACCGCTGTCGCAAATGACTTCTAATGGCGTTTTAACTGACGATTAACACCATGACGAAACATCCCCTTGAATCGCTGATGACCGCCGCCGGGATCCTGCTGCTGGCGTTCCTCTCCTGTTTGCTGCTGCCGGTGCCCTCCCCCGGTACGGCGCTGGTACAAAAGCTGATCGGCCTCTTTCATCTGATGGATGCCAGCCAGTTTTACACCCTGTTCCTGTGCGCGTGGTTTTTACTGCTGGGTACGCTGGAGTATCTGCTGCTGCGCTTTATCTGGCGTCGCTGGTTCTCGATTGCCGAATAAGTCTCACCCTCCCGTCACCGGGAGGGTGGATGTTAGCTTACAGCGGTTGCGTCTGCGCTTCGACTACGGCCAGCGCGACCATGTTAACGATACGACGCACGGAGGCGATTGGCGTCAGCACATGCACTGGTTTTGCCACCCCCATCAGCACCGGGCCGACGGTAACGCCTTCTGAACTGGAGACGCGTAGTAAGTTGTAACTAATACGCGCCGCCTCCACGTTTGGCATCACCAGAATATTCGCCGAGCCTTTCAGCGGGCTGTCCGGCATACGATCCTGACGAATGCTTTCCACCAGCGCCGCATCGCCGTGCATCTCCCCGTCGATCATCAGCTCCGGCGCACGTTCGCGCACCAGCGCCAGCGTGTCGCGCATTTTGCAGGCCGCCGGTGAGTTGGAGGAACCAAAGTTAGAGTGCGACAGTAGTGCCACGCGCGGCTCGATACCGAAGCGGCGCACGGTTTCTGCCGCCATCAGGGTGATCTCCGCCAGCTGTTCCGGCGTCGGATCGTCGTTCACGTAGGTGTCGGTAATAAAGGTGTTGCCGCTCGGCAGCAGTAAGGCGTTCATCGCCCCCGCCGCGTTTACGCCGTCACGATAGCCGAAAAGCTGCTGTACCACGCTGAAATGCTCATGATAATCGCCGATGGTGCCACAGATCAGCGCATCCGCTTCACCGCGCTGTACCATGATCGCGCCGATCACCGTTGCATTGCCGATCACCGCGCGCTGCGCCTGCTCCTGGGTGATCCCCCGGCGTTTCATGATGCCGTAGTATTCGTTCCAGTACTCTTTAAAGCGCGGATCCGATTCGTTGTTAACGATCTCAAAATCGACGCCGGCTTTGATTTGCAGCCCCAGCTTCTGAATACGCATTTCGATGACGCCCGGACGACCAATCAGGATCGGCTTCGCCAGCCCCAGCGTGATCAGCTCCTGGGTGGCATGCAGCACCCGCGCTTCTTCCCCTTCCGCCAGCACCACACGTTTCGGTTCACTGCGTGCCTGGGAGAAAATCGGCTTCATGAACAGATTGGTTTTGTAGACAAACTCCGTCAGCTTGTCGATGTAAGCGGTGAAGTCAGCGATCGGTCGGGTGGCCACGCCGGTGTCCATCGCCGCTTTGGCGACGGCCGGAGCGATCTTGACGATCAGACGCGGATCGAAAGGTTTCGGGATCAGGTAATCAGGGCCGAAGCTCAGATCCTGATCGCCATAGGCAGAGGCCACCACTTCGCTCTGCTCGGCATGGGCCAGTTCAGCAATGGCGTGCACGGCGGCCAGCTTCATCTCTTCGTTGATGGCAGTGGCACCCACGTCCAGCGCACCACGGAAAATGAACGGGAAGCAAAGGACGTTATTCACCTGGTTGGGGTAGTCAGAACGACCGGTACAGATAATGGCGTCCGGGCGCACTTCTTTTGCCAGCGGCGGCAGGATCTCCGGTTCCGGGTTAGCCAGCGCGAGGATCAGCGGCTGACGCGCCATCTCTTTGACCATCTCCGGCGTGAGCACTTTCGGTCCGGAACAGCCGAGGAAAATATCGGCATCCTTCACGACATCCGCGAGGGTGCGTCTGCCATCATCATCAATGGCGTACGCGGCTTTGGTTTCCGCCATGTTCGGCTCGCGGCCTTTGTAGATCACACCTTTAGAGTCGCACACCACAATGTTGTGCTTCTGCATGCCGAGCATGACCAGCAGGTTCATACAGGCAATGGCGGCAGCACCCGCACCGGACACCACCATGCGCACGTCAGAGAGATTTTTTTCCACCACTCGCAGGCCGTTTAAAATCGCCGCGGTGCTGATAATGGCGGTGCCGTGCTGGTCATCATGGAAGACCGGAATGTTCATGCGCTCGCGCAGCTTCTGCTCGATGTAAAAACACTCGGGCGCTTTGATGTCTTCCAGGTTGATCCCACCGAACGTCGGTTCCAGCGAGGCCACCACGTCGATCAGTTTGTCGGGATCCAGTTCGTCCACTTCGATATCGAACACGTCGATACCGGCGAATTTTTTAAACAGTACGCCCTTGCCTTCCATCACCGGTTTGCCCGCCAGCGCGCCGATATTGCCGAGGCCAAGCACGGCGGTACCGTTGGAAATTACCGCCACCAGGTTGCCGCGCGCGGTGTATTTGTAAGCCGCCAGCGGATCTTTTTCGATTTCAAGGCAGGGCGCGGCCACACCCGGTGAGTAGGCCAGCGCGAGGTCTCGCTGTGTCGCCAGCGGTTTGGTGGGGGAGACCTGAATTTTGCCGGGAACCGGGAATTCGTGAAAATCCAATGCGCTCTGTTTTAGTTGTTCATCCATTTTGGTGATCCTTTCACGTATCGTTAGTAGGGGTGAAGCGTGATAGCTATCCTGATGCACCGACCAGTATCGCCCCATGACGGTCGATAAACTTTGAACACCGCCAAAGTCTTACCAATCCAAAAGCAAATTTGTTATCAAATTATAACAGTGCTGTTACACCCCTTCGCCAGCAAGCCAGCCCCTGTCTGCTATGCTTTTTTATCAGGCTCGTGAACCACTTCACAAAAGTGTGCAGTAACACACTAGCGTAAGCATTTGCTTTTTAAGGAGTATTTAGCATGAATTATTTAGACGGCATCAAAAAATTCACCACCGTCGTTGCTGACAGCGGCGATATCGAGTCCATCCGCAGTTATCAGCCGGAAGACGCCACTACCAACCCCTCTCTGCTGCTGAAGGCCGCTGCGCTGCCGCACTTCTCCCACCTCGTTGATGACGCGCTGGAATACGGTAAACAGCGCGGGAAGACGCAGGAGCAGATTGTGGCGGAAGCCAGCGACAAACTGGCGGTCAATATCGGTGCGGAAATTCTGAAAAGCATTCCGGGGCGTGTCTCCACCGAAGTGGACGCCCGCCTCTCGTTTGATAAAGAAAAAAGCATGACCAAAGCGCTGCGCCTGGTGGAGCTGTATGAAGAACAGGGCATCGATAAGTCCCGCATCCTCATCAAACTGGCCTCCACCTGGGAAGGGATCCGCGCCGCTGAGGAACTGGAAAAACAGGGCATCAAATGTAACCTCACCCTGCTGTTCTCCTTTGCACAAGCCCGTGCCTGCGCCGAAGCGGGCGTGTACCTGATTTCGCCATTCGTGGGCCGTATTTACGACTGGTATCAGGACAGAAAACCGATGGAACCCTATGTGGTCGAGGAAGATCCGGGCGTGAAGTCCGTACGCAATATCTACGATTTCTATAAGCGTAACCGCTTTGAAACCATCGTGATGGGGGCCAGCTTCCGCCGTATCGAACAGATCCTCGCGCTGGCGGGCTGTGACCGTCTGACCATTTCCCCTGCTCTGCTTAAAGAGCTGCAGGAAAAAGAAGGCGATGTCGAGCGCAAGCTGGTGCCCTCTTCCCAGACGTTCCAGCGTCAGCCGCCGCTGACGGAAGCGGAATTCCGCTGGGAGCATAATCAGGATCCGATGGCCGTTGAGAAGCTCGCCGATGGTATTCGCCAGTTCGCTGTCGATCAGCGTAGCCTGGAAGATTTGCTTGCCGCCAAACTGTAACTTTTGCCATGGAGAGAACTATGTCTCGTAAAGAGCTTGCCAATGCCATCCGCGCCCTGAGTATGGACGCGGTACAGAAAGCCAATTCCGGGCACCCCGGTGCGCCGATGGGCATGGCCGATATTGCGGAAGTGCTGTGGAATGACTTCCTCAAGCACAACCCGACCGATCCGACCTGGTATGACCGCGACCGCTTTATTTTGTCGAACGGCCACGCCTCAATGCTGCTGTACAGTCTGCTGCACCTCTCAGGCTACGATCTGCCGATTGAAGAGCTGAAAAACTTCCGTCAGCTGCACTCTAAAACGCCGGGCCACCCGGAAATCGGCTACACGCCGGGCGTGGAAACCACCACCGGCCCACTGGGTCAGGGGCTGGCCAACGCCGTCGGTCTGGCGATTGCGGAACGTACGCTGGCGGCGCAGTTTAACCAGCCGGGCCATGACATCGTCGATCACTTCACCTATGTGTTCATGGGCGATGGTTGCCTGATGGAAGGGATTTCCCATGAAGTGTGTTCGCTGGCGGGTACGCTGGGTCTGGGCAAGCTGATTGGCTTCTACGATCACAACGGCATCTCTATTGATGGCGAAACCGAAGGCTGGTTCACCGATGACACGGCGAAGCGTTTCGAAGCCTATCACTGGCATGTGGTGCATGAAATTGATGGTCACGATCCAGAAGCGCTGAAAAAAGCGATTCAGGAAGCGCAGAGCGTAACCGATAAGCCGTCGCTGATTATCTGCCGCACGGTGATTGGTTTTGGCTCACCGAACAAAGCGGGTAAAGAGGAATCTCACGGCGCAGCGCTGGGGGAAGAAGAAGTTGCCCTCACCCGTCAGAAACTGGGCTGGAAACACGGGCCGTTCGAGATCCCGAAAGACATTTATCAGGCCTGGGATGCCCGCGAGCGCGGCGAGAAAGCCCAGCAGGCGTGGAATGAGAAGTTTGCCGCTTATAAAAAAGCGCACCCGGAACTGGCCGCAGAGTTCAGCCGCCGTATGAGCGGTGGATTGCCGGAAAACTGGGAACAGCTGACCCAGCAGTACATCGAAAAACTGCAGGCCGAACCCGCGAAGATCGCCAGCCGTAAAGCGTCGCAAAACGCCCTGAACCAGTATGGCCCGGCGCTGCCGGAACTGCTGGGCGGCTCAGCGGATCTGGCACCCAGTAACCTGACCATCTGGTCCGGCTCGACGTCGCTGAAAGAAGATCCTGCCGGGAACTACATTCACTACGGCGTGCGCGAATTCGGCATGACCGCTATCGCCAACGGTATCGCCCATCACGGCGGCTTTGTACCTTATACCGCCACCTTCCTGATGTTCGTGGAATATGCGCGTAATGCGGCGCGTATGGCGGCACTGATGAAGGCGCGGCAGATCATGGTCTATACCCATGACTCCATCGGTCTGGGGGAAGATGGTCCGACGCACCAGGCGGTTGAACAGCTCGCCAGCTTGCGCCTGACGCCAAACTTCAGCACCTGGCGTCCGTGCGATCAGGTGGAAGCGGCCGTGGGCTGGAAGCTGGCCATTGAGCGTCACAACGGCCCGACGGCACTGATCCTCTCCCGTCAGAACCTGGCGCAGATGGAGCGTACGCCGGAGCAGGTAAAAGCCATTTCCCGCGGCGGCTACATTTTGCAGGATGCGGAGGGTACGCCGGATATTATCCTTATCGCCACCGGCTCAGAAGTGGAGATCACCGTCAATGCGGCGGCGAAGCTGCGTGAAGAAGGCCATAAGGTGCGAGTGGTATCCCTGCCCTCTACCGACATTTTTGATGCGCAGGATGAGGAGTACCGCGAGTCGGTGCTGCCGTCAGACGTCAGCGCGCGCGTGGCGGTGGAAGCGGGTATTGCCGACTACTGGTACAAATACGTCGGGCTGAAAGGGGCGATTGTCGGCATGACCGGCTACGGTGAATCCGCACCAGCGGACAAGCTGTTCCCGTACTTCGGCTTTACTGTCGAAAACGTGGTAGCGAAAGCGAAGAAAGTGCTTAACGTGTGATCCACAGGGTGGGCCAGGCATCTGGCCCATGCCAGTTATCACAGCTTGGCTCTTCGGCATACCGCACAAGACGAAACCGCTGGCCGTCAAACCGCCAGCGGGTCTGCGTACCGCAATCCGCCAGCCCGCGCCCTTTTGCCAGCGTGGTGAGTTCGCGGGTTTTCGTATCAAATCCCACGTTCATCAATTCCAGTTCATCCTCACCGCTGCCCGGCTTAAACGGCAGGCGCAGTTTGACCGCGCGCGCGACATAGGGTTTTTCCCGCGAGACCAGCCAGGCGAGATCCACCGTGTTGTAAGCGCCTGCCTCACAGCCAATCATCAGCAGCGCTTTATCGTCAGTTAAGGCGGTGACGCGAACTTCACGGCGCGCCGGATCGAGGGAGCACTGGGTATTGCCCATCCGCCAGTTAGCGTAATCCAGCAGATCGTCCAGCTCTTCCCGGTTCAGCGGCGTGGGCGTTGGGTTGACCAGTGCCACCTCTTTCAGCGCCGGTGCTGGCGGCACGCTGAGCGGTGGACTGGTGCCTTTGTTGATCCACGCCGTTTCGCTGCCGACGCGTTTTTGCTGGGCATCAATAAACAGCAGCGCGGCCTTAAGCCCCACCAGCGAAATGATCCCCTCCCCGTCCCGCAGGGTGATGGTTTGCGCGTTCTGAATGGTCAGTAAAAAGTCGTTAATAGTCGCCGGGTGACTGGTGATCAGGCGCTGGGGCGTGATGCTCCAGTTTGGGGCGGTCAGCGGCAGGGGCTTACCGTCGAGTAACAGCCGGGGGGCAATGGGGGCGATGCAGGCCGCGGAGCTAGTGATACCGCCCATGTCGATCCGCAGAGTGGCGTCGGTTTTCGCGCCAGCGCTGCGGGCCAGCGTCATCACCAGCCCGTGATGTTCGCCGGTGTTACGCGCCACGCAAAAGTTCTGGTTGTTACAGGTGACCTGCCAGTCCGAGAAGCGCTGCTGAGCAGGCGCCGCCCACGACGAAAACGCCGTAAACAGGCCGAAAAAAAACAGTATCAGAACGCGATAACGCATGGACAGCACAACCCCGGAAGAATAGACGTTTAATTAAACGCGCGTATCATCTTCATTCGGAGGTTGATGCTCAATCGGAATTATCGGATAGATTTATTTAAAATACACCTTATTAACCTGATTAAAATCAAGCCATTAGGCCGGAAGCCTGCAGATATTGCAGCAATATCACCGTCTTACCGTCACGGATTTCACCGCGTTTAACCATCGCCAGCGCCTCGGTAAAGGGGATCTCCAGCACTTCAATATCTTCATCTTCCACGCCGCCGCCGGCGTTCGCGCGCTGGGCGTCGCTGTATTCGGCAATAAAGAAATGCACGATTTCCGTCACGCCGCCGGGGGACATATACAGCTCAAACACTTTGCGCACCTCCCCCACGGCGTAGCCGGTCTCTTCAATGGCTTCTTTGCGGATGCACACTTCCGGCTCGTCATCATCCAGCAGACCGGCGCAGGCTTCAATCAGCCGACCGTCCTGGTTACCGTTCACAAAGGTCGCGATACGGAACTGGCGGATCAACACCACGCTCTGTTTTTCCCGGCTGTAGAGCAGAATAGTCGCACCATTGCCACGATCGTACACTTCCCGTTTATGACGTATCACCTCGCCATTTTTTCGCGTTAAGTCGTAGGTGATATTGCGCAGCACGAAATAGTTTTCAGAAAGGATTTTGTCTTTGATGACGTCAATGTTCATCGGTATTACGACTCCACGAAACTAAGCAGGATGCTGATGATACGTCGTGACGACGGTAATTTACACTTTCTCCTTTTTTTCTCCACGTTTAGTCGCCCCGATACCGCTAAAGTGAAGCGAGCAATGTAAAATAATGAAGTACTGCAAAAAGAGGTCCTGTTTCTGATGGCGAATTTCTTTATTGATCGCCCCATTTTTGCCTGGGTGTTAGCCATTATTCTCTGCCTGACCGGCACCCTGGCCATTCTGTCATTACCCGTTGAGCAATATCCCGACCTCGCCCCGCCTAACGTGCGAGTGACCGCTAACTATCCCGGCGCGTCGGCGCAGACGCTGGAAAACACCGTCACTCAGGTGATCGAGCAGAACATGACGGGCCTCGATAACCTGATGTACATGTCATCGCAAAGCAGCGGCACCGGCCAGGCTTCAGTCACCCTGAGCTTTAAAGCCGGTACCGATCCGGATGAAGCCGTGCAGCAGGTGCAAAACCAGTTGCAGTCGGCGATGCGCAAACTGCCGCAGGCGGTGCAGAATCAGGGGGTGACAGTACGCAAAACCGGCGATACCAACATTCTGACCATTGCGTTTGTCTCCACCGATGGATCCATGGATAAACAAGATATTGCGGATTATGTCGCCAGTAATATCCAGGAGCCGCTGAGCCGCGTGAACGGCGTCGGTGATATTGATGCCTATGGTTCGCAGTATTCAATGCGTATCTGGCTCGATCCGGCAAAGCTCAACAGCTTCCAGCTCACCGCCACCGACGTGACGGAGGCGATTAAATCGCAGAACGCGCAGATCGCCGTCGGCCAGTTGGGCGGTACACCGTCGGTGGATGATCAGGCGCTGAACGCCACCATTAATGCCCAGTCACTGCTGCAAACCCCGGAGCAGTTCCGCGCCATTACCCTGCGCGTCAATCAGGACGGTTCTGAGGTAAAGCTTGGCGATGTGGCCACTGTCGAAATGGGCGCGGAGAAGTATGACAACCTCAGCCGCTTTAACGGCAAAGCTGCCTCGGGGCTGGGGGTAAAACTCGCCTCCGGCGCGAATGAGATGGAAACGTCGAAGCTTGTGATCGACCGCCTCAACGAGCTGGCCCCCTTTTTCCCGCACGGGCTGGAATATAAAGTCGCCTACGAAACCACCTCCTTTGTAAAAGCCTCGATTATCGACGTGGTGAAAACCCTCATCGAAGCCATCGCGCTGGTGTTCCTCGTGATGTATCTGTTTTTGCAAAATTTCCGCGCCACGCTGATCCCGACCATTGCCGTGCCGGTGGTACTGCTCGGCACCTTTGCGGTGCTTTACACCTTCGGCTACAGCATCAATACGCTGACCATGTTCGCCATGGTGCTGGCCATCGGCCTGCTGGTGGATGACGCCATTGTGGTGGTGGAGAACGTCGAGCGCATCATGACGGAGGAAGGCCTCTCGCCGCGCGAGGCAACGCGTAAATCCATGGGGCAGATCCAGGGCGCACTGGTGGGCATTGCGATGGTGTTGTCGGCGGTGTTCGTGCCGATGGCCTTTTTTGGCGGCACCACTGGTGCGATTTACCGGCAGTTCTCCATTACTATCGTCGCCGCCATGGTGCTGTCGGTGCTGGTGGCGATGATCCTCACCCCGGCGCTGTGCGCCACCATGCTCAAGCCCCTGCACAAAGGCGAACAGCACGGCCAGAAAGGTTTCTTCGGCTGGTTTAACCGCATGTTCAACCGCAACGCCGCGCGCTATGAGTCCGGCGTGGCGAAGATCCTGCACCGCAGCCTGCGCTGGATGGTGGTTTACGTGCTGCTGCTGGGCGGCATGGTCTTTCTGTTCTTACGGCTGCCGACGTCGTTTCTGCCGCAGGAAGATCGCGGCATGTTTACCACCTCGGTACAGCTGCCGAGCGGTGCCACCCAGCAGCAGACGCTGAAAGTGGTGCAAAAAATCGAAGACTATTTTTTCACCCATGAGAAAGACACCGTCACCTCGGTGTTTGCCACCGTCGGCTCCGGCCCCGGCGGCAACGGCCAGAACGTGGCGCGTATGTTTGTGCGGCTGAAAGACTGGGAAGAACGTGACAGCGAAACCGGCACCTCTTTCGCCATTATCGAACGCGCCACTAAAGCATTCAGCCGCATCAATGAAGCGCGGGTGTTTGCCAGCAGCCCACCGGCTATCAGCGGGCTGGGCAGTTCGGCGGGTTTTGATATGGAATTGCAGGATCACGCCGGGGCCGGACATGATGCGCTGATGGCCGCCCGCGACCAGCTCATCGCGCTGGCGGGTGATAACAAACAGCTTACCCGCGTGCGGCACAACGGGCTGGACGACAGCCCGCAGTTGCAGATCGACATCGATCAGCGCAAGGCGCAGGCACTGGGCGTCTCCATTGATGACATTAACGACACGCTGCAAACGGCGTGGGGCTCCAGCTATGTGAATGACTTTATGGATCGTGGCCGCGTGAAAAAAGTGTATGTGCAGGCCGCCGCGAAATACCGCATGCTGCCGGACGACATCAATCTGTGGTACGTGCGCAATAAAAACGGCAGCATGGTGCCCTTCTCGGCGTTTGCCAGCTCGCGCTGGGAGACGGGTTCGCCGCGGCTCGAACGCTATAACGGCTACTCGGCGGTAGAAATCGTCGGCGAGGCAGCGCCTGGAGTCAGTACCGGCACCGCGATGGACATCATGGAAAATCTGGTGAAACAGTTACCGGGCGGCTTTGGTCTTGAGTGGACGGCGATGTCGTATCAGGAACGGCTTTCCGGCGCGCAGGCCCCTGCGCTGTATGCCATTTCCCTGCTGGTGGTGTTCCTCTGCCTGGCCGCGCTGTACGAAAGCTGGTCGGTGCCATTCTCAGTGATGCTGGTTGTGCCGCTGGGCGTGATCGGCGCGCTGCTCGCCACCTGGATGCGCGGCCTGGAAAATGACGTCTACTTCCAGGTGGGGCTGTTGACGGTCATTGGCCTGTCGGCGAAGAACGCCATTCTGATCGTGGAATTTGCCAACGAGATGAACGCCAAAGGCCAGGATCTGCTCTCCGCCACGCTTTATGCCTGTCGCCAGCGCCTGCGTCCGATCCTGATGACCTCGCTGGCGTTTATCTTCGGGGTGCTTCCCATGGCGACCAGCACCGGCGCAGGCTCCGGCAGCCAGCATGCGGTGGGCACCGGGGTGATGGGCGGCATGATCTCTGCTACCGTACTGGCGATCTTCTTCGTGCCGCTGTTCTTCGTGCTGGTGCGTCGGCGCTTCCCGCTGAAAGAAGGTCAGAAAGACTGAACAAACAAAAAGGCGACCCGTTCAGGTCGCCTTTTACTTTGTGATATCTTTCACAATTTATGTCTATTTAAGTGCTTCTTACTCGACTACTTTTTCCGGAAATTATTTACGAAGCATGCCTTCGATAAAGTCTTTCCAGTTCCCCAGTTCATGTTCAATCATAACAACCTCTGTATTTATTATGGCTATTCTACGAAAACAAATCGGTGTTGTGAAGATATTTTAAGCGATTGCTATGATTGTTATCCCCGCCACTTCTCTTGTCTGAATTAACTATGCCCGGTATCGCATTATATTTTTGTGATACATAGCAACATTCTGAAATGGACCAGAGAAACGTTTCGCTCGCGTGACGACGGTCATAAAACGGTGAAAAAGTCCTCAAGTTTTCGCGGTAAAGCGGGTGTTAGCGCCAAATTGCTAAATGACAAAAATTATCAATAAGCGTTAGCTTAAGATTTCTTAATATATATATTCCCGGGGTTTGATTAGCGACAATATGTATATCCGGCTCATTAATTCTGTTATTAATGTGCATGCAAAAAAGATGATGTTTTATTCAAAAAAAGATACCATGCTATTAATTAGCCTGTGCATAAACAAAAATCATAATCCAGGTGATTTATTATAAATTTCACAGGCCAGGTTCAAATTAATTGAACTCCAAAAGCAAATTCACGCAAACCCATTCATGAATGTTATACAATCAAGGGTTTCAGCATCGCAAAAACCATACAGGATTTAACATGACCGCGTCTTCGCAACAGACTATCCCCACGCTCTACGGCATAAAAAACTGCGACACCATCAAAAAAGCGCGCCGCTGGCTGGAAGAACAACACCAGGAATATCGCTTCCATGATTACCGCGTTGACGGTCTGGATCTGCCTTTATTACGTACCTTTGTGGACGAACTGGGCTGGGAAGCGTTGCTTAATACCCGCGGCACCACCTGGCGCAGGCTGGATGAAGCACAGCGGGCAAGCATCACCACTGCCGATGCGGCGATAGCGCTGATGCTTGAAATGCCAGCAATTATTAAACGACCATTGCTCTGCACGCCTGGGAAGCCTATGCTGCTTGGTTTCACCGCTTCCAGTTACGAGCTGTATTTTAACGAGGTGTAGTCTATGTCATGCCCGGTCATTGAGCTGACGCAACAGCTTATTCGCCGCCCTTCCCTGAGCCCCGATGATGCGGGATGCCAGGCGTTAATGATTGAGCGTCTGCGCGCGATCGGTTTTACCATTGAAACCATGGATTTTGGTGACACCCAGAATTTCTGGGCCTGGCGCGGCCAGGGCGAGACGCTGGCCTTTGCCGGTCACACCGATGTGGTACCCGCCGGTGATGCGGATCGCTGGATCAATCCGCCGTTCGAACCAACCATCCGCGATGGCATGCTGTTCGGACGCGGGGCAGCAGACATGAAAGGCTCGCTGGCGGCGATGGTGGTGGCGGCGGAGCGTTTCGTGGCGCAGTATCCGAATCATAGAGGTCGTCTGGCGTTTCTGATCACCTCTGATGAAGAAGCCAGCGCGACTAACGGCACGGTAAAAGTCGTGGAAACTCTGATGGCGCGTAACGAGCGCCTTGACTACTGCCTGGTGGGCGAGCCGTCCAGCACCGAAGTGGTGGGCGATGTGGTCAAAAATGGCCGTCGCGGCTCCCTGACCTGCAACCTGACCATTCATGGCGTGCAGGGTCATGTGGCCTATCCGCATCTGGCAGATAACCCGGTACACCGCGCTGCGCCGATGATCGACGAACTGGTCAACATTGAGTGGGATCAGGGCAACGAATTCTTCCCGGCGACCAGTATGCAGATCGCCAATATTCAGGCCGGTACCGGCAGCAATAACGTGATCCCAGGCGATCTCTTTGTGCAGTTTAACTTTCGCTTCAGCACCGAGCTGACCGACGCAATGATCAAATCCCGCGTCATGGCGCTGCTGGAAAAACACCAGTTGCGCTATACCATCGACTGGTGGCTTTCCGGGCAGCCGTTCCTGACCGATAGCGGTAAGCTGGTGGATGCGGTAGTGAAGGCGATTGCGCACTATAATGAGATTAAACCGCAGCTGTTAACCACGGGCGGCACGTCCGACGGACGCTTTATTGCCCGTATGGGCGCGCAGGTGGTGGAGCTGGGACCGGTGAACGCGACAATTCATAAAATCAATGAATGTGTTAACGCCGCCGATCTGCAACTGCTCGCCCGCATGTATCAACGTATTATGGTACAGCTCGTCGCCTGATAAGTATTTCTGAATGAGGATAAGCGCATGGACTGGCTGACAAAGTACTGGTGGATTTTAGTGTTGGTGTTTTTGGTTGGCGTACTGCTGAACGTGATCAAAGATCTGAAGCGCGTTGACCATAAGAAGTTTCTCGCCAATAAGCCCGATCTTCCGCCGCATCGTGATTTTAACGATAAGTGGGATGACGAAGACGACTGGCCGAAAAAGAAATAACACCGTCTGTTGAAGCCCGGCGGCGCGAGCCTGCCGGGCCTTGAGACGGATTTATAAAAACTCGACGATATCGTCGTCGTTTGGTTTGCCGCCGCTCAACGCCTCATCGAAATAGTGCTTCGGCACGGTAAAGCGCAAGTGATCCAGCGCCAGTTGCAGGCTGCGATCGTCAATGGCGTGTCCCAGCCCGTCAACAATATCCAGCGTCACATCGCCACCGGCCTGTATTAAGGCTTCCTGCGCGGCAACCGCGTGCGACAGATTGATCACCGGATCCTCTCCACCGTGGATCAGGTGCAGCGTAAGATCGCGATTGATGCGGGTCGGCAGACTGGCGTAGCGACCATTAAACGCAATCACCCTTGAAGCCAGTTCCGGCTGCGCTTTTACGCTCTCGAGCGACATAATCGCCCCCTGCGAAAAACCGACCAGCGCCGTTGCCTGCGGGCCAAGGCCGCTCTGCGCCTGCCAGTAACGTACCGTCTCAATAAACACCGGCATAATGGCATCTATACGTGCCTGGCGGTTCTCTTCCGTCACTTCCTGCACGGAAAACCACTGCCGCGCCGGGGCCGGGCCGCAAGGTTCTGCACCGCCGATGCTGACGATCAACGCCTCCGGGAAGACCGGCGCGAACAGGCTGGCGACCTGTCCCATGGAAACCGGATTATCACCGACGCCATGAAAAAACAGCAGCAGTTGTCTGGCCGGGGTCTGCGGGGCTTGTACAACAAAATGGTCGTGTTTCATGACGGTCTCCTTAAGGCAATACAATAAGTGTACGCCCTGAGGCCATAATGACCATGCCAGTTGACTGAATGAGTCAGTTAAAAAAATTGCAGATTGATAACCTGATCGCGGAGGGTTTCGCTACGCGATCCGTCAAGCCAGGCCAGCGCCGCGGCGGTTTCCTGTCGTTGTGCGGCGAGCAGCGCTTTGCGGCCGTGGAGATGCAGTCGCGCACAGGTCTGCGCGTCATCGAGTCCCTCCACCAGTTGCGTACGCAACGCCGCCAGCGGCAAATCGCAGGCGATAAGCAGCCGCTGCAACGCGCCGGTGGAAGCCGACAGCGGACGATGGGCAAAGGCAAATCCTGCCAGTTCCAGCCAGTCGGCATCGTTGAGCGCCGGGTCTGTGGCTGGCGGCAGATCGAGCGGCTCATCACGCCAGGCGGCAAGCCACGGGAGATCCCGCGCCAGCCGCTGCTGCTCCGAGGCCACCAGCGCCCTGCCCGCGGCGGTGATGGGCAGCAGCGCCATCGCCGTGTAGCAGCCGCTGCTGGCCTCACGGTAGCTGCCTGCGCGCACCAGTTTATACCCGGCGCGCTGCCAGAATCGCCACAGTTCACGGGTATAGCCAAAGCTGACCGACAGATAATCCCACTCCCCCGCCTCACGTAATGCCCGCGCAATCAGCGCCTGGCCGATGCCCTCGCGCTGGCGGTAAGGATGGACGGCGATGCGGCTGATGCGCTGGCCTTTTAAGGTTGCCGCCAGCGGATCGCCGCCGTGCGCCGCCAGCGACTGCGCCACCAGATTGCCGCGCGGGCGACGAAATCCCGCCCAGACCGCCTGACTTAACGCCGGGGAAAGTCCCCCCTCCTCCACCAGCCATAGCGCGGCGACGGGCGCTGTCCGGGTGCGCGCCTGCCAGAAGTGCTGGCCTTCGGCATCCATCATGCGACGTAAATCAAGCGGCGAGGTACGGTAATGGGCGCTGGCAAGCAGGCGATAGAGCGCGCCAGGCTGCGCGGGATCCCGCTGCCAGCTTTCCTGTTCAAGCGGTGCGATCTGATAATCGCCCTCCGGCACGCGGGTTAAGGTGTCATCTTCAAACAACAATGCCCGGCTGATTAAGGCTTCCAGCGGACAGCCTGCGGCCCAGCGCAGCGGCGTACTGAGGGTTTCATGACGAAGCACCGGAAAGCCTGCGCAGAACTTCAGTAAAAAACCCTGCCCGGTACCTTCATAGCCCTGTACCGTGGTGATAAGCAACGCCTGGGGAAATCCGGCGACCAGTTGATGCAGCAGCGGGCCGGGAATAGCGGCGGCTTCATCAACGATTAACCAGTGGACGTCCGGTGCATTGCCTTCCACCAGTTGCTGTGCCAGCGCGTCCGGGGCGACAAACTGAAAGCGTTCTCCGGCATAGTGCGCCATGACGTCGGTAGCCGCCCGCGTAGGCGCAGTCACGATGGCGTCACCGCCGAGGCGGGCGAGATGCATACCCGCCAGCGCTGATTTGCCGCGTCCACGTGGAGCCGTGACGACCGTCACGGCGGGAGGCTGGCAGGCAAGACGTTCAAGGATCGCCGCCTGTTCCCGCTCAGGCGCGCCGGTGGCGGGATGCCACGGCGGGCGACGGGAAAAATCGGGTGACGGCAACGCCTGATGTTGCTGCCAGATCAGCGCCTCGCTATCGGCCTGTACGATCCGGCAAAAGTGGCGGATAAAGTTTGGCGTGGCAATGGCCCCGGCGGCATCGCTCCAGCGGGTCGAATCCGCATCCGGCGTTGTCGCCCAGTCCGCGAGGGGCGGAGTGAGGAGGACCAGCCAGCTGCCAGCGGTTAAGGTGCCGCTGAGCGCCGCCAATGCCGCCACGTCAAACCCGTGGCGGGCATCGAAAATGGCATGGGTGAATTCGCGGCCCAGCAGCCGCTGAAAGGCGCGCGGACTACAGGCCTGAGGCACATCCGGGCTGTCGCTCACCCAGTGCACGTCGCCGCCCTGGGCTGCGGCGAAACCCTGTGCCTGTGCCAGACACCAGCCGGTCTCCCCGGCGATGACCAGCAGGCGGCGAATGCCTTCGCGCGCCATATCCTCTGTGACAGCGTTTAGATCCACGCGCTGACGCCGGACATTACAGGCGGTTGCCGAAGGTGTTGCACTGTTTCATGTCGCCGCTGTCAAAGCCGCGCTTAAACCAGGTATAACGCTGTTCGGAGGTGCCGTGGGTGAAGCTGTCCGGCACCACATGGCCCTGACTTTGCTGTTGCAGACGGTCGTCGCCGATGGCTTCGGCGGCGTTCAGCGCTTCCTGCAAATCGCCCGCTTCCAGCACGCCCTGTTGCTGCATGTCATGACCCCAGACGCCGGCGTAGCAGTCCGCCTGCAACTCCATCAGCACCGACAGCTGACGCGCCTGTGACGGTGTGGAATTCTGCTGGAGCTGGCGCACTTTAGGTTCAGTGCCAAGCAGCTTCTGCACGTGGTGACCGACTTCATGAGCAATCACATAACCCTGCGCGAAATCGCCTGCCGCGCCGAGTTTGTTTTTCATTTCATCGTAGAAAGAGAGATCGATATAGACTTTGCTGTCCGCCGGGCAGTAGAACGGCCCCATTACGGATTGCCCGGTGCCGCAGCCGGTGGTGGTCTGGTTGCGATACATCACCAGCACGGGTTTCTGGTAGGTCTCACCCATTTTCTGGAAGATCTGCCCCCAGGTCTCTTCGGTGGTCGCGAAGATCACGGAAGTGAATTTTGCGGCTTCATTTTCCTGCGGCCCGGTCGCGCGTGGCGCGCTTTGCTGCGTTGCCGGCTGCCCGGTCAGTAAGCCACTGAGATCCACGCCGTAATAACCGGCGACCACCACCACCAGCAGCAAAATAATGCCGCCCTTGCCTGCCGGTAAGCGTATTCCCCGTCCACCCGTCATCGGGCTACCAGATTCGTTACGCCTGTCTTCGACATTATTACTTTCGCGACGCCCTTGCCAACGCATAACCACCTCTGATTTATTCTGGAATTATTGTTAGATCGTAGGCGTTTACAGGCAGGATTTCCATAAGAAAGACGGCACAGAAAGCCAGAGGCGGGCAAGTGCCTCTGGCATAACGATGTTGCGGGGAGATTAGTCGAGTTTTACGCCGAGACGATGAGCCACGGCTTCATAGGCTTCGATCAGGCCGCCGAGACTCTGGCGGAAACGGTCTTTGTCCATTTTATCCAGCGTTTCTTTGTCCCACAGGCGGCTGCCGTCCGGGGAGAATTCATCACCCAGCACCACTTCGCCTTTGTACAGGCCGAACTCCAGTTTGAAGTCGACAAGGATCAGGCCTGCGTCGTCAAACAGCTTAAACAGCACGTCGTTGGCTTTGTAGGTCAGCTCTTTCATACGCGCGAGGTTTTCTTTGTTCACCCAGCCGAAGGTTTCGCAGTAGGATTCGTTGACCATCGGATCGTGCATGGCGTCGTTCTTCAGGAACATATCAAACAACGGCGGGTTCAGTTCGATACCCTCTTCAATGCCCAGACGCTTGACCAGCGAACCCGCCGCGCGGTTACGTACCACGCACTCTACCGGCACCATATCGAGTTTTTTAACCAGACATTCGGTATCGGACAGCAGCGCTTCCATCTGAGTAGGGATGCCCGCCTCTTCCAGTTTGCTCATAATGAAATGGTTGAATTTGTTATTCACCATGCCTTTACGGTCGAACTGCTCAATGCGAGCGCCATCCCCTGCTGACGTATCATTGCGGAATTCGAGCACCAACAGGTCCGGGTTTTCCGTGCTGTAAACGGTTTTCGCTTTGCCACGATACAACTCAGCTTTCTTTTGCATCTTTGTTACTCCAGGTATGATGATTTAATAACCAAATTCTGCTTTTCACGTCGACGCAAACGTGTGCGTCGGCGGTGATAAAAAAGGCCGGACAGATCCGGCCTTTTTTTTTTACTTGCTGAATGCGGCCTGGAATACGGCGACCAGGGCGTCATTCTGAGACTGCGTCAGCGTGTGACCTTTCGGATCGATGAACTGCAGGCTGCTGCGGTTATCGAGGTCGCCTACCTGCAACTTATAGTCGCCGGAGGAGAGACCCGGATCGCGCGCGCCCAGTGCCTGCCAGTCGCTGTCAGACAGCGGCTTGTAAGTCACGGCCATGCTGCCCGTTGAACGGGTGCTGTCGGTGATTTTCATGCCCACTTTTTCCAGCACGCCAGGCAGACGTTGCCATACCGTGTTGAACGGACCACGCACCACCAACATCGGCAGGCCGGTGTCATCGGCAGCGCTCTGTACATCCAGCGTGGCGTCCGTACGGCTCTGCGCCGCGTTCAACGCTGCGGTGTCGTTTTTATCAATACCCGCGGAGATCACGTTCAGCATTTCGGCGCTGTAGCGTTGCAGTGACGCGATGTCAGCAACCGGTTTACCGGCCTGCTCCAGATTGACCAGCTTCACCATCACTGCCTGCTGATAGCCCTGCTGTTTAACCGAGATTTGATAACGGCCACGGTACTGCTGATCTTCGTCCAGACGGTTCCAGTCCACCCAACCGGTGGTCAGCGTCTGGCTGGCGTCATCACGTTTATCAATGGCGTAGTTTTTCGCCTGCAATACGCTAACCACCTGTGACCAGACGTTATTGTTACGGCCGTTTTCCACCAGCAGTGTGGCGGTGTCACCGGTAAACTGAGTACGGGTACCCGTCGCCAGTGCCAGCGGCTGTGCCGGCGGACGAATGTCCAGTGCTTTACCTACTGCGCCGCTGCCGTTGGTGACAGGTATGTTGTAGTCACCGTTCTCTACCGGCAGGATCATCCCGGCAGGTGCGTGAAGTTCAGCAAGCGGTGCGGCATCCAGATAGGATTCATCACCACTCACCTGGCGCTTGTATCGCGAGTCCGAATTACAGGCGGCGAGTAACATCACCAGCGAAACACCCGCAACCTTCGCCAGGCGCGACTTCTGTACTGAATAAGCCATCAAATCTCCCTAAACTTTACAGCAAACCGGCATGCTTAAGCGCCGCGGTAACAACCTCACGACCGTGGTCGGTGATCGGCGTCATCGGCAGGCGCAGCGTATCGGTCGCCACAAGCCCCAATTCCTTACATGCCCATTTAACCGGGACAGGATTGGGTTCGACAAATAGTTTGTTATGTAATGGCATCAGACGCTGGTTGATTACGCGCGCTTCGCGGTAATGCCCCTCAGCTGCCAGCTTGCACATTTCAGCCATATCACGTGCTGCCACGTTTGTTGTCACGGAAATCACGCCGTGACCACCGAGCTGCATAAAGTCCAGCGCGGTCGCATCATCACCGCTCAGCAGAATAAAGTCATCTGAAACCAGCTCTTTGATCTGGTGAACGCGACTTAAGTTCCCGGTCGCCTCTTTAATTGCGACAATATTTTTAACTTTCGAGAGGCGTCCTACGGTTTCAGGCAGCATATCGCAACCGGTACGCGAAGGCACATTATACAGGATTTGCGGCAGGTCAGTATGTTCAGCGATGGCTTTGAAGTGCTGGAACAGCCCTTCCTGCGTAGGACGGTTGTAGTACGGGGTCACCGTCAGGCAGCCAGCGATGCCGCTGTCGTTGAAACGCTGCGTCAGGCTGATGGCTTCGGCGGTGGCGTTTGCACCGGTACCGGCGATCACCGGGATGCGCCCGTCAGCCAGTTCCAGCGTCATCATCACCACGTCGCCATGCTCATCGTGGCTCAGCGTGGCGGACTCACCGGTGGTTCCTACCGAGACGATCGCTGAGGTTCCATTAGCGACGTGATAATCAATCAGTTTCTTCAGGCTTGACCGGCAGATATTACCTTTTTCATCCATCGGCGTGATAAGCGCGACAATACTTCCCGTGAACATGGGCCATCCTCTGTGCAAACAAGAGCCTCAATGGTACGTTTGGTCCTGTAATAAAAGCAAGCGACGAGAGGCGTTCAGGCGGTTGTATGGAGGTTTTTTTTATGCTTTCCTTAGGATTACCTCACCGCTTACAGGAAGAACAGGTTTGACACCGTCATCACAACATTATCTGGTTATCACAGCGCTTGGTGTCGACAGGCCTGGTATTGTGAACACGATCACCCGTCACGTGAGCAGTTGCGGCTGTAATATTGAAGACAGCCGGCTGGCCATGCTGGGTGAGGAATTTACCTTTATTATGCTGCTTTCAGGCTCATGGAACGCCATTACGCTGATTGAATCCACCTTACCGTTAAAAGGCGCGGAGCTGGATTTACTGATCGTGATGAAGCGTACCACCGCCCGCCCAGGCGCTGCGACGCCTGCCACGGTCTGGGTTCAGGTTGAAGTGCCGGATTCGCCGCATCTTATCGAACGCTTCACCGCCCTGTTCGACGCCCACAATATGAACATCGCGGAACTGGTTTCCCGCACGCAGCCTGCGCAGGGCGACGCTGCCGCGCAGCTGTTTATCCAGATCACCGCCCACAGTCCTGCGTCGCAGGAGGCCGCAATTATTGAGCAAGCCTTCAAAGCGCTATGTACAGAACTCAATGCACAAGGCAGTATTAACGTCGTCAACTATTCTCAAACTGATGAACACGATGGAGTGAAGTAATGAATCCACTGAAAGCCGGTGATCTTGCACCGACATTTAGCTTGTCGGATCAAGATGGCGAACAAGTTAATTTGGCCGACTTCCAGGGACAGCGCGTTCTGGTCTACTTCTATCCGAAGGCGATGACCCCCGGCTGTACCGTTCAGGCATGTGGCTTACGCGATAACATGGACGATCTGAAAAAAGCGGGCGTGGAAGTGCTGGGTATCAGCACCGACAAACCGGAAAAACTGTCCCGTTTTGCCGAAAAAGAGTTGCTGAACTTTACGCTGCTCTCAGATGAAGATCATAAGGTCTGCGAGGCCTTTGGTGTCTGGGGCGAGAAAACCTTTATGGGTAAAACCTACGACGGTATCCACCGCATCAGCTTCCTGATCGATGCTAACGGCGTGGTTGAACACGTATTCGACGATTTCAAAACCAGCAATCACCACGACATTGTGCTGAACTGGCTGAAAGCGAACGCCTGATAACTGCCCGGCGGCATTGCGCTTGCCGGGCTCAGGTTTCGCGTTTTGACAGGCCGGGTAAGGTGTAAGCCTTCACCCGGCACTATGACTCTTCAACGACAGGCGCATCCGGCCAGGCATGGACCACCGCTTTGATGAGCGTCGCCAGCGGAATGGCGAAGAACACGCCCCAGAATCCCCACAGCCCACCGAAAATCACCACCGACAGGATAATCACCAGCGGGTGTAGATTGACCGCTTCCGAGAACAGCACCGGCACCAGCAGATTGCCGTCCAGCCCCTGAATAATGAGATAAACCGCGAAGCAGCTCCAGAACTCCGTGCCCAGCCCGAACTGGAACAGCGCCACGCCAATCACCGGAATGGTCACCACGAATGCGCCGATGTAGGGGATCAGTACCGAGAATCCCACCAGCACCGCCAACAGCAGTGAATAGTTCAGCCCGAACAGAATAAAGCCCAGCCAGGTCGCCACGCCAACGACGACCATCTCCAGCACTTTACCACGAATATAGTTGGTGATTTGCTGGTTCATTTCTATCCACACCTGCCCCGCCAGTCCGCGATTTCGCGGCAGCACACGACGTACCGCATTGAGCATCTGCACTTTATCTTTGACGAGGAAGAAGACCATCAGCGGCACCAGCACCAGATATACCGCCAGCGTCAGCAGTCCCACCAGCGAGGCGAGCGAGTATTTCACCACCGAGTCGCCCAGCGACAGCATCCGCGTGCGCATATTTTCCGCCATCGCATCAATGATGCCCGCATCCATCAGCGCCGGATAACGGCGAGGCAGCGTGGCGGCGTAATCGGATAATTTATTGAGCATGCCGGGCATATCGCGGATGAGATTGATCCCCTGTTGCCAGGCAATGGGCATCACCACCAGCGCCATCAGCAGCAGAATGCCGACAAACAGCACCAGCACGATGCTCGCAGCCCAGCGTCGTGAGCAGCCGATGTGCTCCAGACGAGCGGTCGGCCACTCCAGCAGGTAGGCCAGCACGATGGCCACCAGCAGCGGCGCCAGTAAACCGCTAAAAAAGAAAAGAATCGTGAAGCCCGCAACCAGGATGACCAGCAGCGCAATCGCCTCCGGATCGCTGAAGCGACGGCGATACCACTGCATCAACATTTCGAGCATATCATTCTTTCCCTGCGAGAGTTTTCATCAGAACGGCGTGGGGCAATTGTAGCGAAATGACACTAAAAAGACTTCGCTTTTTGTACCGGGAACAGGAAACTACGCTCCGGATTGCTAAGATATTCCTGATGCCCGGTGTGCTGTTTTGCACCTTTATGCGATCATGGAACGATAACGGGTATTACCGGTCAAATGTTCAAACCCAGATAAAGGATTGAGGTTATGTTCAGGCAGTTAAAAAAGACCCTTGTTGCCACGCTCATTACAGCGATGACAATAAGTCCCGCGGTTCCGGCGTTTGCCGAGTCCGTCGACAGTTTACCAGATATGGGCACCTCCGCAGGAAGCACGTTGTCTATTGGTCAGGAAATGCAGATGGGCGACTACTATGTGCGCCAGCTGCGCGGCAGTGCGCCGCTGATCAACGATCCTTTACTGGTGCAGTATATTAATTCGCTTGGCATGCGCCTGGTGTCCCACGCCAACTCGGTGAAGACGCCTTTTCATTTTTATCTGATCAATAACGACGAAATTAACGCCTTCGCCTTCTTTGGCGGCAACGTAGTGCTGCACTCGGCGCTGTTCCGCTATGCCGATAACGAAAGCCAGCTGGCGTCGGTGATGGCGCACGAGATTTCCCACGTCACCCAGCGCCATCTGGCGCGGGCGATGGAAGATCAGAAAAACAGCGCGCCCCTTACCTGGGCCGGCGCACTAGGCTCTATTCTGCTGGCGATGGCCAGCCCGCAGGCAGGGATGGCAGCGCTGACCGGCACCCTCGCCGGGACCCGTCAGGGGATGATCAGCTTCACGCAGCAAAACGAGCAGGAAGCGGATCGCATCGGCATCCAGGTATTACAGCGTGCGGGCTTTGATCCTCAGGCAATGCCGACCTTCCTTGAAAAACTGCTCGATCAGGCGCGCTACTCCTCCCGCCCGCCGGAGATCCTGCTGACGCACCCCTTACCGGAAAGCCGTCTTTCAGATGCGCGCAACCGCGCCAACCAGATGCCAGCAGTGGTCACACAGTCATCGGAAGATTTTTACCTGGCAAAAGCCCGTACCCTCGGCATGTATAAGTCTGGCCGTAATCAGCTGACCAGCGATCTGCTGGATAGCTGGTCAAAAGGCAACGTGCGCGAACAGCGGGCCGCCCAGTATGGCCGGGCGTTACAGGCAATGGACGCCAGCAAATATGCCGAAGCCAGCCAGGCGCTGCAATCGTTATTACGCGAGGAACCGGGTAACGTCTGGTTTCTGGATCTCGCCACCGACATCGACCTCGGACAGAAGAAAAACAGCGACGCCATTAATCGCCTGAAAAACGCCCGCGAGCTGAAAACCAGCCCGGTGCTGCAACTCAACCTCGCTAACGCCTTGATGCAGTCGGGCCAACCCGCGGAGGCTGCGGCCATTCTCAACCGTTATACCTTCACTAATAAGGATGATATCAACGGCTGGGATCTGCTGGCGCAGGCGGAAGCGGCACTGGGACACCGCGATCAGGAGCTGGCGGCGCGGGCGGAAAGCCTGGCGTTACAGGGCAAACTCGATCAGGCGATCTCCCTGCTGGGCAGCGCCAGCTCGCAGGTTAAACTCGGCAGTCTGCAACAGGCGCGCTATGACGCCCGTATCGATCAGCTGCGTCAGATGCAGGAACGCTTCAAGCCCTACACGAAAATGTGATCACCCTTCGCGCCGCAGCGCCTGTAAAAAGGCCTGCGGTGTGATACCTCCCAGTTTTTTCTGCGCCATCTCACTGTTATAGCGATCGCACAGCCGCGTCAGTAGTTCATTAACCGACTCTGCCTGAAGCTGCGGGACGATTTCCGCCAGTGGCACCGTCACCGCGACGGTAACAGGCCTGACAGCATGAACCTGCGCCGTGATCTTCCTTTCCGTAAGGCAAGACTCCAGCCCCGACGTAGCCGACGTTGTAATAAAAGTCTCAACAGATTGTATAGCAGCGGGACAGGCTGCCAGTGCCTGATCCAGCCAGTTAACCACCAGCTGCGGCGAGATGCCCGCATACAGCCTGGCGAAGCACCAGCCGCTTACCGGCTCCCTCGCCCACAGCAGATGATGCTCGCCGTTATCGTCCATGGATAACGCCAGCGGCAGATGATGAAGGTCTAATTGATGCGGCAGCCGCCCTGCCTTCAGCGCTTTTTTTCCCGCAAGCGGTGCGCCCTGTCGTGGGCTTTTCGCGGGTTTCAGATAGCGATTTAAGGTCGCGCGGGAAACGCGAATGCCCAGACCGTCGTTCACCAGCTGCAACAAATCGTCCAGCGGCGCGCCTGTGATATCCCGCAGCGCATTCACCAGCGCGATCTGTTCTTGTCTCATTGCTTTGTGTATCACTTTCGGCGTGGTGTGCCGATCAGCCACCTGCTCGCGATTGCGCCAGCGCCTTACGGTAGTCACTGAAATACCCAACTCGCTTGCCAGCTCTCGGTCGCTCTTATCGGATTGTTGCAGATAACGACGAATACGCGGCGTCGTCGTGGCATTGGCATGCAGTTTGATTTCCATCTCCGGCTCCCGGATCGAATACTTATAACCAATCTTATGAGATTTATAGCAACGTCGCGGGACATTGTGACCCGTTTCACCTTTCCGTTGCCGCGCTTCACTGATAATCCTCAGACCTTACCTGAACCACGTTGTCCGATCTTCTACGGAGTTCACAATGAACAATGTTCTGGGATTTCTTGAAGCAAAACTGATGCCGCTGGCGGCAAAAACGGCGCAGCAACGGCATCTGGGCGCTATCCGCGGTGCCTACGTTTCTTTTATGCCGTTTATTATCGTCGGCTCCATCCTGCTGGTGATCTCGTCCTTTCCCAATCAGACCTACCAGCAGTTTATGTCTCACGCCTTTGGTGAAAGCTGGAGCGCGATCGTCGAAATCCCGTTCAACGCGGTGTTCTCCACCATGTCGTTGTTTATCAGCTTTCTCGTGGCCTATCGGCTGGCAGAGCACTATGGCGAAGACCGGATTTCCAGCGGCATTCTCGCTTTGGTCAGCTTTCTGATCCTCACGCCCTTTATCAAAGTGGCGGAAAACGGTGGCATTACGGTGATCCCGGTGGAGTGGCTCGGCAGCAAAGGACTGTTTGTGGCAATGATTGGCTCGCTGCTGTGGACGGAGCTGTTCTGCTGGCTGAAGCGCAAAAACCTGGTGATCAAAATGCCGGAAGGCGTGCCCCCGGCGGTACAGGAGTCCTTCGCCGCGCTGATCCCGGCGCTGGTGGTGATGATCCTCGTGCTTGGCATCCGCATTCTGTTTGAAAACAGCCATTACCACACCATTCACCAGTTCATTTATGAGGTGGTCGCCACGCCGGTGCGCCATTACGGCACCTCTTATTTTGGCGCGCTGATGACGGTTTTCAGTATCACCATTCTCTGGTCAGTGGGCATTAACTCCGGCTCCATGGTTAACGGCATCATTCGTCCACTGTGGATGGAAAACCAGATCGACAACATTGCAGCGATCCAGGCGGGCGCGACCCCGCCGCACATCATTACTGAACAGTTTTTTGACATGATCTGGATGGGCGGCGCAGGAGCGACGCTGTCACTGGTGATCGCGATGCTGATCTTCGCCCGCAGCAAAAACATGCGCGAGGTGGCGCGGCTGGGGGCCGGGGCTTCGGTATTCAACATCAACGAGCCGATCCTGTTTGGTCTGCCGGTGATCATGAACCCGATCATGCTCATCCCCTTTAACCTGGTACCGCTGGTGCTGGTGACCGTGCAGTACGTGGCGATGAAAATCGGCGCGGTGGCAGTGACGACCGGGGTGTTTATTCCCTGGACGCTGCCACCGGTGATCAGCGGTTTTATTGTCACCGGCCACCTCAGCGGCAGCGTGATGCAGCTGCTTAACCTGCTGATCGGCGCCATGCTGTACCTGCCTTTTATGCGCATTCTCGATAAACAGTACCGCGCGGCGGAACTGACCGCGCCCGGACAAACCGATTCAACGCTGGCAAAACAGGAGTAAAGCATGTGGGGAATTATCGCAACCTGGCGAATGGCGCTGGAAGGCGTCTCCGGGGCCGTACCGGCGCTGGCGGCGGGCCAGCCGGTGGCCTCTGCGGTGGTGGATGCCGTGACGATGGTGGAAGACTTTCCGCTCTATAAGTCCGTCGGCTACGGCGGCCTGCCCACGGAAAATGGCGAGGTGGAACTGGACGCCGCCTATATGGACGGCGATACGCTGGCGTTCGGCGCGGTGGGTAATCTGGTGGATATCGCCAACCCGGTACGGGTGGCCCATGCCCTTAGCCGCCAGCGCTACAACAGTCTGCTGGTCGGCCAGGGCGCGCGCGAATGGGCGTTGAGCCAGGGCTTTGCCGAAAAAACCATGCTCACCGATCGGGCCATGCAGCATTACCGCAAGCGCTGCCGTGAAACGCTCGACAAGGGGCTGAGTCCTTATGATGGTCACGATACGGTGGGCATTATCGGCCTGGATAAACAGGGGTCAATGAGCGTCGCCACCTCCACCAGCGGTCTGTTTATGAAAAAACGGGGCCGGCTGGGAGACTCACCGATCATCGGCTCCGGCTTCTACTGCGACAGCGAAAGCGGCGCGGCGACGGCCACCGGCGTCGGGGAAGATCTGATGAAAGGGTGCACCAGCTATGAGATCGTGCGGCGTATGGCGCAGGGCATGACGCCGCAGCAGGCGGCGGACTCGGTGGTGTATGAACTGGAAGACAAGCTGATGTCGCGCTTTGGTCGCGCCGGGGATCTGTCGGTGGTGTGTATGAATAACAAAGGCGAGTTTGGCGCGGCGACCAATATCAAAACCTTCTCGTTTGTGGTCGCCACCGCCCGTCAGCCGTTGACGGTATTCCGTGCCGGACGAGAGCATGGAAAGACCCATTACCATCCGGTAGATGAAGCATGGATGCAGGCCTATGCCGCCCGGATCCGCGCGCCCGTGGAGGAAGCGTGATGATCGCCTGGCACTGTATTACCTCACTTTCGCAGGCCGAGCCGGGCGGGCACTTGATCGCCCGCGCCTCGTGCCCGCTGTTACCGGATAACGTGCTGATGAATGAAATGCGTCATCAACCGGAGATCGCCGACACCCGCTTTGGCTGCGCCCCCTTTGCACGCGTGACGCTGCTGCCGGACGCCCTGTGGCAGGAGAGCCTGACGGAAAGCCTGGTGACCGCCCTGCGCCCATTGCTGGCGCGTCCCGTCAGTTCGCGGCTGATCGTCGATATGACGAACATCAACGACACCACGCTGATGCAACTGCTGCGCTTTGTGTTTAATCAGGCGCACCGGCTCGACGATCTGGGCCTGAGAAAAAGCGATTCGGCGGCGGTGCGCATTACGCATATCGACGCACTTTGCCTGCCGGAACAGCAGGCAAAACTGGACGTGCTGCTCCGTCAGCAACAGGCGATTGCGGCGGGGATGATCGCCGCGCGGCGGCTGGCGGATTTGCCTGCCGATCGCTGCACGCCGCAGTTTGTGGTGGATGAGGCGCGGCGACTGTGCGCCCCCTTCCCGGCTCTGCGCTGTGAAGTGTTGGATGAAACGCAGATCGCGGCACAGGGGCTGGGCCTGTTGCAGGCCGTGGGCAAAGGCGCGAGCTGTCCGCCGCGTCTGCTCGCCATCCACTATGACGGCATGACGGATGCACCGGTGCGCTGCTACGTCGGCAAAGGTATTACGTTTGATACCGGCGGCCTGTGGCTAAAAGACGGCGCGGGCATGTACACCATGAAATATGACATGTGCGGTGCGGCCAATGTGCTGGGCTTGCTGCTGGCGGTGGCGGAGCTGGCGTTGCCGGTGCGTATTATGGGCGTACTGGCGCTGGCGGAAAATGCGATTGGTCCTGATGCGATGCAGCCGGGCAGCGTGGCACGTGCCTGCAATGGCCTGACGGTCGAGATCAACAATACCGATGCCGAAGGACGGCTGGTGCTGGCGGATGCCATTGCGTGGGCGGCTCAACGTCAACCGCAGGCGCGGTATATTATCGATATGGCAACCTTAACCGGCGCGGTGGTGAAAACGCTGGGCTATGAGCTGAGCGGGCTAATGACGCAGAACGATGCGCTACGTGAGGCGCTGACCGATGCCGGGAAGCGCTGCGGCGATGAGGTCTGGTCGTTGCCGCTGGACGCGCGACTGAAAAAACAGACCGACAGCGTGATAGCAGATCTGTGCAATACGCCGACGAATAACGCCGCGATCAGCGCGTCCGCCGCCTGGCTGCTGCACCATTTCTGCCTGCCGGCGATCCCGTGGGCGCATCTGGATATCAGCGGCACGGCGCTGTGGCGGGAAAACGGCAGAAGCGTGGCGTCCGGCAGGCCGATCCCGCTGCTGGTTGAGCATCTGCTGGCGGATCTGGCGTGACGTATTGCCCGGTGGCGGCTTCGCCTTACCGGGCCTACATGTTACGCCATAAAACGTAGGCCGGGTAAGGCGTAGTCGCCACCCGGCAAGGCTAAAGCTTGAGGATTTCTTTTACGAACGGGATCGTCAGCTTACGCTGCGCGGTAATGGAGGCATGATCAAGCTGATCGAGCGTCATAAACAGCGTGCGCATTTCGCGATCCAGCCGTTTTAACAGGAAACGTCCGACATCTTCCGGCAACTCGAAACCGCGCAGACGCGCGCGCAGTTGCAGCGCCTGCACTTTGTCTTCATCCGACAGCGGCTGCAGCTTGTAGATCTGCCCCCAGTCGAGTCGCGAGGCGAGATCGGCTAATCCCAGATTCAACTGGCGCGGCGGCCTGTCGCCGGTGATCAACAGCCGTGTTTTGCCCGATTCGAGGATACGGTTATAGAGATTAAAGATCGCCATCTCCCACTCCTCGTCCCCGGCGATGCATTCGATATTATCGATACATACCAGCGAGAGCTGCTCCATGCCGTCGAGCACTTCCGGTACAAACCAGGTGCGCTTATCCAGCGGCACATAGCCCACCGCATCGCCACGGGCAGAAAGTTCCGCGCAGGCGGCATGCAGCAAATGGCTGCGTCCCGCGCCCTCGCGTGACCAGAAATAGATGTATCCACTGTGATCCTGGCGCAAAACGTTTTGCACGGCGGCCAGTAAAGAAGGGTTATCGCCCGGCCAGAAACTGGCAAAGGTTTCGTCGTCAGGTAAATACAATGGCAGGGAAAGCTGCGCCGGTGTGTTCAGAGGGACCTCAACAGGGCTTACAGAAAACGCAGTGAGTCTATCACAAAATTGCGCTGCGTTTGAACCGGGCATCACACCCGGTTCAATAACGCCGCTTACTTCACATCTGCATCAGTTTCCGGCGAGTCCAGCACCACTTCTTCCGGACGCAGCACGTTGATCAGCTTGAAGATCAGCGCCAGGCCCACGCCGACGATGGTCGCCAGCGCCATACCTTTCAGCTCAGCCGCACCGATATGTACTTTCGCGCCGCTGACGCCAATGATCAGGATCACCGAGGTCAGGATCAGGTTTTGCGCTTTGCTGTAATCCACTTTCGATTCAATCAGCACGCGGATACCGGAGGCACCGATCACCCCGTACAGCAACAGGGAAACACCGCCCATCACCGGCACCGGAATGATCTGGATCGCCGCCGCCAGTTTGCCCACGCAGGAGAGCAAAATCGCAATGATCGCCGCACCACCAATTACCCAGGTGCTGTAAACCCGGGTGATCGCCATCACGCCGATATTTTCGCCGTAAGTGGTATTAGGTGTAGAGCCGAAGAAACCGGAAATAATGGTCGAGAAGCCGTTGGCAAACATCGAACGGTGCAGGCCCGGATCGCGGATCAGATCCCGCTTGACGATATTCGCCGTCACCACCAGATGACCGATGTGCTCGGCAATCACCACCAGCGCGGCTGGCAGAATGGTGAAAATGGCAAACCACTCAAAACGCGGCGTGTAGAAGGTTGGCAGTGCAAACCAGTGGGCCTCAGCGATCGGCGTGGTATCCACAACGCCCATCGCAAACGAGAGCGCATAGCCCGCCAGCACGCCGATCAGGATCGGAATGATCGCCATAAAGCCACGGAACAGCACCGAGCCGAAGACCGTCACGCCCAGCGTCACCAGCGCAATAACCACCGTTTTGGTGTCCGCCGACTGCCCTTCCGGCGGCAGCAGGCCCGCCATGTTTGCCGCCACACCGGCCAGCTCCAGACCGATGACGGCAACGATTGCGCCCATCGCCGCAGGCGGGAACATCACGTCCAGCCAGCCGGTCCCGGCTTTTTTCACGATAAAAGAGACGATACAGAACAGCACGCCACACATAATGAAACCGCCCAACGCCACTTCATACCCGAGCGGCAACAGCAGTAGCACAGGGGAAATAAACGCAAAGCTGGAACCCAGATACGCAGGTATTTTACCTTTACAAATAAAGAGATAGAGCAGCGTCCCGATACCATTGAATAGCAGCACGGTGGCCGGGTTGATATGAAACAGGATTGGCACCAGCACGGTTGCGCCAAACATGGCGAACAGATGCTGCAAACTAAGCGGGATCGTCTGTAAAAGCGGCGGTCTTTCACTCACCCCGATAGCACGGCGCGTCATAGTGTTTTCCTCTGAGTTGTGTGTGTTATTAACGAACGGCTTCTTTTATTCAAAAAAAAGCCGACTATCAAAGTCGGCTGTTTTTTATTTATTCACTTATTTGGTCCCGAAAATCTTATCGCCGGCATCGCCGAGCCCCGGAATAATGTATCCGTGCTCGTTAAGGCCCTGATCGATCGACGCGGTGTACAGCTCCACGTCCGGATGCGCTTTCTCCAGCGCCGCAATACCTTCAGGTGCCGCGACCAGCACCAGCACCTTAATGCTGGAACAGCCTGCTTTTTTCAGCAGGTCGATAGTGGCGATCATCGAACCACCGGTTGCCAGCATCGGGTCAACCACCAGCGCCATGCGCTCGTCGATATTAGAAACCAGTTTCTGGAAGTACGGCACCGGCTCCAGCGTCTGTTCGTCGCGGTAGATACCGACAACGCTGATACGCGCGCTCGGCACGTTTTCCAGTACGCCTTCCATCATGCCCAGACCCGCACGCAGGATCGGCACAACGGTGATTTTCTTACCTTTAATCTGTTCGATTTCCACCGGGCCGTTCCAGCCTTCGATGGTCACTTTTTCTGTAGCGAGGTCGGCGGTCGCGACATATGTCAGCAGACTACCCACTTCCGAGGCGAGTTCACGAAAGCGTTTGGTGCTGATGTCATTCTCACGCATCAGACCCAGCTTATGTTTGACGAGTGGGTGTTTCACTTCCACGATCTTCATACTCTTCTCCTTCCCCAGACAGTTAGCAGCCACAAAAAAAATCGCCGGATTATACCGCTTTTTGTCCGCTGCGCTACAGGTAGTGTGTTGATCCCGATCAATCATAGCGGAAATGAGTCTGACTGAATAATCGCCCCCGCCCCCTAATAATGCACTCGCAAACGTTTGCCTGGGCTGTTAGAATTGCGCCGAAATTTATTTCTACCGCAAGTAAACGCGTGGGGACAGAAGCAGTGACCGATAAAACCTCTCTCAGCTACAAAGATGCCGGTGTTGATATTGACGCGGGTAATGCCCTGGTTGACCGTATCAAAGGCGTGGTGAAGAAAACCCGTCGCCCGGAAGTCATGGGTGGACTGGGTGGCTTCGGCGCGCTGTGCGCATTGCCGCAAAAATATCGTGAGCCAGTGCTGGTTTCCGGTACTGACGGCGTGGGCACCAAACTGCGTCTGGCGATGGATCTGAAACGTCACGACACCATCGGCATCGATCTGGTCGCCATGTGTGTGAACGACCTGGTCGTCCAGGGTGCAGAACCCCTGTTTTTCCTCGACTATTACGCTACCGGCAAACTCGACGTTGATACCGCCTCAAGCGTAATCAGCGGTATCGCTGAAGGCTGTCTCCAGTCAGGCTGCGCGCTGGTTGGCGGTGAAACGGCAGAGATGCCGGGCATGTACCATGGCGAAGATTATGACGTCGCTGGTTTCTGCGTCGGTGTGGTAGAAAAATCAGAAATCATTGATGGCTCCAAAGTGGCGGATGGCGATGTGCTGATTGCGCTGGCCTCAAGCGGCCCGCACTCTAACGGCTATTCCCTGGTGCGCAAAATTCTGGAAGTCAGCGGCGCCGATCCGCAAACCACGGAGCTTGATGGCAAGCCGCTGGCGGATCATCTGCTGGCCCCGACGCGCATCTATGTGAAGAACATTCTCGAACTGATTGAGAACGTTGACGTTCACGCAATCGCTCACCTGACCGGCGGCGGTTTCTGGGAAAACATCCCTCGCGTACTGCCGGACAATACCCAGGCCGTGATCGACGAAGCGTCCTGGCAGTGGCCATCAGTGTTTAACTGGCTGCAAACCGCCGGTAACGTCAGCCGCCATGAAATGTACCGCACATTCAACTGCGGCGTCGGGATGCTCATCGCCCTGCCAGCGGCTGAAGCGGACAAAGCTATTGAGCTGATGAATGCTAAAGGCGAAACCGCCTGGAAAATCGGCGTTATCAAAGCGTCTGATGCCGAAGAGCGCGTGGTCATTGCGTAATGAAAAATATCGTGGTGCTTATTTCCGGTAATGGCAGCAACTTGCAGGCCATTATCGATGCCTGTAAGCAGAAAAAGATTAACGCCACGATCCGTGCGGTTTTCAGTAATAAAGCCGATGCCTTCGGCCTTGAGCGTGCGCGAGAGGCGGGTATTCCTGCGCACGTTCTGACCGCCGATCTGTTTGCCAGCCGCGAAGCTTTTGACCGTGAACTGATGCAGGAAATCGACGCCTACGCCCCGGATGTGGTGGTGCTGGCCGGTTACATGCGCATTCTCAGTCCGGCGTTTGTCGAACACTTTGCCGGGCGTCTGCTCAATATTCACCCTTCCCTGCTGCCGAAATATCCTGGGCTGCATACCCATCGTCAGGCGCTGGAAAACGGCGATACGGAGCATGGCACCTCGGTGCACTTCGTGACGGATGAACTCGACGGTGGCCCGGTGATTTTGCAGGCGAAAGTGCCGGTGTTCGCAGGTGATACGGAAGAGGATATTACCGCGCGTGTGCAAACGCAGGAGCATGCGATCTATCCGCTGGTAGTGAGCTGGTTTATTGAAGGCCGCCTGGCGATGCGCGATAACCGCGCCTGGCTGGATGGCGTGCCGCTGTCGCCGCAGGGCCACGCCTGCGACTGATGTCAAAAACGCCGCGCAGGCTGGTATCATCCCGCGCGGCGCTTATTTTTCCGCATTATTTCCATTCACAGAATCAATACTAAATTCCCGTTTATTTTCGACTGCGCGGCGAGTAAAATTCGCGCTGGTTATCATTTCGCTGAAGCAATGGATTATGCTCAAAAACTTTCGTCTTATTCTCGCTACGTGGATTTTACCTGCGCTGCTGCTTTTTTATGGCTGTGGTCAGTTCATTCATATAAATAAATCGCATGACAAAGTGATATCTATTTATGAGATTTATGAAACGTCCACGGAGATTATCAACTCCTCTATATCGCCGCCGTCAAAACCGGATAAAACCTATCTACAACATAAGGCCAATGCCGAGCTGTATGCCCAGTTTCCGGAAGTCATGTTCACCTTTATGAAGGTGATCTCCGCCGAATGGGTGCTGTCGATCATCAGCATGGTGAGCGCCCTGCTGTCACTGTTTTTCGGCCTTCTCGCCCAGCGCTTCTGCGTGCGCTGTCGGGATATGGTGGGTCACAGCGAAGACGGTGACGTCAGCCTGTTTAACTGGTTTCGTAATCTGCTCGGCTGGACCAGCGCCGGGCATCTGTTATTTCTGATCGTGGCGCTGTTAACTATTATTGGCTTCGATATGCTGTGGTTCTCTTATCAGGTTAAGAAAAATGAAACCTGGGAAATGGTGTATATCGTTGGTGAAACGCTGGCCGGATTAGTGGGCGTGGTGCTGTTATTGAATCTGGTGAAAGTGGCCGATTGCCTGCGTTTATTTGCCATTCAGGCGCGCGTACTATGCGCTATTTCATTATCAGAACAAGACGAGCCGCAATTATGGCAGTGGCTGCGGACGCTGGGTGCGGAAAATGACGTCAGGCTGCCCGATAATATCGTAGTGGGGATTAACAATAACTATTATTGCACTACCGAAACCCTGCAAATAAAAGGCGGGCCACGACTGACGGGCGTCACCCTGCACCTGCCGCTGCGGGAGATTGCCACGGTGAATAAGCGCAGGCTGGCAGATGATGTACTGGCCGCGCTGCGCGATATTAAAATCATCTCCCCCTACGATGAGCAGGATCTGCTGACGCCCTGGGCAAGCCTTGAGTTAAACAGGCTGCATCGTGACGAGCGGCTAAAACACCATCCGCTGGCAGATGCGCTGCTTAATCCTGCGCTGACGCTGTGTGGGCTGTTCCTCATGCCGTTTAGCCGGGCGATTAACGAAAACGTTCAGGGACAGATCTGGACGCTCTCCTCACTGACCATTAAAAACGACGCCGTGCACGCCGCCGGGCTGTTCTCCAGCCTGCGTTATCTGGCGACACGACTGGCGCAACAACTGCCGCAGAGCGATATCAGCGCCTGATGGTCATTCATCGACTGTGACGCCTTCGCAGGCGTCCAGCCACAGGTGTTGCGGGCACCAGCCATCCGGTAGCGGCTGCGGCCGCCGAACGTCGCAAAAACGCACCCGCATTGCCACTACGCCACGGGCATAAAGTACCGGCAAACCAGCCGGATAACGTTCAACGCCCCACACAGCCTGCGTGACGGGATCGCGCGCCCAGGCGTTATCTTTGCCGCTGCCAACAGGCGACGCTGGATTACAGGGCGGGCGAACATCATAAAAACCCTGTTCCGCGCTGAGGCTGATTGTTTGCTGCATCTGCACATCGCTGAGCAGAATATGGTGAATCTTACCGTGCGGCTCGCTGTGAAAATTGATCGCCCCTTCTGCGCAGCCGGTCAACCCGTGAAACTGGATCATACACACTTCACCGGGTTCAATAGCCGGATCGCGGTAACGCACCGAAATATAAAGCGGATCGGCTTTTCCCCAGTGGCAGGGATGCACGGTATGGCAGTCAAAAATAATATGGCTGAATAGCATCCGTCGCAGGTTGCCACCGTCACGTGAGACCAGACCGATCCCCCGATTTGAACGCGCGATCACGCAGTTGCTGACGGTGACATCTTCAATATCGAACGCCGTTTCCGTACCGATTTTTATCCCACAACTGTGCGAGCGGATCAGGCAGTTGTGTATGACTATCTGCCTGGTGGGCTGCTGTAACGCGGGCGTATAACATCCGGTTTTCAGACAGATACCATCGTCCGCCGCGCTGAAATCACAATCGGCGATCTGCACCTGCTGACAACAGTCAATATCCAGCGCATCGGTATTTGCCAGAGTCAGATCGTTACGAACCGTAACGCGCTGTACTTTTACCTCACGACAGCCAACGAGGTGGATGGTCCACATTGGTGCATCTTCAAGCGTAAAATCCATCAGCCGTACCTGGCAGCAACCTTCCAGAACAATCATTCTGGGGCGTTGCGCCGCTGGCTGACGATAGCCCATTTCATCTGCGCTAGCGGCGAACCAGCTTGCGCCGTTGCCACAAATCTTCCCGCTGCCGGTAATGGCGATCTCACAAGCGTCGTAAGCATAAAGAAAGGCACGGTCGGAGCATTCCGCGCGGCTTTGGGTTTGTGCCTGGTTAAAGTCGCGGTAATCGTCACTTACCACCAGGGTCGCCCCTGCGGCAAGGTGCAACGTACAGTGTGAACGCAGACGCAGGCCGCCTACCCGATAACGTCCCGCCTCGACCGTCAGCGTGCCGCCGCCTGCCGTGGCCATCCTGTCCAGCGCTGCCTGAAAACAGTCGGTGTCCAGCGTGATCCCGTCCGCGGCCGGGAAAAATTGAGAAAGTGTCAGTTGCATGGTTTTACTCGCCCTCGTTAAAAGAGCGATATCACAGCACCGGCGCGGCGAGCTCTCCAGCCTGAAAACGCCGGTTATCACCCGTATTTTGCAGACCATCACAGCGTTCATACTGCACCATTGGACAGCATGACATCCACCACATCTGGCGCGCGGTAAAAATGGCGTAACACGATCCACCGCACAGGTCACCGCCGTACAGTACGGCATAACGGGCTGGGGATCACATTTCCCTGGTGCACCCGCGACAATATTTACAGGCTGTCGCAGAACGGCAAAAAAGCGCGAAGGTAAGGCTGGGTGAGGCAGGCACAGCGTCGTTAAGGTGAGCGGGTTTTTCACGTTAATGACAGGGATATGCCTTATGCAAAACGAACCACTTTCTGGTACCCGTCGTGAAGTTAAAACCAAAAACATTCTCGCCTGGGGTATGGGCGATATCTTTGGCAGCGGCGCGATGACGATAACTGGCCTCTGGTTACTTTATTTTTATATTGAAGTGGCCGGGCTTTCTCCGGCGGCTGCGGCCTCTATTTTCGCGATTGGGAAAATCTGGGACGGTATTACCGATCCGGTGATGGGCTATATCACCGATAACATCCGTACGCGCTGGGGCAGACGGCGCATTTTTTTCATTCCTGGCGCCCTGCTTTCTCTGACGTTCGGACTGATGTGGCTGAGCGGCTTCGGCTATGGCTGGTATCTGGGGACGTATTTAGTGTTCAATACCGTATTCACGCTGCTGATGGTACCCTACGACACGCTGCCCGCGGAAATGACGTCGCGCTATGACATTCGCTCAAAGATGTCCGGCGCACGCATGTTATTTGCACAGGCGACGGCGTTTCTGGCGGCGCTGATCCCAGGCCAGATCATCGCGCACACGGCCACCAAAGAACAGGCGTTTATGTGGATAGGGGTCATGTTCGCCGTGCTGTTTGCGCTGCCCTGGTGTGTGGTCTGGCGCGGTACCTGGGAGCGTGAAAATCTGTCCCCACCGCCGGTTGAACAAGGGATGCTTAAAACCATCGCCTCACTGTACCGGGAGATGGCGACCACGTTCCGGCTGAAGACTTTTCGCGTGCATATCATGATGTACGTCGGGGGTGCCGTCGCACTGGATATTTTCGGTTCACTGTTTATGCACTTTATGGCGTATGTCCTGCAGGTCAGCACCAGCCTCGCCTCCGAGGCCATGAGCCTGATGACGCTGTTTCAGTTCTTCGCCATTCCGTTATTCACCTGGCTGTGTATCCGCATTGGCAATGGTCATGCCTATAAATTCGCCATCGGTATGATCATGCTCAGTCTGCTCTGGTTCAGTCAGCTTTCCCCCGCCGCGCCACAACTCACCTTTCTCCTGATGGCAGGGGCCGTGATGATGGGAATAGCCCGCGGCGGAACCTATCTGATCCCGTGGAATATCTATAACTTTCTGCCTGACGTGGATGAAGCCCTCACCGGGGCGCGGCGTGAAGGCATTTACGCCGGGGTGATGATGCTGACACGCAAATTTTCCCAGGCGTTGGCGCTGTTTATAGTGGGTCTGGCGTTGGAAGCCTTTGGCTTCACCAAAGGGGCTACCAACCAGTCAGCGCAGGCGCTACAGGGGTTGTGGCTGGTCTTTCTCATCGGGCCGGGGCTGCTGGCAATCATGGCGCTCACCGGTGCGTTTCGCTTTCGCCTGAGCCGCCAGCGGCATGCCGTTCTGCTCAGCGAACTGGAGCGCCTGCGGGCTGGCGGTTTGCCGGAGCAGGCCACTGCGCAGGCGCGTGAGGTGGTGGAGATACTTACCGGACACCGCCACCGTAATGAAAACTGGCGGCATCAGGCTACGTCATAAGGGTGACCAGCGCATCGTTAAGGCTGGCTGCAAATTGCCTCACCCGTCGGGGATCAAACATCACATACAGCCCCGGCGGCAGATCAGGATGCCGGGCGCAAAAATCGGCCATTTCCCCGGCAGCACTGTATAACCCCTGAATGTTGATCTGGCAGATCTCCCGCATACTCCAACTGTTTTCGACCTGACGGGCATAGCAGAGTGTGAAAAATGCTTTTTGTGCGCAAACGAAAGCCTGGCAGTAAAGCGTCAGCCCGGCCCATTCTGTTTGCCAGCGCCGGGACAGCGCGACAGGAAAATCCGTCTGCCGGGCAAAATCGGCTGCCTGGCAGGCCACGTCACGGGCAAGGGCCAGCGCGGCATCTTTCTCTTTAGCGATCTGATAGAGATGATGGGAGGAGATGTTGACGTCATCGCGGGAAAAATAGAGATCGTTGCCGGAGCCGGGCAACCAGTGGTTGCGGTCGAGCTGGCCGTACAGGCTCCAGAGCGCCTGATCGACGCTTTCCGGAAGTAAGCTATGGCGATGAAAAACATGATCGCGCGCGTACAGCGCACCATAAAGTGCCTGCCCGCCCTGCTCCAGCAGTTCGCCTAAGGTCTTCACGATCCCGGCATGCGGCTGCCAGCCGTAGCACTGGCTGAGCCAGCGTTGCAGTAAAAACGTCACCGTCGGGTGCGTGTCATGACGCAGTAGATAGGCGCAGCTCAGCAGGTTGCATTCACTCAAGCTGCCAATGACCCAGTGATTATCAATGCCTTCCCAGCTCACTTTACACAGTGCGCCACGGATCGCCGGATTTTTCTCCTGGCACCACAGCAAACGCCCCTGTAACTCATCAACACGCAGAAAGGGAAAATTTCCCCAGCCCACTTCCTCGCCAGCAAGATCAATTTCGACCCACACGTCACGATCGGTGACCGCTAATAAGGCCGGATTATTAGGAAACTCCGGCCAGAAACGCTCCGGCGTCAGTTTTATCGACACCGACACTGCCTCTGGCAATGCGCTGATGGCGTGCAAGACGTTGTCCACATCACTGTTGCTGGCCGGAAAGACCCGCAGCACCAGATGGCGCCCTTCGCGGGCCATCACCTCACTTAAGGCGTGGAAAAAACGTTTGTAACGCTCGGGCGTGTTGGCTGGCGCAGCCCTGTTTTTCGCCCAATGCGGATGTGAAATCGGCAGCAGACTGTCGGTGGTCGACAGCGCGATTAACAAGCCATCAAGGGAGGCGATGCGCTGGCAAATCAGCGCCACTTTATCGATCAGATAACGGCACCAGAACTCCATGTCAAAGCGCACGCCTTCCCGCGCGTCGAGCAGTTGCGGGTGGCTGAGCAGAATATCGGTCTGAAAGCTCAGCTCCTTCGCCTGCAGATAAAAGCGCAAGCCACGCGCGTGACAATAATTTCCCAGCCGCTCCAGATAAACGCAGCGCGCTCGCTGCTGACTGGAGAGGCGATCGTTTAAGTGTGCAGGCCAGTAACCTGCGGGTGACACCAGCTTGTCAAAGAGATCCATCTGTCCGAGCACCAGCGCCGTAAAATCATGGCGGCAGGCGTAATCAATAAACTCACAGACCCGTTCCCAGTTCCATATTTCCTGATTATTTAATTCCAGCGCGCGCGTTTCCCACATGGCCTTCCCTCTCCCTCGTCATTGTGCACGCTAGCGGAAAAAAAGGGTTTATTCTGCCGTTTCGTTCACACACTTAATGTCATACTTCCCTGTCACAATTGGACAACCTGTGGCAAAGCTCGCCATAATGAAGGCAGAGACGGATTGCCACGAACCGTGATTGAACCGGAGTGTGAGTTGTAATGGGTCAGGAAAAGCTATATATCGAGAAAGAACTGAGCTGGTTGGCGTTCAATGAGCGCGTCCTTCAGGAAGCCGCTGATAAATCGAACCCGCTTATCGAACGCATGCGTTTTTTGGGCATCTATTCCAATAACCTTGATGAATTCTACAAAGTGCGTTTTGCTGAACTGAAACGCCGGATCATCATCAGCGAAGAGCAAGGTTCAAACGCACATTCACGCCATTTACTCGGCAAGATCCAGGCCCGCGTGTTGAAAGCCGACCAGGAATTTGACAGCCTCTACAACGAGCTGCTGCTGGAGATGGCACGTAACCAGATCTTCCTGATCAATGAACGCCAGCTTTCCGTTAACCAGCAGAGCTGGTTGCGTAACTATTTCAAACACTACCTGCGCCAGCACATCACACCCATTCTGATTAATCGCGAAACCGATCTGGTGCAGTTCCTGAAAGACGATTACACCTATCTGGCGGTGGAAATTATCCGTGGCGAGGCTATCCGTTATGCGCTGCTGGAGATCCCGTCTGACAAAGTGCCGCGCTTTGTGAATCTGCCGCCGGAAGCACCGCGTCGCCGCAAGCCGATGATCCTGCTGGATAACATCCTGCGCTACTGCCTTGATGACATTTTCAAAGGCTTCTTTGATTACGATGCGCTGAACGCCTACTCGATGAAAATGACCCGTGATGCCGAGTATGATCTGGTGCACGAAATGGAAGCGAGCCTGATGGAGCTGATGTCCTCCAGCCTGAAGCAGCGCCTGACCGCCGAGCCGGTGCGTTTTGTGTATCAGCGTGACATGCCCGACGCGATGGTGGAGATGCTGCGCGACAAGCTGACCATTTCGCGCTATGACTCCACCGTGCCGGGTGGCCGCTATCACAACTTTAAAGACTTTATTGGCTTCCCGAACGTCGGCAAGGCCAATCTGGTCAACAAGCCGCTACCGCGTTTGCGCCATCTGTGGTTCGATAAATTCCGTAACGGATTCGATGCCATTCGTGAACGTGATGTACTGCTGTATTACCCGTATCACACCTTTGAACATGTGCTTGAGCTGATGCGTCAGGCGTCCTTTGACCCGAGCGTGCTGGCAATCAAGATCAACATCTACCGTGTGGCGAAAGATTCCCGCATTATCGATGCGATGATCCACGCGGCGCATAACGCCAAGAAAGTCACGGTGGTGGTGGAGCTACAGGCGCGTTTCGACGAAGAAGCCAATATCCACTGGGCGCGTCGTCTCACCGAGGCGGGCGTACACGTTATCTTCTCGGCACCTGGGCTTAAGATCCACGCCAAGCTGTTCCTCATCTCCCGTAAAGAAGGTGATGAGGTGGTGCGTTATGCCCATATCGGCACCGGTAACTTCAACGAAAAAACCGCGCGGCTGTACACCGACTATTCGCTGCTGACGGCGGATGCGCGTATCACTAACGAAGTGCGTCGGGTGTTTAACTTTATCGAGAACCCGTACCGGCCGGTGAACTTCGACTACCTGCTGGTTTCGCCGCAAAACTCGCGTCGCCTGCTGTATGATATGATCGACCGCGAAATTGCCAATGCGCAGAAAAAACTGCCGTCCGGGATCACTCTCAAACTGAATAACCTGGTGGATAAAGGTCTGGTCGACAGGCTGTATGCTGCGTCTGGCTCCGGCGTTCCCGTCAACCTGCTGGTACGTGGCATGTGTTCGTTGATCCCGCAGCTTGAAGGCATCAGCGACAATATTCGCGTGATCAGCATTGTTGACCGTTATCTGGAACACGATCGCGTTTATATTTTCGAAAACGGTGGTGATAAACAGGTTTATCTCTCCTCAGCTGACTGGATGACGCGTAATATTGATTACCGTATTGAAGTGGCAACGCCGTTGCTGGATCCGCGTCTGAAACAGCAGATCCTGAATATTGTGGATTTGCAGCTTAACGATACGGTAAAAGCGCGTTATATCGATAAAGAGCTGAGCAACACTTATGTACCCCGTGGTAATCGCCGTAAAGTGCGCTCGCAACTGGCGATTTACGATTACATCAAATCACTCGAGCAGCCCGACTAATCTATGCCTATAAATGACAACGCCCCACGACCGCAGGAGTTTGCTGCGGTCGATCTTGGTTCGAACAGTTTTCACATGGTGATTGCCCGTGTGGTAGATGGCGCGATGCAGATCATCGGTCGCCTGAAACAGCGTGTTCATCTGGCCGACGGGCTGGACGATAAAAATATGCTCAGCGAAGAGGCCATGGAGCGCGGGCTTAGCTGTCTGGCGCTGTTTGCGGAACGTCTGCAGGGCTTTTCTCCCTCCAGCGTCTGCATCGTCGGCACGCATACGCTGCGTCAGGCGCTGAACGCCTCTGAGTTTTTAAAACGCGCCAGTGAAGTGATCCCCTACCCGATTGAAATTATTTCCGGTAACGAAGAAGCGCGTCTGATTTTTATGGGCGTGGAGCATACGCAGCCGGAGAAAGGCCGCAAGCTCGTCATTGATATTGGTGGTGGTTCAACGGAACTGGTGATCGGCGAAGATTTCGAACCTAAACTGGTGGAAAGCCGCCGTATGGGTTGCGTAAGCTTTGCGCAGATCTACTTCCCCGGTGGTACCATCAGCCGCGAAAACTTTCAGCGTGCGCGCCTCGCCGCCGTACAAAAGCTGGAAGGTCTGGCGTGGCAGTACCGTATTCAGGGCTGGAACGTGGCGCTCGGTGCCTCCGGCAGCATCAAAGCCGCGCATGAAGTGCTGCTGGCCCTCGGCGAAAAAGACGGCTTTATCACGCCGGAACGCCTGGATCTGCTGGTGAGTGAAACGCTGAAGGCCAAAAGCTTTGATGCGCTGAGCCTGCCGGGCCTGTCGGATGAGCGTAAAGCGGTGTTCGTGCCGGGGCTGGCGATCCTCTGCGGCGTGTTCGACGCACTGGCGATCCGCGAGCTGCGTCTCTCCGATGGTGCACTGCGTGAAGGCGTACTGTATGAGATGGAAGGCCGTTTTCGTCATCAGGATATTCGCAGCCGCACGGCGCAAAGCCTGGCGAATCAGTACAACATTGACCGGGAACAGGCGAAGCGCGTACTGGAGACCACCACGATGATGTACGATCAGTGGCTGGCGCAGAATCCTAAGCTCGATAATCCCTCGCTGGCGGCGCTGCTGCGCTGGTCAGCGATGCTCCACGAAGTTGGCCTCAACATTAATCACAGCGGTATGCACCGCCATTCGGCCTACATCCTGCAACACAGCGATCTGCCGGGCTTTAACCAGGAGCAGCAGATGATGATGGCGACGATGGTGCGCTATCACCGTAAGGCGATCAAAATTGACGATCTGCCACGTTTCGCGCTGTACAAGAAGAAGCATTACCTGCCGCTGATCCAGCTGCTGCGCCTCGGCGTGCTGCTGAATAACCAGCGCCAGGCCACCACCACGCCGCCAACGCTGCGTCTGAAAACCGATGATAATCACTGGACGCTGAGCTTCCCGCACGACTGGTTCAGCCAGAATGCGCTGGTGCTGTTCGACCTGGAAAAAGAGCAGGAGTACTGGCAGTCGGTTACCGGCTGGATGCTCAAGATCGAGGAAGAAGAAGCCCCGGACCACGTAGCAGCCTGATGCCGGCCTGCCGTCACTGCGTGCTCAGGCGCGTAGTGACGGCGGGGTGGCTTTCGCAAGCAGGTCGCTAAGCGGCGCAGGCTTGCCTATCAGATAACCCTGCATGTAGTCGATCCCCAGTTCCACTGCCGCCTTGCGGATCTCTTCACTTTCCACGTATTCCGCCACTACCTGCATTCTTTTCATGCGGGCCAGATGGACAATGGACGCGACAATCTGATAATCGAGACTGTTCGAGGTAATGTTGCGTATAAAGCTGCCATCGATTTTTAAAATATCCGCATTGACGTTTTTCAGTCGCGCGTAGCTGGCATAGCCGGTACCAAAATCGTCGATCGCCACCCGGCATCCCATATGCTGCAATTGCCCGAGGGTCTGATTCGCCTGCTCGATGTTGGTCAGGGAGTTGCTTTCGGTCACTTCAAAAATCAGTTGCCAGGCTTCGATATTACTCGCTTTCAACAGGCGGCTGACTTCCAGCGTAAACTGTGCCCGGCAGACCGACGATGGCGACAGGTTAACGGCTAAACGCATGCCGGGCAGCACATCCCGATGGGTATCCATAAAGCGTAAGGTGTTTTCAATGACCCACATGTCGATGCGCGATGACAGTCCCAGCTCATGCGCCACCGGCAGGAAGCTGTCCGGACCGATGTACTCGCCGTTATCCCCCACCATACGCAGCAGGATCTCGTGATAATCGTCGCCGCGAATACCGGCGATGGGCTGCGCCAGCAGAACAAAGCGATCGGCTTCCAGCGCGTGCTGTAGCCGGTTCATCATGTCCACCTTATCTTTCAGGCCGCGTTGCAGGCTGGCGGCACCGCGATGTTGCAGGCTTTCGGGATGCGTGGTAGCAAGCGACAGATCGGCCACCGTACTGAGCTCTCCCAGCAAGAGGTAAAGATGGGCGACCGGGGAACGTACATAGCAGTAGCTGATCCCCACCTGCGGCTGTAGCGGCATACCGTCCCACACGAAGCGAAACTGCTTGATCCAGGCATCGAGGGCATCGATGCGTTCCTCATAGGATTCCGTGTTCAGCCGCATCACCAGATCCGGTCCCGACAGATGGTAGACATCTTCACGGGTATGCAGACGATGACGTACCCACTCCGCCAGCTTCTGCTTGTACTGGATCCGCAGCATAACGCCGTAATTGCGTCCTAACATTTCCAGCTCCGGGATACGCAGAAAACAGAGCACCGACCAGGGCGTGTCGGTCAGCGCGCGGTTCAGCGCCCGCAGGTTCGGCATATGCATCACCGGATCGAGGTAAGCGAGCTGGCGGACGCGGACATGGGCCATACGCTCGCTGGTCGCCAGCATCGACATATAGTTAATGATGAACGAGAACACCAGATAGCTGGATGACGTGATGGTCAGCTGGATGCCGTAATCCTGACGAACCGGCAGATAACAGTAAAAATAGTGCACCGCCACAATCAGCAATGGCGTCCAGACGAGGGACATAAAACGATACCCAAAGCGCATAGAGCCCCACAGCATCACCGGCATCAGCAGCGTCAGCGTGTAATTGGAGCTGAAAATCGTGCTTTCTTCGTTCCAGGGCTGGAGCAAAAATCCCATGGCGGTTATCAGCAATCCGAGCCACAGCACCACCTCCAGCCGGGTACATTTCGGATCAAACTCACGGCGCATCTGGGAGATAAAACTGCGCACGTAGCGGGGATGGCGGATGATGCGAATCAACAGATAGCACATCGGTATGCCGGTCAGGCAGCCTACCATCAGCGCCTGGAAATTGATCAATGTACGGACACTCCACGGGCTGGCCCCCGCCAGCATGCTGTAGTTGTCGTACATGCCGAGATACGCCGCCATCTGGAAGATCAGGAGAATGAGAGTGGCGGGACAGATCACCTGCCAGAAAAGTCGCTGCCCCATTAAGTCGGCGTTGCCGTACGACACCATATGCCGCCGTGTGACAAACAGGCGATAACCCGCCCAACTGAGGATAGTCGGGATGAGAAAATGAATGATCTTGGCCACCGTTTCAAATCCGTCAGTATGCGGATAATAGTGAAGCAGCAGCGCAAGCGTGATACCGGGCAAAGCGGCCCAGCCAAAAAAGAGCATCAAGGTGATGAAAAATGCCAGCGGCAGATAGTAAAGCGTGACGACGCCGCCAGCGACGACAGTCGATGTATTAGCAAGGATAACGAATGGCAGTAAAACAACAGGAAGGATAAGAGGTAATGCCCACCATTGATCGTTGTATTGTTGATACCTTTTTAAGAAAGTCATAGATGCTCGTCAGAAAACCCAGCGTCCTGGAGGGGTGTTTCAGGCAGGCATCCAACCCGTCTGTACAGGCACAATTCGTGCAATCAGCAGCGATTTTAGTGGGGTGCGCATACGAACAACTGATCTACATCAAAAAACATGCCCTGATGAGTCAATAATTACGCTTTAATTCATTTCTGCACTTAACTTATAACTATGATAAATGTTTCATAGCTTTATATATAATTCAGGTTAATGTTTCTCTGACAAATTTTTACGTGATACAGAATTGACCTGCTGATGCCTTTGTGCCTTAATAACGTACCGCCCGTACATCGGGTTTACCCTAAAGGACCCCTCGTGAGTCAGGCAAACAGTATGCGAAAACGACATCGATTTGACAGTCGCATGACCCGTATCGTACTTCTTATCAGCTTCTTCGTTTTCTTTGGCCGCTTCGTCTATTCCTCTATTGGCGCCTGGTATCATCATCAGGATAAAGTCCAGTCTCAACAGATCAGCCAGACTATCGACCCCTCCGTGCAACGCTAAGCCTCCACCCTGTTTGTTAACACGCTTCTTCCGGCGTGGGTATCTGCATGTCCGTTAACTATGCCCTGCCCTGCTGAGGGGTACGCTCCCGCTTGAGAAAGGCTTCAGGGTCATGCCTGTTATTCATCTATACTCAAAATGAATGAGAAGATGCTTTTTTGCGTAAAATGATCCGTACAATGCGTTTTACTGATTACACTTTGAGGAAACTGTAAGGGAATGAAAGAAACTATTCGTAAGCATATAATTTCGTGGGTTGAAGATAATATCTATTCTCTCGCGAACATTGATGATCTTACGAAAGTGCTGGGCTACAGCAGGCGCACAATAGAAAACTGGTTTAAGCAGGAATATGGGCTGTCGCTGGGTGATTATATTTTCAGAAGAAGGATCTGCCGCGCCGCCGTATTGATTCGTATGACGTCACTGCCAATAACAGAGATTGCCTATTTGTTTCATTACCACAGCAGTCAGGGTTTTGCGAGGGCGTTCAAAAAGTTGACCGGATTGTCGCCGTCAGACTATCGCACCGCAGAAATCTGGGAGTTCGATAAATTACAGCCATCGCTGTTTTTAAAAGACGTCAAACTGCCTGAGGTAGAGTTATGCTCGCTGGACCGGGAGTTTGCTTACAATCATACACTAACGGTACAGGATCATATCTTTGAACCCGCCGTGTCTGATGTAACGAAAAGTATGAGAAAGATGTTACTAGAGAGCCCCGAAGTATTAAATGAGCTCGCTATTTCCGCCAGACACTCGGCACTGTTAAGCAAAGGTCGTGAAAGCATTGTGGAAGTCGACATTTCATGGGCAACCTCCGATCTATCAGCGACGACGGAAAACCACCATGTTTTTCATGGTAATTATGCAAGAATGGATTTTAAAGGAGACTGGGATACCTATGGTGCGTTTAGCAAAATAGTATACATGTTCATCATGACCAAATATAAACTTAAACTTCGTCATGAAATACATTTAATGAAATTACACTCCTATACAGAGGAAAGGGTAAACTTCAGCATTTTTATTCCGGTAATGTAGTTAACAATTGCCATATCATTGCAGGCATTGAATGCTGAGATCCTATCACTGTCCTCATTAATCGGGACTGTAGCAAACAGTGTGTATTTAATTTATTAATCAATGCCTGCATCATGAAAGATTTAATTTTTATTCTTGATTCATTGTTTACTAATACTACACCGCAATTCTATTTAGCATCATTACTTATATTAATTGCCACTGACGTAGCCGGATTTTCAGCGGTTCTCGTTAAATATTATTGCGATAATCGTAAAAAACATTATCTTTTGTTGAGCATGGCTTTCCTCGCTGGTGCACTTTTTTACATTGAAAGCACCACCATCATATACGATGCGACGTCATCGCATATCTCCGGCTTTGTAAGAACCATCGTAAAAAACAGCAATCCGGCGATATTTATTCTGGCCAGACAACTGTGCATCACGAGTATTATTTTTGTCGCATTGCTGGTTTATATTTGCGATGTAAAAGGACATGACACCTGGCTGAAACATGACAGTATTATTTTAATGCTGTCAGTGGCATGGATTATCTTAATTTATATTGCTGCCTGTTATCTTTTTAAATACGCCGCCATGCCTTCGCCTGTCCATGCGGCTGCACTAAAAAATCTGGACTATGCCCGCTATGTTTGCGGGGGGCTGAATCTGGTGTTGTTTGCACTGATCGTTTATTACAATGATTTCAACAGTAATATCTGGAACAGCGTAGCTGCACTTACGCTGACAGAGATGCTGTGCATGCTTATCCTGTATGTCTATGGTCACGACAAGGTTTTCGCATGGAATATGATCAGAGGCGTAAAGGTCACTTGCAGATTAGTTATTACGATATTCATCATCTATGACGCCCTCGCCACCTTAAAAAAGGTGTGTCATATGAAAATGTATGATGCGTTAACCAAAGCTTATAACCGAAGCTATTTCCTTGAGGAAATAGAAGCGTTACTGACGCGTAAAAATAAAAAAGACGGTTTTTGTATACTGTTAATGGATCTGGATAAATTTAAGGCGATAAACGACACTTTTGGCCATCAAAAAGGCGATACTGTACTGCAAGAATTTGCGCAGGTAATACATAACTGCATTGGCTCAAAAGACATTTTTGCACGGCTCGGCGGCGATGAATTTGCTGTGATTTTACCCTCAGCATCTGAAAATGAGGCGCAGTATGTTGCTGATAATATCTGTAAGAATGTCGCAAATATTTCTCAACTGCCTTCAGTGAATTTACCCAATGCAATCACTACAAGTATTGGCATTTATCACAGTAACGGTTCGGAAAACGTTAAAGAAATTATCGGTTTTGCTGACCTGGCGCTGTATGAAGCAAAACGTGAAGGCAGAAACAGAAGCATTGTTTTTGATGAGAGTTATTACTCACTGACAACCTGAAAATAACCAGGACTTACGATGACAGCAGATATTTATAACCTTAACGAGCGCGATCTTGATTCTGTTGCATTCTCAGTTGCTTTTAGCGAGTGGCTGGGCATCGACAATTTGCAGGAGTGTACGCTTTCAAGACTGACTCCGGAACAGCGAAAAATCTATGAAGAAAAATTAACCCATTACCGACTTTTTTGTCAGACGGCGTCGGGTGAAGAGTTTTTCTCACATATGATGTTTCAGGATATAAAAGTGAAATGACCCTTAGCTTATAAATTTCAGACCATTTTTTATTAAGGTAAATAAATTTAGCGTATCCATTATGTCTTTATCAGGCTTAAGGAATTTATCACGCTGGTAAACCGCATGAGGACTTATGTTTAATTTAAAGAAAAGCAGTGTAAAAAACCGTTATAAAGTACTGGCACTTTGCCTGGCCTCTGTATGTAGTGGTCACGTTTATGCACAGTCTCAAAATTATGATGCGCTGGTGCGCGATGCCAGAAACGGCAATACCGCCCCCGCCCTGAGTTGGTTTGCATCACACAAATCACTCACTAACCAGCAAATTGCGGACTGGTTACAGATCGCCTCCTGGGCAGGTCAGGATGCCGAGGTTATTTCGGTTTATGAGCGCTATCGCCATGAAAATTTCCCTCTGCGCGCTTATCCGGCCGTGGCTAAAGCCTATCGTAATCAAAAACGCTGGAGTGAATCCTTACAGCTCTGGAAGCGTTTATGCGAAAAAGATCCCACGAATATCGACTATCAGCGTGGCTATATATTAACGCTGGCAGACAGCGGCGATCATAAAACTGCTATCACCCAGGTGAATACCTTAATTAAAAAACATCCGGACAGCCGTAACTATTTAGTCGCGGCATGGGTGTACCGTCTCGCCGGGCAAGAGCAGGATGAACTTTTAGCCAGTACGCTTGCGATGCAACACGCCCCGTCGGCAGGCACCGGTATTCAGGAATATAAGGAAGCATTGCAGGATAACAATCTCTCCTATGTGTTACTGAAAGAGAACGGATCTCAAACCGATCCTGATGCCCGTGCCGATTATGCCGCCGAACTTGTACGACTGGCGTTTATGCCAACCCGTAGCGAATCTGAGCGCTATAACATTGCCGATCGTGCATTAACCACCTACCAGTCATTATTAAGTGAATGGAAGGATAAAAAAGAGCTGGCCCCTTACTATCGTCGCGCCCTTATTGATCAAATGGGTGCACTGCTTGCACGCGACAGGCATAAGGATGTGCTTAAGCAGGAGAAAATCCTGAAAAGTGAAGGCATCGCGCTGCCCGACTATGCCCGTTACTGGGTCGCATCGGCCTATTTGCATGAAAAGAAACCGCAGCAAGCCGAAGCAATGCTGAAAGACCTTTTCTATAGCAATGGAATATTAAAAGAAGGCGTTACCGAAGAGCAAAGAGCCGATCTTTTTTATAGCCATCTGGAAAACAATCAATATAAATCGGCGTCTCGGCTGACCCACCATATTCTGCAAAAAGAGCCTGTTCATACCTATATGCCAGGTTCGCCGCTGCCTTTGTCGAATAACGAATGGCTGCAAGGCCGTCTGTTTTTGGCGGAGTTACATGAATATGCCAACGATCTTCCCGCGGCAGAGCGTATGCTGCGCAAACTTAAGGAAAAAGCCCCAGGTAATCAAAACCTGAAAATTGACTATGCGCGGGTGCTGATGGCCAGAGGCTGGCCGCGTAAGGCTGAGAAGGAATTAAAGAAAGCGGAAGTGCTGGAGCCGACCAACATTTCCCTGGAAGTGGAACAGAGCTATGTCGCTATGGCGCTACAGGACTGGCGTCATGCAGAACTGTTGTTAGCCGATGTGCAAAAACGCGCTCCGACCAACTCTGCGGTGAAAGAGTTGAAACGGGCCCACGATATTCATAACTCCGCGGAACTGCGTGTTGGCGCGACGGTCGATCTGGATTCTGACAGCCCTGATTCCGGGCGGCATGACAACAGCGTCACCACCACCATTTATACCCCGCCGCTGGCAAAAAACTGGCGTGCGTTTGCGGGCTTTGGTGAGATCAACAGCCATTTCACCGAAGGCCAGGATAACGTTCGCGACTGGTCAGCAGGCTTAGAGTGGCGCTCCCGCGATATCTGGATGGAAGGCGAAATCATGGAGCGTCATTTTAATCATGGCGATAAATTAGGTGGCCGCTTCTCGGCGCGCTATGACCTTAACGATAATTTCAGCGTGGGTGCCCAGGCTGAGCGTATTTCGCGTCGCACACCAGCGCGTGCCTTAAAGCATGGCATTACCGCTAACAGTGCCGAAGCCAGTGTGCAGTGGCAGAAAAATGAGCGCACCCGCGCAGATTTCAGCTATAGCCGGACCAACTTTTCCGACAGCAACGTGCGTTCGGAATACTCCCTCGCCGGTGAACAGACGCTGTGGTCGAGCCATAAAACGCAGGTCAATCTTCAGGCGGGCATCTATTACGGGGCGAATAAGAAATTAGATACGCCTTACTACAATCCGCAAAAAACAGTGGACGTTGTGCCTGCTCTGAATATTAACAACATCATTTATGAGAATTACTCCACCAATTTAAGCCAGCAAATCACGGCGGGTGTGGGAAGCGCCTGGGAGAAAAATCATGGCAGCGCTCCCGTCACGCAAGTGAGTTACGGCCAGCGTTTTGAATGGAATGACAAAGGAAGTATAGGTGCAAACGTGAACTGGGTTAAACGCCCTTATGACGGGAAGCGAGAGCATAACCTGGGTATTGAACTGGATATGACTTTGAGGTTTTAAGGATAAGGTATGTTAAAGAAGATACTACGTACTTTTATAATAGTGCTTGGCATCAGCATGCTTACGGCCTGTAACGATCACCGCAAGGTGTCCTTTACTTCACCGGACACCAGGCAGAAATTACGTGCAGAGAATCCCTGGCCTGATAATAGTTTTATCGTCCTGGCTTACCATGACGTTGAGGATGACAGTGCCGATCAGCGTTTTATGTCGGTACGCACCAGCGCGCTACGTGAGCAATTTTCCTGGCTGCGGGAAAATGGCTATCAGCCCATTAGCGTAGAGCAAATTCGCGCAGCCCACAGAGGCGAAATAACGTTACCCGCCAAAGCCGTTTTGCTGAGCTTTGACGATGGCTATCAGAGTTTCTATACGCGCGTCTTTCCACTGCTGAAAGCTTATCAGTGGCCCGCATTGTGGGCCCCGGTGGGCAGTTGGGTCGATACGCCAGCCAATAAAAAGGTTAAGTTTGGCGATGAGTATATTGATCGGGAGAAAATCGCGACCTGGCAGCAAATTGCTGAGCTTGCCCGCTCACCGTTGGTTGAAATAGGTGCTCATACCTGGAACTCCCATTATGGTGTGCAAGCCAACCCCAGCGGAAGCAAATTGCCAGCAATCGCTAACCGTTTCTATAACCCGACAACCTCGACGTATGAAACGGAGCAACAATATCGTCGACGCGTCAGCGCCGACGGTAAAAATATCGCTGAGCATCTAAAAAAATATACCGGCAAACAACCCAAATCCTGGGTGTGGCCGTATGGTGCGGAAAATGGCGTGGCCATTCAGGAGCTCAAAAAGCTGGGTTTTGATACCTTCTTTACGCTGGAGGATGGACTCGCCACGGTCGATAACCTGGACGCGATCCCTCGTCTGTTAATTGACAATAACCCGTCGCTGATTGATTTTGCGCAAATGGTCGCCAGCGTACAGGAACAGTCAGGGATGCGATCGATCAACGTGAGCATTGATAGTATTTATGATACCGATAAAACCCGGCAGGAGAAGAATATTGATATTCTTGTTCAGCAGGTAAAAGACATGAACGTGAGTGCGGTATTTTTACAGGCATCGGTCACGCCGGTAGCAAATAACGCGACTCGCGAGGTGTATTTCCCCAATCGCTGGTTACCTGTCCGGGAAGACCTGTTCAACCGTCTCGCCTGGCAAATCAGGACGCGCACGGATGCGGCGGTTTATGCCTCAATGCCGCTGTTAAACTGGGACTTCAGTCCGGCCGGGAAAGATAAGCCCTCATCAGTGATCGATGACGTCACGTGGCAAAAAATCCACGACATGTATGAGGACCTGGCCGCGCACAGCGTCTTTGACGGTGTGGTTTTTGTCGATGAGAAAGCGTCCCGTGAACGGCAGTTCACCAACAAATCGACGTCTACCGCGCTAACGCTTTCTCTGGCGAATAAGGTTAAATCCGTTCGCGGACCGTCGATAAAAACGGCACGTCAGATTATCGCCATGCCGGAATTACACCCGCAGATGGACGACATGTTTAATCGACGTATTCAGGAGTCATTACGCCTTTACGACTGGACGATTGTTGTCGCTAATCCCTATCGGGCGAAACAAGACAAAAAGTCTGCCAGTAAGTGGCTACAGCAGCTTGCCCGCTATATCACCAGGTTCTCTGCTGCGAATGATAAAGCAATGGTGCAATTAGAAACGCAATCTGTTGATGCTAAAGACATTGCCAACTGGATGGAGTTATTACAACTCAACGGCGTAAAAAATTATGGTTACAACCCAGATGATCTTATTACTAGTAAAGATCACGTCCGCGTAATAAGCCCTGAAATCTCAACTAACTGGTACCCAGAAAATGAATAAACGTATTGTTTCGCTCATTATCCTGTGCCTGGTGGTGAGCGTTCCGCTAGTAATAGCAATGTTATTTTCCGTTGAAACAATGCTTCGCTTTGTTTTCTTCTGGCCCTTTTTTATGTCTGTTCTCTGGATGGTCGGGGGGCTACTTTTCTGGTTCAGTCGTGAACGGCACTGGTCATGGGGCCGCGAAGATGACGTACCAACATTAAAAGGTAATCCCCTCGTTTCGGTGATTGTCCCTTGCTATAACGAGGAGAATAACGTCGTCGAAACCATCGAGTCAGTGCTGAATCAGCGTTATAAGAATATTGAAGTCATCGCCGTCGATGATGGTTCGACGGATGGTACAGGCTTTATTCTCAACCAATTAGCAAAAAAGCATTTACGTCTACGCGTTATCCACCTGGCGCATAACCAGGGCAAAGCTATCGCACTGAAAACCGGCGTAGCGGCGGCGAAAAGTGAATGGTTAGTGTGCATTGATGGCGACGCGAAATTAGATCGTGATGCGGTGGCTTATATTGTGGCTCCGATGCTTGAGAATCCCCGAGTCGGTGCCGTCACCGGTAACCCGCGTATTCGCACCCGTTCAACGCTGATCGGTAAAATTCAGGTGGGTGAATTCTCCTCGATCATTGGCATGATTAAACGCACGCAGCGCATGTACGGCCAGATATTTACCATCTCTGGCGTAGTAGCGGCTTTTCGGCGTACGGCGCTGGCTGATGTTGACTACTGGAGTGACGACATCATTACAGAAGATATTGATATCAGCTGGAAACTACAGCTCAAGCACTGGAGCATTTTTTATGAACCACGTGCCTTATGCTGGGTGCTAATGCCGGAAACCTTAAAAGGGCTATGGAAACAACGCCTACGCTGGGCGCAGGGCGGCGCGGAAGTCTTCAGAAAGAATATGACGCGACTATGGCAGTGGCGAAACCGCCGTATGTGGCCGCTATTTGCCGAATATTGTCTTTCCACTGCCTGGGCTTTCACCTGTGTGATCAGTTTTCTTCTGTTTATGACCAGCCCGCACGGCGCCTTCACGCTGTCAAATATGGCACTGGATGGCCTCGCGGGGATCATTCTCTCCTGTCTCTGTATTGCACAGTTTGCAGTGAGCTTACTCATTGACAGCCGTTATGAGAAACATCTGGCGTCATCGCTGTTCTGGGTTATCTGGTTTCCGGCCATTTACTGGGTACTGAGCCTGATGACGACAATAGTCGCCTTTACCCGGGTAATGATTATTTCACAAAATAAACGGGCGCGCTGGGTCAGCCCGGATCGTGGTATTGAAAGAGGTTGATATGGAAAATCAAATCATTTGCACAGAAACGCGACCATTACGTTATGGCCTTGACGTTTTCCTTACCTGTATTGTCTGGATGCTGTTTATCAGTTTATTAGCGTTAAGCCTGATGAAATTCTTTAATCCTGACGTACTCGGTGAGAATGTGATCCACCGACTGAAGGTTTACTTTTATTTCTCCTGTCTGAACGCCCTGGGCCTGATTATCTGGGCAGTTTATAATCGTATCCGTTTCCGGCATGAGAAACGCAAAAATGCGCAGACCATAGGGCTGCCTAATCTGATGGCGAGCCTGGGCGTTGATCCTGATATGTACATGGAGATGCAGAAAGCGCAGCGCATTATTGTGACGCATAACGATCACGGCGAGATCGAAAAAGTCACGCGTTTGTGACAGCGCCGGGTACCTGTTACCGCTCTGACGTTAAAAAAGCCCGCGTTATCGCGGGCTTTATAGTTAATCAGCAGCATTCATACTTATCAGCTTAACGAAAACGTGATTCAGACGCCTGCCAGCTGTAGGTGCCGTTTTCAGTTAACGCGTCCCCATGCTCCTGATAACTGAAATGATAAAACTCGGCACGGGCGTCGTAACCCGAGTAGTCCACGACCGCCAGTCCCACGAATGCCCCGGTAAAGAACCCACCATAACTTTGCAGCACATAGTCGTCCGAGAGAATAGCGGAATCAAAGGTAACGGGAATTTCAGTGAAGGTTACCCCATCGAAGCTATATTCATAGGTGTAGGTTTCCTTGCGAACCTTGGTGCGAAACCAGACGTAAGGCGTATTTTCAGGGATCTTAATCGCTTCATCTTTCAAATGAGAGGTATAGGTACCTCGGTTATTCTCACCCACTTCGATAACGGCACCGTTAATTTCATTCCAGGTGATGAAAACAAAACTCCAGTGGCGATCGTTGTAATAGTTGGTTAACCCGGCCATTTGCTGATAATTAGCAGGGTCAAATTTCACTTTAACTTGTGCATCAAAATAAAAGGCCTGCCAGCGGCGGGCAATCAGTGACAGGTCATGGGTATTTGCTAACGAGCCCTGCCCGATTAACGTCAGCTTTCCATCACCTGTGGTTCCCATTTTTTCGGTAAAGGGCACACGGAGCGTATTCCAGTTAAGATCAAGCGCCGTGCCTGTAAAATCATCGTTCTGGCTATGATCTTTTGCCCTTTCGATATTAACCGTCTGTGTAGGGCCTTCGACAAAGGTTTTGCCGCCATGACCTCCGTCGATACGTGGCCAGCCATCCTGGTCCCAGTATACTTTCTGAATAGATGTTTCTCTGCCAAGGGTTGACCAGCCACGAGGATCATAAACGGATTCCCCCGGACGGTTCCACGGACGCGCGCAGAGCGAGGCGTAATACCATTCACCGTTGGGGGTCGAGACTAAAGAGCCATGCCCCTGCTTCTGAATGTAACTGTCCGGCGTATCGACATTCGTTAAAAATACTTCTCCTGGCGCGGTTTCAAAACTGTCCGCCGCTAAGGTTTTTGAACGAGCGACTACCTCCTGATGGGTAAACACCGTGCCTCCCTGGGCGGCAAAAAGATAATAATAGCCGTTCAGTTTGTAGAGATGCGGCCCCTCAACAAGCGCTACTGCCGTGCCCCGATAAATCGTTCGCGCCGTCTCAGGCTTTAATTTTAGCGTCCGGGTATCCAGCTCCGTCAGCGTGATACCATTAAAAGGATGATGATATTCCCGGTGATCCCAGGTTTGTTGAACCAGGTATTTACGCCCATCGTCATCATGAAAAAGTGAAGCATCAAAACCGACGCCATTAAGTTTAATGGGATCGGACCAGGGACCACGGATATCTGTTGCGGTGGTCAGATAATTGGTCATGTCTTTGAAAGCGCCTTCGGTCACTTTCACATCCGTATACACTAACCAGAATTTGCCATCAGCATGGGAGAGCGCCGGTGCCCAAATCCCCCCCGATGAGGGATTACCTTTCATATCTAAAAGCGTGGTGGTTGATAACGGACTGGGAAGCAGATCCCAGTGAGCCAGGTCTTTTGATTCATGTAAGCGAACCCCCGGGAACCACTCAAAGGTAGAGTTTGCGATGTAATAGGTATCCTCTACACGGATAATACTCGGGTCTGCATTAAAGCCAGGCAGTATAGGGTTTTGAATAAGAGACATATCGCTACACCTTTCTTAAATGTTCATTGTCAGCATTCTTTTTCACTGTTTCAGACTAGACGCGTATCTCGTCAAGCTGACGATTAATGTCAGTGACATGTTTGTCTGAGATTGGATAGATTTGCATGACAATCATTGAAATTGCCGCCAGAACAATGGGGATCCAGACTGCGGTAATAATTATCCCGTCGACAGCATTTGCACTTTGGTGGGCACCGGTTTCGCTAAAGCCATACGCGGCCAGTAACCAGAGGGGGATCGCCCCGCCAATAGTAAAACCAATTTTGAAAAACAGCCCCATAATAGCGTTAATGATGGCGGCGTTTCGCTTCCCTGATTTTAACTCGCCATAAGCAATCACTTCAGGAACCAGCGCCCACATGAAACCGGTCGCTGATGTTAAGCCCCACTGTTTAATGAATGTCGCAATATAGGCGAGCCAAAGCGCATCGTGCATCCCCTCGCGCGACCACACGTAAGTCAATAACTCCCCGACGATGAACATGCCGAGAAAGAGATGGAAGAAGCCTTTTTTACCAAAAATTTTCTTCAGTCTTGGCCAGAAAATCGGGAAGATAATCCCCGGAATTGAAGCCACTAATCCGATTGCGCCCATCCATTCGGAATGCCCGACCACGTACTGATTAAAAAAGCCATTAACAGTATTCATGAAAAACATGAAGGTAAACGCCAGCATGAAAAACAGACCGAGGATCACCAGCGGCCGATTATTTTTGAGCTCAAGGAACAGGTCGGTTGTTTTTACATTGGCAGTTTGTTCTGCGGTGGCTACAACACGTTCTTTTGTGAATTTATAACAGATGAAAAGTGCAATCGCACCTAATACCATGTAAACCGAATACACACCAAACCAGGCGTAGTTCGCTGAGGGATCGGTATAGTTGCCCATATTAAGTTCAAGGCCAAAAAAACCCGTATCCTTGAGGCTACGGTCTTTTGGCGAAGCCATCTGTACAAACATCGGGAATAAGGTATACACCAGAAGATTGGCACTGTTCGCCAGCATCATTCGCGTACTGGTAAGCTTATCAATAGACTCCGGATCGCGTGTCAGGGAGGCATTAAGAGAACCGTAAGGAATATTCACTACGGAATAAACTAAATCCAGCGCCAGATAAACGATAAACGCAAAAGGAACTGAACCTCTGATACCAGGAATCGGAGCGAAAAGTAAGGCAGAAAGAATAACCAGCGGCACCCCAGCTCTTATAAGCCAGGGGCGATATTTCCCCGCGGGCGAACTTCTTTTGTCAACATAGGTGCCTACCATTGGGTCCCAGAACACATTAATGATACGCACAAAAAGAAAGATAAAACCTGCGGTTGCGGTACTGATGGTATTTACCGTCAGCATGTGAAGTGCCAGAAAGCCGCCTATTGTTCCGAATACCAGGTTTTGCGCAAAGTCGCCCATGCCATAACCAATACGCTCCCCGCGGGTTAATATGTGATATTCATCATGCCGGCTTTGCTTTATGTTTTTACTCATTCTAATCAGATCTCCGGTATCTTTTGTGAAGGTGGAACACTTTCTGACACAGGTGACCCGGCATGATCCATTACGTTTTTGAGCTAATTAATTATGTTTTTTAATTTCTGTGATCATCGATACAAAAGCCTTTTATGGTTATCTTTTTGCGAACTGGCTCACGTTTGAGCATTATCTTAATGGGAGTGTGAAATAACATAATTGAGTTACCCGTGAGGAAAATACAGGATAAGTATGCTTAAGCAGGAAATAACAGACATAAAAAAACCCGCAATTATGCGGGCTTTTTAGCGGGAATACCTGTCGGAGTCAGGCTAGTCTTATTCCCATTCAATCGTCGCTGGCGGCTTGCCGCTAATGTCATACACCACGCGGGAAATGCCATTTACTTCATTGATGATGCGGTTAGATACACGGCCCAGGAAATCATACGGCAGGTGTGCCCAGTGCGCGGTCATAAAGTCGATGGTTTCCACTGCGCGCAGTGAAACGACCCAGTCGTACTTACGGCCATCGCCCATCACGCCAACCGAGCGAACCGGCAGGAACACGGTGAAAGCCTGGCTTACTTTGTTGTACAGATCGGCTTTGTGCAGCTCTTCAATGAAGATAGCGTCTGCGCGACGCAGCAGATCGCAATACTCTTTCTTCACTTCGCCCAGTACGCGCACACCCAGGCCCGGCCCCGGGAACGGGTGACGGTACAGCATGTCGTACGGCAGGCCCAGCTCCAGACCGATTTTACGCACTTCGTCTTTGAACAGCTCACGCAGCGGTTCAACGAGGCCCATCTTCATCTCTTTCGGCAGGCCGCCCACGTTGTGGTGCGATTTAATTACGTGTGCTTTACCGGTTGCAGAGGCCGCAGATTCGATAACGTCCGGGTAGATGGTCCCCTGCGCCAGCCACTTCACGTCTTCCAGCTTCAGCGCTTCTTCGTCAAACACTTCCACAAAGACGCGGCCAATGATCTTACGCTTCGCTTCCGGATCGTTCTCGCCCGCCAGGGCATCCAGGAAGCGTGCTTCGCCTTCAACGTGAATAATGTTCAGACCGAAGTGATCGCCAAACATATCCATCACCTGCTGGGCTTCGTTAAGACGCAGCAGGCCGTTGTCCACGAATACGCAGGTCAGACGATCGCCAATGGCGCGGTGCAGTAGCATCGCGGTGACAGAGGAGTCCACGCCGCCGGACAGGCCGAGGATCACCTTGTCATTACCGATCTGCTCACGCAGGCGCACGATGGCGTCTTCGATAATTTTGGCTGGCGTCCACAGGGCTTCACACTCGCAGATGTCGCGTACAAAACGCTCCAGCAGACGCTGCCCCTGACGGGTATGCGTCACTTCCGGGTGGAACTGTACGCCGTAGAAGCGTTTTTCTTCATTCGCCATAATGGCAAACGGGCAGGTCTCGGTGCTGGCTACGGTGACAAAATCTTCCGGGATAGCGGTGACTTTGTCGCCGTGGCTCATCCACACGTCGAGCAGCGGATTGCCGTCTGCGCTCAGGGCGTCTTCAATGCCACGCACCAGCGCGCTGGCGGTTTTGACTTCAACCTGGGCATAGCCGAATTCGCGTTCGTTCGAACCTTCAACGTGGCCGCCGAGCTGCATGGCCATGGTCTGCATGCCGTAGCACACGCCGAGTACCGGTACGCCGGCCTCAAACACATATTGCGGGGCGCGTGGGCTGTTATGTTCGGTGGTGCTTTCCGGGCCGCCGGAAAGAATAATGCCGCTTGGCTTGAACTCACGGATTTGTGCTTCCGTGACATCCCATGCCCAGAGTTCGCAGTAAACGCCCAGTTCACGTACGCGACGGGCCACCAGCTGAGTGTATTGCGAACCAAAATCGAGGATAAGAATGCGATGCTTATGAATATTTTCCGTCATTGACGCTAATTCCGAGGCAAGTGAAACAAAATCGCCCGGCATTAAGCCGGGCGTGGAAACGATCAGGAGCCCATACGGTAGTTCGGCGACTCTTTGGTAATGGTCACATCGTGAACGTGACTTTCCTGAATGCCTGCACCGCTGATGCGTACGAATTCCGCTTTGGTACGCAGTTCGTCGATGGTAGCACAGCCGGTCAGACCCATACAGGAGCGCAGGCCGCCCATCTGCTGGTGGATGATCTCTTTCAGGTAGCCTTTATAAGCCACGCGGCCTTCGATACCTTCCGGCACCAGTTTGTCAGCGGCGTTATCGGTCTGGAAGTAACGGTCAGAAGAGCCTTTGGACATCGCGCCCAGTGAGCCCATACCGCGATAAGATTTGTATGAACGCCCCTGGAACAGTTCGATTTCGCCCGGCGATTCTTCCGTGCCCGCCAGCATAGAGCCGACCATCACCGCGCTTGCGCCAGCGGCGATCGCTTTGGCGATGTCGCCGGAGAAACGGATGCCGCCATCAGCAATAACCGGAATACCGGTGCCTTCCAGCGCTTCCACCGCGTCAGACACGGCGGTGATCTGCGGTACGCCGACACCGGTCACGATACGGGTGGTGCAGATAGAGCCAGGGCCGATACCCACTTTCACCGCGCTTACGCCAGCTTCAGCCAGCGCACGAGCGCCTGCGCCGGTCGCGACGTTACCGCCGATGATTTGCAGATCCGGGTATTTAGCACGGGTTTCACGAATGCGTTGCAGCACGCCTTCAGAGTGACCGTGGGAGGAGTCGATCAGCAGGACGTCAACACCCGCAGCGACCAGCGTATCCACGCGCTCTTCGTTACCGGCACCAGCACCCACAGCCGCGCCTACGCGCAGGCGGCCATGCTCATCTTTACAGGCCTGCGGTTTACGTTCGGCTTTCTGGAAGTCTTTTACGGTGATCATGCCGAGCAGATGGAAATTCGCATCCACCACCAGCGCTTTTTCCACGCGTTTTTCGTGCATTTTGGCAAACACGGCTTCGCGTGCTTCGCCTTCACGTACGGTAACCAGACGCTCTTTCGGCGTCATGTACACGCTGACCGGCTGGCTTAAATCGGTGACAAAACGCACGTCGCGACCGGTAATAATACCGACCAGTTCGTTGTCAGCGGTGACAACCGGGTAGCCTGCGAAACCGTTACGTTCGGTGAGTGCTTTCACTTCGCGCAGCGTGGTGGTAGGCAGTACGGTCTGTGGATCGGTTACCACGCCGGATTCATGTTTTTTGACGCGGCGGACTTCTTCAGCCTGACGCTCGATAGACATGTTTTTGTGAATAAAGCCGATGCCACCTTCCTGTGCCAGTGCAATCGCCAGACGCGCTTCCGTCACGGTGTCCATGGCTGCGGAGAGCATTGGAATATTCAGACGAATGGATTTCGTCAGCTGGGTGCTGAGATCGGCGGTATTCGGCAGAACGGTAGAATGAGCGGGAACAAGGAGGACGTCGTCAAACGTCAGGGCTTCTTTAGCGATACGTAGCATGGGCAATATCTCTGACCGGGTGGTTAAATATTGCCGTGGCATTATACAGAGCGTAATCGGTTGCATCCACACTTTTTTCAGAAAAATAGTTGCGTTCGCCTCTCATCGGGTTACTATCGACTGAATAACCTGCTGATTTAGAATTTGATCCAGCTCACATGTCAATGAATCAATCCCCTGCAATTTATACCGTCAGCCGCCTGAATCAGACGGTGCGCATGCTGCTTGAAAAAGAGCTGGGCCAGGTGTGGATCAGCGGTGAGATTTCCAACTTCACGCAGCCCGCGTCCGGGCACTGGTACTTCACCCTCAAAGATGACACCGCGCAGATGCGTTGCGCCATGTTCCGCAACAGTAACCGCCGGGTGACCTTTCGCCCGCAGCATGGTCAGCAGGTCCTGGTGCGCGCCAGCGTAACTCTCTACGAACCGCGCGGCGATTATCAGATCATTGTTGAGAGCATGCAGCCGGCGGGTGAAGGCTTGCTGCAACAAAAATATGAACAGCTAAAAGCGCGATTGCAGGCGGAAGGGCTGTTCGACAGCCAGTTCAAGCAGCCGCTCCCCTCCCCTGCGCACTGTGTGGGCGTCATCACCTCGAAAACCGGTGCCGCCCTGCACGATATTCTGCACGTGCTTAAGCGCCGCGATCCCTCTTTACCGGTGGTGATTTACCCGACGGCGGTACAGGGCGACGATGCGCCGGGGCAAATTGTCCGCGCCATTGAACAGGCTAACCGCCGTCAGGAGTGCGACGTATTAATCGTCGGACGTGGTGGCGGCTCGCTGGAAGATCTGTGGAGCTTTAACGACGAGCGTGTCGCGCGGGCGATCTTTGCCAGCGCCATTCCGGTGGTCAGCGCCGTGGGACATGAAACGGACGTAACCATCGCCGATTTCGTTGCCGATCTGCGCGCGCCCACCCCCTCTGCCGCGGCGGAAATGGTCAGCCGTAATCAGCAGGAGCTGTTGCGCCAGTTGCAGATCGGTCAGCAGCGGCTGGAAATGGCGATGGATTACTATCTGGCGACGCGCAACCGGCGTTTTACGCAGCTTTATCATCGTCTGCAACAGCAACACCCGCAGCTACGGCTGGCGCGTCAGCAAACAGTGCTGGAGCGTCTGCGTCAGCGCATGGCCACCGCTCTGGAAAATCAACTCAAGCGTACCACTCAGCGCCAGCAGCGCATTCTTCAGCGCCTGAACCAGCAGAATCCGCAGCCGCGCATTCATCGCGCCCAGTCCCGCGTACAGCAGCTGGAATATCGTCTGGCACAAAGTATGCGCGATCGCCTGAGCAGTACACGCGAGCGTTTCGGCGGCGCGATCACCCATCTGGAAGCCGTCAGTCCCCTCGCCACCCTGGCGCGCGGCTACAGCGTGACCACCTCCGCCGACGGCAACGTGCTGAAAAAAGCGAAGCAGGTTAAAGCGGGCGATACGCTGACCACCCGTCTGGAAGATGGCTGGGTGGCAAGCCAGGTGACAGCGGTGACGCCGGTGAAGAAACCCCGCAAACGTAAACCTGAGGCCTGATAAAGGACACGTTTCCTACTGAGAACTATACTGCAGGTGTTTCTTATTTTTCGGCTTTTGCCCAGTAAGGAGACCTGCATGACACATTCTCGCCTGCATTCCGTTATTCCGCCCTATATCCTGCGCCACATCATCGACCACGGCGCGCCACCCCAGCAGCAGTTTGCCCGTCAGACGTTAATGCACGTGCAAACGCTGATGGCCGAGCACTATGGCAAGACCGCAGCCCATCCGAGCGCGGCGAGTGGCGATACCGAGCGCGAAATTTATGATGCGCAAAATACGCAGGCGCTGCCCGGTAAACTGGTGCGCAAAGAGGGCCAGCCGTCAAACGGCGATATTGCCGCTGACGAAGCCTGGGAGTATCTCGGCGTCACTCATCAGTTTTTCTGGAACGCCTGGCAGCGCGACTCCCTCGACAACAAAGGCATGATCTTAAGCGGTACGGTGCATTACGGTCAGGACTATCAGAACGCCTTCTGGAACGGTCAGCAAATGGTATTCGGCGACGGTGACGGTGAGATTTTTAACCGTTTTACCATTGCGATTGATATCGTCGGCCATGAGCTGGGCCACGGCGTCACGGAAACCGAAGCAGGCCTGATCTACTTTGAACAGGCCGGGGCGCTGAACGAGTCGCTGTCGGATGTGTTTGGTTCGCTGGTCAAGCAGTACCACCTCGGGCAGACAGCGGATCAGGCTGACTGGCTGATAGGCGAAGGCCTGCTGGCGGAAGGCATCAACGGGCGCGGCTTGCGTTCCATGTCGGCACCTGGCACCGCCTATGACGATCCGCTGCTCGGCAAGGACCCGCAGCCTGCCCATATGGATCACTACATCAAAACCCGCGAAGACAATGGCGGCGTACATCTTAATTCCGGTATTCCCAACCGCGCCTTTTATCTGGCAGCGCAGGCGCTGGGCGGTTACGCATGGGAGAAAGCGGGCTATGCCTGGTATGACACCGTATGCGATCGCTCGCTGGCACAGAATGCCGATTTCGCCACCTTTGCCCGTCTGACGGTGCAGCACGGCGGCAAACGCTTTGACAGCACAGTGGCGGACGCCATTGAGCAGGCGTGGAAAGAAACAGGAGTGCTGTGATGAAAACCTTGCCCGCCCTGACGGAGGATGCCGTCATTGACCTGGCGCGTGAAGGCGGCGTGGCGTATATGCCGCGCCTGGCTGCGCCCCGGCGTATTGCCCTGTCTGAGCTTGATGAGCAACAGCGTGACCGCGTATGCAGCATTCTGCGCCGCTCGTTGCCGCTGGGACAGGATGCGGGGAAAAGCGATTCACCGGGACGCGGCGATCAGCGCTATTTCCGTATTCAGATCAGCTGGACGCAGCAAAACAGCACGCATCACACAGACGTTGTCGTGCTGATTGCGGAAAGTGACGCTCCGTCAGAGCTGGAAGAGCTGTGGCGACGCGGAAAAGATTGCGTATGTGATTAAGGCGTGACGAGGGTAAAGTCGACGCGTTTTTTCGAGATCAGCCCGTGACCGTGCTGGCAGAAATAGTCCACCGCGCCACAGGCCTTCAGCACTTCTAAGGTCTGATGACACTCCGGGCAGCGTGCTTCGAGGGCGAGATCATGGTGACAGTGCGCGCAGTGGGCATGCGTACCGGCAAGCTCCAGCGGGTTATGACAGGTCGGGCAGTGCAGATCCATAGAGACTCCTGTTATCCCGTCACCCCGGCGGCGTGCCGGGGCGAGGGGTAAAGGGATTATTTCCCTTTCTTGATATGCTTGATCAGACGCTTACGTTTACGCATCTGGTTCGGGGTCAGAGTGTTGCGCTTATTGGCGAACGGGTTCTCCCCTTCCTTGAACTGGATGCGGATCGGCGTCCCCATTACGTCCAGCGATTTGCGGAAGTAGTTCATCAGATAACGCTTGTAGGAATCCGGCAGATCTTTCACCTGGGTTCCGTGGATCACCACAATCGGCGGGTTATACCCCCCGGCGTGGGCATATTTCAGCTTCACGCGGCGACCACGAACCAGCGGCGGCTGGTGATCTTCTGCGGCCATGGTCATGATGCGCGTCAGCATCGCCGTGCTCTGGCGACGGGTCGAGCTGTCATAGGCTTCGCGGACAGACTCAAACAGGTTACCCACACCGCTGCCGTGCAGAGCAGAGATAAAGTGCACGCGGGCGAAGTCGATAAAGCCCAGGCGGTAATCAAGGGTCTCTTTCACCTGCTCACGAACTTCCTGGCTCAGGCCGTCCCATTTGTTAACCACGATCACCAGCGAACGACCGCTGTTGAGGATAAAGCCCAGCAGCGACAGATCCTGATCGGAAATGCCTTCGCGGGCATCGATCACCAGCAGCACTACGTTGGCGTCTTCAATCGCCTGCAGGGTTTTGATCACCGAGAATTTTTCTACGGTATCGGTGATTTTGCCGCGCTTACGAACACCGGCGGTATCAATCAGAATGAATTCGCGATCGTCACGCTGCATCGGAATGTAGATGCTGTCACGGGTGGTGCCCGGCATGTCATACACCACCACACGATCTTCCCCGAGAATACGGTTGGTCAGCGTGGACTTACCAACGTTCGGACGCCCGACAATGGCCAGCTTGATCGGCAGATCCAGCGGGTTAAAGTCATCTTCCGGCTCTTCAACCGGCGGTGTGCCGTTCTGCTCGGCTTCGAACTGCGCCCAGTAGGCGGCTTCTTCGTCAACTTCTTCTACTTCGCGCGGATCAACTTCCTGCATCCACGGCACCAGCGCATGCTCAAGCAGGCTGGTTACGCCACGACCGTGAGACGCGGCAATCGGGTGGATCTCACCGAGGCCCAGAGAATAGAAATCGGCGACGGCCTGATCCGGATCCAGACCATCGGTTTTGTTAGCGACCAGAAACGTCGGTTTCTGGCGGGAACGCAGGTGCTGGGCGATGGCTTCGTCAGCAGGCATCAGGCCCGCGCGCGCATCCACCATGAACAACACAACATCCGCTTCTTCGATAGCCAGCAGAGACTGCTCGGCCATACGGGTTTCCACGCCATCTTCTGTACCGTCGATACCACCGGTATCAATACAGATAAACTCGCGGCCTTCTACTTCAGCACGACCGTACTTACGGTCACGAGTCAGCCCCGGGAAATCCGCCACCAGCGCATCTCGGGTGCGTGTTAAACGGTTAAAAAGCGTGGATTTTCCAACGTTAGGGCGCCCGACAAGCGCGACCACAGGTACCATGTTTAAAGCCTCTTTCAAAAAATCATTTACAACGTCGCCGGAGGGCCGCGTTGTTCAAATACAAAAATTATAAAACGCTAAAACGTAAAAACAGGAAAACGGCCCCTGCAACAGGAGCCGTTTTTCTCAAGCCAACAGCCGCTGTGATTAACGCGTAATCGCGTACAGCGTACCGTCTTTCGCCTGAATCAGCAGTTTACCTTCAGCCACTACCGGTTCAGTCAGGAAGCCTGAGCTGTCCACTTTCTGCTGCGCGACAAAACGGCCATCGTCGGCGTTGATCCAGTGCATATAGCCTTCACTGTCACCGACGACTAAAGCACCATTATACAGCGCGGGTGTGGTCAGGTTACGGTGCAGCAGATCGCTTTGCGTCCAGAGTGTGACACCACCCTCGGTAGTCAGCGCCAGTACACGGTCATTTTGATCCACCAGGTAGATACGATCGCCGTCGATGATGAAATCATTCACCGAGCCAAGTTCGCGTTTCCACATGATCTGACCACTGCGCAGATCCAGCGCCGTCAGGTTGCCATTATAAGCCAGCGCGTACACGACACCATTGACTACGATCGGCGTCGTATCCACATCACTCAGACGATCGATTTCCGTCGCCCCGGTGGCCTGGGAAATACGCTGCTGCCAGATGATCTGGCCTTTATCCAGGATCACCGCGCTGACGCGGCCGTTATCACCACCGACAATCGCCGCACCAAAGGCGGTTGCCGGCGCGGATTCACCGCGCAAGGAGAGCGCAGGCATATCAAGGTTAACGGTCCATTTCACTGCACCGTCAGCTTCGTTAAGCGCCTGCAACTGGCCATTGCTGGTGTGGATCAGCACCACGCCATCGCTGACAACCGGACGGGACAAGGCTTCGCCTGCGACACGCGTCTGCCAGGCCGTTGAACCATCGGCAGTATTCAGCGCATAAACCTGCGCTTTTTCGCTACCAACATAAACATGACCGCCAGCGACGGTCACACCACCGGACAGCAGCGCCGGGCTGGTAGAGAAGAAGCCGCTTTTTTGCGCCAGCGACACCGACCAGATCTCTTTGCCGTCGGCAGCATTCACCGCTTTCACCGTGCCATGACGATCGGCGGCATAGACAACGTTATCGGCAAACGCCGGGTGCAGATTAGAGTAGAAATCGCCAATGCCGTTTCCGACAGAGGTGCTCCACGCGGTAGACGGCGTGAACTGGTTTTCAACCACCGGCAGCGGGGACATTTTGACGACATCTTCTTCGCCGCTAAACAGAGAACAGCCACTCAACAAGGTGACAGAAAGCAGCCCTGGCAGAAGTAATTTACGCAATTGCATCGGGTCCCTCTTAGATGGACAAATTATTGATTTTCATCTGCATCATTTCGCTCAGCGCCGGTGAAGCGTTGCTTTTAGCGCCACTCTCCCATGCGGTGCGAGCACCTTGTTTATCGCCTTTACTCAGCAATGCTTCACCGCGTAAATCAGCAACAATCGCCGTCCAGCCTTCGCCTTTGATCGACTCAAGGGTTTTCAACGCGGCATCAGGCTGCTTCAGCTGTACCTGGACACGTGCCAGACGTACATTGATCACAGCCTTCAGGTTTTCATCGCTGGCAGCGGCAAGCCCCTGCTGTAACAACGCGACGGCTTTATTAAGGTCGTTTTTATCAACATACTGTTGAGCCAGCTCAAGGGAGGCAAACGCACCGTAAGTATTTTTGTTATCCGCAGCAAATTTTTCTGCTGCGGACAAGGTTTCCGGCTTATCCGCGCGGAGTGCAGACACGGCGTTTTCATAGTCCAGCGAAACCGCTCTTACTGACTCGTCCTGATGGCCTGTCCAGTAGCGCCAGCCTACCAGCGCGCCAATACCCAAAATAACCCCAACGGCCAGCGCTTTGCCATTTTCGGCAAAGAAGCGTTTTATCGCCTCAACCTGTTCGTTTTCGTTCTCGTAGATTTCCACGCAGTCCCTCTCCTTAACGATAATTCACCGGGGAAGATTAGCCCAGTAGTGTGCGCAGATGCGCCGCAACGCCATCCTGCGTCACTGTAGTTTGCTCACCAGAGCGTAAATCCTTCACCACCACGTTGCCGTCAGCGACTTCCGATTCACCCAGCACCAGCGCAACGCGAGCGCCCCACTTGTCAGCACGCGCAAACTGCTTCTTGAAGTTGCCGCCGCCGTGGTTGGTCATCAGCTTAACGCCTGGCATCGCATCTCGTAACTTTTCAGCAAACTGCATGGCAGCAGACTGCGTATCGGTGCCGGATGCAACCAGGTATATATCGACAACGGGATCGGCTTTAAATTCCGGATTAACTGCCTGAACCAGCAAAACAAGTCGCTCAAGGCCCATGGCGAAACCGACAGCCGGTGTCGCACGACCACCCAGTTGCTCAACCAGACCGTCGTAACGACCGCCAGCACACACGGTGCCCTGCGCGCCGAGGCTGGTGGTGACCCACTCAAACACGGTGCGATTGTAGTAATCAAGACCACGTACCAGGCGCTGGTTAACGGTGTAGGCAATACCCGCGTTGTCCAGCAGCGCACATAGCCCGGCAAAGTGCTCGCGGGAATCTTCGTCGAGATAATCGCCAAGCGCCGGCGCATCATTCAGCAGCGCCTGCACGTCAGGATTTTTGGAATCCAGCACGCGCAGCGGGTTGCTGTACATACGACGCTTGCAGTCTTCGTCTAATTTGTCCTGATGCTGTTCCAGGAACGCCACCAGCGCATCGCGGTAGTTAGCGCGCGCTTCCAGCGAGCCAATGGAGTTCAGCTCCAGGCGAACCTGATCGGCAATACCCAGCGCGCGCCACCAGCGGGCGGTGAGCAGAATCAGCTCGGCATCGATGTCCGGTCCTTGCAGGCCAAAGACTTCGCAACCCAGCTGATGGAACTGACGGTAACGCCCTTTCTGCGGACGCTCGTAGCGGAACATCGGCCCGACATACCACAGGCGCTGTTCCTGATTGTACAGAAGACCATGTTCGATGCCGGCACGCACGCAGCCCGCCGTACCTTCCGGACGCAGCGTCAGGCTGTCGCCGTTGCGGTCATCAAAGGTATACATCTCTTTTTCAACCACGTCGGTCACTTCACCGATCGCGCGTTTGAATAACGGGGTCTGCTCTACAATCGGCAAACGGATCTCACTATAACCGTAGCTGCCGAGCACGCTTTTTAAGGTGCCTTCAATGCGCTGCCAAAGGGCAGTTTCGCCAGGCAGGTAGTCGTTCATGCCGCGAATGGCTTGAATATTCTTTGCCACGTTTATTCTCTTTATAGATATAAAAATGAACCCTTAGCGCTCACCCTGACCTGCCGGGCGCGCTGCGGGTTCAATCATACACGGGAAGCAAGCCGCTTCCCAGTCACGTTATTTTTCAAGCTCTCGAACATCAATCCGACGCGCTTCATCCATCATGGAGGCTTTCGCGCGGATGCGCGCTTCCAGTTGGGCGATCATATCGTTGTTATCGAGACGATCCTTACGCACGCCGTCTTCATAGAGACCGCTTTTCTTATTGCCGCCGGTAACGCCGAGGGTGGAGACCAACGCTTCGCCAGGGCCATTCACTACGCAGCCGATAATCGACACGTCCATAGGCGTGAGAATATCTTCGAGGCGCTGTTCCAGCGCATTCACGGTGCCGATCACGTCGAATTCCTGACGCGAACAGGTCGGGCAGGCAATGAAGTTAATGCCGCGGGAACGGATGCGCAGGGATTTCAGAATATCAAAGCCGACTTTGATCTCTTCCACCGGATCCGCCGCCAGCGAAATACGCAGCGTATCGCCGATACCTTCAGAGAGCAGCAGGCCGAGGCCAATCGCCGATTTTACTGCCCCCGCACGCGCGCCACCGGCTTCGGTGATGCCCAGATGCAGCGGCTGTTCAATTTCTTTTGCCAGCAGGCGATAGGATTCAACGGCGAGGAAAACGTCGGAGGCTTTTACGCTGACTTTGAACTGGTCAAAGTTAAGGCGGTTAAGGTGCTCCACATGACGCATCGCGGATTCCAGCAGCGCCTGTGGCGTCGGCTCTCCGTACTTTTCCTGCAGATCTTTTTCGAGCGAACCGGCATTCACGCCGATACGAATAGGAATATTTTTGTCGCGTGCGCAATCGACAACCGCGCGAATACGCTCTTCGCTGCCGATATTACCCGGATTGATACGCAAACAGTCGACGCCATATTCCGCTACTTTCAGCGCGATACGGTAATCGAAGTGGATGTCCGCTACCAGCGGCACATTGACCTGTTGCTTGATGAGTTTGAACGCTTCTGCCGCATCCATGGTCGGCACGGAGACGCGAACAATATCTGCGCCTACCCGTTCCAGCGCCTGAATTTGCTTAACGGTCGCTTCCACATCCGTGGTACGGGTGTTGGTCATCGACTGTACGGCGATAGGCGCACCATCGCCAATGGGCACATTACCAACGTAAATCCTTTTTGATTTTCTACGTTGAATAGGGGCCTGGTTATGCATGAAAAATCTCCCGCGTTGCCCGACTGTTACTGTGCTGCTGATTGTCCGGCATCGAGGGTCAGTCGCGCAACCTGATTAGTTCTGATAAATCGGCTCAGATCGACAGGTTTTCCCTGGAACTGAATTTGTACCGCCGACGGTGCGCCGATTTTAAGCTTGTACGGCGCCTGGCCTGCAAGATTCAGATTCGCCCCGCTACGCTGAATGCCGCTGAACAATTTCTTGCCGGTGGCATCGCTCACTTCCAGCCAGCAATCGGCGGTGAAGGTCATCGCCAGCGCGTTGGCATCAGCCGGTGCGGTGGTATTAACGCCTGCCTGATCGGTTGGCAGAGCTGTTGCCGCAGGGGTCTGCGGCTGGGTCACGGCAGGATCGACATTCGCCTGCGATGGCGACACAACCGCGTTTTGATCGGTCGTTGCGGAAGTGGTCGGCGCTGGGGTTGCCGCGGTCTGCGGCGAGGCGTCAGCCGGCGCGGTACCCGTAGTCGGGGTATCAACAGACGGCGTCGCGGTGTCATTATTCAGCGGAATGCTCTGCGCGTCGGTGTTGCTGGCGTTCAGCTCAGCAGTAGACTGATCGGCCATGGTGGTGATCTCTTCCTGCTGCGCTTTGTGGTTCTGCCACCACCAGGCACCGGTCAGGCCGAGGACGACAAAAAACACCAGCCAGGTGATGCTGGTTAACCAGCCGTCGCGTTTTTTACGACGTTTGCCCAGCGAAAAAGTCTGCATCGGCGCGACTTTCGCCGCACGTATCGGTGCCTGCTTCTCCATCATCGGCAGCAGTTCTTCTTCCGGAATGTGCACCAGGCGGGCATAAGAGCGGATATATCCACGCAAAAACGTCGAGGCTAAATCAGCAGGCGCTTTGTCGTCTTCAATATCGCGAACGGTGGAAACCTTCAGGCACAGGCGTTCGGCAACCGCTTGCTGGCTGAGTCCGAGTTGTTCACGGGCGCTGCGCAGACGAACGCCAGTGGATTGTGTTTCATTTTGATCGTGAGTGGCTTCAGTATTCATTCGCTACAACTGCTGGTACGTGAAATGTAAATTGAGGCACCGGCGAGTCAGATTGCCCACCCGCGCCGCGAAACGTCTGGTTCAGTTAACCTGAGCAAGACAGTATAAGACGGTCTGCCAGGTGTTAACAGTTAAGCTTTCTTCTAACACGCTAAACTGTTGTTCCATCATTACATACTGCCCTAAACACGGCTGAAACGCACCGTAATTATTGACTACATGAGTATATTTGGGCGGTATATTCCACATACTTATGCTTAGCGGTACACAGAATGTACCGCTAAGGCATCGTTGTCAGACGGTTTTAACCGCAATGGTCTCGCCCTGCATACGTTTACGCAATGTACGCTTGGTACGGTCGATCACGTCGCCCGCCAGCTGACCACAGGCGGCGTCAATATCGTCGCCGCGCGTTTTACGCACAATGGTGGTAAAGCCATATTCCATCAGCACTTTAGAGAAGCGATCGATACGGCTGTTCGAGCTGCGACCATAAGGTGCGCCCGGGAACGGGTTCCACGGGATGAGGTTGATTTTGCACGGCGTATCCTTCAGCAATTCTGCTAACTGATGCGCATGCTCAGTGCCATCGTTCACGTGATCGAGCATCACGTACTCGATAGTCACACGCCCCTGATTGGCGTTGGACTTCTCAAGGTAACGACGCACGGCGGCGAGGAAGGTTTCGATGTTGTACTTCTTGTTGATCGGCACGATCTCGTCACGAATTTCATCCGTCGGGGCATGCAGGGAGATCGCCAGCGCCACGTCAATCATATCGCCGAGCTTATCCAGCGCAGGCACAACGCCAGAGGTGGAGAGCGTCACACGACGTTTTGACAGGCCAAAACCGAAGTCATCGAGCATGATTTCCATCGCCGGCACCACGTTGTTCAGGTTGAGCAGCGGTTCGCCCATGCCCATCATCACCACGTTAGTGATCGGACGCGTACCGGTCACTTTCGCCGCGCCGACGATTTTCGCCGCGCGCCACACCTGGCCGATGATTTCAGAAACCTTCAGGTTGCGGTTAAAGCCCTGCTGCGCCGTGGAGCAGAATTTACACTCCAGCGCACAGCCGACCTGGGACGATACGCACAGCGTCGCACGATCGTCTTCCGGGATATACACGGTTTCGACGCGCTGATCGCCTACGGCAATCGCCCATTTGATGGTGCCATCAGCGGAGCGTTGTTCTTCAACCACTTCCGGGGCGCGGATTTCAGCGACTTCTTTCAGGCGGGTGCGCAACACCTTGTTGATGTCGGTCATGTCATCAAAGTTGTCGCTGCAATAATGGTACATCCACTTCATCACCTGATCGGCGCGGAAGGGTTTTTCACCCATATTTTTAAAAAATTCGCGCATCTGCTGACGGTTTAAATCCAGCAGGTTAATTTTGGCGTCTTTATTCGGTACCGTTGAGATAACGGCTTCAGGCGTAACAGTATGTTCAGACATATTTTATTCCGGCCTCGTTATTACACGTTATGGCCCGTGGAGGGTTAAAAAGAAACGCCCCGGTAAGCATGTGCTCGTCCTGGGGCGTTGCATTGTACAAATTATGCCGTGCAGATGCCACGCCTGCACGTGACATTTACCAAATAAATGATTAGCGGGTGCGCGGGCACACTTCGCCTTCTGCGAAGAAGTAAGCGATTTCACGCTCAGCAGAGGCCACGGAATCGGAACCATGGGTGCCGTTTTCGGTAAAGCTGTCGGCGTAATCAGCGCGCAGTGTGCCAGCCAGCGCGTCAGCCGGGTTGGTTGCGCCGAGGATTTCACGGTGACGACGCACAGCGTCTTCGCCTTCCAGAACGGTAACCACGATCGGGCCGGAGGTCATGAACTCAACCAGACCGTCAAAGAAAGGTTTGCCCTGATGCTCAGCGTAGAAACCGCCGGCTTTTTCTTTGGACAGATGCAGCATTTTGGTACCGACAATTTTCAGACCTGCCGTTTCAAAGCGCGCAAAGATGTTTCCAATAACGTTTTTTGCCACCGCGTTAGGTTTAATGATGGAAAAAGTACGTTCAATAGCCATGATTACCTCAGTGTTATGTTTTGTTGTTGTGCATACATGTGTATGACCCGGCGCGAATTATAGAGAGCAACCGCACTATTGCCTATGGACAAAGGTAACATTTTTTTAAAATAAGATGAGTATTAGCAACAATGTCCGCGCATTCCGTACTGATGCTGCGCGCAGGTCGGACAAACTCGCCTGTCGGTACGCCACGCCAGAAACGTCCGCTGGCAGGACGTGCAGCTGGCAGACACCAGCGGCAGTTGCCTGACAGGTTCATGCCGCGGCCCGGCGCTCAGCGTTACCGCCTGATGCTGGCACACCGCCTGACAGTTCCCACAGCCAGTACAGCGCGCTGACTCAGTCACCATATACTCGTTCTCCAGACGCAGCGCCTGTTCAGGGCAGATCCGCCAGCACGCCCCGCACAGCTGGCAGCGGCGTGGGTCAATATCCGGCAGCCAGTCGCTCATCTGCGGGTACAACTGGCGCAACACGCGCCTTCCCGCCGGTACACGGGCGCTGCGGGCGGCGGACGCAGGCGCGCGCATCAGCGTCCGGCGGGAAGTATCGACCCCGTCGTCACCGGGGAGAACGATAGACCACTGCGGCTCCTGATACTGCCGCAGTGTCAGATTCAGTTGCGCCACCGCCAGCACCCAGCCCGGCTGCATATCGGGATCACAGGCCACGGCGCGCAGATGATAAAGCCGGTGCCACACCAGCAGCTCCGCCGTGCTGGCGGCACGGAACGATAGCGGGGCCACCAGCATGTCGTCCAGATAATGGCGCATTACGGTGGTGATCCCGCCGATCGCTTCTGTCGGGCAGACAAACAGGCAGTCGCCGCAGTGCAGACAACGCTCCTCTGCCAGTTCTACGTTGCCGTCCACCACCGCCACTGCCGCCACAGGACAGGCATCCGCGCAGGCCTGACACGTGGCATAACGCAGCAAATGGCGAACGCAGCGGTCACCGATGACCGGTGCCGCTGCTTTCTGGGTAAGTGAAAAACGCATCAGCCGATGCTAAAGAAAATAAAGCGCAACGCGATCTCAGCCAGCAACAGCAGCGCGCTTCCCGCCAGCAGCAGCCTTTTCGCATGGCGAAGGCCACCCAGTACAAAGGCGATCATCCCTGCGACTGACACTGCCCAGCTCAGGGTATACAACGTACGCAGTTGTGCGAACGCCGCCAGCGGCGCGTGTGGCAGGGTGACGATTTGCGCGTGGTCCGCGAGCGCGCTCATCCACAGCGGCTGCACCAGCAGGCGCACCAGCACGACGAGCGCCACCAGCATAACGGCGAGCGTAACACGTCTGCTGCGTGTATCTGGCGCGGTCAGCGCCGCAAACACCGAACCGACAATTCCCACGCTGCCCATAAAGAGGATCAGCGTATTGAAATGCTGCCAGGTGATCACCGCGGTATTGATGTAGATCTGCGCCATACAGTAAACATCAATCACACCGAACAGCGCCGCCAGCGGCAGCAGAAGCCTGCCACCGGGCTTGCGCCACAGCGCCAGCAGCGTGCACAGCCCGAGCGCCGCGAGATACAGAGAGGCGAACACCACTTCCCGGCTTAGCCATGAACTGGCGACGTGGCGTAGCGCGTTAAGGGCATTGAGTGGATACCCCATATGAAGGGTGGAGGCCAGAAGCCCTGTACAGGCCATCGCGAATGCCAGCAGCAGTCCACCGCGCGGTGAAATGCCACGTGCTGGCAGCAATGCCAGCCAGAGCGTGATACCTACCGATCCCTGAAGGAGCAGCGTAAACAGCAGTAACGGTAACTCATGCATGACGCGGCTCCTCTTTTTCCGCGCCCTGATGCGCTTTGATCACCAGATTCGGCTGCGTGATGGAGGCATCCGGCAGCCCTTTCACGCTGTTAACATTGCCCCAGGTCGCGCGCAGTTCGTCAATGGGTCCGAACTTGATCGCCCCGAGCGGACAGGTCGCCACGCACACCGGCGGCTCCCCTTTGGCCTGCAAATCGACGCAGAAGTCGCATTTTGACATCTGCCCGGTCTGGGTATTCAGCTGCGGCGCGCCGTAAGGACAGGACCAGGCGCAGTAGCCGCAGCCCACGCACTTATCGGTGTTCACGCGCACGATGCCGTCGCCAGGCCGTTTATGCATGGCGGTAGTCGGGCAGTTCCTGGTGCAGATCGGATCGGCACAGTGGTTACAAGAGATGGAGAGCGTGTACGCAAACACGTTATTTTGCACGCCGCCCTGCCCGGTCGGTATAAACCCGCCGCCGGTCACTTCATAGACACGACGGAACCGCCGCCCGACCTCCAGATTGTTTTTATCCTTGCAGGCCACCTGACAGGCCTTACAGCCTGAGCAGCGGGAAGAATCGATGAAGAACCCCAGCTGCTTGTCGCTCACCGGTGGATAGTCTGTAAACTGACTCATGCTTTTACTACCTCAACAAGCATCGTTTGATGGGAATTCCCTTTCGCCAGCGCTGTGATGCGCGCTGAGCTCAGAACGTTGGCACAGCCGCCGCGATCGACGCCTTGCGCATCGGGCTGCCACCAGGCCCCGGCCTGCATTGCCACCACGCCCGGGATAATGCGCGGCGTCACTTCCGCGGGTACTACGCTGATACCGCGATCGTTATGAATACGTACCTCATCCCCCTGACGAATACCCCGCGCCTGCGCGTCCTGTGGGTTGATCCACAGTTTTTGCGTCTGCACTTCCTGCAACCATGGGTTGGCATACTGGGTGGAGTTGGCGCGATTTTTCCCTTTCCAGGTGATCAGCTGCAGCGGGTATTTTTCCGCCAGCGGATCTTCCGGCCCCTCGTGCGCGGGCACATAATGGGACAGCGCCGGGATTTCCGGGTGCTGCATGTCATAAAGCCGCTGAGAGAAAATCTCGATTTTGCCGGACGGCGTCGGGAACGGATGATTTTCCGGGTCGCGGATATTATCGGCGAAGGCCACATAAGGCTCGCTTTTGAACAGGTGCTGACGCGTTTTTTGCAGGGTCGCGAAATCCGGCAGTTGCTCATCCGGCATCGCCTGACGCGTGCGCTCCCAGATACTCTCGATCCACTGCTTCTCGTCGCGTCCCATGCTAAACGCCGGTTCAACGCCCAGCTTCGCCGCCACTTCACGCAGCCATTCGTAATCGGAACGGCGCTCAAACTCTGGCTCGATGAGCTTTTCAGACAGCATCAGATAGCTGGCGGTACCCCAGGTTTCGCCGATATTCCAGCGCTCCATAAAGCTGGTTTCTGGCAGCAGCAGGTCGGCGTACTTCGCGCTCGGCGTCATATACAGATCGCTTGCGACGATGAACTCAATGTTAGATTCATCCTCCAGCATTCTGGCGGCTTTGTGCAGATCCGGGTTCTGGTTGGTGAGATAGTTGCCCGCCAGCGAGAACAGCAGACGAATATTGCTGTCGAGTTTTTCCGCATTTTTCAGCCCGTCCAGGGGCGTGACTTTTGAGGCGTCCTCGGCCGCCTGCACCCAGTTCATCACTGAGATTTGCGCTTTAACCGGGTTGTCCGGCATTTCCGGCCCGACGGTGAATTTGCGGTTCGCACAGCCGCCATAGCCCGCCGCCCAGCCGCCTTTCACCCCGACATTGCCGGTAATGGTCGCCAGCAGCGTCGAGCCGCGCGCGGTGCGTTCGCCGCAGTTGTGCCGCTGCGGTCCCCAGCCCTGAATAAGCGCCGCGGGTTTAGTCGTGGCGTAGTCGCGCGCCAGCTGGCGGATAGTCTGTGCGGGAACGTGGGTGATACGCTCCGCCCACTCCGGGGTTTTGCGCACGCCGTCTTTCGCGCCAGTCAGATACGCCACCAGCGATTCGTTTTCCGGCACGCCTTCCGGCATTGATGCCTCATCAAAGCCCAGCGTATGACGACGTATAAAGGCCTCGTCATGCAGCGATTCGGTCACAATGACGTACATCATTGCATCCATCAGAGCGTTATCGGTCGTCGGTAACAGCGGGATCCACTGGTCTGCCAGCGATGCCACCGTATCCGAATAGCGCGGATCAACGACAATAAAGCGAGTGCCGTTCTGTTTCATCTGCTGGAAGTAGTGGTTAGTGTGACCAAAGATGGTTTCCGTCGGGTTGTGGCCCCAGAGGATCACCAGTTTGGTATCCACAAGCGTGTCCAGCGAACTGCCGCTGGCGGCCACGCCATAGGTATAAGGCGTCGCTGCGGCGGTGTTGCCCATGCTGACCGAGTGATAGCTTCCCAGGTAGCCGCCGGTCAGGCTCAGCAGGCGCTGCGCCATCACGGTGCCAGAAAACGGTCCGCCGGATACCGCGGTGCCAACGTGAACGTAGCGCGAGGCGGGACCATATTTTTCGGTGATCGTCCGCATCTTTTCGGCGATCAGGGTGGTGGCTTCATCCCAGGAGATGCGCTCAAACTTCCCTTCGCCGCGTTTGCCGGTGCGTTTCATGGGGTATTTCAGGCGGTCCGGATGATAAACGAATTTCCGGTAGCTGCGACCACGCACACAGGCGCGCATCACTGGCATCTGCGGATCCAGTTCGTTATCGGCACGGGTAGAAATACGGGTGACGATACCCGCCTGCACATGGGCGCGAATGTCACATTTCCCGCCGCAGTCAAAGGTGCTGCAGGTTTGCACCACGCGCTCTTCATCAGCCGCCGCCGTCAGCGGTTGGGCATCAGACGGCGCAGCATGACTGGCTGAAGTGAAAAAGGGTAAGGTAAGCAGCGCGGAGCTGGCCTGAAGAAAGCTACGCCGTGAAACAGGCGCTAAACCTTCTTCAGACCGTGGGGTTCTGGAACTGGTCATTTTCATCCGTAAAAAGAGTATTACTGCGTAAAACCGCAAGTTTCATCTTTTTCGAATGAATCCCTTTTGACCTTCATCAACTACCACTAAGTTATTAGTTTAAAAGCACCTTAACCTAAATAGTTCTTATTTAACGGCTGCAAATGGTGTCTGTTTGCATTCACTTTTAGCGCAATTCGAAGCTTACCGTCGTCATTTGCCCTGATGTGTCCATAACCACGACCTGGTAGTTGCCCGCCTTTGCCAGTTGCAGGGTCAGTCGCGCGGATGACTCAGTTAATGCCTCACCGTTAATAAACCACCAGCGGCGTCCTTCGCCGCCTGGCGCATACAGCGGCAGTGAAACCTGTGCTTCGCCTGGCAAGCGACGGATCAGCGCCCCCTCACGGACACCGGTTAACAGCAAAGGTGCCGTGGCAGTTTGTGCCGGTGGCGGGCATTGCGCCGATGCCGGTGGCAGCCGCGCAGCGCGGCGCTCACCTGACGGTAGCCAGGCTTCCAGCGGACGCGGCCAGACGATGAGCGTTTGTTGCGTGGCGTCCGGGCAATCGGCGGCCACCCGCTCCCCGGCCTTATTCAGCCAGATCGGGAAACGGATCCCGTTCACGTTTTCCTGATCCGGTAACAACAGCGTTGGCGGCTCGCTGCCATCGAGCAGCCAGGTGGCGAGACGGCGACGACAATTGCTGTCGCCCTGCGGCAACGTCTGCCCGCCCGGCCAGCAAATCACCCCGCGCGTTACCGATGCCGGGCGCGGATCGACTGGCTGGCGCGCTTTACCACTCACCGACTGGGCCTGCAACAGGTTATGAACCTGATTAAGCAGCGGCACTGCGCTGGCAAAACCAAACTGTCCGGCGACCGGTGTGCCGTCCGGTCTGCCAACCCAGATGCCAATCACATAGCGGGCGTTAATGCCGATCGCCCATGCGTCACGGTAGCCGTAACTGGTACCGGTTTTCCAGGCCAGCGGCACCACCGGCGACAGGGCGCTGTCCGGCAGCGGCTGCGCCTGTGAAGCCAGAATACGGCGGATGATCCAGGCTGAACCCGGCGAGAGTAGCGGGCGTTCGACAAGGGGATCGGATGGCAGTAGCCGCAACGCTCCTGCTTTCCCCTGACGGGCAAACGCGCTGTAGGTGGCGGTAATATCCGCCAGGCGCGCCCCTGCCCCACCCAGGATCAGCGATAAATTAGGCTCCGCGCCCGCGGGTAAAATCAGCGGTAAACCGGCGTTACGCAGCCGCCCGGCAAAACGCTTTGGCCCGTAGGCTTCCAGCACCTGTACCGCCGGCAGATTTAGCGATCGCACCAGCGCTTCACTCATGCTGACCGGGCCGTGAAAACCACTGTCAAAGTTGCCGGGGCGGTAATCGCCGGACAGACGCGGCACATCCTGTAACAGAGAAGCCGGATGGATCAGCCCGTCGTCCATCGCCAGGCCATAGATAAAGGGTTTCAGCACCGAGCCGGGCGAACGCACGGCGGTTACCATATCCACATGGCTGAAACGGCTGTCGTCGTTAATATCCACCGACCCTACCCAGCCACGCACTTTCATATCGGTGTGATCGACGACGATCATCGCCAGCGAACTGCGCTGCGGCAGACGCGTTTTGACATTCAGCGCCAGATCTTCAAGCTGCCGTTGCAACCCGGCGTCCAGCGTCGTGACGATCTTATCGCTGCGGGTTTTCCCGGCGACCAGACGGGCAAACAGCGGCGCGAGCTGCGGCATTTGTCGGGGTGACAGCCATACCGGCTCTTCACGGGACTCCTGCACCTGCCGGGCCGACCAGACGCCCTGCTGCGCCATTCTTGCCAGCACTTTATCGCGCGCTGCCTGAGCGCGCTCCGGCCAGCGGTCGGGACGCAGACGGCTCGGAGCCTGGGGTAATACCGCGAGCAGCGCCGCTTCTGCATAGCTGAGCTGTGACGGGGGTTTGCCCAGATAAGCCCAGCTTGCCGCCCCCACGCCCTGCAGAGTACCGCCAAAGGGCGCACGATTAAGATAGAGCGTAAGAATATCGCGCTTGGAAAGGTGCCATTCAAGTTGCAACGCGCGCCATAGCTGGCGCACTTTGCCGGTGAAGGTTCGGGAGTGGGGATCGAGCAGACGCGCGACCTGCATGGTCAGCGTACTGCCGCCGGATACCACCCGCCCTGAACTGAGATCCTGCCAGGCTGCGCGCAGCACCGAGAGCGGATTAACGCCCGGATGCTGCCAGAACCAGCGATCTTCATAGTGGATCAGCGCGTCCAGATAACGCGGTGAGACCTCTTCAATGGTTACCGGATAGCGCCAGATACCGTCGGCATCAGCGAAGCGCCACAGCGGCGTGCCGTCTTCACTGACCACAACACGTGCCGGGTGTACCTCGGTGAGCGGCAGCGGCCAGATCCGATCCGCCAGCCAGACCATCCCCAGCACGATCAACAGCGCTCCCGGCAGCCAGAGCCAGCGGGAGCGCAACAGACGATGTTGCTTCACGTTATGGGGTGACAATCAGCGGGCCGCTGGCAGCCCCCGTTGCCCGCCACTGCGGCACATACATCGATTCCACCTGCGGCACCGGTACCTGATACGTACCCGGCGTCACTGCCCGCGCCAGATAGACCAGCGTTACCGGCTGACCTTCGTTCACCGCCACGGCGGCAACAAAGCGATCGTCACGGAATTCCATGTGCTGAATATCCGCTTGCTGCATTTGGTTTAGCAGGTTACGGATCTCATCGCCGCTGTCCTGCAGACTGGCACTGCTGCTGGCGAGGTTCTGGTTTTCCAGTTCCAGACCGGCAGGCAGCAGATCCACCACCAGCGCATCTGGTACATTCTGGCTGGCGTTCACTTCCAGCGCGACCAGCACCAGATCGCCGCTTTTCAACGAGCTGAAGGTGGTGGCCTGACCGTCAGTACCGTAAATACGGCGTTCAATGTGCAGCACATTCGAGGAAGGTTGCGGCGCATATTCCGGGTAGCCGCTGGTGTCCAGACGCAGCCACAGCGGCGTATCGGCAGTGTTAGTCACCTGCAGTGCCGTCAGCTGATCGCCCGTCAGGTTGCGGGTCAGGGATTTATTGCCGTGCAGCGCCTCCGCCTCCAGAGAGGTTTGTGCCTGCCAGGTACCCGGCAGATCCTGAAGGGATTTGCCCGCCAGGAACAGCGCATTACTCTCCTGAGTGGAGAGCCAGCGCTGACCGTAAGCCTGTTCAGACAGGGTCATCAGCAATTGATTCTGCGCGTCGTTAAGCAGATTGTTTTCCTGCAACAGCGCCAGCATCAGAGCGTTATCACGCAGCGCGCTGCCGTAATCTCCCGTCCAGCGATCGCCCCCTTTGCGCGGAGTAGTGAGCGCCAGTTTAAACGCCTGACCGCTGCGGGCTTCATCACCCATCAGCTTCAGCGCGACGCCCAACTGCATTAACGGCAGGCCGGAATTAGCCTTATCGTGATGCTGCCAGATCTCGCGCAGTGCGCCGAGCGGAGCTTTTTGCTGACGCGCCAGCACCAGACCGGCATAGGCCTGAACGGCAAATTTGCTGGCCTCGCTGTCTTCGCTGTAGCGCACGGCAATCACGCCCGGATCCTGCAAATAGCGCAGAAGACGGGTATTGGCATTAGTGAGTGCGTCGGCCGGTACGCTGTAACCCTGCTGTCCGGCACGGACCAGGAAGTCGGTCACGTAGGCGGTCAGCCAGAACTCTTCCGCGCCATTTTTATCCCACAGGGCAAAGCCGCCATCGTCACGCTGCATCTGCAACAGACGGGCGATACCGATATCCACCGCCGCGCGACGTTTTTCATCGCTGTCACCGGCAATACCCAGCGCCTTCAGCTGTGCGGCATTGGTATAGAGCGACGGGAACAGACCGCTGGCGGTTTGCTCCAGGCAGCCATACGGATAGGCACGCAGTTCCTGAATGTAGCGAGCCAGATTCAGCGGCGGCTTACCGCTCAGCAACAGTTGACCTTGCAGGGTGGTTGGCGCAAATCCGCTGAGGCTGGATGACGGCGCGCTCCAGCTCTGCCCCGGATTGAGCAACATACCGGTATTGACCGTCTGCGCCGGGTACGCCGGACGCACGCCAATCTTCCACTGTTTTTGTTGCGTCGGGAAGTTTTCACCCGGCAGCGTCAGCCCAGCGATCTGCGCGCTGATTTCACCGTCACCAAAGCCGTCTTTCGCGCGCACCGGAATGTGCAGGGTAAAGCGCGCGCCCGGGGCAATTTTCACTGGTTGCGGCTGTGCGCCTTCCAGACCAATCAGCCCGCTGGTATTGAGGGAGACATTCAGCGTTTGCGGTTTGTCGGTCAGGTTAGTGAGATCGAGCGTCAGGCGCGTGGTATCACCACTCGCCATAAAGCGCGGCATATTCAGCTCGGCGATTAACGGCGCGGCGACGACAATTTTATTTTCACTGCTGCCAAAATCGTCGTCCGTCCAGGCCTGCGCCATCAGCCGCAGTTCGCCGTTAAAATCACCAATCGGCATCGAGACAGTGCCTTCGCCGTTTTCATCCAGCGTTACCGGCTGCGCCTGTTGAGCAACAATGGTCACATGGTTGACCGGCGGTTTTCCGCCGCGGTTAAGCTCATCGCCGTCACCACCAAAGCGCAGCGCGGCCAGCCGCCCCTGACCTTCAATCACCTGTCCGTAAATATCGTAGATGTCTGCACCGTAGCGTTTCTGCCCAAAGAAGGCATTCCACGGATCCGGCGTAACATAATCGGTAATGTTCAGCACCCCGCTGTCAACGGCGGAAAGCAGAACATTGACCTTTTTCGGTACCACGCCATTTTTCACCGTGGCCTTCACTTTGACCGTCAGATCCTGATTCGGACGCATTTTCGGCGGGTTATCCAGCGCGATGCTCAGGCGGCGGTTTTCATCACCCAGCGGCAGATGCAGCAGCCCGACCGCACGTTTCGGGGTGGCTGAGCGGGATTTATCACCCGGGCGCACCACCAGCGTGCTCAGATACAGATCGTGACGTTTCCAGGCTTTATCCACCGGGATGTCGAGGTCCAGACCGTCAGCAGGCACATCGATCTCCTGCCACCACAGCGGGCCTTCGGCAGATTCGACCATCGCATAGCCTTTACCCGCGGCCGGTGCCGTAATATGTAACTTAATGGTATCGCCAGGCTGATAGGCCGGTTTATCAAGTTTCATGGTGACGCGATCGGGACGTGCCGCGCCCGCGCCATCGCTGTTATCCTGCCAGCTGTAACCCGCCCAGAAACGCACGCTGCTGACCGTCTCATCAGGCGCTTTCACTTCGAGACGATAGGAGCCCCACTCCACCGGGAAGGTCACCTTGCCCGTTTCATCGGCGCGCAGATCCAGCGATTGCTCGCCTTCCACCAGATCTTTTTGATCGAACTGCGACTGCCAGCCTTCACTCTCGGACCAGTTCCAGAAGTAGTCGCGGCGTTCGCGGATCAGACGCACCTGCAAACCGGAAACCGGCTGTTTAACGCCTTCCGCATTGACGTAAACAATATCGAAGGCCGCATTGCTGTTTTCATCCACTATCGGCTGATTAACGGTAGTGTCGGTACGGTAGTCATACACCGCTTTGGCGGCAAACTGCGGACGGATACCCGGTAACGCCTCTGCAGGCCAGATGGCCTGTTCCGCGCGACGGGTTACCGGACGACCACCGGATTCCAGCAGGCTGGCCTGTAAAATCACCTGCAATGGAGAGTGCGCTTCCTGCCACTGGCTTTCCACGCTGACCTGGCCGTGGCCTTTTTCATCCAGCGTCGCCTGCACTTCATCCAGGCTGCGGGAGAGGTTCTCTTCCGCGATGTTGCCGAACTGGAAGCCCGGCAACGCTTTTACCGCCTCGCGAAGCGGACGCAGGAACAGCTGCCCCTGTAGCGTGTTACCGTTCGCCGGTGCGCCATACAGGTAGTAACCGGTTACGCCGAAGTCGACAGTGTCGGCCATCGCCAGCGGCGTTTTACTGCCTTCCAGCACCAGCGCCATGCGCTCCGGCATAAAGTCTTCGACGTGGAAGTCCCACTGGATCAACTGGTTGTCGCCGGTATTGGCACGCACGTGCCACAGGCCCGTTTGTGCGTTTGCATCAAGCGCATAATTCACCTGATACAGTCCGTCCTGCGGCTGGCTCACCAGCGTACGCACCACCTGGCCGTCCGGCTTGACCACTTCGAGTTTGACCGGCTGTGCGGCCAGCGGTTTACCGTCGGTATCACGCAGCAGGCCATTAAGGATCACGGTTTCGCCAGGGCGATAGAGATCGCGCGGGCCAAACATAAAGAACTGTTTGCTGTAGCCAGGCGCGCCCGCGATGTCGAACTCCGCCAGATCCAGCGCCGGGAGTTTAAGATCGAGCAGCGTGGTTTCGCCGTCTTTGCGCGCCAGCAGCAGGGCGGCGTCTTTGTCAGTCTCCAGCGTCGCGTGGCCCTTGTCATCGCTTAATGATTGCGCCAGCGTCTGGCCCTTCTCATTGAGCAGCATCACTTCAATACCCTGCTGCGCCCCGCCGTTTTCAAGACTCTGGGTGAAGACATCCAGCCGGTTGTGATAACGGTGCGCAGAAACGCCGATGTTGCTCAGCGTAAAGAGCGTGGCGGCATTGCTGTAGGTGTAATGCCCGGCCTGATTCATCACCGCGATGTAGACGTCTGCCTGCTGCAACGGCTTGATTTCGCTGAGCGGCAACAGCAGTTTTTCACGGGTGTTGCGCGCCGGATTGAGGTCAAAACGCCCGGTATACACCAGATCCGCCATTTTCAGCAGTTCGTCTGACTCCCAGTTAGAGAGCGAATTACGGTACTCCCACTGGCTGACGAAAGCGGGCAGCGACTCGGGTTTCACGCGGTAAAAATTCACGTCGACGTTATTAACATTGAGCGCCATCACCGGCAGCCCTTCGACGACTTTACCCGGCAGCAGCGAGCCACGGCTGGCAAAACCAACGCTGGGCTGAATATCGCGGGTGGTGAGGGTTTTCTCGTAGTCAGTGCCGAAGGTGGCTTTGTTGAGCGCCAGCAGGCCGCGATCAACGGACACCACCAGCTCGCGGTTCGGCTCCAGGTGGCGTAAACGCAGCTCTTTCAGATTGGGTGCCAGCTCCCACGCTCCATCTACCTTGCCATTTTTCTTATCAACAAGATGGACGTTCTGCGCGAAATCCTGGTCGGGATCGAGCGGAACAGAGAAAGTCAGCACCAGAGTGGCAGCACCATCCAGTTGCACCTCCGAGGCGTCGATAAGCGTCAACGCTTTATCCTTGCTTTGCGCCGCCAGCTTTTCCCGCTGCGCCGCATCAGGCTTCGCGGTGGGTTTTGCCTCTGCTGTGGTTGCCGCTTTGGCCGGTGCAGCCTGCGGCTTATCGTTGTCATCACAACCCACGACGGTGAGCGCTGTCAGTAATGCGACTGACAGCGCCGCTAATTTTAACGGTTTCATCCTGTGTCCCTTGCCCCAAAAGCCCGTTACGCGACGGTACGCTGATTATTATGCGCGAGTGGCTGAAATACAAAGTCAGATTCCGACTCTGGAAGACGCCTCGCAAATTGCCTTTCACCTGTTGATGCACCATTGTCAGGTGGATCACAGAGCATAACGTCACATGTTACGTTATGCGTCATTTGTTTTTAAAACAATAAGATAGCTGGATAAGCACCGCTTGCGACTGCTACCGTTATCCTGTCTTCGCACCGTTGTGCGCGGTTCATATAAGAGAATACGTTATGAAAAGAGCCGTTAATGCCCTACAGAATTTCGGTAAATCGCTTTATGGTCCGGTACTTATCCTGCCAATTGTGGGTCTGTTTATCGCATTTGGCAATGTGTTCGGTAACGGGAATCTGGCCGACTATGTGCCTTTTCTCGGCCATCCGCTTATCCAGAACATCGGACAGCTGATCGCAAAGTCTGCCGTCTCGGTGCTGGTGAACCTGGCGCTGGTCTTTGCGGTAGGGATCCCGGTAGGACTTGCGGCGCGGGATAAAGGCTACGCCGCGCTGATTGGCCTCGTCACCTTTGTCGTCTTTATCAACGCCATGAACGTCACGCTGCAAATGCAGGGCGAGCTGGCCCCGGCCGATCAAATGAAGGCCGCCGGTCAAAGCATGGTGCTTGGCGTGCAGGTGCTGGAGATGGGCGTGTTTGCCGGGATCCTCACCGGCGCGCTGTCGGGCTATCTCTATAACCGTTATTCCGGCGTGCAGTTTGCCGGGGCGATGGCGATCTACTCCGGCCACTGTTTTGTGGCGATCATTATGCTGCCGGTATCGATGGTATTAGGCGTCATCATGAGCGAACTCTGGCCCTTCGCCCAGCACGGGATCAGCACGCTGGCGCTGGCGATCAAAGGCGCAGGCCCCATTGGCGTAGCGATTTATGGCTTCCTTGAGCGCATTCTGGTGCCTACCGGTCTGCATCATCTGGTTTATACCCCGTTCCTGTATACCGAGCTGGGCGGCACGGCAGACGTGTGCGGCCAGACGTACCAGGGCGCGCGTAATATCTACTTTGCGGAGATGGCCTGTCCGGAGGTGAAACAGCTGAGCAGTACCGTCGTCTGGGATGCGCGCGGCATCAGCAAAATGTTCGGCCTGCCTGCGGCGGCGCTGGCGATGTACATGACCGCGAAGCCAGAACGTAAAGCGGCAGCGAAAGCCATTCTGATCCCGGCGGCGTTAACCTCCCTGCTGGTGGGCGTCACTGAACCTATCGAGTTCTCTTTCCTGTTCGTCGCCCCACTGCTGTTTGTGGTGCATGCGGTGCTTACCGGTATCGGCATGATGCTGTTTTATCTGCTGGGCGTTCACGCTATCGGCGCGAACGGCATCATTGATTTCATTCTCTATAACCTGCCGCTTGGCACCGAAAAGTCTAACTGGCCGATGTATATCCTGGTCGGGCTGATCATGTTCTGCCTCTACTTCGTGATTTTCCGCTTCCTGATCCGCCGCTTTGATATGAAAACGCCGGGACGTGAAGAGGACGATCAGGAGACGCGGCTGTACAGCAAGCAGGAATATCAGGCGAAAGGTAACAACAGCGGACTGGGCGAAGCCATCGTGCTGGGCTTGGGCGGTCGCGACAATATCGACGTGGTCGACAACTGCTACACCCGTCTGCGGGTGACGGTAAAAGATGTCGACATCATTGATGAGCCACGCCTGAAGGCAACCGGTGCGAAAGGCATCATCAAACAAGGTAATAACGTTCAGGTGGTCTACGGGCTGCATGTCAAAAAAATGCGAGAAGCCGTTGAGACGTTTCTCTAAAGGAGCCAAACATGTTTAAACCTCCCTTTATTTTAGCTATCGCCGGTGGCGGCAGTACCTATACCCCTGGCATCGTGAAAAGCCTGATGGTGCGCCTGGAAGATTTTCCGCTGGCAGAGATCCGCGTTTACGACATTGACGCTACGCGCCAGAACACCATCGCGCCGGTGGTGGAAAAAGTGATCCGCGACCACAGCCAGAGCATTAAATTTACCGTTACCAGCGATCCGGAAGTGGCGTTCAGCGGTGCGCACTTTGTCTTCGCCCAGATGCGCGTCGGTCAGTACAAGATGCGCGAGCAGGATGAAAAAATCCCTCTGCGTCACGGCGTGGTGGGTCAGGAAACCTGCGGCCCTGGCGGACTGGCCTACGGTCTGCGTACCATTTTGCCGATGGTGGAGCTGATTGACCTCGCCGAGCGCTATGCCCACAAAGATGCGTGGATCGTCAACTACTCTAATCCGGCTGCTATCGTGGCCGAAGGGGTGCGCCGTCTGCGTCCTCATGCGCGGGTACTGAACATCTGCGATATGCCCGTCGCCGCCATGCGTAATATGGGTGCCATTCTCGGCGTCGATCGCCACAAACTGGAGGTCGACTATTTTGGTCTGAACCACTTTGGCTGGTTTACCCGCGTACTGGTAGATGGCGAAGATCGCCTGCCGGAACTGCGTCGGCATATCGCAAAATTTGGCCTGCTGACGGAAGATGCGGCGCAAACCGATCCGCAGCATTCGGATCCGTCGTGGGTGAAAACCTGGCGCAATATCCAGCCGATTATGGAGCACTTCCCGGAATACCTGCCGAACCCGTATTTGCAGTATTACCTGATGCCAAACCAGATCGTTGAACATCAGGATCCGAACATCACCCGCGCCAATGAAGTGATGAACGGGCGCGAGAAAAAACTGTTTGCCGCAGCCGAAGAGTACCAGCGTACCGGTATTCTCCCCGATGCCTTTCATGTCGGCGTGCACGGTGCGTTTATCGTCGATGTGGCCTGCTCACTGGCCTTCGATCTGCGTCAGCGCCATCTGGTGATTGTGGAAAACAAAGGCGCGATTGCCAATCTGCCGTATGACGCGATGGTCGAGGTACCAGCTTATATCACCTCGCAGGGGCCAGAACCGGTACGCATGGGCGCGGTGCCGTTATTCCACCAGACGCTGTTAATGCAACAGCTGGCATCAGAGCAGTTGCTGGTGGAGGCCACCATTGAGGGCAGCTACGAGAAAGCGCTACAGGCCTTTACCCTTAATCGTACCGTGCCGACCATGCAACATGCGAAGGCCATACTGGATGACATGATCGAGGCGAATCAGGGTTACTGGCCGGAGCTGAAAAAAGCCTGGCGTGACGGTGAATCCGTGTAATTTTCTGAAGCTTGCTCGCGACTTAGCGATGGTGAACTTGTCGGTGTGAGAAAAAACACCGACAATCCGTTAATACCTACCCTAAATAATTCGAGTTGCAGGAAGGCGGCAACTGAGCGAATCCCCAGGAGCTTACACAAGTAAGTGACTGGGGTGAACGAAGGCAGCCAACGCACATGCAACTTGAAGTATGACGGGTAAAGACGCTGACGGAGATAACCATGACCACCTCATATTTTGTCGCAGCCGACTGGCTCATCGAACACAGTGATGATCCTGAAATCCAGATTATTGATGCCCGTATGGCCCCTGCCGGACAGGAGCATTTGCGGGATATGAACGCTGAATACCGCGCCGGGCATCTGCCGGGCGCGGTTTTTTTTGATATCGAAGCCCTTTCCGATCACACCACTCCCCTGCCGCACATGTTGCCGCGCGCCGAAGCCTTTGCGGTAGCGATGCGCGAGCTGGGCGTCGATGGCCATAAACATCTGGTGGTATACGATGAGGGCAATCTGTTTTCCGCGCCGCGCGCCTGGTGGATGCTGAAAGCCTTTGGCGTTGAGACCGTCTCGATTCTGGCGGGCGGGCTGGCAGGCTGGCAACGCGCAGGGCTGCCGCTGCAGGAGGGGGATGTCACGCTGCCGGAAAGTGATTTCGAGGCGACCTTCGATGCCGCTCGTGTCAAACGTCTTACCGATGTGCTGCTGGTCAGTCACGAACGCACGGCGCAGCTGGTGGATGCCCGTCCGGCGGCGCGCTTTAACGCCGAAGCCGACGAGCCGCGTCCCGGTCTGCGTCGCGGCCATATTCCCGGCGCACTTAACGTGCCCTGGCCGGATCTGGTGGTGGAAGGCGAGCTGAAAACCACCGATGAATTAAAAGAAATTTTTGAACGCCAGGGTGTGGATATCACCAGACCCATCATCGCCAGCTGCGGCTCCGGCGTGACGGCGGCGGTGGTGATCCTGGCGCTGACCACGCTTGGCGCTGACGATGTCAAACTGTATGACGGCTCATGGAGTGAATGGGGCGCGCGGGATGATTTGCCCGTTGAACCTGTCTGAACAAGGATAATCACGGATATGGATAACCGACTGGCACCTTTGCTGACGCACAGCAAATCGCTGACGCGGGCGGAGTACCGCGTGCTGGCCCACCTGACGGCGCACCCGCTGCAGGTGGGGAAAATGACCGTGCGTGATTTAGCACAGGCGACCTATGTTTCCACCGCCACCATTATGCGTTTATGCCGCAAGCTCGGTTTCAGCGGCTACAGCGAGCTGATCTGGCACTGTAAGCAGTTGCTGTCCGACACGCCCCATATCGGCGTGGAGCCGGGTCTGAGCGCAGATCTTCCTGCGCTGTTCAGCCAGTTCATCAGCAACTATCAGCACACTTTTCGCTGGGTGACGGAGGAGAAACGCCGCAGGTTCGCATCGCTGCTGCGGGAAAAAGAGCGCTTTTTTCTCTACGGAGCCGGGTTTTCCTATCTGTTTGCTGAATACCTGACCAAGAAGCTACAGGTGCTGGGCAAGACGGCATTTATTTCCGGGCCAGGTGACAGCCGCAATATTTTTCTCAGCAATGCGGCACGCTATGAAGTGTTTATTGCCGTGTCGCGCAGCGGTGAAACGGAGCAGGTACTGGATAAAGCCACCATTGCCGCGAATGTCGGTATGACGGTGGTAGCTTTCACCCGCGCTTCGGCGAATAGCCTGGCGGGGATGGCAGATCTGCATTTTCCGCTGTATGACGAAGCGGTGCACTACGATGCTGAAGCTGCTGGCGTGACGTCATTTGAATCGAATCTGGTGCTGTTGATGGATTTGTTGCTGCTGGAGGCGACCGGGTGAGCCTGTGCCGGATGGCGGCGTAAACGCCTTATCCGGCCTACAAAGTCCGGGTAACTATGTGCCGGATAGCGACCTAAACGCCTTATCCGGCCTACGAAGATCGGGTGACAGTATGCCGGATAGCAGCGTAAACGCCCTATCCGGCCTGTGGTGGTGATCAGATGATGCGGTTTTGTTTGAAGTCGCGCAGGAAGCTGCCCCAGCGCTTTTCATAAAACGGCGTGATATGCGCCATCATAAAGTGGCTGATGCCCTTATCGCCTTCCACTACCTGACAGATATCAATGGGTTCATCCCCAGGCAGCGTGTCGGTGGCGACGCTGCCGGTAGTCTGGATCACCGTTTCGATGTCGCCTTCCGCTTCAATGCCAATCAGCAAATTCGCCGGTGCGTCCGCCCCTTCCTTGATGGAGCACAGCCAGGCCCGCTTCACCGTCTTCAGGGTTTTAAACAGCGTCGTCAGCGAGTCGATCATCTGCGCGGGCGGTTCTGCCACTTCTGACAGCAGCAGCGAGGTGCCGCCCTCCAGCACTTCCTGCTGGCTGAGCGGATTTTCTTCACCGCCCACCAGATGGCTGATTTCACGCGGTGTGAACTCTTTTCCGGTCGGCAGTTTAGCGTTCAGGAACAGGGTCTCGCCAAGCGTCATCTCGAACAGGGTGCTCACCGGCAGCACCACGAAGGCCTGCTCGTCGCTCACTGCCTGCTGTAATGCTTCCAGTGAGGTAAAGAACGGGATCACCGAGGTGCCGTCATCTTTTTCCCAGTGCTGAAGCTCCAGCGCGGAGTCTGCGACCACGGCCTCCCCTTCGGCGGCCGTACCCGGCACCCAGACGGTCGCCGCCATCAGCGCCCGGAAAAATGCCGGGCGGTGTGCAGGTTCCGTAGCCGCCTGCTCAAGCAGGGTTTCGAGTTCGTTTTTCGTTTCCGACATGCTTATTCCGCCGTCAACAGGTTGGCGATCGCACGCACACCCAGACCGGTTGCGCCTGCGGACCACTGCTCAACCGCCGCTTTACGATAGGTTGCGGAGCAGTCGATGTGCAGCCAGCCCTGTTTGTAGTTTTCCACAAAGTGGGACAGGAAACCTGCCGCGGTGCTGGCCCCTGCCGGGAAGGCAGCGCTGGCGGTGTTGTTAAGTTCGGCGAAGTTCGACGGTAGCTGGCTGCGATGGATCTCCGCCAGCGGCAGACGCCAGAACGGTTCGTTTTCCGCCGCGGCACTCGCCAGCAGACGGTTAGCCAGCTCGTCGTCAAAGCTCAACAGCGCGTGATAGTCGTTACCCAGTGCGGTTTTCGCCGCGCCGGTCAGCGTGGCGGCGTCGATGATCATCTGCGGTTTTTGCTTGTCGGCGTTGATCAAGCCGTCCGCCAGTACCAGGCGGCCTTCCGCATCGGTGTTCATGATCTCAACGGTTTTGCCGTTACGGTAACGGATAATGTCGCCCAGCTTGAAGGCGTTGCCGCTGATCAGGTTGTCGGCGCAGCAGAGATAGAGTTTTACACGCTTGTTCAGCCCACGGGTGATGGCAAAAGCCAGGGCACCGGTGATGGTGGCCGCGCCGCCCATGTCGGACTTCATGGAGTCCATAAAGGCACTTTGCTTGATGCTGTAGCCACCAGAGTCAAAGGTCACGCCTTTGCCGACGAGGCAGGCGAACACTGGCGCGTCTTTGTCGCCGGTCGGGTTGTAGTCCAGCGCCAGCAGTACCGGCGTGCGCTCAGAGCCGCGACCCACGGTATAGATCCCCATGTAATCTTGCTCGCGCAGATCTTCGCCTTTGGTGATGCGATAGCTGACCTTATCACCGGCGACATCGCTCAGCAGATCGACCGCGCGCTCGGCCAGTTGCTCGGGGCCTAACTCTTCGGCGGGGGCGTTAATGGTGTCGCGCACCCAGTCGATAATTTTACGGCGGCTGTCGAGCTCTTTCTGTTCGGCTTCCGGCAGGCTGGCCCACTCGACTTTACGGCTGCCTTTTGGCCCTTTATAACCCTGCCAGAAGGCCCAGCTGCGATCCACGTCCCAGCCTTCGCCAGCCAGCGCGACGTGTTTAATGCCCAGGCCGTCGATTTTCCGCGCGGCACGCTGGATCAAACCTAAATCGTCTTTGCCGTTAAGATGCAACGTAATGCCTTCAGCATCGATGCTGTAGGTCGCTTTTTCGCCCCAGCGCGCATCGGCAGGCGCGGTGGATAACGTGATGTTCATGGCTTCAGTTGTCATTTTTTTATCCTTGCTGGCCTGTATGTTAAAAGGGCCGCCCGTAGGCAGCCCGTTTTCCACTAAATGTTTCGCGTTGCAGGAAGGCGGCAAGCAAGAGAATCCCCTGGAACATAGATAACTATGTGACAGGGGTGAGCGAGCGAAGGCAACGCACCGGCAACGTGAAACATGACGTGGAAATTATTCTGCTTCATCTAACCAGACTAGCAGAATCGCTTCCAGAATTTTTTCATTGGATGCGTTTGGGTCGTCATCAAAGTCTTCCAGTTCACAGATCCACTGATGCAGGTCAGTGAAGCGAACGGTTTTCGGATCCAGATCCGGACGGCTGTCGTACAGCGCCTCGCCGATTTCGCGGCTGTCGGTCCACTTGAGGCCCATATTAATGCTCCCGCGCGTGGTTGATGGTGTAGCGCGGCATCTCGACCACCAGATCTTCATCGGCGACACGAGCCTGGCAGCTTAAACGGCTTTCCGGCTCCAGCCCCCAGGCTTTGTCCAGCATATCGTCTTCGTCTTCCGTGCTTTCGGTCAGCGAGTCAAAACCTTCACGCACCACGCAGTGACAGGTGGTGCAGGCGCAGGATTTTTCGCAGGCGTGTTCAATCTCGATACCGTTGCGCAGCGCGACGTCGAGAATGGTTTCACCGGTTTTCGCTTCCAGAACTGCGCCATCCGGACAGAGGTCCTGATGAGGCAGAAAAACAATCTTAGGCATGTTAAACCTCGTCTACGGAATGGCCTTTCAGCGCGCTACGGACCGACTGGTCCATGCGGCGAGCGGCAAATTCCTGGGTTTGTTTGTCTGTATTTTTAATGGCTTGTTCTATTGCGTCGGTGTCATCGCCTTCCGCCATCGCGCGCAGATGCGCGGCAGCCTCGTCAATGGCCTGACGCTCTGCGGCGCTTAACAGCGCGGCATCGGCAGCCAGCGCGCTTTGCAGGCTTTCCAGCACGCGCGCCGCTTCCACTTTTTGCTCCGCCAGCATACGCGCTTTCACGTCCTGTTCGGCAAAGCTCATGGAATCCTGGATCATGGTGGCGATTTCGCTGTCGGTCAGCCCATAGGACGGTTTCACCTGGATAGACGCTTCAACGCCGGTGGATTTCTCCATGGCGGTGACGGAAAGCAGACCGTCGGCATCCACCTGGAAAGTGACGCGAATGTGCGCCCCGCCCGCCGGCATCGCCGGCAGACCGCGCAGTGCAAAGCGGGCCAGCGAACGGCAATCCTGCACCAGCTCGCGCTCGCCCTGCATCACGTGGATCGACATCGCGGTTTGCCCGTCTTTGAAGGTGGTGAATTCCTGCGCGCGCGCCACCGGAATGGTGGTGTTACGCGGGATCACTTTCTCCACCAGTCCGCCCATGGTTTCAAGACCGAGGGAGAGCGGGATGACATCCAGCAGCAGCATTTCGCTGTCCGGCTTGTTGCCCACCAGAATATCAGCCTGGATCGCAGCGCCAATGGCGACCACACGATCGGGATCGATCGAGGTTAGCGGCGTGCGGCCAAAGAAGTCGCCGACGCGCTCGCGCACCAGCGGTACGCGGGTCGAACCGCCCACCATCACCACTTCCAGCACCTCACTGGCCTCAACACCCGCGTCTTTCAGCGCGCGACGGCAGGAGAGCAGCGTGCGTTTTACCAGCGGCGCAATCAGCGCATCGAACTGCTCGCGGGTAACGGTGCCCTGCCAGCCAGCCACGTTAACCTCAACGCTGTCGGCATCGCTTAAGGCGATTTTCGCCGCGATGGCCGCATCCAGCAGTTCGCGCTGCTGATGGTTATCGCTGCGATCGCGCAGGCCCGCCCGTTCACGGATATGATCCGCGAGCAGGTGGTCGAAATCATCGCCGCCCAGCGCGGAGTCGCCGCCGGTGGCCAGCACTTCAAACACGCCACGGCTCAGGCGCAACACGGAAATATCAAAGGTGCCGCCGCCCAGATCGTAGACTGCGATCACGCCTTCGGTGCCGGAATCCAGACCGTAAGCGATGGCCGCCGCGGTCGGCTCGTTGAGCAGGCGCAGCACGTGCAGTCCGGCAAGACGCGCCGCGTCTTTAGTGCCCTGACGCTGGGCGTCATCAAAGTAGGCGGGTACGGTGATCACCACGCCGTCGAGTTCGCCCGCCAGCGCGTCTTTGGCGCGAGCGGCCAGTGCGGTAAGAATATCGGCAGACACACGCACCGGATTCAGCAAGCCAGCCGGGGTGGCGATCATCGGCAGACCGTTTTCACTGGCCTGCAACTGCCATGGCAGATGCGGGTAGCGGGCCTGAATATCCGCCAGCGAGCGGCCCATCAGGCGTTTTACCGAGCTGATGGTATTCACCGGATCGCGCGCGGCGTTGTCACGGGCGTCGTAACCCACTGAGTGGCTGTTCTGCTGATAATGCACGACCGAGGGCAGCAGATGACGCCCTTCGCTGTCGGTCAGCGTTTCTGCCTGGCCGCTACGCACGGTAGCCACCAGCGAATTGGTGGTGCCTAAGTCAATGCCTGCCGCCAGCCGACGCTGATGCGGTGCAGCACTCATGCCAGGCTCACTAATTTGTAATAAGGCCATGTTAGCTTCCGAAATTAGAAATCTTGCAGCTTTTCTTCGAGTTGTTCTGTCGTGCTGCGTAGTTTATCGAGAAAACGCAATTTGCGCACAGCATCGGCAGCCGCGTCCCAGGACGCCGTGTCTAACTGTTCGATCATTTGCTGCTGACGGGCGTTATACATCGCGGCAATACGTGTCTGGAAGGCGTCGAGCCGGTCGAGATCTTTTGCCTGCTCGATCTCGTCCAGTTCTTCGCGCAGCTCCAGCTGTTCCATCAGGAACGCCGTATCGCGTACGGTATGCTGCTCGGAGGATAAATCAAAACCATGCAGCGAGAGCAAATATTCGGCGCGCGTTAAGGGGTTGCGCAGCGTTTGCCATGCCTGGTTGATCGTGGCGGAGTGTTGTACCGCGGCAAGCTGTTCGGCTGGGGTGCCGCTGGCAAACCGGTCAGGATGATACTGACGTTGCAGATCCTGAAAACGAGCTGTCATGGCCTGGATATCGAGGTGATAACCGGCGGGCAACCCAAAGAGGGTAAAGTAGTCCATAACCATTCCGGGGTTGATCAGTTAAAGCAAACCCCACACACAGCGGACTGAGGTGGGGTTTGTTGGTTCAGGCACGATTAAACGTTGAAGCTTTCGCCGCAACCACACTCATCTTTAACGTTAGGGTTAGTGAATTTAAACCCTTCATTCAGGCCTTCTTTTACGAAGTCCAGCTGAGTGCCGTCGAGGAATTGCAGGCTTTTGCCGTCGACCACGACTTTCACGCCCTTGTCTTCGAAAACGGTATCTTCAGCCGCCGGTTCGTCAACAAACTCCAGTACATACGCCATGCCAGAACAACCAGAGGTTCTGACACCCAGACGCAGACCAAACCCTTTTCCACGGTTGGCCAGGAAGGAATTTACGCGCGCGGCAGCACTGTCGCTAAGGGTAATCGACATACAAACCTCAACTATTTGGCTTCACGTTTGCTTTTGTAATCCGCAATCGCGGCTTTAATCGCATCTTCTGCCAGGATAGAGCAGTGGATCTTCACTGGCGGCAGTTCAAGCTCGTCAGCGATATCGGTATTTTTGATCGCCTGCGCTTCGTCCAGTGATTTACCTTTCACCCATTCGGTGACCAGCGAGCTGGAGGCGATAGCAGAGCCACAGCCGTAGGTTTTAAAACGCGCATCTTCGATGATGCCGTCGTTGTTCACTTTGATTTGCAGTTTCATAACGTCGCCACAGGCCGGTGCACCCACCATGCCGCTGCCAACGCTGTCATCACTGTTGTCGAAAGAGCCAACGTTACGCGGGTTTTCGTAGTGATCGATTACTTTTTCGCTATAAGCCATTTTATATTCTCCTGATGCCGAAACCGATTAATGATGTGACCATTCGATGGTGGTGAGATCCACGCCCTGCTTGAACATTTCCCACAGCGGAGAAAGGTCACGCAGACGGCCAATGGACTTACGCACCAGGGCGATGGTGTAGTCGATCTCTTCTTCAGTCGTAAAACGACCCAGCGAGAAACGGATTGAACTGTGTGCCAGCTCATCAGTCATGCCCAGCGCGCGCAGCACGTAGGATGGCTCAAGGCTTGCAGAGGTACAGGCGGAACCCGAAGACACGGCCAGGTCTTTCAGCGCCATGATCAGCGATTCGCCTTCAACGTAGTTAAAGCTGACGTTGAGAATGTTCGGTGCGCCCTGCTCCAGATCGCCGTTCAGATAGACTTCTTCCATATCCTTCACGCCATCCCACAGACGGTTACGCAGGACGCGCAGACGCGCCATCTCGGTTTCCATCTCTTCTTTGGCGATACGATAGGCTTCACCCATGCCGACAATCTGATGCACCGGCAGGGTACCAGAACGCATACCGCGCTCGTGACCGCCGCCGTGGATCTGGGATTCGATACGGATACGTGGCTTACGACGCACATACAGCGCGCCAATGCCTTTCGGACCGTAGATTTTGTGCGCTGAGAAGGACATCAGGTCAACTTTCAGCTGGCTCAGATCGACCGGGATTTTACCCACGCTCTGGGTCGCATCCACGTGGAAGATAATGCCACGCGAACGGCACAGTTCGCCGATGGTCGCAATATCCTGCACCACGCCGATTTCGTTGTTCACGTGCATGATGGACACGAGGATAGTGTCAGGACGCATCGCCGCTTCAAGTTCTTTCAGGTCGATGATGCCGTTGCGTTGCGGGGCGAGGTAAGTCACTTCAAACCCTTCACGCTCCAGCTGACGACAGGTGTCGAGAACCGCTTTGTGTTCGGTTTTGCTGGTGATGATGTGCTTGCCTTTTTTCTGATAGAAGTTAGCAGCACCTTTAATCGCCAGGTTATCGGATTCTGTGGCGCCCGAGGTGAAGACGATCTCACGCGGGTCTGCGCCAACCAGTTCAGCGATCTGGTTACGGGCGATATCAACAGCTTCTTCCGCCTGCCAGCCGAAACGGTGGGAGCGGGAGGCCGGGTTACCAAAGGTCCCGTCCATGGTCAGAAACTGCATCATTTTCTCGGCAACACGCGGGTCCACCGGCGTGGTTGCGGAGTAGTCGAGATAAATTGGTAATTTCATTGCTTTTAAGCTCCGTACATCACTCTAATGCAAGGAATCAGGCAATCGGCTGGATGTACGACCGAAGGGGCGAAACGCAGTGTCCCGGCCTGATTCAGAAATTCTCTATTTTTTATGTATTATCCGAATCGAGTCGGATAACTAGGCGCGCAGTTTAACGTCGATAGCGTCCTGCGGGCGGGTGTTACGTTGTGAATCCTGGCTGTGCTGACGATCGGCGACGTCCATCACTTCCTGATTATTCACCAGTTCGCCCAGCGTAATATTGTTTAAAAAGCCGGTCAGACGGTCGCTCAGATCGCGCCACAGCGCATGGGTCAGGCATTTATCGCCGCCCTGGCAGCCGCCTTTACCCTGACAACGGGTAGCGTCTACGGATTCGTCAACGGCGCTGATCACTTCGCCGACGGCAATGCTGTTGGCATCTTTGCCTAACAGGTAGCCGCCACCTGGACCGCGTACGCTGGCAACGAGGCCATTTTTGCGCAGACGGGAGAACAGTTGTTCCAGGTAAGAAAGGGAAATACCCTGACGTTCAGAAATATCTGCCAACGGAACCGGGCCAGCTTCGGAGTTGAGTGCAACGTCCAGCATTGCGGTAACGGCATAACGGCCTTTAGATGTTAATCTCATGTCTTACTTAACCTCAAACGCGCCCCTGCCCGGGGTTGTTATTAAAATATGTAGTGTTGCATAGCAGGCGCAAGTCTGACATTCCCGACTAAAATGGTCAACTATTTACTTGACTGTTTTAGTCAGGTATTTAACCTTCTGTGCCGTATGGACTTCCGTAAATTTAATCACGCTGGATGCCGGATGGCGGGCAAGCGCCTTACCCGCCCTGGAACTTTATTTCTCTTTATTCTTCAGCTCAATAATCGACGCCAGCATGCCGCGCAGAATATTCAGTTCCTGGGTTTCCGGACGAGCACGGGTAAACAGGCGACGCAGCTTATTCATCACCTGCCCCGGATGGTTCTCGCGGATAAAGCCGGTGGTCAGCAGCGTCTGTTCCAGATGACCGTAAAAACGCTCCAGATCGTCCACCAGCGGATACGGCGTCTCTTCTTCCGGCTGCGCGTCGTCGCTTTCCTGGGTAGCCAGCCACGCCATGCGGACTTCATAAGCGATAACCTGCACCGCCATCGCCAGGTTCAGCGAGCTGTATTCCGGGTTCGCCGCAATGGCCACATGATAGTGACACTTCTGTAATTCTTCGTTAGTCAGCCCGACGCGTTCACGGCCAAACACCAGCGCAACCGGCGCATGTTGCCCTTCGCTGACGCTTTTCAGACCGCATTCACGCGGATCCAGCATCGGCCACGGCAGCGTGCGCGAGCGGGCGCTGGTGCCCACCACCAGGCTACAGCCGGCCAGCGCTTCATCGAGCGTGTCGACAATATTGGCATTGCCGATCACATCGCTGGCCCCTGCTGCCAGCGCAATGGCCTGGGAGTCAGGTTTTACCAGCGGATTCACCAGCCAGAGATTGGTCAGGCCCATGGTTTTCATGGCGCGGGCGACCGAACCCATGTTGCCGGTATGAGAGGTTTCTACCAGTACGATACGAATATTTTGCAGCATAATTTTTCTACGGCTAAAGATTATTCACGCATATTATCATAAACCGAAGACATATACCGAACTCGCTGCTATACTCTGCGCCGTTTTCCCCCGTTCTTTAACATCCAGTGAGAGAGACCAATGCATCCGATGCTGAACATCGCCGTGCGCGCAGCGCGCAAGGCGGGTAATTTAATTGCCAAACACTACGAAACTCCTGACTCTGTCGAAGCGAGCCAGAAAGGCAGCAATGATTTTGTGACTAACGTTGATAAAGCTGCTGAAGCAGTGATTATTGAAACCATTCGCAAATCTTACCCGCAACACACCATCATCACCGAAGAAAGCGGTGAGCATGTTGGCGAAGATCAGGATGTACAATGGGTTATCGATCCACTGGATGGCACCACCAACTTCATCAAACGTCTGCCGCACTTCGCGGTATCTATCGCAGTACGCATTAAAGGCCGTACTGAAGTCGCTGTGGTTTACGATCCGATGCGTAACGAACTGTTCACTTCCTCACGTGGTCAGGGCGCACAGCTGAACGGCTACCGTCTGCGCGGCAGCACCGCTCGCGACCTGGATGGCACCATTCTGGCGACCGGTTTCCCGTTCAAAGCCAAACAACATTCCAAATCCTATATCAATGTGATCGGCAAGCTGTTCACCGAGTGCGCTGACTTCCGTCGCACCGGCTCTGCGGCGCTGGATCTGGCCTATGTTGCCGCTGGTCGCGTGGATGGTTTCTTTGAGATTGGCCTGAAGCCGTGGGATTTCGCCGCGGGTGAGCTGCTGGTGCGTGAAGCAGGCGGCCTGGTGTGTGATTTTACCGGCAACCATAACTATATGCATACCGGCAACATCGTTGCAGGTAACCCGCGCGTCGTGAAAGCCATGCTGGCGAACATGCGTGACGAACTGAGCGATGCGCTGAAGCGCTAATTCGTCTGGTTCTGCCCGGTGGCGCTTCGCTTACCGGGCCTACGGAACAAGCAGTTTGCCGGATGGCCTTACGTTTACCTGCCTGCGTGTGTTGTAGGCCGGATAAGCGCAGCGCCATCCGGCGAGATCAAAACGGCCTTAATCCCTGCACTGGCGCAGCCGCGCTCATCCACATCACCATTGCCGCCATCACCAGCACTGCCCCACCGGCCAGCGCCAGCGTGGTCCAGCCGATCTGCCGCCACAATACCGGCGCTTTATTGCCGCCAAGCTTCACCGCTAACTGACGAAAACTGTGCACCAGCAGCGCCAGTGAGGTAATGGTCAGCGATGTACCTGCCGCCATCGCCAGCGCCGACGCCATTCCCCAGCCAAACACGCCAATCACCTTACTGAACAGCAGCACCATCAGCGCGCCTGAACAGGGACGCATCCCCATCGACAGCACAATCATCAGCCGTGCGCGCCAGTCATCGCCGCTCTGTAACTGATCCTGGGTCGGCACATGCTGATGCCCGCAACCGCAGTGTTTGTGATGGACATGGTGCGGCGTGAATGCCTTAAACGTCGGTCGCCGGAGTAACCGGCGTAGCGTTTTCAGCGCCCGGACGCATAGCAACACACCCAGCATCCCGACCAGCGCATAGCTGGCTTTCTCAAGCCAGGCCCCGGTGAGATGCAGTTGCCTTGCGGGAAGCTCAAGCAGCGTCAGCACGACCACCACCAGCGCAATCGCCACCACGCCCTGTAATAAAGAAGACGCCAGCGTCAGCGCGATACTGGATCGCAGCTTTGAGGGATGGGTGGCAAGCCAGGTGGCGATCACCACTTTGCCATGCCCCGGCCCCAGCGCATGCAGCACGCCATACAGAAAACTGAAGGCCAGCAGTGAGCCGCCCGCCCTGCCGGGATTATCCGCCACGGCTTTTAGCAGCCCGCTCATGCGCCTGTTGACGTCCCGCTGCCAGCCAATGCTTTCATAGAGGATCGATGACCAGTGCTGCCATAGCAGAATGCCGCCCACCGTGGCCACCACAATAAACAACGCCAGCGGCCAGAGCGCCGTCCAGCGTCGTTGGGTTTTTATCGACTGGCCGATTACTGACATGTGAGCGTCACCGTTTGAGCGAATTGTTGTCCGAGCGCCATGTCTTCCGGCGGCGCGTCTTCTTTATCCAGCGACTGGGCAAACTTCAGCGTCTCCTCCCCCGGCGTCGGGGTATGAACCTGCAACTGACAGCTTTTTTGCAGCGCCGCGGGCAGCGTCACGTCCTGATCGCGGGCGTAGCTCATGTCCACGTAATAGGTGGGATCGAACGTGGAAAAAGTATAGGTCTGCCCGGCGAGCGGCTGCGGTTCAGCCAGCGGCAGGACAAACGTCAGTACCGCCTGATGCGCTTGTCGCTCCATGCCGTACTGGGTTGGCCGGTTCAGAAACTTCACCTTCTGCCCGTTATGCCAGAATTCAGTGAAATAGTGCTGGCCTAACACGTTGGCCATCACTTCGGCGGCGAGTTTTTTCCAGATCTCATCCCCCGGCTTTGCATCCTTCGCGTCATACAACAGATCCGCTGAAGTGATCTCATCTATCGTCCAGCGCATTTGCAGCCCGGTAAGCTGACCGTGATCCGCCACCAGCGCCGTTTGCAGGCTGATAAAGCTGTGAGGATGGGCCAGCGCGGGCAGCGATAAAAGCGCGAGAAAGAGCGCACCGACGCATTGTTTAACTGTTTGCATGTGTTCCTTACGTGAAAAATTCTGTGATGTTCCCCGGCAATCCTGAGGGAAAGCTCCCCGCTTACGCTTTCGCCGGTGCATCCTTTAGCTATTCTTAACAAAACCCCTAACTGGAGCCAACGCAGATGACCCTCGTGATGACCCCTCCATCTGTCCTCTCCAGCCCACAGCGTCGCTGCCATGCTTTTTTGATGCTGTCGTTGCCCGGACACGCACTGACGCCCGAAAGCCTTGGCGAACTGAACGGTGTGGATGGCGCAGTCACCCGGCAAGATATAGCCGACACGGGTCTTGAGATCCAGCGTTATCATCGGCTGAATATCGTCACGCAGCCGGATGGCTGTTATCGCATTGAGGGCAGCATTCTGGATCAGCGGTTGTGTCTGGTGCACTGGCTGCGGCGCGCGCTGCGCCTGTCCCCCGACTTTATCAGCGCGCATTTTACCCCGGCCTTAAAAACCGCGCTTAAACAGAATGAAATCGCCCGCCCGCTGTATGACGATACGAATCTTCAGGCGCTGATCAATCTCTGCGCGCGGAATTTGCAGCGCCAGTTTGAGTGCCGTGACGTGCAGTTTTTGCGGCTCTATTTGCAGTACTGCCTGCTGCAACATCAACTTGGCTTTACCCCCGAATTCAATCCCGTCCAGCAGGCCTGGGCGCAAAGCCGCGCAGAGTATCGCGCTGCGCAGGACATCGTGCGTCACTGGCAGCGCCGGGTGGCGAAGATGCCCCACGACAGTGAACACCTCTTCCTGGCCGTGATGTTTATGATGCTGCGTATACCGGATCCGCTGCGCGACGGGCATCAGCAGGATTTGCGGCTACGGCGGGCAGTGAATCAGATGATTGGCCGTTTTCATGCGCTTTCCGGGATGCGCTTCAGCGATGAACAGGGTCTCGCAGACCAGCTCTATATTCATCTGGCGCAGGCGCTGGATCGCAGTCTGTTTGGTATCGGCATTGATGACACGCTGCCCGAAGAGATGCATCGCCTCTATCCGCGTCTGATGCGTACCACCCAGGAAGTAATGGCGGGTATGGAGCGTGAGTATGGGCTGCGCTTTAGCCCGGAAGAGACCGGGCTGGTGGCGGTAATTTTTGGCGCGTGGCTGATGCAGGAGAGCGATCTGCATGAAAAACAGGTGCTGATCCTCACCGGTAACGATCCGGCGCGCGAAGAGGAAATTGAGCGCCAGCTGCGGGAGTTGACGCTGCTGCCGTTGAATATCAAACACCAGAGCTTGCAGACGTTTCAGAACGAGGGCGCGCCGCGGGAAGTGGCGTTGATTGTCACCCCTTACGCCACGGCCCTGCCGCTGTTTTCCGCGCCGCTGATCCATGCCACCGGATCGTTAAGCGAGCAGCAGCAAGGCCATATCCGCGTTATGCTTGAGGGTTGACCTGGGCGCTCACCCGTGGACGCAGCACCATTGCCGGTAACGCCACCAGCGCCATCACCCAGAAGACGCCCTGGTGCAGATGCTGGAACAGGAAACCGGCGAAGACCGTCATCACTGCGATGCTGCCGCCCATGGCGACGGCGGAGTAAACTGCCTGCAAGCGGATGACGTCGGCACCCTGACGGGCGGCGATATAGCGCATGGCCGCCAGATGACAGACGGTAAAGGTGCCGCAGTGCAGGATCTGGATCAGCACCAGCCCCGGCAGCGCCGTCGTCCAGCCCATCAGCCCCCAGCGCACCACCCCGCATACCGCCGACAGCAACAGCAGATCTCGGGCGCTCCAGCGGCGGAACAGCTTATGACTGAGAGTAAAGACCACCACTTCGGCCACCACGCCCAGCGACCACAGATAGCCCACCGTCGATGCGGAATAGCCCGCCTCCTGCCAGTAGATAGCGCTGAAGCCGTAATAGGCCGCATGCGCGCCCTGTAACAGCGACACGCAAGCCAGAAAACGCCAGCTCTGCCGGATCAGGCTTTTCCACGCGGGCCAACCGGCGGCTTCCTGCTGGCGGCTCTGTCCCTGCGGCAGCACCGACGGACGCAGCAGCATTCCCAGCAGCATGGAAATCAGGCCCAGCGTGAGCATCGCCAGAATCGCCTGGTGGTCATACAGACTCACCAGCTTGCCGGTAACCGCGGAGCCAATTACAAAGGCAATGGAGCCCCATACCCGCACCCGACCATAATCCATGGTGATCTGCTTTTGCCAGGTATTGGCGAGCGCATCCGTCAGCGGCACCAGCGGTGAGAAAAACAGGTTAAAGCCGATCATTACCACCATCAGCCAGGCGACGGTATGCCCGGCCCAGAACGCCAGCGCAAAGAGCAACGTAAGCAGCGCCAGTACCCGCAGGGCGGTAATAAGACGGGAAGGATCGCTAACGCGTGGGGCGATCAGCAGACTGCCCAGAAAACGCGCCACCAGGCCTGCGCCAAGCAAAATACCGATGGTTTGCGGCGTTAAACCGATGCCCTTGAGCCAGACGCTCCAGAAAGGCAGAAAGATGCCATAGCTAAAAAAATAGGTGAAGTAGCCGAGCGCCAGCCAGCGCGTGGAATGCAGAACCATGATTTCCTCCTGAATGGTGGCGACAGTCTGGCGATAAATGGCGCTAAACACAAGCCACAGTTTTAACAGACCATTAACATCGTCGGCAAAAATCACACGGCTGCTGGCTTATCGTTTCAGCTCACAAATTTGAAACATTCCTGAGGGCGAGTGCGCATATAACCGGCAAAAAACCCTGCTCAGTTACCATAATTGATAAATAAATGTTAACAAGTAGTTTCATTTAACACTTTATTTAACAAAATAACCCCTGCCAATTGTAATGATATAGTTATTTATTAACTTAAATTTAACCAAATTAGATCTAAAAAATAACAAAAATGGGCAGCCATCACATTTAAAAAATCTGCGATTCATTCCCTCTTCCCTTCATTGCTAACCTCTGTGCGTGACATGCCCGTACCCTACAAAAGGTAAAACTATGAAATTCAAATTAGCCTTACTCAGTGCAGCCGTGGTTTCTGTCAGCATGTTGTCCGCTAACGTGACGGCAGCGGAGAAGTATGAAATTGCCGTGGTTGCCAAAGTCACCGGCATTCCCTGGTTTAACCGTATGGAAACCGGCGTGAACGACGCCGCTAAAAAACTCAATGTGAACGCGTATCAGACCGGACCTTCCACGCCCGATCCTGCCCAGCAGGTGAAGGTCATTGAAGATCTGATCGCCAAAAACGTTAACGCCATTATCGTGGTGCCAAACGATGCGAAGGTGCTGGAGCCGGTGCTGAAAAAAGCGCGCGACAAAGGCATCGTGGTACTGACCCATGAATCGCCGGATCAGCAGATCGGCCAGTGGGATATTGAAACCATCGACAGCGAAAAATACGCCCAGGCTAACGTCGATGAGCTGGCAAAAGATATGGGCGGTAAAGGCGGCTACGCCATTTATGTCGGTTCTTTAACGGTACCGCTGCATAACGCCTGGGCCGATTACGCCATTAAGTATCAGAAAGAAAAATACCCGGAGATGTTTGAAGTGACCTCCCGCCTGCCGGTGGCAGAGAGCATTGATAAATCCTACTCCACCACGCTTGATCTGATGAAAACTTATCCGCAGATGAAAGGCATCATCGGCTTCGGCTCTCTCGGCCCTATTGGTGCCGGTCAGGCAGTACAGAAAAAACGTGCCAAAGAAAAAATGGCTGTTGTCGGCATCGCCATGCCAGCCCAGGCCGCACCGTATCTGATGCGCGGCGACATCAAAAAGGCGCTGCTGTGGGATCCAAAAGATGCTGGCTATGCGCTGGTCACCGTTGCCGATCAGCTGTTGCAAGGTAAGGAAGTGACGCCCGATCTGACCATCGACGGTTTAGGCAAAGCCGATGTGGATATGGAGAAAAAAGTGATCCGCTTTAACAAGATCCTCGAAGTCACCAAAGACAACGCACAATCACTCGGTTTCTGAGGCACTCCGCCCACACCAGGGAAACCGAATGCCGGGTGACCGGCAAATCATAACCATAATGACACACACTCAGCGCCCGCAAGGGCGCTTGCAGGAGTATTGCCCATGGCAGACACCGCCGCATTTATCACACTTGAGAATATCAGCAAGCAATTCCCGGGCGTGCTGGCGCTGGATAACGTGAACCTGACGCTGAAGAAAGGCGAAGTTCACTGTCTGGCAGGGCAGAACGGCTGCGGAAAAAGCACCATCATTAAAGTGATTTCCGGCGTCTACCATCCGGAAAAAGGGGCGCAGATTTTGCTCGACGGTAAGCTGTTCCATCAGCTGACGCCGCAGCTCTCCGCCCACTACGGTATTCAGGTGATTTATCAGGATCTGTCGCTGTTTCCCAATTTCAGCGTGGCGGAAAATATTGCCGTTAACCGCTATCTGCCGGGAGGCGATATCTGGGTACGCCGCGGGGCGATGAAAGCCCAGGCGCTGGCCGCCATGAAACGCATTGGCGTGACCATCGATCCGGATAAAAAAGTCGAAAAACTCTCTATTGCAGACCGCCAGTTGGTGGCGATCTGCCGCGCCATCGCCGCCGATGCCCGGCTGGTGATCATGGATGAACCCACTGCCTCGCTGACGCGCCAGGAAGTGAACGGCCTGCTGCGGGTGGTAAACGAACTGAAAGCAGCGGGCATCTGCGTGGTATTCGTCAGCCACCGTCTGGACGAAGTGATGGAAGTGGCAGACCGTATCAGCGTGATGCGCGACGGCAAGCTGGTTGGCACCTGGCCCGCTCAGGAACTGGACAGCCATGAGCTGGCGTTCCTGATGACCGGACAGCGTTTCCACTACAGCCCGCTGCCGGAAAAGCCGCCCGCCGATCAGCCGCCGATGCTGGAACTGCGCAACCTGAGCCGCAAAGGGAAATACCGCAATATCAATTTGTCGTTACGCAGCGGTGAGATTGTCTCTGTTGTCGGGCTGCTGGGCGCGGGCCGTACCGAGCTGTGCCTGAGCCTGTTTGGCATGACGCAGCCGGAAAGCGGCGAAATGCTTATAAATGGTCAGCCGGTGCGCCTGCGTAACAATCACGACGCCATCAGACACGGCATTGGTTATGTGTCGGAAGATCGCCTGACGCAGGGGTTGATCATGGAGCAGTCGATCTACGACAACACCATCGTCACCGTCTTTGACAAACTGCATACCCGCAGCGGCCTGCTCGATCACACGAAGGCGCAGAAGCTGGTGAGCGATCTGATCCGTGATCTGAACATCAAAGTCTCCGATCCTGCATTACCGGTGAAAACCCTCTCCGGCGGCAATGCGCAGCGTATCGCCATCGCCAAATGGGTGGCGACCGGGCCGCGAATCCTCATCCTCGACTCCCCCACCGTCGGCGTGGATATCGCCAACAAAGAGGGCATTTATCAGATTGCCCGCGATCTGGCGGAACAGGGTATGGCGGTGCTGATGATTTGCGATGAGATCCCGGAAGCCTATTACAACAGCCATCGCGTGCTGGTGATGCGCCGCGGTGAACTGGTCGCCGAGTTTAACCCCCATCGCTGTACCGAAGCGGAGATTGCAGAAGTGGTCGAGGTCATCAATGAATAACGTGCGTCTTTCCCGCCTCGTCGGGCAACATGAGTTCTGGCTGGGGCTGTTAGTGATCGCCCTGATCGTCGGGCTGAGCGTCAGCACCGATGAGTTTCTGTCGCTGGGCAACCTAACGGATGTCGCCACCAGCTACGCCATTCTTGGCATTCTGGCCTGCGGGCTGTTTGTGGTCCTGATTTCCGGCGGCATCGACATCTCTTTCCCGGCGATGACCGCCATTGCACAGTATGCGATGGCCAGCTGGATGATCGCCCACGGCGGCAACTTTGTGCTGGCGCTGGCGATGGCCATTGCTGTCGGCCTGCTGCTTGGGCTTATCAACGGCTTTCTGGTCTACTGGCTGCGCGTGCCGGCGATCATCATTACCATCGCCACGCTCAACGTCTACTACGGCCTGCTGGTCTACGCCACGAAAGGTACCTGGCTGTACGGCTTCCCGGACTGGTTTATGAACGGCATCAACTGGTTCTCCTTTACCGCGGCCGACGGCTATGACTATGGCCTGACGCTGCCCCTGCTCTGTCTGGCCGCGGTGATCCTGTTCACTGCCATCCTGATGAACTACACCCGGCTGGGCCGCCAGATTTACGCCATGGGCGGCAACCGTGACGCCGCTTCACGGCTCGGGCTGAATCTGCTGAAGCTGCATTTTTGCGTTTACGGCTATATGGGCATTCTCGCTGGTATCGCCGCCGTCGTGCAGGCGCAGATCACTCAGTCGGTTGCGCCTAATTCCCTGCTCGGTTTTGAGCTGACGGTGCTGGCCGCCGTGGTCCTCGGTGGCACCAGCATGAGCGGTGGCCGTGGCACGCTGACCGGCACGCTGCTTGGCGTGATCCTGCTGGCTTTCCTGCAAAACGGCCTGACGCTGTTAAGCGTCTCCTCTTACTGGCACACCGTGTTCAGCGGCACCATCATCCTGATCAGCATCAGCGCAACGGCGTGGAACGAAAAACGCAAACTTGCAGGGGAACTTTAAGATGAAAACCTTCGCCCGTTATCTGCCTGGTGATGCCATCATTCGCCTCCAGTGCGTGATTATTATTGTCGCCGCCGTGGTCTTCTCGGCGCTGCTGGGCAGCCGCTTTTTCAGCGTCGCTAACTTCCAGTCCATCAGCTCGCAACTGCCGATCCTCGGTATGCTGGCGCTGGGGATGGGGCTGACCATGCTCACCGGCGGCATTAACCTGTCGATTATTGCCGGTGCTAATGCCTGCTCACTGGTAATGGCGGCGATTATTGTCAGCCACCCGGATAATCCGTTGTTCTTTATGCTGGCGCTGCTGGCGGGACTTGCTGTGGCGGTAGCGATCGGTGTGCTTAACGGCGCGCTGATTGCCTGGGTCGGCGTGTCGCCGATCCTTGCCACACTCGGCACCATGACGTTGATCTCGGGGCTGAATATTCTGTTCTCTAACGGCACGGTGATCTCCGGCTTTCCGGCGGCGATCCAGTATCTGGGTAATGCCACGCTCGCGGGTATTCCCGTCGCCCTGCTGCTGTTTATTCTGGTGGCCGTGTTGCTGTGGATCTTACTGGAACATACAACGCTCGGACGCAGCCTGTATCTGGTTGGTTCCAACGAGCAGGCGACGCGCTATTCCGGCGTGAATACCGTGCGGGTACAGATTTCCGTGTATGTCATCTCGGCGCTGCTCGGCTGGGTGGCGGCCATCCTGATGATGGCAAAATTCAACTCGGCAAAAGCGGGCTACGGCGAATCCTATCTGCTGGTCACTATCCTTGCCTCGGTGCTCGGCGGCATCAACCCGGACGGCGGCTTTGGTCGCGTCATCGGCCTGGTACTGGCGCTGGTCGTGCTGCAAATGCTGGAAAGCGGCTTCAATCTGCTGGGGATCAGCAGCTATCTGACGATGGCGCTCTGGGGCGCAGTGCTGATCCTCTTTATTGCCTTACAGAATCGTAAAGCCTGATTTCAGGAGAAAAAAGATGGCGAGTTACTTCATTGGTGTGGATGTCGGAACCGGAAGCGCCCGCGCGGGCGTGTTTGACCTGAACGGCAGAATGGTCGGCCAGGCGAGCCGGGCCATTGAAATGTATCGCCCGCAGGCGGATTTCGTTGAGCAGTCTTCAGACAATATCTGGCAGGCGGTGTGTAATGCGGTGCGCGATGCCATCAACCAGTCGGACATCAACCCGATCCAGGTGAAAGGGCTGGGATTTGACGCCACCTGTTCACTGGTGGTGCTCGACAAAGAGGGCAAACCGCTGACCGTCAGCCCGTCCGGGCGCAGCGAGCAGAACATTATTGTGTGGATGGATCACCGCGCCATTACGCAGGCCGACCGCATTAACGCCCTGCACCATCGGGTGCTGGATTACGTCGGCGGGATTATTTCCCCGGAAATGCAGACGCCGAAGCTGCTGTGGCTGAAACAGCATATGCCGAACACCTGGGCTAACGCCGGTTACTACTTTGACTTGCCGGATTTTCTGACCTGGCGTGCCACCGGCGATGACACGCGCTCCCTGTGCTCCACCGTCTGTAAGTGGACCTACATGGGGCATGAGGATAAATGGGATGGCAGCTATTTCCGCGAAATAGGGCTTGAGGATCTGCTGGAGCACGACGCGGAGAAAATTGGTCGCTACGTGAAAACCATGGGCGAACCGCTCGGTCATGGCCTGACGCCGCGGGCCGCCAGCGAAATGGGGCTGATCCCGGGCACGGCGGTCAGCGTGTCGATTATAGATGCCCACGCCGGTACGCTGGGTACACTCGGTGCCTGCGGCGTATCGGGTGAAGTGGCGGATTTTGACCGCCGTGTGGCGTTGATCGGCGGCACCTCCACCGGCCATATGGCTATCTCCAGAGCGCCGCGTTTTATCGGTGGCGTGTGGGGGCCTTACTATTCGGCGGTGCTGCCAGGCTACTGGCTAAACGAGGGCGGCCAGTCGGCGACCGGGGCGCTTATCGACCATGTGATCCAGTCGCATCCCTGCTATGACGCGCTGCTGGCGCAGGCAAAAACCCAGGGGCAGACCATTTATGAACTGCTGAATGCGTTGCTGCGTAAAATGGCGGGCGAGCCGGAAAATATCGCCTTTCTGACCCGCGATATGCATATCCTCCCCTACTTCCACGGCAACCGTTCGCCGCGCGCCAATCCGACGCTGACCGGGACGATCACCGGGCTGAAGCTGTCCCGCACGCCGGAAGACATGGCGCTGCAATATCTGGCGACCATCCAGGCGATTGCGCTGGGTACCCGCCATATCATTGAAACCATGAATCAGACCGGTTACGCCATCGACACCGTGATGGCCAGCGGCGGCGGCACTAAAAACCCGATCTTTGTGCAGGAGCATGCGAACGCCACCGGCTGCGCCATGCTGTTACCGGAGGAGAGCGAAGCTATGCTGCTGGGCAGCGCGATGATGGGCACTGTGGCTGCGGGCGTGTTCGACAGCTTCCCGGAAGCCATGTCGGTGATGAGCCGCATCGGCAAAACCGTGACGCCGCAAACCAACCGCATCAAGCAGTATTACGATCGTAAATATCAGGTGTTCCACGAGATGTACCTGGATGATATGAAATACCGTCAGTTAATGCAGGAGGCGGAATGAGCAGCGGCTGGCAGCAGGCAAACGACGCCTGGCAAACCTACAGCGAGGCGCTGGCCGGACTGGGTCAGCATCTGACTTCCGCGCAGTGGGACGCCCTGCTGGGTGAGCTGCGCGGCTGTACCGGGAAAATCGTGGTCACCGGAGTGGGAACCTCGGGCATCGCGGCGCGCAAAATCGCCCATATGCTGGCCTGCGTGGAGCGTCCGGCGATCTATCTGAACGCCACCGATGCCGCCCACGGCGATCTCGGCTTTTTGCGGTCCGGGGATCTGATGATCATGCTCTCCCGCGGCGGCAACTCCGACGAACTGACCCGCCTGCTACCGGGGCTGGCGGCACGGCAGGTGCCGCTGATAAGCGTCACGGAAAACCACGCGTCGGCGATTGCTCAGGCGGCACGGCTGGTGATTTCCACGGGCGTCCAGCGGGAAGTGGATCCGCTGAATATGCTGGCGACCACCTCCATCATTCTGGTACTGGCAATTTTTGATGCGGCCTGCGCCTGCCTGATGAGTGAGAGTGGATATACAAAAGAAACGCTGCTGGCGGTACATCCGGGCGGCGATGTCGGGGTGACGTTGCGCGGTGAGCGGTAAGCGGTAAGTGTTGATATTGCCCGGCGGCGCTACGCTTGCACGGGCCTACAGTAACGCGAAGAACCGAAGAACCGAAGACACGTAGGCCGGGTAAGCGCAGCGCCACCCGGCAATAAAAAAGGCCGCTTACGCGGCCTTTTCAGGGTTTATCGCGGATCAGGCGTAAACCGGGAAACGGGCACAGATTTCCAGCACTTTCTGTTTCGTGCGTTCAATCACGCCTTCATCATTGATGCTGTCCAGCACGTCACACATCCAGCCAGCCAGTTCCTGCGCTTCTGCTTCTTTGAAGCCGCGACGGGTGATAGCCGGGCTACCGATACGGATGCCGGAGGTCACAAACGGGCTCTTCGGATCGTTCGGGACGCTGTTTTTGTTCACGGTGATGTTAGCGCGACCCAGCGCGGCGTCAGCTTCTTTACCGGTCAGGTTTTTGTCCACCAGATCCAGCAGGAACAGGTGGTTTTCAGTGCCGCCGGATACCACTTTGAAGCCACGGTTCAGGAACACTTCGACCATCGCTTTGGCGTTTTTGGCAACCTGCTGCTGATAAACCTTGAACTCTGGCTCCATCGCTTCTTTCAGCGCTACCGCTTTAGCCGCGATCACGTGCATCAGCGGGCCACCCTGCGCGCTTGGGAATACGGCGGAGTTCAGTTTTTTATACAGCTCTTCGTCACCGCCTTTCGCCAGGATCAGGCCACCGCGTGGACCCGCCAGGGTTTTGTGGGTGGTGGTGGTCACAACGTGAGCATGTGGAACCGGGTTCGGGTAAACGCCAGCGGCAATCAGGCCCGCAACGTGTGCCATGTCAACGAACAGGTAAGCACCGATGCTGTCTGCGATTTCACGCATTTTTGCCCAGTCAACGATACCGGAGTAAGCAGAGAAGCCACCGATGATCATCTTCGGTTTGTGCTCTTTAGCCTGCTTCGCCATGTCTTCGTAGTCAATTTTACCGGACTCATCAATACCGTAAGGGATGATGTTGTACAGTTTGCCGGAGAAGTTAACCGGGGAGCCGTGAGTCAGGTGGCCGCCCTGCGCCAGGTTCATACCCAGAACGGTATCGCCCGGCGTCAGCAGCGCGGTGTAGACCGCGAAGTTCGCCTGGGAGCCAGAGTGCGGCTGAACGTTAGCGTAGTCTGCGCCGAACAGCGCTTTGGCGCGATCGATAGCCAGTTGCTCAACGATATCAACGTATTCACAACCGCCGTAGTAACGTTTACCCGGATAACCTTCCGCGTATTTATTGGTCAGCTGAGAGCCCTGAGCCTGCATCACGCGCGGGCTGGTGTAGTTTTCGGAGGCGATCAGTTCAATGTGTTCTTCCTGACGTACTTTCTCCTGCTCCATAGCCTGCCACAGTTCGGCATCATAATCGGCAATGTTCATTTCACGCTTTAACATCCGCATCTCCTGACTCAGCTAACAGTAAATTACAGCTCTGAAGGGGGGCCCTTTTGGGCAACGGCGACCAGTATAACTGATTCATATCGTGATAACAGGTCTTGACAAATGATTTTACGCAAACGATTGGCTTGGCGCTATACAAGGGTTTGACGGCAAAGCGCTACGCGCGGGGATCAGGATTTCTTTTCAGCTTTGTGATGTGAATTTTTCATGACTGTGAGCCACCTTAACTAAAATCCACTAAATCATTTACAAGCGCAGGGGTATTTTTATAAGATGCATGTAAAATACAACTTATGATTCTGCTAAAAAGGAAGCTGCTATGCTCGACGCTCAAACCATCGCCACCGTGAAATCCACCATTCCCCTGCTTGTTGAAACCGGCCCGAAACTCACCGCCCATTTTTATGACCGAATGTTTAAACATAATCCGGAGCTGAAAGAGATCTTCAACATGAGCAACCAACGCAACGGCGATCAGCGTGAAGCGCTGTTCAATGCCATTGCTGCTTATGCCAGCAATATTGAAAATCTGCCGGCGTTACTGCCTGCGGTGGAGAAGATCGCCCAGAAACACACCAGTTTTCAGATCAAACCGGAACAGTACAACATTGTCGGAGAACATCTGCTGGCGACGCTGGATGAGATGTTCAGTCCGGGTCAGGAAGTGCTGGATGCGTGGGGAAAAGCTTACGGCGTGCTGGCGGGCGTATTTGTAAATCGGGAAAGCGAGCTGTATCAGGAGCACGCCTCGAAAGCCGGTGGCTGGGCAGGCACGCGGCCGTTTCGCATTGTGGCAAAAACGCCGCAAAGTGCGCTTATTACCAGCTTTGAATTTGAGCCGGTGGATGGTCAGCCGGTGGCGGATTACCAGCCGGGTCAGTATCTCGGCGTATGGTTAAAGCCAGAAGGGTTCCCGCATCAGGAAATTCGTCAGTATTCTCTTACCCGCAAACCCAACGGTAAAAGCTACCGCATCGCCGTGAAGCGTGAGCCGGGCGGTCAGGTGTCAAACTGGCTGCACGGTGAAGCGCGCGTGGGTGACATCGTGCATCTTGCGGTGCCTGCGGGTGATTTCTTCCTGGATGTGAGCCCGGAAACGCCGGTGGCGCTGATTTCAGCGGGCGTGGGGCAGACGCCGATGCTGGCCATGCTCGACACGCTGGTGGGTCGTCAGCACGCCGCGCAGGTGAACTGGTTCCATGCAGCAGAAAACGGTGATGTGCATGCCTTTACGGATGAAGTGGCACAGCTTGGCGCGCAGCTTCCCCGCTTTAGTTCGCATACCTGGTATCGTCTGCCGACCGACACGGATCGCGCGGGGGCGGGTTATAACAGCGAAGGCCTGATGGATTTAAGTCAAATTGAAGGGCTATACAACGATCCGGCGATGCAGTTTTATCTGTGCGGACCGGTAGTGTTTATGCAGTTTGCCGCGAAGCAACTGGTGGAGTCGGGCGTGAATAAAGACAACATTCACTACGAATGCTTCGGGCCTCATAAAGTGCTGTAAGGTTAGCCCCTCACCCCGGCCCTCTCCCCCAGGGAGAGGGAGAAAAGCGGCGTCCGTCCGGTTCCCTCTCCCTCCGGGAGAGGGTTAGGGTGAGGGTAGTCAGCGGCTTAAATTGCCGCGTCGTCTTCTTCGCCGGTACGAATACGCACCACGCGGGCGACGTCGAAGACGAAGATTTTGCCGTCGCCAATCTTGCCGGTTTGCGCCGTGCGGATAATGGTATCCACGCAGGTATCGACAATATCGTCGGTCACGACAATCTCAATTTTCACTTTCGGCAGAAAGTCCACCATGTACTCAGCGCCACGGTACAGTTCGGTATGCCCTTTCTGGCGACCAAAGCCTTTGACTTCGGTCACGGTCATCCCGGTAATGCCCACTTCGGCCAGCGCTTCGCGCACATCATCCAGCTTGAAAGGTTTAATAATCGCATCAATCTTTTTCATGGTGGTTCCCTGAATTCTTATGCCTGCAGGCTGCTACGTTATCGGTTGCTCACACTATCATATTCACCGTGCTTTGCGGATCACTCTTTAAAATCGTTAGCGTCAAGTTCATGGCGTGATAACAATTTATAAAATTCGGTGCGGTTTCGCCCGGCCATACGCGCGGCGTGGGTCACGTTGCCTTTGGTGATTTGCAGCAGCTTACGCAGGTAGTTCAGCTCAAACTGATTTCTGGCTTCGGCGAAGGTCGGCAGCGCGGTGTTCTCCCCTTCCAGCGCCTGCTCTACCAGTGCGTCGCTGATCACCGGCGAGGAGGTAAGCGCCACGCACTGCTCGATGACGTTCACCAGTTGACGCACGTTACCGGGCCAGCTGGCGGTCATCAGCCGCTTCATGGCGTCGGTAGAAAAAGCGCGCACAAAGGGTTTATGGCGATCCGCAGACTGGCGCAGAAGATGATTCGCCAGCAGCGGGATATCTTCTGCCCGCTCCGCCAGCGCCGGGATCTTCAGGTTCACCACGTTCAGGCGATAATAGAGATCTTCGCGGAACTCGCCGCGCTCCATCGCTTTTGGCAGATCGCGGTGGGTGGCAGAGATAATGCGCACGTTGATATCGATGTCACGGTTGCTGCCAAGCGGGCGCACTTTGCGCTCCTGCAATACGCGCAGCAGCTTCACCTGCAATGGAACAGGCATATCCCCGATTTCGTCGAGGAACAGCGTGCCGCCTTCCGCCGCCTGAAACAGCCCTTCACGGCTGCTCACCGCACCGGTAAAAGCCCCGCGGGCATGACCAAAGAGTTCGGATTCAAGAAGCTGCTCTGGCAGCGCGCCGCAGTTAATGGCGATAAAGGCGTTTTTACTGCGCGGACTGGCGTTATGGATCGCCTGCGCGAGGATCTCTTTGCCGGTGCCGCTCTGCCCGTTAATCAGCAGGCTGACGTCTGACTGCGCTACCATGCGCGCCTGCTCCAGCAGCCGCAGCATCAGCGGGCTGCGGGTGACAATGGTTTCGCGCCAGTGGTCATCCCCGGCAGGCGCGGAGTGCTCCAGCGCGCCGTCGATGGCTTTGTACAGCGCGTCTTTATCCACCGGCTTGGTGAGAAAGCTGAACACACCCTGCTGGGTGGCAGCCACGGCGTCAGGGATCGAGCCGTGCGCCGTGAGGATGATCACCGGCATTCCCGGCTGCTGGCGCTGGATCTCGGCAAACAGCTGCATGCCGTCCATTTCATCCATTCGCAGATCGCTGATCACCAGATCGATTTTTTCCCGCGCCAGTACGCGCAGCCCTTCCTGGCCGCTCTCGGCGGTGACCACGCTGTGGCCCTCGCTGGTCAGGCGCAGGCCGAGCAGCTTCAGTAAACCGGGATCGTCGTCCACCAGCAGCAGCCGGGCAGGTTTACGGCTTGTCATGGCTGGCATCCTCATTTTTCACGTCAGGGTTGGTGGAGGGCAGATCGTTACCGGCGGGTTTCCGCGTCGATAAACGCCGTTCGATATCGGTCAGGTTTTCCAGTTTGCGCGAAGTGGTTTCCAGCTGCTCACGCAGGTATTGCTGCTGCTGACGCAGGGTATCCAGTTCGCCATCGGCAGACTGCTGGAGCTTGCTGTAACGGTAGCGCTCTTCTGACAGCTGCAATTGCAGCGCCTGCCCTTCACGCCACACCTGATACAGCGGGCGCACCTGCGCCGGTAGCTGCGGGCTGAGCGTGTCGAGACGGGTGACAAAGGTGCGGCGTTCCACCGGGGAGATTTTGGCGCTGGCCAGCAAAATGCCGCGCTTGAACGTATCCTGCCAGGTGTCATCCGGCCAGCTTCGCGCTTCGGCACGGGCGGTCGCCGGTGCCAGGCGTTCCGCGCAGTCCATGCCCCGCAGCCAGTACAGCGGGTTCGTTTCGACGGATTTCCCGTGCAGCGACCAGATGTCGTTGCAGTCGGTGGACAGGAAATCGGCCAGTTGATGCTGGGGAAGTTTTTCTTCCTGTTTTTCGTTGACGGCGCTTTTCGGCACATGGGCGATACAGCCCGTCAGCAGCAGACATGGCAAGCCTGCCCGCAGAAGCCCTGACAACGACACCGCGTTCAGCACGCGATTAAAAATGTGCGACATACTCACCAGACGTAGATTCATTTTAGGGATTTTTCCGGCGCACTGAGCGGTAGCTCAATGCGGAAACAGACATCTGACTGGCTGTCGGCCACCAGATGCAGCTCACCTCGCATGCGATGAATACAGTCTCTGGCGATACTCAACCCCAGCCCACTGCCTTTCACCGCCCCTTTTCGTTGATGACTTCCCTGGAAAAAGGGTTCAAAAATCATCGCCTGTTCCGCTTCGGGGATCGGCGTACCCGTATTCGCTACCTCAATGACTAACCGTGCGCCATGAGTGTAGCTGCGAATATAAATGTTACCGGATTCAGCCCCATAGTGCACCGCGTTCGAATAGAGATTATCCAGCACGCTCATCAGCAGCATCGGCTCTGCCAGACAGTGGCTTTCCGGCAACGCCACCTCGGTATGCATCATTTTAGCCCGTGCCGGTAAACTGTGGGCGGCGATCACCCCCTCCACCAGCGGAACCAGATCGACCGTCTCCAGTTCAACCGCGCCATCCGCCAGCTTGCGGTTGTAATCCAGCAGTTGCTCAATGAGTTTTTGCAGATTACGGCTGCTGTCATCAAGAATATCCACCACCTCTTTTTGCTCGGCGGTGAGGGGACCGACCACTTCATCGGCCAGCAGCTCCGTGCCTTCGCGCATACTGGCAAGGGGGGTTTTCAGTTCATGGGAAAGATGGCGTAAAAACTGATGGCGTTGCGATTCAAGCCAGGCGAGACGCTCGCTAAGCCAGATGATCCGCTCCCCCACCGAGCGTAATTCGCGCGGCCCTTTAAACAGCACGCGCTGCCCCAGCGTGCGTCCTTCGCCGAGGCGGTTGATCATCCGCTCAATGCCTTTTACCGGGCCGATAATCATGCGGGTAAACAGCAACACCAGCCCAAGGCTGACCAGAAATAGTACCAGCGCCTGCCAGCCAAAGAACTGACCGCGCTCGGCGATCTCCTGTTGCAGTTGCTGACCGCGGGAAAACACCACGGCACGCGTCGACTGCACCATCATGGTATTGGCGGACGCAAAAGCTTCCAGCCGCGCAGAGGCCGCTTCACCAGGACCGCTGTTGTGGCACTGTAACTGCGCCAGATCGTTCAGATCCTGGCGCAGGGCCAGATAGAGTTTATCATCCGGCAGCACGCCCGCGTGGGCATCCAGCATGTCGCTGTAGCGCTTACGCTGGCTCTGGTAAACACGGGCAAGCGTAGGATCGTCAAGGACGCAATACTGGCGGTAGCTGCGTTCCATTTCGAGGGCGACGTTGGTCATCGCCTCGCTACGGCGGGCATCAATCAGTGTGGTACGGTTGGTCTGCGCCGCCTGGGCGCTAAGGGTATTGAGGCTCTGCCACGCCTGCCATGCCAGAACTAACAGCGGCAGCAGGATCAGCAGAAAGGCCATCATGACCAGTTGTCGCAGGGAGCGGGGAAAGCCGGGCCAGGGTCTCAACGCACTATTCTCGTGAAAGCGGATTTTAAGGGATGCTAACTGAGGAACGCGCCGGGGGAAAGGTAAGATTACGATCCTGCAGAAACAACAAAGCCGGGAATTACCCGGCTTTGTTTTGGAATAGGCGGTGCCTTACTCGACGTTTCGCCCGGGGTCTGAAATAGCAACGCTATGATCAGCAATTGGACGGCAGGCACCTTTTTGTGCGTCATTCTGAGTTTATGTAGCGCGTCCCGAAGGGGCTGACATAAGAAGGTGAATGAGCCACTGGGTTAATAATATGCACAACCCGTGCCAATGTACAGGGTTTATTATTTAGCCATTGAATTAAAAGGATTTTATTATTTTAATGCCGGTATTTAGCCTGCTCACTTTTCCAGCACACTGTCGCCAAAAAGCAACACCACGGAAGCGCACTGGTCATACCTATAAAAATCAATCACTTAAGTGTCGCCAAAAAGAGACAAAGAAAAGCGCCACTGTCGGGCAAAACCGACAGTGGCGTGTGAGCATTATCCCAGTTGCTTACGGGCGTTACGGAAGATACGCATCCACGGGCTGTCCTCGCCCCAGTTTTCCGGGTGCCAGGAGTTGCTGACGGTACGGAATACGCGCTCCGGGTGCGGCATCATCAGCGTGACGCGGCCATTTTCTGACGTCACCGCAGTGATACCATTCGGCGAGCCGTTCGGGTTCGCCGGGTAAGTCTGCGTCACCTTGCCGCTGTTATCGACAAAACGCAGCGCCACCAGACCTTTACTTTCCAGCGCCGCCAGATGCGCGTCATCACGGACTTCCACGCGGCCTTCGCCGTGAGAAACGGCAATCGGCATCTGCGAGCCTACCATGCCCTGTAAGAGCAGCGACGGGCTTTGCGTGACTTCCACCAGGCTGAAGCGGGCTTCAAAACGGTCGGAGTGGTTACGCACAAATCGCGGCCACAGATCGCTGCCAGGGATCAGTTCGCGCAGGTTAGACATCATCTGACAACCGTTGCACACGCCCAGCGCCAGCGTTTGCGGACGATGGAAGAAGGTTTCGAAGGTATCGCGCACGCGGTTGTTGAACAGAATGGATTTCGCCCAGCCCTCGCCTGCCCCCAGCACGTCGCCGTAAGAGAAGCCGCCGCACGCTACCAGCGCCTGGAAATCATCCAGGCCGGTACGGCCCGCCAGCAGATCGCTCATGTGGATGTCGATGGCATCGAAACCCGCGCGGTGAAAGGCTGCTGCCATTTCAACATGGGAGTTCACGCCCTGTTCGCGCAGTACCGCTACTTTCGGACGCGCACCGGTGGCGATGTACGGCGCGGCGATATCGTCGTTAATGTCGAAAGAGAGTTTAACGTTCAGCCCCGGATCGGCATCGTTGGCTTTTGCCTGATGCTCCTGGTCGGCACATTCCGGGTTATCGCGCAGGCGCTGCATCTGCCAGGTGGTTTCTGCCCACCACATACGCAGCTGGCTACGGCTTTCGCTGAACACTGCCTGTTGACCGGCGGTGAGTGTAAAGCGATCGCCTGCCACGGCTTTACCGAGATAGTGCACGCAGTCCGCGAGGCCGTGAGCGCTGAGCAGTTTTTCCACCGCATCACGGTCAGCCGCGCGGATCTGGATCACCGCTCCCAGCTCTTCGTTAAACAGCGCGGCCAGGCGATCGTCACCCAGCGCAGCAATATCGGCCTCGATGCCACAGTGACCGGCAAAGGCCATTTCTGCCAGCGTCACCAACAGGCCACCGTCGGAACGGTCGTGATAGGCCAGCAACTGGCGTCCGGCTACCAGCGCCTGAATAGCGTCGTAGAAGCCTTTCAACTGCGCCACATCGCGTACGTCGGCGGGTTTGTCGCCCAGTTGACGATAGACCTGCGCCAGCGCCGTTGCGCCCAGCGCGTTGTGCCCTTTACCCAGGTCGATCAGCAGCAGCGCGTTATCGTCGGTAGACAGTTGCGGCGTGATGGTATGACGCACATCTTCGACGCGGGCAAAAGCGGTGATCACCAGCGACAGCGGCGAGGTCATTTCACGCTGCTCGTTGCCGTCCTGCCAGCGGGTTTTCATCGACATGGAGTCTTTACCCACCGGGATGGTCAGGCCGAGCGCCGGGCAGAGTTCTTCACCCACTGCTTTCACGGCTTCATAGAGACCGGCGTCTTCGCCGGGGTGTCCGGCTGCCGCCATCCAGTTTGCGGAGAGCTTAATGCGTTTGATGTCGCCGATTTGCGTGGCGGCGATGTTAGTCAGGGCTTCGCCCACCGCCAGACGGGCAGAGGCAGCAAAATCGAGCAGCGCCACCGGCGCACGTTCACCCAGCGACATGGCTTCGCCATAGTAGCTGTCGAGGCTGGCCGTGGTGACGGCACAGTTGGCTACCGGCACCTGCCACGGCCCTACCATCTGATCGCGGGCCACCATACCGGTGACGCTGCGGTCGCCGATGGTGATAAGGAAGGTTTTCTCCGCGACGGCGGGCAGATGAAGCACACGGTTTACCGCTTCCGCCACGGTGATGTTCTGCCGCTCAAAGGCTTCGCCAGCCGCTTTGCGCGTCTGCACAGTACGGGTCATTTTCGGCGTTTTGCCCAGCAGCACGTCCAGCGGCATGTCGATCGGCTGATTGTCGAAATGGCTGTCAGCAAGGCTTAAGTGCATCTCTTCGGTAGCTTCACCGATCACCGCATAAGGGGCGCGCTCACGGCGGCACAGGGCATCGAACAGCGGTAACTGGTCGGCAGCCACTGCCAGCACGTAACGTTCCTGAGATTCGTTACACCAGATCTCCAGCGGGCTCATGCCTGGCTCATCGCTGAGGATCTTACGCAGATCGAAACGACCGCCGCGATTGCCGTCGCTCACCAGCTCCGGCATGGCGTTGGACAGACCGCCCGCGCCAACGTCATGAATAAACAGGATCGGGTTGGCGTCGCCCAGCTGCCAGCAGCGGTCGATCACTTCCTGGCAACGACGCTCCATTTCCGGGTTGTCGCGCTGTACAGAAGCAAAATCGAGATCCGCGTCAGACTGGCCGGAGGCCATCGACGACGCCGCGCCGCCGCCCAGACCGATGTTCATCGCCGGGCCGCCCAGCACGATCAGTTTCGCGCCAACGTTGATCTCGCCTTTTTGCACGTGATCGGCGCGAATGTTGCCGATCCCGCCAGCCAGCATGATCGGTTTGTGATAGCCGCGCAGCTCTTCGCCGTTGTGACTGTTCACTTTTTCTTCATAGGTACGGAAGTAGCCGTTCAGTGCCGGACGACCAAATTCGTTGTTAAAGGCCGCGCCGCCAAGCGGGCCATCGGTCATGATATCCAGCGCGGTAACGATGCGGTCCGGCTTGCCGAAATCTTCTTCCCACGGCTGTTCAAAGCCCGGAATACGAAGGTTGGAAACAGAGAAGCCCACCAGCCCGGCTTTCGGTTTCGCGCCGCGTCCGGTTGCGCCTTCATCACGAATTTCACCGCCGGAGCCGGTTGCCGCCCCCGGCCATGGCGAGATCGCCGTCGGGTGGTTATGGGTTTCCACTTTCATCAGGATATGCGTCGGCTCCTGGTGGAAGTCGTAGCGCCCTTCTTCGTGACTGGCGTAGAAACGCCCCACCTCTGAACCTTCCATCACCGCGGCGTTGTCTTTATAAGCTGACAGCACGTGGTCCGGTGTCTGTTCAAAGGTGTTCTTGATCATTTTAAACAGCGATTTCGGCTGCTGTTCGCCGTCGATCACCCAGTCAGCGTTAAAGATTTTGTGACGGCAGTGTTCGGAGTTCGCCTGCGCAAACATATAGAGTTCGATGTCGTTCGGGTTGCGACCCAGACGCGTAAAGGCATCGAACAGATAGTCAATTTCGTCTTCCGCCAGCGCCAGCCCCAGACGAAGGTTGGCATCGTTGAGCGCCTGACGTCCCTGCCCCAGCATATCCACGCTGGCGACCGGCACCGGCTGGTGATGGGCAAATAGCTGCTGCGCGTCATCCAGCGCCGTGAATACCGTTTCCATCATGCGATCGTGCAGTTCGTCCGCCACGACCTGCCACTGCGCCGCGCTCAGTTCCGCAGCGTCAACGTACCAGGCCACACCGCGCTCAAGGCGGTTTATCAGAGACAGGCCGCAGTTGTGGGCGATATCGGTGGCTTTAGAGGACCAGGGCGAAATGGTGCCCGGACGCGGGGTCACAAGGATCAGCTTGCCTGCCGGAGTATGGCTGGCGAGCGCCGGGCCGTATTGCAGCAAACGTGCCAGTCGGGCGTGTTCGTCAGCCGTTAACGGGGCGGTGAGATCGGCAAAATGGACATACTCGGCGTAAATGTTGCTTACAGGAAGGTTGGCCGCCTGAAAACGTGCCAGCAATTTGTTGATACGGAAGGCAGACAGGGCAGGCGAACCACGCAGAATTTCCATCATAAGTCTCTCGTCTTTAGCGCGTCGGTGACGCTTTACGTATGCGCAAGGTGGGGAAAACGGGCACATTATAGAGAATAGTGAGCGCCGACGAAACCGTTTGCGTGGAAATAAAATCGGCGCAAATTTTGCGGCTTCGCCCCTGCCGTTTCGCGAAATAGTTGCCAACTGCCTTATTGTTAAGCAAAATGCCGCTCATTCTTCATCACACATTAATGTTATCAGGGCAGCATCTACTCAGGACTCGCGCGGCGCAGAGAATTAACTAATTGAAAAAATTAAAGCTTAATTATCTGCTTATCGGCATCGTTACCCTGCTGCTGGCAGCGGCGCTGTGGCCTTCCATTCCCTGGTCTGATAAAGCCGAAAATCGCATCGCCGCCATCCAGGCGCGCGGTGAGTTGCGCGTCAGCACCATCATCTCGCCACTGACCTGGTCCGCCATTGATGGCAAGCCTTCCGGGCTGGATTACGAACTCGCGCAGCAGTTTGCTGATTATCTCGGCGTGAAGCTGACCGTCACGGTGCGCCAGAACATCAGCCAGCTGTTTGACGACCTCGACAGTGATCACGCTGATATGCTGGCCGCCGGGCTGGTGTATAACAGCGAGCGCGTCCGCAACTATCAGGCCGGGCCGATCTATTACTCTGTTTCGCAGCAACTGGTGTACCGGGTGGGCAGCTATCGTCCGCGCTCGCTTGCTGAGGTCAATGCCTCACAACTGACCATTGCGCCGGGTCACGTTTCCATCAGTGATTTGCAGGCCCTTAAAGCGCAGAAGTATCCGGACCTGAGCTGGACGGTGGATGAGAAGCTCGGCACGAACGCCCTGCTGCAACAGGTGGCGGACGGGAAGCTGGCGTATACCGTAGCGGATTCCGTGGCCATCAGCCTGTTTCAGCGGGTGCATCCGGAGCTGGCGGTGGCACTGGACATCAGCGATGAGCAGCCGGTGACCTGGTTCACTCATAAAGACAGCGACAACACCCTCTCCGCGGCAATGCTCGATTTTTTCAATGACATGAATGAAGACGGCACCCTGGCGCGGCTGGAGGAGAAATATCTCGGCCACGGCGAAGGCTTTGATTATGTTGATACCCGCACCTTCCTGCGGGCAGTGGACAATGTCCTGCCGGAACTGCAACCGCTGTTTGAGAAATACGCGCAGAATATTGACTGGCGGCTACTGGCTGCAATCTCGTATCAGGAATCCCACTGGGACACTCAGGCCACCTCGCCGACCGGCGTGCGCGGCTTAATGATGCTCACCAAAAATACCGCCCAAAGCCTTGGCCTGAGCGATCGCACCGATGCCGAGCAGAGCATCAGCGGCGGCGCGCGCTATCTGCAGGACATGATGGCAAAAGTGCCGGAAACGGTGCCCGAAGAAGAGCGCATCTGGTATGCGCTGGCAGCCTATAACATGGGCTACGCGCACATGCTGGATGCCAGGGCGCTGACCGCCCGCACCAAAGGCAACCCGGACAGCTGGTCTGATGTAAAACAGCGTTTACCGCTGCTGAGCCAGAAGCCCTGGTACAGCAAACTCACCTACGGTTATGCGCGCGGCCATGAAGCTTATGCCTATGTGGAGAATATCCGTAAATATCAGATAAGCCTGGTGGGCTATTTGCAGGAGAAAGAGAAACAGGCGGCAGACGCGCTGCGCCTGGCGCAAAGCTATCCGGTGGTAGATGTGCATGAACTGGATCCGCCGCACGAGGGCGTGCTGCCCTTCAGCGCCTTTTCACCGGCAGATGTGTTTGGCCGATCGCCGCTGGTGCTGCCCCAGGCACCGGCGCAGCTGCCGCCGGTACACAAAACTGCGCCTTAACCCGCGTCAGTGACACGCTTTTTCAGCGCTTTTTTCTCGGCCCGTCGCTGACGGAAAAAGTCGCTCAGCATCCCGGCGCACTCGTCGCGCAGTATACCTTCCACGATCTCTACCCGATGATTCATGCCCGGATGATGCAGCACATCAATAAGGGAGCCTGCCGCGCCGGTTTTGGCATCCCGCGCGCCGAAGATCAGACGCCCGATGCGGCTGTGCACCATCGCGCCTGCGCACATGACGCACGGCTCCAGCGTGACATACAGCGTGGTATCCAGCAGACGGTAGTTTTGCTGTACCAGCCCGCCCTGCCGCAGTGCCATGATTTCGGCGTGGGCCGTGGGATCGTGACGGCCAATTGGCCGGTTCCAGCCTTCGCCAATCACCTGGTTGTTATGCACCAGCACCGCCCCGACCGGGACTTCCCCTTCATCCCAGGCGCGCTGAGCGAGCGTAAGCGCGTGGCGCATCCAGTATTCATGGGTCAATTCAGCGTCGGACAAGGGATAGCACTCCAGTGATAAAAGCGGGGCGCATTATACACAGTCGCTATGTATCAGGCACTATTCCAGTTGCTGAAGCTCACCGCGCGGCGTCACCCGCCAGCGGTGCTGGCAGAAATATAACAGCGGGTTATCTTGTTTGCTGTCGCTGTAGCCGCTGTACAATCGCAGCGGCGTACCGATTTTACGTTCCAGCTGCACCACCTTTTCATGTCCCAGACAGCGCATAGTCAGTACCCAGCCGCCGTAACGGCGATGGACCTGGCTTGCGATCAGATTCACGCGCGGCAGCCAGGGCGTATCAAAATAGACCTGTTCCACCAGCGGCTGCGGCGAACCGGTGATCAGCCAGATGTCGGCGTCGGACGCCGCAAGATAATTGGTCAGACGGTCCTGCACCACCGGGAACGCGGTGACTTTGGTGCGAAACCAGGCCACAAAATCCTTTTCCAGCTGTTTCAGGCGCGCTTCGCTGTGACCCCAGGTACATCCCCATAACAACAGGCTCATCGGCCAGCGTGCGGCACGCCCTTTAATCAGTAACGCGCCGCCAATAATGGGCAGCAACGGCAGGACGAGCAACGCATTCAGTGGCTGACGACGCAACAGATAACGCAAGAAAGTACCAAACATATCCTGCTGATGTAGTGTTCCATCCAGGTCAAAAAAAACGACACGACGCTCGCTGTTAGCCAAACCTTACTCCTCTGGATCGTTGAACCCTAAAAGCCAGGTAAAGAGGAACCCGGCAATAACCGCCACTAAATAGCCTAACAGATAGAGCGCGACTTTTCCGGTGACAATCGTTAACGCCAGCGGTAAACCGGAAATCCCAAAGGTGATCACCGTCGCCACTTTAAAATAGCTGATCAGCGCCCCGCCGACCGCGCCCCCCCAGACAGGCGCCCAGAAACGGCTTACCGAGCGGTAGCGTGACGCCAAAAATCAGCGGTTCCCCAATGCCCAGCAATCCCACCGGCAGCGCCCCTTTGCAGAGCTTTTTCAGGCGACTGTTACGGGTTTTCATCAGCACCGCAATAGCCGCGCCCACCTGACCGACGCCCGCCATGGAGAGGATCGGCAGCAGCGCGTTATAGCCATGCGCCTGCACCAGTTCGACATGGATTGGCACCAGCCCCTGATGCAGCCCGGTGAGTACCAGCGGCAGGAAGGTGCCCGCCATCACCGCGCCGACCAGGAACCCACCGCGATCGATAGCCCATGATGCGCCGTGTGCGATGGCTTCGGAGATCCAGCCGCCCAGCGGTTGCAGCGCCACAACAGCAATAGCGCCGGTGATGAGCGTTGTCAGCAGCGGGTTAAGGATCAGCTCAATGGAGCCGGGCAGCAACGCGCGCAGGCGCTTTTCGATCCAGCACATCAGCGCCACTACCAGCAGCACGGCGATCACCCCGCCACGTCCCGGCTGGAGTTGTTCCCCGAAAAGGGTAATTTGCGCGAGCTGCGGGCTGGATAAAATTCCCGCCATCACCCCACCTAACGCCAGCGATCCGCCGAAGACTTTTGCGGTATTCACCCCCACCAGGATATTCATGATGGCAAAGACCGCGCTGCCAAATATCGCCAGCAGGCCGAGCAGGTTGGGATACTGGGTAGCCACGTCACCGACGATATCCGGACGTTTAAGGATATTAATGATGCCAGTGATCAGCCCCGAGGCGATAAAGGCCGGAATCAGCGGGATGAAAACGTTAGCCAACATGCGCAGTGCATCGCTCATCGGCGCTTTGTATTTGCTTTTGGCCTGCGCTTTGGTGCGTTCAACGTCATCGGTAACCGGCATTCCGCCCTGTTCCCGCATCAACGCTTGCATGGCATCCACTACCTGCGCGGCTTTGCCAGGGCCGACAATCAGCTGGTGCTGCTCCCCTTGCTTCACATAGCCGCTGACGCCGGGGAGTTTTTTTAAGCCTGCAATATCCAGCAGTGCATCGTCGTGCACTTCGACGCGCACCCGCGTCATGCAGTTTTCCAGCCGCGAAATATTTTGCTGCCCGCCAATCCCCCGCAGGATCTCACTGGCCAGCGTTGTCGTTTTATCCATACTCGCCTCGTTAATTTTCTAATGCTGCGCGTAAAAAGCCCTTGTGCGCCGCGAGTTTTTCCCGCGCGGCGGCGGCATCCAGCCCGGTGAGGATCATCAGGATCGCCGGTTTGACGTCATAATCGGTTTGTTTAAGGATCGCCTCGGCGTCGCTGCGTGCAGCACCCGTAGCTTCCACCACCATGCGGCAGGCGCGATCCACCAGTTTAACGTTGGTCGCTTTCATATCCACCATCAGGTTCTGATAGACCTTGCCGAATTTCACCATGGCACCGGTGGAGATCATATTGAGCACCAGTTTTTGTGCTGTGCCGGATTTCAGGCGCGTAGAGCCGGTCAGCGCTTCCGGCCCGACTACCGGGGAGATGGCAATGTCGGCGATCTGGGCGATCGGCGAGCCGGGATTACAGGAGATCGCCACCGTGGTGCAGCCTACCTTACGGGCGTAGTTCAACCCGCCGATGACATAAGGTGTGCGCCCGGACGCGGCCAGCCCGACCACCAGATCCTCAGGCTTCAGATCAAGCGCCTGTAAATCGCCCTCCCCCAGTTGCGGATCGTCTTCCGCGCCTTCAACGGCTTTAAGCAACGCGCCCGGCCCGCCGGCAATCAGCCCGACCACCAGCCCGTGCGGCACGCCGAAAGTGGGTGGACACTCAGAGGCATCCAGCACGCCCAGCCGCCCGCTGGTCCCCGCCCCCATATAAATGAGACGTCCCCCGGCCTTCAGCGCGGTAGCGGCGGCATCCACCGCTTTCGCCACCTCGGGTAATGTTTCTTTCACTGCCAGAGCGACCAGCGTATCCTGTTGATTAAAACGGTGAACCAGTTCGATGGTCGACAAGGCGTCCAGATCCATTGTCTGTGAATTGCGCGTTTCTGATACCAGTAAGCCAAGATTCATGTTTCGACCTCAAGAATTTTTTATTCACTTTAACCGCTGCATAATGGAATATTATATTCATTCATGCGAGCGGAATGTGTAATTTGCAACCATTGTCACATTTTGTCGGGGAGAGCCTATGAACTGTTTGATTCGCATCCGTCAGCGCTACCCTGGGCTGGCACAGAGCGATAAGAAGCTGGCGGATTTTATTCTGGCGCAACCGGACGAGGCGCGTCACCTCAGCTCACAACAATTAGCTCAGCAAGCGGGCGTCAGCCAGTCAAGCGTGGTGAAGTTCTCCCAGAAGCTCGGCTTTAAAGGATTTCCGGCGTTGAAGCTGGCGATCAGCGAAGCGCTGGTCAGCCACCCGGATCCGCAGGCCGTACCGCTGCATAATCAGATCCGCGGTGACGATCCGCTGCGTCTGGTGGGGGAGAAACTCATTCAGGATAATGTGAACGCGATGCGCGCGACCCTGGATGTGAACACGGAAGAGAAACTGCAGGAAAGCGTGCAGCTACTGCGCGGCGCGCGGCGCATTGTGCTGACCGGTATCGGCGCCTCGGGGCTGGTGGCACGCAACTTTGGCTGGAAACTGCTGAAAATTGGTTTTAACGCCGTCGTCGAGCAGGATATGCATGCGCTGCTGGCAACGGTGCAGGCGCTGGGGCCTGGAGATGTGCTGGTGGCGGTCTCCTATTCCGGCGAACGACGGGAAATCAATCTGGCGGCGGATGAAACCTTCCGCGTCGGTGGCAGGATCCTCGCCATCACCGGCTTTACGCCGAACACGCTGCAACAGCGAGCTTCGCACTGTCTGTACACCATTGCCGAAGAGCAGGCGACGCGCAGCGCGGCCATCTCCTCGTCCAGCGCGCAGATGATGCTAACCGACCTGCTGTTTATGGCGCTGGTGCAGCAGGATATTGAGCACGCCCCGGGGCGTATTCGTCACAGCGAGCAGCTGGTAAAAAAACTGGTCTGAACAGAAATTGGGCGTATAATGCCCGCCCTGTTTGTGTTGCTTCTGAGATTTTCCTGATGGCGCTGTTGATCACCAAAAAATGCATAAATTGCGATATGTGCGAGCCGGAATGCCCGAACGAGGCCATTTCGATGGGTGACAGCATTTATGAAATCAACAGCGACCGTTGCACGGAGTGTGTGGGCCACTACGAAACGCCAACTTGTCAGAAGGTGTGCCCGATCCCGAATACCATCTTAAAAGATCCGGCACATGTGGAAAATAACGAACAGCTGTGGGATAAGTTTGTGCTGCTGCATCACGCCGATAAAATCTAGCTTTCGATAATCACCGTCGCACAGGCGTAGTGGCGCTCATCCGCCAGCGTGACGTGCATCGATCGGACGCCCATCTGTTCTGCCAGCTTCTGTGCTTCACCCCATAACCGCAGGCTCGGCTTGCCCAGTTCATCGTTGTAAACTTCAAACTGATTAAAGGCCAGCCCGTTGCGAATGCCGGTGCCGAACGCCTTTGCCGCCGCCTCTTTTACCGCGAAGCGTTTCGCCAGAAAACGTACCGGCTGCTGATGCGAAGCCCAGATGGCCCACTCGTTATCTGCCAGTACGCGTCGCGCCAGGCGATCGCCGCTACGGGCGATCACCGCTTCGATACGGGCGATTTCAACAATATCCGTACCCAGTCCGAGGATTGCCATTACCGGCGCGCTTCCAGCATCAGGCGTTTCATTTCACTGACCGCCTCTTTCAGCCCGCTCATGACCGCGCGACCAATGATGGCATGGCCGATGTTCAGTTCGTGCATTTCCGGCAGCGCGGCGATGGCTTTGACGTTATGGTACGTCAGGCCGTGCCCGGCATTCACCTTCAGACCGAGACTGGCGGCATAACGGGCCGCTTTCGCGATGCGTTCCAGTTCGCGCGCCTGGGCCGCGTCGTCTTCGGCGTCGGCATAGCAGCCAGTGTGGATCTCGATGTAGGGCGCGCCCACATCAGCGGCGGCTTTGATCTGCGCGTCGTCAGCGTCGATAAACAGTGACACCAGGATGCCCGCATCAGCAAGACGCTTGCAGGCGGCGCGCATTTTCTCCTGCTGGCCGGCGACGTCGAGACCGCCTTCGGTGGTCACTTCCTGACGCTTTTCCGGTACCAGGCAGCAAAAATGCGGGCGGGTGTCACAGGCAATGTCCAGCATCTCATCGGTAACGGCCATTTCCAGATTCATGCGGGTGTCCAGCGTCTGGCGCAGGATCTTCACGTCACGATCGGTAATGTGACGACGGTCCTCACGCAGATGCACGGTAATGCCATCCGCTCCCGCCTGCTCAGCAATAAACGCGGCCTGTACCGGATCCGGGTACGCCGTGCCGCGCGCATTACGCAACGTGGCAATGTGATCGATGTTGACGCCTAACAGTAATTCAGCCATGACCATCCTCGTATGACATTTTCATTTTATTGGGGATCGGGTGCCGCACGCTTAGGGATAAACTGGCGAAACAGTTCCCGACTTTTTAGCGGCTTACCGCCAAGATACGGCTTCAGGGCCATGCGGGTAAAGCGTTTCGCGGCCTTCAGCGTGTCGGCATCGGGAAAGTCGCGTTCAGCCAGCGCCCGCAGATGACGCCCGGTAAAGGTGCGGTTATCGATGACGATACTGGCGATAAAACCCTTCTCTTCGCGATAGCGGTAGGTCATGGTGTCTTCCACCGCATCACCACTGCCCGCACAGTGCAGGAAATCGATGCCGTACCCCAGATGGCTGAGCAGCGCCAGTTCAAAGCGGCGCAGAATGGCTTCGGGCGAGCCGCTGACGCCAGCCAGCGCCTGGATACAGTGCAGGTATTCAAAGAACAGTTCAGAGAAGCGCGTCTCGTGTTCCAGCACGCGCGAAATCAGCTCGTTGATGTACAGGCCGCTGTAGAGCGTAATACCGCTTAAAGGGAGTGCCAGAGAGACGGCTTCGGCGCTGCGCAGCGTTTTGACGTCGCCACGCCCGCCAAAGCGGAGCAGCAGAGGGGTAAAGGGTTGTAATGCGCCTTTAAGGCTGGAACGTTTGGCACGTGCGCCTTTTGCCACAAGGCGCACACGACCGGATTCTTCCGTGAAAACGTCCAGCATGAGGCTGGTTTCGCTCCACGGACGACTATGCAAAACGAAAGCGCGCTGCCAGCCTTCCGTCATACTGTATGGCTCTTACTTCAGGTCGTCGGTGTAACCAAGACTACGCAGGGCGCGCTCGTCATCGGCCCAGCCGGATTTAACTTTGACCCACAGTTCAAGGTGCACAGGGGCTTCGAACATGTCCTGCATGTCTTTACGGGCCTCAATACCGATGGTTTTGATTTTCGTGCCCTTGTTGCCGATCACCATTTTCTTCTGCCCTTCACGCTCGACGAGGATCAGACCGTTGATGTCGTAACCGCCGCGCTCGTTGGTGACAAAGCGCTCGATCTCAACCGTCACGGAATAAGGCAGCTCTGCGCCGAGGAAACGCATCAGTTTTTCACGGATGATTTCCGACGCCATAAAGCGCTGGGAGCGATCGGTAATGTAGTCTTCCGGGAAGTGATGGATTGCTTCCGGCAGATGCTTACGCACAATCCCGGCTACCGTATCAACGTTCATGCCGGTTTCCGCAGACATCGGTACGATATCAAGGAAGTTCATCTGGCTTGCCAGGAACTGCAGGTGCGGCAGCAGATCGGCTTTCTCCTGCACGTTGTCCACTTTGTTCACCGCCAGGATCACCGGTGCGCGGGCATCACGCAGTTTGTTCAGTACCATTTCGTCGTCCGGCGTCCAGCGAGTGCCTTCCACCACGAAAATAACCAGTTCTACGTCGCCAATGGAGCTGCTCGCCGCTTTGTTCATCAGACGGTTGATGGCGCGCTTTTCTTCCATGTGCAAACCCGGGGTATCCACGTAGATAGCCTGGTACGGCCCTTCGGTGTGGATGCCCACGATGCGGTGACGTGTGGTCTGCGCTTTACGCGAGGTAATAGAAATCTTCTGCCCGAGCAGATTATTCAGCAGGGTGGATTTGCCAACGTTGGGACGACCCACGATGGCGACAAATCCGCAGTATGTTTTTTCTTCGCTCATTCCAGCTCCAGTTTCTTAAGCGCCTGTTCGGCGGCGGCCTGCTCTGCCTTGCGGCGGCTGGAACCTGTGCCTACCACCGGTTCGCTCAGACCACTTACCTGGCAGTGGATAGTAAATTCTTGATCGTGCGCCTCGCCACGTACCTGTACCACCAGATATGACGGCAGCGGCAGATGGCGACCCTGCAGGTATTCCTGCAGACGCGTTTTCGGATCTTTTTGTTTATCGCCCGGGCTGATTTCGTCCAGACGACTTTGATACCAGTTGAGGATCAGCCTTTCGACGTTATGAATATCACTGTCGAGGAAAATGCCACCAATCAGCGCTTCAACGGTATCGGCAAGGATGGACTCACGGCGGAAGCCGCCGCTTTTCAGCTCACCCGGCCCGAGGCGCAGGCATTCGCCTAACTCGAACTCACGGGCGATCTCAGCCAGCGTGTTGCCGCGCACCAGCGTGGCGCGCATACGGCTCATGTCGCCTTCGTCCACGCGCGGGAAACGGTGATACAGCGCGTTGGCGATCACAAAGCTTAAAATGGAGTCACCCAAAAATTCGAGACGTTCATTGTGCTTACTGCTGGCACTGCGATGGGTTAATGCCTGCTGCAACAATTCCTGATGATGAAAAGTGTAGCCCAGCTTCCGTTGAAGCCGATTAATTACGATGGGATTCATGCGATACCAAATAAAATAATGCGTAAAAAATACAGCACACGAAACCGACCTGAGCAAACCAACGCGGTTTCGTGTGCCGTGGCACCTTGCAGCGCCAACCTTAAACTTCGGGGGAATATTCTATACACAACGGCGGGGTATGTCGTTACCGGAATAGATTTATCACAGAAATAATTTGGGTTGCAGCCTTCAGGACTGCAACCCAACAAATTAGTGAATGCCGCCGATACGGCTGAAACGCACGCCGGTTGGCCATTCACCTTCTTGTTTTTCGAAACTCATCCAGATGGCAGTGGCCCGACCCACCAGATTCGCTTCGGGCACAAAGCCCCAGTAACGGCTGTCCGCGCTATTATCGCGGTTATCACCCATCATGAAGTAATGTCCCGGCGGCACGATCCAGGTCGCCAGCTGCTGGCCCGGCTGCTGGTAATACATCCCCAGCTGATCCTGTGCGATAGGCACCATCAGAATGCGATGCGTGACATCACCCAGTGTCTCTTTGCGTTCGTTAAGGCGAATACCATTCTCACGGGTCTCCCCTTTCGGCAGCGCGAAGAAACCGCTGCTCGCCTCACCGCCGTTTTTGCGCCCGAAAGTCTGCACAAAATCGCCTGGCTGGACGTCGGAGTAAGTGATCGGCAGCGCGCTTTCACACGCCTGACCAGAACGACAGCCTGGCTGAACCGTAACCTGCTTGGCAACCGGATCGTAGCTCACCTTATCACCCGGTAAGCCCACCACGCGCTTGATATAGTCGAGGCGCGGATCGTCCGGATATTTGAATACTGCGATGTCACCGCGTTTCGGATGACCGGTTTCAATCAGGGTGTGCTGGTAAATTGGATCTTTAATCCCGTAGGCAAATTTCTCCACCAGGATGAAATCCCCGATCAGCAGCGTAGGCATCATGGAGCCAGACGGGATCTGGAAAGGTTCGTAGATAAACGAACGCACCACCAGCACGATAGCCAGCACAGGGAAAACCGATGCCCCGGTTTCCAGCCAGCCTGGTTTCGGGCTGACTTTTTTTAGCGTTTTCGGATCGATTGCCTCACCGGTTGCCGCCTGCACGGCAGCCTGACGTTCACGGCGCTTGGGTGCAAAGATAAATTTATCTACGCACCATAACAGCCCGGTCACCAGCGTTGCGATCACGAGGATCAGGGCAAACATATTCGCCATGCCAACTCCTTAATTTATTTGCCGTCTTTACCGACGTGCAGAATGGCGAGGAACGCTTCCTGTGGCAGCTCGACGTTACCGACCTGCTTCATACGCTTCTTACCGTCTTTCTGTTTCTGCAACAGCTTTTTCTTACGACTGACGTCGCCGCCGTAGCATTTCGCCAGCACGTTTTTACGCAGCTGTTTCACCGTAGAACGGGCGATGACATGGTTGCCAATGGCCGCCTGGATCGCGATGTCAAATTGCTGACGCGGGATCAGCTCTTTCATTTTTTCCACCAACTCACGCCCGCGATACGGGGCATTGTCGTTGTGGGTGATCAGCGCCAGGGCGTCCACACGCTCGCCGTTAATCAATACGTCCACGCGCACCATGTTGGACGCCTGGAAACGTTTGAAGTTGTAATCCAGTGACGCATAACCACGCGAGGTGGACTTCAGGCGGTCGAAGAAGTCGAGCACCACTTCCGCCATCGGAATTTCATAGGTGAGCGCAACCTGTTTACCGTGGTAAACCATGTTGGTCTGCACGCCACGTTTCTCGATACACAGGGTAATCACGTTACCAAGGTATTCCTGCGGCAGTAGCATGTGACATTCAGCGATGGGTTCGCGCAATTCCTGAATGTTGTTCAGCGGCGGCAGCTTGGATGGGCTGTCAACATAGATAACTTCTTTGCCGGTTGTCTGCACTTCATACACTACCGTTGGCGCGGTGGTGATCAGTTCCAGATCGTATTCACGCTCCAGACGCTCCTGGATGATCTCCATGTGCAGCAGACCAAGGAAGCCGCAGCGGAAACCAAAGCCCAGCGCCGTGGAACTTTCCGGCTCATAGAACAGCGACGCATCGTTGAGGCTGAGTTTGCCCAGCGCATCGCGGAAGTTTTCGTAATCGTCAGAGCTGATCGGGAACAGACCGGCGTAAACCTGCGGTTTCACCTTCTTAAAGCCTGGCAGCGCTTTGTCTGCCGGGTTACGCGCCAGCGTCAGGGTATCGCCCACCGGCGCGCCCAGGATGTCTTTAATGGCGCAAACCAGCCAGCCTACTTCACCGCAGTTCAGTTCGGTACGGTCGACCTGTTTCGGCGTGAAAATGCCCAGACGATCGGCGTTGTAGACCTGTCCGGTGCTCATCACTTTGACTTTGTCGCCCTTACGCAGGGTGCCGTTTTTCACACGGATCAAGGAGACTACGCCCAGGTAGTTATCGAACCAGGAGTCGATGATCAGCGCCTGCAGCGGTGCATCAGGATCGCCTTCCGGACCCGGGATTTCTTTTACCAGGCGTTCCAGTACATCACCTACGCCCACGCCGGTTTTCGCTGAGCAGCGCACGGCGTCGGTGGCGTCAATGCCAACGATGTCTTCAATTTCTTCGGCCACGCGCTCGGGATCGGCGGCAGGCAAGTCAATTTTATTCAGAACCGGCACGACCTGCAGGTCCATTTCCAGTGCGGTATAGCAGTTCGCCAGCGTCTGCGCTTCCACGCCCTGACCGGCATCCACCACCAGCAGCGCGCCTTCGCAGGCGGCAAGCGAGCGGGAAACTTCATAAGAGAAGTCAACGTGGCCTGGGGTGTCGATAAAGTTCAGCTGATAGGTTTCACCGTCTGATGCTTTGTAATCGAGCGTAACGCTTTGCGCTTTAATAGTAATGCCGCGTTCGCGCTCAAGATCCATGGAATCAAGCACCTGGGCTGCCATTTCGCGATCGGACAGGCCGCCGCAAAGCTGGATAATACGGTCAGACAGCGTCGACTTACCGTGGTCAATGTGAGCGATGATCGAAAAGTTGCGTATGTTCTTCATATATGGAGATTTTATGCCTTACGGAAACTAAGAGGCCGCTGTACTGAGCCCACGTCTGTTGTCTGAAACGCCGCATTCTACACTACAACCCCAACGCGGGGAAATGCTCATCCCGCGTACGGCGTGGTAGGCCACGGCGCTGTCTGTTGTACTGTAAAGATTAAGGCAAAAAGGCGTGAAATTATTGACTGGCGTTCGTGTGTGGCGTTTCCACGCGCAGCATGTCCGGCGGTAAACCCACGCTCAGGATCACAGGCTGCCACGCGTCCTTTGCGGCCAGTTTCGGGGAAAAAGCGCGCGCCAGCAAAAAGCCGCCCACGCCGCCCAGTACCGCGCCGCCCAGCGCCGCGAGATCGTAACCAAACAGGGTCTGAAACAGGCCGGCTACCGCAAACATTCCCACCAGCGGCGTCAGATACACTAACATTGCGGAGCCAAGCAGGCTGCCTTCGGCAATGCCCAGCTCGACTTTTTGACCGGCTACCAGGGGCTGGTCGCACGGCACCACCAACGTATGCGTGGTTTGTGGCCCCAGCTTGTTGAGCACGCGGGTGCCGCAACCGGAACGCGAGGCGCAGCTGCTGCACGATGCTTTTACATCACAGCTTACCAGGGCTTCACCCTGTTCCCATGAGACGACGGTTCCCCACTCTTTGATCATTGTGCTGCCCTGAATTTAAGACTGTCCGCAATACGTTTTGCGGTCTGTGGCGGGAGTTCACCCACCACGGTAATTTCGCTGTTACCGCGCACGGTGGTATTAAGCGTCCGACGCCCGGTACGCAGCATCTGATCGGTGCTGTTCTGATTAGCGGCGTTGACGTTAACCGAGAAGCTGAACAGACCATCGGAGTAAAGACGCGATTCAACCGGCACATCCACCGTCGGTAATTTCCGACGGCTGCTGGCCACTTCACTGAAGCCCTGCGGCAGCCAGGTCGGTGACCAGTTGAATTCGATTTTATCCCCCGTCGGCACGGAGAGCAGTGGTGGCAGGCTGGCTTTAGCCAGCGACTGCATGCTGGCCCCAACTTTGCTGTCCACCGAGAAGGCAATCACGCGGAACTGCTCCAGCGTCTCACCGTCACGATCCAGCAGGTCCACGCGCAGCGGCAGTTTGCTTTCTGAATCCAACCAGACGATATAGCTGTAACGCGTACCGTCCCGCGCCACAACGCGGATCACCTCGCACAGGCGATCGGCAATGCGCGTGCGGCCCACGGAGATGAAATCGTAAATGGCAGAGATGCGTTTGAAGTCGGTGTATACCAGCGACGGCAAGGAATCGACGATGTAATCGCCGTTGAGCGTGAAGGGCTCCAGACCAGGTTCGAAATAGCTGATTTCGCTGCCGCGCTGTACAACCTCGCGACGCGGGCCATCCATTTGCAATAGCTGAGCAAGCGGCTGATTATCGAGACGGGCATGGCGATAGCGTAATGACTCTACACCCTGCTTATTGATGCTGACGAAAGACATCTCGTAATTGAGTGACTGGCTCGCCAGGTTCATCTGCTGCAACAACGCCCCGGACGGTACATCAGCCGAGGCGTTGCAGGAGAAAAACAGGCTACCCGTCACTAAGGACATGGCATACCAAAGTTGCTTCATTACTGCGATTGCGTTCCTAAGGTTTGCGTTCCAGGCACCTGGACTGCGGCTTGCTGAGTCTGTGCCTGCTCAAACTGAAGCTGTTCGGAGTGCAGGCGGCGTTGCAGTTCGTAATCCTGCAACATAGCATTGATGCGACGACGCTGTTCCTGCACTTGCTGTTGCTGACCCACACCCGGCTGGGACGCCTCAGAAGGCACGCCAAGACTAACCGGGCTGGCTTTACCCATCATTGGCAAGGTATTAAATACCGGTGCCTCTGGCTGTTGGGTGGCATCAGACTGTCCGTTATAGTGCTGGACGCCGACAATAACTGCAAGCGATACGCAGGCGGCTACGCCCATTTGCGTGAGTTGACTTGCCCACGGGCGCACTTTGCTCCAGAACGGCATTTTCTGCCATTGCTGCGGCGCAGGCTGCGCTTCGGGGATCAACGGCGTCGTCTGGCGTTGCGGTTCGTCTTCAATGGCCGCCATTACGCGGGCTGAAATATCGAAATGCAGGACAGTGGCCGTATCACCTCGCATCGAATCACGGATGAGATGGTAGCTCTGCCAGGTTTTTTGCATTTCTGGATCGCGCGACAGCTCGGTCAGGAGCGCGCTATCCAGCGTTTCACCATCCATTAAAGCGGAAAGTTGTTCTTTCTGCATGCCTAAATACCTTTTCCAGTATCCCGCTATCGTCAACGCCTGATAAGCGGTTGAACTTTATTATCAATGGCTTCCCGCGCACGGAAGATACGTGAACGCACAGTACCTACCGGGCAATCCATGATGACGGCTATCTCTTCATAGCTTAGACCATCCAGTTCCCGCAGAGTAATTGCCATGCGCAAATCCTCGGGAAGCGATTCAATGGTACGGAAAACAATTTGTCGCAATTCTTCAGACAACATTAAGTTCTCAGGGTTCGAAATTTCTTTCAGCGCCCCACCACTTTCGAAGTTTTCAGCATCAATGGCATCAACATCAGTAGAGGGTGGACGACGCCCCTGAGCGACCAGATAATTTTTAGCGGTATTCACCGCAATACGGTACAGCCAGGTGTAAAAAGCACTATCCCCCCGGAACGAATCCAGCGCACGATAGGCCTTAATAAAGGACTCTTGTACCACGTCCGGCACATCGCCAGACGGTACGTAACGTGAGACCAGGCTCGCCACTTTATGCTGGTAGCGTACCACCAGTAAGTTAAACGATTTCTGATCTCCTTTCTGGACCCGCTCAACAAGGACCTGATCCGTTAACTGCTCGCTCATCCGAGGTAATGTCTCCCCAAACCCTATTTCCACGCGTAATCGAAACGCCACTCCAACACTGCACTATGAGCAAGCAGGTCATTAGAGGATCGGTTTCGTGTAAAGTTCCGTTACGCCTTTGTTTTTGTGTATCGTTTCACAGACTGTTGGTTATAACTCATTATAAGTCTATGGACGCTAAACCATGTACTTGACGGCCATGAAAAGCCTTCTTAGCCGCCTGAAGAGTAACGCAACGCGCCCGGCATTTCATCTCTTAATCTGTTGCTAACGGCCTGCTTCGCAAAATATTTCCCCTTTTTTCACTTTCCCTGACCGATATAACCTGTTTAGTACCTATAACAGATCTGCAAAAAACAGGTGCTCTGTCGGCAGTGCTGGTGCTATGCTGCGGCAACCTTGTTTAGTAAATTAAACACTCAATGAACACGACACCTGAACATACTTGTGATGTGCTGATTATAGGCAGCGGCGCTGCCGGTCTGTCGCTGGCGTTGCGCCTCGCTGAACACCATGACGTGCTGGTGCTGAGTAAAGGTCCCGTCAGCGAAGGTTCAACCTTTTATGCCCAGGGCGGTATCGCGGCCGTTTTTGATGAAACCGACAGCATCGCCGCCCATGTGGAAGATACGCTGATTGCGGGCGCAGGCATTGTGGATCATCATGCAGCGGAGTTTGTTGCCAGCAATGCCCGTCACTGTGTGCAATGGCTCATCGATCAGGGCGTGTTATTCGATACCCATATGCAGCCTAATGGCGTGGAGGGTTATCACCTGACGCGCGAAGGCGGACACAGCCATCGCCGCATTCTGCACAGCGCTGATGCCACCGGTAAGGCCGTCGAAACCACGCTGGTCAGTCAGGCACTAAATCATCCCAATATTCGGGTGCTTGAGCGCAGCAACGCCGTTGACCTGATCCTCTCTGACAGGATCGGCCTGCCGGGAACGCGTCGTGTCGTGGGAGCCTGGATCTGGGATCGCAATAAGGAAGTTGTGGAAACCTGCAGGGCTAAAGCGGTGGTGCTGGCAACCGGCGGCGCATCAAAAGTTTATCAGTACACCACCAATCCGGATATTGCTTCCGGAGACGGTATTGCGATGGCCTGGCGTGCCGGTTGCCGGGTGGCAAATCTGGAATTTAATCAGTTTCATCCCACGGCGCTGTTTCATCCGCAGGCACGCAATTTTCTGCTGACCGAGGCGTTGCGTGGCGAAGGCGCTTTGCTGAAGCGTCCGGACGGTTCACGCTTTATGCCCGATTTTGACGAGCGTGCTGAGCTGGCACCGCGGGATATTGTCGCCCGCGCTATCGATCATGAAATGAAACGTCTGGGGGCGGACTGCATGTATCTGGACATCAGCCATAAGCCGGAAGCCTTCGTACGGCAGCATTTCCCGACGATCTACGAAAAGCTGCTCGGGCTGGGTATCGATCTGACTCGTGACCCGGTGCCCGTGGTACCTGCCGCCCATTACACCTGCGGCGGGGTGATGGTGGACGATGCCGGACGTACCGATGTCGATGGGCTGTACGCCATCGGCGAAGTCAGCTACACCGGTCTGCATGGTGCGAACCGCATGGCGTCGAATTCGTTACTTGAATGTCTGGTGTACGGCTGGTCTGCCGCCGAAGATATTGCCCGTCGAATGCCCTACGTGCGTGATATTACTGCGCTGCCCGCCTGGGATGAAAGCCGCGTTGATAATGCCGATGAACGGGTGGTGATCCAGCATAACTGGCATGAACTGCGTTTATTGATGTGGGATTACGTGGGCATTGTGCGCACCACCAAACGGCTGGAGCGCGCACTACGACGTATCCAGATGTTGCAGCAGGAAATTGACGACTACTATGCACATTTCCGCGTCTCCAATAATTTGCTGGAGCTGCGGAATCTGGTACAAGTGGCGGAGCTTATCGTGCGTTGCGCGATGATGCGCAAAGAGAGCCGCGGCCTGCATTATACGCTCGACTATCCGGCGTTGTTGCCTGATGCAGGGCCGTCGGTATTATCGCCGCTGGCTTACATAAATAAGTAGAACGCCTGGGTTAGCGCCGTATAACCATCGGAATAGCGCTGATCGGGGCCGCGGATCACCAGCCGGTCGCAAAAGCATTCTCCCTGTGTCGGGGAGAATGCCAGCAGCACGCGGTGCGGCAGCCGCCCTTCGGTATCGGAAATATCGGTGCGCAGGCGCAAATGCCAGCCCGCTTCCAGGGCATTTTCCGTAAAGACGTTGCCGATATTTTCCGGCAATACCACGCAGAAAAACCCCTCTTCGCTGATACATTCCGTGGCGCAGGCCAGCAGGGACGCGTGATCGAGCGTGGTGGTATAACGTGCCTGTTCGCGCTCAGCACTGCTGCACTCCACGCCTTTTTCAAAATAAGGCGGGTTGCTGACGATCAGATCGTAGCGCTGGGTATACTGTTTCACCCACTGCTGAATGTCGGCGCTGTGTACCTGAATGCGCGTATTCCACTGGGATTCACTCACGTTTTCCCGGGCCTGCGTCGCCGCCGCGTCATCCAGCTCTACGGCATCAATAAGCACGTTATCGCCGGTGCGTTGGGCCAGCATCAGCGCCAGTAAGCCGCTACCGGTACCGATATCGAGAATGCGTTTGACGCCTGCCACGGGCGACCATGCCCCCAGTAAAACGCCATCAGTACCGACTTTCATTGCACAGCGATCGTGTGCGACAAAAAATTGTTTAAACGTGAATCCATCACGACGAAGCAGCGTTTTGCCAGGTGACATTCTTAACAACCTTCTTAACGAAACCGATGTAGCATAGGTGAAAGCGATAATCCGGGGAAGGCTTATCCACACAAACAGATGAAGATTGCAGCCATAACGTCTATAATCAGCGCCCCACACAGAGGTAGAACATGACTGTAACGACTTTTTCCGAACTTGAACTCGATGAAACCCTTCTGGAAGCACTCCAGAATAAAGGGTTCACACGCCCGACTGCCATTCAGGCGGCTGCTATTCCGCCTGCGCTAGAAGGCCGTGATGTACTCGGTTCTGCGCCGACAGGCACCGGTAAAACGGCGGCGTACCTGCTGCCCGTGTTGCAGCATTTGATCGACTTCCCGCGTAAAAAATCCGGGCCGCCGCGTATTCTGATCCTGACGCCGACCCGTGAGCTGGCCATGCAGGTTGCGGAACATGCGCGTGAGTTAGCCGCCAATACCCATCTGGACATCGCCACCATCACCGGCGGTGTCGCCTATATGAACCACGCGGAAGTATTCAGCGAAAATCAGGACATCGTGGTGGCGACCACCGGTCGTCTGATGCAGTACATTAAAGAAGAAAACTTTGACTGCCGCGCGGTTGAAACGCTGATCCTGGATGAAGCCGATCGTATGCTGGAACTGGGCTTCGCGCAGGATATTGAACACATCGCGGGTGAAACGCGCTGGCGCAAACAGACCATGCTGTTTTCCGCCACACTGGAAGGCAATGCGGTTAAAGAATTTGCTGAGCGTTTGCTGGAAGATCCGGAAGAAGTCTCCGCGACGCCGTCCACGCGCGAGCGCAAGAAAATTCACCAGTGGTATTACCGCGCCGATAACCTGGATCATAAAGTGGCGTTGCTTCAGCACCTGCTGAAACAGGACGACGCGACCCGCACTATCGTCTTTGTGCGTAAACGCGAGCGTGTGCATGAGCTGGCGGGTCTGCTGCGTACGGCAGGCATTAACAACTGCTATCTCGAAGGGGATATGCCGCAGGCGAAGCGCACCGAAGGTATCAAACGTTTGACGGAAGGCCGTGTTAACGTGCTGATCGCCACCGACGTGGCGGCCCGTGGTATCGATATTCCGGATGTGAGCCATGTGATTAACTTCGACATGCCGCGCAGCGGGGACATCTATCTGCACCGTATCGGCCGTACCGGTCGCGCGGGCCGTAAAGGCACGGCGATTTCACTGGTTGAAGCGCACGATCATCTGCTGCTGCTGAAAGTAGGCCGCTATGTTGATGAGCCGCTGAAGGCCCGCGTCATCGACGAATTGCGTCCGACCACGCGTGCGCCAAGCGATAAGCTGACCGGCAAGCCGTCGAAGAAAGTGCTGGCGAAACGCGCTGAGCAGAAAAAAGCAGAAAAAGAAAAACCGCGGGTGAAGAATCGCCATCGCGATGCCAAAAATGTGGGCAAGCGCCGCAAGCCAAGCGGTTCGCAGGAAACCACTAACGAGTAATAAAAAAGCCGGGTTAATCACCCGGCTTTTTTTATCGCGGCTTTATACTCGGAATTACAGGCTCTCAGTGAAAGTACGGGCAATCACGTCGCGCTGTTGTTCCGGCGTCAGGGAGTTAAAACGCACGGCATAGCCTGACACACGAATGGTCAGCTGCGGATATTTTTCCGGGTGCTCTACCGCATCCATCAGAGTTTCACGACGCAGTACGTTAACGTTCAGGTGCTGACCGCCTTCCACGCGAACCTGCGGCTGCACTTCCATCGGGACTTCGCGATATTCAATTTCACCGAGTTTGCTGACCGGCACCACGTCGTCTTCTGCAAAGCCCGCTTTTGCACATACACAGCGCGCTTCGCCCTTCTCGCTGTCCAGCAGCCAGAAAGAGTTCAGCAGATCGTCGTTTGCGGCTTTAGTAATCTGGATACCTGTAATCATGTTATGCCTCCTGGGCTTCATAATTTGATTTAACTGGCCTGATGTCGGCCAATTGGTAAAACCATTGTTGCTTGAGTGTAGATATACCAGCCGGACAGCCGTCATTCTTTGACTTAAATCAATAAAAACCACACTGCAAAAGTGCCTATAGCTGAAAATAATTGTTTTATATCAATTTTAACTCTTTGCACTATAAAAATATTTTATAAGTTTTAAACTTTTTTGTGCGACTGCGCGCCATGAGACGTCACCATTTTATTCTGACAACAGAAGCAGTTAAGCTAAGCGCTATTATTTTTCGCTGGAGAGCGGCATGACCACTTCACTGACATGGCACGATGTGCTGGCCGAAGAAAAACAGCAGCCTTACTTTATCGATACGCTAAACGCCGTCGCCGCAGAGCGCCAGGCTGGCACCACCATTTATCCTCCGCAGAAAGATGTCTTTAACGCCTTTCGCTTTACGGAGTTGGGGGATGTGAAAGTCGTCATATTAGGTCAGGATCCCTATCACGGCCCAGGTCAGGCGCATGGGCTGGCCTTTTCTGTGCGTCCAGGCATCGCTACGCCGCCCTCGTTACTGAACATGTATAAAGAGCTGGAAAAGTCGATCCCGGGCTTTGAGCGTCCGGCGCATGGTTATCTGGAAAGCTGGGCGCGGCAGGGTGTACTGCTGCTCAATACGGTGCTGACCGTGCGTGCCGGTCAGGCGCACTCACATGCCAGCCTTGGCTGGGAAACCTTTACCGATAAGGTGATCGCGCTGATTAATGAACATCGTGAAGGGGTGGTATTTTTGCTGTGGGGATCCCATGCGCAGAAGAAAGGGGCGATTATCGACGGCAAGCGTCATCACGTGTTAAAAGCGCCGCATCCGTCGCCGCTTTCGGCGCACCGGGGATTTTTTGGCTGCAATCATTTCGTGCTGGCGAACCAGTGGCTGGAACAGCACGGCGAAACGCCCATCGACTGGATGCCGGTACTGCCTGCAGAAAGTGAGTAAAAAAAATGCCAGCGTTACGCTGGCATTTTTGTATCAGGCTTTGTTTTGCCGCCACCATTCCGCCAGCAACACACCGGTTGCCACCGAAACGTTCAGGCTTTCAACTTTACCAGTGCCCTGAATTGAGATGCTCATGTCAGCACTGGACAACGCAGCATCGGATAATCCGTCACGTTCTTGTCCCAGCACCAGCACCATTTTCTTCGGCATGGTCGCCTTGAATAACGGGGTACCTTCATGGCTGGAGGTGGTCACAATGGTGTAACCCGCCTTCCGGAAAGCATCCAGCGCATCAATGATGCTGTCGCCGGTAATGGCCTGCACGTGTTCCGCGCCGCCTTCTGCGGTACGGATCGCGGCACCCGATTCCAGAATAGCCGCATCGTCCAGCAGGACGCCTTTCACGCCAAAGTGCGCGCAGCTGCGCATCATCGCGCCGAGGTTATGCGGGTTACCCACATCTTCCAGCGCCAGCACGCAATCGTCGTCGCCCGCCTGATCAACCCACTGCTGCACAGAAATCCCGCTGCGCTTTTTGATAATAAAGCACACGCCGCCGTGGTGTTCAGTGCCAGAGGCTTTCACCAGCTCCGCTTCATCCACCACATGGTAGGCCTTGCGGTTCGCCGCCATCCAGCGCAGCGCTTCTTTAAAGCGTGGGGTGACACTTTGTACGAACCAGGCGCGGACGATACAGTCCGGACGGCTCTGGAACAGGGCCTGACAGGCGTTCTCGCCATACACGCGGGTTTCTTCCGCACGCTGACGGCGGATCATTTCAGGATCGATAAAGGCTTTGCCACCAGCGGTAGTCGCGTCCGGCTTCGCGGTCGCATCCACCGGCGGACGGGAAACAGTACGCCATGGCGAGGATGACTCGCCGTCATAGTCACGGTCACGGCTGCGATCACGGTCGCGGCCCGGGCCTTTACGTTCATCGCGGGCGGGGCGACGGCCACCGTCTGCACGAGAGGATCCCGGACGCCCTCCCCCTTTCCCGGTACGCGGGTTATGGGTGCGTTTATCGGAATCATCATCACTGCGGACATACATCACTTTGACCTTGCCGCTTTTGTTTTTTAGTTCGTCGTTCATGCTTTTCTCCACCAGCGCTGCGCGAAGCGCGCAGATTACCCGATGTGCAGTCGCATAGCCATTATTTCGTTTAAAAGCCTGCGGCTATTGTACTCATTGAACAAAACGCGTTGTCGTTTTAATTACCCTCAATGATAATATGTAACATTCAAGAAACATTCTTGTCATCACCCATAGCCATGGTTTACCAGAGGTTAGTTATGAATACCGTATGTGCAAGCTGTCAGGCGCTTAACCGCATTCCCGACGATCGCGTCAATGAGATGGCTAAATGCGGGCGTTGTGGTCACGAACTGTTTGATGGTGAAGTCATAAACGCCACCGGTGCAAACCTGGATAAATTGCTGAAAGACGATCTGCCGGTCGTGGTGGATTTCTGGGCGCCATGGTGCGGCCCGTGCCGTAACTTCGCGCCGATCTTTGAAGATGTCGCGGAAGAGCGTAATGGCAAAGTACGATTCATTAAAGTGAATACCGAAGCCGAACGCGAGCTGAGCGCCCGCTTCCGTATCCGCAGTATTCCGACCATCATGCTGTTCAAAAATGGTGAGGTGGTGGACATGTTAAACGGGGCCGTACCGAAAGCGCCTTTTGACAGCTGGCTGAACGAATCTCTCTGATATGACGGGGCACAACTTGTGCCCCGTTTTCTCCTCTGCGACAATAGCGTTTTTTCTGCGCGCACTCATGAAAACTAACGCTGTCCTGCAACTCCGGGCTGAACGCCTTGCCCGCGCTACCCGTCCTTTTCTTGCCCGTGGTAACCGCATCCGCCGCTGCCAGCGTTGTCTGCTGCCTCTCAAGCAGTGCCTGTGCGCGACAATCCAGCCTGTTGACGCGCGTAGCCGCTTTTGCCTGGTCATGTTTGATACCGAACCGATGAAACCGAGCAATACCGGACGGTTGATCGCCGATACTCTGCCGGATACCGCAGCCTTTCAGTGGTCGCGCACCGAGCCGCCGCAGGCGTTGCTCGATCTGGTGGCCGATCCGCGTTATCAGCCGATGGTAGTATTCCCCGCCTCCTACGCCGGCAGCGAGCGTCAGGTGCTGGCCGCCCCGCCCGCCGGTAAGCCGCCGCTGTTTATCATGCTCGACGGCACCTGGACCGAAGCGCGTAAAATGTTTCGCAAAAGCCCGTGGCTGGATGCGCTGCCGGTGATTTCCGTTGATTTGTCCCGGGTATCAGCCTATCGATTACGCGCCGCTCATGCAGACGATCAGTACTGTACGGCGGAAGTGGCCATTGCGTTGTTAGATCTGGCGGACGACACAGAGGCCGCCCAGGCGCTGGGGGATCATTTTTCCTGCTTCCGTGAACGTTATCTGGCAGGAAAACCTCATCATCAGGGCAGTATCACAGCAGAAGCGCCAGAAAGCGTTTAAAATCATCAGGTCGCTCTTTTCTGGAGACCGGTATGAGCCAACGAGGGCTGGAAGCGCTGTTACGTCCGAAGTCGATTGCGGTTATTGGGGCATCCATGAAGCCGGATCGCGCCGGTTACCTGATGATGCGCAACCTGCTGGCAGGCGGTTTTGCCGGCCCGGTGCTGCCGGTTACGCCCGCCTGGAAAGCGGTACAGGGCGTGCTGGCCTGGCCGGATATACCGAGCCTGCCGTTCACCCCCGATCTGGCTGTGCTTTGCACCCATGCCCGGCGCAATCTCGCCTTGCTGGAAGCGCTCGGCCAGAAAGGCTGCAAGACCTGTATTATTCTTTCTGCCCTGCCGGAGCAGCATGCTGACCTGCTGGCCTGTGCAGGCCGTTATCAGATGCGTCTGCTGGGACCAAACAGCCTTGGGCTGCTGGCCCCCTGGCAGGGGCTGAACGCGAGTTTCTCTCCGGTGCCCATCCGGCGTGGAAAACTTGCGTTTATTTCCCAGTCTGCCGCCGTTTCCAATACCATTCTGGACTGGGCGCAACAGCGTGAAATGGGGTTCTCGTACTTTATTGCGCTTGGGGACAGTCTGGATATTGATGTGGATGAGCTGCTCGATTTCCTCGCCCGCGACACGAAAACCAGCGCCATTTTACTTTATCTCGAACACCTCAGCGATGCCCGGCGTTTTGTGTCGGCCGCACGCAGTGCCTCGCGTAACAAACCCATTCTGGTGATCAAAAGTGGTCGAAGCCCCCATGCCCAGCGACTGCTGCACGCGCATTCCGGCATGGATCCCGCCTGGGATGCGGCGATCCAGCGTGCCGGTCTGTTGCGCGTGCAGGACACCCATGAACTCTTCTCTGCTGTGGAGACGCTGAGTCATATGCGTCCCTTACGCGGTGAGCGGTTGATGATCGTCAGTAACGGTGCCGCGCCCGCCGCGTTGGCACTGGATGAACTGTGGTTGCGGAACGGCAAACTGACCAGCCTCAGCGATGTATTGCTGGCCCGGCTACGCGAGGCACTTCCGCATTACGTTGACGCCGGCAATCCGCTTGATTTACGCGATGATGCCAGCAGCGAGCGTTATATTACCGCGCTGAATATTCTGCTCGACAGTCAGGATATTGACGCCCTGTTAGTGATCCACGCCCCCAGCGCAGCCGCTCCGGGCAGCGAAAGCGCACGGGCGTTGATCGACGCGCTGAAAAAGCATCCGCGCGGCAAATATGTGCCGGTGCTTACCAACTGGTGTGGCGAATTCTCTTCTCAGGAGGCGCGGCGGCTGTTTAGCGAAGCAGGCCTGCCGACCTACCGTACGCCGGAAGGAAGCATCACGGCATTTATGCATATGGTGGAGTATCGCCGTAACCAGAAGCAGTTGCGTGAGACCCCTGCCCTGCCGGGCAACCTCTCCGCTAATACCACTGAAGCGCATCATCTTTTGCAGCGGGCGATTGAGGAAGGTGCAACATCGCTCGATACCCATGAAGTGCAGCCTGTGCTGCGTGCCTATGGCTTACAGACGCTGCCGACCTGGATCGCCAGTGACAGCGCCGAAGCAGTACACATTGCCGAGCAGATCGGATACCCGGTGGCGCTGAAGCTGCGTTCACCTGATATTCCCCATAAGTCTGAGGTGCAGGGGGTAATGCTTTATTTGCGTACCCCGGTGGAAGTGCAACAGGCGGCAGAGGCGATTATCGATCGCGTGAAAATGCGCTGGCCGCAGGCGCGTATCCACGGCTTACAGGTGCAAAGCATGGCTAATCGTGCTGGCGCACAGGAACTGCGCGTGGTGGTGGAGCACGATCCGGTCTTCGGTCCACTGATTATGTTAGGTGAAGGCGGCGTGGAGTGGCGGGCAGAGGATCAGGCAGCGGTCGCCCTGCCTCCGCTTAATATGAACCTTGCCCGTTATCTGGTGATCCAGGCGATCAAGAACAAAAAGATCCGTGGCCGTAGCGCCTTAAGGCCGTTAGATATTGCCGGACTGAGCCAGCTACTGGTACAGGTGTCTAATCTGATCGTCGACTGTCCGGAGATCCAGCGTCTGGATATCCATCCTCTTCTTGCCTCGGCGAGTGAATTCATTGCCCTGGATGTCACTCTGGAGCTGGCCCCCTTTAACGGCAACAATGACAGCCGGCTGGCGATACGCCCCTATCCTCAGCATCTGGAAGAGTGGGTGGAGATGAAAAATGGCGAGCGCAGCCTGTTCCGGCCGATCCTTCCGGAAGATGAGCCGCAGCTACAACAGTTCATCTCGCTGGTGACCAAAGAAGATCTTTATTATCGCTACTTTAGCGAGATCAACGAATTTACCCATGAAGATTTAGCTAACATGACACAGATCGACTACGATCGGGAAATGGCGTTTGTTGCAGTGCGCCGCACCGTTCGGGGTGATGAGATCCTCGGCGTCACGCGCGCTATTTCCGATCCGGATAATATAGATGCCGAGTTTGCTGTGCTGGTACGTTCCGATTTGAAAGGCCTGGGTCTGGGGCGGCGATTGCTGGAAAAACTTATCAGTTATACCCGCGATCACGGACTTAAACGCCTGAATGGTATTACTATGCCTAACAATCGTGGCATGGTGACGCTGGCGCGAAAACTCGGATTCGACGTCGATGTGCAGCTTGAAGACAGCATCGTCGGCCTGACACTCCGGCTGGATGCGGCAGAGTAATGATGAGTAAGGTACTGGAAATGTTGATCACTTTGGCTGGCTCTGGTGGTATCATTGCCCGCTTCTGTCGTCTGCTTAGTACAGAGGACCCTTCAATAAACAGAGAAGAAACGCACTGTGATGTTGTCAAAATTTAAGCGTAATAAACATCAACAACACCTTGCCCAACTACCTAAGCTCTCTCAGTCAGTTGATGATGTCGCGTTTTACTACTCTCCCGCTGATTTTCGGGAGACATTACTGCAAAAGATCGCCAGTGCCACGCACCGGATCTGTCTCATTGCGCTTTATCTTGAACAGGATGATGGCGGTAAAGGCATCTTATCAGCGCTTTATGATGCCAAGCGGCAGCGTCCGGAACTGGACGTTTGCGTACTGGTTGACTGGCACCGCGCTCAGCGTGGACGCATCGGCGCGGCGGCATCCAATACGAATGCCGACTGGTACTGTCGTATGGCCCAGGAAAACCCTGGCGTCGAGGTGCCGGTTTACGGCGTACCGGTTAATACCCGTGAAGCACTTGGCGTACTCCACTATAAAGGCTTCATTATTGATGACAGCGTGCTTTACAGCGGCGCCAGTCTGAATGATGTTTACCTGCATCAACACGATAAATACCGTTATGACCGTTACCAGCTTATTCGCAATCCACAGATGGCGGATGTGATGCTGGGCTGGGTCAAACAAAATCTGGTGCAGGGTCGCGGCGTAAATCGTCTCGACAATCCGGAGCGTCCAAAAAGCCCGGAAATCAAAAACGATATTCGTCTCTATCGCCAGGAATTACGCGATGCGTCTTACCATTTCCAGGGCGATGCGGATAACGACCAACTGGCAGTAACACCGCTGGTAGGGCTAGGAAAATCCAGCCTGCTCAATAAAACTATCTATCACCTGATGCCGTGCACCGAGCATAAGCTCACGATCTGCACGCCATATTTTAACCTTCCGGCGATTCTGGTGCGTAATATCATCCAGCTGCTGCGCGATGGGAAAAAGGTCGAGATTATCGTCGGTGATAAAACAGCGAATGACTTTTTCATTCCTGAAGATGAGCCGTTCAAGATCATCGGTGCACTGCCATATCTGTATGAGATTAACCTGCGTCGCTTCCTGAGCCGTCTGCAGTATTACGTCAATAACGATCAGCTGATTGTGCGCCTCTGGAAAGATGAAGATAACAGTTACCATCTTAAAGGGATGTGGGTTGATGAAGAGTGGATGCTGCTGACTGGCAACAATCTCAACCCGCGCGCATGGCGACTGGATCTGGAAAATGCGATTTTGATCCACGATCCTAAACAACAGCTGGCCCCGCTGCGTGAGAAAGAGCTGGAGCTGATCCGCACACATACTACGGTGGTGCAGCACTATCGCGATCTGCAAAGTATCGCTGATTACCCGGTAAAAGTGCGTAAGCTCATCCGGCGTCTGCGGCGGATCCGCATCGACAGGCTGATCAGCCGCATTCTTTAATCCCAGCGCTAACTACCAGGCCCCGTCATTGATGGGGCTTTTTAATGGAGATAATCATGCGTTACTTTTCTCTTCTCTCCCTTCTTTTCATCAGCGGTTGCAGCCATATGGCCCATGACGAGTGGCATGGCCAGGATAAAGCGCAGCATTTTATCGCCTCGGCTATGCTGGCAGCTGCGGGTAATGAGTATGCTCAGCATCAGGGGATAAGTCAGGATCGTAGCGTGGCTTTTGGCTTGATGTTTTCTGTAGGCCTGGGGGCGTCAAAAGAATTATGGGACAGCAGACCGGCGGGTAGCGGCTGGAGCTGGAAGGATTTTGCCTGGGATGTGGCAGGTGCCACTACAGGCTATAGCGTATGGCAGCTTGCAAGACACTAAGCACAGTATCTTTTTGTATAAATGCACAACGCAAAAAGGCCATCCGTGAGGATGGCCTTCTGCTTTATTTGATGCCTGGCAGTTCCCTACTCTCGCATGGGGAGACCCCACACTACCATCGGCGCTACGGCGTTTCACTTCTGAGTTCGGCATGGGGTCAGGTGGGACCGCCGCGCTAGTGCCGCCAGGCAAATTCTGTTCGTCTAACGCCCTGCGGCATTAAACGCTAATCTGTATCAGCTGAAAATCTCTCAAATTACGCCAAAACATCTTCGGCGTTGTAAGGTTAAGCCTCACGGTTCATTAGTACCGGTTAGCTCAACGCATCGCTGCGCTTACACACCCGGCCTATCAACGTCGTAGTCTTCAACGTTCCTTCAGGACCCTTAAAGGGTCAGGGAGAACTCATCTCGGGGCAAGTTTCGTGCTTAGATGCTTTCAGCACTTATCTCTTCCGCATTTAGCTACCGGGCAATGCCATTGGCATGACAACCCGAACACCAGTGATGCGTCCACTCCGGTCCTCTCGTACTAGGAGCAGCCCCCCTCAATTCTCCAGCGCCCACGGCAGATAGGGACCGAACTGTCTCACGACGTTCTAAACCCAGCTCGCGTACCACTTTAAATGGCGAACAGCCATACCCTTGGGACCTACTTCAGCCCCAGGATGTGATGAGCCGACATCGAGGTGCCAAACACCGCCGTCGATATGAACTCTTGGGCGGTATCAGCCTGTTATCCCCGGAGTACCTTTTATCCGTTGAGCGATGGCCCTTCCATTCAGAACCACCGGATCACTATGACCTGCTTTCGCACCTGCTCGCGCCGTCACGCTCGCAGTCAAGCTAGCTTATGCCATTGCACTAACCTCCTGATGTCCGACCAGGATTAGCTAACCTTCGTGCTCCTCCGTTACGCTTTAGGAGGAGACCGCCCCAGTCAAACTACCCACCAGACACTGTCCGCAACCCGGATTACGGGTCTACGTTAGAACACCAGCCATTAAAGGGTGGTATTTCAAGGTTGGCTCCACGCAGACTGGCGTCCACGCTTCAAAGCCTCCCACCTATCCTACACATCAAGGACCAGTGTTCAGTGTCAAGCTATAGTAAAGGTTCACGGGGTCTTTCCGTCTTGCCGCGGGTACACTGCATCTTCACAGCGATTTCAATTTCACTGAGTCTCGGGTGGAGACAGCCTGGCCATCATTACGCCATTCGTGCAGGTCGGAACTTACCCGACAAGGAATTTCGCTACCTTAGGACCGTTATAGTTACGGCCGCCGTTTACCGGGGCTTCGATCAAGAGCTTCGCGTTGCCGCTAACCCCATCAATTAACCTTCCGGCACCGGGCAGGCGTCACACCGTATACGTCCACTTTCGTGTTTGCACAGTGCTGTGTTTTTAATAAACAGTTGCAGCCAGCTGGTATCTTCGACTGGTTTCAGCTCCGTGAGCAAGTCACTTCACCTACGCACCAGCGTGCCTTCTCCCGAAGTTACGGCACCATTTTGCCTAGTTCCTTCACCCGAGTTCTCTCAAGCGCCTTGGTATTCTCTACCTGACCACCTGTGTCGGTTTGGGGTACGATTCTGTGTTACCTGATGCTTAGAGGCTTTTCCTGGAAGCAGGGCATTTGTCACTTCAGCACCGTAGTGCCTCGTCATCACGCCTCAGTGTTAATAAGCAACCGGATTTACCTAATTGCTCCACCTACACGCTTAAACCGGGACAACCGTCGCCCGGCCAACATAGCCTTCTCCGTCCCCCCTTCGCAGTAACACCGAGTACAGGAATATTAACCTGTTTCCCATCGACTACGCCTTTCGGCCTCGCCTTAGGGGTCGACTCACCCTGCCCCGATTAACGTTGGACAGGAACCCTTGGTCTTCCGGCGAGCGGGTTTTTCACCCGCTTTATCGTTACTTATGTCAGCATTCGCACTTCTGATACCTCCAGCAGACCTCACAGTCCACCTTCAACGGCTTACAGAACGCTCCCCTACCCAACAACACATAAGTGTCGCTGCCGCAGCTTCGGTGCATGGTTTAGCCCCGTTACATCTTCCGCGCAGGCCGACTCGACCAGTGAGCTATTACGCTTTCTTTAAATGATGGCTGCTTCTAAGCCAACATCCTGGCTGTCTGTGCCTTCCCACATCGTTTCCCACTTAACCATGACTTTGGGACCTTAGCTGGCGGTCTGGGTTGTTTCCCTCTTCACGACGGACGTTAGCACCCGCCGTGTGTCTCCCGTGATAACATTCTTCGGTATTCGCAGTTTGCATCGGGTTGGTAAGTCGGGATGACCCCCTAGCCGAAACAGTGCTCTACCCCCGAAGATGAATTCACGAGGCGCTACCTAAATAGCTTTCGGGGAGAACCAGCTATCTCCCGGTTTGATTGGCCTTTCACCCCCAGCCACAAGTCATCCGCTAATTTTTCAACATTAGTCGGTTCGGTCCTCCAGTTAGTGTTACCCAACCTTCAACCTGCCCATGGCTAGATCACCGGGTTTCGGGTCTATACCCTGCAACTTAACGCCCAGTTAAGACTCGGTTTCCCTTCGGCTCCCCTATACGGTTAACCTTGCTACAGAATATAAGTCGCTGACCCATTATACAAAAGGTACGCAGTCACCCCATAAAAGAGGCTCCCACTGCTTGTACGTACACGGTTTCAGGTTCTGTTTCACTCCCCTCGCCGGGGTTCTTTTCGCCTTTCCCTCACGGTACTGGTTCACTATCGGTCAGTCAGGAGTATTTAGCCTTGGAGGATGGTCCCCCCATATTCAGACAGGATACCACGTGTCCCGCCCTACTCTTCGAACTCACAACATATGCATTTTTGTGTACGGGAGTATCACCCTGTACCCTGCGACTTTCCAGACGCTTCCACTAACACACATGCTGATTCAGGTTCTGGGCTCCTCCCCGTTCGCTCGCCGCTACTGGGGGAATCTCGGTTGATTTCTTTTCCTCGGGGTACTTAGATGTTTCAGTTCCCCCGGTTCGCCTCATGCCACTATGTATTCATGACATGATAGTGCAACGGATTGCACTGGGTTTCCCCATTCGGGTATCGCCGGTTATAACGGTTCATATCACCTTACCGGCGCTTATCGCAGATTAGCACGCCCTTCATCGCCTCTGACTGCCAGGGCATCCACCGTGTACGCTTAGTCGCTTAACCTCACAACCCGAAGATGTTTCACTTCTGATTGCGAAAATTTGAGAGACTCGAACACACCGTTTTTCTTTTCTTATTACGGAGAAAAGAAACAGTGCGTCGTTTCAATTTTCAGCTTGATCCAGATTTTTAAAGAGCAAATATCTCAAACGAGACTCGGAAGTCTGTTTTGAGATACTGATTGGTTGTGCCTTTCACTCACACCCAGCAAGTGGCGTCCCCTAGGGGATTCGAACCCCTGTTGCCGCCGTGAAAGGGCGGAGTCCTAACCGCTAGACGAAGGGGACACGATGTGTCACGACTTCGTAGCCGTCTTGCTCATTACTTTTCATCAGACAATCTGTGTGGACACTGCAAGGCAGGTTCTTTCAGGTAAGGAGGTGATCCAACCGCAGGTTCCCCTACGGTTACCTTGTTACGACTTCACCCCAGTCATGAATCACAAAGTGGTAAGCGCCCTCCCGAAGGTTAAGCTACCTACTTCTTTTGCAACCCACTCCCATGGTGTGACGGGCGGTGTGTACAAGGCCCGGGAACGTATTCACCGTGGCATTCTGATCCACGATTACTAGCGATTCCGACTTCACGGAGTCGAGTTGCAGACTCCGATCCGGACTACGACATACTTTATGAGGTCCGCTTGCTCTCGCGAGGTCGCTTCTCTTTGTATATGCCATTGTAGCACGTGTGTAGCCCTACTCGTAAGGGCCATGATGACTTGACGTCATCCCCACCTTCCTCCAGTTTATCACTGGCAGTCTCCTTTGAGTTCCCGGCCGAACCGCTGGCAACAAAGGATAAGGGTTGCGCTCGTTGCGGGACTTAACCCAACATTTCACAACACGAGCTGACGACAGCCATGCAGCACCTGTCTCACGGTTCCCGAAGGCACCAAGGCATCTCTGCCAAGTTCCGTGGATGTCAAGAGTAGGTAAGGTTCTTCGCGTTGCATCGAATTAAACCACATGCTCCACCGCTTGTGCGGGCCCCCGTCAATTCATTTGAGTTTTAACCTTGCGGCCGTACTCCCCAGGCGGTCGACTTAACGCGTTAGCTCCGGAAGCCACGCCTCAAGGGCACAACCTCCAAGTCGACATCGTTTACAGCGTGGACTACCAGGGTATCTAATCCTGTTTGCTCCCCACGCTTTCGCACCTGAGCGTCAGTCTTTGTCCAGGGGGCCGCCTTCGCCACCGGTATTCCTCCAGATCTCTACGCATTTCACCGCTACACCTGGAATTCTACCCCCCTCTACAAGACTCTAGCCTGCCAGTTTCGAATGCAGTTCCCAGGTTGAGCCCGGGGATTTCACATCCGACTTGACAGACCGCCTGCGTGCGCTTTACGCCCAGTAATTCCGATTAACGCTTGCACCCTCCGTATTACCGCGGCTGCTGGCACGGAGTTAGCCGGTGCTTCTTCTGCGGGTAACGTCAATTGCTGTGGTTATTAACCACAACACCTTCCTCCCCGCTGAAAGTACTTTACAACCCGAAGGCCTTCTTCATACACGCGGCATGGCTGCATCAGGCTTGCGCCCATTGTGCAATATTCCCCACTGCTGCCTCCCGTAGGAGTCTGGACCGTGTCTCAGTTCCAGTGTGGCTGGTCATCCTCTCAGACCAGCTAGGGATCGTCGCCTAGGTGAGCCGTTACCCCACCTACTAGCTAATCCCATCTGGGCACATCTGATGGCAAGAGGCCCGAAGGTCCCCCTCTTTGGTCTTGCGACGTTATGCGGTATTAGCTACCGTTTCCAGTAGTTATCCCCCTCCATCAGGCAGTTTCCCAGACATTACTCACCCGTCCGCCGCTCGTCACCCGAGAGCAAGCTCTCTGTGCTACCGCTCGACTTGCATGTGTTAGGCCTGCCGCCAGCGTTCAATCTGAGCCATGATCAAACTCTTCAATTTAAGTTTGATGCTCGTGAATTAAACTTCGTAATGAATTACGTATGTTCACTCCAGAGACTTGGTATTCATTTAGCGTCCGAAGACGTTTAAGAATCCATGTCCTTGAGTGCCCACACAGATTGTCTGATAAATTGTTAAAGAGCAGTTGCGACGCGCTTTAGCGCTGTGTCGCGAGGTCCCGTATATTACGTTTTCCTCGTTCAGAGTCAAGCGATTATTTTGCTTTTCTCTGCCGGTCATTCCCGGAGGAAGACCTTCTGACCCGCTGGCCTGTAAGCCGTTGTTCCGTGTCAGTGGAGGCGCATTATAGGGAGTTATTCCGGGCTGACAAGTCTAAAATACAAAAAACTTATCAACCGCTCAGTTTTCATACAAAACACCTTACAAAGGCGCATTTTCGCCTGGTTTTTAAACAAAAACGAGCCCCGCAGGGCTCGTTTTTATGGTTTTATGAATTACTGCACGGCAACAATTTGCTCGTCTTTCACAACCAGCTGGATTGTTTTGCCCGGAATCAGCTCGCCGGACAGAATTTGCTGTGCCAGCGGGTTTTCAATCTGCTGCTGGATAGCACGTTTCAAAGGACGCGCACCATACACCGGGTCAAACCCATTGGCGCTGAGCAATTTCAACGCTTCATCGGAGATATGGACATCGTAGCCCCGATCTTCCAGACGCTGATACAGACGTTGCAACTGGATCTTCGCAATAGACGCAATATGGTTTTCACCCAGCGGATGGAAGACCACCACTTCATCAATACGGTTGACGAATTCCGGACGGAAGTTCTGGCTAACCACGCCCAGCACTACATCCTTCATATGACCATAATCCAGTTCGCCAAAACGTTCCTGAATCAGATCGGAACCCAGGTTCGAGGTCATGATAACCACCGTGTTACGGAAGTCGACCGTACGCCCCTGCCCGTCCGTCAGACGTCCGTCGTCAAGCACCTGCAGTAAGATGTTAAACACATCCGGATGCGCCTTCTCTATTTCATCCAGCAGGATGACAGAGTAAGGACGGCGACGAACTGCCTCGGTTAAGTAACCACCTTCTTCATAACCGACATATCCCGGAGGCGCACCGACCAGACGTGACACCGAGTGTTTTTCCATAAACTCGGACATATCGATGCGCACCATCGCGTCATCGCTGTCGAACATAAAGTTAGCCAGCGTTTTACACAGTTCGGTTTTACCCACCCCGGTCGGACCGAGGAACAGGAACGAACCTATCGGGCGATTCGGATCTGATAACCCGGCGCGGCTACGACGAATCGCGTTAGATACGGCTTCAACCGCTTCGTTCTGGCCGATAACGCGCCCGTGCAGCTCCTGCTCCATACGCAGTAACTTGTCACGCTCACCTTCAAGCATTCTGGCCACCGGGATGCCGGTCCAGCGAGCCAGCACTTCTGCGATTTCCGCATCCGTAACTTTGTTACGCAGCAGACGCATGGTTTTGCCTTCTGATTGCGTAGCGGCTTCGAGCTGTTTCTCAAGCTCCGGAATTTTACCGTACTGAAGTTCAGACATCCGCGCCAGGTCGCCAACACGACGCGCCTGTTCGATGGCGATTTTCGCCTGCTCCAGTTCCGACTTAATGGTCTGCGTGCCCGAGAGCGAGGCTTTCTCCGCTTTCCACTCTTCTTCCAGTTCAGAATACTGGCGCTCTTTATCAGACAGTTCGTCGTTCAGCATCTCGAGACGTTTTTTACTGGCTTCATCAGACTCTTTCAGCAGCGCCTGCTGTTCCAGTTTCAGCTGGATGATACGCCGGTCGAGACGATCCAGCTCTTCGGGCTTAGAGTCGATCTGCATACGGATGCTGGATGCCGCTTCATCGATCAGGTCGATGGCTTTATCCGGCAACTGGCGATCGGCAATATAACGGTGCGACAGGGTCGCCGCGGCGACAATGGCCGGGTCCGTGATCTGCACATGGTGATGCAGCTCATAGCGTTCTTTCAGACCACGCAGGATCGCGATGGTATCTTCAACAGAAGGTTCAGCAACGAACACTTTCTGGAAACGACGCTCCAGGGCGGCATCTTTTTCGATGTACTGACGGTACTCATCAAGCGTGGTCGCCCCCACGCAGTGCAGTTCACCGCGTGCAAGCGCCGGTTTCAGCATGTTCCCGGCATCCATTGCGCCGTCAGCTTTACCTGCGCCCACCATCGTATGCAGCTCATCGATAAACAGGATCACATTACCTTCCTGTTTTGACAGATCGTTAAGTACCCCTTTCAGGCGCTCTTCGAACTCACCGCGATATTTCGCGCCCGCCACCAGCGACCCCATATCCAGCGCCAGTACACGGCGGCCTTTCAGCCCCTCCGGTACTTCACCGTTTACGATACGCTGTGCCAGCCCTTCCACAATGGCGGTTTTACCGACGCCAGGCTCACCGATCAGTACCGGGTTATTTTTGGTACGACGTTGTAACACCTGGATGGTGCGGCGGATCTCTTCGTCACGACCAATCACCGGATCAAGTTTGCCTTGTTCCGCACGCTCGGTCAGATCGACGGTAAATTTTTTCAGGGCCTGACGTTGGTCTTCTGCCCCCTGGTCGTTCACGCTATCACCCCCGCGCATTTGTTCGATTGCCTGCGTTACGTTAGCGGTATTCGCGCCAGCGGCTTTCAGTAAGTCGGCCAGCGTACCGCGCGACTCAAGCGCCGCCAGAACAAACAGTTCTGATGAAATAAAATTGTCGCCGCGCTTTTGCGCCAGTTTGTCGCACAGGTTCAACACGCGAACCAGATCCTGCGAGGGCTGTACATCACCGCCGGAGCCTTCTACCTGCGGTAAACGGCTTAGCGCCTGCTCAATTGCGGTGCGCAGCTGGCCAGCATTGACGCCTGCAGAGGTTAGTAAAGGACGTACCGATCCCCCTTCCTGATTAAGCAAGGCGCTCATAAGATGAAGTGGTTCGATAAATTGATTGTCTTGCCCCAGCGCCAGAGACTGGGCATCGGCAAGAGCAAGCTGGAATTTGTTGGTAAGACGATCCAGACGCATAACTCCTCCCATAAGAAACAGGTCAAATTTGCTACTGGAGATTAAATGAGGTCATCCCTCAATTATTCAAGGTTAATGACCTGAATAATATGGAAAGAAAATCACACGCACTGGATCGTCTTGATTCTTTAGGTTATCTCAGCCAAATGAAACTTGCCATACGCCCGGTGGTCTTGTCGCGGCGATATGAGTAAAATTCGTTCGTTTCTGTGAAGGTACACCGGTCACCGCCGAAGATCAGACTAACCCCTGCGCGCGCCAGACGTTGACGCGCCAGCTGGTAGATATCGGCCAGATACTTTTCACCGCGGGCGACAAAGGCGACATCCGCATTCGGATCTTCCGCCATGAATGCCTCACGGACTTCCGGCCCCACCTCAAACGCCTGTGGACCAATCGCCGGGCCAAGCCAGGCCATAATGTTCTCCGGGCTGTCCGCAAAACGGGCGACGGTATTTTCAAGCACACCGGCACACAGGCCACGCCAGCCGGCATGGGCTGCCGCCACTTCCGTTCCGGCGCGGTTACAGAACAACACCGGCAGACAATCCGCCGTCATCACGGCACACACAGTGCCAGGCGTATTGCTGTATGACGCATCTGCACGTTTTGAGGCATACGGCCCGCCGTCCAGACGCAGCACTACGTCACCATGTACCTGTTCAAGCCAGACCGGTTTTGATGGCAAACCGCCTGCCGCGAACAACCGATGACGGTTCTCCTCGACATGCTCCGGGTTATCACCGCAATGCGCGCCCAGGTTCAGTGAGTGCCAGGGTGCCAGGCTCACGCCGCCAGTGCGGGTTGAACTGCAGGCGGCTACGCCCTCAGGCTGCGGCCATTGCGGGATAATCAGTTGTGTCATAGCCAGTCCACGCTGTCCTTATGGATCTGGAAGTCTGCGCGCATTGCTTCGATCAAATCAACCATATCCTGTGGGATCGGCGCATGCCATTCCATTTCGATACCGGTAATCGGGTGATAAAGACGCAGCATGGTAGCGTGCAGTGCCTGACGGTCAAACTGACGCAGCGCGGCAATGAATTCATCCGACGCGCCTTTCGGCGGACGCGGACGGCCACCGTACAGCTGATCGCCCACCAGCGGATGGGTGATATGCGACATATGCACACGGATCTGGTGTGTGCGTCCGGTTTCCAGACGCAGACGCAGACGCGTGTGCACACGGAAGTGTTCCATGATGCGATAATGCGTCACCGCGGGTTTCCCCATCGGATGCACAGACATATGCGTGCGTTTGGTCGGGTGGCGGCTGATCGGCTCTTCCACAGTACCACCTGCCGTCATATGCCCAATCGCAACCGCTTCATATTCACGGGTGATCTCACGCAGCTGCAGCGACTCCACGAGACGCGTTTGCGCAGGCACGGTCTTCGCAACCACCATCAGGCCGGTAGTATCTTTATCCAGACGGTGCACGATGCCGGCGCGGGGAACATCAACAATGGGCGGATAGTAATGCAGCAGTGCGTTGAGCACGGTGCCGTCCGGATTCCCTGCTCCCGGGTGAACCACCAGGTCGCGCGGCTTATTGATCACCAGAATGTCATCATCTTCATAGACGATGGTCAGCGGAATATCCTGCGGCTCAAAACGCGCTTCTTCTTCGATTTCAGCATTGATGGTGACGCGTTCGCCCCCCAATACTTTTTCTTTTGGTGTGCTACACACCTTGCCGTTAACCTCGACGCGGTGGTCAAGGATCCATTCTTTTATTCGCGATCGCGAATAATCAGGGAACATTTCGGCCAATGCTTGATCTAAGCGTTGACCGAGTTGATTTTCGGACACCGTTGCGGTGAGTTGTACTAGTTGTGCCATAGACAGCTTCTTCGTTAACCTTGGGTTTTTACGGCTTTGCCGTTTAATATAGTGTGCTATTGTAGCTGGTCTTAATCGGGAGCAGGAACAGAGAATCCTCCCGCATAAACATTTTGAGGAAAGTCAAAACGTCATGACGCGCATGAAATATCTGGTGGCAGCCGCCACGCTGAGCCTGGCTTTGGTGGGTTGCTCCGGTTCAAAGGAAGAGGTGCCTGATAATCCGCCTAATGAAATCTACGCGACTGCTCAGCAAAAGCTGCAGGACGGTAACTGGAAACAGGCAATAACGCAACTGGAAGCGCTGGATAACCGCTATCCGTTTGGCCCGTATTCCCAGCAAGTGCAACTGGATCTGATCTATGCGTATTACAAAAACGCCGATCTGCCGCTGGCTCAGGCTGCGATCGATCGTTTCATGCGTCTGAACCCGACTCATCCAAACATTGATTACGTCATGTACATGCGCGGCCTGACCGATATGGCGCTGGATGACAGTGCGTTACAGGGCTTCTTCGGCGTTGACCGTAGCGACCGCGATCCGCAGCACGCGCGTGATGCATTTAATGACTTCTCAAAACTGGTGCGCAGCTACCCGAACAGCCAGTATGTCACGGATGCCACCAAACGTCTGGTATTCCTGAAAGATCGTCTGGCGAAGTATGAATACTCGGTTGCGAAGTATTATACCGATCGTGGCGCATGGGTTGCGGTAGTAAACCGCGTTGAAGGTATGCTGCGTGATTATCCGGACACGCAGGCAACACGCGATGCCTTACCGCTGATGGAAAATGCCTACCGCAAGCTGCAGCTGAATGCGCAGGCGGATAAAGTGGCGAAAATCATTGCCGCTAATAGCAGCAACACCTGATTTTCCTCTACAACGTAAAACGGCAGCTCCAGTGAGCTGCCGTTTTTTTATGCGTTTAACCTGTCGATTAAGCCACTTTCCGCTCAGGTCATCCAGTCAACTATGACCGTAAATTACCACTTCAACAAGGTAAAAATGGTCGGTTCCTGTCCTGACTCACAAAAAGTCTTCGTTGACAAAAAGTGACGAAATAATGTGATTTGAATCACACATTTTGACGTTTTGCGAGGTATGCTTGTTAATACCAAGACGGAAAGACAAGAGGTAACATCTATGACAATGAACATTACCAGCAAGCAAATGGAAATTACTCCGGCAATTCGCCAGCATGTCACAGACCGTCTCGCCAAACTGGATAAATGGCAAACACACCTGATTAACCCACATATCATTCTCTCTAAAGAGCCGCAGGGTTTCACCGCGGATGCCACCATCAATACACCTAACGGGCATCTGGTCGCCAGTGCGAAGCATGAAGATATGTACACCGCCATTAACGATTTGATCAACAAGCTGGAACGGCAGCTCAATAAAGTGCAACACAAAGGTGAAGCGCGTCGTGCCACCACCTCGGTGAAAGACGCTAACTTCGTTGAAGTGGAAGAAGAAGAAGAGTAATCCTTTACATTGAGTGTATCGCCAACGCGCCTTCGGGCGCGTTTTTTATTGACAGGGTGAAAACAGTACGGTTACTTTACTCAGACACTTGTTCAGGATCGCACCATGAAACATGTCCCGTTTTTCTTCGCATTCTTTTTTACCTTCCCCTGACCGGGAGGCGTTTCGTCGTGTGATAAAGAATGCGAAGACGAACAACAAGGCCTCCCACACCGGGGGGCCTTTTTTATTGATAACAATAAAAAAGGCAACACTATGACACCGGAAAACCCGTTACTGGATCTGCGCGTGAAGATCAGCGCCCTCGACGAACAGTTACTGACGTTGCTGGCAGAACGCCGCCTGCTTGCCGTGGAAGTCGGTAAAGCGAAGCTGGCTTCACATCGCCCGGTTCGCGACATCGATCGTGAGCGCGATTTACTGGAACGCCTGATTACGCTTGGGAAAGCGCACCATCTGGATGCGCACTACATCACCCGCCTGTTCCAGCTGATCATCGAAGATTCTGTGCTGACGCAGCAAGCGCTGCTTCAGCAGCACCTCAATCAAACCAATCCGCACTCGGCGCGCATCGCCTTTCTTGGCCCTAAAGGGTCATATTCGCATCTGGCGGCACGTCAGTATGCTGCCCGCCATTTCGAACAGTTCATCGAAAGCGGCTGCGCGAAGTTCCACGACATCTTTAATCAGGTGGAGACTGGCCAGGCAGATTACGCCGTCGTGCCGATTGAAAACACCAGTTCCGGTGCCATTAACGATGTCTACGATCTGTTGCAGCACACCAGTTTATCTATCGTGGCGGAAATGACGGTGCCTATCGATCACTGCGTGTTAGTTTCCGGCACGTCCAGCCTGGATCAGATCCAGACGGTTTACAGTCATCCACAGCCGTTCCAGCAGTGCAGCCAGTTTTTGAACCGCTATCCACACTGGAAAATTGAGTATTGCGAAAGTACCTCTGCCGCGATGGAACGGGTCGCTCAGGCGCAATCACCGCATGTAGCGGCGCTGGGCAGTGAAGCGGGTGGCGGGCTGTACGGCTTACAGGTACTGGAACGTAATCTGGCAAACCAGACGCAAAACATTACGCGTTTTATCGTTCTGGCCCGTAAAGCGGTGAAGGTTTCCGATCAGGTGCCCGCGAAAACCACGCTGCTCATCGCCACCGGTCAGCAGGCTGGTGCGCTGGTAGAAGCCCTGTTGGTATTGCGTAATCACAATCTGATTATGACCAAGCTGGAATCCCGCCCGATTTACGGCAACCCGTGGGAAGAGATGTTTTATCTGGATATTCAGGCCAACGTCGAATCCGCCGCCATGCAAAAAGCCCTGCACGAACTGAGCGAGATCACCCGCTCAATGAAAGTGCTGGGCTGTTATCCGGGGGAAAACGTCGTACCGGTTGAACCGGTTTAATGTTCGACGAACAAGGACTTTTTCATGCCTGCCACGTTCACCGGCAGGGTGAAAATGGCCCCGGAAAGCGGATATTGCGCCGTTTCCTCCGGGGTCATGTTTTCCCGGGTGGTGGTAATAAACAGCGTTTTCATGGCCGGGCCACCAAAACAGACCATCGTCGGACAGCGTACCGGCAGACGATACTCCTCCAGCTGCTCCCCTTGGGGTGAAAAACGTGCGATACGCCAGCCATCATAGAGCGCACTCCAGTAGCCCCCCTCGACGTCCACCGCTGCGCCATCCGGCATCCCTTCCCCGTCAGCAAAGCGACGCAGAACCTCGCGTTGCCCCGGCTCGCCGTCGGCGTCCAGCGGCGTGCGGTAGATGACCTGCTGCGGCGTGTCCGACGTGAGCATCCACTTGCCGTCAGGACTAAAGGCCAGCCCGTTGGCGCCCTTAATGTCGCACTGGATCACCTTCGGCGTCAGATCGTTGTCGATGCGCATCAGCTGTGCGCCGTTGTAGTCCCCCGGCCCCCAGAACGTCCCGGCATAGAAACGTCCACGCGGATCGGTACCGCCGTCGTTGAAGCGCGCCAGCTGTGGGTTGGACGGGTTGTCACAGATTTTATTGGTCAGTAGCCCGCGTTTATCGGCGAGCCATATCGCATTGCGCATAGCGACAATAAAGCCGCCCTTCTCGCGTAGCGCAAAACAACCCACCTCTTCCGGGAAGCGCAGCACGGTATGCTCGCCACTTTCCAGATGATAGCGATGGATTTCACCTTCAATAATATCGGCCCAATAGAGCGCCTGCTCCGCCTCACTCCAGGTCGGGCATTCCGGCAGATGGCCGGTATAATCAAACAGCGGTTGCGGTTCAGCCATAGCAAATCCCTTCTCATAAAAAAAGCCAGCGGATCACCCGCTGGCTTCAAGTATATGCAGCTTTTCAGTTATTGACGGCTGTCATTCGCCTGGCGCAGCAATACGCGGCTTTCACTCTGGAAACGCTCAGCGTAATCGCCGAACCAGTGCTCCACCTTACGGAAACTGTCGATAAACGCCTGCTTGTTGCCCTGCTCCAGCAAGCCAATCGCCTCGCCAAAACGCTGGTAATAACGTTTGATCAGCGCCAGATTATTTTCTGACGACATAATAATGTCGGCATACAGCTGTGGATCCTGGGCAAAGAGTCGCCCGACCATCGCCAGCTCCAGCCGATAAATCGGCGAGGAGAGCGCCAGCAGCTGTTCAAGCTGGACGTTTTCTTCCGCCAGATGCAGACCGTAAGCAAAGGTAGCGAAGTGACGCAGCGCCTGGATAAACGCCATATGCTGATCGTGCTCTACCGCGCTGATGCGGTGCAGCCGTGCGCCCCATACCTGGATCTGTTCCAGGAACCACTGGTAGGCTTCCGGCTGGCGACCATCGCAGTACACCACCACCTGTTTGGCAAGGCTGCCACTGTCCGGCCCGAACATCGGGTGCAGACCCAGCACCGGACCTTTATGCGCTGTCAGCATCGCCTGCAACGGCCCGCTTTTTACCGACGCCAGATCAACCAGAATGCAGTCATCCGGCAACGGCGGCAGTTTAGCAATAATGGATTCCGTCACGTGAATTGGCACACTGACAATCACCATGCCCGCATCCGCGACCAGTGAATCGGCGCGCAGCCAGTCTTCTTTTTCCAGAATGCGCACTTCATAGCCGGAAAGCTGGAGCATTTTCTCGAACAGACGCCCCATCTGCCCGCCACCGCCGACGATCACCACCGGGCGCAGCGTCGGATGCAGCGTCTTAAAGCCTTTGTCATTTTCGCTGGAATAGGATTCCCGCATCACGCGGCGCAGTACGTCTTCAATCAGATCCGGCGGCACGCCCAGCGCCTGCGCTTCTTTCCTGCGCGAGGCCAGCATAGAGGCTTCGCGCTCCGGAACGTAAATCGGCAAACCGTACTTACTTTTGACTTCGCCCACTTCGGCAACCAGCGCCAGTCGGCGCGCCAGCAGATCCAGAAACGCCTGATCCACTTCATCAATTTGATCGCGCAATGCGGTCAATTCTGCAACCATAACAACCTCTTAAGCGTGACGCGTCGCCAGATGAGCGCGAAGGTCCTTGTCGATCTCTCGCAGCAGCGCCTCGGTCGTTTCCCAACTGATGCAGGCATCAGTAACGGAAACGCCGTACTTCATTTCGCTGCGCGGCTGCTCGGATGACTGATTACCTTCGTGAATGTTGCTTTCAATCATCAGACCGATAATCGAACGGTTGCCGTCTTTAATCTGTGCAACGACAGACTCCGCAACCGCTGGCTGGCGACGGTAATCTTTATTGGAATTACCATGACTGCAATCTACCATCAGCGACGGCTTCAGTCCCGCCTGCGTCATCTCTTTTTCACACTGCGCCACGTCCGCCGGGCTGTAGTTTGGCGCTTTGCCGCCGCGCAGGATCACATGCCCGTCCGGGTTGCCCTGCGTTTGTAACAGGCAAACCTGTCCCGCCTGATTGATACCAACAAAACGATGCGGCATGGCCGCGGCGCGCATGGCGTTGATTGCCGTCGCCAGGCTGCCATCGGTGCCGTTTTTAAAGCCTACCGGCATGGATAAACCTGAGGCCATTTCGCGGTGCGTTTGAGATTCGGTGGTACGCGCGCCAATCGCCGACCAGCTGAACAGATCGCCCAGGTACTGCGGACTGTTCGGATCCAGTGCTTCGGTCGCAAGCGGCAGGCCCATACCGACCAGCTCCACCAGCAGACGACGCGCAATCTTCAGGCCAGCTTCCACATCAAACGAGCCATCCATGTGCGGATCGTTAATCAGCCCCTTCCAGCCAACGGTGGTACGGGGTTTTTCAAAATAGACGCGCATCACCAGATAGAGGCTATCGCTGACCTCTGCGGCAAGGGCTTTAAACCGACGCGCATATTCAATCGCGGCCTCCGGATCGTGAATGGAGCACGGACCACAAACCACCAGCAGACGCGGATCGCGCCCGGCAATAATGTCAGACAGGGTCTGACGGGATTGCTCGATTTGCGCCTGTTGTTCCGCCGTCAGCGGGAATTCCGCTTTCAGTTGATCGGGCGTGATTAATACGTGTTCGTCGGTAATATGTACGTTGTTCAGCGCGTCTTTTTGCATGATGGCGATCCTGTATAGCTCGTTTGCGATAGTGTCTCGTTGTGAGAGTGGTTTAACGATACCACACTCGGTAAACATTTCAATCCATATTACGTACACAATACTTTACAACAGGTGATTTTTAGCCATTTTATTCGCCATTTACTGTAAACATAATAATACACAGCTATATTAAGCGTTATTCAGGCTACGCTTAAACAAATTACAGGAGAGCATAATGAAAACGGGAATAGTTCTGCTTTTACCCCTTTTAGTGGCCGGCTGCGCTGTCGAGCCTTACAGCCACGCCCCCACCTGGACGGGCACGGACTGGTACAGCGCCGGTAAAGAAGATGCCATGTCCGGCGCGGTGATGAAAAGTAATGAGACCCTGGCTATTGATCACAACAGCAACGAGATTAATCGGCCGCGCTATTTGCGGGGCTACGCAGATGGCCTGAAAAAAATCTGTCAGGATGATTTCCTCTATGCCTGGGGTCGCGCCGGGAAAATTTATCCGGCAGGTTGTGATACCCTGGAAAATGCCGGCACTTATCGTGCGTACTGGCAAAAGGGTATGGAAGAAGGATCCCGCGACAGCTTACTGAATTAACGCTTCACTTCGCGAATTTGTGAATACGGCAGGATAAGCACTTTCTTAAGTTCGTTATAATTCCCTCACAGAAACACGGTTTTTAGCAAAATCCGTGTCCTGCTGCGCAGGTATTTAAGTCGTGCGGGGGAATGAATATGAATACAGATCTTTCACGCCCGACGTTCACACGAACGGTTCGACGTATCACCCAAACCAGCATCATCATCAGCATGGCGCTGGTCTGGCTGTTGCTTTCCGCCGTCGGTGTGCTGGTGTTCACTCTCCTGCCCGACGCCTTCTCCCCTGCGGTGCAGGATCACCTCCCCCGCGCCATTGTACTGACGCTCGGCGTCGTGACCGGGTGCATGGTTTTCGCCTGCGCGCTGGCGCTGGTGATCGACCGCTACCGGCATAACGACGTTACTGCTGCCCTGCACGATCTCGCCCTGGCGATCCATGACGTGCGCATCCTGCGACACTTTTCCCGCCGCGTGGCCGCCACGCCGGTAAAAGCCTTCCATCCGCTGATAGGGGATCTCAACGGTCTGCTGGATGAAGTGGAAGAGTGGCAGCTAAGCCTGCAGGCAAAAAATGCCCGTCTGATGCGCACCGCACTGCACGATCCGCTCACCGGTCTACCCAACCGCGCCGCCTTCCGCCACGCGGTCAGCCGTGTTATGCAGGACAACGTCGCCCGCCGCAGCGCCGCGCTACTGTTTATTGATGGCGATAATTTTCGCGCGATTAACGAGGCCTGGGGTCATGCCGCCGGGGACAGCGTACTCATTGAGGTGGCAAAAAGACTGACCGTCACGGGCGGCAAGTCAGAGAGGATTTTCCGCCTTGCCGGCGATCAATTTGTCCTGATCCTTTCAGAAATTAACACGGAACATGATGTGCAGCGCCTCGCCACGACGCTCTCCGGGCGACTGTTGCGACCATTCGGGCTGCCTGATGGCAGTACCGCTGCCATCACCTTTCGCATCAGCTATGCCCTCACCTGCGAGCATGAGACCAGCGAGACCCTGCTGGATCTCGCCGGGAAAAACCGACACGCACTGTGGCAGCGGCATTCAAACGCGCCCTGATTTAGCGGGGCGATCCGGCATGATGCAGCACGCTGGCCTTACGCCAGCGCAGCACATCCACGATCAGAAATAGCAGCAGGCTGACGCCCAGCACCGGTAACGCCAGCGCCAGCAGCAATGCCACCACGCTGACCATAATACGTCCTGCCACGGGCAGCGCCAGCCAGCTTTGCATCAATGTCTGTACCGGGCTGACGTTCGCCCCGGCTGGCCTGCGCAGCCACCAGAGTCGGTAGCCCATAACAATCATCACGCACAGCGCAAGGCCAAAGGCGATCAGCACCAGCTGATTGGGTAACCCGAACAGGACACCCATATGGAAATCCACGCCCCAGCGGGTCAGTTTCGCCATCAGCGGGAAATCATCAAAGCGCGTTTTGTCGATGACGTGCATATCGCTCGCATCCACCGCGACAGCATCCACCTGAGTCGGCCAGCCCCGGTCGATTTCCGTAACCGTCCAGGCGCTGTTCGCATCCCGCGGCGGGCGGATCTCAATTTTTGCCGCGTTAATCCCCGCCCCCCGCGCAGCCTGCAATACTTCATCAAATAGTACCGTATCGCCAGTGCTGGCGGGCATTTCCATTCCATGATGATGACCCTGATGTTCCGCATGAGGATCAATCGCCTGCGCCGGGCCGTGCAGTTGCGTATTGACCTGCGGCGTCATCCAGCCGAAGGCGGCACGCATCTTATCGACATTGCCTCCTGCCCACTGTGACCAGGTCAGGCCAGTAGCGGAAAAGAGCAGCATCCCTGCCAGCAGGATCCAGCCGAGCGTAACATGTACCCGGCGGGTGTTCTGGAACGTATTATTCAGGCGACGTTTCGGGCGAGTATAAAACCACAGCACCATACCGCCCAACGCCGCCACCCACATCCAGGATGCCGCCAGCTCGCTGTATAGCCGCCCGGTGTCGCCAAGCAGCAGCGAGCGATGTGCATAGTCAATAATTTGTCGTAACGGCAGAATGCCGCTGGTGCCGTATACCGTATGATCCCCTTTTACCGCCAGCGTCACCGGATCGATAAAAATTGCCCGGTGCTCCGACACGCCAAGGGCTGGATCGGCAAACATCACGCGGGTGGTTTCCGCGTTCGCCAGTCCCGGGCGTACCGCATGCAGGCGGATGTGGCCGCCTGTCACCTGTTCCGCCAGCGCAATCTGCTCCGCCAGCGAGTGTCGTTCGCCGCTGGCAGCGCCATAAAGCGTATCGGCATAAAACAGGTTTTCCAGTTGTGGCGTGGCCACATAAAGCGTTCCGGTGAGGGCCGCCACAAAGATAAAGGGCCCGACAAACAGACCAATGTAGAAATGCAGACGCCGCAGCAGGTTTAACCATGCCGCGCGAGGGGTGCAGGTAGTCATACTTTTCCTTACTCAAAGCAAAGGTTCGCCTTGTGCACAAGCACAGGCTTAACGGGTTTTAACAGGAAAAAGCAGACTGACGCGGCGGCGCGCGGGTTTGCGGGTAAAGCCAGGGGATAAAACGCCATACCCGCACGGGGGGCGGAAGTGGCGCAATGTGGATCCGCGTCAGGGTTGCGCAAAGCAGCAACACCGCCAGCAGGATCAAACCAGGGACATGCGCCAGCAGCACGCAGTAGCCACAGGCTTCGGCATGATCGAGCGGCATAACAATGGGAGCGCTGTCGTGGTGTTCGGTCATCATGCTCATGTCATGATGCATACCCGGCATGGTCGCCATCGGATCTTTTTGCAGGCTGACAGAGATAAGGGGCGCCACCAGGATCAGCAAAATAGCAAACAGGGCGAGCCATGCTGCTTTGCGCGTAATACTGATGTGATGAAATGCGCTGTATCCCACTACCCCTCCGCATGCGAGGCGTCATTGTAAACGATTTATTGGTATTTGGTTAATCCGGCGGGCACCCTGAAGACACAGAAAGGATAAAAAAAGGGCCGACCCGGAGGTCAGCCCTTTTCTGATGGGATGTCGCGAAAGCGATATCTTAGTTAAGACGCTCTTTGATACGAGCAGACTTACCAGTGCGCTCACGCAGGTAGTACAGTTTAGCTTTACGTACAGCACCACGACGTTTAACAGCAATGCTGTCAACAACAGGAGAGTGAGTCTGGAATACACGCTCAACGCCTTCGCCGTTGGAAATTTTACGAACAGTGAATGCAGAGTGCAGACCGCGGTTACGAATAGCGATAACCACGCCCTCGAATGCCTGCAGACGTTTTTTGGAACCTTCAACAACCCATACTTTCACTTCCACGGTGTCACCCGGGCGGAAGGAAGGTACGTCCTGCTTCATCTGCTCTTGTTCAATTTGCTTAATAATGTTGCTCATAATTTAATCTCTTATCCTGGGTAAACTGATATTTGGGGGCTTACGCCTGCCCATCATGTTTATGTTGCTGTTGTGCGTGCTCTTTTTGAAACTCCGCCAGCAACTTTGCTTGCTCTTCAGTCAGAGCCAGGTTTTCCAGAAGTTCAGGTCTTCTAAGCCAGGTACGGCCCAACGACTGTTTCAGACGCCAGCGACGTATCTCGGCATGGTTCCCCGACAGCAATACCGCCGGTACTTCCATCCCTTCTAACACTTCAGGACGGGTATAGTGCGGGCAGTCCAGCAATCCATCGGCAAATGAATCTTCAGTTGCCGACGCTTCATGTCCCAGTACCCCCGGAATAAACCGGGAAACGGAGTCAATCAGCGTCATTGCGGGTAACTCTCCACCGCTGAGAACGTAATCACCGATTGACCATTCTTCGTCAATTTCGGTTTTGATTACGCGCTCATCTATCCCTTCGTAGCGGCCACACACCAGAATCAGCTTCTGATGCGTTGCCAGCTCGCTGACGCCCGCTTGATCAAGCTTGCGTCCCTGAGGTGACAGATAAATCACCTTTGCGCCTTCACCCGCCGCGGCTTTCGCTGCGTGGATGGCGTCCCGCAAGGGTTGTACCATCATCAGCATCCCCGGTCCGCCGCCGTAAGGACGTTCGTCCACGGTACGGTGCCGGTCATGAGCGAAATCACGAGGACTCCAGCTCTGGATGCTCAGCAGGCCATTTTTTACAGCCCGGCCAGTTACCCCGTAATCAGTAATCGCACGGAACATTTCAGGAAACAGGCTAACGATACCAATAAACACGCGCCAATCCCCTTAGCACCGACTTTTACTATTTATCCGGAGGTTTTAAAAACCAGGATCCCAATCTACTTCAATGGTTTGAGTAGTGAGATCGACATTCTTGATAACCTGCCCATCGAGGAACGGAACCAGCCGCTCCTTGATACCAAATGCATCTTTCAGGTTTGCCTTGATGACGAGAACGTCATTCGAGCCGGTTTCCATCATATCGATGACTTTACCCAGCGCGTACCCTTCGGTGGTCACTACCTGGCAGCCAATAAGGTCTTTCCAGTAGTAGTCGCCATCGGTAAGGGCCGGCAACTGCGAGGTATCTACCATAATTTCGCAATTAGTCAGTAGATTCGCGCTATCACGATCGTCAACGCCTTTCAGCTTGATGATCAGATCCTGATTGTGGTGCTTCCAGCCTTCCAGCTGTACCTGCTCCCACTGACCCGCCTTCTGGATAAACCAGGGCTGATAGTCAAAAATGCTTTCGGCGTCTTCGGTGGAGGAAAACACTCTGAGCCAACCACGAATACCGTAGGAAGAACCCATTTTGCCCAGTACTACCGGTTCAACAGGGACTTTTGCGGTGAGTTGCTTGCTCATCATGACCACCGTGACAGATTAAGCTGCTTTTTTAGCTTCTTTGATCAGCGCAGAAACGCGATCAGAGATAGTTGCGCCCTGGCCAACCCAATGCTCGATGCGGTTCAGATCCAGGCGAACGCCTTCTTCTTTTTCGCTGGCGATCGGGTTGAAGAAACCAACGCGCTCGATGAAGCGACCGTTACGTGCATTACGGCTGTCAGTAACAACAACCTGGTAGAACGGACGCTTTTTCGCGCCGTGACGTGCTAAACGAATAGTTACCATAACATCCTCTTGTGTGAATAAAACACCGGGCCCCCTCGAGGGACGGAGCCCGGTGTTATATTAAAAGCCCGAAAATTTTACTGATTTCTGGGGAAATTGCAATCAGCATCTTGCCGCAGAGCATTAAACGAGCACACCCCGGCGTCAAAATGGCAAACAAGCCAGGCCGGGATATTTATCTGCCAGGGAAGCCTGGGGGCATCATTCCCTTCATCCCGCGCATCATCTTCGCCATTCCGCCTTTCTTCATCTTCTTCATCATGCGCTGCATGTCGTCGAACTGCTTCAGCAGACGGTTAACATCCTGTACCTGCATCCCGCAACCGGCCGCGATACGGCGTTTGCGTGAACCTTTGATGATTTCTGGCTTAGCGCGCTCTTTCAGCGTCATCGAGTTGATGATCGCTTCCATACGCACCAGCACTTTGTCGTCCATTTGCGATTTGACGTTGTCCGGGATCTGACCCATGCCCGGCAGTTTGCCCATCAGGCTCGCCATACCGCCCATGTTTTTCATCTGGCGCAGCTGCTCCAGGAAGTCGGTCAGATCGAAGCCGTCGCCTTTTTTCAGTTTGGTCGCCAGCTTTTCAGCCTGCGCGCGATCAACTTTGCTTTCGATATCTTCGATCAGCGACAACACATCGCCCATGCCAAGAATACGTGACGCGATACGATCCGGGTGGAACGGCTCCAGCGCTTCGGTTTTCTCGCCAACGCCGAGGAATTTAATCGGCTTACCGGTGATGTGACGAATAGAGAGCGCCGCACCGCCGCGGGCATCGCCGTCCACTTTGGTCAGCACCACGCCGGTCAGCGGCAGCGCTTCGTTGAAGGCTTTCGCGGTATTCGCGGCATCCTGACCGGTCATGGCATCGACCACAAACAGCGTTTCCACCGGCTTAATGGCGGCGTGAACCTGTTTGATTTCGTCCATCATGGCTTCATCGACGTGCAGACGACCGGCGGTATCCACCAGCAGCACATCGTAGAATTTCAGCTTCGCTTCTTTCAGCGCCGCATTAACGATGTCCAGCGGTTTCTGCGCCACGTCAGACGGGAAGAAATCCACGCCAACCTGTTCGGCCAGGGTTTCCAGCTGTTTGATCGCCGCCGGGCGATACACGTCCGCCGACACCACCAGCACTTTCTTCTTGTGCTTCTCACGCAGGAATTTACCCAGCTTACCGACGCTGGTGGTTTTACCCGCACCCTGCAGACCCGCCATCAGCACGACAGCTGGCGGCTGGGCGGCCAGATTAAGCACCTGGTTTTCTTCACCCATCGCCGCAACCAGCTCGCCGCGCACGATTTTGATGAACTCCTGACCGGGGGTCAGGCTTTTATTCACGTCCTGGCCAACCGATTTTTCTTTTACGCGGTTGATGAAATCGCGTACAACCGGCAGGGCAACGTCCGCCTCGAGCAGCGCCATGCGCACTTCGCGGAGCGTTTCTTTGATGTTTTCTTCGGTGAGGCGTCCACGGCCACTGATGTTGCGCAACGTGCGCGACAAACGATCGGTTAAATTATCAAACATTGTCTCTCGCCTGAGTCAGAAACGTTGGCCGCCTGAAGCGACACATACATACAATTTTGCCGCAGTATAACATGAAGCCGCCTTTGTTGTGATGCAACGGTTGGAGCCAACGTCACCTGACGCTATACTGCTTTTCTTTCTCTACTAGCCACTATCGACACTTATATGCCCGTTTTTGCACTGATTGCACTCATTGCCTACTCCATCAGCCTGGCGCTGATTATTCCCGGTTTGCTGCAAAAAAACAGTGGATGGCGGCGCATGGCTATCGTCTCAGCCGTCATCGCATTAGTCAGTCACGCCGTTGCCCTTGAAGCGCGAATTTTCCCGCCGGGCGAAGGCGGTCAGAATCTGAGCCTGTTGAACGTCGGCTCGCTGGTCAGCCTGATGATTTGTACGGTGATGACCATCGTTGCCTCAAAAAATCGCGGCTGGCTGCTGCTGCCCATCGTCTATGCCTTTGCGCTGATCAACCTGGCCTTTGCCATTTTCGTTCCTAACGAATACATCACGCATCTGGAAACCACGCCCGGCATGATGGTGCATATCGGCCTGTCGCTGTTCTCTTATGCGACGCTGATCATTGCCGCCATGTACGCCCTGCAACTGGCGTGGATCGATTACCAGTTAAAAAACAAACGCCTCGCCTTTAGCAGCGAAATGCCGCCGCTGATGAGCATTGAGCGTAAAATGTTTCATATCACCCAGATCGGCGTCGTACTGCTGACCCTCACCCTGTGCACCGGGCTGTTCTACATGCACAACCTGTTCAGCATGGAAAATATCGACAAAGCCGTGCTGTCGATCATCGCCTGGTTCCTCTACATCGTGCTGCTGTGGGGCCATTATCATGAAGGCTGGCGCGGACGCCGCGTCGTCTGGTTCAACGTGACGGGCGCAGGTATTCTGACGCTCGCCTATTTCGGCAGCCGCGTTTTACAACAGCTAGCAGGCTAAGAAACAAAGGATCTCCCCCTGGAACATATATCAACCACCACGCTCATCATTACGCTGGTTATCATGGTGATCGTCTCGGCGTATTTCTCCGGCTCTGAAACCGGCATGATGACGCTGAACCGCTACCGGCTGCGTCACCTGGCAAAACAGGGCAACCGTGCGGCAAAGCGCGTTGAAAAACTGCTGCGCAAGCCGGATCGCTTAATCAGCCTGGTGCTGATCGGCAATAACCTCGTCAATATCCTCGCCTCGGCAATCGGCACTATCGTCGGCATGCGCCTGTACGGTAACGCCGGCGTCGCCATCGCCACCGGTGTCTTAACCTTTGTGGTGCTGGTGTTTGCAGAAGTGTTGCCAAAGACCATCGCCGCGCTCTATCCGGAAAAAGTCGCCTTCCCGAGCAGCTTCCTGCTTGGCCCGCTGCAAATCATCATGATGCCGCTGGTGTGGCTGTTAAATATGGTGACGCGTCTGTTGATGCGTATGGTGGGCATTAAGGCGGATGTCGTGGTGAGCGGCGCGCTCAGCAAAGACGAACTGCGCACTATCGTGAACGAATCCCGCTCGCAAATTTCCCGCCGCAATCAGGATATGCTGCTGTCGGTACTGGACCTGGAGAAGGTCAGCGTCAACGACATCATGGTGCCGCGCAATGACATCGTCGGGATCGATATCAATGATGACTGGAAGTCGATTGTCCGCCAGCTAACCCACTCGCCCCATGGCCGCATCGTGCTCTGGCGGGATTCGCCAGACAACGCCATCAGCATGCTGCGCGTGCGCGAAGCCTATCGCCTGATGACCGAGAAAAACGAGTTTACCAAAGAGGTGATGCTCCGCGCGGCGGATGAAATCTACTACATCCCCGAAGGCACGCCGCTGAGCATTCAGCTGGTCAAATTCCAGCGTAATAAAAAGAAAGTGGGCCTGGTGGTTAACGAATATGGCGATATTCAGGGCCTGCTGACCGTGGAAGATATTCTGGAAGAGATCGTTGGTGACTTCACCACCTCAATGTCGCCGACGCTGGCGGAGGAAGTCACGCCGCAGAACGACGGCTCGGTGATCATCGATGGCACCGCCAACGTGCGTGAACTCAACAAGGCGTTTAACTGGCACTTACCGGAAGAAGAAGCGCGTACGGTGAATGGCATGCTGCTGGAAGCGCTGGAGGAGATCCCGGCGATCGGCACGCGGGTGCGTCTCGGGCAGTATGATATTGATATTCTGGACGTGCAGGAAAATATGATTAAACAGGTGCAGGTGATCCCGGTGAAACCGCTGCGGGAAAGCGTCGGCGGATAAACAGGCCGGATCTGGCGGAAATAACAGGCCGGGTAAGGCATTAGCCTTTACCCGGCACTAAAAACGCCGCTTATGCTTTCGCTTTAGCGACGGTGACCATCGCCGCACGCAGCGTACGACCGTTCAGCGTATAGCCTTTTTGCATCACGCCCAGCACGTTACCGGCAGCAACCTCATCGGATTCCACCATCGCAATGGCCTGATGCACGTTAGGATCCAGCGGGACGTTAGTCTCAGCCACCACTCCCACGCCGAATTTACCCACCACATCCAGCATCGATTTCATCGTCAGCTCAATGCCTTCGACCATCGGGGCCAGATCAGGGTTGGATTTATCGGCCACTTCCAGCGCACGATCCAGGCTGTCGACCACCGGCAGCAGTTCGTTGATAAACTTCTCCAGCGCAAATTTATGCGCCTTCTCAACGTCCAGCTCGGTGCGGCGGCGCAGGTTTTCCATTTCCGCTTTGATACGCAGCACACCTTCGCGCTCGCGATTTTGCGCTTCGACTAATTGCGCTTCGAGGTTCGCAATCTGTTCATCGCGCGGATCCACCTGCTCAGCAGACGCATCGGACTCGGTCGCCTCGATCTCATCATGCTGTTCCGTGATAATTTCTTCCGGGGCTTGCCCCTCAGGCGTTTTCTGTTCTTTACTGCTCATGAATTTCTCCGCGTTTTTTTGCATTCATCTCGCTAACTTCGCTTATTATGGGGATATGTTTCCGGGATTCAAGGGAAGCAGCAAGATTGTCATCATCATCCGGCACAAGGATCTCCAGAAAATGAATAATCATTTCAAGTGTATTGGTATTGTGGGTCATCCGCGTCACCCTACCGCCCTCACCACACATGAAATGCTCTATCGCTGGCTGTGCGGCAATGGCTACGATGTCATTGTTGAGCAGCAGATTGCCCAGGAACTTCGTCTCAAAAATGTGAAGACGGGCACACTTGCCGATATTGGTCAGCAGGCAGATCTGGCGGTCGTGGTAGGGGGTGACGGCAATATGCTGGGGGCGGCGCGCACCCTGGCTCGCTATGACATCAGCGTCATCGGCATCAACCGTGGCAACCTCGGATTCTTAACCGATCTCGATCCGGACAACGCTCAACAGCAGCTGGCGGACGTATTAGAAGGCCATTACATCGCGGAAAAACGCTTCTTGCTGGAGGCGCAGGTCTGCCAGCAGGACTGCCAGAAGCGCATCAGCACGGCCATTAACGAAGTGGTGCTGCATCCGGGTAAAGTGGCGCACATGATTGAATTCGAAGTCTATATCGATGAAGTGTTCGCTTTCTCCCAGCGCTCCGACGGCCTGATTATATCCACGCCCACCGGCTCGACCGCCTATTCCCTCTCCGCGGGTGGCCCTATTCTGACGCCGCAACTGGATGCTATTACGCTGGTGCCGATGTTCCCGCATACGCTGTCGGCAAGACCGCTGGTGATCAACAGCAGCAGCACTATTCGCCTGCGCTTCTCACATCGCCGCAACGATCTGGAAATCAGCTGCGACAGCCAGATAGCCCTGCCCATCCAGGAGGGGGAAGATGTGCTGATCCGCCGCTGTGACTACCATCTCAACCTGATCCATCCAAAAGATTACAACTATTTCAACACATTAAGTTCCAAACTCGGCTGGTCAAAAAAATTGTTCTAATTTCAGCGTCAGGGCTTTACTGTATATAAAACCAGTTTATACTGTACGAAAACACAGTTATGGTTTTTCATACAGGAAAGCAACTATGTTGGCACAACTGACCATCAGCAACTTTGCAATCGTACGTGAGCTTGAAATTGATTTTCACAGCGGGATGACCGCCATCACCGGGGAAACCGGTGCCGGTAAGTCTATTGCTATTGATGCGCTCGGTCTGTGCCTCGGCGGTCGCGCCGACGCCGACATGGTGCGTACCGACGCCTCGCGCGCCGATCTCTGCGCCCGCTTCTCCCTCAAAGATACTCCCGCCGCGCTGCGCTGGCTTGAAGCCAATCAGCTTGAAGATGGACGTGAGTGTTTACTTCGCCGCGTCATCAGCAGCGACGGACGCTCTCGTGGCTTTATCAACGGCACGGCTGTGCCTCTCTCTCAGTTGCGCGAGCTCGGGCAACTGCTGATCCAGATCCACGGCCAGCACGCCCACCAGCTGTTAATTAAACCTGAACATCAAAAATCCCTGCTCGACGGCTATGCCGGCGAGTCGGCGCTGATGCAGCAGATGGCGGAGCACTACCGTCAGTGGAACGTAAGCTGCCGCGAGCTGGCGCAGCATCAGCAACTCAGCCAGGAGCGCAGCGCGCGCGCTGAGCTGCTGCACTATCAGCTGAAAGAGCTGAACGAATTTAACCCGCAGGCAGGCGAGTTCGAGCAGATCGACGAAGAGTACAAACGCCTGGCAAACAGCGGTCAGCTGCTGAGCACCAGCCAGAGTGCGCTTAATCTGCTGGCGGACGATGACGATGCCAACCTGCAAAGCCAGCTGTACACCGCTCGCCAGTGGGTGACGGAGCTGGCGGGTATGGATCCCAAACTCTCCGGCGTGCTGGATATGCTGGAAGAAGCTGCGATCCAGATCAGCGAAGCCAGCGAAGAGCTGCGCCATTACTGCGAGCGTCTTGACCTCGATCCAAACCGTCTGTTTGAACTGGAACAGCGCATCGCGAAGTACATTTCGCTGGCGCGTAAACATCACATCAGCCCGGAAGAGCTGGCACAGTTCCATCAGGATCTGCTGAACGAACAGCAACTGCTGGACGATCAGGCCGACTCGCAGGAAACCCTGTCGCTGGCGGTGCAGAAACACCATCAGCAGGCACTGGCTACCGCGCAGTTGCTGCATGCTGAACGCATGAAGTACGCACAGGAGCTGGGCGGGTTAATCACTGAAAGTATGCACTCACTTTCGATGCCACACGGCGTGTTTAACATCGACGTCAGCTTTGATGACCGTCACTTAACGCAGGAAGGCGCGGATCGCATTGAGTTCCGGGTGACCACTAACCCTGGCCAGCCGTTACAGCCGATTTCGAAAGTCGCTTCCGGCGGCGAACTGTCGCGTATTGCGCTGGCAATCCAGGTGATCACCGCGCGTAAAATGGAAACCCCGGCGCTGATTTTCGATGAAGTGGACGTGGGTATCAGCGGCCCGACCGCCGCCGTAGTCGGCAAACTACTGCGCCAGTTGGGCGAATCCACGCAGGTAATGTGCGTCACGCACCTGCCGCAGGTGGCCGGTTGCGGGCATCATCACTTCTACGTCAGTAAAGAGACGGACGGTGCCATGACCGAAACGCATATGCAGCCGCTGGACAAACGCGCTCGCCTGCAAGAGCTGGCGCGTCTGCTGGGCGGCAGCGAAGTCACCCGTAATACACTGGCAAACGCTAAAGAACTGCTGGCAGCGTAAACTTTTTCAGTAATTCAGAGTCATAGTGAAGCAGAAAATTGCCGTAAGACCGGATACGGATATACAAACACTTTCAGGCAGCCAACGACGAGGCAGCCTGAAGGATGAAGTGTATAAAGGTTTTAATGTGACTAAAGGTCTATTATCATCGGCATATTACCAATGAGCCGCGTACTGCTCTGGCCCGAAAAGGAATAAAATCACTATGCGCTGTAAAATGCTGACTGCTGCCGCAGCGGTTCTTCTGATGTTGACCGCAGGTTGTTCCACTCTGGAGCGAGTGGTTTACCGTCCTGATATTAATCAGGGCAACTACCTGGCACCTAACGACGTATCTAAAATCCGTATCGGTATGACGCAACAGCAGGTTGCTTACGCACTCGGTACGCCGATGGTGACCGATCCGTTCGGGACTAACACCTGGTTCTACGTCTTCCGTCAGCAACCCGGCCATGAAGATGTCACACAGCAAACCCTGACGCTGACCTTCAACAGCAACGGCGTACTGACCAACATCGATAACAAGCCTGCGTTAACCTCTAAGTAAGGCTTGCAGAAAGCAAAAAAGGTGCTCATGAGCACCTTTTTTTATGGCTGACGTATCGCCTTTACTTCTCGTTATCGGCGCTTTTTTCTGCCCGCTTACGGCGCAACTCTTTCGGATCGGCAATCAGCGGGCGGTAAATTTCCACGCGATCGCCGTCATGCAGCTCGTCACCAGGCTTCACCGGACGGCTGTAAATACCGACTTTGTTCTTCGTCAGCGAAATATCCGAACGCAGTTCCAGCAGCCCGGAGGCGCGGATCGCTTCTTCAACCGTCGCGCCTTCATTGAGCGTCACGCGCTGCAGATACTGCTTTTCCGGCAGCGCATAGGCGACTTCCACCACGATTTTACCCGGCACTGTAAACCTCTTTGGCGCGATGGGTAAAGGCCTGCACCATGTTCATCGCCAGCTCTTTGAAGATACGGCCAAACGCCAGTTCAATGAGCTTATTGGTGAATTCAAAATCAAGCTGAAACTCGACCTGACAGGCTTCCGGGCTGAGCGGCGTAAACTTCCAGCCGCCCATCAGCTTCTTAAAGGGACCATCAACCAGGTGCATCAAAATGCTTTGATTGCTGGTCAATGTATTACGTGTGGTAAACGTTTTACTGATACCGGCTTTGGAGACATCCACGGCGGCAGTCATCTGCGTCGGGCCGGACTCCAGCACGCGGCTGCCGGTGCAGCCCGGCAAAAACTCCGGATAGGACTTCACATCGTTTACTAACTGATACATCTGCTCTGCGCTGTAAGGCACTAACGCAGATCGGCTAATCTGAGGCATAGCGTTTTCCTGGGATCTACACCTTATAAATAATAACATCTCCCTCCCAGGAAAGGAAAACGCTTAGCCGCAACTCGTGCTAATATAACGCGTTACACCTCGCAGGACGGAATGGGGTGTTTTTATAACATCAGATTACCTATACTGAGCGGCATTATGACCAAGAAAAAAGCACACAAACCTGGCTCAGCCACCATCGCGCTCAACAAGCGCGCCCGCCATGAATATTTTATCGAAGATGAATTTGAAGCGGGTCTGGCCTTACAGGGCTGGGAAGTAAAATCACTGCGCGCCGGTAAAGCAAACATCAGCGACAGCTACGTCATCCTGATCGATGGCGAAGCCTTCCTGTTCGGCGCAAACTTTACGCCGATGGCCGTTGCCTCCACGCACGTGGTCTGCGATCCCACTCGTACCCGTAAACTGCTGCTGAATCAGCGCGAGCTGGACACGCTGTATGGTCGCATTAACCGCGATGGCTATACCGTGGTGGCGCTGTCGCTGTACTGGAAGAACGCCTGGTGCAAAGTGAAAATCGGCGTGGCGAAAGGTAAGAAACAGCACGACAAGCGTAACGATGTGAAAGATAAAGAGTGGGCAGTGGATAAAGCCCGCATTATGAAACACGCCGGTCGCTAAATCCTGCCCTTATCCCGGTCCTCTCCCCAGGGAGAGGACATTTCCTGCCGCCTTCGTTACCGTTCCCGCAACGCCTCATTGACCTTGTTCAGCGGTTTGATCAGATAATCCATCACCGATTTCTGCCCGGTCTTGATCTCCACGTTCGCCACCATGCCCGGTAAAATCGGGAAGCTTTTGCCGCTTTTGTTATGCAACTCGGCTTTAGAGGTGCGCACATACACCCGGTAGTAGAACTGATCCCGCTTCACTTCGTCCTGTAGGGTATCCGGCGACACCACTTCCACCTTGCCGGTTAAATCCCCGTAGATCGACGAATCATAGGCTGTCACCTTAACGGTTGCCGGCAGACCGGGGCGAATATAGGCAATATCACGCGGATTAATGCGCGTCTCCACCAGCAGCTGATCTTCCAGCGGTACGATCTCCATCAGCTTGCCGCCAGGTTGCAGTACGCCGCCGACGGTGGTCACCTGAATGTCTTTCACGATGCCGCGCACCGGTGAAAACAGCGAGGCGCGATCCACCTGATCCGCCTTGCCGGACATCACCTGGATCTGCGCGTCCAGATCGGCATTATTTTTTACCTGCTCCTCACGCGCCCGCACCGCAAACTGGTTACGGGCGTCGTCGATTTTGCCCTGCAATTCCGCGGCCTGTCGTTGCAGGCGGATCACCTCCACCTGGCTTGCCGCCCCTTTTGCCACCAGCGGCTGCGTCAGACGTAGCTCCGACATTACCAGTTGATACGTTTTTTGCAGGTTCGCCACCGTCTCATTAAGATTACGCCGCCGCGATTCATACAATTGCCGCTCACGGGCGACCAGATCCGGCTCGCGCATCGACTCGGCGCTAAAACGCAGCGGCTCGCCGGTCAACTCGGAACGCAGACGTTCGCTGGAGGCGCGCAGCGTGCGCACCCTGGAGGCCGCCTCACCATAGTTAGACTGAAAACGGGTCGGATCGAGGCGCGCCAGCAACTGGCCGCGCTCGACAATATCCCCCTCTTTCACCAGCAGACCGTTGACGATGCCGCCGTCGAGGCTGTCGATCACCTGCGCATGGCTGGACGGGGTGATTTTGCCCGTGCCCACCGTCACTTCATCCAGCACCGCCCACCAGGCCCAGACGACAAAAAACAGCAGTCCGATCAGCGTCAGCCAGATCACGGAGGAGTAAAAGCGGCCCTGGCGCGCCAGATCGTCCTGCATACTTAATTGACTCATGGCGTACTCCTTATGCGACTGACGAGACGCTGCTGTTACGCACCGCCTGTTTTATCAGCGAATCGCGCGGCCCGTCGGCAACGATTTTGCCGTTCTCCATCACCACAATGCGGTCGACCAGATTCAGCAGCGCCGGGCGATGCGTCACCAGTACCAGTGTCCGACCGGTCAGCCACTGAGAAAGCTGGCGGATCACCCAGGCTTCCAGCTGCTCATCCATTGACGCGGTGGGTTCATCCATCAGCACGATCTGCGGATTACGCACGATCAGGCGGCTGAGCAGCACCATTTGCCGCTGCCCGCCGGACAGCCCGCGCCCGCCCTCATTGATCAGGCGGTCCAGACTGGCGGCATCCTGTTGCACCATGCCAATCGCCCCGCTGATACGCAGCGCCTGGATCAGCTCCGCTTCCGTCGCATGGGGATGACCGAGCATCAGGTTCTGGCGCAGCGTGCCGAAAAACAGCCGTGAATCCTGAGACAGATAGCCGAGCTGGCGACGCACATCGTTGGGGTCGATATGCGCCATATCCACGCCATCAATAATCACTTTGCCCTTGCTGGCCTGCGCCTGGCCGGAGAGCAGTTTCAGCAACGTCGATTTCCCCGCCCCCGTTTTCCCGAGGATCGCCACGCGCTCCCCTGGCTTGATGGTCAGTTCCGGGATCTGCACCGCCTGCTCACCCTTCTCCACATCGTAGCTGTATTGCACTTGCTGCATTTGGAAATGTCCGGCCAGTACCGGGCAGTGCGCCATTTTTTCGCCTGCGGTTTTATCCAGCGGTTTTTTCAGCAGATCGTTCAGGCCGTTCATCGCCGTTTTCGCGTGCTGCCAGCGGGAAAACACCATGGTGAGCTGCATCAGCGGCGCGATGGTGCGCGACGACAGCAGGCTACAGGCCACCAGCGTGCCGGTGGTGATATTGCCCTCCATTACCAGATAGCAGCCAAACACCAGCATGCCCGCGTAGGTGATTTGCTGCACGGTGGAGGCCCAGCCGCTGAGGCGTGCGCCCCATACGCGCTGCTTCATGCCGATCCCCGCCCCCACCGCATGGGTGTGCTCCCACTGGCGCTGGAAATACGGCTCGGCCTGAAGCGCTTTGATGTCTTCGACGCCTTCGATGGATTCCACCAGCACCGCATTACGAATGGCGCTTTCGCGCATCCCCTCTTTCGCCAGTTTCGCCATCGGCCACTGCACGAGGATGCCGGGGATGACAATCAGCGGAATGGCGATCAGCGGGATCGCCACCAGCGGACCGCCCACCAGCGCCATAATGGCGAGGAACAGCAGCACGAACGGAATATCCATCGCTGCGCCAACGGTGGTGGAGGTGAGCAGTTCGCGCACCTGATCGATTTCACGCAGTTGGGAAATAAACGAACCGGTGGATTTGGGTCGCGCATCGTTTTTGATCGCCAGCGCCCGGGCAAAAAACAGCGACGAGACACTCAGATCGATATGCTTGCCCATAATGTCCGACACATGGGTACGGGCAAGGCGGATGAAAAACTCCAGCATGGCGGCGAATAATACGCCGATGAACAGCACCCACAGCGTCGGGATCGACTGGGCCGGGATCACCCGGTCATACACCTGCATGGAGAACAGGATCCCCGCCAGCGCCAGCACGTTACCGAGCAGCGAGGCGAGCGCGATCTCTGACAGCTTGCGTCCGCTGTGACGGAAGTGCCGCCAGAACCAGTGCGCTTCCCAGGGTTTGGTAAAATCATCAATGCGCGCATCGCGGCCACGGGCGGCGATGCCGAGCATCACCACTTCCGGCTTCACACGGGTGAGCAGCGTTTCCAGCGGCTCTTCACGCACCAGATCGCCGCCTTCCGACAGCCAGTAGGTCGCCAGCCCCTCGGCATCAATGGACTCCAGCAGCATTAACTCCCCGGACTCCAGCTGGACGATCACCGGCAGGTTTTGCGCATTCCAGCGCATACGCGCCAGCGGCACCGTGCGCACCTGTAATCCCATCAGGCCACTTAAACGCTCCAGCCGGGCGCTCAGCGTTAGCGCTTCAAACCAGCGCATTTGCTGGCGCACGGCGGGGGCATCGGCAGGCAGACCGAAACGTCCTGCCGCGCGCACCATGACATTGATCCAGCTTTCGGTATCAGGCTCTTGCATTACTGCTCCTTAAAGTGAAGGCAGGGTATCGCCAATCGTGCGGCTGCGTTCAATGCCCAGCATATCCAGCAGATTGTCTGCGGCCCCGGCGTAACGGACGGCGGCGTCCCAGGCGTCATAGCGCGCAGTGATCGAGGCCGTATCTGCCTGAAAGACATCCTGTTCAATGCTCAGCAGATCGTTGAGGCTGCGTTTGCTGAGGCGATACTCATCGCGGTACACCTCGCGGGCGCGATCGGCGCTGAGGAACTGCGCATCCCCCGCCCGCTGGCGCTGCTGCGCCCCGGTGAGATCCGCCCAGGCAGTGGCGGCACGCTGATTCATCTCCAGCTTGCTGGCCTCGACCTGGGCGCGGGCGTTGGCGCGATCGCCTTCTGCCGCATCCACCCGCGCACTGACCGCGCCGCCCTGATACAGGGGCGCATCCACCACAAGCTGCACCTGGTCATCCCAGTAGCTGCTGTTTTCATTCTGATAGCGGGTTCGCCCCGCCTGCACGGAGACCGTCGGCCAGTGCTGCGCCTGCACCTGACGAATGCGCTGTTCCGCCGCCAGCTGTTTTGACTGGGCGCTGCGCACGGCGTTGCTCCGCTCGTAAGGCAGCGATTTGAGGGTGATTTTTTGCTTCATCAGATCGTCGGGCAGATCCGGCAGCGAGTCTGCCACCACGCCGGTCAGCACGCTCAGCGCCGCCTGAGCGGAGCGGGTCTGGGCCTCATATTGCGCAAGCGTCGCGTTCAGCCCGGCAATGCGCGTCTGCGCCTGTAAGACGTCTGACTGAGAACTCAGCCCGGCCTGGGCGCGCAGATCGGCCATCTCCTGTACCGCCTGCAACGAGGTGATATTTTTCCGCGCCGCGTCCGCCAGCGCCTGATAACGCTTGACCTGCAAATAGGTTTGCAGCGTCTCCATGCCGACTTCATTCAGCGAATGGTAGAGATCATACCGGTAAGCATCTGACAGCTCGTGCTGCTCATCAATGCTGCCGCCGGTTTTGCCAAAGTCGTAAATCAGCTGTTTTAAACTGACGCCCCCCGCGCCGTTGCTGCTCAGCGAGCCTGCCGAATCCGTCCGGTGTGAACGTCCGACGTTCCCCTGGAGCGAGACCTGTGGAAACCACGCGCTTTCCGCTTCGGAAAGATTGGCCTTCCCCACCTGAATTTGCGCCGCCGCCTGGGCAATCTTGGGATTGCGGGCGAAGGCGCGCAGGATCGCCTCTTTGATGGTCAGCTGCGCCTGAAGCTGTTCGCCGGGTGCGGTCTGCCACTGATATTCGTCAGCCCAGGCTGGCAGTATCGCTGTTGCGGGCACGGCCAGCAGTAACAGCCCTATCGTTGCTAATTTCATGGTTCCACCTTTGGCTGCCCGTGGTGATATTTTACGTTCCCTCGCCTCGTCCCTGAGGCCGCGATCCGGTCATCAGACCATATTGACGTGCAGCCCTTGCTGCACCAGTACATCGCCTAAGGTGTTGCTTTGTGAACTGTTGTGGTAGATGTCGAACTGCATGCCATCCACTTCCCGGTGACCGCTGACCGACCAGATATCGCTGTTGCCCTGCACCAGGTTAACGCGATCACCCGAACTGCCTTTGATGATCAAATCGTCTTCCGGCTTATCGGTGACCGTCAGCGCCTCATGCACATCCAGCGTGATGCTGTTGGTGCCCGATTTGCCCAGATCGATGATCTCGATGTTATGGACACGGGTAGCGGCATCGATGAGGTTGAGCACCATATCGACTCCGTCCAGGTGCAGCGTATCGGTCCCCGCGCCACCGTCGATAGCCACAAAGCCCAGCGTGGCGAGGTGGATGGTGTCGTTGCCTGCGCTGCCCTGTACGCTGTCGCCGCTGGCTTCAGTACCATCCGCCAGCGTGATGCTGACGCCGCCAATGGTGTAGGCGCTCTCCTCCGTGGTCTGGGTGGTGTTGCTCTCCGTTTCGCGGGTGGCGGCGGTGGCCGTGCGCGCAGTCAGGGTGCTGGCCGGTGCGCTGCTGTTTTCCTCTACGGTGTTGATGCTGTCGGAATGCAGCACAAAGCTGGATTCATCCACCGCCATCGCCATCAGGGTGGCAGGCGGCGTGGTGGAGATGATATTCCCGCCAAGGCCGACGTTCAGATAGCCGGTGTTGCCCGCTTCATCAGTGGCGTACAGGTTAACCGCGCTGGTCAGCGACAGCAGGTTCAGGATGTTCAGCCCAAGGAAGAGCGTTGTGGACCAGTTACCGTTGGCGTCGGTGACCGCGGTGGTGCTGACCGTGCCGTTCAGCAGTGACAGATGCACCACCGAGTTCGGCGCCAGGTTGCGCGATCCGCCGCTCAGCGTCAGCCCTTTGGTTAACAGGGTCAACGGGTTGAGGGTGGCCAGCGCGTTCCACGACAGTTCCGGCGTGCTGAGTTTCACCGTGACATCCGCGCTGGTGCTGTTGGTGTTACCCACTTTATCGATAACCGAGACGCCCACTTTCAACGCCCCGCCGGTCAGCCCTTTCAGGATGGTGCTGTTGACCGGCAACGACCAGCTGCCGTCGGCATTCACCGTGGCGTTATAACTGGTGCCGCCCAGCGACACCACCACGCGGGAGCCGTCGGTGATCCCCCCGTTGATGCGACCGGAAATCGTCTGCGTGCCGTTCGACTCCGCGACGTTGAGGAAGCCGTCGTTACCGAACAGCGAGGTAAGCGAAATGGTCGGCAGACTATGGGTAATGACGTTCAGCAATCCACTGGTGCCCGCCACGTTGCCTGCCGGGTTTGTCACCGAGGCGTTCACCGTCAGCGTACCGTCGAGCAGCGCGCTGAGATCGGTTTTCGGCACCGAGACCGACCAGTTGCCATCAGCCCCGACCAGCGCCTGATAGACCTTGCCGCCCAGCGTCACATTCACCAGCGAACCTGCCGCGTTGGTAGACGAACCGGTGATCACCTGGGCGCTGAGAATATCGGCGGCGCTCAGGCCACCGTCGCCAAACAGCGAATTGATGACCAGCGTCGGCGCCTGCTGGATCGCCACCAGCAGATTTTTGCTGTCGCTGGCGACGTTACCCGCCACGTCACGCGCGGTCACCCCGACTGAAAGCGTACCGTCAGTCAGCCCTTGCAGGGTGGCAGTCGGCAGCGGTAAACGCCAGCTGCCGTCGCTGCCGACGGTGGTGTTAAAGGTCAGGCCGCCGAGGGTAACGGTCAGGGCAGTGCCTGCCGCCAGATTAGTGGTGGTGCCGTTAAGCACCTGCGCGCCCAGCAGATCCGACAGGCTCAGATTGCCGTCGCCAAACGGTGTATTCAGGCTGACGGTTGGCAGCGCGTTAACGATGGCGTTCACCAGCTGGGAGCCGGTGCCCTGGTTACCCACGTCATCACGCACGCTGGCGCTGACGGTGACATTACCGTCGGCTAAGCCTTTCAGAACCGCAGACGGAACGCTTACCGACCAGGTGCCGTTGTTGATGGTGCCGGTCAGCGTGGCGCTGCCGACGCGCACGGTGACGGTACCGCTGGCAAGGCTGGTGACGCCGCTGATCGTCTGCGCCACATCCGCTTCGGCACGACTCAGATAGCCATCGCCACCAAACAGCGTCCCGAGGTTAACCCCCACCGTCGGCAGGTTGGTCAGCCCGACTTTGATCGCCGGGCCGTTGCTGGTGGTGGTATTGCCGTCCGGTGTCTGAATGGTAACGACTGGCGTCAGCGTACCGTCTGCCAGGGTGGCGAGATCCGCCGGGCTGACGTTAATACTGAAGGTGCCGTTACCCGCCACCACGCCGGCAAAAACTTTACTGCCCAGTTGCACGCTCACGGTGGAGCCTGCTGATGCCTGCCCGACGCTACCGGTAATAGTCTGCGTCAGCAGCGCATCGGCCGCGTTCAGCAGTCCGTCGCCAAACAGCGTGACGGCATTCAGCACTGGCGGCAGCAGATTAAGGGCGACGTTTGTGCCTACCGCGGCGTTATTGCCGTACTGATCGGTCGCCTCGACGCTCACCGCCACGTTGCCGGTGCCCAGCCCCTGAAGCACGGATTTCACCGCGTCCGGCAGCGCAATCGACCATTTCCCGTTGCCATCCACATTGGTGGTGAAAGCGGTGGTATCGCCGACTTTAATGCTCAGGGTACGACCATTCAGCCCGGTCGCAGTGCCGCTGATCACGCCGTTCAGCAGCTCCGGAATACTCAGCACGCCATCGCCAAACAGCGGGTCGAGCACAATGGCAGGCTGGGTTTTCACAGCGACGGTGATGTTAGCGCTGTCGTTGACGACGTTACCGAATTTATCGGTCACGCTGACCGCAAGGCTGACGGTACCATCCGGCAGCGCGCCGAGTAACGACGGCGGCAGGGTGGCGATCCAGTTGCCCAGCGCATCCTGAGTCCCCTGAATGGTCCGTCCGGCAATGGTGACAACCACGCCCGCAACGTTCGCCGCGTTGCCCAGTCCCAGTGATACCACCTGGCTGGCAGTACTGTCGACGAGGTTAATAACGTTATCTGCCGCCACCGTAATGTTATTGATCACCGGCAGATCGGTCAGCGCCGTGCCGACATTAATCAGCTGGTTAGTGGAGTTGCCGTAAATATCGGTCACGTCCACCTGTAATTGCAGGGTTTGCTGCGTCAGCCCGACCCACAGGTCTGGCGGCAGCTGGATGCTGAATTTGCCATCAGCGCCGACCACGGTGGTCGGAATAGTGGTACTCACCCCGGCAATGGTCACTTTCACCGTTGCCCCGCGATAGTCGCCGCTGACCTGCCCTGTCACCAGTTGCGTGACCAGCGATTCCGCGACGTTCAGCACGCCATCGGTGCCGAACACGTCGTTAACCAGGACGCCCAGACCCTGATTCAGGGCGACGTTCAGCCCGACATTATTGCTGGAGGTATTCCCCGCCGCATCGGTGGAGGTGATGTTGATCACCTGTGCGCCGTCGCTAAGCGTACGCAGATCCAGTTCCGGGAAGGTGTGGCTCCAGTTACCGTTGCTATCGACCGTACTGCTCCAGCTGAGCGGCCCGAGGGTGACCTTGACGGTGTTACCCGGTTCGCCGCGCCCTCCCACCAACAGGCCGGTACCGGCTTCAACAGTGTTGAGCACCGCAGGCAGACTGAGAGCGTTAACCTCCAGCAGCGGGCCATCGCGATCGACGCTAATGATCCTGCCGTCCAGCGCCGGGTTCCCTGCCGCATCGCTCAACTGCGCAACTACCGGATTACTGCCCTGCGGCAGCGCGGCGACATCCGCCTGCGGCACCACCGTTGACCAGCTGCCGTCGGCATTGACCACTGCATAGTAGGTTTTGTTGTTCATGGTCACCGACACCGAGCGTCCGGCTTCGGACAGGCTGGCGGTGCCGCTCAGGGTCAGCGACGAATTGCTTTCCGCGGCGTTGATCACATCATCACCGGAGACCGGATTAAGGGTCACCGTCGGCGGGACGGTATCCACCTGCACCTGCACCGATGAAGCGGTATTCGGCGCGGTCTGGCTGGTGGCTTCCAGGATGTAACTCCCCTGGTTCGGGAAGGCACTGGTCGGCAGCGTGGTAGTCCAGGCGCCGTTGCCGTCCACCGTCGCGGTACCGACAGGCGCGCCGTTCACCGTGATGGTCAGTACGGTACCCGCCGGATAACCGTTGCTTTGCCCGCTGATCGCAATCGTCGGGGCAGCGTTGTACTCGCTGGCATTGATGATGTTATCGCCTGCCACCGGATTAATCGTCACGCTGAAGGCTGGCGGGACGGTGTCGATGGTGACATTCACCGGCCCGGTGGTGGCCGGGTTACCGGCAACATCGTTCACCGTCGCCACCAGCGTGGTGCTGCCGTTAGCCAGCGTTGCCATTTGCAGCGGGGTTAATTGCAGCGCCCAGGTATTGCCCGGCTGTACCGTGGTGGTAAAGGTCTGGCCTGCGAGGGTGACCGTAATGGTACGTCCCACCTCCACGTTGCTGGTGGTACCGGTAAGGGTTTGCAACTGCTGGCTTTCCGTCCAGTCGAGATCGCTGTTGCCAAACGGCGCATTCACCGAAATGGTCGGCTGGTTAAGGGCGATCACCACCGGCGTGCTGGTGCTGCCGGTGTTAAGCGCATTGTCGGTCACGGTGACCGCCACGCTCTGATCACCGCGCGCGACGCCGGTCCAGCTGTTGCTGTCCAGCGCCAGCGTCCAGGTTTTGTTTTGTGGATCAACGGTGGCGGTAAAGACTTTGCCGCCGATAGTCACCTGCACCGTCGTGGCCGCCGGATCGCGCGATTCAAAGGTCCCCGACAGCGTCGTCGGCGTGCCGGATTCACTGATATTCAGATAACCATCGCCAAACACTGGCGTCTCGATCGTGACGGTCGGTGCGGTGAAGGCCACATCAAATGAGGCGTTGGCGGTTTCAGTGTTACCGTACTGATCTTCTGCGCGCACAATAATGGCGTGAGGATCGTTCGGATCCAGTCCCTGTAGCGTCCCGGCAGGCAGGGAGACGGACCACTGGCCGTTGGTATCGACATCCGCGATATAGGTCACGCCGTCAACATCAATAGTGACGGTGACAAACTGACCGCCACCGCCGAGGCCGGTGGTGCCGGTCAGCGTCAGCGGCCCTGCCGCCTCGCTAATATTCAGGGTGTTGTCCCCGCCAAACAAATCCGTCACGCTCGGCGTCGGCAGCGCCAGCTGCGGTACAAAGGTCTGCGTGGCAGAGTCGCTGTTGCCGTAGGCATCGGTGACGGTAACCACTACGGTCTGCGTCTGGCCGCTGGTTAAGCCGGTTAACGCCGACGGCGGCAGCGTCACGCTCCACTGGCCGTTGGCATCCACCGTCGCGCCGGTATTGTATGGCACGCCGTTAAGGGTGACGGTGACCGTCTGCCCGGCACCGATGGCACCGGAACTGCCGCGCAGCACCTGGCCTGCGGTCGCTTCCGGGTTGTTCAGCACGCCATCGGTAAACAGCGTGCCTAACGTAAAGTCCGGCACATTATTAATGACGGCCTGGAAATTCCCCTCGCCGGACACCACGTTCCCCGCCGTATCGGTAACGATAATCTTCACCGGGATCGTGCCGTCCGGCAGCGCCCCGAGCGTGCCGGCACTGACCGGTAAGGTCCACTGACCGTTGGCGTCAATATTGGCACTGGCAATGGTGATCAGCGGGCCGTTATTAATGCTCACCTGGATAGTCTGAATACTGGCTTTATCGAGGCCGGTGGTTCCGCTAAGCGCGCTGTCTGCTACTTCACTGTTAATCAACACGCCATCACCGAATGCGGTATTGAGCGCCGGGGTCGGTAGCGCGTCGGTGCGCACGTCGAAGTCAACCGTCGGGCTGGTGGCGGTGTTGCCTGCTTTATCGGTGACTGTTACCGCCAGGGTGTAGTCGCCATTGTTCAGGCTTTGCAATACGTCAGATGGCAACTGCACCGTCCAGTTACCGTTGTTATCCACGGCACCGTTAACCGTGATCGGGCTGGCCAAATCGCCGCCGTCAAGGGTGATACTCACGGTCTGACCACCGCCGCTAAGGCCGGTGGAGCCGGTGAGGATCTGCCCGGTACTGGCTTCCAGCTGGTTAAGGGTGCCATCGGTAAATGGCGCGGTCGGCAGCGTGGCGATCGGGGTGTCGATCACCACTTCGATCCCCAGATTGCCGCTTGCCGGATTTCCGAAGGCGTCGCCAGCGCTGGCGGTAATGGTGTACGGGCCATCCGCAAACTGCGCAAAGGTGCCAGCCGGCAGGGTCGCCGTCCAGCCTCCGCCGCTGCCCACGGTGGCGGTGCCGATCTGAACCGTACCGATAAACAGCGCGATGGTCGCCCCCACCGGCAGGCCAGTAGACGTCCCGGTGATCTGGCTCTGCCCGGCGGCTTCAATCGTATTCACCATGCCGTCGCTCAGCACCAGCGAATTATTGATGGTGATGGTCGGCAGCGTCGTGTTGCCAACGTTAATCGGTAACGGCTGGCTGGAGAGATTACCGTCCGGATCCGTCGCGGTCAGGGTCAGCGAGGACACGCCCTGCGGCAGCGCCTGCAACTCTTCAGCCGGAATGGCAATGCTCCAGTTCCCTGCCTGGTCGGCGCGGGTTTCAATAAAGGTGCCGTTGATCGCAAGGGATACGATGGAGCCTGGCGTAGTGGTGCCGCTCAGGGTCTGCACGGTGGCGGATTCGCTGATGTTAATCAGCCCATCGGACAGGAAACTGCTGTTCAGGTTAATATCCGGCCCGACGGTATCGACGCGCACCTGCTGGGTGTTGCTCGCCGAGTTATTGGCGACATCGCTGGCGGTTGCGGTCACGGTATAGGTTTGATCTGTCAGTCCGCTGACCACATTTGCAGGCACCAGTACTGACCACGTGCCGTCAGCGCCCACGGTACCGGTATAGATGCCGCCGCCCGGTATGAGAGTGATGGTGACCACGGCGCCCTGCGCCAGCCCGGTCGACGTGCCGGTGACCGGGACGGCATTGCCGCTTTCCGCATCGTTGATCACGTTATCGTCCGCCACGCTGTCGATGGTGATAGTCGGCTGGCTGGCCGGTTGCGCAATAAAGGTGACATTCTGCGTAGCGTCATCGACGTTGCCCGCCGCATCGCTGACGGTAACGAGGATCGGCTGCACGCCGTCCTGCACGGCGGCCAGGGCGTTAGCCGGGATCGACACGCTCCAGCTGCCATCGGGCTGTACGGTGGTCGGATAGCCGATACCGTTCAGCGTGACGGTCACCGTCTGCCCGGCTTCGACGTTCACCGTTGAGCCGGAAACCACCAGCGGCGTGCCAGCTTCGCTGGCGTTGACGTAGTTATCCGTTGAAATGCTGTTCATCGTCACCTGCGGCGCATTCACCGGCGAGGCGTCGAGGGTAAAGGTCGGTTTCTGGGTGGAGATGTTGCCCGCGCTGTCGGTAGCCACCACCGTCATGCTGACCGGACCATCCGGGATACCGTTCAGCGCCCCGGCAGGCAGCGTGACGCTCCAGTCGCCATTCGCCTGGATCAGCGCGTTATAGATCTGGCCGTTGATCTGCACCACCACGGTTTGCGGCTGCGCCGGATCGTAGGGGGTGGCGCTGCCGGTGATCACCATCGGGCCTGCCGCTTCGGCGGCATTAACAATGCCGTCCCCGCCCACCGCACCCACGGTGAGCACCGGCGGGGTTTTATCCACCACAATGTTGCTTTCCAGCACCGCCGGGTTACCCACCACATCGGTGGTGGTGATCACCACCGGCACGGTGCCGTCCGCTAAGGTGTTCAGCACCGTTGACGGTACGTTCACCGACCAGTTGCCGTTAGCATCGACGGTGGCGGTCAGCGTCTGCGCCTGCGCACCGGAACCGATCTGCACCTGGACTTGCTGACCGGCACCGCTGACGCCGGTCGAGCCGCTCAGGGTACCGCCCGCCGACGCTTCACTGGCGTTCATAATGCCATCGGTAAAGGGCAGGTTCATGGACACCACAGGCAGGTCATGGGTGATAATAGTGAACACATGGCTGCTGTTGACGATGGTACCGTCGCTCTCCTGCGCTGATACCGCCAGCGTGACGTTGCCATCGCTGATGGCGCGCGCGTCTTCTGCCGGAATGGTGAGGCTCCACGCCCCGCCAGTGCCAACGGCGGTTTCATAAAGCTTACCGTTCAGGGTCACGGTGACCGGTGTACCCTCCGCCAGCCCCACCGAACTGCCGCTGATAAGCAGGCCATTGCTGATATCGCTGACGCTAACCCGGTCATCGCCGGTCAGTGGCGAAACGGAAATAGCGCTGACGGTGGAATCCACGCTAAACGGACGGCTCGCGCTAGTGCTGTTGCCTGCCGCATCGCTGACCTGCACAACCAGCGCGTAGTTGCCGTCCAGCAGCCCCGCCAGATCGCCCTGCGGAATAGTGACCTGCCATTTACCGTCGGTACCAACCGTGCCTGTCCAGCTGGACGCGCCCTGGGTAACGGTGACCGTCTGGCCCGCTTCGACGTTAAAGACTTTACCGGTCAGGGTAATGGTTTCGCCGCGTTCGGCGGCATCAATGACGTTATCACCCGCTACCGGATCGATAGTCAGCAGCGGCTGTTTTTGCGGATCGATGCGTACGCTGATGTTATGGCTGGCGGTGGTGCTGTTTTGCGCCGCATCCGTCACCGTTACGGTAAAGGTCGCCTGGCCGTCCGGCAGCGCCTGCAATGCTGACGAGGGAATATCCACCGACCAGACGCCGTTTGCACCGGTGGTGGCGTTATAGGTCTGCCCGTTGAGCACTATCGTTACCGGCTGCCCTGCCCCTGCGCCGCTGGCGACGCCGGAAAGCGTCTGGGTTGCCCCGGCTTCTGCCAGGTTCAGAATATCGTTAGCAGCAAACGGATCGAAGCTCAGCACCGGCGGCACAACGTCGATATTGACGTTGATCGGCGCGCTGGTGTCGGTATTGCCCGCGATATCGGTGACCGTCACCGTGACCGGCAGCGGCGAATTTGCATTGGTTAAGCCGTTGAGCGCGCCGGACGGGATAGTCACGCTCCACTGCCCGTTCTCGTTGACCGTGCCGGTATAAGTATTACCGCCAAGATTGACGCTCACCGTCTGCCCCGGCCCGGCCACACCGGTGTCGCCAGTAATTGTCTGGTTTTGCTGAATTTCGCTGCCGTTCAGTACGCCGTCGCCAAACAGTGGATCGTTGCTCGCCTGCGGCAGTGCATTAAGGATCAGGTTAACGGTATGGATGTCGCTTACCGTCACGCCATTGACTACCGCCGTGGCCGTCACGGTCAGCGGGCCATCCACAGAACCGGACAGTGCGCCAGGTGCCAGCGCAATACTCCAGTTACCGTTCGCATCGACAAAACCTTTATAGGTGGTGTCGTTTACCAGCACCTGCACTTCGGTATTCAGCGGCAGCCCGGCGCTGGTACCGCTGATGGTGACCACGCCCGCCGCTTCCTGTACGCCGATATAGTCATTGCCGGAGATGATGCTGATCGCCACCGCCGTCGAGGCGCTCTCGACCGTTACCGTATAGGTGTCGTTCGCCGTCTGCCCGTAAATATCGGTAATGCTCACCTGCGCCGTATTTACCCCCGGCGACAGTTGATGGAGGCTGCCAGACGGGATCAACATCGTCCAGCTGCCGTCGCTGGCGACCACTGAATGCCAGCTGTTTCCGCCAAGGGTTACCGTCACCCGACTGCCCGGCTCGGCATCGGTAGTGGTACCGCGTAACAGCTGATCGGTTTTGATTTCCGCCGCATCCAGCCCGTTATTCCCGGCAAAGGAGGTGACGGTGGCGGTCGGCTGCGTGGTTTTGACGTTAATGGTCTGCTCAACCACGCGCGCGTTACCGGCGGCGTCAGTGAGCGTAACCGTCGCCACGTTCGCGCCGTTCACCAGTTGCTGGAGATCGGCTGATGGCAGCGTAATGCTCCAGTTACCGTCGCTGCCCACCGTTGTGGTGTACGTTTTGTTATTCAGCACCACGGTGATCGGCTGACCGGCCTCACTCATCGAGGAGATACCGCTCAGCGCCTGTGCAATGTTCAAATCCTCAACGCCCAGACGCCCGTCACCGGAGATCGGCAGTACCGCCAGATCCGGTGCCAGCGTATCGACAATGGCGCTGGCCGGCAGCGTTGCGTTATTACCGGCGGCATCCGAGGCGTTAACGATCATCGACACCGAACCCTGTGGCAGGGTCTGTAAATCGGCAGGCGGTACGGTGATCGCCCAGTTACCGTCGCTGTCGACGGTAGCGGTGTAGGTTTTCCCCCCCAGCAGCACCGAGACTTTCTGTCCGGCACCGCTGATGCCGGTGTTACCGCTGATCGCCTGCGGGATGTCGCGCTCAGCGGCGCTCAGGATCCCATCGACAAATGGCGTGGAGAGCGTCGGCTGCGGCACATGGTTGATCGCCACGTGCAGAATATGTTCGTCGGACGCGCTCTGGGTGCCGAGCGTGACGGTCGCGGTGATTTGACGCGGACCGTCTTTCAGCTCCGCCAGATCGGCGACCGGGATCACGGCGCTCCAGTAGCCCGCGTTATCCACCACGGCGGTGTAGGTTTTACCGTTAAATTCCACCAGCACGGATACCGAGGGGCCAACCACGGTGGTCACACCGCGCACTTCCAGCGGCTGCGTCGCTTCGGCAGCGTTGAGATAGTCATCGGTTGAGACAATCGCGATGGCGATACCGCTCTGCGCAGTATCCACCGTAATCGGATGATTGCTGGTAATGGTCTGGTTATTTTTATCCACCACGCTGACGGTGATAGTACCAGGGCCGTTGCCCAGCGCCAGCAGATCGCCTGACGGCAGCGTCACGCTCCAGCTACCATCCCCCTGCACTACCGCATACCAGGTCTGCCCGCCGAGCGTAATGGTGACCGTCTGACCGGCAGCAATGTTTTCCGTGGTGCCGGAGAGGACTTGATCCAGCTGGATCTCCGCATTGTTGAGGACATCATCGCCGGTCAGTGGATTAACGGTGATGATCGGTGCGGTCAGGTTGACCGTAAAATCGCTGCTGCTGGTGGTAACGTTACCCGCCAGATCGGTGATTTCGTAGGTGATGGTGTAGCTATCGCCATCGGCAAGCGCCTGCAGATCCGCCAGTGGGATCGAGGTTTGCCAGTTGCCGCTGCTGTCGACAATCGCACTGTAGGTTTTACCGTTAAGGGTGATTAAGACAGTGCTACCTTCGTCAGCCGCTTCAGAGTAGCCACGCAGGATCTTATCGCCGTTAAGCTGTGAGCTGTCGAAGATACGGTTGGGCACAAATTCGACCGGATCCAGCGCGGGCGGGATGGTATCAACTATGACCGGCATGGCGGCTTCAAGAGCGGTCCCGCGGTTATCCACCAGACGCACTCGCAGTAAGCTCTGGCCCTGTGAAAAGCTTTGCAGGACTTCCGGCGGAAAGACTAAGGCCCAGGAGCCATCATCATTGACCGTGGTAGTCCAGACGCTGTCGCCCCACATAACGGTAATCAGGCAACCGGCATTTTCAGCCTGGGTTGAGCCACTCAGAACCTGACTGAGCGATACGGTTTCCAGATTGAGCAGGTTATCTTCCGTTAGCGGATCTACCGTCAGGGTTGATTCGACTGGCGGCGCTGTGCCACCACCGTCCGGCGGCGTAGTACCACCACCATCAGGCGGAGTTGTGCCACCGCCATCGGGCGGGGTTGTGCCGCCACCATCCGGTGGCGTAGGACTACCGCCATCACCCGGTGGTGTGGTGCCTCCGTCTGGCGGCGTGGTACCGCCATTGTTATTATCATTATCACTCCCACCGCCGCCACCTCCACTGGATGCCGCGGCGACGCCCACGATACCGCCTACCGCCGCCAGTCCGCCCAGCACGGCCAGCGCTGAAATACCGCCTGCGCCGATCAAGGAACCGACCGCAACATCGGCCATCGCTGGCACTATCGCCTCGGCAGTGAGCGGCCCGGCCTCAGACGCGAACGGGAACACGGCCTGATGCGCGCCGAGATTGTCCTCAAACACCAGTTGGCTGTGCAGGCCATTTTCATCCAGGAAAAAGAACTTCTGATAGCGTACCGTCGAGCCATCTTTCATATGGACGATCAGGTCATTTCCTTCGCGCTCGTAAAAATTTACCGAGGCGGGAGAAGCATTTACGCGCACCACACTTGTCTGCGAGAGATTAACGACGCGATCCGCATTTTGCGGATATTCCATCACCACATCGCCGGTTTTCTGATTTATAATATCCACGGATCCTGGAAGGCCATTTTTCGGCGCCATATTATATTCCTCTTGCAGCAAGTGCCTGTTATTACGCACCTGACGAATTTATTTTGGATAAGCCAATGGCAGCCAAAATTATCTGGCAGAATTGAGCTCGGGTAAGATTTGGGAGCGTTTTATGAGGTAAATCATTGATATTTATTGGTTTCGATGTTTCATCCATTGCAGAACTACGAAAATCATCTGTTTAAAATATATAATGACTTTTCCCAAATTGGCAAATTCTAATATCACAAATTTATACATATTTTTTTCTTTAAGAGAATATATCCTGAGGTACTTAAATAAAGGTTAAGCAGTACTTAAATGAAATCACCCGTGATTACTTTAAATTCATATAATGTAAGTTGATTGTAAATTTAAATCAGGATATATCATGTATTACTTTATTTTCGATTAATCTTTGTTTTTAATTTTTTATATTCAGGGGTGCTTCAGACAAATGAAGTGACGCTTACACATCACACATCACGCGCTGTTCACACTTTGAGCAAACGCGGGCCACACGTAAGTTGCAGGCATATGGACTGGTGTGCCGTGTCAAAAATCTGTTATACTGTGTTCAACACATTGGGGCTGATTCTGGATTCGACGGGATTTGCGAAACCCAAGGTGCATGCCGAGGGGCGGTTTGCCTCGTAAAAAGCCGCAAAAAAATAGTCGCAAACGACGAAAACTACGCTTTAGCAGCTTAATAACCTGCTAAGAGCCCTCTCTCCCTAGCCTCCGCTCTTAGGACGGGGATCAAGAGAGGTCAAACCCAAAAGAGATCGCGTGGATGCCCTGCCTGGGGTTGAAGCGTTAAAACTAATCAGGCTAGTTTGTCAGTGGCGTGTCTGTTCGCAGCTGGCAGGTGAATGTAAAGACAGACTAAGCATGTAGTACCGAGGATGTAGGAATTTCGGACGCGGGTTCAACTCCCGCCAGCTCCACCAATCATGATTGGACAGTGCAAGGACAGCACCTTTAAAAACAGGAAGTTAGGTATCACGGTAGGACTCTGACCAGACAGTAACGTGACCAAAAAGGATACGCAAAGGAGCCGCGGCTCCCAAGTGACAAAAAAGCCCGCATCAGCGGGCTTTTTTGTACATTCAAATCGACATAACACCCTAAGGTAGCTTATCGGAATATACACTGGTGATGCTCACGGCCGCACAATCAGACTCCGTTTTCTTTAGCTCAGAGACGAGCTACAAATCTTTACATGACATAACCATTCACCAGTTTACCAAGCAAAATACTGTGAACCTCATCAATAATTACCGGTTAAAACCTTTAACCCCTTGTTTTTGATAAACAATGAAATTATATTATTTTGTGCTTTCTTTCCTTGGATCGTCACCTGAATAATTGCGCGTGGCTTGCATAAGGGTTGCAAGCATGATCTTCTCTTACCATATTTTACTTTACAGGTACCTGAGGGTTACCTTAGGCATTATGGATACTGAAGAAGATTTCCACTCATATCATAAATTAATACTCATTTATAACATTATGGGAATCTTATGAGTCTAACAAAAAGATATTTAGATGATATTCAAGCTGATGAGGAAATGCGTGAGTGGATAACTGAACGTGGTAGTCTTTTCATGGAAGAAGGCGATGAGGAATGGCAATCATTACAAGATGAATATGAAAACAGGATTGATTTTCCAGATGATGATGACTGGGATTATGAATCAGAAATAACATGGACAAAAAAACAAAAAGCTTATGACTCGTTTCATTCTCAAATTTTAGATGTTAAAAACAACCTTAAAAAAGGATCGTCTGGTATTGTCTTAAAGATGAATTATTCTTTTGCGGTGACGCTTATGGAATCTTGTCTCGGTGATATGCTTCGTGGAATTATTCTGAGTAATACCCATTACCTTGAAAATGCTATTAAAAATGTTCCAGAGCTTAAAAATGCAAAATTTTCATTAATCGACTTTTATAAAAATGATGACTTTGTAACAAAATTCACTTTACAAAAACTCGCAAAGGATTATAGCTATCATCATATTCAAAAAACAGTGTCTCTATATGAGAATGTAATCGGCGAACCTCTTTCAAAATCTGTTTCGGCTTTAATCGCAGATATGAAAGATATTATAGATGTTAGACATGATATAGTGCACCGCAACGGTTTTACAACGGATGAAACTGAGCATGATTTGAGTTATTCCTCAGTAAATAAGGCTATAAACACTATCACACAATTTGTTACGTCAATCAAACAGTACACAGACGCAGCTGAAGCAAAAAGGATATTTTCTTAACGTATAAATTACTATACAAACATCATTAAATTTTATCATTTGCTGAAACATGACAAATACTTAAGATAATTATGCGGGTATTATATTTATCACCTTTCAATTCATACTATTATCTTCGCACTGAAAGAATTTGTTTTTTTAGAAAGGCGTATTGTTATTTTATTTTTAGCTTAACCTCCTTCATTATTTCATCGTATATTTCTTTGTCATAGTTCCCTAGAAATTTTAATGAGTTTCTTTTATATATATCAAAGCGAGAGTTTTCGGACTTGATAAATTTTTTAGCGTATTTCCGCCTTTGGGAAAGAACAGCACGCCTCTCATTCCTGGCTAAAATGCAACCTTCCGATTCATCCCTATTAAATGCTTCGCTCAATAATCTTTCCAATCTTTGTCTAGATGATTTTCCGTAATGTCCTTCTTTAAAATAATTAATCATTAAACCAATGAAAAAGCGGTCTGAATAATAAAAATCAAAAGTATTGTCATGCTCCATCAGATTATTTATAGATATATCAAGATCTTTTGTTATAAAAAGATTTTTATAAAAAACTGCAACTCCGCTTTCTATACCACCGAATTCAATACTTTTGGAAGGGGAAATTAGGCAATATGTAGGCGTCGGCGTTAAGATATTCAATGTATTAATATAATGAAAACCATAACATGTAGCAATAAATAGAATCAATGTGTTGTTAAGCGCAAAATTTATCTTTGAAAGAACTTCATACAATTCACCCCATCTGATCGTAGTTCCATTAGGCAGCGAAAGAGACTGTTCAGAACCGTGTCCTTCTATATGTATTATAGGTTTTATTCCTTGGGGGATTTCCATCAACTCAATATGTAGTAAAGTTTTGATTAATTGCTCTTTTGAAGCTATTTTTAGATAAACTCGTTGACTTGAAGGAATAAACACTGAGAGATCATCATCAAGGCGTCTCGCAGTTTGAAACTCATTATCCTTTAAAAGATCGATAATAAAAATATGGTTAAAATTTATATTTTTAGGAAAATCCATGAAGTCGATCTCTTTTTTTGATATAACGTCAGCGATTACATACACTTAACGATAAAAAAACCAGTCTCAATGATACACTGTGCAAGAAACTTTTTGCAATAGAGCTGTAACATTATCTTTAATTTACAACCCTTCAGAAAAACCACCACGCAAATAATAAAAAATTAAAAACCCACTATTTACCATTGACTTACATTATTACTTAATCCAAAAAATGTGTGTCATGACTGCAATAAGCAATTGATGATTTATTATTTAACGGTATAACTATAATGCAAGCGTCTGCTCTCCGCTGAAAGCAGAGGCAGACCTGACTTATTTAAAGCAATACAAATAAAATTAAGATACAGTCGTTTCACTGTATAAGATTAACATGCTCGCACAATGGGTAAATCCGACCACCTCGTCGTATAGCATGGAGACAGCATTTCTCTCTTCATCTGCCATGCTGGCTGGACGCCCTGTCCGGCAAAATACAGCGTCCCCCTGCCCTGTTTGTTGAGCCTGTCCATCAGCGTCATCAGCGCGTCGCTGTCGGCCCGCGGCGCGTTGTCATCAAACAGGTTAAGTTGCGCCACACCCTGGCTGAAAAAATCGCCCAGCATGATCCCCGCTTTCTGGTACCGGTGGCCATCGCGCCATATGGCATCCAGGCAGCGCGTAGCCACCGCGATAATGTCACGGGTGTCCTGTGTCGGTGTCAGTAGTTTCGTGCCGACGTTATTGCCGTAGTAAGGCTCGTTCAATGCAAATGGCGACGTTTTCACGAATACGGAAATATACCGGCAGTACTGGCGTTCACTGCGCAGCTTTTCCGCTGCCCGGGCCGCATACGAGCAGATCGCCTGGCGCATTTCGTCGTACCCTGTGATCCGCTCACCAAACGATCTGGAGCAGACAATCTCCTGCTTCGCTGGTGCAAACTCTTCCAATTCCAGACAGGACTCGCCGCGCAGCTCCCGCACCGTTCGTTCGAGCACGACGTATATTTCAGCCGCTTAAAGAAAAACGGACACGGGTTCAACTCCCGCCAGCCCAAAATTCTTTGTCGATTGTCACCAGAGCCTGAGATGAAGTCCTGAAAGCCCGTAAGGTGAAAACCTGGCGGGCTTTTTTGTATCTGCAATGTGTACCGCGAAGTCTGAAGAACCTTGTCAGGCACCTCAAAAAGCTACATCGTTTTTGACGTGTAAATCCCCACCTTCGCTAATTCCATTACCCCCTCAGCCCCTCCACCGCACTGCCGGAAAGCGTCAAAACCGATTTCAGGCTGGTCTCGATTCTCTGAATGATGTCTTCTCGTGGACCACTTCGCCAGCCTTCACTTGCGTAGAAATCGTCAAGGGTGCTTTTCATTTGTTCTTCGCTCTCAAAAGCACGGATGAGGTAATAGCTGTCCGCATCGTGCAGCGAGTTGCCATAGGCAACGATATCAATACCATTCCGGGCATGGAGCGGCACACTGACGTCACGCATGACCTGATGAAACGCGTCACCCGTGCCTTTTTTCAGGGTGTATTGCAGTATTTCGACGATCCTGTTCTTCATCGCTTCTCCATCGTTGACCCTATGAAATTGTTGCCATGACGCTAACGTATTCGGCACGTCAAAGGAAGCGGAGAAGCGCTGATGCCGATACGTTCACATCATACCCGCTCACAAACCACACCCCGCTAACACCCACCCTACCGACAGCAAATCCGCGCTGCCGCCGGGGCTTAAGTTCCTGTCGATCAGTGCCCGGTCCATCGTCACCAGCGCATGATGATCCCAGCCGGTAGCCAGTAATCTCCGCGCATAATCCTGCACATAGCCCAGCCCATCGATACCGCCGCGCGCGACAAGATTGCTGTCCGGATTTATCGCCATCAGGCGTAGCAGCAGGTCGTGAAGCTGTTGACCGTTCCATGTCGAAAGCGCCTTACGCACCGTGGCAAAGCCGCTTTCCGCCTCGCCGCGTGCGCCGGTTAACCCATAGTGCTGATACTGGCGCTCGCCTGCGGTCGCCTGGCCGCTGCGCCCTGCCAGCTCACGCGCCACCAGCCCGTGCGTGATATGACTGACTTCATTGCAAAGACGTTCCGACGATACCGTTGCCACACGCCCGGCGGCGAAACAAAGCAGGCCGAGGGCAAATATACCGCCTTTGTGCGTGTTCACGCCGCCCGTTGCGGCATACATCGCCTGCTCACAGGCGATACCCATCGGGCGGATCACGCGCAGTTGCTCAGCGGCAGGTTTATCCGCATGGGTGTTACCCAGCTCAGCGAAACGCGGAAACCACGGCGTAATCGCGGTGATACTGCGGGCAAACAGCGCGTGATCCATGTCGCGATGCGCGCCGTTGCTAAGCTTATCCACCAGCCCTGGCTTTGGCGTCAGCTCCAGCTCCTGCCACAGCGCTTCTGTCGCAAGCTCCGGCACATCCGCCTTACGCGGTTTAGTCGCGGGCAAACCAGTCATCAATCATCTTCTCCACGCGAGCCACCACCTGTTCAACAGGATGATGTCGTGAACGGGAACAGGCATGCGCTGGCGCGTCGCAAATCAGGCAGCGGCGCTGTTGCGCCCCGAGAGACTGACGACCGACGTGGCCGTGTTGCAAAGAGATCACATCCAGATCCCATAATCGGCCAAGTGGATGGGTGTGTTCCAGCTCAGCACAATGGGCTTTGATCTCAGCGGCATGATGCGCCACGCACCACAGCGCTTCGGGTCCGGTCGGGAGCCAGAGTACCTGGCGATCCAGTACCTGCCAGCGGTGTTCCCACAGCAGTTGATCGCACATCTGTAACGCCACGCCCATGGTATTGCGGTAACGCAGGCTGTCTTTGATGGCTCCCGGCGTCACCAGGGTGAGAGAAATTACCGGTTGTTGATAGTGCGTCAGCCAGTCAGCCTGGCGTGCTGCGCGGCGCTCTTTCGCCGCCAGCAGCGTCTCCAGGCTGACACCCGTCCGCACGGGTGTCGCAATGGTCATGGTTACTCCTTCACCTGGCGCACGGTGTCGATCACGCTGCCGTCACGGTAGCGGATCACACCAACAATTTTATCGGTAAATTCAATCGGTTTTGGTACGCCAGTCAGTGAGATGGCCCGCTCAAAAAGCGCGTGGATATCGACAATCTTTAGCCCGGCATCTGTTAGCCGCGCGCGGATCTCCGGGCGGGCCGGGTTAACCGCAATGCCGTGATCGGTCACCAGCACGTCAATGCTCTCCCCCGGCGTCAGGCGCGTGGTCACCCGTTTCACCACCGTCGGGATGCGGCTGCGCAGCAGAGGGGCCACCACAATGGTCAGATTAGCCGCGGCGGCGACATCACAGTGCCCGCCGGACGCGCCGCGCATCACCCCGTCGGAACCGGTGATCACGTTAACGTTAAAATCGACGTCGATTTCCAGCGCGCTGAGGATCACCACGTCGAGCTGATCACAGCATGCGGCTTTGCTGCCGGGGTTGGCGTAGACGTTGGTGGAGATCTCCACGTGATTCGGGTTGCGTGCCAGCGAGGCGGCGGCCTGGCCGTCAAAACATTGGGTATCGAGCAGCGTTTCAATCAGCCCTTTTTCGTGCAGATCCACCAGGCTGCCGGTGATGCCCCCCAGCGCAAAACGTGCCTTCACGCCGCTGCGCTCCATCTTCTCTTCCATAAAGCGAGTGCAGGCGGTAGCCGCCGCGCCAGAGCCGGTCTGCATCGAGAAGCCCGTTCTGAAATAACCCGAGTGCTCAATTACCTCTGCCGCGTACCGGGCGATCATCAGTTCGCGCGGATTGCTGGTGACGCGCGCTGCGCCGACGCTGATTTTCGCCGGATCGCCCACGCTCGGCACCTGCACGATGTAATCCACCTGATCCTGCACCAGGCTGGCGGGCATATTGGGGAATGGCACCAGCTCTTCGGTCAGCAGTACCACGGTGCGGGCGAAGTGCGCATCCACCATCGCATAACCCAACGAACCGCAGCAGGATTTGCCGTGCGTGCCGTTGGCATTACCAAATTCATCGCTGCACGGCACGCCAAGAAAGGCCACGTCGATCTTCAGTTCGCCATCCTGCAAGAGTTTGACACGCCCGCCGTGGGAGTGAATTTGCACCGGCTCGTCCATCAGTCCGTGAGAGATGGCCTCCGCCAGCTTACCGCGCATGCCCGAGGTGTAAATGCGGGTGATAACGCCACGTTGAATATGTTCGATTAGCGCATCGTTACAGGTCATCAGCGAGCTGGAGGCCAGCGTCAGGTTTTTAAAACCCATGCGGGCCAGCAGGGCCACGACGGTGTTGATCACCCGATCGCCTTCACGAAACGCGTGATGGAAAGAGATGGTCATGCCGTCTTGTAAGCCGCTGCGTATTACTGCCTCTTCGAGGGAAGCGCACAGTTTGCGGTGGTGCTTAGCATCGCTGTCCGCCAGCCACGGCGTCATGCTGTGGGCCGTATCAAAGGGTTTCAGGTCCCGCAGATGAGGAAAATTTACGTGGAGCAGTTCTGTCTGATTCATTATTTCATCCTTAACGGCGCACGCCGGAGGCCGCCGCGCGTTCCAGCACGACCTGCGCGTGGTGAATAATCGGTGCGTCAACCATTTTGCCGTTGAGCGACACCACGCCCAGGCCATTACGTTCGCCCTCTTCTGCCGCGTCGATCACCCGTCTGGCGTGATCCACTTCCTGCGGGGTTGGTGCATAGGCGTTATGGAGCAGATCGATCTGACGCGGGTTGATCAGCGATTTGCCGTTAAAGCCCATCTTGCGGATCACATCAACCTCGCGCAGAAAGCCGGCTTCGTCGTTGACGTCTGACCACACCACATCAAAGGCGTCGATGCCTGCGGCGCGGGCGGCATGGAGCACGGCGCAGCGGGCATAAAACAGTTCGGTGCCGTCGCCGCGTTCGGTCTGCATATCCATCACATAGTCAAAGGCGGCCAGCGCGATACCGATTAAGCGCGGGGAACTGCGGGCAATGGCCACGGCGTTAATCACGCCAATCGCTGATTCAATCGCCGCCATTACGCGGGTGGAACCCGGCTCGCGACCGCACTCGCGCTCGATGCGCGCCAGATGCCCTTCCAGTTCGTCGATGTCATCCGGGGTATCGGTTTTTGGCAGTCGGATCACGTCAACCCCGGCGCGTACCGCGGCTTCCAGATCCAGCAACCCAAAGGGTGTGCTCAGCGGGTTAATGCGTACTACGGTTTCGATATCCTGATACATCGGATGCTGCAAGGCGTGGAACACCAGCAAACGGGCGGTGTCTTTCTCGCGCAGGGCAACCGCGTCTTCCAGGTCAAACATGATGGAATCGGGGCGATAGATAAACGCGGTGGAGAGCATGGCGGCGTTCGCGCCCGGCAGGAACAGCATACTGCGACGGAGTTTGCTCATTTCAGCGCCTCCCAGTGCATGGCCTGTTCATCAGCGGCACGCAGGAGCGCGCTTTGCAGGCGGGCGCGGATCACACAGTCCAGCGCCCCTTTGTCTTCGATCATGATTAATCCCTGCCGCACGTTCATGGCGCGTAATGTGTCGTCCACCACCTGGCGGATCTGCTCGCCAAACTGCTTGATCACTTCACTGTGGATGACTATCTCCAGCTCGCCGTCGGCGGGGGCGATTTTCACCATCAGGTCACTGGACTCCTGGGTACCGGCCAGCGCCTCCCTTACAATTTTCATGATAAATTCCTGATCGTTATGCAACTTCAGCACGCGCACGATAGTGCGTTTCGAGATGCGCGAAGGTGGAGTCCGGGACAATGTCCCGGATCCGGGAAAACTGCTCTGTTTTAAGTAAACGGCGCACTTCCGACGCCGAAATGGCGCTCCCCGTGGCCTTAAGGCGCGGCATTTCCACCACCTCAATATGTGAGGCGAGCAACTCATGCAGCGTCTGGTTGTACTGGCGGGTGATATCGCAGAACGGCTCCGAGCCAATAAAGCGGTGAGTGATACCGAGCGCGGGCGCGATATAGTCGCGAAAAATCAGCACGTCGATTTCACTCCACGCCTGCTGCACTTTGCCGCTCTCCTTCAGGAAGTAGGCCGGAAAGGTGGCGCGGGAGATGATGTACGCTGAGCCTTCATGCACGGTGACGTTCGGCAGATGGGCCACCCCGGCGCGTACCATTGCCAGCCGGGCGGTGAACGGAAAGAACGAGGCATCTTCACGCACCACAAACAGATGCAGCCAGTCACACTGTCGCGCTGCCTGCTCCACCAGATGACGATGCCCGAGGGTGAACGGATTAGCATTCATCACAATCCCCCCCGTTGTCCCGCCGCCCTTGCGCTGTGCGCGCAGCGAGCGGCAATACCGTGCGATGCCCTGCGGCGTGTTCTCCATCAGCACCGCATTGTTACCGCTGCGGGCAATCGGCCAGAAACCACTGCGGCCAAACCGTTCCTCATTACACGGACGCGTACAGAGGAAGAGATGAAAATGACCGCGCGCCAGGGCTGCATGTTCAACCTCTGCCAGCAAACGCGCGCTCAGGTTTTCGCCACGTAGCCGCTCGTCTACCGCCACACATTTGATGACGTTGGCGGCAAGCCCGGCGCACCCCACCAGTTGCGTCCCTGACCAGGCTTCGACAAACAGGGTGATATCGTTATCCATGCCCAGACCGCTGTCCGCCAGCAGATAGCGGATCTGGCTCATACGTTCCGGATGTTTCGCCACCAGCGTGTGCCCAAAATCAATTGTGGGTTGCGATTGCATACCGCCGCCTTACTTAGTGTGCTGCCGCAAGCCCGGTGGCTGGCGCTTCCATGATGACGTTACTCAGATGACCGATATGCTCGATCTCCACCTCAATGCGATCGCCCGCTTTCATAAACAGCGGCGGATTACGCTTTTTACCCACGCCGCCAGGGGAGCCGGTAATAATCACGTCCCCCGGGCTAAGGCGTGTGAAGGTGCTGATGTACTCGATCAACTCCGCGACCTTGTGGATCATGCTGCTGGTGTTGTCTTCCTGCACCATGCGTCCGTTCAGCCAGGTGCGGATCGCTAACTGATGCGGGTCCGGGATCTCATCGGCGGTTGCCATCCACGGGCCAAACGCACCGGTCTGCCGCCAGTTTTTACCTGCCGTAAACCAGGTGTGCTGCCAGTCACGCGCCGAACCGTCCATGTAGCAGCTGTAACCCGCCACGTGGCTCAGGGCAGTGTCACGGCTGATATTCTCGCCGCCTTTGCCGATGATCACCGCCAGCTCACCTTCATAATCAAATTCACTGGAATGGCGCGGCTTTAACACTGGTTCATTGTGGCCGGTCTGCGAATCCGGAAAGCGTACAAACAGCGTCGGTGCCGGGTTATGCTGGTCAAACTCCTGACGCTTCGCGGCGTAGTTCATGCCGACACAGAGAATTTTCTCCGGCTGCTCAATCACCGGTAAAAAGGTGATGGCTTCCATCGGCACATCCACGGCATCGTTGAGAAAGCGCGTGGCCTCCACCATGCCGTTACCCTGGAGCAGCGCCTTCAGGTCGCGGTAGCGATCCCCTAACCGGCGACCTAAATTCACCACGCCATCGGCTTTGACGATGCCGTAGCTGCGTTGACCTTGATAGATAAAGCTTGCGAGTTTCATTGTTCTTTCCTGAAAACTTAAACGAGGAAGTTGCCCAGAATCAGCAGCGAGATGGAGACGTTAATTGCCCCGCCGATACGGGTAGCGATCTGCGCGAAGGGCATCAGGCTCATGCGGTTGCCTGCGGTGAGGATCGCCACGTCACCGGTGCCGCCCTGGCCGCTCTGGCAGCAGGAAACGATGGCGACATCAATCGGGTGCATACCAATCTTTTTACCGACGAAGAAACCGGTGGCCACCAGCGCAGAGACGGTACTGACGATCACCAGCAGGTTGCTGACGGTGAAGGCATTGACCAGTTCCTGCCACGGCGTGATGGCCACGCCGACGGCGAACAGGATCGGGTAGGTCACTGAGGTCTGGAAGAATTTGTACACCACCTGCGAACCTTCCAGCAGACGGGGAGATGCGCCGTTACACAGTTTGACCAGCACCGCCATAAACAGCATGCCGACCGGGGCTGGCAGACCGATCAGCTTATGACCGAGCATACCCAGCATATAGAGCAGCACCGCCAGCAGCGCGCCGGAGGCAATGGTCGTCACGTCCGTCTTGCCGGAGAACGCAGGTTGCGCAGAGGAGGTATCCGCATTGGCGCGGTTTGGCATCAGTTGGCCTTCACCGGTCAGATGCGGGTAGCGTTTACCGAGCTGGTTCAGGCAGCCGGAGATAATGATCGCCGTCAGGCCACCGAGCATCACCATAGGCAGCACGCGACCAAGCGCCACGCCCTGATCCATATGCAGCAAAGTGGCGTAACCAATAGACAGCGGGATCGCCCCTTCCCCGACGCCACCGGCCATAATCGGCAGAATAATGAAGAAGAAGATCTGGAACGGCTCAAGACCGAGCGCAAGGCCCACGCCCATGCCCACCAGCATGCCAACGATTTCGCCGCACAGCATCGGGAAGAAAATGCGCAGGAAGCCCTGGATCAGCACGGTACGGTTCATGCTCATGATGCTGCCGACGATAATGCAGCAGATATAGAGATAAAGAATGTTGGTGGATTTATAGAATTTGGTGGTGGACTCCACTACCACGTCCGGCAGCAGGCCGTAATAGACCATCGCCGAGGGGATGAAAGTGGCGCAGATCGCGGCGGCACCGAGCTTACCGACGATGGGTAAGCGCTTACCAAACTCGCCGCAGGCAAAGCCAAAGAAAGCCAGCGTGGCAACCATCACCACGATATCGCTGGGCAGTTTGCCGCCCATGCAGTCAATCGCAATGAGCGCGCCGGCTAACACGAACAGCGGTAACGGAATGATCCCGACTTTCCAGGTATCCATAATATTCCACCAGCGTTCTTTGATGGAGGGTCGCTGAATATCAATCGGGTCGTGGGTAACAGAGAAAGAATCGTCAGTTGTGCTCATAATAAGCCCCTTCTGGTTATTTTGTGCATTCAGCTTAGAGACACAAAGGCTTACTTTATGTGAGGAGACACATATTAAAAGTGAAGTTTTAATGGCACCTATGGTTTTAATGGTTTCTTTTATTTAATGTGATTAACACCTTATTTATTGCCGTGGTTTTTATGGTTTCTTTTCATTGATGAACATACGAATAACATTTTTAATTTCGCACCAGGACAATTCTTCTTTCGCAGAAAAACTTTGCAGATAGCGCTGTGCAAGGGATCACAACTTTTCGGCAAAGCGGGCGTCAGTGCTGAACAAAAGATGATATATTGCTGAATCTCTTTGATTCCATGCGTGATAGTGATGAAAGTATCGTTTCAGATAAAGTTATTTATTTCGCTGGTGGCTTTTTTCTCAGTGCTCTTTGCATTGCTCGGTGGATATTATTATTTCGACGTCGGCAGGCAGCTATATCAGGAAATGAGTGCGCGCGCAAAAATACAGGCAGAAGAAATTGCGCTTATCCCCTCTCTGCGTCAGGAAGTCGAGCAGAAGGATATCCCGTCCATTCAGGCACTCATGCAGAAAATAGCCGCTCGCAGCGATGCGAGCTTTATTGTCATTGGCGATAATAAAGGGCTTCATCTGTTTCATTCCGTTTTTGCCGACCGGGTGGGAAAAACGCTGGTCGGCGGCGATAACGCCGAGGTCTTACAGGGCAAAAGCACCACCACGATCCGCAAGGGCGGGCTGGGCATTTCGCTACGCAGCAAAGCGCCCATTTTTAACACTGCCGGCCAGGTGGTGGGGATTGTCTCGGTGGGCTATCTCACCAGCTATCTCGACACCATCACCGTCAATAAAGTGGTGAACATCCTGATTGCCGCCGTGCTGTTGCTGATCGCCCTGTTTATCTTCTCCTGGTTTTTCACCCACAGTATTAAGAAACAGATCTTCTCCCTCGAACCACGGGAAATAGGCCTGCTGGTGCGCCAGCAAAAAGCCATGATGGAATCCATCTACGAAGGGGTGATCGCCATTGATAACAACCTGCGGATTGAAGTGATCAACCAGGCCGCAAGGAAGCTGCTGGGCTTAAGCCAGCCTGCGCGCGAACTCCGTGGACAACCCATCGGCCAGGTGATCGAGCCGATGCCTTTCTTCACTATGCAAACCATGCTGGTAAAAGATACCCATGACGAGATCTGCCGCTTTAACGATCTTACCGTGATTGCCAGCCGGGTGCGGATCATGCTGGAAAACTCATTACAGGGCTGGGTGATCACCTTCCGCGATCGCAATGAAATTGATTCCCTCAGCGCCCAGCTCAGCCAGGTAAAACGCTATGTCGATAACCTGCGCATCATGCGCCATGAACAGCTTAACCGCATGACAACGCTGTCCGGTCTGCTGCATATGGGGCGCTATGACGAGGCCATCGGTTACATTCAGGCGCAGTCTGAACATGCGCAGGAACTGCTGGATTTCATCTCCTCGCGCTTTCGCTCGCCAACGCTGTGTGGCCTGCTGTTAGGTAAAGCAGCACGGGCGCGTGAGAAAGGCGTAGCGCTGAATTTCGATCCCGCCTGCCGGATGGATAAACCCTTCTTGCCCCTGTCGGAAGCGGAATTGATTTCCATCATCGGCAACTTACTGGATAACGCCATCGAAGCGACACAGCGTTCCCCGTTGCCGCATGAGCCGGTAGACGTGCTGATCAAGCTGAACGAGCAGGAGCTGATCGTGGAAGTGGCCGATCAGGGGCAAGGCATTAAACCGGAGATCCGTGATCGGATCTTTGAACGCGGGATCACCACCAAAACGCGCGGCGATCACGGCATTGGCCTGTATCTGATTGAAAGCTATGTCACCCAGGCTGGCGGCACCATTGAAATTGCCGATAACACGCCGCGCGGCGCTATTTTCTCACTGTTCATTCCCACCGCGGGAACGGCCCGCCGCCCGGCACAGGAACTGGAAGATACCGACTATGCAACATGAACTTATCGACGTATTGATTGTTGAAGACGAGAACGAACTGGCGCAACTGCACGCGGAACTGATCAACAAACACCCGCGCCTGCGTCTGGTGGGTATCGCCTCCTCGCTGGCTGATGCCCAGGCGCAGCTGGAGCGTAAACAGCCAAAGCTTTTGCTGCTGGACAACTATCTGCCTGACGGTAAAGGCATCACGCTTATCAGCAATCCTATGCTGGCGCGCGCCAACTGCTCAGTGATTTTTATTACTGCGGCGAGCGACATGAACACCTGTAGCCTCGCCATTCGCAACGGTGCCTTTGACTACATTCTCAAACCCGTCTCCTGGAAACGTCTCAGCCAGTCGCTTGAGCGCTTTGTGTTGTTCGCAGAGCAGCAACGGGTCTGGAAAATTGTCGATCAGCAAAACGTCGATTCCCTCTACCAGCTCCAGGCAAAAAACTACCGCCAGGAGAACGGCAGTAAAGGCATCGAAGAGAATACCCTCGCGCGGGTGCAGGCCCTGTTTAATGACCAGGCTGCGACGCACTGTTTTTCGGTGGACGACGTGGTGAGCGAAACAGGCCTGAGTAAAACCACCACGCGGCGTTATCTGGAACACTGCGTGGAGGCCGGTTTTCTTACCGTTGAAATGCTGTACGGAAAAATTGGACACCCCAGAAGGATGTACAAGCGAAACGCAGTCTGAGTGCCATCACACCTCAGGATCAGAGCTGGGTGGTGTAATTCCCCGGCACCCAGCGATAGCCCTGACCGTCACGCTGCACATGGCCTAAGCCGGGAAAAGAGATATGCGCAGCCGCCACCCAGTAGCCCTGATCCGCGGCCTGCCTGAGTATGCGTTCACGTGTGCCGATAGCCTGCTGTTGGTTGACGTCAAAATGGATAGCCACGTCCGGATCGGGCATTTGCACCGCCTTCGCGTGGATGATGTCTCCCCACAGCACCAGCGTCTGGCCTTCACTTTCCACGCGATAAAGCACGCTGCCCGGCGTATGCCCTGCCGTTGATTCTGCCCGTATTCCACCCGGTAATGTGGCGGGTGCGAGGAACGTTTTCAGCCGACCCGCGTTGATCACCGGGCGAAGGGTGCGCTCAGATTCCGCAAAGGTATGCGCCTGGCTGGCCTCCACCCGATTGACGTTCGCCGGGTTCAGCCAGAAATCGACATCCCGTTTATCCACGAACACCTCGGCTTTCGGAAACGCCGGTTTGCCCGCGCGCGAAACGCCGCCCGAGTGATCCGCATGAATATGGGTCAGCAGCACAGTATCAATCGTCTCCGCCGGATAACCTGCCGCAGCCAGATTGGTCAGCAGGTGTCCGCCATTGCGCCCGAAGAGTTCACCGGCACCGGTATCCACCAGAACACGTTTTTTACCATCATCAATAACGTAAGCGTTAATGGACGTCTCGGCCTGCGGCGTCAGCGCATCCCTGGCCATTGCCTCGCGCAGTTTTTCCGGGGAAACGTGGGTCAGCAGCGTGTTCAGGGGAACCGTCACCGTGCCGTCGGAGACGGCGGTAATGCGCAGTTTGCCCAGCGTCATCCGGTAATAGCCCGGTGCCTGTTGATCCCGCGCGGTTGTTTGTTCTGCGGCCAGCAGCGGGCTGGAAACGAGCAGTGAAGCGACCAGCGTCAGTAAAATTTTCATCAAAAACCTTCCTAAAACGTATCACCAGAACATGGTCCACAGTATCCTCAGGCAATAAACATCACTCAAATTGATTAATATAATGTTCACTATCAGAGAAAATGATTTTCATCGTATCGATCTGAATTTGTTGACGGTGCTGCTGGTGTTGAAGCGCGAAGGCAGCGTGTCCCGCGCGGCAGAAAAGCTGCATCTTGGTCAACCTGCGGTCAGCAATGCGCTGGTGCGCTTACGCGCCATGTTTGACGATCCGCTGTTTGTGCGCACAGCGCGCGGTATGGAGCCAACCCCGCGCGCCGAGGCATTAATCGCGGCTCTTGGCCCGTTAATGGAACAGATGCAGGATGTCCTTTTCCAGCCCGCGACATTTACGCCAGCAGAGGCCACACACGTGTTTCGTCTGGGGATGAGCGACTGGGTTGAGCGCTGGCTGATGCCGGAATTGCAGGCGCGTATCATCCGCGATGCGCCGGGCGTCACGTTGCAGGTCACAGCCAGCGATCCCTTCCGGGATGCAGAACTCGTTGCGCGCGGGGAGATAGATCTTGCCATTTCAGTTGGCGGGACTGCCCCCGCCTCGCTGCGACGGGAGAGGATTGTCTCACACCGCTTTTGTACCTGCTGGCACCCTGAGCAACTCTCGCTGCCCGCGCCGCTGTCGCTGGAGGATTACGTGGCGCAGGCTCATGTGCTGGTGTCCTATCGCGGGGCGAGCTGGAGCGCTATCGATGACCGCCTGGCGGCGCTCGGGAAAGCGCGTTCGATCCGCTATGTGACGCCGCATTTTTCGTCTCTCCCGCCCTTGCTCTCGCGCATACCGGCGTTAGCGACCGTTCCCGCCGGGCTGGCCGACGACTGGGTGGCGCATTATGGTTTAGCGTGCAGCCCCGTTCCGGTGGAAACCCCGGAAATAGCCCTTTCGCTGCTGTGGCATAAGCGCCACGACAATGATAAACCGCTGAACTGGTTACGGGAGATGACAGGTAAGGTGATGGCAGATCTTACGTCAGCCGTTGCGTAAGATCTGCGGCAAACAGCGCCTTTACTGCTTCACCCACACCAGCTGATCGACGCGGAAGCCCAGCGCGCGCGCGGTATTCAGATAGTCCTGCTTCACCGATTCCGGCAGGGTTGGCGTACGTGAGAGGATCCACAGGTAGTCGCGGTTCGGGCCGCTGACCAGCGCGTACTGGTAGTTATCATCCAGCTTGATGACGTTGTAACCACCATAGAACGGGCCAAAGAACGACACTTTCAGCGCGGCGGTGGTCGGCTCGCCAGTAAAGTACGCTTTCCCTTCGCTCTCGCTCCACTCTTTCTTCACCGGATCGTAACCCCGATTGAGCACGCGGATCCCGCCGTCGCTGCGCTTGCCATAATCGGCAGTGACCTGCTCCAGCCCACGCTCGAAGCGATTTTCCAGACGAGCCACTTCGTACCATTTACCGAGATAGCGGCTGGCGTCAAAGCCACTGATTGGCTGCACGCCTTTCGGCGGCGTCGGCGATTTACAGGCGACCAGCGTCAGTGCAATAGCCACACCCGTCACAACAGGCCATAACTTCATGAGAACTCCTTTTATCTGCTTACGTACCTGAAAGTTTAGTGTAACGCGCAAATTATGCCCTGTTATCAACTGGTTGTTTGATAATTAAAATATCCTTTGCAAGGAAACATATAGAAACATTTATTTTGTAAGCTTAAGAATGTTTATTAAAGCGGCCTCGACACAGGGGTGTGAGTCGTTATCCTTAGCGCGTGGGATAGAGAATCATCCTAAATACGGTAAGGAGAATTTACTTAAATGGAATGGTTTGTTAAACATGCACTTGCATGTCCTCAAACAGGTACGGCTTTTGCGGCGGTATCCTGTATGCGAAATTTGAATCTTATCTTATGGTATCGCGGCGATTACTTTTTGCACAAGGGCAATACTATATCAACCACGCCAGTTGGTATCACCGCTAATGACCGTAGACGCGATATTAATATCATTCATGCATTTCCCTTCTCACCCTCGTTGTGGGCTTCCTTCAGCAATAATATTCAGTGTCCCGGTAATAACGATCCCTTTATTGACGGCTGTTCTAAAAGACCCCATTGTCGTTTTAAAAACTGTCCCTATGGTGCCATGAAGGAAAATAATTTACAGGCTGGCCTCTGAACCAGGATTTTATGATCTGCCTGTATAAAGACTCTTGTGCCACCGTGTAAATCCTCTCTTTGAGGTGTGTTGCACGTTGAGCAAAAACCGTCTTAAATCGCTGCTTATTTGCTGTTTTTCGCTGTTTTATCCCTTCCCTACCAGATTTGGGGATGGTTCTGGGCCGCAATGGTCGGGCCTTTAGGATTAATCCCCCTTTTCATCAGACGCCAATTTTTAAACAATTTTACATATCTTCACATTGCCTCCTTTTTCTATTACACAGCGCGGAAGTCCGATGAATTCGTCACACAAAATAGCGATAATAATATCGGCTGTCAGCAGCCTGCCTGTTCCTTTTTCTGCTCTGGCTGCCGGGCCGGATGATCAATTTATTATTCAGCAACAGCGTCAGCGAGCGATTGAGCAACAGCTCACGCCGCCGGTGCCGGACGTGCGTTTATCGGAACCCTCTTCCGGGTATGGGCGGATTGATTTTCCCACCGAAACGCCCTGCTTTGCCATTCAGCGCGTTGAAATAAGCGGCAAAGATGCGCTGCCGCGCTGGTTGCCGTTACAGCATATCGCCAGCCAGGCAGAAGGCCGCTGCCTGGGCGGTAAAGGCATTAACCTGCTGATGAGTACCCTGCAAAACCGCATCGTCGATCACGGCTGGATCACCACCCGCGTGCTGGCCCCGTCACAGGATCTGAAAAGCGGCACCCTGAAGCTGGCGCTGGTGCCGGGCAATATTCGCCATGTCAAACTGACCGACGACAGCGATGACTATATTCAGCTCTACAGCGCCTTCCCGGCGCATGAGGGCAAGCTGCTGGATCTGCGCGACATTGAACAGGGGCTGGAAAACTTACAGCGTCTGCCTACGGTCGAGGCGAACATGGAGATCGTCCCCGGTGAAAAACCCGGTGAGAGCGATGTGGTGATCACCCGTAAGCAATCGAAAATGTGGCGTCTGGGCCTGTCGCTGGATGACTCCGGCACCGAGACAACTGGCCGTTCCCAGGGCGGCGCAACCCTGTCGCTGGATAACCCCTTCTCGCTGAGCGATCTGCTGTACGTCTCTGCCAGTCACGATCTGGATAATAAAGGCGGCAAAGGCAGCAAGAACTACACCGGGCACTATTCCGTCCCCTTCGGTTACTGGATGCTGGGTATTACCGGCAGCGATTACGATTACCACCAGACGGTTGCCGGGGATAACGCCGATTACCGCTACAGCGGCAAAAGCAAAAACCTCAACGTGCAGTTAAGCCGCGTCCTGCACCGCAGCGGCTCGCAGAAAACCTCCTTCACCTATGAGGTGATGGGCCGCGAAACCCGTAGCTATATTGATGACACCGAAGTGGGCGTGCAGCGTCGGCAGACGGCGGCATGGCGCGCCGGTTTACAGCACCGCCATTACATCGGTCAGGCGACCCTGGACGCCGGGATCAGCTATCAGCGTGGCACCCGCTGGTTTGGCGCGCAGCCAGCCCCGGAAGAGTATTTTGGTGATGCGACCGCGCTGAGTAAAATCATTCAGCTTAGCGCCGGGCTGGATCTGCCGTTCGAGCTTGGCTCACAGCATTTCCGCTACAACGTGCAATATCAGCGCCAGTCGAGCAACACCCCGCTGACGCCGCAGGAGCAGTTCGCCATCGGCAACCGCTGGACGGTTCGCGGCTTTGACGGCGAGCGCACGCTGAGCGCCAGCCACGGCTGGTATGTGCGCAACGACATTGCCTGGCGCACGCCGGTCCCTAATCAGGAACTTTATCTCGGCGCGGACTACGGCGAAGTGGGTGGTTACACCTCTGAACCGCTGATCGGCAAACATCTGGCAGGCGGCGTGGTCGGTCTGCGCGGTAGCGCGTTCAACACCGGCTATGACCTGTTCGCCGGGCGCCCCTTCTCGAAGCCGGACGGGTTCCGCACCAGTTCCGCCACTCTCGGGTTTAACCTGAACTGGAGCTGGTAATGCGCGTCGGAGAATACGACATCAAAGCGCCGCTGCTGCTCGGCGGCGAAGAGAACGAAGCGGAAGTGCTCGGCGCGAGCGTCTGGCTGTGGATGCACTCCCCGCTGCACCGGGATGCACCGCTGCACGCCCTGCCGACGCTGCTGCTGCCGATCATCAAACGCCGCCAGTACGTGCTGGTGGCGAAAGACGAACAGCCGATTTTCTTTTTCAGCTGGGCCTGGCTCGATCCGGAGTCAGAAGCCCGCTACCTCACGCGCCCGGCCATTGAAATGCGCGATGAAGACTGGGCCTCTGGCGATCGTATGTGGTGTATCGACTGGATCGCCCCTTTTGGCCATACCGCGGCGATGGGCAGCCTGATGCGCCGCGATCTCTTACCCGATCATTGTCTGCGCGCCCTGCATCATCGGGGTCAACAGCTCGGCAAACGCGTGGTGATGCTGCACGGCAACCACGTCAGCCGCGAACAAGCACAAGCCTGGCAGCACGCCCACCCGCTCAGCGTCAATCTGCCGGAAGTTTTTAAAGGAATGCACCATGAATAAGAACCTGTACCGCATCGTTTTCAACAAAGCACGCGGCATGCTGATGGTGGTGGCAGACATCGCCCGCTCAGGCCGCGCGGGTTCTTCCCGTTCTTCCGGCATCGGTCATAATCACAGCCGTCTTGTCGGCAAAGTCAGCGCGCTGAGCTTCAGCCTGTGGCTGGCGATGGGCGTGGTGCACACGGCGCAGGCGGACATTATTGCCGACGCCGGTGCGCCGAAAAACCAGCAGCCGACGGTGCTCAACAGCGCCAACGGCACCACCCAGGTCAATATCCAGACGCCATCGGCGGCGGGCGTCTCGCGCAATAATTACAGCAAATTCGACGTCAGCCAGCAGGGGGCGATCCTTAATAACTCCCATAAAAATGTGCAGACGCAGCTCGGCGGCATGGTGACCGGCAACCCGTGGCTGGCGAAAGGCGAAGCGAAGATCATCCTTAACGAAGTCAACTCCCGGGATCCGAGTAAGCTGAACGGTATGATCGAAGTCGCCGGGCAAAAAGCCCAGGTGGTCATCGCCAACCCGGCAGGTATCACCTGTAGCGGCTGCGGCTTTATCAATACCAATCGCGCCACCCTGACCACCGGCCAGGCGCAGATGAACAACGGCAACCTGACCGGCTATAACGTTGAGCGCGGTGAAGTGGTGGTGGATGGCGCAGGCATGGACACCTCCGGCGCGGACTACACCGATATCATCGCCCGTTCAGTGAAAGTTAACGCCGGGCTGTGGGCTAAAGATCTGAAAGTCACCACCGGGCGCAACCAGGTGGATGCCGCACACGAGCAGATCAGCAAAGGCAGCGACGATGCCGCCACCCGTCCGCAGCTGGCGGTGGATGTCTCCAGCCTCGGCGGCATGTACGCCGGTAAGATCCGCATGGTCGGCACCGAACAGGGCGTCGGCGTGCGTAACGCCGGGGCTATTGGCGCGCAGGCCGGTACCGTTACCCTGACCGCTGACGGGCGCATCGAAAACAGCGGCGTCACCCGCGGCAGTGAAAACGTCGCCGTCCAGACGGCAGGCGAATTCAGCAACAGCGGTGTACTGACCGCCGGCAATAATGTCCAGGTTCGTGCAGCCTCCCTCACCAGCAGCAAAAAAAGCGTGCTGGCAGCCGGGGTGAATAACGACGGTAAACTGGTGGATACCGGTGATTTGCAGCTCGATACCAGCGGACAACTGACCGCAGGCGGGCAGACGCTGGCGGGCGGCAACCTCAGCGCACGCGGCCAGGGCGTGGACGTCAGCGGCGGCCAGACCCAGGCAAAACGCGTGCTGCTGGATGGCGGCGCGGGGGATCTGAACACGCAAAACGCTCAGGTTAACGCCACTGAACTCACCGCGCGTACCGGTAAACTGCTCAACAATAACGGCGGTAGCCTGAGCGCCGACACCGTGACGGTAAACGCGGGCAGCCTGTCGAACCAGAAAGGTAAACTGATCCAGGCCGGCAGCGGCACCCTTGCCGTGACTCTGCCGGGCAGCATTGATAACCAGAAGGGGCAAATTGCCGCCAACGGCAACGTACAGCTGGGCGCGCAGTCCATTGATAACACCGGCGGTCAGGTGCTGGCGGTGGCAGGCAACGCCAGCCTTGATGCCGGGACGATCACTAACCAGGACGGTCTCATCTCCGCTTCGGCGGGCGATGGCGATATCCGTAGTGCCCAGGCGCTGAACAACACCCGTGGCCGTATCGAAGCGGCGAAAACCCAGCGTATTTCTGCCGCCGGACTGGATAACCAGCAGGGGGTGATTGTCGCTGACGGCGCGACGCTTGCGCTCAACAACGGCACGTTTAACAACCAGTCTGGCTCGCTGCTGTCGCACGGGACGCTGGATCTCAGCAGCGGCGCGATCAATAACCAGAGCGGTTTCCTCGCCAGCGGCGGCAACTTTACGCTCACCGGCGGCGATATTGATAATACCGGCGGCCAGCTAGGTTCTGAACAGGCGCTGGATGCGCGTTTTGCCACCCTCAAAAACCAGAACGGCTCGCTGAAATCCGGCGACACCATGACCCTCAATGGCGGCACGCTGGACAACCGCAACGGGGTAACAGGCGCGGGCAAAGCGCTGACGCTCAATGCGGATGAGGTGCAAAACCAGCAAGGTACGCTGGTGAGCGGCGATGCGGCGACCATTAACGCCGCCACCCTGAGCAATCAGGGCGGTCAACTGGCGGCGCAACAGGCGCTGACCCTTGACGGCACCACCCTGAATAATGATGACGGCGGTCTGATCCAGAGCGGCGAGGCGCTGCGTATCAGTGCCGATAACCTCAGCAACCGCAACAGCGGCGATAAAGGCGGCCTCACCAGTCTTGGCGATATGACGCTGGCAGCAGGCACGTTTGATAACAGCGGCGGCGTGGCGCTGGCGGGTAAAACCGTCGATTTCAGCGGCACGACGCTGGATAACCGCGACGGGCAACTGGTCGCGACCGACGGCCTGACCCTCTCCCCCACCGCGTCCCTGAATAACGCCGCCGGTCTGATGCAGGGCAACGGCGTCAACGTCATCACCCGCGATTTGAACAACGCCGGTGGTACGCTGAACAGCCTCGGGGCGATGACGATTTCCGGCGACGGGCTGAACAACGCGGGCGGTACGCTGGCGGCGAAAGGCGATGCCGATATCACGGCCGGAACGCTCAATAACCAGAACGGCGGCCGGGTGATCGGCGAGGGAGCCACCCGTCTGCACAGCAATGATCTGCAAAACAGCGGCGGGCAGATCCAGTCGGTAGGCGATCTGCTGCTCGACAGCGCGGGCGGCGTAGTGAACAACGTCTCGGGGCTGATCCGCGGCGGCAAAGCCGTGACCGTCAATGCCGTTAATTTTCTCAACCAGAACACGCTGGGTGACAATCAGGGGCTGGAAGGTCAGCGTGTGGCGCTCAACACCGGCAGCCTGAATAACCAGAGCGGCAGCATTCTGGCCGATGACGCCCTCACCGTGCGTAATAATGGCGAGCTGAATAACAACGCGGGGGCGCTGGCCTCCTCCGGCCTGCTGGATCTGGGCGGCAACGGGCTGCAACTGCGCAACCAGGGCGGTACAGCGAAAGCCGGTAAACAGCTGACGGTAAACGCAGGCTATATCGACGGCAGCGGTCAGTTACTGTCGCTGGGCGATATGACGCTCAACAGCGGGCAGTCGCTGGATAACAGCGGCACCATCGCCGCCAACGGCAACGCTGCCGTGACCACCGCGGGCGATCTGACCAACAGCGGCAAACTGCTGGCAGGCGGCGCGCTGGACGTGCAAAGCGGCAATATCAACAATACCGCCAGCGGTGAAATCACCGCCGGACGCAATACCCTCAATGCGCAGGGTACGCTGGATAACCGCGGCCTGATCGATGGGCGCATTACCCGCCTCAATGCCGGAACGCTGAATAATATCGGCACTGGCCGTATTTACGGCGATGCGGTGGGCGTCAATGCCGGGACCTTTAATAACCTGACGGAAAACGGCACGGCGGCTACGCTGGCCGGACGCGAGCGTGTCGATCTGGGCGTGCAGACGCTCAATAACCGCGATCATGCGCTGATCTACAGCGCGGGTGATATGGCGATTGGTGGCGCGCTGGATGATAAAGGTGTGGCAACCGGCCGCGCGGGTACGATCAATAACCACAGCTCCACCATCGAATCTGCGGGCAACATGGCGATCAACGCCGGGCAGATCAACAACATCAACGATCACTTCTCCACCGAGCTGGTCACCGTATCGCAAGGTGATCTCACCGAGTACCAGCACACCGGATCGACCAACCGCTGGAAGGCTGGCGATGAAGGTGTCTATGTCGATCGCAACTCTGCTGATGGCCTGTTTAACCTCAACACACCAGAGCGTAGCGGACGCGGTAACGACAGCTTCAACCAGTACGATTTCACCCGCACGGTGGAAGAGACGCGCATCAAAGAGAGCGATCCGGCGAAGATCCTCGCGGGCGGCAATCTGACCATTACCGGCGATCAGCTGTTCAACGACAACAGCCAGATCGTCGCAGGCGGCACGCTCAACATTGACGGTGTGACCAGCGTGAAAAACGATGCGGTGACCGGCGAACGCCATACCACCGACGTCGGTATCGTCACCTACTATCACCGCATTCGTCACAAAGGCAGCGACGAACAGGGCGACGACAGAACCGCCTATGTTCCGCCAACGGCTATCCAGGCGATCACCCTCAGACCCGGCCAGCTGGTGAGCAACGGCAGCGTACAGGGCAGCAATCTCACCCTGAACCCGATGCAGACGCCGGGCACCGACGTCACCATTGCGCGGGCGAATCTGGTGAACGCAGGCGTTAACGATGCCGGTCATGCGCCGTGGCAGCAGACCGTCTCGCCGGGAGAACCGGTCACGCCGCCTGCTGGTCAACAGTTTGAAGTGAACCCGGCGCAAGGGGCGATCCGTATTATCGGTGCCAATACCACACTGCCGGACAACAGCCTGTTTAAAGTGAACCCGTCGGCGGACGTGCCATACCTGGTGGAAACCGATCCGCGTTTCACCAATGAGCGCCAGTGGCTCGGCAGTGACTATATGCAAAACGCCTTCACCAATAACGGCGACAACACCATTAAGCGTCTGGGCGATGGCTACTACGAGCAGCGCCTGGTGCGTGAGCAGGTTGTCGGTATTACTGGCCAGCGCTACCTCGACGGCTACAGCAATGACGAGGAACAGTTTAAGGCGCTGATGGATAAGGGCATCACCTTTGGCAAACAGTACTCGCTGAAACTGGGCGTCGCGCTGACGCCGGAACAGATGGCGCTGCTGACTGGCGATATTGTCTGGCTGGTGAATACCCGTGTGCAGATGCCGGACGGCTCTATGCAGAACGTGCTGATCCCGCAGGTATACGCGAAAGTGAAACCGGGCGACATCGACGGTTCCGGGGCGCTGATCGCCGGTAATAACGTCTCGATGAAGCTCAATGGCGATCTGTTTAACTCCGGCACCATTGCCGGACGCCGCGTGCTGCAACTCGACGCCGATAACATCACCAACCAGACGGGCCTGATCCAAGGCGCAGATGTGCGCCTCAATGCCCGCCGCGATATTAACAGTATTGACGGCGCTATCGTCGGTAACGACACCCTGCTGGCGAATGCAGGCCGCGATATTAACGTCACCAGTACGGTGAGAAGCGCCGACAGTGCCAGCGGTGAGAACAGCTTCACCCGCACCACCATCAACAGCGTCTCCGGCATTTACGTGCAGGGAGATGACGGCAAACTGGCGTTGCAGTCCGGGCGTGACATTACCCTGACCGGCGCGCAGGTGATCGCCAGCGGCGAAAACGGCAAGGCACAGCTGGTGGCCGGGCGCGATCTGAATCTCGATACCGTCACTACCGCGCGCGGCGATAAGCTGGTGTGGAATGCGGACAACACCCTGACGCAGAGCAGCCGCGATCAGACCGGCAGCCAGGTGAGTGCCACCGGCGGCGTGGTGATGGGCGCGGGCAATGACATTAATGCCCGCGGCGCGGCGGTGAAAACCGACGGTGCGCTGGCCATGCGTGCTGGTCACGACGTCAACATCGAAGGTGTGCTCAACGACAGTACGCTGGACGAGCGGCATAAAGTGGTGGGCGGCAACGGCTGGCTGTCAAAAACCACCACCACCACCCGCGACACCGTTGATAAACAACAGGTACAGGGCAGCGAACTGAGCGCGGGATCGGTAAACATCGCCGCGGGCAACAACCTGACCGTGGCAGGCAGCAGCGTCGTCGGCACTAACGACGTGGCACTGCGCGCAGGCAACAATCTGACCCTCACCACGATGGGCGGCCGCAACGACGAAACGCACCTCAAGCAGGAGAAAAAATCCGGCCTGTTAAGCTCCGGCGGCATCGGCTTTACCGTCGGCTCGCGCAAGGAAACTACCGAGCAGGCGAGCCAGGCGAAGGCCGGTCAGGGATCGATGGTCGGCAGCCTGCAAGGGGATACCGTGCTGATTGCCGGCAATGACTACCGTCAGACGGGCAGCAGCGTCGCCTCGCCGAACGGCAATGTCGGTATTCAGGGTAAAAACGTCACTATCGAAGCGGCACAGGACACCTACGCTTCGCAGTACAAACGTACTGTTGAGCAGAAAGGCTTTACGCTGGCGGTAAACGTGCCGGTGGTGCAGGCGCTGCAAAGCGTTATCAACACCACGCAGACCGTTGGTAAGAGTAATGACGATCGCATCAATATGCTGGCCGCCGCCAACGCCGCGTGGGACAGCGCGCGGGCTGCGAGCACCATGATGAACGCTGCGCAGGGTGTGATGGATAACGGCACGCAGGCGTTAGCGCAGAACGTCAGCGTGTCTCTGACCTACGGTCAGAGCAAGCAGACCAATACCGAAGACACCACCAGCACCAGCGCGCTCGCCAGTAAAGTGAACGCCGGGAAACAAGCGGTGGTGGTGGCGACCGGCGGCGAGAAATCCGACATTAATATCATCGGCTCCGACGTCAGCGGCAAACAGGGCACCACGCTATTTGCGGATAACGACGTTAATATCGTTGCCGCCCAGCAGGAACGTCACTCCCGTAGCGACAATAAATCCAGCGGCTGGAACGCAGGCGTGGCGGTGAGCTACGGCCAGGGCGGCGCCTCCTTCGGCGTCACCGCGGGCGCCAACAAAGGCAAAGGCTATGGCAACGGCGACGACGTTTACTGGCGCAACAGCCATGTCGGCGATCTGGATGGTTTCACCTCTATCACCAGCGGCGGCACTACGACGCTACGCGGCGGCCAGGTGCTGGGCAAAGGCGTGGATATTACGGCGGAAAACCTGAATATCGAAAGCCTCCAGGATACCTCGCGCTACGAGGGCAAACAGAAAGATATGGGCGGCCAGGTCACCGTCGGCTTTGGTTTCTCCGCGTCGGGCAACTATAGCCAGTCGAAGGTCAATGCTTATTACGCCTCGGTGCAGGAGCAGTCCGGCGTCTTTGCGGGTGAAAACGGCTATAACATCAACGTGAAAGATCATACCGACCTGAAAGGTGGGCTGATCACCTCCAGCGAAAGCGCCGAACTGGCAGGCAGAAACCAGCTCAGCACCGGCACCCTGAGCTGGAGCGATATCAATAACCGTTCCGAATACGAAGGCAACGGCTTTGGCATTGGCGGCTCTATGAGCATGAATACCGATCTCGGTCTGGGCGATCATGCTACCCGCCAGAGCAACAAAACCGTCACCACCGAAGAGGGCTACCACGTGCCGGCAAACGGTTATGCCTCGCTGGATAAGAACGTCAGCTTTGGTATCGGACATGACAGCGACAGTGAAAGCTCCGTTACCCGCAGCGGTATCAACACCAGCAATATTACCGTTACCCGCCCTGCCGACCAGCAGCAGGCCGTGGAAGGCGTTAAAACCGACATCACCACGGAAACCGCCGCCGCGAACTCCGGTAAGCTTGCAAACAACTTCGATAAAGACAAGGTGTTGAAAGAGCTGAACTTGCAGGTAAAAGTGACGCGCGATTTCAAAGAGAATGCCAACAACCAGATTAATTCCTATCTGGATGGTAAGCAGGCAGCGGCGCGCGCTGATTTGCAGGCGGCAATCAAGTCTGGCGATGTTGAAAAACGCGATGCCGCGCTGGCAGAAGTCTATAAGCTTCAGTATCAGCGTCGCTTCCTGCAAACGCTGGTGGGCGTGGTAGCCGGTTCGCCGGACGCGGCTATTACCCAGGGGACACTGGTACTGGCCGCGACGAAGATGCGTGAAGAAACGGCGAAAAACTCGCTTATCTTCCCAGGGATCAAACAGGAAGGTAGCGACACGACCTTGTTGAGCAACGTTTCCGCCGAGAGTGGCGCCTGGGACGGCCTGAAACTCGGTGGCGTGCGTGTTGGGCTGGATATCATTTGTGGCAGCGACAACGGGCGCTGTAAAACACAGGTTGATGCTCAGGGGAACCCGATCAAAGATGCCAAAGGCGTGCCGTTACTGGAATATGATCCAGCCGGAAGGGTGAGTTACAAAGGCGATGACAAACACCCTACCCTTGCCTCACTGCTGAAAGATGAAGAGGTAGCCGGCGGCTTGTATGGCTATACCGGTGGCCTTCAGGGCGACGAAGGGCGGTTTGGTGATACCCATTATGCGCCGGGTAGCCTTAAAGGCGATTTCTTCGATACCGCTGTCGAAAGTTTTGCCGGAACACATGATTACATTGGCGGTCAGGTACCGGGCTTCTATGATGAGACCGGTAATACGTCCCGTGACCGTAGTCCCTTTACCAATGTGGCCTCTGAAGTCTGGACCGTCGCAGCCATTCCGCAGGCCGCGCCTTTTGCATTAAGTGAAGTTGCGCCGCCAGAATTACTGGAACTCATTTTTGCGACAAGCAAATAAGGAATTGTCATGATCAAGAAACTCGCGTTTATCGCCTGCATGTTTAGCTTAACAGGCTGTGTGGTCGCTGATATGGACTCTTCTAACTACGACTATGTGCCGTGGATTAAATTGTTCCAGAAACCTGACGCCGCCGGGCGCACTAACGTGCAGCAGCGCAAAACCGATCTGTATGCCTGCGGCGTGAACCCAAAAGCGAATCTTGACGATCCGCACTGGAGCCTGAACGGTTCCTATGCGGGCGAAACGTCTGAACAGTTCAATGCGCGACGCAATAAAGTGCTGAGCTGTATGAAAGGCAAGGGCTATAAGGTTTACAGTTTTGATGAATGTGGCCCGCTGAAAGCCCCGACTGGGTTATGCACAAACTAATGGCGATCCGGCATCTTGCATGCCTGGCCGCCGCAGGGCTGATGCTTACCGGTTGCGTGGTGGCGGATCTTGATTCATCCAATTTCCGCCACCCGCCCTATGCGCATACCATTCAGAAACCGGGTCAACTCGGGCATACCGACGTCGCGCAACGTACGCGGGATCTCTACAGCTGCGGGCTGGATAAAAACATCCCTCCAGATGAATTTAGCCGGAATTATGTTCATCCAGGTGAAAGTCTGGAGCAGCATAAAAATCGTATCGAAAAGATTGAAAGCTGCATGCAGAGTAAAGGCTATATCTTGCAGGACTTCGATAAATGCGGCCCGCTGAAAGCCCCGACAGGAAAATGTAATTAAAGCTTCCTCGCTTATAAGCGCGCTTTTCTGGCCCAACGCCACCGTTGGGCCTGATTATCCAGCGACTGTATTCAGATTTTCACAAATACCGCGTGGCCGTTCAGGGTATCGGTGAAAATACGATCCCTGCGCTGCTAAATACCAGAGCATCACCATGAAACGGGCTAATTCTGCGCCCGATCCAGTCCCATCCTTACTCTCCTGCTTTCACCAGATTTTTCGCCATCACGATTTGCCCGCGTCCGCGCTCTTTTGCGAGATAGAGCGCCAGATCGGCGGTGCGGATCAGGTTATCGGCGCGGGCGTGTACCGGCCAGGTTGCGATGCCGATAGAAACTGACACCGGGCCGATATCCTGAGATTCATAGATGATCGACTGTGACGAGATAGCCATCAGCAGTTTGCTGGCGACGGTCTGTGCCTGGGCTTCGTTCATTTCCGGCAGGATCACGAGGAACTCTTCCCCGCCGTAGCGAAATGCCATGCCGCGCTCGTTTAACGCATGCTGTATCACCTGGGCGATTTCCCGCAGCACCTGATCGCCCGCTTCATGCCCGTAAGTATCATTGAGACGCTTGAAGTGATCGATATCGAGCATCAGGCAACTGAGCACGCTTTTTTTCGCTTCGGCGCGGCCAAGCAGCGTACGAAGAGTTTCTTCCAGATGATAACGATTGTGCAGCCCGGTGAGAGAGTCATACATCGCCCGCTCGGTCAGCGTGTCGCGCAGCTTCTGGTTAGCCAGCGACAGCGCCAGGGTTTCGGCGATCAGTTCAAGATAGGTGTAAGGCGGCTCTTTCTCCGGCGCACGGTTCTCGAAGGTCAGCAGACCGATGATATTGTTTTGCGCGATCAAAGGTACGCAAATCGCCTTGCCGGCGATGTCAGCCGCTAAATGCTCGCAGGGCACATCCACCGTATCCCGGGCCGGACTGTGGAGCTGCCCGCGCTTGAGCGCCCAGCAAAAGTCCGGAGTAAAAGGCGTGTCGTCACCGGAGGGCGACAGCCAGTTCGTCATGCAGACCATGCGGTTAGCGCGCCGGTCAAGCATATACAGCCGTCCGCTCATGTCGGGGATGATTTGCGGTACGAACAGCGCGACCACTTTCAGAATGCTGTCGCGGGTGTCGCAGCCCTGGAGCCGCTGCGTCATGCGCGCCAGCAGATTACGCGTCACCCAGTCGACGTCGCGCTCGCGCTCCAGCCGCTGCCGTGCCAGGCCGTTTTCACGGAAGATACGGATCGCCTGCGCCATGTCGCCGATTTCGTCCACCTGCGCCAGCACGGGTGTTTCGACATCGTAATCCTGCGAGGCCAGACGATTAACCACGTCGCTGAGCGTAACCACCGGGCGCAAAATACGGTGCTTAATGATAAAACCCAGCACAAACAGAAACAGTAGCGCGGTGAGCGCGACCATGATTTCCGACAGGGAGCGCAGCCACTGGGATTTTTTGGTGGCCTCGCCGATCGCGACCTGCGCCCGCTGATCCAGCAGCTGTCGGAAGTGATCAAAGCGGTACTGCGCCTGATCGAGCTGCTGCTCGTAATCCGCGCCGAAAACGATCTTCATACCGTCACTGGCGGCACCGCGTTCAACGGCCGCCAGCGCCGCCTGCTGCTCATCTTCGAGTTCCTTGAGCACCACCAGCCCGTCGCGCAACAGCAGCAGTTCGTCTGGCGAGGCCCCAACATCTTTCACCGCCACCAGGTGTTTTTCCAGCGACCGCTCTTTGGCAAATCCGGCTTTGAGTTGCTGGATCTCCTCAGGATTAGGCGTGATGACGATTGAACGCGCCAGTTCGCTTAGCGCAAAGACTTCGGTTTCAATATCTTCGGTCGTTTTATCCAGCACATAGCGCTGCTCTACGGCTTTACGCTCCGTGCGGTCGGCGCTGGACGCCATAAACAGCGCTACGCCAGAGGCGAGCGTCAGAATAACCGTCGCGACATAGGCGACATTGGTAATAGTTGCAATACGCACAAAGTACCCTTAAGGCCACCAGAGGGGTGAAATCAGAGTATAGCAATGACAAAAAAGTAGCGCTGCGCAAATGAAATGAGGCGCTGGGTCAAATGAGTGATATATTTTCACGCATTAAACCAAGGAGATGCTATGTCGGAATTTGATGTCATTGCTCAGGATCTGCTGGCGAAGGCGCAGGCAGAAGAGCAGGATCAGCAGGCGCGGGACAGAGCGCTGCTGGACAACGTGCTGGCGATCTACGGACAAAAATATGTGGCCGAGCAGCTGCGTAAACTGGGCAAAAATGACTGGAGCCGGGAAACCCTCAACCGCTGGGTGAACGGCAAGTGCGCGCCCAAATCCCTGACCAGCAGTGAAGAAGCGTTGCTGCGTAAGATGTTGCCTTCCCCCCCTGCCCATCATCCCGACTATGCGTTCCGTTTTATCGATTTATTTGCCGGTATCGGCGGCATCAGACAGGGTTTTGACGCCATCGGCGGCCAGTGCGTGTTCACCAGCGAGTGGAACAAAAACGCGGTGCGCACTTACAAAGCCAACTGGTATAACGACGAGGCGGCGCACACCTTTAACAGCGACATTCGGGAAGTGACCCTGAGCGATAACCCTGAGGTCACCGAAGCGCAGGCCTACGCGCATATTGACCGCACCATTCCCGATCATGACGTGCTGCTCGCCGGTTTTCCCTGCCAGCCGTTCAGCCTCGCGGGCGTCAGCAAGAAGAACGCGCTGGGCCGCGCCCACGGTTTTGAATGTGAAGCACAGGGCACACTGTTCTTTGACGTGGCGCGCATCATCAAAGCCAAACAGCCAGCGATTTTTGTCCTCGAAAACGTCAAAAACCTGAAGAGCCACGATAAGGGCAAAACTTTCAGCGTGATCATGGAGACGCTGGACGAGCTGGGCTACGAAGTGGCAGATGCCGCAGGGAGTGGCAAAGACGACCCGAAAATCATCGATGGCAGGCATTTTTTACCCCAGCACCGCGAGCGCATTGTGCTGGTGGGTTTTCGTCGCGACCTGAACATTCACAGCAATTTTACCCTGCGTGACATCAAACGCTTTTATCCGGCGCAGCGTCCCACCTTCGGCGAGCTGCTGGATCCGGTGGTCGACAGCAAATATGTGCTGTCAGAAAAGCTGTGGGATTTCCTCTATCGCTACGCCAAAAAACATCAGGCGAAGGGCAACGGTTTTGGCTTCGGACTGGTGGATCCCACGCGCCCGGACGTGGTTACCCGCACGCTGTCCGCGCGCTATCACAAAGATGGCTCGGAGATCCTCGTCGATCGCGGCTGGGATCATGCGCTGGGCGAAACCGCCTTTGCCGATCCGGCGAATCAGGCGCGCCGTCCTCGCCGCCTTACGCCGGTAGAGTGCGCGCGGCTGATGGGCTTTGAAACCCCCGGCGGACGCCCGTTCCGCATCCCGGTGTCTGATACGCAGGCCTACCGCCAGTTCGGCAATTCCGTGGTCGTGCCGGTGTTCGCCGCGGTAGCCCGTTTACTGGAGCCGTATATCGCCCGCGCCGTTGCGCAGCGCACCGCCGGTTAATCTTATCCGCCCCGGATCTCCGCCGGGGCTAATTTTTATGCACATGTTAACTAAATGTGCGTAAAGATCCCCCTGCCGCCGTCGATAACTCTTATGCACTTGCAGATCACTTATGGACGGCTGTCATGCTTAAAAATATTAAAGTCATCACCGGGATCATCCTCGCGCTCTCCATTTTCTGCATCCTGCAGGTGGTGACGGGTGGGTTGTTCTATTCTGCGGTTGATAACGATCGCAGCAACTTTCAACAATATGGCGTACTGAACGCACAGCAGGAAAATCTTAGCGACAGTGTGAACACCCTTGTCAAAACCCGCGTCACTGTGACCCGCGTTGCGATCCGTTTTCTCAAAAATCAGCGCGATCCGGCCTCACTGGCGGCCATCGATAAATTGCTGACCACGGCGGGCGATTCACTCAGTAAATCAGAAGGCTTTTTCAACAGTTATAAAAGCACTGAACGTATCGGCGGGCAGAATGAAGCGGTTGCCGCGCTGATGGAGAAAAACTGGCGTCAGATGCACGATGTGTTGCAGATGTCGATCCAGTATCTGAAAGCCAATAATTATGAGGCCTACGGCAATCTGGATGCGCAGCAGGCGCAGGATGAGATGGAAACCGCGTATGCTCAGTGGCGTGCGGAAAACAATGGTCTGCTGAAAGCCGCGGCCGCACAGAATCAGCACAGCTTTAGCCAGATGCAGTGGACGCTGGGGACGATTTTGCTGGTGATGGTTGCGGTGTTTGTGGTCATCTGGCTGGGGCTGCAACACATGTTGCTCAAACCGTTGCAGGACATGCTGGCGCATATCCGCGCGATCGCCGGGGGCGATCTGACCCGTCAGATTGACGCACAGGGGCGCAATGAAATGAGCCAGTTGGCCGGTGGTCTGCATGAGATGCAGCAATCGCTGGTATCCACCGTCAGTGCAGTGCGCAGCAGTTCCGACTCGATCTACACCGGTGCGGGAGAGATCTCCTCCGGGAATAACGATCTCTCCTCGCGTACCGAACAGCAGGCGGCGTCGCTGGAAGAAACCGCAGCCAGCATGGAGCAGTTGACGGCGACGGTGAAACAGAACACCGATAACGCCCGTCAGGCCGCTCAACTGGCCCGTACGGCATCGGAAACTGCCGATCGTGGCGGTCAGGTGGTCACCAACGTGGTGCGCACCATGAATGACATTGCCGACAGTTCTCAGCAGATCGTGCAGATCACCAGCGTGATTGACGGTATCGCCTTCCAGACCAATATCCTCGCCCTTAACGCGGCGGTAGAAGCGGCGCGTGCCGGGGAACAGGGTCGCGGATTTGCGGTAGTGGCGGGTGAAGTGCGTACGCTGGCCAGCCGCAGTGCCAGCGCCGCTAAAGAGATCAAAGCGCTGATTGAGAAATCCGTCAGCCGTGTGGATACCGGCTCGTCACAGGTTGCCGAAGCGGGTGAAACGATGAAAGAGATCGTCAATGCCGTTACGCGCGTAACCGACATCATGGGTGAGATCGCCTCGGCGTCGGATGAGCAGAGTCGCGGCATTGAGCAGGTAAGCCTGGCGGTATCGCAGATGGACAGCGTCACGCAGCAGAACGCCGCGCTGGTGCAGGAATCCGCCACCGCCGCAGCGGCACTGGAAGAGCAGGCCGATCAGTTGCGTCAGGCTGTGGCCGTGTTTCAGGTGAACGACACGCTGCGTCGCCCGGTTACCACAGCGGCAAAAGCGAAAACCACGCTGCGCCCGGCGGTAGCGACGGCAAGTGCGGGTGACGGGAACTGGGAAACGTTTTAAGCGTTAAGCAAGACTGGCGGGCAGGAAGCCCTGCCCGCCGGAAAGAAAGGTTAGTTACGTGACTGCACCCAGAACGCATGGATAAGACCGGGGATATAACCCAGCAGCGTCAGGATAATGTTCAGAATAAAGGCCCAGCCGAAGCCTTTTCCCAGCAATACGCCCAATGGCGGAAGAATAATGGTAATAACAATACGCCAGAAACCCATAACTACTCCCTTGCAAGCAAAATCCAGGTTATTGTAAAAAAAGACAATTTCTTTTTAAGCGTAGTCATTGTGGCGGCTATCGCCAGTTTCGTCTTATGCTTTTACTCTGCTTTACGCAGTCATACTATTCATGAAGGAGTGCAATTATGTTTTCAGCAGGCGATCTGGTACAACCGCGTATGGGCGGCCCCAAACTGAAAGTTATCGAAGTAAACGACGATCAAATCGTGGCGGTACGCGTCAATGATGAACAGGGTGAAAAGTTCACGCTAAAAGCCGTGGACGTCACGCCGTATAAAGAAGACGGCGATTTCGGCGTCTGTTAAGCAGCCTTTCATCATCCTGCGGTGAGCTTACTCACCGCCTTTTTTCAAGCCTCTGATTCAAAAGCCATTTAACCCGCTCCCCGCGCAAAATAACGCAGCGCTAAACAATCGTCCGTCCGCAGAGTATTTTATTTACAAAAGCGCGACAAATAAAAATTAATCGCTAATTGTGCGTTTACAGGTAGCGATATACTCTATCCCTGACAAACAACTCCCTTCATTACGCTGGCTGCATCGGCGAATAACACGATATTATTTCCTTACAGGAGCGTTAACATGTTCTCTCCACAGTCACGCCTGCGTCACGCCGTGGCCGACACCTTTGCCATGGTGGTCTACTGTTCGGTGGTGAACATGTTGATTGAGGTTTTCCTGTCGGGCATGAGCTTTGAGCAGTCGCTCTCGTCACGTCTGGTGGCAATCCCGGTCAACATCCTGATTGCCTGGCCCTACGGCCTGTACCGCGATGCGATTATGCGCATGGCGCGTCGCTATACACCGGCGGGCTGGATGAAAAATCTGGCAGATATTGCGGCCTATGTGACCTTTCAGTCACCGGTTTACGTGGCGATTTTGCTGACGGTGGGCGCAGACTGGCAGCAGATTGTCGCGGCGGTGAGTTCGAATATCGTGGTGTCGATGCTGATGGGTGCGGCCTACGGCTACTTCCTTGATTACTGCCGTCGCTTGTTCAGAGTGAGTCATTACCATCAGGCAAAAGCCTGATGGCAGGCGACAGGCTCAGGCCCGTCGCCATATCTGCATTCAACATCAAGCCGCTGCAAGCTTCAGTTAAAATAATAGTTTTATTCTCCATACCAGGAATCTGAATATGAAATATTACCAGGCAAATAACGCACTGTTATTTTAGTTGATCGGAATCCTATGATTTCATTCATATTCGACTGAATAGCGCCGGGAGCATACGCATGACCGAAATTATAGGTGCTGATACCCACCTCATCCATAATTACATTGAATGTTTCAACCTCTATCCCGGCAGGAGATGTTTCATAGTATTTAAACTCAGCTTTTTTAAAACGTTTGCTTTGGCAAACTGCAATGAACAAAAACGGAGTTAATTTGTCGATCTCTTTACGGAATGTGAAGGGTTCATGCTGACGCGAACCACTAAAACGCCCTGTGAAATTATCCATCCCCTGAAAAACACCAAATTGTGAAGTTGACACTTCGGTAGCCCCGACGCGTCCATGCGCTTCACAAGCTCCTTGCATCAAAACACCATTTTCGTCGTAAAGAAACATATAAGCGGGTAATGACATAATTAATTTCCTTATTAATTAGAATAAGCCTTTGTGTATACGATAGGGGAATTATCCGTGATAAACTGAACCGTATAATTAACATCATCTAATTCGTAGTAAAGCGTATACTCCATATAGGAATCAAGATTTAATTTAAAACAATATGGCGTTCGTGCATTTACTGTTTCTGAAACCACCAAATCTCTCTCGGCATAATGATTATCAAGTGTTCTTGCATCTAAAGCATATCCTGAGAGGTTTTTCCCACCCGATGAAGATATACAAATAGAACTTCTATTGATAGAGGCATCACCGGGATGCAGGGCAATTTGATGCTCCCAGCAACATGCTGAAAGCATAAAAGGGAATAACAATAATAAACTTTTCAATTTGGAAACCTCCCCATTATTCTTTCGTATTCAGATAAGAGTTTACATGCAGGAATTTTAGGATTGTAATCAAGTAGATTATGAGCAGAATCACGAGAAAACCCGTAGTATTTTAAAAGCCAGTAATCAGATACAATGCTGGCTTGTTGTTCCATTGAATAATCAGATAGACGATATTTATCTAGCTTGTAGTGATAGTCAGTTACACCAGAAATCAGACCTCGCATAATAACATTCATACCTCGCTCTTTTTGCCATACGTGCATAAGTTCATGCATAAAAATATGTTGCAAATATACTGTATCTTGAGAAAAATCATCAACATATAGACTTACTTCAAACCATATCTCCCCGGCCGGCGTCATGGCCGTGTGGTTTTCCTGCATGTCAAACGGCAAAAAACTGCCGTGATGGATCCAGACTTTTTCATAATGGATACTGCGACCATATAATTGCTGAGCCAAATGTATTTCTCCTGCACGCATGACCCGCAAACCGTTCCTTTTTATATGCGGAAACGCTACAGGAGAAAACTTTAGCGGTTGAAACTTAATTGTCATAAATATAAAGTCCCTTTCGCATTCACCTCGTGAATATTTTTAAATATAAATCAAACAATAAAATACGCTTAATAGCGTTTCGAAACTTGCTTTACATCACATTTAAAAAAGAAGGGGATTATTTTGAGAAGTAACCAATGAATGACCTAACAAAACGAGCAGCAGATACTCGTCCAGTGCTGAAATTAATGCACACAGTTTCAACTTTTAACGGGCATGAAACAAAAAAAGATCGAAATGCTCTTTGCTCCGGTGCAAATATGCACGACTTTCAATGAAGGGATATAACACTGGCACTATTATCTATGAGGGTAAAAAAAACTGACCACCAGCGTGAACATTGAATCGTGATAGTGGTCACTGCAATATCTTAAAGGCCCGAATTTTCCTGAGCCTTCAGTTTATTGGAAGCATTAAAAGAAAACACATTATGCCGTTTCGCCAAACAGCCCTGACAGAAAACGCTCCAGCGCCATCCGCGAGCTAAAGCCGTGGGGAATGCCGTAATGCTCCTGCGCATCGCCGCCCAGGTAGAGCGGGAAATGCTGATAGTGATCGCACATTTTGATCTCCGAGGCGGGTTCCGCAAGGGACAAACTGCGCTCTTTAAGCGTGGGATGGATAATTAACGCGGTACGTCCCATTCGCGCTTCGCGATTCACGTACACATAATCATCGCCGCGACGGTAACCGTAGGTTTTATTCGTAGCGACATCCATCGTAAATCCCGCTTTCTCAAGAACGCGTGCCACCTCATCGGGTCGTAAATACATATTTTTTCCTCGTCATCATCAACTGCCCCGCAACCTTACAGTAATGAGCATCGGCAGTGCTTTCGGAAAAGTCCATAAAGGGCGGTGTTTACCGCGATCCGCTTCAAAGGCGAATTTTGTGAGCTACACTGATAATGACAACGAAAACAAGGGAGGATCATATGTTTAGCAGACCGAACCGCAGAGAAGTGGATGAAGGCGTTCAGGACATTAACGACGATGTTAGCCGTTTAGCGGATAGCCTGGAAAGCGTGCTGAAGTCCTGGGGCAGCGATGTGAAAGACGATGCCGATGGCGCACGTCGTAAAGCGCAGGCACTGTTAAAAGAAACCCGCGCCAGAATGCAAGGCCGTACCCGCGTTAAGCAGGCAGCCTGTGATGTGGTCAGCAGCGCGGATGCTTTCGTTAAAGATAAACCATGGTCCAGCGTAGGTGCAGCGGCAGCAGTCGGGATTTTCCTCGGCGCGCTCCTGAGCACGCGTCGCTAGTCTGTCAATGCCCCGTGAGCCACGCTCATGGGGCGTTTTGTATTGCCCGGCGTAGTTTTTCTGCCAGCTGATCTGCCATGTTTGCCGACGCAACGTTAGTAAAACTGGTGATGAGCCCCCTTCTGGTCTCCCCCTCCAGTTGCCATGCGCTTAATGCCTGTACTGCCAGCCCGCCCTGATTTGCCCGTGCCGCCATTTCACGATCGTCACCTTCCACCGCCATCACCAGATGAATACCGCCCAGTTGCGCCACCACGTCAAAACCTTGCTTTCTGAGCGCCATTTCCAGCCAGTCCCGTCGTCGGGCGTACTGCTGACGCATGTTTTTCAGATGCCGCCAGAAATGGCCCTGCGAGATAAAATCCGCCAGCGTCAGCTGTACCAGTCCGGGAACGGTGCAGGGTAACATCGCCGCCTGCTGGCGAAATGCCTCAATATGCGGCGCGGGCACCACGATCCAGCCGGTACGGATCGCAGGAAAGAGTGGTTTACTGAAGGTCCCGGCGTAGATCACTCGCTGCGGCGCGTCGAGGCTTTTCAACGGGGGCAGCGGTTTGCCGTGATAGCGAAACTCACTGTCGTAATCGTCTTCGATGATCCACGCCTCGCGGTGCGCCGCCCAGTCCAGCAACTGCCGACGGCGCGGCAACGACAGCGCCACGCCGAGCGGGCTTTGGTGCGCGGGCGTCAGCAACACGAAACGCGCATGGGGGTGTAATGCCCGGGCGGCGTCGATATTCATACCGTTCTCATCTACCGGCACCGGTAACAGCGTCACCTGCTCGCGGGCGATCACCGGGCGGATCAGCGGAAAGCCCGGATCTTCCACCCACATGCCATCGCCGGCACTGGCGAGGGTGCGCAGGATCAGCGTCATCGACAGGGCGTAGCTGGCGGTGATAAAAATCTGCTCCGGGACGCAGTCGATACTGCGGGAAAAACGCAGGTAATCGACGATGGCCTGGCGCAACAGCCACTCCCCCGCGACCTCTCCCGGTCCGAGATCGTAGCGCGTCTGGGTGCGCAGCCGCCGCCCCATTAATCGCGCCCACAATGCACGAGGGAAAAGATCCAGCGCCGGTAATCCCATCTGGAACGGCTGCGGGATCTTGTCGCTGCCCTCGGCCGTAAAGGGCGACGGCGTGGCGTTGCCCGGCGTGACGGTCTCGGCGACAAAACTTCCCGCCTGCCCGCGCCGCTCCACCCAGCCCTGCGCCACCAGCTCGGCATAGGCGTGCTCGACGGTGGCGCGCGACACACCGTTCTCCTGCGCGAACGTGCGGCTCGACGGCAGCCGCGCACCCGGCGCAAGTTCACCGGCGGCAATAGAAGTCTTCAGTAAGCGGGCAATTTGCTGGTAGCGGGCATTCATTATGGTCTGCTTTTTTAGTTAAAATATGGCTCTCTGGTGCAGACCATTATAGTGCTACCTTCTCGTCATCTAAACGAGGAGATGACCATGACTGATTTACGCCAGCCCTATTCCGAACTCAGCCCTGAGGCTTACAACGGCCTTGTCCAGACCAGCCAGGCGCTGGAGCGCAGCGCCACAGACAAACCGTTGCTGGAACTGGTTTATTTACGCGTGTCGCAGATCAACGGCTGCGCGTTTTGTCTGGAGATGCACAGCAAAGCGCTGCGCAAAACCGGCACTCCCCAGAGCAAGCTTGATGCGCTGGCAGGCTGGCATATCAGCTCGCATTTCAGTGCGAAAGAAAAAGCTGCGCTGGCCTGGGCAGAGTCGTTGACGCATATCGCCACCACCCACGCGGGCGATGACGTTTATCAGCCCATGCTGGAACATTTTAGCGCGCAGGAAATCAGCGATCTGACCTTTGCCGTGAGCCTGATGAATGCCTTTAACCGTCTTGCCATCGCTATGCGCATGTAATTCAGCGATAAAAAGTCCCTCCCCCGCTGAGCGCATCAGCGGGCGGTCCATGTCCTGAAAATTCCTGGATATTGTGTGGTTGATAATTTTTATAACTACATCTAGTATTTCCTTAAGCAAGTGACACACAACCCGACGCGATTTTCCGCGTCGTATCGCTATCTTAGATGGAAATACGAATCATGCGCATTACTATTTACGCTCGAAATGACTGTGTGCAGTGCCATGCCACCAAACGCGCCATGGAAAGCCGTGGCGTCACCTTCGATATGGTCAATGTAGATCTGGTGCCTGATGCCGCGGATGAACTTCGCGCGCTGGGATTTCGCCAGTTACCGGTGGTGATCGCCGGTGACACCAGCTGGTCCGGCTTTCGCCCGGACATGATCAATCGCCTGGCCTGCGAACCCCGCGTCGCCAGCGCATGAGTACCCTCGTCTACTTCTCCAGCAGCTCGGAAAACACGCACCGCTTTATCACCCGTCTGGGGCTGCCGGCGGTGCGTATTCCGCTTAATGAGCGTGAGCGCATCCAGGTAGACGAGCCTTATATCCTTGTGGTGCCGAGCTATGGCGGCGGCGGAACCGCAGGCGCGGTGCCGCGTCAGGTGATCCGCTTTTTAAACGATCCGCACAACCGGGCGTTGATCCGCGGCGTGATTGCCGCCGGGAACCGCAATTTTGGCGAGGCTTATGGCCGTGCGGGGGATGTCATCGCGCAGAAATGCAGCGTACCGCATCTGTACCGTTTTGAGCTGATGGGTACGCCGCGTGACATCATAAATGTGCGAAAAGGAGTGAGCGAATTTTGGCAACGACAACCGCAGAACGCGTAATGCAGGCCTCCACGGACTATCACGCGCTGAACGCCATGCTGAATCTGTACGATAGCGCTGGCCGTATCCAGTTTGAAAAAGATCATCAGGCGGTGGACGCGTTCTATCACGCCCACGTGCTGCCCAATACCGTGGCTTTCGCCGATCAGCATACCCGTCTGAACTATCTGGTGGCGGAGGGGTATTACGATGACAGCGTGCTGGCGCGTTACGATCGCGCCTTCGTGATCGGCCTGTTTGAGACGGCGCACGCCAGCGGTTTTCGTTTCCAGACCTTCCTGGGGGCCTGGAAGTACTACACCAGCTACACGCTAAAAACCTTCGACGGCAAACGCTATCTGGAACACTTTGAGGATCGGGTAGTGATGGTAGCGCTGACGCTGGCACAGGGTGATGAGCAACTCGCGCAGCAGCTGACGCAGGAAATTCTTGCTGGCCGCTTTCAGCCTGCGACGCCGACTTTTCTCAACTGCGGCAAAATGCAGCGCGGTGAGCTGGTCTCCTGCTTCCTGCTGCGTATCGAAGACAATATGGAGTCGATTGGCCGGGCGGTAAATTCCGCGCTGCAACTTTCCAAACGCGGCGGCGGCGTGGCGTTTTTGCTCTCTAACCTGCGGGAAGCGGGCGCGCCGATTAAGCGTATTGAAAACCAGTCCTCCGGCGTTATTCCGGTGATGAAAATGCTGGAAGATGCGTTCTCGTATGCCAATCAGCTTGGCGCGCGCCAGGGCGCGGGGGCGGTCTATCTGCACGCCCATCACCCGGATATTCTGCGTTTTCTGGATACCAAACGGGAAAACGCTGACGAAAAAATTCGTATTAAAACCCTTTCCCTTGGCGTGGTGATCCCGGATATCACCTTCCAGCTTGCGAAAGACAATGCGCAGATGGCGCTGTTTTCGCCCTACGACGTGGCGCGTATTTACGGCAAGCCGTTCGGGGATGTGGCGATCAGCGAGCACTATCATGAGATGGTGGCCGACGATCGTATTCGTAAAACGTACATCAACGCGCGCGATTTCTTCCAGTTGCTGGCGGAGATCCAGTTCGAGTCCGGTTACCCGTACATCATGTATGAAGACACGGTTAACCGCGCTAACCCGATTGCCGGGCGCATCAACATGAGCAATCTGTGCTCGGAGATTTTGCAGGTCAACAGCGCGTCGGAATATGATGAAAACCTGGATTACGCGCAGACCGGTCGGGATATCTCCTGCAATCTGGGCTCGCTAAATATCGCCCATACCATGGACTCGCCCGATTTTGGCCGCACGGTGGAAACCGCGGTGCGTGGCCTGACGGCGGTGTCAGACATGAGCCATATCCGCTCAGTGCCGTCGATTGAAAACGGCAATGCCGCGTCACACGCCATCGGCCTCGGGCAGATGAACCTGCATGGCTATCTGGCTCGGGAAGGCATTTTGTACGGCAGCGAAGAAGGCATTGATTTCACCAATCTCTATTTTTACACCATCACCTGGCACGCCCTGAACACCTCGATGATGATCGCCCGCGAGCGGGGCCAGCGCTTTGCCGGTTTTGAACACTCGCGCTATGCCAGCGGCGAGTACTTCACGCCCTATCTGGAAGAAACCTGGCAGCCGAAAACCGAAAAAGTGCGCGCGCTGTTTGCCCGCGCGGGCATTGTGCTGCCGACGCGCGCCATGTGGCAGCAGTTGCGGGACGATGTGATGCGTCACGGGATCTATAACCAGAATTTGCAGGCGGTACCGCCAACCGGATCGATCTCCTACATCAACCATGCCACCTCCAGCATTCATCCGATTGTGTCGAAAATCGAGATCCGCAAAGAGGGTAAGACCGGGCGGGTGTACTACCCCGCTCCCTTTATGACTAACGACAATCTGGCGATGTATCAGGATGCTTATGAGATCGGGCCGGAAAAAATCATTGATACCTATGCCGCCGCCACGCGCCATGTCGATCAAGGGCTGTCGCTGACGCTGTTCTTCCCGGATACCGCCACCACGCGGGATATTAACCGCGCACAGATTTACGCCTGGAAGAAAGGCATCAAGACGCTGTATTACATTCGCCTGCGCCAGCTGGCGCTGGAAGGCACCGAAATTGAAGGCTGCGTGTCATGCGCGCTGTAAGGAGAAAAGGATGAACCGTTTATCCCGCGTCAGTGCGGTTAACTGGAACAAAATGCAGGATGATAAAGATCTGGACGTGTGGAACCGCCTGACCAGCAATTTCTGGCTGCCGGAAAAAGTCCCGCTGTCCAACGACATCCCCGCCTGGCAGTCGCTGAGCCACACCGAGCAGCAGCTGACTATCCGCGTATTCACCGGCCTGACGCTGCTCGACACCATCCAGAATACCGTGGGCGCGCCCGCGCTGATGGCCGATGCGCTGACGCCCCATGAAGAAGCGGTGCTGTCGAACGTCAGCTTTATGGAGGCGGTACACGCCCGCTCCTACAGCTCGATTTTCTCGACGCTGTGCCAGACCAAAGATGTCGACGCCGCCTATGCCTGGAGCGAGGAGAATGCCCCGCTGCAACGTAAAGCGCAGTTGATCCTCGAACAGTACGCCGCCGACGCGCCGCTGAAAAAGAAAATCGCCAGCGTCTTTCTGGAGTCGTTCCTGTTTTATTCCGGCTTCTGGCTACCGATGTATTTTTCCAGCCGTGGCAAGCTGACCAACACCGCCGATCTTATCCGTCTGATCATCCGCGATGAAGCGGTACACGGGTATTATATTGGGTATAAGTATCAGAAGGGACTGGAAAAAGTGGATGAGTCCCAGCGCGAGGCGTTAAAGCTGTTTGCGCTGGATCTGCTGATGGATCTCTATGACAACGAGCTGGCTTATACCGCCGATCTCTACGGCGGCACCGGTCTTGAAGCGGATGTGCAGGCGTTCCTGTGTTACAACGCCAACAAGGCGCTGATGAACCTCGGCTATGAGGCGCTGTTCCCGCCGGAAATGGCCGACGTGAATCCGGCGATCCTCGCGGCGCTGTCCCCCAACGGCGATGAAAACCATGACTTTTTCTCCGGTTCAGGTTCGTCTTATGTAATGGGCAAAGCGGTGGAAACCACTGACGAAGACTGGGATTTTTAATCTGCTTTTATCCGGGAAATAGTGGCATATTTCCCGGATAGATATTTCCCGCAGATAGCCAATTCATCACACCATTATTTACCCATACCCTATACTGTTTTTTGCTAATGCCTTTCACCTGTAGTCCGAATTTTCAGGTGCCATTCTGCTGCCCATTCGAAAAAAATATCACTTTTTGTGACATGCTCTCAGCCCTTATATCATGGGAAATGCCGCCAGATGAGCTTCGGCAATTTCCGTGCCAGTTGACACTTGAGGGTTGTCTCAGAATCTGAGTATGTTAGGGTATAGCCCGCTCATTATTTCCATCAGGAACTGTATTGATATAAATAAATAACGGGAACTCATTTATTGCATGGCAATTAAACTCGAAATCAAAAATCTCTATAAAATATTTGGTGAGCATCCACAGCGAGCTTTCAAATATATCGAAAAAGGATTTTCGAAAGAACAGATACTGGAAAAAACAGGGCTATCGCTTGGTGTCATTGACGCCAGTCTGGCCATTGAAGAAGGCGAGATTTTCGTCATCATGGGGTTATCTGGATCAGGTAAATCGACCATGGTTCGCCTTCTCAATCGCCTGATTGAACCCACCCGTGGACAGGTACTGATTGACGGCGAAGATATCGCCAAAATATCAGATGCCGCTCTCCGTGAGGTGCGCAGGAAAAAGATTGCGATGGTCTTTCAGTCATTTGCGCTGATGCCCCACATGACGGTGCTGGATAATACCGCTTTTGGCATGGAATTAGCCGGCGTACCGGCAGCCGAACGCCAGACCAAAGCGCTGGACGCGTTGCGTCAGGTAGGACTGGAAAATTATGCGCATTCGTATCCGGATGAACTCTCTGGCGGTATGCGTCAGCGTGTTGGCCTGGCGCGCGCATTAGCCATTAATCCTGATATTTTATTAATGGATGAGGCCTTCTCGGCGCTCGATCCGCTTATCCGCACGGAAATGCAGGATGAGCTGGTAAAATTACAGGCGAAACATCAGCGTACCATTGTCTTTATTTCCCACGATCTCGATGAAGCGATGCGTATCGGCGATCGCATTGCCATTATGCAAAATGGCAAAGTGGTGCAGGTCGGCACGCCCGATGAAATTCTCAATAATCCGGCCAATGATTATGTCCGCACCTTCTTCCGCGGCGTGGATATTAGTCAGGTGTTCAGCGCCAAAGATATTGCCCGTCGTAGCCAGGCTGGCCTGATCCGTAAAACGCCAGGCTTTGGTCCTCGTTCGGCATTGAAATTATTGCAGGACGAAGATCGTGATTACGGTTACGTCATTGAGCGCGGAAATAAATTTGTCGGCATTGTCTCGATCGATTCCCTGAAATCGGCGTTAAGCCAGAACCTGGGTATCGATGCGGCGTTACTGGACTCCCCCGCTGCGGTGGACGCCGAAACGCCGCTCAGCGAACTGCTCTCCCATGTCGGTCAGGCGCCCTGCGCCGTACCGGTAGTGGGTGATGAGCAACAGTATATGGGCAGCATTTCCAAAGGTGGGCTGCTCAAGGCTTTAGATCGCGATGGGGTGAACAATGGCTGATCAATCTAATCCGTGGGGCAGCGAACCGGCTGCCGACAGCGCCGCACAGTCCGCAGATGCATGGGGTAGCCCATCAGGTGCGCCTGCCGATAGCGGCAGCGCAGACTGGCTTTCCAGCGCACCGCCTGCGCCGGAGCATTTCAATATTATGGATCCGTTCCATAAGACGCTGATCCCGCTCGACAGCTGGGTGACGCAGGGGATCGACTGGGTGGTGGTGCATTTCCGCCCGCTGTTCCAGGGCATTCGCGTGCCGGTGGATTATATCCTCAGCGCCTTCCAGCAACTGCTGCTGGGTATGCCCGCGCCGGTGGCGATTGTTATTTTCGCGCTGATTGCCTGGCAGATGTCGAGCCTCAGCATGGGCGTGGCAACGCTGATTTCATTAGTCGCTATCGGGGCCATCGGGGCCTGGTCGCAGGCGATGATCACCCTGGCGCTGGTACTGACCGCGCTGCTGTTCTGTATGATCATCGGTTTGCCGCTGGGGATCTGGCTGGCGCGCAGCCAGCGGGCGGCGAAGATCATTCGTCCGCTGCTTGATGCCATGCAGACCACACCGGCGTTTGTTTATCTGGTGCCCATCGTCATGCTGTTCGGTATCGGCAACGTGCCGGGCGTGGTGGTGACGATTATATTCGCCCTGCCGCCCATTGTGCGTCTGACGATCCTCGGCATTAACCAGGTTCCGGCGGATCTGATCGAAGCCTCACGCTCCTTTGGTGCCAGCCCGCGACAATTACTGTTCAAAGTTCAGCTGCCGCTGGCGATGCCGACCATCATGGCCGGCGTTAACCAGACGCTGATGCTGGCGCTTTCGATGGTGGTGATCGCTTCGATGATCGCCGTTGGCGGGCTGGGCCAGATGGTGCTGCGCGGTATTGGCCGTCTCGATATGGGACTGGCCACCGTCGGCGGCGTCGGGATCGTCATTCTCGCCATTATTCTTGACCGTCTGACCCAGGCCGTGGGTCGCGACTCCCGCAGTCGTGGCAACCGCCGCTGGTATCAGACCGGCCCGCTGGGCCTGCTGACCCGTCCGTTCAGTAAGTGATCTTTTTGCCCGGCGGCGTTGCGCTTGCCGGGCCAACATAACATTTAGCTTGAGGAACAACGATGCGACAGAATGTAATCATTGCCACAGCGTTTGCCAGCCTTGTCTCCACCAGCGCTTTCGCCGCCGATCTGCCGGGTAAAGGCATTACCGTGCAGCCGATCCAGAGCACCATCTCCGAAGAAACCTTTCAGACGCAGCTGGTAAGCCGCGCGCTGGAAAAGCTCGGCTATACCGTGAATAAGCCAAGCGAAGTGGATTACAACGTGGGCTACACCTCTATTGCCTCGGGTGATGCCACCTTTACCGCCGTTAACTGGCAGCCGCTGCACGACGATATGTATGCCGCAGCGGGCGGCGATAAGAAGTTCTACCGCGAGGGCGTGTTTGTTACCGGTGCGGCCCAGGGTTATCTGATCGACAAGAAAACCGCCGAAAAATACCACATCACCAATATTGAACAGCTAAAAGATCCGAAGATCGCGAAGCTGTTCGACAGCAATGGCGACGGCAAAGCCGACATGATGGGCTGCACGCCTGGCTGGGGCTGTGAAGCGGTGATTAACCATCAGAACGAGGCCTACAAACTGGCCGATACTGTCACCGTGAACCACGGTAATTATTCGGCGATGATGGCGGACACCATTGCACGCTTTAAAGAAGGCAAACCGGTGCTCTATTACACCTGGACGCCGTACTGGGTGAGCGACGTACTGAAACCGGGTAAAGATGTGGTGTGGTTGCAGGTGCCGTTCTCCTCCCTGCCGGGCGAGCAGAAAAACATTGATACCAAACTGCCGAACGGCATGAACTATGGCTTCCCGGTTAACACCATGCACATTGTGGCGAACAAAGCCTGGGCGGAAAAAAACCCGGCGGCGGCGAAGCTGTTCTCGGTAATGAAACTGCCGCTGGCTGACATCAATGCGCAGAACGCGATGATGCATGCCGGTAAAGCCTCGGAAGCCGATATTAACGGTCACGTCGATGGCTGGATCAAAGCCCACCAGCAGCAGTTTGATGGCTGGGTGAAAGAAGCGCTGGCAGCGCAGAAGTAAGTGTGATTCCCCCTCACCCCGGCCCTCTCCCGATGGGGGAGGGGGAACACCAGGCGCTTCCCTCCCCCACGGGAGAGGGTTAGGGTGAGGGGCGCCTTTACCGCACGTTCGGACACCTAACAATTCCCCAACAATCCCCCAATTCGTTATCATTGAATTCTGGCAAGAAAACCACTCAACTAACGACTTCAATAATAATGAAAAAATCCACCCAAACCCTCAGCCCAGCCTTGATCGTGCTGATGTCCGTCGCGACCGGTCTCGCCGTCGCCAGCAACTACTATGCGCAACCGCTGCTTGATACCATCGCCCGCGCCTTTTCCCTCACCCCAAACCAGGCCGGATTTATCGTCACCGCCGCGCAGCTTGGCTATGCGGTCGGCCTGATGTTTCTGGTACCGCTCGGCGATATGTTTGAGCGCCGCACGCTGATTGTGCTGATGACCCTGCTCTCCACCTGCGGGTTGCTGATCACCGCCACCAGCCACTCGGCAGGGATGATGATCTTCGGCACAGCGCTGACCGGGCTGTTCTCGGTGGTGGCGCAGATCCTGGTGCCACTCGCCGCCACCCTCGCCTCGCCGGAAAAGCGCGGCAAAGTGGTCGGCACTATCATGAGCGGGCTGCTGCTGGGAATTTTGCTGGCGCGGACGGTTTCCGGCCTGCTGGCGGGACTTGGCGGCTGGCGAACCGTCTATTGGGTGGCGAGCGCCTTAATGCTGGTGATGGCGCTGGCACTGTGGCGCGGCCTGCCGAAAGTGAAGCAGGATAACCATCTCAACTATTTTCAGCTCCTCGGCTCAATATTTTCCCTCTTCACCCGCGATTCGCTGCTGCGTACCCGCGCGGTGCTCGGCTGCCTGACCTTTGCCAACTTCAGCATTCTCTGGACATCGATGGCCTTTCTGCTCGCTTCGCCGCCGTTTAACTATTCCGAAGGCGTGATTGGCTTGTTTGGCCTCGCCGGGGCCGCAGGGGCGTTGGGCGCGCGGCCTGCGGGCGGCATGGCGGATAAAGGCAAAGCGCATATCACGACCACTACCGGGCTACTGTTGCTGTTGCTCTCCTGGGTGGCGATCTGGTTTGGGCACAGCTCTGCCATTGCATTAATCATCGGTATCCTGGTGCTGGATCTGACCGTCCAGGGGGTGCATATCACCAACCAGACGGTGATCTATCTGGTGAAACCAGACGCGCGTAACCGTCTGACGGCGGGCTATATGACCAGCTACTTTATTGGCGGCGCGGCAGGCTCTCTGATTTCCGCCGCGGCCTGGCAGCACGCGGGCTGGGCGGGTGTCTGTGTGGCGGGCAGCGTGATGGCGTTACTGAATCTGCTGGTCTGGTGGCTGGGCTACCATCGTCAGGACCGGATTCAGCGCGCCTAAAACTATTCTTAAAACTAATCACTTAAGGAAAATAATACATTTACATTATTTGTCACCGCCGTTACTATATCGGCTGTAATTAATGAGGTCATATTGAGATGGAAAGTTCGTTCACGCCCATTGAGCAAATGCTGAAGTTCCGTGCCAGTCGTTATGAAGATTTTCCGTTTCAGGAAATTCTGCTGACGCGTTTGTGTATGCACATGCAGGGCAAGCTGCTGGATAACCGCAACAAAATGCTGAAAGCGCAGGGGATCAACGAAACGTTGTTCATGGCGTTAATCACCCTTGAGTCGCAGGAAAACCATAGCATTCAGCCTTCCGAGCTGAGCTGTGCGCTGGGTTCGTCGCGCACCAATGCCACTCGTATTGCCGATGAACTGGAAAAACGCGGCTGGATCGAGCGCCGTGAAAGCGATAACGACCGTCGTTGTCTGCATCTGCAATTGACCGATAAAGGTCACGAATTTTTGCGTCAGGTTTTACCCCCGCAGCATAACTGTCTGCACCAGCTCTGGTCTTCTCTGAGTGCTTCCGAGAAAGAGCAACTTGAGCAAATTACCCGTAAGCTGTTGAACCGCCTCGACCAAATGGACGAAGAAGACGTCATTCTTGAGGCGCTGCGCTAATACGGCGAGTAGCTCTGACATCCTGATTAAATAAGAAATCCACCAGGCCAGCATTTTAATGCTGGCTTTTTGGTGAACAGGTCGGCGTTGCCGAATAAATAAAAAGATCGTGGAGAACACACATGAGCGCAAATGCGGAGACTCAAACCCCGCAGCAACCGGTCAACAAAAAAGGCAAACGTAAAGGTGCCCTGATTGTTCTGACCTTGCTCTTTATTATTATTGCTGTGGCATACGGGATTTACTGGTTCATGGTACTGCGTCACGTCGAAGAAACCGACGATGCGTATGTGGCTGGCAACCAGGTGCAGATTATGGCGCAGGTATCGGGTAGCGTGACGAAAGTCTGGCATGACAACACCGATTATGTAAAACAGGGCGACGTGCTGGTGACCCTCGATCCGACGGATGCCCAGCAGGCGTTTGAAAAAGCGCAAACCCAGCTGGCCTCCAGCGTGCGTCAGACCCGCCAGCTGATGATCAACAGTCGTCAGTATCAGGCTAACATCGAAGTGAAAAAAACCGCCCTCGCCCAGGCGCAGAGCGATTTGAATCGTCGTGTGCCGCTGGGCAGCGCGAACCTGATTGGTCGCGAAGAGCTGCAACACTCCCGTGATGCAGTCGCCAGCGCGCAGGCGCAGCTTGATGTGGCAGTGCAGCAATATAATGCTAACCAGGCGATGATCCTCGGCACTCGCCTTGAAGATCAGCCGGCAGTGCAACAGGCCGCCACTGAAGTGCGTAACGCGTGGCTTGCGCTGCAACGTACCAAAATCGTCAGCCCGATTTCCGGCTATGTTTCCCGCCGTGCCGTACAGCCAGGCGCGCAAATCAGCCCGACCACCGCGCTGATGGCCGTGGTGCCGGCAACCGGTTTGTGGGTGGATGCGAACTTTAAAGAGACGCAGCTGGCGCATATGCGTATTGGCCAGACGGCGACGGTGATCAGTGATTTCTACGGCGACGAGGTGAAGTACACCGGTAAAGTGGTCGGCCTGGATATGGGTACTGGTAGCGCCTTCTCGCTGCTGCCCGCGCAAAACGCCACCGGTAACTGGATCAAAGTGGTTCAGCGTCTGCCGGTACGTATTGAGCTGGATGCGAAACAACTCGCCGATCACCCGCTGCGCATTGGTCTTTCTTCGCTGGTGACGGTGGATACCACCAACCGCGACGGCCAGGTGCTGGCAAGCCAGGCGCGCAGTACGCCAGCGTATGAAAGTAATGCGCGGGAAATCAGCCTGGAGCCGGTGAATACCCTGATCAATAACATCGTTCAGGCCAACGCGGGTTAATCCTGAGGTGAGTGCTATGCAGCAGCGTAAACCGCTGGAGGGCGCGCAACTGGTCATTATGACCATTGCGCTGTCCCTTGCGACCTTCATGCAGGTGCTGGACTCCACCATTGCGAACGTGGCGATCCCGACCATCGCCGGTAACCTGGGCGCGTCATTGAGCCAGGGCACCTGGGTCATCACATCGTTTGGTGTAGCGAATGCCATCTCCATCCCGATCACCGGCTGGCTGGCGAAGCGCGTCGGCGAGGTGCGACTCTTTTTATGGTCCACCGTCGCCTTTGCTATCGCCTCCTGGGCGTGCGGGGTGTCGAGCAGCCTGAACATGCTGATTTTCTTCCGCGTGATCCAGGGGATTGTGGCAGGTCCGCTGATCCCGCTGTCGCAGAGTCTGTTACTGAGCAACTATCCCCCCGCCAAACGATCGGTGGCGCTGGCGCTGTGGTCGATGACGGTGATCGTCGCGCCGATTTGCGGGCCGATCCTCGGCGGCTATATCAGCGATAACTATCACTGGGGCTGGATCTTCTTTATTAACGTGCCTATTGGTCTGGTGGTGGTGCTGATGGCGGCGCAGGCGCTACGGGGACGCGAAACCCGCACCGAGCAGCGGCGCATTGACGGCGTGGGCCTGGCGTTGCTGATCGTCGGTATCGGCAGCCTGCAGGTGATGCTCGACCAGGGCAAAGAGCTGGACTGGTTTAACTCCACTGAGATTATCGTCCTGACGGTGGTCGCCGTGGTGTCCCTTAGCTTCCTGATTGTCTGGGAGCTGACGGATGACCATCCGATTGTCGATCTCTCGTTGTTCAAGTCGCGTAACTTTACCATCGGCTGTCTGTGTATCAGCCTTGCCTATATGCTCTACTTCGGCGCAATCGTGTTGTTGCCGCAGCTGTTGCAGGAGGTATACGGCTACACGGCAACCTGGGCGGGGCTGGCGTCCGCGCCGGTCGGCATTATCCCGGTGATCCTGTCGCCCATTATCGGCCGCTTTGCTCATAAGCTGGATATGCGCCGTCTGGTGACCTTCAGCTTCATCATGTATGCGGTGTGCTTCTACTGGCGCGCGTATACCTTTGAGCCGGGCATGGACTTTGGCGCGTCGGCGTGGCCGCAGTTTATTCAGGGCTTTGCGGTCGCCTGCTTCTTTATGCCGCTGACGACCATTACGCTCTCCGGTCTGCCGCCTGAGCGGCTGGCGGCGGCGTCGAGTTTGTCGAACTTTACGCGTACGCTGGCAGGGTCAATTGGGACGTCGATTACCACGACGCTGTGGACCAGCCGCGAGTCGATGCATCATGCGCAGCTGACCGAGTCGGTGAATCCCTATAATGCGAACACCCAGCAAATTTATGGGCAGCTTGAGGGAATGGGCATGTCGCAGCAGCAGGCGTCCGGGTGGATCGCCCAGCAGATCACTAACCAGGGGCTGATTATTTCGGCGAATGAGATTTTCTGGATCTCCGCCGGGATTTTCCTTCTGCTGTTAAGCCTGGTGTGGTTTGCCAGACCGCCGTTCGGTGCCGGTGGTGGTGGCGGCGCGCATTGATGTTATTTTGTTTTGTGCGGTTTTGCCCGGCGGCGCGTTGCTTGCCGGGCCTACGCTTTGTAGGTGTAGGCCGGGTAAGCAACGCGCCACCCGGCAAGATAAGCGACCATCCGGCAAATAAAAAAGCCAGTTCATCTGAACTGGCTTTTTTTATACGTCACTGACCGAAAACTAGATGTGCAGTTCCTGCAGTTTTTCTTTCGGCAGCGCCAGCTCGTCGTTGCTGTTCACACGCACGTCGCGATCCAGAATATGACGCGCGATTTCCTGCGCTTCTTCCAGCGAGTGCATCTGGTAGGTGCCGCACTGGTAGACGTTCAGTTCCGGGATCTGGTTCTGCTCTTTCACCTTCAGCACGTCGGCCATCGCCGCTTTCCAGGCATCCGCCACGCGCTGCTCGTCCGGCGTACCAATCAGGCTCATGTAGAAACCGGTACGGCAGCCCATCGGGGAAATGTCGATGATCTCAACACCGTTACCGTTCAGGTGATCGCGCATGAAACCGGCAAACAGGTGCTCCAGGGTGTGGATACCTTTTTCCGGCATCACTTCCTGGTTCGGAATGCAAAAACGCAGATCGAAAACGGTAATGGTGTCGCCATGCGGCGTGTTCATGGTCTTGGCAACGCGAACAGCAGGCGCTTCCATACGGGTATGATCGACAGTGAAACTATCCAACAATGGCATCTTGTCACCTCCGGAGTGATTTTTTTTAAAATAAACGGAACTCTTCGAACAACCGCGAGTCTGAATATATGAAAGACGCGCATTTGTTATCATCATCCCTGTTTTCAGAGATGAATATTTGGCCACAGAAATGTGGCCTTTTTCTTTTGTATCAGGCGTGTCGTGCCAGCAGTGCTTCAAACGACTCCGTATCTGCCGCTTCCACTTCCCGCTGCCGCGCCCACGATGCATCATGCTCTTTGCTGAAATCTTCTTCTTTGAGAATTTCCAGCGGCTCCTCACGCAGCATATCGCGATACTGCGCAGCCAGTGATTTACCCGTGCCGCCAATCCCGTTATCAATCATCGAACGCAGAATACGCGCCGAGAAGGTCAGTTCAGGATCGTCAAAGCTGGCGACCAGTTCATCACATACTTTCGCATACGCATCACCGCCGTCAATACCATCGAGGGTTTGCGCGACGCGTTTCAGATCGTGGAACAAATCTTTGCCGACCTGCGCCAGCGGGTACTGCGCTGTTTCACAGCCGATACCCAGCGTCAGGCCAGGCTTACGCCCTTCAAGGATGACGCGGTTCCAGTTGGTGCGCGTACACAGCAGCTCGTCGCTGCTCATCTCCGGCGCATCCGCCAGCACGCACCAGACCATAAACAGGTCAAGGAAGCGCACCTGTTGCTCATCCACGCCAATCGGTGAGAACGGGTTGATGTCCAGCGAGCGCACTTCAATGTATTCAATGCCGCCACGCAGTAAGGCATCCGACGGCGTTTCCCCGCTGCGGGTGACGCGTTTCGGGCGGATCGGCGCATAAAGCTCGTTTTCGATCTGCAAAATGTTGGTGTTGATTTGCAGATGCTTGCCGTCTTTCGTCAGACCCAGTTTCGCGTACTCTTCAGACGGCGTTTTGATCGCCCTTTTCAGCGCCGCCACGTACTCGTTCAGTTCGTTAAAGGTGATACCGAGGTTGCTCTGGGACTTATTGGTGTAGCCGAGGTCGCTTAAACGCAGCGATGTAGCATACGGCAGATAGTACATGCCGTTATCGGTTTTCTCGAACGGCAGCGACGTCGGCTTACCCTGCAGGAACGACGGGCAAATCGCCGGTGACGCGCCAAACAGGTACGGGATCACCCAGCCGAAACGGTAGTAGTTGCGGATCAAACGGAAATATCCCGCCGAAATCGCCTCTTTATCCGTTTCACCGCATTTTGCCTGCCAGAAGGCCATCGGCAGCGAGAAATTGTAATGCACGCCGGAAATGGTCTGCATCAGCGCACCGTAGCGGTTTTTCAACCCTTCACGGTAGAGCGTTTTCAGACGACCTATATTTGAGCTGCCATACTGCGCCAGTTCGATGTCCTGCCCGTTCTCAATGTAACAGGGCATACTCAACGGCCATAGCCGTTCATCGCCAAGATGACGCACGGTATAGCGATGAACATCGCGCATGATCGTCAGCATATGATCAATATCGCCATCGACCGGAGTAATAAACTCCAGCAACGCTTCCGCGAAATCAGTCGTGATCCATTTATGTGTCAGCGCTGAACCGAGCTGCTCCGGATGTCCGGTAGTCGCCAGACTGCCATCTGCATTAACGCGCAGCGTTTCGCGCTCCAGCCCGCGCTGGATCCCCTTCAGTGCCTGAGGGTGGTTTTCCAGCCAGGACAGCGCCTGTGATACGTCCGGGATCAAATTGACCTCCCGCCTGTCGAAATCATTTCTACACAGCATAATTGTAATGGTTGACGATTTAAGGCCAGCAATGCAATTAGTGCCACCACGTCATGCCCTGAAGCGTTGCGAAAGCGATAACAACATAGCGCAACGCCTTACCAAGGCATAAAAAAAAGATAACTGGCCCCCACGAGATGCGCATCCATCCCGCCAGCAGGCACAGCAAATCACCAATAACAGGCATCCAGCTCAATAATAGCGCGGCTGCGCCATAACGATTGAGAAAACCTGTGGCTTTTTCCTGCCAGCGTGAGGTTTTACGCAGCGGAAAGAAGCGACCAAGGATAACGTTAGTCAGCCCTCCAAGGCTATTACCCATTGTTGCTATTAATACCAGCAGCCAGGGATGACTCACGCCAGAAAGAAGTAAGGCGACCAGCAGCACCTCAGAATTGCCCGGTAATAACGTGGCGCTGAGAAAACTGCTGGCAAACAATGAGAAGAGTGACAGACCGTCACTCACAATACGCGCACGTCCACAACGTCCATGCCAGCCGCACGTGCAGCCTGAATGCCGAAATCAGCGTCTTCAAACACCACGCACTCGGTGGGCGGGACGCCCATCAGCTCAGCACAGCGTAAAAAGGTGTCCGGGGCAGGTTTATGATGCGTGACGTGATCGGCGGCGACCACGGCGCTAAAATAGTGCCGCAGGCCCAGATGGGTAAGTAATGCTTCGGCAATCGCGCTTTCGCTGCCGGTACCGACAGACATCGGACGACGGTCATGCCACGCTTTAACCACCTCAACCAGCGGCAACGGACGCACGCCATCGAGCAGCATAGACTTCACAGCAGCGGTTTTTTCCTGCGCCAGCAGATGCGGATCAAGATCGGCCTGATTATATTCGATAACAGACTGCGCGATACGCCAGGTCGGAGAGCCGTTAAGGGCAATCATCGCCTGCAAATCATAGCGCAGACCGTAGCGACCAAGAACGTCGTCCCAGGCTTTACGGTGCGTAGGTTCCGTATCCAGGATGGTGCCATCCATATCAAAAATTAGTCCACTGTAACGTTCGTACATCGCGTTCTCACAACCGGATAACAGAAGGATACTGTAACGTAAACAAGGATTTTTGTCGCTGGCAGCGCAAGGAGAATATTGGGAAATTTTTAGACTGAGGGGATACGAAGTATGGTGCATCCGGGAGGATTCGAACCTCCGACCGCTCGGTTCGTAGCCGAGTACTCTATCCAGCTGAGCTACGGATGCATCGGGAATTGCTAAGGTACTGCTGATTCAGTGTCACTCATCATGCCGCAACACTGACGAAGATGGTGCATCCGGGAGGATTCGAACCTCCGACCGCTCGGTTCGTAGCCGAGTACTCTATCCAGCTGAGCTACGGATGCATCGGGAATTACTAAGGTACTGCCTTGACTGTTACTGAAACAATCAAAAGAGATGGTGCATCCGGGAGGATTCGAACCTCCGACCGCTCGGTTCGTAGCCGAGTACTCTATCCAGCTGAGCTACGGATGCATCGGAATTACTAAGGTACTGCTGACTCAATGTCACTCATCATGCCGCAACACTGATGAAGATGGTGCATCCGGGAGGATTCGAACCTCCGACCGCTCGGTTCGTAGCCGAGTACTCTATCCAGCTGAGCTACGGATGCAAAATGGCGGTGAGGCGGGGATTCGAACCCCGGATGCAGCTTTTGACCGCATACTCCCTTAGCAGGGGAGCGCCTTCAGCCTCTCGGCCACCTCACCACACGCCTCTTGCGAGTGCTTCGAAGAACTTGTTTCTGCTCATCGTCGCTGCGTGGCGCACATATTACTTTCTGGGACTTATAAGTCAAACAATTTTTCCCACCCCTGAATCGATTGCACACTTCGCAGGCAATTAGGCGGTAAAAAGCCCAAAAAGGATGTTTTATCAGCAGCTTTTATCCGCCTTTGACGGTGAAACTGGCAGGCGTCATACGTACCTGTATCGATAAAAAAGAAGGAAAAGCGAAAGAATTTGAACGTGCGAAGGGAAAAGGAAATATCAGTGTCACGAAAAAGGAGGAGTATTGCAGGGACGAACCGCGCCTCGCCGGGAGGCGAGACGCGATAATATCAATAGCTGGACTGTTGCGATTTTTCAGCCTGGATACGCTGGTAGATTTCTTCACGGTGAACAGACACTTCTTTAGGAGCATTGACCCCAATACGTACCTGGTTGCCCTTAACGCCTAAAACAGTCACAGTGACCTCATCCCCAATCATGAGGGTCTCACCAACTCGACGAGTCAGAATCAGCATTCTTTGCTCCTTGAAAGATTAAAAGAGTCGGGTCTCTCTGTATCCCGGCATTATCCATCATATAACGTCAAAAAAGTACGTGATGACAAACCTCTGAAGCGACAGCTATCAGCACTATTACTTTCTGTTAAACGTAAGTTTAGCCGATCTACACAACTTCAACCTGACTTTATCGTTATCAAAAGCGTAGTGGCAAAAATGCCACAACCTGAGTCATGGCATTTGCCTGCGCTTTTTCGTTATTTACAGCTTCGCACTTACCCAGCCTTTAACGCTGGCCAGTGCTGCGGGAAGCGCTGACGCATCAGTACCGCCGGCTTGCGCCATATCCGGTCGACCGCCCCCTTTGCCCCCCACTTGTTGGGCTACCATTCCTACCAGTTCCCCTGCTTTCACGCGGTCGGTCACATCCTTAGACACACCCGCAATCAGAGAAACCTTACCCTCTGCAACCGTAGCCAGCACGATTATAGTAGAACCTAACTGATTCTTCAGATCGTCGACCATGGTACGCAGCATCTTCGGCTCAACGCCAGCCAGCTCACTCACCAGCAGCTTCACGCCATTGATTTCTTCGGCTTTGCCGGACAAGCTTGCGCTCTCCAGGGCAGCCTGTTGTTCTTTCAGGTGCTGCAATTCTTTTTCAAGCTGACGCGTTTTATCCAGCACGCTGCGCACTTTCTCGCCCAGGTTCTGGCTGTCGCCCTTCAGCAACTGCGCGATGTCATGTAGCTGGTCGCTTTCAGCATGCAGGCTGGCAATCGCGCCTTCGCCGGTTACCGCTTCGATACGACGCACACCTGCGGCAGTGCCTGATTCAGACACAATGCGGAACAGGCCAATATCACCGGTACGTGAAGCATGAGTCCCGCCGCACAGCTCGGTTGAGAAATCGCCCATGCTCAGCACGCGCACGTGGTCATCATATTTCTCGCCGAACAGCGCCATTGCGCCCTTCGCGCGCGCGGCTTCAAGTTCCATGATATTGGTTTCGATCGGCAGGTTACGGCGGATTTGCGCATTCACCAGATCTTCGACCGCACGGATTTCGGACGGTTTCATCGCTTCGAAATGCGAGAAGTCAAAGCGCAGGATCTTATCGTTAACCAGCGAGCCTTTCTGCGCCACATGCGTACCCAGTACTTCGCGCAGTGCAGCGTGCATCAGGTGCGTCGCCGAGTGGTTCAGACGGATACGTGCGCGGCGTGCTTCATCAACTTCCGCTTTTACGCCATCGCCCACGTTCAGCACACCGGACGCCAGTTTGCCCTGGTGACCAATCGCCTGACCGTACTTCTGCGTATCGCTTACGGTAAAGGTGAAGCCATTACCTTTCAGCTCGCCCTTATCGCCAACCTGACCGCCGGATTCAGCGTAGAAAGGCGTTTTATCCAGCACCACTACCGCGTCCTGACCGGCCGCGAGGGTATCCACCGCTTTACCATCCACAAAGAGCGCGGTCACTTTCGCCGTCAGTTCCAGACTGTCGTAGCCTTTGAATTCTGTGCTGCCATCAACGCGGATCATCGCATTGTAGTCAGCACCAAAACCGCTGGATTCACGCGCGCGACGGCGCTGCTCTTCCATTGCGGCTTCGAAGCCCGCTTCGTCAACTTTCAGATTACGCTCGCGGCACACATCGGCGGTCAAATCCACCGGGAAGCCGTAGGTATCGTACAGACGGAAGGCCGTTTCACCGTCCAGCGTATCGCCGGTCAGCTTCGACAGCTCTTCGTCCAGCAGCGCCAGACCACGCTCCAGCGTACGCGCGAACTGCTCTTCTTCGGTTTTCAGTACCTGCTCAACCTGCGCCTGCTGGCGTTGCAGATCTTCACCTGCCGCGCCCATTACCGCGATCAGCGGACCCACGAGTTTGTAGAAGAAGGTATCTTTCGCGCCCAGCATGTTGCCGTGACGAACTGCGCGACGAATGATGCGGCGCAGCACGTAGCCACGGTTTTCATTCGATGGGAGTACGCCATCCGCAATCAGGAAGGCACAGGAGCGAATATGGTCGGCAATCACGCGCAGCGATTTGTTGCTCAAATCCGTCGCGCCGGTTACGTTTGCGACAGCTGCGATGAGCTTGCTGAACAGATCGATATCGTAGTTAGAATTCACATGCTGCAGTACCGCGGCGATGCGCTCAAGCCCCATCCCGGTATCCACAGACGGCTTCGGCAACGGTTCCATGGTGCCATCGGCCTGGCGATTGAACTGCATAAAGACGATGTTCCAGATCTCAATGTAGCGGTCGCCGTCTTCTTCCGGGCTGCCCGGAGGTCCACCCCAGATGTGATCGCCATGATCGTAGAAAATCTCGGTGCACGGGCCGCACGGACCGGTGTCACCCATCTGCCAGAAGTTATCAGAAGCGTAAGGTGCGCCTTTGTTATCACCAATGCGGATGATACGTTCGCGCGGAATGCCGACTTCTTTTTCCCAGATGTCGTACGCTTCGTCGTCAGTCGCGTACACGGTCACCCACAAACGCTCTTTCGGCAGGGCAAACCAGTTTTCACCGGTCAGCAGTTCCCATGCGAACTGAATGGCTTCGTGTTTAAAGTAATCGCCGAAGCTGAAGTTACCCAGCATTTCGAAGAAAGTATGGTGACGTGCGGTGTAACCGACGTTTTCCAGGTCGTTGTGTTTACCGCCCGCACGCACGCAGCGCTGCGAGGTGGTCGCGCGGGAATAATTACGCTTGTCGAGACCAAGGAACACGTCCTTGAACTGGTTCATCCCGGCGTTGGTAAACAGCAGAGTCGGGTCGTTATTTGGTACCAGGGAGCTGCTGGCAACTACCTGGTGGCCCTTACTATGGAAAAAATCGAGAAACGCCTGACGGATCTCAGCGGTGCTCTTGCTCATAATTATCCTGGAATCAAGCTAACGTATTATCGTAGCCAGCAGTTGACGGCTTACGGACCGCCGCCAACTACCGGAAAAAGTGGGAATAAGATAAGTTTTCTTTACTGCGAAGTAAAATCCCGTATGCAGTCAATCATCAAAATTTCGCCACAACGCCTGAATATCTTCCATCATAAAGCCGCGGTACATCAGAAATCGCTGCACTTTCACTTTATCGGCAAAGGCCGTGGGCAGCGGCTCGCCATATTTACGGTATGCCTGCTCGCGGGCCATCGCCGTCCAGTCAATGTCGCATTCCCGCATTGCTGCCTGCGCCGCTTCGCGGCCAATGCCTTTCTGGTTGAGTTCCTGACTGATGCGCGAGGGGCCGTAACCTTTGCGGCCCCGGCTGGCAATAAACTGGCGGGCAAAACGATCATCATCAAGGTAGCGGTTTTCAAAGCACCAGTTGACGACGTTATTAATATCGTCTTCGCTGGCAGCCACCGGTTCCGGGCCGGTTTTGGTCATAATGGGGGCGGTGAGTTTGCGGCGAAACTCCTGTTCGCTGTGGTCGCGCATGGCGAGGATACGCATCGCCCGATCCAGTAACCGGGCGTAGGCAGAACGACGGGGCGTAGTATCAGAATCAGACATAGCACTCCTGCTGGGGATGAAATAGCAAAAGGGCTGCATAAGCAGCCCTTTTTATCGGTTACATAAGATTATCAGAAATCTTCGTTGCCTTCTTTGGCGTGTTCATCGTTGTCATCAACGGTGAAATCAGGCTTGGAATCAGGATTACTGAGCAGGGTGTCACGCACCTTCTTCTCAATTTCCTTCGCCGTTTCCGGGTTCTCTTTCAGCCAGGTCGTTGCGTTCGCTTTACCCTGACCAATCTTCTCACCGTTATAGCTGTACCATGCACCTGCTTTCTCGATGAACTTCTCTTTCACGCCCAGGTCAACCAGCTCGCCGTAGAAGTTAATCCCTTCGCCGTAGAGGATCTGGAATTCAGCCTGTTTGAACGGCGCGGCGATTTTGTTCTTCACAACCTTCACGCGGGTTTCACTGCCCACTACGTTATCGCCCTCTTTCACCGCACCAATACGGCGGATGTCGAGACGCACAGAGGCGTAGAATTTCAGCGCGTTACCGCCGGTGGTGGTTTCCGGGTTACCGAACATCACACCAATTTTCATACGGATCTGGTTGATGAAGATCAGCAGCGTGTTGGACTGTTTCAGGTTACCCGCCAGCTTACGCATTGCCTGGCTCATCATACGTGCCGCGAGGCCCATGTGAGAGTCACCGATTTCGCCTTCGATTTCGGCTTTCGGGGTCAGCGCGGCAACGGAGTCAACCACCAGCACGTCTACAGCACCTGAACGCGCCAGTGCGTCACAGATTTCCAGCGCCTGCTCACCGGTATCCGGCTGAGAACACAGCAGGTTATCAATATCCACACCCAGCTTACGTGCGTAGACAGGGTCCAGCGCATGCTCGGCATCGATAAACGCACAGGTTTTACCCTGGCGCTGTGCTGCGGCAATCACCTGCAGCGTTAAGGTGGTTTTACCTGAGGATTCCGGCCCGTAGATTTCTACGATACGGCCCATCGGCAAGCCGCCTGCGCCCAGTGCAATGTCTAAAGAAAGCGAACCGGTGGAGATAGTTTCCACATCCATGGAACGGTCTTCACCCAGGCGCATGATGGAGCCTTTACCGAATTGCTTTTCGATCTGGCCCAGTGCTGCCGCCAACGCTTTCTGTTTGTTTTCGTCGATAGCCATTATTACTCCTGTCATGCCGGGTAAAGCAGGTGGTGCTCAACCGGGAATTCTTAACTGTTGCGGCAATTATACTGTATACTCATACAGTATCAAGTGTTTTGTAGAAATTGTTGCCATAGCGTTTGCAGGGCATACGCCGTGGCCTGACGCCGCACGTTTTCGCGGTCGCCGCTAAAGCATTCACAGCGGGTGATGCCCTCGCCTGCGGCGCTGGCAAAGCCAAACCACACGGTACCGACAGGCTTGGAGGCCGTGCCGCCATCCGGTCCGGCGATGCCGCTGATGGAAATCGCATAGTCTGCGCGGGCGGCTTTGATCGCGCCAATGGCCATCTCAACCACCACCGGCTCGCTCACCGCACCATGCTGTTCCAGCGTGGCGGGTTTAACGCCGATCATCTGCGATTTTGCCTCATTACTGTAAGTGACAAATCCCCGCTCAAACCAGGCGGAGCTGCCGGCAATATCGGTGATGACTTTCGCCACCCAGCCGCCAGTACAGGATTCCGCCGTGGTCACGGTCGCCCCGCGCGCGTTTAACGCCTGCCCGATGCGCTCGCTCAAATGCATCAATTCACTGTCTGTCATCATGACTCCCGTAAGTGAATAAAAACATGGCAGACAAGATAGCATCTTCTCATCAAAGGTGGGGGCGAGAGGTCGATTTTACGAGGGGGCTTCAGAAAAAAGGCCAGCGGGCGCTGGCCTTTATCGTGATTACTTAATACGCGCCAGCGCCACCGTCTGGCCCAGTTGCCAGACCGCCATCGCATAGTGCGTGCTGTGGTTGTAACGGGTGATCGCGTAGAAGTTAGGTAAGCCGTACCAGTATTCATAGCCGGTGCCGACATCCAGACGCAACAAACTCGCTTCCTGATGATCGCCCAGCGATTGTTGCGGCGTTAAGCCTGCCGCCGCCAGCTGCGCAATGCTGTATTTGGTTTTGAAGCCGTTTGCCAGCCCCGGTGCCTGGCCATTCGCAGGTACCGCCACCAGGTCGCCTTTCACCCAGCCATGCTCTTTGAAGTAGTTTGCCACACTGCCGATGGCATCCACCGGATCCCACAGGTTAATGTGTCCGTCGCCATTAAAATCAACGGCATACTCTTTATAGGAGGACGGCATAAACTGGCCGTAGCCCATCGCGCCCGCAAAAGAACCTTTCAAATCGAGCGGATCGTCGCTTTCATCGCGCGCCATCAACAGGAAGGTTTCCAGCTCAGAGGAGAAATAGGCGGCCCGGCGCGGATACGCGAATGACAGGGTTGCCAGCGCATCCAGGATGCGGGTTTTACCCATCACGCGGCCCCAGCGGGTTTCCACACCGATAATGCCGACGATGATTTCCGGCGGCACGCCATACACCTGCCACGCGCGATTCAGCGCATCTTCATACTGATCCCAGAACGCCACGCCGTTTTGCACGTTATCCGGCGTGATGAACTGTTTGCGATAGCGCAGCCAGGCGCCGGTTGGCCCTGTCGGTACGCTGGCGGTCGGCGCCTGGCGATCCATCAGACGCAGCACGGAATCGAGGCGCTTCGCCTGCGAGAGGATCTCGTGCAGCTGCTGACGGTCAAAACCGTGTTTGCTCACCATCATATCGATGAACTGTTCAGCCGCCGGGTTGTTGGCAAAATCGCCGGCCGGATTGAGCATATTATGCTGCGGCTCCAGCAGGAATCCACCGGACGGCGGCGTGCCCGCTGTGGCGGGCGCCTGAGAGGTTTTTGGTTTACTGCTACAGGCAGAAAGCAGGACCAGCACAGGTAAAAGAGCTGCGTAACGACGCTTAAACATGGGGCATCCATATAAACATAACGAATTCGGCGAGAGGGAATTATGGTAAAGCATCTTCCTCTTCACAAGGAAGCGGCAAAGAGAAGTCCAGGCAACATAATCCTTCCGCACGTTAAAACCTTGCAAAATGAACGTTAAAACCCCCTCCATCTCGCAAAATCTTTCATTTTGATTAATTTATCTTTCACAATGAGATCTGTTTAACACTTTTAAACCTTTCAAAGTGATTATTATTAGCGCCACAAAAGACCCAACCCTGGAGGAGAGAGAAATGATCGAAACCATCACGCACGGTGCCGAGTGGTTTATCGGGCTGTTTCAGAAAGGTGGCGAGGTATTTACCAGCATGGTGACGGGCATTTTGCCGTTGCTGATCAGTTTGCTGGTGATCATGAACGCGCTGATTAACTTTATCGGTCAGCAACGTATCGAAAAGCTGGCACAGCGTTGCGCCGGTAATCCCGTAACGCGTTATCTGCTGTTGCCGCTGGTCGGCACCTTTGTATTCTGCAATCCGATGACGCTCAGCCTTGGCCGTTTTATGCCGGAAAAATATAAACCGAGCTACTACGCCGCCGCGTCCTATAGCTGCCACTCAATGAACGGCCTGTTCCCGCACATCAACCCCGGCGAGCTGTTTGTCTATCTGGGTATCGCCAGCGGTCTTACCACGCTGGGTCTCCCCCTCGGTCCACTGGCGGTGAGCTACCTGCTGGTCGGCCTCGTCACCAACTTCTTTCGCGGCTGGGTCACTGACCTCACCACCGCCATTTTTGAGAAGAAAATGGGTATTCAACTGGAGCAAACCGTCCGCCTGGCAGGAGCAACATCATGACGCGCATTGTGATTGAAAAAGGCACCGGCGGCTGGGGCGGTCCGCTGATGATTGATACCACCACGCCGAAAAAAATCGTCTATATCACCGCCGGAACGCGCCCGGCGATCGTCGATACGCTGGCGCAGCTCACCGGCTGGCAGGCGGTGGACGGTTTCAAGGAGGGTGAACCGCCGGAAGACGAGATCGGCGTGGCGGTGATCGACTGCGGCGGCACGCTGCGCTGCGGGATCTACCCGAAACGCCGTATCCCGACGGTGAATATCCACGCCACCGGCAAGTCCGGCCCGCTGGCGCAATACATCACCGAGGACATTTACGTCTCCGGCGTCAAAGTGGAGAACATCCGCCACGAGCAGGCGACGACGCCAAATCCCGCGCCGCGGGATTATGACACCAGCAAGAAGATCACCGAGCAGAGCGACGGCCTGCTGGCGAAGGTCGGTATGGGGATGGGCTCGGCAGTGGCAGTGCTGTTTCAGGCCGGGCGCGACACCATTGATACGGTGCTGAAAACTATCCTGCCATTTATGGCGTTCGTGGCGGCGCTGATCGGCATCATCATGGCGTCGGGGCTCGGGGACTGGATCGCCCACGGTCTGGCTCCGCTCGCCAGCCAGCCGCTGGGACTGGTCACGCTGGCGTTGATCTGCTCTTTCCCGCTGCTGTCACCGTTCCTCGGTCCCGGTGCGGTGATCGCGCAGGTGATTGGCGTATTGATCGGCGTGCAGATTGGCCTCGGGCACATCCCGCCGCATCTGGCCCTGCCCGCCCTATTCGCAATTAACGCCCAGGCGGCGTGCGACTTCATTCCGGTCGGCCTGTCGCTGGCGGAAGCGCGCCAGGACACGGTACGCGTCGGCGTCCCTTCCGTGCTGGTCAGCCGCTTTCTTACCGGTGCGCCCACCGTGCTCATCGCCTGGTTTGCTTCAGGTTTCATCTATCAATAAGAGGTCATACACGATGTCCGTGATCTACCAGACCACCATCACCCATATCGGCGACAGTGCAGCAGAGGCGCTGGACGAGCAGATGCTGATCACCTTTCGCGAGGGTGCGCCTGCCGACATTCAGGCCTTCTGTTTCATTCATTGCCACGGCGACATGCACGGCAGCCTGCAACCCGGCGCGGTGTTCGAGCTGGGCGCGCAGCGCTATCCCGTGACCGCCGTGGGCGCGGTGGCCGAAGCAAACCTGCGCGAGCTGGGCCATATCACCCTGCGGTTTGACGGGGAACGTGAGGCGGAATATCCCGGTACGGTACACGTCGCCGGGCCGGTACCCTCGGCGATCCAGCCGGGTTGCATCTTAAAATTTACTGCGTAGTTGAGGAGAAAAGTATGGATCAGGTTGCCGTTGTCATTGGCGGAGGACAAACCTTAGGGGCGTTCCTGTGCCGTGGGCTGGCCGCAGAGGGTTATCGCGTTGCTGTGGTGGACATTCAGAGTGATAAAGCCGCCAGCATCGCACAGCAGATCAATGCCGAGTTCGGCGAAGGTAAGGCGTATGGTTTCGGGGCCGATGCCACCAGCGAACAGAGCGTGCTGGCACTCTCAAGAGGCGTAGACGAGATTTTTGGTCGCGTGGATTTGCTGGTGTACAGCGCGGGGATCGCCAAAGCAGCGTTTATCAGCGACGTCGAACTGGGGGATTTTGATCGCTCATTGCAGGTAAATCTGGTGGGTTATTTCCTCTGCGCCCGGGAGTTTTCGCGCCTGATGATCCGCGACGGCATCGCCGGACGCATCATCCAGATCAACTCGAAATCCGGCAAAGTGGGCAGCAAGCACAACTCGGGCTACAGCGCCGCCAAGTTTGGCGGCGTGGGGCTGACCCAGTCACTGGCGCTGGATCTGGCGGAATACGGCATTACCGTGCATTCGCTGATGCTCGGCAACCTGCTGAAATCACCGATGTTCCAGTCGTTGATCCCGCAATATGCCAGCAAGCTCGGCATTCCCGCCGAAAACGTGGAGCAGCACTATATAGATAAGGTCCCGCTCAGGCGCGGTTGCGATTATCAGGATGTGCTCAATCTGCTGCTGTTTTACGCCAGCCCGAAAGCCTCTTACTGCACCGGGCAGTCGATAAATATCACCGGCGGTCAGGTGATGTTCTGAGTTCATTCCCCGGTGGCGCTGCGCTTACCGGGGCTACCTCCCGGCATGAAAGGGATAAAATCGTAGCCGCCACCCGGCAATTAAGGAGTCATTATGGTAACGACACTCATCACCCTCGCCGCCCTCGCCTGGATCGTCCAGCTGGCACTGGGCGGCTGGCAGATCCGCCAGTTTAACCGCGCCTTTGAGCAGTTGTGCCAGCGTGGCCGGGTCGGTGTCGGACGCGCGGGTGGGCGCTTCCAGCCCCGCGTGATCATCGCCGTTGCACTGGATGAGCAGCTGCGTGTGACGGACAGCTTATTGATGAAAGGACTAACGGTCTTCACCAGACCGTTAAAAATTGCCGCGCTCACCGGCAAACATCTTGATGAATTACACCCTGATGTGATCTTTCCCCATGATCCGCGCTGTCAGAATGCTCTATCATTAGCGCTTAAAATGAAACATGGGTAATTTCGTTGTGAACGCTTTTAGCTTGCGAAAGAATGTCGCAATGAAACGTGGTGTCATATAAAGCTAATGAATATTTTAATATAAATTATATCTATCTCCGATATCTGTTAATTTATATTTTCTGTAAATTACAAACAATCAAATAAATAAAGCGTATCGTCCTTCTGCTTTCTCTGGAAAGGAATAAACGATATGTCATGGAATAAGTATGAAGCTGTTTCTTACGCCCGCAGACATGCGCATCAAAAAAGTGGCGGGCATTGTGCACGGGCAGTTGCCGCTGCCATTCGCGCAGGCGGCGTAAAAATTGAAGGTGCAGACGCCAAAGATTTTGGACGCGCCCTTGAGAGGGCTGGCTTTACTAAAGTTTATGGCACAGCGATTGAAGGTGATGTTGCGATAATTGACGCATTGCCCGGGGCCCATCAGTATGGACACGCCTGTATTTATGATGGTTCAGGAACATGGTATTCGGATTTCGTTCAGCGCAGTCTGTACCCAGGACCACGCTACAGGGAACTGCAACCAAAAATAACAATTTACAGGCATTACTAATATGAAAAAATTACTGCTCCTGGCTCTTATGTCATCTTCGGCTATAGCAAATTCTAACGATCCCGTCACACAGGCTGTAAATTTTAATAGCTGGTATGTTAATCAGATTGCTCAGGATAAATCCCCCGTTAATGATGACCAGAAAATTGATAATTATGTAACAACTGAAACGCTGCAAAAGCTAAGGCGTACTCAAGATCCCGCTTATGATGATGAAGAGTTCTACGAAGCAGATTTATTCCTGAAAGCTCAGGATATAGGTGATGACTGGCCACAAAATGTCTCTGCTATTGCAGGTGATACCGATCCCGTGTGCGTTAATGTCTATATTGCTTTTGGAAAGAAGCAGGATCATATCGTCATTGATTGCATGGTGAAGGAAAAGGACATCTGGAAAGTGCAGTCCGTCGCAAATGTAAATTTTTCTCGCAACCTCAACAATAAGTAGTCAATACAAAGGTTCCGCTGATGGGGGTAGTAGACCCACCAGCTCAGTAGCCACGCTACACGTACCGCTGACAAAATTGCAGAAATTACACCCTGATGTGATCTTTCCCCATGATCCGCGCTGTCAGAATGCTCTATCATTAGCGCTTAAAATGAAACATGGGTAATTTCGTTGTGAACGCTTTTAGCTTGCGAAATTATCATTTCGCACTTTCACGCAGGATCCACGCTTATGAAACCACGTCAGCGCCAGGCCGCTATTCTCGAACATCTGCATCAGCGGGGTAAATGTTCGGTCGATGAACTGGCGCAGCAGTTTGATACCACCGGCACCACCATCCGCAAAGATCTGGTGATCCTCGAACATGCCGGTACCGTGATCCGCACCTATGGCGGCGTCGTGCTGAACAAAGACGATGCGGATCCCCCTATCGATCATAAAGCGCTGATCAACACCACTCAGAAAGCGCGCATTGCCGAAACGGCGGTGGGATTTATTCACGATGGTGATTCGCTGATCCTCGACGCAGGCAGTACGGTGCTGCAAATGGTGCCCCTGCTCAGCCATTTCAATAACATCACGGTGATGACCAACAGCCTGCACATCGTTAACGCCCTGTCAGAGCTGGACAACGAGCAGACTATTTTGATGCCGGGCGGCACCTTCCGTAAAAAATCCGCCTCCTTCCACGGTCAACTGGCGGAGAACGCTTTTGAACATTTCAGCTTCGATAAGCTGTTTATGGGAACCGATGGCATCGATCTCAGTGCGGGCGTCACCACCTTTAACGAAGTATTCACCGTCAGCAAAGCCATGTGTAACGCGGCCAGGGAAGTGATCCTGATGGCCGACTCATCAAAGTTTGGTCGCAAAAGCCCGAATATCGTCTGTAGCCTGGAGAGCGTGGACAAACTGATCACCGACGCGGGGATTTCTGATGAATTCCGCGCGGCATTAGAAGACAAAGGAATCGACGTGATTATTGCCGGAGAGATTCATGAGTGAACAGCTGTTAAATACCGCCCGTCAGACCCTGTTGCTGGAATTACAGGAAGCGAGCCGTCTGCCGGAACGCCTGGGGGATGACTTCGTCCGCGTCGCCAGCGCCATTCTGCACTGTGAAGGTAAAGTGATTGTCTCCGGCATCGGTAAATCCGGGCATATTGGTAAAAAGATTGCCGCCACCCTCGCCAGTACCGGTACCCCGGCGTTTTTTGTGCACCCGGCGGAAGCGCTGCACGGCGACCTGGGCATGATTGAAAGCCGCGACCTGCTGCTGTTTATCTCCTATTCCGGTACCGCAAAAGAGCTGGATCTGATCATTCCGCGGCTGGAAGAAAAAGGCGTCGCGCTGCTGGCGATGACCGGTAAATCCCGCTCCCCGCTGGCGCTGGCCGCCAAAGCCTGGCTGGATATTTCGGTGGAGCGTGAGGCCTGCCCGATGCACCTTGCGCCGACCTCCAGCACCGTTAATACGCTGATGATGGGCGATGCGCTGGCGATGGCGGTGATGCAGGCGCGCGGTTTTAACGAAGAGGATTTCGCCCGCTCGCATCCGGCGGGGGCGCTGGGCGCACGACTGCTTAATAAGGTGCATCACCTGATACGTACCGACGACGCTCTGCCACAGGTGCAACTTGATACCAGCGTGATGGACGCCATGCTTGAGTTGAGCCGCACCGGGCTGGGACTGGTGGCGGTGTGCGACAGCGCGCAGAAAGTTCAGGGGGTGTTTACCGATGGCGACCTGCGCCGCTGGCTGGTGGGCGGCGGCACGCTGGACGCCGCGGTACGTGACGCCATGACGCCGGGCGGCGTCACGCTACAGGCGCAGAGCCGCGCCATTGATGCCAAAGAGATCCTGATGAAGCGTAAAATCGCCGCCGCCCCGGTCGTGGATGAAAACGGCGTGCTCACCGGCGCGATTAACTTACAGGACTTCTACCAGGCGGGCATTCTCTAGCCCTTCAGCCCCAGACGCTTCGCCAGCCGGTGCAGGTTGGCGACGTCCATCTCCAGCGCCCGCGCGCTTGCCGCCCAGTTATGGTCGTGAGCACGCAGGGCATTCTCAATCAGCTGGCGCTGAAAATCCTCCGTTGCCGTACGCAGGTTCAGCGCGGCCTCGTTCACCGGCACGCTGATTGCGGGCAGAGTTGCAGGCGCGGCCTCATCGCTGAAAGCAAAGTGATGTGCTTCCAGCACCACCTCCTGTCCTGCCCGCGTCGCCCGCGCCAGCACCACCGCCCGATGAATGGCATGTTCCAGCTCGCGCACGTTGCCGGGCCAGCCGTAAGCCAGCAGCTGTGCCCGCGCGCCGGGGCTTAGCACCACCTGCGTCAGCCCCAGCCGCATCCGGCACTGCTCGCAGAAATAGCCCGCCAGCAGGATCACGTCCTCGCCCCGCTCCCGCAGCGGCGGCACAAATAGCGGAAAGACGCTCAGGCGGTGAAATAGATCGGCGCGAAACCGCCCCGCCAGCACTTCTTCACGCAGATCGCGATTCGTGGCGGCCAGCACCCGCACATCCACCCGCAAACTGCGATCATCCCCGACACGCTGAATATCGCCGTACTGCAATACGCGCAGCAGCTTGGCCTGTAACGCCAGCGACAGCTCGCCGATCTCATCGAGGAACAGCGTGCCGTTATCGGCCATTTCAAACTTACCGCTGCGGTTGCTGATCGCGCCGGTAAAGGCCCCTTTCACATGGCCGAACAGTTCGCTTTCGGCGACGCTTTCCGGTAGCGCCGCGCAGTTTAAATAGACCAGCGCATTCACTGCCCGTGGCGATCCGCTGTGGATCGCTTTCGCTACCAGCTCTTTGCCAGTGCCGGTTTCGCCGCTGATCAGCACGTTGAGATCCGAGGCGGCCACAATATCGATCTCTTTTTTCAGCTGCTGCATCGCCGGGGCAAGGCCGATCATCTCCTGCCCGCGCTCCGGCGTGAAGTTGCTCTCACCGGCAGGCAGCACGTTCTGACTTTCCAGCTGGGCTATCAGCAGTGCGTTATTCAGCGCCCCGGCCACCAGCGCAGCGATCAAACGCAAAGCCTCGTCGCTGAAGCCGTCGAACTGATCCGGCTCCATGCCGTCAAGGGTCAACGCGCCAATCAGCTTCTGCCCGGCAAACAGCGGCAGGCCCAGACAGGCGTGCACTTTCAGGCTCTCCTGACCGGGGATCAAGCCATCGTAGGGATCGGGCAGATCGCTGTCTGCGGGAAAGCGCACCACATCCCCGGCGCGGGCAATCGCCTCCAGGCGTGGGTGTCCGGCAAGGGAAAAGCGTCGCCCCAGCACATCCTGCGCCAGCCCGTCGATGGCCAGCGGAATAAACTGGTGCGCCTCATAGCGCAGCAGCGCCGAGGCGTCGCAACCCAACACCTGGCGCAGCGTGGCGATCAGCCGGGAAAAGCGATCCTGATGACCGATATCGCTTTGCAGTTCAATGGCGATTTTCGCCAGCGCCTCCACGGAAAAACGCATATCTACCTCACAGTCATTTTGACAATGCATAGTGTCATATTGACCATAAAAAGCATAGTCATTTTGACAAATCACTTTTACCAAAAACCCATCAAGTCATTGATTTTAAATAAAATAAAAAACTGGCACGCATCTTGATATAGCTCAGTCATCTTTCTCAAATTCAGCGTGGCTGAGGTTAATATGACTATTCATGTAAAAAATAATATTCACTGGGTGGGACAACGTGACTGGGAAGTGCGCGATTTTCACGGTACCGAATACAAAACCCTGCGCGGCAGCAGCTATAACAGCTATCTGATCCGCGAAGAGAAAAACGTGCTCATCGACACCGTTGACCACAAATTCAGCCGGGAATTCGTGCAGAACCTGCGCGGTGAAATCGATCTGGCAGATATTGATTACATCATCATCAACCATGCGGAAGAAGACCACGCGGGTGCGCTGACCGAGCTGATGTCCTGCATCCCGGATACGCCGATTTACTGCACCAATAACGCTATTGATTCCATCAACGGGCATCATCATCATCCGGAGTGGAACTTTAACGTGGTGAAAACCGGCGACACGCTGGACATCGGTAACGGCAAACAGCTGATCTTCGTTGAAACCCCGATGCTGCACTGGCCGGACAGCATGATGACCTACATGACCGGCGACGCGGTGCTGTTCAGTAACGATGCCTTCGGTCAGCACTATTGCGATGAACATCTGTTCAATGACGAAGTGGATCAGGTGGAACTGTTTGAGCAGTGCCAGCGTTACTACGCCAACATCCTGACGCCGTTCAGCCGCCTGGTGACGCCAAAAATCACCGAAATCCTCGGGTTCAATCTGCCGGTGGATATGATCGCCACCTCCCATGGCGTGGTATGGCGTGATAACCCGACGCAAATCGTTGAGCTGTACCTGAAATGGGCGGCGGATTATCAGGAAGATCGCATCACCATTTTCTACGACACCATGTCGAACAATACCCGCATGATGGCCGACGCCATCGCCCAGGGCATCACCGAAGTGGACCCCCGCGTGGCGGTGAAAATCTTCAACGTCGCCCGCAGCGATAAAAACGACGTGCTGACCAACGTGTTCCGCTCCAAAGGCGTGCTGGTGGGCACCTCTACCATGAATAACGTGATGATGCCGAAAATCGCCGGGCTGGTGGAAGAGATAACCGGGCTGCGCTTCCGTAATAAACGTGCCAGCGCCTTTGGTTCTCATGGCTGGAGCGGCGGCGCGGTGGATCGCCTGTCCACCCGTTTACAGGATGCCGGTTTTGAAATGTCACTCAGCCTGAAAGCCAAATGGCGTCCGGATATTGATGCGCTGGAAATCTGCCGCCAGCACGGTCGTGATATTGCCCGTCAGTGGGCGCTTACCCCGCTGCCTGCCGTCGTGGCTCCGGCGGTTGAACCGCAGGAGGAAAGCGTCAGCGCCCCTGCCGCCGCTGACCTCGGCCCGTGCATGCAGTGCAGCGTCTGCCAGTGGATCTACGATCCGGCCACCGGCGAACCGATGCAGGATGTCGCCCCTGGCACGCCGTGGGACGAGGTGCCGGACAACTTCCTGTGCCCGGAATGTTCACTCGGTAAAGACGTGTTTGATGTGCTGGCAGTGGAGGCAAAATGAATCACGGTATCGTCATTATTGGTTCGGGCTTCGCCGCCCGACAGCTGGTAAAAAATATCCGCAAACAGGACGCCCAGGTTCCGGTCACGCTGATTGCCGCTGACAGCATGGACGAATACAACAAACCAGACCTCAGCCACGTGATCAGCCTCGGTCAGTCGGCTGAGGATCTCACCCGCCAGTCGGCGGGGGAGTTTGCGGAACAGTTTAATTTGCGTCTGTTCCCGCAGACACGGGTGACGGAAATCGACCCCACCCACCACTGCGTTAAAAGCCAGCAGCGGGAATGGTTTTACGACAAGCTGGTGCTGGCGACAGGGGCCTCGGCCTTTGTCCCGCCGGTGCCGGGCAGCGAGCTGATGCTGACGCTGAACAGTCAGCAGGAATATCTGGCGTGCGGCGCGACCCTGCGCGATGCGCAGCGCGTATTGATCGTCGGCGGCGGGCTGATTGGCTCTGAGCTGGCGATGGATTTTAACCGCGCCGGTAAAACGGTGACGCTGGTGGATACCGCCGCCAGCGTGCTCGCCTCGCTGATGCCGCCGGAAGTGAGCAGCCGCCTGCAACATCGCCTGACGGAGAGCGGCGTGCATCTGCTGCTGAAGTCGCAGCTGCTTGGGCTGGAATCTACCGCCGGGGGCATTCAGGCCCGCTTTGACCGCGATCGTACCCTTGAGGTGGATGCAGTGGTGGCCGCCACCGGCCTGAAACCGCAGACGGCGCTGGCGAGTCAGGCAGGTATTGCCGTCAGACGCGGCATCGTGGTCGACAGCCAGTTACGCACCAGCGTCGGGGATATTTATGCGCTGGGTGACTGCGCGGAGATCAACGGCAAGCTACTGCCGTTCCTGCAACCGATCCAGATCTGCGCGATGTGGCTGGCGAAGACGTTGCTGGGTCAGCAGGCAACATTGTCGCTGCCGCCGATGCTGGTGAAAGTGAAGACGCCGGATCTGCCGCTGCATCTGGCGGGAGAGACGCAGCGCGGGGATCTGCACTGGCAGATCGAAGCGCGCCCGGACGGGATGGTGGCGAAGGGGTTTGAGGGGGAGAAGTTGTGTGCGTTTGTGGTGAGTGAAGACCGGATGAAGGAAGCGTTTGGATTGCTGAAGGCGCTGAACGCGTAACGGTTTGTTTGTTGTTCGGTGGAATGTTCCGTTTGGTGGAGTGTTCCGTTCAGTGGAATGTTCTGTTTGGTGGAATGTTCCGTTCACTTTGCGTTTCGCGTCAGGCGTGACGCCGCTGACGGTGAACGTGCTAAGGGGGCCACCGCGGCCCCCTTAGCAATCCCCGCGGCCCCGCACCGAAACCGGTGCTGCGCACTGCGCTCACCTCCCGCCCGTCTGCCCGCGGTCGGCTCGATTCGGCCTCCTGCCTCATTTCGCCTCTGGCCGCCATCCCTGGCGGCCAGCCCTTGTCATCCGGCCTCCGGCTCGCCGGTTTCAGCGGGGACTCAACCCCTCGCGTCATTATCGCTTTTTTTATATAGCGACTGAGTGGCGTTAGTTTTTTTGAACTTACAGGAACCGCAATGTCGGGTTTATAAAATAATCTGGAAGTGTGCGCGCTCTGTGCGCCAAGTGTTAAAGCCGTTCGTCAGAGCAGAAAAGAGCGCAACCCCCACAGCCCCCATTACAACAAACGTGCAGCGGCAATAACCCCCTGCCCAAAGGCGATCCCCCCATCCCCCGCCGGTAACCCCTGCGGAAACAGCAACCGGAAATCCGTCAGATAATGCCGTAAGCGCGCCACCAGCAGCCGGTTGTGCATCACCCCGCCGCCAAAGCATAACGTCGTGATCCCCCGCCTCTGCGCTTCGCGCCGCATCAGCGTTGCCAGCCCTTTAGCCAGCGCATCATGAAACGCCCAGGCTTTCTCGCCTGCCGTGGCGTCCCACGCCAGCCACGACTGCCAGAATGTTGTCAAATCCTCTGGCTGAAACATTACCGGATGATCCACACCGGAACATTCGCTTGCCAGCGCCTCCAGCTGACAGGCCGCTTCGCCCTCGTAACTCAGGCTTTCCGGGGCGCAGCCCAGTGCGCAGGCCACGGCGTCAAACAGCCGTCCGCACGATGACGCGCGCGGAGACTGGATCCCCTGCGCTATCGCCCGTGCCAGCAGCGGCCAGTTTTTATTCTGTAACACACGGGTTTGCGGATAACGCTGCCAGTCCGGCACAAAGGCCAGGCAGTGCGCCAGCAGATTGCGCCACGGCTGTCTTGCCGCCAGATCGCCACCGGGCAGCGCTACCGCCGGTAACCCGCCGAGATGCTCGCATTCGCGGTAGTTCACCCGCAGGCACTCCCCGCCCCATAGCTGACCATTCTCGCCCATACCGATACCGTCAAGGATCAGCGCGATGACATCGCCGCCATCCCGCGGCCAGCGGTGTTCAGCCAGGCAAGCTGCCGCGTGGGCATGATGGTGCAGGACGTGGCTCACCGGCAGACCCAGCGCCTCGCCCCACTGGGTAGAACGATAACCGGGGTGGACGTCACACACCGCCTGCTGTGGGGTGAAGTCGTAGATTTTCTGCATCAGTGCGAGGGCGGCGCGCCACTGGGTTTCTACCCCGTCCTCGGTCAGATCGCCAAAATGCTGGCTCAGCACCGCCCGATCGCCACGCAGCAGGCAAAAAGTATTTTTCATGTCCGCGCCCAGACAGAGTAGCGGCGGCACGGCATCAAAGCCCGGCGGCAGTGGCAGCGCATCCGGTACAAAGCCACGCGCCCGGCGCAGCATCTCGCCGCTGGCGCGCATCACCGAGTCGTCCATACGCTGCACGATGTCGCGGTTATGCAGCAAAAAGCCGTCGGCAATACCCGCCAGGTCACTGAGCGCCTGGTCGTTGGTAAGCGCGGGTGGCCTGCCGCTGAGATTACCGGAGGTCATCACCAGCGGACGCTCCAGCGCCTGCATTAGCAGATGCTGGAGCGGGCTGGCGGGCCACATCACGCCGACCTCCGGCAACGACGGCGCGATGGCCTCGCACAATGCCGGCAGTGCGCTTTTCGCCACCAGCACAATAGGCGCGGCGGCGGATTGCAGGTGCGCTGCGGCCGTCTCACAGCAGCCATAAGGGATCATCACCGCCAGCGGTTTTGCCGGACGGCGTTTACGTTCCCGTAGCCGTCTCACCGCCTGCGGGTTTTGCGCGTCAACGGCGAGATGAAAACCGCCAAGGCCCTTAATGGCGACAATATTTCCCGCCGCCAGCATGGTGACCGCCGCCTGCAACGCCGCCTCGCCCACCGCACGATCGCCCGCCGCCCGCCATTCAAGCTGCGGACCGCACGCTGCACAGGCCACCGGCTGAGCATGAAAACGCCGATCCGCCGGATTGCGGTACTCCGCCGCGCACGCCGCGCACAGCGGGAAGGCGCGCATCACGGTAAACGGGCGGTCGTAAGGCATGGCGTGAATGATGGTAAACCGCGGGCCGCAGTGGGTGCAGTTGATAAAGGGATAACGATAGCGGCGCTCAGCAGGATCGTTCATTTCCGCAAGACAGGCCGGACAGGTGGCGGCGTCCGGCACAATCTGCGTATCCATGCTGCCGCCGGTGCTGTGGCGAATAGTGAAAGCCGTGGGCGCGTCGTCCCACTGCCAGGGGGTGACCTCGGTATCGTCAATGCGCGCCAGCGGCGGGCAGTGGCGGTAGAGGTCGCTCAGAAAACGCGTGGCGTCACCAGACAGCCTGATTTCGACGCCGTGCCCGTCGTTACAGACATCGCCACAAAGATGTAACTGCTGCGCCAGCTGCCAGACGAAGGGGCGGAAACCCACCCCTTGCACCTTGCCGCGCACACGGATCAGTACGCCGTTATTGCTCATTCAGTCCTGTCATACCACTGCATCGCGCAGCCGGTTTTTCATGTCGAGATAGGTGGTCTGCGTGTAATCTTCGGCCCAGCGCTGATCGTCGATGGCGCTCACCTTCACCGCGCAATACTTGGTTTCCGGGGTTTTGGAAATCGGATCGAGATTATCCTGGGTCAGTTCATTACAGGCACCAATCCACCACTGATAGGTCATGTACACGCTGCCGGTGTTGATGCGCTCGTTGACATCGGCACGGCTGATCACCTTGCCACGGCGCGACGCCACCCACACAAGTTGCTGATCCTGAATGCCCAGCGCCCGGGCATCCTGTGGGTTGATCTGCACGTAGCCCGGCTCATCCGCCAGGGTCTGTAGCGCCGCACAGTTGCCGGTCATCGAGCGGCAGGAGTAGTGCCCCACCTCACGCACGGTGCACAGCACCAGCGGATAATCGGCGTCCGGCACTTCTGCCGGCGCACGCCACGGCGCGGCAAACAGATGCCCTTTGCCGTCCGGCGTATCGAACTTATTGCCTTTGTAGAGGAATGGCGTACCGGGGTGATCGAGGGTCGGACAAGGCCACTGAACGTGCCCCATATCGCCCATTTTTTCATACGTCACGCCATAGAACAGCGGGCACAGCTCGCGCAGCTCATCCCAGATCTGCTGGTTATTGTCGTAGTGCATCGGGTAGCCCATCTCGGTGGCGATGAGGCTGATGATCTCCCAGTCACGTTTGACGTTGTACTTAGGCTCAATGGCTTTTTCGAAGCGCTGGAAGCCGCGGTCGGCACAGGTAAAGACCCCGCCGTGCTCGCCCCAGGAGGTCGCAGGCAGGATCACATCCGCCTGCTCGGCGGTTTTGGTCATGAAAATGTCCTGCACGACGATAAAATCAAGCGCCGCAAAACCTTTGCGCACCAGGCCCAGGTCGGCTTCGGTCTGGAGCGGATCTTCACCCATGATGTAATAGGCTTTCACCTTGCCTTCCAGCGCCAGATGCGGCACCTCGGTGATGCGCACGCCGGGTTTGTCGTCCATGTCGTTAACGTTAATGCCCCAGGCGGCAGCAAATTTTGCGCGCACCGCCGGATCCACCACGTCCTGATAGCCGGGGAACTGATTCGGGATGACGCCCATATCACACGCGCCCTGCACGTTATTCTGCCCGCGTACCGGGCCGACGCCAACGTGTTCGCGCCCCAGATTACCGGTGAGCAGCGCCAGGCTCGACAGCCCTTTTACCACGTCCACGGCCTGACCGAACTGCGTCACGCCCATGCCCCACATAATGGTGGCCGACGGCGCGGCGGCGTAAGTGCGCATAGCCTGACGGATCTGCTGCGCCGGTACACCGGTGAGGTGCTCAACTTTTTCCGGCGCATAATCTTTAACGGTTTCCCGGTAGGCGTCCAGCCCGGTGGTGAAGCTGGCGACGTACTCTTTGTCGTAGAGTTGCTCTTCCAGCAGTACATAGCCAAAGGCGTTAACCATCGCCATATTGCAGCCGTTTTTCAGTTGCAAATGCTGATCGGCGATGCGGGCAGTTTCAATACGGCGTGGATCGCAGACGATGATTTTCGCGCCGTTCTGTTTCGCCTTGATCACCCGACGCGCCACAATCGGATGCGAATCCGCGCAGTTATAGCCAAACACCAGCAGGCAGCGGGAATTCTCAATATCGCCGATGGAGTTACTCATCGCGCCATTGCCAAGCGTTTCCTGTAATCCGGCCACTGACGGACCGTGACAAACGCGCGCGCAGCAGTCGACGTTATTGGTATTCAGCACGCCACGGGCAAATTTCTGCATCACATAGTTGGTTTCGTTCCCCGTACCGCGCGACGAGCCGGTGGTCATGATGGCGCGCGGGCCGAATTGCGCGCGGATCTCGCCTAAGCGTTTTGCGGTGTAGCGGATCGCTTCATCCCAGCTGACCGGCGTGAGTTTGCCGCCTTTTTCGTAGCGGATCATCGGCTGCGTCAGGCGCGGCGTCAGGAGCTTAGTATCGTTAAGAAAATCCCAGCCATAATAGCCTTTCAGGCACAGCTGATTCTGGTTGGTCACCCCTTCGGCGGCTTCCGCGCGCACGATTTTATTGTTCTCAACGACCAGTTTAAGTTTGCAGCCTGCGCCGCAGTAAGGACATACGCTTGTGATTTTTTTCATCAGTAACAGACCTGTTAAAAGTTGAAATCGGGTTCGGTTCAGAACAGCATTCCGGTGGTATCCAGGGCGGAGCGACGGCGTTTATCCGCGCTCATTTTTTCCAGCATGTCGCGATCGACACAGACCAGCGCGTGGGTCGGACAGACTTCCATGCACGCTGGACCGGCATCGCGGTGATGGCAGAGATCGCATTTGTTGGCTTCGGCTTTTTCGGCGCGCACGTTAAGGCCCGCACCGCTGTTGCGCACGACCGGACGCACCACCACTTCCATCGCGCCATACGGACAGGCGACGACGCAGGTTTTGCAGCCGATACAGCGTTCCTGCATCACATGCACAAAGCCTTTATCGCGGCTGATAGCGCCGTTCGGGCAGACGTTGGCACAGGGGGCGTCTTCACACTGACGGCACAGGGTGGCGGTGGAGATATTCACGCCTTTGATGACGTGGATACGTGGCAGAAAGGTGGAGGGCGTCAGGGCGGCACAATCCTGTTCTTCCTGATGCGAAACCACGCAGGCGACTTCGCAGGTGCGGCAGCCAATGCATTTGTTGGCGTCCGCCATGATGAAACGGTTCATCGGGTTCTCCGGCAATAAGGGGTGATACCGCGGAGTTATTCACGAATCGTGCCAGATTTTAAAATGCTGATATCTATAGGTATTTGAGAAATGAGGCGCGGCGGGGAAAGTGTCATCGACACGAGTGACGATGACACCTGTCGACGTCAGGCATGTGGTCCGTCAATGATGGAGTCGCGGGAATGTAATTCCCCGGCAAAGGTTTGCTGATATTTAAATTCACCGCCGTCGAGCATAAAGATTAAGCGGTTAATGGTTTCTTTAATCATTTCCGTGACCGGAATACGCACGCTGGACAGCGACGGCACAATATAAGGTGCCAGCGCGATGTCATCGAATCCCATGACCGAAACCTGATCGGGAATGCGTATTCCCGCGTCATGCAGCTGCTTAATCGCGCCAATCGCCATATCATCATTACTGGCCACCAGCGCGGTAAAGGTTTGCGACCGTGAGAGCAGCGTTTTCACGCCCTCTGCGCCGCTGGCGGGCGTCCATTTTCCTTCGACAATCAGATCGTTGCACACGGCAACGCCGTACTGTGTTAATGCGTCTTTATAGCCTGCCAGACGTTCAATACCGGTCGGCGAATCCAGCGAGCCGGTAATAAACGCAATATCCCGGTGGCCGCGCGCTAATAAGGTCGACACGGCCTTAAAGCTGGACTGTTTTTGATCCGACCAGACGCAGTGGCTGCTATTTTTCCGCAGCCGACGATTAAGCACCATAACCGGCTGAGTATGGTTTTCGACAATCGCATCCAGTTCATCCACGCTGAGAAAGCGCGGATAAATAATGATCGCGTCACAGCGCATATCGAGTAAATACTGGATCGCCTGGCGCTCTTCATCCGCGCTGTGTTTGCCGTCGGCGAGGATCAGCTGGCGGCCATGATCTTCCGTCATTCGCGCGGCATGGAACAGTAATTCACTGAAATAGACGCCGTAATAGAGGGTGTTGGTCACCACAAGGCCGAGCGTCTGCGTCTTTTTGGTTGCCAGATTGCGCGCCAGCAAATTAGGCCGGTAGCCGCTCTCCTCAATCGCCTGGAACACGCGGTCTTTGGTGTCCTGGCTCACATAGCCATTCCCTGACAACACGCGGGATACCGTGGCTTTAGACACCCCTGCCCGCTTCGCGACCTCCAGCATCGTCGTCATGATCATCATCCCTTTAATTTCGATAAGCGGCAGTGTACTTCACAGTCACGCAGTTTGCAGCTTTGGTGCCGGGCGGCGACGGTGTCTTGCCCGGCCTACAGCCCATAAAATATTTAGCGAACTTCATCACAAATCAATATAAAAATAATTGTTTGATCAAACATAACTAATCATTCTTTTGTGGAACCGGTTTCCTATCTGCTGTTTCATTGTCTGACAATGAAAGCGTATCTTACTGATAAAACAGGATTACTTTCCGATGGCTAAGAATTATGCGGCGCTTGCCCACTCTGTGATAACTGCACTGGGCGGCGTTGACAATATCGCCGCCGTGACGCACTGCATGACGCGTCTGCGCTTTGTAGTAAAAGATGACGCGCTCATCGACGCCCAGAACCTGAAAGGCATCAGCGGCGTGATGGGTGTGGTGCGTAATGACAATCAGTGCCAGGTGATCATCGGTAATACGGTGTCGCAGGCCTATCGTGAGGTGGTCAGCCTGCTGCCGGGAGATATGCAGCCGCCGGAAACCGATACAAAACAAAAGCTGACCCTCAAGCGCATCGGCGCGGGCATTCTCGATGCGCTGATCGGCACCATGTCGCCCCTGATCCCGGCGATCATCGGCGGATCGATGGTCAAACTGCTGGCAATGATTTTAGAGATGACCGGCGTGCTGGAAAAAGGCGCGCCAACGCTGACCATTCTGACGGTGATCGGCGACGGGGCCTTCTTCTTCCTGCCGCTGATGGTGGCAGCCTCGGCGGCAATCAAATTTAAAACCAACATGTCGCTGGCAATTGCCATTGCCGGCGTGCTGGTGCACCCGAGCTTTATCGAACTGATGGCGAAAGCGGCTCAGGGCGAGCACGTCGAATTCGCCTTTATCCCGGTGACGGCGGTGAAGTACACCTACACGGTGATCCCGGCGCTGGTGATGACCTGGTGTCTGTCGTATATCGAGCGCTGGGTCGATAAAATCACCCCGGCGGTGACGAAAAACTTCCTCAAGCCGATGCTGATCGTGCTGATTGCGGCTCCGCTCGCTATCGTGCTCATCGGCCCGATCGGTATCTGGATCGGCAGCGCCATTTCTGCGCTGGTGTACACCATTCATGATTATCTCGGCTGGCTGTCCGTCGCCATCATGGGCGCGCTGTGGCCGCTGCTGGTGATGACCGGGATGCACCGCGTGTTTACGCCGACCATTATTCAGACCATCGCCGAAACCGGCAAAGAAGGCATGGTGATGCCGTCAGAAATTGGCGCTAATCTGTCCCTTGGCGGCTCCTCGCTGGCGGTGGCATGGAAAACGAAGAACCCGGAACTGCGTCAGACGGCGCTGGCCGCCGCGGCCTCTGCGATCCTCGCGGGCATCTCTGAACCGGCGCTGTACGGCGTGGCGGTACGCCTGAAACGTCCGCTGATCGCCAGCCTCATCAGCGGCTTTATCTGCGGCGCGGTGGCCGGGATCGCCGGACTCGCCAGCCATTCAATGGCAGCACCTGGCCTGTTTACCAGCGTGCAGTTCTTTGATCCGGCCAACCCGATGAGCATCGTCTGGGTGTTTGGCGTGATGGCGCTGGCGGTGGTGCTGTCGTTTGTGCTCACGCTGATGCTGGGCTTTGAAGATATTCCGGTGGAAAAAGAAGCGGCGAAGGCGCGTGAGTTGCAGGCGGCGAAAGCGACCGTTAGCACCGAAGCCAGAGCCTGATTTAAGGAGAAATAAGCATGTCTGTATTTCCGGAAGGATTTTTATGGGGCGGCGCGCTGGCCGCCAACCAGTCTGAAGGCGCGTATCGCGAAGGCGGCAAGGGCCTGACCACCGTCGATATGATCCCCCATGGCGCAAACCGTCTGGCGGTGAAGCTGGGCCAGGAAAAGCGCGTGGCGCTGCGTGATGATGAGTTTTACCCCAGCCACGAAGCGATTGATTTTTATCATCGCTACAAAGAAGACATCGCCCTGATGGCGGAGATGGGCTTCACGGTGTTTCGCACCTCCATTGCCTGGGCGCGCCTCTACCCGAACGGCGATGAGCTGACGCCGAACGCCGAAGGTATCGCCTTCTATAAAGCCGTCTTTGAGGAGTGCAAAAAGTACAACATTGAACCGCTGGTGACGCTGTGCCATTTCGACGTGCCGATGCATCTGGTGGTGGAATACGGATCGTGGCGCAACCGCAAGATGGTGGAGTTTTTCACCCGCTATGCGCGCACCTGTTTCGAAGCCTTTGACGGGCTGGTGAAATACTGGCTGACGTTCAATGAAATCAACATTATGCTGCACAGCCCGTTCTCCGGCGCGGGACTGGCGTTTGAAGAAGGTGAAAATCAGGATCAGGTCAAGTACCAGGCGGCGCATCATGAGCTGATTGCCAGCGCGCTGGCGACCAAAATCGCCCATGAGGTAAACCCGCACAATCAGGTCGGCTGTATGCTGGCGGGCGGTAATTTTTACCCGTACTCCTGCAAGCCGGAAGATGTGTGGATGGCACTGGAGAAAGATCGCGAAAACCTGTTCTTTATCGACGTGCAGGCGCGCGGGACGTATCCGTCCTATTCCGCCCGGGTGTTTCGCGAGAAAGGGGTGCACATTGAGAAAGCACCGGGCGACGATGAGATCCTGAAAAATACCGTCGATTTTGTGTCGTTCAGCTATTACGCCTCCCGCTGTGCGTCAGCCGATATGAACGCCGGGAATACCAGCGCGGCGAATATCGTGAAGTCGCTGAAAAACCCGTACATTCAGGCCAGCGAATGGGGCTGGGGCATCGATCCGCTGGGCTTACGCATCACCATGAATATGATGTATGACCGTTATCAGAAGCCGCTGTTCCTGGTGGAAAATGGCCTCGGCGCGCGGGATGAAATCGATGCCAGCGGCGAGATCAACGACGATTACCGCATCAGCTATCTGCGCGAGCATATCCGCGCGATGGGTGACGCCATCGAAGACGGCGTGCCGCTGATGGGTTACACCTCGTGGGGCTGCATCGATCTGGTAGCCGCCTCCACCGGTGAAATGAGCAAGCGCTACGGCTTTGTGTATGTGGATCGCGATGACGCCGGCAACGGTACCCTCGCCCGCACGCGCAAGAAATCGTTCTGGTGGTATAAGAAAGTGATTGCCAGCAATGGCGCGGATTTAGACTAGCAGTTGTGCCGGGCGGCGCTTCGCTTGCACCGGCCTACATGTTGACGTTTTTGTAGGCCCGGATCGCTGCGCGCCACCGGGCATTTCCCACCGGGCATTGCGCATTTACAACGGCGGGAAACCGCCGTTCCCTTGCCATCCGGCGAGGCGTTGATACACCGTCTCCACGGCCTCCTTTACCGGCGGGGTCATCGGGTAATAAAAGCCGACGATATCCGGCTGAATACCGACAAAAATCACCTCGCCAACATCGTCTTTTATCTGATCGACCAGATAGTTAAGCGGCATATTGTGGGTGGTCATCATAAACATGTCGGCGATGTCATCCGGATCGATAATACGGATCTCACCCGGATTAAGCCCCATGTCGGTGGCATCGACGATCATCAGCCGCGCGGGTTGAAGTTCGCGGATCGCCACGATGTCATTTTCCGGGGCGCTGCCGCCGTCAATGACCGTCCACTTACCGCATCCCCGCTCGGCGCACATTTCCGCCAGCAGCGGGCCTGCGCCATCATCGCCCATCATGGTGTTGCCGACACACAATAAAACGTCAGTCACGTAATCTCCTCACCATCAGGTAGATGGCATTCTCCTGATAAATATCGTGCAGCATACTGAGCAGCGTCTTGCTCCAGGCCTGTTGCTCCGGCGTCTGGCGCGCCTGGGCGCGATCAAAGGCGTTTGCCAGCATGCTGATGTGCGAATGGTCAATGACGATCTCGCCATACTTCGGCACGCCTTCCATTTTGCGCCGTGCCTCGCTGCCCTCCTCCAGCGTACCGATCCACGCCAGATACGCCTGCCACGGGCAGGTCAGCGCCGCTTCCAGGCAGTCGATCACCCCCAGGTGATGTCCGATTGCCAGACTGTAATAGACCACCTGCTGCGCGGCGGGCGGCGTGGCGTCATTTTCGTCGACAAACTTACGACTCAACTGACTGAAAACGACGTTCTCGCTCATCCGATCCGCGCCTCGTTCACCACGCTGTTAAGCTGCTGCACGATTTCGTTCAGCCGCGGATCGTTTTCCGCTTCCAGCCAGCGCGCTACCTGCTGTTCGCCCTCTCCCAGCCGCCGCAGATAATCATCGGCTATCTGGCGGCCATAGCGATAACCGGCCAGCTGGCGGGCAGCACGATCCACACGCACGCGCAGCGGCTGCACCATATCGCCATGCAACAGCCCGGCGGGCTGATTGTCCTGCTCCCCCGGCAGACGAGCGTGGATCTTCTGCTCCAGCAGCCCCAGCGCCATGGCGAAGCCATACAGCGTGGCGGCAGGCGTCGGCGGGCAGCCCGGAATATAGACATCCACCGGCACAATTTTGTCAGTGCCGCCCCACACACAGTAGAGATCGTGGAAGATGCCGCCGCTGTTGCCGCAGGCACCGTAAGAGATGCAGATTTTCGGATCCGGCGCTGACTGCCAGGCGCGCAGCGCAGGCGAACGCATGGCGCGCGTCACCGCCCCGGTAAACAGCAGAATATCGGCATGACGCGGTGACGGCACCACTTTGATGCCGAAACGTTCGGCGTCGAACAGCGGCGAAAGCGTGGCGAAAATCTCGATTTCGCAGCCGTTACAGCCGCCGCAGTCCACCCGGTAAACATAGGCAGAGCGTTTGATGTTTTTCAGCAGCGAGGTTTTCATGCGCGCGATGGATTCATCCACCGTCATCGGCACCGGGATGCCGTTATCGTCACGCGGTCCAATTAGGTTTTGCATTAGCTGGCCTTCCTCATGTGGCGGGTCAGTTCGATCCGATCTGACGGCACCAGGCATTTCTGACGTTTGCAGTCCGGGCAGGTTTCGAAGCTTTCCCGGTGCTCGTGCGCACGGGTGTCGCCGTTGTGTTGCAACAGGGCGATGGCGTAGTCGATCTCTTTTTGCACGGCAAAGGGCCGGGCGCAGACGCGGCATTGACACAGCGCAAAGCGCGACTGTTGCAGGAAATCTTCTTTCTTCCATACCGCCAGTTCATAGGCCTGGGACAAGGTAATGGCCGCCGTCGGACAGACCTCTTCGCAACGACCGCAAAAAATGCAGCGCCCAAGGTTAAACTGCCAGGCCTGTTCGCCGCAGGCCAGATCGGTTTCAACACTCAGGGCGTTTGACGGACAGGCGTTCACGCAGGCCGCGCAGCCGATGCACTGCTGCGGATTGTGTTCCGGCTTGCCGCGAAAGTTTTTGTCGACGGCAATCGGCTCCAGCGGGTACGACGAGGTCGGCGCGCCGGTTTTAATGACTTTTTTGATAAAGGTAAACATGGCGACTCCTTATTTCAGCGGCGAGTTTTTACGCTCGATGCTGTAGCGCTCAAGCTCTTTGTACGGCACCACTTTGCTTTTCTTCTTGCGCACATCCACCACCGTCATGCGGTCGGTGCAGGAGTAGCACGGATCGAGGCTGCCGATGATCAGCGGCGCGTCGGATACCGTGTTGCCGCGCAGCATGTAGCGCAGGGTCGGCCAGTTGGCGTAGGTCGCCGCCCGGCAGCGCCAGCGGTAGAGCTTCTGGTTGTCGCCGGTCATGCTCCAGTGGATATCGTCGCCGCGAGGCGCTTCGGCAAAACCGAGGGCAAAGCGGTGCGGAATATAGGTAAAGCCTTCCACCAGCAGCGGGCCGCCGGGCAGGTTATCCAGACCAAAGTCGATCATATTGAGCGCGGTCAGCACTTCGTTTATGCGCACTTTCAGGCGGGAGATCACGTCGCAGCCCTGTTCGCTGTGCACGGTCATCGGCAGCAGCCCGTAGCCGACGAACGGGTGATCGGCGCGGGTATCGCGCGCATGGCCGCTGGCGCGCACCATCGGGCCGACGTTGCTGAAGTCGCGGGCGATCTGCGGATCCAGACGGCCAATGCCGACGGTACGCTGTTCAATATTTGGCGTGCTCATCAGCACATCCACCAGCTCCATCACGTCGCGGCGCATCTGCTGGGCAAGCAGGCGGGTCTGGATCATGTCGTCTTTGAGCATGTCACGACGAATGCCGCCAATCAGGTTCATGCCGTAGGTTTTACGCGCCCCGGTGAGGATCTCCGCCATTTTCATTGAGGTTTCGCGCACGCGGAAAAACTGCATAAAGCCGGAGTCAAAGCCGACAAAGTGACAGGCCAGGCCGAGGTTGAGCAGGTGACTGTGCAGCCGTTCCACTTCCAGCAGAATGGCGCGGATCATCTGCGCACGCTCCGGCACCTTGATGCCCATCGCGTTTTCCACCGAGGTGGTGTAGGCGGTACTGTGGGCAAAGCCGCAGATGCCGCACACGCGATCCGACAGGAAGGTGACTTCGTTGTAGCCCATGCGGGTTTCCGCCAGCTTTTCCATGCCGCGATGGACGTAGAACAGGCGGTAATCGGCATCGATAATGTTTTCACCATCGACAAACAGGCGGAAATGGCCCGGTTCGTCTGAGGTGACGTGCAGCGGGCCAATCGGCACGACGTTATTTTTCTTACTGCCCAGTTCGTTAATAAACTCGTAGGTTTCGCTGTCGGTGGTCGGGGCCGGGCGTTGACGGTAATCCATGCTGTCTTTACGCAACGGATAGAGTTCGTCCGGCCAGTCATCCGGCAGTACCAGACGACGCTCATCCGGCAGCCCGACCGGGCGCAGGCCGTACATGTCGCGCACTTCGCGCTCGCCCCATACCGCCGCCGGTACGCGCGGCGTCACCGACGGAAACTCCAGGGTACTGGCGTCCACTTCCACCCGCACCGTGATCCAGCATTTGGTACCCTGCTCCATCGACAGCACGTAGTAGACGGCGTAATGGCCGCACAGCTGGCGTTCGTCGTTGCCGAACACCACCGACAGCCAGCCGCCCTGCTGGTAATAGAGAAACTCCACCACTTCCGGCAGATAATTCACTTTCACCGTCAGGGTAAGCTGATCGCGGGTCTGCCAGGCTTCATCCAGCACCACGCCCGGAAAGGCCTGATGCAGTGCGGCGAGGTAGTGTTGACCGATTTTTTCTTCAGACATACATAAGTTCTCTTAAATCACGCCGCCAGCAAGGAGACGAAGGCTAAAAAGGCAAAGCCGAAACCGGCCCAGGTGACGCGCGAGGTGGCGCAAAAACGCAGACGCGCCATGCTGTTTTCAAACAGCGCGATCACCAGCACGCCGACAAGCAGTTTCACGATGGCAATGGCCAGCGCCAGCAGCAGGCCGGTGACGCTGAAGTGCATCATCTGCCCCCACGGGAAAAAGACGCCGACAAAGAGTTGCAGCACCACCAGTTGTTTGAGGCAGATGCCCCACTTCAGCACCGCAAATCCGCTACCGCTGTACTCGGTCAGCGGCCCTTCCTGAAGCTCCTGCTCCGCTTCCGCAAGATCGAACGGCAATTTGCCCATCTCAATAAAGGTGGCGAAGGCACAGGCGCACAGCGCGAGGATCAGCGGCAGGCTGCGTCCGACGGGCCAGTGGTAAATCGCCGCGGTGATATAAGAGATGTGCGTCGAACCTGCCACCAGCGCCGCCACCCACAGTCCTAAGATCAGGATCGGCTCCACCAGCACGCCGAGCATCGCCTCGCGGCTGGCCCCCAGCCCGGTAAACGGACTGCCGGTGTCCAGCCCGGCGATGGCAAAGAAGAAGCGCGCGATGGCGAACAGGTAGATCAGGGTGATCAGATCGCCCAGCACCGGCAGCGGCGAGGCAACGGTGATCACCGGCAGCGCGGTGGCAATGGTCAGCATCACGCCGACCATCACAAACGGCATCAGGCGAAACACCCAGCCCGCCGCATCCGGCGCAATGCTCTGACGACCGAACAGCTTGATCAGGTCGCGGTATTCCTGGAGCACGCCCGGCCCGCGACGATTGTGCAGACGGGCGCGCGCCACGCGGGTTACGCCGGACAGCAGCGGCGCGAGAGCAAACAGCACCAGCGCCTGAAGTAACGGAAACAGCAGATTCATGTTCAGGCTCCTCGGGAAATCACAACGACCACCAGTACCGCCAGCTCGATCAGCGCCAGGCGACGGAACAGTACCGCCGCCCCTTCACGCTGCCAGCCAGGAATGCGTGCGACCGGATCCAGCCAGTGACGCAGCTTCAGCACCGGGGCGAAAGCCGCTTTTACCGGATGGGCAAAACCGTGGGCGGTGATCACCATAGATGGCTCGTGATCGTACCCGCACACCCATGCCGCGCCGCGCTGGCGGCCCGGTAAACGATCGCCTTTTAACAGCAGCATGATAATTAGCGGCAACAGCGGGCAGGCCACCAGCAGCAGCGCGATCATCGGCTGTGACACGCTGGTCTGCGCGGTGGCAAGCGGCAGCGGTACCGCCGTTGATAACAGCGGCAGCAGCCAGGGCGCGCCTACACCGCCAGCGATACAGCACAACGCCAGCGCCACCACGGAAAAGGTCATCAGTAAGGGGGCAGGACGGGCGTTTGCCGCCTCAGGCGTGCGCGGTGCGCCGAGAAAGGTCACGCCGTACACTTTAGCCATACACATCACCGCCAGCGCGCCGGTGATCGCCAGCCCGACAGCAAGCAACGGGCCAAGCAGACGACCGATAAACAGATCGCTACTGCTCAGACGGAAGAAGGACTGATAGATCACCCATTCCCCGGCAAAGCCGTTAAGCGGCGGCAGCGCCGCCATTGCCATCAGCCCCACCAGCATGGTCAGCGAAATTAACGGCATGCGTTTGCCGATACCGCCCAGCTTTTCAATATCGCGGTGCCCGGTCTGATACCAGACGCTGCCCGCGCCGAGAAACAGCGTGCTTTTAAACAGGCTGTGATTGATGAGGTGATACAGACCGCCGGTCATGCCAAGCGCGATCAGCGCAGGCTGCTGCAGGGCGATACCCGTCAGTCCGGCACCCAGCCCCAGCAAAATAATGCCGATGTTTTCCAGCGTGTGGTACGCCAGCAGGCGCTGAATATTGTGCTCCATCAGCGCGTAAAGGCCGCCGACAAAAGCCGTCACCATCCCCAGCACCAGCAGCACAATGCCCCACCACAGCGGTGGATTACCGCCCGCGAGCGATAATGTCAGGATGCCGAACAGGCCGATTTTCATCACCACGGTAGAGAACAGCGCCGCCGCGGGCGCGCTGGCATTCGCATGGGCCTGCGGCACCCAACCGTGCAGCGGAATAATCCCCGCCAGCAGACCAAAGCCCGCCACGCCGGAGAGCCAGATCCCGGCGCTCAACGGCAACCGTTGGGCGGCGATATTCATCTGCGTCAGATCCAGCGTGTGATAACGCTGCCAGATAAGCCCACAGCAGATGACCAGCAGCAGCGTGCCCGCCCGGCCCAGCACAAACCACAGTTTTGCCGACTGACCGCACCCGGTAAGAAATACCGCACACAGCGCCATGATCTCCGCCATCACCACCAGCACGCCGAAGTTATCTGCAACGACAGCGCACACCGCCGCTGCCATCAGCGCATTAATCAGCAGGCCGTTCGCCTGTACCCCGGCGTGGCGATGCCAGTCGATGTTAAACAAACTGACAAACAGCCCGCACAGGCCGAGGGTGATAAGCCAGATCGCCGACAGCGGCGTGATCAGCATGCCCATACCCGCCAGCGACACCGTGCCCTGCACCGCCACGCCGTCGAGCAGCACCAGCGCCCCGGCCCCTGCCGTCATGGCGCTGGCGAGCGCACCGCCCAGCCCCGCCATCACTCCGCTGAGCGGCTTATAAAATGAAAATGCCGCTGCCAGCAACGCCGCCGCAGTGAAGCACAGCAGCGCGCTGTTAATGAGAGAAAGCGCGTTCAATTTGTACCTCCTGGCGTGCGGGTCAGCGCCGACAGATCGCCAAAATCAGCGTTGATGGTGAGTTCGCGTTTGCGCTTGCTGGCGCGGGCAATGTCGAGGTTATTGACCAGATGCAGCGCCTGCGTCGGGCAGGTGCGCACACAGGCGGGGCCTGCGTCATCGAAACTGCACAGATCGCATTTCACCGCCACGGCGCGCACGCCGGGCACCCAGTCCAGCAGCGTGCTGACACGGGCGGGTGCCGGGGGCGCGGCGGGCGCTTTCGGCGTGTTGGCGTTAGCCGGAATATGCAGCGGGCGGCTGCCGGACATTTCAATGGCACCAAATGGACAGGCGATGGCGCACAGCTTGCAACTGACGCACAGGCTTTCATTGAGCTGCACCGCGCCGTCGACGCGGTTAATGGCATTGACCGGGCAGACCCCGGCGCAGGGCGCGTCTTCGCAGTGGTGACACAACTGCGGCGCAGATTCTTTTTCGTTGCGCATCACTTTCAGTCGCGGCATAGACTGCAAACCGCGCTGGCGATGCGTCTCGGCACAGGCGGCTTCACAGGTGTGGCAGCCAATGCAGAGGGTGGAGTCAGCAATTACAAAACGATTCACCAGGCATTCCTCAGGTGGTCATTTTTGACGAAATCATGCCGATGCACTGTCTGTTTCGACACTCATCGACACCCATGCGGTTACGCCTGCGCCGTCGGTAACGGGCGGTTCACCAGCTGATGCAGGTCGATCGGCAGATCCTCTGCAATCGCCGCATACAGGCCGTTGTAAAGGGTCGCGATTTTATCGAGATAGTGTTCGAGTACGGCTTCGCGGGAGCGGTTACTGACGTGGCCGTCAACGCGACCATCAAGCCCAAGCTGCGCCTGCGCAATCAACAACTTGTCGTCGCTATTTTTGCTGCCGACGTAATACTCAATGGTGTGGCTGTTGAAGCCATCGGCGAGGGTGACGTAAACCGGAAAGTGCTCGAACAGGACAAAGCACAGATCCCGGTCCGGCGCGCAGCTCATGGCGTGATGCAGCCGCGCTTTTGACAGGGTGATCCCCTGAACCAGTGAGTTGCAGTAATGACGCCATTCATCCTGGAGGCGTTGATGCCGTTCGGCAATGTAGTCAGCTTTTTCGCTAATTTCCCAGATGGTCATGTCAGGTTACCCGATTAGTTGCGATAACCGCTGTTAGCAGATTTCATGCCAGTTTTTAACCTTTTGAATTTCATAAATAAAAATGAAATCACCTTGGCGCGTGACATGTCATTTCGTCAGCATCGTCATCGTCAGTGACATGTCAGAAAGAGCTGGCATCGTTATTGCATTGGTTAGCCCATCGACTAACGGGAGGCGTTATGCACGAAATTACCCTTTGCCAGCGCGCGCTGGAACTCATCGAGCAGCAGGCCGCCACACACGGGGCGCGTCGCGTGACCGGCGTGTGGTTAAAAATCGGCGCATTTTCTTGCGTCGAGAGCAGCGCGTTGCGCTTCTGCTTTGATCTGGTGTGCCGTGGCACGCTGGCGGAAGGTTGTACACTGCATCTCGATGAGCAACAGGCCGAGTGCTGGTGCGGGCATTGTCAGCAGTACGTCACCTTACTGAGCCAGCGCGTGCGTCGTTGTCCGCTGTGTAACAGCGACACGTTGCAGATCGTCGCCGACGACGGTCTGCAAATTCAGCGTCTGGAAATTGAACAGGAGTGAAACATGTGTACCACCTGTGGTTGCGGTGAAGGCAATCTCTATATAGAAGGCGACGAGCACAATCCGCACTCGGCGTTTCGTGGCGCCCCCTTTGCGCCAGCTGCCCGGTCCGGGCTGACCATCACCGGCATGAAAACGGCCTTCAGCCCGACGCAAACCGACAGCGGCGATCTGCATTATGGTCACGGCGAGGCGGGAACCCATGCCCCCGGCATGAGCCAGCGCCGGATGCTGGAAGTAGAAATCGACGTGCTGGACAAAAACAACCAGCTTGCCGCCCGCAACCGCGCGCGCTTCGCTGCCCGCGAGCTGCTGGTGCTGAACCTGGTCTCCAGCCCCGGCTCCGGTAAAACCACCCTCCTCACCGAAACCCTGCTGCGCCTGAAAGGGAAAAAAGCCTGCGCGGTCATTGAAGGCGATCAGCAAACGGTGAACGATGCCGCGCGTATTCGTGCCACCGGCACCCCGGCGATTCAGGTGAATACCGGTAAAGGCTGCCATCTGGATGCGCAGATGATCGCCGACGCCGCGCCGCGTTTACCGCTGGACGATGGCGGGATTTTGTTCATTGAGAACGTCGGCAACCTGGTATGCCCGGCGAGCTTTGACTTAGGCGAGCGGCATAAAGTCGCGGTGTTGTCCGTCACCGAAGGCGAAGACAAACCGCTGAAGTATCCGCATATGTTTGCCGCGGCCTCGCTGATGCTGCTTAATAAAATCGACCTGCTGCCGTATCTGAATTTCGATGTCGAAAGCTGCATCGCCGCGGCACGGGCAGTGAATCCGCACATTGAAGTGATCCTGATCTCTGCTACCAGCGGCGAGGGCATGGACAGCTGGCTTGGCTGGCTGGAGGCGCAACAATGTGCATAGGCGTACCGGGGCAAATCAGCGCCATTGACGGTGTCCAGGCGAAAGTGGACGTCTGCGGCATTCAGCGCGACGTGGATCTCACGCTGGTCGGCAGCACCGACGAAACGGGCCAGTCGCGTCTCGGTCAGTGGGTGCTGGTGCATGTGGGTTTTGCGATGAGCGTGATCAACGAAGCGGAAGCCCGCGATACGCTGAGCGCCCTGCAAAATATGTTCGACGTAGAGCCGGACGTTGGCGGGCTGCTGTACGGTGATGCCCACATCAGCGGAGGTCGGTGATGCGTTTTGTTGATGAATACCGCGCACCGGAACAGGTGATGCAGCTTATCGAACGGCTGCGGGATCGCGCCCGTCTGCTCTCCTACACCGCTTCCCGCCCGTTGCGCATTATGGAAGTGTGCGGCGGCCATACACACGCGATTTTCAAATTCGGCCTCGATCAGCTGCTGCCGGAGAATATCGAATTCATTCACGGACCGGGCTGCCCGGTGTGCGTGTTGCCGATGGGACGCATCGACACCTGCGTGGAGATCGCCAGCCGCCCGGAAGTCATTTTCTGCACCTTCGGCGATGCCATTCGCGTACCGGGAAAAAATGGTTCGCTGTTGCAGGCGAAAGCGCGCGGCGCGGATATCCGTATTGTCTATTCGCCGATGGATGCGCTGACGCTGGCGGCGGAAAATCCCCAGCGCAAGGTGGTGTTTTTCGGCCTCGGTTTTGAAACCACCATGCCCGCGACGGCCATCACGCTGCAACAGGCGAAGGCGCGCGGCATCCATAATTTCTATTTTTTCTGCCAGCACATCACGCTGATCCCGACCCTGCGCAGCCTGCTGGAAGCGCCGGACAACGGCATCGACGCCTTTTTAGCGCCTGGGCATGTCAGCATGGTGATTGGTATCGAGGCCTATGGCTTTATCGCCAGCGACTTTCAGCGCCCGTTAGTGGTGGCTGGTTTCGAACCCCTTGATCTACTGCAAGGCGTACTGATGCTGGTTGAGCAGAAAATAGCAGCCCGCAGTCTCGTCGAAAATCAGTACCGCCGCGTGGTGCCGGATGGCGGTAACGCGCTGGCCCGTCAGGCCATGGCCGAGGTGTTCTGCGTCGAAGGTAAAAGCGAATGGCGCGGGCTTGGCATGATCGAACACTCCGGCGTGCAGCTCACACCGGCGTACCAGTCTTTTGATGCGCAGGCGCATTTTCGCCCTGCCCCGCAACAGGCGTATGACGATCCACGCGCCCGTTGCGGTGACGTGCTGACGGGCAAATGCAAACCGCACCAGTGCCCGCTGTTCGGCAAAACCTGCGATCCGCAGTCGGCCTTTGGCGCGCTGATGGTCTCCTCGGAAGGGGCCTGCGCCGCCTGGTATCACTATCGCAGTCAGGAGTGTGAAGCATGAATACAGTGCAACTGGCCCACGGCAGCGGCGGTCAGGCGATGCAGCAGTTGATCAACAGCCTGTTTATGCAGGCGTTTGACAATCCGTGGCTGGCGGAGCAGGAAGATCAGGCGCGGCTTGATCTCGCCACGCTCACTGCCGCCGGTGACCGGCTGGCCTTCTCCACCGACAGCTACGTTATCGATCCGCTGTTTTTCCCCGGCGGCGACATCGGCAAGCTCGCCATCTGCGGCACCGCTAACGATGTGGCGGTCAGCGGTGCGCTGCCGCGTTTCTTCTCGTGCGGCTTTATTCTCGAAGAGGGTCTGCCCCTCGACACGCTGCGGGCCGTGGTCAACAGCATGGCGGCGACGGCGAAAGCCGCCGACATCGCCATCGTCACCGGCGATACCAAAGTGGTGCAGCGCGGCGCGGCGGATAAGCTTTTTATCAATACTGCCGGGATCGGCGCTATTCCCGCCGGGATACGTTGGGGGGCGCAACAGCTGCAACCCGGTGACGTCCTGCTGGTGAGCGGCACGCTGGGGGATCACGGCGCGACCATCCTTAATCTGCGGGAAAAACTCGGTCTGGATGGCGATCTGGTTAGCGACTGCGCCGTGCTGACCCCGCTTATCCAGTCTTTGCGCGACATTCAGGGCATCAAAGCCCTGCGCGATGCCACGCGCGGCGGCGTAAACGCGGTGGCCCACGAGTTTGCCGCCAGCAGCGGCTACGGCATCGAACTGCGCGAGGCCGACTTGCCGATGAAACCCGCAGTGCGCGGCGTCTGTGAACTGCTGGGGCTGGAGGCGCTGAATTTTGCCAATGAAGGCAAGCTGGTGATCGCCGTAGAACGCCAGGCGGCTGACGCGGTGCTGGAGCGTCTGCATGCCCATCCGCTGGGCCGCGATGCGGCGATGATCGGCGAGGTGGTTACGCGCCAGGGTGTGCGTCTTGCCGGATTGTACGGCGTGAAGCGTATGCTGGATCTGCCCCATGCCGAACCGCTGCCGCGCATTTGCTGATTTTTGTGCGGTAAGCACGTATATATAAATTAATGCTTTTTTTCGCACCGGTTTTCGGTGCCATTCTGGAATAGCGATATGTCGTATACACCGATGAGCGATCTCGGGCAGCAAGGTCTGTTTGATATTACGCGCACGTTATTACATCAGTCCGACCTGCCGTCGCTCTGTCAGAGCCTGACGCAGCTGGTCAGGCAATCGGGCCTGGCGGACAGCGCGGCGATCGTGCTGTGGAACGCTGAGGATCATCATGCCCGCTATTACGCCGCACGGGCAGATGGCCGGGCAGTGAAATACGAGGATGACACCCTGCTGGCGCACGGTCCGGTGCGGCGCATACTGTCCCGCCCGGAAGCGCTGCACTGCAATTACGCTGAGTTCTGCGATACCTGGCCGCAGCTGGCGGCCAGCAGCCTGTACGAGCAATGGGGCCACTACAGCCTGCTGCCCCTTGCGGTGGACGGACGCATTTTTGGCGGCTGCGAGTTTATTCGTCAGGCCGACACGCCCTGGAGCGAAAAAGAGTACGCCCGGCTGCACACCCTCACCCAGTTGACCGGGGTGGTAGTGGAACATATTCAGCAGCACCCTGACGGCGCATCCGATCATGAACTGCTGTGCCGCGAGCGCGATAATTTTCGCATTCTGGTAGCTATCACCAATGCGGTGCTGTCCCGGCTGGATATTGACGATCTGGTCAGCGAAGTGGCCAAAGAGATCCACCACTATTTCCATATCGACGCCATCAGCATCGTGCTGCGCAGCAGTCGCAAGGGCAAACTGAATATTTACTCCACCCATTACCCGACTGACCGCTCGCCGGTACATGAACAAAGCGAAGTGGACGAAGCGGGTACGCTTTCGGAGCGGGTCTTTGAAAGTAAAGACGTGCTGGTGCTGAAACTGCATGAGCGCGACAAGCTGGCCCCCTACGAGCGTCGGCTGTTTGAAACCTGGGGCAATCAGATCCAGACGCTGTGCCTGCTACCGCTGATGTCCGGTTCCACGCTGCTTGGCGTACTCAAGCTGGCGCAGTGCGATGGCGAAACCTTTACGCCATCAACGCTATCGTTACTGCGGCAGATCGCGGAACGGATAGCTATCGCCGTCGATAATGCGCTGGCCTATCAGGAGATCCATCGCCTGAAAGAGCGGCTGGTGGATGAGAACCTCGCGCTGACCGAGCAGTTAAATAAAGTGGACAGCGAATTCGGGGAGATTATTGGCCGTAGTGAAGCCATGTACAGCGTGCTGCAACAGGTGGAAATGGTAGCGAAAAGCAACAGTACGGTGCTGATCCTCGGCGAAACCGGCACCGGTAAAGAGCTGATAGCGCGCGCCATTCATAATCTCAGCGGGCGCAACGCGCGGCGGATGGTGAAAATGAACTGCGCCGCCATGCCCGCCGGACTGCTGGAAAGCGATCTCTTTGGGCATGAGCGCGGTGCCTTTACCGGTGCCAGCGCCCAGCGCATTGGCCGCTTCGAACTGGCGGATAAAAGCTCGCTCTTCCTGGATGAAGTGGGCGATATGCCGCTCGAACTGCAACCGAAGCTGCTGCGGGTCTTGCAGGAGCAGGAGTTTGAGCGCCTCGGCAGCAACAAGCTGATCCAGACGGATGTGCGCCTGATCGCCGCCACCAACCGCGATCTGCAACAGATGGTGGCGGATCGCGAATTTCGTAGCGATCTCTACTATCGCCTGAACGTCTTCCCGATCCGCATTCCACCGTTGCGCGAACGCCCGGAAGACATTCCGCTGCTGGTAAAAGCCTTCACCTTTAAAATCGCCCACCGGCTGGGGCGCAATATTGACAGCATTCCTGCCGAAACGCTGCGTACCTTAAGCAACCAGCCGTGGCCGGGCAACGTGCGCGAGCTGGAAAATGTTGTCGAGCGTGCGGTCCTGCTGACGCGGGGCAACGTCCTGCAACTGTCGATGGCAGAAATGAGCGTGCCGCAAAGTCCGGATGCGCCAGTGGAAACTCCGCAGGAAGGTGAAGACGAGTATCAGCTGATCGTCAGGATCCTGCGTGAAACCAACGGCGTGGTCGCCGGGCCAAAAGGCGCGGCGCAGCGGCTGGGATTAAAACGCACGACGCTGCTCTCAAGGATGAAGCGGCTGGGAATTGATAAAGACAGGCTGCACTAAACGCATAGCCCGGCAGAACAGACGCCGGGCTATTTTTTGGGTCGGTATTTTTCCGGCAGCTCCGGCACCGGACGTTTGTCGTCGATCAGATGGCGCACCGTCAGCACCGGGTGTCGCCACAGCATACGCGGCCCCGCCCAGCGCATAATCGCCTTCATTTCTTCACGCTTAGCTGGCTGGTAGCAGTGCACCGGGCACTGCTTGCACGCCGGTTTTTCCTCGCCAAAGACGCATTTATCCAGCCGTTTTTCCGCATAGGCGCAGAGCGCATCGTAGTGTTCCGCTTCAGCCACGGCATGGGGCGCACGCTGCTGGTACAGGGCGATCATTTTGCGGATGGTCAATTTTTCGCGGGCGATGCGTTTAACGGACATAGGGACGCGCTCCTGAGGATAAAGATGCTTTTATTTTACATCTTTCATATGACGCCCACCAGACAGGGAATGCGTTATCAGGTACTGAGTTAAATGCGAATAATTTTCACTTTCAGCTATAGCGTGTGCTATATAACATAGCAAAGGCTATATTCGCTGTATTATTAACCACGCCATCATGAGGGATACCATGCCGCACTTGCCACGCCTGAGATTACTGCTTGCCGCTGCACTTGTTTCGCTGTTTGCCCTGTCCCCTGCGCAGGCTACAGAGAAATTTAAAGTCATCACCACCTTCACCGTGATCGCTGATATGGCGCAAAACGTGGCGGGGGATGCGGCAGAGGTGAGTTCGATCACCAAACCGGGAGCAGAAATCCATGAATATCAGCCCACCCCTGGCGACATTAAACGCGCGCAAGGGGCGCAGCTGATCCTCTCAAATGGTCTGAATCTGGAATTGTGGTTCGCGCGTTTTTATCAGCATCTGTCGGGCGTGCCGGATGTGGTGGTGTCGAAGGGCGTGAAACCGATGGGCATCAGCGAAGGCCCCTATAACGGTAAACCTAACCCTCATGCGTGGATGTCTGCCGAAAACGCGCTGATCTACGTGGATAACATTCGCGATGCGCTGGTGAAATACGATCCTGCGAATGCACAGACCTACCAGCACAATGCCGATGCCTATAAAGCGAAGATCCAGGCCACGCTTGCTCCGGTGCGTGCACAGCTCGACACACTACCTGCAGACAAACGCTGGCTGGTGACCAGCGAGGGGGCGTTCTCTTATCTGGCGCGGGATTATGGCCTAAAAGAGCTGTATCTGTGGCCGATCAACGCCGATCAGCAGGGTACCCCGCAGCAGGTGCGTAAAGTGATCGACGCGATTAACAAGAATCACATTCCGGTGGTATTCAGCGAAAGTACGGTATCGGATAAACCAGCGAAGCAGGTGGCGCGGGAAACCGGCGCGCTGTATGGCGGCGTGCTGTACGTTGACTCCCTCAGTGCTGCCGGTGGCCCGGTGCCGACCTTTCTCGATCTGCTGCGCGTGACCAGTGAAACGCTGGTGAAAGGCATTCAGCAGGGTGTGGAGGCGCAGAAATGACTAACTCAGCACAACTTTTCCCGCCGGGGCTGACGATTGAGCAGGTGACCGTCACCTATCGCAACGGCCACACTGCCCTGCGCGACGCGAGTTTTAGCGTACCGCGCGGCTCTATTGCCGCGCTGGTGGGCATTAATGGCTCGGGAAAATCCACTCTGTTTAAGGCGCTGATGGGCTTTGTACGGCTGGCTCACGGTGAGATCGCCATCCTCCAGCGTCCGGTCAAACAGGCGCTGCGGGAGAATCTGGTGTCGTATGTGCCGCAGGCCGAAGAGGTGGACTGGTCGTTTCCGGTGCTGGTGGAAGACGTGGTCATGATGGGTCGTTACGGGCATATGGGGATGCTGCGCCGGGCAAAAGCGCAGGATCATCAGGCTGTGGACGCTGCGCTGGCGCGTGTGGGGATGCTGGAATTTCGTCATCGCCAGATTGGCGAACTGTCCGGCGGGCAGAAAAAGCGGGTGTTTCTCGCCCGCGCCATCGCCCAGGACGGCCAGGTCATTCTGCTGGATGAACCCTTTACCGGCGTGGATGTGCAGACCGAAGCAAAGATTATCGAACTGCTGCGCGAACTGCGTGACGAAGGCCGCACCATGCTGGTGTCGACGCACAATTTAGGCTCGGTGACCGACTTCTGCGATTACACGGTGATGGTGAAAGGTACTGTGCTGGCGAGCGGGCCGACGGAAACCACATTCACCGCAGAAAACCTGGAGCAGGCGTTCAGCGGCGTGCTGCGTCATGTGGTGCTCAGCGGCGGCGAAAAACACATTATTACCGATGATGAGCGGCCCTTTATTTCCCGCCGTTCTCCTGCCGAAGGAGAGCTGCCGTGAACTGGATGCTGGAGCCGTTCGGCTACGAATATATGCTTAACGCCATGTGGGTATCGGCGCTGGTGGGCGGCGTGTGCGCGTTTTTATCCTGCTACTTGATGCTTAAAGGCTGGTCGCTGATCGGCGATGCACTCTCCCACTCTATTGTGCCAGGCGTTGCCGGGGCCTATATGCTCGGCCTGCCCTTCTCGCTCGGTGCATTTTTATCCGGCGGGCTGGCGGCCGGGGCGATGCTGTTTCTCAATCAGCGTTCGCGGCTAAAAGAGGACGCCATTATCGGCCTCATTTTCTCGTCGTTTTTCGGCATCGGCCTGTTTATGGTGTCGCTCAATCCCACCTCGGTAAATATTCAGACCATCGTGCTGGGCAATATTCTGGCGATTGCGCCGGAAGATGTTATCCAGCTCGCCATTATCGGCATCGTCTCGCTGGTTATTCTGTTTCTGAAATGGAAAGACCTGATGGTGACCTTTTTTGATGAGAACCATGCCCGTTCTATAGGTCTGAATCCGGCGCGTCTGAAGCTGCTGTTCTTTACGCTGCTGTCGGTGTCGACCGTCGCCGCGCTACAAACGGTGGGGGCGTTTCTGGTGATCTGCCTAGTGGTGACGCCTGGTGCGACCGCGTGGCTGCTCACTGACCGCTTCCCCCGCCTGCTGATGATTGCGGTGGCGATTGGCAGTGTCACCAGCTTTCTCGGCGCGTGGGTTAGCTATTACCTCGACGGCGCCACGGGCGGCATTATCGTGGTGGCGCAAACGCTGCTGTTTCTGCTGGCCTTTGTCTTTGCACCGAAACATGGACTGCTGGCGAACCGCCGCCGGGCGCGGCTCTCCAGCCAGGAGGCGGCATAATGTTTGAACCTTTCCAGTTTAATTTTATGGTCAACGCGCTGGCGATCTCAGTGATTGTCGCCGTGCCCTGCGCCCTGCTGTCGGTATTTCTGGTGCTGAAAGGCTGGGCGCTGATGGGTGACGCCATGAGTCACGCCGTCTTTCCCGGGGTGGTGATCGCATGGATTATCGGTATTCCGGTCGCCATCGGCGCGTTTATTGCCGGGCTGTTTTGCGCCATCGCCACCGGTTATCTTGACGATAACAGCCGCATCAAGCGCGATACCTTGATGGGCATTGTCTTCTCCGGCATGTTTGGCGCGGGGCTGATCCTCTATATTTCTATCCAGTCGGAAGTGCATCTCGACCATATTTTATTTGGCGATATGCTGGGCGTGGCGGTAGCCGACATCGTGCAAAGCAGTGTGATCGCCGCCGGGGTGGCACTGGTGATGCTGGTAAAATGGAGGGATTTTTTACTGCACGCCTTTGATGCGCAGCAGGCGAAAGCCAGCGGGCTGAATACCGGTTTACTGCACTACGGTCTGCTGTGCATGATCGCCCTCACCATTGTTGCCACGCTGAAATCCGTGGGCATTATTCTGTCGATTTCATTGCTTATCGCCCCCGGCGCGGTCGCCGTACTGCTGACGCGACGTTTCGCCCATGCCCTGTGGCTGGCGGTGATACTTGCCGCGGTCGTCTCTTTTGCAGGCGTATATCTCTCTTTCTGGATCGACAGCGCCCCCGCGCCAACCATTGTGGTACTCTTCACCGTCGTCTTTATCCTCGCGTTTATCGTGGCAGGCTGGCGGGATCGCCGGGCGACAGCCCTGAATTAAGCCTCAGCCGGCGCGCGCCAGACGCCACCGGCAGGGCAAAAACGTTATTAATGTCAATTTATTGTTTTAAAACGATAAAAAACTCATCAACTTACTGTGACTAAACTTTACAAATGACGTCAGCAGGCAGCAAAATGGCGCCTGTCTTAAACTTAAATTGGTTGTGGATTTTTTCAGCGACTAACTGTGGTTACGGGTGAGGATGGAGAATGTTTTCTTTTGTCGCAAGGCAGGCCATTTTTGATGAAAATCTCAATACCTTCGGGTATGAGCTGCTCTTCAGAGATAGCATGACCAACCAGTTTCCCAATGTTTCGCCTGAACACGCGACCGCCCAGCTTATTGAAGAACAATTCCTCGGCGTCCCGACTGACCGGCAGAGCGCGGCCAGCGCGGTATTTGTTAACTTTCCCTATGAACTGCTGATTAAAGGGCTGGCAGAAACCTTGCCCAAAGATCGGGTGATTATCGAAATTCTGGAGACGGCTGAGCCTAATCCGCGCCTGCTGGAATCCGTTAAGCAGCTGCACAAGAAAGGTTTTCGCATCGCACTGGATGATTTTTCCCTGAGCGATAACTGGAACGCTTTTCTTCCCTTCGTGCACATTATTAAATTCGACGTGCGTGAAAGTACCTTGCAGGAGATCCAGTCCTATATTTTGCACCACCGCACTATGCTCGGTGAAACCCGCTTCCTGGCAGAAAAAGTAGAAACCATCGAGGAATTCGAAACCTGTAAAAATATGGGCTTCACTCTCTTTCAGGGGCATTTTTTCAGCAAGCCGGTCATTTTCAAAAGCAAAAAAATTATTCAGAACCAGATTATTGCGCTGAAATTGATCCAGGAAGTGAACGCCGAATCCCCGGATCTGATCCAGATTGAAGAATTACTTAAGCGTGATATTGCACTGTCGTTCAAAATCATGCGTTATGCGCAAAACATTTTATACAATGCACGTGGCATTCGCGGCAGCCGCAGCCAGTCGATTAAAGATATTGTGGTTTATCTGGGTGTTACTGAGCTGCGCCGCTTTGTGCTGGTCGCCTGTCTCACATCATTTAACAGCGCCAATACCAATGAGATCTATTATTTAAGCCTGATCCGCGCCCGCTTCTGTGAATTAGCGGCCAACCGTCTACTGGGCATTCACTCCTCAAACGACGCGTTTATGGTCGGGCTGTTTTCCCTGCTGGATGTGATCCTGGAAATTCCCCAGGAAGAACTGATTGAACAGGTGGTGATTTCCGCCGACGTGCGCATTGCGTTACAGGAGCGCAAGGGCATGCTCTATCAACTGGTGAATCTGGCGCAACTGTATGAGAACCGCCAGTGGGAAGAGGCAAGTCTGGAAGCGAAAAAGGTCGGGCTGACGCGCGGCATTGTCGCCGAAATGATCACTGAGGCCACCAAATGGGCAGATGAAATGCCCATCGGCAAGCCTGCGAAAACCGGTCTTGCCCGCGCCCCGCGCTGGCGTTAATGCCTGTATTACCGATGTTTTTTCTTACGGTGTTCTGAGTACATTACCGTATCGCTGTCATCCAGCATTTCAATAATATCGCTGTATTTCTCTGCATTATTTTCCAGCAGACCGTAGGCATAATTGATGTGATATTTATGCTCAGCATTGAGATTAAACTCATCGATTTTAGTTTGCAGTTTGAACAGAAACGCATCGGCATCATGGTCGTTTTTATGCTGCAACAATACGGCAAATGCGCTGCCGTCTACCCGGCCACAAATATCCTCTTTATGCGCACAGCTGCCAAGGCTGCGGGCAAATCCGCGCAGCACATTATCCCCTTCCGCATGTCCCCAGATATCGTTAATCGACTGTAAGTTGTCCACCACGAAATAGAGCAGGCTGAACGGCGTCTGTGCGCTGGTCATCTCTTTAAAGCGTTTATCAGCCAGACGATAAAACCCGCGGCGGTTAGGCAGATCGGTTAACTTGTCGGTCATCGCCTGACTGATGATCAGAAATTCATCTTCCACCACCGCACCCAGATCGAGCAGCAAATTAATCTCGTCAGAACTGAATTCACGGGGCTTTGTATCAATAATACAAATCGTACCAGCAATCGAACCATCTGGTAAATGCACCGGGCAACCAGCATAAAAACGCACAAAGGGCGCGCCGGTCACGTAAGGGTTATTGGCGAAACGCTGATCCTTTTGGGCATCTTTGACGATTAATATTCCCTGCAACAAAATGGCATGGGCGCAAAAGGAAACATTACGCGACGTTTGCCGCAAATTTTCATTGATTGGCGATATCAGCCACTGTCGATCGCGATCCAGCAGTGAGATCAGCGCAATGGGAACGTTAAACGTCGCCTTTGCAACCCGAGTGAGACGAGATAAACGCTCATCATCTTTTCTGTCCAGCAAATCCATCATATAGAGTGATTTGAGGCGTTCAGTTTCATTGGCGGGCAGTGCGGGTATGTTCATCGGCGTCCCTCGTGAATTGTCCTTTAAATATAAGACATATAAATAAATCTACTCACACTTTTGCATGAGGAAAATAAGGAAAAGCGTATTTCACGATATATTCTTCAGTGAGTGAAAAGCGTTGCTTTTATTGCAGTGTATATCTGGAAGCCGCCTCGCAATTCCTCCCCTTGCCTTAAGGTAGCATACTGTTAATTTAAACAGTGATTCAGGGCAGTTTTCAATCGCCGTTAAGCGACAAAGGAGAGGAATATGACCGGGAAATCTTTAACCTCAGAGGTGAAAGTGTCGAAAGCCATGCGCCGTATCACGGTGGGCTATGTGCGCAGGCGTCATGAAGAGCGCAAAACCAAAATACCACGCCGCTACAGCGTGCATCCCAGTTTGTCCCTGCAAGGCAACTGGCTTGCCGAAGCGGGCTTTCCCACGGGCGTCGCCGTCTCGGTGACGGTCGAATTTGGGCAGTTGATCATTCGCCCCTGTGCAGAGTAGTGTAATGCGCTTTTACCCACTTATTCCGGGTAAGTCATTGGCATATCAGAGGACATCACTATGCGTGCTGCGAGCATTATCGCGCGTTCTGACCAGCGTTACGCTGCCGGAAATAACCCATGACGGCGCTGCGTCACGCGCCGCCTTCCAGACGGGCTTTCTCTTACGCGCCGTTTCGAAATTTGTTTTTCGCACGCCTGCTTACGGTATTAGGTAACGGCATCGCCCCCATTGCGCTGGCATTTGCGGTGCTGGATATGAGCGGCACTGCCACGGAGCTTGGGATCGTCGTGGCGGCACGTTCGCTGTTTAACGTTGCCTTTCTGCTGATTGGCGGCGTGCTGGCGGATCGTTACTCCCGCAGCATGGTGCTGGTCTCCTCCTCGGTAGTGGCTGCCCTGTCACAGGGGCTGGTAGCATGGCTAGTGCTGGATGGATCGGCCACGCTCACGCTACTGGTGGTGCTGGGATCGATTAACGGCGCGGCAGCTGGCATCGCGCTTCCTGCGTCTTCCGCTATGGTGCCGCAAACGGTGCCCGCACCTGTGCTTCGCGAAGCTAACGCCCTTATCCAGTTGGGGATTTACGGCGGTACGGTGATCGGCGCCTCGCTGGGCGGCATGCTGACCAGCACGACGGGTCCAGGCTGGGGGCTGGCGGTAGATGCGCTGGGGTTTGCAGCCTCCGCGCCGTTATATTTGTTGACCCGCGTCGCCGCGCAACCCGCTGAAGTCGCGCCATCGAATATTTTGCAGGATCTGCGCGACGGCTGGAATGAGTTCATTGCCCGCTCCTGGGTCTGGGCGATTGTGGCACAGTTTGCCATCGTTAACGCGGCGTTCAGCGGCATCGTAATGGTGCTCGGTCCGGTAGTGGCTGATGCCACTTTTGGACGGGCAAACTGGGGATTTATTATCGCCGCGCAAAGCATCGGCCTGATCGTCGGGTCAGTTATCGCGCTTCGCTGGCGGCCACGGCGTGATCTGTTTATCGGCGTGATACTGACCACCCTGTGTGCGCTGCCGGTAGCGTTGCTCAGCCTGCTGCCCTCACCTGCGCTGCTGATGGCGGCATTTTTGCTGGCGGGTGCCGGCTTTGGATTATTTGGCGTGGCGTGGGCGCAATCGTTACAGACGCATATTCCGCCGGACAGGCTTGCCCGCGTATACGCTTATGATGCCCTGGGTTCGTTTGTTGCCATTCCGGTGGGCGAACTGGCGGCGGGTCCGCTGGCGGCGACCTACGGCACCAGCAATGTGTTACTGGCCTCGGGTACGGCTATTGTTATCGCAACGGTTGCCGCCTGCTTTACACCGTCGATCCGCCAGCTGGAAAATACGCCGCAGGTAAAGTCTGCATCATGATAAGTAAAAGGGGAAAAACACCCGCCGTAAAGCGTTGGTTTTTCCCCTTTCGAGCATGCTTTTTTACTGCTTGCTGAGGCTGAGATAGCGCGCCATGCGCTATCTCATCAGCGGGCTGGCGTTACTTCTTCTTCGGATCCGCATCCGTTTTATCACCTGACTCCGGCGCTTCTGAAGGATCGTCTTTCTGGCCAGCCATAGGATTCATCATATATTTCATCGTGCCCTCCTGAATTACATCTGTTAAGGCCTTTAATTACGCATTGTAATGAAGCGTAAATAATCAGAGGAATATTATTAATTCCAGCAATTTAATTTCAAACACACTATTAAGTCTGGCCTGATATTAAATACTGTCAAGAAAGACTTGCTCTAAAAATTTATGCAAGCGTTCAGGATTAGTCTTATGTACAAATTTACTGAAGCGACTAAATAAACCAAAACAAGAGATATTGGATATATTATGCAGGATGGATTTTTGCCTCACCATCAATGACTAATACTTATTCATGAAAACTCCTGGTTTACAAAAATATTTGCATTAGGTTAGCGTGAATTGAACCCTGTGCTACGCTTAACTACCAGTAAGTAAAATAATGAAAACATTGAAACATAATATTCAGCATGATGTTTCGCTGTTTTCAGCATGTCCGGTAAACCTATAACGGCGGGAAATTATGATGGTGACGATAGCATTCCCCCACCGTATATATGGCCTACAACGATGTTATATCAGGAGAAAGTAATATGACTCATCTGGAAAATTATCATGACTGGTTGCGTGATGCTCATGCGATGGAAAAACAAGCTGAGTCTATGCTGTCTAAAATGGCAGACCGCCTGGAGCATTACCCCGATCTGAAGTCCCGCATTGTGCAGCACATCGAAGAAACGCGTCAGCAACAAGTCCTGCTGGATCAGGTCATTGAACGCAATGGCGTCTCTAATTCTGTTGTAAAAGATGCGATGAGCAAAATGGCCGCACTGGGTCAGGCTGTCGGCGGCATGATGACCCCTGACGAAGTGGTGAAAGGTGCCATCAGCGGTTATGTGTTCGAGCACTTCGAGATTGCCTGTTATACCTCACTGATCGCAGCGGCAAAACTGGCCGGCGATGAAGAAGGTGCCCGCGTATTTGCACAAATCCTTGAACAAGAAAAAGCGATGGCGGAATGGTGCATTACCCATATTCCTGACGTCACCGAGCAATTCATGATCCGTTCTGCAACGCCCGATACCGAAGCTAAAAAGTAATTTTTCCACTGAGAACCGGCGCAGACCACGCCTTCGGGCGACGATGATAAGACAGAGGAAATTATGTTTAGACATGTGAAGCAATTACAGTACACCGTTCGTGTAGCAGAGCCTAATCCAGGCCTTGCTAACCTTTTACTTGAGCAGTTTGGCGGCCCGCAGGGCGAACTGGCTGCCGCCTGCCGTTATTTTACCCAGGGTCTGAGTGATGATGATCCAGGCCGCAAAGATATGCTGCTGGATATCGCTACTGAAGAGCTGAGCCACCTCGAAATCATCGGTACGCTGGTCGGTATGCTGAATAAAGGCGCCAAAGGCGAACTGGCTGAAGGCACGGAAAAAGAAGCAGAGCTGTATCGTTCCCTGACCGGCCGCGGCAATGACAGTCATATCACCTCCTTGCTGTACGGCGGCGGTACTCCGCTGACGAACTCTGCAGGTGTGCCCTGGACGGCAGCGTATATTGACACCATTGGCGAACCTACTGCGGATCTGCGCTCTAATATCGCTGCTGAAGCGCGTGCGAAAATCATCTATGAGCGCCTGATCAACCTGACGGACGATCCAGGTGTTAAAGATGCGCTGGGCTTTTTGATGACGCGAGAAGTGGCGCACCAGATGTCTTTCGAAAAAGCCCTGTACTCCATTCGCAATAACTTCCCACCGGGTAAACTGCCGCCAATTGAGCAGTACGCGAACACCTACTTCAATATGTCTGAAGGTGAAGAAGTGCGTGGTAGCTGGAACAGCGACGAGAACTTTAATTATGTTGCTGATCCGCAGCCTGCGGTCGACGGTGGCGACGGTAAAGCGTCTGTGACGCTGCCCGCCCAGCAGGAAAGCGATCTGCTGGCGATGATCAAGCGTACCCAATCCGATCCATCCATTAACCCGGTCACCGGCACCGACCTGGGTGCGGTTGCAGAGCCAATAGAAAATAACGCTGCGAAAAAAGACGTTTAATTTTTTCAACGCATTCTGAGCGAGCCCGGATATTATTCCGGGCTCGCGCCGTTAAGGAGTTTGTTATGACAATGCCCTCGGCGTCGATTGCGAATGAGTTAGGTCGCTTACTGACGGAAAAGAAATTATATCTGACAACGGCCGAGTCCTGTACGGGTGGGCAAATCGCCTCTGCATTGTGTGCAGCAAAAGACACCCCCTCGTTCTATGGCAGCGGTTTTGTTACCTTCACTGATGAAGCAAAAATCACCACCCTTGGCGTGAAGAAGAAAACTATTGATACGCATACTGCGGTCAGCCAGCACACGGTCATTGAAATGACGGCTGGCGCACTTGCCCACTCTGGTGCGGATGTGGCGATTGCAGTCAGCGGTTATGCCGGGCCTGATGGCGGTGAAGATGGTACACCGGCAGGTACGATCTGGTTTGCATGGGAATTACCGGGTTCAGAAGCCTATACCCAGTGTAAAAAATTTGAAGGGGATAGCGAGGCGGTATTATTGCAAGCCGCAAATTATGCGATGGCCGGTGCGATTATGCTGCTGGAAGAATTGAAAGCTTAATAATATAACGCGTTAAAATTTATTCTTTACCATAAAACAAAATGGCAACCCCACACGTTAGTGCAGGATTGCCAGTACCGGTTCTTTAATTTTTTAACGTTCTAGTGTACGTCAGCAAATGAAAGAACACCGGTTATCGCATGGGCAGATCAGGATGAACGTCCGCCGCCATGGCTATTTTTACCGCCTTTTTTACCGGCTTCTGAGGCTCTTTCAGGGTCATTTTTGAAGTTGCCGCCGCTTTGCTGGCCGCCTTTTTTCCCCGCTTCAGATGCGCGTTCACGATCTTGTGAGAAATTACCGGAACCGCCACGTTGCTGAGTCATAATTAATACCTCATTGTGTTTTGGTAAAGCTGGGGAAGTATTTCCCCGTCAGGCAATATTAACTATAGTAGCTGGGCGTGCAGAAGCAAATATAAATGGCTTTATATTAATCGTGCCATTAATACCTGGATTTATCTTAAAGCACGAGATCGAAATATAACGAAACGGGGAATTTAAAAAATATTTAATAACATTAAAAAAAAAGGCAGGCAATTTTCCCTGCCTGTTTAGTCAATATGACACAGCATTAATGCCAGTTTCTTTCACCGCCAGCTGCGGCACGACAGGTACATAACAGGTGCCTTGTGGCTCCCATACCGGCGACACACCAGGTATTTCGCCTTTGGCTTCCCAGCGGCTGCGATAGTTACGCGCGTTGTAGCTCACCATCGAGCCTTTGTCCGGACAGGACATGTCAGCGCACCAGGATCACCGAAACAAAATCAGCGGCTTTCAGGGACGCCATCGTAATAATTTTCAGCACGTTACTGTTATAGCGACCGCGCCAGACCTTTTCATCTTTCACCTGCCCGGCAGCTGTATCGTCAGATAAGGCGTTGAGTCGACAATACTGTTGCTGTTTATACCCATGACTGTTAAAGAAACCGTGGCGGGTTCGGCCGCGATAGTGTGGGTTTCGCTGGAGGATGTCAGCAGTTTGGTTTTAACGAAAAAGCTATTTTCCGCTGCGTTGACCTGACAGACACTAATAATAGAGAAGTACCCAGCAAGCACAAAAGAGGTTGTCGTTTCATTGTCGTCTTCCTTTGAACTCTCCTCATCCTGAGGCGATGCATCATAAATAAAGAGGTAAGGCAGATCTGTTGATGAAATATGACAGGGAGGAATTGTGACGAGTAACAAACTAAAAATACTGAATATATTCACCGGGCAGCGACCTGCCCGGTGTGAAAAACCTTTATAAACCGGAATGACGGTATTCGTCGCTTTTCACTTTTTCGGCCGCGACTTTACCGGCAATAAACGCATGGTCGGAATTGTAATATTCCCACTCGCTATAACGGCCAGAAAGAATAATGTCGCGGGATAACAACCATTTTCTGACCGTTTCGACATTTTCTTTACGCTTATGATCGTAAATCACATAGGCGCAGGGAATATCCACCTGGTTTGCGGTCAGTACCGTATCGTCTGCGTTAAAAATGCCCGCTTCGATACACTCCCGGATACATCTGTCGATTAACGCCTGCCCCTGCTCCGGCAGTGGCTTATCCGGCGAATAGCTGATCTCGCAGGTCAGCCCGAAGCCATTTTGCGGGTTGCAGTGCGGGCTGGCATTGCCCTGGACAAAAATGCGGTGGAAAACCGTTCTGCCGGCAAAATAGATCCAGTGCTTGTCGGTTAAGTTCGCCCGGCCAATCCCCAGATTGACACAGCGCACCGACACATGACGCAGCCCGTTTGCCGCCGCCCGCACGGATAGCGGCACTTCATCGCCCATAATATGAATAAGCTGCGGCAACGGCATGGTGCTGATCAGCTGTTCATAGCGATACTGCCTGCCATCCGCCAGCACCGCCAGATGCTGCTGGGCAAAGATGCGCTTCACGTCAGCCCCGGTTTCTACAGTACCTTTGATATAAGGTAAAAAGGCGGTCATCAGCGCCTGGAACCCGCCTTTCAGCGGATAGCCGAAGAAGGCGTTCGGACCCATCGGCTTGCCTTTTTCCGTCAACGCACCTTCAATGATCTGCGCCAGATCCGGCAGCGGCACGCGCCCGCCCAGCCAGGAGGTTTCCATATCGGCGAGCGGCACCGTCCACAGTTTTTTGTTGTACGGAATAGCAAAGTGCCTGGCGATGCCCGCGCCCCACGTTTTATAGATGAAGCTCTCAAAGTTGTCCTGCGGCGCGGCGTCCTGCGCGCTGTCGTTACTGCTCAGATCCGGGATACTGCCGTCTGCGCAGCAGTCCACCAGCGTCCCGGCGCTGTTGCTTTCACAGCTGCTCACCTCTTTATCACTGCGGATCGAGACGGTTTTCGCCGTCGATGCTACCCCATAGCGGGCCTCTATCGCGCCGAGAATACACTCTTTGATGATGCCTGGCGGCAGGCCGTACAGCGCGCCCTGGAAAGGATAACGGGTGTAAACGCCATCGGTATAGACCCAGGCTTCCCGCGCCTGCCAGTGCAGGTTGCTGCCGAGCAGCATGTCGTACAGCGCCTTCACGTAGCTGTCCTCAGAGAACATAATGTGCCCCGCATAATCGAAGGTGAAGCCTTGATCTTCGATGGAGCGGCACAGGCCGCCGACGGTAGCATTTCGCTCAAGCAGGGTTGCGCCTTCGCCGTAATGGAAGGCCGCGCTCAGGCCAGTCGGCCCTGCCCCAAGGATCAGGCAGCGGGTGGACACCGCAGGATTATGGTGCGGCGGCGTCAGACGTAATACGGCGGCGTCGTTCAGCTCGACGGCGATGTCCGCCGTGGCGCTGAGCTCACTTTCCGGCGGCGTGCTGTACAGCATGTCATCCATCAGCCGGTGCATTTTTTCCGCAGTGTGATCCCAAGAGGTCGCCGCCACAATACCCTGCATTACTTGCTGTTGGTTATGGCGGGTCGCCTCGTTCATTTCCAGTGCGGCTTCACAGGCGCGAACGTATTCCTCCGGCGTGCGGGCAATTGCCACCACGTGACCATAGGGTTTTTCCACGTCGGTGATAGGCGTGCTGACCACCGGCAACTGCGCGGCCATATACTCCAGTACTTTGGTCGGGCTGATAAACTGCGTGGAGGCGTTCAGCGCAAACGGCATCAGACACACGTCCCAGCCCGCCAGAAAGTGCGGCAGCGCCTGATAAGGCTGCATGCCGAGGTAATGAATATTGTCCCGCTGCGGCAAGGTAGCCGGATCGATTTTCACCACCGGCCCGACCATCACCAGCTGCCAGTCGGGATGCGCATCCGCCAGCGCGCTGATCATTCCCAGATCCATACGCTCATCGATCACGCCGCAAAACCCGAGGCGCGGATGGGGAATGCTCTCCTGCAAGGGGTGATGATTGGCCCGATCCAGCGCCTGCTCAAAGTGCACGGCATCGACGCTACTGGTGAAACAGTGCACGTTATGATGCCGTCCGGCTTTCGCGGCGTACAGGCTCGGCCCGCCGGTGAAGACAATGTCTGCCCGTGACAGCAGCGCGGATTCACGTTGTAGCAGCTGGCGCGGCGCTTTTTCAAAGGCGGCCAGCTCATCCATGCAGTCGTAGACCACCAGCGCGGGAGAAAACACTTTCAGCAGCGGCAGCGCCATTGGCGTATAAAACCAGACGATCGGCGTTTCGTCGTCCTCGGTAATTTCCGCCAGCAGCGACTGCATATACTCGATCTGCCCGTCGTGAAAACCGCTCACCGGCGACGGCGTATGCGGTTTCACCACGGTCACGTTCGGCGCAGGCTGGCTCAGGGTCAGCGCGGGTTCATCAGCGGAAAAGACCGGCTCTTCGATAAAAAATATCGCGTAATGCTCAGCCAGACGGGTCATCAGATGCTGCGGGCGCTGAAAAACAAAATCCCAGCGCAGATGGCTAAAAACGTAGATTCTTTTCATCGGTTTTTTCTCCTGGCAGGCCCTGTGCGCCATGCTGAATAAACATTGAAAATGATCGAGCATCTGCCGGGCGCGATGGAGCGCCCGGGCATAAACCGGATCAAGCTGACGTGCAAAAGGGTCGCTCCCTTCGGGGTCGATATTCCATAATCCGCTGCGGTGCCAGACCGCGAGGTTCTCCCAGTCCGGACGGTCAATAATGGGGTAAAGGCAGATCCCCAGCGTCTCCACACCGGCAATTTGCGCCTGTGCCACTTCACGGGCGGTTTCCGTGATCCATGCGCCCCGCCCGCTGCCTACGTGGCTGGTTTCAGCCAGCAGGATCGGGCGTTGATAGCGCTGATAAAGTTCTTCCAGCAGGCTGTGCAGCTTTTTCCGCCTGCTGTCCCCCAGATGCCACCAGAGGCGATGGTTGGTTTCGCTTTCCCACTGATTGCTGTGGTAGTAATTCGCGCCAATCAAATCCAGATAACGCGGCGCACCGCCCAGCTCCGGCTCCAGACGCCCGGCAAGCATGTCCCAGGCCTGAAACTGCGCGCCGTGCCAGTCGCTGGCGCGTTGCTGCGCGTCGGCACTGTCATCCTCCGGCACCAGATGGATAATCGGATCGCAGTGTAAAAGTCGCGCCCGTGGATCGGCCTGCCAGATGGCGTCACTGGCGGCGATGGCGGCACGAACCAGCTGTCGTTTGCTGTGAATGCCGGTTGGATCAAGCGGGCTGAGAGACGGGGCAAATATCCCCACTGAAATCCCCCAGCTGGTAAAAGAAATTTCATTAACCGGGGAATAAACAGGAGCTTCGTCATAATAGGGGCGCAGAAATGTTGCCAGTGCACCGCATAGCTCAGCGAAGCGCGAAATAAACTCCTCTGAAAAAAAATCAATATTTTCCGGCCAGCCGTAATGACAAATTGTCCAGCAAATTTGAATGTCATTCTCTTTGGCTGACGCCATTTTTTCAGCCACGGAAGAAAAATCGTAGCCCCGTTCATTTTCCACCAGTCGCCAGCCAACACTTTCCCTGACGGTTTTTATTTCAAATGGAGCGAGCGCCTGATAATCCTGCTGATGTTTTTTATCATGGGCCGTGGCGTTATTCATTGAAAGCGCATCATTATTTCGGGTGATATGATCGGCACCCTCATACCCCGCCTGCCAGAACGATTTGAACACCTGCATAGCAACGCCTCCGCAATGATACTTTTCATGCCAGCACGGGAGGTGAATGAAAAATACAATTGGCAAATAATTCGGGAACCGCTTGGTTTAACCAGCAGTAAGTAGAGTTTTATTAATAGATTGCGGTGCTTTTTAAGAATAGAGGTTTATTAGCAAACGGGCAGAAAGATAAATGATTAATCTTACTTATAAGATTAATCCTGGTAGCGCTACGTTTCGTTTTTATAATTTTATGCATAAATAATTCATGCAAAGAAGTGCCCGTAAAATATCGGGTAAAATAATAAATATTTATTATTGCGATTATATTTGTGAGGGTTATCAACTCGTAACCCTGTGAAAATAATCAGCGACTATTTTTATCGGCTTTTTAACGCTTCACTGCTATCACGAAAAATTTCACTATCTTGCAGCGAACCGCATCAGCTGACTGCATACGCCTTCTGTCCGCGCGTGAGGCTGGTCTTTTGTTAACATTCGCGTTATAAATAACAGAATTCGGACATATAGACATCCATACGTTTAGAAGGTGATATGCAAACACAACAACAGAGCGGAGAGCTCAGGCGCACCATGAAGACCCGGCATTTGATCATGCTGTCGCTGGGCGGCGTGATTGGCACCGGGTTATTTTTTAATACGGGATACATTATTTCGACCACCGGCGCAGCAGGCACGCTGCTGGCCTATCTTATTGGGGCGCTGGTCGTCTGGCTGGTGATGCAGTGCCTGGGCGAACTTTCCGTGGCGATGCCCGTCACCGGCGCTTTTCATGTTTACGCGGCGCGTTATCTTGGGCCGGCCACCGGCTATACCGTGGCCTGGTTATACTGGCTCACCTGGACCGTCGCGCTGGGGTCGAGCTTTACCGCCGCCGGGTTCTGTATGCAGTACTGGTTCCCGCATGTACCGGTGTGGATATGGAGCGCCCTGTTTTGTGCGGTGATCTTCTCCCTCAACGCCATTTCCACGCGCTTTTTTGCCGAAGGGGAGTTCTGGTTCTCGCTCATTAAAGTCGCCACTATCGTTGTCTTTATTCTTTTAGGCTGCGGGGTGATTTTCGGGTTTATCAGCCTGAAAGACGGTTCGCCTGCGCCGGGGCTGACCAACCTCACCAGCGAGGGCTGGTTCCCGCACGGCGGTCTGCCCATTCTGATGACCATGGTGGCAGTCAATTTTGCCTTCTCGGGTACGGAGCTTATCGGGATTGCGGCGGGTGAAACGGAAAACCCGCATCAGGCGATCCCGGTGGCAATCCGCGCTACCATCGCCCGCCTGATCCTGTTTTTTATCGGCACGGTTTTTGTCCTTGCAGCGCTGATCCCGATGGACGTGGCAGGCGTTGAGAAAAGCCCGTTTGTGCTGGTTTTTGAAAAGATTGGCATTCCCTATGCGGCGGGTATTTTTAACTTTGTCATTCTGACCGCCATTCTTTCTGCCGCCAATTCCGGGCTTTATGCGTCGGGTCGTATGCTGTGGTCGCTGTCCAACGAAAAGACCTTGCCGCGCTGTTTTGCCCGCGTGAATAAAAACGGCGTACCGCTGATTGCGCTGTCGGTTTCTATGCTCGGCGGTCTGCTGGCGCTGTTATCCAGCGTCATTGCTCCTGATACGGTGTTCGTTGCGCTCAGCGCCATTTCTGGCTTCGCGGTGGTGGCCGTCTGGCTCAGCATCTGCGCGTCTCATTTTGTCTTTCGTCGCCGCCACATTCAGGCGTGTAAGCCGCTCGCCGCGTTGCAATACCGCGCGCCCTGGTATCCCCTGGTGCCGGTGCTCGGCTTTCTGCTGTGTCTGCTCGCCTGTATCGGTCTGGCATTCGATCCCGATCAACGCATTGCGCTCTGGTGTGGGGTGCCTTTTGTTGCCCTTTGCTACGCCAGCTATTTTCTGACTCATAAAACCCCATCAAAGGAGGCTGACTATGCCGCAGATTAATCCCCTTACCGCGCTGCTTGAAAGCCAACCTTTTGTCGTGCTTGATGGCGCGCTGGCTACCGAACTGGAAGCGCGCGGCTGCAACCTCGCCGATAGTCTCTGGTCCGCTAAAGTATTAATGGAAAATCCCGGGCTTATTCGGGACGTGCATCTGGACTACTTCCGCGCCGGGGCGCAGATCGCCATTACCGCCAGTTATCAGGCCACCCCGGCGGGCTTTGCCGCGCGCGGGCTGACGGAAGCGCAATCGAGAGCGCTGATTGCAAAAAGTGTTGCGCTTGCGAAAGAAGCGCGGGGGATCGCGCTGGCCGAAAAGCCTGGCGCAGGCCCGCTGCTGGTGGCAGGTTCTGTGGGGCCTTACGGCGCTTATCTGGCCGATGGCTCGGAGTATCGTGGCGATTATACGCGTAGCGCCGGGGAGTTTAAGGCCTTTCACCGGCCGCGCATTGAAGCCTTATCAGAAGCAGGTGCCGATCTGCTGGCCTGTGAAACTCTACCTTCCTTTGCCGAGATCGAGGCGCTGGCCGGGTTGCTGGCTGAGTATCCCGAGGCGCGGGCGTGGTTCTCCTTTACCTTACGTGACCACCAGCATCTGAGTGATGGCACCCCGCTCGCCCGGGTAGTGGAAACGCTGTCGGCCTGTCCGCAGATCGTCGCGCTGGGCATCAACTGTATTGCGCTCTGCGACACCACCGCCGCGCTGAAACATCTGCAAAGCCTGAGTGCGCTGCCGCTGGTTGTCTATCCTAACTCCGGTGAAACCTACGATGCCGTGACCAAAGAATGGCATTCGCATGGCGATACCTGCGACACCTTAGCGGGATACTTGCCACAGTGGTTAGCCGCCGGCGCGAAACTGATCGGCGGCTGCTGCCGGACAACGCCCCGGGATATCGCCGCACTGCGTGAACGTCGGTGATAGCCGGGCGCGCCAGGTGGAGGCTGTCAGTCTGACTTGCGGACATGCCGGTCAAGAAAATCACGAACGTCCAACCCTATCTCTTTAGCATGGGTTTCAAGCGCGAAGTGGCCGGTGTCATAAAAATGGATCTCCGCTTTCGGCAGATCGCGCTTCCATGCTTCCGCCCCCGCCGCCAGGAAAAACGGATCGTGTTTCCCCCACACGGCCAGCAATGGCGGCTGATATTCACGGAAATAGCGCTGGAAGGCGGGATACTTTTTCACATTCGAGGCGTAATCCAGCAACAGGTCCAGTTGTATCTCTGCGTTGCCCGGCCGCGAGACCTGTAGCGCCTCAAGCGTATAACCATCAGGAGAGACCACAGACCGATCGGTAACCCCTTCCAGATATTGCCATTTGATGGAGGCAGGCGTGGGAAATTCCTGCAATGCACTGCGGTTTTCCGGCGTGGGGTCGCGCCAGTATCGCTGAATGGGCGCCCAGGCTTCTCCCAGTCCCTCTTCGTAGGCATTGCCGTTCTGGGAAATTATCGCGGTTACCCGCTCCGGATGTGCTGCCGCCAGTCGCCATCCGACAGGCGCGCCGTAATCGTGAACCATCAGCGCATAGGTATCGAGACCCAGCGCCTCGGTAAAGCGGCCAATGGTTTCCGCAAGCTGGTCAAAGGTATAGGCATACGCTCCCTTCTCCGGCGCTTCGGTAAAACCAAAAGCTGGCAGGTCCGGCGCGATCAGATGATAGCGATCGGCCAGCTGCGCTATCAGGTCACGAAACATAAATGATGAGCCCGCGAAACCATGAAGCATCAGCAGCACGGGTGATGCAGCATCTCCGGCCTCACGGTAGAAAACGTTAACGTCGCCGGCCTGTTTATAGCGGTAATGAACCTGCATCGTTGATGGGGCAGAAGCACTCTCTGCCACGGGTGATCCGGAAGTGCGAGAAACCATAATGACCTCATGTAACCTTTAAAATGTGAAATTGAAGGTTACAGGTAAATCTGGTAACCTGTCAAAATGATTTTATGAGTTACGGATAGTTATGGAATTTAAACATCTTTCTTCTCCGCCTCTTTTCCTGGCCGATAACCTCGCGCTGGATTTTATTAACACCGAGTACGGGACGGGTGATGAACGACGTGATTGTTTTGAAAGCGATCTCGGTGTCGTGGAGTGGCTGGAAACCGCAGGTCTGGTGCCAACCGGCACTGAGGCACCTGCCGGATTACTCGAAGAAGCACGCCTGCTCCGTGATGCCGCCAGGACAGTGGTGCATGCCGCTATGGCGTCCGTTGCCGCTGACCTGACGGTGGTTAATAGTGTGCTCAGGAAAGGACATCCTGAGACGAGGCTGCAATGGGATGAAGAGAGCCAGCGATACCGTGTTGATCTTCATGCAGAGGCGCGCAGCCCCGCCAGCCTTCTGTGGCCGGTAGCAGACGCACTGGTGAAACTGGTCACGGACGACAAATTTGAATATGTGCGTCAGTGCGAAGCCCATAACTGTATTTTGCTTTTTCACGATTTGAGTAAATCGCATCGCCGCCGGTGGTGCAGTATGGCGACCTGCGGTAATCGCATGAAAGTGGCGGCCTTCCGGAACAGGAAGAATTCGTAACGACGCAAAACCTTTCCACAGCGGGTTAAAACTTTAGGTTCCAAAAAAGAAACACTAACTGAAATATCCTATTATCCTGGAGGCACCATCATGTCCGATTCACAGATCCGTCCGCCACTGCCGCCGTTCACCCGCGAGTCAGCACTTGAAAAAGTCAGGCTCGCTGAAGATGGCTGGAACACCCGCGATGCCGATAAAGTGTCGCTCGCTTATTCTCTGGACACCAAATGGCGCAACCGCGCAGAGTTTGCGAACAATCGTGAAGAGGCCAGGGGCTTCCTTGAGCGCAAGTGGAAAAAAGAACTGGAGTATCGTCTTATCAAGGAACTGTGGGCCTTTGACGGTGACCGCATTGCTGTCCGGTACGCTTATGAGTGGCGCGATGACTCCGGTAACTGGTTCCGTTCTTACGGCAACGAAAACTGGGAATTTGGTGAAGACGGACTGATGCATCACCGCTACGCCTGCATTAATGACATGCCTATTAAAGAAAGTGAGCGCAAGTTCCACTGGCCTCTGGGACGTCGTCCTGATGATCATCCTGGTTTATCTGAACTGGGCCTGTAATTTTCGCTTATTTCCTCATTGGGTGCCCGGCTGCTGTCCCGGCCGGACGCTTATTCCGCTGGTGAGATGATGCGGCAGATAATAATGCGGCTGAGCAAAGCGGGTATCAAAATGGCTTTGCCTGTTGTTTTCCTGCCTTGCAGACTCCGTTATCATGCTCGCTACGCCTTTATCAACCAGACCGATTCCGGTGAGACGCAGAAAGAATAATAAACCTCACTAACTTGTTAAAAATTAAGATCATGGACATCCGATGCCAATGAGTACATCAGAGAATTTCGACGCCCACACACCAATGATGCAGCAGTACCTGAAGCTCAAGGCGCAGCATCCGGACATTTTGCTGTTTTACCGCATGGGCGACTTCTATGAGCTGTTTTACGACGATGCCAAACGCGCGTCCCAGCTGATGGACATTTCGCTTACCAAACGTGGCGCCTCGGCAGGCGAGCCGATCCCGATGGCGGGCATCCCTCATCACGCGGTGGAAAACTATTTATCGAAGCTGGTCAGCCTCGGCGAATCGGTGGCGATTTGTGAACAGATCGGCGATCCGGCCACCAGCAAAGGCCCGGTGGAGCGCAAAGTGGTGCGTATCGTTACGCCGGGCACCATCAGCGACGAAGCACTGTTGCAGGAGCGGCAGGACAACCTGCTCGCCGCCATCTGGCAGGATAATAAAGGCTTTGGTTATGCCACGCTGGACATCAGTTCCGGGCGTTTTCGCGTCAGCGAGCCGGCCGATCGGGAAACCATGGCGGCAGAGTTGCAGCGCACTAATCCGGCGGAGTTGCTGTATGCCGAAGACTTTGCGGAGACGTCACTGATTGAAGGCCGCCGTGGTCTGTTTTGGGCTTCCCGTGCTCATTTATCCTCCAGGAATGTGTTAACTGTCAGTGACTTAATGATGACCGTGGCGGTCATTTGCAAATGAGCTACACCCTACGCGGATATGGGCTGAAATCCCTCAGACAATTCCAGGAATCAGGCCAGTTCCCCTTTCACAAGCGGAACAAAGCGTACGGCCTCCACGGTATCGATGATAAATTCGCTTCCCCGACGACGCACCCGCTTAAGTTGCTGGTGTTCGTCTCCCACAGGTAAAACGAGAATCCCGCCTTCATCCAGCTGCGACATCAGCGCCACAGGGATTTCCGGCGGTGCAGCCGTCACAATGATGGCATCGAAGGGCGCACGTGCCTGCCACCCTTCCCAGCCATCACCATGGCGGGTGGAAACATTATGTAAATCGAGCTGTTTAAGACGACGGCGGGCCTGCCATTGCAGACCTTTAATGCGTTCCACAGAGCAGACATGGTGCACCAGATGGGCGAGGATCGCCGTCTGATAGCCCGAGCCGGTGCCGATTTCAAGCACCCGTGACTCCGGCGTCAGCTCCAGCAGCTCGGTCATGCGCGCCACCATATAAGGTTGCGAAATAGTTTGCCCCTGGCCGATGGGCAGCGCGACGTTTTCCCACGCTTTGTGTTCAAACGCCTCATCAATGAATTTTTCACGCGGCACCTGCGCCAGCGCGTCAAGCACCGGCTCGCTACGGATCCCCTGCTGGCGTAACTGTTCCAGCAGCGCCTGTATGCGTTTTGTTACCATTGCGTATTCACCCCGGCGCGCTCCAGCCAGCCGCTCACCACGTCCTGCGCACTGTAAGCGGTGAGGTCCACATGCAACGGCGTGACCGACACATAGCCCTCGTCAACAGCGGCAAAATCAGTATCCGGTCCGGCGTCGTGTTTTTCCCCCGGCGGGCCGATCCAGTAGAGCATATTACCGCGTGGATCTTCCTGCGGGATCACTTTATCCGCCGGATGACGGGTGCCACAGCGCGTTACGCGAATGCCTTTGATTTCACTGAGCGGCAGATCAGGAACATTGATATTCAGAATACGGCCAGTGCGCAGCGGCTCACGGCTTAACGCCCGCAGGATAGAACAGGTCACAGCGGCGGCAGTGTCGTAATGCTGATAGCCGTTAAGGGACACCGCCAGCGCCGGAAAGCCGAGATGACGCCCTTCCATAGCGGCAGCGACGGTGCCGGAGTAGATCACATCGTCGCCCAGATTGGCACCGGCGTTAATGCCCGACACCACGACATCCGGGCGCGGGCGCATCAGGGCATTGACGCCAAGATAAACGCAGTCGGTAGGCGTGCCCATCTGTACGGCAATGTCGCCGTTTTCATGGGTAAAGGTACGTAGTGAAGATTCGAGGGTCAGCGAGTTGGACGCGCCACTGCGGTTACGATCGGGCGCGACGACCTGTACGTCGGCAAATTCCCGCAAGGCCTTCGCCAGCGCCTGAATGCCTGGCGCATGGATCCCGTCATCGTTACTCAGCAATATTCGCATAATCACCCGATGTGTTGATAAGTTCCCTTACCACGCTGGTGGCAAAACTCCCTGCGGGTAGCCAGAAACGTAACTCGACGGTCACGTCATCCCACCAGTTCCAGCTTAACTGCTGCACGTTGAGCAGCATCGCGCGGCGCGCCGCCTCGACCTTTTCACGCAACAGCAAAGATTGTAATTCCGGGGCATCGGCAATCGCCGCCTGCTCAAACGCCAGCGCCTCGCGCTGCGTTCCCCAGTCGCCACTCCCCGGCAGCGCGGCCGTGATCATCAGCTCGTGGTTGTCGACGCGGGCCTGTAATTCCGCCCGTTCTTCGGCGGTTGCGACAAACCAGCTTCCGCGCCCGGCTAATTGTAGCGCATCGCCGTCAACAACTTGATTAAAGTCTGTTTTTTTCAGCCGCTCGCTGACAATCTGATTAAACAACGCACTGCGGGCTGCCGACAACATAAAACTGCGTTTATTACGATCGCGCACCGGCGCATTGCTTTGCGCCCAGCGCAGCGCACCGTGCAGGTTGCTGCCGCCCAGACCAAAACGCTGCGCGCCAAAGTAGTTCGGCACGCCTTTAACCGCGATAGTATTCAGGCGTGACTCCACCTCCGCGCGATCGCTGATGTCGCGCAGCACCAGCGTAAACTGGTTGCCGCGCAGCGCGCCTAAGCGCAGCTTACGCTTGTGGCGCGCATATTCCAGCACCTTGCAGCCGTCCGGCTGAAAGAGGCTCAGATCCGGCATGCCGTTGCCTGGCACGCGCGCGCACAGCCACTGTTCCGTTACCGCGTGCTTATCTTTTTGTCCGGCGAAGCTCACCTCACGGGCGGGAATTTTCAGGAATTTCGCCAGATCGTCGGCCACCGCACGGGTATTACAGCCGGTTTTCTGAATGCGCACCAGAATGTGCTCGCCTTCACCGTCAGGCTCAAAACCTAAGTCTTCCACCACCACAAAATCTTCCGGGCTGACTTTCAGCGCGCCGGAAGCCTGGGGTTTGCCATGCAGAAAGGTCAGGTCGTCAAACGCAATCATTTTGCCGCCCTGACTAACAGCGCCACCGCTTCACAGGCGATACCTTCGCCACGTCCGGTAAAGCCAAGCTTTTCGGTAGTGGTGGCTTTGACGTTTACATCGTCCATGTGGCAGCCAAGATCTTCAGCGATAAACACGCGCATCTGCGGGATATGCGGCAGCATTTTCGGTGCCTGGGCAATAATGGTCACATCGACGTTGCCGAGGGTAAACCCTTTCGCCTGAATACGACGCCAGGCCTCGCGCAGCAGCTCGCGGCTGTCGGCGCCTTTAAAGGCCGGATCGGTGTCCGGGAACAGCTTGCCAATATCACCGAGCGCCGCCGCACCCAGCAGGGCATCGGTCAGCGCATGCAGCGCCACGTCGCCATCAGAGTGGGCCAGCAGACCTTTTTCGAAAGGAATGCGCACGCCGCCAATAATAATCGGGCCTTCGCCGCCAAAGGCGTGTACGTCAAAACCGTGTCCAATACGCATTATGCCATCTCCTTTCCGGTCATTCGGGTGAGGTAAAATTCTGCCAGCGCCAGATCTTCCGGTCGCGTGACTTTGATGTTATCCGCGCGGCCGCTGACCAGCACCGGGTGATAGCCGCAATGCTCCAGCGCCGAGGCTTCGTCGGTGATGGTCGCGCCGTCATTTAAGGCGCGCTGCAGGCAGTCGTGGAGGAGTTCACGCGGGAAGAATTGTGGTGTCAGCGCATGCCAGAGATCGTTACGATCCACGGTATGGGCGACGGCAGCGATGCCCGGCTCGCCGCGTTTCATGGTGTCGCGCACCGGGGCGGCCAGAATACCGCCCACGCGGCTGGTGTCGCTGAGCGCCAGCAGGCGAGCGAGATCGTCCTGATGCAGACAGGGACGCGCCGCGTCGTGCACCAGCACCCAGGGCGCATCGCCTGCGGCCTTAAGCCCCGCCAGTACGGAGTCTGCCCGTTCGGCACCGCCGTCAACGACCGTCACCTGCGGATGATCTGCCAGCGGCAGCTGCGCAAAGCGCTCGTCGCCGGGGCTGATGGCAATGATCACCCTAGCCACGCGTGGATTCGCCAGCAGCGCATCCACCGCGTGTTCGAGGATCGTTTTATTGCCAACTGAGAGATACTGCTTAGGACATTCCGTTTGCATGCGGCGGCCAAATCCGGCGGCCGGCACCACGGCACATACGTCCGGAATTATTGCTGCCATGTCGTAAACCTGGGCTTCGCTTATCGATTATTTTGCATGGACCCTGGCGTGCGTTTTGACGCATCCGGCACCAGGCGGTAAAAGGTTTCGCCTGGTCGGGTCATACTGAGTTCGTTACGTGCGCGCTCTTCAATCGCTTCCTGCCCGCCATTGAGATCGTCAATTTCGGCGAAAAGCTGATCGTTGCGTGCTTTAAGTTTGGCGTTTGTTATCTGCTGTGCGGCCACATCGTCGTTGACACGGCTGAAGTCATGCAGGCCATTTTTGCCGAACCACAGTGAATACTGTAGCCAGACCAGCAGTGCCAGCAACAGCAGCGTTAATTTACCCATCGTGCCCCCTGAAAATCGGCATCATCATCCCATAACTTGCGCGCAGACTCCACACTAAGCCGATACCGCGTCATCGCGGCCAAATGTAGCACTATTTACGGGCGGGCGCACAGGTGTGCATTCCTGACACATTGCCTTAACGAGCGTTACGCTTTGAAGTATGGCTGGGGTTAGCCCATCAGCCACATAAATAACGCGCCAAACATGGTCACCACGATAATGACCGTCGCCACGCTGCTGTAGAGCAGCTTGCCGTCCAGCAGCGAGTGCACGGCGATGCCCACCACCACGGCGACGGGCATCAGCGCCAGAAAGAACGGCCAGGTATACAGTAAAAAGAACAGCGTATTCGGGCCGTAAAGCAGAAAGGGTATGCCGAGCGCCAACAACCACGACACAAAGCCAACAAGTGCCCCCGGAAAGGACCAGGTGGTTTCCTCGCTGGCGGCGACGGTCTCGGACCGTGACAAATAGATGTTCTGGCTATTGCGCATATTAGATCCTGTGACCTGACTGTCCGCGAAAGCAAAATCGGACATGTCTCAGGATCTGATAATATCGTCCTGTCTCAGCAGGTCTAATAATTGACCCACTAAATTTGTTACCAATTGTTCGCCATCAAGATGCACATCGGGCGTTTCAGGCGCTTCGTAGACCGAATCAATGCCGGTAAAGTGACGCAACTCGCCGGCGCGGGCTTTCTTGTACAGCCCTTTAGGATCGCGCGCTTCACAGATCGCCAGCGGTGTATCGACAAACACCTCGATAAAGCGCCCTTCTCCGACGCGCTCACGCACCATTTCGCGTTCGGCGCGGTGCGGTGAGATAAACGCCGTCAAAACAACCAACCCGGCATCGACCATCAGACGCGCCACTTCGCCGACGCGGCGAATGTTCTCTTTGCGATCGTCATCGCTGAAGCCCAAATCGCTGCACAGCCCGTGGCGCACGTTATCGCCATCAAGCAAATAGGTGCTGACGCCAAGCCCGTGCAGCGCCTCTTCCAGCGCCCCGGCAACGGTCGATTTACCCGAGCCCGAAAGCCCGGTAAACCACAGCACAACTCCACGATGACCGTGGAGCTGTTCGCGTTGCCCGGCGGTCACCGGATGCGGGTGCCAGACGACGTTTTCATCGTGCTGCGCCATTATTTGCCTCCCAGCAAATCACGTGCGCCCCAGTGCGGGAAGTGTTTACGCACCAGCGCGTTCAGTTCCAGTTCAAAGGCGCTGAATTCCGACGGCGCATGGTTTGCCTGCTCGTTCGGCTCGCGCACCATACCTGCGCCCACGGTCACGTTGGTCAGGCGATCGATAAGGATCATGCCGCCGGTAACCGGGTTTTCCTGGTATTTATCCAATACCAGCGGTTCGTCGAAGGTGAGATCCACCAGCCCGATGCCGTTCAGCGGCAGGTTATCCACCTCGTTGTGGTCCAGGGTGTTGATATTGACCTGATACTGAATGCCATCCACACGCGCACGGGTTTTCTTTCCGGCGATTTTGATGTCGTAGCTCTGGCCCGGCGTCAGCGGCTGTTCCGCCATCCACACCACGTCCACCGACGCGCTTTGTACCGCTTTCAGCCCGTCCTGTGCATCGAGCAGTAAATCGCCACGGCTGATGTCGATTTCATCTTTCAACACCAGCGTGACCGCTTCCCCTGCCCCGGCCTGTTGCAGATCGCCATCAAAGGTGACGATACGCGCCACCGTTGATTCCACACCTGACGGCAGCACTTTGACGCGCTGGCCGACGTTGACGCTGCCGGACGCAATGGTGCCGGAGAAACCCCGGAAATCGAGATTCGGGCGGTTCACATACTGCACCGGGAAACGCATCGGCTGCGTCTCGACCACGCGCTGGATCTCAACGGTTTCCAGCACTTCCAGCAGCGTCGGACCGCTGTACCACGGCATATTGCTGCTCTGACTCGCCACGTTATCGCCTTCCAGCGCCGACAGCGGCACAAAGCGGATATCGAGGCTGCCCGGCAGCTGTTCGGCGAAGGTCAGATAGTCTTCGCGGATCTGATTGAATTTCTCTTCGCTAAATTCCACCAGGTCCATTTTGTTCACCGCGACCACCAGGTGGCGGATCCCCAGCAGCGTCGAGATAAAGCTATGACGGCGGGTCTGATCCAGCACGCCTTTGCGCGCATCCATCAGCAGGATCGCCAGGTCGCAGGTGGACGCGCCGGTCGCCATATTACGGGTGTACTGCTCATGCCCCGGCGTGTCGGCAATAATAAATTTACGCTTCTCGGTGGAGAAATAGCGGTACGCCACGTCGATGGTGATGCCCTGCTCACGCTCGGCCTGTAAGCCATCGACCAGCAGCGCCAGATCCAGTTTTTCGCCCTGGGTACCGTGACGCTTGCTGTCGTTATGCAGCGACGAGAGCTGATCTTCATAAATCTGGCGGGTATCGTGCAGCAGACGACCAATCAGCGTACTTTTGCCGTCATCGACGCTGCCGCAGGTCAGAAAACGCAGCAGGCTTTTGTGCTGCTGGGCGTGCAGGTAAGCTTCCACGCCGCCTTCGCTGGCGATTTGTTGTGCAATAGTCGTATTCATGGCGGCTCCTTAGAAATAACCCTGGCGTTTCTTCAGCTCCATGGAGCCGGCCTGGTCGCGGTCAATCACGCGTCCCTGTCGTTCGCTGGTGGTGGATACCAGCATCTCTTCAATGATGTCCGGCAGCGTTTGCGCGTCAGACTCCACCGCGCCGGTCAACGGCCAGCAGCCGAGGGTACGGAAACGCACCATGCGCTGTTCGATCTTCTCACCCGGTTGCAGGTCAATGCGATCGTCATCAATCATCATCAGCATACCGTCACGCTCCAGCACCGGTCGTTCAGCGGCCAGGTATAGTGGTACGATTTCAATATTTTCAAGGAAGATGTACTGCCAGATATCCAGCTCGGTCCAGTTGGAGAGCGGGAACACGCGAATGCTTTCGCCTTTGTTGATCTGGCCGTTGTAGTTGTGCCACAGCTCCGGGCGCTGGTTTTTTGGATCCCAGCGGTGGAAACGGTCGCGGAACGAGTAAATACGCTCTTTAGCGCGGGATTTCTCTTCGTCACGGCGCGCGCCGCCGAAGGCCGCATCAAAACCGTATTTGTTCAGCGCCTGCTTCAGCCCTTCGGTTTTCATGATGTCGGTGTGTTTACCGCTGCCGTGCACGAAGGGGTTAATGCCCATCGCCACGCCTTCCGGGTTTTTATGCACCAGCAGCTCACAGCCGTAGGCTTTGGCGGTGCGATCACGGAACTCATACATCTCGCGGAATTTCCAGCCGGTATCCACATGCAACAGCGGGAACGGCAACGTGCCCGGATAAAACGCTTTGCGCGCCAGATGCAGCATCACGCTGGAGTCTTTGCCGATGGAATACATCATCACCGGATTGCCAAATTCTGCCGCCACCTCGCGAATAATATGGATGCTTTCCGCCTCCAGTTGTCGCAGGTGAGTGAGTCGTTTTTGATCCATAACCGTTCCTTAAGCCAGATTTACCACGGAGTTATCAAAAGATCCCGTGCCTGTAGAGTGTTGAAACCAGGCGAGCGCATCGCGTAACTGCACCACTTCACCCACTACCAGCAGCGCTGGCATCGGAGCGTTTAGCGCCAGGTTCTCTAATTGTTCTAATGTGCCGGTTTTGACCTGCTGATCCCGTCGCGTGCCGCGCGAGATCACCGCCACCGGCGTCGCTTTATCGCGGCCGTGCAAAATAAGTTGCTGGCTGATTTCCGCCGCCTTCATGGTGCCCATGTATACCGCCAGCGTCTGACGGCTTTGCGCCAGCTGCGACCAGTCGAAAGGCGCGCTGTCGGCTTTGTAATGTCCGGTCACAAAGGTCACACTCTGGGCAAAGTCCCGGTGCGTGAGCGGAATGCCTGCATAGGCCGTTGCGCCGGAAGCGGCAGTGACGCCAGGCACCACCTGGAAGGGCACCCCTGCCGCTGCGGCAGCCTGTAGTTCCTCGCCACCGCGACCAAAAATAAAGGGATCGCCGCCTTTCAGGCGCACCACGGTTTTGCCCGCCCGCGCTTCGTCAATCAGCATCTGATTGGTTTCATGCTGGGGCACGGCATGACCGCCCGCGCGCTTACCGACGCAGATTTTGTCGGCGTCGCGCCGGGTCAGCTCCAGCACCTCATCACTGACCAGATGGTCATAAAACACCACGTCCGCCTGCTGAATAACCTGCAGGCCGCGCAGCGTCAGCAGCCCCGCATCACCCGGCCCGGCGCCCACCAGAATAATTTCCCCTTGCGAACGGTCAGGTGCTGCCAGCGTTTCTGCCAGCACCGCTTCTGCGGCCTGCTCGTTTCCGGCGGCCATCAGACTGGCGAAGCGCCCGCGAAAGGCGGCTTCCCAGAAACGACGGCGGGCGTCTGTCGTTTTGCGTAAGGCTTTGATGCGCTCGCGCCACTGCCCGGCAATGTCCGCCATGCGGCCCAAATTTCCCGGCAACAGCGCTTCAATTTTTTCCCGCAGCAGACGCGCCAGCACCGGGGCATTACCGCCGGAGGAGATCGCCACCACTATCGGGCTGCGGTCAACAATCGACGGGAAGATAAAGGAGCACAGCGGTTGGTCGTCCACCACATTTACCAGCCGGTGACGGGCGTCGGCAGCGTCAAAGACACGACGATTGAGCGCCCGATCGCTGGTGGCGGCGATGACCAGAAAAACGGCGTCGAGCTGGGTTTCATCGAACTCGGTTGCCAGCCAGACCAGCGCCTGTTCATCAGCCAGACGCTGCACCTCGCTGCCCAGTTCACGGGCGACAACCTGCACCTTCGCGCCTGCGCGTAATAAAAACGCGATCTTACGGGCAGCGATCTCGCCGCCGCCAATAACCAGTACAGGTCGGTTTTTTACCGCAGCAAAAATGGGCAGGTGTTCCACAAGGTAACAGCTCGCTAACAATCAGGAATAAGGGGACTATAGGGGGCGGTGGTAAGCGAATGAAATTACGAATTGGAATGAGTAGTTCCGCAAAGGAATAACGGCCTGGGAAAGCAAATATCAAAAAGTGCTTAACGCCAGAAAATTCGTGCGTTTAGGCGCAATTCAAATTGTGTAAGGTCGATCACAGTTTCATACTAAGCCGGTCAAAAATTTCCGGCATGTTTAAGGACTCATTATGTTTCGCGCATTGCGCCACCGTACCGCTGCCCTGGCGTTCGGCGTATGCTGTATCCTCCCCCTCCAGGCGAAGCTGCTACCGCCTGGCGACATGGCAAGCCATCAGGCACGTTATATTGCGACCTATTTCCCCGGCCGCATGACCGGCTCTCCGGCAGAGATGCTGTCCGCCGACTATGTGCGTCAGCAGTTTGCGCAGATGGGCTACCAGAGCGATATCCGCAAGTTCACCAGCCGCTTTCTCTATACCTCAAAAAGTAATCAGCGCAACTGGCATAACGTTACCGGCAGCACGGTGATCGCCGCCCACGAGGGTAAGCAGCCGGAGCAGATTATCATCATGGCGCACCTCGACACCTACGCGCCGCGCAGCGATGCGGATATTGATAACAACCTCGGCGGCCTCACCTTACAGGGGCTTGACGATAACGCCGCCGGTGTTGGCGTGATGCTGGAACTGGCCGATGCGCTAAAAAATATCCCCACGCAGTACAGTATCCGCTTTGTCGCCACCAGCGGCGAAGAGGAAGGTCAGCTTGGTGCGGAAAACTTTCTGAACCGCATGAGCACAGCTGAGAAGAAAAATACCCTGCTGGTGATCAATCTCGATAACCTGATCGTCGGCGATAAGCTCTATTTCAATAGCGGCAAAAATACCCCTGCCTCGGTACGCAAACTCACCCGCGACCGCGCGCTGGCCATCGCCCGCAGCCACGGGATTGCCGCTGCGACCAATCCTGGCCAGAATCCCCAGTACCCGAAAGGCACGGGCTGCTGCCACGATATACAGGTCTTCGATAAAGCGAATATTCCGGTGCTGTCGGTGGAAGCGACGAACTGGTCGCTGGGCAATAAAGACGGTAACCAGCAGCGCGCCAAAACCCGTTCCTTCCCGGACGGCACCAGCTGGCACAATGTGCGTCTGGATAACCAGCAGCACATCGACAGCGCCCTGCCGGGCCGCATCGAACGCCGCAGCCGCGACGTAATGCGCATCATGCTGCCGCTGGTGAAGGAACTGGCACGGGCGAAAACGTAGCGGCATTAACTCTGACGAATACGGAACACATAAAAAAAGCCGATCGGCAGAGATCGGCTTTTTTTTAGCGTTGCTTAACCTTCATGCAATCCGCACTCGCGCTTCAACCCAAAGAAGCGGGTTTCTTCTTCGGCCATGCCCGGCTCCCATTTGCGGGTGGTATGGGTATCCCCTACTGACAGATAGCCCTGATCCCACAACGGATGGTATTTCAGGCCGTGCTTTTGCAGGTACTGGAACACGGTGCGGTTATCCCAGTCGATAATCGGCAGCACTTTGAACACGCCGCGCTGGATGGCCAGCACCGGCAGGCTGGCGCGACTGCCGGACTGGTCGCGGCGCAGGCCGGCAAACCATGTCTGCGCGTTCAGCGCTTTCAGTGCACGGTTCATTGGCTCGACTTTGTTAATGTCGTTGTACTTCTCGATGCCTTCAACGCCCTGCTCCCACAGTTTGCCATAGCGGGCCTCCTGCCAGGCCGCGCTCTCTTTCGCACGGTAGACTTGCAGGTTCAGTTTGAGTTTGTCCGTTAACTCGTCAATAAACTGGTAGGTTTCCGGGAACAGGTAGCCGGTATCGGTGAGGATCACCGGAATGTCCGGACGGATCTGATTCACCAGATGCAGGCTGACCGCCGCCTGAATACCAAAGCTCGACGACAGCACGTATTCACCGGGCAGGTTTTCCAGCGCCCAGGCGACGCGCGCTTCCGCGCTGAGTTTTTCAAGCTGGCCGTTCGTCTCTGCGAGGGCCAGTACGCGTTCTACTTTTGGCAGTTCGTTGAGCGCGTTTAGATCGAGTACGGACATAGATTCCTCACTTATGCCGGGCGGCACGTTGTTTGCCCGGCCTACGGTTTAGCCCTGTAGGCCGGATAAGGCGTTCACGCCGCCATCCGGCGTGTTACGTTATTCCCAGAAATCCCGTGCCGGATCCAGTACCGGACGGATAATGCCGGCACGAACGGTGAAATCACCGAAGCCTTCGTTGGCATTACGCTCTTTCGCCCAGCGGCCTACCAGCTCGTCAATGGTGTCGAGGATTTCCGATTCGGTAATGTTTTCGCGGTACATGCGCGGGATACGCGTGCCCATGCGGTTGCCGCCCAGGTGCAGGTTATAGCGGCCCGGCGCTTTACCGACCAGCCCCAGCTCCGCCAGCAGCGCTCGGCCACAGCCGTTCGGGCAGCCGGTCACACGCAGCACGATATGCTCGTGGCCGAGGCCGTGTTTTTCCATTACCGCTTCTACTTTGTCGATAAATGACGGCAGGAAACGCTCGGCCTCCGCCATCGCCAGCGGGCAGGTCGGGAAGGCGACGCAGGCCATCGAGTTCTCACGCTGCGGTTTCACGGCGTTCATCAGGCCATGATCGCGCGCCAGTTTTTCGATCTTCGCTTTTTCACTTTCCGGTACGCCCGCCACGATCAGATTCTGGTTAGCGGTTAAACGGAAGTCGCCTTTATGGATCTTCGCGATCTCAACCAGGCCGGTTTTCAGTGGACGATCCGGATAATCCAGAATACGGCCATTCTCGATAAACAGCGTCAGGTGCCACTTGTCATCGATCCCTTTCACCCAGCCGATGCGATCGCCGCGACCGGTGAATTCATACGGGCGGATCGGCGCGAATGTAATGCCTGCGCGACGTTCCACTTCCGCTTTGAACACTTCAGGTCCGACGCGCTCCAGCGTGTATTTGGTTTTGGCGTTTTTACGATCGGTACGGTTGCCCCAGTCGCGCTGCGTAGTGACCACGGCTTCGGCGACCGCCAGCGTATGCTCCAGCGGCAGGAAGCCAAATTCAGTCGCGGTGCGGGCGTAGGTTTTCTTGTTGCCGTGCTCAATGGACAATCCGCCGCCTACCAGCAGGTTAAAGCCCACCAGTTTGCCGTTTTCGGCGATGGCGACAAAGTTCATGTCGTTGGCGTGCAAATCGATATCGTTCTGCGGCGGGATCACCACCGTGGTTTTAAACTTACGCGGCAGATAGGTCTGACCGAGAATGGGTTCTTCGTCGGTGGTCGCCACTTTCTCGGCATCGTGCCAGATTTCCGCATAGGCGCGGGTGCGCGGCAGCAGGTGCTCAGAGAGCTTTTTCGCCCATTCGTACGCTTCGGCATGCAGCTGCGATTCCACCGGGTTAGAGGTGCACAGCACGTTACGGTTCATGTCGTTTGCCGTTGCCAGCGCGTCCAGCCCCACTTCGTGCAGCATCTGGTGCGCCGGTTTGACGTTCTTCTTCAGAATGCCGTGATACTGGAACGTCTGGCGGTTGGTCAGACGGATGCTGCCGTAGATGGTTTTTTCGGTGGCGAATTTATCCACCGACAGCCACTGCTGCGGCGTGATAATGCCGCCCGGCAGACGGCAGCGCAGCATCATCGCATGACGCGGCTCCAGTTTCTGCTCGGCACGCTCGGCGCGAATGTCGCGATCGTCCTGCTGGTACATGCCGTGAAAACGGATCAGCAGGAAGTTGTCACCGGAAAAACCGCCGGTCAGACCGTTATGTAAATCTTCCGCAATCGTTCCGCGCAAATAGTTGCTTTCCTGCTTCATGCGCTCGGCGTCAGTCAGTTTTCCTTCGACCACCAGCGGACCTGGATATTTTTCGCTCATTAGTAGACATCTCGCTGATAACGGCGCTCAACGCGCAGCTCACTTAAAAATTCATCCGCCGCTTCGGTATCCATGCCACCGAATTCGGCAATCACATCCAGCAAAGCCTGCTCAACGTCTTTCGCCATACGATTGGCGTCGCCGCAGACATAAATGTGGGCACCGTCATTGATCCAGCGCCACAGCTCTGCGCCCTGTTCGCGCAGTTTGTCTTGTACGTATATTTTTTCTTTCTGATCGCGAGACCAGGCCAGGTCGATGCGGTTCAGCACGCCGTCTTTAACATAGCGCTGCCACTCCACCTGGTATAAAAAGTCTTCGGTAAAGTGCGGGTTGCCAAAGAACAGCCAGTTTTTACCCGGCGCATCCTCAGCGGCACGTTGCTGCATAAAGGCGCGGAACGGCGCGATACCGGTGCCTGGCCCTATCATGATCACCGGCGTTTCCGGGTTTTCTGGCAGACGGAAGTTATCGTTATGTTCGATAAACACCCGGACTTCGCCGTCTTCTTCCACGCGGTCGGCGAGGAAGCTCGACGCCCCACCGGCCCGCGCGCGACCTTCAATGTCAAAACGCACCGCGCCCACGGTAATGTGCACTTCGCTTTCGACTTCCGCCTGAGACGAGGCGATGGAGTACAGGCGCGGTGTCAGCGGGCGCAGCAGGCCAATAAGCGCGTCGGCATCCAGCTGGGCCGGAGAGAAACGCACCATATCGACAATCGGCGTCGTTGCGGCGTAGTGCTGCAACTGCGCTTTATCGCCCACCAGCGGCAGTAAGGTTTCGCTGCGGGTCAGGGTGGCGTAGTTTTCAACGATATTGGCGGTGTTCACCGTCAGCTCGAAATGCCACTGCAAGGCTTCGGAAAGCGGCAGGGTTTTGCCATCGACATTCACCGGCTCGTCACCCGTCAGCCACAGCAGTTCAACCAGTTCTTTGACCAGCGCCGGATCGTTCTGATACCACACGCCCAGGGCATCGCCCGGCTGATAGCGCAGGCCGGAGTCGCCCAGATCGATCTCCAGATGGCGCACATCTTTTTCGGAATCGCGACCGGTGATTTTCTGATTAACCGACAGCGTGGCGCACAGCGGCGCTTCTTTAGTATAAGGACTGGAGGTGACTTCGTTGACCACGCCGCTGGCAGTCACGGCAGCCTGCGCTGGCGTTTCCTGTGGGACGCGGGATTTCAGCACCTCAACAATACGACCACGCCATTCAGCGGCGGCAGCCTGATATTCAACGTCGGTATCGACACGATCCAGCAAGCGTTCCGCACCCAGCGCCGCCAGCTTGCTGTCAAAATCTTTACCGCTCTGACAGAAGAATTCGTATGAGGAGTCGCCAAGGCCAAAGACGGCAAAGGCCGTGCCCTCAAGTTTGGGCGCTTTTTTCGAGAACAGGAATTTATGCAGCGCGACGGCTTCTTCCGGCGGCTCTCCTTCCCCTTGTGTGGACGTCACGACAACCAGCAGTTTTTCCTGAGCGATTTGTTTGAATTTATAGTCGCCCGCGTTAACCAGATTGACGTTAAGCTTCGCCGCCAGCAGGTCATCGCGCAGGGCTTCCGCTACGCGGCGGGCATTGCCGGTTTGCGAGGCGGAAATCAGCGTAATGGCCGGTGTTTCTTTGGTGACAGGCGCGGGCGCGATCGCCGCAGCGCTACCGGGCTGCTGGTTAAGCACGCCCCAGAAATAGCCGGAAACCCAGGCAAGCTGAGTGGGAGTGAGTTCGGATGTCACTGCCGTTAAACGTGACATTTGCTCCGCATTTAGCGGCAACAAAGCGGAAGGTGGGGCCTGAGTCGTCATGCGTCGTCCAGTTCCAGTAAAAGCTGTTTTTATAAGGGGGAAAAACAGAACAGAGAGTAAGGTTAACGGCGCGAATAATAACAATTAAAGAAGGGATGGAAATAACAAATAACCAAAATGACTAACCTCTTTTAGTTATAGTTATTAACACTAAAACCGGTCAATTAAGCGTTTGAATTTAAAAAACTTTATAGTTATAAGCCTGACAAATAGTTCGGCTTAACACTTTTCCCGGTTTTTGTTAATGCTAAAAAAGGTCATATCCGCTACCCTACCGCGGTTTTTGCCTTACAGAGAAATGATAATGATCACCACCTTGTTTAAAGATTTCACCTTCGAAGCCGCTCACCACCTGCCGCACGTACCGGAAGGCCACAAATGCGGTCGCCTGCACGGTCACTCCTTTATGGTGCGTCTGGAAATTACCGGTGAAGTCGATCCGCATACCGGCTGGATCATGGATTTTTCCGAGCTAAAACGCGCCTTCAAGCCGACCTATGATCGTCTGGATCATTACTATCTCAATGATATTCCGGGACTTGAGAATCCAACCAGCGAAGTGCTGGCTGCGTGGATCTGGAACGAAATGAAGCCGCTGGTGCCGCAGTTGAGTGCGGTAATGGTCAAAGAGACCTGCACGGCGGGCTGTATTTATCGCGGGGAGTGATACCCCGGCAGATGCCCCTCTCCCGTGGGGAGAGGGAGCGGATCAGGCAATATTCAGATACTTATGCGTCTGCATGGACAGCCGCCAGTTGCGGGCAATACAGGTTTCGATGCACAGGCGCGTGGCGTCTTCTTTCTGACTGATGGGTTGCAGGGCGATAACGCGGGGTTTGTCATCGTCAAGACGCGCCAGCAGTTCATCCAGCGCTTCAATATCCCGCATACGGCCTACCGGATGTTTGATCTCGTCGGCGCGCTCCAGCGCCTGTGTCAGCACGTCATACCCACCGCGCATATTCACCTTCGGCGATACCGTAACCCAGGTGCCCGTCGTGGTGCGGACTTCGTGCGTGCCACTGGTTTCAATCTGGCAGCTAAAACCGTTTTTCTCAAACAGTGAGGTCAGCGGCAGCAGGTCGTGGATGCAGGGCTCGCCGCCGGTGATCACCAGATGACGCGCGGTGTAACCCTGACGGCTGATGATCGCCAGCAGATCTTCGCTGCTCGCCGCACCCCATTTATCACTTTCTTTGGTTTTGGCGATAACGCTATAGAGCGATACTTCCCGATCGGAGAGCTTGTCCCATGTGTGTTTGGTGTCGCACCAGGCACAGCCAACCGGGCATCCCTGCAAACGAATAAAAATGGCAGGAACGCCGGTAAAGTAACCCTCGCCTTGCAAGGTCTGGAACATTTCATTAATCGGGTACTGCATACTCATCTCTGTTTAGCGTGTAAACCCTAAGTATCGCAGATCCTGGCGCATCGATCATGTGCCATTCGCGCCCTGGGCATTTATCGCGCGGGCAAAGCGGGCGGTAATTTGCTGCGGGCGGGTGATGGCACCGCCGACCACGACGGAATGCGCGCCCAGTGCCAGACACTGCGCGGCAAGCGCCGGGGTGTCGACATTGCCTTCGGCGATCACCGGAATAGTCGCGATGTCCAGCACCGCTTTCAGGAAGTGCAGATCGTTCTCAGGGAGCCGATGTCCTGCCGTTTCAGCCGTGTAGCCGTAAAGGGTGGTGCCAAGGCAGTCAAAGCCCAGTTCACCGGCAATACGCGCATCGTCAAGGGTGGCGATATCCGCCATTAACAGTACCTGCGGATAGCGACGGCGGATCTCGCTGACCAGCGCAGCAAGGGTGTCGCCGCCCGGCCGCTTACGCTGTGTCGCATCCAGCGCGATGATTTCCGGGGCAACCGTCATCAGTTCGTCGATTTCACGCAGCGTGGCGGTAATAAACACCTCGCTGTCAGGGTAATCACGCTTAATAATACCGATCACCGGTAGCGACACCTGCGCTTTAATGGCTTTGATATCCACCACGCTGTTGGCGCGAATACCAGCGGCTCCGCCCTCGAGTGCGGCCAGCGCCATGCGGGACATAATAAAATCGCTGTGCAGCGGTTCGTTTTCCAGCGCCTGGCAGGACACCACCAGCGCGTGTTTGATCTGATCTAATGCATTCATAACGCTAACATCTCTTCCATTTCGTTTTTGATAATGGTGACGTGCGGCCCGTAAATCACCTGAACGCCGTTGCCGCGCACGATCACCCCGCGTGCGCCTGTGGCTTTCAGCGCGGGTTCGTCCACTTTGCTGCCCGCTTTGACCGTTACGCGCAGACGGGTGGCACAACAGTCGACCTCGTCCAGATTGTCCCGCCCGCCCAGCGCCGCCACGATGGCCTCGGCCCGTTGGGTGCCACTGACGGCAGAGTGCTGCTCCATCGGCTCTTTTTCGCGGCCCGGCGTGAGGAAATTGAAGCGTGTGATCAGGTAGCGGAAGGTGAAGTAGTAAAGAAAGAACCACGGAATGCCGACCATCGGCACGTAAAGCCAGTGGGTTTTCGCTTCGCCCTGCAAAATGCCGAACAGCACAAAGTCGATAAAGCCGCCGGAAAACGTCTGCCCGATAGTAATGTGCAGCATATGCGCCAGCATAAAAGCCAGCCCGTCGAAGAAAGCGTGCAGGACATACAGCACCGGCGCGACAAACAGGAACGAAAACTCAATCGGTTCGGTAATACCGGTTAAAAACGACGTCAGCGCCGCGGAGATCAGCAGGCCCGCCACGCGTTTTTTGTTCTCGGGTTTTGCGGTGTGGTACATCGCAAGACAAGCCCCTACCAGCCCGAACATCATGGTAATGAAACGACCCGACATAAAGCGTGAGGTGCCTTCGTAAAACTGCTGCGTGGCGGGGTCAGCAAGCTGGGCGAAGAAAATCCGCTGCGTGCCTTCCACCAGCTGTCCATTGACGATCTCACTGCCGCCCAGCGCCGTTGTCCAGAACGGCAGATAAAAAATGTGGTGCAGGCCGAACGGGCCAAGCATGCGCAAAATAAACCCGTACAGCAACGTACCGAGATAACCGGTAGCGTCCACCAGTCCGCCAAGGCCGAAGATCAGCTTTTGAAAATGCGGCCAGACCACCGTCATAAGGGCGCCAACGAGGATCGCCGCCAGCGAGCTGATAATGGGCACGAAGCGCGAGCCGCCAAAAAAGCCGAGGAACTGTGGCAGCGCGATCTTGTTAAAGCGGTGATGCAGCGCACAGGTGACGAGGCCGATGACCACGCCGCCAAAAACCCCGGTTTCCAGCGTCTGGATCCCCAGCGTCATGCCCTGCCCAACCGCGCCGGGATTACTGCTTGCCAGCGTACCGGTGAGCGTCAGTAAGGCGTTAATGGTGGCATTCATCACCAGATAAGCCAGCAGCGCGGCCAGTCCCGCCGTGCCCTTATCGGTTTTTGCCAGCCCGACGGCCACGCCCACCGCAAACAGTACCGACAGGTTGGCAAAAACAATCGCCCCGGCGCTGCTCATGATAGTGAAAATCGCCTGTAGCCAGGCGACGTCGAGGAAAGGATACGCCGTCAGCGTATTGGGATTGGACAGCGCACCGCCGATGCCGAGCAACAGGCCCGCCGCCGGAAGGACCGCAATCGGCAGCATAAAGGATTTACCAAAACGCTGTGCTTTTTCAAACCATCCCCCAGAGGATGCGCCGCTGAATATTTTCATGCCTATCTCCGCTCGTTGCTTATTGATGAAAATTTTTACCACAGAAATAAATCACAGTGAAAATTATCATCAAAAAGTCAGAAGCGGATCATACTATTTTAAAATGACTGGCAACCGATCCCCTCTTTCCGCCACACTAGCGGGCATCAACGACGTAAAGGATCCCGGAATGTCTGAAAATGAAAATGTGCTGCTGCGTCTTCGCCAGGGAATGTCGGGTTACAGTCCCACGCAGCAGAAGCTGACAGAGTACATACTCGCTGAACCTTCCCGCGTGCTTTATCAGACCATTACCGAGCTGGCACGGGAGAGTGCCACCAGCGAAGCCAGCGTAACGCGCCTGTGTCGTGTGCTGGGCTGCAAAGGCTATACCGAATTTAAAATGGCGCTGGCGCTGGATGTGCAGCGCGCCGGTGCGCCGCGTGAACAGGGCGATGAGGTTGATACGCTGGTGGAAGAATCGGTGATGGCCCTGCGTGATACGGCCACGCTGCTCGACCGCGAGGTGCTTGCCAGGGCGGCGGTGAAACTGCACCAGGCACGCACAGTGCAGATTTATGGCGTGGCGGCCAGCGCCATCATCGGGGAGTATCTGCACTACAAACTTTTACGCCTCGGCAAAACCGCGCAGCTGTTCAGCGATATGCACCGTGCAGCGATGAATGCCACGACGCTGGGCAGTGATGAACTGGTGATCGCGATTTCCAGTTCTGGCTCCACGCGCGATCTGCTGCATGTGGTGAAACTGGCACGTAAACGCGGTGCGACGGTGCTGGCGTTAAGCAATACACCGCGCAGCCCGCTGGCGTCGATAAGCGATATGCTGCTGGTGGCGGCTAAGCCTGAAGGGCCGCTGAGTGCCGGGGCGCTGAATGCCAAAGTAGGCGCAATGCTGCTGGTGGAACTGCTGATCACCGCCCTGATGTCTCAGGATGCGCACTACAGCGATACCAGCCAGCAAACCGCCAGCGCGACCTTGCCGCTGCTGCTGTAAAGACCAAAAAAAACCCGCCGAAGCGGGTTTTTTTAAAGAACGTCAGTCAGGAGATTATGCCTGGCCTTTGATCTCTTTACGACCGTTGTACGGTGCTTTTTCGCCCAGCGCTTCTTCGATACGGATCAGCTGGTTGTATTTAGCAACGCGGTCAGAACGGCTCATGGAACCGGTTTTGATCTGGCCTGCAGCGGTACCTACTGCCAGGTCGGCAATGGTCGCATCTTCAGTTTCGCCAGAACGGTGAGAGATCACCGCAGTGTAGCCAGCGTCTTTCGCCATTTTGATCGCAGCCAGAGTTTCGGTCAAAGAACCGATCTGGTTGAATTTGATCAGGATGGAGTTAACGATGCCTTTTTCGATACCTTCTTTCAGGATCTTGGTGTTGGTTACGAACAGGTCGTCACCAACCAGCTGGATTTTGTCGCCCAGCACTTTGGTCTGGTATGCAAAACCATCCCAGTCAGATTCGTCCAGACCATCTTCGATGGAAACGATCGGATACTGCTTGGTCAGATCTTCCAGGAAGTGGGTGAATTCTTCAGAGGTGAACGCTTTGTTGCCTTCGCCAGCCAGAACGTATTTACCGTCTTTGTAGAACTCAGATGCTGCACAGTCCATCGCCAGAGTGATGTCGGTGCCCAGCTCGTAGCCAGCAGCTTTAACCGCTTCAGCGATTACAGCCAGAGCTTCAGCGTTGGAACCCAGGTTCGGCGCATAGCCGCCTTCGTCACCAACAGCAGTGTTCATACCTTTAGCTTTCAGAACTTTAGCCAGGTTGTGGAACACTTCAGAACCCATACGCACAGCTTCTTTCAGCGTTTTAGCGCCAACAGGCTGGATCATGAATTCCTGAATATCAACGTTGTTGTCTGCGTGCTCACCACCGTTGATGATGTTCATCATCGGAACTGGCATGGAGTATTTGCCCGGGGTGCCGTTCAGTTCAGCAATGTGCTCGTACAGCGCCTGACCTTTAGAAGCCGCAGCCGCTTTAGCCGTTGCCAGAGACACAGCCAGGATAGCGTTCGCGCCGAAGTTAGATTTGTTTTCAGTACCGTCCAGATCGATCATGATCTTATCGATACCAGCCTGGTCTTTGGCGTCTTTGCCAAGCACTGCCTGAGCAATCGGGCCGTTAACCGCGCCAACGGCTTTGGTTACGCCTTTACCCAGGAAACGGGATTTGTCGCCATCGCGCAGTTCCAGAGCTTCACGGGAACCAGTAGAAGCACCTGACGGGGCAGCAGCCATACCGACGAAACCACCTTCAAGGTGTACTTCGGCTTCAACAGTCGGGTTACCACGGGAGTCGATGATTTCACGACCGATGACTTTAACGATTTTGGACATTAGGATTTCCTCAGTACAAGTTAAACTAAAACTCCAGACAAACAATGCACCCGTCCGGGTGCATTGTCGTTCTAACTCTTACTTCGCCTGACGCTTCTGGAAATCGCTTGCGGCTTTCACAAAGCCTGCAAACAGCGGATGTCCATCACGCGGCGTTGAAGTAAATTCCGGGTGGAACTGACAGGCGACAAACCACGGATGGTTAGGCACCTCGATGATCTCAACAAGCTGATCATCGCCGGAACGGCCTGCGACACGCAGACCCGCAGCTTCAATTTGTTTCAACAGCATATTGTTGACTTCATAGCGGTGACGGTGACGTTCAACAATCGTTGGCGTACCGTACAACTGACGAACCAGGCTGTCATCATCCAACTGGCACTGCTGCGCGCCAAGACGCATCGTACCACCCAGGTCGCTCTTTTCAGTGCGGACTTCGACATTGCCATCTTCATCACGCCATTCGGTAATGAGCGCCACGACAGGGTACTTACAGTCTGGCACAAATTCCGTTGAGTTGGCGTTGTCCATTCCCGCTACGTTGCGCGCAAACTCGATCAGCGCAACCTGCATACCCAGGCAAATGCCCAGATAAGGAATATTATTTTCACGCGCAAAGCGTGCGGTGGCGATCTTGCCTTCGACGCCGCGGTAGCCGAAACCACCCGGGATCAGGATCGCGTCCAGACCTTTTAAGATCTCAACACCGCGTGTTTCAACATCCTGCGAATCGATAAGCTTGATGTTGACGGTAACGCGATTTTTCAGGCCACCGTGTTTCAGCGCTTCGATCACCGACTTATAGGCATCCGGCAGTTCAATGTACTTGCCGACCATGCCGATGGTGACTTCGCCCGCCGGATTCGCTTCTTCGTAAATAACCTGTTCCCATTCAGACAGATCAGCTTCCGGACAGTTCAAGCTGAATCGTTTACAAATATAATCGTCCAGTCCCTGAGATTTCAACAGGCCCGGAATTTTATAAATGGAATCGACGTCTTTCAGAGAAATAACGGCTTTTTCTGGAACGTTACAGAACAAAGCAATTTTCGCACGTTCGTTGGCAGGAACCGCGCGATCTGAACGACAAATCAGAATATCCGGCTGGATACCGATGGAAAGCAGCTCTTTCACAGAATGCTGTGTCGGTTTGGTTTTCACCTCACCCGCCGCCGCCATATACGGCACCAGCGTCAGGTGCATGTACATGGTGTGTTCGCGGCCCACTTCAACGGCCATCTGGCGAATCGCTTCCAGGAACGGCAGCGACTCGATGTCACCTACCGTACCGCCGATTTCAACCAGCACCACGTCGTGGCCTTCGCCACCTTCGATGATGCGCTCTTTGATAGCGTTGGTGATGTGCGGAATAACCTGAACGGTCGCGCCCAGATAGTCGCCACGGCGCTCTTTACGCAGAACGTCGGAGTAGATACGACCGGTGGTGAAGTTGTTACGACGGCTCATTTTGGTGCGAATGAAGCGCTCGTAGTGGCCCAGGTCAAGATCGGTTTCAGCGCCGTCTTCTGTAACGAACACTTCCCCGTGCTGAATTGGGCTCATGGTACCCGGATCGACGTTGATGTACGGATCCAGTTTCATCATGCTTACATTGAGGCCACGGGCTTCAAGAATGGCTGCGAGGGAGGCTGCGGCAATGCCTTTTCCCAGAGAGGATACGACCCCGCCGGTCACAAAAATATAGTTCGTTGTCATGCTGAACCTGAGAAGTTAGGTTTAAAAGACGATGGAATAACCAGGACGGGAAAGCAGTATACCGGAACAAGGCAGTCGCCACAAACTTTCATTCTTCCTCCTCTTCCACAGGTTCTGACATTGATAAGGAGTGAGAAAATAGCCCCTTTTGGCTAAATGTTTTTGACGCAAATCAAGCGCTTGTTATTTAAAAAATCACACAAATCGCGCTTGATCTGCAAAACTCGTTAGAGATCAGATTCCTGCCGTTTTACCTGCTGCCAGACTTCTTCCATCGTTTCGAGGTCAACACCGGTCATTGTCAGCCCGCGGGACGCCACAATGCGCTCCACTTCCCGGAAGCGTCGCTCAAATTTCAGGTTCGCTTTTTGCAGCGCCACTTCCGCTTTTACGCCCAGATGACGGGATAAATTTACGGTGGCGAACAGCAAATCGCCCATCTCCTCTTCCACCCGCGCCTGATCGACAACAGCCTGTTTCGCCTCGTCCATCACTTCGTCGATCTCTTCGTAAACTTTGTCCAGCACCGGACCGATGGAGTTCCAGTCGAAGCCAACCGTGGCGCAGCGTTTCTGAATTTTATGCGCGCGCATCAGCGCCGGGAAAGTGTGCGGAATGTCGTCCAGCGCCGAGTGCTGCGCTTTTTCGGCGCGCTCTTCGTGCTTGATTTGCTCCCAGCGGGCTAAAACTTCGGTGCTGTTGCCGGCGGTAGCATCGCCAAAAATATGCGGGTGACGGCGTTCAAGCTTGTCGCTGATAGCCGCACAAATGTCATTGAAGTCGAAACGCCCCTCTTCCTGCGCCATCTGAGCGTAAAACACCACCTGGAACAGCAGATCACCCAGCTCACCGCGCAAATCATCAAAGTCTTCCCGGGAAATCGCATCAAGCACTTCATAGGTTTCTTCGAGGGTGTAAGGCGCGATGGTGGCAAAGGTCTGCTCTTTATCCCACGGACAGCCGTTTTCCGGGTCGCGCAGGCGTTGCATGATGCCCAGCAGGCGATCAATTTGAGTCATTAGAATATCCTGAAAACACCGGCCCGACAGCCACACGCCATCGGGCCGGAAAAGTAAAATTAACCGCCGTGCAGGCGACGCGCGTCGATCACATCCGGCACCTGATTCAGTTTGCCAAGGACGCGACCAAGCACCTGCAGATTGTAGATTTCGATGTTCATATCGATAGTCGCCAGTTGCTGTTTGGTATCGCTGCGACTCGCCACCCCCAGCACGTTGACCTTCTCATTGGCGAGAATGGTCGTGATGTCGCGCAACAGGCCGCTGCGATCGTTGGCCGTGACGCGCACCACCAGCGAATAGCCCGCAGAATAGCTTTCGCCCCATACCGCGTCGACGATGCGTTCCGGCGCGTGAGACTGCAACTCGGTCAGTTGATCGCAGTCGGCGCGGTGAATGGAAATACCGCGGCCCTGGGTGATGAAGCCGGTGATCTCGTCACCGGGGATCGGCTGGCAGCAACGCGCAATATGGTGCATCAGGTTACCGACGCCCTCCACTACCACGCGGCCTTTATCTTTGTTGGTGTTACGGTGCGGCGGTGCCCAGGTTTTCTGCTGTAACTGCTTAAGCGCAGCGGCATCCTGTTCTTCGGCGCTCGGTTTATTGAACTGCGCCTGTAAGAAGTTAACCATCTGGTTAAGGCGAATATCGCCGCCGCCAATGGCCGCCAGCAGCTCTTCCACTTCGTTGAAGTTATAGCGCGGCAGCAGCTGTTTTTCCGCCTCTTTCAGGCTGATCCCCAGATGTTCAAGCTCGTCATCGAGGATCTGCCGTCCGGCAAGAATGTTTTTATCGCGATCCTGTTTGCGGAACCAGTTGTGGATCTTGGCCCGCCCACGGCTGGTGGTGACATAGCCGAGGTTTGGGTTCAGCCAGTCGCGGCTGGGGTTCGGCTGCTTCTGGGTGATGATTTCGATCTGATCGCCCATCTGTAGCTGATAGGTGAAGGGCACGATACGCCCGCCGATTTTCGCTCCAATGCAGCGATGGCCGACGTCACTGTGAATGTGGTACGCGAAATCGAGCGGCGTGGAGCCTGCCGGCAGATCGACCACATCGCCTTTTGGGGTAAAGACGTAGACGCGATCGTCGAATACCTGACTGCGCACTTCGTCGAGCATTTCGCCGGAATCGGCCATCTCTTCCTGCCAGGCGATGAGCTTACGCAGCCAGGCGATACGATCTTCGTGGCCGGTTGCGCGCGCGCCGGTGGCAGCAGCGCCTTCTTTGTATTTCCAGTGCGCCGCCACGCCCAGCTCGGCATCTTCATGCATCTGGCGGGTACGGATCTGGATCTCAACGGTTTTACCGCCCGGCCCCAGCACCACGGTGTGAATGGACTGGTAACCGTTAGGTTTCGGGTTGGCAACGTAGTCGTCAAATTCGTCGGGCAGATGACGGTAATGGGTATGCACGATCCCCAGCGCCGCATAGCAGTCCTGCAACCGCTCGGCCACAATGCGCACCGCGCGCACGTCAAACAGCTCGTCAAAGGCGAGCTGTTTTTTCTGCATTTTGCGCCAGATGCTGTAGATATGTTTCGGGCGGCCATACACCTCGGCCTTCACGCCCTCGGTTTTCATTTCCGCGCGCAGGTGGCCGACGAATTCATCAATGTAATGTTCACGGTCGATACGGCGCTCGTGCAGCAGTTTGGCGATGCGCTTGTATTCATCCGGATGCAGATAACGGAAGCAGTAGTCTTCCAGCTCCCATTTCAGTTGACCGATACCTAAGCGGTTCGCCAGTGGCGCATAGATATTGGTGCACTCTTTCGCTGCCAGGACGCGTTCATCTTCCGGCGAGTCTTTTACTTCCCGCAGATGCGCCACGCGCTCGGCCAGTTTGATCACCACGCAGCGGAAATCGTCAACCATCGCCAGCAGCATACGGCGGACGTTATCAACCTGCTCAGATGAAACAGAATCGTTATGCGCCGCTTTCAGCTGGCGGATAGCAGCCATATCGCGCACGCCGTGGATCAGATCGACAATGGCTTTGCCGACGCTTTCCTGCAACACGTCTTCGCTGACTACGTTGGCGTCCGCCAGCGGGAACAGCAGCGCCGCACGCAGCGTTTCAATATCCATGCTCAACATGGAGAGGATTTCAACCATCTCGACGCCGCGCCACAACAGCAGATCGGCGTCAGGATGGCCCTGGGTTTGTTGCAGGCAATACGCCCAGGTTTCGGCTAAGCGGTCACACGAGGGCTGACTGGATATTCCCAGACTGGCGATCCATTTTTCTGAATCGAATTCTCCTGCCCGATTAAGATGTGCACTTCTTACCGCAACCATTGTCCTCTCCTTTCAGGGACGAAGCCTGTCGAATTCGACAAGCCGAAGTTAATTACCTGTGCTCACACTGCGTGCAAATAACACCATAGATTCCAGATGCCCAGTGTGCGGGAACATGTCCAGCATCGCCAGCCGCTGAATCTGGTACCCCGCATTTAATAATGCTTCACTGTCGCGGGCAAGCGTGGCCGGGTTACAGGAAACATAGACTACTTTTGACGGGGCCAGTTTTATAATGTGTGCCATCACGCCTGGCGCACCTGCGCGCGCCGGATCGAGCAGCACTTTGTCTATTCCGTGGCGCGCCCAGGGCTGCGCCGTGACATCTTCTTCCAGGTTTTCATGAAAAAATGTCACATTGTGCAACGCATTCTGTTCGGCGTTCTGCCACCCTTTCTCGACTAACGCCTCGACACCTTCCACGCCCACCACGCTCGCGGCGCGTGCTGCCAGCGGCAGGGTAAAATTGCCCATCCCGCAGAACAGATCCAGCACCCGATCGGTGGAGGTAATGTCCAGCCACTCCAGCGCTTTTGCCACCATCAGCTGATTAACGCCATCATTCACCTGAATGAAATCGCGCGGGCTGAAGGTTAAGCGCAGTCCGGCCGATGTGTACCAGGGCGCTTCACCGGTTACGGGTTGCAGTATGTCGCTTTGTGGCGCAAGAAAAAGCGCCACGTCCTCGGAATGCGAAAAGCGTTCCAGTTTTTCGCGATCCTTCGCGCTTAACGGCGCGGTATGTCGCAATACCAGCAGCGGTCCGTTATCGGCCTGCACCAGTTCGACATGCCCGAGATGCTGCGGATTGTCCAGCGTCTGGAGGCAGTTGCGCAATAATGGCAACAGCGCCTCAAGACGGGGCACCAAAATCGGGCAACGCTTCACGTTGATGATTTCATTTGAACCGGCTTTGCGAAAACCCATTTCCAGCTGCTGGCTTTTGGCCGCCACGTTCAGGCTCAGACGCGCGCGACGACGATAGCCCCAGGGCCGATCGGCAATCACTTCGTCTACGTCACGCTTCATCATGCGCGCCAGTGCGCTGCGTTTACTGCGCTGTTGCAGTTCTACGCTGGCATGTTGCTGCTGACAGCCGCCGCAGACGCCAAAATGCGGGCACAGCGGCGTTTCCCGTTCAGGGCTGTCGTTAAGACGACGCTTAACTTGCCCGCGGGCATACTGACGCTTGTCTTCCGTCAGGGTGATTTCCGCCCGTTCGCCGGGCAACAGGCCCGGGATAAACAGCGCTTTACCGTTGTGATGAGCCACGCCCTGACCGAAGGGATCGAGGTCGCTCACTTCAACAGTTATGATCTGACGCGTCGCCACGCGTCGTTTTGCAGAGTAGAATTGCGCCATTGCCGGGAATTTTCTCAGTCAAACATAATTGCCCTAATTGTCCCATAACGGAACTCCATGACCAACTACAGCCTGCGCGCGCGCATGATGATTTTGATTCTGGCCCCCACCGTACTGATCGGTTTGTTGCTCAGCATCTTCTTTGTTGTCCACCGCTACAATGACTTACAGCGTCAGCTTGAAGATGCCGGTGCCAGTATTATCGAGCCGCTCGCCGTCTCCAGCGAATATGGCATGAACCTGCAAAACCGGGAGTCAATCGGGCAGCTTATCAGCGTCCTGCACCGCCGCCATTCGGACATTGTGCGGGCGATCTCCATCTATGATGAGCATAACAATCTGTTTGTTACCTCGAATTTCCATCTCGATCCAGGCGAGCTAAAACTGGCGAAAGGCACGCCGTTCCCGCGCCGCTTAAGCGTGGTGCGCAATGGCGATTTTATGATCCTGCGCACGCCGATTATCTCAGAAAGGTATTCACCTGACGAATCTTCCACGGCGGATGCCAAGCAGGCGAACAATATGTTGGGTTATGTGGCGCTGGAGCTGGATCTGCGTTCCGTGCGGCTACAGCAGTACAAAGAGATCTTTGTTTCCAGCGTAATGATGCTGTTTTGTATCGGCATCGCCCTGATTTTCGGCTGGCGGCTGATGCGCGATGTCACCGGGCCGATCCGCAACATGGTGAATACCGTTGACCGCATCCGTCGCGGTCAGCTGGACAGCCGCGTGGAAGGTTTCATGCTGGGCGAGCTGGATATGCTGAAAAACGGCATCAACTCAATGGCAATGTCGCTGGCGGCTTATCACGAAGAGATGCAGCACAATATCGATCAGGCCACTTCTGATCTGCGGGAAACTCTTGAGCAGATGGAGATCCAGAACGTCGAGCTGGATCTGGCGAAGAAGCGAGCGCAGGAAGCGGCGCGTATTAAATCCGAGTTTCTGGCGAATATGTCCCACGAACTGCGCACGCCGCTCAATGGCGTGATCGGCTTTACGCGCCTGACGCTGAAATCTGAGCTGACACCTACCCAGAAAGATCACCTGCACACCATTGAGCGCTCCGCCAATAACCTGCTGACCATCATCAACGATGTGCTTGATTTCTCGAAGCTGGAAGCCGGTAAGCTGATCCTGGAAAGCATTCCGTTCCCGTTGCGTAACGCGCTGGATGACGTGGTCACGCTGCTGGCGCACTCCGCCCACGATAAGGGCCTTGAACTGACGCTGAACATCAAGAACGACGTGCCGGATAACGTCATCGGCGATCCGCTGCGTCTGCAACAGGTGATCACGAATCTGGTCGGCAACGCTATTAAGTTCACCGAACACGGCAATATTGACGTGGTGGTGGAAAAACGCGCCATCAGCAATAACAAAGTGCAGATAGAAGTGCAGATCCGCGACACCGGCATCGGGATCCCGGAGCGCGATCAGTCGCGGCTGTTCCAGGCGTTCCGTCAGGCGGATGCCAGCATTTCGCGGCGTCACGGCGGTACCGGGTTGGGGCTTGTGATCACGCAAAAACTGGTGAAGGAAATGGGCGGCGATATCTCCTTCCACAGCCAGCCACAGCGCGGATCGACCTTCTGGTTCCACATCAATCTCGATCTTAATCCGAACGTGATCGGCGAGGGGCCATCCACCCTGTGCCTGGCCGGTAAACGACTGGCCTATATTGAGCCGAACGCGGCGGCAGCGCAAAGCACGCTGGATTTACTCAGCAGCACGCCGCTGGAGGTGATCTACAGCCCGACGTTGTCAGGGCTGCCGGAGGAGCATTACGATATTCTGCTGCTGGCGGTGCCGGTGACGCTACAGGAGCCGTTGACCATGCAGCATACCCGGCTTGCAAAAGCGGCACAGATGACCGATTTCCTGCTGCTGGCGCTGCCCTGCCATGCGCAAATCAACGCCGAAGATCTGAAACAGAACGGCGCGGCGGCTTGTCTGCTTAAACCGCTCACCGCGGCGCGACTGCTGCCTGCACTGACCGAATACTGCCGCCTCAACCGCCGGGCGCCGCTGCTGCCGGAAAATTCCCATAAGCTGGCGATGAGCGTGATGGCCGTGGATGACAATCCTGCCAACCTGAAGCTGATTGGCGCGCTGCTCGACGACCAGGTACAGCAGGTTGAGCTGTGTGAAAGCGGACAACAGGCCGTCGACCGGGCGCGACAGATGCAGTTCGATTTGATCCTGATGGATATTCAGATGCCAGAAATGGACGGCATCCGCGCCTGCGAATTAATCCGCCAGCTGCCGCACCAGCAGCAAACCCCGGTGGTGGCGGTCACGGCCCATGCCCTCGCCGATCAGAAAGAGAAGCTGTTCAGTGCCGGTATGAACGGCTATCTGGCGAAGCCGATTGAAGAAGAAAAGTTGCGCAGCCTGCTGCTGCGTTATCTGCCGGGCCCTGGCGTCAGCCAGTTGCTGATACCGCCTGAGTCGCTGTCTGCTCCTGAACCGGTGGACGTGCCGGTGAATCCGAACGTGACCCTCGACTGGCAGCTGGCGCTGCGTCAGGCTGCCGGAAAGAGCGATCTGGCTCGCGAGATGTTGCAGATGCTGCTCGCCTTCCTGCCGGAGATCCGCAATAAGGTTGAGGAGCAACTGGTGGGGGAAGCGCCGGAGGGGCTGACAGAGGCCATTCATAAGTTGCACGGTAGCTGCGGCTACAGCGGCGTACCACGGCTGAAAAACCTCTGCCATCTGATTGAGCATCAGTTACGCAGCGGAACGCCCGCCGCCGATCTGGAGCCGGAACTGCTCGAACTGCTGGATGAGATGGATAACGTCGGGCGGGAGGCGAGTAAAATTCTGGGGTGAGGGAAATACCCTCACCCTGTGATTATAAGTTTTGCCCGGCTTTTAACACCGCCGCGACGTTGCGCGCGGTCATGCGGACGTTGTCACCGGCATTTTTCAGCGCATCGTCCAGCGAACAGATGGAGTAGATGACGCTGAATACCGCGTCCAGACCGTGCTCATGCACGATCCCCACGTCTGCCGTCAGGCTACCGGCAATGCCAATGACCGGTTTGTTGTACCCTTTCGCGACTTTTGCCACGCCGACCGGCACTTTGCCGTGCACGGTCTGGCTGTCGATACGCCCTTCACCGGTGATCACCAGATCGGCATCGGCAACGTGCTCAGCCAGATGCAGCGCATCGGTAACGATCTCAATGCCGCGACGTAGCTCTGCGCCGCAAAAGGCATACAGCCCGGCCCCCATTCCGCCCGCCGCACCACCACCTGCCAGCGTCAGCACGTCCACATCCAGATCGCGCTGAATGATGCGCGCATAGTGATGCAGCGCATTGTCGAGAAGGGCGATCGTCTCGCCTGTTGCACCTTTCTGCGGTCCGAAAATCGCCGACGCGCCCTGCTCGCCGGTGAGCGGATTGGTCACGTCACAGGCCACTTCAATACGGCAGGTTTTCAGGCGCGGGTCCAGTTTACTGACGTCGATCCGCGCCAGCGATGCCAGTTCGCCGCCGCCGTGCCCCAGCGCGTTACCCTGTGCATTTAACAGCGTCGCGCCCAGCGCCTGCACCATTCCGGCACCGCCGTCATTCGTGGCGCTGCCGCCAAGCCCGATAATAATGTGTTTCACGCCCGCATCGAGGGCGTGACGGATCAGCTCGCCGGTGCCCCAGGATGTTGTAATTAATGGGTCGCGTTGTGCCGCGGGTACCAGCTCCAGCCCGCTGGCGGCGGCCATTTCAATAAAAGCGCTCTGTTCATCGCCGGAAATACCGTAAAAGCCCGCTACTGGTTCGCCAAGTGGGCCGGTAACGTTGACGTTCACTATCCTGCCGTGGGTGGCAGCCACCATCGCTTCTACCGTCCCTTCGCCGCCATCCGCCACCGGCAGTTTGACGTACTCCGCGTCCGGGAAAATCTCTTTAAAACCGCGCTCAATGGCGGTAGCGACATCGAGGGCACTCAGGCTTTCCTTGTATGAGTCCGGTGCGATCACAATTTTCATATGCTGTCCTTAGGTATGTTGACTGCCAGTATTATCCGCCCGAATGAGCCGGGAAGATGCCGGTTCCCGCAAGAACCGGCGGGATTTCTTTAACGCACCATGCACGGGCGTTTATTATCAAACGTCCAGTTGGGGATCAGGTACTGCATGCCCATGGCATCGTCGCGCGCGCCCAGGCCGTGTTTCTGATACAGCTCGTGCGCCTTCATCACCTGGTCCATATCCAGTTCGACGCCCAGCCCCGGCGTGTTGGGGACCTGCACCATGCCGCCTTTAATTTCGAACGGCGCTTTGGTGATGCGCTGATTGCCTTCCTGCCAGATCCAGTGTGTATCAATGGCGGTAATTTTGCCCGGTGCTGCCGCCGCAACGTGGGTAAACATCGCCAGCGATACGTCGAAGTGGTTATTGGAGTGTGAGCCCCAGGTCAGGCCAAATTCATGACACATTTGCGCCACCCGCACCGAGCCCTGCATGGTCCAGAAGTGCGGATCCGCCAGTGGAATGTCCACCGACTGTAATGACAGCGTATGTCCCATCTGACGCCAGTCGGTGGCGATCATATTGGTGGCGGTCGGCAGGCCGGTCGCGCGGCGGAATTCCGCCATGATTTCACGCCCGGAGAAACCCTGCTCCGCGCCGCACGGATCTTCGGCGTAAGCCAGTACGCCGCGCAGTTCTTTACCGATGGCAATGGCTTCATCCAGCGACCAGGCCCCGTTCGGATCGAGAGTGACGCGTGCCTGCGGGAAACGTTTTGCCAGCGCGACAATCGCCTCAGCCTCTTCGAAGCCAGCCAGCACGCCGCCCTTCAGTTTGAAATCGTTGAAACCGTATTTTTCATAGGCTGCTTCCGCCAGACGTACGACGGCATCCGGCGTCATGGCCTCTTCGTGACGCACGCGATACCAGTCACATTTATCATCCGGCTGACTCTGGTACGGCAGCGGCGTACGTTTACGGTCACCAACAAAGAACAGGTAGCCGAGCATTTCGACTTCGCTACGCTGTTGCCCGTCACCCAGCAGGGTCGCCACGTTAACGCCGAGGTGTTTGCCGAGCAGATCCAGCATCGCGGCTTCAATACCGGTTACCACGTGGATGGTGGTGCGCAGATCAAACGTTTGCAGCCCACGGCCACCGGCATCGCGATCCGCAAAGGTCTGGCGCACGGCAGTGAGGATATTTTTGTATTCGCCGACGGTTTTACCCACCACCAGCGCGGCGGCGTCTTCCAGCGTAGTGCGGATCTTTTCGCCGCCGGGAATTTCACCCACACCGGTCTGTCCGGCGTTATCTTTGATGATCACAATGTTGCGGGTGAAGAAAGGCGCATGGGCACCACTCAGGTTCATCAGCATACTGTCGTAACCGGCAACCGGGATCACCTGCATGGAAGTAACAACGGGGGTAGTCGTGCTCATTCTGTCATCCTTTTACTCTGTTCAATGGCGTCCGAAGACGGGGCGTTTGCGATCAAACGTCCAGCCCGGGATGAGGTACTGCATGGGACCGGCGTCATTACGCGCGCCGCCCGGCAAGGTTTTGTAGAGCGCATGGGCCTTCTCAATCTGGCCCCAGTCAATGTCCACGCCCAGTCCCGGCGCATCAGGGACGGCAATTTTGCCTTCTTTAATTTCCAGCGGCTGTTTCGTCAGACGGGCATCGCCCTCCTGCCAGATCCAGTGGGTGTCGATAGCCGTTGGCGTACCCGGCGCGGCCGCGCCGACATGGGTAAACATCGCCAGCGAAATATCAAAATGGTTGTTGGAATGACAACCCCAGGTCAGCCCCCAGTCATCGCACAACTGCGCCACGCGCACCGCCCCGGACAGCGTCCAGAAATGCGGGTCCGCCAGCGGAATGTCGACCGCATTGAGCATGACGGCGTGGCCCATTTCCCGCCAGTTGGTGGCGATCATATTGGTCGCCACCGGCAGGCCAGTGGCGCGGCGGAATTCCGCCATCACTTCACGCCCGGAAAAGCCCTGCTCCGCCCCGCACGGATCTTCCGCGTAGGTCAGCACATCGTTCAGTCCCTTACACAGGCGGATAGCCTCATCGAGCAGCCAGGCGCCATTGGGATCCACGGTAATACGCGCATCCGGAAAACCTTTCTTGAGCGCGCGTGCGGTTTCGATCTCCTGCTCGCCGGGCAGCACGCCGCCTTTCAGTTTGAAGTCTTTAAAACCGTAGCGATCCTGGGCGGCCTGCGCCAGCGTCACCACCGCCTCGCTGGTCATCGCCTGCTGATGACGCAGGTGATACCAGTCGTGATTGCCCGGCGTGGCATCAAGGTACGGCAGCGGCGTTTGCGTGCGGTCGCCGACGTAAAACAGATAGCCGAGGACGGTTACCGCATCGCGCTGTTTTCCGGGGCCGAGCAGCTCACACACCGGCACGTTCAGCGCTTTGCCCAGCAGATCCAGCAGCGCCGCTTCCAGCGCGGCGACGGCATTGACGCGCAGCTCAAACGTCCACGCGCCTTTGCCGAAGGTGTCGAAATCCGCGGCCTGATTGCCTTTGTGTACCTGCTGAACGACCTTGTTGAGACGGGCGACTTCCTGACCCACGACCTGCGGGATGGCATCCATCAGCGTCTGGTAAATCGTCTCCCCGCCCGGCGCTTCACCGACGCCGGTATTTCCGGCGTTATCGGTCAGTACCACAATGTTGCGGGTAAAATAAGCGTTATGCGCGCCGCCGATATTCATCAGCATACTGTCGTGCCCGGCGACCGGGATGACGCGCATACTGGCGACCCGCGGGCTGGCTTGCGTATTCATCATTCTCGTCCTGTCACGGGTTTCAGTTCGACACGCTTGATGTCACCGACAAGCACCAGATAGCTCAGTACCGCCACCAGCGCATGGATACCGACATAAATCAGCGCACCGTTAAAGGAGCCGGTAGTGCCGACGATATAGCCGATGGCGATTGGCGTCACGATGCCGGAGACATTGCCGAACATATTGAACAGCCCGCCGGACAGGCCGCTGATCTCTTTAGGCGCAGTGTCCGCCATGACTGCCCAGCCCAGCGCACCGATGCCTTTACCGAAGAACGCCATCGCCATAAAGCCGATGATCATCCATTCCGTATCGACGTAGTTACAGAACACCATCACCATCGACAGCATCATGCCGAGCACGATGGGGGTTTTACGGGCGATATTCAGCGATCCGGTGCGCCGCATCAGCCAGTCAGAAATCACCCCGCCCAGCACGCCGCCGATGAAACCGCAGATTGCAGGTACTGAGGCGACAAAGCCCGCTTTCAGGATCGACATGCCGCGCGCCTGCACCAGATAGACCGGGAACCAGGTGATAAAGAAGTAAGTCAGGGCATTAATGCAGTACTGTCCCAGATAGATGCCGAGCATCATGCGCGAGCCAATCAGCTGTTTGATCTGCCCCCATTTTTGACGCAGTGGCACATGCACTTTGGGGCCTTTCTGATCCATGTTGATCAACCCGCCGCCTGCGGCGATGTACTCCAGCTCTTTTTTGTTTACGCCAGGATGTTCATTAGGTTCATGGATCACCTTCAGCCAGATGAAGCTGATCACAATCCCCAGACCGCCCATAAAGAAGAACACGTGCGACCAGCCCACTTCGTGGGTTAACCAGCCCATGATCGGCGCGAAGATCACCGTGGCAAAATACTGTGCGGAGTTAAAAATGGCGACGGCGGTGCCCCTCTCCTGTGCCGGGAACCAGGCCGCGACGATACGGCTGTTGCCGGGGAATGACGGTGCTTCAGCAAGCCCGACCAGGAAACGCAGGGTAAAGAGCGCCACGATGATGCCGAAACCACTGAAAATATCGACGAAGCCCTGTAACAGCGTGAAGGCGGACCAGATAAAAATGGACCAGAAATAGACGCGTTTGGAACCAAAACGGTCAAGCAGCCAGCCACCAGGGATTTGGCCAATGACATAGGCCCATGAAAATGCGGAGAAAACATAACCCATACCGATAGGATCAAGCCCAATATCTTTGGCCATTTCCGAACCGGCGATAGACAGCGTGGCGCGGTCACCGTAGTTGAAGGAGGTGACGATAAACAGCATCACCACTATCCAGTAACGGGCGTTGGTGCGCTTTTCCGCACTGCTCGCCGCGTGGCTTAATGAACTCATGGTTGTACTCCCGAAGCGTAGATGTTCGTTGCACGTATCCTGGCGGGACAGTTGTAGGGTGTTCCAGGATCATGCTGTTGTGTTTTTTGCAGCACATCTGTCAGGTCGCTTTCCCCCGCAGGCTGCATTTGTATCTGGCTCAAAAAGTATAAAAAGCGGGCTGCGAACTCTCACTGTGCAACCCCACAACATTGCGTAAGCGCGGGGTGAAGGTTTGAGGCAAAAGCCCAGGGCTATGGGGAGTACTTCACGGAAATGAAAATCGGGGGAAATAATGATGAGGTAAAAAGTAGAGCAGAGAAGATAAATGGACTGCCGTCCTTCGGGCAGGAGAGCAGTCCGTTTCAGGTTAGTTAAGTAAGGTGGCCCAGTGTTCAACCCACGGGTTAGAGACGGATTCCGGCTCTGGATCTTCGCTGGCGTCGATCAGTAATACCTCGCCCAGCCTGCGCGCATTTTGCTCCTGTAACAGGGCATCAAAGGTTTTACCCGCACCGCAAAAGTGCGTATAGGTGCTGTCGCCGAGGGCGATTACGCCGTAGCGTAATTCAGGCTGCACGCCGATCTGATCTTTCACCGCATGGAATAATGGGGCGATGCTGTCCGGAAAATCTCCCTGTCCGGTGGTGGAGGTGATCACCAGAATGATTTTATCCTGGTAGCGCTGCCAGTCGGCGAGCACTGCGTCTTCATAGACCGTAGATTTATGCCCCAGGCCATTCAGGATCGCTTCTGCTTCTTCCGCCACCAGCAGGGCGTTGCCATACGTTGTGCCGACAAATATGCCTACTTCTGCCATGCTATCCACTCCTTGCTCAGACTTGACTCTCATCATCCTGACCGCTGTATGCGGCAAACTCAACCCTTTCATTTAAAGGGAGAAGCCCGCGCCAGCCAAAGTGCGACAACGCCCGCATCCACACCTCGTCCAGCCCGGCACGCAGCACGAGCGGTTCACCGGTGAAGGGATGGGTGAGCGACAGCTCGCTGGCATGCAGCATCAAACGCTGGCAGCCGAAGTGCTCGGCGGCACTGCGGTTTTGCTTTAAATCGCCGTGTTTGCTGTCGCCGATAATCGGATGGCGCAGATGCGAAAGGTGGCGGCGTAGCTGGTGCTTGCGCCCGGTTTTGGGTAAAAGCTCGACTAACCCGTAGCGGGTGGTCGGGTATTTGCCGGTGGCAACGGGCATCTCGGCTGTGGCAAGCCCGCGATAATGCGTCACCGCGGGCTGGGGGCCTTTGTCATCGCGGGCAAACTTGTCGGCGATTTTATCCAGTTCTTCCACCAGCGGATAATCCAGTTCGGCCTCATCCATCAGCCAGCCGCGCACGATGGCGTGGTAGCGTTTTTGCATCTGGTGCTGTTCAAACTGCTGAGACAGCAGGCGTCCAGCCTCGCTGGACAATCCCATTAGCAGCACGCCGGAAGTGGGCCGATCGAGGCGATGGGCGGTAAACACGTGCTGACCAATCTGGTCACGCACGGTTTGCATCACCACCACTTTTTCATCGCGATCGAGCCAGCTACGGTGCACCAGCCAGCCGGACGGTTTGTTCACCGCCAACAGCCATTCGTCCTGATAGATGATCTCCAGCATCAGGTGTTATCGCTGCCAAAGAGCGCATCAAGCTGCTGTAACTGCACCAGCACCAGCTCGCGGGCCGGATGGCCAGCATCCAGGGCGACTTCATAATAAGGGGCGATGGCAAAGGTCTCCGGCAACGGCTGACCGCTGTCTAACAGGGCATGCAGGCGCGGGATCAGCACCCATTGCAGCCACTCAAACGGCTCCATGGTATCCAGACAAAAGGGTTCGGTACTTTCAAAAGCGCTGGTGGCCGGGGCGCTGGACTGCCAGATCCCCTGCTCGTTTAACAGGGTTTCCAGGCTGAACAGTTGCTGGCGCACGTGATGATGGGTAGTCATATCAACCTCGACTGAAAATAAAACTGGCGCGCAGGATAGCATTAGTCGGGCCTGAACAAAAAAAGGGAGCACTGTAAAAACAGTGCTCCCGGTTCGTTTCGCAGCATTCCAGCTACTTTTGTTGCTCCCTGCTCATCCGTGACAACTTTTCCTGCGGTCTCCTGACCTGTTCATCCGTAAACCATTCATCCTTAAACTGCTGCATCCTGCTCGCATCGTCCCGATACGATCTGCGTTATCCGTAACGCCCTTCCCTGAACATCCTGGTCCACCGGACATCCTGACCGGCTCACATTCTCCATCCTGGAGGTGTCCTTTAACGCGTCCTGCGTTATCCACTTTGCTTCATCCGGAAGCCTTTCCTTGCAGCACCGTCCTGGTGTTCCTGCTGCGAAGCTACACCATCCTGGTATCCACTTCGCAATGTGAACTCCTGTTCAACGGGTATAAGAATCTGCTTTTTCCCCCTGTCCTACAAGGAGGTGCGTAAGAACTTAATCAGAATAGCATTAGCCGAAAGCGTCACTTTATGCAGTTAACTAACTGATTATTATTATTTAAAGTGAATATTGCGGGGGCGGAGCGTTAAGTAAATCCTGGCGATCTCTTACAGGGCTTGTAAGAGATCTCTCACAAAATGGATAGTAATGTGGATTACAGAACTGGCTCAAGCTGATTGAGGAATTCCGCAACTGACGGGGCAAGTACCGTGCGTTTTGCGGTGCCGATGGTATCGACAACCACCTGTCCGGTCAGGTTGCAAACGGCGATGACATCCAGTTCGCTGTCGAGCGTGGCGATAAACAGCATGGGTGAAATCTTAAGGCGCTTCTGTGTCACCAGATGGCCGATCAGATTTTCCTGCACGCGGCGAAAATCGTCCGGGCTCCAGGTTTGCAGCAGCGTCAGCTCCTGTGCGCCAAAACGCGCAGGCATATCGCCGGCAAACTGGGTGGCATAAAACGCGTGCAGCGCGGGTTGTATCACAATATCTAAAGCCCGTTCAACCGCGTTTACATTGGGTTCCGCATCGAAGGGTTGCGGCTGCCAGAATACGCTGTCCTGGGTGGTAGAAATAATGCAGGGGGATGGCACCCCGTACAGTTCCTCGCTCTGCGGCCAGCTGTTGTGGGTCTCATGCCAGGCATCGCAATAGCGTGCGGTAAATGCTTTCAGGGCGAGCGCCGTTTCTGTATGCACCGATTTCTCTCTTAACCAAAGCCAGGATAAACTTGGCGGATAGTTTACCTGCAAAATGGCGATGAAACATGTCTTCTTATGATAACCACCAGGCGCTGGCTGGCCTGACCCTCGGTAAATCCACCGCGTACCGCGATACCTACGACGCCAGCCTGTTGCAGGGTGTGCCGCGCAGCCTGAACCGCGATCCGCTCGGCCTGCATGCTGATAATCTGCCCTTCCACGGCGGCGATATCTGGACGCTGTATGAGCTGTCATGGCTGAACAGCAATGGTCTGCCGCAGGTGGCGGTCGGTCAGGTGGAGCTGGATTATGCCAGCGTCAATCTGGTGGAATCCAAGAGCTTTAAGCTCTATCTCAACAGCTTTAACCAGACGCGTTTTGCCCGTTGGGATGAGGTGCAGGCCACGCTGCAACGCGATCTCAGTGCCTGTGCCCAGGGCGACGTGCGCGTGGCGCTGTATCCCCTTCACGAACTGGAAGGTCAGCCCATCGCCTCTTTCAGCGGCATCTGCATTGACGATCAGAATATCGTGATCGATAACTACGACTTCAGCGCCGACTACCTGCAAAACGCCGTCAGCGATCAGATTGTCGACGAAACCCTGGTCAGCCACCTGCTGAAATCCAACTGCCTGATCACCCACCAGCCGGACTGGGGATCGGTGCAGATCCAGTATCGCGGGCCGCAAATCGATCGTGAAAAACTGCTGCGCTATCTGGTCTCATTCCGCCATCACAACGAGTTTCATGAGCAGTGCGTCGAGCGCATTTTCAACGATGTGCAGCGTTTCTGTCAGCCGGAATACCTGAGCGTGTACGCGCGCTATACCCGTCGCGGCGGGCTGGATATCAACCCGTGGCGCACGAACGGCGACTTTACGCCCTCCACCGGACGGCTGGTTCGGCAGTAAAACGACAATTTTCTGCATTTGCGCCGCACATTCGGTGCCTGAGGTTGTTAAACGTCATAAGCCAGGGCTATTGTAATCACCGGGAGCGGCGATTTTCGCCCCGTAAGGAGCTCACTTGATTACACATATTAGCCCGCTAGGCTCAATGGATATGTTGTCGCAGCTGGAAGTCGATATGCTTAAACGCACGGCCAGCAGCGACCTTTACCAGCTGTTTCGTAACTGTTCACTTGCCGTACTTAACTCAGGGAGTCTGACCGATAACAGCAAAGAGCTGCTGTCGCGTTTTGAAAGTTTCGATATTAACGTTCTGCGCCGCGAGCGCGGCGTGAAGCTTGAGCTGATCAATCCCCCGGAAGACGCGTTTGTGGATGGCCGCATCATTCGCGCATTACAGGCCAACCTGTTTGCCGTGCTGCGCGACATCTTGTTCGTTAACGGACAGATCCACAGCGCAGGTCGTTACCAGCATTTAGATCTGGAAAGCTCCATCCACATTACCAACCTGGTGTTTTCGATCCTGCGTAACGCCCGTGCGCTGCACGTCGGTGAAGCGCCGAATATGGTGGTGTGCTGGGGCGGCCACTCGATTAACGAGACCGAATACCTGTACGCGCGTCGTGTTGGCACCCAACTGGGCCTGCGTGAACTGAACATCTGCACCGGCTGCGGGCCGGGGGCGATGGAAGCGCCGATGAAAGGCGCAGCGGTCGGTCATGCGCAGCAGCGCTACAAAGAAGGCCGCTTTATCGGTATGACCGAGCCGTCGATTATCGCCGCTGAACCGCCGAATCCGTTGGTCAATGAGCTGGTGATCATGCCGGACATCGAAAAGCGTCTGGAAGCCTTCGTGCGTATTGCCCACGGCATTATCATCTTCCCGGGCGGCGTCGGTACGGCAGAAGAGCTGTTATATCTGCTGGGCATTCTGATGAATCCGGCCAACCAGGATCAGGTGTTACCGCTGATCCTCACCGGACCAAAACAGAGCGCCGATTACTTCCGCGTGCTCGACGAGTTTATTGTGAATACGCTGGGCGAAGGCGCGCGTCGTTATTACCGCGTGATTATCGATGATGCTCACGAAGTGGCGCGACAGATGAAAAAGGCGATGCCGCTGGTAAAAGAAAATCGTCGTGATACCGGCGATGCCTACAGCTTTAACTGGTCGATTCGTATTGCGCCGGAGTTGCAGGTGCCGTTCATCCCGTCCCATGAAAATATGGCGAACCTGAAGCTCTATCCGGATCAGCCGGTGGAGATTCTGGCAGCGGACCTGCGCCGCGCCTTCTCGGGGATTGTCGCCGGGAACGTCAAAGAAGCCGGGATCCACGCCATTGAAAAATATGGGCCGTATAAGATCCACGGCGACAGCGACATGATGCGCCGCATGGACGATCTGCTACAGGGCTTTGTTGCCCAGCACCGCATGAAGCTGCCAGGCTCGGCGTATATTCCGTGCTATGAAATCATGACCTGATAGCAGGTTCTCTTGCCGGGTGGCATTAAGCTTACCCGGCCTGTTGGACTGTCTTGCCGGGTGGCGCTGCGCTTACCCGGCCTACCCTCTGTTATTCAGTGTTCGTTTTGTAGGCCCGGCAAGCCTGCGCCGCCGGGCAAAACCATTTTATCTGTCATAAGCCAATCTTATTACCGCTCCCAAAGCCAAACGGTTGCGTATCCATCCCCACCGCTAAAAATGCAGCCTTAGCCCAGAAATCCCCCAGAAAACCCTGTTTACATCATCTTTTACAGCGATTTTATCGTATTTCGCAGTGCAGGCTTTGCGCGCATATGTTGTCGGTGTTAGCCTGCGCCACCATTAATTTTGGGGTGTGATCGCTTTTCAGTGGGATGACCTGATAATCACCACATCAAAAGCGGATTATTGCATTTGCGATCGCGATCACTGATACATTCATTACATAAATGTATCTTTCCGCCCGCCGATAGTTACGGCAAGAAATTATAAAAAAACCATCGCTGAACAAATTTCATATTACCGTCAGGCCTCTTTTCATTAGATTGCACTGAAAAACCTGATTTTTAGCTTCCTCCAGGAGATACAGATGGAAACAATTCAAACCAGCACTGTGGCTGCCGTAGAAACGCGCAGCGCATGGCGTAAAACCGACACCATGTGGATGCTGGGCCTTTATGGCACTGCAATCGGCGCAGGTGTGCTCTTCCTGCCGATCAACGCCGGTGTCGGCGGTATGATCCCGTTAATCATCATGGCTATCATCGCCTTCCCGATGACGTTCTTTGCTCACCGTGGTCTGACCCGTTTTGTGCTTTCCGGTAAAAATCCTGGGGAAGATATTACTGAAGTGGTAGAAGAACACTTTGGTATCGGCGCAGGTAAACTCATCACCCTGCTCTATTTCTTCGCTATCTACCCGATCCTGCTGGTTTACAGCGTAGCGATCACCAATACCGTTGACAGCTTTATGACCCACCAGTTGGGCATGACGCCGCCACCGCGCTTCATTCTTTCTCTGCTTCTGATTGTCGGCATGATGACCATCGTGCGCTTCGGCGAGCAGATGATCGTGAAAGCGATGAGCATTCTGGTGTTCCCGTTTGTGTTCGCGCTGATGCTGCTGGCCCTGTACCTGATCCCGCAGTGGAGCGGTGCCGCGCTGGAAACGCTGTCGTTTGATGCGGCGGCCAGCACCGGTAAAGGCCTGTGGATGACCCTGTGGCTTGCTATCCCGGTAATGGTGTTCTCGTTCAACCACTCTCCGATCATCTCCTCCTTCGCCGTGGCGAAGCGTGAAGAGTACGGCGATGCTGCTGAGAAGAAATGCTCCCGCATTCTGGCGTTCGCACACATCATGATGGTGCTGACGGTGATGTTCTTCGTGTTCAGCTGCGTGCTGAGCCTGACGCCAGCTGATTTACAGGCTGCGAAAGATCAGAACATCTCTATTCTGTCTTACCTGGCTAACCACTTTAACGCGCCGATCATCGCGTGGATGGCACCGATTATCGCCATCATCGCCATCACCAAATCTTTCCTCGGTCACTATCTGGGTGCGCGTGAAGGCTTTAACGGTATGGTGATCAAATCCCTGCGTAGCCGTGGCAAAACCATTGAAATCAGCCGCCTGAATAAAATCACCGCGCTGTTTATGCTGGTAACCACCTGGATTGTAGCGACCCTGAACCCGAGCATCCTCGGCATGATCGAAACCCTGGGCGGTCCGATTATTGCGATGATCCTGTTCCTGATGCCGATGTACGCTATCCAGAAAGTCCCGGCGATGCGCAAATACAGCGGCCATATCAGCAACGTCTTCGTTGTCTGCATGGGTCTGATTGCGATCTCCGCTATCTTCTACTCCCTGTTCAGCTAATCCCCCTGCGCCGCCTTTCCCGGCGGCGCACTCTACTCATAGCAACGGATGATGCATCATGATTAGCGTATTCGATATTTTCAAAATCGGCATTGGCCCTTCCAGTTCCCACACCGTGGGACCAATGAAAGCAGGTAAACAGTTTACGGACGACCTGGTTGCGCGTGGCATTCTCAATGACATCACTCGCGTAGTGGTGGATGTTTACGGTTCCCTGTCCCTGACCGGCAAAGGCCACCATACCGATATTGCCATTATTATGGGACTGGCGGGCAACCTGCCGGACAGCGTCGATATCGACAGCATTCCGGGCTTTATTCAGGACGTGAATACCCATGGCCGCCTGCTGCTGGCGAACGGTCAGCATGAAGTGGAATTTCCTGTCGACAAGTGCATGAACTTCCATGCCGATAACCTTTCCCTGCATGAAAACGGCATGCGCATTAGCGCGCTGGCGGGTGAAAACGTGGTCTACAGCCAGACTTATTACTCCATCGGCGGTGGCTTTATTGTCGATGAAGCCCATTTCGGCCTGAGCAGTGATTCTGAAATCACGGTGCCCTACCCGTATAAAAATGCGGCTGATTTACAGCGTCATTGTCAGGAAACCGGCTTATCGCTCTCTGGCCTGATGATGAAGAACGAGCTGGCACTGCACAGCAAAGCCGAGCTGGAAGAGCATCTGGCAAACGTCTGGGACGTGATGCGCGGCGGCATTGAGCGCGGCATTACCACCGAAGGCGTCCTGCCGGGCAAACTGCGCGTACCACGACGGGCAGCGGCGTTGCGCCGTATGCTGGTCAGCGGCGATAAAACCTCCACCGATCCGATGGCGGTTGTCGACTGGATCAACATGTTCGCGCTGGCAGTGAACGAGGAAAACGCCGCCGGTGGGCGCGTAGTCACCGCGCCGACCAACGGGGCCTGTGGCATCGTGCCGGCGGTGCTGGCGTATTACGATAAATTTATTCGTGAAGTGAACGCCAACTCGCTGGCCCGCTATCTGCTGGTCGCCAGCGCCATCGGCTCGCTGTACAAAATGAACGCTTCTATTTCCGGCGCGGAAGTGGGCTGTCAGGGTGAAGTGGGCGTGGCCTGCTCCATGGCGGCGGCGGGTCTGGCGGAATTACTGGGCGGGAGTCCGACGCAAGTGTGCATCGCGGCCGAAATCGGCATGGAGCATAACCTGGGTCTGACCTGCGATCCGGTTGCCGGACAGGTGCAGGTGCCGTGCATCGAGCGCAACGCTATTGCCTCGGTGAAAGCGGTGAATGCCGCGCGTATGGCGCTGCGCCGTACCAGCGAGCCGCGCGTGTGCCTCGATAAAGTGATCGAAACCATGTATGAAACGGGCAAAGACATGAACGCCAAATACCGTGAAACCTCACGTGGCGGTCTGGCGATGAAAGTCGTCGCCTGCGATTAATCGCAGTCAGCCGTTTCTTCTCCAGCCGGGCGCGCAGGCGTGACCCGGCTTTTTTGCGAGGCGTCTTCCCGTTTTCCCCGCACTTTCTGGCCTCTCCCTCCCCGCCGGTGTTACCCTTAGCGCGTTGAATTTTTTAGGGAGCGTGCTGTGGCTGTTCATCTGTTAATCGTTGATGCGCTTAATCTTATTCGCCGGATCCATGCCGTGCAGGGTTCTCCCTGCGTGCAAGCCTGCCTGCATGCGCTCGACCAGTTGATCGTTCACAGCCAGCCTACTCATGCGGTCGCGGTGTTCGACGACGAGGCACGTAACACCGGCTGGCGGCATCAGATCCTGCCGGATTACAAAGCAGGGCGCACGCCCATGCCGGATAACCTGCACGCGGAAATGCCCGCCCTGCGCGCGGCCTTTGCCAGCCACGGCGTGCAAAGCTGGGTGTCCGAAGGGAATGAAGCCGACGATCTGGCCGCGACGCTGGCGGTAAAAGTGGCGCAGGCCGGACATCAGGCCACCATAGTGTCAACGGACAAGGGCTACTGCCAGCTGCTTTCACCGACGATCCGCATTCGGGACTATTTTCAGAAGCGCTGGCTTGATGCGCCCTTTATCGCGGGTGAATTTGGCGTGACGCCGGAGCAACTGGCGGATTACTGGGGACTGGCGGGGATCAGCAGTTCAAAAATTCCGGGCGTGACGGGGATCGGACAGAAGAGCGCCACGCAGCTTATCACCACCTTTGGCACGCTGGAAAATCTCTATGGGCAACTGGAAGAAGTGCCGGAAAAGTGGCGCAAAAAGCTTACGGAGCACCAGGAGATGGCGTTTATCTGCCGGGAGGTGGCCAGGCTAAAAACGGATCTTCAGGTTGAAGGGAATTTGCAGCAGCTGCGGCTGCCGAGATAACGGCTGATCCTCCCCGCACGGAGAGGATCTTGATGAAGCATTAACGCTCGTCGCGACGGCCGCCCACGGCAGCCCACCAGCGGCGCACGTGCACGGTCACCTCTTCGCGATCGTGATACAGCTGACGAGCCTGAATCGTGGCGTTTATGCCATTCTCCGCCAGCTGCTCCTGAATATAGGCCAGGTTACTGGACACTTCTTCGTAGCGCTTTTTCATCGGCAGCTTGAGGTTAAAAATGGTTTCGCGGCACCAGCCGTTGACCAGCCACTGCACCATCAACGCGGTCACTTTCGCCGGTTTTTCCACCATATCGCACACCATCCACGCGATGTTGTTGCGCGTCGGGCGGTAGCGGAAACCATCTTCACGCAGCCAGGTGACCTGTCCGGTATCCATCAGGCTTTGCGCCATCGGGCCGTTATCCACTGAGGACACCCACATATTGCGTTTCACCAGCTGATAGGTCCAGCCGCCCGGACAGGCTCCCAGATCCACCGCGTACATGCCGTTTGCCAGGCGCTCGTCCCATTCGTCTGCCGGAATGAAGATATGGAACGCCTCTTCCAGTTTCAGGGTGGAACGGCTGGGCGCATCCGACGGGAATTTCAGGCGCGGGATGCCCATGTAGAAAGGGGAATTATTCGTGGTATAGGAATACCCGGTATAGCAGCAGCCGGGGGCGATAAAGAACACATGCACCACCGGGCGTTTTGCGGTTTCGTAGCTGGTGAGGATCTTCGCCTCACGCAGCGCCGCGCGCAGCGGTACGGTGAATTTGCGGCAAAACTTCATCAGCTCTTTGCTTTCGTTGGTGTCCGCCACTTCCACGCGCAGTTCACCGCCCTTCTCCACCACGCCCTGCAACATGCCGACAATCGGCGTAATGCGATCTTCCGGCGGCAGGTTCTGCAACAGCTCGCCGGCCACAAACATCTGGCGGGCAAAAATCAGCGAGCTGAACGGCAGATCTTTTGCCACTTTGTCGGCATCATCGGGCTGATAGCATTCGAAAACGACATAGCCTGAGTTTTCTTTCACGCGGGCAAAACCGAACACCTCAAGGCGTCCGGCTTTATCCGTGATTTCTGCGGCGCACTCTTTCTCAAAACCCGGGCGACACAACAATACGACTTTATTCATGAACAACGCCCTTACGTTTCAGACGAATAGCACCAATTAACATTAATACCCAACCGGCGAGGAAACAGACGCCACCGACCGGGGTGACGAAGGCCCACAGGCGCAGATGGGAAAGCGCGAGGCAGTATAAGCTCCCGCTGAACAACACTGTACCCAGCGCCAGGAAGACGCTGCTCCAGTAAAACCAGATGCTGATGCGACGCTGCATCGCCACGGCAAGGCAGAAGATCGCCAGCGTATGGAACGCCTGATATTCAAGGCCGGTCTGGATCCAGCCCATCTCCACAGTTCCCAGAGATTTCCCCAGCACGTGCGCGCCGAAGGCACCCAGCGCCACAAAAACAAAGCCACTGATAGCGGCAAAAATCAGCATAAACCGGCTGGTCATGTCAGTACCCTAAAAAGTCATGCGCGAAATCGCGCGCGGTGAATTATTGCTCGTAACGGAAGCGGAATTTTTCTTGCTCTGATGCCGCTTTTGCCAGGATCCACTGTCGAAAGGCGGCTATTTTACCCAGTTCTGCCTGACTGTCATGACAAACCAGATAAAACGCATTTTTACTGACCAGTACATCATTAAACGGGCAGACCAGACGACCTGCCTCAATTTCGGACTGCGCCATCACATTGTTGGCAAGCGCAATACCCTGTCCATGGATTGCCGCCTGTAGCACCATGGCGCTATGGCTGAAAATCGGCCCTTGCTGGACATTTAAATTAAGACCCAGTTGCCGCGTATACGTTTGCCAGTCACGGCGGGAGGCATCATGGAGCAGCGTGTGCTTTGCCAGATCCGCAGGCGTTTTTAGCGGTTTATCGCCGGTCAGCAATAACGGTGAACAGACCGGCAGAAGATATTCTGCGTATAATTTTTCGACACGCAAGCCCGGCCAGTTACCGCGGCCATAAAAAATCGCCACGTCCACATCATCCGCCAGTTTGTCCACTTCGCGGTCAACCGCCTGGATCCTGACGTCGATTCCCGGATAAGCTGAGTTAAAGCTGGTAAGCCTCGGCACCAGCCACTGAATGGCAAAACTGGGCAATAAACTGACGGTCAGCGCCCCTTTTGCACTGCGCGATTGCAGTTTGCGGGTGGCATCGGTTAGCTGGGAAAAAATCTCTTTAATATCCTGAAAATAGCTCTGGCCTTCTTCGGTTAACAACAGAGAACGGTTGCGTCGGCGGAAGAGCTTGAGTCCAAGAAAATCCTCAAGGGACTTGATTTGATGGCTTACTGCGGCCTGCGTCACAAAAAGCTCATCGGCGGCGCGGGTGAAGCTTAAATGACGTGCGGCAGCATCAAAAACACGTAATGCATTAAGAGGTGGTAAGCGCTTGGACATGATTATAAGGTTCAGATGTTAATGGAATTTAACAAACAGGAAACAAGGTTTAACCCATTAGTTTTTTTTATCTGAGACATTATAAATTGTCCGTTGAGGAACTACCAGCAAATACCTATAGTGGCGGCACTTCCTGAGCCGGAACGAAGAGTCTTTTTCGGAATGCGTGTTCTGAGGGGCTTTTGGCTTGCGGTTGTGATGTTGTGTTGTTGTGTTTGCAATTGGTCTGCGATTCAGACCACGGTAGCATCGCTACCCTTTTCACTTCCTGTACATTTACCCTGTCTGTCCATAGTGATTAATGTAGCACCGCAAATTGCGGTGCTTTTTTTTAGTCTAAAACTGGCTATTATTTTTCCAGTGCGACCATTTCTTTTACGTCAGAACGATTGATCTGCTGTTTGTTACCGTTAGCATCTTTATAAGAGATCATGCCAGTCTGGTCATCAGTTTTTGGCTTGCCTTCGGACACAATGGAACGGCCATCGTTAGTGTGCATTACATAGTTCGGACCCGAACAGGCGCTCAGTGCAAAAGTCATCATACATGCGGTAATAATGGCGGCAGTCTTTTTCATGATTCTTCTCCTTTTAGCAATTAATGCTATCTGAATCTTGTTTAATAACAGGGTTCAAAGTCCACCCAACACTATTCAGCATAACCTGCTTTCGAAAGTGCGCCAGGATAAACAGAAAAATCTGATGGAGCGCAGGCGCTTGTAACAACAGGCGAATTGCGCGACGATCGGCTTCTGACTATGAGGAACGCCATGAACGCATTCAATCCTGCCCATTTTCGCGCCCAGTTTCCCGCCCTTGCCGATGCGGGTGTCTATCTGGACAGCGCTGCCACGGCGTTAAAGCCGCAGGCGGTCATTGACGCCACGCAGCAGTTTTACAGCCTGAGCGCGGGGAACGTGCACCGCAGCCAGTATGCGCAGGCGCAGAAACTGACGGCTCGCTATGAAGCCGCACGCGATCAGGTTGCCGCTCTGCTTAACGCCCCCGCCGGTAAAAACATCGTCTGGACACGGGGCACCACAGAGGCAATCAATATGGTCGCCCAGAGCTATGCCCGACCGCGCTTGCAGCCAGGGGATGAGATCATCGTCAGCGAGGCGGAACATCACGCTAATCTGGTGCCATGGCTGATGGTGGCAGAGCAAACCGGCGCGCAGGTTGTGAAGCTGCCGGTTGCCGCCGACGGGCTACCGGACATTGACCAGCTCCCCGCCCTTATCACCTCCCGCAGCCGTATTCTGGCGCTTGGTCAGATGTCCAACGTCACCGGCGGCTGCCCGGACCTGGCGCGCGCTATTACCCTTGCCCACGCTGCCGGTATGGTGGTGATGGTGGATGGTGCCCAGGGCGCGGTACATTTTCCGGCGGACGTGCAAAAGCTCGATATCGATTTCTATGCCTTTTCCGGCCACAAACTGTATGGCCCGACCGGTATCGGCGCGCTGTACGGAAAAGGGGAATTACTGGACGCGATGTCGCCCTGGCTCGGCGGCGGCAAGATGATCACCGAGGTCAGTTTTGACGCCTTCAAAACCCAGCCGGTGCCGTATCGCCTGGAAGCAGGCACGCCGAACGTGGCCGGGGTGATTGGCCTGAGCGCGGCGCTGGAGTGGCTGGAAGACATGGATATGGCGCAGGCCGAAAACTACAGCCGTGGGCTGGCGACGCTGGCGGAAGACGCGCTGGCAAAACGCCCTGGCTTCCGCTCGTTCCGCTGCCAGGATTCCAGCCTGCTGGCCTTTGATTTTGCCGGTGTGCATCACAGCGATATGGTTACGCTGCTGGCGGAGTACGGCATCGCGCTACGGGCAGGCCAGCATTGCGCTCAGCCGCTGCTGGCGGCGCTTGGCGTCAGCGGTACGCTACGCGCCTCTTTTGCGCCCTATAATACTAAAAGCGATGTTGATGCGCTGGTCAACGCCATCGACCGCGCCCTTGAAATTCTGGTGGATGAATGACTAACCCTGCTTTCGCCGGACACCCGTTCGGCAGCGCCGTGACTGAAGATACCCTGCGTCAGATCTTTAACCCGCTGACGCAGTGGGAAGATAAATACCGTCAGCTGATCCTGCTCGGCAAGCAGTTGCCTGCCCTGTCGGATGAACTGAAAGCCCAGGCGCGGGAAATTCCCGGCTGTGAGAATCGTGTCTGGCTGGGCTACACCCTTTCAGGCGAGGGAAAACTGCATTTCTTCGGCGACAGCGAAGGCCGCATTGTGCGCGGATTGCTGGCGGTGCTGCTGACGGCAGTGGAAGGGAAAACGGCGCCGACCCTGCTGGCACAGGATCCGCTGGCGCTGTTTGATGAACTGGGGTTACGCGGGCAGCTTAGCGCTTCGCGCAGTCAGGGACTCGCCGCGCTGGCCGCCGCCGTACAAGATGCCGCGCGTCAGGCCTGACGCGCCGCTTTCGCCATCATTTTTTTCAGCGCATGGGACACAGCCACAAATCCAAAGGTGGCGGTGACCATGGTCGCCGCGCCAAAACCTGAGGCACAGTCCATACGTTTTGGCCCTTCCGCGGTGCTTTTCATCGCGCATACCGAGCCGTCCGCCTGCGGATACACCAGCGCTTCGGTGGAAAACACACAGTCCACGCCGAGCTTGCCTTTGCTGTTTTTCACTACGCCAAAATCGCTTTTCAGCCTTTCGCGCAGCTTCGCCGCCAGCGGATCCTGAATGGTTTTCGCCAGATCGCTGACCTGGATTTGTGTCGGATCGATCTGCCCGCCCGCACCACCGGTGGTCACCAGCGGGATCTTATTGCGACGGCACCAGGCGATCAGCGCCGCTTTAGGCCGCACGCTGTCGATGGCGTCAATGACGTAGCTGAATCCGGCGCTCATATACTGGGCCACGTTGTCGGCAGTAACAAAATCATCCACCACCGTCACCCGACATTCCGGATTGATCTGGCGAATGCGCTCCGCCATTACCTCGGATTTCGCAAGGCCGACGCTGTCCCGCAGGGCATGGATCTGCCGGTTGGTATTGGTTACACAGACATCATCCATATCAATAAGAGTGATCGCGCCAATACCGGTGCGCGCCAGCGCTTCCGCCGCCCAGGAGCCGACGCCGCCGATGCCCACCACACAGATATGTGCATTCGCAAAAAGCTGCAACGCGTTTTCGCCATACAGACGCGCCGTGCCACCAAAACGCTGACGCCACGCGTCGCTGATTACCGCAGACATAAAACCTCAGAGATGGAATGGATGATCACCCTCTCCTGTTCAGGAGAGGGGCAAAATAGTAGCACGATCACCCGCTAAACACGTTACCCGATCCTGCGCCAGGGGCAGTCTTCAGCACCCATACGCGGCCATAGTGGTTATACCAGCCCGCACGGTGACCGGCTTCGGCGCCAATCCCCTGATAGATGTCGAAGTGCTGGCCTTTGATAGCCCCTCCCACATCCAGCGCTACCATCAGACGCAGCTCGTACTGTCCGTTGAATTTGCCGTTGTTATCAAGCAGAGGCACTTCCGCCAGCAGCGTTGTTCCGGCCGGAATAATACTGCGGTCAGACGCCACGGAAGCGCGGCCAATCAGCGGTACGCCGCTCGCCCCTTTCACCGGCGCATAGGATTGCGGTTTGAAGAAGACGAAGGACGGGTTCTGCTCCAGCAGTTCACGCACTTCCGCTTCGCTGTGCGTTTCCCCCCAGTGGCGGATCGCCTGCATCGACATATCTTCCCGCTTCACTTCGCCGCGATCGATCAGCACTTTGCCGATGCTGCGGTAGGCGTGACCGTTTTTGCCGCTGTAGCTGAAGAAGTTAAGCGGGCTACCGTCGCCAAAATCGATATAGCCGCTGCCCTGCACGTCCATAATGAAGTTGTCCATCAACGAGTTGCTGTAGGCGAGGATATAGTTGTCGCTCAGCGCCCCGGCGTAGATCTCCGCGCGTGACGGCAGGCGTCCGCGTTTTGGCGGCATACGATAAATCGGGTACTGGAATTCGCCCTGACGAGTGTGGCGCGCCTGCACCACTGGCGTGTAATAACCGGTAAACTGCACGTTGCCGTAGTTATCGGCCCCTTCCATCTGCCAGGCGTCCAGACCGTACTGCCGCATGGTGCGCGTATCGCCACCCGCGCGCAGCCAGTCCTGCACGGCATTATAGATGGCACTCTGGTTGCCATATAAACGCGGTGACGCGGTGCGCACCTGACTGACCTGTTCGGCGTAATCGCCGCCGTTAATGGGCGCACCTACTGCGTCAGGCTGATTAACCAGAGAAAAAGGCTGGGTGAATTTCCCGTCTTTATATTGTTGACCGCGATCGGTCGGTTTGGAGGAACAAGCTGCGAGGATCACTACCATCGCGCCCGTGAGAAGGTACTTCGCCCAACGTCCTTTCATTATGTCTCGTCTTCTTACTTAAGCCGAATGCGTGCTCTGAAGATAACAAACCCGTGTCGCTAATGAAATGTGCGAACGGCATCACAGCCCCGGAGAGTATAAAAAATAGCCTGGTTGCACTATTTTTATTCAGATGCTCAATGAAATTCGCCTTTTTTTGGAAAAAGGGTTGCGTCAAAGAGCGAGCGGAGTATAGTGCGCTTCCACGGACGCGGGGTGGAGCAGCCTGGTAGCTCGTCGGGCTCATAACCCGAAGGTCGTCGGTTCAAATCCGGCCCCCGCAACCAATTAAGTGCATTAAAGTAAGACGTTTACTCGATTGAAAGAGTAAAAGACGGACGCGGGGTGGAGCAGCCTGGTAGCTCGTCGGGCTCATAACCCGAAGGTCGTCGGTTCAAATCCGGCCCCCGCAACCAATTATGCACAAAGAGAAAGTTTACTCGATGGAAGAGTAAAGACGGACGCGGGGTGGAGCAGCCTGGTAGCTCGTCGGGCTCATAACCCGAAGGTCGTCGGTTCAAATCCGGCCCCCGCAACCAACACAATAAACACCCTGACGGGTGTTTTTTTGTTTCTGCGTTCCTGAAAAGCAAAACGACGCGTTATCCGCGTCGTGCCAGTGCCCCACCTTCTGCAAAGTATGCTTTGATCCCTGCCAGAATCGACTCCGCCACTTCCTGCTGGAACTTTGCCGTTTTCAGTTTGCGTTCTTCTTCAATATTGCTGATAAACGCCGTTTCGACGAGGATCGACGGAATATCCGGTGCTTTCAGCACCGCAAAGCCCGCCTGATCAACACGGTTTTTATGCAGACTGTTGATAGTGCCAAGGCGCTTTAGCACCTCTTTGCCAAACTTCAGGCTATCGTTGATGGTCAGCGACTGCACCATGTCGAACAGCGTATGATCGAGATAGCGGTCGCCGCTTTTGCTGACGCCCCCCCACCAGGTCAGCGGCGTTCTGCGTCTGGGCGAGAAATTTTGCCGCGGTGCTGGTTGCGCCCTTGGTGGACAACGCAAATACCGATGAACCCCGCGCAGCCCGGCTGGTAAACGCATCCGCATGGATAGAGACAAACAGATCCGCACGCTGCTTCTGGGCTTTCGCCACCCGCACCTTCAACGGAATAAACACATCCTCGTTACGGGTCATATAGGCTTTCATATTGGCTTCACGATCGATGAGCGCTCGCAGCCGACGGGCGATTTGCAGCACCACGTCTTTTTCCCGGGTTTTATATTTGCCAATCGCGCCGGGATCTTCCCCGCCGTGTCCCGGATCGAGCATGATCACAATCGGGCGATCGCGCCCCGCTTTCCCCGGCTTCGGCCCACTCTGCGCTGGCGGCACCTGCCGGTCCAGCTCACCTTTATTATAATCTTCCAGCAACGCCAGCAGCGGATCCTGTTCGTTCTGTCCGTTTACCGGATAGAGATCCATCACCAGACGCTCTTTAAACTCCGCGACCGGTGCCAGCGAGAACAGATGCGGCGTCACATTCTGTTTCAGTTCAAACACCATACGCACGGTTTTCGGGTCGAACTGCCCGACGCGCGCGGATTTAATAAAGGGATCGTCATCGCGGATCTGCATGCCCACGCCCTTCAGGACCGAGTTCAGGTTGACGCCTTCAATATCCACAACCAGACGCTCAGGATTACTCAGGGCGAACTGGCGATATTTTAATAACCGGTTCGATTCCACGGTCACGCGCGTATAGGTGGATGCAGGCCAGACGCGCACGGCGATAACCTGGCTTACCGCAGCCAGTCCCACCTGGCTTACGCTGAGCAACCACATCGCGCCTGCCCCTTGCAGTAAACGGCGGCGGCTGATAATTGAATTGGATCCTGACATGCCTCTCCCGAGCAAAGTAAATCTAATAAGCTATCTATACGTCCAAATTGACCGAAAACTTTAACGAATGACGCATAAACTGTCATCAATAAAAGGGTAAACATAGCATTCGTAACTTAATTTCCGGCAGAACGAAAATGGCCGCGCGACAAATTTAGGCTTGCGCCCGTCGCCATAAAAGAATAAAAATACACAAAATCCGAATAATCATGCAGTGAGGGTTGTGCCGTGGTGAAGGAGCGTAGAACCGAACTGGTCCAGGGATTCCGCCATTCTGTTCCCTATATTAATGCCCATCGGGGAAAAACCTTTGTCATCATGCTGGGTGGCGAAGCCATCGAACATGAGAATTTTTCCAGTATCGTCAACGACATTGGCCTGCTGCACAGCCTGGGAATTCGCCTGGTCGTGGTGTATGGCGCACGTCCACAAATTGATGCAAACCTTGCCGCACACCATCACGAGCCGGTTTATCACAAACATACCCGCGTCACCGACGCCAAAACCCTGGAGCTGGTTAAGCAGGCGGCAGGTCAGCTACAGCTTGATATCACCGCCCGGCTGTCGATGAGCCTCAACAACACACCGCTGCAGGGCGCACATATTAACGTCGTGAGCGGTAACTTTATTATCTCCCAGCCACTGGGCGTGGATGATGGCGTCGACTACTGCCACAGCGGGCGTATTCGTCGTATTGACGAGGAAGCGATTCACCGGCAGCTGGACAGCGGCGCGATTGTGCTGATGGGACCGGTGGCGGTATCGGTGACCGGTGAAAGCTTTAACCTGACGTCAGAAGAGATCGCCACCCAGCTGGCGATTAAGCTGAAGGCGGAAAAGATGATCGGCTTCTGCTCCTCGCAGGGGGTGATTAACGACGACGGCAATATCGTTTCAGAACTTTTCCCCAACGATGCCCAGGCGCGCGTTGAAGAACTGGAAGCACGTCAGGATTACCAGTCAGGTACGGTGCGCTTTCTGCGTGGGGCAGTCAAAGCCTGCCGCAGCGGCGTGCGCCGCAGCCACCTGATCAGCTATCAGGAAGATGGCGCGCTGTTGCAGGAGCTGTTCTCCCGCGACGGTATCGGCACGCAGATCGTGATGGAGAGCGCCGAGCAGATCCGTCGTGCGACCATCAACGACATCGGCGGCATACTGGAACTCATCCGTCCGCTGGAGCAGCAGGGGATCCTGGTGCGTCGCTCGCGTGAGCAACTGGAGATGGAGATCGACAAATTCACCATTATTCAGCGCGATAGCCTGACCATCGCCTGTGCGGCGCTGTATCCGTTCCCGGAAGAAAAAATCGGTGAGATGGCGTGTGTGGCGGTGCATCCGGACTACCGCAGTTCATCCCGCGGTGAAGTATTGCTGGAGCGCGTGGCGTTGCAGGCGCGACAGATGGGGTTAAGCAAACTCTTTGTTTTAACCACGCGTAGCATTCACTGGTTCCAGGAGCGCGGCTTTACACCGGTGGATATTGACTCCCTGCCGGAGAGCAAAAAAGAGATGTACAACTATCAGCGCCGTTCAAAAGTGCTGATGGCGGATCTCGGCTGACGTTCCCCCGCCACGCGCGGGGGGAATATCACACTGAAAAGATGTCGCTTAACCCGCTACGCCGCTCGGTGCGCGTGGCAATCGCCTGCGCCAGTATACGATCGTCCGCATACAGTGACAGTCTGCGCCGCGCGCGGGTGATGGCGGTGTATACCAGTTCGCGGGTCACCACCGGCACAATCTGCCCCGGTAAAATCAGCGCCGCGTGATCAAACTCCGATCCTTGCGATTTGTGTACCGTCATCGCCCAGGCGGTGTCATGTTCCGGTAAACGGCTCGGCTGGACGGATTTAATGGTGCCGTCCGGCAGCGGAAACCAGACGCGCGTTCCCTGCCCGCGATCCAGCGCCACGCCAATATCGCCGTTATACAGCCCCAGCGCGCTGTCGTTGCGGGCAATCATCACCGGACGCCCTTCGTACCAGCGGGAGTGGGTATGACGCACCAGCCAGCGCTTTTGCGCCAGACGCTGCTCCAGCCGCTCGTTTAAGCCGCCGACGCCAAAGGGGCCATCACGCAGTGCGCACAGCAACTGGAACTCGCTGAACGCCGCCAGCACCTCTTCCGGCGGCGCGCCGTCGCGTACCCGTTGCAGATAGCGCGCATAGCCCGCCAGCGCATCGTCAATCATGGTCTGATAATCATCGCCGGTCTGTAAGCTGCTTTTGCCGATGTCGGTAAAGCCCTGGCTGAATACCGCGCGCATGGCGGATTTATCACCCCGGTTTACCGCCGCTGCCAGCTGTCCGATACCGGAGTCGCTGCCAAAGCGGTAGCTGGTTTGCAGCAGGCAGAGGCTGTCACGCAGCGCTTCGGCCCCCTGCTGCTCGCCACAGGGCACCGGCATACCGGTGAGGCGTGACAGCTCTGCGGCGCGCTGCGGGCTGTATCCGGCATTTACCCAGGCACAGATATCCCCCAGAACCGCGCCCGCTTCCACCGACGCCAGCTGATCGCGGTCGCCGAGGAAGATCACCCGCCCGTGGGGCGGCAATGCGTCAATGAGCCGCGACATCATCGGCAGGTCAATCATCGACGCTTCATCCACCACCAGCACGTCCAGATGCAGCGGGTTTCCGGCGTGATAGCGCAGACGCTGGCTCCCCGGCTGAGCCCCCAGTAAACGGTGCAGCGTACTGGCTTCATCCGGTAGACGTGTTTTTTGCTCCTCGCTTAATGGCAGCTGGCGCAGCGCTGCGCCGAGCGATTCGGTCAGGCGGGCGGCGGCTTTACCGGTAGGCGCTGCCAGCCGGATACGGCATTTCTCGCCGTTGGCGGTCTGTACCAGCGCGGCCAGCAGTTTAGCGACGGTGGTAGTTTTACCCGTGCCCGGCCCGCCGGAGATCACCGAAATGCGGCGGGTCAGCGCCACGGCGGCAGCGATTTTTTGCCAGTTGATGCCGTCGGTCGCCGGAAAGAGCGCATCCAGCGAGTGTTTAATATCCTCTTCGTTAACCGGCAGCGGCTGGTTAGCCTCGGTGAAGAAGCGCGCCACCGTCAGCTCATTGCACCACATCCGGTTAAGGTAGAGCCGCTCGCCGGTCAGCACCATCGGCGTTGGCTCATCGCCTGCGCTGACCGCGGGCGATGCGAGCAGCAGGGTATGCCAGTCATCCGGCACACCCACTTCTTCCAGCAACGGTAACAACTGCGGATAGACGCGATTAAATTCGGCCACGCACAGGCGCGACAGCGGCAGGCAAACGTGCCCTTCCCCTGCATCACGGCTTAACAGCGCCGCCACCAGCATCACCGCCGGTTCATCGTCACGGGCGACGGTGAGCGCAAACTGCACGTCGAGCGGGCGCAGCGCTTTTTGCGCCACGGCCTCCAGTAATAAGTTCTGCATATTCATTATCTGTTCTCCTGCATTTCACCGGCGAACAGCGCGTCCATCTGGCTAATGAGTTGCACATCCGGGCGGGTGGCAAAAATCCCCTGCCCCGGCACGTCGCGATCCACGCCGCGCAGGAACAGATAAATCACGCCGCCGAAATGCTGCTCGTAATCATACCCGGCAATGCGATGACGCAGATAGCGGTGCAGCGCCAGGGTATAGAGCTGGTATTGCAGATCGTAGCGGTGCGCCTGCATGGCCTGCGCCATCGCCGGCTGCGTGTAAGCATCGCTGCTTTCCCCCAGCCAGTTCGATTTGTAATCGAGCAGGTAATAGCGTCCGTTATGGCGAAACACAAGGTCGATAAAGCCTTTTAACATGCCGCGCACATCGCGAAAATCCAGCGGCGGACAGTCCGCCGACAACGGATCGTAACGGCGGATCAGCGCATCAAGCGCCGGTGCCGTGAGGGTGGCGCTGATCGGCAAATAAAACTCCATCTCAACCTGTTTTTCGCGGACCGGTAGCTGGCTTAAAGAAATGCCTGGTCCGCTAAGCGGCACCTGTAAGACGGCATTGATCCATTCGCTTAATACTGGCTGCCAGTGCTCGTCGAAGCCGCCCAACTCCAGCTTTTCGGCGACCCATTCAGGGGCCACCGGCTGGGTGAAATCAAGATCTTCAAACAGGCTGTGCAGGAAGGTGCCGGGCGATGCGCCACGTGGAAACTGATGCGGCGTCAGCGCCGGGGTTTCCTGGGCATCACGCTCACCGGCGGCATCAAGATCGAAACGCGGCAACAGATCCTGCGCCATGCTGTGCCCGCGCTGTTGCAGGCCGGAATAGCTGGTGACGCGCCAGTCATCACGCACCAGACGTTCGATATCCCGTGCGCGCAGGGACGGCGGCGCGTCCGTATTAAATTGCCAGCGGCGGTTATCCGGCACGCCGGGAATGTGCAGCGCAATGTTGTCACTCTCAAGGCTTTGCAGGCAGGCCCGTAGCCCGGCGGCATCCCGCGGCTCGCCCTGCTGGATCAGACGACCACAGGCGCTGTGATGGAAGTCGCTGTCGCCCGCTTTCTCGCCACGCCGACGGAACAACGGCGCGATCCCCAGACTGCAATGCCATACCGATCGCGTCAGCGCTACGTACAGCAGACGTAAATCTTCCGCCAGACGTTCAGCTTCCGCGAGCGCCACGCTCTCCTCGGCATCGCTCAGATCGAGCACCGCCTCAAAGGACGTGCGGTCATGATAAAAAGCCTGATCCTGCGCGCGATAGTTGGCGATAAACGGCAGCCAGACCAGCGGATATTCCAGGCCTTTAGATTTGTGAATGGTGACAATTTTCACCAGATGTTTGTCGCTTTCCAGCCGCAACTGCTGGCTGGAGGCATTGCTGTCCGGCTCGGCGATATGCTGCGCCAGCCAGCGCACCAGCGCATGTTCGCTCTCGGCATGTGCACCTGCTTCCTGCAACAGTTCGCTGATGTGCAGAATATCGGTCAGTCGACGCTCGCCGCCAGACGTCGCCAGCAGGTTTTCCGCAATGTTGCGATGCTTCATCAGCGCCCGCAGCATCGGCATCACGCCGCGTTTTTGCCACAGCTGGCGATAACCATCGAACTCTTCCACCACCTCATCCCACGCCTGCTCGTCAAGATTAAGCGCTTCGATGTGCTGCGCGTTGAGACCCAGCATGGAGGTGGCGAGGGCGCTGCGCAGCGTGCTTTCCCGTTCCGGTGCCAGCACGGCCTGTAACAGCCAGAGCAACTCCTGCGCTTCGGGCGTTTCAAATACGCTGTCGCGGTTAGAGAGATAGACCGAGGGGATGGCCAGCAATGTCAGCGCATCCCGGATTAATGCCGCTTCGTGGCGACTGCGCACCAGTACAGTGATATCCGAGGCTTTCACCGCGCGGCTGACGTTACCATCGTGCAACACGGCACTACCCTGCTGACCGGCGATCAGCCAGTCGCGGATTTGAGCGGCGCAGTGCTGCGCCATAAAGGTCTGGTAATCCCCGACGCTAACGCCATCGCCGTCCATCAGCCACAGGCTCATGGCAGGCTGCATCTGGCCGTCAAACTCAAAGCGCAGCGCGCTGTTTTTCGGCGCGGATTTCACCGGCTGGAAGGGGATTTCGCGGAACATAAAGGCGTTATCCATGCGGCTAAACAGCGTGTTAACGCTTGCCACCATGCCAGGTGCGGAGCGCCAGTTGGTGTCCAGCGTGTAGTGAGCGCTGACTTCGCTACGGGCTTTCATGTAGGTAAAAATATCAGCGCCGCGAAACGCGTAGATTGCCTGTTTAGGATCGCCAATCAGCAGCAGCGCGGTGTCGGGCTGTTGCCGCCAGATTCGGCGGAAAATACGGTACTGCTGCGGATCGGTATCCTGAAATTCGTCGATCATCGCCACCGGAAAACGCTGACGGATCGCCGCGGCCAGCGCGTCGCCGTTATCACTGTGCAGGGCACTGTCGAGACGGCTCAGCATGTCATCAAAGCCCAGCACGCCACGACGGCGTTTTTCCCGCACCACAGCTTCGCGGATCTCTTTCATCGCCTTCACCAGCACCAGATCGCTTAAGGTCAGCGGGTGCGCCAGGAAGGTTTCAATGGCGACAAACAGCGGGTGCTCCGGCACCACGCCATCGGGTTTGGTGCGCGAGGACAGAAACGATTGCGAGAATTTTTCCAGCGCGTCCGGCAGCAGATAGCTGCGCGTCTCTTCCTGCGCCCAGGCGGTGATCTTCTCGATCCACTTCCCCTGGTTGCCGCGGTTGAATTTACGCCGGTCGATACCGGACGGCTCGATCACTGCGTCAATTTCACCGCAGGCTGCCAGCCAGCGGGCTTTCATATCGTTAATTTGCCTGATGATCTGCTGATGCCGCTCCGCCAGGGTTTCATTTTCCGGCGGCGGTGATTTGATCACCGGCGCTTCCCCCTGCAAATAGCGGTTGATGGATTTCAGCAGATCCAGCGGCCCCTGCCAGGTGGCGTGGATCACCTGGGCGATATCCCGTGGCAGCGGATAACAGTGGCGACGCCAGAAATCCGCGCACGCCTGGGCGCGCAGCAGGGATTCATCTTCGATAAGCTGCTGTTCAAACAACATGCCGGATTCAAAGGCGTTGAGGCTCAGCATGCGCTGGCAGAAGCCGTGAATGGTAAACACGGCTGCTTCGTCCATTTGACGTTCCGCCAGCAGCAGCCAGCTGGCGGCCTGTTGCCGGTCGGGGATTTCGTTAAGCAGGCTGGTATACAGCGGATTATCAGATGAACCGCGCAGGCAGGCGATGCGTAACTCGTGGATATTGCTGCGAATACGCCCGCGTAGCTCTTCCGTTGCGGCTTCGGTGAAGGTCACCACCAGCAGCTCTTCTACGCTCAACTGTCGCGGAAAGGCCGCCGGGCCACCGAGACCCAGCAGCAGTCGCAGATAGAGCGCGGCAATGGTAAAGGTTTTTCCCGTCCCCGCCGACGCTTCAATCAGGCGCTCGCCTGTCAGCGGCAAGCGCAGTGGATCAAGAGTCTGGGCGGGTTCGGTCATTGTTTCTCACTTAACAGAGGCATAGTTTGCTGCAACTTGCTGACGTTATCCCACACTTTCCAGCCTTCAGGATGCACGTACTCGGCCTTACCGTTCTGGCTGCCGGAAACCTGGGACAGCAGCGCCATACCGGTGGGTTCAACGACCGCCTGGTGGAAGAAATCCGCCAGCTTTTGCGGCGTCAGCAGTTTAATCTGGGCCACTACTTTATCACGTGAATCGAAGCGCATATTACCGCGATCGAAATCTTTGCTGATCTGCGAGGCTTCTTCGCCCAGCGTTTGCGGCGCCTGTTCCATTTGCGCGATCACGCCCTGCTGGATCTGGGCAAACTCTTCCGGTTTCATCCCCCGCAGTCGGGCTTCCGCCGTCGGGAAGAAGGCTTTGTAACGCGCCCATAACCAGGCTGGCTGACGGTCGCTGCTTTGTAACAGGAAGCCCATGCCCCACTGCCGCCCGATGCTGAACGGGAAGGCAAAAACGGCATAGCCGAGTTGCTCCTCGGTGCGCAGCTGATTATAAAACCACGGCTGGATGATTTGCCCCAGCATAGCGCTGTAGGCTGAACTGCTGAACTCATCATAACCCGGCGGTACAAACACCGCGGCCAGCGCAGAATCGGTGCTGCTGCCTGCTTTTTCGAAGATGACCGACTGCTTCTTATCCACCAGCACATCCCGGTTACGGCACCATTCGTTGCCCTGGGTGCCCAGCTGCTTCTGTACCGCGTGCGCTAACGCTGTTGCCTGGTCTTCCGCCATGTTGCCGACCACAAGAAACTCCGGACGGGCATTGGTTTTCAGCGCATTACGGTAGGTCAGGATGTCTTTTAGCGTAATGGAGGGCAGCAGCTCGCGGCGCACTTCCCGCTGAAAATACGGCACCTGGGAGAGCATTTGCGCGGGCAGGATAGCCTGATCGTAGGCTTTGCCTTTTTCTGCCGAATCCATCATCTGTGCATACCAGGATTTTGCCTGCGCCAGCTGCTCTTCGGTCGGCTCATAACTGAAGTAGCCCTGCAGCAGCGCTTCAAACAGCTGTGGCAGCCGCTGGGTATAGCCATTGGCATTGAGCATCAAGCCGTTATTGGCGTTGGTGGAGAAGCTAATGCCGCCCACTGCCGCCTGGTTGCTGAGCTGATCCAGCGCGATACCCGCCAGATAGTCGTTTAGCGCAAACATCACCTGATTTCTGGCGCTGTCCATCGCCTGCGGATTGCGCAGCACCACGCTGACATCGGCTTTAGGCTCCTGCGCGAAATAGCGGCTTGGCATATAGACTACCCGCAGCGCCGGCTCATCCACGATAAGCTCAGGATGCTCAAAGGTTTTACCCGGCTTGATGAGGGTGAAATCGTCCGGAATATAGGGGTTCAGCTCCGGCAGTTTCAGCGGGATGGCGACGGCTTTTTGCTGCAAGTCGGCGAAGGTCTGCGCGCTGATTTTATCCACCTGATAAGGGGCATTCACAAAATAGGCGGTCTTGTTATGCGGCTCATCCGGGCTGATATACCAGATGCGGGCGTTTTGCGGCGTCATCATGTCAAGACGATCTTTCAGCGCCTGGGGATCGTACTGGTCGGCAATATTAACCACGTCCAGCGTATGTTCGACCGGCACACGGATCATGGTATCGGCCAGCCACTCGACATAGCTCATGTCACGGGTGATTGACGGGTAGCGAAAATCAAGATCCAGCACGTGCGCCAGCTCATCGAAATAGCGCTTGTCCACGCCTTGCTCACGCAGCAGTTTCAGGTAGCTGAAAATAGCGGCGACGACTTGATCGCGATGGGCCAGCCCTTTGTCGGTCAGCGTGGCGGAAATCGCCAGCACACCGCTGTTGCCATTAACCACCGGATCGGAATCGGCGCGGATGCCTTCTACCAGCCCCTGCTGTTGCAGCCAGTCGGAGAGCGTTCCCGGGCTGCGGTTGCCGATTAAATAGGTCACCAGCTCATCGGTTTTACTGCGAAACTGCGGGGTGTTGTTGTCTATGCGAAACTCTACACGCAGCACTTTACGCGGGATGGCGGGCACATAGTGAATGATCAGGCCTTTTTGCGCATCCGTTACCACTGGCACCGTGACTTCCGGCGGCGTGATGTTTTTGTTCGGTACGCGACCGTAAGTCTGCGCGGCAATTTTAGCCAGCTCAGGCAGCGGACGGTTGCTGTACACCACAGCCTTCATCAGATTAGCAGAGTAGTATTGATCGCGGAAAGCCAGCAAAGCGTCATGCACCGGGCTGCCAGGTTTATCGCTCAGCGTCTCAAGGTTGCCTCCTGAAAAACGCGCGCCGGGGTGGGCCGGATTAATAGTTTCGGCACTGACCTGCGCCATGCGCATACCGTCACGGGCGCGGGCCATCGTCAGCTCGGCATTGACCGCATTACGTTCGCGCTCGGCATATTTCTTGTCGAGCAGCGGCGAGGCGATGGCGTCAGCGAGGCGGTCAACGGCCCCTTCAAGCGCATTGTTTTCCACTTCCAGATAGAAGGCGGTGCGATAAGGCGCTGTACTGGCGTTGTGGCTGCCGCCGTGCGACTTCAGAAACTCGGCGAGGCTGTCCGGCTGCGGGTATTTTTTCGACCCCATGAGGGTCATATGCTCAAGATAGTGCGCGAGGCCCGGATGGCTGTCGGGATCCTGTAAGGATCCCACCGGCACCACCAGTGCGGAGAGGGATTTCACCGCCTGAGGATCGGAGACCAGCAGCACAACCATGCCATTATCGAGGCGGATCGCCTGATACTGCCGGGTATCTTTATCGCTTTTGCGAATGCTTTCCTGAATGGGTTGCCAACCGATGTCTGCCTGACTTAACGGTGCCCAAAGGGCGACAAAAATGATCAATGCTTTAAACCAGGTGCTGCTCGGCATTCACAAACCTCATCATTAACAAACGCTGTACTGGCCCCGCCAGCGACTTATTTTTTATCAGGACTGACTGAAACGATAGAGCGGCAGTAAATAGCGCTCCGCCTGGGCGGTGATAGCATCAAAGTGTTCCGGTTCGAGGGTGCGCCACAGACGCTGATACCAGACATCGTCCCCTTCGCCACGTACCACCATATTGCCTTCGTAAGCCTGAAGAAACTTCGCGCGCGCTTTAGCCAGCGTCGCTTCGTCCTTTAACATGGCATCATTTTGCGCGTCATAACAGGCTTTTATCCATGCCCCGCCGCTTTCTGGTAGTAAAAGTAAGGGCTGCGACATCCCGTCACGATATCCGGCGATTAACTGCTCCAGATAGTGGTGCGCCTGCTCCGCCTCAAGCGGTGGGAAGCGCCATTCGCCCTCTTTGCGCACAAACAGACGGCTTTCACCTGTTCCTCCGCTCGCACAGTAGACAAGGTGTTCCAGCCAAAGTTGCAGGCCTTGCGAAACGCTGAGCAATGAAGGGCGCCAGCGCAGAAGACCATCGGCCTGCACATGCTGCAACCAGCCGGTAAGCTGTACGCCGCCGCACACCAGATCGATCTCCCTGCTCTCGCTGGGCTGCCGGCATTCATTAATGCGATCCGCCAGCGCCTGCATCTCCTGTTGCTGCGTTTCCCAGACGATTTCGCCGAATGCCCCGTACGGAAGTTCTCCCGCCGCGCGGTAGCGACGAAATAGCTTTTCCGCGTCTTCCTGTTCAACCAGTGCATTGAGCAGCGTCTGGTTAAGCTGATAGCGGTTCAGGCCGTCAAGAATAAAGGGCTCGGCATCGGGGATATCGCTCGCTTCCGGGCGGAAGTTTACCTGCAAGCGCATCTGGAAAAAGGCGCGTACCGGATGCGTCCAGAAGCGTTGCAACTGCTCAAACGCCAGCGTCTCCAGAGGCTGCGCGGGCAGCGGCTGAATAAAGGTTTCATGGGCGACGCCCTGCTGGCTTGCTGCGGGCAGCCACTCCTGCGCGAAGCTCTGCACTTCATCGCTGACAAAGTTTTCCGCATCGAAGGGCATACGGGTGTGCAGGTGAGTCAGATGCTGGATCACCCGCGCGGCGCTGTCATCGCAGGTAAGTGAGGCATCACCCGGCAAATAGTGGCTCTGGGCAATGTAATCCACCAGCTCCTGCACCAGCACAGACGGGAAGCGTTCGCTGTTATCCTGAATAGAACGCCCGATGTAGCTGATATAGAGTTTTTGTTGAGCGGAAATTAGCGCTTCAAGGAAAAGATAGCGGTCGTCGTCCCGGCGGCTACGATCGCCCCGCATCGGCTTCTGGCTCATCAGGTCAAATCCCAGCGGCGGCAACGTGCGCGGGTACACGCCGTCGTTCATGCCCAGCAGACAGACCACCTTAAAGGGAATGGATCGCATCGGCATCAGGGTACAGATATTCACGGGTCCCGCCAGGAAACGCTGGCTGATACGCTCCTGGTTCAGACGCTGCGTCAGTTCATCGCGCAGTAGGGTCAGCGGCACCGACTCGTTATACTCCGCCCCCACGCCGTGGGCGATAATGGCCTGCCACTGCTGTTCAATCAGCGCCAGCGCGGCTTCGGTGTCGGCATCCGGCAGGAAAAAGTCGTTGAGCATGTCACGGCAGACTGGCAGCCACTCGGCGAGCGGTCGCGCCTGGGACAGCCCCTTGCGCCACAGATTGAGCTTCATCAGCAGTGAGGCCAGATGCCCTACCAGCTCGGCAATAAGCCCGCTGGATTCATCGTAAGGCAGCACCGAGCGCCACTCCCCGTGGCGACTCTCCATCGCATAGCCCAGCAGCATACGCATCAGGCCGAACTGCCAGGTATGCTGCCCGGTAGGCGGCAATTCCAGTTCACGTACGTTGTCGTCGTCCATCCCCCAGCGTACGCCCGATTCATTGACCCACTGGCGCAGGTAACGCAGCCCTTCTTCATCAATCTCAAAGCGTGCGGCCAGCACCGGCACGTCAAGCAACGCCAGCACGTCTTCTGACTGGAAACGGCTGTCCGGCAGCGACAGCAGACTAAGAAACGCCTGTAGCGCCGGATGCGCCTGCCCGGCGCGGCGGTCGGAAATGGCATAGGGAATAAAACGCGGCCCGCTGGCGCTACCGAAAACCGCCTGAATAAACGGGCTGTAACTGTCGATATCTGAGACCATCACGATGATGTCGCGCGGCGATAGTTCCGGATCGTCCTGCAACATGGCCAGCAGGCGGTCGTGCAACACTTCCACTTCACGCTGTGGGCTGTGGCAGACGTGCACCGTAACGCTGCGATCCGCGGGATCGAGCAGCCGTTTCCCGTCGCTGTGCGCATACTCCTCGGCGGTCACCCCTGCCACAACGCTGTTTTTCAGCTCCAGAATGTCTGACTGCAAATTATTGAGCAGCGTGCCCGGCGTGACGTCCACAAAGGCGTCCAGTTCGTCATAGCGATCCAGCCCGGCCAGCAGATAGATATAGTCTCGTCCCAGCTTACCCCAGGAGGCCAGCAGCGGATTGCCTACGTCCTGCTCGCCCTCATCGTTAAACAGGCTTTGCACCTCAAGCCCTTCCTGGAACAGTGGTGTTTCCAGCGCTTCACGGTGGTGTTTGCGACGGCGGGTAATAAGCTTCGCCAGAAACGCCGGATCTTTAATATCACCCCAGTAGTAACGACACGGGTTGGTGAACAGCAGATGCACATCGACGTGCTTGCCCAGCGCTTGTAACGCCTGTAAATAGACTGGCGGCAACGCCGAGATGCCGCAGATAAAAACGCGGGATGGCAGCCCAGGCGGCGGCGTATCTGCCTTTTCCAGCGTCTCGATAAAACGCTGATAGAGATTGGCACGGTGCCAGTGAGGTTGTCCAAGTGCTGCGGTATGTTCCACCAGCATCCGCCACAGCGGTGCCTGCCAGAGTTGTGCCTCGCCCAGCCCGTCAACCAACTCACCGGCTTCCCAGCGGGTCAGCCACTCCGGGCGATAGACCAGGTACTGATCGTAGAGATCCGCAATGCGCGAGGCGAGCTGGAAGAGTTTGCGCTTGTCGTCATCGTCGTGCAGGTAGTTGCCGAGCATGGCGAAGGCATCCTGCTCCAGCATACCGGGCAGCAGCGCCATTAACTTCCAGCTCATGCTCTGTTTATTGAAAGCGCTCTCTTTGGGAATGTCGGGCAGAACGCGCACGAACATGTCCCAGATAAAACTCGCGGGCAGCGGGAAGTCGATGTTGGCGGCAATGCCAAACTTTTGCGACAGCGTCATCTGAAGCCATTGCGCCATGCCAGTACTTTGCACCAGCACCATTTCCGCTTCAAAGGGATCGTCGAGGCGTTCGCGCTCAACAATAAACTCCATCAATGCTTCCAGCACATCCAGGCGATTGGAGTGATAAACCCTTAACATACATGCTCCTGACTACTGACTGATTGGGCAATATAGCCGCGACATCTGACCCTGCCGACCCACGGGAGAGGTGATTGTAACGCTGATGCTGACACATCCCGCCGTGCTTGTCTGCATTCGCTTCACCTGCCAGCCCGGCGCAGGCATAACAGGATACCACTGTATATGCTGCCAGGCATTACGCCATATATTCCGGTACTGGCTGTCGTACATAAAACCTGTCATCAGAGCACGATGCGTTCCCGCAAGCGCAGTGATCACCATCACCAGCAGCAGCATCGCCAGCAGGACTTCCGGCAGGCTGGTTCCCGTCTGCCGTTTCAGGGAAGCTGACATAACGCCACCTCACTTAACGGGCAAAAATCACTCCAGCCGTGGCGGGAGAAGACCACGCGATCGTTTTCTGTCGTCCCCAGTTGCCACAGTGTGTCACTGCCGCTGCGGGCGATCAGTAACAGCTGTTGATCGTTAAAAATCCGCAGACAGGCGCGCCAGCCGTGGTCAGGCTCCTGCCGACACTGCACCCCAGGCTGGCGCTGCCAGGCCTGTACCCTTCCCCACTCCATTGCCGATTGCACCTCCGCCATGGCACGCAGCCCGCGGCTTTCACTGGCAACCCGCAGGTGATGCATATGCTGGCGCTGGTTTAATCCGCCCAGCATCAGGCTTCCCAGCAGCATGATCAGCAGCACCATCGCCAGCGACGACATTCCCCGCTGGCGGTTCACAGGTTGTAACCCGTTACGCTGTGGCGGGCGGTAACGCGCTCGTCGGGATGGCCGGCCACGCTGGCTTCAAGCGCGATGGTCACCTCGCTGTGATAGCCATTATGCCGCTGCCAGGTCACGCTAAACTGCTCCACCACCATCGCGTCTGGCTCGGTCATTTTATCCCAGCCTTTATCCTGGCAAGTTGCCGCCCCGCGCCGGGATTCCAGCGCGCCATCCTGAAGCCGAAAGCCCATCTGATCCGCCTCTTTGGCGGGGGCGCTATCCCAGACGCCGTTACTGTTGCCGTCCCACTGCACAATGATGCAGGATGCCTGCGGGTTTATTATCAGCGGTTGGCCATTGCATACGCCCCGGCAGTATCCGGCCCGCTGCACGTGCTTCGCCACGGTATAGAGCCGCTGCCAGACATCATCCTCCAGCGCCTGCTGGCGGGTCTGCCGGAGCATCGCCATCTGTAGCCCCGGCAGGAAGCGTGCCGCGCAAAGTAACAGCACGCTGCCGATGGCCATGGCGATCAGCACTTCCAGCAGGGTAAAGCCGCGGGTAGTCAGGTGCATGGTGTGGCCGCTCCGGATTGACACATTCTTATTCGTCCTCCCCCTGAGACAATGATTTGCCATTCGCCTGCCGGGTTGCGCAGCACGACATGACCCGCCCAGGCGGTATTACGCACCCCAAAAAAGCGCAGCGACGGAGTGAGATCCACCAGCGCTACGCCCGGCGACAACGGCAGCAGCGCAAACGGATTTTCAGCGGTGCAGCCTGCCAGCTCGTTAACGGAGCTTAATAAGCACCAGTTGCCGTCGGTTTGACTGGCGGTGATCGCATGGTCGCGGTTCTGCCAGTTGGCGTCATCCCGCAGCAACTCCAGGTAAGTGCGTACCTGCCAGGCGGTTTGCCATAGCCGCTGGTGCAGACGAAAACTCTGCCAGCCGTATAAACCTGCGCCGCTCAGGATGATGACCAGCACCACGGCGACCAGGATTTCAATCAGGGTGAAACCTTGTTGTTTTTTCATGGCAGTAGTGTGTCGAAGACGGGCAGAGAGATCGAACGGGAAAGCGTAGATTTACGGCGCGTTTCCAGAGGTTTACACGCCGTTGCAGGGGTTTGCATTTATTCCGGAAGCCGGGCCGGGAAATGGAATTCTGGATAAAAAAAACCGGCGCGCTGAGGCACCGGTTATGTCACGCTTTGCCCATCAGATGGCGACAGGCGCTTTGATGGCAGGATGCGGATCGTACCCTTCGATTTCAAAATCCTCGAAGCGGTAGTCAAACAGCGAGGCTGGCTTACGCTTGATAATCAGCTTAGGCAGCGCCCGAGGCTCACGGCTCAGTTGCAGGTGCGTCTGCTCCATGTGGTTGCTGTACAGATGGGTGTCGCCACCGGTCCATACGAAGTCACCCACTTCCAGATCGCACTGTTGTGCCACCATGTGCACCAGCAGTGCGTAACTGGCGATGTTGAACGGCAGGCCGAGGAACACATCGCAGGAACGCTGATAAAGCTGGCAGGAGAGCTTACCGTCAGCAACGTAGAACTGGAAAAACGCGTGGCAAGGCGCAAGCGCCATTTTGTCCAGCTCGCCCACGTTCCAGGCAGAAACGATAATACGGCGCGAGTCCGGGTCGTTTTTTAACTGCTCAAGCACGCTGGAGATCTGATCGATATGGCGGCCATCTGGCGTGGGCCAGGCGCGCCACTGTTTGCCGTATACCGGCCCGAGATCGCCCTGCTCATCGGCCCATTCATCCCAGATGGAGACGTTGTTTTCATGCAGATAGGCAACGTTGGTGTCGCCTTGCAGGAACCACAACAGCTCGTGGATGATCGAGCGCAGGTGACAACGTTTGGTGGTCACCAGCGGGAAGCCGTCGCGCAGGTTAAAGCGCATCTGATGGCCAAAAATAGACAGCGTGCCGGTGCCGGTACGATCGTTTTTCTGGGTGCCCTCATCGAGCACCTTTTGCATCAGTTCTAAATACTGTTTCATGGTTCCTCAGGAAACGTGTAGCTGCGGGCGACGGCGGTACGCCCAGACCATCATCAGCACACCGGCGATAATCATCGGGATCGAGAGGATTTGCCCCATGCTGATGTACTGTACCCATTCGCCGGTAAACTGCGCATCCGGCTGGCGGAAGAACTCAACGATGATGCGGAACGCACCGTAACCAATCAGGAACAGCCCGGAGACAGCCCCCATCGGACGCGGCTTACGAATAAACAGGTTAAGAATGATGAACAGCACAATGCCTTCCAGCACCAGTTCATAGAGCTGGGATGGATGACGCGGCAGTACGCCGTAGGTGTCGAAAATAGACTGCCATTCCGGGTGCGCCGGCAGCAACGCCATATCTTCGCTGCGTGAGGCCGGGAACAGCATGGCGAACGGGAAGCCCGGATCGACACGGCCCCAGAGTTCGCCGTTAATAAAGTTCCCCAGACGGCCCGCGCCCAGTCCGAACGGGATCAGCGGCGCGATGAAGTCAGCAACCTGGAAGAAGTGACGTTTGGTGCGACGGGCAAAAATAACCATCACCAGGATCACACCGATCAAACCGCCGTGGAACGACATGCCACCGTCCCAGACGCGGAACAGATACAGCGGATCGCTCATAAAGACCGGGAAGTTATAGAACAGCACGTAGCCGATACGTCCACCGAGGAACACGCCCAGGAATCCGGCGTACAGCAGGTTTTCGACTTCGTTTTTCGTCCAGCCGCTGCCGGGACGATTAGCGCGGCGAGTGGCCAGCCACATCGCAAAGATGAAGCCGACAAGATACATCATGCCGTACCAGTGCAGGGCAACCGGCCCTAAGGAAAAAATCACCGGATCGATGTCCGGGAAACGCAGATAACCACTATTCATCTGTCACCACAACTTGTTGTTATTCCGCCGAAAGTGGACAGCGGCAAAGATGTACACCCGCGTCTACAGGCGCGCCAAAGTTGCGAATCATAGCATAAGGCGGACATGCTGATTGCGCTGAAGTTGTAAAAGATATGTATAACATTCGCCGGATCGTGCCCTTAGCGTCCGCCGCGAATCAACCCGCCCATGCTGCGCCGCTCCATAAATGCCGCGACCTGATGCCGAACCTCGGCAGCCAGTTGAGCATCAAGCGCGCGTCGGGCAAGCGTCTGCGCATCTTCATGATCGATATGCCGCAGTAAATATTTGATACGCGCTACCGAGCGGCCGTTCATCGACAGATGTCGGTAGCCAAGGCCGATCAGAATGGCGACACACATCGGATCGCCGGCCATTTCACCGCACAGCCGCAGATCGACGTCATGCCGTTCGGCTTCCTCGGCGATCATCGCCAGCGCCCGCAGCACGCCCGGATGCAGACTGTCGTACATGTTAGCCACGCGGGTATTGTTACGATCGACCGCCAGAATGTACTGCGTCAGATCGTTGGTACCGACGGAGATAAAATCGACGCGCTTAACCAGATGGGCGATCATAAAGACCATCGACGGCACTTCCAGCATCACGCCAATGCGCGGTTTTGGAATGGCATAGCCAATCATCTCTTCGACTTCGCGACCCGCGCGCTCAATCAGCCGCCGAGCTTCGTCGATTTCATCAATGCTGGTGACCATCGGCAGCAGTATGTTCAGGTTGCCGGTGGCGGCATTGGCGCGCAGCATGGCGCGCACCTGAATCAAAAAAATCTCCGGCTGATCGAGCGTAATGCGGATCCCGCGCCAGCCAAGGCACGGATTCTCTTCGCTGATCGGCATGTAGGGCAGCTGCTTATCAGCCCCCACATCCAGCGTACGCAGCGTAACGGGCTTGTCGATAAACATCTGCATCATGCCCTGATACTGCGCCACCTGCTCCTCTTCCGAGGGGAAACCGCTTTGCAGCATAAAGGGTATTTCGGTGCGGTACAGACCGATGCCGTCAATGCGGCTGCCGAGCTTTTCTTCATGCGCCGGGCTTAAACCCGCGTTGAGCATCACTTTTACCCGCTCGCCGCTTTTGAGGTGGGCGGGCAGATTAACGTCGTCTTCAGCCAGACGGCTTAATTCATTTTCTTCGCTGATGAGACGCTGGTATTCCTGCATCAGGATCGGCTCAGGATCCACCAGCAGTTCGCCACGATAGCCGTCAACGACCAGCGTGCGCTGGTGCAGGATCGACGGCTGAATGTCGGCCCCCATCACCGTCGGAATACCAAGGGCGCGAACCATAATCGCCGCATGAGAGTTCGCCGCGCCATCGCGTACCACCACCCCGGCCAGCCGGTCGTGAGGCAGTTCAGCAAGCGTGGTGGCGGAGAGTTCATCGGCGACCAGCACAAAGCGCGCAGGCCAGGCGTTGGCGCCCTGTAGCGTGTCGTCAAGATGAAAAAGCAGGCGCTGACCGAGCATGCGCAGATCCCCGGCACGCTCTTTCAGATAGCCATCGGTGAGCGCTGCAAACTGTTCGGCAAAGCGCTCAATGACTTTTTTCACCGCCCATTCCGCGACGTAGCCCTGATCCACTTCCTCAAACAGCTCGCGGCGCAGGCGCGCGTCAGAAATCAGATGCGAGTAGAGATCGAAAATGGCGGCGGTTTCTTTCTGCGCACCCGCGGAGAAGCGCTTGCTGTAGCGACGGAACTCGTTGGACGCCTCTTCCAGCGCACCGGTCAGCCGTTCGCGTTCCAGCGACGTGTCGAGCGTGGAGGCTTCATACACCTGCTCCATCAGCGGCAGCGTGGCATCCATCCAGCCTTCGGCGATCGCCACGCCCGGCGACGCAGGCAGCGCGCGAATGCGCGTCTGACGGTACTGACCAAACAGTGCCGCCAGCTGTGACTGGGAAAGAATGGCGGCCATCTGTGTGGCCAGCGTCACGAGGAAGGATTCTTCGCTCTCGTCAAACTGACGTAATTCACGCTGTTGCACCACCAGCACGCCAAGCAGCTGGCGGCGCTGAATGATAGGCACGCCGAGAAATGCGCGAAAGCGCTCTTCTTTTACCGCAGGTATGAATTTGAAGCTGGGGTGTTTTTGCGCATCGGCGAGGTTGATGGGTTCGGCAAGTCTGCCGACCAGTCCCACAATCCCCTGATCGAAAGCGAGCGTAACAGTACGACCGCGCGGCTTTTTCAAACCGCGCGTCGCCATCAGGTAATAGCAGCGTCTGTCGTGATCGGCGAGATAAACCGAGCAGACCTCGGTATCCATCGCCTGACAAATTTCAGTAACCAGCACATCCAGCGCCTCGTTGAGGCGCGGAGCACTTGCCACTTTCTCGACGATTTCTCGCAGCCGGGTGAGCATGTTGTGTATGGCTTAACCTCTTTTACGTCGCCAGGCGGGGGGACTTTGCGGCTTCGGCGTCGCTTCAGAAAGCGCCATCACTACGCTTGCAAACTCTTTCATCACCCGGCGATAGACATCGCGTTTAAAGGAGACGACCTGACGTACGGGATACCAGTAACTCACCCAGCGCCAGCCATCAAACTCGGGGGTACTGCTGGTTTGCATATTAATATCAGCATCGCTGCTGACTAATTGCAGAAGAAACCATCTCTGTTTCTGGCCGATACACACCGGCTTTGTGTCCCAACGCACCAAACGTTTCGGTAACTTGTAACGCAACCAGTTGCGAGTAGAAGCAAGGATACGCACATCTTTACGACTTAACCCAACCTCTTCGAACAGCTCCCGGTACATTGCCTGCTCCGGGGATTCTCCGGGGTTAATGCCCCCCTGAGGAAACTGCCATGAGTGCTGACCAAAGCGCCTGGCCCACATCACCTGGCCCTGTCGGTTACAAATTACGATCCCAACATTAGGGCGGTAGCCATCGTCATCAATCACCGGACTACCTCAAAAAAAATCTGAATTTAAACGATTGTTTCACACTAGTGGTGAACGGTAAACCACTCTGTTAAGGGTGCATAACCTAATAACAATTGAATAACTCACAGTTATCAGCCGACTTATAAACAGATTGGGGTCAGCGAAGGCCATTTTATTCACTTTTTCTGTGGATATAGTTGTGCAGAAGTATGGAATTAAACGGGGAAAACCCGGAGTTGTCTTAAATCTGCCAAAATGCTGCTAAAAAATAAAGCACTATGAGTCAGTATGTTAAAGCAGTTATACGCACAAAAAAAGCCGGTTATGTGACGATCATCACAGGGATGATCGCAGCATTGATGAAAGATCGCACAGCGCCGTATTTATCCACAGATTGTGCCACTAAGTTAAACACATTTTGTGCGAAAATTCGATTTTGCTCCCACGTCAAGGCTGTAAATGGAAACAGTAGTGAAGGTTTTTCCCAGTTATCCCACTTTTCTGTGGATAACATGGTGTAAGATCCTGTTCATTGCCAGTGACCAGAATTGGAAAACCGTGGTCGTTGTTGCGCAACGCTGCGGAATATTTTAAAAAAGCGCCGTTAAATCATAGTATTGAATGTTTCTCACAGAAATAAAACTCACTGCTAACCCCAGTGCATAATTGTTGTTCATTTTTTAACCAAAGGTTTGAATCATGTTTCCACCTGTTCCGCTCCGTTCGCCCCCCGATTCCGAAGCCCAGCTTTTTGCACAGGCTCAGCGGCTGGCAGGCTTCACGTTAGGGGAACTGGGACAAATGGCGGGATTGCCGGTGCCGCAGGATCTGAAACGCGATAAGGGCTGGACCGGGCTTTTGCTTGAGCGCTGGCTGGGCGCGAGCGCAGGCAGCAAACCCGAGCAGGATTTTGCCGCGCTGGGGGTGGAACTCAAAACCATCCCTGTGGATAACGCGGGTCGGCCGCTGGAAACCACCTTTGTGTGCGTGGCGCCGTTGACCGGTAACAGCGGCGTGGTGTGGGAAACCAGCCATGTGCGCCATAAGTTAAAGCGCGTGCTGTGGATCCCGGTGGAAGGATCGCGGGAGATCCCGCTCGCCGTGCGACGGGTGGGATCGCCGCTGCTGTGGAGTCCCAGTGAAGAGGAAGAGCATCAGTTGCGCATGGACTGGGAAGAGTTAATGGATTTGATCGTGCTGGGCCGTGTTGAAAGCATTACCGCCCGTCATGGCGAGGTGCTGCAACTGCGGCCGAAAGCGGCAAACAGCAAAGCGCTGACCGAGGCCATCGGTACCGAAGGCCAGCGCATCCTGACGCTGCCCCGGGGCTTTTATCTGAAAAAGAACTTTACCCGTGCGCTGCTGGCGCGCCATTTCCTGTTACAGACTTATTAATTTTTTGCCGTTGCCGGGCTTGCGCTTATAATCAGCCCTTCTTTATTTGGCAGGACTTTTACGATGTTATTTGCATGGATCACCGATCCCAATGCCTGGCTGGCGCTCGGAACACTGACGCTGCTGGAGATAGTACTTGGGATCGATAATATTATTTTCCTCTCTCTGGTCGTGGCGAAACTGCCTCCCGCACAACGTAACCGCGCTCGTCGCCTCGGTCTGGCAGGGGCGATGATCATGCGCCTGGCGCTGCTCGCCTCTATCGCCTGGGTGATACGCCTGACGACGCCGCTGTTTGAGGTGATGGGTCATGCGGTTTCGGCGCGCGATCTGATTTTGCTGCTGGGCGGCTTGTTCCTGATCTGGAAAGCGAGCAAAGAGATCCACGAGTCCATTGAGGGCGAAGAGGAAGGGCTGAAAACCAACGTCCATTCGTTTATGGGCGCGATTGTGCAGATTATGCTGCTGGACATTATCTTCAGCCTCGACTCGGTGATTACGGCGGTGGGGCTGTCTGACCATCTGTTCATTATGATGGCGGCGGTGGTGATTGCCGTAGGCGTGATGATGTTTGCCGCACGCCCGATTGGGGAGTTCGTCGATCGTCATCCGTCAGTGAAAATGCTGGCGCTGGCTTTCCTGATCCTCGTCGGCTTTACGCTGATGCTGGAAAGCTTTGGCATCCACGTGCCGAAAGGTTACATCTATTTTGCGATGTTCTTCTCCATCGCGGTAGAGACGCTTAACCTGTTGCGCAACAAGAAACGCCCGCTCTGACCTGCCACTCCCCCGGCTCCGGGGGAGTGTACATTTTTTCTTCCGCTTTCAGAATTTGCTGCTTTTTCATCACATTATTCTGCGTTATTACTAGACTACATTCAGTTAACCGTTACGCGAGGAATAAAACGATGAAAAAATGGGCAGTGGTGATCTCTGCAGTAGGCCTGGCTTTTGCGGTTTCAGGATGCAGCAGCGATTACGTTATGGCGACCAAAGATGGCAAAATGATCCTGACAGATGGTAAACCACAAATTGATGATGACACCGGACTGGTTAGCTATCGCGATCAGCAAGGCAATGAGATGCAGATCAACCGCGATGACGTTTCACAGATTATCGAGCGTTAATCCATAAAGGGTCAGTACCCTGCTGACCTTTTGATTTTTCACTTCCCCTTTTGTCTCCCCTCTGCCATGTTTATATTCCTTTGTCAGGAAGCGACTGACGTTGTTAACAAAAGGAAGCCGGCAAATGCACTATCACCGTATCCCTCACAGCTCCCTTGAGATAAGCACGCTGGGGCTGGGCACTATGACGTTTGGTGAACAAAATAGCGAAGCCGACGCCCATGCACAGCTCGATTATGCCGTAAGCCAGGGAATAAATTTTATTGATGTTGCGGAGATGTACCCTGTCCCGCCGCGCCCGGAAACCCAGGGGTTAACCGAAACGTACGTCGGCAACTGGCTGGCGAAACGCGGTAACCGCGAAAAACTGGTTATCGCCTCAAAAGTCAGCGGTCCGAGCCGCAACAGCGACAGCGGTATCCGTCCGGATCAGGCACTGGATCGTAAAAATATCCGCCAGGCGCTGGATGCCAGCTTAAAACGCCTGCAGACGGATTATCTCGATCTCTATCAGGTTCACTGGCCGCAGCGTCCGACCAACTGCTTCGGCAAGCTCGGCTACGAGTGGGCCGATACGGCACCGGGGGTAACTATTCTCGAAACCCTGGAAGCGCTGACCGAATACCAGCGTGCCGGGAAGATCCGTTACATCGGGGTCTCCAACGAAACGGCCTTTGGCGTGATGCGCTATCTGCATCTGGCGGACAAGCACGATCTGCCGCGTATCGTTACCATCCAGAACCCGTACAGCCTGCTGAACCGCAGCTATGAAGTGGCGCTGGCGGAAGTGAGCCAGTTCGAAGGCGTGGAACTGCTGGCCTACTCCTGTCTGGCATTTGGTACGCTGACGGGGAAATACCTCAACGGCGCGAAACCGGCAGGTGCGCGCAATACGCTATTCAGCCGTTTTACCCGTTACAGCGGCGAGCAGTCACAGAAAGCGGTCGCCGCCTATGTGGACATCGCGAAGCGGCATAATCTGGATCCAGCGCAGATGGCGCTGGCCTTTGTGCGTCGCCAGCCGTTCGTCGCCAGCACCCTGCTGGGCGCGACCACGCTGGAGCAGCTGAAGACCAATGTGGAAAGTTACCAGCTTGATCTCAGTGAAGCGGTGTTAGCGGAGATTGACGCGGTGCATCGGGTATATACCTACCCGGCGCCATAACGTAAAAAGCCGGGTGGCGCTTGCGCTTACCCGGCCTGCGTATTGCAGCAGTATAGGCCCGGCAAGCTTGCGCCGCCGGGCAGACAGACAACGATCTCAGCGACGGCGCTGCCAGATCCACAGCACGGCGATAGCCAGCGCAAACAGCGTTCCGAAGCCCACGCCAACGCCCACCACCGGCACACCCACTTTGATTGCCAGCGAATAGAGCCCTAACATCATCAGCATGGCGGCGTTCTCGCCGAGGTTTTGCACCGCAATAGCGTTCCCCGCCCCGACCGAACGTTTACCGCGCTCCTGCAACAGCGCGTTCAGCGGCACCACGAAGAAACCGCCCAGCAGACCAATCAGAATCAACAGACCATAGGCAGGCAACAGCGCGTGTTGCAGAGAGAAAAACAGCACGCCGACGCCGATTAAAATCCCGGCGGGCATACAGCGCGACACCGTTTCCAGGGTGACAAGTTTTGCCGCCACGCCTGCGCCCACCACGATCCCCACCGCTACCATCGCGTTCAGATAGGTCGGCGTGGCGTTATCGGTAATACCCAGCGCCACTGGCACCCACAGCACCAGCAGGAAGCGCAGCGTAACGCCTGCGCCCCAGAACAGACTGGTGCCCACCAGCGAGAAGCGGGTTTCGCCGTTTTGCCATAAGGAACGGCAGGCGCTGAAAAAGCTGTTGGTCATTGGCCCGAAGCGCCAGGACTGGCCGGGGCGGGCGACAGGCAGTACCGGGATCAGCAGGTTCGCCACCACCGCGCCCGCGTAGACCAGCGCACACACACCGAGCGCTGCCAGCACATGCCAGTCAGCGAGCACGCCGCCTGCCACCGAGCCAAGCAAAATAGCGGCGATGGTGGAGGACTCCATCAGACCGTTCGCTTTTACCAGCTTATCACCGGTGGTCAGCTCGCCCAGAATGCCGTACTTGGCGGGTGAGTAAGCGGCAGCGCCAACCCCCACCAGCGTATAACCCACAAAGGGGTTTACGCCCAGGCAGATACTTGCCGCGCCGAGCAGCTTCAGGCTGTTCGCCACCATCATCACGCGCCCTTTGGGGAAGCTGTCGGCAACCTGGCCCACAAAAGGCGCAAAGAGTATGTAAGCACCTACAAACACCATTTGTAGGATCGGCTGACTCCAGTCCGGGTAATACTGCGCTTTCAGCAGCGCCAGGGTGGCGAACAGCAGCGCGTTATCCCCGAAGGCGGAAAGGAACTGCGCGGCAGTAACCGCCAGCATCCCCTTCGACCACAGGGAATTGTTAGTGTGTACTGACTCACGCATGGTGATGTTCCGGGTCTTCAAGCAGACCTTTGAGTGTCACAAAATCAGGCTTGCCGCTGCCCAATACCGGAAGTTGCTTCAGATAGCGAATATCACGTGGCACCGCAAGCTCAGGGATACCCTGCGCCCGGGCATGCTGGAGCAGCTTGTCGCGCGTCAGTTCGCTGTCGGTGGTAAACATCACCAGTGCCTCGCCTTTGCTGGCGTCGCTTTTAATGACCGTGCCATGCATTTTCTCCGGCGATACCGCCAGCGCCAGCTGCTCGACCATCTCCAGCGACACCATTTCGCCCGCAATTTTGGCGAAGCGTTTTGCACGCCCCTGGATCTGCACAAAACCACTCTCATCAAAGCGCACGATGTCACCGGTGTCGTACCAGCCCTGTTCGATCTCGCCGCGCTCGTTTTCTGCCGTCGGCGCTTCCAGCACGCCGGGGTTTTCCACCCGCAGGTAGCCGTTCATCACGTTCGGCCCTTTCAGTTGCAGGCGACCGCCGTCTTCAATACCGGGCACTGCCAGCAGACGCGCGTCCATACCCGGCAGAATGCGTCCGACGGTACCCGGTCGGGCTGCCATCGGTACGTTGATGGAGACCACCGGCGCGCACTCGGTCACACCGTAGCCTTCCAGAATGCGCAGACCAAATTTGTCCTGCCAGATCTGCCGCGTGCTCTCCTGAAGTTTTTCCGCCCCCGCCACCACGTAGCGCAGACGGTAGAAATCATACGGATTGGCGAAGCGGGCGTAGTGTCCGAGGAAGGTGGATGTCCCGAACAGCACGGTGCAGTTACGGTCGTACACCAGTTCCGGCACGATGCGGTAATGTAGCGGGCTTGGGTAGAGGAACACTTCCGCGCCGGTCAGCAACGGCGTGAACAGCCCGACGGTTAAACCAAAGGAGTGGAACAGCGGCAGCGCCGACATAAAGCGGTCGTTGGCCGTAAAGTCAGCGATAGTGCGGATCTGCTCAACGTTTGCCAGCAGGCTCTTATGGCTGTGCACCACGCCTTTCGGATTGCCTTCCGAGCCAGAGGTGAACAGCACCAGCGCGGCATCTTCCGGCTGCTGCGGGACCTGCGCCAGATGCGGCATCAGCACGTGGGCGAAGATCCACAGCTTATCGGCAAGGGTCACGTCGCCCTTCAGATCTTCGAGATACACCCAGCGCACCTGCGTCAGTTGCTCCGGCAGATGCCAGAGTTTGCCCTTATCCATAAAAGTGCGAGAGGTAAAAATGGTTTTGATTTGCGCGGCGGTAATGGCGCTGCTCAGCCCCTTCACGCCTGCGGTGTAGTTCATCATCGCCGGAACACGCCCCCGGGCAACCGCGCCAAAAATCACCGCCGCGCTGATCGCCGCATTCGGCAGCATCAGGCCGATCTTCTCGCCCTGGGTGGTGTATTTTTCCAGAATGCGCGCCACGAACAGCGTTTTGGTTAACAGCTTGCGGTAGGAGTCCGGTTTGAAGTTGATGTCCTCAATACAGGGCTTATTTGCACCATAGCGATATTGCGCTGAGAGCAGCGCTTCAAACAGGGTTTCACGCGGGCGCACGGCCATGCGCGCTTCCATCATGATCTGGTGCAGCATTTCGCCAGCGATTTTGCGGCGATCGCGGGCGCGCGGCGCATCCGGCATCGGCAGCGACGTGGGCGGCAGAACCCGAATATGAATGCGCGGGAACAGGCGCTGTTTCACCAGCCCTTTCAGGCGGCTGAAAAAGGTCAGCTCTGCCCCTTCAATACGCACCGGCACCACGGTCGCGCCGGATTTGGCGGCGACAAAGGCCGCGCCGTCGTAGATTTTCATCAGCGAGCCGGACACCGAAATGCGTCCTTCCGGAAAGATCACCACCGGACGGCCCTGGCCGATAAGACGCACCAGATGCTTGACGGACATCGGCTTAGTCGGATCGAGCGGCACGAAATCAATCAGATTTCTCAGGGCGCGCATGTACCACTGTTGGCTGATGGAGGTGTACACCGCAAACACCGGGCGGCCAGGCAGAAACAGCGCCAGTAGCACCCCGTCGAGAAACGAGACGTGGTTCGGCGTGATCAGTACCCGCTCACCGCGTAAAGCCTGGGTATCGCCGGTCAGTTCGACCCTGAACAACAGGCGGAATAGAAAGCGAAAAGAGTCCAGTAACATGGCAACTTCCTGTGTCTGTTAATGTGAAAGATAGTAGGGAATTGTGGCAGATTACACGAGAAGTGCAGAAGGGGCGAAGGTAAAATCGAGGCGAAAAAAAACCTGCGCATCCGCGCAGGTTGGTGCAAAACGTGAGTACTCAAAACGTACTGAAATCTCACCAATCAATACCTCTGGGACATCAAATGTAGCAACAGCCTTCATTTTGCTACAGCAATCAATCGCAACAGCCCTTCGCAAAGTGTAACTAAAGGTTTGAATTCGCTTTTTTTGTCTTATTTGCCGGCGTTGTGCCGTGTAACGTTTTCACCAGCCGCTTTTCGCTGTCGATCACGTTTACGGCGTCCCGTCCCGCAATAGCCTTGAACAGACGGCGCTTTTCCGTAACACTTACCGCTGTGTAAACGCTTACCCTAAAAGAAGGTTCTGTATGGCGACGATAAAGGATGTAGCCCGGCTTGCAGGTGTTTCTGTTGCCACGGTGTCACGCGTGATCAACCACTCTCCGAAAGCCAGCGAATCGTCGCGCCTCGCGGTGCAGGGCGCTATGGAATCCCTTAATTATCATCCGAATGCCAATGCCCGTGCGCTGGCACAGCAGTCGACGGAAACCGTCGGTCTGGTAGTGGGTGATGTGTCCGATCCCTTCTTTGGCTCGATGGTGAAAGCCGTGGAACAGGTGGCCTATCACACCGGCAATTTCCTGCTAATCGGTAACGGCTACCATAACGAACACAAAGAGCGTCAGGCTATTGAGCAGCTGATCCGCCATCGCTGTGCGGCGCTGGTGGTGCACGCCAAAATGATCCCCGATGCCGATCTCGCTGCGCTGATGGAACAGATGCCGGGCATGGTGCTCATCAACCGTATCGTGCCAGGCTTTGAAACGCGCTGCGTGGCGCTGGATGACCGCTACGGCGCCTGGCTGGCGACCCGCCATCTGATCCAGCAGGGGCACACGAAAATCGGCTATCTGTGCTCTAATCACGCCATTTCGGATGCGGAAGATCGCCTTCAGGGCTATTACGATGCGCTGCGGGAAAATGGTCTGCCGTGCAACGATCGTTTAGTCACCTGGGCTGAGCCTGACGAGAGCGGCGGCGAACAGGCGATGACCGAGCTGCTGGGGCGCGGCAAAAACTTTACCGCCGTGGCCTGTTATAACGACTCCATGGCGGCCGGGGCGATGGGCGTGTTAAACGATAACGGCATTGAAGTGCCGGGAGAGATTTCGCTGATCGGCTTTGATGACATTCTGATTTCCCGCTACGTGCGCCCGCGCCTGACCACCGTCCGCTACCCGATTGTCACCATGGCGACTCAGGCTGCCGAACTGGCGCTGGCGCTGGCGGAAAACCGTCCGTTGCCGGACATCACCCACGTCTTTAACCCGACGCTGGTGCGTCGGCACTCGGTCGGCATGTTGCAGCAGGAAACCTAAAGCGTATAGCGGTACAGGTGCACGGTTTTATCCGGGTATTCCAGGCCGTCACCGATGTACTGCCAGCCGTAGCGCTCGTAGAAATCCCGGCACGCCGACCAGAGATACAGCTGCGGATAGCCCTGCCCACGGGCGTAATCTATAACCTGCTGTTGCAGAGCGCCAGCCAGCCCCTGCCCGCGCGCGGCCTCATCCACATACAGCGCCGCCAGCCATGGCCACAGATCCTGACGGCTGATCAAGTCACAGCGCCACAATCCCACCGTACCCAGTAACCGCTCACCGTCCGTCGCCACAAAGGTCAGCGGCAGTTCGCCCTCACGCTGGCTGTGCTCCACGATGCTGGCAAAAAATGCCCGCGGTAGCCCGTCGCCAAAGGCGCGCCACTGCCAGTCGATCACCTGTCCGGCAAACTGCGGTACCTCGTAAAGCGGCCGGATGGTCACATTAATTTTCCCTGGAATAGCGGTACGGATTCGAACAAATAGCCGTCAAAGTCCGGTGCGTCTTCATCCGACAGCTCCAGCAAGCTTGTTTTGACATTTTCCAGATGCTGCCACATTGCCTGCCACGCTCCCATCACATCGCGACGGCGCAGCGCCGCCAGCAGCGTTTGCCGATCGCCCAGCCATTTCAGACGATACGCCCGGCTGGCAATATGCACGTTAAACTGCTGCCACAGCGGGCTGCTGTCCATGTGATGCCAGATACTTTCCACCGTGCCCAGTAGCATCTGATTTTGCGAGGCACCCGCCAGCACGAGGTGGAACATTTTGCTGTTGTCCTGCGCGTTGTCATTCATGGCGATGGCGCGCTGCTCCTGCTCCAGGATGCGTCGCAGGTTGTCGATATCGGCGCGGGTAGCCATTTTCGCAGCAAAAGCGGCAATGTTGCTCTCCAGCAGCTGCCGCGCCTGGAGGATCTCAAAAGGCCCGACATCGCTGCTTAAGAAGCGCTCTTCCTCGTTTTCGTGCTCCTGCGGGATGCGCATCACGTACACGCCGGACCCCTGGCGGATGTCCACCGTGCCCTGTAGCTCCAGCATCAGCAGCGCCTCGCGCACGATAGTGCGGCTGACGCCGTAAGTTTCGGCAATATTTCGCTCCGGCGGCAGACGCGAGCCAACCGGGTAGTGTCCCTGGATAATCTGCGTACGCAGATCGTCACCTATCTCCTGGTACTGTTTTTTCTCCGTCACTACGACTGCTTTTTCCACCATATCACCTGCTATTTCCATTCATCGTCGAGAGTCAGCGTGAGCGTGCGCTCCTCGCGTAACCGACGGTACCATGAGGCGGATTTTTTGGCGCGCCGGTTGCGGTTATTTTGCAGATCGATCTCAATTAAACCATAGCGATTTTTAAAGGCGTTCATTGGCGAGACGTTATCGGTGAAGGCCCACAGCATATAGCCCTGACAGTTAGCGCCATCTTCCCTGGCGCGCAACGTCTGGTAAAGATGTTCGCTGATAAAGGCGATGCGATAGTCGTCTTCTATCACCCCATCGGCATTGCGGAACTGCCCTTCGTTCTCAATGCCCATGCCGCTTTCGGCAACGAACCACGGAATATTGCCGTACTCGTTTTTAATGCGCATTGCCATGTCATAAATAATTTGCGGGTAAATTTCCCAGCCACGGGATTTGTTCATCCGCCGTCCCGGTAATTCAAAGGGCTCGTAATAGAAGGCGGGATGGAACGGGGTGTCCGGATGCCAGGCGCGGGACGGCGCTTTGACGCGATGCGGGTAATAGAGGTTAATCCCCAGTTCATCGACGGTATTATCGCGGATGATCGCCAGCTCCTCCTCGCTGAACTCCCATGCTACCTGGTGCTGTTCCAGCAGGCTGAACAGTTCCGGCGGATAGTGACCTTTTACTAACGGATCGAGAAACACACGGTTGTAGAACAGATCGTACATTTCAGCGGCCCGCACATCGTGGGGCGCGCAGGACCGCGGGTAGGTCACTTCCGGATTAAGAATACAGCCGACGCTGCCCTTATACCCCTGCTCACGAAACAGCTTCACCACTTTCGCGGTGGCGAGGTTTTTGTGGTGGTTCCACTGCATCCAGGTGCCGGTGTTCTGCTCATAGGGCCAGCGTAGCGCATCCAGATAGACGCGCGTCTGCACCACAATCGGCTCATTAAAAGTGAACCAGCGCGTGACCTGTGTGTGATAGCGGGCAAAAACCTTTTCCGCATACAGCAGGAAAAACTCCACGACTTTTTTGGACGCCCAGCCGCCGTAGTTTTCCAGCAAATAACCGGGCAACTCGTAATGCTCAAGGCAGATCATCGGCTCAATGCCGTTACGGTGCATTTCAGCAAACAGTTCGTCGTACCTGGCGGCGTACTCTTCATCCACCACGCCCTTTTCATAGTCCGTGAAAAAGCGCGACCAGTTGATCGAGGTGCGGTAATGGGTCAGCCCGGCCGCTTTCATCAGCTGCACATCTTCACGGAAGCGATGATGAAAATCGGTGGCGACCGCCGGGCCGTAGCCCTCGTGCCAGACGTGGCGGTCGTTTTTGTACCAGAGATCCGGCCAGGAATCCTGACCGGCTTTTTTACCGCTCCAGCCTTCGGTTTGCCAGGCGGAGGCCGCCGCCCCGAGGATAAATGACGGCGGGATAGAAATGGTTTTCGTACTCATGCTGTCCTCAGGCGTTTTTCGCCAGTTCCGTTGCTTCCGCTTTCAGCTGCGCCTGTTCCGCGCGGCGTGAGGCGATCTTCACAAAGGGCAGATAGATAATGACGGCGGTAATGATGCAGATAAACTGGGTGATCACCGCGCCCATCGATCCGGCGGTCGACAGCCAGGCGTTGATCAGCGGCGGCGTGGTCCAGGGCACCATCACCACCGCTTTACCGGCAAAACCGGTGACGGTGGCGAAATAGCCAATAGAGCCAGTGACCAGCGGCGTGATGATGAACGGGATGGCGAGGATCGGGTTAAGCATGATCGGCATACCGAAAATCACCGGCTCGTTGATGTTAAACAGGCCAGGGCCGATAGAGAGCTTGGCGATCTCGCGCATCTCTTTGCGTTTGGTGGCGATCATCACGGCAATGAGCAGGCCGATGGTCAGCCCGGAGCCGCCGATGCTCATATACACATCCCAGAACGGCATGGTGATGATATTCGGCACTTCTTTGCCCTGCTCAAAGGCGCTCATGTTGACGGTGATCGCCCCCAGCAGCAGCGGCTCGCGGATCGGCTTGATCATCTGGTTGCCATGAATACCGATCACCCAGAACAGCTGCGCCACGAACATCAGCAGCAGGATCCCAGGCAGGCTCTGTACCACGCGCTCCAGCGGCTGCTGTACTACCTGATAGATGGCGTCGTAGAGGTACATGCCGGTGATCTGGTGGAAGACAAAACCAAAGGTGGCAATGGCGGTAGTGGTAATGATCGCCGGGATCAGTGCCGAGAACGACGCCGCGACGTTAGGCGGCACGGTATCGGGCATTTTGATCTTCAGCCCCTTGCGCCCTTCCAGCCAGCAATAAATTTCCACAGACAGAATGGCGATAAACATACCGAGGAACAGACTGCGGGTGTCCGAGAACTGACGCAGCAGCACGTCTTTCACCACATGCATTTCGCCATCCACCAGCATTTCTACGGTAGTTGGCGTCACGCAAATAAAACAAATCACCGCCAGCAGGCCAGGGAACAGTGATTTAATACCGTTGATACGCCCTAATTCGAGACCAATTAAAAAGACCGCGCCAATATTTAAGAAATTGAGCGTGGCGTAATTAATGGCGCTGGTAATGGGTTTTAACGCCGCCAGAAACGACAGCGCCTGAAAACTGGCGAGACCGTTTTTCGGATCCAGCACCATATTGGAAATCAATACTGAAAACGCACCGACAATAATGACCGGCATCAGGGTAATAAAGGCGGATTTAATCGCCATAATATAGCGATAACTGTTGAACGTTGTCGCGAAACTACCCAGAGAATCAATGAGCTTATCCTGTAAAGCCATACGATGGTACCTCAGTAAAAGGGCTTTTTTATTGTCCAGGGTTACAGCCGAATACCAACTGGCATACCAAAAGTAGACAGCGTGGGGGAAAAGTTCTGTGATAAAGCTCTCAGGATGGAATGTGGTATTCCAGATTATGTGATCAGGCGAAGATTGGTATTCCACCCACCGCATGTGCAAGGGAGGGCGGCAAAGGAGAAACGCCTTTGTGATAAACTCCCGCTCAACTCAGGAAACAGGATGTCGTCATGGCAACAATGCTGGATGTTTCACGGCGCGCGGGCGTCTCGAAGGCGACGGTTTCCCGCGTGCTCAACGGTACAGGTCAGGTAAAAGACAGCACCCGGCAGCAGGTATTTAAGGCGATGGAGGAGCTGGGCTACCGGCCTAATTTTCTTGCTCAGTCGCTGGCGAACCGCACCAGCAACAGTATTGGTCTGGTGGTCTCGACCTTTGACGGCTTCTATTTTGGTCGCCTGTTACAGCAGGCCTCCCGCCAGACGGAAACCCACGGCAAGCAGCTGATTGTCACCGACGGGCACGATACGCCGGAGCGGGAAGAAGAAGCGGTACAGATGCTGGCGGACCGGCGTTGCGACGCCATTGTTCTCTACACGCGCTTTATGCGCGAAAAAGCCATTATGGCGCTGATCGATCGCATCCCGATGCCGCTGATTGTGATCAACCGCGACGTCAGCCAGGCGCGGGATAAATGCGTATTTTTCGAGCAGCAGGATGCGGCATTTAAGGCGGTGGAGTATCTGATTTCTCAGGGCCATCGTGATATCGGCTGCATCACCGTGCCGATCCACACCCCAACCGGGAAAGCGCGGCTGATGGGCTATCGCAAAGCGCTGGAAAAACACGGGATACGCTGGGATACGGCGAAAGTCAGGTATGGCGATGCGGGCATGACCAGCGGCTATGAGCAGTGTCGGGCGCTGTTGCAGGAAGGCATCGCTTTCAGCGCACTCTTTGCCTGTAACGATGATATGGCGCTCGGTGCATCAAAGGCGATCCACCAGGCCGGGCTGCGTATTCCGCAGGATATTTCGCTGTTTGGTTTTGATGATGCCCCCAGCGCCCGATGGCTGGAGCCGGGGCTGTCGACGGTCTGTCTGCCTATCGACATCATGATCACCACCGCCATTGACCAGGCGATGCGGCTGGCGGCGGAACAGTCCATTGAAACTATCCCGCCCTTTACCGGCACGCTGGTGCTACGCGATTCGGTGGCACCCGGCCCGCATTTTAAATCCTTAAAGTAATTCCAGCGCCAGCAGTTCGTCGATGGTCTGACGGCGGCGGATCAGACGCGACTCACCGCCATCGAACAGCACTTCCGGCAGCAGCGGACGGCTGTTGTAATTAGAGGACATCGAGGCTCCGTACGCGCCGGTATCGTGCAGCACCAGATAATCCCCTGGCACCACGGCGGGCAGCGCGCGAGCTTCCACTTTGCCGCCCTCCTGCTGGGTGAATACGTCTCCGGATTCGCACAGCGGCCCGGCCACCACGGTATCAATGAGCGGCGCGTGGGTTAAATCGCGGCCATCTGCGGCAAGCGCCGTGATGTGATGGTAGCTGCCGTACATGGACGGACGCATCAGATCGTTAAAACCGGCGTCGATCAGTACAAAGTGGCGGCTGCCCATCGCTTTCACGCTGCGCACCTGGGCCACCAGCACGCCGGATTCTGCCACCAGGAAACGCCCCGGTTCGATCTCAAGTTTCACCGGATGCCCGAGATGGGCGGCGATCTGCTCCCGGGCGCGGTTCCACAGTGCATAGTAGTGGCTGGTATCAATGGCCTCTTCCCCTTCACGATAGGGGATCGACAGGCCGCCACCGGCGGAGATCGCCTCCAGATCCTGCCCGAATTCAATCACCTGGCGCACCATCGCGCCGCATACCTGCTCCAGATGCGCATAGTCCACGCCAGAACCGATATGCATATGCAGACCGACCAGTTTCAGTTGATAACGCTGGATCACTTCCAGCGCCGCAGGCAGATCGCTGTACCAGATACCGTGTTTACTGTTTTCACCGCCGGTGTTGGTTTTCTGGCTGTGGCCGTGACCGAAGCCGGGATTCACCCGCAGCCAGACGCGATGCCCTGGCGAGACTTCCCCCAACTGACGCAACATATCCACCGAACCGGCGTTCACCGGGATGTGCAGTTCATGCACGCGGGCCAGCGTCGGGGCGTCGATAACATCAGCGGTAAACACCACGTCATCGGGATGCGTCTGCGGCTCGTAACCCGCCACCAGCGCGCGTTCAATTTCACCCAGCGACACAGAATCCACTTTCACGCCCAGTTCACGCATCAGACGCAGAATGTGCACGTTGGAGCAGGCTTTCTGCGCAAAACGCACCACGTCGAACTGGCTAAGCTGGGCAATTTTTTCGCGGATGATCTGCGCATCGTAGACCCAGACCGGGCAGCCATACTGCGCGGGCAGCGCCAGTAAATTGGCGGCGTTAAGGGCGGTGTCGGTGCGGTGTAGCGAGCGTGGCATAGGAAGCTCCGGTGAATGATTTTTTACTATTACGCCACAATGCGAACCTGATAAAAAATATCGTTTTATCGAGAGTCTATTCATTTATGATATGGAATGGCTTTCTTTAAGGATTCTCTGATGCCCGCCGTTAACCTGCGCCATATCGAAATTTTTCACGCCGTAATGACCGCCGGTAACCTGACCGAGGCCGCGCGCCTGTTGCAGACGTCGCAGCCTACCGTCAGCCGTGAACTGGCGCGCTTTGAAAAGGTGATTGGCCTGACGCTGTTCGAGCGTACGCGGGGCCGCCTGCATCCCACGGTGCAGGGGTTGCGCTTGTTCGAGGAAGTGCAGCGCTCGTGGTACGGGCTGGACCGCATCGTCAGCGCCGCTGAAAGCCTGCGTGAATTTCGTCAGGGGGAGCTGTCGGTCGTGTGTCTGCCGGTCTTTTCCCAGTCGTTTTTGCCGCTGCTGCTGCAACCTTTTCTGGCGCGTTACCCTGAGGTCAGCCTGAACATCGTGCCGCAGGAGTCGCCGCTGTTGGAGGAGTGGCTGTCGGCCCAGCGTCACGATCTGGGGCTAACGGAGACGCTGAGCACGCCCGCCGGCACCGAGCGCACGCCGCTGCTGACGCTCAACGAAGTCTGCGTGCTGCCGCAGGATCACCCGCTGGCGCATAAAACCGTGCTGACGCCGGAGGACTTTCAGGGGGAAAACTACATCAGCCTGTCGCGTACCGACAGCTATCGTCAGCTGCTGGATGCGCTTTTCGCGGAGCATCAGGTGAAACGGCGGATGGTGGTGGAAACGCACAGCGCGGCATCGGTGTGCGCGATGGTACGGGCAGGCGCAGGGGTGTCGGTGGTGAATCCGCTGACGGCGCTGGATTACGCCGCCAGCGGCGTGGTAGTCAGGCGTTTCAGCATTGACGTGCCATTTACCGTCAGCCTGATCCGCCCGCTGCACCGCCCCGCCTCAGCGCTGGTAGAAACCTTTGCGCGGCATCTGCAATCCTCGATGCCACGCATCACCAGACCGCTGGATGCGGTGCTGGCGCGGCCTTAAGAGAGCATAAACTCCACTGCATCGGCAGCATGCAGGGCGGCAGTGTCAAATACCGGGATCGGACACTGGCTGGCAGGCACCAGCAGGTCGATTTCGGTGCAGCCAAAAATCACCCCCTGCGCCCCTTCCGCCGCCATCCGCGCGATCAGCCCGAGGAAATAGTCCCGGGACGGCTCGCTGAAGGTGCCGAGGCAAAGCTCATCAAAGATGATCTGATTCACCCGTTCGCGATCGTCGGGATCCGGCACCGTGGTTTCGATGCCAAAGTTGTGCGCCAGTCGGCCCCGGTAAAACTCCTGCTCCATGGTGTAACGGGTACCCAGCAGCGCCACTGACTTCAGCCCGGCGCGCTGGATCGCCCGCGCGGTAGCATCGGCGATATGTAAAAACGGCACCTGGCAGCGGTCTTCAATCTGGCCCGCCACTTTATGCATGGTGTTGGTACAGAGCACAATGCCCTGCGCCCCGGCACGCTCAAGCCCTGCCGCCGCTTCCGCCAGCATCACGCCAGCTTTATGCCATTCGCCGTTAGCCTGACAGGCTTCGATCTCATGAAAGTCGACGCTGTGCAGCAGCAGACTCGCCGAGTGCAGTCCCCCCAAACGGGCTTTTACGCCTTCGTTAATTAAGCGGTAATAGGGAATGGTAGATTCCCAGCTCATGCCGCCAAGCAAGCCTATCGTTTTCATATTTTTTTCCCCTCAATCGTTATCATCGCAACTATGGCGCAAACTTGTGATCAACTTTCCACTTCAATGGGACTGACGTTTCTTTTTAGTTCTTGGTGATATAAATTTAATGAAACAATGTTTTACTTCAGGCAATTTACTGACTACAGGACGATCCGATGTTTATTTTCCATAAAGAGACTCAGCTTGACGATTTGGGCAACGGCGTCACCCGTCGCATTCTTGCTCATGACGGTAAAATGATGGCAGTAGAAGTCAATTTCGAAGAGGGCGCTGTCGGCCCGCTTCATAACCATCCTCATGAACAATTGACCTATGTGCTCTCCGGTGAGTTTGAATTTACCATCGGTGATGAGAAACATATCGTCAGCAAAGGGGATACACTTTACAAGAAACCGCACGTAATGCACGGCTGCGTGTGTCTGAAGGCCGGTACGCTGCTCGACACCTTTACGCCGGTGCGCGAAGATTTTCTGAAAAGCTGATCCACTGCACATTATTTTTAAGCGCCCTCTTTGCAGAGGGCGTTTTTATTTAAGCGTGCCCGCAAATTACTTAGTCTGTAAATGATTGTATCGATGATCTATTTCACGCTGGGCTTTTTTTACTCACGCTCTTCCTGCCATTCACCCTGTGTATGCATTCGCTTTTTTATCGCAGAAATGACGCACACCTCACCTTATTGAAACGTCGTTTCGACTTCGATCACATTTCCATGATTAATCGAATGACGGCGTAACAAATCGCAATAAAATAAATTAAAACGATGTTTTACAAATCAAGGACGCAGGTTCAGAAGATTTTAAAACCATTCACGCCGCCCATGGAAAAGGGCAATGCTCATCGCCGAATCCGCTTTAAACCATTAATCGCCAGGTAGGTATGTATGAATGAAAACAGAGCACTGGGATTGGCCTGGATTTCGCCTTATATCATAGGGTTGATTATCTTTACCGCCTTTCCCTTCGTTTCCTCTTTTGTACTCAGCTTTACCGAGTACGATTTGATGAGCCCGCCGGTCTTTAACGGCATAGAAAACTATCGCTACATGCTGACGGAAGATTCCCTCTTCTGGAAATCCATGGGCGTGACCTTTGCCTACGTATTTTTAACTATCCCGCTGAAACTGGCGTTCGCGTTGGGTATCGCCTTTGTACTGAACTTTAAACTGCGCGGCATCGGCTTTTTCCGTACCGCTTATTATATTCCGTCGATCCTCGGCAGCTCGGTGGCGATTGCCGTACTGTGGCGTGCGCTCTTTGCCATTGACGGCCTGCTGAACAGCTTTATCGGCGTGTTTGGCCTGGATCCGGTTAACTGGCTGGGCGAACCGTCGCTGGCGCTGATGTCCGTAACCCTGCTACGCGTCTGGCAGTTTGGTTCGGCAATGGTGATCTTCCTCGCCGCGCTGCAAAACGTGCCGCAGTCACAGTATGAAGCGGCCATGATCGACGGCGCGTCCAAATGGCAGATGTTCATGAAAGTGACGGTGCCGCTGATCACACCGGTCATTTTCTTCAACTTCATTATGCAGACCACGCAGGCGTTCCAGGAATTTACCGGGCCGTACGTGATCACCGGTGGTGGGCCGACCTACTACACCTACCTGTTCTCGCTCTATATCTACGACACCGCCTTTAAATACTTTGATATGGGCTATGGCGCTGCGCTGGCGTGGGTACTGTTCCTGGTCGTGGCGCTCTTCGCCTCCATTGCCTTTAAATCTTCAAAATACTGGGTGTTCTACTCCGCCGATAAGGGAGGCAAAAATGGCTGACGTACAACAAATTACGCCTGCAATGACCGATGCTGAGCGCGAAGTGGCGCAGACGCAGCGTAAAGAGAAGATCAGCGCGGCGATCCGCTACGTGATCCTGCTGTTTGTCGGCCTGTTGATGCTCTATCCGCTGGCGTGGATGTTCTCGGCGTCGTTTAAACCGAACCACGAGATCTTCACCACGCTCGGACTGTGGCCTGCCCACCCGACCAGCGACGGCTTTGTGAACGGCTGGAAAACCGGCACGGAATACACCTTCGGCCATTACATGTGGAACACGTTCAAATATGTGATCCCGAAAGTGCTGCTGACCATCATCTCGTCAACCATTGTGGCCTACGGTTTTGCGCGCTTTGAAATTCCGTGGAAGAAGTTCTGGTTTGCGACACTGATCGCCACCATGTTGCTGCCAAGCACCGTGCTTCTGATCCCGCAGTACCTGATGTTCCGCGAAATGGGCATGCTGAACAGCTATCTGCCGCTGTATCTGCCGACCGCTTTCGCCACGCAAGGGTTCTTCGTTTTCATGCTGATCCAGTTCCTGCGCGGTGTGCCGCGTGACATGGAAGAAGCAGCGCAGATCGACGGCTGTAACTCGGCGCAGGTGTTGTGGTACGTGGTGGTGCCGATCCTGAAACCGGCCATTATCTCCGTGGCGCTGTTCCAGTTCATGTGGTCAATGAACGACTTTATCGGGCCGCTGATTTACGTCTACAGCGTGGACAAGTATCCGATTGCCCTGGCGCTGAAAATGTCCATCGACGTCACTGAAGGTGCGCCGTGGAACGAAATTCTGGCAATGGCGAGTATCTCCATTCTGCCGTCCATCATTGTGTTCTTCCTGGCTCAGCGCTACTTCGTGCAGGGCGTTACCAGCAGCGGAATTAAAGGTTAAGAGGGAAATATCATGGCTGAAGTTATTTTCAATAAACTGGAAAAAGTGTACTCCAACGGCTTCAAAGCGGTACATGGTATCGACCTGAAAATCGCTGACGGGGAGTTTATGGTGATCGTCGGGCCATCCGGCTGCGCCAAGTCCACCACCCTGCGTATGCTGGCCGGTCTGGAAACCATCAGTGGCGGCGAAGTGCGCATTGGCGAGCGCGTGGTCAACAACCTGGCGCCGAAATCGCGTGGTATCGCCATGGTGTTCCAGAACTATGCGCTCTATCCGCATATGACGGTGCGCGAGAACCTGGCCTTTGGCCTGAAGCTGAGCAAAATCCCGAAAGATCAGATTGATAAGCAGGTGGATGAAGCGGCAAAAATCCTTGAACTGGAGGAGCTGCTGGACAGGCTGCCGCGTCAGCTTTCCGGCGGTCAGGCGCAGCGTGTGGCGGTAGGCCGCGCGATTGTGAAAAAGCCAGACGTTTTCCTGTTTGACGAACCGCTTTCTAACCTCGACGCCAAGTTGCGCGCCTCGATGCGCATCCGTATTTCGGATCTGCACAAGCAGTTGAAACAGTCCGGCAAACCGGCCACCACGGTATACGTGACGCACGATCAGACCGAAGCGATGACCATGGGCGACCGTATCTGCGTGATGAAACTCGGTCACATCATGCAGGTGGATACGCCGGATAACCTCTACCACTTCCCGAAAAACATGTTCGTGGCGGGCTTTATCGGCGCGCCAGAGATGAACATCAAACCGGGAAAAATCGTCAGAAAAGGTGAAGACCTGCACATCACCGTGGGCGATGAAACGCTGCCGCTGAACGCGAAACAGCGCGAAAAAGTAGCGACGTATCAGGATCAGGACGTCTTCTTTGGCGTGCGCCCGGAATTCGTTGCCGTCTCCGACGAGCCTTTTGCGGAAGGCTTTGGATCAGGCGATCTGGTGCGTGTCGAAAACATGGGTCATGAATTCTTTGTTTACCTGAAAGTGGGTAACTATGAACTGACCGCCCGCATTCCTTCTGATGTAGCCAAGCCTATGATAGCGAAAGGTTTACATCGTAAGGTGTACTTCAAGTTTGACATGGATAAGTGTCATATTTTTGACGCGAAAACCGAACAGAACATCTCTCTCTAAACTGGAGCATAACAATGAAAAAAGTGCTTTTAAGCGCAGCGATCTCCGCCACTCTGGGACTCTGTGCCTTACCTTCCCTCGCGGCTGACAATGTGGATCTGCGTATGTCCTGGTGGGGCGGCAATGGTCGTCATCAGGTGACCCTGAAAGCGATTGAAGAGTTTCACAAGCTGCACCCGAATATTACCGTGAAATCCGAATACACCGGCTGGGATGGCCACCTCTCCCGCCTGACCACCCAGATCGCCGGCGGCACCGAGCCTGACGTGATGCAGACCAACTGGAACTGGCTGCCGATTTTCTCGAAGGCCGGCGACGGCTTCTACGATCTGAACCAGGTGAAAGACGTTATCGACTTAAGCCAGTTCGATCCGAAAGAGCTGAAAAGCACCACCGTTAACGGCAAGCTGAACGGCATTCCGATCTCCGTCACGGCGCGCGTCTTCTATTTCAACGATGAGACCTGGAAAAAAGCGGGCGTCGCCTACCCGAAAACCTGGGACGAACTGAAAGCCGCGGGCAAAACCTTTGAAAGCAAGCTGGGCAAACAGTATTACCCGGTGGTACTGGAGCACCAGGATACGCTGGCGCTGCTCAACTCTTACATGATCCAGAAGTACAACATTCCGGCAGTAGACGAGAAAACCAAAAAATTCGCCTACAGCAAAGAGCAGTGGGTGGAGTTCTTCCAGACCTATAAAAACCTGGTCGACAGCCATGTGATGCCGGACACCAAGTACTATGCGTCCTTCGGTAAGAGCAACATGTATGAGATGAAACCCTGGATCGAAGGGGAATGGGGCGGCACCTACATGTGGAACTCCACCATCACCAAGTACTCCGACAACCTGAAGCCACCGGCGAAGCTGGAACTGGGCAGCTACCCGATGCTGCCGGGTGCTACCGACGCAGGCTTGTTCTTTAAACCGGCGCAAATGCTCTCTATCGGTAAATCCACTAAGCATCCGAAAGAAGCAGCCGAGCTGATTAACTTCCTGCTGAACAGTAAAGAAGGCGCGGAAACGCTCGGTCTGGAGCGCGGTGTACCGTTGAGCAAAGCGGCGGTGGAAACCCTGACCGCCAGCGGCGCAATCAAAGAGGAAGATCCGGCGGTTGCGGGTCTGCGTCTGGCGCAATCGCTGCCGTCTAAACTGACCGTGTCGCCATACTTTGACGATCCGCAGATCGTGGCACAGTTCGGTACCGCGTTGCAGTATATCGACTACGGCCAGAAAACCGTGGAAGAAACCGCCGCAGACTTCCAGCGTCAGGCAGAACGTATTCTGAAACGTGCGATGCGTTAATCGCTAAATAAGAAGACACAAGGGCAGCCTTATCGCTGCCCTTTTTTATTGCCCGCAGGATAAGGTAATAAGGTCTGAGGAAGAATTACCGCCATAAAAAAACCCTGCCAGAGCAGGGTCTTATCTTTCAGGCTTTGAGGGATTAACGTGCCAGCCAGCCGCCGTCAACCGCAACGGTGTAGCCATTAATATAATCAGACGCGCTGGACGCCAGGAAAACGACCGGCCCCATCAGATCGCTCGGCAGACCCCAACGACCTGCCGGGATACGCTCAAGAATAGCGGCGCTACGCTCTTCGTCGGCACGCAGCTGCTGGGTGTTGTTGGTTGCCATATAACCCGGCGCAATCGCGTTGACGTTGATGTTGTGCTGCGCCCACTCGTTTGCCAGCAGACGGGTCACGCCCATCACTGCGCTTTTTGAGGCGGTGTAAGACGGTACGCGGATGCCGCCCTGGAAGGAAAGCATCGAGGCGATGTTAATGATTTTGCCGCCCTTGCCCTGCGCGATAAAGTGTTTCGCGGCCGCCTGCGACATAAAGAACACGCTCTTGATGTTCAGGTTCATCACATCGTCCCAGTCTTTTTCGCTGAAGTTAATCGCATCTTCACGACGAATAAGACCTGCGTTGTTCACCAGAATGTCGATATGGCCGAATTCAGAGACCGCGCGTTCCAGCAGTTCAGGAATGCCGTCAATCTGACGCAGATCGGCGGTCAGGCTCAGAAAACGACGGCCCAGCGCTGTCACGCGTTCGATGGTTTCTGTCGGTTCAACAATGTTAATGCCGACGATGTCACAGCCTGCTTCCGCCAGACCCAGCGCCATACCCTGGCCCAGACCCGTGTCACAACCGGAGACAACGGCCACTTTACCTTGAAGAGAAAATGCATCCAGAATCATGTTTGTTCCTTAATCTTGCAGCGCCTGCACGAACAGGCAGAGTTAACTTATGCTGTCCGCGACTAGCGCAGATCCTTAACGGCGACGTGGTCCATATCATCAAACACCTGGTTTTCGCCGACCATCCCCCAGATGAAGGTGTACGCGCGCGTGCCAACGCCTGAGTGAATAGACCAGCTCGGCGAAATCACTGCTTGCTCGTTATGCATCACAATGTGACGCGTTTCCTGCGGCTGCCCCATCATGTGGAACACGCAGGCGTCTTCGTCCATATTGAAGTAGAAATACACTTCCATGCGGCGCTCATGGGTATGGCACGGCATGGTATTCCACAAATTGCCCGGCTCAAGCTCGGTCAGGCCCATGCTGAGCTGACAGGTTTCCAGCACATCAGGGACAAAATATTTATTGATGGTGCGACGGTTACTGGTCAACGGATCGCCCAGCGTGACCGGCGAAACGTCCGCAGGCGTCACTTTTTTGGTTGGATAAGTGGTATGGGCCGGAGCGCAGTTGTAGTAGAACTTCGCCGGATTTGCCGCATCAAGGCTGGCAAACACCACTTCTTTGGCACCTTTACCGACATAAAGCGCATCGCGATGGCCGATGTCATACACCTGGCCATCAACCGTAATGCTGCCCGCGCCGCCAATGTTGATCACGCCCAGTTCGCGGCGCTCCAGGAAATAGCTCACGCCGAGCTGCTTGCCCACTTCACCGCCAACGGACACGGTGTTAGCCACCGGCATAATGCCGCCAACGATAATGCGATCAATGTGGCTGTACACCATGGTGTACTCATCCGCTACGAAGACCTTCTCAACTAAAAACTCATCGCGCAGCCCCTGGGTATCCAGGGTTTTGGCGTGCGCGCTGTGGATGCTTTGTCTGACTTCCACATTAACCTCCAAAAAATCTGACTGAGATGTCATGCAGCGAAGCTTTAAAACAGTGTTCCGCATGCAGTATGGAGCCATAGTATCCCTTCTAAAACGTGTTTTCAATTTCAAATAAAACAACGTTTCACTTTTTCTGCTATTAAATAGTAAAACTGCAAAGAGGATCACGATTGTCAGCGGTGAGCGGGCGTGGCGCGTGGTTGCTGTTATTTTTTTAGCTAAGAAAATCATTTCAATACATAAATTGCGCCACCTATCACACATAGTGAAACAATGTTTTGATAAATTGACACCTGATTTTTAAACTCATCAACTCTGTGGGACACCGCCCTACAACCGGATCAGGAAAAGGAGCGCATTATGGCGAAAGGCATGCGGGTAAAACTTCAGTATGACGTCAGCCGTGACCCCGACACGGGCGCGGAAATCACCCGCTTAACCCCACCAGAAGTCACCTGCCATCGTAACTACTTCTATCAGAAGTGTTTTTTTAACGATGGTAGTCATCTGCTTTTCGCCGGTGAATTTGACGGGCACTGGAACTATTACTTACTGGATCTGGAACAGGCCGAAGCCGTGCAGCTGACCGAAGGTAGCGGCGACAACACCTTTGGCGGCTTCCTTTCCCCGGACGATCGTTTCCTTTATTACGTGAAAAACGATCGCACCCTGCGCGAAGTGGATCTCACCACCTATGCAGAGCGCGAAGTGTATCGCGTGTCCGACGAGTGGGTAGGCTACGGTACCTGGGTTGCCAACAGCGACTGCACCAAACTGGTGGGCATTGAGATCGCCAAAAGCGACTGGACGCCGCTCACCGACTGGCAGCTGTTCCATGACTTCTTCCATAAAGGCCCGCACTGCCGCCTGCTGCGCATTGATTTGCAGACCGGTGAAAGCACGGTGATCCATGATGAGAAAATCTGGCTCGGCCATCCGATTTACCGTCCGTTCGATGACAATACCGTGGCGTTCTGCCATGAAGGCCCGCACGATCTGATCGACGCGCGTATGTGGCTGGTCAACGAAGACGGTAGCAACGTGCGGAAAGTGAAAGATCACGCCGAAGGCGAAAGCTGCACCCATGAATTCTGGGTACCGGATGGTTCCGCGCTGGTGTACGTCTCTTACCTGAAAGGACAGCAGGGCCGCACTATTTCCCGCTTCGATCCGGACACCGGTATTAATGAAGACGTGATGCAGATGCCGGCCTGTTCGCATCTGATGAGCAACTTCGACGGAACACTGCTGGTCGGCGACGGATCCGGCACGCCGGTGGATGTGAAAGATACCGGCGGCTATACCATCGATAACGATCCTTATCTGTATGTCTTTGATGTGGCGCAGCGCAAGTACTTCCGCGTGGCGCGTCACGATACCTCCTGGGCAACCTTCGAGAACAGTCGTCAGGTTACCCATCCGCACCCGTCCTTTACGCCGGACGACAGTGCGATCCTGTTTAGCTCCGATAAAGACGGCAAACCAGCCCTTTATATTGCGAAGCTTCCTGAGCAGCGTGACATGTTGCAAGCGTAACTGAGTGTGTTTCTTTCTGTAACTGGCCTTGCCCTCCTTCGGGAGGGCCTTTTTTTATTTAAAATAAGTCCAGTATTTTATCAATAATAAATTTACGGCACATGACTGGTTCCCCATAAATAGCAGGAACGAGAAAACCCCGGCTAACTGCGCCAGGGCTTCTCATGAGGGTAAGTTTTATATCAGAAGGAGTAAGCCACGCCTACACGATAACGGGTCTGACGCTCGTCGGTATTTCTCACGCCTACGTTACCCAATTCAACATACGGCGACCAGTTTTTATCCCACTTATATGCCAGCTTGGCGTTATATTCATTGGAATAGGTTTTGCCGTTTTCACGCACCACATCTTCGGTGCTTTTGGCGTAAACGTAGTTCAGCTCGGTACGCCAGTCACCCATCGCCCAGCCCACCCAGGCGTCGAATTTATTTACTTTGTTATCAACCACATTTGAGTCCGGGTTACGGGTGTACTCATAACGGTAACGACCTGCAACGTAGAGACCACTGTCGAAGGTATATTGCGCGTGCAGGTACGGTTTATAAATTGAGAAGCTGTCTTTACTTTCGATATTGAAGCCTGGTGTCAGCGCAAAATTATCTGTCGCTTTCCAGCGCCAGTTAATGGATTCTTCATGACCATTACCGACAATTTCGGTAAGGGGTTTATCTGCATCATCACCGCCGGATTTCCATTTCGCTTCCACACCGAAACCAAAGCCATTATCAAAACGGTGTGATACCGCAACACGGTCGGCGTTGCTGCCGCTGTCAATATATTCATGACGCAGGTCAACGGTGACGGCCTGGGCCGCGAAAGAAGCACCAACAAGAGACGCAAGGACCAGAGACTTTTTAAACATGAAAACACCCTCAAAAATTTAAAATATCGTTCCGTTTTTATGAGACTGCATTTTATTTTTTTAAAAAGTATTTTTTAGTGATCCGGATCGTAATTATTTGCTTCCTGAAAAACGGAGAGAAAAGACGTGATGAGTATCAATAATAATTTGTGATAATCACATTAAATAAAGACTGAGATCACATAAATATATTATTAACGAGGTAACAACAAAGATTTCATAAAAAATGAAAAGTTATATTTATCAGCATGATAGTGAGTTAGCAGGCATATAGTACCTGTCGTTATTTTATTTTTAGGTCACCATTAAATTTATAATTATTCGTTATTCCCGGCATCAAACTTAATTTGCAGGAAGAATTTTTAATTTCAAAAAATTCAAAACAGTGAGATTTGGCTTAATGAGGATTATTGAGGGAAGTGAGGGGAAAGATGTGGCACGCCCGGTGAGATGACGAAATCAGCATGTAGGCCGGGCAAGCAGAGCGCCGCCCGGCGAGATGGCATAATCAGTCGCGCTCAATCGCCAGCGCCACGCCCTGCCCGCCGCCGATGCACAGCGTCGCCAGGCCCTTATGCGCCCGGCGTTTCACCATCTCATGCACCAGCGATACCAGAATACGGCAGCCGGACGCGCCAATCGGATGGCCCAGCGCGATGGCACCGCCGTTGACGTTCACCCGCCGTTCATCCCATTCCAGAATTTGCCCGACCGACAACACCTGCGCGGCAAACGCTTCGTTAGCTTCGATCAGATCAACGTCCTGCAACTGCCATCCCGCGCGCTCAAGGCAGCGCCGCGTGGCATACACTGGCGCGATCCCCATTAACGCCGGGTCGACCCCAACGCTGGCAAAAGCCCGGATGCGCGCCATGATCGGCAAATTCAGCTCCAGCGCCTTACTTTCGCTCATCATCAGTACCGCCGCCGCGCCGTCATTAATTGAGGAGGCATTGCCCGCTGTCACCGACCCGCTGCGTTCAAACACCGGGCTGAGGCCTGCCAGCCCTTCGGCGCTGGCATCGGTGCGCGGCTGTTCGTCGCACTCCACCCGCAGCGGCTGACCGCCGGGACGATCCACCAGCACGGGGACAATCTCATCCCGGAAACGACCGGCATCGATGGCCGCGCGGGCTTTTTGCTGGGAGCGTAACGCGTAGTCATCCTGCCGCTGGCGGCTGATGCCGTACTCCCGCGCCAGGTTCTCCGCCGTCACGCCCATATGATAATCATTGAAGGCGTCCCACAGACCGTCATGAACCAGACTGTCAATCAGCTGGCTGTTGCCAAGCGGTGCGCCGGTACGGCTGTCCGTCAGCACGTGGGGCGCACGGCTCATGTTTTCCTGACCGCCCGCGATGACGATATCCGCCTCGCCGCACTGGATCGCCTGGGTCGCCAGATGCAGCGCTTTCAGCCCCGAGCCGCAGACATCATTAATGGTAATAGCGGAAACTGAATTTGGCAGGCCGCCCTTGATCGCCGTCTGGCGGGCAGGGTTTTGCCCGGCACCGGCAGTTAACACCTGTCCGAGGATCACTTCATCTATATGCTGCGGGATCACGCCACTGCGTTCGATAAGCGCTTTAACCACCAGACTGCCGAGTTCCACCGCAGAATGACGAGACAAAGCGCCCTGAAAACAGCCGATAGGCGTGCGCACGGCCCCTACGATCACGACATCTTTCATCTCTACCTCTGCTCAGCTTGTCCCGGCAATAGTAGAGGATTGTTATTAACTATTTACTTAATTGTTTGGGATTGGTGACTACTATCACAGAGGAATTTCATAGGGCGGAATGCGGGGAACACGCGCCAGCCAGGGCCAGCGCGTGCGAGGGCAGGATCAGTTGTTAACCGGGATCACCGCGCCTTTATATTTGGTGCGGATCCAGTCCTGGATTTCTTTCGAATGCAGCACTTTCACCAGTTCCACGATGTCTTTTTTCTTCTCGTCGCCGCGATGCACGGTAATGATGTTGGCGTACGGGTTGTTCTCACCGCTTTCTACGGCAATCGGATCTTTCACCGGATCCAGACCGGCGTCGATGGCGTAGTTGGCGTTGATCACCACCGCATCACCTTCGTCGTTGTTATACATCTGCGGCAGCAGGGAGCCTTCGACGTTCGGCAGGAACTTCAGCTTTTTCGGGTTTTCCACGATGTCGCTGATGCGCGCGGTCACTTTGTCGATGCCCGGCTTAAGCTTGATCACGCCCTCTTTTTCGAAGATAGACAGGATACGGCCCTCTTCCGCCACCGCGTCACGCATAATGACTTTGCCGCCTTCCGGCAGATCTTTCAGCGATTTGTATTTTTTGGAGTAGATACCAATCGGCTCAATGTGGATCGCGCCAGCGCTGACGAAATCATAGGTTTTGTCATCCGCATGATCTTTCAGCACGCTGTTCAGGTACGGGATGTGCTGGAAATAGTTGGCGTCGATGTCGCGGCTCGCCAGCGCGGTGTTCGGCAGGATGTAATCCTGGAACGGACGGATCTCCAGATCGATACCTTCTTTCGCAAGGATGGGCTTCGCCTGCTCCAGAATTTCCGCGTGCGGCACGTTGGACGCGCCGACGGTCAGGGTGTCAGCCCAGGAAGCAAAGCTCAGGGCGCTCAGGGTGGCGGCGGCAATCAGTGTGAGTGTTTTTTTCATGATGTTGGTTTCCAGTAGTTGTTATGTTTAGCGTTTATCTAATAAAGAAGTCAACACGTCGCCGCAGAACTGAATGATGAAGACAATTACCAGAATGGTCACTGTCGCCACCAGCGTGACGTCGTTATGGTTACGCTGGAATCCTTCCAGATATGCAAGATTTCCTAAGCCACCGGCACCGATAACACCCGCCATGGCGCTATAGCTCACCAGCGCAATCAGCGTGACGGTAATACCCGACACCAGCGCAGGCGAGGATTCAGGGATTAATACCCGGAATACGAGAGTGCTGAGGCGCGCGCCCATCGAACGCGTCGCTTCAATCACACCTTTGTCCACTTCACGCAGCGCCATTTCCACCAGGCGGGCATAAAACGGTGCCGCGCCAACAATCAGCGCCGGCAGTGCCGCATCCGCGCCGAGAATGGTGCCGACAATCGTCTTGGTGAAGGGGATCAGTAACACAATCAAAATAATGAACGGGATGGAGCGGAAAACGTTCACCACCACCGAAATCGCGCTGTACAACGGCTTATTCTGGAACAGGCCGCCTTTGGCGGTCAGGAACAGCGCCAGCCCCAGCAGCAGGCCGAGCACAAAGGTCGCCACGCCGGACAGCGCCGTCATATATAAGGTTTCGAGCGTCGCCGCCCACAGCTGGTCCCATTTCAGGTGGGGCAGTAAATTCTCAATCATGTTTAATTACCTCGCCTTCAATATCACTCTGTTGCAGATCGGCAAGGATATTGTTCAGTTGTTCCTGATTTGCCACCACGTGCACCCACAGCTGACCGAACAGGCCGTGTGCGGTTTGCGTCATTTTGCCGTGCAGAATATTAAACGACAGGCCGTAGCGCAGCGTCAGCTCACTGACGACCGGCTGATAGGTTTTATTGCCGGTAAAGGTCAGTTTGATGATGCTGCCGTCAAGCCCCGCGGCGAGCGCCGGATTAAAGGCCTCTTCTTCTGCATACTGGCTCACCTGACGCACAAATTGACGGGTGATCGGCTGCTCGGGATGAGTGAAGACATCAATCACGTCGCCCTCTTCCACCACTTTGCCGTTTTCCATTACCGCCACGCGGTCGCAGATCTTGCGCACCACATGCATTTCATGGGTGATCAGCACAATGGTCAGCTTAAAGCGGCGGTTAATGTCCAGCAGCAGATCGAGGATCTGATCGGTGGTCTGCGGATCGAGCGCGGAGGTCGCCTCGTCGCACAGCAGAACATCTGGATTATTCGCCAGCGCACGGGCAATGCCGACGCGCTGCTTCTGGCCGCCGCTCAGCTGCGACGGGTAGGCTTTCTCGCGCCCGGTCAGGCCCACCAGCTCGATAAGCTCCGCCACGCGAGCGTTGATTCTGGCTTTTGGCACACCGGCGATCTGCATTGAGAACGCAATGTTTTCGCTGACGGTGCGCGACCACAGCAGATTAAAGTGCTGGAAGACCATGCTGATCTTCAGGCGCGCCTGGCGCAGTGCTTCACCTTCAGCGCGGGAGATATTCTGTCCGTTGATGGTGACATCGCCGGAAGTCGGTTTTTCCAGACCGTTAAGCAAGCGGATCAGCGTGCTTTTTCCTGCGCCGCTGTAGCCGATAATGCCGTAAATCTGCCCCTGCTCCACCGTCAGGTTAACGCTATCCACGGCGGTGATGGGCACCTTTCCGTGGTCAAAAATCTTTGAAATATTCCTGAGGACGATCATGTTGTTGTTCTTATCCGTTTTGGCGGTTTAGCAGTATGGATGTCCAGACGATAATAATCTGTCGCAATTATATTTGAAATAACTTAATCGCCCTTGCTTATACCCGTTCGCTATAAACAGCGCGGCAAAAGGGTTGTCTGCGTAATGGCTATTTTCAGCATTGGTTATCTGAAAAACGCATATATCGCGGGCGGTTCGCCCTGCATTTGCCTGTTTTTACGGCAAAAGTGCCGTTTTATAGCAATCAACACGTCCGGATGTCTACAGGGATTTACTTCCTGATGGCTGAACAGCATGTGATATTACTTTTCGATCTATATTGCAGAGAAAGATTCTTTAATCGGCAAAAAAGGCAGACCTATTATCCAGGCATCGTGTTAACTACGGATCGCACACCATGTCTGTTGCCCATTCTGTCACTGAATTGATTGGCCATACGCCGCTGCTCCAGCTGCATAAGCTGCATCGCGGGCCCTGTGAGCTGTTCCTGAAACTGGAAAATCAGAACCCCGGCGGGTCGATTAAAGATCGCGTGGCGCTGTCGATGATCGAGGCCGCCGAGCGGGAAGGTTTACTCAAGCCGGGCGGCACCATTATTGAAGCCACGGCGGGCAATACCGGGCTGGGGCTGGCACTGATCGCCGCGCAAAAAGGCTACAAAGTGGTGCTGGTTGTGCCGGATAAAATGAGCCGCGAGAAGATTTTCCATCTGCGCGCGCTCGGCGCTGAGGTGGTGCTCACCCGCTCCGACGTCACCAAAGGCCATCCGGAATATTACCAGGATTACGCCCTGCGCCTGGCGCAGGACATGCCTGGTGCCTATTACATCGACCAGTTTAACAATCCGGCCAATCCGCTGGCTCACGCCGCCACCGCCGCTGAAATCCACCAGCAGCTTAATGGCCGTGTGGACGCCATTGTCGTTGGCGTGGGGTCCGGCGGCACCCTCGGCGGCCTGCAAGCCTGGTTTGCGCGCCACTCGCCGCATACCGAATTTGTGCTGGCCGATCCTGAAGGCTCCATTCTTGCCGATCAGGTGGAAACCGGACGTCATGGCGAGGCAGGCTCCTGGCGGGTGGAAGGCATCGGCGAAGACTTTGTCCCACCGCTCGCGCTTATCGACGGCGTCAGACAGGCGTACCGCGTCAGCGATGCCGAAGCGTTTGCCACCGCACGCCTGCTGTTACAGCGCGAAGGCGTACTCGCAGGCTCGTCCACCGGCACGCTGCTGACCGCGGCGCTGCGCTACTGCGCCGCCCAGACCACGCCGAAACGCGTCGTCACCTTTGCCTGCGACAGCGGTAACAAATATCTCTCAAAAATGTTTAACGACGACTGGCTGCGCGAGCAGGGTCTGATCAACGATGTGTATAAGGAAGAAAAATGAAAACATTAAATACCCTCAGCGTGCACAGCGGCGCGTTTAACGATCAGCACGGCGCGGTGATGCCGCCAATTTATGCCACCTCCACCTTTGCCCAGCCTGCGCCGGGCCAGCATACCGGCTACGAATATTCCCGCAGCGGCAATCCGACGCGCCACGCGCTGGAAACCGCCATCGCTGAACTGGAGAGCGGTACGCGCGGCTACGCCTTTGCCTCTGGCCTTGCCGCCATTTCCACGGTACTGGAACTGCTGGACAAAGACAGCCACATTGTCGCCATCGACGATGTGTACGGTGGCACATATCGCCTGATTGAGAACGTGCGTCGCCGCAGCACCGGCTTGCAGGTGAGCTGGGTGAAACCGGATGACCTGGCGGGTCTGGAGGCGGTGATCCGCCCGGAAACGCGGATGATTTGGGTAGAAACGCCGACCAACCCGCTGCTGAAACTGGCCGATCTGGAAGCCATTGCCGCTATCGCCAAGCGTCATAACGTGATTAGCGTGGCGGATAACACCTTTGCGTCGCCGCTGATCCACCGTCCGCTTGAGCTGGGTTTCGACATCGTGGTGCACTCCGCCACCAAGTACCTTAATGGTCACTCGGACGTGGTAGCCGGACTGGCGGTAGTGGGCGATCGTCCTGCGCTGGCCGAACAATTAGGCTATCTGCAAAATGCCGTTGGCGGCGTACTCGATCCCTTCAGCAGTTTCCTCACCCTGCGCGGCATCCGCACGCTGGCGCTGCGCATTGAGCGACACAGCAGCAACGCCCTGCGTCTGGCGCAGTGGCTGGAACAGCAGCCGCAAGTGGAACAGGTCTATTTCCCGTGGCTGGAATCGCATCCGCAGTATCAGCTGGCCCGTCGACAGATGGCGCAACCGGGCGGGATGATCTCAATTGTGGTGAAAGGTGATGAACAACGTGCCGCGCAGATCATCAGCCGACTGTCACTTTTCACCCTGGCGGAAAGCCTCGGCGGCGTCGAAAGCCTGGTGAGCCAGCCTTTCTTTATGACCCACGCCTCGATCCCGCTGGAACAGCGCCTCGCTAACGGCATTACGCCGCAATTAATCCGCCTGTCAGTGGGTATTGAAGATGAAAACGATCTGCTGGCAGATTTAAAACAGGCGCTGGCGGAGGAATAAGCTCATTCCTAAAAAAACTTATGTGCGCGTAAATATATTTGAAGAATTTTCATTTCTGACATTGCGGATAATCACAATGGTGACTAATTTTATTGGGCTAAACATTCCCTCTCATCATATTAAGAGGGCAACGATATGAATTTTGAGGATCTTTTATGCACAGCGCGACATCAGAAGAACAGTTGAATGAATATTTCGGCCAGAGCGCACAGACGTTTGAAGCCGAAAGACTGTTCATCCATGAGCTTTCCGCGAGCCTGAGAAGCAATCAGATTGAGGTGACGAATAAGAACCTTATTCTGGCGGTGATCCGCTTGCTGGAAACGGAAGAGGATGTTGTAAAACTGGATGTCTATCGCAGTGCGCTGGAAAGGATCGTTCAGCAAACCCCGGACGATTTATAAGCCTGGGTCAGAGAAGGAAATCCACCCGGTCCCCCGCGAAACGCGCGCGGCGGGCCGGTGTGAATTCAAGGGTTACGCGGATTTTTTTACACGAACCTTCAGTATTTTACAGGCTCCATCAAGAACCTGCCGGTGCTGCGGATCAGACGTCATCATACTGCGCGCACGTAATACCATGACGATGTTTTCGGCATCGATGGCATGACCAATACTCATAAGATGAGTCGCAGCCTCGCCGATAGCCTCTTGAATGTTTTCAAGACATATCTGTTCATGTTGTTTCAATTTCACTCTCGATACTTGAGGAATGTGGTCTTCTATGGCTCACAGGCCACGATCAAAGTCACAGGAGCATCGATGGAACATGCCAGAGCAAGTCTGATTAGAAGGGCGACTCTGCTTACCCGAAGGTTAAGCAGAGGTACGAATTAATGCTTGGTGATAGAGGGGCTATTTTGCGCCAGCGTGGTGCGCAAACTCTGTTTTAACGATCCAGGCGTGCTGACGGTTTTGGTCTGCAAGGCCCTGAACTGGTGAACACCGTTAATGGCAGTCCGGTAAGCATCCCGCTTTTCCCGGTCGGTTTCACTCTGTAAATTTTCCTGTAACTGGCCGATAAGCGCATCAAAGGAAACGTTGTCATCATTTTCGAGAAGGTGGAGTACCGCTTCTCCCATGATGGTATCTACCAGTCTTTCCTTATCATTCTTGCTCATTGAGCCTCTCATTATTGTTACCGTTAGGCACGGTGTAACCCGGTGAGTATGGCTATGTCTGCGCCGGAAAGATATAGTTTTGAAGGATATATCCCGGTTTCATTAACCTTTCTTTAACACAAGCCCAATCAATTCACTGATTTGCGCCTCAAGCGCCGGATCGGTCGAAAGGTCAATCTTCGCGGCAAGTTTAACACACAGGCTATGCCTGTTGATTTCCTGCCCGGATTGCAGCATTTCCATCACCACCGTTCCCAGCATCTCCTCTCCGCTTGAGAGGGTTAATGCAGGCGTTGATGTATCGCTGCCAGAAGCATTGTTGTAAGTGTCTGTCACTACATCCTCACTTGTATCATCGCTTGTCGCTGCACCCGGACATACCGGTAAACAGGGACAGCAAACGATCGTTTAATACTCTAAGTATTTGGCACCTTCCGGCATAGCGCAAGGTAAGGTCGGCACTTGCAGATTTTTCCAGGGTGGCGAAACGAAGCGGTAAATGCCTTTTAAGCAACTTTTTATGTGCAAAAGTCCGAGAAACCTGGCATTTCCCGCTGATGCTCTATGCTTAATAGACCCAAAGGCACACAGAAGGAGCGCAGTATGAGCAATAAAAACGTTACGACCGCAGGTATCTCCAACCCAGCAGATAGCTATCCGGTACCCCCGTTTGAACGTCAGCATCAACCCTTCCCTGGCCTGGCCTGTAAAATGAATCCCCGCCCCGATCACGGCGAAACCTCCTATAAAGGCAGCGGTCGTCTGGAGGGCAGAAAAGCCCTGATCACCGGCGGTGACTCCGGTATTGGCCGCGCGGTGGCGATTGCCTATGCCCGCGAAGGCGCAGATGTGGCCATTAACTATCTGCCCGCGGAAGAAGAAGATGCCCGTGAGGTGATTGAGCTTATTCGTGCCGCAGGGCGCAAAGCGGTCGCGATTCCGGGTGATATTCGCGACGAATCATTCTGTCAGCAACTGGTCAAACAGGCGGCTGAAGAGCTGGGCGGGCTGGATCTTCTGGTGAACAACGCCGGTCGTCAGCAGTTCCGCAACCATATCCGCGAGCTGTCCACCGAAGATTTTGACGCCACCTTTAAAACCAACGTCTATGCGATGTTCTGGATCACCAAAGCGGCGCTGGATTATCTGCCACGCGGCGCGTCGATCATCAACACCTCATCCGTACAGGCTTACCAGCCAAGCCCGACGCTGCTGGACTATGCCCAGACTAAAGCGTCCATTGCCGCCTTTACTAAATCCCTGGCGCAACAGCTGGCGGAAGAAGGCATCCGCGTGAACGCGGTGGCACCGGGGCCATACTGGACGGTATTGCAGGCCTGTGGCGGCCAGCCTCAGGAAAAACTGGAGCAGTTTGGTGCCTCTGCACCGCTGGGTCGTCCGGGGCAGCCTGCCGAGATCGCCACTATCTATGTGACGCTGGCATCCAATGAAAACAGCTACAGTTCAGGTCAGGTATGGTGCTCCGATGGCGGTACCGGCACGCTGTAACAGCAAGGTCTGACGGAGTTTCTGTTTAACACGCGATTACGATACCGGAGCTAAGCACAATGAAAGCACTTACCTATCACGGCCCGCATAAAGTCAGTGTCGATACCATGCCCGATCCGAGTATCGAAGCAGCAGATGACATTATCCTGCGCGTTACCGCCACCGCCATCTGCGGCTCGGATCTTCACCTCTATCGCGGGAAGATCCCCGGCACCGATCATGGCGATATTTTTGGTCATGAATTTATGGGGGAAGTGGTCGAGACGGGGAAAGATGTGCACGCTGTCGCGAAAGGCGATCGCGTAGTGATCCCCTTTGTCATCGCCTGCGGTGACTGCTTTTTCTGTCATATGCACCAGTATTCCGCGTGTGAAAACACCAACAGTGGCGGCGGCGCGACCTTAAACCGGAAGTCGATTACGCCGCCCGCCGCGCTGTTTGGCTACAGTAAACTCTACGGTGGTGTTCCCGGCGGTCAGGCTGAGTACGTGCGCGTACCGAAAGCCAACGTCGGCCCGTTCAAAGTACCGGATACCCTGCCGGACGAAAAAGTGCTGTTCCTGTCAGATATTCTGCCCACCGCCTGGCAGGCGGTGAAAAACGCGGATATCAAGCAAGGCTCCAGCGTGGCGATCTTCGGCGCGGGTCCGGTGGGTTTACTGAGCGCGGCCTGCGCCCGCCTGATGGGTGCGGAGCTGATCTTTATGATCGACCATAACGACTACCGGCTGGAGTTTGCCAAACAGCGTTACGGTATCGTGCCGATCAACTTTGACGACAACGACGATCCGGCGGCCTACATCATTGAGCATACCGCGGGTCATCGTGGCGTGGATGCAGTGATCGACGCCGTGGGCTTTGAAGCGAAAGGCAGCCTGACCGAAACGGTACTGAGTAACCTGAAGCTGGAAGGCAGCAGCGGTAAAGTGTTGCGTCAGGGTATCGCGGCGGTACGTCGCGGCGGCGTGCTCAGCGTGCCGGGCGTTTACGCCGGTTTCATTCACGCCTTTATGTTCGGCGATGCGTTCGACAAAGGCCTGACCTTTAAAATGGGTCAGACGCACGTCCATGCGTACCTGCCGGATCTGCTTGCGCTGATTGAAAAAGGCCATCTGACGCCGGAAGAGATCGTCACCCACCATATGCCGCTGGAAGATGCCGCGCGCGGCTATGAGATCTTCGAAAAACGCCAGGAGGAGTGCCGCAAGGTGATCCTGGTGCCGGGGTTGCATGCCGGAAATGCGACCTTGTGATGTGACTGTTTTGCCGGGTGGCGCTACCGCTTACCCGGCCTACAGGTTTCAGCCGTAGGCCCGGCAAGCAACGCGCCGCCGGGCAACCTCCAGCACAACACTAAATCGCCACCAGATGCCGCACCCCCTGCGCCTCCATTTCATGCCCTTTCCCTGCCTGAACAATCGCCCCGCGCGACATCACCAGATAATTATCCGCCAGCTCGGCGGCAAAATCGTAAAACTGCTCCACCAGCAAAATCGCCATATCACCCCGGTTCGCCAGCCCGCGGATCACCGCGCCGATCTCCTTGATCACCGACGGCTGGATCCCCTCGGTTGGCTCATCAAGGATCAACAGTTGTGGCCGACACGCCAGCGCACGGCCAATCGCCAGTTGCTGTTGCTGACCGCCGGAAAGATCGCCGCCCCGCCGCTGCTTCATTTCCCGCAGTACCGGGAACAGCGTGTAGATCTCATCCGGTACGCTTTTCGCATCGCGGCCGGAAAAGCGCGACAGCCCCATCAGCAGGTTTTCTTCCACCGTCAGGCGCGGAAAAATCTCCCGTCCCTGCGGCACATAGGCAATCCCCTGCTGCACGCGCTGGTGCGGCTTCGCGTTATTAATCAGCGTGCCCTGCCAGTGGATGGTGCCGGATTTCGCCGGGATCAGCCCCATCAGGCATTTCAGCAGCGTGGTTTTCCCCACGCCATTGCGCCCCAGTAAACAGGTGATCTCGCCCGGCGGGGTGTCGAACGATAAGCCGCGCAGAATATGACTGCCGCCGTAATACTGTTGTAAGTCTTTAATCTGCAACATGATCAGCGCCCCAGATAAACGTCGATAACCTGCTCGTTCGCCTGCACCTGCGCGAGCGAGCCTTCTGCCAGTACCTGCCCCTGATGCAGCACGGTCACATGATCGGCAATGGTTTCCACAAAGCCCATATCATGCTCCACCACCATCAGCGAGTGCTTGCCCGCAAGCGCCCGGAACACCCCGGCGATATACTCGGTTTCCGCATCCGTAAGGCCCGCGGCGGGTTCATCAAGCAGCAATAAATGTGGCTCCTGCACCAGCAGCATGCCGATCTCCAGAAACTGTTTTTGCCCGTGGGACAACAATCCCGCCGGGCGATGCTGATGCCCGCTAAGACGCAGCAGCTCCAGCACCTCCGCAATGCGATCGCGCTGCTCGCCGTTCAGTTTTGCCCGTAAACTGTGCCATACCGATTTATCGGTTTTCTGGGCGATCTCCAGATTCTCCAGCACGCTCAGCGCTTCAAACACCGTCGGTTTCTGGAATTTACGGCCAATACCCGCGCGGGCGATCTCCACCGGCGACAGTTCCAGCAGGCTGACGGTCTGATCGTAAAACACCTGCCCGCTCTGCGGCCGCGTCTTGCCGGTGATCACATCCATCAGCGTCGTTTTTCCCGCCCCGTTGGGGCCGATCACACAGCGCAGCTCACCGACGCCAATGGACAGCGATAAGTCCGTCAACGCGCGAAAACCATCAAAGGTGACGTTGATTTTTTCCAGCTGCAACACCGGATCGGTGGTCTTTCGATAGCGATCCTGCGGCAATGGCTGGGTAAAGAGCGCATCAGTCATGCTTCCTCCGTTGAATAAGGCCGATCACGCCACGCGGCAGGAACAGCGTAACCAGAATAAACATCAGGCCGAGGAAAAAGAGCCAGAAGTCCGGGAAGGCCACGGTAAACCAGCTGCGCGCGCCGTTGACGATCCCCGCGCCGAGGATCGGGCCGATCAGCGAACCGCGCCCGCCCAGCGCCACCCAGATCGCCGCTTCGATGGAGTTGGTCGGCGACATTTCGCCGGGGTTGATGATCCCCACCTGCGGCACATACAGCGCCCCTGCCAGCCCGCACAGCACCGCTGACAGCGTCCAGACGAACAGCTTAAAGCCGCGCGGATCGTAGCCGCAGAACATCAGGCGGTTCTCAGCGTCACGCACCGCCGTCAGCACACGGCCAAACTTGCTGCGGGTTAACAGCACGCCCACCAGCAGCGTGGCGGCCAGCAACAGCACGGTGGCGATAAACAGCCCGATGCGCGTGCCGGTAGCCGAAACCGGAAAGCCCAGCAGCGTGGTGAAACCGGTAAAGCCGTTGTTGCCGCCAAAGCCGGTTTCGTTGCGGAAAAACAGCAGCATCCCGGCGTAGGTCAGCGCCTGCGTCATAATCGAAAAGTAGACGTCTTTAATGCGCGAGCGGAAAGCGAACCAGCCAAACACCAGCGCCAGCAGCCCCGGTACGAGGATCACCAGGCACAGCGCCCAGGCAAAATACTGCGTGCCCGCCCAGAACCAGGGCAGCTCCGTCCACGACAGATACGACATAAAGGCCGGCAGTCCGTCGCCGGCGGCCTGGCGCATCAGATACATGCCCATCGCGTAGCCGCCGAGGGCGAAAAACAGCCCGTGCCCCAGCGACAGCATTCCGGCATAACCCCATACCAGATCCAGTGCTACCGCGACCACAGCGTAACAGAGGATCTTGCCGATCAGCGTCAGCGTGTAGGTGGAGATCGCCAGCGGGTGCGTGGCGGGCAGCAAAGCCAGAAACGGCAGTGCCAGCAGCGCCATTAAAATCAGTCCGGACAGCAGCCCGGTCAGGCGTGGCGCGCGTCGGGCCAGGGTCAGCGTTAGTGGTTGGCTCATCAGTCAATTACCCGCCCTTTGAATGCAAATAACCCCTGCGGCCGTTTCTGGATAAACAGCACAATCAGGACCAGAATGGCGATTTTCGCCAGCACCGCGCCGGTCTGCGGCTCCAGCACTTTGTTGAGCACGCCCAGCCCCAGCGCCGCCACCACCGTGCCCGCCAGCTGACCGACGCCGCCGGTGACCACCACGAGGAAGGAGTCGATGATGTAGCCCTGCCCCAGTTCCGGGCCAACGTTGCCCAACTGGGATAACGCCACGCCCCCCAGTCCGGCAATGCCGGATCCGAGGCCGAAGGCCAGCATGTCAACGCGCCCGGTCGGCACGCCGCAGCAGTCCGCCATACGACGGTTTTGCGTCACTGCCCGTACGTTCATGCCGAGACGGGTTTTGTTGAGCAGCAGCCAGGTGAGGGTCAGCACGCCCGCCACGAAAAGGATCACCGCCAGCCGGTTGTACGGCAGCACCAGATTCGGCAGTACCGCCCAGCCGCCGGAGAGCCAGGCCGGGTTTGCCACTTCAAGGTTTTGCGTGCCAAACAACATGCGTACGCACTGGATGAGCATCAGGCTGATCCCCCAGGTCGCGAGCAGGGTTTCCAGCGGTCGGCCATAAAGATGGCGGATAATGGTGCGCTCAAGGACCATGCCCACCGCGGCGGTTATAAAGAACGCTACCGGCAGCGCCACCAGCGGATAGAACGCCAGCCACTCCGGGGCCACGCGTGAAAACAGATCCTGCACCAGCCAGGTGGAGTACGCGCCGATCATCAGCATCTCGCCGTGGGCCATATTGATCACCCCGAGCAGGCCATAGGTGATCGCCAGGCCTAATGCCGCCAGCAGCAGGATCGAGCCGAGCGAAATACCGCTGAACGCCTGCCCCAGCCACTCGCCCCACTTCAGACGCTGCTGCACCTGCGCCAGACTTTCCGCGGCGGCGGCGCGCACGGCGGGATCAGGCTCTGCCTGCGGCTGCGTCAGCCGCATCAGACTGGCCTGCACCTGCGGATCGCTGGCTTCCCCCAGCAGCGTGACTGCTTCCCGTCGTTTTTCCGCCCGACTGTCCGCCAGCTGTAAATTCGCCACCGCAATCGCCAGCGCGGTATGCACCCGCGCATCCTGTTCAGCCGCCAGCCGCGCACTGAGCAGAGACAGCTGATCGGCCTGCGCGCTGGCCTGGAGTGTGAGTGCCGCCTGAAGCCGCACGGAGGCGTCCGGGCTGACTAACTGATGCGAGGCCAGCGCGCTCTTGATCAGCCCCCGCAGCCGGTTATTAAGGAAGATTTTTTTGACGTTGCCCACCGGGGCAGCCTCGCCTTCCAGCGGGATAAGTTTGTCACCCGCTGGCGTAAACAGCTGACCGCGCGTATCCGTTACCACCTCCGCCTCATTGAGCGTTTGCAGGAACGTCAGCCGGGAAGCATCAGGCGCGGCGGCCCACTGCTGGAGCAACTGGATCTGCTGGGCGCGGCTGGCCTTACCGTAATCAGCGGCAGGCCCGGCGTGCGCGGGGATTGCCATCAGCAGACCGCTTAAAAGAAGACAGCCCAAAGCCGGGAGTATTTTCATCATGTCACTGTTTTCCGGGTGAGTTCAGCCACGGCGCGGGGCTACTCGTCTTGCCCCGCGCCTCGGGCCTGCGGGAATTATTTCCCGCCGGTTTTCACCGGGTGATCCGGCTTTTTGTCGTTACCGGCAATGTACGGGCTCCACGGTTGGGCGCGAACCGCCTGCTCCGTCTGCCACACCACATTGAACTGACCGTTATCTTCGATTTCGCCGATCATCACCGGTTTGTGCAGGTGATGGTTGGTGGCGTCCATGGTCAGGGTAAAGCCGCTCGGCGCAGCGAAAGACTGGTTCGCCATCGCCGCGCGCACTTTATCCACATCGGTGGTGCCTGCTTTTTCCACCGCCTGCGCCCACATATGAATGCCGACATACGTGGCTTCCATCGGATCGTTGGTCACGACGGTATCGGCGTTCGGCAGCTTGTGCGCTTTGGCATACGCCCGGTAATCGGCAACAAATTTGGTGTTCACCGGATTGCTGACCGATTCAAAGTAGTTCCACGCCGCCAGATGCCCGACCAGCGGTTTGGCATCGATCCCGCGCAGTTCTTCTTCACCCACCGAGAAGGCCACCACCGGCACGTCCGTCGCCTTGATGCCCTGGTTCGCCAGCTCTTTGTAGAACGGTACGTTGGAGTCGCCGTTGATAGTGGAGATCACCGCCGTTTTGCCACCGGCAGAGAATTTTTTGATGTTGGAGACAATGGTCTGGTAGTCGCTGTAGCCAAACGGCGTATAGACCTCTTCGATGTCCTGGTCCTTCACGCCCTTGCTGTGCAGGAAGGCGCGCAGGATCTTGTTGGTGGTGCGCGGATAGACGTAATCGGTGCCGAGCAGGAAGAAGCGTTTCGCGCTGCCGCCGTCTTCGCTCATCATGTATTCCACCGCCGGGATCGCCTGCTGGTTTGGCGCTGCACCGGTGTAGAAGACGTTTGGCGACATCTCTTCGCCTTCATACTGCACCGGGTAGAACAGCAGCCCGTTCAGCTCCTCGAAGACCGGCAGCACGGATTTACGCGATACCGACGTCCAGCAGCCAAACACCACCGCCGCTTTATCCTGGGTAAGTAACTGCCGGGCTTTTTCCGCGAACAGCGGCCAGTTGGAGGCCGGATCGACCACCACCGGCTCCAGCTGTTTACCCAGCACACCGCCTTTGGCGTTGATCTCGGCGATGGTCATCAGCGCCATGTCTTTCAGCGGCGTTTCAGAGATCGCCATCGTCCCGGAAAGGGAGTGCATGATCCCCACTTTAATGGTCTCTGCTGCGTATGCCTGTAGAGAAAAGCCCATGCTCAAAAAGGTGGCGGACAGGGCAAATGCTTTCAGCAACGAACGTCTTTTCATGACTAAACCCCTAAATGGTATTGAGTGAGTGTTGTTGTTGACTACGGTGAAACGGGTTGCAAACTGGCCTGCTGGAGCATGTGTAGTGTGATTTTTCTGACCTCGGCTTTGCTTTGGGAAATGTGTCCGGTGAGCAGCTGTTGCGCCTCCCCGGTGTTCTGATCCTCAATGGCCTGCAAAATGCGCGCGTGCTCGTTGTAAGTCGCGTCGACGCGATCCTCACGGGTGAAATCGAGGTGACGAATAATGCGCATCTTCTCCGTCAGCTCAACGTGCACCCGCACCATTTCGCTGTTGCCGGTGCTCTGCACCAGCGTGGTGTGAAACTGCTCATCCATCAGCGACAGCGCTTTGCCTGGCGTCATACGCGGCGCGGCGATCCAGAAAGCCGTAAGCGGCGCGAGATGCTCTGAACAAAGTCCCGGCGGCATGCCGCACAGGCGGCGCACCGCTTCCCGCTCCAGCACGATGCGAAAGTCATACAGCGCTTCGTAGTAGGTGAAATCAAAAGGCCGCACCTGCCAGCCGCTGCGGGAATACACCTGCACATAGCCTTCGTGCTCCAGCCAGAACAGCGCCTGACGCACCGGCGTGCGGCTGGCCGACATGCGGGCGGAGATCTCGCTTTCGCTGAAATGCTCGCCGGGCATCAGGCGGAAATCGAAAATCTCGTTCTTCAGCGCCTGATAGATACGCTCCGCCAGCCCCGCGCTGCGCGTTTTATCGTTTTTACCGCTCGCCGCCATTTGCATCGTGAGTTACTCCAGCCACAGCAGGGTGTCGCCGGGATTGACCGGACGGCCAGGCTTACAGCCAAGACGCTTCACGCGGCCCGCCTGCGCAGAGACAATCGCCAGTTCCATCTTCATGGCTTCGACGATGACCAGCGTCTGCCCGACGGTCACTTCGTCGCCCGGCTGCACCAGCACTTTCCAGATGTTGCCGCTCATGTCGGCCATCACCGGCTGCGCGCTGTCGTCGATGACCTCCTCAGCGACCGGCGCGATTTCCTGATTGCTGTCGTCATCAAGCTGCCAGCGCTCCACTTCCGCCTCAAAAGCGGCGGCCTGATGCTGGCGGAAACGGCTGATGTCATCGGCGTTGTCATGCAGGAATTGCAGATGGGCCGGGAAATCAAACACCGTTTCTTCAATGCGCACCGTGGCGCGACCTTCGCGGAAATCCTCCCGCAGCCGATCCAGTTCATCTTCGCTGACCGGGTAAAAACGCACCTGGTCGAAGAAGCGCAGCAGCCAGGGTTCGCCTGCGCTGAACTGATCGTTTTTCAGGAACTTGTTCCAGATTGGCAGCGTGCGCCCAACCAGTTGATAACCGCCGGGGGAATCCATCCCGTAGATGCACATATACATGCCGCCGATACCCACCGTGCCTTCGGCGGTAAAGGTACGCGCCGGGTTGTATTTGGAACTTAACAGCCGGTGACGGGGATCGACGGGCACCGCGCAGGGCGCGCCGAGGTACACGTCGCCCAGGCCGAGGATCAGATAGCTGGCGTCAAAAATGGTCTCTCTGACCGCCTCGCGGCTGTCGAGGCCATTAATGCGCTGAATAAAATCCACGTTGTTTGGCAGCCAGGGGGCGCTGGCACGCACCGTATCCTGATAACGGCTGACGGCATCGAGGGTGGCGCGATCTTCAAAGGCCATCGGCAGGTGCACGATGCGCGACGGCACCTTCATCTGGCTGACGTCGCCGGTGCGCGATTCTGTTTCCAGCAACAGCGCCACCAGCGCCTGCTGGCTGATGAGCCTGCTGTCATACCGCACCTGCAGGGAGCGCACGCCCGGCGACAGCTCGTTAATGCCCGGATGGGCCAGCTCACGCAGCTGCGCCATAATCAGGTGCACGCGCAGACGCAGCGCCAGGTCGAGCACGTTGTCGCCGTACTCAATGAGAATGTAGTTATCCCCCGCCTGGCGATAAACAATCGCCGGTGCGCCCGCAGACGCCGGTAGCGACACCAGCGCCGCCGCCGACACGCCGTTGCGCTCCGCCAGCGTCGGCACCTCAAATGCAGGCAGCGGGCTGGTTTGCAGCGAGTCGATAATGCGATCCATGGCGTTCTCCCGCGCCACCGCTTCCTCGATACTCATCGGGTAGAAACGGATGCGGTCGCCGGGCTTCACCTGGCCCACTTTCCACAGCTCAGCTTTGGCGATGGTCACCGGGCAGACAAAACCGCCGAGGCTCGGCCCGTCACGGGTGAGGATCACCGGGAAATCGCCGGTAAAGTTGATTGCGCCAATGGCGTATTCGCAGTCGTGCACGTTCGAGGGGTGCAGTCCCGCCTCGCCGCCGTTGGGTCGCGCCCAGCCGGGTTTAGGCCCCACCAGCCGCACGCCGAGGCGGTTGGAGTTGTAGTGCACCTGCCATTCGCTGGCAAAGAAGTCGTCAATGGACGCCTGGGTGAAGAAATCCGGCGCGCCGTGCGGACCGTAAAGCACGCCGATGCGCCACTCATCGCCATACGTCGGGATCAGCACCGGTGACAGCCCCTGCGGCTCGCTCACCGGCGCGGGCGTGGTGCAGGCGATCAGCGCCGGACGGGAAATGGGCAGCAGATCTGCCACGCTGAGGGTGCGCCCGGCGTGACCGCCAAACTGCCCCAGCGCGAACGTGGAACGGCTGCCAAGATATTCCGGCACGTCGATACCGTTACGTACTGCCAGATAACCGCGACAACCGCTCTGCGCCCGGCCCAGCGTCAGCGTCTGCCCCGCCTGCACTGTTACCGGCTGCCACAGGGGAACCGCGTCGCCGTCCAGCGTCGCCTGACAGTCTGCCCCGGTCAGCGCAATCACTGCCGCCGCATGAAAACGCAGCACCGGGCCTTGCAGGGTAAACTCCAGCCCCGCCGCCGCGTCGTGGTTGCCGACAATGCGGTTCGCCAGCCGGAAAGCAAAATCGTCCATCGGGCCGGAGGGCGGTACGCCGATATCCCAGTAGCCGAGGCGTCCCGGATAATCCTGCACGCTGCTCCAGGTGCCGGGTTGCAGCACTTCTATTACCGCGCTCTCCACCGTCACGCTGTCCAGCATCCGCGTCCAGACGTTGCCGTCCACGAACGCGTCACTGGCGGTGATCTGTCGCAGATAATCGAGGTTGGTGGCGATGCCGTGCAAACGCGTGGCGTTCAGCGCCTGCTGAAGTTTTGCCAGCGCCGCTTCGCGGGTAGGTGCGTGGACAATCAGCTTGGCAATCATCGGATCGTAAAACGCCGAGACTTCGCTGCCGGTGATCACGCCGGTATCAATACGCACGTCCGGCGGGAACACCACTTCGGTCAGCACGCCGGGGCTGGGCTGGAAGTTTTTCAGCGGGTTTTCCGCGTAAATACGCACTTCGATGGCCGCGCCCTGTGGCGCCTGCGCCAGCCGCGCCCAGTCAATGGACTCTCCGGCGGCCACCCGTAACATGCACTCCACCAGATCCAGCCCGGTGACGCACTCGGTCACCGGATGCTCCACCTGTAAGCGGGTGTTTACTTCGAGGAAATAAAAGGCGTCCTGCGCGCTGTCGTAGATAAACTCCACCGTTCCCGCACTACGGTAGTTCACCTGTTTACCCAGCTGTACGGCGGCGTTAAGCAGCGCCTCGCGGGTGGCAGGCGGCAGATGCGGCGCGGGTGTCTCCTCCACCACTTTCTGATTGCGGCGTTGCAGGGAGCAGTCGCGCTCACCGAGGGCCACCACGTTGCCGTTGCCGTCGCCAAAAATCTGCACTTCGATATGCCGTGCGCGATCGATGCAGCGTTCGAGGAACACCCCTGCATCGCTGAAAAACTGTTCTCCCAGACGGCGCACGCTTTCCCACGCCTGCGCCAGCGCCTCATCGTCGGCGCAGCGCGTCAGGCCGATGCCGCCACCACCTGCGGTGCTTTTCAGCATCACCGGATAGCCGATCATCGCCGCGGCGCTAAGCGCTTCCGGCAGGGAATTGAGCAGCCCGGTGCCCGGCGTCATCGGCACGCCTGCGGCGGCGGCCAGTTCACGGGCGCGGTGCTTAAGGCCAAACTCGCCGATCTGTTCCGCAGTCGGGCCGATAAAGACGATCCCGGCGCTGTCGCAGGCGGCGGCGAACGCCAGACTTTCGGAGAGAAAGCCGTAGCCAGGCCAGATGGCCTGCGCCCCGCTCTCTTGCGCCGCGGCAATGATGCTGTCGATGCGCAGATAGCTGTCGCTGGCTTTTTCTCCGCCGAGGGGCAGTGCGACATCCGCCTGTTTAACGTGTTCGGCGTTTTTGTCGGCGTCGGAATATACCGCCACGCTGGTGATGCCGAGGCGCTTCAGGGTACGGATGGCGCGGCAGGCAATTTCGCCGCGGTTAGCGATAAGAACGGTATTAAACATGGCGGGTCTCCTTGCGGGCGATCCAGTTGCGCCAGCCTGCAAATGCGGTAATGTCCGTGGCATCAGACAGCGCTGCCGGTTCACAAATAAAGCCTTTCACCAGACGGCCATCCCTCAGCTCCAGCGTGCCAATACCGAGCGGCAGCGGGATCTCCGCCACGAATTCGCCAAAGCGGGCCAGCGGGATGTCCCACAGTTCCACCTCAATGGCGGCGCCCTCATCCGCGCGGGCGAGACCCGGTTTCTGCGGCTGGGTATTCGCCAGCGCATACAAGCGGTAGCAGGCGGCGGTTTGCGTGGTTTCCACAAATACCGCCTGACGGCTGACAAGCTGGAAATTGAGCGGCATACCGCGCAGATGCGCGCCAACCACCGCGACGCGCACATGCTGTGCCGATACCGGCAGCGCTGTTGCGGATGGCGTAAAGGCGAGGCCCGTCGCTCCCCGTGGCAGCGCCAGCTGTTGCTGCCAGCGCACCCCGAAATCCGCCAGCGCGCGATCGTGCCAGGCCGGCGCGATCAGCGTGATCCCTGCCGGTAAGCCGTCGGCGCGGAACGGCCCGGGCAGCGCCAGCGCCGCGAGATCCGCCAGGTTGGTAAAGTTGGTATAAGTGCCAAACTGCGAGTTAAAGCGCACCGGCTCCTGCTTCATCTCATCAATGGTGTGAATGGTCGGCGAGGTCGGCACCACCAGCGCATCCACCTCACGCAGGGCGGCATTGATCTGCAGCGCCAGTTCTGCGCGCAGGTATTCCGCCTGAAACGCTTCCACGGCGCTGAACGTCAGTCCGCCGGCAATGATCCCGTGCACGATGGGATCCATTTTCTCCGGGGTATTGAGCATCGCGCCCACCGCGGCGGTGCGCTCCGCCACCCACGGCCCTTGATAGAGCTGTTCTGCAAGGCGGGTAAAAGCGGAAAAATCAATCGGCTTAAGGGTTGCGCCGCTTTCGCGCAGCGCGGCCAGCGCCTGTTCCCAGGCAGCTTGTGCCTGGACATCATCAAAGAAGGTCAGGGTTGCCGGGATGGCAAACACCGGGTTTTGTGGGATCGCGGCAGGCGCGGTGGCCGGATGCACGCGGGAGTACGCATCCCCGGCGTCATAGCCCGCAGCCAGTGACGTGATATAAAACGCGTCTTCAGCCGTCAGGGCGAACACCGATAACGTGTCGTTCAGGCGGCAGGCAGGCACCACGCCCTGCGCGGAGAGCCAGCCTTTAGTGGGCTTCAGTCCGACGATATTGTTAAAGGCCGCCGGGACGCGCCCGGATCCGGCGGTGTCGGTGCCCAGCGCGAACGGCACCAGACCGCGCGCCACCACCGACGCCGAGCCGGAGCTGGAGCCGCCGCTGACATAATCCGCCTGAAACGAATTGCTGACAGCGCCATAAGGTGAGCGCGTGCCCACCAGCCCGGTGGCGAACTGATCCAGGTTGGTTTTGCCGATAACAATCGCGCCCGCCGCTTTAAGTTTTGCCACGGCGAAGGCATCGCGCTCAGCGAGATAAGCGAAGGCCGGACAGGCGGCGGTGGTCGGCCAGCCCGCGACATCAATATTGTCTTTCACCGCAAACGGAATGCCGAACAACGGCAGCGCGTCCGGCGTCTGCTGATAGTGCGTCAGTAAGGGTTCGAGCTGATCGCGGATCTGCGTAGCGCTGGCAATGGCGATCCAGGCGTTATCCTCTGTCGACAGGGATCCGGCATACGCCTCAAGAAGTGAAATTAGATCGTCGCTGTGCTGGCGAATATACTGCTGCCACGCGGCCAACCCCTGTCCTGTCATTGCTGTCATATTCTGGATCCCTGTTGGTATACAAGATGAAATCCAGATAGCAACCGCCGTGCCAGAAATTTAAGCTATTGATTTATTGGGTTTATTTAAAATATTCAAGGGTATTTCAAATAATGTGCTGCACTACCGTTGCACATATTTGTACCAGCACAGTGCAGAGGGTCATTGGAATAACGAATAAAAGAAAAGGCCATCAGATAATAATCTTATGGCCTTTGCAGAGAATTAACGTGGAAATATATCAGGCACGAATATCGTCATACTCGCGGGTATTATCAAATTCATGTTTGGCAAACGGGCAGAGGGGGATAATTTTTCGCTCTTCCTGACGCATTTTTTCCACCACGCGCGCTACCAGCTGTTTGCCGACGCCCTGACCTTTCAGGCTCGGGTCGACATCAGTATGTTCAATAATGCTTAAATGCTCGCCGGTCGGGACGAAAACGATTTCCGCGATTTGCTCGCCGTCGGCGTTATTCACATAAAATTTATTATGGCCTTCAAGGATTTCCATTATTCACTCTCTTTTTTCTGGCGGTACTGTAGTGCACCGCTCGGGCAGGTGTCGATAATGCGTGTAACCGTTGCCGCATCCACTTCATCCGGCATGATCCAGGGTTTGCGTTTCAGATCGAAAAGCGCCGCGCTGCCGCGGACACACTTTCCGGCATGCTGACAGAGTGCGGTATTGAAATAGACATCTATTTGCTGACCGCTGTAGAGGCGGTAGCCCGCTTCCAGAAGTGCTTTATCCATGACATTGGCTCGGTGTGATGTTTTTATAAGATCGAATCTAGCATACCGATGTGTAAGCGTGGTGACTACGAGGCTGAGGCATAATTATTCATGGGCCTTAACACGCTTGACCAGCGTCGTGAGATTACAATCTGCCTCGCGCACATAATCAAAGACATCCACGCAGAGCAAAATCAGCTTCAGCCCCCTGCCGCTTTCCATCAGCGGCGACATGTCATCGAAATCAGCGGCGCGTGCTGCCGCGATCAGCCCGTTTGGCATCGCATCGCCGCAGTCGGTAAAGCGCAGGCAGACCTCCCCGGCGGTGGCGGTAAATTCCACGCTAAACGAACGGCTGTCGTCCTCATGCAGAGCATGCCGGATGATATTGGTCGCCACCTCGCAGGCCGCTAAATCGAGGGAAAAACGCCACGCCTGTGCAACCGGTAGCCCGGCCATGCGGTTTTCCAGCCAGCCCGCCAGCGGTGTCAGCGAACCGAGCGACGCCGCAAAACATGTTTTATCCGCCATGATTCAGTTGCTCAACGGCGGCGGCACGATCGGCGCAGATACGGAAGATCCGATCCATGCGGGTGAGCGTGAACATATTACGAATCCCGGCGTTCATGCTGCACAGCGCCATTTCCCCCCTGCCGTTCATCATTTTCATCAGCGATACCAGGGTGCCAAGACCGCTGCTGTCGATAAAATCAATTTTGCTGAAATCCATAATCAGCGCCTTCTGATCCTCGCCGATTTCCCGCATGATCGCCTCTTTAAACGCGGCAGCTACCGAGGCATCCAGGCGACGAACAGACGGGGTGACAATATTCATGTTCAGATGTCGTTCAGTATCGATATGCATTATTCATCTCCTTTTCGCTCAATCACCAACAGTGAAACATCATCGGCCATAGCGTGATCGTTATCGCCTTCTCCGTTGCGCCAGCGGATCAAATGCTGACCAAACTGCGTCAGCAGTTCGTCCAGCGCAAGCGTGGTGTGGGTTTGCAGCCAGTGCTGTAAAGATGCTGAGCCAAACTGGTTGCCGGCAGGATCTTCGCACTCGGTAATGCCATCGCTGAACAGGCACAGCCGCTCCCCCGGGGCCAGTGAAAATGTCACGTCCTCCCAGCTGAGTTCGGGCATTAATCCCACCGGCGCGCCGCCGCTGCCTACCGCGCGTGTTTCACCGGTCGGGGTGACGATAAAGGGCGTAGGGTGCCCAGCCTGGCACAGTCGCCCTTCCCCGCTGTCGAGGTCGATTACGCCGTAGATCATGGTGAAATAGCTCATGATCTCCGCCTCGTCGCTGCAAAAGCGGCTGTTAAGGATCTGCACTACGTCAGCCGGTGACGCCACTTCCCCGTTATCAGCAAATAAAAAACGCTCCACAGCCCGTCCATGCAGAAACTGACGGGCCACGGCAAGCGACATCATCGCCGCGCCAACGCCGTGCCCCGACACGTCCACGCAGTAAAACCCCAGATGGTTATCCAGCGGAAAGACGTTGAAAATATCGCCGGACACCCAGGCCGAGGGCAGGAAAAGCCAGTCGCTGAAGAAATCCCGGTAGCGCAGTTGATGCGACGGCAGTACCGAATGCTGAATGCGCGCCGCCGCTTCAAGATCCAGCTCAATCTGTCTCAGCGCTTCGCTCAGGCGGGTATTGTGCGCGGCGAGCGTGGCTTCCAGCATCAGTATGCGCGCGCCAGCATGCAATCGCGCCCGCAGCTCGGCCTGCTCTACAGGCTTACTGAGAAAATCATCGGCCCCGGCGTCAAAGCCGAGCGTCAGATCGCCGCTGTTCTCCCGGGCGGTTAACAGGATCAGATAGGTATAGTGGCCAAACTGACGACTGCGGATCTCCCGGCACAGCGTCAGGCCGTCCATCTCCGGCATCTCCCAGTCGCTGATCACCATGCTCACCAGCTGGCTTTCCAGGATCTGCAATGCCGCGATGCCGTTTTCCGCCTCGCTGACGATATAACCCCACTGGGCCAGCATCCGCACCAGCAGGCGACGGTAAACCGGCGAATCTTCAACAACCAGAACGTGTTGTGCCGACATGGTGTTCCTTATAGCGGTAAGAACCAGGTAAGGCTGACCGTGCCTTCACGAAATTTCGCATTACCGGTCTGATGACCGGGATAACGCGTACCAGAAAAGTTGGCGTACTGAACGGAAAAAGAGCCTGGCGTGTAGCCCGCGTAGCCGAAGCTGTAACTGTAATCGCCGTTCCACGGCTGCTGCTGGCTGCGGTCGGGATACCAGAACGCGGTGGCGCGCACGAAAAAGTGCTGCTTGAAGGTATAACCGCAGCCGCCGAGCATGACGTTTTTGTTTTTACGAATATCGTTGTTACTCAAATCGTAATAGCGCGGCACCCAGCTGTAACCGGCCTGGCAAATGATCGTGTCGCCTTTGTTGATCACCAGTGCGTTTTCCAGCGGTTTTGGCAACGAGAACTTATAGGCCAGCGTCACCGCGCCCTGTTCGAAATAGGTATTGCGTCGGCTGCCGGATGTCCAGAAATGGTTATCGCCATAGTTGCTGTAGACCAGGCTTACGGTATTGGCGTGCCAGTCGTCATAGCCAAAACTGTAGCGATAATCCGCCGTGTAGCGGCTGGTGTCCCTCACCGGCAGGCGGGAGGTGATATTGGCAAACCAGTAGCTGTAGGGGGAATATTGCAGGCTCAGATTCAGCGTCTGATTGATTTTCTTTTTTTCGTCTGCCGTGGCAGAGCTGTTCGGAATAGAGATCCATTGCTCTTTCAGGCCCGAGCTAAAGCTGAGCGCCCCGGAAAATTTGTCATTATTACCGGAAAACAGGCGTCCCCAGCGGCTGGTGAACACCCCCACCTGCACCGGCTCACCTGCCTCATCCCGTAAGGTTTCTTTATCGGCTGGTTGCGTCGCGGCTGTGGCGCAGCCAGCCGTTAACAGCGCGCAGGCCAGTAAATATTTCTCACGCATACTGCCTTTCCTTAGTTAGGTATCCAGCGAGCGGCGACGTTATATTTCGCCATCAGCCATAACACGCCCAGCGCAGCCGCATGAATGACGGTATTTTCCAGCCAGGCCTGTCGCCACAAATCGAAGGTCACAAACTGACTCACCGCCAGCACGACGTAGACGTGTAAAATAAAGGTGTAAAGCGAGCGCTGCCCGAGCGGGATCAAAAACCACCCCGCCACGCGATAGATCGGCAGCCAGCACCAGGTCAGCAGCAGATAGACCGTCACCATCAGGCAAATATCGTTCAGCACCCGCACCGGCCCGAGGCCATTTTTCGCCGCCCAGGTATGGTAAAAAGCGTTGAAATCGGCGGGCGGTATTACATGCATCAACAGCGACGGCGGCATAAAGGGGTTGGTGTGATTCTGGGCGACGAAACCGAGAATAAGGGCGATCACTACCATGGCGATCACCACAACATGGCCAGAGGGTGTGCGGGCAAACGAGAGCAACTCCTCTTTGTACCAGCCGCTGCACATCCCCAGCACAAAGATAAACTGCCAGGCCAGCAGCGGAAACGCGAACTCAAACTCTGAAGGGGTGACGCGCACCGGCCAGCGCTGCCAGCAGCCATACACCAGCAGCGACAGACTTAATAACCCGTAAACGTGGCCTTTGCTCAGCATCCCTAAAAACAGCGGGCTTAACAGCAGCAGAAAAATATACAGCCCCAGAATTTGCGTCTGGTGCGGGCCTATCTGCAGATAGAGAATGATATTAAACCATGTCTCTTTTATTTGTGGTGTGACCGGATATAGCGACCAGGTGGTGCCGGAAAAGCGGTCGGTAAAATGGGTCACTTCAAAAACATTAATCCACGGCAAATACCCCAGCAACAGAAAGGAAACTATTATGATGATATTAACGCGATATATTTTCCATGCACGCAGATAAAGTCCCCATGAAACCGTCAGCAAAACCACTTTTTGCAGACGTGCGCGGTTTAGCATCCCGAGCATAAATCCTGAAAGAATAACAAAGCCTTCTGCACCGGTCGTTAACCCAAAACGCTCCCAGGTGAATATATTAAAGACCGACAGCAATTCGGTATGTGCCACCACCATCATCACCAGCGCAATGCCGCGCATCAGGTCGATGCGCAGATCGCGACTTCCCGCGATGGAGTAGCGCCATGACACTGATTTTTCACTTTCTTTTTCTGGCAACGCTGGCGCGATCTGGCTCATAGAGTTACCTTGCACGGAGGCCCAAAAAAATGTTTCAAATTATTTATTTAGCTTAAATAAACAGTTCTGGCAATTATTCACATGCAACCACAGTTTATTTAGCAGCAATGATATTAAGTTAAGCCAGGCTAAATTATAGCAATTTAAGCTGCTGGACACTTTTTTCCAGGCTTCTACACTTAGTTAACTTTTCTTTTGTTTTAGCGTTATTTCCCCGGGCAGGCTGGTGCCTGTAATGCATTTATAATTCAGCATCATCACGGAAGCAGGATATCCACTACTATGGATTTTTACTTTTCCCGTTTTGAAAATCGCAGGCCGCCTGAACCGCTCAAAACACCTCGTTGGGTGATGTTCACCTGGCAAGTTTTAGCGGTAGCAGCGCTTATTCTTGGCGGGAATTATATTTACTGGCGCTGGACCGCTTCCCTGAATACGGATGCGCTATGGTATGCCATTCCGCTGGTGCTGGCTGAAACCCTGGCATGGATCGGCACGATCTTATTTACCATCAACATCTGGAAAGAAGAGGATCCGCCGCAAAACCCGCCGCCCGCGGAGATCAACGACTGCCTGCTGAGTGACGAGTCGGTGGAGCCACGGCCCGTAAAAGTGGATCTTTTTATCGCCACTTACTCCGAAGATGTCGAACTGGTTCGCCTGTCGATCCGCGATGCGATGAAAATGCACTACCCCTTCCCGCTGGATTATCAGGTGTATGTGCTTGACGATGGCCGACGCCCGGAAATGAAAGCCGTCTGCGACGAGGAAGGCGTCAATTACATCACCCGGCAGACGAATATCGGCTACAAAGCCGGTAATTTGCGTAACGGCCTTGAGCAAACCGATGGCGATTTTATTGTCATCTGCGATGCGGACACGCGGGTCTTCCCGACGCTGCTTAGCCATACGCTGGGCTATTTTCGCGATCCGGATGTCGCCTGGGTACAGACGCCGCAATGGTTCTACGATCTGCCGGAAGGGGAAAATCTGGCCCGCTGGCTGGGGCGTAAAACGGGTAAAGCGGGGTATGGCCTCGGCTGGCTGGCGCAAAAAATCGTTGGTCCGATTACCATTGGCCGCGATCCCTTTTTCAACGATCCACGCATGTTTTATGACGTGATCCTGCGGCGGCGTAACTGGGCTAACGCGGCGTTCTGTTGCGGTGCGGCGTCCATACATCGTCGCGAAGCGGTGATGCAGGCGGCGTTACGCAGTTACGTGTGGACTGTTGAAGAGGAGATTTCACGTCACACCCGCGACATTCGCGATCCCTTGACGCGCGAAGCCTTACAGGACGCCATGCGCCCGCACGTCGCCTTTGATACCGAACTCACTCCCTATAAATTTCACGTCTCGGAAGATATTTATACCTCCATCCTGCTGCACGGCGACGCAGCGCGCACCTGGCGCTCGGTGATGCACCCGCGTATCGAATCCAAAATGCTCTCGCCGCAGGACATGCTGACGTGGATGATCCAGCGCTTTAAATACGCCGCCGGTTCGCTGGATATTCTGTTTCACGACAACATTTTCAGTCGCCGCCGCTTTAAGCTGTCGTTGCCGCAGACGCTGATGTACGCCACCACCTTCTGGTCTTACATGGCCTGCGTGTGGAACACCATTTTCCTCATTTCGCCGATTATCTATCTGTTCACCGGTATTCCACCGGTCTCGGCGTGGTCAACGCCGTTTTATCTGCACTTTTTGCCGTTTTTTATTTTCTCGGAGCTGGCGTTTATGTTCGGCACCTGGGGGATTTCCGCCTGGGATGGCCGCGCCTCTTACCTCTCCTTCTTTTCCATGAACCTGCGGGCGCTCAATACCGTGCTACGCGGCGAGCAGATCAAGTTTCACGTAACGCCGAAAGAGCGGCAGACGGGCCGCTTCCTGTATCTGGTGAAGCCGCAGATCGCCATTGTGGTGTTAACCCTTGCGGGGCTGATCTGGGGCGGTATTCAGGTGGCGCGGGGACAGGTGGACGATCCCTCCGGCTACGTGATCAATATTTTCTGGGGAGCCGTGAATATTGCCGCAATGCTGCCGCTGATCCTCGCCGCCGTATGGACGCCTGCTGAAGAAGAGGAAGCACGCTAATGAGAACACGTGACGCACTGCTTTCTGCCCGCAGCTATCTCACCATTCTGCTCGGTTTTCTGCTCGGGTTCGCCATTGTGGTGTGGGTGGAACACCAGATGCCCTCGCGCGTTGAAAGCAGCGGCGGGCTGAGTCTCAGCAAGGATTTTCCGCCGCTGCCTGCCTCCCGCGAGCTGACCTTTGATGAAGCTATCTGGGCGCGGGTAGCCTGGCAATATTACGTCAATAACACCCAGCCTAATGGTCTGGCGAATGCCCACGACGGCGAACCCTGGTTCAGCCTGTGGAGCACCGGCAGCTATCTGTTTGCGCTGATAGCTGCCAGACAACTTAATATCCTGACCATCGCTGAATTTGATGAGCGCACCACCGCCGCCCTGTTCACGCTGGGCCAGTTGCCGCTCAATCCGCAGGGCATGCCCGCCGCCTATTACCACGCAGACACGCTGCAAATACTTGGCAAACCCGACTCCTCCGCCATCGGTATGGGCCGCCTGCTGAACGCGTTGCAGACCATGCTGTGGCGCTATCCCCAGCACGCCGCCGCCATTCGCGATCTTTTTAATCAGTGGCAGACGGGGGCGCTGGTTGACTCCAGTGCCGCCACGCAGGCCGCCGCGCCGCTGCATCACTGGGCGCTGACCACCGATGAGCCGCGCGACAGTTTCGGCTATCGGCTGTACGCCAGCCATACGCTGCGGCTGATCGACAGCGCCGCCGGGCTGGCGGTGACCAATCCGCCGGAAGGACAGCAGATGATCGACATCGACGGCGTGATGGTACCGGACGAAGGCTTGCGCACCCCGTGGGGGAAACAGCCGTCACTCATCAGCCTGCCTTATCTGTTAACCGGACTTGAGCTGGGATTCGATGCGCAAAGCGCGGAAGTCGCCTGGCGCATCATGCAGATCCAGCAGCGTCGCAACAGCCTGCGGGTGCGCAAACCCCCAATAAGCACTGATTATGCCGAGCCTGCGCCGGACTTCGTAAACGATCTGCCGGATCGCCAGCCGTTGCAGAACAGCGCGTTGGGCGATGCCACGCCGGAGCAAACGGCCATCACCTCCACCCGCTCCGCCTTTGCCTGGTACGCCCTGTTCCGCAACAGCTGGAGCGAGGCGCTGCGCCAGCAAGTGCAGCCGCTACAGGTACCGGGAAAAGGCTGGCAGCGCGGGCTGAACCTGAACAGCAGCGTTAACGCCGTGATTGACGCCGATACCAACGCGGTGGTCCTCGAAAGCCTGGCGTATATCGCCCACGGTCAGATGCTTTGTCTGGCCTGCCTTAATGACGCATCCCGATCCCCTTCTTCAGCAGGAGCTACGCCATGAAGCCAAAACCTTTGTTCTTTTTCCCACTTTTGGCCGGATTCGTGGCGTTCTGGCTGGCGATCTCGGGTGTACAGGCGGCTACCGAACTGCCCGCCTCGGGCTACGATCCCCGCAGCGGCGAGTTGAGCGAACGGGAAATGACCATCGCGAAAAACGCCTGGCAATATTTTGTCGCCAACTACCAGCCGACCACGGGGCTGGTGAATGCGGTAAACAAATACCCGTCTACCACTATGTGGGACAGCGCCTCTTATCTGGCGGCGATGACCGCGGCGCGGGAGCTGGGGATTATTGATAAAGCAGAATTCGATCGGCGAATGATTAAATTCCTCGCCACGCTGAATACGCTGGTGCTATTCCGCGACGAGCTGCCCAATAAGGCTTACAACACTATCAGCGGGCAGAAGGTGAACTACCAGAACAAACCCGGCGAGATCGGTTTTTCGGCGCTGGATATTGGCAGGATGTTGATCTGGCTGAAAGTGATCAAAGAGCGTTATCCGGAATACAGCAACGGCATTGATAACGTGGTGCTGGGCTGGGATTTTAGCCATGCCATCGATCCGTGCGGCACGCTGTACGGCGCATATCTGGAAAACGGCCAGCCGAAGTACGTGCAGGAGGGGCGTCTTGGGTATGAGGAATATGGCGCGGCAGGCTTCCAGCTTTGGGGATTCAGCACCTGCCAGGCGAGCCGCCCCCAGCCTTATGAGCTGGCGGAGATCTACTGCGTACTGGTGCCTTACGACTCTCGCGATCCGCGCCGCACATCGCAGCACAACTATGTGGTAACGGAATCGTATCTGCTCTATGGTCTGGAATTCGGTTTTGATAACCCGACAGATCGTGACAATAGCCCGCGCGATTACTCCCACAGCTGGATGAAAAACTTCGCTGACCGCGTATATCAGGCGCAGGAAAACCGCTACACCATCACCGGCATTTTAACCGCCCGTTCGGAGCACCAGCTCGATAAATCCCCATACTTTGTCTACGACACCGTATTCAGCGATGGTTTTAACTGGAACACCATCACCGATAAAGGCCAGTACGCGCCGAGTACCGCAGCGGTATCGCTGAAAGCGGCGCTGGGCATGTGGGTGTTGTGGGACTCGCCGTATACCGATCGCCTGCTTAACGCTATCGAAAACGCCAACGAAGCGGGCAAAGGTTATTACGAAGGGCTATATGAAAACGGCGACGGGCCGATTAAAGAGTTCACCGCCAACAATAACGGCATCATGCTGGAGGCGTTGCTGTTCAAAAAGGAGGGCAAGCTCCTGCAATTTAACAGCGATAACCCGAAAAGCCGCGAGTTCGCCCCCTCCCTGTGGGACAAAAAGCTCGTTGACCTGTTTGAAGAAAATAACAGCAAACGTAACCGCCCGTTCCTGAACAGCACGCCAGCGGTGAAAAGCTGGTGCGAGCAGACCGGCACGACGCAGCGGACCAAACCCGCCTGTCAGGCTTGCCAGTGTGCATCCTGTAACGCGGATGAACCCGTTAAACTTCCTCCGGTGACGGCGCAATGTTTAAAACCGTAGCCAGCTGGCTGGCGGGCCTTGTCATTGTCCTGCTTCTCGCCTTTGCGCTTTTCAGTCGCGATGGGGCAGGATGGCGCTGGCTGACGAAAGGCGGCTGGCACACCAGCGCGCGCATCGATCGCCTGACGCCGCAGGAGCAGGCGTGGGCCGGCATCGCCTGGCGCTATTTCGTCAATAACACCCAGCCGCAGACCGGGCTGGTAAACGGCAGCGATCAACAGCCGCGCGTCACCCTGTGGCAGATGGGCGATACGCTGATCGCCCTGATGGCCGCCCGCGAGCTTAACCTGATTAAGGACGACGAATTTGACTCCCGCCTGACGCGGCTGCTTGGCACGCTCAATCGCCTGATGCTCAGCGAGCAGCGCACGCCGGGACGACTCTATTCCACCCGCTCCGCCACCATTATTGACTTCAGCGGTAAAGCGGTAAAAAGCGGCTGGTCAGCCAAAGATATGGCGCGCCTGATGCTGGCGCTGCGCCTTACCGCCGAACGCGCGCCGCAGTATCGCGAGTATCTGGATAAAATTATCCTGCGCTGGAATTTCTGTCCGGTGATGGATAAAGAGGGCGAACTCTGGTCCTCGTCGCTGCAAAACGGCCAGCCCGTGGTACGCGAAGAGCTGCGGCTGGGGGAGAGTGAATATGCCGCCAGCGCGTTTCGGCTGTGGGGCTTCCCGGTCGGCAAAGCGTTTACTCCACCGTCGCGCAACGTGATTATTTACCAGCGCAGCCTCGCCGTTGACGCCCGCGATCCGCGCACCACCTGGCAGCCGTCGCTCATCACCACCCTACCCTATATGCTGCCGGGGCTGGAGTTCGGCTGGGATCCGCCCGGCCTGCCGTCTGAATTACAGGATACCCTGCGCATCCGGGCTGAACGGGTATGGCTCACCCAGAAATCACGCTGGGAGACGGACAAGGTGCTGACCGCCCGCGCCGATTTTTCCCTGGCGCAGGCCCCGTGGCATGTCGAGGACACCGTGTGGGGCAACGGCTACGCCTGGAACACCCTCGGCGACGATGGCCGGGACTATCCGCGGCTGGCGCAGGTTTCCACCAAAGCGGTCTTTACGCTGTGGGCGCTGTGGGAGACCGACTATACCGATGCCCTGATGGCAGTGACCCGTCATCTCAATAATCCGCAGCAGGGCTGGTACGAAGGCCGTGTCGAGGCGACCGGCGACACCAACAACGCGATCACCCTCTCCACCAATGCGATGGTGCTGGAGGCGCTACTCTATAAACACAACGCCGGGCCGCTATTTAAAAATGGTCTGATGGAGCAGGACAGCTATTTCTCACGCCGTCTGGCGGATGAATTTAACCCGCCCGGCCTGTGCCTGCCGGGTGAACATGCTGCGAGGGCTGCACCATGAAATTTTACCGCGATCTGTTTGAGGCGAGCCTCAACCGCGTGATCCCCGACACGGATAAAAAAGCCTTTTTCCAGGCCTTTTTTGAGGCCTTTAAGCATATGTCCCCCGAAACCGAGCAGCACTTTTCCCGCCTGCCTGACGAAGAAGGCCCGCAGATGGTGTACAAAAGTTTTTTTGCCATGCTGGCGGTGGACGGCGTGCTGTTTGTCCCGGATTTTCTCGAACGGCTGGCACGGGAACAAAGCCACGACGGTCTGCGACTGCCGCCGCGCTTTTTCGCCCTCTGGCGGGAGGCGATGCTTAACACTGTCCGCCTGCGCGATCCGGAATGTGACGAGGAGATCCTCACCGCCTGGGCCATGGCCATTGCGCCAGGGCTGGAATATCTGCGCCGTCAGGCGGAACTGCACTACCAGGCCCGGGAGGAACAATGATCCCCTCTTCCTGCTTCGATCTGAATGCGCTGCCGGTGGCGGTAATGATCTACGACCAGGCCGAACGGCTTCAGGCCTGGAATGACAAAGTGACACAGTTTTATCCAGTGATCGGCCCGTGGCTTACCACGGGCACGACGCTGGAGGCGCTTGCTGAAAAATTTATCGATGCGGTTTACAACATCGATCCTGATAAAAGGCAAAGCCTGCGCGAGGCCATTATCCGCAACTGCCGTCAGCCACAGCATTATGAAGTACGCCAGGCCGGGCAGCGGCAGTATTTTGTCCAGCATCAGCGGCTGCCGGATGGCGGTATCGTCAGCCTGCACAGCGACATTACCCAGCTCGACGAAGCCCGCCGTTCCCGCCACCAGCTGCATGAGGATTTTTTACTGACCGCCGAGTCGATTCAGATCGGCATCTGGGACTGGCAAGTATCGCAGGATAATTTACAGGTCAACGACACCCTGCTCGCTATGGTTGGTCAGTCGCGCATGCAGTGGCAGCATCCGGTTCGTTTTCTGCTTAATCTGGTGCATGAAGAAGATCGTGCGACGCTGCGCCAGGCGCTGGCCGCCTCGAAAAAAGATCATATGCCGGTGTTTGAGTGCGAGATCCGCGTGCGCCATCCGAAAGAGGGATGGCGCTGGATGCTACTGTCCGGGCAGGTGGTGACGATGACCATTCAGCGCGAGGCAGAGCGGGTGATCGGCACGCTACAGGACATTACCCGGCGCAAGGAAGCTGAGCTTATCGCCATTGAAGCCGCGAAAGTGGCCCGCGAGGCCAACGAGGCGAAAAGCGCCTTTCTCGCCAATATGAGCCATGAGATCCGCACGCCAATGAACGGCATATTAGGCATGACGCAGCTCTGCCTGGACACGCCGCTGACGGCGGATCAGCGGGAGTATCTTTCGCTGGTGATGAGTTCCGCCCAGTCGCTGCTGCATATCATCAACGACATTCTCGACTTCTCTAAAATCGAAGCGGGCAAAGTGGAACTGGACGAGGAGCCGGTGGACATTCGCCCCTTCGTTCAGTCGCTGATCCGCCCGCATATGCCCGCCGCCAGCGAAAAAGGTATCGAACTGCTGGTGGACATTGCCCCGACCGTGCCGGACGTGCTGCGTGTGGACGGCCCACGGTTGCGCCAGATCCTCACTAATCTTTTGGGAAATGCACTGAAATTTACCCCGCAGGGAGAAGTGCTGCTGGCGATCGAACCTGCCGACAGCGCGGATCACTGGCGTTTCCGGGTGCGTGACAGCGGCATCGGTATTCCGCCGGATAAGCAAAAAGCCATTTTCGAGGCGTTCAGCCAGGCGGACAGCTCAACCACCCGTCGCTATGGCGGCACCGGGCTGGGGCTGACCATCTCTGCCCGGCTGGTGAAAATCATGGGCGGTGAACTGTCGGTGAGCAGCGAACCCGGCGCGGGGAGCGAATTTGCCTTTACGCTGCCGCTCACCGGCCAGCAGGTATCCGCCGCCTGCCGCACGGTGCCAGCACATTTCAACGGTGAACGAGTGCTGGTAGTGGACGATAACAGCACCAATCTGCGCCTGCTCGATACCATGCTCGGTCAGATGGGACTGCAACCGACCTGTGTGAATAACGCCACCGAAGCGTTACGCCGGGCGTCCGGGGAAACGCCGTGGCCGCTGATTATTCTTGATGCGCAGATGCCGGATATGGACGGCGTATCGCTGGCGCTGGAACTGTCCGTCCTGCCGCAGGCCAGCCACAGCCAGATCATTATGCTCAGCTCGATGAGCCGCCATTTCGACGCCAAAATGCTCAAACGCATTGGCATCTCCCACTATTTACACAAACCGGTGGCCCGTCACGAGTTGCATCAGGCCATCGCCAGCGCGCTTGGGCCACAGCCCACTCCCTTTGTACCGCCGCCAGCGGTTATCGCCGCCCCTGTCGACAGTGCCCATCAGGGACTGCGGGTATTACTCGCCGAAGATAATCTCGTGAATCAGAAAGTTGCCAGCCGCCTGCTGGAGCGACTCGGGCATGACTGTACAGTGGTAAATAATGGCCGCGAGGCGCTGGAGCGCTGGCGCGCCGACCGCTGGGATGTGCTGTTAATTGATTTACAGATGCCGGAGATGGACGGCGAAACGGCGATCCGGCTGTTGCGGGATGAGCAACAGACGCATCAGCCTGCCATCGCCATGACCGCCCACGCCATGCAGGGTGATAAAGCGCGCTGCCTGGCAATGGGCTTCGACGGCTATATCGCCAAGCCGGTGACCCAGGACGCGCTGCGGGATGAGATCCTGCGCGTCAGCCGTCCTGTAGAAGAGGGATTGCCGGACGAAGCACGTCTGCTGAAGCAGTGCGCCGATGATGCGGAACTGGTGGACGAACTGTTAACGCTGTTCCGTGAAGGGCTGGAGGACGCGCTGGCAGCCATAGTGCAGGCGATAGCGCACGACGACCGTGATGCGCTGCGCCGGGCGGCGCATAAACTGCGCGGTGAAGCCCTGGCACTGGATTTCACTGACCTCACGCACCTGTTGCAACGGCTGGAAAGCGACGCGCAGACGCTGGATGACGGCGAACTGAAAACCCTGCGGGATGGCCTGTATGCCGAGGCAAGCCGCATTATGGCGTGGCTGCAACGCCGGGCGCAGGAGGTCAACCATGATGCGTAATCTCATCCTGTTACTGAGTTGCCTCGTGCCGCTGGCACAGGCAGCAACGACGCCTGTGACCTGGTCCCTCGCCGGACAGTGGCAGGTACATGACGCCAACGACGGCACTACCTCCTCCATCGCTGGCTGGCGTGCCCTCCGGGTGCCAGCTAACTGGTACAGCGCGGGCTACGACCATCAGGGAGCGCTGATGTACCGTCACGCCTTTACCCTGCCCGAACAGCCCGCCGATACCATGGCTACGCTGGTGTTTGACGGCGTCGATTATTTTGCCGACGTGACGCTTAACGATCAGCTGCTGACCCGTCATGAGGGTTATTTCCAGCGTTTTTCCGTGGATGTCAGCAAGGCGCTGCAGCGTCATAACACCCTGACAGTGAGGGTGGACAGCCCGTTTGAAGATCCGAAGACCGTCTGGCCGTTGCACAAAACGCTGATGAAAGGCGTCCTCAATCAGCACGACAGCCGACCGGGCGGTGCCTGGTCGCCACAGGGACAGGACGCCAACTCGGGCGGTATCTGGGCGCCGGTGCGACTGCATCTCAGCCGGGGCGCCACCCTCGATGAGATCATTCTGCGCCCGGACTGGACGCAGGGGCTGGACAAACCCGCGCTACAGGCGGAGATCCGCTATCGGGCCATCGAAGGCGGCAATACCACCCTGCGCCTGACGGCCGTCCCCGCCAACTTTAACGGCCAGCGTTTTCAGCAGGCATTTCCGGTCACGCTGCAGAAGACCGACGGCTCCGCCCGCACGCTGAAGGTCACGCTACCGATGAACGCTGCGAAGCTCTGGTGGCCAAAGGGCTATGGTCAACCGCATTTATATCAAGTGCGTGCCACGCTCACGGATAATCAGGGGGTGATGGATACCGCCGTGACGCGCACCGGCCTGCGCAAAATGGAAGAGCAGCCGGATAACAAAGGCTGGCTCATCAATGACAAACGCATATTTATAAAAGGAAGCAACTATATCGGCTCGCCGTGGCTCAGTACCATGACACGGGAAAAATACCGCCGCGATTTCCGGCTGGTAGAGGAGATGAACGCCAATGCCATCCGCGTTCATGGTCATGTGGCGGGACGCGGGCTGTATGAGGTGGCCGACGAAATGGGGCTGATGATCTGGCAGGATGTGCCGCTGCAATGGGGCTACGACGACAGCGCCGCCTTTGCCGATAACGCCGCACGCCAGACCCGGGAAATGGTGGAGCAGTTCGGCAACTCGCCAGCTATTATCGCCTGGGGCGGCCATAACGAGCCGCCGTGGAATTCGCCGTGGATGGAGAAACGTTTCCCCGACTGGCGTAAAGATTTGAACCGTACGCTGACCGAAAAAGTGGCGGATGCGCTGGCAACGGATCGCTCGCGCATCGTGCGGCGCTTTTCGGCAGTCGAAGAGCACTACTGGGCCGGGTGGTATTTCGGCACTATCCGCGATCTGCTCAGCCCTGCGAAAACCGCCATCATCACCGAGTTTGGCGCGCAAGCGCTGCCGCGGCTGTCGACCCTGAAAACCATTATTCCACCAGACATGCTCTGGCCAAAAACCACCGCGGCCGACGATCCCGGCTGGACGCGCTGGAAATACCACAACTTCCAGCCTTTCCAGACCTTTAAATTCGCCAACATCCCGCGCGGTAAAAGTGTGCAGGAGATGATCGCCAATACTCAGGCTTATCAGGCGCAACTGGTCGCCACGGCGGCAGAAAGCTATCGCCGACAGCGCTATCAGCCAGTGACCGCCCTGTTCCACTTTATGTTTGTCGAGACCTGGCCTTCCATTAACTGGGGCGTGGTGGATTATCTGCGTAAACCGAAAGCGGGCTATTACGCGCTGCAAAAAGCCTATCAGCCGCTGCTGCCGTCTATTGAGCCTGTCACCGCCCAGTGGCAGCCCGGCCAACCCGCTACTGTCCGGCTGTGGGCGATCAACGATACCTGGTCTGCCTGTGACCAGTGTCAGTTGAAATGGCAGGTGACGCAGGACCAGCGTGTACTGGATAAAGGTGAAATTATCCTGACGCTTCCAGCCGATTCCGGTCAAAAGGTGCAGGAACTGACGGTGACGCCTGCGGATAAACATGCGGTGGAGATTAAATATTGGATCGAGGATCGGCACGGGAAAAAGGTCGGGGCGAATGCGTTAAGGGTGCAGCCAGGCGAAAAATAATCAGGGGAATAAATACTGGAGCGGGCGAAGGGAATCGAACCCTCGTATAGAGCTTGGGAAGCTCTCGTTCTACCATTGAACTACGCCCGCTTTGAGGTGCGTAGGGCATTATAAACCTTACGCACCGTCTGGCAAGCCGCGTGGCGGCTAACCGGCGATATATTAATCGCTTAGCCGTTGATCAACATTTAGGCGGACTGCCCTGTGGCGGCAGATAACGCGCCGGATCGATAGCGGTGGCGCGATAACGCAGCTGGAAGTGCAGTCGCACCGAGTCGGCGTCGGTGCTGCCCATGGTGGCAATCTTCTGGCCAATTTTCACACTCTGGCCGTTATTCACCAGCAGCGAATCATTGTGGGCATAGGCCGTAATGTAATCCTCGCTGTGCTTGATCATAATCAGATTGCCGTAACCGCGCAGTTGATTACCCACATACACCACTTTACCGGCACCGGCGGCGTATACCGGCTGTCCGCGCGTACCAGCAATATCCAGCCCTTTGTTACCGCCATCGGCGGAGGAGTACGGGAGGATAATTTTGCCGTTCGTCGGCCAGCGCCAGCAGCGTTGCCCCACCGGCGGCCACGAGGCTAACGGCACCGAGGCTGATGGTCTGGCGGATGCGGTTTTGCCGCCCTTCCCTGAGGAGCCGCTGGATTTGCCGCCGCTGTTAACCCGCAGACGCTGGCCGATTTCAATGGTGTAAGGCGGGGAAATCCCGTTCAGGCGCGCCAGCTCTTTGACGCTGGTGCCGGTCATGCGCGAAATTTTAGATAAGGTGTCACCGCGTTTAACGGTGTAAGTCTCGCCATCGGCGGCATTTTTCGATGAGCATGCCGCCAGCAACAGGCTGAACGCCAGGCAGATAAGAAGTCGACACGGATTTTTCATCAGGCGTCCTGCAATCAAAACACTTCCCCGGAACAAATGAGCATGACTGCATATCATAGCAGCCACAGGCGCGATGCAAAATGCGTTAGCGATGATTACCGTATCCGGCTGGTGAATGACGCTGGTCGAGCCAGATTACGCGCGCCAGAGCAAAGCGTTTTCCCGAAGCTCACGTATAATAGAGCCGTTATTCGGGCTGGATGAGAGTGAGTTAAGCTTATGTTGCAGGAACATGTGATTTTACTGGATGAACAGGGAATGGCGTCCGGAACCCAGGAAAAATATGCCGCGCATCATGCCGACACGCCCCTGCACCTGGCTTTCTCCAGCTGGCTGTTCAATGAGCACGGTGAGTGCCTGCTAACCCGTCGTTCTCTGCATAAAAAAGCCTGGCCGGGCGTGTGGACGAACTCCGTGTGCGGGCATCCGCAGAGCGGGGAAGATTTTACCGCCGCGGTGATCCGCCGCTGCCAGTTTGAAGTTGGCGCGACCATCGCCGCCATTGCGCCGGTCTATCCGGAATTCCGCTACTGCGAGACCGATCCCTCGGGCATTGTCGAAAACGAAGTTTGTCCGGTGTTCGCCGCGCGCATCACCACGCCGCTGGCGGTCAACGCCGATGAAGTGATGGATTATCAGTGGGTGACGCTGGAAGCGCTGTTCTGCGCCGTGGATGCCACGCCCTGGGCGTTTAGCCCGTGGATGGTGCAGCAGGTCGCCCGGCCTGAGGTGCGTGAACGGCTACGTGTTTTCGCTGCCGCATAAAAAAAGCCCCGGCATTGCTGCCAGGGCTTATTCGTATTACGCGTGATTATTTAACCGGGCGCATAGCCGGGAAGAGGATCACGTCGCGGATGGTGTGGCTGTTGGTGAACAGCATCACCATACGGTCGATACCAATGCCGAGGCCAGCGGTCGGCGGCAGGCCGTGCTCCAGCGCGGTAACGTAGTCTTCGTCGAAGAACATCGCTTCGTCGTCGCCCGCCGCTTTCGCGTCAACCTGATCCTGGAAGCGTTTCGCCTGATCCTGCGCATCGTTCAGCTCGCTAAAGCCGTTACCGATTTCACGACCACCGATGAAGAATTCAAAGCGATCGGTGATCTCCGGGTTTTCATCGTTACGACGCGCCAGCGGAGACACTTCTGCCGGATATTCGGTGATGAAGGTCGGCTGGATCAGATGCGCTTCGGCGGTCTCTTCGAAGATCTCCGTCACGATGCGGCCCAGGCCCCAGCTCTTCTCAACTTTGATGCCCAGGCTTTCCGCAATGGCTTTCGCGCTGTCAAAGTTATCCAGATCGGCCAGATCCGTTTCCGGACGGTATTTCTTGATCGCTTCGCGCATAGTCAGTTTTTCGAACGGCTTGCCGAAATCGAAGGTCTGATCGCCGTAAGGCACTATGGTGCTGCCGAGAATATCCTGCGCCAGGGTGCGGAACAGGGACTCGGTCAGCTCGATCAGATCTTTGTAATCCGCGTAGGCCATATAGAGTTCCATCATGGTGAACTCAGGGTTATGGCGAACGGAGATGCCTTCGTTACGGAAGTTACGGTTGATCTCGAACACGCGATCGAAGCCGCCAACCACCAGACGCTTGAGGTACAGTTCCGGCGCGATACGCAGGTACATGTCCAGATCCAGCGCGTTGTGATGTGTCACAAACGGACGTGCAGAAGCACCGCCCGGGATGACCTGCATCATCGGGGTTTCCACTTCCATAAAGTCGCGGCTCACCATGAACTGGCGGATACCGGCCATGATCTGCGAGCGGATCTTGAAGGTGTTACGGGATTCTTCGTTAGCGATGAGATCCAGGTAGCGCTGACGATAGCGCGCTTCCTGATCCTGCAGGCCATGGAATTTGTCCGGCAGCGGGCGCAGCGCTTTCGTCAGCAGACGCAGCTCGGTGCAGTGGATGGACAGCTCGCCGGTTTTTGTCTTGAACAGCTTGCCGCGCGCGCCGAGGATGTCACCGAGATCCCACTTTTTGAACTGCTCGTTGTAGATGCCTTCCGCCAGATCGTCACGGGAGACGTACAGCTGAATACGACCGCCCACGTCCTGCAGCGTCACGAACGAGGCTTTACCCATGATACGGCGGGTCATCATACGGCCAGCAACGGCAACTTCGATGCCGAGCGCTTCCAGCTCGTCATTCTCTTTGGCGTCGTAGTCGGCGTGCAGCTGGTCAGAGGTATGATCGCGACGGAAATCGTTCGGGAACGCAACACCCTGCTCACGCAGTTGTGCCAGCTTTTCGCGGCGAGCTTTCAGTTCATTGTTCAGATCAACTACGGTTTCAGCGCCCTGTGCTTGTTGTTCAGACATGTTGGTTCCTCATAGCCCTGCTTTCAAACTTGCTTCAATAAATTGGTCCAGACTGCCATCCAGCACCGCCTGCGTATTACGGGTTTCTACACCGGTACGCAGGTCTTTGATGCGGGAGTCGTCCAGCACATAAGAACGGATCTGGCTGCCCCAGCCGATGTCGGACTTGTTGTCTTCCATCGCCTGCTTCTCAGCGTTTTTCTTCTGCATTTCCAGTTCATAAAGCTTCGCTTTCATCTGCTTCATGGCCTGGTCTTTGTTCTTATGCTGAGAGCGGTCGTTCTGGCACTGCGTGACGGTGTTGGTCGGAATGTGCGTGATACGCACCGCCGATTCAGTACGGTTAACGTGCTGACCACCCGCACCGGAGGCGCGGTAAACGTCGATACGCAGGTCTGCCGGGTTGATTTCGATATCAATATCGTCATCCACTTCCGGGTAGACAAACGCGGAGCTGAACGAGGTGTGACGGCGGCCGCCGGAGTCAAACGGGCTCTTACGCACCAGGCGGTGAACGCCGGTTTCGGTACGCAGCCAGCCGTAGGCATAATCGCCGGAAATCTTGATGGTCACGGATTTGATACCCGCCACTTCACCTTCCGACTCTTCGATAATTTCAGTTTTGAAGCCGCGTGCTTCCGCCCAGCGCAGGTACATACGGGTCAGCATGCTTGCCCAGTCCTGCGCTTCGGTGCCACCGGAGCCCGCCTGGATATCCAGGTAGCAGTCGGCGCTGTCATATTCACCGGAGAACATACGGCGGAATTCAAGCTGTACCAGCTTCTCTTCCAGACCGTCCAGTTCAGCCACGGCTTCGTTGAAGGTTTCTTCGTCGTCAGCTTCTACGGCCAGCTCAAGCAGGCCGGCAACGTCTTCCAGACCCTGGCTCATTTGATCCAGCGTTTCAACGATGGCTTCGAGGGAGGAACGCTCTTTACCCAGCGCCTGAGCGCGTTCAGGTTCGTTCCATACGTCCGACTGTTCCAGCTCGGCGTTTACTTCTTCCAGACGCTCTTTCTTGGCATCGTAGTCAAAGATACCCCCTAAGAACGTCCGAGCGCTCTGTGAGGTCCTGAATGCGGTTTTTTACCGGATTGATTTCAAACATGGTCTGTTTTCTTTTATTGGACTTGTCAAAATGCGGTTATAAGGGCGGAATTCTACCGGAATTACGCCCTGTTTTATAGCGAATACTGGCGCTAAATTGGCCAGATGTCGTCGATGATCAGTTGAACGCTGCGATTGCCACGGAACTCGTTTACATCCAGTTTGTAGGCGAGGTTCACCTCGCGCACGCCGTTGTCCGGCCAGAGGCTGGTATCGACATTAAAGGCGATGCCATCGAGCAGCGGACCGCCGCCGATCGGCTCGACCATCACTTTCAGATGACGTTCGCCAACAATACGCTGCTGCAACAGGCGAAAATGGCCGTCAAACAGCGGTTCCGGGAACATCTGTCCCCACGGCCCGGCATCACGCAGCATTTCGGCAACGCCGAGGGTCATCTCCTGCGCCTCCAGCGGGCCATCGGACACGATCTCCCCCTGCAACAGCGCCGGATCCAGCCATTCGGTCACCAGCGCGCCAAAGCGCTGCTGGAACTCGTCGAAACGCGCCACTTCCAGCGACAGCCCGGCAGCCATCGCATGGCCGCCGAATTTAATCATCATGCCAGGATAGAGCGTATCCAGGCGCTCCAGCGCATCGCGCATGTGCAGCCCCTGAATAGAACGGCCCGAGCCTTTCAGCAGGCCTTCGCCTGCGGGGGCAAAGGCGATCACCGGCCGGTTAAAGCGCTCCTTCAGGCGGGAGGCAAGAATGCCGACCACGCCCTGATGCCATTCGGGATGATACATCGCCAGCCCGCCCGGCAGCGCTTCGCTGCTGCGCTCCAGCTTTTCGCACAGCGCCAGCGCTTCGGCCTGCATCCCCTGCTCGATCTCTTTGCGCGTCTGGTTTAGCGCATCCAGCTCGCTGGCCAGCACGCGGGCTTCGCCAACGTTATCGCACAGCAGCAACGCCACGCCGACCGACATGTCATCCAGTCGTCCGGCGGCGTTCAGGCGCGGACCGAGAGCAAAGCCCAGATCGCTGGCTGCAAGTTTTTGCGCGTCACGATTGGCAACTTCCAGCAGGGCTTTGATGCCAGGACGGCACTTGCCCGCCCGGATACGGCTCAACCCCTGCCAGGTGAGAATACGGTTGTTTGTGTCGAGGGGCACCACGTCAGCCACGGTGCCCAGCGCCACCAGATCCAGCAGTTCAGCCAGATTAGGGATCGCCAGTCCCTGCGCTTCAAACCAGCCCTGATCGCGCAGATGGGTGCGCAGCGCCAGCATCAGGTAAAAAGCCACCCCGACACCCGCCAGCGATTTCGACGGAAATGCGCAGTCGCGCAGGTTCGGGTTAACGATGGCTTCTGCATCTGGCAGCGTGTCGCCAGGCAGGTGGTGATCGGTCACCAGCACCGGAATGCCCAGTTCATGGGCGCGATCCACGCCTGCATGAGACGAAATGCCGTTATCCACGGTGAGGATCAGCTGCGCGCCACGGGCATGGGCCTGATCAACCACTTCCGGGCTTAAGCCGTAGCCATCGTCAAAGCGGTTCGGCACCAGATAGGCGACATTCGGACAGCCCATCGCGCGCATTGCCAGTACGCTCAGCGCGGTGCTGGTGGCGCCGTCGGCATCAAAATCACCGACCACCATGATGCGCAGCCCCTGCTTGAACGCCTGATACAGATGCTCCGCCGCCGTCTCCACACCGCTTAGCTGCTGCCAGGGCAACATGCCTTTCACACCGCGCTCCAGTTCCGCAGGCGATACCACGCCGCGGCTGGCATATAAGCGGCGTAACAGGGGCGGCAGGTTATCCGGCAGATTTGCCGCCGGATCCGGCTCGCGACGGCGAAGTTGTCTCTGAAGTTTCACGAAAATTATTTACCGCCGGTCTGTTTTTTATGTTCGTCCAGGAAGGTTTTCATCTCCTGCGGGCCCTGATAGCCCGGCACAACATAGCCATTGCTCAGCACAATCGCCGGCGTGCCGCTGACGCCGAACTGCACGCCCAGCGCATACTGGTCGGCAATGTCGATGTCACAGCTGGCCGCTTTCACGCCTTTGCCCGCCATCGCATCGTCAAAGGCTTTGTTGCGATCTTTCGCGCACCAGATGGCCTTCATGTTGTCCGCCGCTTCGCTCTGCATCCCCTGACGCGGGAAGGCCAGATAGCGCACGGTGATGCCCAGCGCGTTGTAATCCGCCATCTGCTCATGCAGCTTATGGCAGTAACCACAGGTGATGTCGGTAAACACGGTGATGACGTGTTTTTCATTCGCCGCTTTATACACGATCATCTCTTTTTCCAGCGCGTTGAGATGCGTCATCAGCATGCTGTTGGTGGTGTTGATCGGCTGCGCGCCGCTCACGTCATACAGCGGCCCCTGGATCATATGTTTGCCGTCTTCGGTGACGTACAACACGCCGCTGTTGGTCAGCACGGTTTTCATACCGCTAATCGGCGATGGCTGGATTTCTGTGCTCTGCACGCCCAGCTTCGCCAGCGTCTGCTTAATGGCCGCATCGTCGGCCTGAACCGCGGAACTGAACGCCGCCAGCAGGGTGAACATCATCAAACTCTTTTTCATTTCACATCCTTAATAAGTCAGCATCACGCGCGTGGGTGGTGCTGTTGATGGAGTTGCCGCAAGCGTTCCGTTGCCACATGCGTATAAATCTGCGTAGTGGAGAGATCGCTGTGCCCGAGCAGCATCTGCACGACGCGCAAATCAGCGCCATGGTTTAACAGATGCGTGGCGAAGGCATGTCGCAACACGTGCGGCGAAAGCTTTTCGCTGTCTATACCCGCCTGAATGGCATAATGTTTTATGCGATGCCAGAAGGTCTGGCGGGTCATTTGTTGGGCGCGGTTACTGGGAAACACCACATCAACCGATGCACCGTTTAAAAGCCAGGGCCGCCCGTGCTCAAGGTAGTTCTCCAGCCAGTAGACCGCTTCTTCGCCCAGCGGTACCAGCCGTTCTTTATTACCTTTACCGATCACACGCACCACGCCCTGACGTAAACTGATGTCGCTCATGGTCAAACCGACCAGTTCTGACACGCGCAGGCCGGTAGCATACAACACTTCCAGCATGGCTTTGTCACGTAACTCCAGCGGCTGGTCGGTGAGGGGAGCCTGCAACAGGCGGTCAACCTGCGCCTCGCTGAGATCTTTAGGCAGGCGCTGCGGCAGTTTTGGCGATGACAGCACGGCACTGGGATCGTCAGAACGCACTTTCTCCCGGTACAGATACTGGAAAAAGCGCCGCATTGCGCTTAGCAAACGGGCAGAGCTGGTGGCCTTGTACCCCCCCGTGACGCGCTCGGCCAGCAGTGCCTGTAAATCGTCATGCTGCACGCTGAGCACATCACTGTTGCGATGGTGCAGCCACTCAACAAGCATGCGCAGATCGCGACGATAGGCGCTCAATGTATTCTCAGCAACATTGCGTTCCAGCCACAGGGCGTCGAGAAATTGTTCTATGCGTGCGAGATCCTGTTCCATCGTTGCCCCTTCTTTTCTGCGTCAGTGCATTATGCCTGAATGCGTATTGATTCTGGTACACTGTGCGTAAAGCCACATCAGGAATTGAGACGTTTACGCTATGAACATTGGTCTTTTTTATGGTTCCAGTACCTGCTATACCGAAATGGCAGCCGAGAAAATTCGCGACATTATCGGCCCGGAACTGGTGACGCTGCACAACCTTAAAGACGACGCGCCAACACTGATGGAGCAGTATGATGTGCTGATCCTCGGTATCCCAACGTGGGATTTCGGCGAACTACAGGAAGACTGGGAAGCCATCTGGGATCAACTGGATTCGCTAAACCTTGATGGCAAAATGATTGCCCTCTACGGCATGGGCGACCAGCTCGGTTATGGCGAATGGTTCCTCGACGCCCTCGGCATGCTGCACGATAAACTGTCCAGCAAAGCGGTGAAGTTTATCGGCTACTGGTCTACCGAAGGGTATGAGTTCACCAGTCCAAAACCGGTCATTGCTGACGGGCAGCTGTTTGTCGGCCTGGCGCTGGATGAAACCAATCAGTACGATTTAAGCGAAGAACGTCTGCAAAACTGGTGCGAGCAAATCCTCGGCGAAATGGCAGAAAACTTCGCCTGATCCTCAGTGCTTTTCCTGCGCCGGTTGCTGAAGCATTATCCGGCGCAGCTCCCGCCACTCCTGCGTGTCCATACTGTCTGCCGCCAGCCACAAATGGTGACGTTTGCTGTCCGGGCTGCGACGTAAACGCAGCATCATGCCGCTGTTTAACATCCAGGGCGTGCCGGTAATCTCCCATTCTTTACCCTGCCAGCGCAGGCGCGAATCCATCAGCAGTTTAATTTCACCATGGCTGGCGTTGATGCGGCGCTGGCTGCGTACGCAGTCAAACACCACCAGCGAAAGCAGTAATAGCCACAGCGGCGTCAGGCTCAACGGCCAGGGGAAAAGCAGCACCAGCGCTGCCACCAGCCCGTGGAGTAATAAAGAGAGCCACTGCGAGCGCCATGAGACGCGTAAATCAGATTGCCACAGGACCACGTTCCCGATTCCGTGTCTGAATTAACTGTACCATCCGCTGCAATTCCGTATCCGCAGGTTTACCGTGATTCATCAACCAGTTGAATAAATCCGGATCGTCACTCTCAAGCAGGCGGATAAACAGCCGCTTGTCATCATCGCTTAGCGAATCGTATTCATGTTCGAAGAAAGGCATGATGGAAATATCGAGTTCACGCATACCTCTGCGGCACGCCCAGTGAATGCGGGCTTTGTTAGTAATATCCATGTTCTTTTCCTGCATAGCGACGTTAAAGGACGCTTCTAGTGTAACGCTTTTTCGATCCAATCCTCACCGGAATGTTCGGCTTCGGAAGCAGGCTTCCAGAATAAACCACTAAAAATGTAAGGTTTACCGTTTTTTGCGTACAAACTCGCAAGCTGTGCGGAACGTGCGATTACCGCTTGCATTGAACCACGGCTCTTTTACCATTAAGCCTTCATACAGCGTTAAGCTAACCAGGACATCATTATGGCTTTTACTCCGTTTCCTCCGCGTCTGCCCTGCGCCTCTGCGCGTTTGCCGCTGACGCTCATGACGCTCGATGACTGGGCGCTGGCAACCATTACCGGTGCCGACAGCGAAAAATACCTGCAGGGCCAGGTGACCAACGACGTGGCCCAGTTAACTGAACATCAGCATCTGCTGGTCGCCCATTGCGATGCCAAAGGCAAAATGTGGAGCAACCTGCGTCTGTTCCGTCGTAACGACGGCTTTGCGTGGATTGAGCGTCGCAGCATCCGTGAAGCGCAACTGACCGAGCTGAAAAAGTACGCCGTCTTCTCGAAGGTAACGATTGCCGCTGATGACGAGCATGTGCTGCTGGGCGTAGCCGGTTTCCAGGCCCGTGCGGCGCTGACCAACCTGTTTACCACCCTCCCCGACCAGCAAACGCAGGTTGTGCAGGATGGCGTCACGCAAATTCTGTGGTTTGAACACCCGGCGGAGCGTTTCCTGCTGGTGACCGATGTGGCGACCGCGGAGCGCATTACCGAGGCCCTGCGTGGCGAAGCGCAGCTCAATAACAGTCAGCAATGGCTGGCGCTCAACATTGAGGCCGGTCTGCCGGTGATCGATGCCGCTAACAGCGCGCAGTTCCTGCCACAGGCCACCAATATTCAGGCGCTGGGCGGCATCAGCTTTAAAAAAGGCTGCTATACCGGTCAGGAGATGGTGGCGCGGGCGAAATTCCGCGGCGCGAACAAGCGCGCGATGTGGTATCTGGCGGGCAAAGCCAGCCGGGTACCGGAAGCCGGTGAAGACCTGGAAATGAAACTGGGTGAAAACTGGCGTCGTACCGGCACGGTGCTCGCCGCCGCTCAACTGGAAGATGGACGCCTGCTGGTGCAGGTGGTGATGAATAACGATATGGAGCCGGACAGCGTGTTCCGTGTGCGTGATGACAGCTTCACGCTGGCTATCGAGCCGCTGCCCTACTCGTTAGAAGAAGCCTGATTCAGGCTGGTTTGCCCGGCGCCGCGTTGCTTGCCGGGCTTACCATTACCTTACCGATTACATTGTGCCGATATACAAATAAATCGCCAGGAAGTGACAGACGCTGCCACCCAGCACAAAGCCGTGCCAGATAGCGTGGTTATACGGAATACGCTTGCTGGCGTAAAAAATGACGCCCAGCGAATAGACCAGGCCACCGACCGCCAGCAGCGTCACGCTGCCGACGGCCAGCTTCATCACCATTTCATAAATTACTACCAGCGACAGCCAGCCCATCGCCAGATAGGTGATCAGCGACAGCATCTCAAAGCGGTGCGCAATGGTCAGCTTAAACAGGATCCCCAGCAGGGCCAGGCTCCAGATAACAATCATCAGGCCCCGCGCCAGCGGTGAATCCAGCCCGACCAGTAAAAAGGGGGTATAGGTGCCAGCGATTAATAAATAGATGGCGCAGTGGTCAAATTTCTTTAACCAGGTTTTGGCCCGCGGATGCGGTATGGCGTGGTAGAGCGTGGAGGCCAGATACAGCACAATCATGCTGACGCCGTAAACGGTAAAACTGGTGATCGCCGTGACGCTGGCGTGGTTATCCACCGCCTGCACCAGCAGCAGTATCAGCCCGACAATCCCAAACACCAGCCCGATACCGTGACTGATGCTGTTGGCTACTTCCTCAGCCACTGAATATCCCTTGGTGTTAAGCGGTTTTTCAACCATGGCGTACTCCAGGAAAACAAAGATAATACATCGCCATTCTGGGGCGCGAGCATGACAAACACGCGACACTGGCGATAACCTGTTCAGAGTAACTGAGAATGATTCCAGTGCACACCTGTTCGCTAAAAAAATTTTCAGCCGCTTCGCTTCCAGCGGTTACAGGCATTATTAAGGTTACAGCTGTTCATTTTCCGGGTTACTTCCCCATGCCACAGGCCGATTCCTGTTTCGCCCGTTTTGTGGCAGCATAGAGCCGTTCAGTTGCCCGTAAAGGACCCTGCAAGCCCGTGACCCTGTTTACTCACTCCGCTGTCGCCAGCCTCAATAATCTTGAGATGATGGTTTATCACTACGTCATCAAGAATAGCGACAAGGTGATGTACATGACCATTCGCGAGCTGGCTGATGCCGCTGGCGTCTCCACCACGACTGTGCTGCGCTTTTGCCGCAAGCTGAACTGCGACGGCTATTCGGAATTCCGCGTGCGCTACAAATTATATTTAGAGCAGAACGAACCGCCGCAGGCAAATTTTGGTGCCGGGGAGATCATCAGCTTTTTTAAAAGCGTGAATAACGATGAGTTTGATACGCTTCTGGATCAGGCTGTTGATATTATTTTCGCTTCCGAACGTATTATTTTTGTCGGCGCAGGCACTTCTGGATCGCTTGCTAAATATGGCGCACGGTTCTTTTCCAATATCGGCAAATTCAGCAACCATATTGACGATCCTTATTTCCCGGTGACCAACGATATGGCAAAAAACGCGCTGGCGATTGTGCTGTCAGTGTCCGGCGAAACTGAAGAGATCCTGCGCTTCGCCAGCCAGTTCAGCCTGCATAACTGTAAAGTAATGACCATCACCAGCCATGAGCATTCACGGCTGGCAAAACTGGCGGATTTCAATATTTCCTGGCATGCGCCGCAAATGCGTATTGCCGGTGTTTATGATGTCACCACGCAAATCCCGGTTATTTATATTCTTGAATCCCTTGGCCGTAAACTGGCGAAGAAATTAGCATAAAAAAACAGGCTGTTTTTTCAATGTAACAAGTCACCGCAGCGGTGATTTGTTATATCGTGACATTTCCCCGTCCTTTGTTAGACTCATTTTCAGAGTGAAACTGCCCGGTAGATTCATATTTACCGCACACAACGAGAAAATGATCGATGAAAAAGCTGACATTACCGAAAGACTTTTTATGGGGCGGCGCGGTAGCGGCGCATCAGGTTGAGGGCGGCTGGAACAAAGGCGGCAAAGGCCCGAGCATTTGTGACGTACTGACCGGCGGCGCGCACGGCGTACCGCGAGAGATCACCAGTGAAGTCGTGCCGGGCAAATACTACCCCAACCATGAAGCCGTTGAGTTTTACAGCCATTACAAAGAAGACATCAAGCTGTTTGCCGAGATGGGCTTCAAATGCTTCCGCACCTCCATTGCCTGGACTCGTATCTTCCCGAAAGGCGATGAGGCTGAGCCGAACGAAGAAGGCTTGCAGTTTTACGACGACATGTTTGATGAGCTGCTCAAATACAACATTGAGCCCGTGATCACCCTCTCCCACTTCGAGATGCCGCTGCATCTGGTGCAGGAGTACGGCGGCTGGACCAACCGTAAAGTGGTGGATTTCTTTGTGCGTTTCTCGGAAGTGGTGTTCGAGCGCTACAAGAATAAAGTCAAATACTGGATGACCTTTAACGAGATCAACAACCAGCGTAACTGGCGCGCGCCGCTGTTCGGCTACTGCTGCTCCGGCGTGGTCTACACCGAGCATGACAATCCAGAAGAAACCATGTACCAGGTACTGCATCACCAGTTTGTGGCCAGCGCCATGGCGGTGAAGATTGGTCATCGTATCAATCCGGAGATGAAAATTGGCTGCATGCTGGCGATGGTGCCGCTGTATCCGTTCTCCTGTAAGCCAGAAGATGTGATGTATGCGCAGGAATCTATGCGTGAGCGTTATGTCTTTACCGACGTACAGCTGCGTGGCTACTACCCATCCTATGTGCTGAACGAGTGGGAACGCCGGGAATTTAACATCAAAATGGAAGCGGGTGACGAGCAGATCCTGCGTGAAGGTACCTGCGATTATCTGGGCTTCAGCTACTACATGACCAATGCTGTGAAAGAAGAAGGCGGCAGCGGCGATGCCATTTCCGGTTTCCAGGGCAGCGTGCCGAACCCGCACGTTAAGGCTTCCGACTGGGGCTGGCAGATTGACCCGGTTGGCCTGCGTTATGCGCTGTGTGAACTGTATGAGCGCTACCAGAAACCGCTGTTCATCGTGGAAAACGGCTTTGGCGCTTACGACAAAGTGGAAGAAGACGGCAGCATCAACGACGATTACCGCATCGACTATCTGCGTGCACACGTCGAAGAGATGGTCAAAGCGGTGACTTATGACGGCGTGGATCTGATGGGCTATACCCCGTGGGGCTGCATCGACTGCGTGTCCTTCACCACCGGTCAGTACAGCAAGCGCTATGGCTTTATCTATGTGAACAAGCACGACGATGGCACCGGCGACATGTCCCGTTCACGTAAGAAGAGCTTTAACTGGTACAAAGAAGTGATCGCCAGCAACGGCGAGAATCTCTGATGAGCGTTGCCGGGTGGCGCTGACGCTTACCCGGCCTACAGGGTTTCATTTTGCCGGGCGGCGCTTGTGCTGGCCCGGCCTGCATTCATTCAGGCCGGTTTATTTCCCGCCCGCCAGCTCCAGAAAACTCCCCGTCACATAGGACGCCTTGTCGCTCAGTAACCAGACAATCGCCTGTGCCACTTCCTCGGGCTGACCGCCGCGCTGCATCGGCAGCGAGGCCTTTACGCGATCGACACGCCCCGGCTCGCCGCCGTCGGCATGAATATCGGTATAAATTAAGCCAGGACGCACGCCATTAACGCGGATCCCCTGCGCTGCCACTTCCAGCGCAAGGCCGGTCGTCAGCGAATCCACCGCTCCTTTCGATGCGGCATAATCCACATACTCCCCTGGCGCACCTAAGCGCGACGCGGCGGAAGAGACGTTGACAATGGCGCCGCCCGTGCCGCCATGTTTGTGCGACATGCGTTTTACCGCCTCGCGACTACAAAGAAAATAGCCGGTGACGTTGGTCGCCAGAACGCGATTGATGCGTTCGGCACTCAGGTTTTCGATGGTGCTCTGTTCAAACAGAATGCCCGCGTTATTGACCAGCGCGGTCAGCGGCTCGCCTTCGCGATCGATGCTGTCAAACATCGCCAGCACCTGCGCTTCGTCGCTGATGTCGGCCCGCAGCGCAAAAGCGTTACCGCCTGCCGCCACGATCTCGTTCACAACCCCGGTAGCGGCATGAATGTTGTGGTGGTAATTCACCGCCACCGTATACCCTTCGCGCGCCAGTTGCAGCGCCGTTGCTTTGCCGATCCCGCGGCTGCCGCCGGTAACCAGTGCGATTGCCATACTCTCTCTCCCAATAAAAAAGCCGGGTGACGCATGCGCTTACCCGGCCCACAGAACAGCATGGATTAATTATTCGTAGTCGCTCATCGGCACGCAGGAGCAGAACAGATTACGGTCGCCGTAAACGTCGTCGAGACGTTTCACGGTCGGCCAGTATTTGTTGTTCAGTCCCGCCGGGAACACCGCCTGCTCGCGGCTGTAACCGTGCTGCCACTCCGCCACCAGCTCGCGCTGCGTGTGCGGCGCATTCACCAGCGGGTTGTCTTCCAGCGTCCACTCCCCTGCCTGCACACGGTCGATTTCCGCGCGGATCGCCAGCATCGCATCAATAAAGCGGTCCAGTTCGACTTTGCTTTCTGATTCCGTCGGCTCAACCATCAGCGTGCCCGCCACCGGGAAGGACATGGTCGGCGCATGGAAACCGTAGTCGATCAGGCGCTTGGCGATGTCCAGCTCGCTGATGCCGGTCTCTTCTTTCAGCGGACGAATATCCAGAATACATTCGTGCGCCACGCGACCGTCGCGACCTGTGTACAACACAGGATAGGCGTCTTTCAGGCGGCTGGCGATGTAGTTAGCGTTAAGGATCGCCACCTGGCTGGCTTTTTTCAGCCCTTCCGCGCCCATCATGCGGATATACATCCAGCTGATCGGCAGAATAGAGGCGCTGCCGAACGGGGCCGCGGATACCGCGCCCTGACGGGTCAGCATGCCTTCGATTTGCACGACGCTGTGACCCGGTACAAAAGGTGCCAGATGCGCTTTCACGCCAATCGGCCCCATACCCGGACCGCCGCCGCCGTGCGGGATGCAGAAGGTTTTATGCAGGTTAAGGTGCGAAACATCCGCGCCGATAAAGCCCGGCGAAGTGATGCCCACCTGCGCATTCATGTTCGCGCCGTCGAGGTACACCTGGCCGCCGAACTGGTGGACGATCTCACACACTTCGCGGATGGTCTCTTCATACACGCCGTGGGTGGACGGGTAAGTCACCATAATGCAGGAGAGATTGTCGCCTGCCTGCTCTGCTTTGGCGCGCAAATCGTTCAGATCGATGTTGCCGTTTTTATCACAGGCCACGACCACCACCTGCATCCCCGCCATCTGCGCCGACGCCGGGTTAGTACCGTGCGCGGAGCTTGGGATCAGACAAATATCACGATGCCCTTCGTTGCGGCTTTCGTGATAGTGACGGATCGCCAGCAGACCGGCATATTCGCCCTGCGCGCCGGAGTTTGGCTGCATGCACAAGGCATCGTAACCGGTGAGTTTAACCAGCCAGTCGGATAACTGGTTGATCATCTGATGATACCCTTCCGCCTGGTCTGGCGGGCAGAACGGGTGCAGCTCTGAGAATTCAGGCCAGGTAATCGGGATCATTTCGGCTGCGGCGTTCAGCTTCATGGTGCAGGAGCCGAGCGGGATCATCGCCTGGTTGAGAGCCAGATCTTTGCGCTCAAGGCTATGCATGTAGCGCATCATTTCGGTTTCGCTGTGATAGCGGTTAAACACCGGATGCGTCAGGATCGCGTCTTCGCGCAGCATAGTCGGTTGAATGGAACGGCTGTCGTGGGCAACGTTTTTATCCAGCGCATCAACATCATTCTGCTCAACACCGGTGAGCACGCTCAGCAGAGCCTGCACGTCTTCGCGGGTGGTGGTTTCATCCAGCGTAATGCCGACCGCGTTAATGATGTCGCTACGCAGGTTGATTTCACGGGCTTCAGCACGCGCCAGCACCTCGGCTTTATCCGCCACTTCCACGCACAGGGTGTCGAAGTAATGGGCATGACGCAGCTTGAGGCCATGCTGTTGCAGGCCGGCTGCCAGAATATCCGCCAGGCGATGGATACGACCGGCAATACGTTTAAGGCCAGCCGGACCGTGGTAAACAGCGTAGAGGCTGGCAATGTTCGCCAGCAGTACCTGCGAGGTACAGATGTTGGAGTTCGCTTTCTCGCGGCGGATATGCTGCTCGCGGGTCTGCATCGCCATGCGCAGCGCGGTGTTACCGGCGGCATCTTTTGACACGCCGATAATACGGCCAGGCATGGAGCGTTTAAATTCGTCTCTGGCAGCGAAGAACGCCGCGTGTGGACCGCCGTAGCCCATAGGTACGCCAAAGCGCTGGGCAGAGCCGAAGACGATATCTGCGCCCTGCTTGCCCGGTGCGGTTAACAGCACCAGCGCCATAAAGTCGGCAGCAACGCTGACGATGACTTTGCGGGCTTTCAGTTCGGCGATCAGCGCGCTGTAGTCATGCACGTCGCCGGTGGTGCCCACCTGCTGTAACAGCACGCCGAACACGTCCTGATGATCGAGCACTTTGTCGGCATCATCGACGATCACGTCAAAACCAAAGGTTTCTGCGCGGGTACGCACCACGTCCAGCGTCTGCGGATGTACGTCGGCAGCCACGAAGAAACGGTTGGCGTTTTTCAGTTTGCTGACGCGTTTTGCCATCGCCATGGCTTCTGCGCCTGCGGTCGCTTCATCGAGCAGCGAGGCGGAGGCTATATCCAGTCCGGTCAGATCCAGCGTCACCTGCTGGAAGTTAAGCAGCGCTTCCAGACGGCCCTGGGAGACTTCCGGCTGATACGGCGTATAGGCGGTGTACCAGCCTGGATTTTCCAGCATGTTGCGCAGGATCACCGGCGGCAGCTGCACGGCGGTGTAACCCATGCCAATATAAGACTTAAAGCGTTTGTTGCGGCCGGCAATGGCTTTTAACTCCGCCAGTGCGGCAAATTCGGTAGCGGCGTCACCCACCTGCGGCGGGGTATCCAGCTGAATATCTTTCGGCACGATCTGGCCGATCAGCGCGTTAAGGGACTCTGCGCCCACGGCGTTCAGCATTTCTTGCTGCTGCGTGGCATCCGGTCCGATGTGGCGTTCAATGAATGCGCCGCTGTTTTCAAGCTGGCTTAGCGTCTGTGTCATGGGCGAGGGTTCCTGAAACGGTCTGGCAGATTTGCCCGGTGGCGCTGGCGCTTACCGGGCCTACAAGGTAATGAAAGATCCAGCAGAGATTTACTCGTCTTCTAACAGCGCTTCATACGCGCTGGCGTCCAGCAGAGCGGCAACTTCGCTTTCGTCGCTGGCTTTGATTTTGAAGATCCAGCCGCCGCTGTACGGCTCGCTGTTCACCAGCTCCGGGGTATCGCTCAGCGCGTCGTTGACGGCCACGATCTCACCGCTGACCGGCGCATAAATATCGGAAGCCGCTTTTACGGATTCGGCAACAGCACAATCGTCGCCCGCACTGACGGTCGCACCGACCTCAGGCAGATCAACAAACACCATATCGCCCAGCAGCTCTTGCGCATGCTCGGTGATGCCAACGGTGTAGCTACCATCCGCTTCTTTGCGCAGCCATTCGTGTTCTTTACTGTATTTCAGTTCAGCCGGTACATTGCTCATAAACATTTCTCCACAATAAAAATGCGTTACGCGACAGGTTTACCCATGCGCACAAAAACAGGTTTGGTGACGGTAACCGGCATTTCGCGGTTACGGATCTGTACGATGGCGGTATCGCCAATGCCTGCCGGTACGCGGGCCAGCGCGATGCTGTAGCCCAGCGTCGGTGAGAACGTACCGCTGGTGATAATGCCTTCCTGCTGATTGCCGCCCGCGTCGGTGAAACGCACCGGCAGTTCATTACGCAGCACGCCTTTTTCGGTCATCACCAGGCCGACCAGTTGTTCGGTGCCTTTTTCACGCTGCACTTCCAGCGCTTCGCGGCCAATAAAGTCGCGGTCTGCCGGTTCCCAGGCGATGGTCCAGCCCATATTGGCGGCCAGCGGGGAGATGCCTTCGTCCATCTCCTGCCCATAAAGGTTCATGCCCGCTTCCAGACGCAGCGTATCGCGCGCGCCCAGGCCGCAAGGTTTAACGCCTGCTTCTACCAGCGCGTGCCAGAATTCGGCGGCCTTTTCATTCGGCATGGCGATTTCATAACCCGCCTCGCCGGTGTAGCCGGTGGTGGCAATAAAGAGTTCGCCCGTTTCCACACCAAAGAATGGCTTCATGCCGTTGACGGCTTCACGTTGTTCGTCGCTGAACAGCGTGGCGGCTTTAGCTTTAGCATTCGGGCCCTGAACGGCGATCAGCGATAAGTCATCGCGTACGGTAATGTCGATACCGTAAGGCGCGGCGTGCTCTGTGATCCACGCGAGATCTTTTTCGCGGGTCGCAGAGTTAACCACCAGGCGGAAAAAGTCTTCGCTGAAGAAGTACACGATCAGGTCATCAATCACGCCGCCGGAGGCGTTGAGCATGCCGCTGTATAGCGCCTTGCCGGGGGTGGTGAGTCTGGCAACGTCATTTGCCAGCAGGTAACGCAGGAAGTCGCGGGTACGGGTGCCTTTCAGATCAACGATGGTCATGTGCGACACATCGAACATGCCCGCATCGCGGCGTACCGCGTGGTGCTCGTCGAGCTGGGATCCGTAATGCAGCGGCATCATCCAGCCGTGGAAATCCACCATGCGCGCGCCACATAGCGTGTGTTGTTCAAACAAAGGAGTCTGCTGAGCCATCTTTTCCTCATTGAATAAGCGGGGCTGTTAAGGATTTCCCGGGTCATAAAAACCGCCACGACCCCCGGCGTCAGCCTCATTGTGGATTGCCGACGCAAACGTTACCTTTCGCCTGAACTTATCATTGAAAAGCGCCCTAAACCATAAGTAAAAATGGGCCATCACATTAGCTTATGACCTAAAAACCCGTAAAGCTCCACAGCTTAAAAAACTACATAACGCGCCGTTAACCATCGCTTTACATGGTTAAATGGACCCCACTCTGGCATAAGCTGATATTTTTCACCAAAAAGCATGAGAATTTCCCGACAATGAAAAATCCGCACATGAGAAAAAGTAATCTGAAAAAGAGGGTGAAATTAGATTATTTCAAATGAGATGAGGATGCCCTTCCCGTTGCCGGGAAGGGAAAGTGTGACGCAGATCTTAATTCAGTCGGTGGGCAAAAAAGCGGTTATCGCAGCCACTCGGGGAGGTCGTTGAGACCCATCGCCTGACGGATGAGTTGCGGCTTCACACCAGGGAGCGTGTCGGCCAGCTTGAGGCCAATATCACGCAGCAATTTTTTCGCCGGATGGTTACCGGCAAACAGCCCACGGAAGCCCTGCATTCCGGCAAGCATTACTGCCGCGCTGTGTTTACGGCTGCGCTCGTAGCGGCGCAAATAGAGATGCTGCCCGATGTCTTTGCCCTCGCGGTGCAGACGGCGCAGTTCATTGACCAGTTCTGCCGCGTCCATAAAGCCCAGGTTCACGCCCTGCCCCGCCAGCGGATGAATGGTGTGCGCCGCATCGCCAACCAGCGCCAGACGGTGGCCGGCAAAATGACGGGCATAGCGTCCGGTAAGAGGATAAACCTGGCGTTCGCTCTCTACCTGACACAGGCCAAGGGCATTGTCGAAGGCCACGCATAGCGCCTGATTGAAGTCTTCCGTGCTGGCCTGTTGCATTTTCTCCGCGTCGAGCGGTGGCAGCGACCAGACGATAGAACACAGATGCGGATCCGCCAGCGGCAGAAAAGCCAGAATGCCGTCGCCATGGAAGACCTGCCGTGCGATGGCGTTGTGCGGATCGGCGGTGTGGATGGTCGCCACCAGCGCATGATGCCCGTAATCCCAGTAAGTGATCGGGATATCAGCTTTGTTCCGCAACCAGGAGTTGGCTCCGTCTGCGCCTACCACCAGCCGCGCCGTCAGCATACTGCCGTCCTGCATAGTGAGGAAGGCGTCATTTTCACCCCAGGCGACCTGTTGCAGCGTGGCCGGAGTAATCAGCGAGATGTCGCTGCTCTGCTGTGCTTTTTGCCACAGCGCCTGATGCACCACGGCGTTTTCCACAATGTGCCCCAGATGGCTGTAGCCCATGCTTTCGTCGTCGAAGGCGATGCGGCCAAAGCTGTCTTTGTCCCACACTTCCATTCCGTGATAGCAGCTGACGCGCTGCGCCAGAATGTCAGACCAGACGCCCAGATGAGTGAGCAGTTTTTCACTGGCGGCGTTGATGGCAGACACGCGCAGTTCAGGCGGCGCATCCGGAGCCAGTGGCACCGGCGCATTCTGCTCCAGCACCGCCACGCGCAGTCCGCTGCCCTGTAATCCACAAGCCACAGCCAGTCCGACCATGCCCCCGCCAACAATTGCTACATCTACACTTTGCACTCATGTCTCCTTAGCGCGCGACCCAACCCAGCGTCCGCTGCGCCAGCACATCGCGTGCCGGGGTAAATAATTCCATGGCCATCAGACCGGCGTTACGCCCGGCGACCAGCGGTGCCCAGCGGTTGGCGAACAGATGCACCAGCCCGTCGGTGACGCCGATGGTGGCCTCTTTATCGGCCTGACGACGTTTTTGATACTGGCACAGCACCGGATACATCCCGACGTCCGTCTGGCTGGCCCACGCGTTGGTCAGCGTTTCGGCCAGCGTCATCACGTCGCGCATACCGAGGTTAAACCCCTGTCCGGCGATAGGATGCAGCGTCTGGGCGGCATTTCCCACCAGCACCATGCGATGCGAAATGGACGACGAGGCGGTGGTCAGCGACAGCGGATACGCGCTGCGCGTTCCGGCATGTACGATGCGCCCGAGCCGCCAGCCGAAGGCTTTTTGCAGCTCGTGACAGAATTTTTCATCAGACCAGGCGAGCACTTCATCGCGCTTGTCTTCGGCATGGCACCAGACCAGCGAGTAGCGTCCCTGGGTCATCGGCAGCAGCGCCAGCGGGCCGTGCTCGGTAAAGCGCTCGAACGCGCGGCCAGCTTGTTGCGCGGACACTGTGACGTTGGCGATAACCGCCGCCTGATGATAAGGCGTCTGCTGCCAGGTGATGCCGCTTTGCGAGCCGAGCGACGAACGGGATCCATCGGCGGCCACCAGCAGCGTGCCATCAAGCCGCTCGCCGTTTTCCAGCGTCACGCTGACGCCGTTTTCCGTGCGGGAAAAAGCGCTGACCCGTGCCGGACAGTGAAGCGTTACGCCGGGTGCATTTTTCAGCATCGCAAACAGGCGCTGGCCGACGTCGTGCAGTTCGACCACCTGTCCTAGCGCCTCGACGCGATAATCCTGCGCCTGCAAGGTGACAAAACCCGCATGGCCGCGATCGCTGACGTGCACGGTGGTAATAGGTGTAGCGCAGTCGGCAAGCCTTTGCCAGATACCGACGCGCGCCAGTTGCTGACAGGTGCCTGCCGCCAGCGCAATGGCGCGGGCATCAAAACCCGGATGGCGCGTGGCGTCCGGTGCGATGGCTTCCACCACCTGCACCGGCAGTTTTCCCTGTGATAAGCGTGAAATCGCCAGCGCCAGGGTTGCGCCAGCCATGCCGCCGCCGACAATAATCACGCTCATGCGCGTTTCGCTGCCGCCATCAGCGCCTCGATGTCATCGGCTTTTTTTACCACGCTGGCGGTGAGATTTTCGTTGCCGTCTTCGGTGATCAGAATGTCATCTTCAATACGAATGCCGATGCCGCGGTATGCTTCCGGCACGTCGGCATCCGGCGCGATATACAGACCTGGCTCAACGGTAATGACCATACCTGGCTCCAGCACGCGAGAGCGATCCGCGCCGTAAACGCCCACGTCATGCACATCCAGTCCCAGCCAGTGGCTGAGGCCATGCATAAAGAATGGACGGTGCGCGTTATCGGCAATCAGCTGGTCGATTTCGCCTTTCAGGATGCCGAGCTTCACCAGCCCGGTGATCATGATGCGCACCACGTCGGCGGTAACATCCTGAATGGAGACGCCCGGACGGAAGCGTTGCAGCGCCGTTTCCAGCGACTCCAGCACGATGTCATAGATAGCGCGCTGGGCAGGCGTAAATTTGCCGTTGACCGGGAAGGTGCGGGTAATATCGCCGGCGTAGCCCTGGTATTCGCAGCCCGCGTCAATCAGCACCAGATCGCCATCGCGCATTTCACTTTCGTTTTCGGTGTAGTGCAGGATGCAGCCGTTTTCGCCGCTGCCGACAATGGTGTTATAGGACGGGAAGCGCGCGCCGTGACGGGTGAATTCGTGCAGAATTTCCCCTTCCAGCTGGTATTCAAACATCCCCGGACGACAGACCTGCATGGCGCGGGTATGGGCCAGCGCGCTGATTTCCCCGGCGCGGCGCATCACCTCGATCTCTTCGGCGGATTTGAACAGGCGCATTTCGTGCACCATCGGACGCCAGTCGGTCATTGTCGCTGGCGCGGTCAGATTCTGCCGCGCGCTTTTACGCAGTTTATCCAGCGCGGCAAAGACGATCTCATCTGCCCAGGCATAGGCACCCTGCGCGTGGTACACCACGTCGAGACCGTTCAGCAGTTGATAGAGTTGCTCGTTGATTTCGCTGAACGCCAGCGCGCGATCGACGCCCAGTTTTTCCGGGGCAGCGTCCTGTCCGAGACGGCGACCGAACCAGATCTCGGCGGTTTTATCGCGCAGGCGGTTAAACAGAACGCTGTGATTATGGGTGTCATCGCTTTTAATCAGCACCAGCACGGCCTGCGGCTCGTTAAAGCCGGTGAAATACCAGAAGTCGCTGCTCTGCCGATAGGGATATTCACTGTCGGCGCTGCGGGTCACTTCCGGCGCGGCGAAGATCAGTGCCGCGCTGGCAGGCGCCATCTGTGCCAGTAAGGCCTGACGGCGACGAAGAAATTCAAGCTGTGTCATGACATCTCCCTATTCAACAAGACAGTTTAGTGTAGCGTGGGCTTACGAATTTCCGGTGCGGTTGGCTGTGGTCGGGTGAACGTATCGTGGCACAGCAGCGCAGCGACGCGCACGTACTCGACGATCTCTTCCAGTGACATCTCCAGCTCTTCCTGGTCTTCGTCTTCGTCGTAACCCAGTTGCGCGATGTTGCGCAGGTCGTCGATCGCCTCGCCAGTTTCCCCGGTCACTTTATCCAGTTTAGGCTGCGTGACGCCCAGTCCCAACAGGAAGTGGTTTACCCAGCCTGCCATGGCGTCGGCCCGTTCGAAAACGGTGACCTCGTCGCCATCCGGCAGAAACAGCTGGAACTGGAAGCCATCGTCTTCCAGCGCGTCGCTGGTGGCGGCGTGCAGCTTGCGTAAGGCTTCCGCCAGCTCGTGTCCAAAGGCCAGACCTTCGTTTGTCAGGTCATGCAGCAGCGGTTGCCAGGAGGTGTCTTTGTTGCCGCCGCAGAGCATCCCGCCAATCAGACCGTGCATTTCCGCCGCGGTTAAGCCAACGCCCTGTTGGTTGAGTAACTGGTTAAGTTCATTGTAACCAGGCATTTCGTTCTGTATTGACATGCGCATTCGTCGTCGTTGGGAGGAATATTCATGGTATGCTACCACTTTGGACCCTGGTGATATACCCGTCAGGCCTCACGTCAGGCAATGTATTTATGGCGGACAAAGGGCTTGAATCCTCTCATCAGGGTAGCTATAGTGACGCCCCTTCGCAGCCAGGGCTCGGCTGGGAAGGCAGAGCGCAGTCAAACAGCAGGAAGGTGGCATGTCTGCAGAACCCGTCGATATCCAAATTTTTGGCCGTTCACTGCGAGTGAATTGCCCACCTGAACAAAGGGATGCTTTGAATCAGGCTGCGGAAGATCTGAATCAGCGGTTGCAAGATCTGAAAGTACGCACTAGAGTCACAAATACTGAGCAGCTGGTTTTCATCGCCGCGTTGAACATCAGCTACGAACTTGCTCAGGAAAAGGCAAAAACCCGCGACTACGCCGCCAATATGGAACAGCGTATTCGGATGTTACAGCAGACCATCGAACAGGCATTGCTTGATCAGGGTCGCATAACAGAAAGGCCGGGGCCGAAGTTTGAATAACACTTCAGGGTCTACTATGGTAGAGTGACCGTGAAGAAAAAATTTCTCTGAGATGTTCGCAAGCGGGCCAGTCCCCTGAGCCGATATTTCATACCACAAGAATGTGGCGCTCCACGGTTGGTGAGCATGCTCGGTTCGTCCGAGAAGCCTTAAAACTGTGACGACACATTCACCTTGAACCAAGGGTTCAAGGGTTACAGCCTGCGGCGGCATCTCGGAGATCCCCCCTTCTTCTACTACTACCTGTTCTGTCCGTTATCATGACGCAATCAACACTTCCGGTTTCACCTCGTCAGACTATCCGTCAGCATATTCGCCTGCGCCGTCGCGCATTGACCGCCGATCAACAAGCACACTTTGCCGAACAGGCCGCAGCCCGCATGATGGCGTTTCCGCCCGTGGTGATGGCCCGCACCGTCGCGCTGTTTTTGTCTTTTGATGGTGAGCTGGATACCCGCCCGCTTATCGATCAGCTATGGCGCAGCGGCAAACAGGTCTATCTGCCCGTACTGCACCCCTTCAGCCCCGGCAATCTGCTGTTTTTGCATTACCATCCGCACAGCGATCTGGTAATGAACCGGCTGAAAATCTATGAGCCTAAGCTGGATGTGCGCGATGTGCTGCCGCTCAGTAAGCTCGATGTGCTGATCACGCCGCTGGTAGCGTTTGACGCGCAGGGGCAGCGTCTGGGCATGGGCGGCGGCTTTTACGACCGCACGCTGCAAAACTGGCAGCAATACGCGTTGACGCCGGTGGGTTACGCCCATGATTGTCAGTTTGTGGAAAAGCTGCCGGTGGAAGAGTGGGATGTGCCGCTGCCGGCGGTGGTGACGCCGTCAAAAGTGTGGACGTGGTAAAAACCCTCTCCCTGGGGAGAGGGTCATGATGAGGGGAAATCAGTAGAGCAGACGGGCGCGAATGGTGCCCGGAATGGCCTTCATGCTATAGAGCGCTTTCTCTGCCACATCATCTTCCGCTTCGATATCAATCACCACATAGCCCATCTGCGGCGAGGTTTGCAGATACTGTGCGGCGATGTTCACGCCCTGCTCGGCAAAAATCTGGTTAATCGCGGTCAGCACGCCAGGACGGTTTTCATGGATATGCAACAGACGACGCCCGCCGTGCAGCGGCAGCGACACTTCCGGGAAATTCACCGCCGACAGCGTGGAGCCGTTATCAGAGTATTTCGCCAGTTTACCCGCCACTTCGAGGCCGATATTTTCCTGCGCTTCCTGCGTGGAGCCGCCGATGTGCGGCGTCAGCAGCACGTTGTCGAATTCACACAGCGGAGAGTTAAACGGATCGCTGTTGGTGGCCGGTTCCGTCGGGAACACGTCGATAGCCGCCCCCGCCAGGTGTTTGCTGCGCAGCGCTTCGCATAGCGCTGGAATATCCACTACCGTGCCGCGCGCGGCGTTAATCAGCAGCGAACCCGGTTTCATCAGCGCCAGTTGTTCCGCGCCCATCATATCTTTGGTGGAGGCGTTTTCCGGTACGTGCAGGCTCACCACGTCACTCATGTTCAGCAGGTCGGAGAGATGCTGAACCTGGGTCGCGTTACCGAGCGGCAGTTTGTTTTCGATGTCGTAGAAAAAGACGTGCATCCCCAGCGATTCCGCCAGGATCCCCAGCTGCGTACCGATATGGCCGTAGCCAATAATGCCGAGTTTTTTGCCGCGCGCTTCATAAGAGCCGGTCGCCAGCTTGTTCCAGATGCCACGGTGCGCTTTGGCGTTGGCTTCCGGAATGCCGCGCATTAACAGCAGCAGCTCACCGATCACCAGCTCCGCGACCGAGCGGGTATTAGAGAAAGGCGCGTTAAATACCGGAATACCGCGTTTCGCTGCGGCATTCAGATCTACCTGGTTGGTGCCGATGCAGAAGCACCCCACAGCGACCAGTTTTTCTGCCGCCGCAAAAATCTCTTCCGTCAGGTTAGTACGGGATCGCAGGCCGATGAAATGGGCATCACGGATGGAGGCTTTCAGCTGTTCGCTGTCCAGCGCCCCTTTGTGGAATTCGATGTTGGTGTAACCCGCGGCGCGAAGGCTATCGATTGCTTTTTGATGCACCCCTTCCACCAGCAGAAACTTAATTTTGTCTTTTTCCAGTGATACTTTTGCCATTTCCCCGACCCTGTTTGTCTTAACTTATGTGTGTGTTCGCTTTAGCCAACATATCAAAAAAAACTATTGCAGCAATATGAACGTTTGCGTCGGCGCTCTGAAGAAAAGTCATACAGCGGAATTTGGCAGAGGAAAATGCTGGAAAAGAAAACGATTGCGGCAGGAAAATCAGAGCAGGTTTAAAAACGTGATACATGTCACCAAAATCTGGCGCGCAAATTTTTTTTCACGGGGAGGCATGCTCCCCGTCAGATCATTTTACGATGGTTTTCACGCCGTCGGCGGTGCCAATCAGCGCAACATCCGCGCCACGGTTGGCGAACAGCCCTACCGTCACCACGCCCGGCAGGCCGTTGATGGCATTTTCCAGCGCGATGGGATCGATGATCTCCAGGCCGTGTACATCGAGGATCACGTTGCCGTTATCGGTCACCACGCCCTGACGATATTCCGGACGACCGCCGAGCTTGACCAGTTCACGCGCTACGGCGCTGCGGGCCATCGGGATCACTTCCACCGGCAGCGGGAACGCGCCGAGGATCGCCACTTCTTTGGAGGCATCGGCGATGCAGATAAATTTGTCCGCCACCGACGCGATAATTTTCTCGCGGGTCAGGGCCGCACCACCGCCCTTGATCATCTGCATCTGACCGTTGATTTCATCAGCGCCGTCAACGTACACGCCCAGACGATCAACTTCATTGAGATCAAAAACGTGAATGCCAAGGCTTTGCAGTTTCGCCGTAGAGGCATCGGAGCTGGACACCGCGCCTTCAATCTGGCCTTTCATAGTGCCCAGCGCGTCAATAAAGTGCGCCGCCGTGGAGCCGGTGCCCACCCCGACGATAGTGCCCGGTTCAACGTATTTTAGCGCCGCCCATCCAACTGCTTTTTTCAGTTCATCCTGCGTCATGATCATTGGCCTGTGGTGAGAAAATCCTGTGCGCATTATAAATGCATCCCGCCAGGACGCCAAAATTATGTCATAGTGCGCCTAATCACAAACGGGGATAAAGTTATTGCAATGAAACGTCCTGACTACAGAACATTACAGGCGCTTGACGCGGTCATCCGGGAGCGTGGCTTTGAGCGCGCCGCGCAAAAGCTGTGTATCACTCAGTCCGCCGTTTCTCAGCGCATTAAACAGCTTGAGAATATGTTTGGTCAGCCGTTGCTGGTGCGTACCGTGCCGCCGCGCCCGACCGAACAGGGGCAAAAACTGCTGGCGTTGCTGCGTCAGGTAGAGCTGCTGGAAGAGGAGTGGCTCGGGGATGAGCAGATAGGTTCAACGCCGCTGCTGCTGTCGCTGGCGGTCAACGCCGACAGTCTGGCAACCTGGCTGTTACCGGCGCTGGCCCCGGTGCTGGCCGATTCGCCGATCCGCCTGAATTTGCAGGTTGAAGACGAAACCCGCACCCAGGAGCGGCTACGCCGTGGTGAAGTGGTCGGCGCGGTGTCGATCCAGCCACAGGCACTGCCAAGCTGCCTCGTGGATCAGTTGGGCGCGCTGGATTACCTGTTTGTTGGCTCGAAAGCCTTTGCCGAGCGCTATTTTCCGAACGGCGTGACCCGCCAGGCTCTACTGAAAGCCCCGGCTGTAGCGTTCGACCATCTGGATGATATGCATCAGGCGTTTTTACAGCAGAATTTCGACCTGCCGCCGGGCAGCGTGCCGTGCCATATCGTTAACTCCTCGGAAGCCTTCGTACAGCTGGCGCGACAGGGCACCACCTGTTGCATGATCCCGCATTTGCAAATCGAAAGAGAGTTAGACAGCGGCGAGCTGATCGACCTGACGCCAGGCCTGTTCCAGCGCCGGATGCTCTACTGGCACCGCTTTGCACCAGAAAGCCGCATGATGCGCAACGTCACCGACGCGCTGCTCGCGCACGGTCATCGGGTATTGCGTCAGGATTAGGATTTTGCCCGGCGGCGCTGTGCTTGCCGGGCCTGCGTATGGATGTAGGCCGGGTAAGCGTAAGCGCCACCCGGCACACAACTAACCTTACTGCGCTGCCGGAGCCGACTCGCTGGCAGGGGTGGACTGTGCCGGTGCTGTGTTCGCACCTGGTTGCAGTTCAAACACCACATCCACCTGATCGTCAAACTGGATGGTCGGCTGCTCGTAGGTTTCCTGAGCAGAGACCGGGGCTGCGTCGGCTTTCATCATGCGGACCATCGGGGTCGGCTGATAGTTGGAAACGTGGTAGCGCACGCTGTACACCTGACCCAGCTTGCTGTTAAAGCCTGCTGCCAGCTGTTCAGCCTGATGCTTCGCATCGTCAATTGCCGCTTTACGCGCTTTGTCTTTGTACTCTTCCGGCTGTGCCACGCCCAGGGTGACTGAACGGACTTCGTTCAGACCGGCTTTCAGCGCGCCATCGAGCAGCGAGTTGAGTTTGTCCAGCTCGTGCAGGGTAACTTCCACACTCCGCACCGCGCGGTAGCCTTTCAGAATGCTTTTGCCGTCCTGATAGTCGTAATCCGGCTGGGTGCGCAGGTTGGCGGAGTTGATGTCTTTCTTGGCAACGCCGTTTTTCTCAAGGAAACCCAGATACTGTGCCACGCGATCGTCTGCCTGTTTCTTGGCAGAGGCCGCATCCTTAGCCGCTACGTTGACCTCAATTGCCAGGGTGGCAATATCCGGAACCGCATCGACGCTCGCCGTGCCCGAAGTAACGATGTGCGGCCCGTTCGGCAATTCATTTGCCTGTACCGACATCGCACCTAATCCAACCATTGCTGCCAGGGCTATAACGTTAAACTTCACTGTAGTTCCTCCATGTCATGACTATCGCCCAAAAATACAGGCTTCTGCGAGCAAGCTTAGCCATTTCAGCGCACTTGTCCATAAGGTATGGTCTGATTACCACAACGCCTGCAAATGGTGGATGCCTTCGCGCGCCAGCTGGAAGGCGATAAACCACATCACCAGGCCCACCAGCGTATTGATGATACGTTGTGCCGTGGCCGTGCGCAGACGCGGAGCAAGCCAGGCTGCCAGCAACGCAAGGCTGAAAAACCACAGGAACGAGGCGCTGATGGTGCCAAGGGCAAACCAGCGTTTTGGCGTATCGGCCAGTTGCCCGCCCAGGCTGCCGAGCACCACAAAGGTATCGAGATAAACATGAGGATTAAGCCAGGTCACGGCGAGCATGGTGGCGATGATCCGCCCGCGGCCCTGCTTTAAAACCTCGTCACTGGCGAGTTCAGGCTGGCTGCCGAGCGCCGTCTTCAGCGCGCCAAAGCCGTACCACAGCAAGAACGCCACGCCGCCCCAGGTGACGATAGCCAGCAGCCACGGCGACTGCATCAGCAATGCGCTGCCGCCAAAGATCCCTGCACAAATCAGCAGCAAATCGCTCACCGCGCACAGCGAGGCGACCAGTAAATGGTGATGACGGCGAATGCCCTGATTCAGCACAAAGGCATTTTGTGGACCGAGAGGTAAAATCATGGCCGCGCCGAGGGCAAGCCCTTGAATATAATAAGTTAACATGTTGACTACTCACGCTGCTAAAGAATGCGGCGACTATACCGGGCGTGAGTTATTAGCGGAAATGGATAATTTTAATCGGGGATAAGTGAAGTTAATAATAGGTTGCCCGGCCGGTGTATGACCTGTAGGCCGGGCAAGACAGCGTCGTCGCCCGGCAATGACGCCGGGCATTAATGCTCAGTTCAGGCTTCAGCTTCTGCCTGCTTCTCCGCCTTATCGCGCTTCAGATGCACATCCATCTGCGGATACGGGAAGTTAATACCGTTGGCATCAAACGTCTTTTTAATACGTTCCAGTACATCCCAGTAAACGCTTTGCAGATCGCCGCTGTTGCTCCAGACACGGATCACAAAGTTCACGGACGACGCGCCCAGTTCGTTCATGCGCACGGTCATTTCGCGATCTTTCAGAATACGATCGTCCGATTCAATGATCTCCGTCAGCAGCTTTTTGACCAGATCGATATCCGCGTCGTAATCCACGCCGATGATAAACTCGTTGCGGCGCACCGGCTCACGGGAGAAGTTAATGATGTTCCCGGCAATGATTTTACCATTCGGGATCACCACGAAACGGCCATCGGCGGAGCGCAGCGTGGTAGAGAAGATTTGCACGTGCAGCACGGTACCGGCCACGCCGCCCAAATCAACATATTCCCCCGCGCGGAACGGACGGAAGGTTACCAGCAGCACGCCTGCGGCGAGGTTCGACAGCGAGCCTTGTAAGGCCAGACCCACAGCCAGACCGGCGGCACCCAGCACGGCGATCACCGAGGCGGTTTGCACCCCGACGCGCCCCAGCGCGGCAATCAGCGTAAAGGCAATAACGCCGTAGCGCACCAGCGCCGATAAAAAGTCAGCCACAGTGGCGTCAATATGTCGCGCCAGCATCAGGCGGTTGAGGCCGTTGGAAATGATACGCGCGATGATCATCCCGATGATGATGATGGCGATAGCCGCCACGATATTCACCGCATAACTCAGCAGTAATGCCTGATTATGTACCAGCCATCCCCCTGCGCTATTGATGCTACCAACCACGTTAAGATCGTCCATTTACGGTTCCTTTTTTTCTTGCCAAAAAAGCGTCACGCTCACGTTACTGGCGTGAGGCAGGTCAACAAAGGGTAACCATAAAAAAGATCATCTGCCAGATTTCAACGAATTAACGGAGAGGTTTCCCTCTCCGCCGTGGCATTTTTAACCGTTCAGACGAGTTTGTAGAGGATGTTAAGGATGGTCAGCAGGCCGATGAGGGTCACGAACAGGTTGTCGGCTTTACCCTGATATTTCGCAAGCCCGGGGACTTTGCGCACCGCATACATCGGCAGCAGGCACAGCAGCGAAGCAATAATAGGCGCGCCCATCGCTTCAATGAGATCGAGAATATTCGGGTTCGCATAGGCCACAATCCACGTGGAGCCCATGATAAACAGCATGCTGATGGTGTTCAGTTTGCCGGTAGAGACGCGGGTTTTATCGCCTTTGTACGCAAACTTCACCACCAGCCCGTTCAGTCCTTCGAGGGTGCCGAGATAATGGCCGAAGAAGGATTTGAAAATGGCGACCAGCGCAATTATGGATGCGCCGTATTCCAGCGCGGTGGCAAAGGAGGACTTGCTGCCGGACATGGCGGCGAAGTGGTTTGCCAGATAAGAGAGCACCGGAATATTTTGCGCTTTGGCGTCTGCCATATCCTGCGGCGACAGGGTAAACAGGCAGCTGAAAGCAAAGAACATCACCACCGCCACCATCAGCACGCTGGCGCGGGAGATAATCTGTGAGCACTTGCGCTCGGTATAATCCCTGCCGAACGCCGCGTCGTACTCTTCGCGTTTGGAGACCACAAAAGACGAGACAATCGGCGAGAAGTTAAACGAGAACACCATAATGGAGATGCCGAGCCAGACGGTCACCAGAATGCCATCATGGCCGAGCAGTGAAATCTCACTCATATTAACCTGGTCCACCACCGCGCTGTTCCAGTAAGGGATCAGCGACAGGGAGATCAGCACCAGGCTGGTGATAAACGGGAACACCAGCCAGCTCATCACCCGGACCATCAGATCCTTGCCGAAGCAGATCACCACCGCCATCAACAGCAGTAACGCCAGCGCTACCACGCCACGATTAAGCGGCATCAGCTGGAGCTGATTTTCCCAGAAAGTCATAAAGGTGTTGGTAATAGTCACCCCATAGATCCACAGCAGCGGGCAGATGGCGAAGAAGTAGAGAAAGGTGATCACCACGCCGCCGGTTTTACCGAAATGCTCTTCCACGGTTTCGGTAATATTGCCCGATACGTTACTTCCTGACAGACACAGTCGCGCCAGCGCGCGATGGCAGAAAAAGGCAATCGGGTACGCCAGTACCAGCATGCAGAGAATGGGTATTAAGCCGCCGAAACCGGCGCGGATCGGGAAGAATAACACCCCGGCACCGATGGCCGTGCCGAATAATCCCAGCGTCCAGGTGGTATCGGATTTACGCCAACGCGCATTTTCGTTCTGGCTGATAATTGTGCTGTCAGTTGTGCTCATAAAATATCCTTTTATGATGTCAAAATTCACCGGAGCCGGTAATAGAAGAGACCCGCGAGAGATCGATATTCCCCCCGGAAATAAGGCTGACGGTTTTCCGTCCTTTAATAATATCGTCGAGCTTACCGCTTAATAATGCGGCAGTGGCCAGCGCCCCTGCCCCTTCGGCAATAATCTTATTACGCTGGATGAGCGCTAACATGCTGTGACGAATTTCATCTTCGCTGACCAGAATCATATCTGAGACTAATGCATTGACGATCGCAAAGGTTAAATCACCGGGGCGTGAGACGTCACAGCCGTCCGCCAGCGTTCCCGTGGTGCGATGGCTGGTTATTTTCCCGGCGCGAAACGAAGCCGTCATGCCGTGCACATTTTCAGCCTGCACGCCGATAATATTAATGGTGGGGTTAATGGATTTGATGGCCAGCGCCACACCGGCAATTAAGCCGCCGCCGCCCACAGGTAAAATGACGTTATCGACATCATAGAGATCTTCTAAAATCTCCAGGCCAATCGTACCCTGCCCGGCAATCACCTTTTCGTCATTGTAAGGCGGAATGAAAATGCGCCCTTCCATTTCAACGATTTCGCTGACTTTGGCGATGGTGTCGTTAAAGTTTTCACCGTGCATCACCACCTGAGCGGAATAATCGGTCGTGGCGGCAACTTTCGATTTTGGCGCGCTGACAGGCATCACCACTTTGCCGTTAATGCCGAGCATGGCGCAGGAGAGCGACACGCCCTGCGCATGGTTACCGGCAGAACAGGCCACCACACCACGCTGGCGTTCCTCATCGGTGAGGGAACTGAGTTTGTTAAACGCACCGCGTATTTTAAACGAGCCGGTACGCTGCATATTTTCGAATTTTAAATAGATGTCGCCGTGGCAGCATTCGCTGAGATAATTTGAGCGGGGCATACCGGTTTTGTAGATATGTCCGGCAAGTCTTTTCTTAGCGTCTAAAATATCATCAATAGTGACGGGCAGATCGTGTTTAATGTGCATCCTTTCCTCGCAATAACCAGAGATAAATTACATCGTGCTGTAATTTACGCTAAACGGTGATATTCGTTTGAATACCCTCGCGACCTATCATGGTTATTGTGTTTGCAATAGCTTCATTATTATTTTCAACGTCACGATAAAGATCATACTTATCCCGTCCGGCAGGTTATGTGCCTTGACTCACAACTCATGGATGAATAAGTGTGATGAATGTTTTAAAGCGAAATATTAACCCTTAAATAAAAATGGCTTCCCGAGGGAAGCCATTTGCACAGCTTATTTCAGATTACAGAACGTCAACCGCGTTCAGTTCTTTGAAAGCCTGCTCCAGACGGGTGATCATGGACGTCTGTGCAGCACGCAGCCATACGCGCGGATCGTAGTATTTCTTGTTCGGCTGGTCTTCGCCTTTCGGGTTGCCCAGCTGGCCCTGCAGATACGCTTCGTTTTCTTTGTAGTAGTTCAGGATACCTTCCCATGTTGCCCACTGGGTATCGGTATCGATGTTCATTTTGATAACGCCGTAGCTTACAGAGTCTTTGATTTCCTGCGCAGTAGAACCGGAACCGCCGTGGAACACGAAGTTCAGAGCGTTGTGCGGCAGGTTGTGTTTCTTGGTCACGTATTCCTGAGAATCACGCAGGATAGTCGGGGTCAGTTTCACGTTACCCGGCTTATAAACGCCGTGTACGTTACCGAAGGACGCCGCAATGGTGAAGCGCGGGCTGATAGCGTTCAGTTTGGTGTACGCGTAATCAACGTCTTCCGGCTGGGTGTACAGTGCAGAAGCGTCCATGTGGCTGTTGTCCACACCGTCTTCTTCGCCACCGGTGCAACCCAGTTCGATTTCCAGCGTCATGCCGATTTTGGACATGCGCTCCAGGTATTTGGAGCAGATTTCGATGTTCTCTTCCAGAGACTCTTCAGACAGGTCGATCATGTGAGAAGAGAACAGCGGTTTGCCGGTCGCCGCGAAGTGTTTTTCACCCGCGTCCAGCAGACCGTCGATCCACGGCAGCAGTTTCTTCGCGCAGTGGTCAGTGTGCAGGATCACCGGAACACCGTAGTGCTCAGCCATCTGGTGTACGTGATGCGCGCCAGAGATAGCGCCCAGGATTGCTGCGCCCTGCGGCACGTCGGTTTTCACGCCTTTACCCGCGATGAATGCAGCACCACCGTTGGAGAACTGAACGATAACCGGCGCTTTAACTTTCGCAGCGGTTTCCAGAACGGCGTTGATGGAGTCGGTACCGACGCAGTTAACTGCTGGCAGTGCGAAGTTGTTTTCTTTAGCTACCTGGAACACTTTCTGAACGTCATCACCAGTGATCACGCCAGGTTTTACGAAATCGAAAATTTTAGACATGTTACGTAGTCCTGTATCTTGGCCGTTAGAAAAAGGGAGCGCGTGCTTTAGCGAAGCGCGCTGAAAATCAGGCGGGTTTCCCCGCCTGATCAAACTTACTGCTTAGCGCGCTCTTCGAGCATAGCAACTGCAGGCAGCACTTTGCCTTCCACGAATTCGAGGAACGCACCGCCACCCGTGGAGATGTAGGAAATTTTGTCAGCGATACCGAACATATCGATGGCTGCCAGGGTATCACCACCACCAGCGATGGAGAACGCTTCGCTGTCGGCGATAGCATGCGCCACAATTTCAGTACCTTTACGGAAGTTCGGGAATTCGAACACACCTACCGGACCGTTCCACAGGATAGTTTTGGCGTTTTTCAGGATTTCAGCCAGTTTCTGTGCGGAAACGTCACCCATATCGAGGATCTGCTCTTCATCTTTGATGTCGCTGGCAGATTTCAGGGTCGCGGTCGCGGTTTCAGAGAACTCGGTTGCTACGCGAACATCCGTCGGCACCGGAATATCACAGGTGGTCAGCAGACGTTTTGCTTCGTCAACCAGGTCTGGTTCGTACAGGGATTTACCCACGTTGTGGCCCTGAGCGGCAACGAAGGTGTTAGCGATACCGCCACCTACAATCAGCTGGTCAGCGATTTTGGACAGGGAATCCAGAACGGTCAGTTTGGTAGAAACTTTAGAACCACCCACGATAGCAACCATCGGGCGAGCCGGTTCTTTCAGTGCTTTACCCAGCGCGTCCAGTTCTTCAGCCAGCAGCGGGCCTGCACATGCCACGTCAGCGAATTTCGCGATACCGTGGGTGGAAGCCTGCGCGCGGTGCGCGGTACCAAAAGCGTCCATCACAAACACGTCGCACAGCGCGGCGTATTTTTTAGCCAGGGTTTCGTCGTCTTTCTTTTCGCCTTTATTAAAGCGAACGTTTTCCAGTACGACCAGCTCACCGTCGGCAACTTCTACGCCGTCCAGGTAATCTTTCACCAGGCGAACCGGGTTGGACAGTTTGTCTTTCAGGTAGTTAACCACCGGCAGCAGAGAGAATTCTTCGTTGTACTCGCCTTCGGTAGGACGGCCCAGGTGAGAAGTAACCATCACTTTCGCACCCTGTTTCAGCGCCAGCTCAATCGTCGGCAGAGAAGCACGGATACGCGCGTCGCTGGTGACTTTGCCATCTTTAACCGGTACGTTCAGATCCGCACGGATAAAAACACGTTTACCAGCCAGATCCAGATCGGTCATCTTAATTACAGACATGGTGAATCCTCTCGTTTTTTTTAAAGTTTGGCAGACGCAATGTGCGTCTCACCTGAAACCAGTCGCTGCCATGGCTAACGTCGTGTCGAGCATTCGGTTAGCAAAGCCCCATTCATTATCACACCACACCAGCGTTTTGATGAGGTGTGCGCCACTGACCCGCGTCTGCGTACCATCCACAATGGCACTGTGCGGATCGTGGTTAAAATCTGCTGAGACCAACGGTAATTCCGTATAATCAACTATACCATGAAATGCTCCCTGTGCCGCTTTTTGCAGCAACAGATTGACTTCTATGGCTTTTACCGGCTGCTTCACCGTGACGCTTAAGTCGATTGCCGTGACGTTTATCGTCGGTACGCGCACGGAAATCGCTTCGAATTTATCTTCAAACTGCGGGAAGAAACGGGTGATACCGGCCGCAAGTTTGGTATCTACCGGAATGATTGACTGGCTGGCGGCGCGCGTACGGCGCAGATCCGTATGCCAGGCATCAATCACCGGCTGATCGTTCATCGCCGAATGGATCGTCGTTACCGTGCCGGAATCAATGCCGTAAGCGTCATCGAGAAGTTTGATCACCGGAATAATGCAGTTGGTAGTACAGGAGGCGTTAGACACGATGCGGTCATCTTCACGCAGCGTATGCTGATTGACGCCAAAGACCACGGTGGCGTCGAGATCGTGGCTACCGGGATGGGAAAAGAGCACCTTTTTGGCACCCGCAGCCAGATGCGCTTCGCCGTGCTGGCGATTGCCATACACGCCGGTGCAGTCGAGCACGACATCCACGCCCAGTTCACGCCAGGGCAGCGCCGCAAGGGTTTCCTGATGCAGCAGGCGGATGGCATCATCGCCGATATACAGCAGTTCGCGTTCCTGCCGGACATCCCATGCGAAACGCCCGTGGGTGGTATCATATTTCAACAAATGCGCCATGCCCGCAGCATCCGCCAGTTCATTGATTGCCACCACGCTCACTTCCGCACGACGCCCGGATTCATATAAAGCACGAACCACGTTACGCCCGATGCGACCGAAGCCATTTATCGCCACGCGTACGGTCATAGATCTCCTGCAAGGCTGTCCCTGATTTGCTGTGGCTGACAGAATAATGCAGCGGCACAACAAGGGAAACCTTACCTGTCGCAAAGTGCGACCTGTTAATAATTTGTCGAAAATTTAATCGACTGAAACGCTTCAGCTAGAATAAGCGAAACGCGGAATAAAAGGAATCGACGCCCGGCGGGGAACGACAGTTATCTGATCTGCATCACACTTTTTCCCTCTTCCTGAGGTCGCTTTCCATTGTCATAAAATGCATATGATCAGAAGAAAAGCGTCATAACGGCGGAATAGTTTAATGATATACATCAGTACCCAGAACCGCCGTCACTCTTATTATGCGGGCCACGTCCGAGTTTCGGAGTTTACTCATCCCATGAATCAGTCTATTGCCTCTGCGGCACGCTTTTACGCGCTGCGCCTCGCTCCCGGTCAGGAGCTGTTAACCGAACTACGCCAGTTTATTCGTCATCACGGGCTACAGGCCGCGTGGATTGCCGGCTGTACCGGCAGCCTGACGGAGGTTGCCTTGCGCTATGCGGGCCGCGAGGAAAGCACGCAGCTTTGTGGCGCCTTTGAAGTGATTTCGCTCACCGGTACGCTGGAGCTGACCGGGGAGCATCTTCACCTGAGCATTGCCGATGAAAAGGGCGCGCTGCTGGGTGGCCACGTCATGCCCGGCTGCACGGTGCGCACCACGCTGGAACTGGTGATTGGCGAACTGACGGCGCTGTCGTTTTCGCGTAAGCCCTGTCCACTCTCCGGCTATGACGAACTCGTTGTAAATCCCCGTTAATTCTCGCTTTGATAAAAGAGGTTGCTATGGCGCGTCGCCAACTCTCCAGCCAGACGCTGGTCCTGATCGTTATTTCCGTGGCCATCAATATGATCGGCGGGCAGCTTATCAGTATGCTCAAACTGCCGATTTTTCTTGATTCCATCGGCACACTGCTGAGCGCGGTCCTGCTGGGGCCGGTGATCGGCATGCTGACCGGTTTGCTCACCAATCTGCTGTGGGGATTATTAACCGATCCGATTGCCGCCGCCTTTGCGCCGGTGGCGATGGTAATCGGCCTTGCGGCAGGCTGGCTGGCGCGGCTTGGCTGGTTCCGCACGCTGCCGAAAGTGATCCTCAGCGGCGTGGTGATCACGCTGGCGGTCACGGTAGTGGCGGTGCCGATCCGTACCGCGCTGTTTGGCGGCGTAACCGGCAGTGGCGCGGATCTGGTTGTCGCCTGGATACACTCGATGGGTAACGATCTGATCGAGTCCGTGGCGCTGACGGTGATCGGTGCCAATCTGGTGGATAAGATCCTCACCGCGGTGATCGTCTGGATCCTGTTGCGCCAGTTACCGCTGCGCACCACGCGTCTTTTCCCGACCATGTCGGCGGTACGCTGAATGCATCCTTTTACCTCCCTGACGCTGTGGAGTCTGGGGGCCTGGTCGGTTCTGCTGCTCCCCGCCGGGCCGCTATTGACCCTGGTAAGCGGCGCGGCCTTTATCAGCCTGCTGCTGTTCCGCGCTACCCGTCCCCGCGCCCGCTATGTGGCGTGGCTGATGGTGTCGCTCGGCGTCGGCATGTGGCTGGTGCATGGCGGCTGGCTGGTGGCCTGGATGAGCGGTGAGCCGCGCGATGCCAGCCGGTGGCCGCAGGCGATCGTCCTGTGGCAGCGTATTCTGACCATCGTCGCTACCTCGCAGTTATGGATGGCCTTCGTGCCAGTACGTCAGTTTATTCGCGCGCTGTTTGCCAGCCGTCTGCCGCCGGGCGTGGCTTATTTGTTCTCCGGACCCTTGCTGATTGCCGAACAGCTCAAACACCGGCTGGCGAGCATTCACGAAGCACAGCGCGCCCGTGGCGTTCCCCTCGACGGACGCTGGTATCAGCGGCTGCGCGCCATGCCGGCATTGATCGTGCCGCTGATCCAGGGCGCGCTTAACGATCTGGCGATACGCGGCGCGGCGCTGGACATGCGCGGGTTTCGTCTGCACCGCACCCGCACCACTTTATGGGCACCGCCCGACAGCCGCCGCCAGCGCGCGCTGCGTTATACCCTGCTCGCTCTGATGCTGGCGGAAACCGGAGTCTGGCTATGGTTACGCTAGAGAATTTCTGCTTTCAACCTGCGCATCCTTCTGCCTGCGCGCGATACCTGAATTTTCACTGTCCGCAGCCGGGCATGGTTGCCGTGCTGGGCGGCAACGGCAGCGGTAAAAGCACGCTCGCGCAGTTGCTTGCCGGCTGGTATCCGGACTATCTGCCCGGCACACTTAGCGGAACCGGACTGATACTGGGCCAGCCGCTGGGTCAGCGGTCGCTGCCTGAACAGGCGCAGACCGTCCAGCTGGTACAACAGTCCCCCGCCCTGCAACTTTCCGGCTGTACCTTCAGCGTTGAAGAAGAAATTGCCTTCGGCCCGGAGAATCTCTGTCTGGGGGAAGATGCGATCCTCGCCCGGCTTGAAGCCGCCCTGATGCTCACCGATTGCCTGCCGTTGCGCCACCGGCATCCCGCGACGCTCTCCGGCGGCGAAGCCCAGCGTGTGGTGATCGCCTGTGCGCTGGCGATGCAGCCCCGCCTGCTGCTGCTCGACGAGGCCTTCAGCCGCCTGACGCCGCAGGCCACGCAGCAGATGCTTAGCCGCTTGTCAGCATGGGCGAACGACACCCAGGCGCTGGTGATCCTTTTTGAACGCCATCGCCAGCCAACGCAGGCGTTTTGCCGCCAGATATGGCAGCTCGATGAAACAGGACTGACTGCCTTATGATCGCGTTACACAACGTAACCTTCCGCTGGCCTGCGGCCTCTGAAAACTGTCTGCGCAACCTGACGCTCACCCTTGATCGCGGCGAATGGGTGGCGCTTATTGGCGATAACGGTGCCGGAAAATCCACCTTACTGCGCCTGATGGCGGGACTGTTAATGCCGCAGCAAGGTGAGGTCTTGCTGAAAGGGCAACCGCTGTCAGCACTGAACGCCCCGCAGCGCGCCGCACAGGTTGGCGTACTGTTTCAGGAGGCCGAAAACCAGATCCTGCACAGTACCGTGCAACGTGAAGTGGCTTTTGGCCTGAAGCTGCAAAAGCTGCCCGCTCCTGTTATCGAACAGCGCACCCGCGCGGCGCTTGAACTGTGTGGCCTTGCTGACGTGGCGCAGGCGCACCCGCTGGATCTGCATGCCGCCCAGCGGCGTATGGTGGCGGTCGCCAGTCTTGAGGCGTTGGCTCCGCCGGTGCTGCTGCTCGATGAGCCGAGCCGGGATTTTGACGAACGCTGGTTAGCTGTATTCGAAGGCTGGCTGGCGGTCTGTCGTCAGCGGCAGACAACACTGCTTGCCATCAGCCACGATTATGATTTTACCCGTCGCCATTTTTCCCGGGTTATTCGTCTGGCGGACGGGAAAATTTGCGCCGACGGTCTGCCCGCGCAACGCCTCTCCTGATAACAGAACCGTTAATAATGCCGCAGACCGCGGCATCTTTTGCTTACAAATATCCTCTATACAGATAACGTTACGCTGTTCACATCACAAAACCTGCGCGCTTAAATCGTTATATTCCCGAACGCAAGACTGATAATTAACCATTATTCGCTGGTCACACAACAGCATCGTCAAATAATAATTATCGCGATCAATACATCACAGAATTAATAGACAAGGGTGCTTCAACTCATTATTTAAATGAATAATTAAAGCCCGTAAAAAAGGATTTTTATGAAGCAAACAATGCAAATGATCGGCCAGGCGATGCTGGTGCCGATCTCCATTATTACCGTCGGCTCAATGTTTATGGGATTCGGCAGCGCCTTCACCAGCAGCGGCACCATTGAAGCGCTGCATTTACAGAACGTGATTACCAAAGGCTCCTTTTTATTCAGCGCCTTCAGCGTCATGAAAGCCACGGGCGATGTGGTATTTCGCCATCTGCCGCTATTCTTTTCCATTGGCGTAGCCTTTGGTCTGGCGAAAAAAGAAAAAGGCTGGGCGGCGTTTTCCGGCGCGGTCTGTTTTATGGCGATGCATTTTATTATCGCCACGTTACTGGAATTAAATAACATCACGCCGCAGACCACCAGCGTCGACTATTTCCAGCAACAGCAGCACCTGAGTGAAATTGCCGCCGTGCAGCGCGCCTCGATTTATACCAGCGAGCTGGGGATGTTCTCCTACCGGATGAGCGTATTCGGCGGCATGGCGGTTGGCCTGATCACCGCCGGGCTGCACAATCGCTTATATAACGTCAAACTGCCGCTGGTGCTGTCGTTTTTTGCCGGTACGCGCACGGTCCCTATCGTCACGCTGCTGGCGGGATCGCTGCTCGGCGTACTGCTTTATGTTATCTGGCCGCCGCTCGGTGGAATGCTGGCCCAGTTCAGCAGGCTTATCGGTAACTCTGGCCTGTTCGGCACTTTTATCTGGGCGGTGGCGGATAAGGCGTTGCTGCCCGTCGGCCTGCATCACCTGATCACCACGCCGATACGACTGACGGAATTAGGCGGCTCCATGACCGTCTGTAACCAGCTGGTGAGCGGCACCACCAATATCTACATGGCGCAACTCGGTTGTGAAGAAACCCGGCAGTTGCTGGTACGTGGCTTTCAGTCCGGGCGCGTAGTGGTGCACTTCGGCGCGCTGCCGGGGGCGGCGCTGGCCATCTACCAGTGCGCAACCTCGCCGCACAAAAAGGTCGTCGCCGGATTACTGATCCCGGTGGTGGCGACCATGATCCTGTTTGGCGTCACCGAACCCATCGAATACACCTTTCTGTTCGTCGCCCCCTGGCTGTTTTATCTGGTGCATGTGCCGCTGACCGGCCTCGCCTTTGTGCTTACTGAAATGGCGAACGTGTCGATCTACGGCGGCAGCCTGAAAGACATCCTGCCGGTGCTGCTCCAGCCCGCGAAGCTCAATTTATGGGGCTATCTGTGGCTGATCCCGCTGTTTTTCGTTCTCTACTACGCGCTGTTTCGCTTTTTGATCCTGCGCTTCAACGTCATGACCCCAGGCCGCGAAGCGGATGAAGAACAGACCCGGCTGTACAGCAAACAGGATTTTAAGGATCTGCAAGGGATGCGCTTCGCCCGGCACATCATCGACGCCTTCGGCGGCAAAGAGAATATCGAGCAGTTCGACAACTGCATCTCGCGCCTGCGTGTGCAGGTGAAAGACGGCTCCCGTGTCGCCCCGGAAGCGGTGTGGAAGAAAACGCTCAATGCGAAAGGCTATGTGCAGGTCAGCGAGCGCGCCTTCCAGATTATCTATGGCGCCGAGGTGGTGATGATCGCCGGTGACTGCAAAGAACTGTTAGACGAAGGAGAAACACAATGAATATGGAACCGGTGACGCTGACCCGCACGCTGAAGGTGATCCCCAGCGAGCAAAAATCCCTGCGCCACGTCGAATTCGATCCCGGTCTGAATACCGAGCGGATCGACATCAGCTACCACTTCACACCGGGCAACGTGGTGGATATAGGACTGATGATCAATGGCCGCATTAACGGCTGGAGCGGCGGCGCGCGTAAGACCATCACGCTGAGCGAAAATTTCGCCTCGCCCGGCTACCAGCGTACCAGCATCGTCAACGGCAAATGGCATGTGCTGCTGGGGCTGCATAAGATCCGCCGCAGCTGTGAAGTGACGGTGGAGATCACGCTCTACCCAAAATTTCCACGCTGGCTGAAGGGCGACACGCACCTGCACTCCGTGCACAGCGACGGCAGCTTAACGGTGAGCGATCTGATCGCCCGTGCCCGCAAGATGGAGTTCGATTTCCTCTGTTTTACCGATCACAACACCATTGCCCAGAACCATGAGATTGCCGGCATTAACGCCTCGCTGTGCCTGATCCCCGGCATGGAACTGACCAGCGAGCGCGGTCACGCCAACCTCCTCGGCGTCACCCAGCCGGTGGTGAATTTTCTGCCGCACTTTACCGAAGAGGATATCGCCGGGCGTATTGCCGAAGCCCGCCGCAACGGCGCGCGCATTGGCATTAATCACCCCTTCTGCCACTACTGCCCGTGGCAGAACGCCTTTACGGGCCACGACTGGCTGGAGATCTGGAACGGGCCGTGGGACGGACAGACCGGCAACGAAGATGCCTTTAACTACTGGTATCACCTGCTCTGCCGGGGCGAAAAAATCAGCGCCGTGGCGGGCAGTGATTTTCATAAAGAAAAAGGGCTGCGCTGGCCGTACATGTGGGTGCACGCCATCAGCCGCGAACGTAAAGACATCCTTTCGGCGCTGGTCGCCGGACGCAGCTATATGCAAAGCGACGACCAGACCCAGTTGCACCGCTTCTGTATTGGCGAGGCGGGTCCAGGTGATACCACCAGCGGCGGGATCCTGCACGTCAAACTCCGCACTCACAAAGATAACAGCGTGCTGCTCTACACCGATAAGACCGTCATTGTGGTGCCCAATCGCTACGGCGACGTCAACCAGGAGATTGACGTCCAGGATGCCACCTTCGCCCTGCTGCGCATCAATCGCGGCCCGGTGGCCCAGTTGCTGACCAACCCTGTTTACCGAGGATAATCCCGTGCAACGTGTGCATATCATCTATAAAACGCATCTGGATATTGGCTTTACCGATCTGGCCCGCACTGTCGAAGACAAATACCTGCACGAGTTTATCCCGGCGGTGATCGCTCTGGCGCAGGCGGTGAACAGGCCGGGGCAGAAAAACTTTATCTGGACCTGCGGCGCCTGGCTTATCACCCGCTATTTGCAGATGGCCGACGACAGCGCCCGCCGTGCGCTGACGGAAGCCATCGGCCGCGGCGACATCGCCTGGCACGGCCTGCCCTTTACCTCCCACAGCGAACTGCTCACGCCCGGCGCGTTGCAATTTGGTCTTAATTACGCCCTCGATCTGGATCTGCGTTTTCACCGGCGCACCATCGCCGCCAAAATGACCGACGTGCCGGGTTATACCCAGGCGATTATTCCCTGGCTGGCGGACGCCGGGATCACGTACCTGCATCTCGGCGTCAATGAAGCCTCCACCGCGCCGGACGTGCCGCCCCTGTTTCGCTGGCGTCTGGGGGAGGCGGAAATCATCGTCAACTATTCGCCGGGTGGCTACGGCAACGAATACTGGTGCGCGCCGCTGGATGAGCTGCTGGTGTTCTGTCATGCCGCCGATAACTGCGCTCCGCCGGATGCCGCGCTGGTACACGCCACTGTCGCCACTTACCAGGGTCGTTATCCCGACGCCGAGGTCAGCGCCTCGACGCTGGATCAGTTCGCCGCCCGCGTCGCGGGCATTCGTCATCTGCTGCCGGTGATCGACGGTGAAATCGGCGATACCTGGAATCACGGACTGGCGACCGATCCGGGCAAGGTCAGCCGCTATCTGCGCCTGATGCGGCTGCTGGCAAAAGAGGTCTCTGCCGGGCGACTCTCTGCCGCCAGCGAGACATACCGCCAGGCAATGGCGCAGCTGATCATGGTGCCGGAACACACCTGGGGGATGGATCTCAAGCTGCATCTGGGCGATTACAACCACTATCTGCCCGCCGAGTTTGACGTGGCGCGGCAGGCAGACTGCGTGGAAAACGGCGTCCCGGAGAAATACCGCTTTATCGACGAGTTTGCCGCGCGACTGCCGCACCGCCCTGCGCCGGGTTATCAGAGTCTCGCCGCCTCCTGGCAGGAGCAGCGCGATTATGTCGACAATGCCCTCGCCTGCCTGCCGCCGGTGGTGGCTAAGAAATTTGCCCCGCTCGCCCCCATCACCCCGGAGGGCATTATCGTTTCCAGACGATCCCGCACCTTTGGCGACTATCGCGTCTATATCGCCGATGATGGCAGCCTCAGCACTCTGAGCGTTGGTGGTAAGGTGCTCTCCGCAGCCCCCCTTGGCAGGCTGATTTACCGCCAGGTAAGCGATGCCGACTATCAGCGTTTTACAGAACATTATCTGCAAAACCTCGCGACGACTCGCGACTGGGCGATCGCCGATTTTACCAAACCGGGGCTGGAGCTGACCGCCGTGCCCGTTCCTTCACAGTGCGCCACGCTGCAACTTCATGAAGTGCGTATAGACGAGACGCCGGACGACTATCAGCTGTTTATCGAGGCGCGCTTTGTACAAAACGAGCCGGGCATGGTGCTGCGGCTGCCGAAAAAAGTGCGGCACTGCTGGCGCTTCAGTAAACATCGCGCCGCCATTCGCTATCAGGTGTCAATTATCGGTAAACAGGCAAACCGTCTGCCGGAGGAGATCTGGCTGCAATTCGGGCTTATCGATAAATCCCGCAGCCAGTGCCGCAAAATCGGCCAGACCATTGACTGGCAGCAGGTGGTGCCCAACGGCAATCGCAATTTGCACGGCGTCGAAAGCGTCTTCACCCCCGACTGGCAATTCCAGCCTCTTGATGCGCCGCTGGTCGCCCTGCACGAGCCGCGTATTCTGTGGTTTGGCGAGCCGCATGACGAGCCGGAAGGGATTTTCGCCCACCTGTACAACAATATCTGGGGCACCAATTTCCCGATGTGGTACGGCGAGGATATTCATGCTGAATACCTGCTGGAAACGGCCAGCAACGGGGAGCGCCAATGAACGACAAACGCCTCATTCACGCCGTGTCCCATACCCACTGGGATCGGGAGTGGTATTTCACCACCCTTGATACCCAGGTCTTCGCCCTGAAAGCCTTTACGGAGGCGATTGAAGCCTTAGAAACGCACCCGGCGCTGGTGTACCACCTGGACGGACAAAGCTCCCTGCTGGCGGATTTTTTACAGCTCAAACCGGAGATGACCGAACGGGCGACGGCGCTCGTCCGCCAGCGTCGGTTAATGATCGGCCCCTGGTATACACAGCCGGATCTGTTCAGCATCAGCACCGAATCCATGTTCCGCAACCTGCGCATCGGCATTGCGCTTGCCCGGGCGGCGGGCGGCTGCATGGACGTGCTCTATTTACCCGATACCTTCGGCAGCCCGGCACAGCTGCCGCAGCTGGCAGCCGCCTTCGGGCTGCGGCATATTTTGCTGCGCCGGGGGTACGATCCGCAGGTGATGGGCGCGACGGAAATGCGCTGGCAGGCGGCGAACGGCGACGCCGTCACCACGGCGATCATACCGTTTGGCTATTCGCTGGCCCACCCGGAGCGCGGCGGGCGCTGGCGTAATTTCTCGCTTGCGCATGTTGAGGCCGAAACCTTCCCGCTGATCGCCCGGCTTAAACAGCTCACCACCAGCAGCCATCTGCTGTGCCCGATTGGCGGCGATCAGGTCAGCTGTGATGCGGATTTCGCCAGCCTCATCGCGGAGCTTAACGCCCACAGCGAGGATGAATTTATCGCCAGTAGCTATGAGGATTATTTCGCAGCGCTGAACAAGGACGCGCTCCCCCTGTGGCAGGGCGAATTCCGCCGCCCGCGCCTGTCCCGGGTACATAAAACCATTGGCTCCTCGCGCTACGACATTAAACGCGCAAACGACGATGCGGAAACGCAGTTGATCCATCAGACCGAACCGCTGCTGGCGCTGGCGCGTATCAACGGGCTGGCCTGTAGCGAGGCGATGCTGGAAAAAGCCTGGCGTCTGCTGCTGGAGTCCCACGCCCACGACAGTATGGGCGGCTGTAACAGCGATGAAACCAACCGCGACGTGCTGGCCCGCTGCGCCCATGCGCAGCAGATCGGCGAGGCGCTGTTCAGCCTGCACGCCCGTCTGCTGCTGGCAAACCTCGCCCCGGATCGGGATCATCGCTTTCTGCTGGTGAACGGTACCAGCGCGCCCACCCTCAGCGTGCACAACCGGGTGCTGATCACGCCGACACCCACCTTCCGGCTGGTGGATGAACAGGGTCGGCCAGTGGAATTCATCCTGCTGGCGCAGGAGAAAATCCGCAAACCACGCGCGGTGCTGCTGACGCCAGACGGTGAAGTGGAGACGTTTTCAGCAGACTATTACTACCGTAACCGGGTGGATATTCTTCATGCGCCGGTGCCGCCGCTGGGGATAGCGCTGTTTTTTGTGCAGCATAGCGAACCGGTGGCGATGCCGTGGATGCAGCCGCTGCGCCAGACTTTTATCGAGAACGCCCACTACCGCATCAGCTGGCAGGATCAGAACCTGTGCCTGCTGGACAAGCGCCGCCCACGCACGCTGACGCGGCTGGTGCAGTTAAGCGATCTGGGTAATGACGGCGATCTGTATGACTTTTCGCCGCTGGCAGGCGATGTGGAGTTGCGCTCCGGCTGGCTGGAGTTGGTTTCGGTGAAACAGCATCCGGCGAAACAGGAGCTGATCGTCACAAGCCTGCTGTCGTTGCCGGAGTGCCTGGATGCGCACCGCACCGGGCGCAGTGAACATCTGAAGTCCGTAGCGGTGACGTTGACCGTGACGCTGGAAAACGCGCTGATCCGTTTTCATCTGACGGTGGATAACCAGGTACGCGAGCACCGGATGCAGCTGGTTTTCGATACCGGCACGCCCATCACGGCGGTAGAAGCGGATATGCCTTTCGGCTGGATCAGCCGCCAGAACCAGCCGGACAGCGCGCGCACGGATTTCACCGAGCGCCTGGTGGACATCGAGCCGTTTATGCATCAGTTGCGCGCTCACGATGACTTTCATTTTTTCGCCCGCGGACTGAAAGAGTATGAATATGCGGATCGCCAGCTACGGATCACGCTGTTTCGCGGCGCGTCGCAACTGGGCAAAGATGATTTGCTGTGGCGTCCGGGCCGCGCCTCGGGCCAGCGGTTAGCCACGCCGGAAGCGGAACTGCCGGGGCTGCTGAACTTTGATTTTGCGCTCTGTCTGACGCCGCTTACCGCCCATGAGCGCGTCGCCTGCGCGCAAGGCTTCAGGGTTAACCCGACGCTCTGGCAGTGGCAGCGTGACGAAAGCGGTGTACAGCGGCTGGATAATTTCGATGTGTTTTTACCGGCACAGCCGGTGCGGGTGCGACAGTTGCTGGCAGAGATCCCCGAAGGGCTGGCGGTCAGCGGCGTGGATGTGCTTTATGGCGGGACGCTGGTCAGGCTGTTTAACCCTGGTGAGCACTCGCTAACCGTTCCCGAAGCGTGGCAGACGTGTAATGCGCTGGGCGAACCGCTGGCAATCCGCCAGGTTCCCCCGCTCGGGCACGTGAATGTGCGGGTAGTTGTTGAATAACGGGGCCGTGTTGCCCGGCGGCGCGTTGCTTGCCGGGCCTACAAAACCGTAGGCCGGGTAAGGCGAAGCCGCCACCCGGCAACCAGACGTAGGCCGGGTAAGGCGAAGCCGCCACCCGGCATCCAGACGTAGGCCGGGTAAGCGTCAGCGCCACCCGGCATCCACCCCGTCAGTGACCGCTCACTACCTTCCCGAGAATATCGACATACACCGGCATCAGCGGATGACGGATCACCACCACGGTCGCCACTACCGCCACCCCGAGCAGCAGCGGTGCTACCCACAGCAGACGGGCGCGCGGCAGATAGCGCGTCAGCTTGTCGGAACTGGCTTTCGTACTGCGCCACAGTCGCCAGCACATCCATGCTGCCAGCCACAGCAACACCGCAGCCAGCAACAGCAGCCATTTAAAGCCGCCGCTCTGTTCATCAGCGGGAATATCAATGGCTGCGCCTGCCAGAATACCCGGCAAAAAGTAGAACGGCGGCCAGAACACGCAGCCGATAATATTGGGCAGGATAAATTTCACCACCGGCAGATCCAGCATCCCCGCCACCATCGGTACCAGTGGCCGGGTAGGACCGACAAAACGCCCGACGAGAATGGTAAACATGCTGTGCTGATGCAGCGCATGCTCGGTTTTATCCAGCAGCGCTTTGTTTTTCTTTAAAAAAGACCAGCGATGCAGCGGCTTTTTAAAGCGCCAGCCGAGCCAGAAGGAGATCCAGTCACCCAGCAGACAGCCGACGATACCCGCCAGCCATGCATACCAGAAATTGACCTCGCCGCTGCCAATCAGCGCCCCAAGCCCCGCCATCATCACCGTGCCGGGTAAAATCAGCCCGACTAACGCCAGCGACTCAAAAAAAGCCACCAGCGCAATGGCGATGAGGGAATACGCCGCCGACTGCGTAATAAAATGTTCCAAAAATGCCTGCATAACCTGCCCGATAAAATGATCTGATAAGTAGTTTACTGGTTAACTCAGACCACCGGACATGTCTTTTCGTTTCATTTACGTTTCATTCACATCCGGCACGAAATTCGCTTGGGCTGGCACCGGTACATTTTTTAAAAACGCGGGAAAAATAGAGCTGATCTTCAAAGCCGACGTTGCGCCCGACGCTGGCGATAGGCATCCGCGTGGTGCTGAGCAACAGTTTGGCCTGGCTGATGCGCTGATCCTCGCGCCAGCTCAGCACGCTGACGCCCAGTTGCTGGCGGAACAGGTGCGACAATCGCGACGGAGACAGGCAAACATGCTGAGCGACGCTGGCAATGTCGAAGTGGCTGTCGGCAAGGTGATCGCTGATGTACTGGCAGGCATCGCGCACGCGGTTATCCAGCGGCGGATGCAGGGATTCATTGATGGCTTCCATGCGGCGCAGAAGCACCTGCTCCAGCAGGTTAATCGCCAGCAGCTCGGCGTAGCGTCCGGCGCTCTGCCCGGCATGGATAATCTGGTCAAACAGCTCGCTGAACGCTGCCTGATGCGCCTCGTCGGGTCGAAAAATCCCGGTCTGACCGAAAATCGTCGGCCACGCCAGCCATTCATGCCAGTAGGCGCGCGGACGAAAATAGACCCACTGGTGATACCACTCCCGCGCATCGGGGTGCCGACCGTAATGGTGCACCTCGCCAGGCGGGAACAGCAGAATGTCGCCAGGACGGCAGACAAACTGTTTACCGTTGTTGTCGATGATCCCCTCGCCGCGCACCGTCAGATTGAGGATATAGCCCTTCATGCCCAGCGGGCGGTCAACGAAAAAATCCAGGTAGCCGTCGGCTTCAATCGGCGTTAATCCTGCCACCAGATGCGCATTGAAAGAGTAGCCAGGCAGCAGCGGATCGTTTTGCGGTTCAGCCATAATGGCAATACTCCGGAGATCATTAAAGGAAACCAATTGTCCATATTGTGATTTGTATCATCAAATCCGCCAGCAGATCCGTCCGCCGGTAAAACAGCGCTCACCAACCCCGCCAGATAAAAGCACTTTGCGCGGTTTTGTTTCCACGCAGCGGCAAAAAAGGCTTAACAAAAGTGTCTATAAAGCCAGGCGGAATGTCCACATTGATTATTTGCACGGCGTCACACTTTGCCATGCCATAGCATTTTTATCCATAAGATTAGCGGATCCTGCCTGACCCTTTCCGGCGTCTGTCACTAATGTTTCTCCATACGCTCATTCTTGATGGAGTTACACGATGGCAATTGCAATTGGCCTCGATTTTGGCAGCGATTCAGTACGCGCCCTGGCCGTGGATAGCGTCAGCGGCGAAGAGATCGCCACCAGCGTCGAATGGTATCCCCGCTGGCAGGAAGGGCGTTATTGCGACGCGCCCCATAACCAGTTTCGCCACCACCCGCGGGATTATATTGAGTCGATGGAAGCCGCGCTGAAAAGCGTGCTGGCGGAACTGAGCGCAGAACAGCGCGCCCAGGTCAGCGGCATTGGCGTGGACAGTACCGGCTCCACTCCCGCCCCGATTGATGCCGAAGGCCGCGTGCTGGCGCTGCGCCCGGAGTTTGCCGACAACCCGAACGCCATGTTCGTCTTGTGGAAAGATCACACCGCCGTCGAAGAAGCCGAAGCCATTACCCGCCTGTGCCACACACCCGGAAAAGTGGATTACTCCCGCTATATCGGCGGCATTTACTCCAGTGAATGGTTCTGGGCGAAGATCCTGCACGTGACCCGCGCCGATGCCGCGGTAGCGCAGGCCGCCGCCTCCTGGATCGAACTGTGCGACTGGATCCCCGCCCTGCTCTCCGACACCACCCGCCCGCAGGCGATCCGCCGTGGACGTTGCAGCGCCGGTCATAAATCCCTGTGGCATGAAAGCTGGGGCGGCTTACCTCCTGCCAGCTTCTTCGATGAGCTTGATCCGCTGATCAACAAACATCTCAGCTACCCGATGTTTACCGATACCTATACCGCCGATATTCCGGTGGGCACGCTCAGCGCCGAGTGGGCGCAACGTCTCGGCCTGCCGCAAAGCGTGGTGATCGCCGGCGGCGCGTTTGACTGCCATATGGGCGCGGTAGGCGCAGGTGCGCAGCCGAACACGCTGGTGAAAGTGATCGGCACCTCTACCTGCGACATCCTAATCGCCGATAAACCCAGCGTCGGTGAACGTGCGGTGAAAGGCATCTGCGGGCAGGTTGACGGCAGCGTGGTGCCGGACTTTATCGGCCTCGAAGCCGGGCAGTCCGCTTTTGGCGATATCTACGCCTGGTTTGGCCGCATTCTCGGCTGGCCGCTGGAGCAACTGGCGTTGCAGCACCCTGAACTGAAAACGCAGATCCGCGCCAGCCAGAAACAACTGTTACCGGCCCTCACCCAGGCATGGGCCCAGAATCCGTCGCTGGATCATCTGCCGGTCATTCTCGACTGGTTTAACGGCCGCCGCACGCCGGATGCTAATCAGCGTCTGAAAGGGGTGATCACCGATCTCAACCTCGCCACCGACGCTCCGTTGCTGTTCGGCGGGCTGGTGGCCGCCACCGCCTTTGGCGCGCGCGCCATTATGGAGTGCTTTACCGAACAGGGCATTGCGGTGAACAACGTGATGGCGCTGGGCGGCATCGCCCGCAAAAACCGCGTCATCATGCAGGCCTGCTGCGACGTGTTAAACCGTCCGTTGCAGATTGTCGCCTCCGATCAGTGCTGCGCTCTTGGTGCGGCTATTTTTGCCGCCGTGGCAGCGGGCGATCACCCGGATATTCCGGCCGCCCAGCAGTCGATGGCCAGCCGCATCGAAAACACCCTGCAACCGGACCCGCGCCAGGCGCAACGTTTTGAACAGCTCTATCGCCGCTATCAACAGTGGGCGGTAAGCGCCGAACAACACTATCTCCCTTCAGCTGCCCCCGCATCACAGGCAGCGCTGACTCATTAAGGACACGATAAATGACCGTTTTCGATAACTATGAAGTGTGGTTTGTGATTGGCAGCCAGCATCTGTATGGCCCGGAAGCGCTGCGTCAGGTCACCACCCACGCGGAACAGGTAGTGAATGCCCTGAATAAAGAGGCGAAGCTGCCGTGCAAAATGGTGCTGAAACCGCTCGGCACCACGCCGGATGAGATCACCGCGATTTGCCGCGACGCCAACTATGACGACAAGTGCGCGGGTCTGGTAGTGTGGCTGCACACCTTCTCCCCGGCCAAAATGTGGATCAACGGCCTGACCATCCTCAACAAACCGCTGTTGCAGTTCCATACCCAGTTCAATGCGGGCCTGCCGTGGGACAGCATTGATATGGACTTTATGAACCTCAACCAGACAGCGCACGGTGGCCGTGAGTTTGGCTTTATCGGCGCGCGCATGCGTCAACAGCACAGCGTGGTGACCGGTCACTGGCAGGATCAAAAAGCGCAGCAGCGCATCGGTGCGTGGATGCGTCACGCAGTATCGAAACAGGATACCCGTCATCTGAAAGTGTGCCGTTTTGGCGACAACATGCGTGAAGTGGCGGTCACCGACGGTGATAAAGTCGCCGCGCAAATCAAATTCGGCTTCTCGGTGAATACCTGGGCGGTCGGCGATCTGGTGCAGGTCGTGAACAGCATCAGCGACGGTGATATCAACGCGCTGGTGGACGAATATGAAAGCAGCTACCGCCTGACCCCGGCGGCGCAGATCAACGGCGATAAACGACAGAACGTTATTGACGCCGCGCGCATTGAGCTGGGCATGAAACGCTTCCTCGAACAGGGCGGGTTCCATGCGTTCACCACCACCTTTGAAGATCTGCACGGCTTAAAACAGCTGCCGGGTCTGGCGGTGCAGCGTCTGATGCAGCAGGGCTACGGCTTTGCCGGTGAAGGCGACTGGAAGACCGCCGCGCTGCTGCGCATCATGAAGGTGATGGCGACCGGTCTGCCGGGCGGCACCTCCTTTATGGAGGATTACACCTACCACTTTGAGAACGGTAACGATCTGGTGCTCGGCTCGCACATGCTGGAAGTGTGCCCGACCATCGCGCTGGACGAAAAACCGATCCTCGACGTGCAGTATCTGGGTATCGGCGGCAAAGCCGATCCGGCTCGTCTGATCTTCTCCACCAAAACAGGTCCGGCGATCAACGCCAGCCTGATCGATCTGGGGGATCGTTTCCGTCTGCTGGTGAACTGCGTCGATTCTGTCGCGGCCCCGCACGCGCTGCCGAAGCTGCCGGTCGCCAATGCCCTGTGGAAAGCCCAGCCGGATCTGCCAACCGCCTCCGAAGCCTGGATCATCGCCGGTGGCGCGCACCATACCGTCTTCAGCCATGCGCTGGATCTGGACGATATGCGCCAGTTCAGCGAACTGCACGGTATTGAACTGACCGTGATCGACAACGACACCCGCCTGCCCGCGTTCAAAGACGCGCTGCGCTGGAACGAGGTGTATTACGGTTCGAAACGTTAATAGTAATGCCCGGTGGCGCGTTGTTTATGTAGGCCGGATAAGCAACGCGCCATCCGGCGTGGAGAGATGAATGTTAGAGGATCTCAAACGTCAGGTGCTCGACGCCAACCTGGCGCTGCCAAAGCATAATCTGGTAACGCTCACCTGGGGTAACGTCAGCGCCGTGGACCGCGAGCGCGGAGTGTTCGTCATCAAACCGTCCGGTGTCGATTACAGCGTGATGACCGCCGAAGACATGGTGGTGGTCAGCATTGAAACCGGTGAAGTGGTCGAAGGTAAAAAAAAGCCGTCGTCCGATACGCCGACCCATCGCCTGCTGTATCAGGCTTTTCCGTCCATCGGCGGCATTGTGCATACCCATTCGCGCCATGCCACCATCTGGGCGCAGGCGGGAAAATCCATCCCGGCGACGGGAACCACCCACGCCGACTATTTCTACGGCGCGATCCCCTGCACCCGCAAAATGACCGATGCCGAAATCAACGGTGAATATGAGTGGGAAACGGGTAACGTGATCGTCGAAACCTTCACCTCACAAGGGATCGATGCCGCGCAGATGCCCGGCGTGTTAGTGCATTCTCACGGCCCCTTTGCGTGGGGAAAAAATGCCGACGACGCGGTGCATAACGCCATCGTGCTGGAAGAAGTCGCCTATATGGGCATTTTCAGCCGCCAGTTGACGCCGGACCTGCCCGCGATGCAGCAGACGCTGCTGGATAAACACTATCTGCGCAAGCACGGCGCGAAGGCGTATTACGGCCAGTAACCCCTGTATAAAACATCAGCACCCACCACTAAACCAGGCTATAATTATGCCTGGTTTATTTTTATGAGAGCACAGTGTGGCGCAGGCGCGAGAAGGCTTTTTACTGACCCGACACTGGCGGGATACCCCAAAAGGGACTGAGGTGGAATTCTGGCTGGCCACGGATGACGGGCCGCTGCACGTGGTGTTGCCGCCGCAGGAGTCGGTGGCGTTTATCCCCTCCGACCAGGTGCCGCAGGCGCAGCGCATTCTCGCCGGTGAAAACCAGTACCGCCTCACGCCGCTGGCGCTGAAAGACTTCCATCGCCAGCCGGTGCACGGCCTTTATTGCCGCGCCCATCGTCAACTGATGCGCTATGACAAACTGCTGCGCGAAGGCGGCGTCACGGTGTTTGAAGCGGATATCCGCCCGCCGGAGCGTTTTCTGATGGAACGCTTTATTACCGCGCCGGTATGGGTCGATGGCGACGCGCACAACGGCTCGCTGATCAACGCACGCTTAAAGCCGCACCCGGACTATCGCCCGCCGCTGAAATGGGTGTCGCTGGATATTGAAACCACCCGCCACGGCGAGCTGTACTGCATTGGGCTTGAAGGCTGCGGCCAGCGCACGGTTTATATGCTTGGCCCACAAAACGGCGACGCCAGCGGCGTGGATTTTCATCTCGAGTACGTCTCCAGCCGCCCGCAGCTGCTGGAAAAGCTCAACGCCTGGTTTGCCGAACACGATCCCGATGTACTGATCGGCTGGAACGTGGTGCAGTTTGACCTGCGCGTGCTGCAAAAACATGCCGAACGTTACGGCATTCCGCTGCGGCTCGGGCGCGGCAACACCGATCTGGAGTGGCGCGAGCACGGCTTTAAAAACGGCGTATTCTTCGCTCAGGCCACGGGCCGCTTGATTATCGACGGTATCGACGCGCTGAAATCAGCCTTCTGGAGTTTCCCGTCATTTTCGCTGGAAGCGGTGTCGCAGGAACTGCTGGGCGAAGGCAAAGCCATTGATAATCCTTGGGATCGCATGGATGAGATCGAACGCCGCTTTGCCGAAAACAAGCCCGCGCTTGCCACTTATAACCTGAAAGACTGCGAGCTGGTGACGCGTATTTTCCACAAAACCGCCATCATGCCCTTCCTGCTGGAGCGCGCCACGGTTAACGGCCTGCCGGCAGACCGGCATGGCGGATCCGTCGCCGCCTTCAGCCACCTGTATATTCCCCGTATGCACCGCGCGGGCTATGTCGCGCCCAATCTCGGCGATGTGCCGCCGCAGGCCAGCCCTGGCGGTTATGTGATGGACTCGCGGCCTGGCCTGTATGACTCGGTGCTGGTGCTGGACTATAAAAGCCTTTATCCGGCGATTATCCGCACCTTCCTGATCGATCCGGTCGGACTGGTGGAAGGCATGGCGCAGCCGGATCCGCAGCACAGCACCCCGGGCTTTCTCGAAGCCTGGTTCTCGCGGGATAAACACTGCCTGCCGGATATTATCGGGCAGATCTGGCAGGCCAGGGATGAGGCCAAGCGCCTCAACAATAAGCCGCTGTCCCAGGCGCTGAAGATCATCATGAACTCCTTTTACGGCGTGCTTGGCACCAGCGCCTGTCGCTTCTTCGATCCACGACTCGCCTCGTCGATCACCATGCGCGGGCATGAGATCATGTTGCAAACCAAAGCGTTAATCGAGGCGCAGGGTTTTGATGTCATCTACGGCGATACCGACTCCACCTTTGTATGGCTGAAAGGCGCGCACAGTGAAGACGAGGCGGCGAAAACCGGTCAGGCGCTGGTGGCGCACGTCAACGACTGGTGGCAGACGCATCTGCAACAGTCCGGGCTGACCAGTGCGCTGGAACTGGAGTTTGAAACCCATTTTTGCCGCTTTCTGATGCCAACCATTCGCGGGGCGGATACCGGCAGCAAAAAACGATATGCCGGGCTGATCCAGGAAGGCGACAGCCAGCGCATGGTATTTAAAGGCCTGGAAACGGTGCGCACCGACTGGACGCCACTGGCGCAGCAGTTTCAGCAGTCGCTGTATCTGCGCATTTTTCGCGGTGAGCCGTATCAGGATTATGTGCGGGAAACCATCGCGCAGCTGATGGCGGGCGAGCTGGATGATCGGCTGGTGTACCGCAAACGCCTGCGCCGCCCGCTGGCGGAGTATCAGCGCAATGTGCCGCCGCATGTCCGCGCCGCTCGGCTGGCGGATGAACAAAACCAGCAAAGGGGGCGCGCCTTGCAGTACCAGAATCGCGGCACCATCAAGTATGTCTGGACGACGAACGGCCCGGAACCGGTGGCTTATCAGCAGTCGCCGCTGGATTACGATCACTACCTCACCAAACAGTTACAACCGGTGGCGGACGGCATTTTGCCTTTCCTCCACGATGATTTTGCTACACTTGTTACCGGCCAGCTTGGGTTATTTTGAATGATGACGAAAAGGTGACGAAAGCTGTGCCTTCCAGTACCATAGCGCCCTTCCCAATCCTGGCCTCAAATTTTGATGAGCTGTCGTTTTCAGACGGTGGTCAAACTATTGCCTGCAATTAGAGATATAGAGCCGAATACTTATGCCTTTTACACTTGGTCAACGCTGGATCAGCGATACAGAAAGCGAACTGGGACTTGGAACTGTTGTCGCCATGGATGCGCGTACCGTCACTCTGCTTTTTTCCTCCACCGGAGAAAACCGCCTGTATGCCCGTAGTGACGCCCCCGTAACCCGCGTGATGTTCAATCCAGGTGACACAGTGACCAGCCACGAAGGCTGGCAGCTTATTGTTGATGAAGTAAAAGCAGAAAACGGCCTCCTTGCTTACATTGGCACGCGCCCGGATACCGGCGAAACGAACGTTATGCTTCGCGAAGTGCTGCTCGACAGCAAACTGATTTTCAGCAAGCCGCAGGACCGTCTGTTTGCCGGACAAATCGACCGTATGGATCGTTTCGCGCTGCGCTACCGCGCGCGTAAATACCAGAGCGAACAGTACCGGATGCCATGGAGCGGCCTGCGTGGTCAGCGTACCAGCCTGATCCCGCATCAGTTGCATATCGCCCACGATGTGGGCCGCCGCCATGCGCCGCGCGTGCTGCTGGCGGATGAAGTGGGTCTGGGGAAAACCATCGAAGCGGGCATGATCCTGCATCAGCAACTGCTCTCCGGTGCGGCTGAGCGTGTGCTGATCGTCGTGCCGGAAACCCTGCAACATCAGTGGCTGGTGGAAATGCTGCGCCGCTTCAACCTGCGCTTTGCGCTGTTTGACGACGAGCGCTACGCCGAAGCCCAGCACGACGCCGATAACCCGTTTGAAACCGAGCAACTAGTGATTTGCTCCCTGGACTTCGTGCGCCGCAGCAAACAGCGCCTGGAGCATTTGTGCGACGGCGAATGGGATCTGATGGTGGTCGATGAAGCGCACCATCTGGTGTGGAGCGAAGACGCGCCAAGCCGCGAATACCTCGCCATTGAACAGCTGGCCGAACGCGTGCCGGGGATCCTGCTGCTCACCGCTACCCCGGAACAACTGGGGCTGGAAAGCCACTTTGCGCGTCTGCGTCTGCTGGATCCGAACCGCTTCCACGACTTTGCCCAGTTTGTCGAAGAGCAGAATAACTACCGCCCGGTGGCCGATGCGGTCGCCATGCTGCTGGCGGGTAACCCGCTTTCCGACAGCGAGCTGAACATGCTCGGCGAACTGATTGGCGAGCAAGATATTGAACCGCTGCTGCAAACGGCCAACAGCAACCGTGACGGCGCAGAGTCCGCCCGTCAGGAGCTGATCAGCATGCTGATGGACAGACACGGCACCAGCCGCGTGCTGTTCCGTAACACCCGTAACGGCGTGAAAGGCTTCCCGAAACGCGAGCTGCATACTGTTAAGCTGCCGCTGCCGATGCAGTATCAGACGGCAATCAAAGTCTCCGGCATTATGGGCGCGCGTAAAAGCGCCGAAGAGCGCGCCCGCGACATGCTCTATCCGGAGCAGATTTATCAGGAATTTGAAGGCGATTCCGGCACCTGGTGGAACTTCGATCCGCGCGTTGAGTGGCTGATGGGCTATCTGACCAGCCACCGCTCGCAGAAAGTGCTGGTGATTTGCGCCAAAGCCGCCACCGCGCTGCAACTGGAGCAGGTGCTACGTGAGCGCGAAGGCATCCGTGCGGCAGTGTTCCACGAAGGTATGTCGATCATCGAACGCGACCGCGCGGCGGCATGGTTCGGCGAAGAAGACAGCGGCGCGCAGGTGCTGCTGTGCTCGGAAATCGGCTCCGAAGGCCGTAACTTCCAGTTCGCCAGCAACCTGGTGATGTTCGACCTACCGTTCAACCCGGATCTGCTGGAACAGCGTATTGGTCGTCTGGATCGTATCGGTCAGGCGCATGATATTCAGATCCACGTGCCGTTCCTGGAAAAAACCGCGCAGTCCGTGCTGGTGCGCTGGTTCCATGAAGGTCTGGACGCCTTTGAACACACCTGCCCGACCGGACGCGCGATTTATGACAAGGTGTACACCGATCTTATCGGCTACCTGGCATCGCCGGAAAACACCGACGGCTTTGACGAGCTGATCAAATCCTGCCGCGAGCAGCATGACGCCCTGAAAGCTCAGCTGGAACAGGGGCGCGACCGTCTGCTGGAGATCCACTCCAACGGCGGCGAAAAAGCGCAGGCACTGGCGGAAAGTATTGAAGAGCAGGACGACGACACGGCGCTGATCAGCTTCTCCATGAACCTGTTCGATATCGTCGGCATTAATCAGGACGATCGCGGTGAGAACATGATCGTACTGACCCCGTCCGACCATATGCTGGTGCCGGATTTCCCTGGTCTGCCGGAAGATGGCTGCACCATCACCTTCGAACGTGATGTGGCGCTGTCCCGTGAAGACGCGCAGTTTGTTACCTGGGAGCATCCGCTGATCCGCAATGGTCTGGATCTGATCCTCTCCGGTGATACCGGCAGCAGCACGATTTCGCTGCTGAAAAACAAAGCCCTGCCGGTAGGGACGCTGCTGCTGGAGCTGATCTACGTGGTGGAAGCACAGGCACCGAAACAGCTTCAGCTTAACCGCTTCCTGCCTGCCACCCCGGTGCGCATGTTGCTGGATAAAAACGGCACCAACCTGGCGGCACAGGTGGAATTTGAAACCTTTAACCGTCAGCTGAGCGCGGTGAACCGTCATACCGGCAGCAAGCTGGTGAACGCGGTGCAGCAGGACGTGCATGCTATTCTGCAACAGGGTGAAGCGCAGATCGAAAAAGCGGCGAAAGCGCTTATTGAGGCGGCGCGGACTGAAGCGGATGAGAAGCTCTCTGCCGAACTTTCCCGTCTGGAAGCGCTGAAAGCGGTCAACCCGAACATCCGTGATGATGAACTGGCGGCCATTGAAAGCAATCGCCAGCAGGTAATGGAGAGTCTGGCCGAAGCGGGCTGGCGTCTTGATGCCCTGCGTCTGATCGTCGTGACGCATCAGTAACCGGAGCCGACAATGTTGATGGAACCCTACAATCCGCCGCAGGATCCTTGGCTGGTCATTCTGTATCAGGATGAGCACATTATGGTGGTCAACAAGCCGAGTGGCTTGTTGTCCGTACCCGGTCGTCTTGATGAGCATAAAGACAGCGTGATGACGCGCATTCAGCGCGATTATCCGCAGGCCGAATCCGTGCATCGTCTGGATATGGCCACCAGCGGCGTGATTGTGGTGGCGCTGAACAAAGCCGCTGAGCGTGAGCTTAAGCGGCAGTTCCGCGAGCGTGAGCCAAAGAAACAGTATGTGGCCCGCGTATGGGGCCATCCGACGCCAGACGAAGGTCTGGTGGATTTACCGCTGATTTGCGACTGGCCGAATCGCCCGCTGCAAAAGGTGTGTTATGAAACCGGGAAACCGGCACAGACGGAGTATCGGGTGCTGGAGTATGCGGCAGATAACAGCGCGCGTGTGGAGTTAAAACCCATCACCGGACGTTCCCACCAGCTGCGTGTGCACATGCAGGCGCTGGGACATCCTATCTTAGGCGACCGGTTTTATGCCACACCCGAAGCGCTGGCGATGGCCCCGCGCCTGCAACTGCATGCGGAAATGCTGACCATCACCCACCCCGTTTTCAGCAGCAGTATGACGTTTAAAGCGCCGGCAGATTTCTGAGTCATGTTGCCGGATGGCGCTACGCTTATCCGGCCTACATCAATCCAGAAACCTTACTTCAGCCCACTGACCAGCGCTTTGCGGCTGTCTTCCAGCGACACTACGCGGCTGCACACGGCTTTGCCGAACTGTTCAAAATCGGCTTCCTGATTCTTCCATTCATTCTGGATCGCGGTCTGTAGCCCGCCGAGGCTGCCGAGTACGCCCTGCAACGGATTACCGCCGCCTTTCAGTACCGCTTTCGCGCCCATCTCATTGATGCTGTCCTGCAGGATGCCGCCCATTGCCTGATTGACCAGTTGCTGGCCGTTAGCGCGCACTTCATCAATGGCTTTGTAATGGAAGGTGATGCCATCCGGGCGACGCTCAAGAATGCGGTTCATCTGCTCTTTCAGCTGCGCGTCGAGTTTGGTCAGGCGACCGCGCATATTGCTGCTTTCACCCACTTCTTTGGCGATAATATTGTCGAGGGCCACGCGGCCTTTCTCGACGCGGCTACGTGCACCTTCGTCGATCCACGGCAGCGCGGTGCGCAGATCCGCCTGATAATCTTTCGCCTGCTCGCGCTGGGCTGCGGTCAGGGTGTATTGCTTGCCGTTAAACATCACGTTGCCGTCCGGCGTCATCACCAGATTGCCGTTCTCGCCTTTCACCTGCACGGTTTGCGGGCTTACCACCACGTCGTCACGCGGCGTGACGCTACATTTATATTCAGCCTGCGCGGTAAATGCGGTTACCGTCAGGGCAGCCGCCAGCAGCGTTTTGCGCAACATAAAAACTCCTTCACAAACAAAACGGGCCGGCAAAGCCGACCCTGTCGATAACTAATTAGTCCCACCAGACGTCAAAAAGTTCGCTGATGCGCACATCGTCGAACTTACGGCCTTCGAGCCATTTACGCACAATGGCCTGGTCCTCTTCGGTGCATTTGCCGATTTCCTGTTTGCAAATCAGCCCTTCCCACACCAGATAGCCGCTACCGTCAAACGCCAGTTTGTTCGGCTCGATCACCTCGTTGATGAAATCATCAACGGTCTGGTCGATCTGCTCTTCGCTGGTACCTTCCGGGAAACGCCATGCGACGGAAAAGCCTAATTCCTGAAAATCGTCGATATGCATTTTCTTACGCAGACGACGGCTACGATTCGTTGCCATTATTTCACCCTCTCGAACATTAAGTCCCATACGCCGTGACCAAGACGATGGCCACGCTGTTCAAATTTGGTTACCGGACGCGATTCAGGACGCGGCACATAGTCATTGCTGGCGGACTGGTTTTTATAGCCGTCCAGCGATGACATCACTTCCAGCATGTGTTCTGCATAGGCTTCCCAGTCGGTTGCCATATGGAATACGCCGCCCAGCTTCAGTTTGCTTTTTACCAGCTCCGCAAACGGCGGCTGAACGATACGGCGTTTATTATGACGTGCTTTATGCCATGGGTCAGGGAAAAAGAGCTGTACCATGGTTAAAGAATTGTCAGGGATCATTTTGTGCAGCACTTCTACCGCGTCGTGGCACATCACGCGCAGGTTCTCGACACCCTCTTCGTGCGCGGTAGCAAGACAAGCACCCACGCCCGGTGAATGCACTTCAATGCCGAGGAAATTCTGCTCCGGCCTGGCTTTCGCCATGGTGACCAGCGAGGCCCCCATACCGAAACCAATCTCCAGCGTGACTGACGCGTCGCGGCCAAACAGCGCGGCGAAATCCAGCGGTGCGTCGGTGAATTCCACGCCCATCACCGGCCAGTAGTTTTCCAGCGCGTGCTCCTGCCCTTTCGTCAGACGCCCCTGGCGGCGGACAAAGCTGCGAATACGGCGCAGCGGGCGGCCGTTTTCATCAAATTCCGGTGAAATGACGTCGTTCTTCATAAATATGTCTGCTTGTGAGAGTGGTCGGGAAACGGGCATTATCCAAAGTTAGTTGCCGGATGCAAGCACCGGAAACTTCTGGTTTACACCTCTGTGCCGCTGTGCTGCAATCTGGCTCCCCCAAATCGTTACCCGGAAGCTCTGCTTTGACCTTAAACGCGTCGCAATTTTCAGCCCAGGTGCTGGAGTGGTATGACAAATACGGGCGTAAAACCCTGCCCTGGCAACTCGAAAAAACGCCCTACAAAGTATGGCTCTCTGAGGTGATGTTGCAACAAACGCAGGTCACCACCGTGATCCCCTACTTTGAGCGTTTTATGGCACGCTTCCCGACAGTGACGGATTTAGCCAATGCCCCGCTCGATGAGGTACTGCACCTGTGGACCGGCCTTGGCTATTACGCCCGCGCGCGCAATCTGCATAAAGCGGCGCAGCAGGTGGCGACGCGGCATCATGACCAGTTCCCGGATACCTTCGATGAAGTGGCGGCGTTGCCCGGCGTCGGGCGCTCAACCGCCGGGGCGATTTTGTCCCTGTCGCTCAACAAACACTTCCCAATCCTTGACGGTAACGTGAAGCGCGTGCTGGCCCGCTGCTATGCGGTGGGCGGCTGGCCGGGTAAAAAAGAGGTAGAAAAGCGCCTGTGGGAAATCAGTGAACAGGTGACGCCTGCCGAGGGCGTGGCGCGCTTTAACCAGGCGATGATGGATTTAGGGGCGATCGTCTGCACGCGCTCAAAACCGAAATGTTCGCTTTGCCCGCTCAGCAATGGTTGCGAAGCCTATGCGCATGAGAGCTGGGCGCTGTACCCGGGCAAAAAACCGAAGCAAACGCTGCCGGAGCGCACCGGCTATTTTCTGATGCTCCAGCACGGCGACGAGGTGTTTCTGGCCCAGCGTCCGCCGGTCGGCCTGTGGGGTGGCTTATTCTGCTTCCCGCAGTTTGAAGATGAAGACAGTCTGCGTCGCTGGCTGGCGGAACGTCAGATTAGCGCCGATACTCTCAGCCAGTTAACGGCGTTTCGCCATACTTTCAGCCATTTCCATCTGGATATTGTGCCAATGTGGCTTCCCGTGTCCTCATTCACCGCATGCATGGATGAAGGGGCGGGTCTCTGGTATAACTTAGCGCAACCGCAATCCGTCGGACTGGCGGCGCCCGTTGAGCGCCTGTTACAGCAATTACGTACCGGCGCCGCTGTATAGCGCTGAGATGAAAGAGGAATTTTTATGAGCAGAACCATTTTTTGTACCTTCCTGGGCCGTGAAGCGGAAGGTCAGGATTTCCAGCTTTATCCGGGCGACGTCGGTAAGCGCATCTATAACGAGATTTCGAAAGAAGCCTGGGCGCAGTGGCAGCAGAAACAGACCATGCTCATCAACGAAAAGAAACTCAATATGATGAACCTGGAGCACCGCAAGCTGCTGGAGCAGGAGATGATTAACTTCCTGTTCGAAGGCAAAGATGTGCACATCGAAGGCTATAAGCCGCAGGATCAAGAATAAGAAAAACATTGCCGGGGTAACCCGGCTTTTTCACCTATAACACCAACACAACACGCACCTGCGGAATGATGAAAAAATATTTAGCGTTTGCCCTGATCGCGCCGTTACTCATCTCGTGTTCCAGTTCCAATAATAAGGGCGATAGCTATAACGAAGCCTGGGTAAAGGACACCAACGGTTTTGACATTCTGATGGGCCAGTTCGCCCATAACATCGAAAACATCTGGGGATTTAACGAAGTCCTGATCGCAGGCCCCAAGGACTACGTTAAGTATACCGATCAGTACCAGACCCGCAGCCACATCAACTTTGATGACGGCTCGATCACCATCGAAACCATTGCCGGCACAGATCCTGCGGCCCACCTGCGCAAAGCGATCATCAAGACGCTGCTGATGGGCGACGATCCCGGCTCCATCGACCTTTACTCTGACGTCGATGATATTCCGATCTCCAAACAGCCGTTCCTTTACGGACAGGTAGTGGATAACAACGGCGAGGCCATTCGCTGGCAGTGGCGCGCGGCGCGTTACGCGGATTATCTGCTGCAAACGCGTATGAAAAGCCGACAGAACGGGCTGAAAGTGATCTACAGCGTGACCATTAACCTGGTGGCGAACCACCTGGATAAACGTGCGCATAAATACACTGGCATGGTGCGCAAGGCGTCACGCAAGTATGGCGTAGATGAATCGCTGATCCTGGCGATTATGCAGACGGAATCCTCCTTTAACCCGTACGCCGTCAGCCGTTCCGATGCGCTGGGGCTAATGCAGGTTGTGCAGCACAGCGCCGGGAAAGACGTGTTCCGCGCGCAGGGACGGTCCGGGATGCCGGACCGCAACTTCCTGTTCGATCCGGCCAGCAACATTGATACCGGCACGGCCTATCTGGCGATGCTGAACAATGTCTATCTGTCCGGCATCACTAACCCGACCTCACGGCGTTATGCGGTGATCACCGCCTATAACGGCGGCGCGGGCAGCGTGTTACGGGTGTTCTCAAGCGATAAGGTGCAGGCGGCGAACATCATTAACCGCATGTCGCCGGGGGATGTGTATGAAGCGCTTACCACGCGGCATCCGTCTGCCGAATCGCGCCGCTATCTGTATAAAGTGGACACGGCGCAGAAAAGCTATCGTCGCAATTGAGTGTCCCCTCACCCTAACCTTTCAACACATAGCCAAACAGACGCTTGATGCCATCGGCGTCTGTTTCGCTATACACGCCCTGCAGCTCCGGCGAAAAGCCCGGCAGCAGGTTAACGCCCTCTTCCAGCGCGAGGAAATAGCGCTGTACCGCACCGCCCCACACTTCACCTGGCACCACGCATAAGACGCCCGGCGGATACGGCAGCGCGCCTTCCGCCGCGATGCGCCCTTCGGCTTCGCTGATGCGCACCAGTTCCACATTGCCACGAATAAATTCGCTGTTCGCATCCTGCGGATTCATCGCCACCGGCGGGAAGCTGTCGGCGCGGAACATCGCTTTTTGCAGATCTTTGACGTCAAAGCTGACGTATAAGTCGTGCATCTCCTGACACAGCTCGCGCAGGGTGTAATCGCGGTAGCGCACCGGGTATTTGTTGAAGATGGTCGGCAGTACGTCGGCCAGCGGCGTATCGTCTTCAATATGCTGCTCAAACTGACCGAGCATCGCCACCAGCTGCGCCATTTTCTCCGCGCTCTCGGCAGGGGTCAGCAGGAAGAGGATCGAGTTCAGATCGCACTTCTCCGGCACGATGCCGTTCTCACGCAGGTAGTGCGCCAGAATGGTCGCCGGAATACCGAAATCGGTGTAATCACCGGTCTGCGCATCGATCCCCGGCGTGGTGAGCAGCAGCTTGCAGGGATCGACAAAATATTGCTCGCGGGCATAGCCGTCAAAACCGTGCCAGCTGGCGCCCGGCTCAAAACTGAAAAAGCGGCGCTCGCTGGCGATAGCGTGAGTCGGATGATCCTGCCACGGACGCCCCGCCACTTCTGGCGGCACAAAAGGTTTGATCATCTTGCAGTTGGCGATGATCGCCTTGCGCGCTTCGATACCCAGTTCGACGCACTCCGCCCACAGGCGGCGTCCGCTTTCCCCTTCGTGGATCTTGGCGTTCACGTCCAGCGCGGCAAACAACGGGTAAAACGGGCTGGTGGAGGCGTGCAGCATAAAAGCGTTGTTCAGCCGTTTATGCGGGCAGAAGCGCGCCTGGCCGCGAATATGGTTATCTTTTTTGTGGATCTGCGAGGTCTGGGAGAAGCCCGCCTGCTGCTTGTGCACCGACTGGGTGACGAAGATCCCCGGATCGTTTTCGTTCAGATCGAGCAGCAGCGGCGAACAGTCGGCCATCATCGGAATAAACTGCTCGTAACCCACCCACGCTGAGTCAAAAAGGATGTAATCGCACAGTGATCCGATCTTGTCGATCACCTGACGGGCGTTGTAGATCGTACCGTCGTAGGTGCCAAGCTGGATCACCGCGAGGCGGAACGGGCGCGCCTCGTCAGCTTTCTCCGGCGCGACGGCGCGGATCTGCTCGCGCAGGTAACGCTCATCAAAACAGTGCTCATCAATGCCGCCGATAAAGCCGAACGGGTTACGGGCTGCTTCCAGATAGACCGGCGTCGCGCCCGCCTGGATCAGCGCGCCATGGTGATTGGATTTGTGGTTGTTGCGATCGAACAACACCAGGTCGCCGCGCGTCAGCAGCGCATTGGTGACGACTTTGTTCGCCGCCGACGTGCCGTTCAGCACAAAGTAGGTTTTATCCGCATGGAACACTTTGGCAGCAAATTTCTGCGCGTGTTTGGCGGAGCCTTCGTGGATCAGCAAATCGCCAAGTTTAACGTCGGCGTTGCACATGTCGGCACGAAAGACGTTTTCACCGAAGAACTCAAAGAACTGACGCCCGGCGGGGTGCTTTTTGAAGAACGCGCCGTGCTGGTGTCCCGGACAGGCGAAAGTGCTGTTGTCCATAGCCACGTACTGCGTCAGCGTATCGAAAAACGGCGGCAGCAGATTTTCTTCGTAGCGACAGGCGGCGGATTCCAGCTCCAGCAGTTCCTGCGCTTTGCCGCCGATCACCGCCTCGACGCCCGGCGGCGCATCGGCAGGGGTATCGCTGAACATAAACACCGGCAACTGAAAGCCTGTGCGTTTAAGCAGCGCGAGAATACCGCTGTAACTGTCTGCCACCGTAATGACGACTGCCGCCACGTCGGTAAAATCCGTGTTGTCCAGGCTGACCACCTCGCGATGGGTGGAAAGCAGGGAAACCAGCTCGCGGCTGGCAGCAATTTTCATGGTTTTCATAAGCGCCTGCGTTGTCCTCACCCCAGGGTGAGCAGAGAAGAGATCATGGCGGAACGGGAGAGCGATCGCATAAGTATGCGATTTGTCTGGCGAACATAATGCAGCGTCATCCAGGCAGCCCCGTGATTAAGAGAGGAAATTTCGCGCAATAATGTCACTTTTGTCCGGGAGGTGCAACACGCAAAAAATGCCTGGAATGAGAGTTTTTGCTGCATACTATGCAGTAGTTCAAACAAATTATTCAGGAGTAACAGCGTGTTAACTGGCCCCTTTATTAATGCCGCTGCCGTGCTGATTGGCGGCACCCTGGGCGCGGTGCTCAGTCATCGTTTACCCGAACGCGTACGCGGTTCGATGCCCGCTATTTTTGGCCTGTGCTCGCTGGGTATCGGTATTCTGCTGGTGGTGAAGTGCGTGAACCTGCCGGTGATGGTGCTGGCAACGCTGGTGGGCACGCTGATTGGCGAGATCTGCTACGTTGAGCGCGGCATCAGCGGCGGGGTGAACCGCCTGCGCAAACTGATGCAGCGCGGTAAAAAATCTACCGGCGTACCGGAGGGTCATGACGCTTTTATCGAAAGTCTGGTGGCCATCATTATTCTGTTCTGTGCCAGCGGCACCGGCATTTTTGGTGCGATGCGCGAAGGCATGACAGGCGATCCGAGCATCCTCATCGCCAAAGCGTTTCTCGATTTCTTTACCGCGGTGATTTTTGCCACCTCCCTCGGCATTGCCGTGGCGGCCATTTCGGTGCCGATGTTGCTTATTCAGCTCACCCTCGCCACCTGCGCCACCTTTATTCTGCCGCTCACCACACCGGCGATGATGGGCGATTTCACCGCCGTCGGTGGCATTTTGCTGCTGGCAACCGGCCTGCGTATCTGTGGCATTAAGATGTTTGCCGTCGCTAACATGTTGCCCGCGTTGATTATCGCCATGCCGATCTCCGCCGCCTGGACCGCCTTTTTTGCCTGAGCGGCGTGCATTAGCGCCAGATTGCTGATAGATTGTGCAGTCTGCAACGATTTAAATAAATTTCGTTGACGACACGAGGCGGATCAGGTTTAATGCGCCCCGTTGCCCGGATAGCTCAGTCGGTAGAGCAGGGGATTGAAAATCCCCGTGTCCTTGGTTCGATTCCGAGTCCGGGCACCACTAATTTTGCATCAAAGCACGCTGGTTAAGAGATGAGAACCTTAACGGGCGGTTAATACAGGGGCCGGTCATTACGGAATGTCCTCCGGTGTAGGCGTATCTGCACTGGTTAACGTTTCTGAATCAGTCCCTCAAGTCAGGGAGCCTGTGTCCGCAGGCTCCCTGTTCTCGATCACTGGCAATAATCCCAGTCAATCAGTTTTGTGTCAATAGTTGTAATTCCCTTTCTACACAGAGATCTGTGTGCAGCGACAATTCTTCTTCCAGTGTTTTTCCCACAATGTCCATATTGAGTTCCACATATTCCATTGTTGTGCTTACGCTACGATGACCCAGTAAATCTTTAACCAACTGAAGATTCCTTTCCGGTGCTTTCATCAGTTCTGTAGCCAGGGTATGTCTGAAACGGTGCGGCGAAACGGCAAAACCACATTCCTTTGACAGACGGCGAAAAAAGGAGCGGATCTTTTGATGCATCACTGTCACATCATTCCTATCAAATTTTGCCTTTTTCCCGGCAATGTAAAAACTGACATCGAAGAGGTTATCTTTTGGCCCGGCTCCAGCCTCCGTTGCCCGTGTAAGAAGAAGCTGTAGCCGCAAACGCAGCTGCTTAACAACGGGAACGCGCCATTCCCTGTGCGTTTTACTCCCCTCAAGGCGCAGATCTATATAACCTTCTGTCAGATTGACGTCCCTGAGCTGAATATGCAGCAGTTGATTTTGCCTCATTCCCGTATATCTGAGCGTATCCAGGACGGTTATCCAGAACCAGGCCGGGTAAAGCGCACTCCGACCGCCACGTGCGAAAATTTTCCGGTTGGATTCAATTTCAGCCTGCTGCATTATCAGATAAAGGCGGGTTAGCTGAGAGCGGTTTAAAGTCCGCTTTTTCTTTCTGTCCCGCTGTACAGTGCAATTGTTAAAAGGGTTTTTGCCCGCAGGCAATAAACCACTTTCCATAGCATAGTTATAGAGGGCCCTGAGATGTGCAATTTTATTGTTCCAGGTCTGCGCCGATTGTTGCTTTTCTCTGAGTACATGTCGCCGCCATCTGAGTACTTCATGATGTGTAACCATTGATGGGGTTATGTCTGCCCCCGTAAATTTCAGGAATCCCTTTACAACCTTTGCGTAGCTCCATTCTGTTGCAGCTCGCAGGTTTCGGGCGAAGAAGTACTCCTCAAGCAATTCTTCCCATGTCGTATAATGGTTTTTGTCAGACATACAGCATTTCCTTTTTCTAAATCAAGCTGCCCTTAAGGGCCCTCATGGACTGCCCCTCCTTCACAGGAAAGACAGAAGCCCGCTGTCTTCAGGGGAAGACGCCCCTCTGAAAAGGTGTGTAGTCTTGACAAGATATCCACTTACAGGTTTAAACGTGCCTTCTTTGCCAGGCGAGTGGTACAGTTTTGCTTTAATAAAACGCTCTCCCCTGCGCACCCTGTGAATATGCAGCTTCTCAAATTCAATTTGTATGGAATCCCTGCTTAGCTCTGCTCCGCTTTCTCTGATGTAAAGATAAAATATGTCCGGAACCCTGAGAAAGATGAACCCTGCAACTGCATGCGCCCTCGAATCAGGCTGATTAATATCAATTCGCTTGCTCTTAAGTCCTTCAGAAAGCCACCTGACAAATTCAGTGCCAGTCTGTTTTTTTATCACTGTTTTTTGTGCGTCAATGTTAATGCTGTGTAAAGGGATGTTATCCTCTACAGCGCGTTCAGGGAAAGAGTCTTCTGCTACTGTCTGATTTATCTCAGGCTTATCAGCTTCGGGACTTAGTTCATTAAGGGGGGAAAATTCTGGCACACTTTCTGCTCTCGTACTGATTGAAGGCTCTTCATCACATGCTTCAGTCCCGGTCATATCAGGCTCTGCAATTGCACTGAACAGACTTAGCAGCATCTCTGTATCAGCCTTCTCTGTTTCGTTTGGATCACATTCCGTAATCTCGCCTGCCTTTTCATTGCTGACGAGATTGCTGTCATCAGCCATCGGCACCGGTGCAATAGAAGATGCGAGTTGAATACCCTGCAAATCTGGAACTTCTGGCGATGCAGTTTTAAGTTTTGCTTCTACTGACGGTTCTGATTCAATCTCTTGATCAGACGGCGTTTGCGTAACTGAAAGGGCCGGCTCTATGAGGGTGTTAACTTTCTCATTTGCCCCGGATACCTCCAGCGAAGGCGATTCCACCTTTTCAGCAGCTTGCTTCATTAAGCTTCTAATAAGTGGCATCGCCGGATGCTGGTTCCATAAGGCCCCGGTAAGATTGCCCAGAGCTTCGGGATTTTCTGCCAGCCATCCTGTGGCCTCTGCTGGCACAAGTTGTCCTGCTGCCAGCGCTGCAAAAGCTGAGGAGTTGTCAGCTTCCCGGAAGCGAAATCGATAAGGTGAGTCCGGAACAGTTATTCCCGGAAGCCAGCTTTTACCATCAAGCAGCTCACCCTCCAGAGACGCCAGGAGCGGCAAATGCCAGAACAGTGCAGACCAGAAAATGACTGCATTCCACATCACGTTTTGCTCTGCCTGCTCTTCTGGCGCAGCTCCGGGTGGAAACATGTATCCTTTGGCCAGTCTGACCGCACAGGTTGTGAACTGCAGCGTAAGGTCCCCGAAGCCGTCTGACTGCGACCACCTTCCCTGCTGTGTTGCCGGCACATTCTGTACCCTGGCCAGTAAGCCATGCAGTGGCGTTATATAAAACCGGTGATAAACATCCGCCGGAAGTGAGCTGTTTTCCCATATTTGTTGCAGGCAGGTTTTTCTCAACGGACTACAGCACAGCGTATCGACCGTACGCGGAGTGTGGTAGCCGGCAGGTGTGACAGCGGATACATGATGTGCTGGTTCCGGTTCACCTTTTGAAAACAGAAACCTAAGGGTCCTGATTCTGTCGCGCATGATTTTCTCCTGGTATAGGGCTGCCCAGTGTTGTGACACTCCCCGCGCTTCACCATAAAAAACCAGTTACTCACTCTCAGAAGTTTTTCCCGTTTCTTCGTGCCTGTCGGCGCTCTCTCCATTTCCGGACGGTACGGTTTCGTGCGTCGTCTCGCGGTTTTTCCCGCCTTCATCGCTCAGCCAGCGCATCAGTTCGTTAAGCACAAGCGTTCTTCTGGCCCGGGTGACAGCCACGTACAGCAGGTTAGTCTCATCCTGCCGCTCATCCTGCGAAAGAAGCGGGTCGGTAATGTCAGTAAAATCCTCACTCAGCATTACCACCGGCCATTCCAGCCCTTTGCTGCGGTGTGCGGTTGAAACCGTGACCTGAGCGTCTTTCTCATGGGTTACCACCTGACGGCGCATGATGGCCAGCTTTTGCGGTAGTGGGAAAAAGTCATCGAGAAGACGAATGGCCTGGTTCATCTCCACGTCCTGTGTGGCTTTTGCTATTGAGCAGTATTCATCAAAATCCCGGTAGTCCCGGCTGAGGCGCGGGGACTGCATCTTTTCAGGCATATCGGCGGAGAACCAGTACAGGTTTTCCAGCTCCTCTGTTTTGTAGCCTTCAATCCCCCCGACCCAGAAGACATTTTTCTCCATAAGGCTCGCCGTCAGGGCACTGCCGATCACGCCGGATACCGTCCGGCTCAGTACAGCAATATGCTCAGCCCCTGCCGGAAGGCTGCTGACGACAGCATCCTGCCCCCCGTTACCTGTCACGCGCTTTTCCTCTCCGGCACGTTCAAGCAGGATGTTGGCCATCCGCGCGACCTCAGGGCCAAACCGAAAACTCGCTGTCAGCCACAACCGGTCTGCCTGCACCAGCTGCGGGGCACTCAGTGCATTATCTGCCCCCCGAAACCGGTATATCTGCTGGTAACGGTCGCCGACCAGAATGACCCGGCAGGGCTGATTCAGTACAAATGCACTGGTCACCGGATTGGCGTCCTGTGCCTCGTCGAAGAGGATGGTGTCCCAGCGTTTTGACAGGTCAGGATGAGAGAGCTGGAACAGTTTAAGGTAGGTGTCGTGCGTGACGGGAAAGACTGAATCAGTACGGCTCATTTCATACCAGAGGATTTGTATTGCCCCCAGAATTTTACCGGCATCGAGACCGTGGCGATCATCCTCAGACGGCAGATGTATCAGCCCCGGCTCGGGGTCAGCACTGCAGAGGAACATGTTCAGCCCGCTGAGCGCCAGCCGCGCCAGCGCCCAGTGGCGGGTATTGAGCTTTCTGGCCACATCCGTAATGCGCAGACTGGCTGTCAGCCGGTCACGGAAATGTTTGCCGAAACGGGCCCATGCAAGCTGATGCGACGTTTTACACTCTACGTTATAGGGGAATTTGCGTTCAGCCTCATCCCGCACAGCGCGATTATAGGCGAGGTAAAGCATTTTACTTTCCGGGTTGGCTTCAGCGTAACTCACTAAAGTGGAGGTTTTACCTGTACCGGCAAAGGCATTCACCACGAGATGATTGCCCTTCCACTCGATGATGGCGTTTTGTTCGGCTGTTGTTTTCCAGGTCACTGTGTTCTCCCGCAGCAGCAGATGTAAAAAAACAGCCTGACAGCGGGAAGCGTGCACTTCGAGAAAAAACCAGATCCCTTTTTTCAAAGATAAAAAACGCCCCCGAGCGGGAGCGTAAAAATGATGATCTTATTTTTTTATACTACGTATACATGACAAGTTAGCAACATCCACAAACTTGCGCTGACGTTAACAATAATCGCTATCAATTATCTTAATTGGTCTTTCATTCACGGTAATGACTCCAACTTACTGATAGTGTTTTATGTTCAGATAATGCCCGATGACCTTGCCATGCAGCTCCACCGATTTTGAGAACGACAGTGACTTCCGTCCCAGCCTTGCCAGATGTTGTCTCAGATTCAGGTTATGTCGCTCAATGCGCTGAGTGTAACGCTTGCTGATAACGTGCAGCTTTCCCTTCAGGCGGGATTCATACAGCGGCCAGCCATCCGTCATCCATACCACGACCTCAAAGGCCGACAGCAGGCTCAGAAGACGCTCCAGTGTGGCCAGAGTGCGTTCACCGAAGACGTGCGCCACAACCGTCCTCCGTATCCTGTCATACGCGTAAAACAGCCAGCGCTGACGTGATTTAGCACCGACGTAGCCCCACTGTTCGTCCATTTCAGCGCAGACAATCACATCACTGCCCGGTTGTATGCGCGAGGTTACCGACTGCGGCCTGAGTTTTTTAAGTGACGTAAAACCGTGTTGAGGCCAACGCCCATAATGCGTGCACTGGCGCGACATCCGACGCCATTCATGGCCATATCAATGATTTTCTGGTGCGTACCGGGCTGAGAGGCGGTGTAAGTGAACTGTAGTTGCCATGTTTTACGGCAATGAGAGCAGAGATAGCGCTGATGTCCGGCAGTGCTTTTGCCGTTACGCACCACGCCTTCAGTAGCGGAGCAGGAAGGACATCTGATGGAAATGGAAGCCACGCAAGCACCTTAAAATCACCATCATACACTAAATCAGTAAGTTGGCAGCATTACCAAACTCCGGGCGCAACTAAAATGCACCGAAGAAGAACGGTATATCCTGAAAAAGGGCGCGCGGTACTTTGCAAGGGAGCCCGACTGAAGTACCGCTTTATCAATGAGCACCGAACTGTATGGGGTGTGATGACGATGTGTCGGGTACTGAATGTCGCCCGGGCCGGGTTCTATGCGTGGCTGCATGACCCTGCCTCGGCGCGTGATAAAGATAGCCAGCGTCTGCTGACGCTTATCCGTGACTCCTATTCACTGAGCGGAGGCGTATACGGTTACCGCCGGGTTCATGGCGACCTGAACGAAATCGGGGAAATCTGCGGTAAAAACCGGGTGGGTCGTATTATGCAATTGAACCGGATTAAAGCCGTGCGCGGCTATAAAGCTCCGCGTCGTATCGCTGGCCGACCTTTAGTGGTTGCGCCTAATCGTGTGCAGCGGCAGTTTACCGTTGTCCGGGCCAATCACCGATATTACTTATATCCGCACCTGGCAGGGCTGGCTGTGTCTGGCGGTGGTTATCGATCTCTTCGCCCGTAATGTGGTCGGCTGGTCGATGAACCCCACTCTCTCACGCGAACTGGCGCTCGACGCGCTGATGATGGCGGTCTGGCGCCGAAACCCAGACGGCGAGGTCATCGTACATCGCGATCAAGGTAGTCAGTACGGCAGTAACGACTGGCAGAGCTGCTGCCGGGCCAATAACCTTGCACCGAGCATGAGCCGGCGTGGCAACTGCCATGATAATGCGGTGGCCGAATCGTTCTTCAGTTCACTGAAAAAAGAACGCATCAGGAAGAGAATATACAAAACTCGGGATCTGGCCCGGCCGGATATCTTCAATTACATTGAAGTGTTCTACAACCGGGCCCGTCGCCACAGTCACCTCGGCGGCGCCAGTCCGGAGGCCTTCGAACAGGCCTCATCGTGAGGACAGAATTTGTCTACGGGCGTGGGGGCAGTCCAAAATACGCTGATCCCGCCACCCGAGTTCTTCCATGAAGCAGATGACCTTCGCCGACGCCGAGTATGCCGGCAAGGGCAAGCAGACCCGCAAGGAACTGTTCCTGATCGAGATGGATCAGGTGGTGCCGTGAAAAGGGCTGATTGCCCTGATCGAACCGCATTATCCGAAAGGCGAAGGTGGTCGCCCGGCGTATCCCTTGATGGCGATGCTGCGTATCCATCTGATGCAGAACTGGTTCGGCTACAGCGATCCGGCCATGGAAGAAGCGCTGTACGAGACGACCATCCTACGTCAGTTCGCCGGGCTGAGCCTGGAGCGTATTCCTGACGAAACTACCATCCTCAACTTCCGTCGTCTGCTGGAGAAACATGAGCTGGCAGCCGGCATCCTCTGTGTGATCAATGGCTACCTGGGGGATCGCGGTCTGTCGCTGCGCCAGGGCACTATCGCCGATGCCACGCTGATCCACGCGCCCAGTTCAACCAAGAACCAGGACGGCAAGCGCGACCCGGAAATGCACCAGACCAAGAAGGGGAACCAGTATTACTTTGGCATGAAGGCGCACATCGGCGTTGATGATGAATCGGGGCTGGTACACAGCGTGGTGGGCACGGCAGCCACCGTGGCGGATGTCACCCAGGTCGACAAACTGCTGCACGGCGACGAGAACGTCGTCTGCGCCGATGACGGCTACACAGGTGTCGAAAAGCGCTCCGAGCATGCCGACCGAGAAGTGATCTGGCAGGTCGCAGCACGCCGCAGCACCTACAAGATGCTCGATAAACGCAGCGCCCTGTACAAAGCCAAGCGCAAGATCGAGAAGGCCAAGGCGCAAGTGCGAGCGAAGGTAGAGCCCCCGTTTCGCGTGATCAAGCGGCAGTTCGGCTACACCAAGGTACGTTTCCGAGGGCTGGTGAGGAACACTGCACAACTGGTGACGCTGTTTGCCCTGTCGAACCTATGGATGGCCCGCCGACATTTGCTGGCAAGCGCAGGAGAGGTGCGCCTGTAATGCGGAAAATGGCCGTCGCAAGGTGCTCGCGACGGCTGAAAGCACCGAAATGAGCGGGTGATCCGATCGTTTTTGATCGGTTCACCGCTTTCAAAATCAGCAGTGGCTGAAGTCAGCCGGAAATACAGGGCTACTTCAGACCATCCCTAGCTAGGGCTCGTAGTTCGGCGCAAGGCTGAAGTCGCTTGGCTGCTTCGCTGTGCAGATCCATGACCCACTTTCCATCAAACTCCCGGTTGTAGTTCCACAAGCATCTCGCGAGTCTTGCCGGCCCGCTCCACTAACAAGACCACAACATCTCCAACGTTCTTGTCGTCTAGCCGGGCCTGTAATGTGGTGACGTCGTCGACGGCGATACCGTCGATGCTGATAACGCGATCGCCGGGCACGATGCCGCCTGCGGTGACCTCGACGCCGACGAGCCCGGCCCTGTGCGCCGCCGAGCCCGGCGTCACGCGCAATACGAATACGCCCTTACTGCCGGTCAGCGCCTGCAGACGCGCGTTGAGCTGCTCATCCACCTCGATGCCCAGCGCCGGACGGATGTACTTGCCGGTCTTTATGAGTTGCGGCACCACGCGCATGACGGTATCGACCGGCACCGCAAAGCCTATGCCGGCCGAGGCGCCAGACGGACTGTAGATGGCGGTATTGATTCCGATCAGCCGCCCAGCCGAATCGAGCAGCGGGCCACCGGAATTGCCGGGGTTGATGGCGGCGTCGGTCTGGATCAGGTGATCGATGGCCGGGCCGCCCGCTTCTCCCGGCAACGAGCGGTCGAGCGCGGAGACGATACCAGTGGTGAGCGTCCAGTCCAGGCCGAAGGGGTTGCCGATAGCGAACACCTTCTGACCCACCTTGAGGTCGGCACTGGTGCCGACCGGCACGGCCGGCGGGCGCTTGAAACCGACGCCGATCTTGAGCACGGCGATGTCGTGCGCGGGGCTCGTCCCCACCAGCGCGGCCTGGTAGTCGCGGCCGTCGGCCAGTTTGACGGTGGCTTCGGACGCGCCCTGGATGACGTGGAAGTTGGTGACGACGTGGCCGGCGTCGTCCCAGATGAAGCCCGAGCCAGTGCCGCGCGGCACGGAGAACACGTTGCGCGTCCAGACATCGCGTACTAATTGCGCGGTGGTGATGTAGACCACCGAGGCGCGCGATTTTTCGAACAGTTCGATGGTGGTTTTCTCGTCCGCCGCCAGATCGCCACGCGCCATCACGGTGCGTTCTGCTGCCTCGCGCGGACTGAACCATGCCTCGATGGCGGGCAGAAATTGCCACAGCAGCATGAGCGCGGCAATGCAGGCGGTGATGAAGAGCCCGCGCCGGACGAAGCGGTCCGGCGCGGGGCGTTGGTACGGGTCGAGATAGGCCATGAGACGTCTCCTGTTGATGGGCAATCAGCGCCACAGCCCGCTCGGGCGCCAGCGCGGTGGGCGCGTCGCCAAAGCGGATTCCGGCAAAAAATGGGGCGCGCGGAGTGGCAACGCTGATGCTGGCCCAGGCGCCAACGTCAGCAGGCGTGCGATGCGCTCTTGCGTTGCCGGACGCGTGCGCAAGCAGGAGGGCTCGGGATTGCCCCATCCCGGCCATAGCCAGGCACGCCAGGAGCGGCTGACCCGCTCGATTTTCGCCAGCGCGGACGCCAGCCCCTGCGGGTCGCCAGTCAGTTCCGCCGCAAGGCGGTCAGCGTCGAACTCACGCACACGAGACAAGCCGAGCTGTGCGAGCAGGGCCAGCTGGGGCGATGCGGCCAATAACAATAGACCAGGCCAATAGACCTCCGCCGCGCCAACCAGCTGCGCGGGCAGGCTGAGCAGGATCGCGATCTGTCCCATAAGGGCCAGTAGGCTCGTGAGGCGACTGTCGGAATCCGCCAGCCCCATGACACGCAGATCCTCATTAGCGATGTGCGCGACCTCGTGCACGAGCACACCCGCCAGCTCGCGTGGGCTCAGGCTGCGCAGCAGGCCATCGGTGAGGGCGATCGATGCCTCCTGCTTCGATCCGGTGGCGAAGGCGTTGACGACGGCACTGGGCACATAGTGCGGCACCGGCGTGGCGGGCAAACCGGCACGGGCGGGCAGCTCGCGCAACAGGGCCCACATCTTGTGGGCTTCTTGCGGGTGCAAGGCCCGTACGCGGTACAGGCGCAAGCTCAGCGCCGACGCGGCTACCGGTTCCAGCAGCAACGCACCTGCAACGGCAAACAGCGCGAGCCACAGGCAGCCTTCCCCAAACGGCAGTCTCCCTGCTGCGGCTGCGATCCCGACCAGGGTCAGGACCAACAGCCCGGTCTGCAGGCGGTTGAGCCAGCGGTGTTGCAAGAGCGCCGTGCGCGGATCACTGGGATGATGACGGGTCATGCTCAGAGGTCTCGGCGGCGCGGTCGCCGCGCTTGCGCAGCAGCCAGTAGGTCGCACCCAGAGCCAGCGTGGCGCTTGCCAGCGCGGCTATCTTTGCGGGGCTCGCGTCGGAGTCGAGGATCACGAACTTGCGGGAGAGTGCGATCAGCGCGATCAGGACCACCGTCTTGACCTGGATGATGCTGTCCCGACGCAGCGCCACACGCACGATGGAATGCTTGAACTCCATCGCGATCAAGAGCGTCATGATCATGCCGAACACGCTCTGGAATACCTCGTGGTCCAGGGGATTGAAGGCATCTAGAACCAGCAGCGTGAAGACGATGGAGATGAGCTGGAACAGCGACACCACGATGATGACGGCGATCACCGCCGACAGCACGAGCGCGACGACCTGCTCGAAGCGCTCGTAAAAACTCATGATGGCCAATTGGTCACGTAAGACCTGAAATGGGTTAAGGCGTGTTGATTTCATGACGATGAACTCCCTGGAAAACGGCTGCTGTCGAGACGGCGGCGCATTGCGCTGATGTGTCCTTCAATCAGCTCGGTCGACATGCCAAGCGTCGACATCACCTGTTCCGCCAGCCCAATAGCTGCGGCAAAGGATTGCTGATACACGCGCACGTTGGGCATGGCGCGAAATGCATCGGCCGCGGTCGTACTTCTGCATGACACCCACAAGGTCAGCGCCGGACGGCGCTCGGCAATCGCCTGGGCGATGCGCAACGCTTGCTGGGCATGGGCGAACGTCAGCACCACCAAGTGCGCATGCGTCAAGCCGGCAGCCAGCAAGGTATCGGGCCGACTGGCATCGCCATGGAACACCGGCGCGCCGGCGGCACGCGCGGCCTCGACCTTCTGCGCGTCCGCCTCCAGCAGCAGATGCGCCACGCCGGCGTGGCGAAGAATCTCGCTGACTGTCAGGCCAAGCTCGCCCGCGCCGCAAACGATGACATGGTCTCGATATCGCGTCGTCTGCGCGGCGATCTCGACTTCTTCAGCCTGGGGTGGCTGAATGACGCCGCCGGTGCGGCTCAAGAACCGGGCAAGTACATCGTGATGGCGGATCAGTAGCGGTGCCAGGGCCATGCTGAGCACCAGCGCGACCAGCATGGGTTGGACGACGGTCGCGGGGATCAGATGCTGCTGCAAGACCGTGCCCAACAACAGCAGGGCGAACTCGCCGCCGTGCCCCAACGCTATGCCCGTGCGCCAGGCATCGAGGGCGGACAGGAGCGTCGCCCGCAAGGCTAGCGTATTGAGCAGGATCTTGACCGGTACCAGCACCACCAGCCACGCCAGCACCGCCAGCGGTGCCGAAAGAATCTGTGCTGCGTCCAGTTGCAGGCCGATGGTCACGAAGAACACGCCCGACAACACATCGCGAAACGGCCTGAGGTGGCTTTCCATGTGGTGCCGGAAGTCGCTCTCGCCCAGCACCATCCCGGCGAGGAAGGCCCCTAGGGCGGCGGATACGCCGACCGCGTGCGCAGCGGCGGCGGCAGCCACCACCACGCACAAGGAGACGAGCACGAACGATTCCTCGTGGCCCCGCCGCGCCACCCAGCCCAGCAGGCCATGCAACAGACGGCGCGAGGCGAGGGCCGCTGCCGCGAACAGCAGCAGCACACCGAATACTTCGAGCAGCACATGCTCGATCTTCGGCGACTCGCCGCGCGCCCAGATCGCCAGCAAGGCCAGCAGGGGCACGCTGGCCAGGTCCTGAAAGACCAGCACGGCGATGACACTGCGGCCGTGGCGGGTGGTGAGCTCGCCTTGGTCGGCCAGTTGTCGGCTGACCAGCGCCGTGGACGACATGGCCGCCGCAGTGCCGAGCAGCGCGGCGCTCTGGCCGGGCTGCCCCAGCCACATCAATAGCAGGATCAGCGGCGGGGCCACGGCGATCATCTGCAGAGCGCCCGCCATCAGCACCGTCCTGCGGGCGAGCCAGAAGTGTCCGAGGGAGAATTCCAGTCCGACCATGAACAACAGCAGCGCCACGCCCAGCTCGGACAGAAAGCTCAGCGTCTCCCCCGGCGCGATCACGCCGATGACTGAGGGGCCCAGTACAACGCCGACAGAGAGATACCCCAGCAAGGCGGGCACTCTGAACGCCGCCGTCGCCATCGCCGCCAGGCTGCAAGCCGCCAGCAGGATTAGTGTAGTGCCGAGCAAGCCCTGCATCGGTCAGCGTCCCACTTGCGTCGACGTCCAGCGCACGATGTCCTGCGCGCCCATCACGCCGGCCTGACGGGCGATCTCCCGCCCACCCTGGAACAGGGCGAGCGTCGGGATGCTGCGGATACCGAACTGCGCGGCCAGGTGGGGCTCAGCCTCGGTATTCACCTTCGCCAGCCGGATCCTCGGTTCGAGCTGGTGCGCCGCTTGCTGGAACTGTGGCGCCATCATCTTGCACGGCCCGCACCATGGCGCCCAGAAATCGACCAGCAGCGGCAGATCGCTGCGCTCCACGTGGCGCGAGAACGTCGCCGTGGTCAACTCGATGGGCTCGCCCGTGAACAAGGGCTGCTGGCAGCGGCCACAGTTGGGATGTTCCGATAGCTTCGCAGTCGGTACGCGGTTGATGGACTGGCAATGCGGGCAGACAAGGTGAAGATCATTCTTCATGGTTCGCCTCCTTGGACCACAGTGAGGCTGCCTCGCTTCGGGTCACAGACAATGCCGACCAATCAACGCCTTGGAGCCAATCGTTCCCGTTTTTGCTTACTCCGGCCTCTTCCAGATGAGCAGCGATGAATGCTTCGGCCTGCATGAGCCACCTTCGGACAGCATCTTCCTTACTAGGAATCAGCAGGATTTCAGAGACGCTGCTGGCATTCAGCCCGTCCACACGGATAAGCAGAAAAATGCGCCGCCACAAACGCGGCATGTCCTTCAGCAGGTCAAATGCAAAAGCGAACTCGCTCGACCGATCAATCAGCTCCTCCTGTTCCGCGATCGTTGCGACATCGGGATGCTGACTGCCAGCGAAGATATCGGCCAGCTTGAGTGTGTCATCGGGCTGATAAAATTCGAAGATTTCCTCTTCCACCATGGCCTCGGCCACGTCTTGGGCATCCGGTTCGACCGGCGCGTCCAGAGAAACGAATTCGCCAAATTGCCGGCTGCTTGCCACTTCGTTATCCAGGACGGCGAACAGATGCTTCAAAAGACCGGTGTAAGCCTCTTTTTCCCCCGGCACGGATTGCCATTCCACCTCAGCTCGGACAATCGCTTCATCCACCACGTCGCGCAGCGTCGGATAATCGCGCGGTAAATCGCCGACGGCCCGCAGATAAGCCAGCTCACGCCTTGCGACAGCCTCAAGTTTCGACAGTAGAGGCATTCGGGTCACCTCGGCCTCATGGGCGGCTGATGCGGGTTTTGCGGCAATCCGCACCTTGAGCTCGCGCAAGCGCTCGCGTCGTGCTTTGCGCTTGATTTGATCCTGAGCATGCAGTCGGTCAAAATGCTTCTTGGCCTGACGGAACAACGACTGTGCGAGCATCTGCGCGAGGGGCGTCAGCTCGTCATGTGATGCAGTAACGCTGACAATCTTTTTGCCGGGCAGGTGCATATAGCCACTGGCCAGAAATTGCCGCTTGATCTTGTCGCGATCAAGGACGATTTGAAGTTGCGCTGAATCTTTAGTGTGTTTGTCGAGCAATGGCTTGAGGGCGTGCTCGATCACATTTCCCAAAGCTCTCTGCCAAGGTTCATGAAACTCTTTGTCGATAGCTCGATAGCTATATTGCATCTGCATGTATGACTCCTTCGATGTCATTTCTATGGAGGTATGAATCGAGGATGCTCATATCCATAGATTTTGGTTTGGCACGCTCTTACCCCAGGCGCGTTTTGCGAAGACTCCAACTCAAGAACAAAAGCGTGACGCCATAGACTGCCGCATGGAAACCCAACAGCCAGCCTGCGGCCACGAATGACTCGACCGGACGGGTAAAAAATATCCACAAGACGATAGCGCCAAGGATAATCGAGAGCAGTCCACTGAGGGCAAGCCAGATTTCACCCTTGACTTCCCGACGCAGCCGAACGGCGGCGGATATCTCCAGCACACCGGTGAAAATCGCCCAGAAGCCCACGCTAGCCCATAAAAAAGAAGCCAAGACTATCGTGGCGACCCAAGGAGCAACCAGGACGACGACGCCCGTAAGTATGCCGACAATGCCGCTGAACAGCAGCCAGCCCCAGCGCTCTTTTTTCTGGATATGGCGCACCGCTGCAAACAAGTTGAACGCGCCATTGACCAAGGAAAATGCGCCGAACATGATGGTCATGGCCAACAGAGCCGATTGTGGCATCCAGAACGCGAGGGCTGCAAAAATCAATGCCAAGACACCGCGCAGCACAAAAAGCCACCAATTTTGGCTCAGCGAACACAGTGCTTTGGTGGGGTCATCCGCATTGGAATTAGCGATGGTGTCTGTGTTCATGCAATATCTCCTAAAGATCTATACAAAATAAAAAATCAAACACTCATGGGACAAGAGAGGGGGCGCTATGCGCCCCCTCTCCAGGGGTTTCAGAACAACTTGGACAGTTTTGCCTTGACTTCATCGAGCCAGCCTTTTCCGCAGCCTCCCCCTCCCGTCTTTTCCTTGATTTTCTTGAGTTCAGCGTACAGGGGCTCAAAGTCCTTCCTTTTTCCATAGCCCAGCAGTTCTGCCATTTCCAACTGCTGCCGGGCTTCGTTCAACAATGTCTCCAGGCGCTCATTGGATGCTTCGCTGCGCTGACCATCTTCTACCAGGGGCTCGGCGCGCTTCAGGAGCAGCTTCGCACGCAGGACGGGCAGCGGAAGCACGCTGCGCTCCTCGACCAGCGTGCTGAGCGCTGACTGCAGCGCGGCTTTGGCTTCTTCGATCTTGCCCTGATCGATCAGCGGCACGACTGCCTTCACGGCTGCGGGATAGGACGCCAAAGGGATGTTGGTGACCGTGATCACGATTTCACTGGCCAGCAAAGCCAGCACGTGGCGAGCCTGTTGCACCTCGCCATGTTTGAGGGCATCCAGCGCCTCGTCGGTCATCGCCTCAATGGTTTCCGTGTTGGCGAACAAGTCGTGCACGATGGTGCGCACATCAACGCCGGCCAGGGCGAGCGTGGGTTCGCGCGCGACGATCAGCTCCAGCTTTCCCGTCACTTCGGCCAGCGTTGCCAATGCGCGTGCAGTGTCCTTGCCGTCAAGTGCGGCCAGCGCGGATTTGGTCAGCGACAAGGCCGAGACTGCCTCATCGAGGACTTGTTTACGTTTGTCTGCCGCCTGCGAGTCCGTTTCTTTCTGAACCTCAGGCTGTACCTCCGTGACGACTTCAGGCTTGGACTCTGGACTGACAGGAAGGCTGCTTACCGCGGCCTGTTCGTTTATTCCTTCGTTCGTCGCATTGGAATTCGGTGTTTGCTCATTCATGGTGATATGCCTCGTATGAGATAGTGAAAATAGGCGAATCTATTGGGGCTGAATGCGAACATCGCGAGACTGACCGACAGAGCAGTCAGCCCCTTCATCACCTCAAAACAGCTTTTGGATGCGCGTCTTCAACTCGTCGAACCATCCCTTGCCGCTTTTGCCACCAGCCGACTTTTGCTCAATGGACTTCACCTGATCGAAGATGGGTTTGAAGTCCGCCTTCTTGCCATAACCCAGGATCTGCGCCATCTCGATCTCCGTGCGCACGGACGACAGCAAGGTGCTGAGCTCCTCGTTCTGCTTGGCATCGCGCCTGTCGGTCTCGGCCAGCTTTTCAGCTTTTGCCATCGCGGCTTCGGCCCGTAGCACGGGCAGAGGAAAGGCGACCGAGGTCACCACCAGCGTGTTCAGTGCTCGGGCGAGTTCCGCTTTGGCGTTGTCGATCTCGCCGCTGTCGATGAGCCGTACGGCCGACTTGATCGCTGCCGGGTACGTTGCCATCGGAAGGTTGTCGGTTTGGATTACGATTTCGCTGGCCAGATTGGCAACGATGGGCCGGGCCTTTTGCACCTCGCCATCACCCAACAACTCCCGAGACAACTTGACCGCTTTCTTTACCGATTCCACGTTGGCGTGGATATCGTGGGTGATGACGCGTACATCGACCGGCGCTAAAGCAAGTTTGGCGTCGCGTGCCAATACCAGTTCCAGCTTTCCGCTGGCCAGTTCCAGCGCAGCAAGCGCCTCCTTGGTCTTCTTTGCATCAAGGAGGGTCAAAGCCTCCTGGGTCTTGGTGAGCGCCGTGATGGCGTCTTGAGTGAGCTCGGCACGCTTTTTATCGGCTTCCCGGGCGGCCTTGTCATCTACCTGTGGCTGTGCCGCCTTGGATGCGGCAGAGGGTGCTGCAGCACCTGGGCTAGAACCTGCCGCCGATTGGGCCAGAGCCGGTCCGCTCAGTCCGACGACGACCGCCAGGGCAAGTGCGGAGAAGGTGTATTGTGGCTGTTTGATATTCATGATCTTGGGCTCTTGGTTGAAGTTAGTTGACTGAGATTTCAATCTGTTTCGGTTTGGCTTGCTCGGCCTTGACAAGCCGCACTTCCAGCACGCCGTCTTTCATGGAAGCCGTCACCTTGGTCGGATCAACGTTGTCAGGCAAGACAAAGCTGCGCACAAAGCGGCCATACGCACGTTCGATGCGGTGGAACTTCTTGCCCTGCTCCTCTTTTTCCAGTTTGCGCTCGCCGCTGATGGTGAGCACACCGTTTTCCGCGCTGACGCGCACGGCATCCTTGGGGACCTCCGGCAGATCCAGCTTGAGGAGGAATGCGTTCTCATCCTCGCTGATGTCCGCCATTGGTGCCCAGTCCGCCGTGGTCATGGCTTCGTTGCCGGTACGGGCGCCCTGTCGCTGGGGTATTCGTCCGAACATCGTCGCCAGGCGGTTTTGCAATTCATCCAGTTCCCGGAAGGGGTCCCACGGAGTCAATGCAGACATATCGGTTCTCCTTGAACAATGCCGACGAATTGGATGACGCACTGAACAGAGCCGTCGGTTTACTCTGAATGGCACCTACTACTGTTTTCAGTTCCGAACAAGTCCTTGAGTCAATTGACGGATATCGCTTTCGTCGAGCGTTTCCCGCGCCAGCAGCTCGCGCGCACAGCGCTCCAGCACCGCGCGGTTGATGTCGAGAATCCGGTAGGCGCGCTCGAACACGCCCATCACGATGTCGCGGATAGCCTGATCGATGCGCGCCTGGGTCGATTCGGCCACCCGGCAACCGCCGTGGGCCAGTTAAGGTGTATCGAGAAAGCGGGGCCGCTGCGCCTCGAAGGCGATGTAGCCCAGGCCCTCGTCCATGCCAAAGCGGGTGATCATGTCGCGGGCGATGTCGGTGGCTCGCGCCAGATCGTCCGCCGCCCCGGTAGACAACTCGCCGAACACCAGCTTTTCGGCGGCACGCCCGCCCAGCAGTACGGCGATCTTGCGCTCGAGATCGGTACGCGTCATCAGGAAGCGGTCTTCGGTGGGGCGCTGCAAGGTGTAGCCCAGCGCGCCGATGCCGCGCGGGATGATCGAGATCTTGTGTACGGGGTCGGTTTCGGGCAGCGCCAGCGCCACCAGCGCATGGCCCATCTCGTGATGGGCCACGGTTTCCCGCTCCTTGGGATTGAGCACGCGGCTCTTCTTTTCCAGGCCCGCCACGATGCGCTCGATGGTCGCGGTGAAGTCCTGCAATTCCACGGCGGACGCACGGCGTCTCCTCGCCGCCAGCGCCGCCTCGTTGACCAGATTGGCGAGGTCCGCGCCGGAAAAGCCCGTGGTCAGTGCGGCTACCTGTTCGAGGTCTACATCCTGGGCCAGCGTCACCTTCTTGACATGAACCTTCAGGATGTCCAGCCGCCCCTTCTTGTCGGGCCGGTCCACCAGCACCTGGCGGTCGAAGCGGCCGGCACGCAGCAGCGCCTGGTCGAGGATTTCGGGGCGGTTGGTGGCGGCGAGGATGATCAGCCCGACCGAGCTGTCGAAGCCGTCCATCTCCGTGAGCAGCTGGTTGAGGGTCTGCTCGCGCTCGTCGTGGCCGCCGACGCCGCGCGCGCGGCCCAGCGCATCGAGCTCGTCGATGAAGATGATGGCCGGCGCCTGCCCGCGGGCCAGCTCGCACAGGTCGCGCACACGGGCCGCACCCACGCCGACGAACATCTCGACAAACTCTGATCCGGAGATGGAGATGGAGAAGCAGGGCACCGCCGCCTCGCCGGCAACAGCCTTGGCCAGCAATGTCTTGCCGGTGCCCGGTGGGCCGACCAGCAACACGCCCTTGGGAATGCGCGCCCCGAGACGGCCATAGTCCTGCGAATTCTTCAGGAAATCGACGATCTCGACCAGCTCCGCCTTGGCCTCATCCCCCCCCGCGACATCGGCGAACGTCACACCGGTGTTCTTTTCCACGAACACCTTGGCGCGGCTCTTACCGATGTTGAGAAACCCGCCCATGCCCTGCTTCTCGGCGAAGCGGCGGAACAGGAAGAACCAGACGCCAAAGAAGGATACCGCTGACAGGATCCACGACAGCACATCGCGCAGCCAGGTGCTCTCCAACACGCGGGCATAGGGCACGTCGTACTTCGACAGGCGATCGGCAAGATCGGGTTCGACCCTCGTTGCCACGATCGTCGTCTTGCCCCGGCTGTCCGGCGACTTCAGGCGCCCGGTCACCGTACGATCCGACACCAGCACTTCGGCCACGCGCCCCTCGTCCAGCGCCTTCTCGAACTCGCTGTAGGGCACCGGCTCGACGGTTTTCGCCGTCTGCCAGTATCTCTGCAAACTCAGCAACAGCAGGAGGGCAACGATCCAGTAGCCGGTATTCCATTGATTCTTTTTTTCCATGGGCCTTGTTCCTCGAAAGTCGAGTTGCCAGAGGATCAGGTGAACAGACGGGCCGCACCGTCACGCAAACGGATGGCCAGCGAGCGGGAGGGCAGTGCCGCCGCTGATGAGCAGCCCCCACGGCGTGGCCGACCGCGGATCACGCTTGTAGACGACCGCGTGACCCGCGGGCACGACCGCCACCGCGATTGATGCCAGGGAGGCTGCCCATGCCAGGCCGATGGGGTCGGACACGGCAGCCTCGCCCGCCATCAAGATGCGTCGCTCGCCGACTTCTTCTTGCGCGAGCCTTTGCCAGCGTCGCCGTGCGGCGTCTCGGTCGCCTTCGCGACATCCGGCTGCTCCGGCTCGGCCGGGGTCTGCGGTAGCTCTTTGCGTTCGAACACCACGCGTTCGGCCTTGTCGTCCCAGCGTGCGCTGGCGTGATCGCCCTTGCCGATGCTGCCACCGAGCATCTCGCGCGCCAGCGCAGTTTCCAGCTCGCTGCGGATCAGGCGCTTGAGTTCACGCGCACCGAACTCGGGTTTGTAGCCTTCTTCCGCGAAATGGTCGATCAGCGTCTGATCGAAAGTGAGCGTCACGCCCTGGCTGGCGGCGCTGCGCGCCACGCGATCGAGCTGCAGGCCGACGATGTGGCGGATCTCCTCCTTGCCCAGCGCATGGAAGACGATGATCTCGTCGATGCGGTTGAGGAACTCGGGCCGGAAGTGGCCGCGCAGCACGTCCATGACCTCGGTCTTGGTCTTTTCGTACTCCTCGTCGGCCGCCCCACGCGCCTTCAGCCGTCGCTGGATGATGTCCGAACCCAGGTTGGACGTGGCGATGATGATGGTGTTGGTGAAATCCACCACCCGGCCCTTGCCGTCGGTGAGGCGACCGTCGTCGAACACTTGCAGCAGGATGTTGTAGACGTCAGGGTGTGCCTTCTCGATCTCGTCGAGCAGCAGCACGCTGTAGGGCTTGCGCCGCACCTTCTCGGTGAGCTGACCGCCTTCGTCGTAACCGACATAGCCCGGAGGCGCGCCCACCAGCCGCGCCACGGTATGGCGTTCGCCATATTCCGACATGTCGATGCGCAACAGGGCGTGCTCATCGCCGTAGATCGATTCGGCCAATGCCTTGGCGAGCTCGGTCTTGCCCACCCCGGTCGGGCCCAGAAACAGGAAGGTAGCCACCGGTTTGCTGCCTTCGCGCAGGCCGGCGCGGGACAGCCGCACGGCATCGGCCACGGCACGGACCGCCTCGTCTTGTCCCACCAGGCGCTCGTGCAGCCGTTGTTCCAAGTGCAGCAGCTTTTCGCGCTCTTCCACCGTCAACTCGTTGACCGGGATGCCGGTCAGGCGCGAGACGATCTGCGCCACGTGTTCCGCCTTGACCTCGGCACTGCCGGAGGCCCGCTCCCGCTCCCAGTTCTCGACGAGCTTCTTGAGCTCGGCCTCCTTGGCTTCGATGCGCTTGCCGAGCTCGGCGGCCTGGTCGTACTGCTTGCGCGCGGCCACGTAATCCTGTTCACGCCGCAGCTGGTGCAGTTCGGACTCCAGCTCCTGCACGGCCACCGGCCGGGCCGTGGCCGACAGCTTGACGCGCGCGGCCGCCTGGTCGAGCAGGTCGATCGCCTTGTCCGGCAGGAAGCGCGCCGTGATGTAGCGGTCGGACAACTCGGCCGCCGCGATGATCGCGTCCTCGGAGATGCTGACCTTGTGGTGCGCCTCGAAGGTGTCGCGCAGGCCGCGCAGAATCATGATGGCCTGGGCCACCGTCGGCTCGGGCACCGTCACCGGCTGGAAGCGCCGCTCCAGTGCGGCATCCTTCTCGATGTATTTCTGGTACTCGTTCAGCGTCGTGGCGCCGATCAGGTTGAGTTCACCGCGCGCCATCATCGGTTTGAACACGTTGGCCACGTCCAGCCCGCCTTCGCCACCGCCCTGGCCGGCACCGACGATGGTGTGCACCTCGTCGATGAACAAAATCAGCTCGCCCTGGTGCTCGGTCACCTCCTTCAGCACCTTCTGCACGCGCTCCTCGAACTCGCCGCGATATTTGGCGCCGGCCACCATGGCGTTGATGTTGAGTTCCACCAGGCGCTTGTCGCGCAAGGTCTCGGGCACTTCACCCGCCACCATGCGCTGCGCCAGCCCTTCGACGATGGCGGTCTTGCCCACACCCGGCTCGCCGATCAGCACCGGGTTGTTCTTCTTGCGCCGGGCCAGCACCTCGATGGTTGTTTCGATCTCCTGCGCGCGGCCGATCACCGGGTCGAGCTTGCCGTCGCGCGCCATCTTGGTCAGGTCGCGCGAGTACTTGTCGAGTTCTGGCGTGTTGGTCGGCGTCTCAGCGCGTCCATCCTCGGCGCCCTTGCCGACCACCTTGCTGACCTGTTGGCGCAGCGCCTGCGGCGTCAGGCCGTAGCGGCGCAGCAGGTTGGCGGCCAGCCCTTCGCCTTCCTCGGCCAGACCGATCAGGAAATGCTCTGGACCGACATAAGAATGGCCGAGTTCATTGGAGGCCACGAAGGCGCGGCTGAGCGCATCCTTCACGCGCGGCGACACGCCGATCTCGCCCTCGAAGGGCTTGTCCCCGCGCTTGGCCTCAGACTCGATCTGCCGCTTGAGGTCATCGACCTTGATCTTGAACTGACCCAGGATGGTCTTGACCACGTCGCTGTCGGCCAGCGCCAGCAGCAGATGTTCGGTATCCACCTCGGAGCGGCCAAATTCGGCAGCGTGTTTGGCGGCCTCCTGCAACAAGGCTTCCGACTGTTCGCTGATGCGGCTGGCCAGCCCACTGCCGCGACGGCGCGGCGCACCCGAACCTGCGGCGGCGGGCTCGCCAAACGAGGCATCGACCACGTCATCGGTATCGGCGGCAACTGGCGTCGCGTCGTCGCCGATGCGGAAGAAGTCACTGCCGAGGAAGTCCTCGAACAGGCCGCTGCGCGAACCGAACAAGGCTTCCAGCGGCGAAACGGTGCGCTTTTGCTGGCGCACTAATTGCCGGTAATGGTCGTCGCACAACAGCATGGTGCTGTGACGACCGTTGAGATTGGCTTCCACCCGCACGGTGGCGGGTTGGCCGCAGACCTGGCATTGTTTTCTGGCCATGCTGATGCTCCTTAGAAGGTTGAAAAGGTTGAGGCGACGAGGCATCGCGAGCCGCGACACCTCGTCTCGGGCCGGGTTTTTCTTGTGACGAACGAGCCGGCGACGTCAGCCGTTGATCGGGATCGAGCGTCCCTGCTTCGGCGCGCTGACCTCGCGCTTGTCGATCGTGACCGTGAGCACCCCGTTCTTGAACGATGCCTTGATCGAATCCTGGTTGGCGTCGTCAGGCAGGTTCAAGGCACGCTGAAAGCTGCCGTAGGAGCGCTCCACACGGTGGAAGCCACCTTCCTTCTTCTCCTGTTCCTGGCGCTTCTCGCCACGCACCATCAGCACGTCGTTGTCGAGGGTGATCTGGATGTCCTTCTCCTCGACACCGGGCACTTCCAGGGCAATCTTGTACTGCTTGTCGGTTTCCTGGATGTCCAGGGCCGGCTTCAGCATGCCCGACCAATCGGATGGCCACTGCGGCATGTTCAACGCCGGAAAACCGAAGCCCCGGAATGCGTCATCGAACAGCCGGTCGATTTCCCGATGCAGTTGCAGGATCGGGCTGACTGGCCCGCTCGCCGCTGGCAGGTCATTGCGCTGCACCGGCAGGGAGGAGGCGGTCTGCTGCTCTTGCTGCTCGTTCTTGAACCAGTTCCAGGGAGCCAACTTCTTGAAATCGATGTCCATGTCATACCTCCAGAAAAATTGGAAAACGAGTTACTCAAGCCCTTTGCCTGCTGCCACGGGCAGTGCGCCCAGGCGACACGGGCTGCTCGGATGACTTCTGCTGTTCACGCTTGCGCATCACCTCCTTCTTTGCTCCGGCTCGGGTCTGATCATTGATGCACTGATCGATTTCACTTTGACGAAGCCGCCACGTCCCGCCCACCTTGAAAGCCGGAATTTCCCCGTGTGCGGCGAGCCGATAAAGCGTCCGCTTGCCGACTTTCAAGTACGCAGCCAATTCATCGAGCGTGAAAATCACCTGTAGGTGCGCTTTCATCTCACCCTCTCCAATCGCGTCGCTTTGCGGTTCCGGCCAAGGATATCCTTGCAATACTTTGTAATATTAGACCTACTATGAAAAACTTCAAGAGTCAAGAGTCAATGTGCAGCGTTCTCCCGCCCCATTGATGCAGGTCAACTGCTCAGGCAAGGCACAGGGGGGCGGCCTGATCAGGCAATGGACAGCGCCTGGCTCCTCAGCCTGCGTGTGCCACAGGCGCCTCGATCAAACACCGATCCTCACGTTGTAGCCGAGTGCCCGCAGCCCCTTGCTCGTCTGCATGTTCCTTGGCGGAAACTCGTCTGGGCGCGCCCAGACGACGATTTCCCCGAGGCTGCTCAGGCCAACGTGCGGAATTGCCCAGTCGTCGCTGCGGATCGCGTTCCAGAGTCGGGCCGAAACACTTCCGTTGCCCCAGACAACGTAGTTCAACAGTATCCGTCCGGCCAACACACCTTCCCGACACCGCCTCCGAAGGCCATGGCCCATCAAGCGGATTTTCCATGCGCCCTCAGCGCCGTACCTACAGCAAATCTTTCAAGGCTCAGGTCATTCAGGAGTGTTCTGAACCCGGTGCCTCCATCGCAAACATCGCCTTGGGCTACAGCCTCAATGCCAACCTCGACCACAAATGGATTCGGCTGCCTACCCACAAAACCACGGCTATCCAGCCAGCGTTCATCCCGTTGCCTTCTCAAATGCTCGGCGTGGGTTCGCATGCTCAAGCGCGCTGCTGCGATCATGAGTTTGATCCAGTCGGCCCGTAATAATGGGCACGATCCGTATGCCTATCTCAAGGATGTGCTGACACGGTTGCCGTCCCTGTAACAGCCTGAAGTTGACCTGGGTAATCAAATACCGGTGTAGTGATTAGGAAACAGGGCTCGGATAACATCATGGCGCAGGTCATTGAACCTACTAACGACGCCGGATATATGGTCGCAAACCGCATCGAACTAGTACTTGCATCACCCGGGGCGTCCATATATGGTCAACTAAAACTGGCCACCGCTTTAGAGTTTTTCCAGTATCGGTTTTCCGATTCGTTTGGGGGTAATCCACCGTTATAGTCATGCGACCTTAGCGAGCTGTAATACCCGACGATATAGTCTGTGATCGCATGAGCAGCTTCGCTAAAGTTTATATAACCTGTCACCGGCACCCACTCGTTTTTCAGACTACGGAAGAAGCGTTCCATCGGGCTGTTGTCCCAACAGTTTCCACGTCGGCTCATACTCTGCCCGATCCGGCAACTCCACAGTAACTGCCGGAACTGCCTGCTTGTATAGAGGCTACCCTGGTCACTATGGAACATCACTCCGGCTGGTTTACCGCGAGCTTCCCACGCCATTTCCAGCGCTTTGATGGTCAGCTTGCTGTCCGGCGAGAATGACATTGCCCAGCCCACCGGTTTCCTTGCGAAGATATCGAGAACAACAGCGAGGTAAGGCCAACGTTTACCTGTCGAGATATACGTCACATCGCCACACCACACTTGGTAGGTTCTGTCACTGCGAACTGTCGCTCAAGGTGATTCGGGATAACGATGTGTTCATGACCACCACGTTTATACCGGTGGGTAGGCTGCTGACAACTCACCAGCCCCAGTTCTTTCATGAGCCTGCCAGCAAGCCAGCGTCCCATTTTGAAGTCTCTCAGGGTTGCCATGATGGCGATACTTCTTGCGCCAGCAGAGCCATGGCTGATGTTATGCAGTTCCAGAACCTGACTGCGTAACACAGCTCGCCTGCCGTCTATGTACTCACGGGCGGGCGCTTATCTTGCCGGACAGCCGATGCTGTATGCCGAGGATTTTTCTCCCAACACGCCGCAGGGGGCATGCCCTTCTTGCCATTGTCTGGGCCATATCTATGAGGTAACTGAAACACTGATGGTGCCCGATCCTTCACTTAGTATCCGTGAAAGGGCTATTGCTTCCTGGCCCCCGGCCTGGCACGGACAGAATCTGCGGGATATTCTGGTGACGCTGGGGTATGACATCGACACTCCCTGGAAAAATCTGCCAGCGGAAGACCGTCAGCGGATCCTTTTTACCGAAGACACCCCCACGGTACCGGTTTTCCCGGGACTGAGTCCGGAAGATACGCGCGAAGCCGTCAGGAAAAAAATGACGCCGGGTTATATGGGGTCAGTTTGGATATCGAAAATTATTGTACGTTAAGGCTATTTTTTAATCAGATGCCGTCTCTGGTAATGCTGCCAACTTACTGATTTAGTGTATGATGGTGATTTTAAGGTGCTTGCGTGGCTTCCATTTCCATCAGATGTCCTTCCTGCTCCGCTACTGAAGGCGTGGTGCGTAACGGCAAAAGCACTGCCGGACATCAGCGCTATCTCTGCTCTCATTGCCGTAAAACATGGCAACTACAGTTCACTTACACCGCCTCTCAGCCCGGTACGCACCAGAAAATCATTGATATGGCCATGAATGGCGTCGGATGTCGCGCCAGTGCACGCATTATGGGCGTTGGCCTCAACACGGTTTTACGTCACTTAAAAAACTCAGGCCGCAGTCGGTAACCTCGCGCATACAACCGGGCAGTGATGTGATTGTCTGCGCTGAAATGGACGAACAGTGGGGCTACGTCGGTGCTAAATCACGTCAGCGCTGGCTGTTTTACGCGTATGACAGGATACGGAGGACGGTTGTGGCGCACGTCTTCGGTGAACGCACTCTGGCCACACTGGAGCGTCTTCTGAGCCTGCTGTCGGCCTTTGAGGTCGTGGTATGGATGACGGATGGCTGGCCGCTGTATGAATCCCGCCTGAAGGGAAAGCTGCACGTTATCAGCAAGCGTTACACTCAGCGCATTGAGCGACATAACCTGAATCTGAGACAACATCTGGCAAGGCTGGGACGGAAGTCACTGTCGTTCTCAAAATCGGTGGAGCTGCATGGCAAGGTCATCGGGCATTATCTGAACATAAAACACTATCAGTAAGTTGGAGTCATTACCCGATGCACGGTGATGCTGCCAACTTACTGATTTAGTGTATGATGGTGTTTTTGAGGTGCTCCAGTGGCTTCTGTTTCTATCAGCTGTCCCTCCTGTTCAGCTACTGACGGGGTGGTGCGTAACGGCAAAAGCACTGCCGGACATCAGCGCTATCTCAGCTCTCACTGCCGTAAAACATGGCAACTGCAGTTCACTTACACCGCTTCTCAACCCGGTACGCACCAGAAAATCATTGATATGGCCATGAATGGTGTTGGATGCCGGGCAACCGCCCGCATTATGGGCGTTGGCCTCAACACGATTTTACGTCACTTAAAAAACTCAGGCCGCAGTCGGTAACCTCGCGCATACAGCCGGGCAGTGACGTCATCGTCTGCGCGGAAATGGACGAACAGTGGGGCTATGTCGGGGCTAAATCGCGCCAGCGCTGGCTGTTTTACGCGTATGACAGGCTCCGGAAGACGGTTTGCGCACGTATTCGGTGAACGCACTATGGCGACGCTGGGGCGTCTTATGAGCCTGCTGTCACCCTTTGACGTGGTGATATGGATGACGGATGGCTGGCCGCTGTATGAATCCCGCCTGAAGGGAAAGCTGCACGTAATCAGCAAGCGATATACGCAGCGAATTGAGCGGCATAACCTGAATCTGAGGCAGCACCTGGCACGGCTGGGACGGAAGTCGCTGTCGCTCTCAAAATCGGTGGAGCTGCATGACAAAGTCATCGGGCATTATCTGAACATAAAACACTATCAATAAGTTGGAGTCATTACCCTTTTTTCAACTTCTGATGGATGCGAGTGATTGAACTCATACATTAATGTTTTCCCACGAAGTCTTTTTTCAGGTAAGCCTTCGCACATATCGGTAAATAGCTTGCCTGCTTTTATTTTTTCTGTCATCGACATGTTCATTTTTAACATTCCGTCCTGATAAGTTGGTCGGATAAGGCGCTCGCGCCGTATCCGACATTAATTTCTTAAGCGACTTCATTCACCTGGCGACGCAGCAGGGAAAGTGGGCCGGGGCCGCTAAGCGTGAACACGGAAATTAAGGTGAAGCCCAGCGCCACCAGACCCAGCACCAGGTAAGCGCCCTGGAAACCGATGCTTTCATACATATTGCCCGCCAGAATAGACATAAAAATCATCGCCAGTTGCTTAAAGAAGCAGAAACAGACCAGATAAATCGTCGCTGAAAAACGCACTTCAAACTGGCTGGTAATATATTTAAAGCAGCCCACCAGCAGGAACGGTACTTCAAACATATGCAGCGTTTTCAGAATAACCACTTCCAGTGCTGAGGTAGCGAACGATGAGCCAATAATACGTACTGACATAATAGTGCCTGCCAGCAGCAGGGCGTTTTTCCCACCGATGCGATTAATGATCAGCGGCGCAAAGAACATAATCGAGGCGTTAAGTAATTCGCCCATTGTCGTTACGTAGCCAAATACCCGCGTACCCTGTTCACCGTTGGCAAAAAAAGAAGTAAAGAAATTAGCAAACTGTTGGTCAAAAACATCGTAGGTGCAGGAGACGCCAATAACATACAGTGACAAAAACCACAGTTTTGGCTGTCTGAACAGTTCCAGCGCCAGCTTAAGGCTAAATGCCGAATGGTTGGCACCTACCGCATTGGCAACCGTGGCGGAAGAGGGCGCATCTGTTTTGGCGAAAAAGAGCAAAACGGCGAGGATGAATGCACAGCCAGAACCCAGCCAGAAAACAAACTGATTATTGATGGTAAACATGATGCCGACAATCGAGGCACACATCGCCCAGCCAACACAGCCAAACATCCGCGCGCGACCAAATTCGAAATTACTACGACGGCTGACTTTCTCGATAAATGCCTCTACTGCTGGCGCACCGGCGTTAAAACAAAAGCCAAGATAAATACCACCAACAATCGCTCCTACTAAAATGTTGTATTGTAACAGTGGCCCGAAGATAAAAATAAAGAACGGCGCAAACATCACTAACATGCCGGTAATAATCCACAGCAGGTATTTTCGCAGTCCGAGTTTGTCAGAAATCAGACCAAACAGCGGTTGGAATAATATCGAGAACAGAGAAATAGCGGCAAAAATAATACCCGTATCACTTTTGCTGATATGGTTGATGTCATGTAGCCAAATCGGGAAAAACGGGAAGTAGGCTCCCATGATAAAAAAGTAAAAGAAAAAGAATAAACCGAACATCCAAAAGTTTGTGTTTTTTAAATAGTACATAATGGATTTCCTTACGCAAAATACGGGCAGACATGGTCTGCCTGGTTATTATTATTTTTGACACCAGACCAACTGGTAATGGTAGCGACCGGCGCTCAGCTGGAATTCCACCGACACTGACGGGCTCCAGGAGTCGTCGCCACCAATTCCCATATGGAAACCGTCGATATTCAGCCATGTGCCTTCTTCCGCGTGCAGCAGATGGCGATGACTGGTTTCCATCAGTTGTTGTTGGCTGTAGTGGCTGATGTTGAACTGGAAGTCGCCGCGCCACTGGTGTGGGCCATAACTCAATTCGCGCGTCCCGCAGCGCAGACCGTTTTCGCTCGGGAAAACGTACGGAGTATACATGTCTGACAATGGCAAGTCCCAGCGGTCAAAACAGGCCGCAGTAAGACGGTCGGGATAATTTTCTTGCGGTCCTAATCCGAGCCAGTTTACTCGCTCTGCGACCTGCGCCAGCTGGCAGGTCAGGCCAATCCGCGCCGGATGCGGCGTATCGCTTGCCACTTCAGCATCAACGGTAATCGCCATTTGACCACTACCATCAATCCGGTAAGTTTTCCGGCTGATAAATAAGGTTTTCCCCTGATGCTGCCACGCGTGGGCGGTCGTAATCAGCACCGCGTCGGCAAGTGTATCTGCCGTGCACTGCAACAACGCTGCTTCGGCCTGGTAATGGCCCGCCGCCTTCCAGCGTTCGACCCAGGCGTTAGGGTCAATGCGGGTCGTTTCACTTACGCCAATGTCATTATCCAGCGGTGCACGGGTGAATTGATCGCGCAGCGGCGTCAGCAGTTGTTTTTCATCGCCGATCCACATTTGTGAAAGAAGACCTGACAACCGGTTAAATTGCCAACGCTTATTACCAAGTTCGATGCAAAAATCCGTTTCGCTGGTGGTCAGTTGCGGGATGGCGTGGGGCGCGGAGGGTTGTGTCACGCTGAGGTTTTCCGCCAGACGCCATTGCTGCCAGGCGCTGATGTGCCCGGCTGCTGACCATGTGGTCGCGTTCGGTTGCACTACGTGAACCGTTAGCCAGAGTTGCCCGGTGCTCTCCGGCTGCGGTAGTTCAGGCAGTTCAATCAACTGTTTTCCTTGTGGAGCGACATCCAGAGGCACTTCACCGCTTGTCAGCAGCTTGCCATCCAGCGCCACCATCCAGCGCAGGAGCTCGTTATCGCTATGACGGAACAGGTATTCGCTGGTCACTTCGATGGTTTGCCCGGATAAACGGAACTGGAAAAACTGCTGCTGGTGTTTTGCTTCTGTCAGCGCTGGATGCGGCGTGCGGTCTGCAAAGACCAGACCGTTCATGCAGAACTGGCGATCGTTCGGCGTATCGCCAAAATCACCGCCGTAAGCCGACCACGGGTTGCCGTTTTCATCATATTTAATCAGCGATTGATCGACCCAGTCCCAGACGAAGCCGCCCTGTAAACGGGGGTATTGACGAAACGCCTGCCAGTATTTAGCGAAGCCACCAAGACTGTTACCCATTGCGTGGGCATATTCGCAAAGGATCAGCGGACGCAGTTCTCCAGGCAGCGAAAGCCATTTTTTGATGGACCATTTCGGCACAGCCGGGAAGGGCTGGTCTTCATCCACACGCGCGTACATCGGGCAAATAATATCGGTTGCGGAGGTGTCGGCTCCGCCGCCTTCATACTGTACCGGGCGGGAAGGATCGACAGATTTAATCCAGCGATAGAGCGCATCGTGATTAGCACCGTGGCCTGATTCATTCCCCAGCGACCAGATGATCACACTCGGGTGATTACGATCGCGCTGCACCATTCGCGTTACGCGTTCGCTCATCGCGGGTAGCCAGAGCGGATCATCGGTCAGACGATTCATTGGCACCATGCCGTGGGTTTCAATATTGGCTTCATCCACCACGTACAGGCCGTAGCGGTCGCACAACGTGTACCACAGCGGATGATTCGGATAATGCGAACAGCGCACGGCGTTAAAGTTGTTCTGCTTCATCAGCAGGATATCCTGCACCATCGTCTGCTCATCCATGACCTGACCATGCAGAGGATGATGCTCGTGACGGTTAACACCGCGAATCAACAACGGCTTGCCGTTCAGCAGCAGCAGGCCATTTTCAATCCGCACCTCGCGGAAACCGACATCGCAGGCTTCTGCTTCAATCAGCATGCCGTCGGCGGTGTGCAGTTCAATCACCGCACGGTAGAGATTCGGGATTTCGGCGCTCCACAGCGCCGGGTTTTCGACGTTCAGACGTAGCGTGACGCGATTGGCATAACCGCCACGCTCATCGATAATTTCACCGCCGAAAGGCGCGGTGCCGCTGGCGACCTGTGTTTCACCCTGCCACAAAGAAACCGTCACCCTCAGCTCATCGCGCAGCACGCCGTACATCTGAACTTTTGCCTCCAGTACAGCGCGGCTGAAATCATCATTAAAGTGAGTAACAACATGGAAATCGCTGATTTGTGTGGTCGGTTTGTGCAGCAACGAGACGTCACGGAAAATGCCGCTCATCCGCCACATATCCTGATCTTCCAGATAATTGCCGTTACTCCAGCGCAGCACCATCACCGCGAGGCGGTTTTCTCCGGCGTGTAAAAATGCGCTCAGGTCAAATTCAGACGGCAAACGACTGTCCTGTCCGTAACCGACCCAGCGCCCGTTGCACCACAAATGAAACGCCGAGTTAACACCATCAAAAATAATTCGCGTCTGGCCTTCCTGTAGCCAGCTTTCATCAATATTAAATGTGAGCGAGTAACAACCCGTCGGATTCTCCGTGGGAACATACGGTGGATTGACCGCAATGGGATAGGTCACGTTGGTGTAGATAGGCGCATCGTAACCGTGCATCTGCCAGTTTGAGGGGACGATGACAGTATCGGCGTCAGGAAGATCGCGCTCCAGCCAGCTTTCTGGTACCGCTTCTGGTGCCGGAAACCAGGCAAAGCGCCATTCACCATTCAGGCTGCGCGACTCTTGGGAAGGGCGATCGGTGCGAGCCTCTTCGCTATTACGCCAGCTGGCGAAAGGGGGATGTGCCGCAAGGCGATTAAGTTGGGTAACGCCAGGGTTTTCCCAGTCACGACGTTGTAATACGACGGCCAGTGAATCCGTAATCATTGTCATAGTTGTATCCTGTGTGAATTGTTATCCGCTCACATTTTCGCATAACATACGAGCCGGACACATAGAGTGTAAAGCCTGGGGTGCCTAATGAGTGAGCTGACTCACATTAATTGCGTTGCGCTCACTGCCCGCTTTCAAGTCGGGAAACTTGTCGTGCCAGCTGCATTAAGGAATCTGCCAACGTGCGGGGAGAGGTGGTTTGCGTATTGGGCGGTAGGGTGGTTTTTCTTTTCACCAGTGAGACGGGCAACAGCTGATTGCTCTTCACCGCCTGGCCCTGAGAGAGTTTCAGCAAGCGGTCCACGCTAGTTTTCCCCAGCAGGCGAAAATCCTGTTTGATGGTGGTTAACGGCGGGATATAACACGAGCTGTCTTCGGTATCGTCGTATCCCACTACCGAGATATCCGCACCAACGCGCAGCCCGGACTCGGTAATAGCGCGCATTGCGCCCAGCGCCATCTGATCGTTGGCAACCAGCATCGCAGTGGGAACGATGCCCTCATTCAGCATTTGCATAGTTTGTTGAAAACCGGACATGGCACTCCAGTCGCCTTCCCGTTCCGCTATCGGATGAATTTGATTGCGTGTGAGATATTTATGCCAGTCCGCCAGACGCAGACGCGCCGAGACAGAACTTAATGGACCGGCTAACAACGCGATTTGCTGGTGACCCAATGCGATCAGATGCTCCACGCCCAGTCGCGTACCGTCTTCATGGGAAAAAATAATACTGTTGATGGGAGTCTGGTCAGAGACATCAAGAAATAGGGCCGGAACATTAGCGCAGGCAGCTTCCACAGCAATGGCATCCTCGTCATCCAGCGGATAGTTAATGATCAGACCACTGACGCGTTGCGCGAGAAGGTTATGTACCGCCGCTTTACAGGCTTCGACGCTGCTTCGTTCTACCATCGACACCACCACGCTGGCACCCAGTTGATCGGCGCGAGATTTAATCGCCGCGACAATTTGCGACGGCGCGTGCAGGGCCAGACTGGAGGTAGCAACGCCAATCAGCAACGACTGTTTGCCCGCCAGTTGTTGTGCCACGCGGTTGGGAATGTAGTTCAGCTGCGCCATCGCCGCTTCCACCTTTTCCCGCGTTTTCGCAGAGACGTGGCTGGCCTGGTTCATCACGCGGGAAACGGTCTGATAAGAGACACCGGCATACTCTGCGACATCGTATAGCGTTACTGGTTTCACATTTACCACCCTGAATTGACTCTCTTCGGGTGCTATCATGCCATACCACGAAATGTTTTGCGCCATTCGGAGGGGGCACGCCGAAGTGAGATTCAAAATGCCGACGTCAGTTCACAGGTGGGTAATGATACCAACGTGTTGATTTCGTATTTTCACTGACACCAGGATCATCCTGATGTTACAAGGATTGAATGACTACAGATTAAAATAGTCATCAACAGGTTGACAGCATTACCCAGAATATCGCAGCCTGGCTTAAGTCATCCATTTAATTATTAATCAAGGGATTATCAATGAAAAATATCATGACGTTATTCCTCTCTATAATCCTGCCTTTTTCAGTCTGTGCTCAAACCGTGACGGCAACAGGCGATACACTGGAGCAGACGGAAGAAAAAATTCGCCAGCAGGCTGACAAGCAGGGTGACAGGTATTATAAAATTACCGAAGCCCGCATGGGAAATAAAGTACATATCACAGCAGAAATCCTGCCGAAATAAATAGTTCGGGGTAATACTGCCCCCTGATTTTACAGGTATGGATATTGACGCGGTCAAAGATATTAATATCAATATTACATGCTGAAGGTTTTTATTTTTGATTCATTAATAACTTTATAAACTATCATGGGTGGGGAACTGCGAGTTACCCGTACATGTCGGGTAAAACTCACCCATCATCATGTACAGCAACTCCAGACTCCCCACTGGCAGCAGTACTTGCGGATATCTTGTCAAGAAAAATGCGAATGACTCACACACCCGGAATAAAGAAACGACATTTTTTTGCATGTCAAAACAATTATCAGATTAAAAATAAATCCAACAAGTAAAAAAGAGACAATCAATCCTTTCAGAAACGGAAAGTCAATAAATGAAACAGTAAGACTTGCTGGCGCATCAAGCATTAAAGCTATTCGAACATGTAAATTTACTGATTGATAATTTAAAGAAGCCACAGCCCTGCATGAGCTGTGGCTGTACATCCTGAAAATTCAGTAGCGATACAATCTATTCTGTTTCCTTACGAAAATAAACTTGTTTAATATAACGCCCCCGACCATCTCCATGGCCCAGGTCCATTGAAACTAATGCCTCGGATTCATCGCGACTCATTCCATTTTTAATATGGTGATTTACAGCATCGCGGGAGTAAGCGTAACGTAAACTGTGCGGCGCATTTTTACCATTCATTCCGGCCTCTCTTACAATATTACGGTAGCGATCAATAGCGGTATGCAGAGAGGGTTTATCAATCAGTTTTCCGTTATGTTCACTGACATAACTAATTGCCTTGTCAAGAATTGATAAAACTTTTTCGCGATTAAAAACTGTCGTTTCCCTTGGACGTCCGCCTTTAGTCCCGAAAACAACACGGACACGCTCATGATTATTAATCAGTGCCTGCCTCCATGTCTTTAAAGACTTTGCAGACTGAACGGTTTCTTCTGTTCTCAATCCAAGATATCGGGAAAGTTGCACAGCAAGAGCAACGCCCTCGTCTTTTCTTTGGGCAAAACTGACCACAGCATTAAGTTTTTCGTCTGTAATGGGAAGTTTAGTTCCATCCCGGTTAGCACCAGAAATCCCGAGCGCCTGATTACTCAGGTTAATGTGACTGGGATCGGCCAGTTTATTTCTTCCTGCTGATAATAAAACAGAACGGATAGCAGACATCTCATTCTGTAACGTCCTGAGAGATAAACTATCTGCCTTCCTGCTCTCAATATACTTTTCAATATGGGAAGTTTTGATATGTTTTACGTCCCTGATCTGAATATTCAGTTCAGACAGTCGTTCAGAAAAACGTTCTGCGATTCTTGAACGGTCAGCCACCGTTTTATAACTTCCCCGCCCCTGACGGGCAAGCGTGACGAGTTGTTTGCACAGCTGTTTACTGAATCTGGACATTTCACTCTCTCCAAAGGCATACACGTCCCTCTGCTTGTAAAGAAGCAGACGGATCTGTAGACCAGCAATTCATTCCCCGACGACACGGTTGCTGTTGCGCTTCCTGCGTCTCGACTGGTATCTGTGCATCGGGGCGGCGAATTGTTGAGTTCTTGCGAGGCACCCCAGATCTCTGATCTGTTTGCTGCTTATGCAGAGCTGACTTACGTCAAGCTGCCTCCAACACTACTGCTCGTAGTGTCGCCATCGATACCGAGTCGATTTCCTCCTTACTGATAGTTGAACGTTCAGACGGCCTCCCGTCGTGCTTACGTTGATGTGAAAGTGATTTTAAAACCGCACTGACACGGGCTACATGTTGGTCAGATGGTAGTAAAACGTTGAAAACCACGTCTTACGTGGGTTGAGACGTTATGCGCTGCGCGCGTCACTTGGTAGTGTCTTCGCCACTTCACAAGTGACGCCGCGCAGCTTCGTGCTCCTAATGCAACTCCGTAAGCGGCCAAATGTACCAAATGGCCTTATCCGTCGATGCAAAAGTCGTACGAAACTCAGGGTGTATCACTGCAAATGAGAAGACGTTGAACTGATGCCGTTCACAGAACGGAAGTGAATTGAAACTGGCAGATTTGCTACACAGTAAACCTTCATCGCCGCGTCATAGTGCGCCTTCATAGACGATATCTGCTTTCAAAGGTGAGCAGATTTGCCACATTTTTCATGTACTCCCTTTCAGGCTTAGAGAGTTTTATTGTGCAGTCACCCGAAGGCGCTCCTCACAGACTGCCGGAACATTGGTGGTCGCAGCTTAAGTGCGACTGTAGCCACCCAAAGGCGCTCATCACAGGCTACAAGAGCATTGGTGGTCGCCAGTGCGACAGTACAACAGTTTGATAGTACCAACAGGGAAATACGACGTCAAATGGATGTAGACATCGTTTTTTGGGTGAGTAATATGTAGTTTTCTCCGATGAAAGTGGTTGATATGGATATTTTAAAACAACGCCTTATGATTCTGATTTTCGGATTATCTAACTTTTTATTCTTTTATTTATTATTAACCTCTATTGATCTAAATATATTCTTAATGACTAAATAGATGCGCGGAATAGTAGATCACTGAAAGGGAACTCAGCCCGGATTGTGCGATCTGATCAATCGCCAAACCAACCAAAACCACCAACCGGACTGAGCGATGCCGATCATAGCACCAATACCCCGTGGCGAACGACGCCTGATGCAGAAAGCTATTCATAAAACGCGCGATAAAAATCATGCCCGCAGACTCACGGCCATGCTGATGCTTCATCGGGGTGAACGGGTCAGCGATGTTGCCAGAACTCTCTGTTGTGCCCGTTCATCCGTTGGTCGCTGGATTAACTGGTTTACGCACTCAGGTATTGAAGGCCTGAAATCCTTACCCGCAGGGCGCTCCCGACGCTGGCCTTTTGAACATATCTGCACCCTGTTACGTGAGCTGATAAAGCATTCTCCCGGCGATTTTGGTTATCAACGTTCACGCTGGAGCACCGAATTACTGGCATTAAAAATCAATGAGATAACCGGTTGCCAGTTACATGCAGGAACCGTTCGCCGCTGGTTGCCATCTGCGGGGCTTGTATGGCGCAGGGCCGCGCCAACTCTGCGTATCCGTGACCCACATAAAGATGAAAAGATGGCGGTAATCCACAAAGCGCTGGATGAATGCAGCGCAGAGCATCCGGTATTTTATGAAGATGAAGTGGATATCCACCTTAATCCTAAAATCGGTGCGGACTGGCAGTTGCGCGGACAGCAGAAACGGGTAGTGACGCCGGGGCAGAACGAAAAATACTATCTGGCCGGCGCACTGCACAGTGGCACGGGTAAAGTCAGCTACGTGGGCGGCAACAGCAAAAGTTCAGCGCTGTTTATCGCTCTGCTGAAGCACCTGAAAGCCACTTACCGGCGGGCGAAAACAATCACGCTGATCGTTGATAACTACATTATCCATAAAAGCCGCGAAACACAGCGCTGGTTGAAAGCAAATCCCAAGTTCAGGGTAATTTACCAGCCGGTTTACTCGCCGTGGGTGAATCATGTGGAACGGCTATGGCAGGCACTTCATGACACGATAACCCGTAATCATCAGTGCCGCTCAATGTGGCAGTTACTGAAAAAGGTCCGCCATTTTATGGAAACCGCCAGCCCATTCCCCGGAGGAAAACATGGTCAGGCAAAAGTGTAGCGGTATTAGGCGCAGCTATTTAGGCTTGATTTCTCAATATTACATTTGCAGATAATTAAGCCTCTGATGATGCTTTTAATTTTTTTATCTATAACTCACTTATTAAATAACACCTCACTTTACCAAGGATTAACCTGGGGGAAACCTAACAAGCAGTCATTTGTTTTTTTCTTGCTCATAATTATTGCTTACACTGCTTCATACTACCTTACGCCGAAAGAACCCTTCGTTACAGAATTTACTAAAGGTTTGTCACATGAAATGGCAGCTGTAAAAATCGCAGCCACAATTATTATTTTCCCTCTACTGGAGGAACTGGTTTTCAGAGGAATTATCCTGAGTTCTTTTTTAAACGCCCTTGGTGAAAAGGCGGGCTATATCATCGGTGGTCTGACTGTTTCTGTTTTGTTTGCAGTTATACACTCACAGTATTCATTGCCCACCAAAATCCAAATGTTTGCACTTTCATTAATTTTCTGTGGAGCAAGATATCAAAGCAGAGGGCTTCTTTTACCAATTCTACTGCATACTTTTTGTTTCGCGCTTGGCCTATATATTGAGTTAAAATAAACCAACTAAAAAAGGTAGTTATCATTAACACATAATGATAACTACCTTTTCCCGATAAAATATCACTCACCTATAGCCACGGAATGAATTTCCTTCATCAACTTCTGTACGCCAGATCCCGATAGCCTTTCTGCAGATGCCGATGAATATGTTATATAGAGTTTACTTCCACTCCCGTTTTTTTCAATTTCTACATCTAAATGATCGTTATCATTCCAGTCAGAGCCCATTTTATAATAGCTACCAGGTATTGCCTCCCAAACTGGATGTGCATCATCTTCAGCGGCCGCTTTCCATGCCCCGTCATTAGAGCTATTCCGTAAACTATCCAGCTCCTGACTTGACATAAACTTGTAATGTCTTTTTATTCTGGCAGCAGCAGTATCTACATCAACAGCTACAGTATAATTTTTAGACTTGGATTCTTTTTTTAATGACTGAGGTAAATGCATTGGTGTCGTAACATCAGTTGATGGGTTAGAGTTTCCCCTCAAAGAGTTCATTATACCTGAAGCACCATGACTGATTTTATTATTTGTATCTGCTATTTCCTGCATGCTACAGGCTGTGACAAGAGCAGGAATTATTAAAATGGCGGTAAGACTCCTCACGATCCATATCCTCCAAACATATTTACTAAAAAAGCGGTCAATGAAAAGTACGCTTGACTTATTCACCATGTAACAGACTGTAAACCCTGCCGTATAGAGTTTGTAATGTCAATGGTGCGGTTTTGAGCAAATATAAAAAAGATTACCTTACTCTGACAATATCATCCAATCTGTTTGTAAAAGCGGGCGAAAGTCTTTCTATTCGCATCTTTCAGCCTGTGGCATCACTTTTAATGCCCTGCCCTGCAAACCAGACTGAACCCTTACCAGAGCTGTTAATGCTGTCTATGAGTGTCATTAATTCATCGCTATTACGATGAGGCTGAAGGTCATCGAACAGGGTAAGTTGTAATACTGCCGCGCTGCGAAAATCGGTGAGAATTACACCTGCGCGTTGATAACGATGCCCCGGGATGAATATTGTTTCAAGAGCTCTTACAGCCGCCTTGATGATATCCCGGGAATCACGGGCCGGAACAGCAAGCTCCGTTACAGCCTGATTTTAAAGAACGACTCATTCTCTGCAAAGGGACTGGTACTGATGAACACCGCTACTCGTTTACAAAACTGGCGCTCTGCGCGTAACTTTTCCGCTGCACGTTCGGCATGAGCGCAGACGGCCTGATGGATGCTGAATTCATCTGTAGGTTTTTCTCCAAAGGAGCGGGAGCATATGATTTGCTCCTTTGGAGCTGTAAACTCTTCAAGGCCCAGGCAGGGCATGCCGTTGAGTTCTCTTACTGTTCGTTCAACAACCACTGAAAATTGCTTACGAATAAATGAAGGAGACAGCTCAGACAGCTGGAGTGCATTGTTAATCCCCATCAACTGCAATTTTTTACCGAGCCGACGGCCAATACCCCAGACCTCTTCGACTGGCACCAAGGCCATTAACTTTCGCTGTCGCCCTATATTGCTCAGGTCAACTACTCCTCGCGTAGCTGGCCAGCGTTTACTTGCATATTGGGCCAGTTTAACCAGAGTTTTCGTTGGGCCTATCCCCACTGACCCTGACCCAAAATCCTGTTCCATTCAGAAACAGAATTCCGGCATGATAAACACTCCCCTGAACGGAGGTGGTGCCGATGAAAAAGTCACGATTCACCGAAGAGCAGATTGTTTTTGCCCTGAAGCAGGCTGAACTGGGTACGTCAGTGCCGGACGTCTGTCGCAAGCTGGGCATTTCGGATGCCACTTTCTATACGTGGCGTAAAAAATACGGTGGTATTTCTCCTTCGGAGCTGAAGCATATGCGGCAACTGGAAGAGGAAAATCTGCGGCTGAAGAGGCTGGTTGCCGATCTGAGCCTCGACAAGGCGATGCTGCAGGACGTGCTGGCAAAAAAGAGCTGACGCTGGCACACCTGCGCGAATGGGTCAGGGATTTGCAAGCCCGCTACGGGGCCAGTGAGAGACAGGTCTGTTTTGCGCTGCGGGTCAGCCGCAGCTCGTTTCGATATCGTTCTGTGGCCGCCGACGACAGCGCACTGCGGCTACGCATCCGTGAGATAACCGAAACCCGGGTTCATTACGGGTACCGCCGGGTACACGTGATGCTCAGGCGGGAAGGCTGGCGCGATAATCACAAACGGATCTACCGGCTTTACAGCGAACAGGGGCTGTCACTGCGTCTCAAACGGCCACGCCGCAATAAATCGGCCCAGCGCCGACAACCGCAGCCTCAGGGTCTGTATCCGAATCACGTCTGGGGCATGGATTTTGTCTCTGATGCGTTGTTTGACGGGCGACGACTGCGCCTGCTGACGGTTATCGACCTGTACACCCGCGAATGCCTGGGGATCTGCGTGGGGCAGAATTTGCGTTCAACAGAAGTGGCAGAAATGCTGAACAGCATAGCGCTCAGACGTCCTTTACCTCAGTTGCTGAAAACCGATAATGGTTCTGAATTTGCAGGTAAAATGCTGGACAGATGGGTGTACGAAAGAGGCATCAGAATCGACTTCTCACGCCCGGGAACACCGACGGACAATGCGACGGTGGAGTCCTTCAACGGCAGGTTACGGCAGGAATGCCTGAACGAAAACTGGTTCATGTCCCTGGAGGATGCACGGTGCAAAATCGAGGCCTGGCGCATACACTATAACCAGAGACGTCCCCATTCTGCGCTGGGCTGGATGACGCCATCTGAATTTGCTGAAAAGTCTGCCGGTTGCCTGAATATGCAGCCAACATGAAGCCGGTTATTCCTGGTTATGACTGGAGCATATTCGGGGTCAGGGTCATATGAAGACATTACTAACATCACGGTGTATTAATCAACGGGGAGCAGGTCAGGGCTGCATGGCGAGCGCTACAAAACGGGCTTTCTCTTCGGGAGTATAACGGCGGCGCTTTTGCTCGCCAGTGATCACTTCGATTCTTTGCACAGGACACTCCTTAAACATAGCTCTATGCCTATGTCTTACTGGTGAAGTGTCCGGTTTAAACGGGGGCTATTACAGGATACTAATAGCCCTTGTTAATTGCACAAAAAATCGGCTATGGCTATAGTGGTCTTTAAGGCTTACCTAGTATGGAGGAATGTAATGCCTCAATCTCAAAAAAATCGAGCTTGGAATCGTGGAGCAAGACTTGCAATCCTTTATAAGCAAATGAAAGTTAATCTCCTGAATCTTGATAAAATTTGCGTAACATTGGCAAAGAAAAATAGAATACCTACATGGATTGGCCATATACCCTTGATTCTGGTTTTTGCCGGCACTCTAGCAGGGCTTTTGACAGTGGGTTTTGTGATCTCCGCATGCCTGATCTTTCTTTTATGTATCACCTTCATTGCAAAAAATGTCAGCTCGTCAGCTCCTGACGATGATGATTCAAGCACAGGCCCCGGTTACAGATATGGTAAAGATGGATATGGTTATTATACGGGTTCTGATGACATTACGTCTGAGAAACTAGATTAAGCGAGGCATTCACGCCTCGCTTAATATGCCATTATAAACGAACACTTTTTTTAACTGAATCTACAGCTGCTCCCCCGGTTTCTTGAGGTTTAGCAACCCCAGTTTTAAGTGCCCCAGAGATTACATCGCCTATTCTTACTCCCGCCCAAGATAATGCTCCTAACCAAACGGCAGGCAGTACAATAAACATCGCTCCCATAACCAGATTCATAATAAGGTCATCGGTACTGTTCTGCAGCCCTGCCATATTAAAGCGGCTGTGAGTGTCTGAACTGTACAACGCGGTTAACAACCAGCTGTCGAGCCAGCGCGCCAGTTCCCACCAGAATGTCAGGAAGTTAAGAGCAAATATCACAAAGGTCAGCGTAATAACGGTTTTGAATTCGTAGGCCGCAAATGCCAGGATCAGCGGCAGCATGACATATATTGCCATCAGCAGGATGGCCTGCACCATTGGCAGCGCCTGCCGCATCGCATCGAACGCCGGGAACGCGGCCAGACTGCCGAGGGCCGTACCGCCAATGGAGGCCACGCGCGCCGCGGCATTATCCAGGGTAAAATCGGCGTTGCCGCCATAGCCGGCATACACGTGACCATTCTGTGAGACCGTCAGGCTTTCCGGGCTGACCAGACGACGGATGACGGCTTCCTGATAGTCACTGTCGTTAAAGCCTGACATTTTCATTGCGGCCGAGATACGCAGCCACATATCGGGGTCGGCCTGGTCCTTCACCCGTGCTTTCAGTCCGGTGTCCGTACTGCTCCACCACTCGCTGCAGGTGGGATAGCCTCCTCTTCCTGTATTGGGCCGGCCGCTGTCCCGGCTGTCGGTCCACGGGAACGCAGCCCGGGGCAGTTTGGACTGCAACGAAGGATAATACCGGCTCAGGAATGTACTGCTGCCAATCCATTCGATATCACGCAGCGTGGTTTTGTCCTTTGTCTGGCCCTGATCCTGTTGCTTCCACAGATACAACGCAACCGAATAGCAGTCGTTGGTGAAGTCCTGCAGTTCCTGCGCCAGCGCTTTGTTGTCGATACGCGTATGCTGCACTTCAAAGCGGATCTGGCGCATGTCAGGGCGGCAGGGAATGGTCGCCACGGCTGCCTGGGTTACCCCTTTTGAGAGTTTATGAATCAGCACCCACCATACCGGTGCTGCAGCCGTCTGGCCGTTGAGACTGGTGACCACGCCGGCATAGCCGCTTTCATCCGGCGCTTTTGGCGTCCACACACCACAGCTCTTTGCCCGGGTTGTGTCGTACTGCATCGTACTGAGGCTGACATTAATCAGCGGTACGCAGCAGGCAATCATCACCAGGAAACCGGCATACAGCGCGTTCTCGATACGGGGCAACGACAGCATCCCCTTGTTGCCTTCATCCTCCCCCTCTTCGCGGACCCTGAGCCAAACCCCCACCACCTTAAACGCCAGCGGCAGGACAAAAAGCCCGGTACTCAGCAGGACATTCCACAGGCCGTTATTGATCACCCAGCCGAGCAGCGTGAGAAAATACTCAAGATAGCTGTTTGTCGTCATCTTCAGGCTCCCGGACCGGTAAACATCGCGTACTCACATAACGCGATAAAAAGTACACTGACCACACTGATGCGCAGCAGTGGTCGCCTGTACGACTCTTGCAAACCCGGCGCATGCCGGATTTTCAAGAGGCCCCACGCAACCAGCGCATACAGCGCCAGTCGCCATATCAGCCAGCCGTAGCGCGTCGACTGCATCCAGCTCCGGAATGCAGCAGCTTCAGTCGGATGTTTCATGGCGGTGTCAGCCACCATCAGTGAGACCACCATGAACAGCGCCATGCAGGCGAGGAAAATGCCGGCACGGGTCAGGACTTTCCTGACAGTCGTTTTTTTACGCATCCTTATTCCCTCATTCAGCCGACTGCGGCGCTGCCATCTGGTTGAAGCGACTGTCGGTATTGTCATCAGACTGGGTCTGCGGGTTGGTTTCGACGCGCTGGTTCTCCCTGTCGATAATGGTCAGCACCGAATTACGTGACAGTTCACGCTTCATCTCCATCTCGTTTTTCAGCGCCGCGATTTCCCGATCCAGCGCCTCAATACGCTGGCCGGCGGTATCAATGGCCTTTGGCTGAGCGGCAGCATTCGGCTCCGACATACCGGTAACCATCATGCGACGCATCAGCAGCGCCGTTTCCACCGTGTCAGACATGGCCAGCTCGCCTGCAAGGCGGGCGGTCAGGGCCGCGTTATCCGGATCACGCTGCAGGGCTTTAATCACGCCGGCCGTCACCGGCAGTCCGCCTGTTTTCAGCTTCGCCAGATTCGCGGCCGTGGGCTTTTCCGTACCGTTGACGAGCCTGACCAGCTGCTCAGCGTTGGCTTTGGTTGCCTCTTCCAGCAGTGGGGCAAAGCCGGTGCCGGCAACGGTCGTACCGGGCTGGTCATCCGCATCACCGCTGGTACATTCGCTCGCGTTGGCACAGGTGCGCATCGAACGATCGCCCAGCACCTTCACGGTCATGGCCGCCGCCTCTTCCGCGCTGCCGAATTTAGAGCATGCGCCACCGTTACAGCTGCTTTCGCCGACAGTCGAATTAGCGGTGACAGGCAGACCGTTCATCATGTTGTAGCCGGCAGCAACAAGGTCATGGGTGACACGGATGGCGGGCTGCCCCGCCCCCCCACGTTTCTGACCGCCAATCCAGTTATTGCCCGACGTGCCGGTGACTTTCCGCCCCGCCTCATCTGCACGAACCGCGTCAGTGTCTCCGCTGTTCACAACAGACTTGTATTCATCCATCATGGCCTGCTGCGTCCAGTTACTGCTGTCGCTGAAGTCCATCATCTTTTTCGCCATGTTCTGGCAGTTGAGCTGCGCCTTGTCGAATGACACATTGGCCTGAAGCACGCCGTTTGTGAGCATGTCATACAGACCGGGGTTGGCCCGCTGAATGACCATCGCCGGCAGACTGGCCACCGCGCCGGTGGCCCCCTGAATCACGTCGCCCATCAGGTTTTTAAAGCCTGATGTGACGCCGTTGAGCTGGTTGCCGACGGTGGTTTTCAGGTCAAAATTGCCGCACATCAGGTCACTGCTCCAGCCGGTATTCAGCCCCAGCTTCTGCATATTGCCGCGCGTGGCCGGCTGGGAAATGACCGAGCCGCCGCCGAGGGTGTAGAACAGTTTGTCTGACACCGCCCCATCCACGGACTTGCCGTAACCGATGGCGCTGTTGTTCACCTGCGGCAGGGACATGCCCAGGATGGTATTGTCATCATCGGCTGCGTGCGCGGCCGGGAGGACGTTCAGCAGGGAGCCGGTCAGCAGCAGGCTTACGCGAGCGGCTGAAAATGAAGGTGTTTTTTTCACGGTTTTCCTCATCAGATATCAGTGCTGCCCAGAAATGTCTGCCCGCGTCGTTTGCAGCAGCTGTAGGGCTGCCAGAACGCAAAGGCTTCGTTGTTGTCGCTCGCGGCGGTGTGGCTCCCGTCCGGGAAGACGGCACATGACTGTGTCATGTGGGGGGCCAGCCGCTGCCATTTGTGATTGCGTGTGCCGGTGTTTTCCTTAACCTCGCCCGGTGGCCAGTACCCGTCATGACGGTTGCCTTTGAGCACCTGATACACATGCGGCTGCCCGGCGCGGGTGATAATGTCTGCGACACGCTGTGCCACCACGGCAGAGGCTTTATCATCATCGGTCTGGCTGACAAACCCCGAACGGGGATAGACGTTGCCCCACATATTTGCTGCGGCCTGACTGCCGATTTCCCGCTGGCCGGGCACAAGCGCCTCCGGATAGAGGGACTCCGGCACGCCCGTGCGCCAGGCCGCCGAATCCAGCGTACTCAGGAAGTAAGGCATTAACGGGGTGGCTGCGGTATCACAGGAATAGCCCGGAATACTGCCGCCAATCAGGGAGGTGGCCGGGTGGCCAATCGCATCGGCATATTTGAAACGGACGGCAGACTTGCGCTGGCCGGGATTTTTCATGTCGGCCGGATTGGCTCCTCCGGCAGAAACACCGGAAAGCCCGCTGGTCACAGCACTCTCTAACCCGCCGGCGGTCTGGCTGACAAACGCCATTTCCTGCCACGGGTTGCCGCCCGGAGCGACATAGGTCGAAACGACTGTCTGAGGAATGAAGTGGGTGACTTTGACCGATGTGCGCACCTTGCAGCCAAAGGGGGTGCAGAACAGCCAGTAACAGATGCCACTCACACGCCAGCTGATACAGTTTTGCGACACGGCGCTGGCAATAATCTGCGCGGTGTTAAGTGCTGCAATAGCTGCCGGCGCGGTTGCCGTACCCAGTACCGTGGCAACCGCCAGCGAGCACACCGTGGTTCTGATGCGGGAAGGTTTTGTATTCACTGACCACCTCCCCGGTTACGCAGGGAAGTGGCCACGGCCACATCCGTGGTGCCGTACACCACATCGCGGTCATCAAATACCACAGCCGGCACTTTTTTGATGCCCAGCTCCCAGGCCCGGACCACCTGCCGATAAGAATCGTTTAGTTGCAGCTGTTTTTGTTGCCAGGCAGGAGACGTCATAATCTGCCTGACCTGTGCTTCGGCCTGCTGCGGGTCTGCAGGCAATTCCCCGAACATGTCGGCCTGCAGCCGGTCAGGACCATCAAGAAGGACCACCGGCACGTCCGGCGGCAGATTTGTCGGCAGATGTTGACTGTCGGTGAAGAAGACCGTGCCGGCCAGTGCGAATGCCGGCAGCAGAGCCGGCAGGAAAACAAGAGGGGTCAGTTTCATGAATCGGGACTCCGTCAGACTGAATCGTCTGTCAGCGTGCCCGCGGCCGTTCATAAAAGCCGCAATAAACTCATTTTCAGAACTCAAAAATTAATCTGCAAGTTTAGAATTTTCCTTTCCCACTGCTTTACCTGTTCTGACTGACCGCTGCGTGCCCAAGCCGTGTGAAAACTGTTTTGGTCGCTTAATCTGAGAAAAACGGGGCTGAAAACTACGCTCATACGTAAAATTTGGCTCAGCTAAACAGTCGAGTAATTACAGATTTTGCGTAGGTGCGCGAACTTCAGTTTTGGGTTAGGGCCCATAGCGCAGTCGGACTGACGGCTCGGTCTGAGGAGGATCCGGGGGCGGACTAAACCGGGCAGTGGCTGAAGTTTTGATGATCAGCAGCAGGCACTTTGGAATGCCCCCGCTTCCGCAGACAGTATCTGTCCTCACGGTGAGGCCTTTTCGAAGGCCTCCGGACTGACGCCTTCCAGGTGACTGTTAAACCCGTGGCGATTCATCCTTTTTGACTTACGCAGCATACACCAGATGGCTGATGCAGAGTTCATGGCAGGGATAATATGTTTAACCTGATAGAGGATCGTAATCCCGGTGAAGTAATACCCATCAAATCATTTATGAAATGTCCGCGCCTCGTGCGGGATGAAAATAAAGTTTAATACTAACTAACGGCAAAAGCCGCCTGGATCGGTGTTTTTTTGTTCGAAAAAGGAGGGGTTATCATCCTAAACCAGAGGCCGGGCGCACCTGCCGGTCGGATCCGTAGAAATAAAGTTTCATACTTAGCGATTAGAAAGCCTTAAAGGCATACTGGTACGCCAACGCTTGGAACTACTTAACCTGCTGTTATGGCGCAGTCAAGCTCCTGGCTGCCGACAATGTTAAACGTTTTCAGACCGCCCCTAAATGTAAAATCAACCATCGCTAAATCTGTTAGGAAGAAGCCCTTGAATCAATCACACAAAGGCTGCTGTAACCCCAGCAGCCATGTTTGCGGCAAATAATCTGAGAGCTCCCGCCCTAGAAATCAGGCGGCTCTCGATCTGAATGCCCACGATTTGCACGGCATCCACCACAGCCTTTTCAAAGACAGTGCACGTCCCTACGGGCTGCGGGGCATCGCTTGGTTGTGCAGGATAGGCTAGTGCCACTAGGTTGCATCCAGTAGCCTTGGAGAAGGCCAGGGCTTCGTAGATGTCAGCTTCACTGATGCGAAGCTGTCCCTTCTCCACGTGGCCCTTGTACTTGGCATCCAGCAGCATCCTGGGCCTTGTTCCATCGAGCTCAATTACACAGTCTGGGTACACTGAAAGCTTGCTCACAGCACCGGTAATCATCCTGATCTTAGTGCCTAAGGGATAGCCCTGTTGGGGCACTACGGCACTGCGACCAAAGCCCAATCGTGCGGCCACCGTTAACAGATCTTCCCACACGCGCCAGGTATTCACTAAGTAACCAGGTGCATGGGCCTGTCCCTGCTTGTAGTTAAGCCCCAGGCCTCCGAGCACATCGATAGACAGCTCATGCAGTGGCTTCCACGCTCGGTGCCGTGCAGGAATGGGGTTTCGACGGTTAGCAGCAACGTTCTGAGGCGAAAGGTCCTCAATCAAACGCACCAGCGAACTTGCGGCTGAAGGGTCACTTACTTCAGGGAGTAACTCCCTGGCCGCTGCCACGATATCCCCGTTCCAACCGTTCTTGCGATCAAAGCGAATGAGCTCTTGCTCAAAGCCATCAGGTGAAGGAAAGATGAGATCCACCGGATCAGGATCCCCATCGATGAAGAAGTCTGCTTCACGCACACTACGATAACTGCGCAGTGGCCGACGTTTACGGGCCTCGTACATGCTCGTGATGGAACGAGCTACTAGCGTAGACAAATCCCTTGGGGTACCACCTGATGCCGATAAGCGTTCGGAAGCCAAGAGCCGCCCATGACGTGAAAGCGTGGAGAGGAAAAAGAAATCTTCGCGCCACGCTGCATCTGTGTCGTCGAGTCCCAAAAACTTGGGAGCAACTTCCAGTTCCAGTGAAGGTGCCAGGCGAATGAGGCCCGCAAAATCGATGGCACGTGTGCCCTTGGCATCCACACTGATAGGGTTGTAGCTAAGCCTTAAGCTCGACGCAATCCGGCTCCCAGCCTCCAATAAAAGGCTGTTGGCCTTCGTGCGATCCACCCCAATCGCTTCAGCAATCGCACGGCTCAGGTCAACGGGTGTACCGTACTCAATAAGGGACAGCCGTGTTCGGGGGTTCACCACGTGCTACCCCCTCGGATTGGCAAATGCCCTGAGAGCTGCGTAGATATTGTTCTCAGCAAAATTCGTGGGCCCTTCAAAACGAAAGCGTAAATCATCCGCAAAAGTTGTCTCGGTGAGCTTGAACGGATTAAAGGCTGGCCCATCCAGCGCATTAAGAGCCGCTGCAATTCCTCGTGTGTCCCCGAAGAATACCTCTTCCACGTGTGCCCGCACCTTCGCCCACCCTACACACAGCGTGCCCAAAGCTTCATTAAGGCCCAATGTTTGCGGCTTCACATCCGACATCAGTACACCATGCCCGATCTGAAACTCGGGACCACGGCCCAGAGCAATTTGCGCGTTTACAGCAATCCAGGCACTCACCGAAGCCTCCAAGGCATCGTTCACGCTGGCAGGTACATCAGGCAATGCATTGACACCCTTGGCACCCAAACCGTAAAACGTCCGCAAAGCCGCCTCATCGGGCTCTAGGCGCATAGGTTCCCAACGACGCAAGAACGCGACATCCAAGGGCTCCACAGACGCATCGGCCTGATTCATCGCAGCCAGGATATAGAGGTCATGGGGCAGTGCGTATTCGATCACATCACCAGAGACGGGATCGAGCATTTCAAAGAACTGCGTTTCAGCAAGTTTGGCCCCATCAGAGGCCAAGCGTTTATCGGACTCAATGGCCACAATGGCACCACCGAACACCTGCACCGCAGGACCTCGGTTGATCTCATCAATGATCAACAGTGCAGCCCCATTGGCACCCTTCGCATGCTCACTGGCACGGTACAGAGTCCCCTTCACGATGGTGAAGTCTGGGTCTCCTGCTGTCTTGTTGACCGCAGGCGTGATGCCCGATAAGAAATCGCGGTACTTGGAGTTTTGGTGGAAGACCGTCCGAAAGACTTTGCGGTCCATCTTGGTGGGTGCAGGAATGTCTTTAACAACCCCAGCAGCAGGGGGAATAGGGATGCCGCCCATGGGATTGAGCTGCGGTGGGCCACCTGCAGGAGCAAGACCAAAGGCTGTTTCAAAGGCCAAAGCAACTTCGGCCAAGAGCTTGGACTTGCCCGTGCCAGGTGCACCAGACACCAGCACGTTGCGCGAACGTGCGAGTAGCTTTAACACCTGTTTGCAGTTTTCACTTACCATTACAGAACCTACGCATGTTCGTGAAGTCGATATAGCCAATTACGGCTCGATTAGCAGCCCGCTGTGCATCCAAACAACTCAATAGCTCTTGAGCAACTGAAGGATCCCAAACGCCTTTAACACGAAGAGTTGCTTCTTCCGCGAAGTGCGGCCAAACCGACTGGTCATGAAGCTGAATCAGAAGCAACAAAACGCGATTCCCAATTCCCCCTGATGGCATTCGGTCCGAATCAAAACATGAAAATTTCGGCACCTGAGAAATCCATCCCTCTCTCGGCCGAGACTTTGTGGGTGACATAAACTCAGCTGCTCTTGATACAACCTGTGTTGAGTCCGGCTCGTTCCAAAAGAAGGTACCTTGATGTACTGCCTTTCCACCCCGGAGAATTTTATTGGGAAATATCAACTCAACAGCTGGCAACACCGCCTCGTAGGGAAATCGAAAGTCTCTTGCCCCCCCTCCAGAATCAGAGTCATTAGACTCCGCATCAGCTTTCCGTCGATCTCCCTCAACAATCTCCTTGTACAGAATTCGAGCAACCTGTCCCGCTCCATTAGCCATGAATTTTGGATCCTTCTTCTATTTCTTCGCCCCCCAGAGCGAACTCAGAGGGTACATAAGCAATCGCCCCCAGCGCGCGTGCCTGCATCGCACGGTGCGACCAAACTGTAGACAGACTTCCTGTGCGTTTTGCCATTGCAGCCAAAACATTATCTCGGGTAATTGTGGACTTGGCCTCACCTGGCAAGCCCACTTGGCCCCGATCCAAAAGCGGGAAGTCTTGGAGCACTAACTCCATGTCCTTCAAATCGAGCCCATAGGCCACGGCCACTTCCGCATCAATCTCCCCACGAAGCTGCGCCATGCGCTCGTAGGTTTCACGAGTAGCCCCCGCACTGTCAAGTGTGCGCAATTCGCGTGCAGCACTCACCAGCCTCTTCCATGGCAAACCATCTTTGGCGAGTTTTGGCATGGGCACGCTTTGCAGCAGGAAGTAATTCACCGTCGTAGTGAGCACACGCCGAAGCATCCAGTCAAAGGCAAAACTGTTAGCGATGGACACCCACACCAGCAGCCGTTCTTCTGATGGGTCTTCAGGGAAAAGGATCGTGGGCACCTTATTGCCACAGACCACCCCAGCAGGAATTAACGAGGCCATGAGCGAACGCTCATTGGTCTGACCCGCAATGTCGCAAAAGCCCACACGCAGCACGTCCGCACGGTGCTGGTTAGCACTGGGCATGTCGGAGAGACGAATCCAAAACTGGGGGGCAAGGCGTGAGTCTCCGATGGCATAAGCCTCCCACAACGCACGGCGACCAGTGCCTGACACGTGGCCTTTTACACCAAAGCGATGCGCCTGCACCATTCGACCTTCCACCAGTGGCAAAGCGCCAGGCGTGGCACGCCCCAGGAACTTAGGACGCTCCTTGGTCATATCAACTTCACGGCAAAACTTCGGGGTCCAGCCATAACCAGGCTCTTCCCACGAAACACCTGCTTCTCCGATCTTTGAGAAGAGCTTCCACTCAGACACGTTACGAACCTCGGGCAGGCTCAAATCGCCCCGAACACCCGCAAGTGCTGCACGCCCAATAGTGGCAGTTCCCGTAATCTCCAATCCCGTAGGGGTGCCCCGCTCATGCATGAGAGTGATGGGCTCACGCTTGCTCTTTTCAGAGCCAGCCTTAGTGAGAGCCACGGCCAGGAACTTAAAGCGTGTGTCGATCGTAAAGAACCGTGCACGGTTATCGATGATCGACATGGACACGCTTTGGCTCGCATCAAAGATTTTCTGCCGCATGGCGCGGGTACCTTGCGAGCGAATGAGCCCACCCGGAATTAGTGCAACCACCACACCCTGCTTTTTGCAGAGTTCAAAAAAGAGGTCCGTGAAAGCAATGTATAGGTCTGGCTCTCCATTACCCAAATCGGGATAGCGAGCCAACAGGCGACGAGAGTAGTTCGCTACCTCATTGCGCTGCTGGGCAAACAGATCCTCATCAAGCCCATGAATTTGGGCCCCGTAGTGGCGCTTGGTGCCTGAGGACTTCAAGAATTCGTGCCGTGAGAGCTTGACCTTTTCCCATGGTGGATTGCCGATCACCGCATCAAACCCCTCAGGGACCATGGCAGTCCAAACCTTGCGATCAGCCATCAAGCTATCGCCACAGTACCAACGGGCACGCATAGCCTTAAGAGTCGATACATCATCAGTGAACGAAGCAAGCGCAAGCAGTGCCGCACGCAAAGAGTTGCCAGAAAGATCCGCTGCATACACACCGTGAGCCAACCAATGCGCCGTCTTGGCTCTATCCATACCACACACTGCGTGAGTCAGCGCTGCTAGCAAAATTCCTGCACCGCAGGCAGGATCAATCACCTTGCTCTTGTGTGTGAGCTTGGGGGCTGCGAGCTGCGCCAGTCGTGTAGCCAGGCGAAAATCCGTATGGTAGGCGCCCGTGCTTTTTCGATCCTGCTCATGCAAGACCTCACGCGCCAAGACACTCAGTGCCAAAGCAGGGTGAATAGGTGAACGCTCGATGGCACTTGCTACAGGTACCGCAAGCTCCAAAAGATCTGATGCTGCGCGCTTGCTCTTGACTCCAAAAGCCTCATGAAACGCCGTTAGGTCAAACCCGCCAAAACGCGCTGATGCTGCCTCCAAAACTTGAAGCCGAAGCTCAAAGCTGGTTTCCCCTCCCACAGCCTGAGTGAGTGCCGCTTCTGCTGGGGCCAGGTACTCTGATTCAACAGGCCGAGGAGAACTCATGCATAGCTCCTCACGAGAACGGGTTTGATAGCTTTAACTGTTTTTGACTGGGCTTGGGGAAGCTGTGCCATGGACCGTTTCACGACCACCAAAAACTCATTCACATCGGACGCCGAGCTACTGGCTGCCTTGTTTGGCCGGTATCGACCAATGGCGCCCAAAGGGTACATTGTGGACGAGCCGATCTTAGAAAGCTCAGCCTTCATGTCCTGCATGCAGATGTGCCCTTCACTACTGTACGAGAGCAGTACCCTTTGAGCCTTCAAGCCATGAACCAGACGCGAGAGTGTTTTGAGAGCACGGCTCTTGTAGCAAAAGTCAGAAGCCAAGGCCTTCCATGGACGAAGTCCCGCAACCCCCTCCACCACAGGCTCATCGCCAAGAGCCACCGTTTCAAGGATGTGGTAATAGCTCGCGTATTGACGCTTGGTGTACGGGGGGTCCAAATACACGAGGTCGTGTGCAACATTCGGAACGTCGAACACATCACCCACGCTAGCCTCAACACACACTCCAGTTTCTTTGAGATCACGGCAACGCATGGCAATCTTGTTTTGAGATTGGCTTGTCCATTTGGAGAGGAAGCAGCCAAAAGTGCCCGCAATGTTGGCAACGCGGTTCAGTGCACTAAAGAGATCGGCAATCAATAGCCTCTCCTCAATTTCGTCAATATATCCGGCACCTTTCCACTCAACAATCAAGCAGCGCATAGCGTCTATCTTAGCTGCATTTTCTTCGGTGAAGTACCTACGCTCAATTCCACACGTATCGATCGAAGCGGGGCTATAAGTGCGCCACATAAAATCATGCAATGGCTTAACTGCGTTTAGCTTGCTAACAGCACCAGAGTACCCACCAAGTTTTTTGAAGGTCACCTGATCATGGCTGATAAGACGTGCCCCAGCAGAGATAACAGCTGAGTGCAAGCTATCATTAATCCGCACATTCCAACCATGCTCCGCAGCAGCCTCAGCTACAGCTCCAGTTCCACAAAAAGCATCCACAAAAAACGCGCCCTTTCTAGGCGGCCCAATGTGGGATGCTATCTTGTCGACGAGTCTAGATTTGGAGCCAATATAGCGAAAAGTCATATAGAAACCCCTACGTTTTTTTTACGGCCAGTTACTGCTCGACCCTGACCAAGTTCTTGGCTGGCTTCTGGGCTTTGCAACACAATGCCTTTGTGGTCGCAATAGTCACAAAGGAGTACCTCAAGCATATTCACCATGCTCCGCTGCTCATGCTCCGCTGCCTTCTTTAAGGCCTGTTTGAACTTTCTGGAAACTCTTAGATTTAAGGTCTCACTTTTGAGGTCAGTGAATCGCATGAAAACGCCCCGCATATGTCTGTGCAATTGCGTTATTGTATATGCACACATACTGAATAGATACACTATGACAGCGATTCTTAACCTTACGTACAATGCAGCACTTTTCACTCGCGGACCAGACGGCATCCTTCATGGTTTCTCCTACTCCGAAGGCGAGCTATAGGGAATCCTGACTGCTTAGCAATACATTTATCCAATTTTCGACGTATCTCGAGTCTTAATGTGCCAGCCATAACAAAGCCAACGTCCTAGTTGATATCATCAACATAGCGCACGTTGGCTTAGGGTGAAACTCTATTTTCAAGGAGGAAACTTTATTTTCATCCCACACCTCGCGCGTTACCGTTTTACTAAAACTCGCCAGTCATAAAAAAACCGGCCCCAGCGGCCGGCATCAAAAAAGCATTCTGTTCTTTTTGTTATCATGCTCCTGGTGAAGACAAGTTTTCGTTTTAAACGTCCAGCCCGTTAATCCACAGCATCAGATACGCCAGGTCGGCCGAATCCGGCACCGTGATATACCAGCGCGGATGCGCATACTCCTCTTCCTGCGGCCAGCTCGTCTGTCCCGTCACGGTGATAAGGATGTTCACCGCCTGCTTCAGCTTTCCCTCAAGATAGATGGCCACGCTGCTGCTGAGTCCCACCCGGTGCGGGTGACAGGTCATTCTGACCGGACCGGTCAGGCGCTGCCTGAGCATTGCCCGCAGCCTCACCAGGTGCTGATGGGTCGCCGGGAGCACACCGGGCTCCCCCTGAGGCGACAGGGTGAACAGGGCTGAGCCACTGTGCTCATGAATAGTGGGTTCAGGGTACTTCAGTGTCATCATACCGTGGCAGGCTCCTGTTGTTTTTCCGTCAGACCGCGCAGACGGTCCAGATTCTGCGCGACGCGTTTTGCCGCCTCCAGTTCGCTGCAGTGAAATTCATTCATCAGCGCCCGGCGTTCGGCTTTCTCTTCTTTTTCCGTCATGCCCAGTGCCAGGAAGAGACTGGGCGGCACGGCACGAAACAGCGCTTCGATCCGTTTCGCCAGCACCACGCCTTCCGTATAACACCCCGACAGTTTACTGGCGGAAAGCAGCACCGATTCCTGCTCCGGCGTGAGCGCGCGAAAACGGCTGATATCTTTGACCTCTTCCGGAGGCATGGTCAGACAAATCCACCATTCCGCCATGTTAAGCATCTTTTCGGCAATGTCTGGGTAATCCTTAAGATTCTGGGTGGCCAGCCACAACCAGGCCCCGAGCTTACGCCACATCTTGACCACCTTGGTCATGTACGGCGACAGCAGCGGATTAACCGTCACGATATGCGCCTCATCCACCGTGAAGACAATATCCCGGCCCAGGAACTGGTCACGCTCCGCGATGTTGTTAATCATGTTGGTCATCGAGACCATGGTCAGGGCCATCTGCGCCTCGTAGCCCTCACGCGCCAGATGCCCCAGGTCGACCAGCGTCACGTCCGCTTCCGGCCACAGCTCCCCTTCACGGTTGAACAGCTCCGCTTCAAAGCTCCCGGCCTGAGTGAACATGCCCAGGGATTCCGCCATTTCCGCCGCTTTCGCCTTGCGCTGGGCATTGCGGACATTGATGACGCCCTCATCGTTGTCAGAGGCAATGTCGTACAGCGCCTTCTGCAGGTCAGACGGCAGCATCTGCCGCCCTTCCTTATACGTGGCATGTGCCGCCATCAGCAGCGCCTCACGTATCATCGCCCTGTCGGCACGCTTAAGGTCAGCCTCTTCTTTCGGGTCACCGCCGGTGATCATCATGCGCGCGGAGATTTCCATTTCACCGAGAACGTCACGCTTGTCATCCTCGCCATCGTCGTCCGTGTCGATATCCGGCAGGTCGCTCTCATCAACGGCCTGGGCGGCCAGGCCTTCTTCCACCAGTTTGTGAGCATCAGCAAACGGCGGCAGACTGACGCCGCTCCCGGGTTTGACGCTGATTTTATTCACCGTCAGCCCGAGGCTGTCAAAGAAGTCGGCCAGCAGGCCGAACGAATTCCCGGCCTCCGCAATAAACAGCCGCGGACGATGGACGGCCATCAGCTGGGAGAGCGCGGCACACAGCGTGGCCGACTTGCCCGCCCCGGTCGGGCCGAACAACAGCAGATGCGCGTTCTGGGTGCGGTCGAGCTTGTTGAGCGGATCGAATGTCAGGGTATCCCCGCCGCGGTTGAAAAAGCTGAAGCCGGGGTGCCCCGTGCCGGTTTCCCGCCCGGTTACCGGCAAAAGTCCTGCCAGGTGCTGAACCCATGTCAGACGGGTATACCAGTGTTTTCTGTCGCTGTCCGGGTTAAAGCACATCGGCAGCGCCCGCAGCCAGCTGTTCAGCGGACCTTCTTCAAACTCCGGCCGTACCGGCTGCAGACCGGCCCCGAGCAATACGGTGGACAGCTCCAGCCGCTTGCGCTTCAGGCTGGTCATGTCGTCGCCGCGCAGCAGGAAGGTGATCCCCGCCCGGTACAGCTTGTGCCGGTTGCCCAGATACTCTTTGACCGTCTTCACATCCTGGCGGACGCGGCCCGACTCGGTATTCTCACCGACCGCATTTTTCGACAGCCGGTTAAACTGCTCTTCAAGCCGGTCCTGGGGCTGTACCACCACGGTCATGCACACCATGGTCCCTTCCGGAAACATATCCATCAGGGCATTAATTTTCTTTTCACCCCGGCTTTTCTCGCCGGTCAGGGTGCCCGGCTCCGGCGGTGTACGCAGTTTTTCCACCGCCACCGCGCAGTGCGGCTTGTTGTCAATCCACCACACGCCGTTTTCCGGGTCTGAAACCGGCGGCGTGAACCACAGGGTTTCGGCAAAATCATTGCTGACCGGCACGGTGCCTTCAGGTGTCTCGCGCGGGTCTGCGTAAGCAGCCTGCCGATAGAGCGTGGTTTTCTCCACCCAGTCCGGTGACGGATTGAACAGCCGCAGCAGCCAGCCATGCACCTGCAGGCCGTTCTGCCGGGTGCAGCGGATCCCCGCCCCGCCCAGGGCATTAACGACCCGGTCGCACACCTGATTGAGCATCGCCACCGGCGGCATCGGATCCCGGCTTTTACCAAGCCAGCGATAAACAACCATCCGGGTGCGGCGCTGCTGCCCGCGCCACGGCTGGCCGGTAATCAGCGAGTCAGTAAAAAGTCCCTCAGGCCGGGAGATACTGCGGATATGGCGCTCCATTTCACCCAGCCAGGCGTCGGTAAACGCCGTGCGCTGTGCATGTGGTTTGACATACCCGCGCAGCCTGTCCAGGTACGCGTCAGTGTCGTCCTCGTCCTGGCAGAAGAACTGCACGACCCAGGGATTCACGTCATGTTCATCAAAGCTGTCCTGAAGTGCATCCTCAACCGAGTCCCGGATCTGTTCCAGGCGCTCTTCGGTTCGCCCTTCGGTCGCCACCGGTGTCACATCATAAACGGCCCCCACCGACACGCCGTCATCGAGCAGGAGACACTGCTCTTCATCGAGAAATTCTGCCCAGGGCAAAAAGTCAATGATGGACGGATTGGCGTGATAAACCTTCTCCTCATCCTGGCGCGTCATTTTCCCGGGGCGCTTCAGAGGTTGCCGGCCCTTCACGGCCGCGGTCAGGGTTTCATCTGCCTGAACGGACTGGCCGTCATCAACCGGCGTCTGCCGGTCGGTGGATTTATTACGCGTAAACAGTGAAAGCATTACAGGGCCTCCGTGCGCTCGCCAGGCATGGCATACTGCGTCTGGCTGTAGAACGGGAACACAGTGCTGTAACCCGGCACCGGCGTGTTACCGTCTGCCAGATGGGGATACAGGTACATCACCATGTCGGGGTTGGGCAGCCGGGGAAACTGCTGGGTGATTTCGCTTTCCTGAGTACGGCTGTAGCTGCGGTCGGCCTGCGCGTCCGCCTGCGTTTCGCTGCCAGTCAGCGGGCGTCGCAGCGTGTCGCGGACCGCCGCAGACTGGCGGGAAGTACTGCCGCCACCGTCCGCCCCGTTCCACAGTTCCAGCATGGTGTTATCGCCCGCCGGCAGCATTTCCTCTTTGGAGGTTGAGCAGCCGCTGAGCATCACACAGCTCAGGGCCAGAATGAAAACCGTTCTGTACATTACCGGTATCTCCTTTGTGAGGCGGCCGGATCGTAACCGCCGCAGATAAAAACGAACGCACTGACATTCAGCAGGTGCCCCAGCTCCCGTAATGTCATACGCGGGCAGTAAAGCCGGCGCGGGATTTTCGGGCTGCGCCACGAAACGGCACACTCCCGGGCACTGAGCGGCAGGGAGAACCTGCCGATATCCAGTAAAAGCTGGCCATCGCGCCAGCGCAGTAAAGGTGCGCCGGCAGGCAACAGCGCTACGGGTCGCAGCAACAGAACCGCAGAAGACGCAGGGATCACGTCAATATGCCAGCCTGCCCCGTCGCTGAACGTCCAGCACACGGATGAAAGAGGGAAAAACGTTATCTGTCCCGCCATGGCCGTGTACTCAGTCCAGTCCGCCGTTGTCACTGATGCCACCCGGCAGGGTGAAGTCGTAGCGCACCTTACGGCCCTTATCTTCATAATCAATGGCCAGCTGACGGGTGATATGCACGGCGAGACGGGCACCAGGCGGCACATAAATGGCATCAAACGTCATCCCGTAACGCTGTTTGATCCAGTCGGTGGTTTCAGACATGCCGCCGGAAATGGCTTTCCCCAGCGTCGCCTGTCCGGCGTCGCCGGTCATGGTGGCGGAAATGCCATTCACGTTATTCTGTGTGGTGTACTGCCCCTGGCTCATCGCTTCACCCGCCGCACCGGCAGCCGACAGGCCAAAAATGGTGGGCAGATAGGTGGAGGCATTGGACTTACGTTCGCCGCCAATGCACGGGATCCCGTTTTCATCCGAAATCCAGCCGATACCGCCACTGGTGCCGGTATCCTGTTTAGCCTGAGCGTTATTATTTTGCCCGCTGGCGTTGTTACTGGCGTCGGGTCTGGGGAGGGTGCGTACCGTACCGTCGGAAAAGACAAAGGTGACGCTGTTAACCTGCCCGCGCACACAGGACAGTGTCCAGTCTCCGCTGGCCGTCCCGGAAACAATCGCCCCTTCGACGTCCGGTAACTCGATGCCGTTCGCCGTCAGGTTATCCTTACCGATAAGCACCTTAAACGGATAAGGATCGGTCACGGTGACGTTGATGGGCACACGGCCAAGCAGTGCCGTCATGGCGCGGCTGCCGACCAGCGTGGAATTTTCCGGCAGCGTGTAAACCGGCTCTGCGCTCTCTTCCGCCCCTTTTTCATTCGTACGTCCCTTCACTTTCTCCTCATAGGCCGCTTTCTGTCGGGTCAGCTCATTTTCACCCAGAAAAGAAGTCGGGAACTGAGGAGATGCCTTGCCGCTGGCCGCGTCCCGCGGGTCCGTCTCTTTCTGGTCCGTCGGCGCGACCCACATCATGCCGTCGCTGCCCTGAGAAGCCGCCCCCCCGGTACTGCTGCCCATGCCGTCCAGGCCCAGCCCCAGCGGGATATCGCTGTCCGCCGTTTTTTTCTCGGTGTCAGGCTTTTTGAGTTTGTCGGTCAGCTCCTGGATTTTCGCCGTCAGGCTCAGTTGTTCGTTCTGAAGCTGCGCCTGCCGCTTGTCGTACTGCTCGCGCAGACCATTAACGGCCTCATTCACCTGTCCTGAAACGTCATGATTGCGTCGGCGCAACCGCTCGTTTTCTTTCACCAAATCCGCGTTCTGCTTATCCAGCGTTTTCTGGCGGTCACGCACATCGTTCAGCCGGCCGATAAGCGTGCGCAGGGTGTCCTCCGGCGTGTCGCCTTCCACACCCAGCGCCTTCAGTTCATCCGGCGAGAGATTATGCAGGGGGCCGCCGCTTTGTTTTGCCTGAGATTGTTCTGCCGGTTCGTTTTTGCAGCTTTTGAGCCCCACGGCCAGCCCGGCAATCACCACGGCCGGCACGATAATTTTCACCAGGGCATTAGATTTAATCTGCATGGCGGGCCTCCTGTTTTACCGTGCGGGCCGCTTTGCGCAGCGCAGACGGCTCAGCAATAAATGCGCTCTCCGGACGACCGGCGGTCACCACATACACCGTGGTGGTGTCTTCCGGCGTGCCGGCAGGACCGACCCAGCGGTGCTGGAAGGTGGCGGACACAAACTGTCCCTGCAGCGAGCGTGGATCCAGAACGACCTTACGGCTGCCGGTGTTCGTGAGCCTGAGTGCCACCACGCTGCGGTTTGCCACACCCCAGCCAGCCAGCGGCGTGACCGTTAATGGTTCAGAGGGATACAGCGTGCTGACACGTCGGGGCAGATGAGGATTGACCGGATGAATACCCGGGACCGCCTCGACCGTACGTGCCGGAGCATAAAGGCTCTGAGCGGCATAGCGGGTCAGCAGCACCGGGATGGGGGCGCTGTAGCGGATTTTTTTACGCTTTGCCTGAGTACCATCATCGCTGCCGGTGGGAGCAGATGAGCCTGATCCGGAAGCAGCCCGGTCTGCACCACCTGGCTGACCGGCCGCATCGCCGGCGTGACTCAGCGTGCTGACATCACCGCTGTAGACCAGCCGCACCGGCTCAGTCGGCCCTTTTTCACCGGCGGCGATATCAAACAGCAGAACCTCGCCGCTTTCCACATCCTGCAGCTGCACCCGCGTCTGCGGAAAGGCGCTGTCGGCTTTCAGGTAGACGGCTCCCCCGGTGCTCTGCACCCGGAGTTTACCGTTAAGCGCCGGCGGAAAACCGACGCGGACGTTTTTGTCCACAAAGACCACCCGCTCCTGCCCCACCTTCAGGGGGATCTGCAGCGGAATACGCTCCCATTTCATCAGCTCATCTGCGCCGGCAGGACGTGATACCAGCATTGCCAGGGGCAGCAGGGCGAAGGACAGCGCCATCAGCCCGGCGCGGTAGTGGGGGTTTTTACTCATCACTGAAACACTCCTGACTTCTCCGGTTTAGGTGCAGGCGGTGCCGCCTCCAGACGCTGGGGCACACCGGCATAACAGTCCAGCGCCAGACCGAACGGGTTGCGCTCCGCATCACCTTCCCAGCGCACCACTTTAAGCGGGTAACGTACCAGGGCGCGTTTGACCGGCTCGGCATGGAAATATTCGTCGGCCACCACGTCCAGGCGGGCAATCCAGTGATCGCGATCCTGTACGGTCACGCTCTGTGACTGGTAACCGCGACCGGGCACTTCATACACCACGCGCACGCGGTCGGTGAGCTCCCCGGCGTCACCGCGTTTCTTTGCATCCGCTTTCAGGAAATCCTGACAGGACGGCGTCAGATACGGCGACAGCGCATTGATTTTGCCGGAATAATCCACCTCGCCGTTTTTCGGCCAGGCATTGAGCTGCTGAAAAATGTAGAACGCAAAGGAGTAGACCGTCGGGGGTGGCACTTCCCACCAGGGCCGCGTGCTGCCGGTACGTAAATCCGGCGGGTTATGCACGGTCAGCTTGCTGGGCGCCAGCATCCAGCCGGCACAGGTGAATAAAAGGAAAAAGGCGAGCACGGCGCAGGCGATGCGCAGCGTCTGAATATGCTGGTCGCGGTCTTTTACCGCATGGCGAAAACGGCTCATGAGGCTCTCCTGTTACGTTTCACTGACCAGCCCCGGGCATCCACTATCAGTTTCGGATTGCCCATCCCCAGCCGGCGTTTTTTCGTCTCCAGTCGCTGCCAGAGCCAGTTCTCAGGCTTACCGCGCTTGAGCCTGGCCATCCAGCGGCCGCCGAACCAGACGAGCAGCAGCGGCATGACCAGCAGGCCGGTGGGAACAACAACCCAGCCGGCAAGCGGGATAAACGGCAGTGACAGGAGCAGACCCGCACCCGCGCCGGCAAGGGCTGCCAGCCCCATCTCATGGGTGGTAAACCCGCGAAACACCACGGGCTCACTGTTGAGACGGTCAGGTAAAAAACGAATGGTCTGCATCGTCGCAGGCTCCTACAACAGAATGTCGGCAGACTTGCCGAGCAGCCAGATAACGGCAACCAGCAGCACCACACCCACCACCACAATGGCCCCGAATTTGGTCCAGGTGGCTTTCTCATTGCGGACTTCGGTGAAGGTGTGCAGGGCGGCAATGGCAACGTTGATAAAGGCAACGGCCGCCACGACCAGCCCCCCGATAACAATGCCGTCCTGCAGGTAGCCCTTGATTTGTCCCGACAGCCCGCTTCCGCCTCCGGACTCAGGCGCTTCAACGCTTGGCAAATCCGCAAAGGCCGGTTTGCAGGTGAGCCAGCCCAGCAGGGCAAGCGTACCGGCGCGGGTCAGCGTACGACTGCCGAAACGGCGCAGGCGGGCAACAACAGACTCAGAATGGTGCATGGGATTCATCTCCTGACTTAACGTTTTGAATGAGTTAACTGGCAAACATCCAGATACACACAAGCAACAGCAGCACGGTGCGGACGGCAAAACGCCCCAGGGCCGCGTCACGCACTTTGGTGTTACTCCAGCCGGTCCAGACATCCGACAGCGCCCACGCGGCCCATAAAAAAAGAAACGCCAGCAGTGCCCCGATGCAGAGCAGATGAAGGATGTTCACATCAAGACTGCCGGAGCCGGCTTTAAACGCGTTCGTTTGTTCGGATGTCATAGGCATCAGGGCCGCTCCCGCCGGTAATTACCGGCCACAAAAGACGGGTCACGCGGTTGCGCGCGGGAGGGCTCCAGATAGCGGTCAATGCCGCTGCGGATGGTGTTGAGATCGGATGTGGCCTGACGGTAATCAAAGAAAAAGCGGCCACGGTCAGCCGGGTCGGCCTGTGCAACCGCCACGCGGGCCCGTTCAAGCGACGCCTGAACCTGGTCCAGCTGACGCTGAACAGACGCAAGCTCGTCTTTCTCGGATGCCTGTGCAGCAGCTGATGCCAGAAAGGTCAGCAATACCAGGCCAGTGATGCCCGGGACACGACGGTTGCGCCGCATGGCCGGACGATGTGAGTTCATACGCACCTCCAGAAGGATTAAGGGGTGCGGACAGGATGCGGAAGAGGGAGCGTCGGGTCAGCGATAAACCCTAAACAGGAATTTCAAAATTAATTGCAGGTCTGTGCCGGTGGCAGGTTTAGCTGTAAATAAAGGTTCATTGTGATATTAAGAAAACTCAACGGTAAACAGAGGGAAAATGAAAATGATGAAGACTGTTCTGAAGGCCACGTTAATCACTGCACTGATTACCGGCCCTGTTCTTGCGGCCGACGGTACTGGCAAAGTCCAACTTTCAGACCTGCATTTCGCCACAGCAGCAAATGGTTTGCAGCAAATTGAAGGCACGGGAACAAACGTGTCAGGTGGGCCTGTGAAGACTGTAATTGTCAAATTCAACTTGCTTCAGAATGGGGCAGTAATAGGAAATACGGCAGCGATGGCTGAAAATCTGGAGCCGGGTCAGCAATGGAAGCTACAGGCCCCCTACGACAGCATAACCAACAAGCCAGACAGCTTCAAAGTGACAGAACTGACGGTATTTAATAACTGACACTGACGCGCCAGTAACGGTCGTTTCATGGCTTGTCTGCTGACGGCAGGCGCGCAAAACAAGTTTTGCACGCCTCCGTCCAGCCCTGATTTAAAGATACTTCTTGAACGACGCAGTGGTCACCGTTACGGCGATCCCCAGCAGAACAGCCGCCGGCAACAACAGCAGATTGGGGTAGACTGCCGTGGGCCAGGAAAGGTACAGCATGGCGGGCACCACAGCGGCCGGTTTGACCAGCTTCTTGGCATGATGATAGACAAACGAACTTTCATACCCCGCGCCGTACCGCCGCAGATCACGCCGCCCCAGCCCCTCAACCAGCGCCACCACCACGACCAGCACAAACAACGGCACGGACAGCACCAGGATGGTGACGCGTACCAGGGTGATAATGCTGATCCATACCGTGGCCAGCAGGTATTCACGCAGGTAGCCGGCAAGCCAGCCGCTCCAGCTGTTGATTTCCCGGGTGACGGCATTGTCACTGTGCATCTGGTGTGCATACTGCTGCCGGACCCAGTCCAGGAAGCCACTGTCCACAAAGGCCCACTGATAGGCGGTGCTCACCCAGCGCACAACCGTCACCGATGGTTCAGACAGCAGCAGGCTGCGGGTGAACTCTGTGGACAGCCACCCCAGCTCGGTGTTCATGACCGCTTCACTGTGCGCCGCCCCGGCTTCCGGCCAGAAGAAGGCGATGCCGATATATTCAATCAGCAGGCTCAGCAGCAGCGAGGACAGCACCACGCCCACCAGGGCCCATGGCCAGCCCCAGAGCAGATTATACAGAATGCCGTGCTTGCGTTCCGGCAGCGTCTGCTGCTGTGGGGGACGTTTTACCTCAGCCATTCGCCCCTCCTGTGACCGGCACGTTCAGGGCCGGACCGTCCCGCCACCAGGATTCGCCGCTGTGATAGCTGCGCCGCATCTCCTCCGCTATTTTCTCAATACTTTCCGGCATCAGCACATCATCAGCATCCCCGGCAGGCAGCGGCATGCGGATTTTCCACAGTTGCCCGCCTTCCAGCAGGGCAAACGCCTGCCCTTTTGGCAGCGTCACGATATCGGCCGGCTCCAGCAGCGGGACTTTTACCGTCCCGACGCGGTCCTGGGTGCTTGAGGTGAAGTCCTGGTCTGCATTGACATCCGCCGTGTCCTGGTGCCCGGAGACCAGCGTTTTGGTGTAAATCTCCACCTGCGGCAGCTGCGTGGTCAGCAGCTCGGCGGTGCGGTTCTCCCTGACGCGCAGCATAATCAGGTTGTTAAAGTTACCCTGTACCTGGGCCGTCTTGGCCGCATTCCCGATGCGTGCCTCAATATCAGAAGACGTCTGGGTATAGGCTGTCACCTGCATGCCGGCACCGCCCCCTTTGTTGATGAGAGGAATAAACTCATCCCCCATCAGCTCGTTAAACTCATCGCAGTGCAGGTTAATCAGGGACTTCCCTTCTTTCCCGCCCGGCAGGCCAGCATTGATACCGTGTTTATAAATGTGCCCGGCCACACTCACCAGATCGGCGAACATGGAGTTACCGACCGCGCTCGCCACTTCACTGTCACTGAGCGCATCGAGCCCCACATACACCACGGCTTTTTTACGGATGATCTGTTCCCAGTCAAAAATCGGCCGCGTGTCGTCAATGTCCTGATAATCCGGCGACAGCAGCTCGGCGGTCTTGCCGGTGGTCAGTTTTTCCAGCAGCGGCAGCAGCGACGCCACGATTTTGTCAAAGTAAGTACGGTCATAACGTACCGCTGACCGCAGCCCGTCAAGGATGGGATCATAGAGTTTTTTACCCTCTTCTGAACTCAGGGCAACCTCAATGGCCCAGATACGTAAGGCATCCGGCTGACCCTGCATGTTACGGGGCACGTCGTCCTCTCCCAGCACCTGCTGATTATTCTCAATCTGCGTCTGCAGAGCCGGCAGCTGCGCCTGGATGATTTTTTCCGCATAGCGGATATAGAGATCGGCGATATTGTTCACGTAGCGCATGATCAGCGTGTAGTCAGGGCGCTCACCCAGGGCGACCAGCGCACGGGCGATGATGTTGACGAACCGCCAGGCAAATTCGCGGAATGCCGCGCTGTTCCCCTCACCCGACAGCTGACCGGCCACGCGGGACGCCACCTCTGACACGCGACCAAAACGCCCGACGGCATTATAACGGGCTGAAATTTCAGGCCAGCCAAGATGAAAAATATACAGCTCGTCCCCGCGTCCGGCCCGGTGGGCCTCTGCCCAGACGCGTTTCATCAGGTCTGCGTCGCCTTTCGGATCAAACACGATGGTGACTTCACCCCGCCGGATATCCTGGGTGACTAGCAGCTCTGCCAGCCGGGTCTTCCCGACGCGCGTGGTGCCGTACACCACCGTATGGCCAACGCGCTCCCCCAGAGCCAGGGTGACGTCTTTTTCGTCGGGCTCGATGCCGTGCAGCGCCGGATTGCCGCCCACCGGTGGTAACGGCCGCACCGGGTTCAGCGGCGTATCGGCACTCAGCAGCTTACCCAGCCAGGGCAGACGGTGCTCTGTCATCATTTCGAGCTGACGCGCCCCCAGGTAAAAGCGGTTTGGCTGCAGGTAACGGGCCACTTCAGGGCGCAGCGTATCCTGCAGCCGCTGGGTGTGTTTTTGCGTCCAGCGGAACCCCCGGCCTAGAAACAGGCGACGATGACTGACGGGGATCTGTTTAGTACTCATGACATAGCGCGTCAGGCGGCGGAGATTCCGGCGGTAGCGAATAATCTTCATCCCCTGATGCGTGCGGGTGACGGCCAGCGCCGCAAACCCGGCTGCGGTGACATAGCTGACAGTCGGAGCCAGAGCGACAGCCCAGGGTGCCTGCACACAGACATACGCCGCCATGCCCGATACCACGGCGGTATTCAGCTCAACGGCCGGACGCAGCAGGGCCTCAATGACGTAACGGTTACTCATCGTCTGCCTCCTTTATAATTTTACCGTCGGCCATACGGATATACGTTCCCCTCCCGGCACCGGCTTCCCTGCAGGAAAGGGAGTGGTAACGCAGGGCATCCGCCAGTAAGCGCCAGAGCACATACAGAACATTCGACAGGATGAAAAAAATGATCCATACGGCCCGCAATGACAGCAGGTAATTGTTCGCCGCGGTTTCTGTGGAGACGGCAGTGACGGTACAGGCTGCCGGCTTTGCCTCAGGCGGAGCCGCATTATCAGGCACCGGGCATTCCTCCCACATGTAATGTCCGGGCGGCGCGGTGCGCCATGCCGTTGCCTCCTTCTGCAACTGGTCGTTCAGGTCACTGACCGGATGGCCGAAAACAAGCCAGGCGAGCAGGCAGACACCGCCGAAAGCGGCAGGCACGAAAACGGCATGACGGAATAAACAGAACACAAGCCACAAAGCGTAGCGCAGGCTGTTCAGGATGATGTGCATAAAAGATTCCTCAGAGATACTGCCGGACGTCCTGCCCGGCGAGAATGGCCAGCAGGCGTTGCCCGCTGATGATGCGCAGGCGCGGTGACGCCATATGAAGGGTGCGGCTCATTTTTCCGGTACGGCCCGTGTGGATAAAGAGCCCCCGGCGGCCGGAGTGCAGGAGAAGTCGGTCGAAGTCCTCAACATGTGCGGGGGAAACAGCACGACTGTACCGTTTGGCCTGGATAAGCCAGTGCTCGCCGTCGATGATGACCTGGCCATCAAGGCCGCCGTCACCGCTGTAGGAGGCATTGCGCACCACGGTTAGCCCCTGACGTTCAAAGGCAGACAGCAACAGCTCTTCAAAGACATAGGGGCTGATTTTGCGCAGATAGGTCAGACGCTGCCCGTCTCCCGGCAGGAGGGTCAGTTTATTCAGTACCCGCCCCGCCGTTGCCCGGTATCGCCGGTGACGGCGGGTGCTGGCTTTCTCACGCCAGCGCAGGTTCAGAAAGGCCATCACCACCAGGAAAAGGACTATCAGTATGACCGCCCCATAAGGGTGTGCCATCAGCAGACCGTTGATATCTGGCGTGCTCATTACGGCTTAACCTGCTGCGTCAGGCCGGTATCGGTGATGAGTACCGGATAATGCTCAATCTGCAGGCGACGGGCCAGCTCGCTGCCGGAAGCCGGGGCCAGGCTGACACCGGGTGCCAGTTCGCGCAGCTCGCGCACGGTATCCATGTCTGTGACGTTGACTATCATCCCGGCCGCATGCTGTTCAGCCAGCGCGCCGGCATTGGCTTTCAGCCATTCACGGGACAGAGCATCATCCCCGATCAGAAACAACGCCCCGATGCCGGGCAACTGCAGCGGCCGGTCTGCTGTATTCCCCGGGCTCAGTTCAGGTGTGTTAACGGGTAACATACCCGCCATCCCGTCAGCCAGCGGAACACCGTGGTCCGGCTGGCGTGAAGGCTGTACGTCACTGACGCCGGGCATGCCGGGCTGTTTATTAACGGCCTCAAAATACGGCGCAGCATCTTCACCGCCCAGATCAGCAATCACATTCAGTTCAGCATGGCCGGTCAGGGGAAGGAGGGTAAACAGCAGTAAGGACAGCGTTTTCATCAGGGTTATCTCCCGGGTTCAGTCCAGACGAAGCCTGGATCGGGGGTGAGCGCAGCAACCGAGCGGGGCGCTTCAGCTGCCGGCGCAGAAATGCGGGGTGCAGGGCTGATTTTTGCCAGATGCCCTCTCACAATGGCGCGGTAACGTGCAGCAGGCTGACCACCTGCGGGATGGTGGTAGCAGCCGGCCGCATCCAGCCAGCTGCCTGGCTTACGCGCCCAGCACTCACGCAGAATGGTGGCGGCGGCGTTCAGGTTGGTGTAAGGGTCAAACGCATCCCACGTCGAGGCAAAATGATGACCGTTCCAGCCCAGATTGACCTGGGCAATACCGACATCGATGCGCTTAAGCGGGTGACTCTTCATAAAGACCTGCAGCGCCTGCCAGGCCTGCAGGCGCGTCTCATAGCGATACCCTTTGCCTGCCACATTGATGGTCCAGGGCCATGGCCGTATTCCGCGGGGAAGTTTGCGCGAAGACTCGCTCAGTGATACCGAGTAAAGCGCTTCGGGGGGCACGCCGTGCGCCATGGCCACGCGGACGTAACCCTCCGGCACCGTCTGGTCAGCATGGCCGTCAGGGACGGCCGCCATCAGTAAGCCCAGCGCCAGTGCGCCGGTCAGAATGCTGCGATTGCCCATTTACCGTCTCCCGCCTGCTGCAGTAAAACCGGCATCAGGCCGTTACCAAAGCGCATCCACCGGCCGCCGTCGTGGTTAAGCGTGATCTGGCGCTTGCGGACCTTTTCCACGGGAATGTGATGGTCCCGCGCCCAGCTGCGAAGCGCATCATCACTGCCCTGGCTGTCGACCAGATAGATGTCCACCGGCCGGTTGTCAGCCAGCACGGCAGACAGTTTCGCGTCGCAGGTTGCGCAGTCTTTTGACCTGACGAACAGCGCCAGCCGGCCGCCACTGTCGTGCGCCACGCCGGAGGCGTTCCCCATATTGACCGGCAGTGTGCCCGGATACAGGCGCTGCCAGGCCGCGTTCACCTCACGCTGGAAATCAAGCTCTTTCTGGGTGCGGGCAAACTCTTCCTTCACCCACTTTTCAGCAAACTTACGGCGCTCTGCCGGCGTCTGCGCCTCGATACCGAGGGTGGAAAGCGGATCGAGACCCGGCGACTGGGTACCCCGGGGTCCCTTCATCAGCTGCTGATAACGCTGATAATCGTCGGCACTGAGTCCCCACTGACCGGCCTGCTGCTGCAGGTTTTGCTGTGCGGAGTCCGCCCGTTGTGTTGATTCCTGTCGGCTGACATCCATCTGTCCTGATGTGGTCGCGGCCAGGGTCAGGGGACTCAGCAGCATGGCGGCTAAAAAGGTATGTTTCAGTTTCATCATTCGCTCCGTTATTCTGCTCTGAGCACGGTCTGGCGGCCGTTAACCCGAAACGTCGCCTCACCATAACCGGCACTGACCAGCGTCCAGCCGGACACGGTTTCACCCTCTCCGACCAGGGCCACCTGCGACAGGTTGCTGTAGCCCCGGGGCGCGATGGCAGCCCAGGACTCTGCCCCCCGCTTCTCCACTCCCGTCAGCACAAAAGGCGCAGTGCGGGCCACGCGAAGGGATGGAGCAGAACGACGTGTGTCAGCGGGACGGGGCTTTTTTGCAGCAGGCTCGTTTTTTTTTACCGGTGAGGCGACAGGTGCGGCGGGTGCGGGTGCCGGCTGTGATTTCAGCGCTGTCAGCTGCTCAGTCAGCGCACTCAGGCGGGTTTCCAGCCCCTGCTGGGCGTCCTGAAGGGTTCGCAATGACTGACGCACGGCGTCGTCGCTGCCGGCCTGTTTCGCTGCTGCGCTCAGCTCCTGCTGCATCTCGCCAAGTTTTTTCCGGGTATCCTGCAGGCCGGTTTTGAGCGTGGTCACATCTGACTGCAGGGCCGCGACTGTCTCAACAGTGGCCGCTGTACTGCCCTGAGATTCAAGGCGTGCAAGGCGTTCATCAAGGTTCGATATGCCCAGACTGAAGGCGGTGTAGCCCAGCGCCAGAATGCCGGCCAGCGCCACACCGCTGGCAGCGCCCCAGATGAGGCGGCGGCGGGGACGCCAGCTGAATCTTTTACGGGCCGGAGCGGGGTCAGTATGGAATGGTTGCTGTTCGCTCATTTTCTCAGAAACCCTCCGCTGACAGGTTTAACGGGTACTGACTGAGGGGCGCTGATGGCCGGTTGTGACACGGCGGACGGCGCAGGCGTGGACCAGGTGCTGACCGGCGGCGGAAGCTGGGAGACCGGCAGCTGGTAGCCGTCGCGCAGGCTGTGGCAGACCACACGCTGTACATCATCCACCTCAAGCTGCCAGGCCGGACCGGCCAGGACCTGCAGGGCAGTACGCAGGCGCATCGGGCCCAGCTGGTACTGGACGGCCGGCAATGCCTGGCGGTAAAGCACGCCGTTGGCGGAGCCGGTCGCGCACAGGGAATAACCGGACTGGCGCAGGGCGTAACGCAGCGCATCCGCCACAGTAGGATGCAGGGATGACGGGATGCGAATATCAATAATTTGCGAGAGAGGGTCACGCTGGGCCGCCTGCGGATCGGTACTGACCAGCAGATAACGATCGTAGCGCACCACTTCCGGCGTCCGCGCATACTCGTCCGGAGAGACCGGCTGAACGTTGCGGGTGACGGTGGTGCCGGGTGTCGGGTCCGCAGGCTCACGTTGCTGCAACTTTTGCGGCTGGGAAACACAGCCCGCAAGGAGCAGCAGGGGAAGAACAGTGGCAAGCCTGCCTGGTGAAAATATGTTGTGAGAGGTGTTACGTTTCATCCGGAATTTTCCTGTACAGTGATAAAACAGCCCTCACTGTGCGGAATCAGTCCGGTTTCACTCAATTAACAACTGATTTTCCGTTGATGAAAAAAAACGCCGGCAAAAGCCAGCGTTTTTCACTAATAGCGCGCTGTCAGGCTACTTTATGGGGACGATGGGTCACATCGCCGCGGCCTTCAAGCAACCCCGCAATAGAAATGTCTTCGTCCAGCGCGTCCCAGTGGATACCACGGGGACTCAGTTCATAGCTGTTAAGCTGTTCAGTTGAAGCATGCAACAGGCGTGGAAACCATGCCAGCGGCACACCGATGGTACGGGCGTCGTTGAGTTCAACCCACATCGTGGCCTCATCGAAGCTGACCCGTTTAGCTGAAATAGTCATTCCAGGCCTCCAGAAACAATGCTTGGTTATCTTCAACGATCCCCGTCAGTTCTTTTAATACCCGTGAATTAAACCCATCGTTACTGGCCAGAGCCACTGATGGCGTTAACCAGAATTTGGCTTCACTACCTGCTTTCATTACGTGAATGTGTGCAGGTTCGAGCGGGTTACCTTCATTAGAATAAAAAAAGAACCGGAAACCGTTGATCCTCAGTATAACAGGCATGTCAGTTATCCTTAAATGCTGACCGGATTATGTGTAAGTTCAGAGCAACTGCCATAAAGGCTGTTCAGAGTGCATGGATTGCCGATTTTGGTACTCCATACCCGAATCCAATGAACGGTATATCGTCATCGAAGTCCATCGGTGGCGCACCGGCACTGCTGCCGGAAGCCTGGCCACTGTGAGTCGGTCCGGAAGGTTGCTGAGGCTGGCCCCAGTCATTCCGGGAAGACGTATTCTGACCGCTGCCGGACTGGCGACCGCCAAGCATCTGCATGGTGCCACCAATGTTTACCACCACCTCTGTGATGTATTTCTCCTGGCCAGACTGATCGGTCCATTTGCGTGTGCGCAGCTGGCCCTCGATGTAAACCTGGGAGCCTTTGCGCAGATATTCACCCGCAATTTCTGCCAGCTTGCCGAAAATAACCACCCGGTGCCATTCGGTCACTTCTTTCTGTTCACCGGACTGCTTATCACGCCAGCTCTCAGACGTGGCCAGAGAAAGGGTGGCAACTGCACTGCCATTGGGAATATAACGCACTTCAGGATCCTGGCCGAGATTACCGACAAGAATCACCTTGTTAACGCCGCGTGAGGACATAATCATTTCTCCTGTAAAGAATAAAGAAACACCCCGCGAACGGGGTGTGTCAGGTGCGCATCAGAATGAGTTTTCTGCGTAGTTTTGTTGTGCGGCAGAGCCATTCTGCGGCGGCACGGAGTCAGATTTTTCAGTCTTGTAGACCATGTCCTGGCCTATTTTGATCCAGTCCACCTTTATCAGGCGGGCTTTCAGACTGACACGCTGTTCGCCGGCATGCTCGCCCTTGTTCAGCGTAAATATGTCCGTGGACGGATTACTCAGGTTAAAGCCCAGCAGGACTTTTTTGTCTTCATCGACGGCTTTCTGGCAGCGGGCGATAAGGCTGGTAGCCTCTTTACCTGCGACAGAAATGTCAAAACGGACGTAGGCCGGATTGTCAGTCGGACCGCTCAGTGCATTGATTACGCAGCTGAGGAACGAGCCATTCTGATGGTTAACCTGGCGGATGTTGCTGAGATACCCGATGCCTTTAATAGTCAGGTTGAAGTACTCAGATTTTGCAGATGCAGAAGTATTGTTTGCAGACATGATGTTTTCTCCATGGAGGTAAAAATAGGTACGACGGAGAAACCATCTGCCCTGACGGGAGTGGTTTCCCGTCGGGGGTCAGGATCGGTTGAATCCTGAGAGTCTGGTATGTTGAAGGAACCTTCATCGCCGCGTCGTAATGCGCTTGTACAGGCGATATCTGCTTTCAAAGGTGCGCAGATGTACCAAAGTTTGCTCCCTTTCAGGTTACAGGAGCTTTCGCTGTAGCCACCCGAAGGCGATTCTCACAGGCTACTGAATCATTGGTGGTCGTATGAACGACGGTTTAGCACTTTTATAATTAAACCGTCCTCCCTGAATGTCAACGGTCAAAATGGAAAACGTGATCCGTAAAAATAAAAGGGCACCGTTTCCGGTGCCCTGGGGTCAGTGCCTTAACCTGCGGTCGTCTCATCTGTCTCCGGGGAATAATCCCGACGCGGTTTTCACGGAGTGCATGCGTCTTACAGGTCAGTTAGTGTGCAATAACTTCCTGCCAGGCCTGCTGGGGGTAAATCCCGTTAAAGTTTACCTTACAGCACCGTGGCCAGCGGGGCACCTATGCATCAAAGCCTGGCAACAATAGCAGAACCCGGCCCGGGGTTGTACAGTGAAATAGTTCAATACTGCGCGGATTATTCTGTTTTAGCCTTAACCGATGTTTTTTTACGCTTCGCTGCTTTCTTCTTACCTGTACTGATAATTCCCTCACAGTCCGGATAGCGTATGCACCCCCCAAAATCACCATTTTTACCTTTACGTTTACGCGGGGGTCCTTTGCATAACGGGCAGGGAGGCGTGACGGGAGCAGTAATTTTCACACTGTCCTGGCGGCCTTTTTCGACAAGGTGACGGGTCCACTGCAGCTGCTTTTGCATAAAGACCGCAAGCGACATTTTCCCCTGCGAAATATCATCCAGTGCCTGCTCCCATAATGCGGTCATGCCCGGGCTCGTCAGCGTTTCCGGCAGGGCCGCAATCAGCTCCCGGGCCATCTGCGTTGAGTGGATGTGCTTCCCTTTTTTCTCCAGATAGTGTCGTTTGAAGAGGGTTTCAAGCACGGCCGCACGCGTCGCCTCTGTGCCCAGACCGGCGTTATCACGCAGCACTTTCTTCAGCTTCGGGTCACTGACGAAACTGGCCGCGTTCTTCATGGCAGCAATCAGCGTCCCCTCCGTGAACGGTTTGGGCGGACTGGTTTTCATATCCTTAACCTCAGAACCGGTGACAGCGCAAATATCCCCTTTTGCCAGCGCCGGCAGCGCCATACTGTCACCGTCGACGTCCTCTTCATCGTCATCTTTTTCAGCCAGGAACAATGACTTCCAGCCCGTCACCACACCGACTTTCCCGCGTGTACGGAACAGCTGTCCACCGATATTGAAAGAGGCCTCCGTCACGTCAGATTCCTGCAGCGGAAGGAACTGGGCGAAATAATGCTGGCGAATCAGCTGGTAGACCTTCAGCTCATCGGCGCTGAGGCGTGACAAATCAAATGCCTGTCGGGTGGGAATGATGGCATGGTGCGCGGTGATTTTTTTGTCATTCCAGACACGCGAGACAAACTGCCTGTCCAGCTGATTCAGTACCGGGGCCACAGCCGGATCGGATTTCGCCACTGCCGCCAGCACGTCGGATATTTCCTGCTGCATGGAAGTTGGCAGAAAACCGCAGTCTGTACGGGGGTAGGTGGTCGCTTTGTGGGTTTCGTAAAGTGACTGAGCAATGGCGAGCACATCATTTGCGCCCATGCCGAATTTTCGGGAACAGACCTGCTGAAGGGTGCCCAGGTCAAAACAGAGGGGTGCCGCCGTTTTCTCCCGCTTCTGTGTCACCTCCAGTACCGCAGCCCTGCCCTGCTGCTGACACAGCTGTCCCACCGCCCGGGCAGCCTGAGGATTGATGCAACGCTTTTCCTCATCACAGTACTGCTCAACGGGCACCCAGCCAGCCCGGAACCGGACGCCCTCTTTTTCAATAAGCGCATGTACCTGCCACCAGGGCTTTGGCACGAAGGACGTAATTTCATTATCCCGGTTAACCACCATGGCAAGCGTCGGCGTCTGTACCCGCCCGACGGACAGCACTTCTGACACCCCTGAGTCACGGGCCTTGAGAGTATAAAGGCGGGTCAGGTTCATACCGATGAGCCAGTCAGCCTGGCTCCGGCCCTTGCCGGCATCGTACAGCAGGGCTGTTTTTTCTCCGGGAAGAATATTGCCCAGTGCTTCCTTCACACTGGCCTCATCCAGGGCTGACAACCAGAGCCGGCGTACCGCGCCACTGTAGCGGCAGTATTCCAGCAGCTCACGCGCGATCACCTCGCCCTCGCGGTCGGCATCGGTGGCGATGACCACCTCAGAGGCCTTTTTGAGCAGCTTACTGATAACAGTGAACTGCGATTTTGTCTGCTCCTTGACGACCATTTTCCAGGCCTCAGGCAGCACAGGCAGAACATCGGCACGCCACGGCCTGCCATACTGCTCGCCATAGGCTTCAGGGCTGGCAGTTTCGAGTAAATGGCCGACCGCCCAGGTCACAACGATGTTACCGCCGCTGATAAATCCCTGCTCACGCTTGCTGATGCCCAGCACGCGGGCAATATCCTTTGCCTGGGAGGGTTTTTCACACAGAAAGAGTTGCATGTGTTGCCTCCCGCATCAGCTTTTTTCACCCGCCGCAACAGCGCGGACATCATTCATCAGTTTCGTGACGCCGGACCGGGCCAGGCGCTGTGATGATGATGAGCGATAGACAACATAGAGCCTGCTGCCGGACCCGTTTTTTTCGATTTCGATATCCAGGTGATCACGTCCGTTCCAGTCGGAGCCCATTTTGTAGTAGCTGCCCGGCATGGCGTCCCAGACGGGATGCGCATCATCTTCAGCCGCCGCTTTCCAGTCCCCGTCATTTGCTGCCTGGCGCATGGACTCAAGCTCCTGCGTGGAAATGAATTTATAGTGCCGCTTTAAGCGGGCCGCTGCCGTATCCACATCGACCGGCACGGAGAACGTTTTATCGACGGACTGCATGGCCTGTTGCCCTGCCGGGCTCATCAGCGGCATCCCGCCACTTTCTCCGCTGCTGTTGCCGCCCAACGTTTTTGTCAGGTTTGCGGCTGTGTCACTGACCTGTTTATTAATCGCAGCCCAGTCCGTTGTTGCGCATCCGCTCAGTAAAAAGAAGGAGGTGAGGAGGAACACAGGACGAATCATATTATTCCTCCTCTGCTATGTTGTTTTTAAGCGGAGGTGAGAACGAAGAGCGTTTTTTACCGCTTAACACATCCGGATCAGGTTCGCCATTTCGCTCAATGGCAACAAGCCCTTGCGTGGTTTTTTCTGCAATATCACGGCGAGTCACTGCAAGTGTTCGGTAAGGCTGAATCACGCCATAGACCTGACGAACAGCATGGCCACCATTGTCCAGGATAGTGTCACGTTGCGAACGCGAAATCAGCCCGTAATGAAAAGCCTGGAAAGCTTTCATTGCTAACTGATCATATCCAACCAGAAGCCATACGCACCGGTATCCTAACGGTGAACGGCTGAAAACGCTGACATTTAACGGATCGGCTGATTCAACTTCCGAGAGCGTTACCCCTTTGGGTACGGCTGACAATATGGCATCCAGTGAACTGAAGTTTTCATTAATTTTAAGTGTTGCTCGTTGCAGGGCTTCTTCGAGCCGTACCAGAGCCATATCGGCATAGGGATTATCTGCCGCTGAGTCTCGGGAAGCATTACCAGCTCGCGCAATGGCTTGCGGCATGCTGATTATTTCAGGCCTCTTTTTTTTCACCCTTGTATCGTCCGGAGCATCACGTTTCCTGCCCTCCCAAAGCCGGATTGCATAATGTGTATGGAGCAGGATATTAACAGAGGACTGTAGGGCCCCCGCTCGTGAAGCGGTCGTTCCGCCCTTTGTTTTACCATCAGACATGTCTAACGCCTCTCTTTAGTGGGTAATGAGTTTTGACACGCTTGAGATAGTCCGGGCGAGAGGGGTATATGAACAACTTAAAATCAGATCGTCACCATTACAAATTTGCAGGACCTTCATCTCTTTTATGGCGAAGAAATATTGCCTGGCTTTTAACCACTGTTGCCACTGGCAACAGTGCTCGCTTTTTAGCCAGTGTTGCCACTGGCAACAGTGCTTACTTTTTAGTCAGTGTTGCCACTGGCAACAGCGCTCACTTTTTAGCCAGCATTTTTGCTGACAAAAGTGCAAGACTTCATGCGCCGCTGCCTGTAAAAATCTGCAATCTCATGAATTTATGATTTTTTCCCGAATTTTCTTCACCAGATCCCTGATATTTTCCTCCGATACCGGGCGGGCAGAGGCGCGTGGTTCGGGTTTCCATTGTTGCTGTTCGGGACGCTGAACTGTTTTTTGCCCGACACTGTCAGATATATCGCCACCCTGACGGGGCGCGTATAACCTGCCCTCACGCGCTTTCTTCATCACGGCCAGCAACCAGCCTACCGGGTTGCTGAGCTGCTGGCGTGCCATCACCTTTTGCAGGCTGAGCAGCACAAGTTGTGCCTGCTCCTCAGGCAACGCCTGCAGCTGTGCGGTCAGCATGGCAATATCTTCTGCCGGAACAAGTTCATGCAGACTGTCGGGAAGCACAGGTTTACCCGGTACGTACGTATTTTTATTCACACTGTGTGTGATACTACGTACGTAATGGTTCGGTTTCCGAACCCGGCCATAACTGACTGTTTTTACTGGCAGTACGGATTCCGAACTTAGTGAGTTGTTATGCCTTTCTGGACTGAGTTCGGTATCCGAACCCTGTTTTTTAGCGGCGATTCCTGGCCGTTTATGACTGAGTTCGGTTTCCGAACCCGGTGCGGGACAGGGTATTCGGTGATGATGTTTCGCCATCTGGCTGGGCGTCTGTGGGCGGTCCAGACGCGATTCGATCAGCGCAAGATGGCTGCGATAATGGCGCATGGTGGGGTCGTTTTTTATATCGTCGAGCACTTCGCGGGCGGTCTGGCTGATAGTCCGGTTTTTACTCAGGCAGGCATCCGCCACCGTATCAAGGAAGCGGGGGTCGAGCATTTCCGCATCGCTGAACGTCAGGGGCTCATCGTGCTGAGCATAGATATTCCCCCGCACCCGCCCTTTATCATCCCGCACGCGTTTACAGAGGCTGAGCCAGCCGGTTATTCGCAGCATAAGCAGGACGCGGCTTACCGTTTCCCTTGAGGCTTTCCCCTTTCCGGGTGAGGCAAGCTGCAGCTGCAGTTCGTCATAGCTGGGGAAAACCGCCCCCTCATTATTTTGTGCATACAGCCGGATCATCATCCAGCCCATCTTGTCCAGTGGTGACAACCGCGTGTCGAGCAACAGCCGGCGGGGAATGGAATCATGCACATTTCCAGTAAACAGCAGGCCGTTACGTATCCTGCCATCATCCCGCCGGGGACTGGCCGCAAGGCGGGCATTCATTTTATCCAGCGTATAAGCAATCAGGCTTTCTGCAGGCAGACTCATTATTTTTCCTTTTCGGCCGCCATCACGGCCGTTCTGAACTGTCAGTATGCTTAGTACTGCACCCGCGTACGGGTGCAGGGTAAACAGGCTGTCATGCTGCTATTTCCGTATGGCGCTGTTATAGCGTTCGTGGCTGAGAAGAAGCCATGTCCGGCCTTCGTTGCGACTCAGCAGACGCCAGAACGGGCCGAGATCGATTTTGTAGTAACCGCAGCCTTTCTCATCGAGCCGGGTGTAATTACGCGCCCCCTGCCGGAAACGGCGAACCTGACGTAACGCCTTTTGACAGCATTGCGGCGGCGTACCATGGGGAGCCCGCAGGCCCGGCGCAACCATTCTGTATTTCATGCCGTCTTCCTTACCGGCGTTCGGGCCGGAGAAGGCTGCCGGGTCTTGTGCCAGCCGCGGACGGCATGCCAGACCGACGTCAGCGAGACGTTCATCTGTTCTGCAGCCAGCATCATTACGTCCAGCCCGTCAGCACTTTCCGCGTCTTCAACGCCGGACTTTTGCCACTGACGCCACAGGGCGGCGTTTTCCTCATCACCCAGTGCGTTACCGCGCCCCGGCCGGACATCGATACCGGCAATGCGACGGCGGGCCGCCACGTCCGTACTGGAGAGCCCGAAGTAATTGGCCATCAGTTCAATGGAGCCGCCCAGCGCCAGCGCCCGATCGATACGCTGGAGTCGTTTCTGTTCCGTCCGGGCCTGCTGTAGCATGCGCACCAGATTGCCGTGATTGATGCCCACACTGATGATCGACACCTCACTGCCGGAAAGGTAGTGAAGCTCTTCGAGCGAGAGCCCCTGCAGCATCTGCATTTCCTCGCGGTTCAGTCCCAGCGATTCGCAGCGGCGGAGATAGCCACTTCTGAGATCCATAACCAGCTGCATCAATAATCCGTTTGCAGCCTGAGATAAACTGTTCATCATTCCCCCTTAATCCTGACGGTAACCAATGGCTGCCGGACCCCGGCCGCTGACACCCTGATGAAGACGGGCATTTTGTCCGGCTTCATACCCCTGATAACGTGCTGTATCCGCCCCGCGGCAGGCTTTCAGTTCACGGGTTGTGACTGTTTTCATACTGCGGCTTTCCAGCCAGTGACTCATCACCTGCTGCTCCTCGCTGCTGATGTCAGTTGCCGATATCACCTCACGCACCCCACATACCCAGCCGTCACGGAACTGCTCCGCTCTCGCCCGGCGTGTGGCCAGTTTCAGCCGCTTACTCTGGGTTTTGAGATAAGAATTTGTGGCATCTTTCAGCTGGCGCGTCAGCACATCAAAGGCATAGGCTGCTATCTCAGGTTTTTCACTGAATCCGTAAAAGGTTACCGAACGGCGATACCCGGCAGAGGTCTGACGCCATGAGTAATAAGCCTGGCAGCCAAAGGCATGACAGACGCCCCGGACAAGGGTCACCATCCATTCCGGAACTTTTTCAGCATCCGAAGGGGCCGTGCGGGAAGACGCTTCGCGCACGGATGTAAGGCCGGCATCAAGCTCGCTGATACCGTATCTGGCCATCAGCTTCTGGGCACGCTGCAGGGCCAGTCCTGCCTCATGGGCATTACTGTTGCTGCGGCCCAGCTTCAGCAGTTTCCTGACAAGATTCAGCAGTCGCAACTGTCGCTGTGAGTTATTCATCACTGTTATCCTCCCCGTACTTCAGACCGCGTTGCAGCTCCCGGAGACGGCGCATAACGCGCATCAGGCGGAGCAGTTTCAGAGCATCTTCATCTGTCAGGGCAGGTGCTTCCCCCTCACCCGGGCCGCCGGTGAAAAGCTCCGGCAGACCACACACCCCTGCCGCCGGATGCAGCACAGGCGCTTCGCCGGTCAGGCCCAGCAGAAATGCGGCGGCTTCAGAACACACCTCACCTGCCCCGACGTAACCGGCAGACATGTCCTTGTCGCGTTGAGGAAGAATTTCATCTTCGCAGCCAAGGACCTCACCCAGCTCCCATGCCAGACGAAAAGCGGTATTCTGCAGGTGTTCGATATCGTCCTGATGGGCCGGCACATGCCAGATGCTGTCATTACTCACCGGCGCGTCATCCTGCAGGACAACTTCAGGTTCTGGTGTTAAAAGAGAAAGCAGGCCATCCTCCCCATTGTCCTCTTCTCCACCATTCTCTTCTCCGTACCCATCGGAGAGGGTAACCAGCCCGCTAACATCCCCACTCTCACCTGAAATAACCGGCGCGGCACCGTACATATCTGGCTGAACCTCATGCCGAGGGGGCTCATTAATCGGTGTTTCAGAAGGAGAAGACGCATTACCCGGAACGGGCGTTACAGCCCCTCCTGAGACCTCAGGACGTGAACTGGAGACAGGTAGCGGGACGCCTTCACTCTCATCTGAGCCTGTGGTATGCAGGGCGTGATCAGCATTAACAGACTTGTTTGCGGCGGGAAAGGCAACCGTCTCCGGCTCGCCAAAGTGATGTCTGCGGTTGCGTTCTTTAGGATCGAGTTCCATCATCCAGCGGTCATAGTCCAGTTCCGGATGGGGTAACGCCTGCAGTAAATCACCAATAAATTCATCGCGAAACATCTCCAGAGACCACAGTTCCGGGGAGTTGAAACGGCCACAACACTGGCCAAAAACGTCGCTGAAGGATTTGTCGCCTGTGTCTGAAATCAGGCAAAACTCATCCCACACGCGTTCCGCATCATGCCGGAGCGCCAGCAGTGACGTTATTTGTGGCCTGCCAAGCCCGGACTCAAGCAGGTCTGGGATCCACGGATAAAGATATTTCAGCGCATCTTCCATACGGCTGACTGTTGAGTAATGGACTGGCAAACCTTCACGGGTCAGTAGCTCTGACAACTGACGCAACGAAACCGTCTTTCCCATCTGCTCTTCATATATAGAGCGGGCTTTGTGGATCCCCTGCGCTTTTTCAATAAAACTCAGCTCCCCGCGCACTTCATTCTCTGCCAGATGGCCAATAACACACTGCAGCCGTCCCGGCCACGGCTTGAACAACACATGGACGCGGAAAAACCGGTCTTCTCCGGTTTCCTGCCACAGTTCTGACAGGATCTGATAACGTGTATTACCCCCGTCGCTGAAGATGTACATATCGGGCTCACCATCCGGGTCACGGGTGACTTTGGGCACGGTGTCCAGCCCGCGCGAACGGATGGAAGCCTTGATATCGTCATAACGCGGATTGCGTGATGTTCGCGGATTATCAGGATTCGGGCTTAACTGGTCGAGCGTCAGGACCATGGGCATTTCAGCCGCCGGCATGACGCTGATATTGCCGGCCGCCTGCGACTGGCGTCCGGGCTGCAGCATGGCAGCCCCCACATTAGAACTTTTACGGCTCATGCCTGTTTCCTCCCGCTGCGGTAACCGAAGTCATAGCTGCCTTCCTGAAACTCCGAAAAGAGGGTGTAACGCCCGTCAAATTTGACTTTTACCGTGCCGGTTGGCCCCTGCCGCTGCTTGCCGACAATGATCTCAGCCACCCCGGCATCAGGGGTGCCGGGGTTATAAACCTCATCCCGGTAAATAAACATGATGAGGTCCGCATCCTGCTCCAGCGCACCGGAGTCACGCAGGTCACCATTATTGGGGCGTTTATCGGCCCGCTGCTCCACCAGGCGGTTGAGCTGGGAAAGCGCCAGTACCGGACAGCCCAGCTCTTTACCGAGCGCCTTAAGCGAGCGGGAAATTTCCGCTATTTCCTGCGTGCGGTTTTCCTGCTCGGGGGAGCGGACAAGCTGCAGATAGTCCAGCATGATGAGAGAGGGTCTGCCGTATTTGCGGACATAGCGACGGGCGCGGGCGCGCAGTGTGGCCGGGGTCTGGTAACTGGTATCATCAATGATCAGACGGTTTTTCCACTCAATAATGCGACCGGTTGCCTCGGACACGCGAGCCCAGTCTTCATCATCCATGTTGCCGCTGCGAAGCCGGGACAGTTCCACCCGGCCTTCCATCGCCAGCAGGCGCATCATCAGCTGCTCTGAGGGCATTTCAAGACTGAACACAAAGACGTGATCGTCAGGTTTTGCGCTCACGGCCGCTGTGCAGGCGGCCATGGCCAGCGACGTTTTCCCCATGGAAGGACGGGCGGCCAGCAGGGCCAGATCGCCGGGCTGGAGACCACAGGTCATCGCGTCCAGTTCACTGAACCCTGTCGGTGTCCCGGTGAGGCCGTCACTGGCGGACATGCTTTCCAGCTGCGTCAGCAGTTTATCCAGCGCCTCGTTAACACCGGTCTCACTGTTGAGCTGCATGGCTCCCTGTTCGGCAATGTTAAACAACTTACCTTCGGCCGACTCAAGAATGCCCGCCGAGCTGGCTTTCGGGGCTTGCACATCGGAAAGAAGACTGTTACCCACAGTCATCAGCTGCCGCAGGCGGCTTTTCTCCGCCACCACCCCGGCGTATGCCAGGATATTGGCTGCAGACGGCGTGTTTTTACTCATTTCAGCCAGATAAGCAAAGCCGCCACACTGTTCAAGGTCGCCTCTGTTCTCCAGCCGTTCCGTAATAGTGATGAGATCGAGCGGTAGCCCTTCTCCGGCCAGCTCGGCCATCACGCGAAAGACCATACGGTGCGGCCGGGAAAACAAATCTTCCGGGGAGATTTGCAGTATCACCTCATCCCACCGGTCGTTATCAAGCATCAGTCCGCCCAGTACGGCCTGCTCAGCCTCATAAGAGCAGGGCATCATCATCTCAGACATGACGCACCTCCCGGGTCAGAACGTCACTGAAATGGCTCTGCCACTCGGGGAACAGTTCAGACGCGAGGTCGTGCATGGTGACGGCTGCGGCCGGACCTTTGCGGCGTGTTTTGTATTCCAGACGATGCACGGGCTGCTGCTTGACGTGCCCCAGTTTGAAAATATCCAGCGCCTCGATACGGGTATCGAGTAAACGATAAACGTCACGGTTGCCCAGCGCAGAGGCGTCGTAATGTTTTTCGTTAATGATGGCGGCAAGACCGTCCATTGCTTCACGGTCAAGCAGAGTGTTTTCGATACAGTTGACGAGAATGGAAATATCAGGAAGGCGGATACCGTAATTTTCATAGGTTTTCAGGCGGGTAAGCATATGAAGGGAGCCGCGGATAAATTCACGGACATCCGGAAGGATGGGTTTAACAACGCCCATCACATTACCGGTAGAGGAAAGGAGGGAAAGCTCGGTCATGACGCCTGTTGCGCCTTTCGAATCCACAATAATGACGTCATAACGGTTAAAGAAAGGATGCTGAAGTATGTTACGCAGGCGCAGACGGCCGTCTGCAGCGTGGAGCATCGCGGTCGGCAACAGTTCGTCCGGGTCGTTAGAGTAGATGACATCGAGATTTTTTATGGCGGTCTGCGAAATGCATTGCGTATGGTCACTGACCATCTGCATCAGCAATTCATAGAGACCGAAAGGGGATTCATGCTCCAGCGCGAAGATACTGCTGGCTGTGGGCTGGGAATAGTCTGCATCCACAAGAAGGGTGTTCAGGCCGGCATCGGCAAGAAAACCGGCAAGGTAAGCAGCAAACGTGGATTTGCCTTCTCCACCTTTGGGAGAGATAACGGGAAGTATTTTCATTTTGCACACTCTTTACAGTATGCAAATACGCCTGTTTACAAACTATTAACTTTGACTCAGGGATTGAAAATCCCCGTGTCCTTGGTTCGATTCCGAGTCCGGGCACCACTATTTAGAAGAACCCGCCTCTGGCGGGTTTTTTGCTTTTGGGCGTCCTGCCCGGTTTCCGGCCGCTGCGCCTGCCCTCCCCCTGCCCTGATCGGGACCTGTCACCTGGTACAGCCCCGCCAATTACGGGTATAATTACAAAAATTATTCAACGGGTTCAGAAACGACAATGACCAAACTTACCTTACAAGAGCAGATGCTGAAAGCGGGCTTAGTGACCAGCAAAAAAATGGCCAAAGTGCAGCGCACCGCGAAGAAATCCCGTGTGCAGACGCGTGAAGCCAGGGCCGCAGTAGAAGAGAATAAAAAAGCGCAGCTGGAGCGCGATAAGCAGCTGAGCGAGCAGCAAAAACAGGCGGCGTTATCGAAAGAGTACAAAGCCCAGGTCAAACAGCTGATTGAAATGAACCGCATCACCATTTCACGCGGCAATATTGATTTTAACTTTACCGACAATAACTTTATTAAAAAAATCGCCGTCGATAAGGTAACCCAGGCACAGCTGATCAGCGGCCGTCTTGCTATTGCGCGTCTGATGACGGACAGCGACGGCGAAAGTGAATACGCGATCATTCCGGCGAGCGTCGCGGATAAAATTGCGCAGCGGGATGCCAGCAGCATTGTCCTTAACAGCGCATTAAGTCAGGAAGCGCAGGACGAAGACGATCCTTATGCTGATTTTAAAGTTCCTGACGACTTGATGTGGTAAGCAAAACGTAGTGTGTGAAGGCATTGTGCTTTACACTGCGCGCGATAAAAACAGAGCAGATAAACGATTAAACAGGCTAAACAGGCGGTAATGGCGATGAACGGAACAATCACAACCTGGTTCAAAGACAAAGGTTTTGGATTTCTCAAAGATGAAAACGGGGATAACCGTTATTTTCATGTGATTAAGGTCGCCAACCCAGAGCTTATCAAGAAAGATGCGGCGGTGACTTTTGAACCCACCACCAATAACAAAGGCCTCTCCGCCTATGCGGTGAAAGTGCTGCCGGAAAGCAAATACATCTTTATTGCCGGTGAGCGCATTAAGCTTACGGCGATCAAATCGTATCTGGTTTACAGCGAAGAAGTACCTGTCGAGACGCATATCGATAAAGAGAACACCGTGCTGTCCGTTGGCCTGCTGATGGGCAACATCCGCCCGAAGACCGATATCAAGCCTGGTCAAATGCGTACGCTGAAAAAGCTGGCGATCACCACCTTCCAGGGTGAGACGTTAATCTTCACGGAAGATGAGATCGACGTGGATGCGACGGTGAAAATGCTTAAGGTTTAATATTATGCAGCAGGTAATGGCGGATGTTTTAAAAGCTGCTGTACCTGCTGATGCTGTTCCATCCATTCCGCAGTAATGTGACATCTCATGTGGATCAATTGACGAATTGCCTGGTAGTCAGCCTGCAGGTGCCGGGAAAAAACCGGCTCATGATGCGCAATACGATTGCGCAATTTTCGCACCCGTTCCAGTTCATCATAGATAAATTGCCGTTGCTGGCTTAGCGTCCATGATGCCTCCACATGAGGAAAAACCGTCCGCAAATACTGGCGCCATAAGCGGTCGTCATTACGGCGGGTAAACAGCTTCTGCCAGAAGGCGAACTTCAACTCCGGAATAACCTTGCCCGTCGTATGTTGATCTCTGCGGGCACTAAATAGGTCACGACGTTGGCTGTATCCATTAACAGGATCAGGAAGGCTACGTTCAAAACCTGCAGACCAGGGCCATTTCTCCCCATACTGTGCTTCAAGGGCATCGGCAACCGCATTTCTGATCACCACTTCACAGATGTGGAGTGGTGCCAGGAAGGCCGCAGATATCTGCGCATTCCATGCATATAAATTGAGAGCAGCAGCACCTTCAGTACCGCACACACGCTCATACGTGCCCATGCGAGGTGAAGATAATGTTCGCCTGATGGCTCTGATAATGTCTTCCGTTGACGTCATGATCCGATTGCCCTAAAATTATGCCACTAGCCACGGGATTTGTTGGCAAATGCCTCCCCCTGTGGACAGATGATAAAGTTTGAAAAACCCGCTTAATGCGGGTTTTTCATTTTATATCTCTGCAACTTTTTGTACATCAGCTCGTTAAACCGTTTTAATACCTTCGCCTCACCCTGCCGCGTCACTTATCTCTTTCATACTGATCCAGCGTGGGCCGGAGCAACGGCAGGCATTACGCCCCCGCCGAACTGCATTTTTCCCCCCCTATCTCCTGCAAAGGCACGGCAGCGTGCCTTTTCCTTCCCCCGCCTCCCTGCTGATAAATATTCATCGCGCTTTTGATATAGTGATTAAAAACACACAACCTCAGGAGTTAACATGAGTCAGCAACCTGCCCTGAATGCCCAGCCGCTGGAATGGGGCCACGGGCCACGCACCTTTGAAGTCTTCCTTGAACCTACCTGTCCGTTTTCAGTAAGAGCCTTTAATAAGCTGGATGCGCTGTTACAGCATGTCGGCGAAGACCAGCTAACCATCAAAATTCGTTTGCAGTCCCAGCCATGGCATATGTATTCCGGGGTGATTGTTCGTTACATTCTGGCGGCCTCAACGCTGCCGGACGGGCGCGATGCCGCGCATAAGGTGATGCAGGCGGTTGCCGAACATCGTGAAGAGTTTGAATTTACCGACCATTGCAGCGGTCCGAATATGGACGCCACGCCGAACGATATTCTGGCGCGTCTGCAACGCTATAGCGGGGTCGATGCTTCCGTACCCTTTGGGCGGGCGGATCTGCAAACCGTCATAAAATGGCACTGCAAATACGCGCGCCAGAACGGCATTCACGTCTCCCCGACCTTTATGGTTAACGGGCTGGTACAGCCGGATCTGGGCAGCGGCGATGACGTCAGCGTCTGGGCTGAACGCCTTTTTGCCTGAATAACAATGACCTGGCGTTAAGCGCACTAACCGTCCGTTTCTGCGCGTAGCGCCTGCTACACTGCTTCAACACATCAATGAAAAGGCAGGTTAACATGTCAGACAATCAGTATCAGCCACCGAAAACCTGGACGTGGGATAAATCCGCGGGCGGCGCTTTTGCCAACATCAATCGTCCGGTATCCGGCGCGACCCATGAGAAAGCGTTGCCGGTCGGCAAACATCCGCTCCAGCTTTACTCTCTCGGCACGCCGAATGGTCAGAAGGTGACGATTCTGCTGGAAGAACTGCTGGAAAAAGGCGTGACCGCCGCAGAATACGATGCCTGGCTTATCCGCATTGGCGAGGGCGATCAGTTCTCCAGCGGCTTTGTTGAGGTGAACCCGAACTCCAAGATCCCGGCCCTTAGCGATCATTCCACTACCCCACCGACCCGCGTGTTCGAATCCGGATCTATCCTGCTGTATCTGGCGGAAAAATACGGTCACTTCCTGCCGAAAGATCCGGCCGGACGTACCGAAGCGCTGAACTGGCTGTTCTGGTTACAGGGCGCAGCGCCGTTCCTCGGCGGCGGCTTCGGACATTTTTATCACTACGCGCCGGTGAAAATCGAATACGCCATCAATCGCTTTACCATGGAAGCCAAACGTCAGCTCGACGTGCTGGATCAGCAACTGGCGAAGCATAAATTTGTTGCCGGCGATGAATACACTATCGCGGATATGGCGATTTGGCCGTGGTACGGCAATGTGGTGCTCGGCACTATTTATGACGCCGCTGAATTCCTCGATGCGGGCAGCTACAAAAACGTGCTGCGCTGGGCAAAAGAAGTGGCAGAGCGTCCAGGGGTGAAGCGTGGCCGCATCGTCAACCGCACCAACGGGCCGCTGAACGAACAACTGCACGAGCGTCATGACGCCAGCGACTTCGATACCAACACCGAAGACAAGCGCAACGCCTGATCTACCGGTCCGGGCGTACCCCGCCCGGATTTTTCTTTTTCCTGCCACATATTTACAACAAAATAATAACTGGTAAGAATGATTTTTTATTTAATCATTACGGCCACCTATGTCTGAACGCGCGCTATCGCAGCAGATCCAGAACCTGAAAAAGCACAATGCCCGTCTGGTGAGGCTGGCGCGTGACGCCCGCAGTAAGCTCAGCGCCGCCCTTGACGGCACCGGGCTGTGCCTGTGGCAACTGGATATTCCCAGCGGAAAACTGATCATCTTTAACCGCCGCTGGGGATCGATGCTTGGCTATCAGCCGAAAGAACTCAACGCGCAGTTCGAGGTATGGAAAGATCATCTGCATCCCGACGATCGTCAGTGGGTGCTAAAGGCGTTTTACGATCATCTTGAGGGTAAAGCGCCCTGGTACGAAGCCCTGCACCGCATGCAGCACAAAAACGGCACCGTGACCTGGGTGCTGGATCGCGGGCGGATCAGCGAACGAGACGCCAGCGGTCATCCGCTTAAGGTTACCGGTACGCTCATCGACATGACCAAAGAAAAGCAGTACGAAGAGCAACTGGCGCTGCTGGCGAATCACGATCCGCTTACCGGTCTTGCCAATCGCCACGCGCTGATTACGCAGTTCGACGAGCACAAGCTGGCGGGGCCATTGTGCGTGGCCTTTATCGATCTGGATAACTTTAAGCACGTTAACGACACCCTCGGCCACCGCAGCGGCGATGAACTGCTGATCCAGCTAAGTCGACGGCTGCGGGAAACCAGTCCACCCGGTACGACTATCGGACGGCTCGGCGGCGATGAGTTTGTGCTGTTGCTGCCCTTTGCGCTGGCGGATGCGACGATCCACCGCGCGGCGCAGGATCTGCTCCATGCCGTGCTGACGCCCTTTGATCTGGATAATGGCGTCGGATCGGTGGGCGCATCCATCGGCATAGATGAAGTGCAGCCGCGGGACAATTTTGTGGAAGCCTTAACCCGCGCGGACGAGGCGATGTATCACATCAAGCACACCGGCAAAAATGGCGTGGCGATGGGCGCGACGCTGATCTCCATTTTCCCGCGCCTGATCGCCTGAGGCTGGCCATGAAATCCGCGCGACAGCAAACCATTCTGGCGCTTCTTGCCCATCATGACACCCTGACCACTGCCAGCCTGGCGGCACAGCTCGGCATCAGTAAAGAGACGCTGCGCCGGGATCTTACGGCGTTACAGGCGCAGGGAAAAATTGTGCGTCATCACGGGCGGGCGCGCGTGATCCACACCCGGGATCACGACGCCGGCGAGCCATTTGTCGCCCGGCTGAAAAGCCATTATGCGGATAAAGCCGATATCGCCCGTCATGCGCTGGCATGGATCGAAGAGGGCATGTGCCTGGCGCTGGACGCCAGCTCCACCTGTTTTCTTCTGGCACGGCAGTTGCCGGATGTGCCGCTGACGGTGTTTACCAACAGCCAGCCGGTGTGTCAGGAGATGGCACGTCGCCAGCACGTCAGGCTGATTTGCACCGGCGGCGAGCTGGATCGCAAGTACCGCTGCTACATGAACCCGACGCTCGCCCCTTTACTGAAAGCGCTTGAGATTGACCTGTTTATCTTTTCCTGCGAAGGCGTGGATGCCCACGGCAATATGTGGGATCCAACAGAACATAACGCGGGGTTTAAAACCCAGTTGTTAAGCCGGGCGCAGCAGTCGTTATTGCTGATTGATAAGAGTAAATTTCAGCGCGCCAGCGATGTCAAAATCGGCAATCTGAGCGCAGTGACGCAAATGATCACCGACGCCCGCCGGTAACTTTCCCGCGGCGATCAAAAAAGCCACGACGAAAACGTCGTGGCTCCGGCGACAAAAAGCAAAGGATCAGAAAGCAACCCACTCATCGGTAGCGGCAGATTTCGTCGCTGCTGTATGACGTGGTGCTGGTGTGACTAAAGGTGCAGCAGGGATTTTCTGCTCGTCAGCCGATAAACGGAACTGCTGAACGGCACGTTGCAGTTCTTCGGTCTGACGTTCAAGGGCAGCGGCAGCCGCAGAGACCTGCTCAACCAGCGCGGCGTTCTGCTGGGTGACGCTGTCCATCTGGGTGATCGCAATCCCCACCTGCGAGATGCCTTTGCTCTGTTCTGCGGAAGCACCGGCGATCTGCTTCATAATGGTGGTGACTTCGGTGACCGCGCGCAGGATCCCTTCCATCGTGGTGCCGGTATCGTTCACCAGTTTTGCGCCTCTTTCGACACGGTTCACCGAATCCGCAATCAGCGTTTCGATCTCTTTGGCCGCACCGGCGCTGCGGCTGGCCAGATTACGCACTTCACCCGCTACAACCGCAAAGCCACGTCCCTGTTCACCGGCACGCGCGGCTTCAACGGCGGCGTTCAGCGCAAGGATATTGGTCTGGAAGGCAATGCTGTTGATCACTGTGGTGATCTCGGCAATTTTCTTCGAGCTGTCGGAAATCCCGGTCATGGTAGTGACCACTTCGCTGACCAGCGCGCCGCCTTTGCTGGCGGTGGTGGAAGCCACTTCTGCCAGTTCGCTGGCCTGACGTGCGCTTTCGGCGTTCAGCTTCACGGTTGCGGTCAGCTGTTCCATGCTCGCCGCCGTCTCTTCCAGCGCGGCGGCCTGCTCTTCCGTACGGGAAGAGAGATCGTTATTGCCGCTGGAAATTTCCGTCGCCCCGCGCCAGATATTGTCGCTGCCGGAACGAATAGAGCTTACCGATTCACGCAGACTGTCCTGCATCGCCTGTAACAGCGGCACCATCTGGCCCACACAGTTGCGGCCCATGGCCTCAACCGGCTGGCTGAGATCGCCCTGGGCGATCAAACGGAAGTGTTGACGGATTTTCGCCAGCGGTTTTACCAGCATTGCCACCAGATAGCGATCCGAGAACAGCAACAACAGAATGCCGAGCACAACAGCGACAATAATGATTGTGCGGGTCACGCTGGTCTGGCCGTCAACCATCACGCGGGTATCATCCAGCATCTGGCTCGCCGCCTTATTGAACGCTTCGGCGCTGGCGCCAAATGCACGGCTCAGGTCCGGCGTTACGGTGTTCGCCTGGTTGCGATAAGCGTCGATATTCCCTTGCTGGGCGAACTGAACCTGCGGCGTCACGCCCTGATCCAGCAGTGCCTGCCAGGTGCTGAGCACCTGAGCGGAGACGTCGGCATCAATCGGGCCTGGCGAAATCGCCTTCAGCGCGTCGAGTTTAGTTTTCATATTGTCCAGCGCCTGCTGAACCGGACCAAAATCGGCAGTACCACCGGCCGCTTTTACGTCCATGGCCCGTGACAGCCGGGTGACCACGCGGAAATACTGGTCATTGCCCTGACCGAGCAACGTCATCTGCTTCACCAACTGGCGATCGATGTCATTGCCTTCGGCGACTTTCGACAGCGAAAATACGCTGTATAACCCGACGCCCGACCACAGCAGGCAGAAAACACCCAGGATGGCGAGCATCACAAAGCGAATTGTGAAATTTTGGAGCATACGCATAGTTAATTCCTTGCATGAGGTGCATTCCCATCCAGAAGGTGGGACTTATTATGGTTATCGGCAAAATATGCGTAATATGTATGCCCTTGAGTAAATTTTTTGATCAAAAAATAGTCCTCAAGGAATCCTTTTAAAAACAAGGCCCCAGGCATTTAAATAATATCGCCATTCACTTTTGCTCACACTTTTACATCACAAAACGCCGGATAGTGACGTGAGGTACTATCTGTAAGCTACTTATCTTAAAGAGAAAATGTGCTGTTCATTTATGTAGCCTGCTAAGATTATTATTTACGCAAAGAATAAGAATCCTCCCAAAACCAATAGCGTTTCAGGGTTGGTTTAAACAACATTAAGACAAATGCAAAGCCCTTATTGAAATAATAGTATTCGCGACTTCCGGTCGCAGCATCTCAATATAGACGGTTATTTAAAAAGCGCGCATTAATTTAAATTAAGTGAACGTAAAAGTGGTATGTATAGTTAATTACCACTTCCGACATATTATGCAGATGTTACCCGTAATAATGTTCTTCTTTACCGACAGCCTTAACGCATAAAGGCTCATGCCGCCTGCCTTGCAGCCTGATGTGTACGTAAACCGCCCGCCGTCGCTGAAACGATAAAGCCACGACAGAAACAGTTAAGCAGTGCTACATAATCGTAAAAGATTTGTGACGACGGCGGCTTGTGGCGTTGGGCGGGAACGCTAAAATAGAAACACTGTTTCGAATTTTTATAATCAAGAAAGGAGACGTCATGCCCTGGTTAGCTAATCCTGCGCGCTACGAGGAGATGCAGTATCGCTACTGCGGTAAGAGCGGGCTACGCCTGCCGGCACTGTCGCTGGGTCTGTGGCACAGTTTTGGTCATGTACAGCCGCTGGAAACCCAGCGCGCCCTGCTGCGCACCGCTTTTGATGCAGGCATCACCCATTTCGACTTAGCCAATAACTATGGTCCGCCACCGGGCAGCGCCGAAGAAAACTTTGGTCGTCTGCTGAGAGAGGATTTTGCGTCGTACCGCGATGAGCTGATCATCTCCACCAAAGCGGGCTATTACATGTGGCCTGGCCCGTATGGCTCCGGCGGCTCGCGCAAGTATCTGCTCGCCAGCCTCGATCAGAGCCTCAGCCGCATGGGGCTGGAGTATGTCGATATTTTCTATTCTCACCGCGTGGATGAGAATACGCCGATGGAAGAAACCGCCTCGGCGCTGGCGCAGGCCGTGCAGAGCGGTAAGGCGCTGTACGTCGGTATTTCGTCCTACTCGTCTGAACGCACCCAGACGATGGTCGATTTGCTGCGTGAATGGAAAATCCCGCTGCTCATCCACCAGCCGTCTTACAACCTGCTCAACCGCTGGGTAGACAAAAGCGGCCTGCTGGACACGCTGGAAGCCAACGGCGTGGGCTGTATCGCCTTTACCCCGCTGGCGCAGGGACTGCTGACCGGCAAATACCTCAACGGCATTCCTGACGGCTCGCGTATGCAGCGGGAAGGCAAAAAGGTACGCGGGTTAACCGAGAAAATGCTGACCGAGAGCAACCTGAACAGTTTGCGTCTGCTGAACGAGATGGCGCAGCAGCGCGGACAGTCGATGGCGCAGATGGCGTTAAGCTGGTTGCTGAAAGACGCGCGCGTCACCTCGGTGCTGATTGGCGCAAGCCGTCCGGAACAGATCCAGGAGAACGTGCAGGCGCTGAGTAATCTTACCTTCAGCGCCGAGGAGCTGGTGCAGATCGATAAACATGTGGCTGACGGCGAGCTGAATCTCTGGCAGGCATCGTCGGACAAATAGTGACGTTATGCCGGGCATCGCGTCCCGGCATTTAACCTTCTACGATCTTCGCAGTGCGCACGTCACGCGGATCTACGTCCGGACGGGCATACTCTGGCCACACCAGCGTCACCAGTTCCGGATAGGCGTCGAGGCTGAATTCGTGAAAGCACTGACTTAAGTTCAGTAAATCCAGATCCGAATGCGGGACTTTCTCGCCATTAAGGCAACGTTTTTTTATATTATCGTAATATTTGTACACTGCTGAATTCAGATCGCTGCAACGACGTTGTGCTTCAAATAAGCCCGGCACGCTATTTATTTGCGATATGTTCATTCTTTTAATTGTCGCGTGCAAAAAATCAATATATTCGTGATTGACGCGCCAGTACCATACCGGCGTAATGGCATTCATTAACATTGAAAAGTGATCTTCTCCCTCTTCCTTCGACAACGGCGTTGCCTCGGGAAGCGGGTTGCTGTCTGCGGCTGGCGTGCCTTTATTCAACTCGCGCATCATAAAAAGTACGCCCGCCGTAAGTAGCAGCAAAGCAATAACAGAATAAAAAATACTGTTCATCGGCTGGCTCCATTTTTTTTGATTTTAAAAGTCTGCCATGATATTGTCAACGAACCTCACGCCCGGACCCCTTCCCCACTCGTTTGAAATCAAAGGATATTAGAGATGCTGCCCGAGAACCTTGTCCCGGCTCGTTTTCACATTTCCGCGAAGGAAACTGAATCGGGGGAAGCAGAAAAAGACGTTAATTTAACTCAGGGAAAAAGAACGCTCTCTGATTTCGAAAGCGATATATTAACGAATGTGAGCCATACCAGGCAATCAAGAAATATGTTGCTGGAAGAACGCGATCGCCATATAAAAGACCGATTATTCCGCGTAGTAAAAATTGAAACATTTACCCGTCTGCTTAACGATTTGCAAGCGGAGGGGGACATCGATGCGCAAACTTTAAGTGAAATAATTGCCGAAAAAACCGAACAGATAAATGAAGCCGGCAATGACATTTGGCTTAACCTGATTACCCGCGAAAAAGATGGGCCTTTGTTTTATAAACTAGAGGAAGAATAACGTGAAAGATGTTGAGGACAACAACGTTTATTTGACTTTAGATAATCATAAAAGCGATGAATTTATCTTAAAGCAAAATCTCGATGCCCTGGTACAGAGTAAAAATGATCATATCACTCGCCTGGCTCGCGATCTGATCTCCATTCCTGCCGCGCTGGTGCGCTTAAAATGGCAGAACCGCCGCGAAATCTACGCGTTGCAGGTCAAAGAAGAGATTTACGGTGCCGCTATCAACGAGGTAGCGACGCGACATCCTGAGCTGTACGAAAAAATCATGTCTCGCCTGGAGACCAACTATCAGCTTCTGCTGGCGCGTGAGACGGCTACGCTGCGTATTACCCGTAAGCTGGCTGACGGTGGCTTCCGCACATCAAACGTCACCAGCGTGGCGCTGACAGAGAAAACGCCACCGGTCCCGGAATCGCAGGCAAAAAAAAGCTGACTGGCGTCAGCGTCTGATGTGCTCTTTGCCGGGTGGCGGCTTCGCCTTACCCGGCCTACGGGATCCCTATGTGCTCATCGCCGGGTGGCGGCTTTGCCTTACCCGGCCTACGGGATCCCGATGGGCTCTCTTGCTTACCAGACCTACAAGTTCTGGTAGGCCCGGCAAGCGCAGCGCCGCCGGGCATGCTAAGGCGATTACTTCGCTTTCGCGACCTCTTCACCCACCAGGCCTATCTTCAGATAGCCCGCCTGATGCAGCGTATCCATCACCTTCATCATCGTTTCGTAATCCACGGTTTTATCCGCGCGGAAGAAAACGGTGGTGTCTTTTTTGCCTTCGGTCAGCGCGTTAAGCGCCGCGATCATGGTTTCATCCGTCACCTGATCGTTACCAATAAACATGGTGTTATCCGCTTTGACCGACAAATAGACCGGTTTTTCCGGGCGCGGTTGCGGCTGGCTGGATGACGCGGGCAGATTAACCTTCACATCCACCGTCGCCAGCGGCGCGGCAACCATAAAGATAATCAGCAGCACCAGCATGACGTCGATAAACGGCGTCACGTTGATTTCATGCATTTCGCCGTTATCGTCCAGGTTTTCATTAAGACGCATTGCCATAGGACATTAACCTAAACGTAATTTCTGTGCAGCGTGCACCGGTTGAGCCGTCGAGCTGGCGGCAAGATCAAGATCGCGACTTTGCAGTAACAACACCTGCGCGGCGACGTCGCCCAGCGAGGCTTTATAGCTGCCGATCATGCGGGCAAAAATGTTGTAGATCACCACCGCCGGGATCGCCGCAATCAGGCCAATCGCCGTGGCTAACAGCGCTTCTGCGATACCAGGCGCGACAACCGCCAGGTTAGTGGTCTGCGTCTGGGCGATACCGATAAAGCTGTTCATGATGCCCCACACCGTGCCGAACAGACCGATAAACGGGGAGATGGCACCGATCGTTGCCAGATACCCATTGCCACGGCCCATGTGACGGCCTACCGCAGCCACACGACGCTCCAGGCGGAAACCGGTACGCTCTTTGATGCCTTCGTTATCTTCTGAACCCGCAGACAGCTCCAGTTCATTCTGCGCTTCGTTGATCAACAGTGTACTGAGGCTTTTTGATTTAAAGGAAGCGGCGATTTCACTGGCCTGGTTCAGCGAACGGGCTTCACCCAGCAGTTGCTGTTCGCGCTTTAAGCGACGCTTTTGTGAAATCAGCTCCACGCTCTTGCTGAAGAAAATTGCCCAGGTGACTACTGACGCCAGGATCAGGCCAATCATCACGATTTTTACAACAATATCGGCATGATGGTACATACCCCAGACGGAAAGATCCGTCTGCATCAAATTATTACCCACTCTGTATCTCCGGACATAACTCACAAATTCTGAGCATAATAATATCAAAACGTCGTCGAATTGATAGTAGTTCTCATTAGTATTTACATGGTGCCTGTATTCATCGTTATTTTCTTTGCGCTTACTCAGTAAAACGTTTCATCGGCGGGTTTTAAGAAAATATTGTTCTTGATGAATAACCCTCAGGATGCAGAATGGGGCATTCATGGTAGTCTGGACATCCAGACGTATAAAAGCAGGTTTCGAATATGGCAGCGAAGCACATTGATACCGCGCTGGTGAATGCCGGGCGCAGCAAGAAATATACTCAGGGCGCGGTGAACAGCGTGATCCAGCGCGCGTCTTCTCTGGTGTTTGACACGGTGGAAGCGAAAAAGCAGGCCACGCGCGGGCGCGCCAGCGGTGAACTGTTTTATGGCCGTCGCGGCACCCTGACGCATTTCTCCCTGCAGGACGCCATGTGCGAGCTGGAAGGTGGCGCGGGCTGTGCGTTGTTTCCCTGCGGCGCGGCAGCGGTAGCCAATACCATTCTGGCCTTTGTTGAACAGGGCGACCATATTCTGGTTACCCATACGGCCTATGAACCGACGCAGGATTTCTGCACGAAAATTCTCTCAAAAATGGGCGTGACCACCGAGTGGTTCGATCCATTGATCGGCGCAGACATCGCCAGCCTGATAAAACCCAATACCCGCATCGTGTTCCTCGAATCCCCCGGCTCGATCACCATGGAAGTGCACGATGTGCCCGCGATTGTTGCCGCCGTGCGGCGCGTGGCGCCGGAAGCGATCATTATGATCGACAATACCTGGGCGGCGGGCATCCTGTTTAAAGCCCTGGAGTTTGGCATCGACATTTCTGTTCAGGCAGCCACCAAATACCTGATTGGCCACTCCGACGGCATGATCGGCACCGCCGTGGCAAATGCCCGCTGCTGGGAGCAACTGCGCGAGAACGCCTATCTGATGGGACAAATGGTGGATGCCGATACCGCTTACATGACCAGCCGTGGCCTGCGCACCCTGAGCGTACGTTTGCGCCAGCATCAGGAAAGCAGCCTGCAACTCGCGGAATGGCTGGCGGCGCATCCGCAGGTGGCGGCGGTGAACCACCCTGCGTTGCCGGGCAGTAAGGGGCATGAATTCTGGAAGCGCGACTTTACCGGCAGCAGCGGGCTGTTCTCGTTTGTGCTGCGTAAGCGATTGAATAACCAGGAACTGGCGGCTTATCTCGATCACTTCTCGCTGTTCAGCACGGCCTACTCCTGGGGCGGTTTTGAATCGCTCATTTTAGCGAACCAGCCGGAGCACATTGCCGCGATCCGTCCAGGCGGTGGCGTCGACTTTACTGGCACACTTATCCGACTGCATATAGGTTTAGAAAACGTTGATGATTTACGTGCTGATTTAGCAGCGGGATTTGAGCGCATCGTGTAAAGTTAGCAGCCTGACAAGAAATCTTTCCAGACCAGCAGACTCGTCTGCATTTCTTGCGTGGGGGATCAAGGTGTCCTTGACATTTCAGGCGTACAATAGCGCTCAATATGCGGTTCCACAGGAAAGTCCATGGTAGTTATTCAAAATATTATCGCCGCGCTCTGGCATCATGATTTCGCGGCGTTAGCTGATCCACATGTTGTCGGTGTCGTTTATCTGGTGATGTTTGCGACGCTGTTTCTGGAAAACGGATTACTTCCGGCCTCTTTCTTACCCGGTGACAGTTTGCTTCTGCTGACCGGCGCGCTAATCGCAAGAGGCGTGATGGACTTTGTACCGGCGCTGGTGATCCTCACCACCGCCGCCAGTCTGGGCTGCTGGCTGAGCTATATCCAGGGGCGCTGGCTGGGCAACACGCGAGTGGTAAAAAGCTGGCTGGCGCAGCTGCCGGTCAAGTATCACGAGCGGGCCACCTGCATGTTCGAACGGCATGGCCTGCTGGCGCTGCTGGTCGGTCGTTTTCTGGCCTTCGTGCGTACGCTGCTGCCAACGATGGCGGGTATTTCCGGCCTCTCTAACCGCCGCTTCCAGTTCTTTAACTGGCTGAGCGCGCTGCTGTGGGTGGGTGCGGTAACGTCACTGGGCTATGCGCTGAGCATGATCCCCTTTGTAAAACGCCATGAAGATCAGGTCATGACCTTCCTGATGATCCTGCCGATTTTCCTGCTCATCGTCGGCTTACTGGGCACGGTGGTCGTGGTGATCAAGAAGAAATACTGCAACGCCTGATTTTCTCCCCTCACCCTGCGGTGAGGGGGCTTACGTCCCCTGCATCGTCCTGATCCGTGCGGCATCCTCTCCCGGCGTCACGCCAAAATAGCGTTTAAACTCGCGGCTGAACTGCGAGGCGCTTTCATAGCCTACCCGCATCGCCGCCGCGCTGGCTTTCATGCCGTCGTGGATCATCAGCATCCGCGCCCGGTGCAGGCGGTAGCTTTTCAGATACTGCAACGGAGACGTGCTGGTCACCGATTTGAAATTATGGTGGAACGCCGAGACGCTCATATTGGCTTCGGCGGCCAGCTGGTCAACGCTCAGGTTTTCCGTGTACTGACTTTCGATGCGTTTTAACACGCGGCTGATGAGACTGAAGTGCGTCTGACGGCTCACCAGCGCCAGCAACGCGCCGCCGCGCGGGCCGGTCAGCACATGGTAGAGAATTTCACGCACGATCTGCCTGCCGAGGATACGCGCATCCAGCGGGCGCTCCATCACGTCAAGCAGACGCTCCACCGCGCAGAGAATTTCATCAGACAGCGTGGCGGAGTTAATGCCGCTGGCCGCCATCGCCGGCTGGAAATGTTCATCCTCGCCGATATCCATCAGCAACTCCTGCAACTGAAGAATATCCACGTTGACGCGGATCCCCGCCAGCGGCACTTCCGGCGTGGCAAAGGTTTCGCATTCAAAGGGCAACGGCACGGTGAGCAGCAGATATTCATTGGCATCGTAATGGAAGACGCGGTCGTTGATATAACCCGTTTTATGCCCGGAAAAGAGGATCACGATGCCCGGCTGATACATGACCGGCGTGCGCGTGCCCGGCTGCGTGCCGTACAGCAGGCGGATATCTGGCAGCAACGCGCTCAGTTTGTTCTCATGAATTTTCAGCCGTTTAACCTGATCGGTCAGGTGCAGGCAGGTCGCTTCGCGGTTCATTTATCGCCACTCCGGGTGCGGTTTTTGACAGTTACAGTGTGCGCATTTCTGTGCATATTCTCCAGCAGCATGGAGAAATGGGCAAGACATCGGCAGAAATGTGCATTGAGAGGCGTGGCGCGGATAGCCACAATGGTTCGCATCAGGCCATTCGTGGTCAGCCGTTTTTTAACCCACATAAGGGCACGAGCAATGAATAACTTTAATCTGCATACTCCTACACGCATTCTTTTTGGTAAAAACGCCATTGCCGATCTGCGCGACCAGATCCCGGCAGGCGCGCGCGTACTGATCACCTACGGCGGCGGCAGCGTCAAAAAAACCGGCGTGCTGGATCAGGTTTACAGCGCCCTCGACGGCCTCGACGTGCTGGAGTTCGGCGGCATTGAGCCGAATCCGTCCTATGAAACCCTGATGAAAGCGGTGGAGATTGCCCGCAAAGAAAACGTCACCTTCCTGCTGGCGGTTGGCGGCGGCTCGGTGCTGGACGGCACTAAATTTATCGCCGCTGCGGCGCTGTACGCAGAGGGTGTGGATCCGTGGGAGATCCTGCCAACCTCCGGCAAAAACATCACCCGCGCCATTCCGATGGGTTCGGTGCTGACGCTGCCTGCTACCGGTTCTGAATCCAACAAAGGTGCCGTGATCTCCCGTAAAGCCACCGGGGACAAACAGGCATTTATGTCTGAACACGTGCAGCCGGTCTTCGCCGTGCTGGATCCGGTTTATACCTACACCCTGCCGCCGCGCCAGGTGGCGAACGGTGTGGTGGATGCCTTTGTGCACACCGTTGAGCAGTACGTCACTTATCCGGTGGACGCCAAAATTCAGGACCGTTTTGCAGAAGGCATTCTGCTGACGCTGATTGAAGACGGCCCGAAAGCACTGACCGATCCGGAAAACTACAACGTGCGCGCTAACGTGATGTGGGCGGCGACCCAGGCGCTGAACGGCCTGATTGGTGCCGGTGTGCCGCAGGACTGGGCGACCCATATGCTGGGTCACGAACTGACGGCGATGCACGGTCTGGATCATGCCCAGACGCTGGCGGTGGTGCTGCCTGCGCTGTGGAATGAGAAACGTGATGTCAAACGCGGCAAGCTGTTGCAGTACGCCGAGCGCGTATGGAATATCACCGAAGGCTCCGACGACGAGCGTATTGATGCGGCCATCGCCGCCACCCGCAATTTCTTCGAACAAATGGGCGTGCCGACGCGCCTGTCCGGCTACGGTCTGGACGGCAGCTCCATCCCTGCCCTGCTGGCGAAACTCGAAGAGCACGGTATGACGCAATTAGGCGAACATCAGGACATAACCCTCGATGTCAGCCGTCGCATCTACGAAGCGGCTCGCTAAAGGTTTTTTCTTCTGCGGCTTTCGTTTTTGGGCTTTTCGTCCAGACTTAAGTCACACCCTTTCACCAGGCGTATGCCTGGTGAACTTCAAAAAGGAGGAATGCATGGCAAATCCAACCGTTATCAAGCTTCAGGACGGCAACATCATGCCGCAACTGGGTCTCGGCGTGTGGAAAGCGGGCAATGAGGAAGTGATCTCCGCCATTCATAAAGCGCTGGAAGTGGGCTATCGCTCCATTGATACCGCTGCCGCGTACAAGAACGAAGAAGGCGTTGGCAAAGCGTTGCAGAGTGCTGGCGTCGCGCGTGAGGATCTGTTCATCACCACCAAATTGTGGAATGACGATCAAAAACGACCGCAGGAAGCGTTACAGGAAAGCCTCGATAAACTGCAGCTCGATCATGTTGATCTCTATCTGATGCACTGGCCGGTTCCGGCTATCGATCACTATGTGGACGCCTGGAAAGGGATGATCGCCCTGCAGGAACAGGGGCTGGTAAAAAGCATCGGCGTGTGTAATTTCCAGATCCATCATCTGCAACGGCTGATCGATGAAACGGGCGTCACGCCGGTGATCAACCAGATCGAGCTGCATCCGCTGCTGCAACAACGTCAGCTGCATGCCTGGAACGCCACGCATAAGATCCAGACCGAATCCTGGAGCCCGCTGGCACAGGGCGGTGAAGGGGTGTTCGATCAGAAAGTGATCCGCACGCTTGCGGATAAATACGGCAAAACCCCGGCGCAAATCGTTATTCGCTGGCACCTGGATCAGGGTCTGGTCGTGATCCCGAAATCCGTTACGCCTGCGCGTATCGCGGAAAACTTTGATGTGTGGGATTTCCGTCTGGATAAAGACGAACTGAGCGAAATTGCGAAACTGGATCAGGGTAAACGCCTCGGCCCGGACCCGGACCAGTTCGGCGGGTAATTTAGTGCCGGATGGCGACGCACGCGTCTTATCCGGCCTACGGCATACTACCGCCTCTCCAGGTCAGATAAGCGGAGCGCCATCTTTCCTGTAGGCCCGGTAAGCGAAGCGCCACCGGGCAACAGGCTTACCCCCCGGCAACCTTACTGCGTTTTTTGGCGCTCATCGGCGTCTGACGCTGATGCGCCACCGGCGTGTGTTTGGTCAATGCCGGGCGGGTATGGCGATTCTGCCGCTTCGCTTCACGCATCTCTTCAATGGTCGGCGACGGCACCAGGCAGTCCCGGCGTCCGCCAATCAGATGTTTTTTCCCCATCTCTTCCAGCGCCTGACGGATCAGCGGCCAGTTTTTCGGGTCGTGATAGCGCAGCAAGGCTTTATGCAGACGACGCTGCTTATCCCCTTTCGGGATCACCACATCTTCACTCTTATAGCCAATTTTACCCAGCGGGTTTTTGCCGGTGTAATACATGGTGGTGGAGTTGGCGAGCGGCGACGGATAGAAGTTCTGCACCTGATCGAGGCGGAAACGACGCTGCTTCAGCCATAGCGCCAAATTCACCATGTCTTCATCGCGCGTGCCGGGATGTGCGGAGATGAAGTACGGGATCAGATACTGCTCTTTGCCAGCCTGTTTCGAGTAGGTGTCGAACAGCTCTTTAAAGCGGTCATAGCTGCCCATGCCCGGCTTCATCATCTTCGACAACGGCCCCTCTTCGGTATGCTCCGGGGCAATTTTCAGGTAGCCGCCGACGTGATGCGTCGCCAGCTCTTTGATGTAGCGCGGATCTTCTACGGCGATGTCATAACGCACACCGGAGGCAATCAGGATCTTCTTGATACCTTTCAGATCGCGGGCGCGGCGATAGAGATTGATCGTCGGCTCATGGTTAGTGTCCATGTGCTGACAAATATCCGGATAGACGCACGACAGGCGACGGCAGGTTTGCTCGGCGCGCGGCGACTTGCAGCGCAGCATATACATGTTGGCGGTCGGGCCGCCCAGATCCGAGATCACACCGGTAAAGCCCGGCACGGTGTCGCGAATCGCTTCGATCTCGTTCACGATGGAATCTTCAGAGCGGCTCTGAATAATGCGCCCTTCGTGTTCGGTAATGGAGCAGAACGAACAGCCGCCAAAGCAGCCGCGCATAATGTTGATGGAGAAGCGGATCATCTCGTACGCCGGAATACGGGCAGTGCCATAAGCCGGATGCGGAACACGCTTGTACGGCAGCGCAAAAACGCTGTCCATTTCTTCGGTGGAGAGCGGAATAGCTGGCGGGTTGATCCAGATATAACGTTCACCGTGTTTTTGCATTAACGCACGGGCGCAGCCTGGGTTAGTTTCATGGTGCAGAATACGCGAGGCGTGGGCGTACAGCACTTTATCGGCTTTTACCTTCTCAAAGGATGGCAGCAGCACGTAAGTTTTTTCCCAGGGTTTCGGACGCGGCGGCTGCACGACAACGGCTTTTGCTTCGGCTTTCTTCGGTGCAACAGGTTTGTTATCCGCGCAGGGCAGATCCTCGCCATACGGATGCGGGATCGGATCGATTTTACCCGGCATATCGATGATCCGTGAATCCACGCCGCTCCAGCCCGGCAGCGCTTCTTTCACCATGATGGCGGTATTGCGCACATCGCGGATACTGCTCACCGGTTCACCCTGCGAGAGTCGATGCGCCACTTCCACCAGCGGACGCTCGCCGTTGCCGAAGATCAGCATATCGGCTTTCGAGTCCACCAGCACGGAACGGCGCACGGTATCAGACCAGTAATCATAGTGCGCGGTACGGCGCAGGCTGGCTTCGATACCGCCCAGGATCACCGGCACATCTTTCCAGGCTTCTTTACAGCGCTGGGTATAAACCAGAGTCGCGCGGTCAGGGCGTTTACCCGCCACATTATCCGGCGTGTAGGCGTCGTCGTGGCGCAGTTTACGATCGGCGGTGTAACGGTTGATCATCGAGTCCATGTTGCCCGCGGTCACGCCGAAGAACAGATTCGGTTTACCAAGACGCATAAAGTCGTCTTTGCTGTTCCAGTCCGGCTGGGCGATGATCCCCACGCGAAAGCCCTGTGCTTCCAGCATACGTCCACAGATCGCCATGCCGAAACTCGGGTGATCGACATACGCATCCCCGGTAACCAGAATGATGTCGCAGCTGTCCCAGCCAAGTTGATCCATTTCCTCACGTGACATGGGCAAAAAGGGTGCGGGGCCAAAGCAGGCCGCCCAGTATTGCGGCCATGAAAAGAGGTCGCGATCCGGCTGGATCAGGGAAATAGCGCTCATAATGCTTCCGGGGGGTAGTTATCGAATTCGAAGGGCGGGGATTATACGCTGTAATACCGGATTTAATGAAGGTTTATTGTTTAAAAATCACCCTCATTTATCCCCTCACCCCGGCCCTCTCCCTTAGGGAGAGGGGGAGCACCACTCCGTGCCCTCTCCCAGGGGAGAGGGTTAGGGTGAGGGGAAAAATCAGGGAGCAGGATTAACCAGCAGTTGCCCGATGGAGCCGCGATCCGCCATCTCCAGCGTCTGGCTGTAGTACTGGAAGGGGAAATGCGGCCATGACGGCTGCCCGAAGTACACCAGCAGTTCCACCTGACCATCCACCCACACGGTGTCTTTCATGCCGCGATCTTCCGGGAACGGAATGGCACCGTTGACGTTGCGGATCTGGAAACTGACGCCTTCGATATGGAATGCCTGCGGCGTATCGGCGCGTACCGTCCAGCGCTCCCAGGTGCCCTGCTGGGCAGTAATATCCAGACGCTGAATGTCCCACAGCTGCCCATTGATACCCGGATCGTCACCGAGGCTGATATCACGGCTGCGCACCGGCGTACCGGTCAGCAGTTCGCTCGGCAACAGGCGCATCGGCAGACTGTCAGTAACCAGCGGCAACAGGCCGGTCGGGCGCAGCGTCAACACCAGCGTGGAGATCAGAATACTCGACGGCTCAAAGAAGCCGCGAATACGATCGACAATGCTCGCCGCTTCCCCGCAGGTAATCGACACTTCATCGCCGTTGGTCATGTCCACCAGGATCTCCCGGCGCTCGCCCGGTGCCAGCGACAGCTGTTTCACCGACACCGGCGCAGGCAGAAAGCCCTGATCGCCAGAAATAACATGCAGCGGGCGGCCATCGCTCATCTGAAGCTGATAACGCCGCGCATTAGAAGCATTCAGCAGACGCAGACGCACCCAGCCGCGGGACACTTCGACATACGGCCCCTGCACGCCGTTTGCCAGCAGCGTATCGCCGACAAAGCCGCCACTGCCCGGCTCGCTGTATTCCGGCGTGCCAAAGTTATCCAGACGCTTGTCCTGAATAATGACCGGAATATCGTCAACGCCGTAATGATTCGGGATCGGCAGGGATTTGCTGACGTCATCTTCCACCAGCCACAGCCCCGCCAGTCCGTTATACACCTGCTCGGCGGTGCGGTTTGGGGTGTTGGCGTGATACCAGAGGGTGGCGGCGTTCTGGCGTACCGGCAGTACCGGTGCCCAGTCGGCGTTGGGGGACATCATACGCGCCGGACCGCCCATCAGCGGGCCTGGCACCTGCAGGCCGCTCACGGTCATGGCGACGTTTTCCGTCATGCGATTGCTGTAGATCAGCTTCACGTCGTCGCCGTTCCAGACGCGGATCGTCGGCCCCAGATAGCGACCGTTGATCCCCCACACCGGCGCGCGGGTACCCTGGGTAAAGGACCAGTGGGTGCGCTGAAGCGTCAGAAACAGCGGCTGGCCGCGGCGGGATTCCAGTAGCGGGGGAATAGGCAACGGCAGTTGCTGCCCGGCAGCGTTGGCCCTCAGCGGCACCGCTCCGGCACAAAGCGCAACCCCGGATGCCTGAATAAACTGACGCCGACTGAGTGACATATCTGCTCCATGTAAAACTGACTTTTAATACGAGAGAAAATTAACGCTTTCCGGCGGCATTACGCGCGGCGACTTCCTGGTCAAGCTCGGCGATTTTATTTTCCATTAATGCCCGGCAGTGTACTGCCAGTTCACGCACCTGGTCTTTACCAAACTTAGTGGTATCCACAGGCTGCATCATCTCGACGATCACATGACCGTTATTCCAGCGGTTGAGGCTGATTTTATTCGAGGTGGTGGACACGCACACCGGGATCACCGGCACGCCGGCAGCAATGGCGGCATGAAACGCGCCGGTTTTGAACGGCAGCAGGCCACGGCCACGGCTGCGGGTACCTTCCGGGAACATCCAGATTGAGATATTACGCTTCTGAATGTTCTTCACCACCTGGGCGATTGTACCGTGTGCTTTGGCGCGGTTATTGCGATCGATCAGCAGGTTACCGGTAAGCCAGTACAGCAGGCCGAAGAAGGGGATCCAGATAAGGCTTTTTTTGCCCACGGTAACGGTCGGCGGCTGCACGATGCTGGAGGCGGTGACCATATCGTAATTATTTTGGTGATTACAGATATAAATGGCATTGCCAAACTCAGCGGCATTCGGCGGCACGCGGGTTTCAACCTTCAGGCCGAGCGCCGGTGCAAGGCGACCAAACATATGGCCAAAAGTGGCGACGTGCTTCGGATTTCGTGGACTGAACAGACAGTAAATACAGCCAAAAATAGACAGCAGAATGCTGTAAACCACAATAATAATAGATCGAATAATAAACAGCATTGTTACCTCTTATGCCCGGACATCCAGCCATTCGGGAAATGTTAACTGACGTCCCCCGTCAGAAAAGGAGGACGGTAATACCGTGATTACTCTTCGCTGTCGCCAGGGCTTGCGCGATGCGGTGAGTCAATCTCCACGCGGTCGATGCGTTGCAGGCCGCGCATCAGCGTGCCGCGACGTCCGCGCTCACCGTGCACTTTCTGCAACTCTTCCGGACGCAGTTTGATTTTGCGTTTGCCCACGTGGATGGTCAGCGTACTTTGCGGCGGCAGCAGATACAGGTGCGCGAGGCTGTCTTCGCCTTTCGCGGCCTCTGCCGACGGAATGCTGATGATCTTATTACCCTTGCCTTTTGACAACTGCGGCAAATCGCTGACCGGGAACATCAGCATGCGTCCGGCTGCGGTGATCGCCAGCAGCATATCGCTGTCGTCGACGATTTCCAGCGGCGGCATCACACGGGCGTTTTCCGGCAGGGTGATCAGCGCTTTACCGGCGCGGTTACGGGCGATCAGATCGTTGAAGGTACAGACGAAGCCGTAGCCCGCGTCCGACGCCATCAGCAGTTTCTGCTCTTCGCCCGCCATCACCATATGTTCCACAGACGCGCCCGGCGGCAGCGTCAGTTTACCGGTCAGCGGCTCGCCCTGCCCGCGCGCAGAAGGCAGCGTGATCGGATCGATAGCGTAGCTGCGTCCGGTGGTATCAATAAACACCACCGGCTGGTTGCTCTTGCCTTTGACGGAGGCTTTCCAGCCATCGCCCGCTTTGTAGCTCAGCCCCTGTGCGTCGATGTCGTGACCTTTGGCGCTGCGCACCCAGCCAGACTGGGACAGCACAATGGTCACCGGCTCGGACGGCAGCATGTCGTGCTCGCTCATCGCCTTCGCTTCTTCACGTTCGTGCAGCGGCGAGCGGCGATCGTCGCCAAAGGCGTCGGCATCGGCCTGCAGTTCTTTCTTCAGCAGGTTACTCATTTTGCGCTCGGAAGCGAGAATGCCCTGCAGCTGGTCGCGCTCTTTCTCAAGCTCGGCCTGCTCGCCGCGGATTTTCACTTCTTCGAGCTTCGCGAGGTGACGTAATTTCAGCTCAAGGATCGCTTCGGCCTGGGTTTCGCTGATGCCAAACTTCGACATCAGCGCCGGCTTCGGCTCGTCCTCGGTGCGGATGATCTCAATCACTTCATCAATGTTGAGGAACGCCACCAGCAAACCTTCGAGGATATGCAGGCGCTTGAGCACTTTTTCCAGGCGATGATTCAGACGGCGACGCACGGTATCGCGGCGGAAGACCAGCCACTCGGAGAGGATCTCCAGCAGGTTTTTCACCGACGGACGCCCGTCCAGCCCGATCATGTTCAGGTTAATGCGATAGCTTTTTTCCAGATCGGTGGTGGCGAACAGGTGGTTCATCACCTGATCCATATCCACCCGGTTCGAGCGTGGCACAACCACCAGACGCGTCGGGTTTTCGTGATCGGATTCATCGCGCAGGTCGTCGACCATCGGCAGCTTTTTATTGCGCATCTGGGCGGCGATTTGTTCCAGCACGCGCGCGCCGGAAACCTGATGCGGCAGCGCGGTGATCACCACGGCACCGTCTTCTTTTTTCCAGATCGCGCGCATACGCACCGAGCCGCGCCCGTTCTGGTAGATTTTGCGGATTTCCGCCCGCGAGGTGATGATTTCCGCTTCGGTCGGGTAATCCGGACCCTGCACAATATCCAGCAGCTCATCGAGCGTGGTTTTCGGCTGTTCGATCAGCGTGATCGCCGCTTTCGCCACTTCGCGCAGGTTATGCGGCGGAATGTCCGTCGCCATACCGACCGCGATGCCGGTGGTGCCATTCAGCAGAATATTCGGCAGACGCGCAGGCAGCATTTTCGGCTCTTGCATGGTGCCGTCAAAGTTCGGCTGCCATTCCACCGTGCCCTGCCCCAGTTCGCCCAGCAGCAGCTCGGCATATTTAGAGAGGCGGGATTCGGTATAACGCATGGCGGCGAAGGACTTCGGATCGTCCGGCGCGCCCCAGTTGCCCTGGCCGTCCACCAGCGGATAGCGGTAAGAGAACGGCTGCGCCATCAGCACCATGGCTTCGTAACAGGCGCTGTCGCCGTGCGGGTGATATTTACCCAGCACGTCACCTACGGTACGGGCCGACTTTTTGAATTTGGCGCTGTTGTTAAGGCCGAGCTCTGACATCGCATACACGATGCGGCGCTGAACGGGTTTCAGGCCATCACCAATAAACGGCAGCGCCCGATCCATGATGACGTACATGGAATAGTTTAAGTAGGCGTTTTCCGTGAATTCATGCAGCGCAAGGCGCTCTGCCATATCGCTCATTAATCGATGTTCCTCAAACGTGTGCGCCCGCCTGTCCGGCGGCGATAATGCCGCAGATACTACCTTATATAAGGCAATGAGTCATTGTGCTGCGCGATAACTTTAGCGCACCGGGCGGTTTTTGTCGGGGGAGATCGAAAGGCGATGGTGAGGGATGAAATAGAGGCCGGTTTCCCGGCCCGATGTCAGTTACTTACTGATTTTGGTGATTTTCTTCACTTCGATTTCAGCGGAATTCCAGTCTTTATCGACTTTCCCCTGAATTTCAACGGTATCCTGCGGGGTCACGGTCTGCCCATTCCAGCGTTTATCATCAATTTCAACATCGATGGTGCCGGATTCATCGCGGAACAAATAGTTGTCGCCGCCGGTACGCTGTTCAATTTTACCCGTCAGCGTGACCCAGGCATCATCGGATAAAGACTTCGCTTTTTCAGCCGTGGTTTTGGTGCCCGACGGGCCTGCAAAGCCGCCGCTGTTTTGCGCCGGGGCAGCGGTGTCAGACGCCTGGAAACCGCCTTGCGGAGCAGCGAGCGCCGGAGCCGAGGCCAGTGCCAGAACGGTAAAAAGCATAGCGATGTTTTTCATGATGATTCTCCCTTGCGGATGACTAACAATAAGTAACTATAACAGGCCTGCAAAGACAGGCCTGGCTGAAAAATTACGGGTTACTGCCCGGGGCTGGCGTGCGGGTTGACGCTTCAGGTTGCGGTGCGGTGGTGTTGTCGCCCCAGTGACCATGACCGTCATGGCCCACCTTTCCGGTGGCGGTATTTCCCTGCCCCGTATGACGCGTTTCACCCGTTTCATGTTCAGTCATGCCGGTGTGCATCGCCAGTGCGGGAGCAGAAGCAAAAATCAGGACAGTTAACAGCGCGGCAGTCTTTTTCATCACGTATTCTCCTTGTGGATGGGTAACCTTCAGCATCAGTTAACACCGCAGATCTTAGCGGGTTCTTAACAGGCGGGAATTTTTTCACTTTTTCTGGCGATAATGCCGTAAGGGTAAACTTCCCGGCGATTTTCCCTGTACAAGGCCGCAGCCAGCGGGTATTAACTGCCTGCATAACCACGGAGGAGACGGTATGCGCATACTGCTGATTGAGGATGACAGGCTGATCGGTGACGGGCTGAAAGCGGGACTGAGTAAACTGGGCATGACGCCCGACTGGTTTACCGACGGAAAGCTGGGTATGCAGGCGCTGAGCCAGGCCCCTTACGACGCCGTGGTACTCGATCTCAGCCTGCCGGGCATGGATGGACTTGATATTTTGAAAGCGTGGCGACGCGACGGCCACCAGCATCCGGTGCTGATCCTCACCGCCCGGGATGCGCTGGAGCAGCGGGTGGAAGGGCTACGGCTTGGCGCAGATGACTATCTCTGCAAACCCTTTGCGCTTATTGAAGTGGCTGCCCGTCTTGAAGCCTTAACCCGGCGGCATCATGGCGGCGTGGAGGCAACGCTCACTCACGGCGACGTGACGCTCGATCCGCTCAAACTCACCGCCACGCTGGCGGGTGAACCGCTGGTGTTGCAGCCTAAAACCTTTGCGCTGCTGGCGCTGTTTATGCGTAATCCAGGGCGCGTTCTGCCCCGCTCGCTTATCGAAGAAAAACTCTATAACTGGGACGATGACGTCTCCCGTGGTGCGCTGGATGTACATATCCACCATCTGCGCCGCAAGCTGGGCAGCCATTTTATCCGCACCGTGCACGGTATCGGCTATTCGCTGGGAGACGCATGATTAAGATCCTTACCCGCAGTCTGCGCTTAAGGCTTACCGGCGGATTTATTGTGCTGGCGCTGGTGGCATGGGGCTGCGCCTGCCTGGCGGCGTGGCATGAAACGCGACACTCCCTGGATAAGCTGTTTGATACCCAGCAAATGCTGCTGGCAAAACGCTTAAGCGTGCTCGATCCCGGCGAGATGCGTCCGGCGCAGACGCTGCCGGAAAGTAAAAAGCTGGTGCGCCATCATCACGGCAGGCTGGATGATGACGTGCTGGCGTTTGCCATTTTCTCCCGCGACGGTAAGCGGCTGCTCAACGACGGCGATAACGGCACCGAGCTGAATTATGACTACCGGCAGGACGGTTTTCAGGATACGCGTGTCGATGGCGACGAATGGCGCGTGCTGTGGCTGACCACCGAAGATGGCGAACGGCGGATCGCGGTCGGGCAAGAAAAAGAGTACCGCGAGGATCTGGCGCTGGAGATCGTTATGTCGCAACTGACGCCCTGGCTGGTGGCGCTGCCGGTGATGATGCTGTTTCTGGTCTGGCTGGTCAGCCGCGAGCTGTCACCGCTGCGGCGTATCGCCCGGCTGTTGCATCAGCGTAAGCCGGACGCCACCACGCCGCTGCCGGTGGACGGCACACCGCAGGAAGTACGCCCGATGGTCGATGAGCTGAACCAGCTCTTTACGCGCATTCATGAATTTATGTCCCGGGAACGGCGCTTTACCTCTGACGCGGCACATGAGTTACGCAGCCCGCTGGCGGCGCTGAAGGTACAGACCGAGGTGGCGCAACTTTCACAGGACGATCCGGCCTCGCTGGATCACGCCCTGAGCAATCTGCGCCAGGGGATCGATCGCGCGTCGCGGCTGGTTGAGCAACTGCTCACCCTGTCGCGCCTCGATTCGCTGAACGGGCTGGAGGAACCGGCCCCGATCCCGATGGCAGATCTGCTGCAAAGCGCCATCATGGAGGCGTGGTCCGGCGCGCAGCGAGCGGGCATTGATGTGCGGCTGGAAACGCACGCCGAAAACGTCACTTTTTGCGGGCATCAACTGTTGCTGCAACTGCTGGTGCGCAATTTGCTGGAGAACGCCATCCGCTACTGTCCGCCAGGATCGCAAGTAGATGTGGTGCTGAGCGCGCGCGGTTTTAGCGTACAGGATAATGGCCCCGGCGTGAGCGCGGAGGCGCTGGCGCGTATCGGCGAGCGTTTTTATCGTCCGCCGGGTCAGGAAGAAACCGGCAGCGGGCTGGGATTGTCCATCGTGCGGCGCATCGCGGCCCTGCATCAGATGAAGGTGCATTTCCGTCAGCTCACGCCAACCGGCTTCGCCGCCGACATCAGCTGGTAAGGATTATTGCGCCAGCAGCAAAAGACTTTGCACATTTTGCTCATTTCACCGTCCCGTCGTTACGGGTAAAATTGCCGTCAAACGCAATTATTCGAGGATTAATAATGAGCAACATTCTGATTGTGAACGGTGCGAAAGCCTTCGCCCACTCTAAAGGCCAGCTGAATGACACCCTGACCGAGGTCGCGCAAGGTTTTCTGCGTGACGCCGGACATGATGTTCGCGTCGTGCGTGCCGACAGCGATTACGACATCAAAGCCGAAGTGCAGAACTTCCTGTGGGCCGACACCATTATCTGGCAGATGCCGGGCTGGTGGATGGGTGCGCCCTGGACGGTGAAAAAATACATTGATGATGTGTTCACTGAAGGCCACGGCTCCCTGTATGCCAGCGATGGCCGCACCCGCTCTGACGGCGCGAAAAAATACGGTTCCGGCGGTCTGCTGCAGGGCAAAACTTATATGCTGTCGCTGACCTGGAACGCGCCGCTGGAAGCCTTCACGGATAAAGAGCAGTTCTTCCATGGCGTTGGCGTTGACGGCGTTTACCTGCCGTTCCACAAAGCGAATCAGTTCCTTGGCCTTGAGCCGCTGCCGACCTTTATCACCAACGACGTGATCAAAATGCCGGACGTGCCGCGTTATATCGCAGAATATCGCAAGCATCTTGCGGAAATTTTTGCTTAACTGTGGGATGGAATTTAGAAGGAGTTAAACCATGTTAACTGTGATTGCTGAAATTCGTACCCGTCCTGGCCAACACCATCGCCAGGCGGTGCTCGACGAATTCGCGAAGATTATCCCGACCGTACTGAAAGAAGAAGGCTGCCACGGCTATGCGCCGATGGTGGATCACGCTGCCGGCGTGAGCTTCCAGAGCACTAACCCGGATTCCATTATGATGGTGGAACAGTGGGAAACCGTCGCGCATCTTGAGGCGCATCTGCAAACCGCGCATATGAAGGCGTGGAGCGACGCGGTGAAAGGCGACGTGCTGGAAACCCATATTCGTATTCTTGAGCAGGGCGTGTAATTACCTCTCCCCCTGGCCCGCTTCCTGTGAAGAGGGTCTGATCCCTCTCCCATTGGGAGAGGGTTCGGGTGAGGGAAATCACCAGTACAGCTTCCAGCTTTGCGTCACACGCATTAACGCTTCCACGTAGAAATAATCCCCCCAGCTGCTGCACTCATCCACCCCTTTATTACTGGCAAGATGATAAACAGAATGTTTCAGCAGACCGTTGCACGCCTCGTCGCTGCCCGCCAGATAGTGCTTCGTCAGCGATGACATGATCCCTTCCGCCCACTGCTGATAGCGCGCGCGATCCGGATCGGTCACCGGCAGGTGCTTCACCAGCTCCAGTAAGCCGCACACGGCAATCGCCGCCGACGACGAATCCCGCAACGCATCGGTGCCGAGCAGCGCCAGATCCCAGTGGCAGACATAATCTTCCGGCAGACGGTTAAGGAAGTAATTCGCCAGCCGTTTGGAGAGCGCGATCATGTCGCGGTCGCCGGTATAGATATAGCTGAGCAGGAAACCGTAAATCCCCCACGCCTGACCCCGCGACCAGCAGGAGTCGTCGGCATAACCCTGCTGGGTGTTGCCGTAGCGCGGCGCGCCGGTTTCCACGTCCATGTAGTAGGTGTGGTAGGTAGAGGCATCAGGGCGGATTAAATAGGTCGCCGACTGCTGAACGTGGGCTTTCGCGGCGTCAGCGAAGCGCGGATCGCCGGTCTGCTCCGTCGCCCAGTAGAGCAGCGGCAGGTTCATGGTGCAGTCGATGATCATGCGTCCGGCCTGCGCCGGATCTTTCAGATCGCCCCACGCCTGGATGATTTTCGCCCGCGGGTGAAAACGCTCCAGCAGCGCTTCAGCCGCCAGCAGCGAGAAACCGCGCGCATCACGATTTCCGGTCAGACGCCACGCCGCTACGCAGGAGAGCGTGTAGAGAAAACCGAGATCATGGGTATTGGTGTCGTGGCGACCGGCAATGCGCGCGCCGAACGAGCGGACGTGCTTTTCCGCCATCTCACGGAAAACCTCGTCGCCGCTCATCTCCCATGCCAGCCACAGCTGCCCCGTCCAGAAGCTGGTGGTCCACTCGACGTTTTCCGTCAGCGGATAGCGCCCGTCCACCGCCGCCTCTGCGGGAAATTTATCACCGAACTCGATTAAATGACGGCGGATCAGCGTCAGAACATGGTTACGTGCCGAGGCCATGTCATCGCTGAACGCATGGCGATCCAGTGTCGGCTCAGGGAATTCACGTAACGGTTCTTCAACGATATTATTTAACATCTTTCGGTTCCTTTTGACTGACTACGGCGGGATAACGTCATCCCGCTTCAGGGATTAGCGTGATGCGTTATTTCCGGCCACGTCCAGCGGCGCGCTGGGGCGCATTTTGCTCTGGCAGGCGGACAGCGTGAAAGCGGAAACAAGGGTAAAGAACAGGGCAATCGATCCCATGATGATATAGGTCTGCTCGAAGCCGATACGGTCATACATCAGCCCTGCTGGCGAAGAAACCACGACATTACCGACATACAGCATCGCCTGATAACCCAGTAAATACATGGTGGCGTTAACACGTTTATCGAAATGTTCGGCGATATATTTAAATACCGACACCAGCAGCAGACAGATTTCCAGACCATACAGCGGTTTGAGGACGGAAATAAGCAGATGGGAATCGCAGACACCGGAGATAATCAAGCGTGCGCCTACCAGTAATCCGACAATTAATAACCCTTTCTTGGCACCCACATAATTCACGAACAGCGGGATCACCATATACATGATGAATTCCATGCCGGACTGCACGGTACCGAGATAACCGAAGATAGCGTTGCCCTGATGCACATCATCAAAGAAAGTGACGAAATAGCGGGAGAATTGCTGCTCGGCGATAAACATCATCCATGCCACGCCCGCTACATACAGGCAGAAGGCCCAGAATTTACGGCTTTTCAGCAGCGCATAAACGTCAGCCGGCGCAATTTTTTCTTTGGTCAGCACCTCGCTGGCGTGTGCCGTGCGGGTGTCCACTTTCAGGCTGAACAGCACGACCAGCATGACGATGGAAGCCACGCTGCCGAGCATAAAGTTATACGCGGGCGAAAGGTTAAACAGCAGGCCGGAGAACGATGACGCCACCGCCCACCCCAGCGATCCCCACATGCGGATCTGGCCGAACTCCATGCCGTTCAGACGACTGTAGCGATCGGTATAGGATTCACAGGCCGCCACGCCCGCATACCAGGCAAAGCTTAAATAGATCGCCCCGACAATAATGCCCAGCATGGTGTTGGACATTAACAGCGGCTGGTAGACATAAATAAAGAACGGCGCCATTAATGCCGACATTGCCACGACAAAATAGAGCAGGTATTTACTCATGCCGATTTTATCGAGAATATAGCCGTAAATCGGTTTAAGGATCACCGAAAATATGCCGTTTACCGCGAACACGGTCCCGATGACGGTGCCGCTTAAATTCGCTTTTTGTCCCAGCCAGATTGCCAGCAAGCCAATACTGGCCGACCAGGTAAAGAAATAAAGAAAGATAAAGCTACTGATCTTGTAATATTCAGACCGATTGGTGGTTGATATTTTAGCCATACTATCCTCGACGAAAGCATGCAGATACAGAGGTTGATTGTTATGGCGGGCTGACGCCCGCTGTTTATAACGTGATGGTGATACGGTTTTCCGCCGCCGGATGGCGCACGATAAAGGTATTGTCTTCACGCAGGACTACAGGGGCGGTGCTTAGCCATTCATCCTGATGCGCACCTGCGCGTACCGCGCAGCACAGCCAGTGCTGACCCGGTGCCAGCTCGCCGGTCAGCACCGGAATGGCGGCGCATTCAGCGAACATTACGCTGCTGTTCGGCGGCGTAATAACGCAGTCCGCCTCACGGGTTATACCGACGGGCAAAGAGAGGATCGCGCTGTCGCCGTTACGGGCCTGTACCCGGCAACCGTCAGGCCGCATCTGCGGCTCCGCTTTCATCACCGCGAATCCGCCTTCGGTGCTGTTTAAACGGCGGGCGGTGTTGATCTGATGGAGGCGCACGTGCCAGTCGCCGCAGGGAATAAGCCAGCTGGCGATGTGGACGTCATGCCAGGGCGACCAGCGGGAAAAAATATGATCGTCATGCACCACCACCTCGTCACACTCACGGCGGCCACGCCAGTAGTTATCCCCTTCCGACAGCAACAGCATGGAATCACAGGCGGCGTGCTTAATGCCGTAGCGTCCGCGTTCGATGGTGAAACCAAAACGGCTGGAGTAGGCAAACTTGGTGTATTTGGCTTCGGTATTCACATAGTTGTTCAGCTCCAGTTGCCCGGAGGTGAGCATGTACACATGCTGTGAATGCTCGCTGTGCACAAGGATCTGCTGCGCATGAGGAATGGAACGCTTATCGGCCAGCGCAGGTAATGGCAACTCCTCCGCCAGCCAGAACGGATGCTCCGCAGGCAGCGCCAGGATGAGGAAGACTTTCAGCGCCCAGTAGGGCGATCCCGGTGAATTGTAGTCTTCGCAGAATGCCAGGTTGGGATAGGCGAAACCGAGGGTCAGAATACCGTCACGGTCAAAAATCGGCTGTTTCAGCCACCAGCGTAAATGGCGCAGAATAATGCCCTTCACCACGCCTGGCGTGAACACCTCCAGCCCGGCAAAAGCCACGCCGCTCCAGAACGCCACCATTGCAAAACGGTAGGTCAGGCTGCGGCCAAAGGGCACCGATTCGCCCCCGGCTGCCGACATATAAATAAAATCCTGCGCAAACTGTGCGGCACGATCGCGCAGGATCTGCGCGCGGGCGGGATCGTCTTCGCCGTTGAGCGTGGCGTAGATCAGGCCGTAAAAGTGGAACGCCATCGAGATGTAATAATCTTTCGGACGACCGGGGCCATCGGCGTACCAGCCGTCGCCCAGGTAATAGGCTTCCATTAAACCAAAGCGATGCTCGATAGCACCGCGATCCCACGGCAGCCCGGCACGCTTGAAGCCCAATTGCACCATAATGGCGAAGTAGTTCCAGTTGCTGTCCGGCATTTGCGCGTCGGTGATCTGGTTCAGCCAGCGATGCAAGTTGTCGCGCTCGCGGGCGGTGAAACTTTCCAGCAATTTATCCTGCAACAACGAAAGCCCCAGACCGTAGGCCGCCATCTCCACCAGTCGCTGGTCATAAGGCCCGGTATCGCCCCAGTATCCGGCGCTCTGCGGATCGGTGCCCTGTTTAATCGCAGTGAGATATTTATCGCTGTATGGCACGGACTGGCCACCCGCCATCAGCGGGAAAACGCCCCACAGCGCCCGTGATAATCCTTCCATCATCGCAATGTCCGCGCCGTAATGCGCGCAGGTGTCGCCTAATGAAAAGCCTGAGCGCCCTGCGGGAAACTGCCGGTCCAGTGCGCCGAGCATGGTCATTAATGCATCAACTACGTCTGCACGGGAAGACAATGTATTTGAGGTTTCTGTAGTCGCCGTCAGCATGGTTCTGCCTCTCACAATCAAGTGGCACAAGCATAGTGAATGGGTGACAGGCAGAAATGTTACCTTTGTCACACCACCAGAACTCTTTTGAACTGGCTGTTAAGAAAATTTAAAAAATAGGTTTATAAATGGATTTAGCGCGGAAAAAGTTGAGAACTATTGCACCATGTCAGAAATGTTGCCGTCGGATCGGCTGGAGTTAATTACGCTTAACGATGCCATCGTGTCATTCAGTCGTTTGTTTGCGAACACGGTGCGTTACCATCACTGGCATCAATGTCTTGAAGTGCTGTATGTCGAGGAAGGCTACGGTATCGCCATTGTTGATAACCGGCAGTACACCATGCGGCCGGGGCGGCTGTTTATTTTTCCGCCCTTTACATTGCACAAGGTGATGGTCGATGAGCAGGCGCAGGACTGTTATCGCCGTACCATTATTCATGTCGATCACCATGCAGTACTGAAAATTTTGCGCGATTTCCCGCAAAATCAGCAGCGTCTGCAAAAGCTGTCGACGCGCGGCGGCCCGGCGCTGGTCGTCGATGCCTCCGCCCAGCACGCCCATCTTGATAATCTGTTCAGCCTGCACGCCCGTCTTGCCGCCAGCGCGCCGCTGAATGCGGAGCAGGTCGCCTGCCTGCTGTTGAGTCTGTTCTCAATGCTGCCGGACGATAACGCCGCGCCGTCGGATAACCGGCAGAGTCTGGCGACGCAGGTGATGTTCTGGCTGGAGGAGAACTATCAGCAAAAATTCAGTCTCGACACGCTGGCGCAGGAGTTGGGGAAATCGCGGAGTTATCTGTCACGCCGCTTTCATCTGGAAACCGGAGAGCATCTGCACCAGTACCTGAACACCATCCGCCTGCGCAAAGCCTGTGAGGCGTTGCTGCACAGCCCGCTGAGCGTCAGCGAGGTGGCGACAGTGGTCGGTTTTTCCGATGTGACCTACTTCATCAGCGCGTTTAAGAAGGGAATTGGCGAAACGCCATTGCAGTACCGGAAGACGCATAAAACAGAAAAGCCGCTTCCACGTTCTGCGTGAAAGCGGCTTCCGGGACGGGTTTAGCCATCGAGTTCGGCGAGGTCGCCTTTTTCCTGCAACCAGTTGCGGCGATCTTCGGAGCGTTTTTTCGCCAGCAACATATCCATCATCGCATTAGTACGCTGATCGTCTTCGTCGCTGATGGTCAACTGCACCAGGCGGCGCGTATTGGGATCGAGCGTGGTTTCGCGCAGCTGCATCGGGTTCATCTCGCCAAGGCCTTTAAAGCGCTGGACGTTCGGTTTGCCCTTCTTGCGCTTGAGCTGTTCCAGCACACCCGCTTTTTCTTCTTCGGTCAGCGCGTAGTACACCTCTTTACCGAGATCGATACGGTACAGCGGCGGCAGCGCCACATAGACGTGCCCGTGCTTGACCAGGGTGCGGAAGTGCTTCACAAAGAGCGCGCACAGCAGCGTGGCGATGTGCAGGCCATCGGAATCCGCATCCGCGAGAATACAGATCTTGCCGTAGCGCAGCTGGGTTAAATCTTCGCTGTCCGGATCGATACCGATCGCCACCGAAATGTCGTGCACTTCCTGGGAGGCCAGTACTTCATCCGACGAGACTTCCCAGGTATTGAGGATCTTACCTTTCAGCGGCATGATCGCCTGAAACTCACGGTCGCGCGCCTGTTTAGCCGAGCCACCCGCCGAGTCCCCTTCCACAAGGAACAGTTCGGTACGGTTCAGATCCTGCGCGGTACAGTCCGCCAGCTTGCCGGGCAGTGCCGGGCCGCTGGTCAGCTTTTTACGTACCACTTTCTTGGCGGCGCGCATACGCCGCTGGGCACTGGAAATCGCCATTTCCGCCAGCATTTCTGCCGACTGAACGTTCTGGTTCAGCCACAGGGTAAAGGCATCCTTCACCACGCCGGACACAAAAGCGGCGCACTGACGTGAAGAGAGACGTTCTTTGGTCTGCCCGGCGAACTGCGGATCCTGCATCTTGACTGACAGCACGTAAGCGCAGCGATCCCAGATGTCTTCCGCCGACAGCTTCACGCCGCGCGGCAGAATATTGCGGTATTCGCAGAACTCACGCATCGCATCCAGCAGCCCCTGACGCAGGCCGTTGACGTGCGTCCCGCCCTGCATGGTAGGGATGAGGTTGACGTAGCTTTCTGTCAGCAGCTCGCCGCCTTCCGGCAGCCACAGCAGCGCCCAGTCCACCGCTTCCACATCACCGGCAAAACTGCCGACAAAAGGCGTTTCCGGTAGCGTAGGCAGGCCGTTTACCGCTTCGCCCAGATAGTCGTTAAGCCCGTCGGCATAGCACCAGCGCTGCTCGCTGCCGTTCACTTCATCTTTAAACGTGATTTCCACGCCAGGACAGAGGACCGCCTTGGCTTTCAGCACGTGCGTCAAACGTGATACCGAGAAGCGCGGGCTGTCGAAGAAGCTTTCATCCGGCCAGAAGTGAACGCTGGTACCGGTGTTGCGCTTCGCGCAGGTGCCGATCACGTCCAGTTCTTTGACTTTCTCGCCGTTTTCAAAAGCGATGTTGTAGATTTTGCCGTCGCGGCGCACGTTCACTTCCACGCGGCGGGACAGGGCGTTAACGACGGAGATCCCTACGCCGTGCAGGCCGCCGGAGAACTGATAGTTTTTGTTGGAGAATTTACCGCCCGCGTGCAGACGGCAGAGGATCAGTTCCACTGCCGGAACGCCCTCTTCCGGGTGAATATCCACCGGCATGCCGCGGCCATCATCGATAACTTCCAGCGACTGATCGGCATGCAGAATGACATCCACGCGCTTCGCGTGACCTGCCAGCGCTTCATCCACGCTGTTATCAATAACTTCCTGGCCCAGATGGTTAGGGCGGGTGGTGTCGGTATACATCCCCGGACGGCGGCGAACCGGCTCAAGCCCGGTCAGTACCTCAATGGCATCAGCGTTATAGGATTGCGTCATGGTTTGTTCGTAGATTGTGATCGCATCGTTTCCTGACAGACTTAATGCAGTCCGAGGAAATCGATAATCTGTGTGAAATGATCGTCAAAGCCCACAAAGGCATGGTTTCCGCCTTCAATTACTGTCTGGCGGCATGACGCGTAATACGCGACGGCCTGGCGGTAATCCAGCACTTCATCGCCCGTTTGCTGTAGCAGCCAGAGTAAATCCGACGCTTCCAGCGGGTCAATCTGCATGACTTTTAGATCGTAAATATGGCGAGACTCTAGCACATATTGCTGACCGGTGTAGGGGTTCTCGTTCTGCCCTAAAAAATCCCGCAGTAATTCGAAGGGGCGCACCGCCGGGTTCACCACCACGGCAGGCAGCATAAAGCATTGCGACAGCCAGGTGGCGTAATAGCCGCCTAAGGACGAACCGACAATCCCCAGCGGTTCGCCGCCATGCCTCAGCACCAGCGTTTCCAGTAGCTCCGCCGCATCGCCGGGGTACGGCGGCAACTGCGGGATCACCATGTTGATTTGCGGGTGATGCTGCGCCAGCCACTGCTGAAACTGAGTGGCCTTCGCCGAACGCGGCGAACTGTTAAAGCCATGCAAATAAAGGAGCGTAGACATCAGTAGCCTTCAGAAGCGGTATCAGGACGGAACTGCGTGCTTTGCAGCCGGCAGACTTCCGTATGCAGCGTGCCGTCGGCACACAGCTCCAGCCAGCGCCAGCCGGGCGCGGCGCTATCCAGCGTGAAGTTGAAACAGTGCGGCTTAAACTGTACGCAGGTTGACGGCGTGGCGAGCAGCCGACGGCCGTTCCAGTCCAGATTTTGTTCCTGATGGATATGACCGCATAACAGATACTTGACCTGTGGGTAGCGCACCAGCACGTTGTCCAGCTCCTGCGCGTTGCGCAGGCTGTGCTGATCCAGCCAGCCACACCCCGCGGGCAGCGGATGATGGTGCAGCAACAGCAGCGTATGGCGATCGGGCGCATCCGCCAGCTTACGCTCCAGCCAGTCGAGCTGAAACTCGCTCAGCTCACCGTGCGGCACGCCAAACACCTGGCTGTCGAGCAGCAGGATTTGCCAGTGGTCGCCTGCAAAAACGCGTTTTGACGGCGAAATACCGGCATCCTCAAGGGTGCTGTACATGGCAGGCTGAAAATCATGATTTCCCGGTAACCATACGCAGGGCGCATCAAAGCTTGCGATGCCATCAGCAAAGTGCTGATAGGCCGCAGCCGTGTGATCCTGCGACAGATCGCCGGTGGCGACAATAAGATCGCAATCGCGCTGTTGGGCGTGGATGGCGTCCAGCACCGCCCGATAGCTCTCCCAGGTATTCACGCCTAATAGCGTTTCATGCTTCTCAGCAAACAGGTGAGTATCGGTTATTTGTAAGATCCTGATGTTGGCCTCACCAGCCAGCCCCAGATTTAACAGGCTTTCCAAATGGTGTCCTTAGGTTTCACGACGCTAACAAACCGGAATCGCCATTGCTCCATGTGCTAAACAGTATCGCAGCCAGTCGGCTAAAAACTGATTAATTTGATGCTTTTCGTCGCGTTGATGCAACTTTTTGTTTGGATAATCATAACGTGCTTTGAAGCGAAAAATCTGCTGACTTGAACACACTTCAGCGACCATCGCATCATGATAAAGACGTACCGTCAGTGACGGCAGGCTCCAGTAGCTTATCGCCGGAACCGTTTGTACGATTTCCACCAGCGTAGTGTAGCGGGTGGACTCGGTGATCGTTAACCGGTATTGCGCATTGGCCACCTGATAGCTCACTGTTTCGCCGGGTGCATCAGTACGTGGCAACAGGCGTCGCAACTGCGCGAAGTTGGTTTCGCACAGGCGCATCATCTCAGGGAAGTCAGGTGTGTAACGCTTCATTTTATCCACTCTTTTCTCAATGCTTCATAATGCAGCTGCAGCCATTGCAGGGCGATGACAGACGCTGCGTTGTCGATTTTCCCCTCTTCTACCCACTGATAAGCCTGTTCCCGACTCACCACATGAACACGAATATCTTCGTTTTCGTCCACCAGACCATGTATACCTTTGGCCTGTGTGGCATCCACTTCACCAACCAACAGCGATAACCGCTCGCTGGTGCCCCCTGGGCTTGCCAGGTAGCTCATAAATGTCTTCGTGCGGCCAACCTCAAGGCCCGCTTCTTCTACCGCTTCGCGCCGCGCCACGTCCTCAACGGTTTCACCTTCCTCGATCATACCGGCGACCAGTTCCAGCAGCCAGGGCGTGTCGCTGGTGTCATACGCGGCGATACGGATTTGCTCAATCAGCACGATTTCGTCGCGCACTGGGTCATAGGGTAGCAACACCGCGGCGTGCCCGCGTTCAAAAATTTCACGGCGCACTTCATTGCTCATCTCACCGTTGAAAAGGCGATGGCGAAAACGGTATAAATCGAGCGAAAAAAAACCACTGTACAGGGTTTCCCGTGCAATAATTTCTACATCATTTTTGGTGAAAGTCGTGGCAACTGGTTTGTCTTTACTCATGATTCATCCCGCCCTAAATAATGATGAAATTGTGGATTTCAAGGCACCAGGACTGCCGTTTACTGTACCTTGTGGTAGATTGGTGCAAATTAACGCCAGATGGCACGTAACGCCAACCTTTTGTCATGCTAGTCTCTGCTAGAATCGGCAATTATTTTTACTCTTTGATCAGCGCTATATCATGCTTCACAACAAGGAATGCAAATGAAGAAATTGCTCCCCATCCTAATCGGCCTGAGCCTTGCAGGTTTCAGCGCCATGAGCCAGGCAGAAAACCTGTTGCAGGTTTACAAACAGGCGCGTTTAAGCAACCCGGAGCTGCGCAGGTCTGCGGCAGACCGTGATGCTGCATTCGAGAAAATTAACGAAGCACGCAGCCCGTTACTGCCACAGCTGGGTTTGGGTGCGGATTACACCTACAGCAATGGCTTCCGCGACAGCAATGGTGTGAACTCAAACGCCACCAGCGCCTCTTTGCAACTTACACAAACCCTGTTTGACATGTCAAAGTGGCGTGCACTGACGCTGCAGGAAAAAGCCGCTGGTATCCAGGATGTGACCTTCCAGACTGACCAACAGACGCTGATCCTGAACACAGCCACCGCCTACTTCAACGTGTTGAGCGCGATTGACTCGCTCTCTTATACCGAAGCGCAGAAACAGGCGATCTATCGCCAGCTCGATCAGACTACCCAGCGCTTTAACGTCGGCCTGGTTGCCATTACCGACGTGCAGAACGCCCGTTCACAGTACGACACCGTGCTGGCGAACGAAGTTACTGCGCGCAACAATCTGGATAACGCCGTTGAGCAACTTCGTCAGGTCACTGGTAACTACTACCCGGAACTGGCGTCACTGAACGTCGATAGCTTCAAAACCAACAAGCCGCAGCCGGTAAACGCGCTGCTGAAGGAAGCGGAAAGCCGCAACCTGTCGCTGTTGCAGGCCCGTCTGAATCAGGATCTGGCGCGTGAGCAAATCCGCCAGGCGCAGGACGGCCATCTGCCGACGCTGGGTTTAACCGCTTCTACCGGCGTGTCTGACACCTCTTACAGCGGCTCAAAAACCAATAACGCCCAGTTCGACGACAGCAATGTCGGGCAGAACAAAGTCGGCCTGAACTTCTCCCTGCCGCTGTATCAGGGCGGAATGGTGAACTCGCAGGTGAAACAGGCGCAGTACAACTTTGTGGGTGCCAGCGAGCAGCTCGAAACTGCACACCGCAGCGTAGTACAGAACGTCCGTTCGTCGTTTAACAACATCAACGCGTCCATCAGCAGCATCAAGGCCTATGAACAGGCCGTGGTTTCTGCGCAAAGTTCTCTGGATGCGAGCGAAGCGGGTTACTCAGTAGGTACGCGTACCATCGTGGATGTGCTGGATGCCACCACGGCGCTGTATAACGCCAAGCAGCAGCTTTCCAGCGCGCGTTATAACTACCTGATCAACCAGTTGAACATCAAATCTGCGCTCGGTACGCTGAACGAGCAGGATCTGCTGGCGCTGAACAGCACGCTGGGTAAACCGACGTCCACCACGCCTGAAGCCGTGGCACCGGAAAACCCACAGCAGGATGCTCGCGTGCAGAACATCGCCGCGGATACGCAATCTGCGACCACGGCTGAAGCCCCTGCCGCTGCCAGCAATGGCCGTAACGGCGCTAACCCGTTTAGCCGTTAATCTGTGCAATGGGGGCGTCAGCCCCCATTTCAACGTAAGACAACGTAAAGATCACCCCTCCACGCCCCTTCTGGCCTGTTCGCGCTTCATTTTCAACCACTCATCCTCTATCCTGAGCACTATTCACCTTGCTGTAACTCTGGGCTCTGGAAGACATCTATGAAACGGACAAAAACGATTAATCATGCGACGTTCCGCAAAAGCTGGAGCGCACGCCACCTGACGCCGGTCGCCTTCGCCGTTACTGCTGTGTTTATGCTGGCAGGCTGCGAACAAAGTGACGAAACGGTATCCATGTATCAAAACGCGGACGACTGCACCAGCGCCAACCCGGGTAAAAGCGCGGAATGCACCACCGCTTTCAATAACGCCAAAAAAGAAGCTGAACGCACCGCGCCGAAGTACGCCACGCGCGAAGACTGTGTGGCTGAATTTGGCGAAGGTCAGTGCCAGCAGGCCCCTGCTCAGGCGGGTTTAGCACCGGAAAACCAGGCGCAAACTCAGCAAAGCGGGAGCTTCTGGATGCCGCTGATGGCGGGTTATATGATGGGCCGCATGATGGGCGGTGGCGCAGGCTTCGCTCAGCAGCCGCTGTTCACCTCCCGTAACCCGGCCAGCCCGGCTTATGGCCAGTACACCGATGCCTCTGGCAAAGGCTATGGTGCCGCACAGCCAGGCCGTACGGCCACCGTCCCGAAAACCGCGCTGGCTCCTAAACCGGCCACCACCTCCACGGTCACCCGTGGCGGCTTTGGCGAATCGGTCGCTAAACAATCCACCATGCAGCGTAGCGCTGCTGGCACCTCTTCACGCTCAATGGGCGGCTGATACGCATGGAAAGAATCAGTATTGTTGAGCGCCCGGACTGGCGCGACAAAGCCACCGAATACGGCTTTAATTTCCATACCATGTATGGCGAGCCGTACTGGTGCGAAGACGCCTACTACAAGCTCACCCTGGCGCAGGTTGAAAAGCTGGAAGACGTAACGGCAGAGCTGCATCAGATGTGCCTGAAGGTCGTGGAAAAGGTGATCGCCAGCGATGCGCTGATGACCAAATTCCGCATTCCTAAGCATACCTGGGGCTTTGTGCGTCAGTCCTGGCAGACGCAACAGCCATCCCTCTATTCCCGCCTCGATCTGGCGTGGGATGGCGTGGGTGAACCGAAACTGCTGGAGAACAACGCCGATACGCCGACATCGCTGTATGAAGCCGCGTTTTTCCAGTGGCTGTGGCTTGAAGATCAGCTTAAGGCTGGCAATCTGCCCGCCGGTAGCGATCAGTTCAACAGCCTGCAGGAAAAGCTCATCGAGCGCTTTGGCGAGCTGCGTGACCAGTATGGTTTTAACCTGCTGCACATGGCCTGCTGCCGGGATACCGTGGAAGATCGCGGTACCGTGCAATATTTACAGGACTGCGCCGCCGAAGCCGGGATCGCCACTGAATTCCTGTTCATCGAAGATATTGGTCTCGGTGAAAAAGGCCAGTTCAGCGATCTGCAGGATCAGGTGATCAGCAATCTGTTTAAGCTTTATCCCTGGGAATACATGCTGCGCGAAATGTTCTCCACCAAGCTGGAAGACGCGGGCGTGCGCTGGCTGGAGCCGGCGTGGAAAAGCATTATTTCCAATAAGGCGCTGTTACCGATGCTGTGGGAGATGTTCCCGGATCATCCGAATCTGCTGCCCGCCTGGTTTGCCGAAGACGATCACCCCACGCCTGAAAAGTACGTGGTGAAACCGATTTTCTCCCGGGAAGGCGCTAACGTGTCGATCATCGAAAACGGCAAAACCATTGAACAGGCTGAAGGCCCGTATGGCGAAGAAGGCATGATCGTGCAGGAGTTCTGCCCGTTGCCGAAATTCGGCGACAGCTACGTGCTTATTGGTAGCTGGCTTATCAACGATCAACCCGCCGGCATCGGCATTCGTGAAGATCGGGCACTGATCACCCAGGATCTGTCTCGCTTCTATCCGCATATCTTTGTGGAATAAATAAAACCCGGTGGCGTTCTGCTTACCGGGTTTTTTGTTTATCCAATCTGTACCGACAGCATACTCAGCGATCCCATTTCCAGCCCTTCCACCGGAATGGTTATCGGCTCCTCCCCGTCCCACGCACCCAGTACGTAGAGCAGCGGCAGGAAGTGATCCGGCGTCGGGTTAGACAGGGAACCGCCTTCGTGATCGAGGTAGTTCACCAGCGGATGCTGTTCCGTCGGCCCTTTCCAGGTCAGATTATCCTTCACGTAATCGTTAAACGAGACTGCCCATGGATAAGGCGTGCTTTCGCCGTGCCAGCGCGCCGTGCGCAGGTTATGCACCACGTTGCCACTGGCGATCAGCATGATGCCCTGATCGCGCAGCGTGGCGAGCTTACGGCCCAATTCATAATGCCAGGCCGCAGATTTGGTACTGTCGAGGCTGAGCTGCACCATCGGAATGTCCGCGTTCGGGTACATCTTGATCAGCACACCCCAGGAACCGTGGTCAAAGCCCCAGGCTTCCTGATCCAGCGTTACCGGTACCGGCGCCAGCAGGTCCACCAGCTGCTGGGCCAGTTCAGGCGAACCGGGCGCAGGATAGTGCGTGTCATACAGCGCCTGCGGGAAACCGCCGAAGTCATGAATGGTCTTTGGCTCCGCCATGGCCGTGACCCCGGTGCCGCGGGTAAACCAGTGCGCGGAGATCACCACAATGGCTTTTGGACGCGGCAACGTCTCGCCAAGATACTGCCAGGCGCGGGTGTAAATGTTATCTTCAAGAACATTCATCGGGCTGCCGTGGCCTAAAAATAGTGCTGGCATACGCGGTACTGACATGGTCATATCCTTACAAAGCGGCTAAATAATATGTGGTTACCTTACGCTGTTTCTGACGCGGATAAACGCAGATAACCGTGATGAAGATCATCAGGAATTTTGAATGTAAGAAATGCGTAAAGGATGAATGACCCGCTCGCGTTCGCCATTAATCCTCATTAACATAAATGAGAATGATTATCACAAGGAGTTGTTAATGTCAGTTCCCTTGATCCTGACCTTACTGGCTGGGGCGGCCACCTTTATTGGCGCGATCCTCGGCGTAATGGGTCAGAAACCCTCCAATCGCGTGCTGGCATTTTCGCTGGGTTTTGCGGCGGGCATTATGTTGTTAATTTCTTTGATGGAGATGCTGCCTGCGGCGTTAGCCACGCCGGATATGCCACCGGTTCTCGGCTACGGCATGTTTATCGTCGGCCTGCTCGGCTACTTTGCGCTCGATCGCCTGCTGCCTCATGCCCACCCGCAGGATTTGCTGCCCGCCAGTGAAAGCCAGCCGTTGCCGCGTAACCTCCGGCGCACCGCGATCCTCCTGACGCTTGGCATCAGCCTGCACAATTTTCCGGAAGGCATTGCCACCTATGTGACGGCGAGTAACAACCTTGAACTCGGCTTTGGCATTGCCCTCGCCGTGGCGCTGCACAATATTCCTGAAGGTCTGGCGGTTGCCGGGCCGGTCTATGCTGCCACCGGCTCTAAACGCACGGCGATTTTTTGGGCGGGTATCTCGGGTCTGGCGGAGATCCTGGGCGGCGTGCTGGCGTGGCTGATCCTCGGAAGCCTGCTGTCACCGCTGCTGATGGCGGCGATCATGGCGGCAGTAGCAGGGATTATGGTCGCCCTGTCGGTGGACGAACTGATGCCGCTGGCAAAAGAGATCGACCCTAACAATAACCCCAGCTATGGCGTGCTGTGCGGCATGTCGGTGATGGGACTGAGCCTGGTGCTATTACAGTTTCTGGGTATCGGCTGAGTGATTGCAAGAGCGGGCGGAACGGGAAGTGAGGCGGAGACAATGACGTATGCCGCACATGATGTACGGCATACAGGCATAACTTAGCTGGCTTTGCGCTCATGTTCACGACGATAGGCCACCAGATCTTCAATGGTGACAACCGCCATATTGTGTTGCTGCGCAAAGGCAATGCACTCCGGCGCGCGCGCCATGGTGCCATCATCATTGGTCAGTTCACACAGCACGCCTGCGGGTTTGAAACCGGCCAGCGTCACCAGATCGATGGTCGCTTCAGTGTGGCCGCCACGGGTCAGTACGCCGCCCGGCTGCGCACGCAGCGGGAACACGTGGCCCGGACGGTGGAGATCGGACGGCTTCGCGCCATCGGCAATCGCAGCGCGAACGGTGGTGATGCGGTCCGCTGCGGATACGCCAGTCGTCACGCCATGCGCGGCTTCGATGGTCACGGTAAAACCGGTGCCGAAGGCGCTGGTGTTGTTTTCTACCATCATCGGCAGATCGAGCTGTTTACGGCGTTCGTCGGTCAGGCACAGGCATACGATGCCGCTGCCGTGACGGATCGTCAGCGCCATTTGTTCAACGGTCATGGTTTCGGCGGCGAAAATCATATCGCCTTCGTTTTCACGGTCTTCGTCGTCAAGCACCATTACACCACGGCCTTCGCGCAGTGCGGCTAACGCACGTTCGATGCGTTCAAAAGGAGTGCCAAAAGAAGAAAGCAGCGTCTGATTCATGGTAAAAAAACCTCATTAACATTATGGTTACCAGAATCAGGGCAGTCTTAGGAGTACCGCATAGCGGCAAAAAAATAACGTGAACGGGTCTTGCCCGTCTGGATCGTTACTCTCTCCCATCCGGACTTTAACCGTCGGCCCCGGAATTACACCGGATCTGCTGACCTTCAGATTTACACCTGAAGCGCTCGCGGGCTTTCAGCATAAGGTTTACACCTGCCGATTTACCGCCGGTGGGGAATTTCGCCCCGCCCTGAGAATAAGCGCAATAACTATAACGCTATTGATTATTGGCGGCAATGCCCGTGTGGTAAACAAATCTGGTTTAACACCGCGCTTAACACGCTACAATGTATGCTATTACCCACACGAACAGGGAACGACTATGATTGACCCGAAGAAAATTGAACAGATTGCCCGTCAGGTTCACGAGTCCATGCCGAAAGGCATTCGCGAGTTTGGCGAAGACGTCGAGAAAAAAATCCGTCAGACGCTGCAATCGCAACTGACGCGTCTCGATCTGGTCAGCCGTGAAGAATTCGATGTACAGACGCAGGTTCTGCTGCGCACCCGCGAGAAGCTGGCGCTGCTTGAGCAACGCATCAGCGATCTGGAAACGCGTCATACAGCAGAAGAAGTGAAGCCAGCTCCGGCCATTCCGCCGGTTGATGCGGTAGATATCGATACGGACGTACAGAAATAAGAAATTTTGCCCGGTCAGCATCGCGCTGCCGGGCAACCCTGCTTACTGGCTGTCTTTCTGGATCTTCTTAATGATGTTGGTGGTTGAACACCCATCTTCAAAATTAAGCACCATCACTTCGCCACCATTCGCCCACACTTCTTCACTGCCAGCGATTTGCTCAGGCTTGTAATCCCCGCCTTTCACCAGCAGATCCGGCAGAATGCCTGCGATCAGGCGCTGCGGCGTATCCTCTTCAAACGGCACCACCCAGTCCACGGCTTCCAGCGCGCCCAGCACAATCATGCGCTGTTCAAGCGGGTTCACCGGACGCGTTTCCCCTTTCAGGCGTTTAGTGGAGGCATCGCTGTTAACCGCCACGATCAGACGATCGCCCAGCTTACGGGCATTGGCCAGATAAGAGACATGGCCCGCGTGCAGAATGTCGAACACGCCGTTGGTCATCACCACTTTCTCGCCACGCTTACGCGCGGCCGCCACGGCCTCTTTCAGAGCCGCTTCAGTCATCACGCCGAAGCCGGTTTCTGAACGTCCGCGTACCGCATTTTCCAGCTCGATAGGCGATACCGTCGAGGTACCCAATTTACCGACCACGACACCAGCCGCCGCGTTGGCAAAATAGCAGGCCTCTTCCAGCGTGTTGCCTGCCGCCAGCGTCGCCGCCAGCACGCCGATCACCGTATCACCGGCACCGGTAACGTCGTACACTTCCTGCGCCTGGGTCGGCATATGCAACGGTGCTTTACCCGGTTGCAGCAGCGTCATGCCCTGCTCGGAGCGCGTGACCAGCAGCGCCGAGAAATCAAAGTCGGCGATGATTTTCATGCCGCGCTCGACGAGCTCTTCTTCGCTTTTGCACTTGCCCGCCACCGCTTCAAACTCAGAGAGGTTCGGCGTCAACAGCGTAGCACCGCGGTAGCGCTCAAAATCAGTGCCTTTCGGATCGATAAGTACCGGTACGCCCGCATCACGCGCGAGGGTGATCATCTGCTGAACCGTCGCCAGCGCGCCTTTGGCATAATCGGACAGCACCAGCGCGCCAATGTTGTTCAGCGCCTGGCTGATACGCTCATGCAGCGGTTCCGGATCAACGCCTTCGAACCCTTCTTCAAAGTCGAGGCGGATCAGCTGCTGGTTGCGCGACAGCACGCGCAGCTTGGTGATGGTCGGATGCGTGGGAACGGAAACGAAGTCACATTTGACGTTAACGTCGGCCAGCGTTTTGCTGAGCGCGCGCGCGGCATCGTCGATACCCGTCAGGCCCACCAGACGCGAGTTCGCCCCCAGTGAAGCGATGTTCATCGCCACGTTCGCCGCGCCGCCTGGACGTTCTTCGATGGTGTCCACTTTTACGACAGGCACCGGGGCTTCCGGTGAAATACGGCTGGTTGGGCCGTACCAGTAGCGATCCAACATGACGTCACCGACCACCATGACACCTGCACGTTCAAACTCTGGCAGCGTTACTTTCATTCCAGACTCCAGGCAATTTCAAAATTTTGCGCGCGATAATACCACACTGGCAGTTAAGCGCACGGTTCCACCAACCACTTCTGCCAGCTGGCGCTGACCTGCTGCCGGGCTTCCTTAAAGCACGACAGCGGCACATGACCGGGTTGTTCCTGCAACGCCAGATGATGCAGCTCATCGCGCAGCGTAGTGTAGGCCTGCGTCAGCGCCTGTGCTTCGTTGTCATCCATGATGTCGTTTTGCGCCAGCAGTTCAAGGATGCGCACGTTATCGGACCAGCGCGTCAGCTTTGGCTTGTCGCACGCGTGGCGCAGCACCAGATACTGGGTGATAAACTCAATATCGGTAATGCCGCCCTCATCGGCTTTCAGATCAAAACGATCCTTGTGTTTATTACCGAGGTGCGCCCGCATTTTCTCACGCATTTCGCGTACCTCTTTTTGCAGGGTTTCCCCTGCCCGCGGCTTCATCAGTACGTCGCGGCGGATAGTATCGAAAGCGGTTTTCAGCAGCGGATCGCCATACACCACGCGGGCGCGCACCAGCGCCTGATGCTCCCACGTCCAGGCTTCATGCTGCTGATAATCCGCAAACGCGTCTGCGGTGGTCACCAGCATTCCCGCCGCGCCGGACGGGCGCAGACGCGCATCCACTTCATAGAGAATGCCCGACGAAGTACGGGTGCTGAACAGGTGCATAATGCGCTGGGCGAGGCGCAGATAGAACTGACGGCCATCGATTTCCCGCTCGCCGTCGGTCATCACTTCTGCCGGGCAGTCATGCAAAAACACCAGATCGAGATCGGAACTGTAGCCCAGCTCCCAGCCGCCGAGTTTGCCATAACCCACCACCGCAAAACCGCGCCCTTCACGATCGTGAAGATGGGTAGGTTGCCCGTAACGCGCTACCATTTGCGTCCACGCCTGCTGCACGACGGCATCGATGATCGCTTCCGCCAGCCAGGTTAAGTGATCGCTCACTTTCATCACCGGCAGCGTGCCGGCGATGTCACCGGCAGCCACGCGCAGCATTTGCGCCTGCTTAAACTGGCGTAACGCCTCCAGCTGTTGCTCTTCATCCTCTTCCGGCACGCGCAGCAGATACTGGCGCAGCTCGTCGCGATAGGCATCCGTCGCCGTCGGTTGATACAGCGTGCGGGTATCGAGCAGCTCGTCCAGCAGCAGCGGATAACGCGCCAGCTTGCTCGCCACCATCGGCGAGGCAGCGCACAGAGAAATCAGGTGTTTGAGCGCGCCGGGAAATTCGCTCAGCAACTCGAGATACGTCGTGCGCGTGACGATGCCGGTCAGCAGCGGCGTCAGGCGCGATAACGGCACCGGCGCATCATCCCGGGAGCAGACTTCGCTCAGCAGGTGCGGCATCAGGTGATCGAGTACCTGACGCCCGCGCGGGCCAATGGTGCGTTTATCGAGTTCTTTACGAAAATCGGCGATCAGCGCCACCACGCGCCGACGATCCTCATCGGCGAGATGCGCCAGCCCCGGCGTGGTGTCTTCTTCCTGCAACGCATCCTGCCACAGCTCGCGCCACTGCTCTGACAGCTGTTCATCAGGAGACGCCGATTCATCGTCGCCAATCAGTTCGTTAAACACGCGGCGCACTGCCGCCATGTGCGTTGCCAGGGTTTGCATCAGCGCATCCCAGTCCGGCGCATTCATCCCCCATGCCAGCCGCGCACGGTTAAGATCGTCACCCGGCAGGGTCTGGGTCTGTTCATCGTTGATGCTTTGCAGCAGGTTTTCCAGACGCCGCAGATACAGATAGGCCGCACGCAAAATGTCAGCATCGCCGGGCGGCAGCAGGTTCAGTTGATCGATAGCCGTCAGCGTCGGCAGCAGCGCGCGGGATTGCAGCGATGGCTCGCGCCCGCCGCGGATCAGCTGGAACACCTGCACGATAAATTCGATTTCACGAATGCCGCCCGCACCCAGCTTGATGTTGTCCTTCAGGCCACGGCGGCGCACTTCGCGCGCGATCATGCTCTTCATGTTACGCAGCGACTGGATCACGCTGAAATCGATATAGCGGCGGAAGACAAAAGGCCGCAGCATGGCGCGCAGTTCGTTGGTATAGGAACCGTCGTTATCGCCCATGATACGGGCTTTTACCATCGCGTAACGCTCCCAGTCGCGCCCCTGCTCCTGGTAATAATCTTCCAGCGCGGCAAAACTCAGCACCAGCGGCCCGCTGTCGCCAAAGGGCCGCAGACGCATATCCACGCGATAGACAAAGCCGTCCTGCGTTGGCTGGTCGAGCACTTTGATCAACCGCTGCCCTAGCCGGGTGAAGAACTGCGCGTTATCCAGCTCACGCCGTCCGCCACGGGTCACACCGTTTTCCGGCCAGGCGAAAATCAGATCGATGTCTGATGAGAAGTTCAGCTCACCGCCGCCGAGTTTGCCCATGCCAAGGATCAGCATCGGCTGAGGTTGCCCGTCCTGACTGCACGGCGTACCCCATTCCCGGCAGCAGGCGTCATACAGCCAGTCACGCGCCGCGACGATCAGCGTTTCCGCCAGCACGCTCAGCTGTTGCAATATGTCCTCATCGGAAACCTGCGACAGCGCCTGCGCCCAGGCGATGCGCACCATGATGCGGCGGCGAAACAGACGCAGCTCGCGCATCAGCCCCGCTTCATCCTGCACCCCGGCCAGCGTCGTCTGCAACAGATCGGCATATGCCTGCCACTCATCCGCCCTGACCGGTTCCCGCTCAAGCGCAGTCAGCCAGTCGGGGTGCGCAATGAGGCTGTCGCACACAAAATCACTGAACGTAAGCACCGACTGCGCCTGCGGGCTTAGCGTGCGTTCGGGCAGGCGTTCAATCACCGTCTGCCAGTGCTGCTGTAAGGATGAGGAGAGTGGCATCATCGTAAGGTGATCCTTTGCCTGAATTAGCGTTTTCCGCTGTGCAGCCAGTACGGTTCCTGCATGTTGGCTTCGTTACGGAAATGTTCAATTTCAATATGCTGACCGGTTTTGATAGCGTGCAGCAGCCCCTGCCAGTTCTCAATCCACGCCTTAGCCTGCGCCGGGTTATAAAAACCGGACATCAGCAGCACGCTGTCGATGTCACGTGACAGGCGCGGCAACTGGTCGCGGTAACGATCGCCCAGCGGATGCGCGAAGGTGGTTCTCAGTTCAGCGGCGTGGCGGGAAAGGTGCGTATCCGCAAAACGTTTAAACGAATCACCGATTTTCGCTTCGCCTTTCGCGTCAAGGAAAGGACGCCAGCCGCGCGTCAGCAGCCATTCGGTGAGCGCCAGTTTCGCCATCGCGGTTTCGGTGCTGTAGACCGCAGTTTCAGCAGAAACGGCAGAGGTAATGGTGGCTTCCGTGCGGGTCAGCAGATCACGTAAGTGAGCGCTCGCTTTACGAGGAACAATGCCGCCGAACAACGTCAGCGCATGGCGCACCAGCGCAATGGCCTTCATCACTTCTTCTTTGGCTGCCGCCTCGCCGCGCACCCACAGCTCTTCATGATACTGCCACTGCGACAGCGCCAGTTCGAGGGAGGCTTCAAGCCCCTGTTCGATGGTGGTTTTCGGCACCACCGGCAGAATACCGGTAGGTTTGATCTTGCGTGGGGCATTGCCCGCCGCCAGATGATACCCGCGCGCCGCTTTGCTCAGGCTGCCCTGACGCAGGCCGGACTGGGTGGCCAGCTGGTGCGCAAGCTTCAGCACATCGTCACGTTCGCCGCTCAGCAGTTCAAGCTCCAGCTCGCAGATCGGCTCCTGAAACTCACCGGCTTTCACCTCGCCCCGATCCAGCGCGATCTCTATGCGGCTGTCGCCGACATTCACCAGCCACTTTTCCCGCTCAAAATCAGTGCTGAACAACGGGCTGACGCGGGCGGCTAAATCGTCAGGCAAGCCGCCTTCCGGCCAGACTTCTGCCGGGAAGCGCGTCAGATCAAGCTCCGGACGCTCAAGGTCGATGTTATATTCCGGGCGCTGATGCAGCCCGCCCACCACCTGACCGGCGATTTTCATGGTCATTTCGTAGCGTTCGCCAACGCCGCGAATGCGCAGCCCCATGTCATGTCCACGCAGCCAGTTATCCGGCGTTTCGTAGTAAACATTGAGCAATTTTTCCGGCGCAACGTGTTCAGTGGTCAGCGTGTGCAGGTGACTGCGCAGCGCATCAACATTTTGTGGATTTACGATAAATTTTAATTCGATTTCTTGAGCCATGGTCTTGTACTTATGGTTATGTCACAACAGTGAAATTTTTCGGCGAACTTACGCCTTTGATGTTTGTCAGTAGATAGTATTTTGCGCCAAATTGCCATTCTGTGAGACATTTGGCTGCCTGAAAATTCGCAGAAGTGGCCGCTTTGACCTGGATGATTCTTATTGATGCTGAATGCTTTGCCTCGTCAGACTGATGCCACTACTATCGTTCCACTTTTTATGACAATAACGACTGCCTGATGCCAAAATTACGCCTGATTGGACTGACCTTAATCGCACTTAGCGTTACTACTGTGGCTCACGCCGAAGAAAAGCGTTACGTTTCTGATGAACTGAACACCTGGGTACGTAGTGGCCCGGGCGATAATTACCGCCTGCTGGGTACCCTGAACGCTGGCGAAGAAGTTGTCCTGTTGCAGACCGACAACAATACCCATTATGCGCAGGTGCGTGACAGTAGCGGCCGCACCGCGTGGATCCCGCAAAAAGAACTGAACAGTACGCCGAGCCTGCGCACCCGCGTACCGGATCTGGAAAACCAGGTCAAAACCCTGACCGATAAACTGACGAATATCGATAATACCTGGAACCAGCGCACGGCTGAAATGCAGCAGAAAGTGGCGCAAAGTGACAGCGTGATCAACGGCCTGAAGCAGGAAAACCAGAAGCTTAAAAACGAGCTGATTGTGGCGCAAAAGAAAGTCGATGCCGCTAATCTGCAAATCGATGACAAACAGCGCTCGATTATCATGCAGTGGTTTATGTATGGCGGTGGCGTGCTGGGCGCAGGCCTGCTGCTCGGTCTGGTGTTACCGCACATGATCCCCACCCGTAAACGCAAAGACCGCTGGATGAGCTGACGCCGATTCGCCATCTTCTCCGGAGTTACGTATCATTAACGGGAATGTAACGATGGGGAAGCAGTGTGAAGAGTTATCTGGTCGGTGGTGCAGTTCGGGATGCGTTGTTAAAGCTACCGGTTAAAGATAAAGACTGGGTGGTGGTCGGTGCCACCCCGCAGGAGATGCTGGACGCGGGCTACCAGCAGGTAGGCCGTGATTTTCCGGTATTCCTGCATCCAACCTCTCACGAAGAGTATGCGCTGGCGCGCACCGAGCGCAAATCCGGCTTTGGCTATACCGGCTTTAGCTGCTATGCCGCGCCCGATGTGACGCTGGAACAGGATCTGCTGCGCCGCGATCTGACGATTAACGCGATGGCGCAGGATGATGACGGCACGATCATCGATCCCTATAACGGCCTCAGCGATCTGCGTATGCGCATCCTGCGCCACGTTTCCCCTGCTTTTAATGAAGATCCCCTGCGCGTGCTGCGCGTGGCCCGTTTTGCGGCCCGCTATGCGCACCTGAGTTTCCGTATCGCCGATGAAACCATGGCGCTGATGCGCGACATGACCGCCGCAGGCGAGCTGGAGCACCTGACGCCGGAGCGCGTGTGGAAGGAAACGGAAAACGCGCTCGCCAGCCGTAATCCGCAGGTCTACTTTATGGTGCTGCGCGAATGCGGTGCACTGAAGGTCCTGTTTCCGGAACTCGATATTCTGTTTGGCGTGCCCGCCCCCGCAAAATGGCACCCGGAAATCGACACCGGCATTCATGTGCTGATGACCTTATCCATGGCGGCGATGCTGAGCCCGGACCTGGATGTACGTTTTGCCACGCTGTGTCACGATCTGGGCAAAGGGTTAACCCCGAAACACCTCTGGCCACGCCATCACGGCCACGGTCCGGCAGGCGTGAAGCTGGTGGAAAATCTCTGCGCGCGCTTAAAAGTGCCTAACGAGCTGCGCGATCTGGCAAAGCTGGTAGCGGAATATCACGATCTGATCCACACCCTGCCCATCCTTAAACCGCAGACTATCGTTAAGCTGTTTGATGCTATCGACGCCTGGCGCAAGCCGCAGCGCATAGAGCAGATTGCGCTGACCAGCGAAGCCGATGTACGGGGCAGAACAACCTTTGAAGCCACGGATTATTACCAGGGCCGCCTGCTGCGTGAGGCCTGGAAAGCGGCGCAACAGGTGACGAATAAAGAAGTGATTGACGCCGGTTTTAGCGGCCTGGCCATTCGTGAAGAGCTGACCCGTCGGCGCATTGCGGCGGTGGAAGCGTGGAAAAACGCGTCCGGCGAGATGCTGCCGGACGCGACCTAGCGGATCCTGAGCGTGCCCTTCTCCGGCTGGAAAAGGGCCGACACTCAATTTGTTTTGGATACGCTAATGGAAGACACGTTGTTATTCATGTTAACGCTGCTCAGATTAGCGATGCTTTCGCCACCGCGCACGTCAATATATTTCCCCTGATAACCGGTATTGCTATAAAGGCGAACAGAGTAACCTGGCGCGACTTTAATAGACGACATTACGTCGTTGAAATTCACCGATCCCGTCAGCGCAGGAATATCGCCATCAATAGCCAGGCCTATTGCAAAAAAGTCAGGGTCTTTATAGGCAAGTGCTTTGATCACTTTGACTGACGAGGTTTTATCATTTAACCACGATGGCATTTCCTCTGTGGTATCGGTGATCATGGTTTTGGTGCCTTTATATTCGCAGTCGCTAAAGATATTGATGCCTAATGCATCTGCACCGACTTTGATTGAGGACGTTGTATCATTTGCCGAACGATTATCAGAAGCATAAACCTTAGTCAGACAAGGAATATCTTCCTGAACGTCCAGTTTGGCGCCTTTAAAGTAAGTATCCTTAAACAGTGTCGTTTTAGCATCATTTCCCGGTGTCGGTTGAGTATTGCCGAGAACATCATCGACAATATGACCCAGCTCGTGGTCCGGCGTATCGCCACTCAAATCCCACACGATCGCGCCGCCCAAATTCTGTTGCAGAATATAATTCACTTTATCCTTAACAGACTGCGGATCGTCATAGGTCAGGAACTCACCTTTCCATTTGGTGTACAGATAAGGAACATGTGATTCGGCATCCCAGTAACGCGCGTATTCACCGCTCGCCAGTTTTTCTTTCAGCACATACCACGGGTTAGTACCGGTAAACTGGCCCACATCATCCCATGCGCCTTTCACCGTTGCCGTCCCGCTCACAAGGAAACCCGGTAACCCTTTCACTATTTCGGTCGGCGCCACGTTGCCCCAGCCACGGCCATAGTACGGAATGCCCATCAGAAGTTTTTCTTTCGGCACTTTCCAGGTATTGACGTATTCCATCATCGTCGAGGACGAGTTGAGTTTCCGATCGGCATCTTTGCTGTTGGCGTACAGCGGCGCATTGTGACCCGTGATGGGATCAAACGCACCGTGCATGTCATAGGCCATCACGTTGATCGTATCCAGCAGTGGCGTGGTGACTTGCGGGTTAATATATTTGATATTGTTGTGGTTAGTCGTTGCCGCAATGGACAACTGATAGTATTTATCATCCTGCAAACCTGCTGCATCCAGCTTGCTGCGTAATTTCTGAATGAGCTTCGTAAACTGGGCTTTTTCAGCGTCGCTATCCGGGTATTCCCAGTCAACGTCAATACCATCGAACGACCAGGTGCGCATCTAAGAAACCATGCTGTTCGCTAATTCCTCAGTACCCGCTTCTGTCGCTGTCGCTGCTTCGAATACCCCTTCAGCGGAGTTTGTCCAGCCACCAATGGAGATCATATGCGACACGCCAGCCATTTCAGTACGCTGATCGAGCTCCCGCATTAAATCAGGGCCTCGCTCTTTGTCATGAGTGGTCACTCTGCCATCCAGGATAACTGCAAAGCCGTAATTCACATGGGTGAGACCGGCATAGTCAATTTTATCCGGCGTAAAATTATTATGCGCATCATAGACGCCCCATTCCGGGAAATAACCGACGACTTTACGCTGAGCTGCAAATTTTGTTTTTTGCTCTGCCTGTAAATCTTTGGCTTTCTGGCCGGTATATGGGGTGAATGAATACTGTGCATAATATTTCATATCAATGGCATCACCTCTCTTCCAGACCGGATCGGTGGAGGGACTGATACCCTGATCAACCCACCATTGCGCGGTCCAGTAGTAGCCGAGAAAACGTACTTTCTCGCCAGCGCGATAGGTTCTGTTTGGATCATAAGGGCGAGAAATAATGGCCAGCTCTTGCTTCGCAGCAACCATCCCTACTCTGGTACCCGGAAAGTTATTCTGATTGCTGTCGGTATACGCCTGCCAGGTATTACCGGTATCTTTTGAAATCATCATCGACGTATCGAGACCGGAAAAACTGTTGGTGTCATCATTGGCCGTTACCGTGGCGGCATAAGCCAGAGAGGGTAATCCCGCGACGGAGAATATTATCGCTGCGGCTACTCTATTTAATGTCATGTGTAATACCTTTTTATCCCTGAAATTACAAATACTCACCTTGCCTGACGTTCAAGCCCGGCTGGTTTAAACCTAATAATTAACGTTGTAAAGTTAATTGGTTTTGTAGAAAAACTAAGGGACGGGCAAAGTATTATTCAGACAAATAAAAAGCCCCGCCGGTGGCGGGGCTTTCTTAATACTGTATTTACATAAAGACGAGGTATACCGCACCGGCAACTATAAAACGATAAATCGCGAAAGGAATAAACGAGATACGTTTGATAATTTGCAGGAATGTTTTTATTGCCACCAGCGCGACAATAAACGCCGTGATAAAGCCAACGGCAAACATCGGGAAATCGGCCATCGTCAGGAAGTGGTAACTTTTATAGAGATCCAGCACGGTGGCGCCCATCATCATCGGCACCGCCAGCAGGAAGGAGAACTCGGAAGCAGCATAACGGCTGACGCCCATCAGCATACCACCGGAAATCGTCGCCCCGGAACGGGAAAAACCCGGCCACAGCGCCAGACACTGGAAGCAGCCGATAATAAACGCCTGTCGGTAAGTCATGTCGTCCAGACCCAGTGCGCGCGGTACTTTCGGCTTCAGGCATTCAGCGGCGATCAGCAGCACACCGCCGACGACCAGCGCATACATGACGTTAATCGGATTGAATAATGACTTGATGGTGTCGTGGAAAATCAGCCCCAGCACCACGGCTGGCACCATGCCGAGCAGAATATGGATTAAGGTTAAGCGCCCTTTGCCCTCTCCCTCGTGCGGCGGATGCCCAAAGTGGATCCCAATCAGACCAAACAGACGCCGCCAGAACATCACCACCACGGCGAGAATGGATCCGAGCTGGATCACCACTTCAAACGTTTTTGCGGTATCGCCCTCAAACCCAAGCAGATGCCCGACGATGATCATGTGGCCGGTACTGGAAACCGGCAGAAACTCAGTCAGTCCTTCGACAACACCCAAAATCGCTGCAATCAGCAGGGAGTGCATATCGCTCATCAATTAAACCCCTAAAAAGTAAACAAAACGGTCGGCTCACCAACGAAGCCGCGTCAGGCCCGGACATCAGACCGGTATACTGGCATTTGGTTTAATAATTATGAAGTTAATTGTTTTGTTTCGGATTATGCCCACGTTCAATGATCACGCCGACGTTGGCTGCGCGGGCCACCGCCCCCGGTTTGCTGACTTTAATGCGTACCCACGGCGAGGCAAAACGGCTCAGCAGCAGCGCTGCCACCTCCTCCGCCACGCGTTCCACCAGCGCAAAACGCTGGCCTTCCACATGACCGATCACCGTGTCGGCGATATCGGCATAGCTCAGACAGTCATTTACATCATCGCTCTTTGCGGCAGCCTGGTTATCCCACGCCATTTCGATATCGAACATCAGTTTCTGCTCGATCGTTTGTTCCCAGTCGTAAACACCAATGGTGGTGATTACCGAAAGTTGCTCTATAAATACAATGTCCATCACGCCCCGCCTGGTTTTTGGCTCACCTGGATACCACTTTCAATAAATTATGCGTATTATCCACAGATGCAGAGAATAAAACGACATTTTCAAAACGGAACAGCGTTATGAGTGCAATCGCGCCTGGAATGATCCTCCTCGCGTACCTTTGCGGCTCAATCTCCAGCGCCATTCTGGTCTGCCGCATCGCGGGTTTGCCTGACCCCCGCGAAAGTGGATCCGGGAATCCCGGAGCGACCAACGTCCTGCGAATTGGCGGCAAGGGTGCAGCTGTAACGGTACTGATCTTTGATGTCCTCAAAGGCATGCTGCCTGTGTGGGGCGCGTATGCATTGGGCATTACGCCGTTCTGGCTGGGGCTTATCGCTATCGCCGCCTGTCTCGGTCATATCTGGCCGGTGTTCTTTCATTTCCAGGGCGGTAAAGGCGTTGCCACCGCGTTCGGGGCGATTGCCCCCATTGGCTGGGATTTAACGGGCGTAATGGCGGGGACCTGGCTGTTGACGGTGCTGCTTAGCGGATACTCATCGCTGGGGGCGATTGTCAGCGCGCTTATCGCGCCGTTTTACGTCTGGTGGTTCAAACCGCAGTTCACCTTCCCGGTGGCGATGCTCTCCTGTCTGATCCTGTTACGGCATCACGATAATATTCAGCGACTGTGGCGCAGGCAGGAAACGAAGATCTGGGCGAAACTCAGAAAAAAGCGCGAAAGGGATAACAGCGAAGAATAATTTAAGGCCGGATAAACGTATCCGGCCTTTGTATTTATGCCGCAGGCAGTTCTGCCAGCGGCCAGCGCGGACGCACCGTCACGCTCAGATCCGCCGTCGGCCCCGCTTTCAGCCTGACCATACCCGCATAGGCGATCATCGCGCCGTTATCGGTGCAAAATTCCGGACGGGCATAGAACACCTCGCCACGGCGCTTTTGCATCATCTCGGCCAGCTTTGCGCGCAGCGTGCGGTTTGCACTTACGCCGCCCGCCATCACCAGACGCGTGAAGCCGGTCTGATCCAGCGCGCGTTTACATTTGATCATCAGCGTATCTACCACGGCATCTTCAAAAGCACGGGCGATGTCTGCACGGGTTTGATCGTCGTTGCCGTTACTACGGATGGTATTCGCCGCAAAGGTTTTCAGACCTGAGAAGCTGAAATCCAGCCCCGGTCGATCGGTCATCGGACGCGGGAAGATAAAGCGCCCTGCCGTTCCTGCCGCCGCCATTCTGGACAGCATTGGCCCGCCCGGATAATCCAGCCCCAGCAGCTTCGCGGTTTTATCGAAGGCTTCACCGGCCGCGTCATCAATAGACTCGCCGAGCAGTTCATAATGCCCGATGCCCGTCACGCTGATGAGCTGGGTATGACCGCCGGACACCAGCAGCGCCACAAAGGGGAATGCTGGCGGATTGTCTTCTAACATCGGCGCTAACAGATGGCCTTCCATATGATGCACGGCGACGGCCGGCACATCCCAGGCAAACGCCAGCGAACGACCAACGGTCGCCCCGACCAGTAACGCCCCCACCAGGCCCGGGCCTGCGGTATAGGCGACGGCATCTATCTCTTGCGCGCTCAGGTTGGCTTCTTTGAGCGCCGCCTGGATCAGCGGTACGGTTTTGCGCACATGGTCGCGGGAGGCCAGCTCCGGCACCACGCCGCCGTAGTCAGCGTGTAATTTCACCTGACTATACAATTGGTTGGCTAAAAGCCCTTTTTCATCGTCATAAATGGCGATGCCGGTTTCATCACAGGATGTTTCAATACCCAGTACACGCATGGTGGTTTCTACCTCTTTTCAATACCGCGCAGTGTAGGGCGAATGCCCATGCTTGTAAAACTTTGCTCACCCCGGCTTGCCAGTTCGTGTATACTCGTCCCCCTTACAAAAGTCCCTTGCAAAGAAGGGTAGCGGTGCTTTACAAAGCAGCAGCATTTGCAGTAAAATTCCGCACCATTTTGAAATAAGCTGGCGTTGATGCCAGCGGCAAACCGATTTAATCAAAGGTGAGAGGCACATGCCGGTAATTAAAGTACGTGAAAACGAGCCGTTCGACGTAGCTCTGCGTCGCTTCAAGCGTTCCTGTGAGAAAGCAGGTGTTCTGGCGGAAGTTCGTCGTCGTGAGTTCTATGAAAAACCGACTACCGAACGTAAACGCGCCAAAGCTTCTGCTGTGAAACGTCACGCGAAGAAACTGGCTCGCGAAAACGCACGCCGTACTCGTCTGTACTAATATATTGAGGGCTTACGCTCTCAATTTTACAGACTGAGTTGTAGTTGTAAGGCCGTGCTTCCGAAAGGAATGCGCGGCTTATTTTCGTTTATGATCTGACATACCTGAACGCAATGCGCTGAGGGTAATGGGGCACATGGCTGGACGAATCCCACGAGTATTTATCAATGACCTGCTGGCACGCACCGACATCATCGATCTGATCGATGCACGGGTAAAGCTAAAAAAGCAGGGCAAGAACTATCACGCGTGTTGTCCGTTCCATAACGAAAAAACCCCCTCTTTCACCGTGAACGGTGAGAAACAGTTTTATCACTGCTTTGGCTGTGGTGCGCACGGTAACGCTATCGACTTTTTAATGAACTACGACAAGCTCGAGTTCGTGGAAAGCGTAGAAGAACTGGCGGCCATGCACAATCTCGAAGTGCCTTTTGAAGCAGGCAGCGGGCTGACCCAGATAGAACGCCATCAGCGGCAAAGTCTCTATCAGTTAATGGAAGGCCTGAACACGTTTTATCAACAATCCTTGTCGCAGCCGGTCGCCGAGCGTGCCCGCCAGTATCTGGCTACCCGCGGCTTAAGCAACGATGTCATCACGCGATTTGCCATTGGTTTTGCCCCTCCCGGCTGGGACAACGTATTAAAGCGTTTTGGCGGCAACCAGGATAATCGTCAGTCGCTGACCGATGCCGGCATGCTGGTCACCAACGATAAGGGACGCAGCTACGACCGTTTTCGCGACCGCGTGATGTTCCCTATCCGCGATAAGCGCGGACGGGTCATTGGTTTTGGTGGACGGGTACTTGGCGATGACACGCCAAAATATCTGAACTCCCCGGAAACCGATATTTTCCATAAAGGCCGCCAGCTTTACGGCCTGTATGAAGCCCAGCAGGACAATGCGGAACCGCCCCGCCTGTTGGTGGTCGAAGGCTATATGGATGTGGTCGCCCTGGCGCAGTACGGCATTAACTATGCAGTCGCCTCGCTGGGTACGTCCACCACCGCTGAACATATTCAGCTGCTGTTTCGCGTCACTAACAGCGTGATTTGCTGTTACGACGGCGATCGGGCAGGCAGAGACGCCGCCTGGCGCGCGCTGGAGACCGCCCTGCCGTTTATGACTGACGGCCGACAGTTACGCTTTATGTTTCTGCCGGATGGCGAAGATCCCGATACGCTGGTGCGTAAAGAAGGTAAAGACGCGTTCGAAGCGCGGATGGAGCAGGCTCAGCCGCTCTCCACGTTTTTGTTTAACAGTCTGATGCCGCAGGTCGATTTGAGCACCCCGGACGGACGTGCGCAGCTCAGCACGCTGGCGCTGCCGCTGATTACTCAGGTACCGGGTGAAACACTTCGTATCTATTTACGGCAAGAATTAGGTAACAAACTGGGCATTCTTGACGATAACCAGCTTGAACGTTTAATGCCCAAACAGTCCGAAAATGGCACCGTCCGGCCCGTGCCTCAGCTAAAACGCACAACCATGCGTATACTGATAGGACTGCTGGTTCAGAATCCGGAGCTTGCACCGCTTGTGCCGCCGCTGGAAGGTCTGAATCAGGAAAAGCTGCCCGGACTTGGCTTATTTGCTGAACTGGTCAACACTTGTTTGTCACAGCCGGGCCTGACCACTGGCCAGTTGTTAGAGCAGTATCGTGGCACAAATGAAGCCGCAACCCTTGAAAAGCTGTCCATGTGGGACGATATAGCTGATAAGGACATTGCGGAAAAAACGTTCACCGACTCGCTGAACCACATGTTCGACTCGGTACTTGAGCTTCGGCTCTCAGAATTAATCGCTCGCTCGCGCACCCACGGGTTGACGCCAGCGGAGCGCGAAGAGGTGCGCGTCATTACAGAAGCGCGCGCCCGCAAATGAATTTAACGGCTTAAGTGCCGAATATCGTTCGGGAAGATCCCGGCAGCCGCACTGAAGGGCAGCGGCAAAAATATAAGTAAGCCCTCATTAGCTTATGTTGGCGGCTTTGTTTCGCCGACCAACACCAACCCTCATGAATTAAGTGTGGATACCGTCTTATGGAGCAAAACCCGCAGTCACAGCTGAAACTTCTTGTCCAACGTGGTAAGGAGCAAGGCTATCTGACCTATGCCGAGGTCAATGACCATCTGCCGGAAGATATCGTCGACTCCGATCAGATCGAAGACATCATCCAAATGATCAACGACATGGGCATCCAGGTGATGGAAGAAGCACCGGACGCCGATGATCTGCTGCTTGCTGAAAACTCAAACAACACCGATGAAGATGCGGAAGAGGCTGCCGCACAGGTGCTGTCCAGCGTTGAGTCTGAAATCGGACGTACCACCGACCCGGTGCGCATGTACATGCGTGAAATGGGTACCGTTGAGCTGTTGACCCGCGAAGGCGAAATCGACATCGCCAAACGTATCGAAGACGGGATCAACCAGGTTCAGTGCTCCGTTGCCGAATATCCGGAAGCGATCACCTATCTGCTTGAGCAGTACGATCGTGTGGAAGCGGAAGAAGCGCGCCTGTCTGACCTCATCACCGGCTTTGTCGATCCGAACGCAGAAGAAGATCTGGCGCCGACCGCGACGCATGTCGGTTCTGAACTGTCCACCGAAGAGCTGGCGACCGACGAAGAAGACGAAGACGAAGAAGACGACGACAGCGACGACGATAACAGCATCGACCCTGAACTGGCTCGCGAGAAGTTTGCCGAACTGCGCACGCAGTATATGGTTGCCCGTGACACCATCAAAGCGAAAGGCCGCAGCCACGCCAGCGCCCAGGAAGAGATCCTGAAGCTGTCGGAAGTGTTCAAGCAGTTCCGCCTGGTGCCAAAACAGTTCGACTACCTGGTTAACAGCATGCGCGTCATGATGGATCGCGTGCGTACCCAGGAACGCCTGATCATGAAGCTGTGCGTTGAACAGTGCAAAATGCCGAAGAAAAACTTTATCACGCTGTTCACCGGCAACGAAACCAGCGAAACCTGGTTCAACGCGGCTATCGCGATGAACAAACCGTGGTCTGAAAAACTGCATGAAGTGGCAGACGACGTGCATCGTGGCCTGCAGAAGCTGCAGCAGATTGAAGAAGAGACCGGCCTGACCATTGAGCAGGTAAAAGACATCAACCGTCGTATGTCCATTGGCGAAGCGAAAGCGCGTCGTGCGAAGAAAGAGATGGTGGAAGCGAACTTACGTCTGGTTATTTCTATCGCCAAGAAATACACCAACCGCGGTCTGCAGTTCCTCGATCTGATTCAGGAAGGCAACATCGGCCTGATGAAAGCGGTTGATAAGTTTGAATACCGTCGTGGTTATAAGTTCTCCACCTACGCAACCTGGTGGATCCGTCAGGCGATCACCCGCTCCATCGCGGATCAGGCGCGCACCATCCGTATTCCGGTGCATATGATTGAGACCATCAACAAGCTCAACCGTATCTCCCGCCAGATGCTGCAGGAAATGGGTCGTGAACCGACGCCGGAAGAGCTGGCCGAGCGCATGCTGATGCCGGAAGACAAAATCCGTAAAGTGCTGAAAATCGCCAAAGAGCCGATCTCCATGGAAACGCCGATCGGCGACGATGAAGATTCGCATCTGGGTGATTTCATCGAGGATACCACCCTCGAGCTGCCGCTGGACTCTGCCACCACCGAGAGCCTGCGTGCCGCCACCCATGACGTACTGGCTGGCCTGACCGCCCGTGAAGCGAAAGTTCTGCGTATGCGTTTCGGTATCGATATGAACACCGACCACACGCTGGAAGAAGTGGGTAAACAGTTCGACGTAACCCGCGAGCGTATCCGTCAGATCGAAGCGAAGGCGCTGCGTAAACTGCGCCATCCGAGCCGTTCTGAAGTACTGCGCAGCTTCCTGGACGATTAATCGCCCACAAGCCACCCGTAAAAAGCCCTCTTCGGAGGGTTTTTTTATGGGTGCTATAAACCGCGCACGATCAGCGCTTCATCTAATTCCCGGTACGCTTCGACCAGCTTATCCAGCGTCGCCCGGTTCAGGCCGCTCGGATTCGGCAGCACCCACACCTGGGTTGCGCCAATAGTGATCTTTTGCTTGCCCCAGCTCACCCCACGCAGGCTGAATGCCTGCTCATAGGCTTTCTTGCCGAGGATCGCCAGCGCATCGGGCTGATAGTCCTCTATCTTCTTAATCAGCTCACGGCCACCGGTACGCAGCTCGTGCAGGTCAACCTCGCTGGCCTGCACCGTGGGCCGCTCCACCAGCATGGTGATACCGCAGCGGGTATCCAGCAGACGCATCTCCTCCTCAGGCTTCAGCAGCTCATCGGTAAAGCCCGCCTGGTGGATCACTTTCCAGAAGCGATTGCCCGGATGCGCAAAATGAAAACCCGTGTGCGCCGACGATTTACCGGGATTAATCCCGCAGAACACCACCCGCAGGCCAGGCGCGAGAATATCGTTGATCATCTAAAGCTCCAGTTATGGGATCATCTATGAAGTATAAAGGATTGATTATAGGTTGTTTATAAAAACGGCAGGTACACGCTTATGGCTGGATTGAAGCGGGAAGTTACATTATAATCCCCCGCCACGGCCCCTTAGCTCAGTGGTTAGAGCAGGCGACTCATAATCGCTTGGTCGCTGGTTCAAGTCCAGCAGGGGCCACCAGAATTTAGCTTTAAAAGCATATAATTAAGCCACCTTTCGGTGGCTTTTTTTATGCCCAGCTATTAATTCTCAGCACGTTTTTATCACGCTCCTGCACGCTGCTCATCCTGTGTCGCCGTCCTGGCAGATGAAACAATATAGCGCTCAACGGATTCCATTGTCACAAACGTACAGCTGCAATGAATGTTGGTGCATTGATGATAGCGTTCTTTCGTATTCTCACTCAGGTAACGACTGGTTCGCGCATGCGCTGCGTGATGACATTTAGGACAATGAAACATAGCACTCACCCTCAATTCACTTTATGTGAATCAATAGTACGCTTAAATTCACTTATTGAAAAGCCACTTCGTCGATTTTTGTTTCAAAATCCACATCAGAAATATTCACCTCAAGCTTTAGCGCCGTCGTGAAGCCATTGTCATTGATAGTGTGGACCACTCTGGTGATGATCCATGGCTGCTCATCAATAATGCGCTTAAAACCTGTCACCTTAACCGGCGTCTCGGGGTAAAGCGCTTCCCGGCCGATAGCAAGATTAATCGTAAACTCTACTTTATCACGCTGTAGCTTATCCCATTTAGCCTGCGCAGCACGTATAGCCTGCGCTTTCGTGGCAAAGACGGTAGTAATAGCAAACACGTTGCCAGCTTTGCCAAAGAGGTATTCATTCTCCTTCACGTCCGGCGCGTTAGCTGCCTGGTTTTTTTTGACAGGAGCGGCGTTCGGGTGCACGACGGCATTCTTTGGCTGCGCTTTTAATTTTAGATCAACACTCACCTTCTGCTGTTGCTGCTTCGGATCTTTGGTATCCAGCCAACGGGCCGTGACGCCACTATAGGCCTGCCGATCGGCAATGCTAAAAACATGTTGGTCGCCATCGCTGCGCGTTAGCGTCACAGGGGCTACAGGCTTACCACTGACGCTAACACCCCGGCCTGCTTTCATGAGCAATAATCGATCGGCTTTGATAGCCACCTCACCGCCATTTCGATCGGCAAGTCGGGTCAGAAATACCGCATCGGACTCCTGAGATTTATCAATATGCGGAACGGGGATCCCCGCGAGCTCCGCGGCAATACAGGGGGTCAAGGCGTGCCGTGCGGCAATGCTTTCCACAATCGCACCCAATGTCGTGTCATGCCACGACTCCTCTTGCCCGGCATTAAGCGCTCCGCTCAAATCAGCACTGTGGGCAACCAGGGTCACAGTGTCCGGCGAGCCACGATGCTCGACCGTATCCACGGTGAAGCTTCCCTTCTCCACCAGCGACGTCTCCTTCCAGCCCAGAAACAGCGTCAGCACCGCGCCACGTGCAGGCAGTTCAAGCAGCCCATCAGTGTCATCCAGCAAAATGTTTAACTGGTCAACTTCAAACGCGCGGTTATCCGTCAGCGTCATGCTGATCAGACGCTTGCTGATATTTCGGGTAATATCTTTTTTGCCGAGCAACAACAAAAAATCAGGTGTCCGCACACCGCCAGCGTTATTTGTCAGTGCATCCAGCATCAGCCTGCCCCCATCATGCCGGTGAGTTTTGTCCCCATCTCGCCCGCTTTACCAAGCAACATTTCAGCCTGTTTGCCAATGTCGCCAAACATCGCGATAAGGGATTCATCCACGCGGGTCAGTTTCAGCGTAAAGTCAATTTTCCGGGGCGAACCATCAGGATAAAAACTAGTGCCTGATTCGGTTACGCTTTTGATGACAAACATCCCGTATATCATTCCCTGACCATCCAGTAGCGGCCACGCACGCCCTTCCCCGGCCATCAGTCGCAATGCGGAAAGAGACAGGACGCCGCCGGTCAGCTCGGGATAGAGCGCCCCCTGAAGCGTCACGCTGTCATCTCCGATGCCCGTAAACTGAAACGCATCACGCTTACCCACACGTTTATTTGCGGCCCAAAGATAGGTCGCGTCGCGCTGCATCGTCTGAAACGGCAACGTCTGACGCATAAATACAAACATGCCGAGTGCGAGCATCATTGTTTTACCCTCCGTTATGTCGCATAGCTGAATTCTGGTTTATGGACTTGTTGCGTTCGTGTTCCTCCAGAATGCTGATGATCTGCCTGCGCAGTTGCTGCCCCTGCTCCGGGGGGGCATTCAGATAAAAGTTGAGTGCCGTACTGCTGTTATCGATATGACCACTACTGTTGCCCGCAGGTGCTTTAACAGGCTGCCAGGGCTGAGTATTTGCACTGACCGCTGTAGTCTCTGAGCTGAACGTGGGTAACACAGGCTGCACTGCCATCCGGGACGGCGCGCTTCTCGCAACCTTCTCCAGTTCTGCCGACTCCTTTTTCACCAGACCCAGACTTTCCAGCAGGCCAGAGGCTTTATCCCAGAGCGTAGTAACGATGTTAAGTGGTGCGAAGAAGGCTGCCGACAACGCCTGACCGACCATCAGACCGAAGTCACGACAACTGGCAAGCGTATCCTGCGTCGCTTTAACGGGTGCAATCAGATCAGCAAACCACTGCCATACGGCCTGCAACTTTTCACCAAGCCAGTCAAATACCGGCTGTAGTCGGGAAATCACCCCCTCAAAGGGCGCAAATGCCTCAATGATCCCCTGCATCACGCCACCAAAGATCGCACTCAGCGGCTCCCAGTATTTACGAACCAGTAACGCACCAGCAGCAATCGCGGCCACCGCAGCGATGACAGGCCAGCTCACCGCACCGATAATCGCGATGATCCCGCCAAATACGGTTGTTGATACCGTACCGAGTAATCCTGCAACAGCAATAATCCCATTGATGGCGCCGATCACCGGCCCGGCAACCATACCAATGCCGCCAATCGCTCCAGCCGCGACCGTGACCACCGTGGTGATCACGCCGATAGTTTGCGCCAGCCCCTGGTTGCGCTGGATCCAGCCATCAAGCGTCAGCATAAAATTGGTGGCGCTTTGTACGAGGCCACGCAACGATGACTCTTGCTGTGCAAACAGCTGAGTACTTAGTGCTTCATAGGCCGATTGCAACCCTGCCAGATCGCCTCCCAGGTTACCTTCCCTCAGCGCAACAGGCTGGCCAGGATGACCATTCGCTGTCGTCAGCATGGTACCCGTATCCGCTACGCTGCCAGATGCTGTCTCCATCACGGAGCGCCCCTGCGAGACGGCATTTTTTTGCGCGGCATCATAGCCAGGCTTGAGCAAAGCCAGACCCGTTTTTGCTACCGTCATACTGGCGGCTCCCGTGGCTGAGACCTTATCCGCCAGCGCTTTACCCGCCTGATAACGATCGCTGATCTGCGTGATTTTTGTGCGCTGAGCATTAACGTGAGTCAGCGCTGTTTGTTGCCGCTCAAGCTGTACCGTGGTCTCACTGACACTGGTTCTCACGCGTCGCTCATCAGTGACCAGCGTACGGGTATTGATACCCGCTTTGCCAAGTTCCTGACGCTGACGCTGGAGTGAGAGACGCAGACTGATATGCTGCTGTTCAAGCGCGGCGGTGCTTTTACGTGCTTGATCCATCGCCTGAGCCTGCATCAGCGTGGGCTGTCCGCTCATTTTCAGTTGTATAGCCAGTGCTGCGGTATCTTGCCTGGCTTTTTCCAGTGCCTGTCCCGTTGCAGTAACCTGTGCTCGGGTATGGCGAAACCCTTCAATTTGCGCGGCTTGACCATTTAACTCCTGCAACTGATTTTGGGTCGTTCCGATCGCCGCCGACAGCGTTCGACTCGCGTCCTGGATGGATTTAAACGGGCGAGACGCCTGGTCAACGGCCCTGAGTAATATCTGTAACGACACGTTGTTACTCATGTATGTATCCGCTTCGCTGGAGCGCTTTTTCGCGCCATGTGATGAGTTCGGTCAGGCTCATCGGATATAACGCTGCGGGCGGCCAATGAAAAATCACTGCAATATCCGCCATCAGGTCATCAACCGACAATTTTTTTGGGAACGCTACTTCACCAAACTCGGCGACAAAAAACCTACCACCTTGCCAGCCAGCGCCACCAGATCGGGCAATTCCAGCGCTGCGACCTCCTGCTCGGTCAGCATCGGAGCGGTCATACGCGGCAGTACCTTGATGAGCGCGTCCACTTCCGAGTTAGCGACCGCCGCAAGGCTTACACCGCGCAGTGTGCCAGCGTTCGGCTTCATGAGGGCGACGTGTTCAATCGTCTGTTCGCCGCGTTTAATCGGATTTTCCAGCGTAACTGTGGTTTCGTTGTTCATCGTTCTCTCTTCTCAGTACATGTTCAGAATGGCCCGGCCAGAGGGAACTGGCCGGGAAAACATTACAGGCCGATATTGCGGCGATGCGGCTCCAGCCGATCTACACCGTTGATTTTCTCAATCATGTTGATGGTGTCGATTTCCACCAGCTCTTTACCGTCGATTGTCAGTTTGTAATAGGTACACACCACTGAGATTTTCGACTCAGTATCTTCGCCCGGTTTATTTTCACCGGTGTCGATCTCTTTCTGGCGGCCACGCATGACCACCTCTACCGCCACCGTGTCACCAGTATCGTCACGCTGATAAGAACCCGCGAAGCGGATCGGCACGGCGTCTGCACCGGTTGCACCGTACAGCTCCCAGATCACCGCATCCGGAAAACCGCCGAGCGCCCACTCCATCGACAGGGCATCATCATCAAGGCCCAGATCGATCGGCGCGACACCGTTCATTCCCGCGCCACGGTAGTTCTCAAGCTTGCGGGTCAGCTTTGGCAAAGTGATAGATTTAGCAACCCCCTGATAGCTGTATCCATTCAGGAAGACATTCATTAATTTAAGTTTGCGCGGCATGGCCATTTAATCAGGCTCCTTATTTGCTGTTGACGGAGGAAACCAGATTCACCAGATATTTATCGGTGATGCGCTGGCGCAGAGTCAGGTTTTCAAGAGGTGGAACCGGCGTATAGTCATAATCGATATACAGTTTTCCGGCTTTAACGCTCAGGGCGTCATTAGCGCTTTCATCAAACCAGCAGGTGGCATCTACGATATAACCGCTGGTTTTCAGCTCGCGGAATTTGGCATTGATGCCGTCAATGATGTCGCGAATGAGCGTGGCGGTAATCGGCTTATCGATCGCCCACATATGCGCCTCCGCCATGGTGTCGGCGATAACCTGTGCGGTACGGGTATAGTTCTCAAACAAAAATAACGGATCGTCTGAGCAGGTTCGGTTGCCCCAAAAACGGAAGCCGTCTTTACGTACAAGCGTGGTGACGCCAGCTTCGTTCAGCAGGTCAGCATCCGTTCCGGATTCCTGTAAATCCCAGAACACCGAGGCGCTGATACCGGTGACGCCATTCACGCCAACGTTAGACAGGGTTTTGTGCCAGCCCTGCTCCTGGTCGATTTTGGCACGCAGCCCAAGCGCACGGGCGATGGTAAATGCATTTGCGGTTGTACTGGTTGCCGTATCCCATGTCAGGAAATCTGGCCAGATCACCATCAGCTCGCGCTGGCTGAAATTGTCGCGATACAACATGGCTTCTGAAAGGGTTTTACACCCCCAGGCGCTGACGTAGCCAAATGCACGCAGCTTCTGGCAGACAGGCGCGAGGGCTGTGGCCACTTCCAGGCTGTCGAAACCTGGTACGCCAAGAATACGTGGCTTAACGCCGGTAACTGCTTCAGCGGTGAGTAGCGCTTTCAGGCCCGTGTATTTACCGTTAGCATCCGTGGTACCGATGATATTCGATACGGTCTGCGCGAGTGCGGACTGCTCGTCTTCACCTTTGCCTTCTTCAACACGAACGACTACGATAACCGGTTTCGCCTGGTCGGCAATCGCCTGTAACGCCGCAGCTAGCGTGCCTTTCTTACCCGCTTTGCCAATGGCGCTTTGCACGCTGGTGATCAGGACAGGTTCATTAAGGGGAAATGTCGCCGCGTCTGCGTCGCTGGCCGTACAGACCATACCTACAATTGCGGTAGAAACTGTGGAAATGACGCGGGTGCCATCGTTAATTTCGACAACCTGTACGCCATGATGGAAATCACTCATCCGTTTAACTCCGTGGTGTTTGGGTGAGTGATATTTTCTACTTAGTATGCTTTAGACGCTATTTATCAGGGCTGGATAAGGTCTGGCACAACAGCAGTGAAAATAAAAAAACGGGCAAAAGCCCGTTTTTTTATTTTGGTGGTTCTGGCCAGTCCAGACTTGTTGTATCAACCCGCATCAGTAACACGCGATATTTTTTCCACGCCGCTAAATCTGCGATTTCGTCGTCTGAAGCAATTCTTTCGTCTACCGCATCCTGACGCCACTCAATCTCTTGGTCAGCAGTAGCTCGTAGCTGTAATTTCTTTTTTTCAGCTGTCGCTTTTAATTGCTCTGGCGTTGGTGGTGCTAGATTAACCCATGCTGGATATCCATGTTTATCAGCACCTCGCTCTTTTCCGTCAGGCGGCATTGCTGAATATTCTAAATAAATATCTTCTGATACCTGAATTGCGTCATCAGGCCAGGTATGTGACTTATCGTAATCAGGCTTTAAAATTTCAGGATAAAAATTTGACGTTGTTGCAGAGAAAAAATACATAAATACCTCAGTAATTAAAATCCAAGTGCAATATATCGGCATACAACCGTGCCGCCACCGAAGCGCGAGCCATCAATTCTAAATATCAGACGGTCGTTGTAATAAGTTGAAACCCCAACTGCATATGCACCGCCGCCGCTATCCGATGACACGGCTTGAAACGCCATATTAGGAAATGCGATAGGTAAAGCGACTATCTGATCTTGTGCTGTTATTTGCGCTGCTCCCCACTGAATAATTAAACCACTAGGGATTTTTGACCAACCATTATCAGAGTATACGGCAGGAAAATAATTCATATCTGGGATATTAGCATCCGGAAGCCCATAACCCATGTTACCTACTCGCCTTTTTGCTGCGTCCCCCAACCCAAGATTTTCGTGAAGTTGCGACAGCAATCCTGCATCTACATAATCTTTTAGCGCCTTTTTGATAAGCGGGTATTGTTGATGCGGATTGGCATCATCAACATGCTTTCTCATCAGATCATCTGCGTACGCTTTTACCTCAATAACCTTATCATCCACATATTTGCGTGTTGCCAGCACCACGGACGGGTCAATTTTCAACGTGACGGCAGCCGTACTTGAGACGATGAGCACCATGCGAATGGTCTGCGTACGGCCGCTTCCCTCCTGCAATTGCGGCTTATAGGTCTCCGGGCAGTTCGCCACGGCAATCAGTACGCCCGCATCATCATAAAGACCGATTTCCCGGATCCAAAATCCCCCCTCATTTTCCGGGATGATTTGTTCAGCAATGATTTGATTACCGTTATTTGGATCGACGCTCAGCATATTCAGGGGCGCGATGCGCTTCAGGTTAATTAATGCAGTCTGCGCCGGATCGGGTACTGGCAGCGCGCCGTTCGCGTCCCCAACGGCCATTTGTGTCAGGTTAAGTTTAGTACCGAGCGCGGTAGCGTTCGCCAGCCGTGCCGCGCCCTGATGAGTCAGAATGGCAAAAAATTTCGCAGTCATGCATTTACTCTCATGTTATCAATGAAATGGATAGACAACGCCGGGTAAGATCCCCCCTCGACAACAATTTCCTCAGGGAGGTAGGGGTAAACCGTCATAGCATCGCCGTCGTAGCATCCTGCCTCTGCATATGCTGTCCCTCCTGAGCTCAGGCTGATCGCAAGGCCAATAAGATGGCGGCTTGCCGGTTTTGCATCTTCAATCAGCCGCTCAAGCTCCTGATACATCGCATCAGTAATGCCAAGATCGAGCACCCCGACAATAAGTCGAAACGTGCCAGGTGCCTCATTGAGCTGCCACCACTCGCGCACCTCGATCAAATAACCGAGTGGCTCGACAACCCGTCGCAATGCGCTGATGGTGCCTTTATGCTGATGAACGAAAAATGAGGACGCTATCACGCTACGTTTGGTGCCCTCTGGCCAGTTAAAATCCCAGCGGTCAACGGACAGCGCCCAGGCAAGCCACGGCAAAAGCGCCACCGGACACTGCCACGGGTTCCAGAGCGTGCGCAGCGGTACAGGTACGCGAGCGATCTGCGCTGCCGCTTCTGCGGCGGCCACTTCCAGGGGAGAGGAGCCAGGCGGCAGTATGCGATCGTTACTCATCCGTGCCCCCTGCGTTGATCCGATATTGGGTGCAGTACGATGCCTGATGCTTTTCCAGTACGATGTCGGTCAGCGGGGCAGCCAGCTCTACGCGCTGAACCCCTTCAATATGCAGCGCGGCATAAATTGCCGACTGACGAATGTCGCGTCCCAACCGACGCTGCGAGCTGACATACTCTTTTAACTGCTGTTCCGCAGCCTGGCGGATCGGTTCCGCTTCAGGGCCGGGATAGAAATAAAGCGTGGCATCAATTTGATACGGCACAATCGTCGCCGCCTGCACCGTTACACGGTCGCCTACTGGACGTACATCTTCGGCACTCAGCGCCGCTTCAACCGCCGCCAGCAAGTCAGCCCTGGCAGTACCATCCCCCTCATGGGATAACACGGTAATAGTGACGCACGCTGGCGTCGGACTAAGGACGGATATATCTGCAACTCGCCCGTCTGCACTACGACCGTGATATTCATATGCCCCCGTCGGTCCGGCGACACTCAGCCCTTCAAAGGCCTGCTGCGCCCGCAACCGCAAATCTGTATCGGACTCGCTCACGGCTGGCGTTGGCGGCAAAGTGGAGTCATCTGCTGGGGTAATAAGCAGGCGTTCGGTGTTATTATTGGCTGCTAACACATCCAAATCGTTTCCCGCCGCATAGGCCAGCATCACTGCCCGGGCGGCTTCGTTGACCCGCTGACGCCAGATAACTTCACGATAGGCGTTCTCTTCAAGCAGCTTAACGATCGGCTCTGACTCCAGAGACAACGTACGGGCAATGGCATCCTGCTCATTCTGTGGATAGAGCGAAACCAGCGTCGCTTTCCGCTCAGAAAGGATGTTTTCAAAGTCCAGTTCTTCCACCAGATCCGGCACGGGGAGCTGGCTCAGGTCGATAATCGGCATGGTTTCAACTCAATGGAAGGGTTAAAGAAAGGCTTTCGCCGGTGTCGGCATGCTGGCCGGTCAGATTAACGATCATTTTCCCGCCCGCCTGACGCTCGGTGGCCACCGCGCTCAGGGTAATGCGGGGTTCCCATTTGAGAATGGCGACATAACAAGCCACCATGATTTGCAGTTCAAGCGCTGGCGTTTGGGGCTGGTCGATCATTGCCGCCAGCAGGGAGCCATAATCACGGCGCATCACCCGTGAACCCACGGGCGTACGCAGAATGTCGTTCAGACTCTGGCTGATGTGGTCGGTATCGGTAATGGTTCGCCCATCGCTCCGGCCAAAGCCGATATAACGCGCTGTCATTTGATCCCCTTAGTCCAGCTTCCGCCGCTCTGGACACTGCCGTGGTTGTGGTTATCTACCTGCACCCCATTGGAGGTGAATGCGCCACTGGTATGGTCAATGTTGCCCTGCAACTTCCCGCCCTGTTGTACCTCCAGCGTGGCGGTGGTGAGTTTGTTTGTGCAGATCACCTCAGGGGTATCGAGAGTGATACGCGTGGATGCCCTGATCAGCACCTCGGGTACGGTTGCGGTAAGCGAACCGGAGGCCGTCACATCAGCGGTTTTAATGCCGCTGACGGTTAGCGCACTGTTTTTGGGTTCGTACTCCATGACCGCGCCGTCGGGAAAAACGACGCGCCATGCATCCGCCGAAGCCGACGGTGCGGGATGGTCATCAGAGAAAATGCCTGGCAGCACAAAGGCCGTATCAAGCTCGCCGCCTACGGCCAGCAGCAGAACCTGCTCGCCAATGGAGGGCGCCCACCATGTTCGTGAACGCCCGGCACGCTGAGTCAGCCATGGAAGCCAGTCGGTATAAATGCCGCCGGTCTGCACACGACAGCGACCGGTATCAAGGTCTGTTTCGACGATGATGCCGGTGCGGATCATGTTGCGCAGCACGCGGGCCAGTTCCTGAATATTTGCGAGTGTGTTCATACTGCAAAGGATGCCGCCGCGGGCGTCCGGCGGCAATCAAGGCTCGTTTCGCCAGGCATGGCACAACGTCTTCATTACTCAGTCCACTGGCTCACCAGTTCGCCATTGATATACAGCATCATCGGCCGCGCTACCGGCTCTGCCGGCAGCGGCTCAGGAAGATTCTCCGCATACAGGCCGGCCTCATTTTCTTTGACAAGCGTACGCTCGGTCAGCAGCAGGTTTAGGGTGATATTCACGCTACGTCCGGCATTAATGTCGGCATAAAAAGTAAAGCCCTTCGAACGCCCTTCATCGGTGGACATAATGTCCGGCTGGTTTTCACGCAGCCAGGCCATTACTGGTACCAGAAGGAGATCAATATCATCATTAAAATCTGTGATCGCGACATTGAGGCTGTACTGTTTTTCGAATGACAATGAAGGAGCAAGGGTCGCAGCAATATTGCCGCCCGCCACGTAAAGACGCAGCGTGTCGGGATGGCTGCGTAGCGCTGGTACCGCATTAAGGAGCGCCTGACGCAGACTGTCGGGTTTTTGCATCTAAATCATCCTGGCAATGTTTGAGGGTTTCCACCTGCAGCGCACAGCTTTCCAGCGCGCGTTCCAGTTGGCGTATATCGGCGCTGAGATCGCCGTTAGTGAGAGGATCGCTGCCCGGCATTGGGCACAGACTGACTTTCGGACAACCGTTGTAAACAGTCACCGGCGGAGACGCAGGCGGGACGCTGGTGCACCCGACGCACAGCATCAGGCAGAGCGGTGCCGTACCAGCGACGAAAGTCTTCATTTTCATTAAGTAACCTTTTGAGCTGCTGTTCGCGCCGGACATCACGCGCGGCGGCGGTATCCAGCTTCTGACGTAACAGAACCTGAGCCTGCTCATGCTGCACCGCCAGCGTGGTGGCAACATGAAGCTGATTTTCGAGTCCTTCTGCGCGGTTTCGCTGTGTGCTGGCGGCATGTTCCGCCTTGTCGATGGCATCGCGAAGCCGGGTGTTTTTATGCACCAGCCAACCCGTGAGGAGAACCGCCAGCACCAGCAAGGTGGTGAGGATTTTCATTGCGCCCCCTTCATGCAGTAGGCACGTTCACGCTGTCGGCGGTTTTCCAGACCTTTGTTTTTCACACCATTGACGTACACCCAGCGGGGAAGTTGGTCGCACGCCAGCGCCCACTGTCGATGCTTAATCAGCGACACCAGCGTCGAATCACAGGCCGCCCCGCTGCCGACGTTAAATGTAAAACTGACCAGTGCATCGTAGACTGAGGATGGCATTGCGATGGGTGCGCAGTGGGCCAGTTGCCGCTCAACATTAAGCACATCAGCCACCAGATCGGCAGCGGCCTCGCGTTCAGTAATGTCCCGTGCCGGCACCACCCCGGCGGTATGGCCAATGCCGCTAGTCCACACACCCGCACTGCACTGGTAAGGGCGCAGGCGGCATCCTTCCAGATCGGCAATCAGCGCCAGACCCGCCGGCGAGGTAGTGAGCAGACGAAAGTCTGGCACCAGAGTTGCCAGCGCCAGCACCGCAGCCAGGCTACAACGCTTAACGATTGAGGACATCGTTGATTTCCTCTCCCAGCAGGCCGCTCTGCTTAAGCTGCATGGCTAACAGTGCGTAACTTTTACGGCGGTAATACCAGTTCACACTGACGGTCAGCACAACGCCCAGCACGCCAAAGTAAGCGGCGAAATCTTGCGGCGTCATGGCACCAAACGCGGCAAGCGCCACGCTCAACCAGTAGGCGATAAACGAGGTGACTTTCTCGATATTCAATCCCACAAATTTACGCTCGCTGTGACGGGTGATGACGCGACTACCGGTAATTCCACGCTCGTGCCGTGCGGCAGCACCACGCCCAACTCCGCGAGACCAGGATTCGCCGCGAGCACGGTTTCGAAAACGTCCGCCGTTCGTCCGTAGTAGCGGTCGCAGATAACGTCGAGGGTGTCGCCCTGTAACGCATAGGTCTTCATAAATACGCCTCCGGGGTAGTTAAGGATCAACAGTGTGGTACAGGGTTAGTTTCCAGCCCCTGCCCTGCCTTCACTAGCTTTGTCGGAAGGCTGAGTGCCTGCACAACGGCACCGGTTAAATACGACGATCCTTAACAACAGGCATAAAAAAACCCCATGCCTGAGCATGAGGTTTTTGGGCGGGCGCTTCCGGCAGACGAGAGTCAGCGGCTATCTTTTGTTCATTTTTTTTCGAAAGGCGAGGCGGAAAACACCACCGAAAAGGCGTTGCTGTTCATTAAATTTCCCCGTGCGATTTCTGCGATCAGATCAAGGGCGATCTCTCGATCCCTTTCATGGCATACCCCTTCGGTCGTCAATCGCGCAATCATCTCGACCCGTTCCAGCATGACCCGCTCATTTAGCTCGTTACCCACAAGACCTCCCAGTGAGATACTGTATAAACATACAGTAGCACGTAAACACAAAAAATGGGAAGAAAAAATGTCAGTCAGCCTTCTCTGTATGTGCATGATATAGATGTAAATTACTCAGTCCCTGGTTCTGCGGCCTGCGCTAAAGCCGCAGCGCGCTTAAGGATTTTTCTGACCCGGGCCTCGTATGAAGGACGAGCAGGAAATATTTCACCGTCAGCCGATCCCCGGCACCATTTCCCGCTGATATGACTTTTTCCACCCATGATCAGATGCAGCGCTTCGCCCCGGTTAAGGGTAACGCCAGTGAGCAACTGTATTTCGTCTGTCGCTCGTGCGATGGCATCACGCTGTGTCTGTGTGCCATGCCGAAAGGTTTTCCCGCCGGCCCTTTTTTGTCCTTTGAGCCGGAGTGTCAGCCGTCGTCGTTCGACGCGGTTTAGCGGAATGCTGAGGTCACGATCCCAGGCCACCTTCTCGTACTGCGTACAGTTAGTGACAGAACTCCAAGAAGACCCTGACGTGGCCTTATTACCAGCATCAATATCCGGTATACGTTTTGGCACAATCTTCCATTGCTTAATTCGCGTAAGGATCGGCGAACCAGGTCCCACCAGCACGTCATAAACACCGCGAATGCAGAATACCGCTTCGCCGTACTGATTATATTCCTGCCGTGATACATAGAGGGCGCGCACCTGCAATGCATCCCGCCGCACAAAAGGCCCGCCCTGTGCATTCACATAACCTGCCCAGTCACCGGCGTCGGCAGCATCATGCACCGCGGCAAACTCGACGCTCAGTCCCCGGGCAACCTGAGGATCGGTCAGCCGTCGTAGTTCACGGTAAACGGTCACCGGCGCGCCGCCAACAAACTGAAACTGCCGGATATGCCAGCGAGCAGCCCAGGCCGATACGGCGGGTGCCAGCGCCTTGAGGGGCATACCGCTATCGTGATCGGTTTCATCCTCAAGCGCATAACCATCGATATTTTTAGCGATATATTTGGCGATATAGCCTGTGGCGCTGCCTTTTTGCGGATCGATCGCCTCCGCATGGAAACGTGCTTTTTTTGCTTTTTCACTTTGCAGTTCGGCGGGATCCTCCTGCCAGGCATAATCACGCAAGATCTCTCTGACGCGTACAACGTCTTCCGGCAGCATGAACATCAGCATATGCCAGTGAGGCGTGCCGTCATGATGCGGTTCCGCGACGCGAATACCAAAAATACGGATCGCTTCGCGGTGCAATTTTGCCCGGATACAGGCCCAGAGACTGGTGAGGTGCCGCTGCGTGTCTGTGGGACTGGCTCCGTTCCAGCGGGGATTACGATAGCCCGTGCGAGTGGTGGCATGATATTTCGACGGCGCGGTCAGGGTAAAGAATTCACCGACGTAACCAAGTTGCAGGCAGATATTCTCGAAGCCGCGAATGCGGGTCATCAGTTCACAGCGCCGTTTTGCCGGATTTGCCACCGAACCATCGTGTTTTTCGATAAGACTGATGCGATTACCGTCTTCGTCTTCCAGCTCCAGTCCTTTCAGATACTCTCGCGTACGGCGCTTTTGTTCCCGCCACTCGACAACGCATTTTTTACTGGCGTAGAGATATTTTTTACAGCTGACGTTAGCGAGAGCAATTTGCAGATGCTCTCGCCATGCGGCGGCTATACGCCGTAGACGACTGCGCCACCAGGCATCGCTAAACATACGGATGACAGCCGGTGCAATCTTATCCCGATCCCAGTAGCGGGTCGTGCTGCCTGTCCAGTGTGGCGGGGCGACATTAAATTGCCAGGTGATAATCCCGGCATGGTTGTACCAGGCATTCAACGTTTGCAGCTCGCCATACCCGCTATCGTCCAGCGCGGCCAGCTCTGCGCGGATGAAGTTAGCAATATCCGCCGCCAGCAGATCGATATCGGCTTTTGTCATATCCGGCAACCGGTTATAGCGATGCAGCATATTGACCATGCGCGACGCAAGATACTGTTGCTGCCTGGTATCAAAATGCCCGCTGAAAACCGCGCCGGAAAGCGTACGGCTTAGCCCCGCAGACTGGTACTTATGCGCGACAAGATCGAGTCGCGGCAGCATGCTTTTGCCAAAACGAAGTAAAAAGGCTGTGGCTTGCTTGCTTCCCTGATGTTTTTCCAGCGCATCCGTAATGCGATTAACCTCACGCCGTACGCATTCAGGTTGCAGCGCCAGCTGCTTTTGCACGTGCAGTAACGCCATGATCCGGCGATAGTAGCGTTGCTGCCCGACATGGGTGCGATACGGACTCGCAATAGCCGCCCGTGGCGCGTTCCATGGATAGGCGCGCGCGATATCTGGTTTAGACGGCACGATAATGTTTACTTTTCAGTTCTGCGATTTGCTGGCAGGTAACGCAGAGTGCAACGCCAGCAATAGCAAGGCGGCGAGCTTCCGGAATCGGCGCATCACACTCCTCGCAGGTCAAACGCGAAGGGGCGATCACACGGCGTCGTGCATTGTAAATATGCCGTTCTCTGTCTTCCTGCTCACGCTGTTGGGCGCGATCCATCTCATCAGCCATCCTGTTTCTCCTGTAATTTACGTTTTATTTTTCAAAGGGATTCACCCTGAATTTGGGCAAAGCGATGCCCGGCGGGTTGACGCCAACGTTTATGATCTGGATTTACAACGGCATGGTCAGCCGTCTGGGAAATAAACTCACTACAGCGCGAAAATGATTCATTGCTGAGATCAACGCCGTTTTCTCATCTGCTGTCAGTTCACTAAAAGGGATTTCATGACGCGTCAGTGGAATTTTTGCCAGAAAGAAAATAGCTGCTAATGCACGCAGATTTTCAGCATATTGCGGATCGCGACGATCGCGCATATCCGCAAGAAATCGTTCAACATCTTCTGCACTGTCACTGCCATATCGAGCACGCAAGGTAGCCACATGATTAAGTCCCGCCAGACGCTGACTTATGCTGAGCGGAACCGTTGCTGCAACGGCCTCAATCGCCATCATGCCTCCTGTTTATGCGCCACAGACGGCGCGGCTGAATTCAGCACAAGCGACACCACTGACGCGCGTATAATGGCCTGACGGGGCGACACTTTGATGATTGCGATTTCATAAGCCATATAGCATGATTCCCCATTAGCTAAGTTTGCGTCACTAACAGCCAGAGTTTTGTTAACGTGACCGAAGAACAAAACCAATAATGGAATCATAATTCCAATATTGGTATTTATCAATAAGGAAAATGCCAGAAATGTTCAAAGAGTCCAGTTTTAATAATGAAGATCTATTGAATCGGATATGCGAGGTTTATGGTTTTTCTCAGAAAATTCAATTAGCTAACCATTTCGACATTGCCGCCAGCTCGCTACAGAACCGCTATAAGCGCGGCAATATGTCTTATGATTTTGCAGTACATTGTGCACTCGAAACCGGTGCCAGCATTGCCTGGCTGATGACCGGGGAAGGTCAAAAGTTCGACGGAAATGCTAACTCTGTTGCGCCTGCTCAGCTGCCATCATTCACTTTAAGTGAAGGAAAACTCATTGATGAGGATCATCTGCTGGTCGACAGTCATCTCTTTTCACGTCAACTCACTAACGGAATAGCGTTAAAAAGTGAAGGAAAGCTGCATTTTATTGAACGTGATGCCGCCCTTTCCGATGGCCAGTGGCTGGTGGATATCGAAGGCATGATTAGCCTGCGCGAGCTAACGCTATTACCGGGTAAAAAACTGCATGTTGCTGGCGGCAAAGTACCCTTCGAATGTGGCGTGGATGAGATTAAGACACTGGGTCGCGTAGTGGGGATTTACAGCGAGCTGAGTTAAACCATAGCTATTTTTACCTGTCTTTTCGTCAAAAACTGGCACTTTCTCCCTCCTTTGCCAGGATTAAAAGGTCTTGTGAACAGGAGAAAAACCATGGGTTTATTTGATTTTGTGAAAGATGCAGGCGAAAAGTTATGGGATTCACTGAAAGGGAACGACAGCGATCAGGGAACTAAACTTGAGGAGCATCTCAAAAAAACAGGTGTTCCCGGGGCGGATAAAGTTAGCGTCAAAGTGGAAAACGGCAAAGCCGTGGTCACGGGCGATGGCCTGACGCAGGAGCAGAAAGAAAAAATCCAGGTGGCCGTCGGTAACGTGGCGGGTATCAGCACGGTAGAAAATAACGTGTCTGTCACCGATTCCGCAGCAGAAGCCACCTACTACACCGTGAAATCCGGCGACACCCTGAGCGCCATTTCCAAACAGGTGTACGGCGATCCTAACAAGTACAATCAAATCTTCGAAGCTAACAAACCGATGCTGAGCCATCCGGACAAAATTTATCCGGGTCAGGTACTCATTATTCCTAAGCAGTAACGGTTGTCAGCAAAACCCACTTCGGTGGGTTTTTGTTTTCTGCGTGAAATATCCCACGTAATGCCCGAAACCCATCGCAAACCCGCCTAATCCCCCTCGCACCATTCATCAGACGTGTGTATGATTTCCGGTAGCTCTGCTGACAACTAACCTTAACTCAAATACTTAAGCGCTAAAGCGAAAGGCATCATGAGCACACCCATCAAACGACTTGAAATCATCAAAAATGCCATCGAACTGGAAGATGACGACATAATTGTCAGTCAGCTTACGCGGCTGAAAAATGAAGCGTTCAATGATGAGCTGCTGGCGATTGTCGCGGCGCTTGAGGAAAAGAATTACACCGCAGCAATGACGGCGATCACCGCCTGGTTGCAAAGCCAGCGCGCCCTTACCCAGTGGCGCGATCCGCAGGTGGCGGCCAGCAAGCTGGAATTAAAAGCGCTGGAAGAGCGTCTGCGCGATCTGATTGACCGCCGCAATGCCCGCGTTCAACAGTTAGATGAATTTAACGACCTTTACCTGAACCGCCTCGGGCCGCTGATGACCCAGATCCTCCAGTTGCGTAAAAACCTGGCGGAGCTGAACCTGCGCCGCAAACTGGCTGAGCGGCAGCGCCGGGAAGAGGATTATCGCCGCTGCCAGCAATATATGGCGCAGGCGCTGGATGTGCTGGCGATGCTCACTACCCGCTGGCGCGATCTGCCGGCGGATTCGGTTCAGGCAGCCGACGCGCGTAAACAGCTGCAACAGCAAAGCGATCTGATCGCCAATCTGCTGGCGGAAGCGCAGGAGCTGGAAACGGGCTTAACGCGGGAAGAAGAGCCGGCACGTCAGGCACGCGACGAGGCGAGTGACGAGTACGAAAAATACCGCGAGCAGCAGCACGATGCGGAGATCCGCTTCAGGAAAGGCCGTCAGCTGTCAGAAGAAGATCAAACCGAACTCAAACGGCTGTGGCGTCAGGCCAGCAAACTCTGTCATCCGGATCTGGTGGCGGATGAACTGAAAGATGAAGCCAACGCCATGATGGTGCAGCTCAATCAGGCAAAGCATCGCGGCGACGTCAAAGCTATCCGGTCGCTGGTGGCGCGTCTGCATCAGGGCTTTGAGCCGATGATGGCCAGCGATCGGCTAAACGATCTGGAACGTATCCGCAAAAAAATGGCGCAGGTACGGGAACAAATCGACACCCTGGTCGCCGAGCTGGCTGAACTGGAAAAAGAGGAGTCCTGGCTGCTGGTGTCATCCCTGAGCAATATGGACGCGTATTTTACCCAGCAGGAGAAAGCCCTCAGCGAGGTTCGCGCCGCGCTGGAACGACAGGTGAGCGAAGCGCAGCTCGACGCGGTCGCCTGATTATTTCGCGTGCCAGTATGCCGCAGCCCGCATTAGCTGCGGATCAACCTCGCCGCCTTCAAACGGCTGGCTGACGTTTTTCACTACCTTCCCTTCCCCGGTGATCCACAGGTAATAATCCTGCGCCGGGACGCGTACCTGTGCCAGACGTTGCGCCAGCACGTCCTCGTTGTGTCCGATAATCCACTCGATGTTGAACCCGTCCAGATGCGCCAGATAATCCTTATATGCCTCATCGCCGATGGTTACGATGGCGGTCACCTCGGGGCGTGCCGGATGCTTGCTGATAGCTTCCAGACGACGGCGCAGCGCGGGCATCCCGGACTCATCGCAGACGTAAAGCTGCCAGGCGTAATCCTCCGGCACCACCAGCGAACCGCGCGGGCCGCCGATGGTCAGGCTATCGCCTTCGCGGGCCTGTAGCGCCCAGCTGCTGGCCACGCCGCCATCATGAATAAAGAAATCCAGCGCCAGTTCATGACGCTCGGCGTCATACAGCGGCGTATAGTCACGCGCCGCCGGACGCGGGCCGTCGGGCCAGACGATGCCGTCATCGGTGACCGTGGGCGGCACCACTTTTTGTCCCGGCTGCGGGAAAAAAACTTTGGTGTGATCGTCAAAGCCCTGCGAACTGAAGCCCGCCAGCGCCTCGCCGCCCAGCACAATACGCTGGAATCCTGCGCCAATACGTTCAACACGTAAGACGGTAAGTTCACGAAAGCGCAGCTCATTGCGTACGCGCTGGGGGTAACGTTGATGTGATGTGGTCATTTTTTTAGCCTTCGTCACGTTAAAAACGATATATCTGATTTAGTTTTAAATGATAATGATTGCTAATTGCCAGGAAGGCAAGCAAAATTAGATATATCTAAATAACGAGGTTTACGCGATGCGACACGCTCACGATCCGCAGGATCATGATCACCACGGGCACGGCAGCCGCCGTCCGCGCTTTTTTGGGCATGGCGATCTGCGTCTGCTCATCCTGGATATTTTGACCCATAGCGTCAGCCACGGTTACGAGTTGATCAAGGCGATTGAGCAACTGACGCACGGGCATTACACGCCAAGCCCGGGGGTGATCTATCCGACGCTGGATTTTTTGCAGGAGCAAGGGTTTATCGTGATCGATGAGGAAGACGGCGGGCGTAAAAAAATTGCCATTACCGCTGCCGGTAAGCAGTGGCTGCTGGAAAACGTAGAACAGCTCGGCCAGATCCAGGCACGCATTAAAGCCCGCAGCGTCGGGTATCTGCTGCGTAAAGATCCGCAGATGAAACGCGCACTGGATAACTTTAAAGCCGTACTGGATCGGAAAGTGAATCAGGAAAACGTCAGCGCCGCGCAGCTGGAGCAGATCATCGCGGTGATCGATCGCGCGGCGCTGGAGATTTCACAGCTGGATTAAGCCATTGCCTCGCGGCGTACGCGGAACACGCTGACCAGGCCTTTCAGATGCGAGGCCTGGTCGCTCAGCGACGCGGCGGCCGCCACCGACTCTTCCACCAGGCTGGCGTTCTGCTGGGTGGTGGAGTCAATCAGGCCAATGGCGCTGTTGATCTGCGAAATGCCTTCCGTCTGTTCACGGCTGGCGTGACCGATCTGGCGCAGAATGGTGTCCATCTCTTCCACATTGCTGACCATACCGTTGATCAGGCCGCCCGCTTTTTCCACCAGCGCCATGCCATCGCGCGCCTGTGCAGTAGAGCTTTCGATCAGATGGCGGATCTCACTGGCGGAAGACGCCGTTTTGCCCGCCAGCTGACGCACTTCACCTGCCACGACCGCAAAGCCACGCCCGTGCTCACCGGCGCGCGCCGCTTCCACCGCCGCATTGAGCGCCAGAATATTGGTCTGGAAAGCGATGGAGTCGATCAGGTTGATGATGTCGGACATGCGGTCAGAGGTGTCGTTGATGACGCGCATTTTCTCGGTCACCTGTTTCATCATCTGACCGTTATTTTTCACCACCGTCGCCGCTTCGGCAGAGAGCTGCGTCGCTTCGGTCGTGTGTTCACTGGTGTTTTTCACCGTAGCGGTGATCTGCTCCATTGAGGCGGCGGTCTGCTCAACCGAGCTGGCCTGCTCTTCAGTACGGGCGGCCAGATCCTGGTTGCCCGCCACAATCTGTGCGGCAGCGCTGGAGATGTTCTCCGAGCCGTTCTGCACTTCCTGCACAATCTCGAACAGGCGTGATTTCATCGCCACCAGCGCGCTGAGCAGTACGCCGGTTTCGTCCCGGTGCTTCACGTCAATGTGCTGAGTGAGATCGCCGCCGGCAATGGCTTCGGCAAACTGCACCGCCTGCACCAGTGGACGGGTAATGGCGCGCACAATCAGCCAGCCCATCAGGCTGCCGAGACCAATGCTGATCAACGCCAGCAGAACCAGCATCGTGCGGTTGGATTTAAAGTCATGCTCCACCAGCTTACCGGCGCTGCGCATATTGTTGTCCTGTACGGCAATCAACTGCTGCACTTTCTCTTTATATGCGCGCTGGACCGGCAGCGTGTTGTTCATCATCTCTTCCACTGCCGCTTGAGTATCTTTATTTTTCACCGCCTCCAGAATACGGAAGCGCGAGTCCAGATACTGCTGGCGAATCTGGCGCAGTTCACTGAGGATGCGTTGCGAGTCGCGATCGCGCAGCGCGCTGCTGAGATCGTCGAGCAGCACGGTAATGTTGCCGCTAAGCGCGGTCAGGTGCTTTTGGGATTCGCCGCTCCACTTCCCGTCAGTGTCCAGCACCATCAACTGCTGCGTGCTGACAAACTCCTGAAAGTTCTCAATCAACTGATTGGCCTTCACCGTCGTGGGATAATCACGATTAACGATGTCCTGCATCCCATTGTTGGCCCGATTCAGACTGAACAGCGACAGACTGGAACTCACCACCATCAACACAATAAAAATTCCGAAAGCCAGAAATAATTTTGTGCTGATCTTAACATCATGTAAGAACATATTTTTTCCCTGGTTATTAAATGGACATGCACAGGACACGTTATCGGTAACGTTTTATCTAACTTTATGACTTTGATCGTTTTTTTATTTATCACCGCACGAAAAGAATATTCTCCTGCGCATTGCTGTCAGGCGAAAAATAGCGTAATGAAGATCCGTAATCGCTATATATTTCGATCAAAAAGCGTTCTGCTTTTAATATTAAATTAACAACAATGAAATATAAATTTACATAAAGATAACAAGAGAGGGAGAGTACAGGAGGCAAAAAACCGCTTTTCCCGGGCGAGAAAAGCGGTGCAGGCGAGGACTTAGTGCAGGACGGTGACTGCCTCTTCCAGACGGCTGGCGCGCTGTTTCACCATCGCTGATACCTGGGCGCTGACTTCCACCAGGCCGGCATTTTTCTGCGTGATGGTATCCAGCTCGGCCACGGCGCGCGTCAGATCTGACAGCCCCGCCGCCTGCTCAGAGGTCGAGTGGCTGATCTGCGCGATCAGCTGCGTAACGTTCTGCACCTGCTCGACGATATTATCCATGGTCGCGCCCGCGGCGTGCACCTGCTGCGACCCCGACTGTACCTTGCTGGCGCTGGCATCAATCAGCTTGCGAATGTCGTTGGCGGCGCTGGCGCTGCGGCTGGCAAGATGACGCACTTCGCCTGCGACCACGGCAAAGCCTTTCCCCTGCTCGCCCGCACGGGCCGCTTCCACGGCGGCATTCAGCGCCAGAATATTGGTCTGGAAGGCAATGTCGTTAATCAGCGAGGTAATAGAGCCGATGCGCTGCGTGCTGTCGGCGATCTCATCCATGGTTTTCACCACCGTGTCCATCGCCCGCCCGCCGTGACTGGCGGCGTTGCTGGCCTCAATGGAGAGTTTATCCGCGGCGGCGGCGGTGGCGGAATTATTCTGCACCGAGGCGGCCATCTGGCTCATGGTGGTGACGGTCTGCTGCACGTTAACTACGGTCTGTCGGGTGCGCTCGTTAAGATCGTCATTGCCTTTCGCCAGGGTTTCGCTGCCGTCGCGCACTTCGGTCGCCTGGTGCGCCACGTCGTTAATCAGCCAGCGGCACATCAGCCCGAGCTGACCGACAGATCGCAGGATCAGTCCCAGTTCATCGCTGCGGTTAAGATGCTGCACGTTATTGCGCTCGCCGGTCGCCACCTTCAGTGCCTGTCGGGCCACGTTTTCTACCGGACGCACAATCTGCGCCTCAAAAATGCCGCAGCCAATGAGCATGATCAGCGCGCCAATCCCCTGCACCGCCCAGCCGGTATGCAGCAAGGCCATGGCCGTCGCCAGCATCAGCCACAGCCCGATCATCACGCTGCGAACCCGCCAGCGTAGCGGCATCGCGGGCAAGCGTCCCAGCCAGCCTTTGCGTACCACCAGGCCAGTATCGACACGCTTATTGCAGCGGCCTTCGTTCAGCGCCTGATACAACGGCGTGACGGCGGCGATCTCCCCGGCGGTAGCGCGAGTGCGGATCGACATATAGCCGGTGACTTTGCCGTCGCGCACCATCGGTACGGCATTCGCGCGCACCCAGTAGTGATCGCCATTTTTGCGGCGGTTTTTTACAATGCCGCTCCACGGCTCGCCGCGTTTCAGGGTGGCCCACATATCCGCAAAGGCGGCTTTCGGCATATCCGGGTGACGAACAAGGTTGTGCGGCTGGCCGATCAGTTCATCTAACTCGTAGCCGCTGACCTGCACAAAAGTGTCATTCGCATGAGTGATGTAACTATTAAGATCGGTGGTAGACATTAAGGTAGTGTCATCATCGAGTGAGTACTCGTGCTGGCTGACCCAGGGTTGAGCAGGCATGTAGCGTCCTTTGCAGTGAGTTATCTGACTGTTAATTTTTCTGGCAATTGTTATTTCGGCGCTAATGAGTTTATCTTTAGATGTTAAATTTGATTTAGATCGCAAATCGCAATAAAACCCTGAAATTTTCAGGCCATCCAGGTCCTTGATTTTCTAATATTTTCAATCAGAAACTACTTATACCCCCTTTTTTCCGCTGCCCTATAAAGAGGCAACATGCGCACTATATCGGCGCAATATCGGCGAAATTGTGCCCAAAAGCGCTGCTTTGCCGTGGCATGAAAAGCATTTTATAGGCCCGCCGGACGATTAAATTTTGTGCAATTGCGGTTCCACCTGGTGTTTATCCCGATTTTCAGCGCCCATGCCGGAGTGGCGTATTCCCTGCAATAATTATTTTGTGTATCGCGTGATACGCCACTCCCAGGAGCTTATTTTGAACAGGTTACCTTCCAGCGCGTCGGCTCTTGCCTGCAGCGCACATGCCCTGAACATTATTGAGAAGGCCACGCTTTCTCATGACGAAATGAAAGATCTGAATCGCGAGGTGATTGAATATTTTAAAGAGCACATTAATCCGGGGTTTTTAGAGTATCGAAAATCTGTCACCGCAGGCGGGGATTACGGAGCCGTAGAGTGGCAAGCGGGAAGTCTGAATACGCTTGTCGACACCCAGGGACAGGAGTTTTTAGATTGCCTGGGTGGCTTTGGTATTTTTAACGTGGGGCACCGTAATCCAGTCGTTGTTTCCGCCGTACAGCATCAGCTCGCCAAACAACCCCTTCACAGCCAGGAATTGCTTGATCCACTGCGGGCAATGCTCGCCAAAACCCTCGCCGCGCTGGCACCGGGAAAACTGAAATACAGCTTCTTCTGTAACAGCGGCACCGAATCGGTCGAGGCAGCGCTGAAACTGGCGAAAGCGTATCAGTCTCCGCGCGGTAAATTTACCTTTGTCGCCACCAGCGGCGCGTTCCATGGCAAATCGCTGGGCGCACTGTCGGCTACGGCGAAGTCGACCTTCCGCAAACCCTTTATGCCGCTGCTGCCGGGCTTCCGCCATGTGCCGTTTGGCGACATTGAGGCCATGCGCACGCTGCTGTCGGAATGCCATAAAACCGGCGATGACGTTGCGGCGGTGATCCTTGAGCCGATTCAGGGCGAAGGGGGGCGTGATCCTGCCGCCGGTCGGCTATTTGCCGGCGGTGCGTAAGCTGTGCGATGAGTTCGGCGCGCTGCTGATCTTCGATGAAGTGCAGACCGGCATGGGCCGTACGGGCAAAATGTTTGCCTGCGAGCATGAAAACGTCCACCCGGACATTCTCTGCCTCGCCAAAGCGCTGGGCGGTGGCGTGATGCCGATTGGTGCCACTATCGCCACCGAAGAGGTGTTCTCGGTGCTGTTTGATAACCCGTTCCTGCACACCACCACCTTCGGCGGTAACCCGCTGGCCTGTGCCGCCGCGCTGGCGACCATTAACGTGCTGCTGGAAGAGAACTTACCGGCGCAGGCGGAGCAGAAAGGTGACATGCTGCTGGACGGCTTCCGTCTGCTGGCGCGTGAATACCCGGATCTGGTGCAGGATGTGCGCGGTAAAGGCATGCTGATGGCGATTGAGTTTGTCGATAACGAGACGGGCTATAACTTTGCCAGCGAAATGTTCCGCCAGCATGTGCTGGTTGCCGGGACGCTGAACAATTCGAAAACCATCCGTATTGAACCGCCGCTGACGCTGCACATTGAGCAGTGCGAGCAGGTGCTGAAAGCCGCCGGTGCGGCGCTGGCAGCACTGCGGGTAGGTGTGGAGGAAGTGTGAGGTTGCCCCTCGCCCCGGTTATCTCACCGGGGCGAGGAATAAACTACAGCCCAAGATGCTGCCACAGCGCATCCAGCGGCAGGGTCGCCAGCGCAATACACTCATCCGCGGCGCCGTACCAGATGTGCAGCGTCTCATCCTTGATCAGCGCCCCGCAGGTAAACACCACGTTGCCAAAAAACCCTTCCCGCTCGTAGGGGGCCACCGGTTCCAGCAGCGGCACGGGGGATTTAGCGAGGATGGTCAACGGATCGTCCGCATCCAGTAATAACGCCCCCAGACAGTAACGCTGGTTTTCATCCACGCCGTGATAAATTTCCAGCCAGCCGCGATCGGTTTTCAGCAACGGCGCGCCGCCGCCGGATTTGCGCGCGTCCCACGCATCGCCGGAACGCCCAAGCAAATGGCGGTGGTTGCCCCAGTGCAGCATATCCGGCGATTCGCAGATCCAGATCTCCGGCAGACCAAAATGACAGGGGGCCGGGCGGGTCAGCGCCATGTACTTGCCGCCCACCTTTTCCGGGAAGAAGCAGACGTCGCGGTTATCCGGGCAGAAAATCAGCCCTTTTTTCTCCACCGTCACAAAATCGCGGGTGATCGCCAGCGCCGTGGTGATGCCGAGCGGGGAAATCGCCGAGTAGTTGATATACCAGGCGTCGTCGATGCGGGTAATACGCGCGTCTTCGCAGCCAAACTGTTCATATTGGCTGTCAGCGAGGATAAACGGCTGGCGGGCGACGCTAAAATTCACGCCATCGCGACTGCGTGCCAGCCGCAGATGCGACATTGAGGTCAGCCAGATCTGCGACGGATCGCTTTTTTGTACGATGAGCCGCGGATCGCTGAAGTCGTAGCGCGGATCGGCGCGATCGAAGGTACGCGTCGTCGCCACCCACGCGCCGCCCTGCAGCTCCAGCAGCGGCACGACAATTTTCTGCGCATCGCTGCACTTCAGGCTCTCTGCCACACGCACCAGCAGCAACACCTCGCCCTTATACTCCGTCACCCCTGCGTTAAATACGCACTCGACTTTCATCGCCGGGGAGGACGGCACCACGTCAGCAGGCGTGATGAGCGGATTTTCACTGTGCCTTTTCATAACCACTCCTTTTGATAACAAACTGGTTTTTCGCAAGCCAGGGGGCGTCGTCGCCGTACAGCACCTCGCCTGCCACCGTGTGCCACGGATTACGCACCGGCGCGCCAAAATTAATCGCCACCCACACCTGCTCGTCCGCCGTGATGCGGGAAAACCAGAGACAGTCATCGGTGAGCGTCAGACAGGTGTACTGGCCGTGGCGCAGTACCGGAATGCGGTTACGCAGCGCGATCAGCTCGCGGTAATCCTTCCACAGCGCGTCTTTATCGCCCCAGGGCAGCGGCGCACGGGAAGCGTCGCGGGTGTGCGTCAGGGCAATTTCCAGCGCCTGCTCCGCCGTCATGCCCGCCGCCCGCGCGGTCTGGTAATGGGTCCTGCCCTGTACATCGACAATTTCTTCAAGGCATTGCGGGCGAAAATCGGTCAGGCCGAACTCCTCGCCCTGATAGATAAAGGGCACGCCGCGCGCGGTCAGTTGCAGCGCCAGCACCGCACGGGCGCGTGCCGTATCCCGTTCAGTTTCGCCAAAGCGGCTGATCATGCGCGACATATCGTGGCTGGAAAAAAACAGCGTGGGCAGGCCTGGCTGCTGTTCATGCATGGCGGTTAATGCGCTGAAAATTGCCTGCGGGATGAAGGTTTTCTGGCTGCCGAGATTGAAGTTAAACACCACGTCCAGCCGATCTGCGTCCTGATAGCGGCCAAGTACCGCCAGATCCTCGCTGCCAATTTCACCGATCAGAAAAAGATCACCTTTGGCGCGGGCATACGCCATCAGACGACGCAGCACGTCCATCAATCCCGGCTGGTTCACGTCGTGAAGATGTTCCTGCACGCCTGCGCTTTCCGGGTTATCCGCGCCGATGCCATCGGTGGTGAGAAAGTTGATCACATCGAAGCGAAAACCATCCACCCCTGCTGCCAGCCAGAAATCCATCACCCGGTAGATCTCCTGCTCCACCTGCGGGTTCTGCCAGTTGAGATCCACCTGCTGGGGCGCGAATTTATGGTAGTAAAACTGCCCGGTATCCGGCTCCGGCGTCCAGGCGCTGCCGGAAAAAAACGACTGCCAGTTGTTGGGCCGGTCGGTAAAAATAAAATAGTCACGGTAGCGGCTGCCGGGATTATTCCAGGCATCGACAAACCACGGATGCTGGGAGGAGACATGGTTCAGCACCAGGTCGATCACCACGCGGATCCCCCGCGCATGGCAGACCGCTACTACGCGGCTGAAATCCTCAAACTGCCCGAAGCGCGGATCCACCGCGCAGTAGTCGCTGATGTCATAGCCGTTATCCACCAGCGGCGACGGGTAGAACGGCGTGATCCAGATCCCGCCGATCCCTAACTCATGCAGATAGTCGATCTTCTGCATAAGGCCAATAAAATCCCCTCGTCCGTCGGCGTTGCCGTCGCAAAATGCGGGCAGATAAATTTGATAAAACACACACTCCTGCCACCAGCGCACCGGTTCCATCCGGCCCTCCTTATTTGAGTGACAATGACATCCCTTGCAGGAAATATTTACGGAACAGGATAAACAGCAGCATCACCGGCAGCATCTGCACCACCGAACCGGCCAGCACCGGGCCAAGATAGATCCCCCAGGATTTGCTGAAGGTGGCGAGCAGCACCGAGAACGGCATTTTGTCGGCATCGCGCATCACGATCAGCGGCCAGAGAAAGTTGTCCCAGGCGGTGGAAAAGGTGAACAGCGCCACAATGGCGAGGATCGATTTGTTCAGCGGCATCATCACGTGGCGCAGAATGCCCCACAGGCTGGCGCGATCGAGTTTTGCGGCGTGGATATAGTCGTTCGGCGTGCCTTTAAAACTCTGGGAAACCATAAAGATCCCCCAGGCGCTCATGGCATAGGGCAGGATCATCGCGCTGTAGCTGTTAATCAGCCCCAGCTCGCGCATCAAAATAAACTGCGGAATGATGAACATAAATGCCGGAAACACCATCTGCACGATGAGCAGATTTTTGAAGGCGTTTTTGCCGCGAAAATCCGTTTTCGCCACCGCGTAGCCCACCAGCATGGCGGTAACCGTGACGCAAAAGGTGATGGTCAGCGACACGAACAGCGAGTTAAACAGCGTGCGCATAAAGGGCTTGTTGGCGCGGTTGCTGTTATCAAACAGAAACTGATAGTTCGCCAGCGAAACGTCACCGGCAAACAGGCTGGTGGTGTAGATCTGCGCCGTCGGCTTTAGCGAGGCCATCACCATCCAGATAAAGGGATACAGCCAGCTCAGTGCGAGGAGAAACATGGCGGCGTGGAGAAGCAGACTGGCGGGGGTAAGGGTTTTCATCAGACGATCTCAATGTGCTTTTCAAACAGTTTGCGGAACAGCCAGATGAGCAGAAAACTGCACGCCGCAACGATAATCGACATGGTCGCCGCCCAGCTGGGTTTCATTTTCTGGAACGCGACTTCGTACATCACCACCATCGGGCTGGTAGTACTGTTAAGCGGGCCGCCGCCGGTGATGAGATACGGCTCGGTAAAGATGCTGAAGGCGACGGTGATCGCCAGCACCATCACCATGACGATCTGCGGGTTCATCATCGGCAATGTGATGGCACAGGCCTGGCGCAGGCGACCGGTTTTATCCAGCCGCGCGGCGCTGTAGATGTCCTGCGGGATCGCCAGCATGCCGGAATAAAGTATCAGCCCGTAATAGCCGACAAATTTCCAGGTGACGATCAGCGCAATAGAGAGCATTGCGCAGTCCGGGTTGGTAAACCAGGGCACGGAAATGCCGAACAGATCGCGTAAAACGGCGTTCACCGGGCCGAACTCGCTGAACAGCTTCGAGAAGACAATGGAGTACGCCACGCCGGAGGAGATGTTCGCCAGCAGAAAACTCAGCGCGATAAAGCCTCGCCCAAAGGTGATGCGCTTTAAACCGGCGGCAAACAGCAGCGCGCTGAGAAAAACAATCGGGATGTACCACAGCAGAAAGCGCAGCACATTGAGCATCGAGGTCCAGAACAGCTCGTCCTGCATCACGCTGAACAGATTACTCAGCCCGGTAAAGACCGGCGTACCGCTAAACTGCCACTGCGTGACGCTTAACAGCGCCAGCCAGGCCAGCGGATAGAACCAGAACAGCAGCGAATATCCGAGCCATGCGGAGGCCAGCCAGCCTCCGGTACGTGCGTCATGTCCAGCCATCACCGCCTCTTAAGGTTTCAGAATGCCGTTAATTTCCCGGGCGGAATCATCCAGTGCTGCCGCCGGATCGTCGTTGCGGAAAATGACCCGCTCGATCATCTGCGTCATGCTGCGCTGAATGTCGCTGGTTTTGGTGGTGGCTGCCGCGGGCAGCGCGACGTTAACGTATGAGGCGATTTGCTTTTCCAGCGGGTTGTCAGCGAAGTAGCCGACAAACAGCGGATTAGTAAGCAGATCGGCGCGGGCGGGCGGCATACCGACCATTTCCAGCCACAGCAGATCGTGTTCCGCGCTGCCAAATACCCACTGCAAAAACGCCCAGGCCTCGGCCTTGTGTTTGCTGGTGCTGAACATCGCCACACCTTTGCTGTCGCCAAAGGTATACGGCTTTTCGCTGCCTTCCTGCGTCAGCATCGGGCCAATCTGGATCTGTTTTAAGATCGCCGGAAACTGTTTGCGGTAGCGGGCAATATCCCAGGGGCCGCGCGCCGAGGCCAGCACCTGCCCGCTCGCCAGCGGATCTTCCGCCGAGGTGAAGTCATAGCTGCTCCAGCCGCTGTTGAATACCTTGCTCATAAAGGTCAGCACCGCCTGACCGTCAGCATTGTTAAACTGCGCCTGATTAGCCGCGATATAGGGCTTGCCGCCGTTTTGCGCGTACAGCAGCGGGATGAAATCGTACCAGCGCTCCCACCAGTTTTTCCCGGCGGTAAGCTGCATCACGTAGCCGTTATTATCCGCATGACGGGCCTCCGCCAGCCGGTACAACTCGTCATAACGGCGCGGCACCTGATCAAAGCCATACTGTTTTAGCAGATCGGCGCGCCACCACCAGACCGTGGGATTGATATAAATCGGCAGCACGTTTTGCTGACCGTTAATTTCCCAGGCGGGCATAACCTCATTCATCTGGCGCCTTTTAATCAGTTCGGCAAAGCCCGGCATTTTAGAGAGATCTTCCAGCTGATTAATTTCATTAAGCTGTGAGGCGAAGCCAATAAATATATTACTGGTAATATCCGGTTCGGTGCCGGAGGCAATTGCGTTCATAATGGCTTCTTCGGAACTGCTGGCGACGGGAATAGGGGTAAATTCCACCGGCGTATGCGCCGGATCGTTATTCCACTCGGTGACCATTTTCTTCCAGAAGGCCTCTTCGTTCTCCACCGGCGTGACCCATAATTTAATCGGCGTTTTAGCAGAGGTATCGGCGGGCTTTTCATCAGGGCCGCAGCCGGTAAGACAAACACTTAATAAGAGTGACGCGGTCCATGTGGCGATTGTTGCACTGTTCATCCTGATCTCCATGTTATCCCAGGCGCGGGGTAAATAAGATATTGCGCGCGGCAAACGGCCTGTACGTTAACAAGAGTTTTTTATGTTTAACGATATATCAATCACATTTCAGTTTTTATTTATCGCTACACTTTGCGGCGAGAAGGAAATACAAAAATATAATCAAGACGAATAGATCTAATTATTTTAACACGCTGAACATCGATTAATATTTTATATCAATAGGCCATTAAAAAAGGATTTCACATGACCGCCCTCACCCTGCGAAATATCCATAAGCATTACGATAAAAGCACTATCATTGAGAACCTGTCGCTGGAGATTGCTTCCGGCGAGTTTATCGTGCTGGTTGGTCCGTCCGGCTGTGGTAAATCGACGCTGCTGCGCATTATTGCCGGGCTGGAAAGCGCCGATGGCGGAACCCTTCTCATGGGCGATGAGGAGGTGACACACCAGCCTGCGGGCAGGCGCAGCCTGTCGATGGTGTTTCAGTCCTACGCGCTCTATCCGCACATGACAGTGCGGCAGAATCTCAGTTTTGGCCTGAAAAACATGAAAACGCCGCCCGCTGAGATCGCGCAGCGTATCGACGGAGCAGCGAAAATGCTCAGGCTGGAGGCATTACTGGATCGCCTGCCGCAGCATCTCTCCGGCGGCCAGCGTCAGCGCGTGGCGATTGGGCGCTCTATCGTGCAGCAGCCCGAGGTGTTTCTGTTTGATGAGCCGCTGTCGAATCTGGATGCGGCGCTGCGCGTGGAGATGCGTCAGGAGATCCAGGAGCTGCACAACAAGCTCGGCAACACCATGATTTACGTCACCCACGATCAGGTGGAGGCCATGACGCTCGCGGACAGAATTGTGGTGCTCAACAAGGGCACCATTGAACAGACGGGCACGCCGCTGGAACTCTACAACACCCCGGCGAACCGGTTTGTCGCGGAATTTATCGGCACGCCGAAAATCAACGTGTTACCGGCCGAGTGGCGCGAGGGCGGGCTACGCATCAACGACGCGCTGCACTTCCCGCTACCACAACGGCCCGACGGCGTACAGGACGGGCAGGCGCTGTTTGTCGCCATCCGCCCGGAGCATATCCGCCCGGACAGCAGCGGGCAACTGACCTTCAGCGCCACCACCCGGCTATGCGAATTGCAGGGCGATGCGACCCTGGTGTGGTTTACGCTGGCCGGGCAGCCCTGCTGCCTGAAATCTTTTCAGCAGCTGAACTACCCGCCACGCCAGCTGCTGACCATGAGCACAGCGGCGCAGCATCTGCATCTGTTTGACAGCGCGGGGAAAAGGATCGCGTGAGTTTCCCTCACCCCGGCCCTCTCCCGAAGGGAGAGGGGGAAAAGCATGGGCGCGCATAGCACTCCCTCTCCCTGGGGAGAGGGTTAGGGTGAGGGGAGCAGCCCGATAAAACTGCGTTTTTTGCGCGGCGCCGACATCATGGCGTCCAGCTTCTCCACGCACGCCAGATAGTGCGGCGTTTGCTTGTGCGCCAGCACCGCCGCCTCATCCTGGTACGCCTCATAGATGTAAAAGCGCGTGTTCACCTCCGGGTCCTGCAACACGTCGAAGCGTAAGTTACCCGGCTCTTTAATCGCCCCTTCGTGATTGGCGCGAAACACCTCCAGAAACTCATCGACCCGCTCCGGTTTGATATTGATCTCCACCAGCGTTACGTTCATTGCGCCTCTCCCTGTTTTTCTTCCTGCCAGAACTGGTACGCCTCGTGGGCGCTCATATTGTCATGCACCACTTTTTTCACCGCTTTCAGCATCGCGAGGGGCGCGCTGGACTGGAAAATATTGCGCCCCATATCGACACCGGACGCGCCCTGATCGATGGCACGGAAACACATCTCCAGCGCCTCGCGCTCCGGCAGTTTTTTACCGCCCGCGATGACGATCGGCACCGGGCAACTGGCGGTCACTTTCTCGAAGCCCTCCTCGACAAAATAGGTCTTCACAAACTGCGCCCCCATCTCGGCGGCGATACGGCTGGCGAGGGAAAAATAACGGGCGTCCCGTGCCATTTCTTTGCCGACGCCCGTCACCGCCAGCGTCGGAATACCGTAGCGGTTACCGGCATCCACCAGCTTGATGATGTTGTTAATCGACTGGTGCTCGTGTTCGCTGCCGATATACACCTGCGCTGCCACCGCACAGGCGTTGAGGCGCAGCGCGTCTTCCATCGCCACCGCCACGCACTCATTAGAGAGTTCAGACAGGATGGAATTGCCGCCCGAGGCGCGCAGCACCACCGGTTTGTTGGTGGCGGGCGGCACTACGCTTCGCAGCACGCCACGGGTACACATCAGCACATCGGTTTCACCGAACAGCGGCGCAATCGACAGATCGATACGCTCAAGCCCGGTGGTCGGCCCCTGAAAATAGCCGTGATCGAACGCCAGCATCACCGTGCGGTTGCTGGCGGGGTTGAAAATACGCGCCAGCCGCGACTGCATCCCCCAGTCCAGTGCGCCGCAGCCTTTCAGGGCGAACAGGGTGTTCTGTTGCGGCGTCCCAAGGCCAAAGTTTTTGCCTTCTCTGATGTCGTCTAAATCTGCCATTTTCTCCCCCGTCAGAAATCGTATTTGCCGATGTTGTCTTTGGTGAACACCACGCGCTCCGGCAGCAGCACAATGCCGTTGCCCTTCGCTTCATACTGGTAGCCCTGCACGCTGTTCGGTTCGACCTTGAGCGGGCCAAGCCCCTTCACGTCCACGCTGTCGCCAACGTTCAGATCGCCTTTTTTCAGCAACTGACTGGCGACGTTGACGGAGATTTTCCCCTGCTGCACCACGTCCCACAGGCCGAAGGCTTTCACCGTGCCGCGCTCCACATAAGGGCGCATAACGTTCGGCGTGCTGAAACCAGTGATCGCCACGTTAGTACGCTTGAGGTTTTCCGCCGCCTGCGCCGCGGCCGGTAAGGCGTTGGCGTCCGGGGCGATGATCGCATCCAGATCCGGATAGGCTTTTAAGATCCCCTCGGCGGTTTGCAGGGATTTGGTGGCGTCGTTATAGCCAAACTGGGTGGTGACGATTTTCCACTGCGGATGATCTTTGGCGATCTTCGCTTTCGCCGCATTCACCCACTGGTTCTGATCGGTCACCGTCGGGCTTGAGTAGAAAAACGCCACGTTCGCATCAGGCTTCGTCACCTGTTTTTCGGTCATCTCCACCAGCAGGCCGCCCAGCTGTTCCGGCGTGCCCTGGTTGATATAGATGCTGCGGCATTCCGGTTTGGTATCGGAATCCCAGGTAAGCACTTTCACGCCGCGCTGCATCGCCCGCTTCAGCGCCGGACAGAGCCCATCCGGCGACACCGCCGACACGATAATGGCGTTGTAGCCCTGGTTGACGAAGTTGTTGATCAGCTGCACCTGGCCGGAAACGCTTGGCTCGGTGGGGCCGTCGTAGGTGACGTCAACGCCGAGATCTTTCCCCGCCTCTTTCGCGCCGTTGCCGCCGCTGGTGAAGAAGCCGACGCCCACCAGTTTAGGGATAAAGGCGATGCGATCGGCGGCCTGCGCCGTTGCCACACAGGTGGCCAGCGCCAGCGCGCTAAGCTGCACTATCTGTTTTGCTTTCATCTTATGCTCCGATTGTTTTTCGCGAGAGAAGCCGACGCCAGGCCGTGCGCACCCATTCGCGGTGCAGGCTCAGCGAACGCCCCATCACCACCACAACCAACAGCGCACCTGACAACGCGCTCGACACCTGGTTGGGGATGCCGACCATCTGTAACCCCTGTTGCAGATACCCCACCAGCAGCGCCGCCAGTGCCGTACCCAGAATGGAACCCGATCCGCCGTAGATATTCGCGCCGCCGAGCACCGCCGCCGTCAGCGCGGGCATCAGCAAATCACGCCCCAGATCCGAACGTGCCGATCCGAAGTAAGAGACCAGCACCAGCGCGGCAATCGCAGACGCCACGCCCACCAGCCCGTACAGTGCGTAAGGCATACCGTTCACCGGCAGTGCCGCATAGCGTGCCGCGCGCGGGTTCTGGCCAATCAAAAACAGATGCCGCCCGAAGCGCCCGCGATGGGCGATCAGCCAGAACGCCAGGGTCAGCGCGCCGAACAGCACCAGCGGCACCGGCAGCCCGAACAGCGTCAGGCTGGCGAAGGCGGTAAAGCTGTCCGGGAAACCGCCGATACCTTCGTAACCTGTTGCCCCCGCCATGCCCGAGAGCAGCAGCGCCCCGCCGCCGTAGAGATAGAGCGTGCCGAGGGTGATCACCAGCGGGCTGATACCGGTGTAGTGGATCAGCGCAGCGTTCAGCAGGCCGCACAGCAGACCCAGTGCCAGCGTCAGCACGATAGCGAGGCTCATCGGCCAGCCCGCCTGCATCATCACCCCCAGCGCAATGGCGCACAGACCAATGGCGGAGCCGAGCGAAATGTCGATACCGCCGCTGATGATCACCAGCGTCAGCGGCAGCGCCACGATGCCGATGCAGATAAAGTCGCTGGTGCTGAACAACAGCATGTTGATGTCCAGCATGCGCGGATTAATCACGCCGAACAGGACGATCTCCAGCACCAGCAGGCCGAGCAGCGACCACTCCCAGTTGAGCTTCATTTACGCCACCTCTTTATTTTTGCGGTGCGGAAAGCGGGCGACATGCTTACCCCCTTTGTGGCCCGGCTGAAAACGGCTGTATTTGAGCTGGCGCTGATGACGGGCCAGCGCCTGACGCAGACGCCCGTCCAGCACCAGCACGCCCAACAGCACCAGCCCGGCGATAAAGTCGTTCCACCACGCCGGGAGCTTGAACAGCACCAGCACGGTGTCGATTTGCGTGAGGAAGAACGCGCCAAGAAACGCGCCGATCAGCGTGCCGGTGCCGCCAAGTAGTGAGATCCCACCGAGCACACAGGCAGCAATGGCTTTCATCTCCAGCCCGCTGCCGGTCTGATTGGGCACAAAGCCGATCTGCGCGGCAAAGACGATCCCGGCGCAGGCCGCCAGCACGCCGTTTAAGGTAAAGGCCAGCATGCGGGTGCGGTTGACCGCCACACCCAGTTGCCGGGCGGCGGCGAGGTTATCCCCCACCGCATAGAAATCCCGCCCGGAGGCCGTGCGCGCCAGCCACCACGCCCCCGCGCCCAGTACGGCTAATACCAGCAGGCCGAGAGGCGACACACCCGCTGCCACCGGCACCGACAGTGATTTCAGGCTGGCGGGCAGCCCCTCGATCCACTTACCGCCGGTCCACAGCAGCATCGCGCCACGGTATAACCCGAGGGTGCCGAGGGTGGCGACGATGGCCGGAATGCGCAACCCGACCACCAGCAGACCGTTGAACGCCCCCGCCAGCGCGCCGATGCTCAGCGCAAACAGCATGGCGAGCGGCAGGCCGTAGCCATTGTTGAGCGCCACACCAACGGCAATGGCGCTTAAGCCCACCGTCGAGCCGACCGAGACATCAATGTTGCGCGTCAGCATCACCAGCGTCGCCCCCAGCGCCAGCAGGATCAGGATCTGGCTGCTGGCGAAAATCATCCCCAGCGTTTGCAGGCTCAGATAGGCCGGATCGAGGGCCACCAGCACGGCAAAGAGCGCGAGGATCGCCAGAAAAGCGCTCAGCTCGCGGTTTTTCAGTAAGGTCTTCATGCCTGTCCTCCGAAGGCCAGCGCCATCATGCGATCGACGTTGATCGCCTGCTGCGTCAGTTCGCCGCTGCGCATCCCCTGATGCATTACCACCACCCGATCGGCCAGACCGGGGAACTCATCAAGATCGCTTGAGATCATCAGCACCGCGACGTTTTGCGCCGCCACGCTTTTCAGCAGTTGATAAATGTCTGCCCGTGCCGAAACGTCGACGCCACGGGTCGGTTCATCGACGATCAGCAGTAGCGGATTCGCCTCCAGACAGCGGGCGAGCAGCACTTTTTGCTGGTTGCCGCCGGAGAGGGTACGCACCGTCTGATCGGCGCTGTTAAGTTTGATGCCCAGCGCCCGGTGATAACGCTCCACCACCGCCGCTTCGCGGCTTTTTTGCTGCCAGAGGGAAGGTTCGTTGAGCGTCACGGTGTTCCAGCGCACTGGCGCATCGAGGAACAGCCCGGAGACCTGGCGATCCTCCGGCAGATACACCAGCCCGCGCGCCAGCCGGGAGGCCGTATCGCGATGGGTGATCTCCTGGTTTTCCAGCCACACGCGCCCGCCGCGTACCGGACGCAGGCCGTACAGGGTTTCAGCGAATTCGGTGCGCCCGGAGCCCACCAGCCCCGCCAGACCGACGATCTCCCCGGCGTAAACGTCAAGACTCAGATCGATAAAGCCCTCGCCGGTCAGATCCTCCACGCGCAGCACCGGAAAATCCTGCGGCTGGGTACGGCGATTGCCCGGCAAGGCCAGCCACAGTTTTTGCGTATCGCTTAAATGGTGGGCACGACTGGCCGGGGTCATGGCACCGATCAGCGCCTGATCGTCAAATTCACTCAACGCGCCGCTGAGCACCACCGCCCCGTCACGCATTACCGACACGCTGTCGGCCAGGGTGCGGATCTCCGGCAGCTTATGGGAGATAAACACGATGCCGACGCCCAGCCCCTGCAAGGCGCGGATCTGCTGGAACAACCGCTCCGTTTCCCCTGGCGTCAGCGAAGCGGTAGGTTCATCAAGGATCAGAATCTGCGCATTGCGCATCAGCCCGCGCAGGATCTCCACCATCTGCTGATCGGCCACTTCCAGCGTGCTGGCGGCGGCCTGCAAATTAAGCTGACAGTTGAGTTGCTGTAATTTTTCACTCAGTACGGCATCGGTATTCCCGCTGCGCGGCAGGCGGAAGAGAATGTTTTCCCGCACCGTCAGATTGGGAAACAGCATCGGCTCCTGCGGCACCAGATAGATGCCCAGCTGATGGGCATGGCCGGGCGTCAGGCGGCTATACGCGCTGCCGTTGATGTGCAACGCGCCGCTGTCCGCGGTTTCCACCCCGGCGATGATCTTCATCAGCGTGGATTTCCCCGCCCCGTTGCCGCCCATCAGCGCATGCACCTGACCGGCAAGCAGCGTAAAATCAATGCCTTTCAGCACCGGCACGCCGGAGAACTGTTTGCGAATGTCACGGGCTTCAATGAGAGGGGTCATTCTGGCTCCGGTTATGAACATATGATTTTAAAAATTCACAATGTTCAAAAAGCGTAGACGTTGAGCTATATTAATACCCGTGCCGGGATCACACTTTTTTGCATTCGGATCGTTGCTATAGTTTGCGCAGTGACAAAAGATCGGTTTTGCCAGAGCGCTCACATTTTATTCAACGGCATTGAAGAACATTTGATCTAAAATTTTATAAGAGTTCATCATATGAGCGAAAAACGTATTACGGATGAGAGTCGCTTTGCCGGGCTGACGTTATCGGAAGAAGAACTGGTGGCGCGGGTGGCATGGTGCTACTACCACGACGGCTTAACGCAAAATGATATTGGCGAACGGCTGGGGCTGCCCCGACTGAAGATCTCCCGCCTGCTGGAAAAAGGGCGGCAGTCGGGGGTGATCCGCGTGCAGATCAATTCCCGTTATGAGGGGTGTCTGGCGCTGGAAACCGAACTGCAACAGCGCTTTGGGCTGAAGATCACCCGCGTGCTGCCCGCGCTGAACACACCGGCAATGAGCGTGCGCCTCGGGATAGGCGCGGCACAGTCGCTGATGGGCGTGCTGTCGCCGGGGCAACTGCTGGCGGTGGGTTTCGGGGAAACCACCATGAGTTGCATCCAGCATCTGAGCGGCTTTATCAGCTCGCAGCAGATCCGCCTGGTCACGCTTTCCGGGGGCGTCGGCCCCTATATGACCGGCATCGGCCAGCTGGATGCGGCCTGTAGTATCAGCATGATCCCAGCCCCCCTGCGGGTGTCATCAGCGGATGTGGCGGAGATCTTAAAACGCGAATCCAGCGTGCGGGATGTGATCCTTGCCGCCACCGCCGCGGACGTCGCTGTGGTGGGTATTGGATCGGTTAACCAGAAACGTGATGCCACCATTATGCGCTCCGGCTATATCAGCGAAGGCGAACAGCTGATGTATGCCCGCAAAGGCGCGGTGGGCGACATTCTGGGGTATTTCTTGCAGGCGGACGGCGAGCGGGTGGAAAACCTCGACATCCACCGGGAACTGCTCGGCGTCACCCTCGATGAACTGGCGCAACTGCCGACCATCGTCGGCGCTGCCGGTGGCATCGAAAAAGCAGAGGCGATTTATGCCGCACTCAAAGGTCGCCGTATCAATGGCCTGGTGACGGAAGAGACGACAGCACGCGCGATCCTGGCACTGGCGGAGTAACTCCGGCCTGCCGCGCGCCAACAGCGAGGCAAGCTCATGAGTTATCTTTTAGCCTTAGATGCCGGGACCGGCAGCATTCGCGCGGTAATTTTTGATTTGCAGGGGCGGCAGATCGCCGCAGGCCAGGCCGAATGGAAACACCTGAGCGTGGAAAACGTGCCCGGCTCAATGGAGTTCGATCTCACCACCAACTGGCAGCTTGCCTGTCAGTGCATTCATCAGGCGCTGACGCGGGCGCAGCTGACCGCCGCCGATATTCAGTCCGTCGCCTGCTGTTCGATGCGCGAAGGCATTGTGCTTTATGATCGTAACGGCGAGGCAATCTGGGCCTGCGCTAATGTCGATGCCCGCGCCAGCCGCGAAGTGGCGGAATTAAAAGAGATCCACGACGATCGCTTTGAATCGGAAGTGTACGATGTCTCCGGGCAGACGCTGGCGCTGAGCGCGATGCCGCGGCTGTTGTGGCTGGCGCATCACCGGCCCGATATTTATCGTCAGGCAGCGACGATCACCATGATCAGCGACTGGCTGGCGGCGAAACTCTCCGGCGAGCTGGCGGTGGATCCCTCTAATGCCGGCACCACCGGCATGCTGGATCTCTTTTCCCGCGACTGGCGTCCGGCGCTGCTGGACATGGCCGGGCTGCGCGCTGATATTCTCTCACCGGTAAAAGAGACCGGTACGGTGCTGGGCGCGGTGACGCATACTGCCGCCTTGCAGTGCGGCCTGCGCGAGGGCACGCCGGTGGTCATGGGCGGTGGCGATGTGCAACTGGGCTGCCTGGGGCTGGGCGTGGTTCGCGCCGGGCAGACGGCGGTACTCGGCGGCACCTTCTGGCAGCAGGTGGTGAATCTGCCGCAGGTACGCACCGATCCCGATATGAATATCCGCGTTAACCCGCACGTCATCCCCGGCATGGCGCAGGCGGAGTCGATCAGCTTTTTCACCGGCCTGACCATGCGCTGGTTCCGGGACGCGTTTTGCGCCGAGGAGAAGCTGATCGCCGAACGGATGGGGATGGACGCCTACGCGCTAATGGAAGAGATGGCAGGCCGCGTACCCGCAGGCTCCCACGGCGTGATGCCGATTTTCTCGGACGCCATGCACTTCAAACAGTGGTATCACGCCGCGCCGTCGTTTATTAACCTCTCCATCGATCCGGAAAAATGTAATAAAGCCACGCTGTTTCGCGCGCTGGAAGAGAACGCGGCCATTGTCTCCGCCTGCAATCTGGCGCAGATCTCGCACTTCTCCGGCGTTACCTTTGATGGGCTGGTGTTTGCAGGCGGCGGCGCAAAAGGCGCGCTGTGGAGCCAGATCTTAAGCGACGTAACCGGGCTGCCGGTGCGCGTGCCGGACGTGAAAGAAGCCACCGCGCTCGGCTGCGCTATCGCCGCGGGTACGGGTGCCGGGCTGTTCGACGATATGGCCACTACCGGCGAACGGCTGGTGAGCTGGAGTCGGGAATTCACGCCCAACCCGGCACACCGTGAGCTGTATGCCGGCATGATGCAGAAATGGCAGGCGGTGTATGCGGATCAGCTGGGACTGGTGGACAGCGGGCTGACCACCTCGATGTGGCAGGCGCCGGGGCTGGTGCGGGCAACCGCACCCTAATACATGCCGGATGGCGCTGCGCTTATCCGGCCTACAGTCGCGTAGCCCCGGTAAGCGCAGCGCCACCGGGGAAGTTCTTTGAGTTGCATCACAATCATTCGATCCCGCTTTTACCTTTGCCCCCGCGCTGGCTAAATTAGTAACTCATCCGACCACATAACAATAATTTAACACTGGAAGAGACTATGAGCCGCTATCCGTCGCTTTTCGCCCCGCTCGATTTGGGTTTCACCACGCTGAAAAACCGCGTGCTGATGGGCTCCATGCACACCGGCCTTGAGGAGCGCCCTGACGGTGCTGAACGACTGGCCGCTTTTTATGCCGAACGCGCCCGGCACGGCGTGGCGCTGATCGTCACCGGCGGCGTCGCCCCGGCATTTTCCGGTGTCACTATGGAGGGCGCTGCGGTGCTGTGTGATGCCAGCCAGGTGCCGCATCATCAGATCATCACCGACGCGGTGCACCGCGAAGGCGGCAAAATCGCCCTGCAAATTCTGCACACCGGACGCTACAGCTATCAGCCGCATCCGGTAGCGCCTTCCGCCATTCAGGCCCCGATCAACCGTTTTAAACCCCATGCGCTGACGCACGAAGAGATCCTCGCGCTTATCGACGACTTTGCCCGCTGCGCGGATCTGGCGCGTGAAGCGGGATACGACGGTGTGGAAGTCATGGGATCGGAAGGTTATCTGATCAACGAATTCCTCGCCGCCCGCACCAACCAGCGTGACGATGAATGGGGCGGTGATTATCCGCGGCGGATGCGCTTTGCCGTCGAGGTGGTGCGTGCAGTGCGGGAACGGGTCGGCAGCGACTTCATTATTATTTATCGCCTGTCGATGCTCGATCTGGTGGAGGGCGGCGGCACCTTCGGGGAGACCGTACAGCTGGCGCAGGCCATTGAAGCGGCCGGGGCCAGCATCATCAATACCGGCATTGGCTGGCACGAGGCGCGCATTCCGACCATCGCCACGCCGGTGCCGCGCGGGGCCTTTACCTGGGCGACCCGCAAGCTGAAGGGCCATGTGGCACTGCCGTTGATCACCACTAACCGTATCAACGATCCGCAGGTGGCGGAGGAGATTCTGGCGCGGGGCGATGCGGATATGGTGTCGATGGCGCGGCCCTTCCTTGCCGATGCGGAGATCCTCTCCAAAGCGCAGGCCGGACGCGCGGACGAAATTAACACCTGTATCGGCTGTAACCAGGCTTGCCTGGATCAGATTTTCGCCGGAAAAGTGACCTCGTGCCTGGTCAATCCCCGCGCCTGTCATGAAACCAAAATGCCGGTGATCCCGGCGGCGAAGATCAAAAAGCTGGCGGTGATTGGTGCTGGCCCCGCAGGGTTGTCGTTTGCGGTCAACGCGGCGGCGCGCGGTCACAGCGTCACACTGTTCGACGCCCAGGCGGAACCGGGCGGGCAGTTTAACGTCGCCAAACAGATCCCCGGCAAAGAAGAATTTTACGAGACGCTGCGCTATTACCGCACCATGATCGCGGTGACCGGCGTCGATCTGCGGCTGAACCAACGGGTGACGCCTGACATGCTGGGCGAATTTGACGAGGTGATCCTCGCCTGCGGGATCGAGCCGCGTACCCCGCCGATCGAGGGGATCAAGCATCCGAAGGTGCTGAATTATCTGGATGTGCTGCGCGATAAAAAACCGGTGGGCGAGCGGGTGGCGATCATTGGCAGCGGCGGCATCGGTTTTGACACCGCAATGTATTTAAGCCAGCCGGGTGAGTCCACCAGCCAGAATATCGCGGCGTTTTGCGCCGAATGGGGAATTGATACCAGCCTGGATCACCCCGGCGGTCTGCGCCCACAAGGCGCGCAGTTACCAAAAAGCCCACGGCAAATCGTGATGCTGCAACGTAAAGCCAGTAAACCGGGAGAGGGCCTTGGCAAAACTACCGGCTGGATCCACCGCACCACCCTGCTGTCCCGCGGCGTGAAAATGATCCCGGCGGTGAGCTACGAAAAAATCGACGATGCCGGATTGCATGTGCTTATTAACGGCGAGCCGCAACTTTTCGCGGTGGATCATGTGGTGATTTGCGCGGGGCAGGAGCCACGCCGGGAACTGGCGGAACCGCTGCAAAAAGCGGGAAAAATCGTGCATCTCATCGGCGGCTGCGATGTGGCGCTGGAGCTGGACGCCCGCCGCGCCATTGCGCAGGGTACGCGGCTGGCGCTGGAGATATAGCTTCAGAACAATGCCGGGCGGCGCTGCGCTTGCACCGGCCTACATGGGGTGCAATAACCCAACGCCGCCGGGTTACAAGATACGGTGCAATACCGTAGGCCCGGTAAGCGAAGCGCCACCGGCCTACATGGGGTGCAATAACCCAACGCCGCCGGGTTACACGATACGGTGCAATAACGTAGGCCCGGTAAGCGAAGCGCCACCGGCCTACATGGGGTGCAATAACCTAACGCCGCCGGATTACACGATACGGTGCAATAACGTAGGCCCGGTAAGCGAAGCGCCACCGGGCGGGAAATTTACCGTCTGCGTCCGGTTTTAACCGCTTTCAGCACCACGAATTTTTGGTTGGTGGCGATGGTTTCGCAGTTGCCGAAAATCTTCTTCAGCTTATGGAAGTAATCCAGATGGCGGTTCGCCACGATGCGCAGCTCGCCATTGATTTTCAGGCAGCGGCGGGCGTGGTGGAACATCTCCCAGGCGATGTTATCGGTCAGCGCGTGCTGCTGGTGGAACGGCGGGTTGCAAAGCACCGCATCAAAACGGAACGGCTCAACGCCTGACAGCGCGTTGTTGATCATAAACTCGCAGCGATCCAGCGCCTCTGGCAGGTTGGTTTCGACGTTGAGACGGCTGGAGGCGACTGCCATTGGCGACTCATCCACAAACACCACGCTGGCCTGCGGATTCTTCTCCAGCAGCGTCAGACCAATCACGCCGTTACCGCAACCGAGATCGACAATCTCCCCTTCCAGGTTATCCGGCAGATGCTGCATAAAGAAGCGCGCGCCGATGTCCAGCCCGGTACGGGAAAAGACGTTGGCGTGGTTGTGAATAGTCCAGTCGGTACCGTCCAGTTTCCAGCTCAGCGTTTGCGGCGCATCGGCCAGCGTCGGGGCGCTGAAAGTGCAGTTAATCAGACGCGCTTTTTTCCACGCCAGCGTGGTGGTGGTCGGTCCGAGCACTTTTTCAAACAGCGCCAGCGTCGAGGTGTGAATATCACGCGCTTTGGTGCCGGCGATAATGCGCGTTTGCGGCGTCACCACCCCGCGCAGCGCGCGAAGCTGCTGCTCCAGCAGGGCCATCGTTTTCGGGATCTTGATCAGCACTACGCCCGGTGCGGCCGGGTACGTCGCGGTGCTGTCGAGGAAGGTGACGTCGCCTTCGTTAAGATCGTTATGGCGCAGGTTTTCGCGGGTCGCCAGTTCGCTCAGGTAGGAGTCGCCAATGCTGTAAGGCTTGTGCTCCACCAGCGCGCAGGCCAGCGCACCAAAGGTATCGTTGAAAATCAGGACCGGGCCACTGATTTCAGTTTCGTCCAGTTGTTGCAGCAGGTATTCGTCTGCCGCTTCCCACGCCTGCAGTGGGTTGACGTCGTCCGTCTCCGGAAAACGTTTTAAGTTAAGTGAACGGAAACCGTTGTCTGAATGGCTCATCGGCCCTCCTGGATGGTAAAATTCGGTGTGATCCCCTGAATGGGGGCGTGAGTATACCCTTTTTTGACTGCTATCGTGGGGCAATGATGAGCAAACTTCTCTATCTCCAGGGCTATCCGGAAAATCTGCTGGCCCAGGTTACGTCGCTCATCGAGCAGAACCGGCTCGGCGAGGTGCTGCAAAAGCGTTATCCCGATACGCACAACGTCACCACCGACAAGGCTCTTTATCAATATACCCAGGATCTGAAAAGTCAGTTTCTGCGCAATGCGCCGCCGATCAACAAAGTGGCTTACGACAATAAAATTCATGTGCTGAATAACGCGCTCGGCCTGCACACCGCCATTTCCCGCGTGCAGGGCGGCAAGCTGAAGGCGAAAGCGGAAATCCGCGTGGCGACGGTGTTTCGCAACGCACCGGAAGCCTTTTTGCGGATGATCGTGGTCCATGAGCTGGCGCACCTGAAAGAGAAAGATCACAACAAAGCCTTTTATCAGCTGTGCTGCCATATGGAGCCGCATTACCATCAGCTGGAGTTCGACACCCGCCTGTGGCTGACGCATCAGGCGCTGGGATAACAGACACGCGACTTCTGCGCGGTCGCGCACTGGTTTTGTCATACTGACGTGCTACATTGGCGGATGGTCCCCTTTTACGGAGCACAACGCCGTTTATGATACGTTTCGCAGTCATTGGGACGAACTGGATCACCCGCCAGTTCGTCGATGCCGCCCATGAGACCGGCAAATATACCCTTACCGCCGTTTACTCCCGCAGCCTTGAACAGGCGCAGCATTTCGCCAGCGATTACCCGGTCGAACATCTGTTCACCTCCCTTGAGGCGCTGGCCCAGAGCCATGATATTGACGCGGTGTATATTGCCAGCCCGAACGCCCTGCACTTTTCGCAAAGCGAACTGTTCCTGCGCCATAAAAAGCATGTGATCTGCGAAAAACCGCTGGCCTCCAATCTGCGTGAAGTGGAAGCCGCCATTGCCTGCGCGCGGGAAAATGGCGTGGTGCTGTTTGAAGCCTTTAAAACCGCCTCGCTGCCGAATTTCCTGCTGCTGCAACAGTCGCTGCCGAAAGCCGGAAAGGTGCGCAAAGCCTTTATAAACTACTGTCAGTACTCCTCCCGCTATCAGCGTTATCTGGACGGCGAAAATCCGAACACCTTTAATCCGGCCTTTTCCAATGGCTCGATTATGGACATCGGTTTTTACTGTCTGGCTTCAGCGGTGGCGCTGTGGGGTGAACCGCATAGCGTGCAGGCTACGGCCAGCCTGCTGGACAGCGGCGTGGATGCGCATGGCGTCGTGGTCCTTAACTACGGCGATTTCAGCGTCACCCTGCAACATTCCAAAGTGAGTGATTCGGTGCTGCCAAGCGAGATCCAGGGCGAAGACGGCGCGCTGGTGATCGAAAAAATCTCCGAATGCCAGAAAGTGTCCTTTGTGCCACGCGGTGGCAAGCCGCAGGATCTGTCACAACCGCAGCATATCAACACCATGCTGTATCAGGCAGAGCGCTTTGCCAGTCTGGTAGAAAACCATGAAGTGAATCATCCGGGGCTCGCCATCAGTCGTATAACCGCGAAACTGTTGACGGAGATCCGCCGCCAGACCGGCGTGGTTTTCCCGGCTGACAGCGAAGCCGCTGCCGATCCGGTGGCGTAAAGCTATGTAAAACAGTTGTTACGACCCATTGACGGAATGCGATCCCTGTCATATTTTGTTACCAGCAAAGGGGAGTAACTTCATCGCCGGTCGGTCGTCATTACGATGCGTAAGCATCCGGTCGCCGGGCATCCTTAAGGATGTAAGTGAGACCTTGCCGAAAGGCGAGGACCCGTGCATCTAAAATAAACGGCTATCGTCTTTCGACGTCAGCCGTTTTTTTTATGTAAGGAATTCTCTATGAATACTGTCGGCACACCGCTGCTCTGGGGCGGTTTTGCAGTTGTCGTCGTGATCATGCTCGCCATCGACCTTCTGCTTCAGGGGCGTCGCGGCGCACATACGATGTCCATGAAGCAGGCGGCCGTCTGGTCACTGGTCTGGGTTTCGCTCTCTCTGCTGTTTAACGCGGTGTTCTGGTGGTATCTCGCCAGCACCGAAGGCCGCGCGGTCGCCGATCCGCAGGCGCTCGCTTTCCTCACCGGTTACCTGATTGAAAAAGCGCTGGCGGTGGATAACGTCTTCGTCTGGCTGATGCTGTTCAGCTACTTCTCCGTGCCGCCTGCACTGCAACGCCGTGTATTGATCTACGGTGTACTGGGCGCGATTGTGCTGCGTACCATCATGATCTTTGCCGGTAGCTGGCTGATTTCCCAGTTCGAGTGGCTGCTGTATGTCTTCGGCGCGTTCCTGCTGTTCACCGGTGTGAAAATGGCGCTGGCGAAAGAAGACGAGGCAGGCATCGGTGACAAACCGCTGGTACGCTGGCTGCGCAGCCATATGCGCATGACGGACAAGATCGAAAGCGAGCACTTCTTCGTGCGCAAAAACGGTCTGCTGTTCGCCACCCCGCTGCTGCTGGTGCTGATCCTTGTGGAGTTAAGCGACGTGATCTTCGCGGTCGACAGCATCCCGGCGATCTTCGCGGTGACCACCGATCCGTTTATCGTGCTGACCTCTAACCTGTTCGCCATCCTCGGCCTGCGCGCCATGTACTTCCTGCTGGCAGGCGTGGCAGAACGTTTCGCGCTGCTGAAGTACGGCCTGTCGGTGATCCTGGTGTTTATCGGTATCAAGATGCTGATCGTCGACTTCTACCATATCCCGATTGCCGTCTCGCTGGGCATCGTGGGCGGTATTCTGGCGATAACCCTGCTGCTTAATGCCTGGGTGAACCATCAGAACGACAAGAAAAAGCTGCAAAGCTGACAGACAGAACCTTCTCCGGTCACGGAGAAGGTTTAATTGTTGTCCATGTCACAAATATGTTATCAGACAGTTAAAAAATACGACACCGCCCGACAATCCAGCCTCTTATTCTTCCCCGCTATCGCGGAATGCGTATACTCCACTTTGCAAACATTTGTTACATCCCGACATGAACGTCCCTGTAGAGGATGTCCGGGATCGCCTCATCACACCATCTAAGGAATTTTTTCATGCGTACGCAACACTCCACGGGTTTGCTGCACCGCCTGGTGCACGGCAGTCTGGTAAAACAAATCCTCATCGGTTTAGTGCTGGGCATTCTGCTCGCCTGGATCTCAAAACCTGCCGCGCTGGCCGCAGGCCTGCTGGGCACGCTGTTCGTCGGCGCGCTGAAAGCGGTAGCGCCGGTGCTGGTACTGATGCTGGTGATGGCGTCGATTGCGAATCATCGTCACGGCCAGAAAACCAATATTCGCCCGATTCTGGTGCTCTATCTGGTGGGGACCTTTTCCGCTGCGTTAACCGCCGTGGTGTTCAGCTTCCTGTTCCCGTCCACTCTGCAACTGGTGACCGGCGCGACTGACATCACGCCCCCTGCCGGCATTACGGAAGTGCTGCGCGGCCTGCTGATGAGCATGGTCTCTAACCCGGTGCATGCGCTGCTGGAAGCCAACTATATCGGCATTCTGGTGTGGGCGATTGGCCTGGGCTTTGCGCTGCGCCACGGCAGTGACTCCACGAAAAGCCTGATTAACGACGTGTCGGACGCCGTGACCTTTATGGTGAAACTGGTGATCCGTTTCGCGCCGATCGGTATTTTCGGCCTGGTGTCGGCGACGCTGGCCGAAACCGGCTTCGCCACCCTGTACGGTTACGCGCAGCTGCTGCTGGTATTGATTGGCTGTATGTTCCTGGTCGCGCTGGTGATCAACCCGCTGCTGGTGTTCTGGAAAATCCGTCGTAACCCTTATCCGCTGGTGCTGATGTGCCTGCGTGAAAGCGGCGTGACGGCGTTCTTTACCCGCAGCTCGGCGGCGAATATTCCGGTCAATATGGCGCTGGCGGAGAAACTGAATCTGGATCGCGATACCTACTCGGTATCCATTCCACTGGGGGCGACGGTCAATATGGCGGGCGCGGCGATCACCATTACCGTGCTGACCATGGCGGCAGTGCATACGCTGGGAATTCCGGTTGATTTACCAACCGCACTGCTGCTGAGCGTGGTGGCGTCATTGTGTGCCTGCGGGGCATCGGGTGTGGCGGGCGGTTCACTGCTGCTGATCCCGCTGGCCTGTAATATGTTCGGCATTCCGAACGATATTGCCATGCAGGTGGTGGCGGTGGGCTTTATCATCGGCGTGTTGCAGGATTCCTGCGAAACCGCCCTTAACTCCTCCACCGACGTGTTGTTTACCGCCGCGGCGTGCCAGGCGGAAGATGATCGTCTGGCGAAAAACGCGTTGCGCAGTTAAGGATTATTGCCCGGCGGCGCAAGCTTGCCGGGCCTACGTTGATTCGGAGGTCGGGTTAGACGCAGTCGCCCGACACATCACGTCAGTTCGTACCTGTAGGTCGGGTAAGCGCAGCGCCACCCGACACATCACGTCAGCCCGTGCCCGTGACGTTTACAGCGTGACGCCGCTTTTGAAGATCGCCAGCTCGCGGAAATCGTTACGCTCGTTGCAGGTCTGTTTGCCGCTGGCGATATCCGCAATCACATCCACGAACTCGTTCAGCAGCTCCGGCATCATTTTGCCGTGGATCAGCTGACCCGCATCAAAATCAATCCAGTGTTTTTTCTTCGCGGCCAGTTCGCTGTTGGTGGCGATTTTCACCGTCGGGACAAAGCCGCCGTACGGTGTACCGCGTCCGGTGGAGAACAGCACCATATGGCAACCGGCACCGGCCAGTGCGCTGGTGGCGACGGCATCGTTACCCGGCGCGGAGAGCAGGTTCAGACCGTGTTTTTGCAGACGTTCACCGTAGCGCAGGACGTCAACCACCTGGCTTGCCCCTGCTTTCTGAGTACAGCCGAGGGATTTTTCTTCCAGCGTCGTGATACCACCGGCTTTGTTACCCGGCGACGGGTTCTCATAAATCGGCTGGTTGTGGGCGATGAAATACTGTTTGAAGTCGTTCACCATGGTGACCGTTTTTTCAAAGGTGGTTTCATCGACACAGTGGCTCATCAGGATCTGTTCCGCGCCGAACATCTCCGGCACTTCGGTCAGCACGGTAGTACCGCCGTTGCCGATGACGTAATCCGAGAAGCGACCCAGCATCGGGTTAGCGGTAATGCCGGACAGACCATCGGATCCGCCGCACTCCAGCCCAAACTTCAGCTCGCTCAGTTTGCCCGGCTCGCGTTTGTCGTGGCGCATCGCTTCATATAACTGATGCAGATGTTCAAGACCGGCCTCCACTTCGTCGTCCTGATGCTGACAGACCATAAAGTGGACGCGCTCAGGATCAAACTCGCCCAGAGTTTCACGGAAGGCGTCGACCTGGTTGTTTTCACAGCCGAGGCCAATCACCAGTACCGCACCCGCGTTCGGGTGACGCACCATGTTTTGCAGCATGGTGCGGGTGTTAATGTGGTCATCGCCCAGCTGCGAACAGCCGTAGGTATGGCTGAACAGGAACACGCCGTCGGTGCCTTCGGCATCGTTGGTTTCTTTCAGAAAACGCGTCTGGATCTGACGGGCGATACCGTTCACACAGCCGACGGTCGGCAGGATCCACAGTTCATTGCGGATCCCGACTTCACCATTAGCACGGCGGTAGATCTCAACGTCGCGATCGCCCCCCTGCGCGGCTTCCACCTGAGCTTCAGGTTGATAGCTATACTCGTCCAGATCGCTCAGGTTGGTGCGGGCATTGTGAGAGTGAATGTATTCACCCTCAGCAATGTCTGCCGTGGCGTGACCAATTGGCAAACCGTATTTCACCACGTTTTCGCCCTGATGGATGGTGCGCAGGGCAAACTTGTGCCCGCGCCCTACTGCCTGACGAAGCCGCACCGTCTGGTTATCAACGGTAACTTCTGCGCCTTCCGCCAGGTCAGCCAGTGCGACTGCGACGTTGTCCAGCGAATGGATCTTGATGTATTGCATATCAACCTCAGACGGCCTTAGTTCAGTTCAATCGCGAAGTAGTCACGCGCATTGTTAAAGCAGATATTTTTCACCATCTCACCCAGCAGCTGAATGTCGGCAGGGGCTTCGCCCGCTTCGACCCAGCGGCCAATCATCTGGCAGAGAATGCGACGGAAATATTCATGACGGGTATAGGACAGGAAGCTGCGGCTGTCGGTCAGCATGCCGACGAAACGGCTTAACAGGCCCAGTTGCGCCAGCTGTGTCATCTGACGTTCCATGCCGTCTTTCTGATCGTTAAACCACCAGCCGGAGCCGAACTGCATTTTGCCCGGCATACCTTCACCCTGGAAGTTACCGATCATGGTGCCCAGCACTTCGTTATCGCGCGGGTTCAGACAGTAAAGGATGGTTTTCGGCAGCAGGTTTTCTTCGTTCTGTTTGCTGAGCAGCTTAGACAGCTCTTCCGCCATCGGACGGTCATTGATGGAGTCAAAGCCCACATCCGGCCCCAGCAGTTTGAACTGACGCAGGTTGTTATTACGCAGCGCGCCGATGTGGTACTGCTGCACCCATTCGCGACGGGCATATTCCGCGCCGAGGAACACCAGCACCGCGGTTTTAAACTGCGCCACTTCATGCTCGCTCAGGGTTTCGCCTGACAGACGACGCGCGAGGATGCTGTCAAGCTCAGCCTCGCTGGCCTCGGCAAACAGCACCACGTCGAGGGCATGGTCGGAAACTTTACAGCCGTGCGCCGCGAAGTGATCCAGACGTTTGGTCAGGGCGGTTTGCAGATCGCTGAAACGACGGATCTCGGTGTCGGAGACTTCACCCAGTTTCGCCATGTAATCGTTAAAGGTCGCCTGTTCAATATTGAAGGCTTTATCCGGACGCCAGCTCGGCAGCACTTTAATGCTGAAGGAGGTGTCTTTCGCCACGGTGGCGTGATGCTCCAGTGAATCGATCGGATCATCGGTAGTACCGACCATTTTCACATTCATCTGCTGCATGATACCGCGGGCAGAGAAGGACTCCTGCGCCAGCAGCTCGTTGCCCTGATGCCAGATCTCGTCAGCCGTGGACGGCGAGAGCAGTTTGCCGGTGATGCCGAACGGGCGACGCAGCTCCAGATGGGTCCAGTGGTATAACGGGTTGCCAATGGTGTGCGGCACAGTGGCAGCCCAGGCATCAAACTTCTCACGATCAGACGCATCGCCGGTACACAGGCGTTCAGGCACACCGTTGGTGCGCATGGCGCGCCATTTATAGTGGTCACCTTTCAGCCAGATGTCATACAGGTTTTTAAAGCGGTAGTTTTCTGCGATCTGCTGCGGCGGTAAATGGCAGTGATAATCGAAAATCGGCTCATCTTTCGCATAATCGTGGTACAGACGGCGGGCAAATTCGGTATCTAACAGGAAATCTTCGGTCATAAACGGAGTCATTATCGTCTTCCTCTAAAAAGAGCGTAGATGTATGCCTTAATGCTGACAAAGTTATCACACCAATTTCTACAGACCGAAGATATTTTCGTGAGTTAGATCAATAAATCCTGACAAATAAACTACCCCGATTGGGGTAAACATCCCCGCAAGCCGCGCCAGCTCTGGCTTCCCCGAGGCCAAACAAAGACCACACAAAGAAACGCACTTTTGTGATGTCACTCACCTTTTAAAGTTGTATGACAAGTTATCTTTCTGCCGTCGCAATACATACGCCGACGGAATGCATTACTGGTGATCTAATCACCTGGATTAACGGTACGGATACCGAATTTCGCACGAATAAAAATGGCAAGGTTTGGACCGTACCGGGAGTCAGTCCCGATGTCGCTCCCCCCCGTTACATAACATCCCCCGGCCACAATCGGGAGATGAACCGCCTGAGGCGGAAATAACATAACGATGAGGTTTACATGCGTAAAATTAAAGGGTTACGTTGGTACATGATAGCGCTGGTGACGCTCGGCACCGTGCTGGGTTACTTGACGCGTAACACCATTGCGGCGGCAGCGCCAACGCTGATGGAAGAACTGCATATTTCCACCCAGCAATACTCTTATATTATTGCGGCCTACTCGGCGGCTTACACCATCATGCAACCTGTCGCGGGTTATGTGCTGGATATCCTCGGTACAAAAGTAGGTTACGCGGTCTTCGCCGTGACCTGGGCCATCTTCTGCGGCGCAACGGCGCTGGCGGGAAGCTGGGGTGGACTTGCGCTGGCGCGTGGTGCGGTAGGTGCTGCTGAAGCCGCGATGATCCCGGCAGGCCTGAAAGCCGCCTCCGAGTGGTTCCCGCCAAAGAGCGTTCCATTGCCGTCGGCTACTTTAACGTCGGTTCCTCTATTGGTGCGATGATTGCGCCGCCGCTGGTGGTGTGGGCGATTGTCATGCACAGCTGGCAACTGGCGTTCATTATCTCCGGCGTGCTGAGCTTTGCCTGGGCGATGGCATGGTTGATTTTCTACAAACACCCGCGCGATCAGAAGAAGCTGTCTGAAGAAGAACGCCAATACATCATTGGCGGTCAGGAAGCACAGCACCAGACTAACAACGGCAAGAAAATGACCGTCTGGCAGATCCTCGGCACCCGTCAGTTCTGGGGCATCGCGCTGCCGCGTTTCCTGGCAGAACCGGCCTGGGGTACCTTTAACGCCTGGATCCCGCTGTTCATGTTTAAAGTTTACGGCTTTAACCTGAAAGAGATCGCGATGTTTGCGTGGATGCCGATGCTGTTTGCTGACCTCGGTTGTATCGTCGGTGGTTACCTGCCGCCGCTGTTCCAGCGCTGGTTTGGTGTGAACCTGATCGTCTCCCGTAAAATGGTGGTCACCATGGGTGCGGTACTGATGATTGGCCCTGGCATGATCGGCCTGTTCACCAGCCCGTACGTGGCAATCGGCCTGCTGTGCATCGGTGGCTTTGCTCACCAGTCGCTGTCCGGCGCGCTGATCACCCTCTCTTCTGACGTATTTGGTCGTAACGAAGTGGCCACCGCGAACGGTCTGACCGGGATGGCGGCGTGGACCGCAAGCACCATGTTTGCGCTGGTGGTCGGTGCGCTGGCGGATACTATCGGCTTCAGCCCGCTGTTCGCTGTGCTGGCCGTCTTCGATATCATGGGCGCAATTGTCATCTGGACGGTGCTGAAAAGTAAATCGGCAGCGGAACTGGAAGCGGAAAAAGCCGCCTATGGCGGGCCCGCGACGCAAAGTTAACGCTGTCTGTTAACGCTGTAATACCTAAGCCGCCCGTGCTGTGCCGGGCGGCTTTTTACTGTTCTGCGGTGGTGAGAATCGCGTAAAAGTGGTATAACAAATCTTATCTGCCTTATCCTGCCTGGAGTGCATATGGAAATCACCGACACACGACGTTTGTATCAGCAGCTCGCCGCTGAGCTGAAAAGCCGCATTGAAAACGGCGTGTATCTCGTTGGTGATAAATTGCCTGCCGAGCGCTTCATTGCGGATGAAAAAAATGTCAGCCGTACCGTGGTGCGTGAAGCCATTATCATGCTGGAAGTGGAAGGCTACGTAGAAGTGCGTAAAGGCTCCGGCATCCATGTGATGTCGAACCAGCCCAAATATCAGCAGGTGCCGGACGAATCCCTGGAGTTTGCCAACTATGGGCCGTTTGAACTCTTACAGGCGCGCCAGCTGATCGAAAGCAATATTGCCGAATTCGCCGCCACTCAGGTGACGAAGCAGGACATCATGAAGCTGATGGAAATTCAGGATCGCGCCCGCCAGGAAAAATGCTTCCGCGACTCTGAATGGGATTTGCAATTCCACGTGCAGGTGGCCCTCGCTACGCAGAACACCGCGCTGGCCGCGATTGTTGAAAAGATGTGGACTCAGCGCGTTCATAACCCGTACTGGAAGAAACTGCACGATCATATTGATTTGCGCACCGTGGATAACTGGTGTGACGATCATGACCAGATCCTTAAAGCGCTGATTCGTAAAGACCCGCACGCCGCCAAGCTGGCGATGTGGCAGCATCTGGAGAACACCAAGCAGATGCTGTTTAACGAAACCAGCGATGACTTCGAATTTAACGCCGACCGTTATCTTTTTGCAGATAATCCTGTGGTTCACCTTGATGCTGCCGCGAACGCCGTAAAATAAATTTTTTGCTTTCCCACAGCAGGCGCACCTGCGCTTGCCGTGTTCCCCGCGGTAACAAAAGGTATAGAGTGTCAGCCTTTGTAAATACTCTGGTCTCATCCCACCCCCGCAAGTAAAAATCAATTCTTACACTTCATAAAATCTGAGACGCAGAACTCCGGCATTTGTTACAATTAGATGCAATTTGCCCGCACGTACGCGTGCACAGGACCCGATCTGGCGTGACGTTAACCGATGTACCAGGAATAACGAATGGAACTATTTACTCAGCTACTTAATGCATTGTGGAGTCAGGATTTCGAGACGCTGGCGAATCCTTCCATGATCGGCATGCTTTATTTCGTCCTGTTTATGATTTTGTTCCTGGAAAATGGCCTGCTGCCCGCCGCCTTTCTGCCCGGTGACAGCCTGTTAGTACTGGTGGGCGTGCTGATCGCCAAAGGCGCGATGAGCTATCCGCTGACCATCGCGCTGTTAACCACCGCCGCCAGTCTTGGCTGCTGGCTGAGCTATATTCAGGGCCGCTGGCTGGGTAATACGCGTATTGTGCAGAACTGGTTGTCGCATCTGCCTGCGCATTATCATCAGCGCGCGCACCATATGTTCCACAAACATGGCCTTTCGGCCCTGCTGCTGGGGCGTTTTATTGCATTTGTTCGCACACTGTTACCAACTATTGCCGGGATTTCCGGTCTGAGTAATGCGCGCTTTCAGTTTTTCAACTGGATGAGCGGTCTGCTGTGGGTCGTGATCCTGACGACGCTGGGCTATCTTCTTGGTAAGACACCGGTTTTCCTTAAGTATGAGGATGCGCTGATGTCCTGCCTGATGTTACTACCGGTGGTGCTGCTGGTATTTGGACTCATCGGTACGCTGGTGGTGTTATGGAAGAAAAAATATGGAAAGCAGGACTAACCGGATGCTTATTCAACGCACGGTCATGAAGCGCGTTGCTTTGATGGTGGCAACGGTCATGTTGTTCACACTCTTTTTCTTTGCCTGGGCGACGCTGCAACAGCGTGAGTCAACGCTGGCTATTCGCCCGGCCAGCCAGAGCGTCAGCGTGCCTGACGGCTTTTCTATCTGGCATCATCTGGATGCCAACGGCATTCGGTTTAACAGCATCACGCCGCAAAACGACACGCTGCTGATTAAGTTTGATTCCAGCGCGCAGAGCGCCGCCGCGAAAGTGGTACTCGATCGTACCCTGCCGCATGGATATATCATTGCCCAGCAGGATGACGAGGATAAACCCGCGGCCTGGCTGTCGCGATTACGCGATACGCCACATCGGTTGGGTTGAGAACTTCAATAATTCCGAAACTTTGCCCGCTTTTTGGTTTTCTCCCCGTTAGTTACTATGCTTACTACACGGGCACCCATCTTACTCTTTAAATCAACTGGATTTCGGCGCCTCATGTTGAGGCCCGTAACAACAATGGAAGGTTTCAAGAATGAAATACCGCACCGCACTGGCGCTAGCCCTTTTTTCACTGAGTGCCGCTTCACAGGCTGCTTCCCTCTGTCAGGAAAAGGAGCAGGATATTCAGAAAGAAATCCGTTACGCCGAGAAGCACAATAATCAGAGCCGTATTGACGGTCTGAATACCGCACTCAGAGAACTCAGAGCCAATTGCACGGACAGCAAATTGCGCGCCGATCATCAGGAGAAGATCGCCGACCAGAAAGAAGAGATTGCCGAACGCGAGCAGGACCTTCAGGAAGCGAAGCAAAAAGGCGATGCGGAAAAGGTGTCCAAAAGAGAACGCAAGCTGAAAGAGGCTCAGGACGAACTGAAAGCGCTTGAGGCTCGGGATTATTAAAGGAAGTTAACACTCACTCACTGGAGAGAACTATGTCTAAAGATACCAATACGGAACATCTGCGCGCTGAGTTGAAATCCCTGACGGACACCCTGGAAGAAGTGCTGAATACCTCCGGGTCTAAATCGAAAGAAGAGCTGAGTAAACTGCGTAGCAAAGCTGAACGTGCGCTGCACGAAAGCCGTCATCGTCTGGGTGAAACCAGTGACATTATTGCTAAACAGACGCGTGAAGCGGCCGGTAAGGCCGAAGACTATGTTCGTGAGAACCCATGGACTGGCGTTGGTATCGGTGCTGCGATTGGCGTAGTGCTGGGTGTACTGATGTCGCGTCGCTGATTATGGATACTTCACGTCAATCAAACGGGCCCGGAAAAAGCGTTCTGGGCATCGGGCAGCGCATCGTAACGATTATCGTTGAGATGGTGGAAACGCGTGTGCGGCTGGCGGTGGTCGAACTGGAAGAAGAGAAAGCCAATATCTTCCAGTTGCTCCTGATGGTAGGGGTGACCATGCTGTTGGCCGCTTTCGGTTTAATGAGTCTGATGGTGCTGATTATCTGGGCTATTGACCCGCAATACCGTCTGAACGCCATGATTGCCACGACGGCGGTACTGCTGGTTGGCGCGTTAATTGGTGGTTTATGGACCATGCGTAAAGTACGCCGGTCCACCCTGCTGCGTCATACCCGTCAGGAGCTGTCCAACGACCGTTCGTTGCTGGAGGATGATTGAGATGAGCAGTCAGAGCGATCGTCAAAAGCGTAAGGCCATTCTGCTGAGTCAAATCCAGCAGCAACGGCTTGATCTCACCGCCAGTCGTCGCGACTGGGAAGAGCGCATGATCTCCTACGATCGCGGATGGAATACGCTGTTAAGCCTGCGCTCATGGGCGCTGGTGGGCAGTAGCCTGCTGGCTATTCGTACCATTCGCAATCCTAACCGGCTGGTACGCTGGGGCAAACGCGGCTTTGCCGCCTGGAGTGCCTGGCGTCTGGTGCAAACCACACTCCGTCAGCAACATCTCCGTTAATCTGTGATCTGTCCCCTGCCCGGCGGTTTCTCCGCCGGGTATATTCACCCCGCTTATCATTACTCAGAATATTTGATAAAGATTGACAGTTTTCCTTGCTAACAATCTCGAATCGCTACGCTTATTATCCTCTCCATCGACGGCAAGCGTGCGTTATGCGCCGTAACTGCCTGAACAATCACACCTGCACACAGCATGAGATTTCTGGAGAGTAAAATGAAAAAATTAGAAGATGTTGGTTTCCTGGTAGCGCGTATTCTGATGCCAATCCTGTTTATTTATGCTGGCTGGGGCAAAATCACAGGTTACGCCGGTACGCAGCAGTACATGGAAGCCATGGGCGTGCCGGGCTTCTTCCTGCCGCTGACCATCCTGCTTGAGTTCGGCGGCGGTCTGGCGATCCTGTTCGGTTTCCTGACCCGTACTACCGCGCTGTTCACCGCTGGTTTTACGCTGCTGACCGCGTTCATCTTCCACAGCAACTTTGCTGAAGGTGTGAACTCGCTGATGTTCATGAAAAACCTGACCATCGCTGGCGGCTACCTGCTGCTGGGCATCACCGGTCCGGGTGCATTCAGCATCGACCGCGTGCTGAATAAAAAGTGGTAAGGCTTCTATACTGAAGGCATCTACAACGACTGACGCATTATGTAGGCCCACGTAAAGGTCGCGCCGCCTGGCATTATCACCATTTGCCAGGTGGCGTTTCGCTGTCCTGGCCTGACATTTTTTTGCGGATCTGCCCAACCTGAAGGAGAACGTGATGGGACAACTGATTGACGGCGTCTGGCACGACACCTGGTACGACACCAAATCAACGGGCGGCAGTTTTAAGCGTTCGGTTTCCGCTTTCCGCAACTGGCTGACCGCCGATGGCGCACCCGGCCCGAGCGGTGAAGGTGGATTTGCCGCAGAAAAAGGCCGCTATCACCTCTACGTTTCCCTCGCCTGTCCGTGGGCGCATCGCACGCTAATCATGCGTAAATTAAAAGGTCTTGAGCCTTTTATTGATGTCTCAGTGGTGAACCCGCTGATGCTGGAAAATGGCTGGACCTTTGATGACAATTTCCCGGCCGCAACCGGCGATACGCTCTATCAGCACGATTTTCTCTATCAGCTCTATCTGCATGCCGATCCGCACTATAGTGGGCGCGTCACCGTGCCAGTGCTGTGGGATAAAAAGAACCACACCATCGTCAGTAATGAATCAGCGGAAATCATCCGTATGTTCAATACCGCCTTTGATGCCCAGGGCGCAAAAGCGGGAGATTACTACCCGGCGGCGCTGCGGGCGCAGATTGATGAGCTGAACGGCTGGATCTACGACACTGTAAATAACGGCGTCTACAAAGCCGGTTTTGCCACCAGCCAGAGCGCCTACGATGAGGCGGTCACCGCGCTGTTCGCGTCATTATCGCGCCTTGAGCAACTGCTGGGTCAGCACCGTTACCTTACCGGCAACCAACTGACCGAAGCCGATATTCGCCTGTGGACTACGCTGATACGCTTCGATCCGGTTTACGTCACGCATTTCAAATGCGACAAGCACCGCATTAGCGATTACCTGAATCTGCATGGATTCTTACGTGACATCTGGCAGATGCCGGGCATTGCTGAAACCGTAGACTTTGCGCACATCCGCACCCACTACTATTGCAGTCACAAGACCATTAACCCGACCGGCATTATTTCCATCGGTCCGTGGCAGGATCTTGATGAGCCGCATGGCCGCGATACCCGTTTCGGCAACCGCGACACCGACTGACCCTGACCGCGCGGCGGTGGCGTTTACAAACGCCGCAGCCGTGCGATCAGCTCGCCCGCCTCCTCGATCACGGTTTGCGCCGAGGGCCTGCACAAACACTCCAGCGACACCGCCCCCTGATAACCCGCCAACCTGAGCGTGGTGTATACCTCGTCCAGCGGCAGATGCCCGTACCCCGGAAATCCCCGGTTTGAATCCGCCAGATGCACATGACGCAGCCGCGCACCGAGCGTGGCGATGGCCGTTGAAAAATCGGCGTCCTCAATACCGGCGTGAAACAGATCCCACAGCACACCGACGTTTTCCGGCGCATCGCTGAACGCCATGTAATCCATCATCTCCTGCGCACTGTGCAACTGACACACTTCATAGCGGTTCAGCGCCTCAAGGATCAGCACCACGCCGTTGCGTCGGGCGTACTCGACGCAGGGAAACAGCGCCGTTGCCAGCTCGTTCATATACTGTGGCGTGTCCAGCGGCAGATCCGTGGCGCGCAGCGATCCGATGGTGACGTGGCTGCCGAGCTGCGCCGCCGCGTCGATATGGGCAAATAACCGTTCCTGGGTGCGGCGCACCACGCTTTTTTCTGCCGACAGCAGCGTCAACCCGTCACGCTTGCATGCCTGGCCGGTGGCTATAGTCGTACAGCCAAGACCAGCGCGATCTAACGCCTCGCGGAGGGCGGCCACCTCTACCCCCGCATAGTCATTGATGCACAGTTCCGCGGCGTCAAACCCGCTGTGCGACAGCCAGGTCAGCCCGCGGGTAAACTGTGCCGCCGGAAAGGGCGAAAAAGGCGTGTCGTACTGACAGGCCAGGGTAGCGCTGAACGTGATCATTTTTTAACGGCCCGCTGTAAAATGCGCCCGGCTTTTTTGGCAAACTGCGACGCCGCCTGTTCAACGGTTATATTGCCCTGGTCGATGTTCTGGATAGTGTCATGCCAGAGCGCCACCAGTTGCGGGTTATCAAAATAGGGCGAGGTGGGGATCTGATGCGGCAGCGCCAGCGACGATTTGATGCCGGTAACGGTAATATTGTCATCCTTGAGCACGCCGCTGGCGGAGAGCTGTGCCACCGCCTTTTTGCTCAGCGGCGTGCCGCGCTCCAGCCCCATTGCCGCCACGCCTGCCGGATCGTTCATCAGGAAGTCGATCAGCTTCGCCGCCTGCTGCGGATGCCTACTGGTTTTCGCCACGCTGAACATCATGGTCGGTTTCAGGAACAGCCCTGCGTCGGTAGCGCCTGGCAGCATAAAGAAGGGGCCCAGCTCCAGCGTGTTATAGGGCGCGGCGAGGTTGTTCTCGTACATCACCGCATTGGTGTTCCACATGTAGATCCCGCCCCATTGCCCCTGGATCCACGGCTTCATTTCCCAGGTGTTGGATTTGCCGTACGACGACAGCACGCGGGTGGACGGGAAAACATGGTTGTCCACCAGGTCTTTATAGACCTGGAAAAATTCCACCCACTGCTGTGGGGTGTAATTAAATTTCCCGCTTTTTTCGTCGATAGCCGCAATATTATGCTTTTGTACCATCCATGACTGCACGAGAGTGATCGACTCCATATAATCGAGCACCAGCGGGTATTTATTTTTGTCTTTCGCTTTAAAGGCGTTGCCGGCGGCTTTTAATTCCTCCCAGCTTTGCGGATAAGCGACGCCCATCTCCTGCCACAGTTTCTGGTTGTAATAAAAACTGCGCGCCGTCATCGCTACCGGAATACCGTTCAGCTTGTTATCCACCATCACGCTTTGCAGCGACTGAGGATCGTACTGGCTGAGATCGATATTTTCTTTCAACGTCAGCAGGTCGTAAAAACCATTGCCGTCTTTGGAAAACAGCGGCAGCCAGTTCCAGTTCGTCTGAATAACATCCGGCGCATCGCCCCCCGCCATCTGCACCGTCAGGCGCGAGAGATACCCCTCCCAACCGGCATATTCCGCTTTCACCTGAATATCCGGGTTTTGCTTTTCAAACAGTTCAATGGCTTTCAGCGTCGCCTGATGACGGCTGTTGCCGCCCCACCAGGAGATGCGGATTTCCGCAGGCTGAGCCAGCGCCGCACAGGCGCAGACCAGCAACAACGACGCCGTAACGGGCAAGATTTTCTTTAACATAGCGCGCCCTCTCAGGAATGAATGCTGCGTAATACGCGGTCAGGAATATCCGCCAGATAAAGCGCTGGCAGGCCGTCTTTATCGGAGCTGAACAGCACTTGTTTTTCATCCGGCGTAAACGACGGATGCGGATGAGTAACCTGGCGATCGCCATTCAGCACGCGCCATGACGAGCTGTGGCGTGCCACTTTGTGCGTCTGCTTACGGGCGATATCGAACAGGTAGAGATAAGGGTCAGTGGTATCGCCGTAGCCAGCGTTATCGGCGATATCAATGGGTTTACCGGAGCCGTCGCCCACCACCAGCGTGCCGCTGTCGTTACTCATCACATGGGAGCACGGCGGCATGGCGATCAGCTTTTCATCCTTGCCGCTGTCGCCGTTCACCCGGCACAGCCAGCGCACCGGGCTGTCTTTGACGTAGGTGACATACATCAGCGCCGAGCCGTCCGGTACCCAGAATTCATGGGTGTAGCTTTCCCCTGGCGCAGGTTCTTTGGCTTTGCGGATGTGGCTGCCGTCTTCGTTCATCAGCCACATACGGGCATCGACCTGATCCAGCGGCCCTTCGTGACAGAAGGCCACCGTGTTGTCGTCAAAGGGGCGATAGATGGGGTGCCCCAGCCACTGATTTTCTTCCAGCAGGGTTTCACGCTCACCGTTTTCCAGCGAGATACGGATCACCCGGCAGCGCGGCTGCTCGGCATAAAATTCCTGGAACACCGTCCAGTCGCTGATGGGCCGCCAGCTGTCACGGTGGATCTCCACGCCCACCAGTTTGTTGCAGTCAGCGTTCGCCACCCAGGTGCCGTAACCCACCCAGTCGTCCGGTACGCGATACACGACGCTTTCTTCCTGCGTCGCCAGCGTCACGCGCATCAGAGTGCGTTCGCTTTTCACGTAAAAAAGGTATTTTTCATCCGGCGAAAGGAAGCCGCCAAAGGTATTATCCCCCGGCCCTTCAGTGAGCTGTTTTGCGTCGCCGCTGGCGATATCGAGCAAATAATAATTGCGCGTGCCGCTAAACTCCCCGGCAAAAATTAATTTGCGTCCGTTATCCAGGAAGCACTTTTGATAGAAGTAGTTACGGTGACAAATAATATCCGGTGGCGTCAGGCGAATAACCCGTGCGCCGGTATCTTCATCGGTATATTCAAAATAGTGAAGCTGAACGCTATCCCCTTTCGCCATCATTTTTCTCCGTTGGTTGCAAATAACTGTCGATCGTCCGGGCGCTTGCCCGTATGGTGAGTGAACAGCTTCCCCAGGAAACAGGTAATAATGTCTGCTGCACCCTTGTTATTGCTGGAAGTCAATACGCCGAAAATATGGGACTGGCACTATTTCCAGCACATCGCCGCCCTGATTCACGCGCACCATTTCAATGGCCTTATCATTCATCAGCAGTCGCTGATTGCCGATCTTGCCGCGCCCTCTCCCGGCTGCCGCCCCGGCGATATTCGCCATCTGATCCATCGCCGCGACCATGCCCTGCTGTATCTGCAAAAGGTCAGCCGCTACTGTGATGAGCACCACCTGCAACTCTGGTTGCAGGGAGAAGCCACGCCCGATTGCAGCGAACAAAAAGCCAAATTCCCGGAGTTCTTTCTCGCCGACGCGCGCGCCGATGACGCCAGCTTTACCGACTGGCTATTCGGCCATGCCATTCCGGAATTGTTGCAGGCGCTGCCATCGGTGCGCGGGCTGCGCCTTTCCCTTTCCACCCCTGACATGAGCAACGAGGCGTGGAAAGGCGTATTAAACCTGCTGTACCAGTCGGTGCGCCGTCAGGGCCGCCAGCTGGTGCTGCGCGATTACCGGGATAAAACCTGGCCGCGGCACATGTTGAAAACCGCGCTGGAGGCGCTGCCCGGTGACGTGCGCGCCTCGGTGAAAGCCACCGAGCTGGACTACCGTCCCGGCTTTGCCAACAATCCCAACCTGATCACCCTGGCGGGCTTCACCAAATGGCTGGAGTTCGATATGTGGGGCATCGAATACGGCTGGACGCTGCTGCCCTGCTATTTACTGGAGGAGTTCCACCAGCGTTTGCAGTGGTTTGCCGGCCAGGAGGGCGCGATGCCTGAAGCCGTCACCCTGCGCCTTAACTGGGAGTGGATCCCCGAGCTGGAGTTGACCGACTCCGTCAATGAGATCAATCTTTACGGTCTCGCCCGGCAAGTCCGCGATCCGCACAGCTCACCCGCCGCGCTTTCGCGCGCCTGGCTGCAAAGCCATGCCGATCGCCCGTTGCCGCTGCACCTTGAGACGCTGTTCAGTAACCTGTTGAGCACCAGCTACGAGTGGAGCTGTAAAACCCCGACGCTGCTTGGCCGCGTGTTGCAGTCCCACAGCCAGCCGCCCGCCACCTTCCAGCAGACGTTGCATCTGCTGCATCTGGATACCCGCAGCGCAAACTGGGCGCAGGCGTTTCAGCCGCTGATGCCCGCCGACGATCCCGAACTGGGTCAGCAGCAGTTTCAGCTGATCGAGCTGGAGCGGCAGCAGTCGCTGTTCCTCGCGGGCCATATGCAAACCCTCGCCCGGCAGTTGCAAAGCGACAGCAGCCTCAGCCCGGCCTTTACCCGCCGCCTCACCGATGCCACCACGCGCGCCCTGTGGTATACCCGCGCTTACCACGCCGTGACGCGGGCCATCGTGCTGCGTATCTGGATGCGCAAATATGGCGCGCAATCCGGTATGGCGCAGCAGTTCACCGATGCATTACAGGCACTGCGTACCGTCAGCCGCGAGCTGGACGCCTGGTTTGCCGGCGAGGGGCAGAAACATCCGTGGATCTTCCAGAACCTGCTCAGTCCGACGCGGCTCAATGAACTGGCCCGTAGTCTTGAGCAGGAAGCACCGGATGACGTCAGCATGGCGGCAACGGCAGCGGGAGTAAATCAACGCGGGGAGGCATGACTTCACGAAACGACTCCCGCCGATTAAAAAGCGAGCAGCTTCACAGAACGGGAGAATTTCAGGTGAGGTGGATCACAGCAGAGGAAACACGATCTGTGATGCCGATCGGAAAGCGAAAGCAAAAATGGCCGCCTCGATTAATTCGTCTTAGTGATATTTACCGGCGAAATATTCATAGCTATTCTTAATATGATTGCTGATAAAACAGAGAATTAACCACTGATTGAGGCGCTAACATGGACTGGTATCTAAAAGTTCTCAGGAACTACATTGGGTTTCGCGGGCGCGCGCGCCGCAAGGAGTACTGGATGTTTATTCTGGTTAACATTGTGCTGACCGGGGTACTGGGGATCGTGGATAAAATTCTGGGGTTACAACTGGGCGGTGGTGAAGGCGTGCTGACCACCGTCTATGGCGTACTGATTTTCCTGCCGTGGTGGGCGGTGCAGTTTCGTCGTCTGCATGATACTGACCGTTCGGCGTGGTGGCTATTACTGCTGCTGATCCCGGTGATCGGCTGGCTGGTGATCATCGCCTTCAACTGTCAGAGCGGTACGCCAGGCGAAAACCGCTTTGGTCCGGATCCAAAACAGATCGCCTGATCCTGCTGACTCCTCCGTCCGGAGGAGTCATTTACTTGTTCATAAACAGCTTCGGGATCTCCCGCAGGCACCAGGCTTTGGCCTCACCCATGCTGTCACGTCGCCAGGCCATAATAATGTCCACTTCGGCGGTGTATTCCGGGCTGACCACCCGCAGGCGTCCTTCGGCAATATCCTTCTCAACCATCGGATACGGCATGGTCGCCACCCCCAGTCCGGCCAGCAGCGCCTGGCGTTTATCTTCCAGGCTACTCACCGTCAGACGCGGCTGTTTGTCCAGCAACTGCACGGTTAATACCGGACGTTCCCGCGCGGTATCCGCCACTGCCACGCCGCGGTATTTCACGCGCGTCACTTCTGACAGGGGTTCAGGCTCATCATGGATGGGATGCCCCGGCGCAGCCACATAGACGTTCATCACCTTATACAGCTTGCGGGAGTTAATTTCTGACGAGGAACGAAAATGCATGTCCGGCCCGATAACAATATCCGCCCGGCCCTGCTCCAGTCGCTCCCACGCGCCGGCAAGCACTTCGGTGATCACCGACAGCTGGGTATTGGCTTTGGTCGCCAGCTTTTCTACCAGCGGGAAAAGTGACTGGGTGGGCACCAGCGCTTCGGTGACCAGCGTCAGGTGTGTTTCCCAGCCGCGCGCCAGCGCTTCCGCATCGGTCGTCAGTTTATCGGCCGCTTCCAGCAACACGCGCCCGCGCTCCAGCAGCATACGGCCCACGTTAGTAAATTTCGTGCGATGACCGGAACGGTCAAACAGCACGACGTCCAGTTCTTCTTCCAGCTTTTGCATGGTATAGCTGAGCGCCGACGGTACACGGCCCAGCTCATCTGCCGCCGCCGCGAAACTGCCACGCCGATCGATTGCATCCATCACCCGTAATGCTTCGAGGGTTAACGCTCTTTCTTTAGCCATGTCGTTTTCATTCAGGAAATTTGAACATACCGGGCAGAATATCTGGCTAACAATGCAGCGTCCATACCTTTACCATTGTTAAAGTGTAAAGAGAGGGCAAAGATTATGATCACGACAAGAACAGCCAAACAGTGCGGCCAGGCAGATTTCGGATGGTTGCAGGCTCGCTACACCTTCTCCTTTGGACATTATTTTGACCCGAAACTACTGGGCTATGCCTCGTTGCGTGTACTGAATCAGGAAGTGCTGGCACCGGGCGCGTCGTTCCAGCCGCGTACCTATCCCAAAGTGGATATTTTAAATCTGATCCTCGAAGGCGAAGCCGAGTACCGCGACAGCGAAGGTCATCATGTTCAGGCGAAAGCGGGCGAAGCGCTGCTGATCGCCACGCAGCCGGGTATCAGCTACAGCGAGCATAACCTCAGCAAAGATAAATCGCTGACCCGTATGCAGTTATGGCTCGACGCCTGCCCGGAGCGGGAAAATGCGCTGGTGCAGAAAATGGTGCTGGCGGATCATGCACAGCAGCTGCTGGCCTCGCCGGACGGCAGCGAGGGCAGTTTACAGCTGCGTCAGCAGGTGTGGATCCATCATATTGAGCTGGAAACCGGCGAAGAGCTAAGTTTTCATCTCCACGGACCGCGCGCCTATTTGCAGTCGATCCACGGCAGTGTGCACGCCGTCACACATCAAACCGAGCAGCAGGCCCTGACCTGTGGTGATGGCGCCTTTATTCGTGATGAGCCTAACATAACGCTCGTCGCCGATACGCTGCTGCGTGCATTACTGATAGATTTACCGATGTAAGTCACCGCATCAGGGGGAGTACCCAATGAGCAAAAAACAGAAGAAAACCAGATCCGCACCGGTTGAGGTGCAGTTTCAGCAGACAGACGCCGCCCATCTGCGTTTGTCATTTGGCTCCGACGAGATGCTGAGTGAACTTGAAGCTATTGTGGCCGACGCCGAGGTACGGCTGTCAGACGAAGAAGCGGCGTAACCTTTTCGACCGCCCGGCGGCGCAAGCTTGCCGGGCCTACAACGGCACCCCATCTCCAGGCTCCACAAGCCACGTAAGCAAAGCGTCCCGCCATAGAAACCCACAAAACACCATTCGTAGGCCGGGTAAGCGAAGCGCCACCCGGCACGAATAAACAGCAGAAAGCAAAAACCCCGCCGAAGCGGGGTTTTTACTGAATGGTTGAAGCTGACCGATAAGCCGGGTTCTGTCGTGGACAGTCATTCATCTAGGCCAGCAATCGCTCACTGGCTCAAGCAGCCTACCCGGGTTCAGTACGGGCCGTACCTTGTGAACCCCTATTTGGCCTTGCTCCGGGTGGAGTTTACCGTGCCACGGACTGTTACCAGCCGCGCGGTGCGCTCTTACCGCACCCTTTCACCCTTACCTGATCCCGCTTGCGCGGGCCATCGGCGGTTTGCTCTCTGTTGCACTGGTCGTGGGTTTCCCCCCCAGGCGTTACCTGGCACCCTGCCCTATGGAGCCCGGACTTTCCTCCCCTCCGCCCGTCTCCCCCCGAAAGGGGACGACGACGAAGCGGCGACTGTCTGGTCAGCTTCGGCGCGAAGTATAGAGGGTTTGCCCCGCGATGTCACCCTTCCGTCAACATCCCGACCCGCAATGTGGCAGCAATATTGCGGGAAGCGCGATAAATATTGTCAAACGCGCCGCGAAACGCCTCTTCCAGCGTGCAGATACTGGTCAGGACGCTGAACACCACATCAATACCGTGCTCGTGTACCACGCCCACATCGGCGGTTAAACTCCCGGCGATGCCGATCACCGGCTTATGGTATTTTTTTGCTACCGTGGCAACGCCTGCCGGCACTTTGCCGTGAATGGTCTGGCTGTCGATGCGGCCTTCGCCGGTTACCACCAGCGTGCAGTCGTGTATATGCTCTTCGAGGTTCAGCGCGTCGGTCACAATTTCAATACCGCTGCGTAATTCCGCATTGAGGAAGGCCATCAGCGCCGCCCCCATACCGCCCGCCGCGCCAGCCCCCGGCACGTTCTTCACATCCACATGCAGGGATTTTTTGATAACGTCGGCGTAGTGAGCGAGGTTTCTGTCCAGCTCAACAATGCACGCCTCGCTTGCCCCTTTTTGCGGGCCAAAGATGCGCGATGCGCCGCTGTCACCGAGCAGCGGATTCGTGACATCGCAGGCCACGCGGATCGTGCATCCCGCCAGGCGCGGATCCAGCCCGGAAATGTCCACCGAATTCAGACTCATCAGACTGCCGCCGCCGTTACCGATGTCAGTGCCGTTGGCATCGCACAGTTTCGCGCCCAGCGCCTGCACCATGCCCGCGCCGCCGTCGTTGGTGGCACTGCCGCCGATACCGATAATGATATTGCGCGCGCCCTGATCCAGCGCATGCAAAATGAGTTCTCCGGTACCGCGCGAGGTGGTGATCAGCGGATTACGGGAGGCGGGCGGCACCAGGGCCAGGCCACTTGCTGCCGCCATTTCGATAAAGGCGGTCTGCCCGTCGCCGGATATGCCCCAGCGCGCGTCAACGTCATCCCCCAGCGGGCCGGTGACGCGGGCGACATACGCCGTGCCCTGGGTGGCGGCGATCATCGCATCCACTGTGCCTTCCCCCCCATCGGCGACCGGCACACTGACATATTCTGCCTCGGGGAAAATCTCCCGAAAGCCTTTTTCTATCGCCTGTGCCACTTCAGAAGCAGACAGGCTTTCTTTATATGAATCTGGGGCGATTACGATTTTCATATCTGTAGCCTGTTACCACATGTCGCCGGAGGGCGTTTCATTTATTCGGCTTACAAATCAGACCCGGCAGGCGTTGCGCCGCCGGGCACGACGTCATTAGCGAGAGATTTCCACTTTCGCCAGTTTCTCGTAGTAGCAGGCGATGGCGCTGTGGTCATCGTTGCCATGCCCGTCGGCACGCAGAGCCTGCATCATTTCCATTACCGCTGCGGTCAACGGCAGCTGCGCCCCCACGCCGTGCGAGGTATCCAGCGCGTTGGACAAATCTTTGATATGCAGATCAATACGGAAACCTGGCTTGAAGTTGCGATCCAGCACCATCGGCGCTTTCGCTTCCAGCACAGTGCTGCCCGCCAGACCCCCGCGGATCGCCTGGAAGACCAGATCAGGATTGACGCCCGCTTTGGTTGCCAGCGTCAGCGCTTCAGACATGGCCGCGATATTCAGCGCCACAATCACCTGGTTCGCCAGTTTGGTGACGTTACCCGCGCCAATATCGCCGGTGTGTACCACCGAGGCGGCCATGGTTTTCATCAGGTCGTAGTACTTATCAAAGATGGCTTTATCGCCGCCCACCATCACCGACAGCGTGCCGTCGATAGCTTTCGGCTCGCCGCCGCTAACCGGCGCGTCGAGCATATCAATGCCTTTGGCTTTCAGGGCTTCGCTGATTTCACGGCTCGCCAGCGGCGCAATGGAGCTCATGTCGATGAGCACGGTGCCCGGTTTTGCGCCTTCAATAATGCCGCCTTCCCCCAGCGCCACTTCTTTTACGTGCGGGGAGTTCGGCAGCATGGTGATAATGACCTCACACTGTGCCGCCACCTCTTTTGCCGTAGCGGCGGTTTCCGCGCCAGCGGCGATCACTTCAGCCACGGCGTCATGATTGCGATCCACCACCACCAATGAGTAACCTGCTTTAATGAGGTTCTTGCTCATTGGTTTACCCATGATACCCAGGCCAATGAAGCCTACTTTCATCGTCATAATTGCGTCTCTCTCTTGTCGTGGTCGTGGTTATTTTTTAAAGGAATCCGCTAACTTCTGCGTGGCGGCGCGGAATACGCCTAAATCGCTGCCGACGGCAACAACGGTCGCGCCCCATTCCAGATAACGGCGCGCATCCACGTCGACCGGCGCCAGAATGCCTGCCGGTTTGCCGTGCGCTTTCGCGCGGGCAAAAATGTGCCCAATAACGCGCTGCACGTCCGGGTGCGCGGCGTTGCCGAGATACCCCAGGCTTGCCGCCAGGTCGCTCGGGCCAACGAATACGGCGTCCACGCCGTCGGTGGTGAGGATCGCGTCGAGGTTATCCACCCCGGCCTGACTTTCGATCTGCACCATGATGGAAATGTTTTTGTTCGACTGGGCGAAGTAATCCGGCACGGTGCCAAACATGTTGGCGCGATGGGAGACCGACACACCGCGAATGCCTTCCGGCGGATAACGGGTAGCGGCCACCGCCAGCGCGGCTTCGGCTTCGGTTTCAACGAACGGGATCAGGAAGTTATAAAAACCGATGTCCAGCAGGCGCTTGATCACTACCGGATCGTTGGTCGGCACGCGAACCACCGATGCGCTGCTGCTGCCTTTCAGCGCCATCAGCTGCGGCACGAAAGAGAGCACATCATTCGGCGCGTGTTCACCGTCCAGCAGGATCCAGTCAAAACCCGCAAGGCCCAGCACTTCTGTGGTGAACGGGTTTGCCAGCGCTGACCAGCAGCCGATCTGCACCTGATTTGCCGCCAGCGCAGCCTTGAATTGGTTCGGGAAAATAGTGTTATTCATCGTATATACCTTGAATTAACCGAGACTAAATCTTCAGTTCCATACGTTTGATGTCGCCCACCACGAACAGGTAGCAAATCATCATCATCAGCGCCGAGCAGCCAACAAAGACCAGCGCTGCGTTAAAGGAGTGCAGTTCACTGACCATATAGCCAATCACCAGCGGCGTCACAATTGAGGCGATGTTACCAAACACGTTAAACACCCCGCCGCACAGACCGACAATTTCTTTCGGAGCGATGTCAGAGATCACCGGCCAGCCCAGCGCGCCAAAGCCTTTACCGAAGAACGCCAGCGCCATCAGAGCGATCACCAGCACCGTGTTGTCGGTGTAGTTGCACAGAATAATGCTGGACGCCAGCAGCATCCCGAGCACGATAGGCAGCTTACGCGCAACCGTCAGGGAATAACCACGGCGGATCAGGGAATCCGAGAAGAAGCCCCCCAGCACGCCGCCAGCAAAGCCACACAGTGCCGGAATGGACGCCACCAGCCCCACTTTCAGGATCGACATGCCTTTATCCTGCACCAGGTAAATCGGGAACCAGGTGAGGAAGAACCAGGTGATGGTATTGAGGAAGTACTGCCCGAGGAACACGCCGAGCATCATGCGGTTGGTTAACATCTGCTTGATGTAATCCATTTTCGGACCGGCGGTGCCGCCAGGCTTTTTATGGTCCATATCGACCACGGCGCCGCCGTCAGCGATGTACTTCAGTTCTTCTTTTGACATGCGCGGGTGATCGGTCGGGTTATGGATAAACCTCACCCACATGCCCGTCAGCACAAAGCCAATCACACCCATCACGGTAAACACATGCTCCCAGCCCCAGGCATAGGTCAGCCAGCCCAGCAACGGTGAAAACAGCGCCAGCGAGAAATACTGCGCCGAGTTGAAAATGGCTGACGCCGTGCCGCGCTCTTTCGCCGGGAACCAGGCCGCCACGATACGGGCATTGGCCGGGAAAGATGGTGCTTCGGAGAAGCCCAGCATAAAACGCATAATGAACATGGACACGCCTGCCCAGGCGAGGGGGAACAGATCGATAAAGCCTTGCAGGAAGGTGAACAGCGACCAGAAAAACAGACTGTAGGTATAGACTTTTTTGGAGCCGAAGCGGTCAAGCAACCAGCCGCCGGGGATTTGCATCAGCAAATAAGCCCAGCCGAAGGCGGAGAAAATATAGCCCATCGACACGGCGCTGAGGTGCAACTCTTCCGCCACCGCCGTCCCGGCAATAGACAGGGTCGCGCGGTCAGCGTAGTTAACTGCCGTCACAATAAAAATGATCAGCAGTATCAGGTAACGGGTATGCATACTTTTTTTAGATTCAACAACCGTATCCAGCATCATATATTTATCCTCTGGTACAAAAATCCATGCATTATTTTTTATTAAGGTAAGAAGGAATTATCAGACTAATTAGCCGACGCCATTAACCCCGGATAACGAACCAGATACAAATAAAACGAGATTCAGTATAAGCAGCAGACTGGGATCGCGCATTGTGGCATTGCTCAATTCACTCGTTACAAAAATCAAAGTTATTGAGCATCTGCACAAACTGCTGGGCGCTGATGCACATATTTTTATATTGCCTGCCCCGTCCGGCCTGCTACGGCGGCAATGAGTGATCCAGCTCACATTATTAAACCCTGACACCTGACATGCTTTATTCCATTACTGATCGTTTTAAATATTAATAATCAGAAATCACTTCTGAAATTACTATTTTTTGCCACATATAATTGACTGGAGAATACTGGACAATGGCCGATATCGAAATCAGACAATATTCGCCGGCAGCGTTTTATATTAAGGTTCATGACACTGATAACGTCGCGATTATTGTCAACGACAATGGGTTAAAAGCCGGTACCCGTTTCCCGGACGGCCTTGAACTCATTGAGCATATCCCGCAGGGGCATAAAGTGGCGCTGACCGACATTCCGGCGCACGGTGAAATCATCCGTTACGGGGAAGTGATCGGCTATGCGGTGCGTGATGTCGCACGCGGCAGCTGGATCGACGAATCGACCGTTGAACTGCCGCAGGCTCCGCCGCTGAATACCCTGCCGCTGGCGACCCGCGTACCAGAGCCTTTACCGCCGCTGACGGGTTACACCTTCGAAGGCTACCGTAACGCGGATGGCAGTGTCGGCACGAAAAACCTGCTCGGCATTACCACCAGCGTGCACTGCGTGGCAGGCGTAGTAGATTACGTGGTCAAAATTATCGAACGCGATTTGCTGCCAAAATACCCGAACGTCGACGGCGTGGTCGGGCTGAATCACCTTTACGGCTGCGGTGTGGCAATTAACGCGCCGGCGGCGGTGATCCCGATCCGCACCATTCACAATATTTCTCTTAACCCGAACTTCGGCGGGGAAGTGATGGTGGTTGGCCTCGGCTGTGAAAAACTCCAGCCGGAGCGTCTGCTGGAAGGGACCAGCGATGTGCTGGCGATCCCGGCTGACGGTGCCAGTATCGTACGCTTGCAGGATGAGCACCATGTCGGCTTTAAATCGATGGTGGAGGACATTCTTGCCGTGGCTGAGCGCCATCTGGCAAAACTGAACCTGCGCCAGCGCGAAACCTGCCCCGCCTCCGATCTGGTGGTCGGTACCCAGTGTGGCGGCAGCGATGCGTTTTCCGGGGTGACGGCGAACCCGGCCGTGGGCTATGCCTCGGATCTGCTGGTACGCTGCGGCGCGACGGTGATGTTTTCTGAAGTCACCGAAGTGCGCGATGCCATCCATCTGCTGACCCCGCGCGCCATCAATGAAGAGGTCGGTAAGCGCCTGCTTGAAGAGATGGCCTGGTACGATAATTACCTTGATCTCGGCAAAACGGACCGCAGTGCTAACCCGTCGCCGGGCAACAAAAAAGGCGGCCTGGCAAACGTGGTGGAAAAAGCCCTCGGCTCCATTGCTAAATCGGGCCAGAGCGCCATTTCAGAAGTGCTTTCACCCGGCCAGCGCCCGACCAAACGTGGTCTGATCTACGCCGCCACCCCGGCCAGCGATTTTGTGTGCGGTACGCAGCAGGTGGCGTCCGGCATCACCGTGCAGGTGTTTACGACCGGCCGTGGAACGCCTTACGGTCTGATGGCGGTACCGGTGATCAAAATGGCGACCCGCACCGAACTGGCGAATCGCTGGTATGACTTAATGGACATTAATGCGGGCACCATCGCCACCGGGGAAGAAACCATTGCGGACGTGGGCTGGAAGTTGTTCCACTTCATCCTGGATGTCGCCAGTGGCCGCAAGAAAACGTTCTCCGATCAGTGGGGCCTGCATAACCAGCTGGCGGTGTTTAATCCGGCACCGGTGACCTGATCCCCGCCGTTCACGGCGCAGTACCTGACCTCATCTTCGCCCGGAGATGAGGTTTTTTTATGCCCAAAAGTTACTTTGTTTCGAAGATCGATCCGTTCGATCAGGATCACAAAAAATACTTTCAAATACCTTTATTTTATTTCGAAAGAAATCATTCGAAAGGTAACGGAGAAAGTATGTTCCTCATCTCGACCAAAACGATGCTCTTAAAAGCGCAGCGGGAAGGCTACGCCGTACCGGCATTCAACATTCATAATCTGGAAACCTTACAGGTAGTGGCAGAAACCGCCGCTGAACTGCGCGCGCCGCTGATTGTCGCCGGTACGCCAGGCACCTTCAGCTATGCGGGCACCGGCAATCTGATCGCCATCGCCGCCGATCTGGCGCGCAGCCTGGATCACCCGCTCGCCATTCATCTCGATCACCATGAAAGCCACGCCGATATTGAAGCCAAAGTCTCCGCAGGCATCCGCTCAGTGATGATCGACGGATCCCATCTGCCGTTCGCAGAAAACGTGGCGCTGGTGCAGCAGGTTACGCAGTACTGTCACCGCTATGACGCCAGCGTAGAAGCGGAGCTGGGGCGGCTTGGCGGGCAAGAGGACGATCTGAACGTAGACAGCCAGGACGCACGTTTCACCAGCCCGGAGCAGGCGCAACGCTTTGTCGAACTCACCGGTGTGGATTCTCTTGCAGTGGCTATCGGCACGGCACACGGGCTGTATGACCACGAGCCAGAACTCGATTTTGAACGGCTGGCCGCCATTCGCCAGTGCGTCAATGTGCCGCTGGTGCTGCACGGGGCATCCGGTTTACCGGCGGCAGATATTCGCCGCGCTATCGCTCTCGGCGTCTGCAAGGTCAACGTCGCGACGGAGTTAAAAATGGCGTTTTCCGGTGCGTTAAAAGCGTACTTGCAGGCTCATCCCCAGGCCAGCGATCCGCGCCATTATTTGCAACCCGCCAAAACCGCCATGAAAGAGGTGGTGCGTAAGGTAATAGGCGTATGTGGCTGCGAAGGCAAACTTTGAGAGCCGCCTTCAGAAACACAGCATTATTTTTGCCACCACCTCACAAGAAAATGAAACTAAACAAAACCAAATGGACCCTACAAAATGAAAGAGATTATCTCGCGCCATAAAGCGGGCGAGCGACGGGGCATCTGCTCGGTGTGTTCCGCCCACCCGCTGGTCATCGAAGCGGCGCTTCGCTTTGATTTGCATAGCCAGGAAAAAGTGCTGATTGAAGCCACGTCAAACCAGGTCAATCAGTATGGTGGCTATACCGGTATGAAGCCCGCAGACTTTCGCGACTTTGTATTTAACATCGCCGCAGAGGTGGGCTTTCCCCGCGAGCGCATTATTCTGGGCGGCGACCACCTTGGCCCGAACTGCTGGCAGCATGAAAAGGCGGCCGACGCGATGGAGAAATCCGTGGCGCTTATCGAGGCCTACGTCGCAGCAGGCTTCAGCAAGATCCATCTTGATGCTTCAATGTCCTGTGCAGACGATCCCCTTGCCCTCGATCCTGTTGTGGTTGCCAGGCGCGCGGCACGTCTGTGCGCCGCAGCCGAAGCAACGGCCACGCCAGAACAAAAACGGCAGCTCACCTACGTCATTGGCACGGAAGTGCCGGTGCCCGGCGGGGAAGCCAGCAGCATTGGCAGCGTTCACGTCACCCGTCCACAGGATGCCGCCGCCACGCTGGAAACCCATCAGGCGGCCTTCCGCGCCGCCGGGCTGGAAGAGGCCATGCAGCGCGTTATTGCGCTGGTCGTGCAGCCGGGGGTCGAGTTCGATCATACGCAAATCATTCATTATCAGCCGCAGGCGGCGCGCGCGCTGTCGGAATGGATCGCTGGCACGCCGCTGGTTTATGAGGCCCACTCCACGGATTACCAGACCCGCGAGGCATACCGGGCGCTGGTGGAAGATCACTTTGCCATTCTGAAAGTCGGCCCGGCCCTGACCTTTGCCCTGCGCGAAGCGATTTTTGCGCTGGCGCAAATGGAAAACGCCCTGATCCCACCTGAGCGCCGCAGTCATGTGCTGGAGGTTATCGACGAGGTGATGCTCGACGAGCCTGGCTACTGGAAGAAGTACTACCGTCCGACCTGGAGCCAGTCGATGGTGGATATTCACTTCAGCCTCTCAGATCGCATTCGCTACTACTGGCCGCACCCGCGCATTCGCCAGAGTGTCGAAAAACTGATCGCCAGCCTGAGCGACACCACGCTGCCGCTGGGTCTGATCAGTCAGTACATGCCGGTGCAGTTTGCACGGCTTTCCCGCAACGAACTGAACGCCACGCCACACGAGTTGATCCTCGACAGGATCCAGGACGTGCTGCGCGCTTACCGCTATGGCTGTTCACCTGACGTTGCCTGAACGTAAAAGAGGATCTATGAGCCAACTGTTTGTCCGAACCGGCATCGACTTCCCCTCCTGCCAGCATGCGTTGCAGCACATTGGTAACGCCATGCTGGCCCGCGGGGTGGTGCATGAAACCTATCCGCAGGCGCTGCTTGAGCGGGAAGCCGCTTTCCCGACGGGTATTGCGCTTGAGCAGCATGCTGTGGCTATTCCCCACTGCGAGGCGGTACATGCCCGCTCACCCGCGATTTACCTGATCCGCCCGGATAAGCCGGTGCTGTTCCGGCGCGCCGATGATGACGGGGAGATTGCCGTTTCGTTGATCATCGCGCTGATCGTTGAAAACCCCGACGCGCAATTGAAACTGCTGCGTCGGTTATTTAGCGAGCTACAGAATCCGGCCACTCTGGAGGCGCTGCTCCGGGTGCCGGACACCGAACTGGCAGCGTTGTTCAGACAGACGCTGCTTGAGCAAGAACTCTGTCTCTGACCTTATTAATATACTGATAATAAAAGGAATACCCTATGAAACGTAAAGTAATTGTCGCCTGTGGCGGCGCGGTGGCGACCTCCACCATGGCAGCAGAGGAGATCAAAGAGCTGTGTGAAGCCAACAATATTCCGCTGGAGCTGGTGCAGTGCCGGGTCACGGAAATCGAGACCTATATGGACGGTGCGCATCTGATTTGTACGACCGCTCGCGTCGACAGGACATTCGGCACTATCCCGGTCGTCCACGGCATGCCTTTTGTTTCCGGTGTCGGCATTGAGCCGTTACAGCAAAAAATACTGACTATTCTGCAGGGGTAACGTTATGTTTAGCGAAATCATGCGTTACATCCTCGATCTTGGGCCAACGGTCATGCTGCCGCTGGTGATCATTCTCTTTTCAAAACTGCTGGGCATGAAGCTCGGGGATTGCTTTAAGTCGGGCCTGCATATCGGTATTGGCTTTGTCGGTATTGGTCTGGTGATCGGCCTGATGCTCGACTCCATCGGCCCGGCGGCAAAAGCCATGGCAGAGCAGTTTCAGATCAACCTGCACGTAGTGGATATTGGCTGGCCTGGCTCGTCACCCATGACCTGGGCATCGCAGATCGCGCTGATCGCCATCCCAGTCGCCATTGGCGTCAATATTCTGATGCTGGTGACGCGGATGACCCGCGTGGTGAACGTCGATATCTGGAATATCTGGCACATGACCTTTACCGGCGCCATGCTGCATCTGGCCACCGGCTCCTACTGGATCGGCATGCTGGGCGTGGTGGCCCATGCGGCTTTCGTTTACAAACTGGGCGACTGGTTTGCGAAAGATACCCGCGACTTCTTTGGTCTGGAAGGCATTGCCATCCCACACGGCTCATCGGCCTATCTCGGACCGGTGGCGGTCCTCGTCGACACGCTTATCGAAAAAATTCCCGGCCTAAACCGTATTCATTTCAGCGCCGATGATGTGCAAAAGCGCTTTGGTCCCTTTGGCGAGCCGGTGACCGTCGGGTTTGTGATGGGGCTGGTAATTGGTTTGCTGGCGGGTTACGACGCGAAAAACGTGCTGCAACTGGCGGTAAAAACCGCGGCGGTGATGCTGCTCATGCCGCGCGTCATCAAGCCTATTATGGATGGTCTGACGCCTATCGCGAAGCACGCCCGTAAGCGTTTACAGGCGAAATTCGGTGGTCAGGAATTTCTGATTGGTCTGGATCCCGCGCTGCTGCTTGGGCATACCTCGGTGGTATCCGCCAGCCTGATTTTTATCCCGCTCACCATCCTGGTTGCCGTGCTGGTGCCAGGTAATCAGGTGCTGCCGTTCGGCGACCTGGCCACCATTGACTTCTTTGTGGCGATGGCGGTGGCGGTCCACCAGGGCAACCTGTTCCGCACGTTGATCTCCGGCGTCATCATCATGGGTATTACGCTGTGGATCGCCACGCAAACCATCGGCCTGCATACACAACTCGCGGCGAACGCGGGCGCGCTGAAGGCGGGTGGCATGGTGGCCTCCATGGACCAGGGTGGTTCGCCGATCACCTGGCTACTGATCCAGCTGTTTACCTGGCAGAACATGGTCGGCTTTGTCGTGATCGGTGTGATTTATCTGGCCGGGGTGTTTCTGACCTGGCGACGTGCCCGCCAGTTTGTTATCGCGGAAAAAGCCGCCGCAGCGCAACAGGCGCCAACCGTTTCCTGAGTCCTGGGGGCAGATGCCCCCGTAAATTTCTGGAGAAGTCTATGAAATCAGTGGTCATCCATGCTGAGGGACACGTGCGTGTTGAAGAACGTCCGCAGCCTCAGATTAAAGCGGAAGACGATGTCCTGGTGAAGGTCATCAGCTCAGGGCTGTGCGGCTCTGACATTCCACGTATTTTTGCTCATGGCGCGCATTATTACCCTATTACGCTTGGGCATGAATTTAGCGGCTATGTGGTGTCCTGCGGCTCAGCCGTCACGGATTTACAGGCAGGCGATGCGGTGGCCTGTGTCCCGCTATTACCCTGCTTTCAGTGTCCGCAGTGCGAGCGGCAGTACTTTTCGCTCTGTAAACACTATCAGTTTGTAGGCTCGCGCAGCGAAGGCGGTCATGCGGAATATGTCGTGGTAAAACGCGCTAACCTTTTCGCCCTGCCTGCTGACATGCCGATTGAAGACGGTGCTTTTATTGAACCTATTACCGTCGGGTTACACGCGTTTCATCTGCTGGGCGGCTGTTGCGGGAAAAATGTCATTATCGTGGGGGCGGGGACCATCGGCCTACTCGCCATGCAGTGCGCCAGAGAGTTGGGGGCCAAAAGCATCACGGCCATTGATATTAACCCGCAAAAACTGGCGCTGGCCGAAACGCTGGGGGCGACGCAGACCTTTAACAGTCGGGAAATGAGTGCAGCGCAGATCCAGGCAGCGATGGCCGGCAGTCAGTTTGATCAACTGTTGCTGGAAACGGCGGGCACCCCGCAAACCGTCTCCCTGTCGATCGATATTGCCGGGCCGCGCGCGCAACTGGCACTGGTGGGTACGCTCCACCAGGATCTCACCCTTACCGCGGCGGTATTCGGCCAAATCCTGCGTAAGGAGCTGACGGTAACCGGGAGCTGGATGAACTATTCCGGGCCGTGGCCGGGGGAAGAGTGGCAAACCGCTGCACGCCTGCTCACTGAAAAGCGTCTCAGCCTGACACCGCTTATCGCGCATCGTGGCGATGCCGGGTACTTTGCGCAGGCCGTCGAGGCACTTCACGGCGCGCCGATGGATGGAAAAATTCTGCTTCAGTTCAGTTAAACTTTCGAGCCAGCAACCTGAGCTGGCTCACATTTCCTTTCGAAGTTTGGCATTCAACTTTCATAACCCTTCGATTACACTAACGTGAGTTAATAATCAGGCAGATAAAGATGAACTCATTTGAACGAAGGAACGCGATCGTGGACCTGATCAATACGCAGGGCAGCGTACTGGTATTAGATCTGGCGTCAACCTTTGGTATTTCAGAAGTGACGATCCGGGCAGATCTCCGTCTGCTGGAAAAAAAGGGGCTGGCGACCCGCTTTCATGGCGGTGCAGCACGGCCCGGCAGTCACCTGACCGAACCCGACAATCAGGAAGTCGTGCTTGAAGATCGCTATCAGCTTGCCAGCGATCCGAAAAAGCGTATTGCCCAGGCGGCCGTTGCCATGATCCAGGAAGGCATGACCATTATTCTGGACAGTGGCAGCACTACAATGCTTATTGCCGAAGCGCTGACCAAACACGCCAATATCACGGTGATCACCAACAGCCTGCCCGCGGCTTTTATGCTGGCCGATAACAAAGATATTACGCTGGTGGTGTGTGGTGGCACCGTACGCCATAAAACGCATTCTATGCATGGCACTATCGCCGAGCGTTCGTTACAGGGCATCAGCGCCGATTTGATGTTTGTCGGTGCTGATGGTATCGACACGCAGAATGGTATCACCACCTTCAATGAAGGCTACTCGATAAGTAGCGTAATGGCTGCCGCCGCGCATAAAGTAGTCGCCGTTCTTGATGCCACTAAGTTCAATCGTCGTGGCTTTAACCAGGTCCTGCCGATAGACGAGATCGACTGCATTATCACCGATGACAGTATCAAAGACGATGAAGTCAAAGCGTTTCGTAAAAAGCACACCGAGCTGATTATTGTTTGAAGCGGAGCGAGGCTGGTACGTAAAAAAGGAACATAGAGTGATGAAAATGCCCGGCGGCGCAAGCTTGCCGGGCCTACGGGTGGTCGTTTACCGCGAGCGACGAATAATGTCACGGGGCAATACTGGGTACGTACTTCCTGCATTTTTACGGGAAGAATACGTGGTTTTCGCATCTTAACAGCGGTTAAGCAGTTCCCGTTCAAGCAACTCCACAATAAACTGATTTTTTGACACGGCATGTTGCTGCGCGACCGCAGTTAAACGAGGCTCAAGCGAACCAGGATAACGCAACGTAAAGGATTTTTGCTTCTCTTCGGCTTTATACGGCGCAATGCCATCTTCTTTACAGTCAGCCAGCCATTCGGCGAGCGATTTTTCCCCTTCTCTACGCAGCCCTTCAATGCTGTCGGCAACAAAGTCACAGTAGCCATTCACGTTAAGAAATTTTCCGCGAAACGCGCCGATATCAGCTTCAAAAGTAACCACTGCTGGTTGACCATGAATGTTCATGATGTTTGATTTTTTATTCATAATTCACCCCTACAGAATTAACTAACCATTCTCTCAGACCAGCCAGCGCCCCCCTATCTATCGTGCTTTGTGGATGAGGTTCGTGGGTATGGAACTTCGTTTTTCCAATCTGAAACTTGCGACGCGAACCGTCATTCTTTTTAATCGTGCCACCTGTCGCTTTTATAAAAGCAGTTATATCTTCCCATTTAACACCGACCTTCGGAGGCTCCGTCATGATGTCGTCTAATGTCTGCCGATGGCGGGAGCTTAGGTCCTTAACATTGATCATAGTCATTCCCTTGACGTCATATAATGACGTCATACTATGAAAAACACAGAATGACGTCAAATCCTGACGTCATTATGTGCTTCATGTACAAAATTCAAGCAACGGCCCTACCTTTTGTAAGTTTTTTGATGAAATCGTAAATCTAAACTAAGTTAATTTTAGCCGCGAATTTTCTTGGTGGCACTAAGGCAAATCACGCCGCCTGTAGCGGCGATTTAGCGTATCAGTGAACGATTGCGCGTTTGCCATTCGCGACTTTCTTAAATCAAAAAAACAAGGGGTGTTATGACCTGGAAAATAATAGATTCTCTGGCTAGCCCGGATACGGGCACCTACTTCTCGATAGCCCAGACGTCGAAAAATCTTAAGCTTATCCTGTGGTGCAGAGGGGATTATTTTTTACGGCAGGGGAATGCCTTTTCAACCGGGGAAATGGGGTTATTTGTCGATGGCAAACTACGAAATATTTCGGTCATTCATGCCTCGCCGTACAACCCCAGGCTGTGGCAGAACCTGTTAAAAAGGACCGACTGTCCCGGCAACAGCAGAGATTTTGTAACGCCCTGCCCGCCAGATAAACAGTGCCGCTTTGAACTCTGTCCCTTTGGGCTTAAGCCGTACCAGCCGAAAAACAGTGAGCCGCCTTGTGCGCCGATGGCCCTGCGGTTTTATTCACCACATCCATAAAGGCAGGCGGCTCAGAGAGTTACGCGTCCTGCTGCTCCAGGGCATATTTGTACAGCGCGTTTTTCTTCACGCCATGAATTTCAGCCGCCAGCGCTGCGGCTTTTTTCAGCGGCAATTCCGCCTGTAACAACGCCAGCGTACGCAGGGCATCCGCAGGCAGATCTTCTTCCTGCGCTTTATGCCCTTCGATGATGAGTACCATTTCGCCTTTACGGCGATTTTCGTCTTCTTTCACCCAGGCCAGCAACTCACCGATGGGCGCGCCGTGGATCGACTCCCAGGTTTTAGTCAGTTCGCGCGCCAGCACCACATAGCGAGCGTCCCCCAGCACGGCGCAAATATCTTCCAGGCTGTCCAGCAGACGGTGGGTGGACTCGTAGAAAATCAGCGTTCGCGGTTCAGCTTCCAGCGCTTTGAGCGTGTCACGACGGCCTTTTGATTTGGCAGGCAGGAATCCTTCGTAGCAGAAACGATCCGACGGCAGGCCAGCGGCGCTCAATGCGGCGATGGCGGCACAGGGTCCCGGCAGTGGCACCACGCGGATCCCGGCTTCGCGGCAAGTGCGTACCAGATGGTAGCCAGGATCGTTAATCAGCGGCGTACCCGCATCAGACACCAGCGCGATGTTCTGGCCTTCTTTGAGTTTTGCCACCAGCGTTTCTGCTTTTTGCTGCTCGTTATGATCGTGCAGGGCGAACAGGCGCGCGCTGATGGCGAAATGTTGCAGCAATAATCCTGTGTGGCGTGTGTCTTCGGCCGCAATTAAATCAACGCTTTGCAACACGGTGAGAGCACGTTGTGTAATATCAGCCAAATTCCCGATGGGAGTGGGTACAATATAAAGCTGACCTTGAGAATTCTCAGCTGATTCGCGTTGTTTCATTGTTTCGTCCGTAGTGCCGATTTAATATTGAGCATTGCCTAAAAAATATCACTGGATACAGAATGGTACCGTCAACATTTCTTCGTTCAAAAGCCACGCGTTGTCTGCCTGTGGTGCTGGCCGCCCTGCTTTTTGCAGGCTGCGGAACGCAATCACCGGATCAGAGCAGTGCGCACATGCAGGGCGCAGAGCAGGCTGATTCGGGTTATTACCTGAACCAGATGCAGCAAAGCTCAGATGATAGCAAGACCAACTGGCAATTACTCGCCATTCGTGCACTGCTGAAAGAAGGCAAAACGCAGCAGGCCAGCGAACTGTTCGCGAAGCTACCGCAGGAACTCAGTGACGCCCAGCGTCGTGAGCAGGCCTTGCTGGCAGCAGAACTGAAAGTCGCGCAGAAAGATTTCCAGGGCGCGCAGGCGATCCTCGGTAAGCTGGATCCGGCGAAACTCGATAAAAATCAGCAAAGTCGCTTCTGGCAGGCGGGTATTACCGCTCAACAGGGCCGCCCTTCCCTGACGTTGCTGCGGGCGCTGATCGCTCAGGAGCCGCTGCTGGCTGCGAAAGAAAAACAGGCCAATATCGATGCAACCTGGCAGGCGTTGTCGCAGATGACGCCGGAACAGGCGCAGGCGCTGGTGATCAATGCCGATGAAAATGTCCTGCAGGGCTGGCTGGATCTGCAACGTGTCTGGTTTGATAACCGTAACGATCCGAACATGCTGAAAGCGGGTATTCACGACTGGCAGGTGCGTTACCCGCAAAACCCCGGCGCGAAGATGCTGCCGTCACAGCTGGTAAATGTGCAGAACTTTACCCCGGCCTCCACCAGTAAAATTGCGTTGCTGCTGCCGTTAAACGGTCAGGCAGCGGTGTTCGGCCGTACCATCCAGCAAGGTTTTGAGGCCGCGAAGAATGGCGTCGCCGCCGTATCGGGTCCGGCAGTGCCCTCACAGGTTGCGCAGGCTGCTACCACCGAGACAGGCAGCGAGCCAGCGTCGGACGTTGTTAGCCCATCAGCGGCGCAGGTCGGCGATCTGAACAGTGATGCTCAGCCGCAACCAGCAGCACAACCCGAAGTTCAAGCCGAAGCACAACCGGCAGCGCAACCCGCTGATACCGCTGCGGCAGTGCCGTCCACCGATGCGCCAGTCGCAACGGCGACGCCAGCCGCTGCGCCGTCTGCAGCGAGCGCGCCAGCTAACCCAGGCGCAGAGCTGAAAGTTTACGACACCACCACGCAACCGCTGGATCAGATCCTCACCCAGGTTCAGCAGGATGGTGCCAGCATTGTGGTGGGTCCCCTGCTGAAGCCCAACGTCGAAGAGTTAATGAAGAGCAATACGGCGCTTAACGTGCTGGCCCTTAACCAGCCGGAAAAAGTCGAAAGCCGCGCCAATATCTGTTATTTCGCGTTGTCTCCGGAAGATGAAGCTCGCGATGCGGCGCACCATATCTGGGATCAGGGCCACCGCGCACCGTTGTTGCTGGTACCGCGCAGCGCGCTGGGCGATCGTGTCACCAATGCTTTTGCTGAAGAGTGGCAAAAAATTGGCGGCGGTACGGTGCTGCAACAGAAATTCGGTTCTACCGCCGAGCTGAAAATGGGCATCAACAGCAATACCGGTATTGCGCTGACGGGCAGCCCGGTCACGTCCAGCCTGCCTGCACAGCAAGGCGTCACCATTGGCGGCCTGACGATCCCGGCACCGCCGAGCGATGCCCAGATCAGCGGCGGCGGCAATGTTGATGCGGCGTATATTCTGGCGACAGCGGATGAAATTGCGCTCATCAAACCGATGATTGCCATGCGTAACGGCAGCCAGTCTCGTGCGACGCTGTACGCCAGTTCCCGCAGTGCGAAAGGCATCGCTGGCCCTGACTTCCGTCTGGAGATGGAAGGCCTGCAATACAGCGAGATCCCGATGCTGGCGGGCAGTAATCCGGCACTGATGCAGCAGGCGCTGCGCAGTGTGAATAACGATTATTCGCTGGCTCGTTTGTACGCCATGGGCGTGGATGCCTGGACGCTGGCGAATCACTTCTCGCAAATGCGCCAGGTTCCGGGCTTTGAGATTAACGGCAACACCGGCGATCTCTCTGCCACACAGGATTGTGTGATTAACAGGAAGTTATCATGGCTCAAATTCCAGCAGGGGCAGATCGTCCCGGCCAGTTAACGCGTAAAAAGACCGGCGAGGCGTGGGAAGTACGTGCGCGTCGCTGGCTGGAAAGCAAAGGACTGCATTTTATCGCCGCCAACGTGCATGCGCGTGGCGGCGAAATTGATCTGATAATGAAACAAGGGCCGACGACGGTCTTCATTGAAGTTCGCTACCGCAAAACGGCGACATTCGGCGGCGCTGCGGCCAGCGTCACCCGGCAAAAACAGTTGAGATTGCTGCAAACCGCGCGTTTGTGGCTTGCCCGGCACAATGGGAGTTTTGATACTGTGGATTGCCGGTTCGATGTGGTAGCCTTCACCGGAAATGATGTTGAGTGGATACAAGACGCCTTTAACGACCACTCATAATTGCTTAAATTATAGGGATTATCGTGCTCGAGAGAATTAAAGTCTGCTTTACGGAAAGCATTCAAACCCAGATTGCGGCGGCGGAAGCGTTGCCGGATGCGATTTCCCGTGCGGCCATGACGCTGGTTCAGTCCCTGCTCAACGGCAACAAAATCCTCTGTTGTGGTAATGGCACCTCTGCCGCCAATGCACAGCATTTTGCTGCCAGCATGATCAATCGTTACGAAACAGACCGCCCCAGTTTACCCGCCATTGCACTTAATACCGATAATGTGGTCTTAACTGCGATCGCCAACGATCGTCGTCAGGAAGAGATCTATGCCAAGCAGGTGCGGGCATTAGGCCATGCAGGCGATGTCCTGCTCGCCATCTCTACGCGCGGCAACAGCCGTGATATCGTCAAAGCGGTGGAAGCGGCGGTAACGCGCGATATGACGATCGTTGCGCTGACGGGCTACGACGGCGGCGAACTGGCCGGGCTTCTGGGACCTCAGGATGTTGAAATTCGCATACCGTCGCATCGAAGTGCACGTATTCATGAAATGCATATGTTGACGGTGAACTGCCTGTGCGATCTGATCGATAACACGCTTTTTCCACACCAGGATGATTAAGGAGTACACATGAAGGCATTTTCGCCCCTCGCAGTCCTTATTTCCGCATTATTGCTTCAGGGATGTGTTGCTGCTGCGGTCGTAGGGACGGCAGCGGTGGGCACGAAAGCGGCAACGGATCCGCGTACCGTGGGTACGCAAGTGGATGACGGTACGCTGGAAGTGCGCGTCAACAGTGCGCTCTCGAAAGATGAGCAAATCAAGAAAAACACCCGTATCAACGTGACCGCTTATCAGGGCAAAGTCCTGCTGGTGGGACAGTCTCCGGACAGTTCGCTCTCCGCGCGCGCCAAACAGATCGCAATGGGCGTGGAAGGCACCACAGAAGTGTATAACGAGATCCGTCAGGGTCAGCCGATTGGGCTGGGCACGGCGTCATCGGATACGTGGATCACCACCAAAGTTCGTTCGCAGCTGTTAGGCAGCGATCAGGTGAAATCGTCAAACGTGAAAGTCACCACCGAGAACGGTGAAGTATTCCTGTTAGGTCTGGTGACCGAGCGTGAAGCGCAGGCGGCAGCGGATATCGCCAGCCGGGTGAGCGGCGTGAAGCACGTGACAACGGCCTTCACCTTTATTAAATAGTCTCCTCACGTTAACCCTCTCCCGTCGGGAGAGGGTGTCAAATCTCACAGCAGCGCGAGCGCGCCGACAATCATCCCGCACAATGCCACCAGCGCACCGGTCAGCCACAGGGCTTTCGCCGGGAACGACTTACGCAGCATAATCAGCGACGGCAAACTGACCGCCGGCAAGGTGATGAGCAGCGCCAGCGCAGGCGCAGTGCCCATGCCTGCCAGCATCATGGTCTGCACAATCGGGATTTCGGCAGCCGTCGGGATCACGAACAGACAGCCGACGATCGCCATCGCGATGATCCACAGCAGGGAATTATCGATCGCGCCATCCGCATGAGGGAACAGCCAGACGCGCGCGGCACCCAGCACCAGTACGGCGAGGATATATACCGGAATGGTGCTCCAGAACAGCGACCACAGTGCTTTACCCCAGCGAGCCATAAAACTGCCCTGCGTCTGGGGGATGGCCACGTCAACCGGCCCGGTGGGCTGGGCGCTGTCTTTAACCAGATGCTGCACCAGCGCGGCCACGCCAATTACCGTGACCAGCCCGGCCACCAGACGGATCAGGGCAAAATGCCAGCCGAGCACAAAGCCCATAAAGACCAGCGTCGCGGGATTAAGTAACGGGTTACCCATCCAGAATGCCAGCGCGCCGCCCATAGAGACCTGCTGACGACGCATACCCGCCGTCACTGGCGCTGCGCAGCAGGAGCACATCATTCCCGGCAGGGAAAACAGCGTGCCGAGCAGCGTACCGCGAAAACGCGGCTGCCCGAGGGTGCGCAGCAGCCAGTCACGCGGGATCAGCACCTGGATCAGCGAGCCGAGCAGCACGCCGAGGACAGCGGCTTTCCAGACGGCGAGGAAATAGACCATCGCGTAATCCAGCGCCGCCTGTAACGGGCTGCTGGCGGCCTGACCGAGAATGGATTTACCGATGCTGTGCGTTTCGGCGGCGGTGAAGGCTTTACCGTAATACGGCTGCCATTTCACATACCAGAGGCCGACAATAACGACGAGAAAAAACAGAGCAGGTTTCCACCACTGAATGGGGGTAACCGCCTGAGATGAAGACTGACCAGTCATAGCATTTTCCAGGAACAATGAAGTGTGTTTTATTGAGCCGGAAAATACTACGCCTGCGTGCCGCGTTTGGAAACGATTAATCCTGCGCCTGACGGGCTATTTCCCGTAGCCGCGAGGAGTCCAGCACCGTTATGCCTTCCTGAACCGGAGACAGCGCGGAGATCAACATCGCTTTTGCCACATCACGCGCCTCAATGGATTTCCAGTTCCCCGGCAACAGACTGAACAGGGGTGCCATCAGCGACTCATTAAAACGCTTTTTACTGCGGTCGCCCAGCAGCATCGACGGGCGAGCCAGTGTCAGATACGGCCAGTGCTGCGCCTTCAGCGCTTCTTCCATCTCGCCTTTAACGCGATTATAGAAAAAGGGCGAATGGGGATTAGCGCCGGTTGCGCTCACTACCAGCATATGTTTCGCGCCCAGTCGCTGGCCGGTGATTGCCGTATCCACCACCAGCGTATAATCCGCATGAATGAATGCTTCTTTACTCCCCGCTTCCCGGCGCGTAGTGCCCAGGCAGCAAAATACAATATCCAGCGGATCTTTCACCTGCGCCAGCGCATCGCTGAGCTGCGGATCGTGTGGGTTAAACACGCCGTCAGCATCGGCTAACGGGCGGCGCGTGGGCGCGGCGATGGCGGTGATTTCCGGTGTCTGCCGAAGCATTCGCAGCAGATGTCCCCCTACCAGACCGGTCGCGCCGGTGATCATTACCTGAGTCATGTCATCCCCTTTTGCAGATTAGTCCGCCTTGCAATGTCGCGTCACTGGACCAGGCTTAATAGTACTGTTCGTCATTATTAACGATTTATGGCGAAATCACCTGTCTGAACCCAAAACAGCGGAGGAAATATGGGCAAGAAGATTGCAGTCTTGATAACCGACGAGTTTGAAGATTCAGAGTTTACCTCACCCGCCGAGGCGTTTCGTAAAGCTGGCCATGACGTGGTCACCATTGAGATGGAAGCCGGGAAGACGGTCAAAGGTAAGAAAGGGGAAGCCAGCATCACTATCGATAAAGCTATCGATGAGGTGAAACCTGACGAATTTGATGCGCTGCTGCTGCCAGGCGGTCACTCGCCGGATACGCTGCGCGGCGACGATCGCTTTGTTACCTTTACCCGTGACTTTGTGAATTCCGGCAAGCCGGTATTTGCCATCTGCCACGGTCCACAACTGCTGATCAGTGCCGAAGTGGTGCGCGGGCGGAAGCTCACCACGGTCAAACCCATTGTTATCGACCTGAAAAACGCGGGTGCTGATTTCTATGACCAGGAAGTGGTCATCGACAACAATCAGATCGTTACCAGCCGCACGCCAGACGATCTTCCCGCGTTTAACCGCGAAGCCCTGCGCTTACTCGGTGCCTGATTCGCGGATCCAGTGAAGTTTTTTCCCGAAGCCCAGCGTGTTATCGGTGAATTTTATCTCGTCGAGGGTGATTTCCCAGACGGGAGCCGATAGCGCTCTGGCAACCGGAAAGCGGCGGGTATACTGCCCACGCGGTACGCCGCTTTCTTCCTCGCTCAGACGACGTATCTCCCCTTTAAACTGCACACCGCGGATCAGCGCCACGGTTTTTGGCTGCCCGTTAACGGTGCCCGCCACCGGCGCGTTTTGCCCGGTCATTTGTGCATGTCGTGTATGGTCTTCACTCAGCACATAGAACGCCACTTTTACCGGATCGTAGAGATAAAAGGCGTTAGCGCACCACAGTTCCCCATCGCGGGTGACACACCATGTCAGAACGTGTTGTTTGGCCAGCCAGCGATTAATGGCTGCGAGTGATTCCATCGGACTTCTTCCTCATGCTATGGTGCGCTCACCTTAACATAGTGAACGCTGTAATGACGCTCTGGTCTGTTTATCTCATTCGCACCGCTGATGACGCCCTCTACACCGGGATTACCACCGACGTGTCCCGCCGTTTTAGCCAGCATCAGTCGGGTAAAGGCGCGAAAGCGTTGCGGGGCAAAGGTGAACTGCGGCTGGCGTTTACCGCACCGGTTGGTGAACGCTCGCTTGCACTGAGAATCGAATACCGGATCAAGCAACTGACGAAGCGCCAGAAAGAGCGTCTCGTCAGCGGCGATGGTTCGTTTGAAGCGCTGCTAGACAGCCTGCAAACGCCGGTGCTTAAAAGCGATTGAAATGATCGTGATACTCCACCAGCCCTGTGACGCCGTTAAAGGCATCGTCTGCCAGGCGATGGACATGGAAGGCGGTTTCCGTTCCCGGCCAGCGGCAGTGCAGATCGTGACTGGCCGCCCGCTCAAAGCCCAGGCGGCCATAGAACGCCGGATCGCCTAACGCTACCACGGCGGCATAGCCAAACTCATTGAGCGAATCCAGCCCTTCATACACCAGTTGTCGCGCGAGGCCCTGACCACGGTAGTTTTCGTCAATGGCCAGCGGTGCAAGCGCCACCCACTGTAAATCCTCACCATGAACGGAGACCGGGCTGAAGGCCACATAGCCCACCACCTGCCCTTCGTCATCCGTTGCCACCAGACCGAGCGTGATTAAACCATCTTCACGCAGATCCTGTACCAGACCCGCTTCGCCATCGCCCGGGTAAGCGCGACGGAGTAATGCATCAATGCCTGGCGCATCAATGGGGATTTCGACTCTAATCAGCATGGCTCACCTACAGAAAGAGGTTTAGTTTCAGGGGGCGTTTTCAGGCCCGCTTCAACAAATTCAGCCAGTTGCATGAGCAGGACGCGCAATGGCTTCGGCATCTGCTCAGGTTCAATGGCATCCATCAGGTTTTTCACGTACAGACCCAGTTCCGTATCACCTTCGATCACCAGACGGCGCTGGAAGAACAGCGTATCCGGATCCTGTTTACGGGCGGCGATCATCAGCAGATCGCTGGCATTCGCGCTGAAGCTGACATCAGCGTTGGCAGACTGGCGCACGATTAACTGGCCGTTCTCAACAGAGGTGAACCACTGAAGGCCAATGTCCCGCACGTCGATACTTAACCAGCGTCCTTCGAGAAACTCAAGTTCGCCGTCCGCCAGCGCTTGCTGAAACTGCCAGCGCAGCACCTGTTCCAGTACCTGGCGTTTAAGGGCGAAAGGCGCGAGCTTCACAGGCACGCTGAGTAAAGACGGACCCGCGAGAACGAGACGTGAGCGCAGTTTATCCAACACAAGCATTACTCCCTGAAATGATTAGTACGCCTATTCTGCCACATCATACAAACGACATAGCGGCGCAAATCAACAATTACGAAGAAGAAATACGCCATTATTGGTGCCATCAATACGCGATTAACTGCCTCAAATCAAAAATTGTCGCCGAAGGGTTAACTAAAATCCCAGTTCGTTAACATTTTTTGCACCTCGCAGGTGCGTCCGGGTCAGGCTGGCCCGTTGAACCGCAGGAAATATTATGGAGTTGCTCTGCCCGGCCGGAAACCTCCCGGCGCTGAAGGCGGCCATCGAGAACGGAGCCGACGCCGTCTATATCGGCCTGAAAGATGACACAAACGCCCGCCATTTTGCCGGACTGAATTTTACGGAGAAAAAACTCCAGGAAGCGGTGAGCTATGTTCACCAGCACGGCAAAAAATTACATATCGCCATTAACACCTTCGCCCACCCTGACGGCTACCAACGCTGGCAGCGGGCGGTGGACATGGCGGCGCAGCTCGGCGCGGATGCGTTGATCCTCGCCGATCTGGCGATGCTCGAATACGCCGCCGAACGCTATCCCCATATTGAGCGCCATGTCTCGGTGCAGGCATCAGCCACCAACGACGAAGCCATTCGTTTTTATCATCGCCATTTTGACGTGGCGCGCGTGGTACTGCCGCGCGTGCTGTCGATGCATCAGGTTAAACAGCTGTCGCGCACCACGCCGGTTCCGCTGGAAGTGTTCGCTTTCGGCAGCCTGTGCATTATGGCGGAGGGGCGCTGCTACTTATCTTCCTACCTCACCGGCGAGTCACCGAATACCGTGGGTGCCTGCTCTCCGGCGCGCTTTGTGCGCTGGCAGCAGACGCCGCAGGGGCTGGAATCACGCCTGAACGATGTGCTGATCGACCGCTATCAGGAAGGGGAAAACGCGGGCTATCCGACACTGTGCAAAGGGCGCTATCTGGTGGATGGCGAGCGCTATCACGCGCTGGAAGAGCCTACCAGTCTGAACACGCTGTCGCTGTTACCGGAACTGCTGGCGGCCAATATTGCCTCGGTGAAAATCGAAGGCCGTCAGCGCAGCCCGGCGTACGTCAGCCAGGTGGCGAAGGTCTGGCGTCAGGCTATCGATAAATGCATGGCCGCGCCGGAAACCTACGCCCCGCAGGCGGCGTGGATGGATACGCTTGGGGCGATGTCGGAAGGCACGCAAACGACGCTTGGCGCCTATCACCGTAAATGGCAGTGAGAAAAGCAATGAAATATGCATTAGGACCAGTGCTCTACTACTGGTCAAAAGAGACGCTGGAAACCTTTTATCAGCAGGCCGCCCGTAGCGAAGCCGATATTGTTTATCTTGGCGAAGCGGTGTGCAGCAAGCGCCGCGCCACCAAAGTGGGCGACTGGCTGGATATGGCAAAAGCGCTGGCGCAAAGCGGCAAACAGGTCGTGCTGTCGACGCTGGCGCTGGTGCAGGCCGCCTCTGAACTGAACGAGCTAAAACGCTATGTGGAAAACGGCGAGTTCATGCTGGAAGCCAGCGATCTCGGCGTAGTAAACATGTGCGCCGAGCGGAAGCTGCCGTTTGTCGCCGGTCACGCGCTGAACTGCTATAACGCCGTGACGCTGCGCCTGTTGCACAAACAGGGAATGGTTCGCTGGTGCATGCCGGTGGAACTGTCCCGCGACTGGCTGGTTAACCTGCTGAACCAGTGCGATGAGCTGGGGATCCGCAATCAGTTTGAAGTGGAAGTGTTGAGCTATGGTCATCTGCCGCTGGCCTATTCCGCGCGGTGCTTTACCGCCCGCTCGGAAGACCGGCCCAAAGATGAGTGCGAAACCTGCTGCATCAAATACCCCACCGGACGCAATGTGCTGTCGCAAGAGGATCAGCAGGTGTTCGTGTTAAACGGAATTCAGACCATGAGCGGCTATGTTTATAACCTCGGCAATGAGCAAACCTCCATGCACGGGCTGGTAGATATTGTGCGCCTGTCGCCGATGGGCACACAAACGCTGGATATGCTGGCGGCTTTTCGTGCCAACGCTAACGGTGACGCCCCGCTGCCGCTGGCGGCGCACAGCGACTGCAACGGTTACTGGAAGCGGGTCGCCGGCCTGGAACTGGTCTAGTCGGTAGCGTCATTCACACAGATAGCTCACTTTGTTAACAGCTTTAGCTACGCTTTAATGCAGTATTAAAGAATTAGCCTGTAACAAAGTGAGCACATTATGACCGATACCTCCCCGCTTTTTTCGGTGCTCGACCTCGCACCGATCCCGCAGGGCGCTTCTGCGAAAGACGCCTTTGGTCACTCTCTGGATCTGGCCCGTCTCGCTGAAAAACGTGGCTATCATCGCTTCTGGCTGGCTGAGCATCACAATATGACCGGCATCGCCAGCGCGGCCACGTCAGTGCTGATTGGTTATCTGGCGGCCAATACCACGACCCTGCACCTCGGCTCTGGCGGCGTGATGCTGCCGAACCACTCACCGCTGGTGATCGCCGAACAGTTCGGCACGCTTAATACGCTCTATCCGGGTCGTATCGATCTGGGACTGGGCCGGGCACCCGGCAGCGATCAGCGCACCATGATGGCGCTGCGCCGACATATGAGCGGCGACGTTGATAACTTCCCGCGCGACGTGGCGGAGCTGGTGGACTGGTTCGATGCCCGCGATCCGAATCCGCATGTGCGCCCGGTGCCCGGCTACGGCGAGAAGATCCCCGTCTGGCTGCTTGGCTCCAGCCTTTACAGCGCCCAGCTCGCCGCGCAGCTTGGTCTGCCGTTTGCGTTTGCGTCGCACTTTGCCCCGGACATGCTCTTCCAGGCACTGCACCTGTACCGCAGCAACTTTAAGCCCTCGGCGCGCCTTGAAAAGCCGTATGCGATGGTGTGCATCAATATCGTGGCCGCTGACAGTAATCGCGATGCGGAATTCCTGTTCACGTCTATGCAGCAGGCGTTTGTGAAACTGCGTCGGGGTGAAACCTCACAGCTGCCGCCGCCGATCGATAACATCGATCAGTTCTGGTCGCCGTCAGAGAAATACGGGGTGCAGCAGGCGCTGAGCATGTCGCTGGTGGGGGATAAGGCGAAAGTCCGTCACGGACTGGAGTCGATCCTGCGTGAAACCCAGGCGGATGAAATTATGGTTAACGGCCAGATTTTCGATCATCAGGCGCGTCTGCATTCGTTTGACCTGGCAATGCAGGTGAAAGAAGAGTTGTTGGGATAGTTCTGCCCTGCCCGGTGGCGCTACGCTTACCGGGCCTACAATATTGATTTTCCAGGCCGGATAAGGCGCAGCCGCCATCCGGCAAGAAATTAACTACTGGTACACCGGCAGCAGATTGAAGCTCGACAACAGATGCACAAGGGCGTTACCGATACCGAAAATCAGGATCAGCGCAATCATGGGTTTGCCGCCCCATACGCGAAAACGCGGGCTGCCAAAGCGTTTGCGTGATTTGCGCGCCAGCAGCGCCGGAACAATCGCCGCCCAGATAGTTGCCGCCAGTCCCGCATAGCCAATCGCATACAGAAAACCGTTCGGCCACAGCAAACCGCCCGCAACCGGCGGCAGGAAAGTCAGCGCCGCGGTCTTCAGGCGCCCTGCCGCGCTGTCATCAAAACCAAACAGATCCGCCAGATAGTCAAACAACCCCAGCGTCACGCCAAGAAACGAGCTGGCGACCGCAAAGTTGGAAAACACCAGCAGCAGCAAATCCAGACTCCGGCTATTCAGTACGCCGCTTAACGCCTGCACCAGCACATCGATATTTCCACCCTGCGCGGCGATTGCGATAAAGGCCGGGCGCGGAATATTGCCCATCGTACCCAGCAGCCATACCGCGTACAGCCCCAGCGCCAGCAGCGAGCCGAGAACAATACAGCGCGTAATGGTGCGCGGATCTTTGCCGTAGAATTTCATCAGGCTGGGGACGTTGCCGTGATAGCCAAACGAGGCGAGGCAAAACGGCAACGTCATCAGCAGGTAAGGTGTATAAGACGCGTTGCTTTCTGCCACGTTGAACAGCGTGGCGGGCTGGACATGCCCCAGCAGACTGCCGAAGGTCAGAAAGAACGTGATGACTTTAGCACCCAGCACAATGGCGGTCATGCGGCTGACCGCGCGGGTGGACAACCAGACAATAAAAGCCACCAGCATCGCAAAGCCAAATCCCGCCAGCCGCGCCGGAACATTGAGCGACATTTCCGCAAAGGTGTGATGCAGGATCGAGCCGCTCGCGGAAATGTAGGCGTAGGTCAGGATATAAAGCACAAAGGCGATGGAAATGCCGTTGATGACGTTCCAGCGTTTGCCGAGCAGATCGCGGGTAATAGTGTCGAAGCTGGATCCAATACGATAGTTGAGGTTCGCTTCGAGGATCATCAGGCCGGAATGCAGCATACAAAACCATGTGAAGATCAGCGCCGCCAGTGACCAGAAGAACCACGCGCCGGACATCACCACCGGCAGGGAAAACATGCCTGCGCCAATGATCGTACCCGCAATAATCACAACGCCTGCCAGCAGCGTGGGAGTGGTGTGTGTGGTCGTTAACGTCGCCATCCGTTTAATCTCCGGTGTTATAACAGCTTCGGTCTGTGAAGCATCGCGCATGCATTGTACCAGTACATGAGTACAAAGGAGATAAAAAAAGCCCCGATTGTTAAGATCGGGGCTGGAACGTTTACTTTACAGTAAAGGTTTTTGCGTTACGCGATTATGCATCACCGAAGCGACGACGACCGGAGGCTGCGCCTTCTTCGCGACGCGGGCCACGGTTGCCTTCACGACGTTCGCCGCTGAAACGGCCAGCACCTGGCGCTGCGCCTTCACGACGCGGGCCACGACCACCTTCACGACGCTCGCCGCCAGCACCGCCACCGAAGCGACGTTCGCCAGCAGGACGATCACCACCAGCACGACGTTCGTGCGGCTGTGCATCACCCAGCAGCTGCATGTTCATCGGCTTGTTCAGGATACGCGTACGGGTGAAGTGTTGCAGAACTTCGCCCGGCATACCTTTCGGCAGCTCGATGGTGGAGTGGGTACCGAACAGCTTGATGTTACCGATGTAACGGCTGCTGATATCGCCTTCGTTAGCAATAGCGCCAACGATGTGACGAACTTCAACACCATCATCACGGCCCACTTCAATGCGATACAGTTCCATTTCGCCAGCGTCACGACGCTCACGACGCGGACGATCTTCAGCGCCACGCTCAGGACGGTCAGCACGCGGACCACGGTCGTTGCGATCATTACGGTCGCCACGGCGTTCGAAACGCTCGTCACGGTCACGGAATTCACGCTTCGGACGCATCGGCGCTTCTGGTGGCAGGATCAGCGGACGTTCGCCCTGTGCCATTTTCAGCAGCGCAGCAGCCAGCGTTTCGATGTCCAGCTCTTCGTCAGCAACCGGCTGAATTTTTGCCAGCAGGCCACGGTACAGATCCAGATCGCTGCTTTCCAGCTGCTGCTGGACTTTGGCGGCGAATTTTTCCAGACGGCGTTTGCCCAGCAGTTCTGCGTTCGGCAGTTCTACTTCCGGAATGGTCAGCTTCATGGTGCGTTCGATGTTACGCAGCAGACGACGCTCGCGGTTCTCAACGAACAGCAGTGCGCGACCCGCACGACCTGCACGACCGGTACGGCCGATACGGTGCACGTAAGACTCGGAGTCCATCGGGATGTCGTAGTTTACCACCAGGCTGATACGCTCAACGTCCAGGCCACGGGCCGCAACGTCAGTCGCAATCAGGATGTCCAGACGACCATCTTTCAGACGCTCCAGGGTTTGCTCACGCAGTGCCTGGTTCATGTCACCGTTCAGCGCGGCGCTGTTGTAACCGCTACGCTCCAGCGCTTCAGCCACTTCCAGGGTCGCATTTTTGGTACGAACGAAGATAATCGCCGCATCAAAATCTTCTGCTTCCAGGAAACGCACCAGCGCTTCGTTTTTACGCATACCGTAGACAGACCAGTAGCTCTGGCTGATGTCCGGGCGAGTCGTCACGCTGGACTGAATACGCACTTCCTGCGGCTCTTTCATAAAGCGGCGGGTAATGCGACGGATAGCTTCCGGCATGGTGGCAGAGAACAGCGCGGTCTGATGTTCCGCCGGGATCTCAGCCATAATGGTTTCAACGTCTTCGATGAAGCCCATACGCAGCATTTCATCAGCTTCGTCCAGTACCAGACCTTTCAGGTTGGACAGGTTCAGCGTGCCGCGTTTTAAGTGATCGAGCAGGCGACCCGGGGTACCCACAACAATTTGTGGCCCCTGACGCAGGGCGCGCAGCTGCACGTCATAACGCTGGCCGCCGTAAAGGGCCACCACGTTTACGCCGTGCATATGTTTAGAGAAATCCGTCATGGCTTCTGCAACCTGAACCGCCAGTTCGCGGGTCGGTGCCAGCACCAGAATCTGTGGTGCTTTCAGCTCAGGATCAAGGTTGTGCAGCAGCGGTAATGAAAACGCTGCAGTTTTACCGCTACCGGTCTGGGCCATACCCAGAACATCGCGGCCACCCAGCAGATGTGGGATACACTCTGCCTGGATTGGAGATGGCTTTTCGTAACCCAGATCGGTCAGGGCCTGAAGGATAGAGGCATTCAGCCCAAGATCAGAAAAAGTGGTTTCGATGGTATCAGTCATGTAGTACATGTGCCTCATTGATGGCGGCCAGTCTACGTAACTCATCGTGAAATTGATCTGCAATTTTCATTGAAAAGTGTGAACCGGCTCAAATTTAGTTGATTAACGAACAAAAACGCCCTCACCCGTGAGGATGATGACTTTAGTAATAAAGTTGATGGGCTGATCGTTGTTCGTCAGCTATTGCTGGTCCGATTCTGCCAGGTCATCTTGCTCCTGGCCCAAGAGCGATAATTCCAACAATGCATAACGATGCTCAACGTAGTTGTGTACGTTGTTAGCGACCGCTAACTTGAACAGTGCCGTAGCGCTGTCCTTTTCCCCCAGACTTAGGTAGAACTTACCTAAATAGAAGTTGGTTTCACTGAGATGCTCAGCGAGCGAGGTGTTATCCGTTGCGTCCGCCTTCAGGCGATCCATTAACGTTGCTTCGTTAATGTCACCGAGGTAGAACTCGACAATGTTCCATCCCCATTGCTCTTTATCCGATTTCTCGAAGCGCTGTTTTAGCGCTTCCTTGGCCTGCTTTTCATCGAGCTTACGCTCAGCGATGTAAAGCCAGAGGCTACGGAAAGGATCATTGGGATCGTCTTGATAAAACGCTAGCAGATCATCTTGCGCTAACTTGTTACGACCGCCGTAATACAGAGCGATACCGCGATTCAAGTGCGCGTAGTTGTAAGTTGGATCAAGCTCAAGTACAGAATCAAACGCTTCATAAGCGGCATCAAAATTGCCCGCTTGCGTTAAGTAAATGCCTAAGTAATTGAATACTTCAGGCATATCGGGTCGGATGGCCAGTGCTTGTGAAAAATCATTTCGCGCCAGTGCCCTCAGACCGAGACTATCATACAACACTCCGCGCTCATATAAAAGCTGTGCGCGTTCATCATCGGTTAAAGCCCGACTGGCAAGAATTTGTTCCATGCGTGCCAGAATCACTTCTTGCTGCAAAGTCGGTTGCAATGGCACCGCCAGGACTTCGCTCTTACGCCAGGCAGAGTTGCTGCATCCTGCCAGCGTTAAAGCTGTCGCAACGAAACACCAGCGCAAAAAAGGCTTCATTTCCCACTCCCGAAGACAACAATTAGATGGACATCCTGTCCCCCGGCTGCAAACACAGCATCCTGCCCGGAATGAAAACTCTCCGTCAACGACGGAGAGCTAAATAGCAACCTTACTCGCCTTGTTCTGCTACTGGCGCTTGCGGCGCTTCAGCAGGCTGAGTTTGTTCAGTCGCTTCTTTAATGCTCAGACGGACGCGGCCCTGACGGTCAACTTCCATAACTTTAACCGGGACTTCCTGACCCATCTGCAGATAGTCAGTCACTTTCTCTACACGCTTGTCAGCGATCTGAGAAATGTGCACCAGACCTTCTTTACCGCCACCGATGGCAACGAACGCGCCAAAGTCAACGATACGGGTCACTTTACCATTGTAGACGCGACCCACTTCGATTTCTGCAGTGATCTCTTCGATACGACGAATTGCGTATTTCGCTTTCTCGCCGTCGGTCGCTGCGATTTTCACGGTGCCATCATCTTCGATTTCGATGGTGGTGCCGGTTTCCTCGGTCAGCGCACGGATCACAGAGCCACCTTTACCGATGACGTCTTTGATCTTGTCCGGACTGATCTTGATGGTATGGATACGCGGTGCGAACTGCGAAATATCGCCACGCGGTGCGTTGATTGCCTGTTCCATCACGCCCAGGATGTGCAGACGCGCACCTTTAGCCTGATTCAGTGCAACCTGCATGATCTCTTTGGTGATACCTTCAATTTTGATATCCATCTGCAGCGCAGAGATACCTTCGCGGGAACCCGCAACTTTGAAGTCCATATCGCCCAGGTGATCTTCGTCGCCGAGGATGTCAGACAGCACAACATAGTTGTCGCCTTCTTTCACCAGACCCATTGCGATACCCGCAACGGCCGCTTTGATCGGCACACCAGCATCCATCAGCGCCAGAGAAGCACCGCACACGGACGCCATGGAAGAAGAACCGTTAGATTCGGTAATTTCTGAAACCACACGTACGGTGTACGGGAATTTGTCAGCTTCCGGCATAACAGCCAGCACGCCACGCTTCGCCAGACGACCGTGACCAATTTCACGACGCTTCGGCGAACCTACCATGCCCGTCTCACCAACGGAGTACGGAGGGAAGTTGTAGTGGAACAGGAAGCTGTCAGTGCGCTCGCCCATCAGTTCGTCGATGTTCTGCGCATCACGGGTGGTACCCAGCGTCGCGGTAACCAGCGCCTGCGTCTCACCACGGGTGAACAGTGCGGAACCATGGGTACGCGGCAGAACGCCAGTACGCACGTCCAGACCACGGATCATGTCTTTTTCACGACCATCGATACGCAGCTCGCCCGCCAGAATACGGCTACGAACAACGTTTTTCTCGATTGCGTGCAGGATGTCGCCCAGTTCGTTCTCGTCCAGGGTTTCATCTTCTGCCTGCAGAGCGGCAATCACATCAGATTTGATAACGCCAACCTGATCGTAACGCTCTTGTTTGTCGGTGATACGGTAAGCATCGCTCAGACGGGATTCAGCAAGCGCAGCAACGCGCGCATTCAGCGCTTCGTTAGCGGCTTCTGGCTGCCAGTCCCAACGCGGTTTGCCCGCTTCTTTCACCAGGTCGTTGATGTTCTGGATCACGATCTGCTGCTGCTCGTGGCCAAATACCACAGCACCCAGCATCACGTCTTCGCTCAGCAGCTCAGCTTCGGATTCAACCATCAGCACAGCGCCTTCGGTACCGGCAACAACCAGATCCAGTTTGCTTTCTTTCAGCTCGTCCTGGGTCGGGTTCAGCACGTACTGGTCATTGATGTAACCTACGCGAGCAGAACCGATTGGGCCGTTGAACGGGATACCGGACAGGGACAGCGCAGCAGAGGCGCCGATCATTGCCACGATGTCCGGGTTAACCTGTGGGTTAACGGAAACAACGGTCGCGATAACCTGTACTTCGTTAACGAAGCCTTCCGGGAACAGCGGACGAACCGGGCGGTCAATCAGACGCGCGATCAGCGTTTCGCCTTCGCTTGGACGGCCTTCACGACGGAAGAAGCCACCCGGGATTTTACCAGCAGCGTAAGTACGCTCCTGATAGTTAACAGTCAGCGGGAAGAAGTCCTGGCCCGGCTTCGCTTTTTTCTGACCTACAACGGTAACGAATACCGCGGTGTCGTCCATGCTTACCATAACAGCTGCCGTCGCCTGACGCGCCATCATGCCGGTTTCCAGCGTTACGGTGTGTTGACCGTACTGGAATTTACGAATGATCGGATTAAGCAAAATTTTATCCTTTCTTAATGAATGACAGCACACCGCTGGGTGTGCTGACGTTAGTACCCGATCTTCTGTGCATCCTCGCGACTAATGACAACCCTAACCCAAACCGGGTAAAGCCTCTCATTAGCCGCGCGAACCTCTGCAACGAAGATCATTCATAGCAACAATACAATAGTTTAGGGTGAATTGCTGCCGTCTGGTTGAAAAAAGGGGCCGTTAAGGCCCCTTTCTGTGAAACTCGCCAGACTTAGCGACGCAGACCCAGACGCTCGATCAGCGTGGTGTAGCGTGCAACATCTTTACGTTTCAGGTAGTCGAGCAGTTTACGACGCTGAGAAACCATACGCAGCAGACCACGACGGCTGTGGTGATCTTTTTTGTGCTCGGCAAAGTGACCCTGCAGGTGGTTAATCTGAGCAGTCAGCAGGGCAACCTGAACTTCGGTAGAACCGCTGTCGTTCTCGCCACGACCAAACTCGGAAACGATTTTTGCTTTAGCTTCAACGCTTAGAGACATTTTAAACTCCAAAATTAAAAGAATGAAAGGGTGCCAATCTCTAATTCAGCAACCCCAGGTTTAACGCCGGAAGATGTTAAACATCTCACCTGACGTTAAGCGGCAATATTCTACTCGCTGTACCTTGTTATCGCAAGGTGACTGCGATGGATTACGCCGGGTACTCAACCACCAGGCGGCGTGGTGCCACGCGACCCTGATCGTCGATTTCTGCCATGCCGATAAACACCGACTCTGGCCCTTCCGTTACGCGCACCAGACCTTCGGTCGGCGCTTCGGCCGCGCGAACGGGCTGACCGTTCTTGAAGTAGGCGGCGCTAACGGCAGGAATATTCACCACCGGGAAGTCCGCAGCCGGACTGTCCATCGGCATCAGCAGCGGATCAAGCAACTGGGCGGCAGGAATATCCTGCTCATCAGCCTGCTCAACCAGCGCCTGTAACTGCTCAAGCGTCACCATGCGATCGACCGGGTATTTACTGACCGCCAGACGGCGCAGGAAAATCACATGCGCGCCGCAGCCGAGCTTTTCACCGAGATCGTCCACAATGGTGCGGATATAGGTGCCTTTCGAGCAGTGCACTTCCAGCTCCAGCTCATCCCCTTCGTGACGGATAAACAGCAGCTCGTAAACGGTGATCGGACGGGCTTCACGCGGCACCTCGATACCCTGACGCGCGTACTCGTACAGCTTCTTCCCCTGGTATTTCAGGGCCGAATACATGGACGGGATTTGCTGGATATCACCGCGGAAAGTTTCCAGCGCGGCAGCCAGTTGCTCTGCGCTGAAGTTCACCGGGCGTTCTTCCACAATCTGTCCATCGGCATCAGAGGTATCCGTGCGCTGCCCGAGGCGGGCAATAACGCGGTAACGCTTATCCGAATCCAGCAGATACTGGGAAAACTTTGTCGCCTCTCCCAGACAAATCGGCAGCATGCCGGTCGCCAGGGGATCCAGCGCGCCGGTATGCCCGGCACGGTTAGCATTGTAGAGACGTTTTACTTTTTGCAGTACGTCGTTGCTGGACATGCCTTGTGGCTTATCCAGCAACAGTACGCCGTGCACATCGCGACCGCGACGACGAGGACGACTCATTAGTCCTCCTTGGTGTCGTCCGGGTTCACACGACGTTCATCGTCATGACGCACCACGTTGGTCACCAGGTTGGACATACGCATACCTTCCACCAACGAGTTGTCGTAGAAGAAAGTCAGTTCCGGCACGATACGCAGACGCAGTGCTTTACCCAGCAGCGAACGGATAAAACCGGACGCGTCCTGTAATGCTTTGATGCCAGCCTTGATAGCGGCTTCGTCTTTGTCGTTCAGAAAGGTAACAAACACTTTCGCATACGCCAGGTCACGGGACATCTCTACACCAGAAACGGTGGTCATCATGCCCAGACGTGGATCTTTAATTTCGCGTTGCAGGATAAGCGCGATCTCTTTTTGCATCTCCTGCGCAACACGCTGAGGGCGGCCAAATTCTTTCGCCATAATAAGTCCTCCAGAATAAAGACAAAAAAGGGGCTAAAAGCCCCTTTTGAAATCGTTGCCGGGTGGTGCTTCCAGGCCTGAAGGCGCGACGCTTATCAGGCCTGCAACCCAGCCACCGGGCAGTACGACGGTTAAGCGATGGTACGCTTGATCTCGATGATTTCGAACACTTCGATCATATCGCCAACGCGAACGTCGTTGTAGTTCTTAACGCCGATACCACATTCCATGCCGTTACGGACTTCGTTAACGTCATCTTTGAAGCGGCGCAGGGATTCCAGCTCGCCTTCGTAGATAACCACGTTGTCGCGCAGAACGCGGATCGGGTTGTGACGTTTGATCGTGCCTTCGGTAACCATACAGCCCGCGATCGCACCGAATTTCGGTGATTTGAACACGTCGCGTACTTCAGCCAGACCAATGATCTGCTGTTTCAGTTCCGGAGACAGCATACCGCTCATCGCCGCTTTCACTTCGTCAATCAGATGGTAGATGACGGAGTAGTAACGCAGATCCAGGCTTTCCGCTTCAATCACTTTACGCGCAGAGGCATCAGCACGCACGTTGAAGCCAACCAGAATGGCGTTGGATGCTGCAGCCAGCGTGGCGTCGGTTTCGGTGATACCACCTACGCCGGAACCGATGATCTTCACTTTCACTTCGTCGGTAGACAGTTTCAGTAAGGAATCGGAAATCGCTTCGACAGAACCCTGTACGTCAGCTTTCAGTACGACGTTCACTTCGTGAACTTCGCCTTCAGTCATGTTCGCGAACATGTTCTCAAGTTTAGATTTCTGCTGACGTGCCAGTTTGACTTCACGGAATTTGCCCTGACGATACAGTGCAACTTCACGCGCTTTCTTCTCGTCACGTACCACGGTCACTTCATCACCGGCAGCCGGCACACCGGACAGACCCAGGATTTCAACCGGAATAGACGGACCGGCTTCCATAACTTCCTGACCCAGTTCGTTACGCATTGCACGAACGCGGCCATATTCGAAGCCACAAAGCACGATGTCGCCTTTGTTCAGCGTACCTTCACGTACCAGAACCGTTGCTACCGGACCACGACCTTTATCCAGGAAGGATTCGATAACCGCGCCGCTCGCCATACCTTTGCGAACCGCTTTCAGCTCCAGAACTTCAGCCTGCAGCAGGATAGCGTTCAGCAGGTCATCAATACCGGTACCGGCTTTCGCAGATACAGGGATGAACTGAGACTCGCCGCCCCACTCTTCCGGCATAACGCCGTACTGGGACAGTTCGTTTTTCACGCGATCCAGGTCAGCTTCTGGCTTATCAATTTTGTTCACCGCAACCACTACCGGCACCTGCGCCGCTTTCGCGTGCTGGATTGCTTCAATAGTCTGCGGCATCACGCCATCGTCCGCTGCCACAACCAGAACAACGATATCCGTTGCCTGCGCACCACGAGCACGCATAGAGGTAAACGCGGCGTGACCCGGGGTATCCAGGAAGGTGATCATACCGTTGTCAGTTTCAACGTGGTAAGCACCGATGTGCTGGGTAATGCCGCCCGCTTCGCCAGAGGCCACTTTCGTTGAACGAATGTAGTCCAGCAGCGAGGTTTTACCGTGGTCAACGTGACCCATGATGGTCACAACCGGTGCGCGAGCTTCTGCCGCAGCGCCAGTATCACGGTCGCTCATTACCGCTTCTTCCAGCTCGTTTTCACGACGCAGGATAACTTTGTGGCCCATTTCTTCCGCAACCAGCTGCGCAGTTTCCTGATCGATTACCTGGTTGATGGTGGCCATCGCGCCCAGTTTCATCATTGCTTTGATGACCTGAGAGCCTTTTACTGCCATTTTGTTAGCCAGTTCGCCAACGGTGATGGTTTCACCGATGATAACGTCGCGGTTAACTGCCTGAGCCGGTTTCTGGAAGCTCTGCTGTAAAGAGGAACCTTTACGCTTGCCGCCTTTACCGCCACGAACAGCAGCACGCGCTTCTTCGCGATCGGCTTTCGATTCGGAGTGCTTGTTGCCTTTTTTCGGGCGCGGTGCTTTAGCAGTACGGGTACGGCTGCGTCCACCTTCTACTTCGCGGTCGCTGTCGTCTTCTGCCTGACGCGCATGTTGAGAAGTGGTTACATGATAGTCACTGGACTCTTCAACCGGTTCAGCAGCCACATTGACACCATTTTTCTCGTTTTCTTCAGCCATACGACGCGCATCTTCTGCCACGCGGCGTGCTTCTTCTTCCAGTTTACGACGTGCCTCTTCTTCGGCTTTGCGCTTAAGTTCTTGCGCTTCGGCCTCACGACGGGCTTTTTCAGCCTGGGCAGTCCTGGTCATTTCGTCAGTTTGTTGATTGCTCACTTTGCTCGTTTCCGCAGCTTCGCGTTTCACCGGGTTAGCGGATTCGCGTTTCGCTTTTTCTTCGGCTTCACGTTTCGCTTTCTCTTGTGCGTCACGCTTGGCTTTTTCCTCGGCTTCACGCTTAGCAGCTTCCTGCGCTTCACGACTGGCCTTCTCTTCCGCTTCGCGCTTCGCCTCTTCTTCCGCGGCGAGACGTTCAGCCTCTTGCGGATCACGTTTTACAAAGGTGCGTTTTTTGCGGACTTCGATCTGCACCGATTTGCTTTTACCGCCGGTGCCAGGGATATTCAGTGTGCTGCGCGTTTTGCGCTGCAACGTCAGCTTGTCAGGCGCTGAACCATGTTCACGGTTCAGGTGCGCTAACAATGTCTGTTTTTCTTGTGCTGTCACTGAGTCGTCAGACGACTTCGGGATCCCTGCATCAGCAAATTGCTGTACCAGGCGGTCCACGGAGGTCTGAATCTCAGCGGCCAGCGCTTTTACGGTTACATCTGTCATGCTGTTCCTTCCTGCTACAGTTTATTACGCTTCGTCACCGAACCAGCAGATATTACGTGCGGCCATGATCAGCTCACCCGCTTTCTCGTTGGTCAGACCTTCAATATCACTCAGGTCGTCGATGCCCTGGTCGGCGAGATCTTCCAGCGTACAAACACCACGAGCAGCCAGTTTAAACGCCATTTCGCGATCCAACCCTTCAAGGCTCAGCAGGTCATCAGCCGGTTTATTATTACCGAGGCTTTCTTCCTGTGCCAGGGCCAGGGTGGTCAGTGCGTTCTTAGCGCGATCGCGCAAGGCTTCAACGGTCGCTTCATCAAGACCGTCAATTTCCAGCAGCTCTTTCATCGGCACATAGGCCAGTTCTTCCAGCGTCGAGAAACCTTCCTCTACCAGTAAAGTGGCGAAATCTTCGTCGATGTCGAGATACTTAGTAAAGGTGTCGATCGCTGCATGGGCTTCCGCCTGATGCTTAGACTGAAGATCATCAACGGTCATAACGTTGAGTTCCCAGCCGCTCAGTTGAGAAGCAAGGCGCACGTTCTGACCATTACGGCCAATCGCCTGCGCCAGGTTACCCGCTTCTACCGCGATATCCATGGTGTGCTTATCTTCGTCCACCACGATGGAGGCGACATCAGCCGGTGCCATCGCGTTGATAACGAACTGCGCCGGATTATCATCCCACAGAACGATATCGATACGCTCGCCGCCCAGTTCGGTAGAAACCGCCTGAACACGTGCGCCGCGCATACCTACGCAGGCACCGACCGGATCGATACGCTTGTCGTTGGTTTTCACAGCGATTTTCGCACGAGAACCTGGATCGCGAGCAGCGGCTTTGATTTCAATGACTTCTTCGCCAATTTCTGGCACTTCAATGCGGAACAGTTCAATCAGCATTTCCGGTTTGGAACGCGTCACGAACAGCTGCGCACCACGCGCTTCCGGACGCACAGCGTAGAGCACGCCACGAATACGGTCGCCTGGACGGAAGTTTTCACGCGGCAGCATATCTTCACGCAGGATCACAGCTTCAGCATTGCTGCCCAGATCCAAAGAGATGTTGTCGCGGTTCACTTTTTTCACGACGCCAGTGATGATCTCACCTTCATGCTCGCGGAACTGATCCACAACCATGGCGCGCTCAGCTTCACGTACTTTCTGTACGATAACTTGTTTTGCCGTCTGAGTAGTAATGCGGTCAAAGGTGACAGATTCAATCTGATCTTCAACGTAGTCACCCACATTCAGGCTTTCATCTTCGTAACGCGCAGCTTCCAGCGTGATTTCACGGGTCGGCTGAGTCACTTCTTCTACGATAACCCAGCGACGGAAAGTGTCGAAGTCGCCGCTTTTGCGATCGATTTCTACGCGAACATCGATCTCTTGCTCGTATTTTTTCTTGGTTGCTGTCGCCAGAGCACTTTCCAGCGCTTCAAAAATTTTCTCACGCGGCAACGATTTTTCGTTGGAAACTGCTTCAACAACAGCCAAAATTTCTTTGTTCATTGGGGGCCTTTCACCTCAATCCAGACTGTTAAAAGTGGGGGACCAGGTTCGCTTTCTGGATATTACTTAAAGCGAACACTTCATCTTTACCGTCGACCGTAACGGTGATCATTTCACCGTCAACACCCTTAATTACACCCTGCCACTTGCGACGGTTTTGCACCGCCATACGCAGTACCAGCGTGGCTTCTTCGCCGACATAACGTGCGTAGTGTTCGGCTGTGAATAAAGGACGATCGAGACCCGGTGAGGAGACTTCCAGGTTGTAAGCAACAGTGATGGGATCTTCTACATCCATTACCGCGCTCACCTGGTGGCTGACATCAGCACAATCATCAACATTGATGCCATTATCACTATCAATATAGATGCGCAGCGTAGATGTGCGACCGCGTACAAATTCGATGCCGACCAGTTCATAGCCCAGAGCCTCAACCGGTGCAGTGATCATCTCTGTTAATTTTTGCTCTAATGTGGACAAACCCACCCCCAAGACATAAAAAAAGGGCGCTAAGCCCAGTTATTCTGTAGTCAGATAACAAAAAACCCCGATAAATCGGGGCTTTAGATAACTGAACCCTATAGCCGCAACTGCGGCCTGGAAACCTTCCAGGAGTATTTTTTTTCAAATCCAAAAGAGGAAGGCTCAAACGTCTTCACAGTATATTTGAAAAAGAACACTAAGGGAAAGTGGTTGCGGGGGCCGGATTTGAACCGACGACCTTCGGGTTATGAGCCCGACGAGCTACCAGGCTGCTCCACCCCGCGCCTGAAACGTGGCAAATACTACGCCGATCATGCATTAAATGCAAGTTAAGACAGGTGTAAACACCGGGAACTACTGATAAGACGGGTATTATAATCAATTGATTTTGTTCATTGCAAGGAAAACCACATGCCCTTCCCGGAAAACGCAGAATAACGCCAAAACGCGGGCTACACACTCGCCGTCACGCACCCTTTTGCATAGCCGCTGAGATCGCGCCATACGCACGGCATGCTGACTTAGCCATCTGTAAAAGCCCGCACGACGCCTACATGCGCGATTTTTTTAACGATTATGTCACTCTTTGCTTTCGATCATCGTCAAAAGATGTTTAAATGAAAACTCACTAATTTTGCATAAACATGCATTAATGATGAGAAGCTAAGCGGTAATCATCTTCCGGTGACAACACATCATGGCGTGGCTGTTAAGTCTCTCACCATCAGTATACTAAGCAGGGATTTATTTTATGACGACGATTCTCAAGCATCTTCCGGTTGGACAACGTATTGGTATTGCATTCTCCGGCGGTCTCGACACCAGCGCGGCCCTGCTGTGGATGCGCCAGAAAGGCGCGGTTCCTTACGCTTATACGGCAAATCTGGGACAACCGGATGAGGATGACTATGAGGCTATTCCTCGCCGTGCGAAGGAGTATGGTGCAGAGAACGCTCGCCTGATCGACTGCCGTAAGCAGCTGGTCGCGGAAGGCATCGCCGCTATCCAGTGTGGCGCGTTTCATAATACCACTGGCGGGCTGACCTATTTCAACACCACGCCGCTGGGCCGTGCCGTAACCGGTACGATGCTGGTCGCAGCCATGAAAGAAGATGGCGTGAACATCTGGGGCGACGGCAGCACCTATAAAGGCAACGACATTGAGCGTTTCTATCGTTATGGTCTGCTGACGAACGCTGAGCTAAAAATCTACAAACCGTGGCTCGATACCGACTTTATTGATGAGCTGGGTGGCCGTCAGGAAATGTCTGAATTCATGATCGCCTGCGGTTTTGATTACAAAATGTCCGTGGAAAAAGCTTACTCCACTGATTCCAATATGTTGGGTGCGACGCACGAAGCGAAGGATCTCGAATTCCTTAACTCCAGCGTGAAAATCGTTAACCCGATCATGGGCGTTAAATTCTGGGATGAGAGCGTTAAGATCCCGGCAGAAGAAGTGACCATCCGCTTTGAACAGGGTCACCCGGTGGCGCTGAACGGCCAGACCTTCAGTGATGATGTAGAACTGATGCTGGAAGCAAACCGCATCGGCGGCCGTCATGGTCTGGGCATGAGCGATCAGATTGAAAACCGTATCATTGAAGCGAAAAGCCGTGGCATTTACGAAGCCCCGGGCATGGCGCTGCTGCACATCGCCTATGAGCGTTTGCTGACCGGCATTCATAACGAAGATACCATTGAGCAGTACCACGCTCACGGTCGTCAGCTGGGCCGCCTGCTGTATCAGGGTCGCTGGTTTGATTCCCAGGCGCTGATGCTGCGTGACGCGCTGCAACGCTGGGTGGCAAGTGCTATTACTGGTGAAGTGACGCTGGAACTGCGTCGCGGTAATGACTACTCGATCCTGAATACCGTCTCTGACAATCTGACTTATAAAGCAGAGCGTCTGACCATGGAAAAAGGCGATTCCGTCTTCTCACCAGACGATCGTATCGGGCAGTTAACCATGCGTAATCTGGATATCGCCGATACCCGCGAGAAGCTGTTTGGCTATGCGCAATCGGGTCTGCTGACAGCATCCGCCGCAACCGGTCTGCCGCAGGTCGACAATCTGGAAAACAAAGCGAAGTAATCGCCTCGCAACAGCCCGGTAGTATGCCGGGCTGTGTTTTCAGGAGAACGTTACTTTTTGTTGAGATGGCTGCGATAGGTATCCAGCACCACCGCGACGATGATCACCGCGCCGGTAATGAAGCGTTTTGTCGGCTCACTTGCCCCGACCTGCGCCAGCCCGGCGGCCAGCACCGAAATAATCAGCGCGCCCAGGAAGGTGCAGATAATCGATCCTCGCCCGCCCATCAGACTGGTACCGCCGATCACCACCGCCGCGATCACCTGTAATTCCATGCCCACACCGCTGTTGGGATCTGCCGCCTCGAGGCGCGCGATCTGAAACAGAGACGCCAGACCTGATAAACCGCCCATTAACGCGAACACGGCAATCTTATACGGCCCGGGATTGATGCCTGACAAACGTACCGCCTCTTCATTGGTGCCGATACCAATCAGATGACGGCCAAATATGGTGCGCGTCAGTACCAGATGCCCGACGATAATCACCACAATGGCGATGATAAACGACGGTGAAACGCCAAAGAAAATCGGGTCGGCGAGGTAATCAAAAATGGAACCGATGTAGGCAGTGCGCGAATCCGTTAACTGATATGCCGCGCCGCGCGCCATCTCCAGTACACCAAGCGAGACAATAAATGCCGGGATCCGCCATGCCACCGTGACCAGCCCGGTAAGCGACCCCACCAGCGTGGCAAGCGCGATCCCCGCCAGTGCCGCCAGCCAGGGCGACCAGTGCAGATTCAGATAAGTCACGCTGACAACCGCCGCCGACAACGCCAGCAACGAGCCGACAGAGAGATCGATACCAGCGATGATCAGAACGAACGTCATCCCGACAGACATCACGATCAGATCGGGGATCTGATTCGCAATGGTGCTGAACGTGTTCATACTCAGAAAATGGCTGCTCAGAAACGAAAACAGCACAATCATCGCCAGCAGCGCACCCAGTAATCCCAGGTAGCTGCTCAGATTACGCCACGAGGAAGGCGCTCCTCTTTTCGTTTGTACCGTTGCGGCATCAGCCGGTCCGGAAACCTGCGTTTTAATCATAGCGTTTTTTCCTCTGTCCCCGATGGCGCAACATGTTGCTCTGTATGCTGATAGCCGGAGAACGCCGCGGCTAATATTTTGTCCTGCGTCCAGTTGTCACGCGTAAACGTCCCGGCCAGTTTTCCATCGGAAAGCACCGCGATGCGATCGCAGACCAGCATCAGCTCGCGCAGATCGCTGGAGACAACCACGATACCCTTCCCTTTTTGCGTCAGCGCGTTGAGCAGCAGATAGATATCCTGCTTCGCCCCGACGTCGATGCCGCGGGTCGGCTCATCAAATAAAAAGACATCGCAGTCACGCTCCAGCCAGCGCCCAATCAGCACCTTCTGCTGATTGCCGCCCGACAGGCTCTCAACCGACTGTGCCGCGTTACTGGCGCGTACGGCCAGGCCATCAATGTGCTTGTAGGCCAGGGTTGATTCATGCAGCGCATTCACCACCGACAGACGGCTGATTTTGTCACTGTTGCCGAGGGAAATATTCGCCGCCACCGAATGGGGCAGTAACAACCCCTCACCTTTGCGATCTTCCGTGACCAGCGCAATGCCGTGCCGGATAGCCTCCGCTGGCGAATGCACGGATACCGGTTTAAGGGGATCGCCAACGGAGAGCACGCCGCTGTCGATGGCATCGGCACCAAAAATCGCCCGCAGCAGTTCGGTTCGCCCTGAACCCACCAGGCCACTGATGCCTAACACTTCTCCCCGGTGCAGGGTGAAAGAGATGTCTTTGAGTACCTTGCCACGACTGAAGTTCTCGACCTTCATGATCGGTGCCCCTGCCCGCCTGCTGCTCACATCGAACGTGCTTTCCAGATCGCGGCCCACCATCAGGGACACCAGTTGGTCACTGCTGTAGCGTTTAATATCATCCACACACACCAGATGGCCATCGCGCAGCACGGCAATATCGTCGGCAACCCTTGCCAGCTCATCCAGCCGGTGCGAGATATAAATCAGCGCAACGCCACGTGCTTTAAACAGCGCAATCTGCTGAAACAGCAGTTCCACCTCCCGGCTGGTCAGCATCGCCGTGGGCTCATCAAGGATCAGGATCCGGCTGTCACCAATCAGGTTACGGGCGATCTCGATCATCTGCTGATGCCCCAGGCCCAGTTCGCCCACCAGTGAATGCGGATCAATAGCCTGCAATCCCACCATGGCCATTACCGGGCGCGCCATCTCCGCCAGCTTTTTGCGGTTGATCCAGCCCAGCCGATGGGGGAGTTGCTCAAGAAAGATGTTCTCGGCAACCGACAGCGTGGGCAGCAGGTTAAGCTCCTGCATCACCATACGAACGCCCAGACGTTCCGCCTCTTTCCGGTTGGCTGGCGCATAGGGCTGGCCCTGATAAAACATCTGCCCGGTAGAGGCGCTGGTCAGCCCGCCGATAATCTTCGATAACGTACTTTTGCCTGCACCATTCTCGCCGGTCAGCGCCAGCACTTTGCCCGCAAACAGCTTCAGGGTGACGTCCGTCAGTACCGGTTCACTGTACGTTTTCCCGATGCCGTGTATTTCCAGCACTTCCTGCGCACTTTTCATATTCAGGCCTTATCCGATCATTTCCCTCTGGCAGTGCGTTTACACGCCAGAGGGGGGACGGGTAATTGCTTATTGCTTGACGATAAGCTTCACGGGCGTTTCGACGCTGCTGGATAATTCACTCTGTTTTTTACCGTTCTTCAGGGCGTCCAGCGCCGCTTCAATACCAAAAACGGCTTGCTGCGAGGCAAACTGATCGGCGGTTGCTAATACACGGCCATCATTCAGCATAGGTTTGATGGCTTCGATATTGTCATAGCCGACCACCTGAACCTGACCTTTTTTACCCGCGGCGCGGATCGCGGAGACGGCACCAAGCGCCATGTTATCGTTATCCGCTAACAGGGCTTTAATATCGGGATATTCACTCAGCATGGCGGCAGCTACGGCATTAGCATTATTTATTTCCCACTGCCCGGATTGCACTGACACCACTTTCATGCCGCCCTGCGCCATTGCATCCTGGAACCCCTGGGTACGCTGCTGTGAATTACTGGAGGTCGGGATCCCCTCGATAATACCGACCTGATCGCCCGCTTTCAGATGCTTCGCCAGATAATCGCCAATGTCTTTCGCGCCTTTCCGGTTATCGGGGCCGACAAAGGGCACATTCAGTTTTTTATCTTTCAGCACGTCGTCGTCAAATTTATTATCGATATTGATCACGATAATTCCCGCATCAATGGCTTTTTTTACCACCGGTAACAACGCTTTCGAATCCGATGGCGCAATAATAATGGCGTCGGCTTTCGAGACGATCATCTGCTCTACAATCTGGATCTGATTCGCCGTATCGGTTTCGTTTTTGATGCCGTTGGAGATCAAATCAAATTTATCCGCATTCTTTTTCTGATAATCCTTGGCACCGGTTTCCATGGTAAGGAAAAATTCATTCGCCAGCGATTTCATCACCAGCGCAACCTTAGGTTTATGTGCCGGCGCATCGGCGGCAAAAACCGGGGCAGCTACGGCCGCTGACAGCGCTAATCCAACAGTCGCACCGATAACACGATAGAACATGGTCTTTTTCATCAAATTATCCTTTCTGAGCCGGTAAGGTGTGAACAACAATGAAATGACTACTGCATGCGATGATAAACCAGCGCGCTGTTTGGCATATTCGACGCGCCTTTTCGCTCCACTTTCAGCGATGCAAATGCCTGCCATGAAATAACGAACAGATAAAATTTAAGCTTAACTCTTTCAAACCGTTATGAGTGGTCCGGGCGTATCTGTGCGCTCATGGACTGGATACTATTAAATTATCGGTAATGTTTAGCGCGAGAAGCTCAAAAAAAAGCATTCAGTCGGAAATTTTTTCCGATTTTGCGAACGCAATTTGAAAACGGAAAAATAACGGTAAGTGATGTAGCTTGCTGAAAAAGCAGGGTTATGCAGGATGTAAAAAGACCGCTGGGCGACGAAGCGGAAAAAAAGGCAAAAAAAAAGACATCTTTCGATGTCTTTCTTTCGGAATATTGGTACTGAGGATGGGACTCGAACCCACAAGCCCGTTAGGGCACTACCACCTCAAGGTAGCGTGTCTACCAATTCCACCACCTCAGCATTGATACAGCTATTACTGCGGAATATCGCTGGTCGGCTTAGCCGGAGCAGCTGGCTGAGTTTGCTCAGATTTCGCTGGCGCGCTCAGATTTTCCCACTCGCTTCCTTTACTGGTTTTATTGCTGTTAATGTTACCCAACACCAGGCTGATGATGAAGAACAGGGTACCTAACACAGCTGTCATGCGGGTCATGAAGTTACCAGAACCACTTGAACCGAACAGCGTAGCAGATGAGCCTGCGCCAAAGGAGGCTCCCATATCAGCGCCTTTACCTTGCTGCAGCATAATCAGACCAACAAGGCCAATTGCCACAATAAGGAAAACTACCAAAAGAGCTTCGTACATAATCAACCTGTTCCTTGCGGGGCTGCCGCGTAACATTAGCTTCTGACCATAAAAGCGGGACGCTATTTCGTTTCCCACTGAAGCGGGTGTGAATACTAACCAAAGCGCATGACCTGCGCAAGGGCAATTTCAACACATTGTATCAAGTGCGGAAAAAAACAGCAAAAAAGCAAAATTTGCACATTTCAAAGGCGGCAAACGCCGCCTTTTTAGGGACTTAACTCCAGCTTCAGACCGCTTTCACCGCATCCGCAATACGGTTAGCGAATGCCGTTACCTGCGCTTCGTCTTCGCCTTCCACCATCACACGGATCAACGGTTCGGTACCGGATTTACGCAGCAGCACGCGACCGCGATTGCCCAGCGCCGCTTCCACTTCCGCGGTGACCGCTTTCACGGTTTCATCTTCCAGCGGATCGCCTTTGCCGGCAGTAAAGCGCACGTTGATGAGGATCTGCGGGAACAGCTTCATGCCGCTGCACAGATCGTGCAACGTCATATGGTTACGGACCATTGCTGCTACAACCTGCAGGCCTGCCACGATGCCGTCGCCGGTGGTGGTTTTGTCCAGCAGCAGAATATGGCCGGAATTTTCCGCGCCAATACGCCAGCCTTTTTCCTGCAGTTTTTCGAGCACATAGCGGTCGCCCACTTTTGCACGTGCAAACGGAATGCCCAGCTGTTTCAGCGCCAGCTCCAGCCCCATATTGCTCATCAGCGTACCGACCGCGCCACCGCGCAACTGCCCCTGACGCAGACCTTCACGAGCGATGATATAGAGGATCTGATCGCCATCAACTTTGTTACCCTCGTGATCTACCATGATCACGCGGTCACCGTCGCCATCGAAGGCAATACCAATGTCGGCTTTTTCTGCCACTACGCGGGCCTGCAACGTACGAACGTCTGTTGCCCCCACTTCTTCGTTGATGTTAACGCCATTAGGCTCGCAGCCAATGGTGATGACGTTAGCGCCCAGTTCACGGAACACATTTGGTGCGATGTGGTAGGTGGCACCGTGTGCGCAATCCACTACAATTTTCAGCCCCTTGAGGCTGAGCTCGTTCGGGAAGGTGCCTTTGCAGAATTCGATGTAACGCCCGGCAGCATCCACGATACGGCTGGCTTTACCCAGCAGCGCAGAATCCACACAGGTGATCTCTTTTTCCAGCTCGGCTTCAATGGCCTCTTCCACGTCATCCGGCAGCTTGGTGCCATCGATGGAGAAGAATTTAATGCCGTTATCGTAGAACGGGTTATGGGAAGCAGAAATGACAATCCCTGCTTCTGCGCGGAAGGTACGCGTAAGGTAAGCGACCGCAGGGGTCGGCATCGGTCCGGTGAAAGAGGCCGATATGCCCGCCGCTGACAGTCCGGCTTCCAGCGCCGATTCCAGCATATAGCCAGAAATACGCGTGTCTTTACCGATAATGATTTTACGGGAGCCATGGCGCGCCAGGACTTTACCGGCGGCCCAGCCGAGCTTAAGAACAAAATCCGGCGTGATTGGCGCATCACCTACACGACCACGAATACCATCTGTTCCAAAATATTTACGTTCACTCATAGCGTTTATTTCCCTTCGCTGACAGTGTGGCTTCGACCACTCGCATAGCCTCTACCGTTTCTTTTACGTCATGGACACGAATAATATGCGCGCCCTGCATTGCCGCGATCACCGCGCACGCCAGACTGCCGCTGAGGCGTTCAGATGGCCCCACATTCAGTAACTGGCCAATCATTGATTTTCGCGACATTCCCACCAGTAACGGTAGCTCAAACTGATGGAACTCAGATAAGCGGGCAAGTAACTCATAATTGTGGGACAGATTCTTACCGAATCCGAATCCCGGGTCGAGCAACAATTTCTCTTTTGCGATCCCTGCCTGTTCACACCGAGCAATATTGTCGATAAAAAAGCGCATGACGTCAGTAATAATATCATCGTATTTTGGCGCGTCCTGCATGGTTTTTGGATCGCCCTGCATATGCATCAGACAGACCGGGAGTCCGGTTTCGGCTGCCGCCTCCAGCGCTCCTGGCTCAGTCAGGGAACGGATGTCATTGATGAGGTGCGCCCCGACGCGGGCGATTTCGCGGATCACTTCCGGCTTTGAAGTATCAACCGAGATCCACACCTCGAAACGCTGCGCGAGCGCCTCAACCACCGGTACCACCCGGGACAACTCTTCATCAACGCTCACCTCCCGCGCCCCAGGGCGGGTCGATTCGCCGCCGACGTCGATAATGGTCGCCCCTGCATTGATCATCAGGTTGGCGTGCTTTACTGCTTCGATCAGCGTGTTATGCGCGCCACCATCAGAAAAGGAATCCGGCGTAACGTTAAGAATACCCATAACGTGTGGATGCGACAGGTCAAGCACGGAACCCTGAGCACAGCGTTTCATAAGTCATCCCTTGTATAACGAGGCCAACAAAATAATAAAAAACCCCGGAGCAAGCTCCAGGGTTTGAAGTAATACAGACACAGCATCAGTGCGAAAAACTTATTTGTCGCCCAGCTGCTCTGACATGGTATTGCCCGGGTTCGGCGTACGCGGTTCATCGACCGGACGCGGCGCACGCGGGGTGCCGTTGCTGTCAGAGTTGTTGGACGCGCCTGGATCTTCCCAGCCTGCTGGCGGACGCACATCGCGGCGTGCCATAAGGTCATCGATCTGCGGTGCGTCGATGGTCTCATATTTCATGAGCGCATCTTTCATCGCATGCAGAATATCCATGTTCGCATTCAGGATCTCACGGGCGCGATTGTAGTTACGTTCAATCAGCGCTTTCACTTCCTGGTCGATGATACGAGCCGTTTCATCAGACATATGCTTCGCTTTCGCAACAGAACGACCGAGGAATACTTCCCCTTCTTCTTCTGCATACAGCAGCGGACCAAGTTTGTCGGAGAAGCCCCACTGGGTAACCATGTTACGCGCCAGGTTTGTCGCGACTTTAATGTCGTTCGACGCGCCGGTAGAAACATGCTCTACGCCGTAGATAATCTCTTCTGCCAGACGACCGCCGTACAGCGTTGAAATCTGGCTTTCCAGTTTCTGTCGGCTGGCGCTAATCGCGTCGCCTTCAGGCAGGAAGAAGGTCACACCCAGCGCACGACCGCGTGGAATGATGGTCACTTTATGCACCGGATCGTGTTCCGGCACCAGACGACCAATAATCGCGTGGCCTGCTTCGTGATACGCCGTGGACTCTTTTTGCGCTTCCGTCATCACCATGGAGCGACGTTCCGCACCCATCATGATTTTGTCTTTCGCTTTTTCGAATTCCACCATCGACACGACGCGCTTGTTACCACGGGCAGCAAACAGCGCCGCTTCGTTCACCAGGTTCGCCAGATCCGCACCAGAGAAGCCAGGCGTACCGCGGGCAATAATTGCCGCGTCAATATCCGGCGACAGCGGTACGCGACGCATATGAACTTTCAGGATCTGCTCACGGCCACGCACATCCGGCAGACCGACCACAACCTGACGGTCAAAACGGCCTGGACGCAGCAGCGCCGGGTCAAGCACGTCCGGACGGTTAGTCGCGGCGATAACGATAATGCCTTCGTTACCTTCGAAGCCATCCATCTCAACCAGCATCTGGTTCAGGGTCTGCTCACGTTCATCGTGACCACCACCCAGACCTGCGCCACGCTGACGGCCTACGGCGTCAATTTCATCGATAAAGATGATGCATGGTGCCGCTTTTTTAGCCTGTTCGAACATGTCACGCACACGAGAGGCACCGACACCCACGAACATTTCCACGAAGTCAGAACCGGAAATCGTAAAGAATGGCACTTTCGCTTCACCGGCGATGGCTTTCGCCAGCAGCGTTTTACCGGTACCCGGCGGCCCTACCATCAGCACGCCTTTCGGAATTTTACCGCCCAGCTTCTGGAAACGGCTCGGTTCACGCAGGTATTCAACCAGTTCCGCCACTTCGTCTTTCGCTTCATCGCAACCTGCGACATCAGCAAACGTGGTTTTAATCTGATCTTCGGTGAGCATACGCGCCTTGCTCTTACCGAACGACATGGCACCTTTGCCACCGCCGCCCTGCATTTGACGCATAAAGAATATCCAGACCCCAATCAGCAACAGCATCGGGAACCAGGAAATAAAGATAGAAGCCAGCAGGCTCGGTTCTTCCGGCGGCTCGCCAACCACTTTGACGCTCTTCGTCAGCAGGTTATCAAGCAGTTTCGGGTCGTTTACCGGGATGTAAGTCGTGTAACGGTTACTATCTTTCTTGGTAACGTTGATCTCACGTCCGTTGATACGCGCTTCGCGAACCTGGTCCTGGTTGACCTCTTGCAGGAAGGTAGAGTAATCCACCTTACGGCCATTAGACTCGCTGGGCCCAAAGCTCTGGAATACTGACATCAGCACGACGGCAATGACCAGCCAGAGTATTAGGTTTTTCGCCATGTCACTCAAGGGATTAACCTCATATTACAACTGTGTTAAAAACAGCGTCAGGATACGCCATATCCAGTTTCATTCAAACGATTGTCTGAAATCAACGGGTTATGACTTTCGCCCGGTCGCTACAATGTACACTTCACGTGAACGCGCACGAGAAGAGTCCGGCTTACGAACTTTTACCTTCGTAAACAGGGAGCGAATTTCCCTTAGATACTCATCGAAGCCTTCGCCCTGAAACACCTTCACTACAAAACTGCCGCCAGGGGCCAATACGTCCCGACACATTTGCAATGCCAGCTCCACCAGATACATGGCGCGGGGAATATCCACCGCGGGTGTTCCGCTCATGTTCGGTGCCATGTCTGACATCACGACCTGGACTTTACTGTCGCCTACCCTGTCGAGTAACGCTTTCACGACTAATTCATCACGAAAGTCACCCTGAAGGAAGTCCACACCAACGATAGGATCCATAGGTAAAAGATCACATGCGATGATACGGCCTTTGCCACCAATCTGTGTTACCACATACTGCGACCAGCCGCCAGGTGCTGCGCCCAGGTCAACAACCGTCATCCCAGGCTTAAAAAGTTTGTCACTTTGCTGTATTTCATCAAGTTTAAACCAGGCACGGGAACGTAACCCTTTTTTCTGTGCCGCTTGAACATATTTATCGCTAAAGTGTTCCTGAAGCCAGCGACTGGAGCTGGCAGAACGCTTTTTACCTGTCATTTAACATTCCATCTGGGTTCATCGTGAGCCGATGGTGTAAATTTCCACACGGCAATTTGGCGATATAAGGGAGATGGCGGTAGAATGAACCGTTTTCAATCCCAACGTAAGCAAAAATATACGATGAATCTGAGTACTAAACAAAAACAGCACCTGAAAGGTCTGGCACATCCGCTCAAGCCGGTAGTACAGCTTGGCAACAATGGTCTGACCGAAGGGGTACTGGCCGAGATTGAACATGCGTTACAACACCATGAGCTTATCAAGGTTAAAATCGCGACTGAAGACCGCGAAACTAAAACGTTGATCGTGGAAGCCATTGTTCGTGAAACCGGCGCCTGTAATGTACAGGTCATCGGTAAAACGCTGGTTCTGTACCGCCCAACAGCAGACCGTAAAATTGCACTGCCACGTTAAGAATATCCTGAGTTAAACACAAAATCTGTGTAAAACGAGGGGTTTTCTAAAAGCAGACGAGCAAAATGCCACGCTCTGAGTGTTGATAAAAGGCCGCTTCGCGGCCTTTTTCTTTTCTTTACAATGCTTCAACATATTACACATTGTAACCTAATCAAAGATATTCCACTTTGATGATTTCGAATTCGACTTCGCCGCCCGGCGTTTTGATCACAACTACATCGTCCTGCTCTTTGCCTACCAGGCCGCGAGCGATAGGCGAGTTCACAGAAATCAGATTCTGCTTAAAATCCGCTTCGTCATCGCCAACAATGCGATAGGTCTGCTCTTCGTCGTTGTCGAGGTTCAGCACGGTCACCGTACAGCCAAAAATCACCCGTCCGTTGTTCGGGATTTTGGAGATATCGATCACCTGCGCGTTGGACAGCTTCGCTTCAATATCTGCGATGCGCCCTTCGCAAAAGCCCTGCTGTTCGCGGGCGGCATGGTATTCGGCGTTTTCTTTCAGATCGCCGTGCTCACGGGCATCGGCAATGGCGGCGATAATTTCAGGACGGCGCACGGACTTAAGAAAATCCAGTTCTTCGCGCAGTTTTTCGGCACCGCGTAAGGTCATCGGAATAGCTTGCATTTGTTATACCTCTTGAACATTCCTGTAGGGAGCGGTGACCCGCCCCGGCAGCTAAGCCCGCCCGTTTTTCATCGGGTTCCCGGACCAGAAGCAAAAGAAAACTGACCCGGAGTCTACGCCCCAGGTCAGAAGCAATTTTTCAATTTGATATGCATTTTACCGCGAAGTTCACTATGGGTCATCGTTTACTTTCAAGGGCGATGCACCGTAGTATGACGGCCTGTTTCCAGGTTGTTAGCGCGAGATTATGCGATTTTCCAGATTTGTCATCGGATTGACCACCAGTATAGCGATGAATGTCCAGGCGGCGAATGTCGACGAGTACATCAATCAGTTGCCTGCCGGCGCGAACCTCGCCCTGATGGTGCAGAAGATTGGCGCTCAGGCACCGGATATTGATTATCACAGCCAGCAAATGGCCCTGCCCGCCAGTACGCAGAAGGTGATTACTGCGCTTGCCGCCCTGCTGCAACTTGGCCCCGATTTCCGCTTCACCACGACCCTTGAAAGCAAAGCGCCGATTGAAAACGGGGTGTTAAAAGGTGATCTGACGGCGCGTTTTGGCGGCGATCCGACGTTAAAACGTCAGGATATTCGCAATATGGTCGCGGTACTGAAAAAAGCAGGCGTACGCGAAATCGCGGGTAATGTGCTGGTTGACACCTCGATTTTTGCGAGTCATGACAAGGCACCCGGCTGGCCCTGGAATGACATGACGCAGTGTTTCAGTGCGCCGCCAGCAGCGGCTATTGTCGACCGTAACTGTTTCTCGGTATCGCTCTATAGTGCCCCGAAAGCCAATGATCTGGCGTATATCCGTGTCGCGTCCTATTACCCGGTGAATATGTTCAGCCAGGTGCGTACGCTGGCGCGTGGCAGCGCTGAGGGCCAGTACTGCGAGCTGGACGTGGTGCCGGGCGACTTAAACCGTTTCACGCTGACAGGCTGTATGACGCAGCGTGCTGACCCCCTGCCGCTGGCCTTCGCCATTCAGGACGGTGCCAGCTATGCCGGTGCTATTATCAAAGACGAACTGAAACAGGCAGGGATCACCTACTCCGGAACCCTGCTACAGCAAACGCTGGTCAATGAGCCGGGAACGGTGATCGCCAGCAAGCAGTCAGCCCCTTTGCATGATCTGCTGAAAATCATGCTGAAAAAATCCGACAATATGATCGCCGATACGGTGTTTCGTACCATCGGCCATGCGCGCTTCGGCGTTCCGGGCACGTGGCGGGCGGGCTCTGATGCAGTACGGCAAATCCTCCGTCAGCAGGCGGGCGTCGATTTAGGTAACAGCATTGTGGTGGATGGCTCCGGCCTGTCGCGTCATAACCTGATTTCCCCGGCGACCATGATGCAGGTGCTGCAATATATCGCCCAGCATGATACCGAGCTTAACTTTATCTCCATGCTACCGCTGGCAGGCTACGATGGCTCATTGCAGTACCGCGCGGGTCTGCATCAGGCGGGCGTGGACGGCAAAGTGTCGGCGAAGACAGGCTCCCTGCAGGGCGTTTACAATCTGGCAGGCTTTATTACCACCGCCAGCGGTCAACGCATGGCGTTCGTGCAGTATCTTTCCGGCTATGCCGTTGAACCTTCTGATCAGCGTAACCGTCGCATCCCGCTGGTGCGCTTTGAAAGCCGTCTGTACAAAGATATCTACCAGAGCAACTAAACAAAAAGCCCGGTCGCATCGTGCGAACCGGGCTTTTGACTGTCAGACGGTTAGTCTGTCTTAACGCTTGTAGATAAACTCGACGCCTTCGTCGTCTTCTTCATCCCAGTCGTCATCCCAGTCTTCGTCGTCTTCTTCAGCTTCCACTTCTTCCAGCTGCTGGCGATGATAATCATCCCACATGAATTCGACTTTCTCGGGCTGCTTCTCTTCTTCAGCGTGAACGATAGGGTTCTCGATGATGAAGGTCATCACATCCCAGCACAGGTCTTTAACGCCCTGCTGGCTGGCGGCAGAAATCAGGTAATACTTGTCGTCCCAGCCCAGCGCTTCGGCGATAGCTTTCGCTTTTTCTTCTGCCTGCGCTTTGTCCATCAGGTCGATCTTGTTAAAGACCAGCCAGCGCGGCTTACCAGCCAGATTTTCGCTGTATTTTTCCAGCTCGCCAGTGATGATGCGCGCATTTTCCGCCGGATCGGAACCATCGATCGGATCGATGTCGATGAGGTGAAGCAGTACGCGGCAACGCTCAAGGTGTTTCAGGAAGCGAATACCCAGACCAGCGCCTTCCGCAGCACCCTCGATAAGGCCAGGGATGTCTGCCACCACAAAGCTCTTCTCGTTATCCATACGCACCACGCCGAGGCTTGGCACCAGGGTGGTAAACGGATAATCCGCCACTTTCGGCTTGGCCGCAGATACAGCACGGATAAAGGTGGATTTACCGGCGTTCGGCATACCCAGCATACCCACGTCCGCCAGCAGCATCAGTTCCAGCTGAATATCACGCTTCTCGCCCGGCGTACCCATCGTCTTCTGACGCGGCGTACGGTTAACAGACGATTTAAAACGGGTGTTACCCAGGCCATGCCAGCCACCTTTCGCGACCATCAGACGTTGACCGTGTTTCGTCATGTCGCCCATGGTTTCGCCGGTGCCCTGATCGATAACACGCGTACCGATCGGCACCTTAACGCAGGTGTCTTTTCCGCGCTTACCGGTACAGTCACGGCTCTGACCATTCTGGCCACGCTCAGCGCGGAAAGATTTCTCAAAGCGGTAATCGATAAGGGTATTCAGGTTTTCGTCCGCTTCCAGCCAGACGTCGCCACCGTCACCGCCATCGCCGCCATCAGGGCCGCCACGGGGGATATATTTTTCGCGGCGGAAGCTTACACAACCGTTACCGCCATCACCTGCCACGACCAGGATCGTCGCTTCATCAACAAACTTCATTTTACTCTCCGTTACTCATTCGCCTGAGCGGGGTAAAGTGACAACCACTTCACGCTTGCGCAGACGTCCCCACAGGCGATGGCCTATGGCGGAATACATCGCGCCCGCAACCACGACAAACGCACCGAGATAACCTAAAAGGTTTAACATCGGTCTGGCGAAGACATCGGGCCAGGCCTGTGATAATAAATCTGAAAACAACAGCGTAAACAGCGGGGTGAGCGTGATTAACGCACTCACCTGTGCCGCCTGCCAGCGCGCCATGGCTTCCGCGAGCGCACCATAACCGACCAGCGTATTCAGCCCACAAAACACCAGGCACGCCAGTTGCCATTGGCTGAGTTGGACGATCACCGCCGGTTTCGCCAGCGGCAATAACGCTATTGTACATAAAGTGTACAGCAAAAAGAGGATCTGCTGTGAGGCAAGACGACGCAATAAGACTTTTTGTGCGACGCCATAGCTTACCCAGACCGTTGCTGCCCCGACGCCGAAGATCACACCCCAGGTGTAATCCGTCAGGCGGGTGAAGATCTCCACCAGGCTGGTGTTGAAAAACATCACCAGTCCGCAAAGCAGCATGATAGCCCCGATGATCTGTGTGCCGCGCATTTTCTCCTTCAGGATAAACACGCTGGCAACCATCATGCCCACCGGCGAGAGTTGTCCAATCACCTGTGAAGCCGTTGGGGTCAAATATTGTAGAGAAGAGCTGAAGAGAATGAAATTCCCGAATAAGCCCCCGGTGGCAATAGCAAGCAACACCAGCCAGCGGCGTTGACGGAAAATGCGCATCGGTGGCAGTTTGCCTTTGATGGCCAGAATCAAGCCCAGGCCAATCGCTGCCATTAAAAAGCGATAGAACACGATGGTTGGCGGTTCCATCACTTCCAGCACCTGCTTCATTGCGATTGGCAATGCACCCCAGCACATAGCTGTCGTCAGCGCCAAAAGAATACCAATGCCTGCCTGCTGCTTCATTGCCCGTTTTCCCTACAAGAGATTTTCCGGACGTCGAATGTAAAAAGCCCCGCAACGTGTTGCGGGGCTTTCATCCGTTACCGGGACGCGAAAAACTTATTCAGCAACGATGCTGATGAACTTACGGTTTTTCGGGCCTTTAACTTCGAACTTAACTTTACCGTCAGTCAAAGCGAACAGAGTGTGGTCACGGCCACAACCAACGTTGCTGCCAGCGTGGAATTTAGTACCACGTTGACGAACGATGATGCTACCTGCCAGTACTGCTTCTCCGCCAAAGCGTTTTACGCCCAGACGTTTAGCTTCTGAATCGCGACCGTTACGAGTTGAGCCGCCAGCCTTTTTGTGTGCCATTTAAATCTGCTCCCCTAGTCTTAAGCGCTGATGCCAGTGATTTTAACATCAGTGAACCACTGACGATGGCCTTGCTGCTTACGGTAGTGTTTACGACGACGAAACTTAACAATCTTAATTTTCTCGCCACGACCGTGAGCAACGATTTCAGCTTTGATAACGCCGCCATCAACGAAAGGAACGCCGATTTTGACTTCTTCACCGTTTGCGATCATCAGAACTTCAGCGAACTCAACAGTTTCGCCAGTTGCGATGTCCAGCTTTTCCAGGCGAATGGTCTGACCTTCGCTTACTCGGTGTTGTTTACCACCACTTTGGAAAACCGCGTACATAAAAAACTCCGCTTCCGCGCACCTTTTGTGTGATTCAGAGTGCGCTATAAATATTCACAATAGGGCGCGAATATTACGCAAAACGCGAAGCTTTGACAAGTGTGATCATCAATCCTCGAAGAAAAAAAACACAACGTGTACGGTAACGTTTATCTGGCGCGTTTTTTCAGTACAATCGACGATACTATTCTAACCCGTAACCCTTCGTTATCCCATTTTGATATGTGGTAAACAGGACTTTAAGCCCGGCATTAGCGATGAATTTAGAAAAAATCAATGAGTTAACCGCGCAAGATATGGCGGGTGTGAATGCGACAATCCTTCAACAGCTCAACTCTGATGTACAGTTGATTAACCAGTTGGGTTACTACATCGTCAGCGGCGGCGGTAAACGCATTCGTCCGATGATCGCAGTACTTGCCGCACGGGCTATTGGCTATGACGGAAATGCGCACATCACCCTGGCGGCATTAATCGAATTTATCCACACTGCCACGCTGCTGCATGATGATGTCGTTGATGAGTCTGATATGCGCCGCGGCAAAGCCACTGCTAACGCGGCTTTCGGTAATGCGGCGAGCGTACTGGTGGGCGATTTTATTTATACCCGCTCCTTCCAGATGATGACCAGCTTAGGCTCGCTGAAGGTGCTGGAGGTGATGTCAGAGGCGGTAAACGTCATTGCCGAAGGCGAAGTGCTGCAGCTGATGAACGTCAACGATCCGAACATCACCGAAGAAAACTACATGCGGGTGATTTACAGTAAAACCGCTCGTCTGTTTGAAGCAGCTGCGCAGTGTTCCGGTATTCTCGCGGACTGTACTGCGGCGCAGGAAAAAGGCCTGCAGGACTATGGGCGCTATCTGGGCACCGCATTCCAGTTGATTGACGATCTGCTCGACTACAGCGCCGACGGGGAAACCTTAGGCAAAAATGTTGGCGACGATCTCAACGAAGGCAAACCGACGCTGCCGCTGCTGCATGCAATGCGTAACGGTACCCCACAACAGGCGCAGATGATCCGCGAGGCTATCGAACAGGGTAACGGACGGCATCTTTTAGAGCCGGTTCTGGAAGCCATGGCCGACTGTGGCTCCCTCGAGTGGACGCGTCAGCGTGCCGAAGACGAAGCCGACAAGGCGATCCAGGCGCTGCAGGTCCTGCCTGATTCCCCGTGGCGGGATGCGCTTATTGGCCTGGCCCATATCGCCGTGCAGCGCGACCGTTAATCCCCCGGATATCTTTCCGCGTACTGCGCGGAAAGATTCTAATAAGTTCCTATAGAACCCTCCCCGTCTTTCCGATAATCCGCGTCATACCTGCCATTCCATCTTAATGAATTCTGAATTCGACTTTCGTTTACATGAACTTTTTAGAACAACACGCCGTAGGGAGTATAGTGAGTTGCTGCGGCGCAACATGAAAAGCCGCGCACAATTCAACCGCAGGGAGGAGTGATGGAAAGTAAATTTATCGACTGGCATCCTGCCGATATTATTGCCGGTTTGCGCAAGAAAGGGACGTCACTGGCGGCGGAATCGCGCCGGAACGGGCTGAGTTCATCAACGCTGGCGAATGCACTGTCGCGCTCATGGCCCAAAGGAGAATGGATTATTGCAAAAGCGCTGGACACGGATCCCTGGATCATCTGGCCGTCACGTTATCACGATCCGGTCACCCATGAGTTTATCGATCGCACCAGTATGATGCGCCAGCAGAAGCATAAATAACCGCTGCTGACGTCATCAAGACGGCAACAACCCCTTGTCACAAATCAGGAACAGGGGGTTGCATTTCTCTCCGGCTTATTCGCCTTTAATACGCTCAATGTTGGCACCCAGCGCACGCAGCTTATCTTCAATACGCTCGTAGCCACGGTCGATGTGATAAATACGATCGACGATGGTCGTGCCTTCGGCGATGCAACCCGCCAGCACCAGGCTTGCGGATGCACGCAGATCGGTAGCCATCACCTGCGCGCCAGACAGGGTTTCCACGCCATGACAGATCGCGGTATTGCTTTCGATCTCAGCATGCGCACCCATACGGATCAGCTCAGGAATGTGCATAAAGCGATTTTCAAAGATCGTTTCGATGATCACGCCTGTGCCTTCCGCCACCAGATTCAGCAGCGTGAACTGTGCCTGCATATCGGTCGGGAATGCCGGGTGCGGAGCGGTACGCACGTTAACCGCTTTCGGACGTTTGCCGTGCATATCCAGACTGATCCAGTCTTCGCCCACTTCGATATCGGCCCCCGCTTCACGCAGTTTTGCCAGTACCGCATCCAGCGTATCCGGCTGCGCTTTATGGCAGACGATTTTACCGCCGGAAATGGCTGCCGCCACCAGGAAGGTACCGGTTTCGATACGGTCAGGCAGCACGCTGTAAACCCCGCCACCCAGACGCTCAACGCCTTCGATGGTGATCTTGTCGGTGCCCATACCGGTGATTTTCGCGCCCAGCGTATTGAGGAAGTTCGCCGTGTCGACGATCTCCGGCTCACGCGCGGCGTTTTCGATAATGGTGGTACCTTCTGCCAGCGTGGCGGCGGACATGATGGTGACGGTCGCGCCAACGCTGACTTTATCCATCACGATATGCGCGCCTTTCAGGCGGCCATCCACAGAAGCTTTAACGTACCCTTCTTCCAGTTTGATCTGCGCGCCCAACTGCTCAAGGCCGCTGATATGCAGGTCAACCGGACGCGCGCCAATCGCGCAGCCGCCCGGCAGGGAAACCTGACCCTGACCGAAACGTGCCACCAGCGGGCCAAGCGCCCAGATGGAAGCACGCATGGTTTTCACCAGATCGTACGGTGCGCAGAAGATATTGACGTCACGGGCATCGATCCATACGGAGCCGTTACGATCCACTTTCATCCCGAGCTGGCTGAGCAGCTTCATGGTGGTATCAATATCTTTCAGTTTAGGAACGTTACGGATTTCGACAGGCTCTTCAGCCAGCAATGCGGCGAAGAGAATTGGCAGGGCGGCGTTTTTCGCGCCGGAAATTGTCACTTCGCCCTGAAGCCGCGTAGGCCCCTGTACACGAAACTTATCCATTCATCTGTTCTCTGTTAAGAATTCACAAATACTGACGGTGCGTTACCGGCAGCTCAAAAACCGTTAAGTTTACGATCGCGCGCCCATTCTGCAGGCGTATACGCTTTGATCGAGACGGCGTGGATGCGGTTATCCGCAATGTATTCCATCAGCGGGCCATAAACAGCTTGCTGCTTCTTGACCCGGCTCATGCCGTCGAAAATTTCACCCACAGCAATAACCTGAAAGTGACTGCCATCGCCAGTGACGTGGGCTTCCTGGAGAGAGAGTGCATTGATCAACACGCTCTGAATTTCATGATTTTCCATGGGATCTACTATTGTCCGAGAATGAAAACAGTCCAACATCTTAGAGGAAAGTGGCGCTGTCTTAAATAAGCAAAAAGCCTCGCTAAAAAATCTCGCGAGGCTACGGGTAGTAACGTACTGAAAATATTAGTGAGGCAGGGCGTCGGCAGGCAAATTATAAAGTTGCGCCAGCGTCAGGACGTTATCGCTGACGCCTTCCAGTTTCACCGCCCTGCCCTGTTTTTTGACCAGGGCGATGAAATGCACCAGCAAGGCGACGCCGGCGGTATCCACACGCGTAAGCGCGGTGAGATCGATAACGCTTACGCCTTGCAGCGCCTCGGCTCGCGCATCCCAGAGCGGGTTAAGCACGTCCTGATCAAGCTCGCCCTGCAATGCAAGGCGCTCGCCATCACGTGTCCAGCTGAGATGCTGCGCCATTATTTATTCTCTTGCAGGGTGATTTTCTGACGAGAAATCGACTGCAGCTGCGCGGTCAGACCATCAATACCTTTAGTACGCAGCAGATCGCTCCACTCGTTCTGTTTGGTGGTGATCATGCTGACGCCTTCGGCGATCATGTCATACGCCTGCCAGTTACCGGACTGGCTGTTTTTACGCCACTGGAAATCCAGACGCACCGGCGGACGGCCATTCGGATCCACGATGGTGACGCGGATCGGCACGATAGTCGCATCGCCCAACGGTTTTTCCGGGGCAATCTGATAACTCTGACCGTGATACATGGCCAGCGCCTGGCCATAGGCCTGCTTCAGATACTCGCGGAACGCAGCAAAGTAGGCTTCACGCTGTGCAGGGGTCGCTTCTTTGTAGTAGCGTCCCAGCACCAGCGCGCCGGCATATTTCACCTGCACATAGGGCAGCAGCTCCTGATCGACGATCTGACGCAGATAATCCGGATTGGAGCGGATTTGCGGCTGTTCATTCTTGAGGCGATCAAAGGTCTTTTTCGCCGCTTCCTGCATCATGGTGTAAGGATTGCTCTGATCGGCCGCGGTTGCCGCAGTCAGCGGGGCAATCACCAGCATTGCTGCCATTAAAAGTCGTTTAAACATGCGTTAATTCTCCTCAATGAATCGTCGGTTCAGCAGGCGTCGTTGCATCAGTATTAGCGGCATCCGGCGCGGGCGCCTCCTCAGATGACTTATTATCGCTTCCTTTGCTGTTGTAAAGGAATTGTCCGATCAGGTCTTCAAGCACCATCGCGGACTTGGTGTCCTGGATCGTACTGCCTTCTTTAAGCATAGAAGACCCCAGCTCCGGGTCGTCAAAGCCGACGTTTAATGCCAGATATTGCTCTCCCAGCAGACCAGAGGTGCGGATCGCCAGCGAACTGGTGTCCGGGATCTGGTTGTAACGCTCTTCAATGTCCAGCGCCACGCGAGGCAGATAGGTTTTCGGATCGAGGGTAATATCCGCAACCCGGCCAACCACAACGCCACCAATGCGCACCGGGGAGTGGCTTTTTAAGCCGCCGATGTTGTCGAAAGTGGCATAAATACGGTACGTCGGCTCACTGCGCATCGAGGCAACGTCCGCTGCCTTCAGACAAACAAACAGCGCCGCCAGCATAGCGATCAGCAAAAACACGCCAACCCAAATTTCACTTTTTTTCGTTTGCATCACTCAATTCCCAAACATCAGTGCGGTGAGCACAAAATCGAGACCGAGAACGGTCAACGATGAGTGCACAACGGTACGTGTAGTTGCCCGGCTAATCCCTGCTGAGGTCGGAATTGCATCATAACCATTGAACAATGCAATCCATGTTACCGAAATGGCGAACACCACACTCTTAATCAGACAGTTCACAAGATCCAGACGCAGGTCAACGGCGTTTTGCATCGCTGACCAGAAGAACCCGGCATCAATGCCTTTCCAGTTCACGCCCACCAGCGAGCCGCCCCAGATACCGACGGCGACGAAAATAATCGTCAGCAGCGGCAGCGAGATCACCCCCGCCCAGAAGCGCGGTGAAATCACCCGACGCAGCGGATCGACGGCCATCATTTCCATACTGGAAAGTTGTTCGGTGGCGCGCATCAGGCCGATTTCCGCGGTCAACGCAGAACCTGCCCTGCCGGCAAACAGCAGAGCTGCGACGACCGGCCCGAGTTCACGCAGCAGCGAAAGCGATACCAGCATACCGAGACTGGTTTCCGCGCTGTAGGTGGTGAGCACCAGATAGCCCTGCAACCCCAGCACCATGCCGATAAAAAAGCCGGACACGATAATGATGAGCATCGACAGCACGCCCACGTTATAAAGCTGGCGAACCAGCAGCGGCGCGTGCTTGCGAAACTCGGGTTTGCCGACCAGCGCATTGAATAACATCAACCCGGCACGCCCGAAGGTGGCAAGCATACTGATGCCACGCTGTCCGAGAGAGGCCAGTGAATTTAACAGCATGAGTGGCTTAACTCCCTGTTCCTAATAAATCATGAAGATAATCGCCAGCAGGAAAACGGAACGGTACCGGACCGTCCGCAATACCATCAAGGAACTGACGTACCCTGGGATCAGCATTTTCCTGCAATCCTTGCGCGCTGCCGTGGGCAACAATTTTTTTGTCCGCCACAATATAGGCGTAATCCGCGATACTCAGTACTTCCGGTACGTCATGCGAGACAACAATACAGGTGACGCCCAGCGTGCTGTTCAGCTCCGAAATCAGCTTCACCAACACGCCCATGGTAATGGGATCCTGTCCGACAAAAGGTTCATCGAACATGATCAGATCGGGTTCCAGCGCGATAGCCCGCGCCAGGGCTGCGCGTCGCGCCATGCCGCCCGACAGTTCAGACGGCATCAGTTTTGCCGCGCCGCGCAGCCCGACGGCTTCCAGCTTCATCATCACCGTGCTTTTCAGCAAAGGCGCGGGTAATGGCGTGTGCTCACGCAACGGATAGGCGACGTTATCAAAAACGGTCATGTCGGTGAACAGCGCCCCGGACTGAAACAGCATGCTCATTCTTTTGCGCACGGTGTAGAGCCTGGTGCGGGACATTTCCGGCACGTTTTCACCATCAAACAGGATCTCACCGGCATCCGGTGGGATCTGACCGCCAATGAGGCGAAGCAGCGTAGTTTTACCGATCCCTGACGGACCCATGATCGCGGTGATCTTTCCGCGCGGCACCGTCAGCGAAATATTATCGAAGATGCTCCGGTTACCGCGGGAGAAGCTGACGCCACGAACATCGACTAAATTCGCCACAGTCTGGCTCATTCACTTATCCTTTTAACCTTGTTAGGGGTAAGCATTTAGCGTTATCGCACCCTGAACCCAGCATTTTTACAGAATATTACTCGCTGTGGTTAGCGAAAGCTGGCATTTGTTTTACTTTTAAGCCGCATAAAGTCAAAATTAGGAATCATTGGTTTAACGATCCCATTCCTGCCAGACGATCGTGGTAGCGGGCCGATGATTATACCTGAAGAAAGGACTTTAGATGCTTTTAGCCACGGCGCTGTTAATTATTGGTTTACTTTTGGTGGTCTACAGTGCCGATCGTCTGGTGTTTGCCGCATCCATCCTGTGCCGCAGTCTGGGGATCCCGCCGCTGATCATCGGCCTGACGGTCGTCAGCATCGGCACCTCGCTGCCTGAAATCATTGTCTCCGCCGCCGCGTCCATGCACGGTCAGATCGATCTGGCGATTGGCACGGCGATCGGATCTAACATCGTTAATATTCTGCTGATCCTCGGTCTTGCCGCGCTACTTCATCCTTTTACCGTACATTCTGATATTCTGCGTCGCGAATTGCCGCTAATGTTAATTATGAGCCTGCTGGCTGGCAGCGTGCTCTATGACGGCACTCTGAGCCGTCTGGATGGGATCTTCCTGCTCTTTCTGGCGGTAGTCTGGCTGTTGTTTAGTGTGAAGATAGGCCGGCTCGCCGAACGGCAGGGTAATGACAGCCTGACCCGCGAACAGATCGCGGAGTTGCCGCGTGAAGGCAGCCTGTCGGTGGCCTTTTTGTGGCTCGGCGTGGCATTGATTATTATGCCGATGGCCACCCGCATGGTGATCGATAACGCCACCGTGCTGGCCAACTTCTTTGCCATGAGCGAGCTGACCATCGGGCTGACCGTCATCGCCATCGGCACCAGCTTACCGGAACTGGCGACGGCGATTGCCGGGGCTCGCAAAGGTGAAGATGACATCGCCATCGGCAATATCATCGGTTCCAATATTTTCAATTTAGCTATCGTGCTGGGGCTGCCGGCCCTTATCGCCCCCGGCGCGTTTAATCCGCTTGCCTTTAGCCGTGACTATGGCGTGATGCTGGTGGTCAGCGTGATTTTCGCCCTCTTGTGCTGGCGTCCACGCTGTCAGACGGGCAAAGGCGCAGGCGCGCTGTTAATCAGCGGGTTTATCCTTTGGATGGCGATGCTTTACTGGCTGTCGCCTTTTTTTACCGGTTAATTGGGAACTGCATATGTCGCAAATAGATTTGCCGCCGGGCTTTGACTTTCAGCAGGCAGGTAAGGATGTCCTGGATATTGAACGTGAAGGCCTGGCACATCTCGATCAGTACATTAATCAGGACTTTAGCGAAGCCTGTGAAAAAATGTTCTACTGCGCCGGTAAAATCGTGGTGATGGGCATGGGCAAATCCGGTCATATTGCCCGTAAAATGGCGGCGACCTTTGCCAGCACCGGCACCCCGTCGTTTTTTGTTCATCCCGGCGAAGCCGCGCACGGCGATCTGGGTATGGTGGCACCGCAGGATATTGTGATCGCCCTGTCGAACTCCGGCGAATCTAACGAAATTCTGGCGCTGATCCCGGTGTTAAAACGTCTGCAGGTGCCACTGATCTGTATGACCAGCCGCCCGGAAAGCAGCATGGCGCGCGCGTCAGATATTCATTTATGCGTTAAAGTACCGCGCGAAGCCTGCCCGCTCGGCCTGGCCCCCACCTCCAGCACCACGGCAGCGCTGGTGATGGGCGATGCGCTGGCGGTAGCTCTGTTAAAAGCCCGCGGTTTTACGGCAGAAGATTTCGCGCTCTCCCATCCTGGCGGCGCGCTTGGACGTAAACTGCTGCTGCGCGTGAATGACATCATGCACACGGGTGATGAGATCCCGCACGTCAGCAAAGATGCCTCGCTGCGAGATGCGCTGCTGGAAATCACGCGCAAAAATTTAGGCATGACGGTAGTTTGCGACGATTTGATGAAAATCGAAGGTATTTTTACCGATGGCGACTTACGCCGCGTATTCGATATGGGCGCGGATGTCCGCAATCTGGGCATCGCTGACGTCATGACGCCCGGCGGTATTCGCGTGCGTTCCGGGGTGCTGGCGGTGGACGTGCTCAACCTGATGCAGTCCCGTCATATCACCGTGGTTATGGTTGCCGATGGCGACCAGTTGCTGGGTGTGGTACATATGCATGATCTACTGCGCGCAGGCGTAGTGTAATAAGGATAAAAAAGAATGAGTAACGCTGGTGCTTCACTTGCTACCTGCTACGGTCCCGTCAGCGCGCAAGTGATGGCAAAGGCGGAGAAAATCCGCCTGCTGATCCTCGACGTGGATGGTGTCATGTCGGATGGACTGATTTTTATGGGCAACAACGGCGAAGAATTAAAGGCTTTTAACGTCCGTGATGGTTACGGTATTCGTTGCGCCCTCACCTCAGGGATCGAAGTTGCCATTATTACTGGCCGTAAGGCTAAACTGTTAGAAGATCGCTGCGTTACGCTCGGCATTACGCATCTGTATCAGGGGCAGTCGGACAAACGCATTGCGTTTAAAACGCTGCTCGCGGATCTGGCGGTATCAGCGGATGAAGTGGCCTATATCGGCGACGATCTGATCGACTGGCCAGTGATGGCCGAAGTAGGCCTGAGCGTGGCAGTGGCCGATGCGCACCCGATGCTGATCCCACGTGCCGATTACGTGACCTATATAAATGGCGGCCGTGGTGCCGTCCGGGAAGTCTGCGATCTGCTGTTACTGGCGCAGGGCAAACTTGAAGCAGCCACAGGGCAATCAATATGAGTAAAACCAGACGTTGGGTTATCATTCTGCTGTCGCTGGTAATACTGGTGCTGATTGGCATTAATCTGGCAGACAGAGACGACACCGATCAGGTGGTGACGAACACCAATGAGCCAACTTACCGCAGCGAGCACACGGACACGGTGGTTTACAGCCCGGAAGGGGCGCTGAATTACCGTCTGATTGCACAGCATGTCGAATATTTTTCCGATCAGGCGCTGTCGTGGTTTACGCAGCCGGTGTTGACGACTTTCGACAAAGACAAAATTCCTACATGGTCAATTAAGGCAGATAAGGCCAAACTGACCGATGACCGGATGCTTTATCTTTATGGACACGTTGAGGTCAACGCCCTGACCGCTGATTCTCAACTGCGTAAAATCACCACGGATAACGCCCAGATTAACCTGATTACTCAGGATGTGACGTCAAACGATCTGGTGACGTTGTACGGTACGACATTTAATTCCAGCGGCCTGAAAATGCGCGGCAACTTACGCAGCAAAAACGCCGAGCTGATTGAAAAGGTTAGAACCTCATATGAAATTCAAAACAAACAAACTCAGCCTTAACCTTATGCTTGCCAGTACGCTTCTGGCCGCCAGCATTCCCGCGTTTGCGCTGACCGGTGATACCGATCAGCCCATTCACATTGAATCCGATCAGCAATCGTTAGATATGCAGGGCAACGTTGTGACCTTTACCGGCAACGTTGTGGTCACCCAGGGCACCATCAAAATCAATGCCGATAAAGTTGTCGTGACCCGTCCGGGTGGCGAAGAAGGCAAAGAAGTGATTGATGGCTTTGGCAAACCTGCCACCTTCTACCAGATGCAGGACAGCGGTAAGCCGGTGAAAGGCCATGCCTCGCAGTTGCATTACGAGTTGCAGAATGACTTCGTGGTGCTGACCGGTGACGCCTTCCTTGAGCAGCTCGACAGCAATATCAAAGGCGACAAAATTACCTATCTGGTGAAAGAGCAGAAAATGCAGGCTTACAGCGAGAAAGGTAAGCGCGTAACCACCGTTCTGGTGCCATCGCAACTGCAGGACAAAAGCGCAACCCCGGCTCCGGCACAAAAAAAGAGTAACTGATCCGTTATGGCAACTTTAACTGCAAAAAATCTCGCCAAAGCTTACAAAGGCCGCCGCGTGGTGGAAGACGTCAGCCTGACCGTTAACTCCGGTGAAATTGTCGGTCTGCTGGGTCCTAACGGCGCCGGTAAGACCACCACCTTTTACATGGTGGTCGGTATTGTGTCGCGCGATGCGGGCAACATTATCATTGATGACGAAGACATTAGCCTGCTGCCCCTGCACGCCCGCGCCCGTCGTGGCATCGGCTATCTGCCCCAGGAAGCATCAATTTTCCGCCGCCTGAGCGTGTTCGATAACCTGATGGCGGTGCTGCAAATCCGTGACGACCTGACCACGCAACAGCGTGAAGATCGCGCGAACGAGCTGATGGAAGAGTTCCACATTGAACACCTGCGCGATAACCTCGGTCAGGCGTTGTCAGGCGGTGAGCGCCGTCGTGTCGAGATCGCCCGCGCGCTGGCGGCGGATCCGAAATTTATTCTGCTGGATGAGCCTTTTGCCGGTGTGGATCCGATTTCCGTCATCGACATCAAACGTATTATCGAACACCTGCGCGACAGCGGCCTCGGGGTACTGATCACCGACCATAATGTCCGCGAAACCCTGGCAGTATGTGAACGCGCTTATATCGTCAGCCAGGGGCATCTGATCGCCCATGGCTCGCCGCAGCAAATCCTTGAAGACGAACAGGTTAAGCGCGTATATCTTGGGGAAGGCTTCAGACTCTGATAGGGTAGAGAAAATAAAGGGTTTACGCGGAGAAGACTGCTCTGAATATGAAGCAAGGTTTGCAACTACGGCTCAGCCAACAACTGGCCATGACGCCACAATTGCAGCAGGCCATCCGCCTGCTGCAATTGTCTACGCTGGAATTGCAGCAAGAACTTCAGCAGGCGCTGGAAAGCAACCCCTTGCTGGAGCAAACCGATCTTCATGAAGAGATAGACGCCCAGCCGGCTCAGGATACCGAAACCCTGGACTCTGTCGACGCCCTTGAACAGAAAGAGATGCCTGACGAGCTGCCACTGGATGCCAGCTGGGATGAGATCTATACCGCCGGCACGCCTTCCGGCAACGGTGTCGATTATCAGGACGATGAACTTCCGGTCTACCAGGGTGAAACCACCCAGTCCTTGCAGGATTACCTGATGTGGCAGGTGGAACTGACGCCGTTTTCCGATACCGATCGCGCCATTGCCACCTCCATTGTTGATGCCGTAGATGACACCGGCTATCTGACCGTCTCGCTGGACGATATTCTTGAAAGCATGGGCGACGAAGAGGTCGGGCTGGATGAAGTCGAGGCGGTACTCAAACGCGTCCAACGCTTTGATCCGGTTGGCGTAGCCGCCCGCGATCTGCGCGACTGCCTGCTGATCCAGCTCTCCCAGTTTGCCAAAGACACCCCATGGCGCGACGAAGCGCAGTTGATCATCAGCGATCACCTCGATCTGCTGGCAAATCATGATTTCCGTTCACTGATGCGCGTGACGCGGCTGAAAGAAGACGTGCTGAAAGAAGCCGTCAATCTGATCCAGTCTCTCGATCCGCGCCCCGGTCAGTCGATCCAGACGGGCGAACCCGAGTATGTGATCCCCGATGTGCTGGTGCGTAAGCATCAGGGGCGCTGGACGGTTGAGCTTAATTCCGACAGCATTCCCCGTCTGCAAATCAATCAGCACTACGCGGCTATGTGCAGCGGATCGCGCAATGACGCCGACAGTCAGTTTATCCGCAGTAATTTGCAGGATGCCAAATGGCTGATCAAAAGCCTGGAAAGCCGTAACGACACGCTGCTGCGCGTCAGCCGCTGTATCGTCGAACAGCAGCAGGCCTTTTTTGATAAAGGCGAAGAATATATGAAACCGATGGTGCTGGCTGACATTGCCCAGGCCGTCGAGATGCATGAATCGACCATTTCACGTGTTACAACCCAGAAGTACCTGCACAGCCCACGGGGCATTTTTGAGCTTAAGTATTTCTTCTCCAGCCATGTGAATACCGACAGCGGCGGCGAAGCATCGTCCACCGCTATTCGCGCGCTGGTGAAGAAAATGATAGCCGCAGAAAACCCGGCGAAACCACTGAGTGACAGTAAGCTCACTACCCTGCTGTCCGACCAGGGTATCATGGTAGCGCGCCGCACTGTTGCGAAGTATCGAGAGTCTTTATCCATTCCGCCGTCTAACCAGCGTAAACAGCTGGTCTGACTCAACCGATAAGGAAGACACTATGCAGCTCAATATCACAGGACACAACGTCGAGATTACTGAAGCCTTGCGCGAATTTTTACAGACGAAATTTGCCAAGCTGGAGCAATTTTTTGACAGGATCAACCAGGTCTACATTGTTCTGAAGGTGGAAAAGGTCACGCATGTCGCCGACGCCACCCTGCATGTCAACGGCGGAGAGATCCACGCCAGTGCGGAAGGGCAGGATATGTATGCCGCCATTGATGGTTTAATTGATAAACTTTCTCGGCAGCTCACAAAACATAAAGATAAACTGAAACAACACTAATTGTCCGGGCAGTTAACGGGTGCAGGACGGCCTGTTGTGAAACACAACAGGCCATTTGTACAGTTAGCGCTTAGGTGAAATTATGATGAACAACGATTCAGCTCTTCAATTGAGCAATGTCCTTAACCAGGAATGTACCCGCAGCGGTGTTCACTGCCAGAGCAAGAAACGTGCGCTGGAAATCATCAGTGAACTGGCCGCCAAGCAGCTAAGTCTGCCACCTCAGGTGGTATTCGAAGCTATTTTGACGCGTGAGAAGATGGGCAGTACCGGCATCGGTAACGGCATCGCGATCCCCCACGGTAAGCTGGAGGAAGATACGCTGCGTGCCGTGGGCGTCTTCGTACAGCTTGAAACGCCCATCGCCTTTGATGCCATCGACAATCAGCCGGTGGATCTGCTGTTTGCGCTGCTGGTGCCTGCAGATCAGACTAAAACGCACCTGCATACGCTCTCTTTAGTCGCCCGCCGCCTGGCGGATAAAACCATTTGTCGCCGTCTGCGCAGCGCGCAAAGCGACGAAGAACTTTATCAAATCATCACGGAAACAGAAGGCACCCAGGATGATGCTTAACCCGGAAATGGCCTTCGTCTTTGTTGTCCGGAGGAGAAACGGTACATGGTACTGATGATCGTCAGTGGTCGCTCGGGATCGGGAAAATCAGTTGCCCTGCGAGCGCTGGAAGACATGGGCTTCTACTGCGTCGATAACCTGCCCGTCGTGCTGCTGCCTGAGCTGGCGCGCTCGCTTGCTGACCGCCAGATTTCGGCGGCGGTAAGCATTGATGTGCGTAATATGCCGGAATCGCCGGAGATCTTTGAACAGGCGATGAACAATCTGCCCGATGCGTTTTCTCCGCAACTGCTGTTCCTTGATGCTGACCGCAACACGCTGATCCGTCGATACAGCGATACCCGTCGTCTGCATCCGCTGTCCAGCAAAAACCTGTCGCTGGAAAGCGCGATCGACGAAGAGAGCGATCTGCTGGAGCCGCTGCGCTCCCGTGCCGATCTGATCGTCGATACCTCGGAAATGTCGGTGCACGAGCTGGCTGAGATGCTGCGAACGCGTCTGCTTGGCAAACGCGAGCGTGAGCTGACGATGGTGTTTGAATCCTTTGGCTTCAAGCACGGTATTCCGATTGATGCGGATTATGTCTTCGACGTGCGCTTCCTGCCGAACCCGCACTGGGATCCGAAGCTGCGTCCTATGACCGGTCTGGATAAACCAGTTGCGGCGTTCCTCGATCGCCATACCGAAGTGCATAACTTTATCTATCAGACGCGCAGCTATCTGGAACTGTGGTTGCCGATGCTGGAAACCAACAACCGCAGCTATCTGACCGTCGCCATTGGCTGTACGGGCGGTAAACACCGTTCGGTTTATATCGCTGAACAGCTGGCGGATTACTTCCGTTCGCGCGGCAAAAATGTGCAATCCCGTCATCGTACGCTGGAAAAACGCAAATCATGACCGTAAAACAAACCGTGGAAATCACCAACAAGCTGGGCATGCATGCGCGTCCGGCGATGAAACTGTTTGAACTGATGCAGGGCTTCGATGCAGACGTGCTGCTGCGTAACGAAGAAGGCACCGAAGCGGAAGCGAACAGCGTGATTGCGCTGTTGATGCTGGATTCCGCAAAAGGCCGTCAGATTGAGATCGAAGCCACCGGCCCGCAGGAAGAAGAGGCGCTGGCAGCGGTGATCGCGCTGTTCAACGCCGGGTTTGACGAGGACTGAGTTAGCCCCTCACCTGCCCCTCTCCCGCGGGAGAGGGTGAGTTTACTGGTATAATCCCTGCTCGCGCATAAAGCCTTCACCGCCCAGTTGACGCATCTGGCGCATGATCCATGCCTGACGATTGTGTACATAACCCGACGGCGCATCGGCCTTAAAACGCAGCGGATTTGGCAGCACCGCCGCCAGCAATGCCGCTTCCGCTATCGTCAGTCGACTGGCTGGCTTATGAAAATAGCGCTGCGCCGCGGCTTCAACGCCAAACACCCCGTCACCAAATTCCGCGATGTTCAGATAAACCGTCAGGATGCGGCGTTTACTCCATACCGTTTCCATGCCCAGCGTTAATCCGGCTTCCAGCCCTTTACGCAGCCAGCTGCGCCCGTCCCACAGGAACAGGTTTTTTGCCGTCTGCTGGGAAAGGGTCGAGGCACCGCGAATACGGTTCTCATTGCGTTCGTTATGGGACAGCGCTTTTTCGATGGCGGCGACATCAAATCCCCAGTGTTCCGGGAATTTCTGATCTTCCGCCGCGATCACCGCCAGTCCCATCCACGGCGAAATATCGCTCATGCTGACCCAGTCTGAATGGGCTACGTAGCCAAAATCCCCGCTGAGCCAGGCCGACACTTGACGCTCGACCATCACCGCAGAAAACGGCACCGGCACGATGGAAAACAGCGCGATGCCGCCGCCCCAGAACAGCGCCAGTACCAGCACGATACGCCACAGATAAGACTTCACCGTTGCCATCAACGGCGCGCGGCGTCGCTTCATTCCGTCAGAACCAGTACGCGGGCAACCAGCTTATCAATGCCTGCCGCCGCTTCAGCGATGTTCTGCGCCAGCATGTAAGCCGGGGTAGTGACCACTTTATTGTCTTCATCCACGACAATATCATCCACCGGACAAGGCACGTGCTCTGCGCCCATCTCTTCCAGCAGCTCGGCCGTGTCAATGTCGGTGCCGATGGTCAGGCGCAGCGGGACGTCAAAAATCTTCGGCAGCATCGCCGGGGCGATACAGATAAAGCCCAGCGGTTTACCCATTTCATGCATGGCCAGCGCCAGACGTTTCAGATCGGGGTCAACGGTACACTCCGCCCCCTGGCTGGCAAAATTACTCAGGTTTTTTGCCGCGCCAAAACCACCTGGCACGATCAGGGCATCCAGCGTTTCCTCCGACGCCTGCGAGAGCGGCTGGATCGCGCCACGGGCAATACGCGCGGCTTCGATCAGCACATTGCGGCTTTCCGCCATGGGTTCGCCAGTCAGATGATTCACGACATCGCTCTGGCTTTTATCCGGGGCAAAACAGACCGCTTCAGCCCCGTTTCTGGCGATCGCCAGCAGAGAAAGTACGGCTTCGTGGATCTCTGAGCCGTCGTTAACGCCGCATCCGCTGAGGACAATACCTACTTTTTTCATGTTGCTCATCCTTTCTGGCAATAGACTGAAACAGATTAATTGTTTTAATAACAGCGCCGGGCTTCACACATTTCACTGATTCACGTAACAAATGATTCAAGTTTTGGTATCTTAAGAGCGAACTTTCCATCTATCTCGTCTGTGCCTGTAAATCAACAAAACCAACAATCCCGGCGCAGCCACGGTTTCCCTGGTGTTGGCGCAGTATTCGCGCACCCCGGTTTATCCGGGGTTATTTTTTACTGGCAGTCGCCACCCAGGCTTTCAGCACCGCCACATCGTGCGGCCACTCCTGTTTCATCTCGTCGATCCACTCGCCCACGTTATTCCACCAGGCAGGCAGATCCGGCGACTGAATTTGTTGTCCCAGTTGCTGTAAACGGCGCAGACCGATGGAGCCTGCGGCCCCTTTGATTTTATGGCCCTCTTCGGTGATCCCTTTCTGATCGCGGGCTGTGAAATTAGACTCCAGCACGCTGATATAGCCCGGCATCATTTTTTCAAATACCGCCACGCCATCGGTGATCAGCTTCGGCCCGACCAGCTCCAGATACTGCTCCAGCATCGGCAGATCCAACAGCGTTTGTGATTTACCATCATCTACAGGGGTCACATCACTCTCCTCGTCATCACAGGTATCCCAGAACTTTTTAATCATGGCCGTTAACGCCGGTACTGCCAGCGGTTTGCTGAGCACATCATCCATACCGGCGCTCAGGTATTCCTGTTTATCTTTCAGTACGTTGGCGGTTAATGCCACCAGAGGCGGCAGATCGTCAGGCGCGTAACGGCTGGTAAGCTGACGGGAGATATCCAGCCCGGTCATGTCCGGCAGCTGAATATCCAGCAGCAGCAGATCGTATTCTCCGGGCTTGAACATCTCCAGCGCTGCCTTGCCGGTCATCGCCACATCCACGCTACAGCCCAGTTTTTCCAGCACCGAACGCGCGACAATCACGTTCAGCTCGATGTCTTCCACCAGCAGAACGTTCAGCGCTGGCAGCGGCATATCGTCCTCTTCATAAGCATCGTCCACTTCTTCCGCAACGGCCGGCGCCCGTACTGACAGCGAGAACACCGAGCCTTTACCCGCGACGCTCGACACCGTGATATCACCGCCCATGCTTTTCGCCAGACGACGGGAGACAGCAAGACCAATGCCCGTACCGGTCGCCGGTTTACCGCCGTGGCTGTCTTTCACCTGATAATACATGGCGAAAATTTTATCCTGCTCGGTCTGCGGGATGCCGATACCGGAATCTTCCACCTCAAAGCGCAGCATCTCCTGCGGAGCGTCATAACGCACACGCACCACGACCTGCCCGTGCAGAGTAAATTTCACGGCGTTGCTGATCAGGTTCCACAGGATCTGCCGCAGGCGCGTGCCGTCGGTGATCACTTTATGCGGCAGCGGCAGCGCAGGCTCCATTACGAAGCGCAGCCCTTTTTGCTGTGCCTGGAGACCGGAGAGGTTTTCCAGATCGGCAAGGAAGCTGGTGAAGTCCACCGGCTGGTTATCCAGCTGAACTTTATGCCGCTCCATTTTATCCATGTCGATAATATCGTTAAAAATATTGCCCAGCGTCACCGCCGACACATGAATAGTTTTCAGGTATTTTTCCTGCTCGGCGGAGAGATCTGTATCCAGCAGAATACGGCTCAGGCCGACGATGCCGTTGAGCGGCGTACGCAGTTCATGGCTGATGGTGGAGATAAAGGTGGTCTTGTCGCGGCTGGCGCGCTCCAGCGCATCCTGATAGCGCTTACGCTCGGTAATGTCACGCCCGAAGCCCATCAGGCCGTGGCGTTTACCCACGCGGTCGTAATAGGGCACCTTGCGGATCTCGAAGCAGGCTTTTCGCCCGTCCGGGTAATCCAGCCACTGTTCATAAGTGAGTGACACATTGTGGCGGAAGACTTTCTCGTCGGTTTCCAGCACTTTCTCGGCGGCTTCCGGGGAGTACACGTCCTGTGGCTTCAGGTTAACCAGCTGTTTTTCGCTTTTACCCGTCAGCAGTTCCATCGCCCGGTTGCAGCCGGAAAACTCTTTGTCTTCGTTACGATAGAAAACCAGGTCCGGCGAAGCATCGAGGAATGAGCGCAGGAAAGAGGATTGCTGCTCGAGCTGGATCTGCGTCTGTTCGCGCTCCTGCATTTCGATTTTTAGCTGTTCGAACGTGGCCTGGCGCTCCGCTTCCGCTTTCACGCGGTCGCTGATCTCCTGATTTAGCTGGGAGATATTGTCCCGCAGCTGCACGTTGAGCTTAAGATCGCGTTCACGCATCTCTTCGAGTTTATCTACCAGCCGCGAGAGGCGCTGACGCGACTCTTCGAGTTGTTCAACCACCACCGACAGAAAGTAGACCGCCCAGGGGGTGATGAGCAGACCAAAGAAGATAGAACGAATAACATCAATGCTTTCCACACGGCCATGCAGCACCATGGTGACCGCCATCTGCACGACAATCGCCAGTACCACCAGCGCCAGTGCCAGCAGAATGGAAAAGCGCACCAGGCCGAGCTTCATCATCAGATCGACATAGTATTGCGCCAGTACTCGGATTTGCTTCATAGGGGATCCCTTCGCGACAACCTGGCACAATAATACTCAATTCTGAGCAAGGCGTTGAAGCTTGTGTGAAAAAGTGCGAATTAATCCCCGCACAGCGTAGAAAAGATCAGGGAGAAGGCATCACCCAGCCGCGACCCAGCGCCGATCCCTGCACACCGTGATGATTCAGGTAACGATCCAGTTCCACCATGCCGGTCCAGCGATTTTCGCACCACAGCGGGGCGAGCAGCGTCGGGCGACGCGCACTGGCGGAAATACGGTGGTAAATCACCTCAGGGGGCGTATGGCGGATCATCTCCCCGGCGGTGACGGTGTAGTCTTCCAGCGCAATGCCGTGCAGACGCCCCGCCTCCCAGGCCTTCGCCATCGTGCTGCCGGTGACAATGTGCAGCGGATGCAGCTTAATCCCGTCCACGCCCGTCTCCACCACGCGGTGCAGCGTGTCGAGGCACTCCGCCTGCCCTTCGCCAGGCAGACCGACAATCAGGTGGCTGCACACTTTCAGGCCGCGCTCACGCGCGCGGCGGGTGGTGCGCTGGTAGCAGGCAAAATCATGGCCGCGATTAATGCGATGCAGCGTTTTATCGTGGGCCGTTTGTAGTCCAAGCTCCAGCCACACTTCGTAGCCCGCATCATGATAGTCGCTGAGCAGATCCAGTACCGCATCCGGCACGCAGTCGGGGCGGGTGCCGACGCATAGACCGACGATACTGGCCTGGCTCACCGCCTGCTGATACATGGCGCGCAGCACCTGCACTTCCGCCCAGGTACTGGTATAGGCCTGAAAATAGGCGAGATAACGCCTGGCGCGGTTCACCAGCGTGGCCTGATAAGCGAGCTGCTCCGCGATGGAGTGGTTCTGCTGCGTTTCATCAGCAAAGGAGGCTACGTTACAGAAAGTGCAGCCGCCCCGTCCGATAGTGCCATCGCGATTAGGACAACTGAAACCGCCATGCAGCGTCAGTTTATGGACCTTCTGCCCGTAACGACGAGCGAGATCGCCACCAAACATATTGACTAATTTCTGTAACTGCATAAATTGATAGACCGGCCTGATGAAAGGGCCAAGCCTGCCATTTTTAGTCTTTGTCGGCGATGACCTGGATCAATCGCCAGAGAGGACGCACATCTATTGCATAATCAAGCACAATTACCGCAATTTCATTCAATCTCTTGCTGATTACTTTTACTTATGGTGGCGGGATATTTTTCAAAAAGAATTCCGTCAGCGTAAAACAGTGTCTTTAAGCGGGTTACCGGGGAAAGCCAGTTTAATATTCTGCCTGTAAAACCAAACACAGGACAGCGCGGTGATAACAGCGCTTTCTTATAGTGAGAGGGATCACACTCCGTTACAGGTCGCGGCGCCTGGCAAAGCCGTCAAAAAATCAATAATAATTTTTAAATTCAAATGGTTAAGTTGCCTTTAGCACATATTTGTATAAATAAGATTGCCATTTGACCTGTGTGCCGATTCCCGATAACTTGAGGATCCGCTGGAAGCTTTCTGGGTGAGCAGTCTGCTCATCATATTTATGCAGTAATTGAGATTCCCTCTTAAGCAAGTCCTCAACACTTGTGTACCGATGCGAAAAGGAAAAAAAAGAGGGCGACACCCGAGGCCTTAAAACCCCGTCGCCATGCTCTTTCTGCGCCTGTGCGCGTCGGTTAAGACGGACTCCCGTAGAGCCTGGGGAGGTTCACTGATATGTTGTACGATAAATCCCTTGAGAAGGATAACTGTGGTTTCGGCCTGATCGCCCACATAGAAGGCGAACCTAGCCACAAGGTAGTGCGTACCGCTATTCACGCACTGGCCCGGATGCAGCACCGTGGCGCCATCCTTGCCGATGGTAAAACCGGCGATGGCTGCGGTTTACTGTTGCAAAAACCCGATCGTTTCTTCCGCATTGTTGCCGAAGAGCGCGGCTGGCGCTTAGCCAAAAATTACGCCGTGGGTATGCTGTTCCTGAATCAGGATCCTGAAAAAGCTGCCGCCTCGCGCCGTATTGTCGAAGAAGAGCTACAACAAGAAACCCTGTCGATTGTTGGCTGGCGCGACGTGCCGACCAATGAAGGGGTGCTCGGTGAAATCGCCCTCTCCTCGCTGCCACGTATTGAGCAGATCTTTGTCAACGCCCCTGCGGGCTGGCGTCCACGTGATATGGAACGTCGTCTGTTTATCGCGCGCCGTCGCATTGAAAAGCGTCTGGTGGAAGATAAAGATTTCTACGTTTGTAGCCTGTCGAACCTGGTCAACATCTATAAAGGTCTGTGTATGCCGGCAGATTTGCCGCGCTTCTACCTGGACCTGGCGGACCTGCGCCTGGAATCAGCCATTTGCCTGTTCCACCAGCGCTTCTCTACCAACACCGTCCCGCGCTGGCCGCTGGCGCAGCCGTTCCGCTATCTGGCGCACAACGGTGAAATCAATACCATCACCGGTAACCGCCAGTGGGCGCGCGCGCGTACTTATAAGTTCCAGACGCCGCTGATCCCCGATCTGCATGACGCCGCGCCCTTCGTTAACGAAACTGGCTCTGACTCCAGCTCCATGGATAACATGCTGGAGCTGCTGCTTGCCGGCGGCATGGACATCGTCCGTGCCATGCGTCTGCTGGTGCCGCCAGCCTGGCAGAATAACCCGGACATGGATCCGGAGCTGCGCGCCTTCTTCGACTTTAACTCCATGCACATGGAGCCGTGGGATGGCCCGGCGGGCATCGTCATGTCCGATGGTCGTTTCGCAGCCTGTAACCTCGACCGTAACGGCCTGCGCCCGGCGCGCTACGTGATCACCAAAGATAAGCTGATCACCTGCGCCTCTGAAGTGGGTATCTGGGATTATCAGCCGGACGAAGTGGTGGAAAAAGGCCGCGTCGGACCGGGCGAGCTGATGGTAATCGACACGCGCGGTGGCCGCATCCTGCACTCTGCGGAAACCGATGACGATCTGAAAAGCCGCCACCCTTATAAAGAGTGGATGGAGAAAAACGTCCGTCGTCTGGTGCCGTTTGAAGATCTGCCGGATGAAGAAGTTGGCAGCCGCGAAATGGACGACGATCTGCTGGGCAGCTACCAGAAACAGTTTAACTACAGCGCGGAAGAGCTGGACTCTATCATCCGCGTGCTGGGCGAAAACGGTCAGGAAGCAGTCGGTTCAATGGGTGACGATACCCCGTTTGCCGTGCTCTCCAGCCAGCCGCGCATCATTTACGATTACTTCCGCCAGCAGTTTGCGCAGGTCACGAACCCGCCAATCGATCCGCTGCGTGAGGCGCATGTGATGTCGCTGGCTACCAGCATTGGCCGCGAAATGAACGTCTTCTGTGAAGCAGAAGGCCAGGCGCATCGCCTGAGTTTCAAATCGCCGATCCTGCTGTACTCCGATTTCAAACAGCTCACCACCATGACGGAGCATCACTACCGCGCCGACACGCTTGATATCACCTTTGACGTGAACGACAGCACGCTTGAAGAGGTGGTAAAAGCGCTGTGTGATAAAGCGGAAGCCATGGTGCGCGACGGCACGGTACTGCTGGTGCTCTCGGATCGCAACATCGCCAAAAATCGTCTGCCGGTACCGGCACCGATGGCGGTGGGCGCGGTTCAGACCCGACTGGTGGAAAAAAATCTGCGCTGCGACGCCAACATCATTGTTGAAACCGCCAGCGCGCGCGATCCGCACCACTTTGCCGTACTGCTGGGCTTTGGCGCGACCGCTATCTATCCGTACCTCGCCTATGAAACCCTGGCGAAACTGATCGATACCCGCGCTATCGAGAAAAGCTACCGTACCGTGATGCTGAACTACCGTAACGGCATCAACAAAGGTCTGTACAAGATCATGTCCAAAATGGGCATCTCGACCATCGCCTCTTATCGCTGCTCGAAGCTGTTCGAAGCGGTCGGTCTGCATGACGATGTGGCAGACCTTTGCTTCAATGGCGTGGTCAGCCGTATCGGCGGCGCAAGCTTCAGCGACTTCCAGCAGGATCTGCTGAACCTGTCGAAGCGTGCCTGGCTGGCGCGTAAACCGCTGGATCAGGGCGGCCTGCTGAAATACGTGCACGGCGGTGAATACCACGCCTATAACCCGGACGTGGTGCGCACGCTGCAACAGGCAGTGCAAACCGGCGATTACAGCGATTACCAGCAGTATGCGAAGCTGGTTAACGAACGCCCGGCGGCGACGCTGCGCGATCTGTTGGCTATCAATCCGCCTGCCGACGCCGTCAGCATTGACGACGTGGAACCAGCGCAGGAGCTGTTCAAGCGTTTCGATACGGCAGCCATGTCGATCGGCGCGTTAAGCCCGGAAGCGCACGAAGCGCTGGCGGAAGCGATGAACAGCATCGGCGGCAATTCCAACTCCGGTGAAGGCGGCGAAGATCCAGCGCGCTATGGCACCAATAAAGTGTCGCGCATCAAACAGGTGGCTTCAGGACGTTTTGGCGTTACCCCGGCCTACCTGGTGAATGCCGATGTGATCCAGATTAAAGTGGCCCAGGGCGCAAAACCTGGCGAAGGCGGTCAGTTACCGGGTGATAAAGTCACCCCATACATCGCCAAACTGCGCTACTCCGTGCCTGGCGTGACGCTGATTTCGCCACCGCCGCACCACGATATTTACTCCATCGAGGATCTGGCGCAGCTGATTTTTGACTTAAAACAGGTCAACCCGAAAGCGATGATCTCCGTGAAACTGGTGTCCGAGCCAGGTGTCGGCACCATCGCCACCGGCGTGGCTAAAGCCTATGCGGATCTGATCACCATCGCCGGTTATGACGGCGGCACCGGTGCAAGCCCGCTCTCCTCGGTGAAATACGCAGGCTGCCCGTGGGAACTGGGTCTGGTGGAAACCCAGCAGGCGCTGGTCGCTAACGGCTTACGCCATAAGATCCGCCTGCAGGTCGACGGCGGTCTGAAAACCGGCGTGGATATTATTAAAGCCGCCATCCTCGGCGCGGAAAGCTTCGGCTTCGGCACCGGCCCGATGGTCGCACTCGGCTGTAAATACCTGCGTATTTGCCACCTGAACAACTGCGCCACCGGCGTGGCAACCCAGGACGACAAACTGCGTAAAAACCATTATCACGGTCTGCCGTTCAAAGTGACCAACTACTTTGAATTTATCGCCCTTGAAACCCGTGAGCTAATGGCGCAACTGGGCGTGAAACGTCTGGTGGATCTGATTGGCCGCACCGATCTGCTGATCGCGCTGGAAGGTTACACCGCCAAGCAGCAGAAACTGGATCTGAGCAAACTGCTGGAAACCGCCGAACCGCATCCGGGTAAAGCGCTGCACTGCACCGAGCACAACCCGCCGTTTGATAACGGCGTGCTGAACGCCCAGTTGTTGTCGCAGGCGAAGCCCTATGTGGACGAAGGCCAGAGCAAAACGTTCTGGTTTGATATTCGCAACACCGACCGTTCCGTTGGCGCGTCGCTGTCCGGTTATATCGCCCAGAAGCATGGCGATCAGGGACTGGCAGCCGATCCGATCAAAGCGCACTTCAGCGGTACTGCTGGCCAGAGCTTTGGCGTGTGGAATGCGGGTGGCGTGGAATTGTACCTGACCGGCGATGCCAACGACTATGTGGGTAAAGGCATGGCGGGCGGGCTGCTGGCGGTGCGTCCGCCGGTGGGTTCAGCGTTCCTCAGTCATAAGGCGAGCATTATCGGTAACACCTGTCTGTATGGTGCGACCGGTGGCCGCCTGTATGCCGCAGGGCGCGCGGGTGAACGTTTTGCCGTGCGTAACTCCGGTGCTATCACTGTAGTGGAAGGCATCGGTGATAACGGTTGTGAATATATGACCGGCGGTATTGTCTGCATTCTGGGTAAAACGGGCGTTAACTTCGGTGCCGGTATGACGGGCGGCTTCGCCTACGTACTGGATGAAGATGGCGAATTCCGTAAGCGTGTGAACCCGGAGCTGGTGGAAGTGCTGAGCGTTGATGATCTTGCCATCCATGAAGAGCATCTGCGTGGTTTGATCACCGAGCACGTGCAGCATACGGGCTCCTCACGCGGCGAAGAGATCCTGGCGAACTGGCCAGCGTTCTCCACCAGATTCGCGCTGGTTAAACCGAAGTCCAGCGATGTTAAAGCACTGTTGGGTCACCGTAGTCGTTCCGCAGCTGAGCTGCGGGTGCAGGCGCAGTAAGGGGAAGCAATGAGTCAGAATGTCTATCAGTTTATTGACTTACAGCGCGTTGATCCGCCGAAAAAAGCGCTGAAGATCCGTAAAATAGAGTTTGTTGAAATTTACGAGCCGTTTTCAGAAGGCCAGGCCAAAGCACAGGCAGATCGCTGCCTGTCCTGCGGCAATCCCTACTGCGAGTGGAAATGTCCGGTCCATAACTACATTCCTAACTGGCTTAAGCTGGCCAACGAAGGGCGCATTTTTGAAGCGGCTGAGCTGGCGCATCAGACCAATACCCTGCCGGAAGTTTGTGGCCGCGTGTGCCCGCAGGATCGCCTGTGTGAAGGCTCCTGTACGCTCAATGACGAGTTTGGCGCGGTCACCATCGGCAATATTGAACGCTATATCAGCGATAAAGCGTTCGAGATGGGCTGGCGCCCGGATATGACCGGCGTTCGCCAGACCGATAAGCGCGTGGCGATTATCGGCGCGGGCCCGGCAGGCCTGGCGTGTGCCGACGTGCTGACCCGTAACGGCGTAAAAGCGGTGGTTTTTGATCGTCATCCGGAGATCGGTGGACTGCTCACCTTTGGTATTCCGGCTTTCAAGCTGGAAAAAGAAGTCATGACCCGTCGCCGTGAAATTTTCACCGGCATGGGCATTGAGTTCAAGCTGAATGTGGAAGTAGGCCGTGACGTGCAGCTTGAGGATTTACTGAAGGATTACGATGCCGTGTTCCTGGGTGTGGGCACCTATCAGTCGATGCGTGGTGGGTTAGAGAATGAAGATGCCTCTGGCGTGTTCGATGCCCTGCCGTTCCTGATCGCCAATACCAGGCAGCTGATGGGCTTTGGCGAAACGCCGGACGAGCCGTTCGTCAGCATGGAAGGTCGCCGCGTGGTGGTTCTGGGCGGTGGCGATACGGCGATGGACTGCGTGCGCACATCTGTCCGTCAGGGTGCCACGCACGTTACCTGTGCTTATCGTCGTGATGAAGAGAACATGCCTGGTTCTCGTCGCGAAGTGAAAAACGCGCGTGAAGAAGGCGTGGAATTCCAGTTCAACGTGCAGCCGCTGGGCATTGAAGTGAATGCCAACGGCAAAGTGAGCGGCGTGAAGATGGCGCGTACGGAAATGGGTGCGCCGGATGCGCATGGCCGCCGTCGTGCGGAGATCGTGCCGGGCTCAGAACACGTATTACCGGCCGATGCGGTGGTTATGGCGTTTGGTTTCCGTCCGCACAGCATGGAATGGCTGGCGAAACACAGCGTTGAGCTGGATTCACAGGGCCGTATTATCGCGCCGGAAGGCAATGAAAATGCCTTCCAGACCAGTAACCCGAAAATCTTTGCCGGTGGCGACATCGTGCGTGGATCGGACCTGGTGGTCACCGCTATCGCCGAAGGGCGTAAAGCGGCAGAAGGCATTATGAACTGGCTGGAAGTCTAAGCCATCATCGTGGCGGTGCGCTCCTGCACCGCCACGATGATTCATATGTGTAACCTATCTATTTTGCTACTATTTATCCAGATCGCGTTTTTTTATATTCTCCTGCCACTATTTTTTCAACACGCCTCACCCCACCTCACATCAATAATTAAAAGCTTTCATATTCACCTATTGAATAAAGCAGTCCTAAAATAAGAGTCATCTGTAACTATTGACTGATTGCCATTACCGCAGATATTTACTTAAGGAAAGCATACGAATAACATTCCCCGCTTATTTCATTTCTTACATCGGAAGTAATCATGTCATATACACCACATCAATTGAATTTGATAACCAAAACAATATTAAAATTAATGCCCGCTATTGCTTTTTTTTCGTCTTCTGTGTCGTTTTCACAAACAGTCACCGGGCCTGGAACCTTAAATGATGACTTTTATGATTATATAGTTGAAAGCGGGACAACTATCGAGCAATCTAACGCTACAGCGCCAACGATCAATATCTTGGGTGGAAGTATTCAAACATTTACTAACAATGGATTAGTAAAAAATGACGATGGCGGCGCAATAAACATTTCCAACATTGATGGTGATGTAAACAACAATAACACAATTAAAGGAAACTCATACGCAATTAAAGTAATTAACGGCGCACAAACTGAAATTAATAATGCATCAGGTTCCCTTATTGAAGGGACTCAAAACGCGATAATAGGAGAAAATAATTTCGGCTTAAATAACAACGGGACAATAAATTCAAAAAATGGCGATGCGATTCAAATTACTAACGGAACTATGTCATTAAAAAATGAAGGCGTTATCAATAGTGAAAGCGCATCAGCAATTGTAGTCACTGGGAATGGTGAAACAAGCATTATTAACTCAGGAAAAATTGAAGGCAACGTTTATGCTATTAAATTTGAATCGAGTAAAAATAACAGTTTAAGATTACAGGAAGGATCTAACCTAAGCGGTGATGTCCTTACCACGAACTCGAAGAATAATAAACTAATCCTAGAAGATAAAGGTAGTGAAGACAGCAATTTTGTCGGCTTGAATGAAGGTGATGGTTTCGCTTCTTTAAATATGAGGGGCAATGCATGGACACTGAGCGGTGAAATTGATCTGTTAGGCAATGACGATAAAACACTCAATGATAAAGTCCTGCAGGTCACCAGCGGCACTTTAACGCTAACCGGTACGGTAAATAATGCCGGCGGCACCACAATCAATGAGGGTGCAGCCTTACAATTAGGCGATGCCACGCATACGGCGGCATTCACCTCTGATGCGGTCACCAATAACGGGACGCTGGTGTTTAATCAGAGCGGTAATTCAACCTTCAGCAGCGATATCAGTGGCACCGGTAAGTTAATCAAATCTGATGCCAGCACCCTGACCCTTGACGGCGTGTTCAATTATACCGGCGGTACCGACCTCAATGGCGGTACCACGCTGGTCGCCAAAGACAGCGCGCTGGGTACCACTACCGCACCTGCCCGCATTAATATCAACAACAGCGCCACCCTGGCCAGTGCCGGTACGATAGCGGGCAACGTGAATATTATGACTGGTGGCACGCTGGCGGCCTGGAATGTGGCGACAGCAGGCAATCCCGCGTCCACAACCGCAGATACCGTGAACGGCACCGTCAACAACAGTGGTTCGCTGGTTATTGGCAGCACTCAGACCCAGCCGGGTCAGCGTTTTACCATTAACGGTGATTATGTTGGTAATGCGGGTAGCCAGATCGTCATGAACACCACCCTCGCGGATGACAGCGCCGCAACCGACCGGCTGACTATCACCGGCAACACCAGCGGCGAGTCAAAGGTGGCGTTGACTAATATCGGCGGACAGGGCGCACAAACTATAAATGGCATTGAGATTATATCGGTAGGTGGCTCTTCCGATGCCACCTTCACCCTTGCTGCTCCGGCAACAGTCGGCAAGTGGGAATACAACCTGACCAAAAAAAATAACGACTGGTTCCTCGTGTCTGAAAAGGATGATGACAACGGCGGCGGTGATAACGGCGGCGGTGACAACGGCGGCGGTGACAACGGCGGCGGTGATAACGGCGGCAGTGATAACGGCGGCGGTGACAACGGCGGCGGTGATAACGGTGGCGGTGATAACGACGGCGGTGATAACGGTGGTGACAACAGCGGCGATAACGGCGGTGATAATGATCCCACTCCGCCAGAGGTACCGAATCCTGAAACCGGTGCCTATCTGGGTAACTACCTGGCTGCCCAGCAGATGTTTATCCACAAACGTGACGATCGTGAACAATTGCTGGCACGTGGCACCGATGAGAAAAATGGCTGGATGTATGTCCGTGGACGCTACCATGACAACAACGTTGATGGCACTCTCGGTAGCTACAACACAAAAATGCATGTCATTCAAATGGGTAGCGATCTTCTCACCCGCATATCCGAAGAGGGCGAATGGCATGCCGGTTTCATGCTGGGCGCTGGCTTAAGCGAAACCCATGCGCAAGCCGCATTAAACAAGCGTTCCGCGAAGGGCCACGTTAGCGGCTACAATGTTGGTCTCTATGCGACCTGGCAGCAAGATCCTGAATTACGCCTTGGCAGCTATATCGACAGCTGGGTTGCAGCAAACTGGTATGACAGTTGGGTGCAGGGCGATCGGGCGGCACGTGAAGACTATAGCAGCAATGGATTTGCGGCCTCTATTGAAGCGGGTCACGCGTGGCTTCTGGATTCCGTTACCGACCGCCACTGGAAGGTCGAGCCACAGGGCCAAATTGTTTATAGCTACCTCGAACAGAACGATCACACGGAAAATGATGGGACTCGCATCGCCGTGCCGGATGACGACAGCTACCTGACGCGACTCGGCGTTCGCTTCAGCAATGTGGATAAAACCACACCAGGTGCCTGGCAGCCCTGGGTTGCTGTGAACTGGCTTAACGGTGCAGGGATGAACGATCTCGAGTTTAATGGTGAATCGGCGCATGACGAAACCCCAGAAAACCGTGGACAGCTGGAGGTTGGCATTAGCGGCGATCTCAACAAAAACATGTCGATCTCCGTACGCGCTTTGGGCGAATGGGGCGAAAACAGCTATGACGCCTACGGCGGCCATGTTCTCTGGAACTATCGCTGGTAATACATGCGGGGGCGCTATTCGCCCCCGCTTTTCAGCCTGAGATCTCATCGCGGTGAACTTTAATCACCGCTTTTTTCACCGCGCCCTCCTGCCCCGTGGTACAGCCGGGCTTGTGTGGTTCGCCGGGCAGAAACACGGCAAACATTCCCGCCCGCAAGGTCAGCCTCTGCTGATTATCGATGTGCTGACACAGCTGATAATCCTCGTCATCATGCCACTGGTCACATTCCCGCGCGCTTCCCGCCGCGCCGTAATAAATGAGTTCTTCCCCCGACAACACTAACTGCACATCCACATACTCCCGGTGGAGTTCAGCCTTTTTTGTGTCCGGCAACTGCGTGCTGTAATGCATCACGTTCATAAAATATGCATCACCGCCGAATTCATGACGTCCGGGCGACAACGCGTGTGGTGCCAATGCCAGCGCCTGCCGCAGGGCATTCTGTAAGCCGGCGGGTAACCCTGCCGCTTCCGGCTGGTGAATATCTCCGTAAATCATACTTTCACTCCGTTAGCCCACCATGCCGCGCCAAGCAGCCCGGCGTCATGCTGATAGTGAGCAGCGAATAACTCGGTATGGTACAGCGCCGGTTCACGTAACAGCGCGGTCTGCACACGATCCAGATAGCCCGGCGCCAGCCCTATACTGCCACCGAGCACCACGCACTGACAGTCGGTGGTCGCTTTCACATCGGCGATCAGACGTGCCAGCGCCGTAGCCGAGCGCATCACCAGCATACTGGCTCCGACATGCCCTTCTGCGCTGAGAGCAAAAATGGTTTTCGCATCCGCTCCAGCCAGATCGTTCTGCGCGGCCGCCGCGATCCCGCGTCCGGAGGCGATGGCCTCCACGCAACCGGTACGCCCGCAGCCACAGCGCGGCCCGAGCGGATCGGCAAGCGTATGACCGAAATGTCCCGCCAGCCCACCCTGCCCGATAACCAGCCTGCCGTCACGCACCAGCCCCCCACCGACGCCGGTCGAAATGGTGAGAAATACCATGTCGCGCACGCGTGCCGCCAGCGGCTGATATTCAGCCCATGCCGCGGCCTGCGCATCATTCAGAGCCATCCCCGTTAAACCGGTAAGCCTTTCGATACAAGCCACCAGCGGAAAATGCATCAGCCCTCCAAGATTCGCCGGGTTAATGGCCGTCAGCACGCCGTCCTGAATAATGCCGGTAGACGCGATGGCAAAACGCTGCGCCAGTGGACAAAGCGGCGTCAGCAGATCGCGCAGTGCGGCCTCCAGCGCATCAGGCGTGCGGCTGGCGGGCGTCGGCAGCGTGGCGCGGCGGGATAAGTGCCCCGCCTCGTCCACCAGCGCGGCGGCAAGTTTGGTGCCGCCGATGTCGATGGCCAGCGTGGTCATTTCGCCGCCCTCCTGGTTTTCACAATGTCGCTGTTATCCGCGTTATACGTCAGCGCGCCGCTAAAGGGTTTGCCATCAATGGCGTCGTGCGTGCGCAGCGCTTCCGGTCGCAGCCAGCGCTGGACCCGGGAGGGCATATCAAGACCAATTAACAGGATCACCACAAAGGTCAGGCTGAAAGAGAGCGATCCCAGCGCGGTGCCCAGTTCCATTTTTTGCGCGAAGAGCGCGCCAATGATCGGTGCCAGCGCACCGCCCAGCGCCCCGACGTTATAAGTGAAGCCCAGCCCCGCCGCGCGTTGATCGGTATCGAAATAGCCGCCGATCAGCTTCGGTAAGATCCCGGAGATCCCCTGCCCGAGCATCTGCTGGAAGAAGAGTAACAAGCCCAGCACCCAGATGTTGGCACCGCCAATGGCAAACACCGGGATAATCAGCAACTGCGAGGCCAGCAGACTATAAACATAGGCTTTGCGCGTGCCCAGCCAGTCGCCAAGAAAACCGCCTACACAGCAACCCACCGCTGCGCCAAAACCACTGAAGAACAGCACCCGCGCGACGGTAGAGGGATCGTAAGCCAGGTCGGTTTTCAGGTACGTGGGCAACAGCGCCTGAATGGGCCACGAATAGAGGAAGGCAAACAGCACCACCACCATCAGCATCACGCCCGTCGGCCAGCGTTTGCCGCTGCTTTGCACCATAAAGCTGATAAAGATCGCCGCGCACAGCAGGCCAAAGACCAGCACCAGCGCCGCGTTTTTCATCTGCGCGGCAAAGCAATACCACAGCGCAGCGGCGGCAATCGCCGTCATTAGCACGTTCAGAAGGCGAAGTTTGCCCCGATAGAGAATGTCGACCATAGTGCGCACCGGCGCTTTACCGGCGTGTTTTTGCTGCCAGTCTTCCGCTTCAGGAATATTTTTACGCAGCCAGAGCGCGAAAACGATCGGCACGATGCCGATAAAAAACAGCGCGCGCCAGCCCCATACGGGGACCACCAGGCTGTAAACCTGAGCGGCGATCACAGCGCCAACGGAAAAACCAGAGATTAAAAAGCCACTCGCCTTGTTGCGCAGTTGCTTCGGCCAGCTTTCAATCACGTAGGTAGCGCTGGAGCCGTATTCGCCCGCCATTCCCATACCAATCACCAGACGGGCAATAAACATGGTGGTGTAGCCCGGCGCGAAACCACAGGCCAGCGTGCCGACGGAGAATAAAATAATACTGGTGACCATCGCGAGTCGTCGACCGTAGCGGTCCCCCATCGCCCCCAGCATTAGCCCGCCGAACCAGCGGGAAATAAAGGCAGCAGAAATCAGGCTCGCTGCCTGCACCGTCGTCAGGCCGAACTCGCCCTGGATCTCGGTTAACACCAGCGCGATCAAGACAAAATCAAATCCATCCAGCAGATAGCCAAGCCAGGCGGCGCTGAACGCCCGCCACTGGCTGCGATCAAGATGGCGATACCACGGGATGCTTTGGACAGGCATAGTCATAACGTACTCCCGACGCTCGGTCTGTTGTGCAGGGCCGGGCTAACCTGTTGCCGCCCGGCATCAGGTTAGCGCTTTTCAGCAAGCAGCTGTTCCGCCAGGGCTTGCAGTTCTGGCAGATAGTGTTCATCAACCGGGGCAAAGGGCTTACGGCACAGTGGTACCGCCAGCACGTCCATATAGTGCAGCACGGTTTTCAGACCGCGGAAGACACCCACCTTGATCAGCAGATCGATCACTTTATTGCACTCGGTCTGCAAACGTTGCGCGGTGGCGATATCGCCTTCGGCGAGCGCGCGGACGATCCCCATGTAGCGCCAGCCCATGATGTTATAGGTGCTGCCAATACCGCCATTCGCCCCGGCCAGCAGACCAGAGGCAAAGATTTCGTCATAACCGTTATAAAGCACCAGCGCCGGATGGGCGCGATGGATCTGCTCCATCTGGAAGAGATCGCCCGAAGTCTGTTTCAGTGCGCCGACGCCGGGCAACGTCACCAGCGTGCTGATTTGCTCAAGCGTCAGCTTCACGCCGCTCAGCGCCGGAATGTTGTAAACCACCATTGGCAGGCCGTCGGCCGCCTCAATGGCCGCCCGGTAGTGATCGCAGTGCTCAGCGAAACTAAAGGGATAGTAAAACGGCGTGACGGCGGATACCGCGTCAAACCCGTAACGGCTGGCCGCTTTCGCCAGTTGCTGCGTTTCCCGGGTGCTCACGGTGCCGACATGGGCGATCAGCGTAATTTTGCCTTTGGCTTCTTCGGCCACGATCTCCAGCACTTCCTCACGCTCAGCGATGCTCTGAACAAAGGCTTCGCCGGTGGATCCGCCCACGTACAGCCCGTCGATTCCCTGACTGATATTGAAGCGCACCAGACGGCGCAGGCTTTCGGTATCCAGATTTTCGCTGGCGTCGAACGGGGTTAACAGAGCGGGCATAACGCCTTTTAGCTGAACAGACATGAACTTCTCCTGACGGGTTATGATTGTATGACTATATACCTTTATACCTGTTATACCAGAGCACAAAACAGACATTTCTTCCCTGAACGCAGGGAATGGGATCTACTTCACTAAACGATCGTGCAGGGATCGTTATTGGATGACAGGATCAGGCGCGGGATTTTTTCTTTTTGTCGAAGGCGTGCCATGTGGCAAAGACGCTGTTCAGATGGGTATGCAGGGCGCGGTCGGCGGCATCAGGATCGCGCTGGCGGATCGCGTTGACGATCTCAATATGTTGTTGATAGCTGACGTTATTGTGCTGATGCAGTTCTTTTTCCGGTACGGTCGGCCGGGCGGCGATCAGCCAGTCGAGCAGCGAAAGATGAATGGCATTGAAGATAGGATTACCGGGAATTTGCGCCAGCACGCGGTGAAACTCGACGTCCGAGCGGATGAAAAGCGCGTTGTCATCCAGCGTCTGGCTGTTCCACTCCAGGGCTTTGCTGAGCTGTTCGATCTGCGCCTCGGTGGCGTGCTCAGCGGCGTAACGTACGAGACTGGATTCAAAGAACAAACGCAGCTGTTCAAAATGGGCAATACCGCCAGGACGCGAAAGGAAGTCTTTCGCCATACCGGACAGCTCGCTGACGATCGTATCGGCAGTGGGACGCGATACGCGCGCCCGTTCGCCGTTGCTGATTTGCACCAGGCCCTTACGCTTTAACGCGGCCAGCGCTTCACGCACCGACGGGCGGCCGACGTTGAACAGGGCCATCAGTTCACGCTCGGACGGTAGTTGCTCCCCCTCCGTGACTTCACGGCGGCGGATCATCTGCTCCAGCTCTTCTTCCACCATCTCCGAGAGCTTTTTACGCGCCAGCGGACGACGGCGCAGCCGGTGCGCGACGTTTTCAGCAGAGTGGTCAGAGTCAGGATCAAATGCGTTCATAGCGCCCGAAATCAGTAGAGTGTGACAGCAAGGTCATCATAACACAGGAATAATGGGCTGGCGAAAGGTGCGGCTGGCGTCCACGCGTCGTGAAGGCATTCTCGAAGGCAAAAAAAACAGGCCCGTTGGGGCCTGTCAGTTTACTTCACAACGCGTAACGCCGGACGGCCACCACGCGGCGGCGGATCGTCATCAGGATCGTTGTCATCACTGTTATCGGGCTTGTCACCATCGATAACGGACATGACCGTTTCGCTTTCTGACGGGGCGCTCTCGTCATCGTCATTGAGAGAAATGGCATCACCATCATAAGCCGCTTCCGGCTCAAACATGGTGCCTGCACCGTTTTCACGGGCATAAATTGCCAGTACGGCAGCCAGCGGGACGTACACCTGGCGCGGCACACCGCCGAAACGCGCGTTGAAGCGCACTTCGTCGTTAGCCAGTTCCAGATTGCCGACAGCACGCGGCGCGATATTCAACACAATCTGCCCGTCACGAGCATATTCCATTGGCACACGCACACCTTCCAGGGTCACATCTACCACCAGATGCGGCGTGAGCTGGTTATCCAGCAACCATTCATAGAATGCGCGCAGCAGATACGGACGGCGTGGAGACAGTTGTGACATTTCCATGCTTATTAACCCCGGCCAAGGCGCATTTCGCGTTCGGCTTCTGTCAGTGAAGCGAGGAAAGAATCGCGTTCAAATACGCGAGTCATATAGCCTTTCAGCTCTTTAGCCCCTGCGCCGCTGAGTTCAATACCCAGTTGCGGCAGACGCCATAACAGCGGTGCCAGATAGCAGTCGACGAGGCTAAACTCATCGCTCAGGAAGTAAGGCTTCTGTCCAAATACCGGCGCGATAGCCAGCAGCTCTTCACGCAGTTGTTTACGAGCGGTATCTGCCTGAGCACCGGTACTGTTCACGACAACGTTCATCAGTGAGTACCAGTCTTTTTCGATACGCTGCATGTACAGGCGGCTTTCACCACGCGCAACCGGGTATACCGGCATCAGCGGCGGATGCGGAAAACGCTCATCCAGATATTCCATAATGATGCGAGATTCCCATAGGGTCAGCTCGCGATCTACAAGTGTCGGGACGCTTTGATTCGGGTTGAGGTCAATCAGATCCTGAGGCGGATGATCCTTCTCCACATGCTCAATTTCAAAACTAACACCTTTCTCGGCCAGCACGATGCGGACTTGGTGGCTATAGATGTCAGTAGGACCAGAAAACAGCGTCATTACCGAACGTTTGTTGGCAGCGACAGCCATGAAAACCTCCAGGTATATTCAGAATATTACTGCTGCAAACCACAACGTGGCTCGCCAGATGTAAGTAATCCATCCACCCGGGTACATTTCATTGTTCAATATTTAAACAAAAAATGAACTATCCCCGGCATTTGGGCACAAAATTGGATGATAGTTTACCAGATTTTGCGGGCTTTGTGGTGAGGGTATTGCGCAAATGCTCAAAAAGAGGCAGGAATCAATCGATTAGGATGGAGAACTAAATTTTCAGGCATAAAAAAACCCGCCGGAGCGGGTTTTTTCGCCAACTGTATTCTGCGTGAGCAGAAACAGATTAACGTTTGGAGAACTGAGGACGACGACGTGCTTTACGCAGGCCGACTTTCTTACGTTCAACTTCACGAGCATCACGAGTAACGAAGCCAGCTTTACGCAGTTCGCCACGCAGGGACTCGTCGTACTCCATCAGAGCGCGTGTGATACCGTGACGGATCGCACCAGCCTGACCAGAAGTACCACCACCTTTAACGGTGATGTAGAGATCGAATTTCTCAACCATGTCGACCAGTTCCAGCGGCTGACGAACTACCATGCGGGCAGTTTCACGACCGAAGTACTGTTCCAGAGAACGTTGGTTGATAACGATTTTGCCACTGCCCGGTTTAATGAAAACGCGAGCTGCGGAACTTTTGCGGCGACCAGTGCCGTAGTATTGATTTTCAGCCATTGCCATAATCCCGATTAGATGTCCAGAACTTGCGGTTGCTGTGCCGCGTGGTTGTGCTCGTTACCCGCGTAAACTTTCAGTTTACGGTACATAGCACGACCCAGCGGGCCTTTTGGCAGCATGCCTTTAACCGCGATTTCAATCACACGCTCAGGACGGCGGGCAATCATCTCTTCAAAGGTCGCTTCTTTGATACCACCGATGTGGCCGGTGTGATGGTAGTACATTTTGTCAGTACGCTTGTTACCGGTTACGGCAACTTTTTCTGCGTTCAGAACGATAATGTAATCACCAGTATCTACGTGCGGAGTGTATTCCGCTTTATGCTTACCGCGCAGGCGACGAGCCAGTTCGGTAGCCAGACGGCCCAGAGTTTTACCGGTCGCGTCAACAACATACCAGTCGCGTTTTACGGTTTCTGGTTTAGCTGTAAAAGTTTTCATTAAAAGCTTACCCAATAAATAGTTACACGTTGGTGAACACCCAAACGTTTAGTCAGTTGAGGTTCACACGACATTGTCCAGCAAACCTACCCCTTCGAATAGCCTATGCCGGCACACAAAAGTTTTGGGAAAAAAACTTTCTCGTAACGTGGGGTCGCAAGATTATAGGGAAGTCGGGTACAAAGATCGACCCCTTTTTGTGATTGCGACGATACTTTTCCCCGCGCCATCTCTGGCACGGCATTCAGGCCAGATGCTCGCGCTTTAAATACTCCTCGCTTTGCATCTCCTGCAAACGGGATAAGCAGCGCTGGAATTCAAACTTCACCCGCTCGCCCTGGTAGATCTCATGCAGCGGCGCCTGCGCGCTGACCACCAGCTTCACGTGGCGTTCGTAGAATTCATCCACCAGCGCGATAAAGCGCCGTGCTTCGTTCTCCATCAGCGGCGTCATTACCGGCACATCAAATAGCATCACCGTGTGATACAGGCGCGACAGCGCGATGTAATCATGCTGGCTACGCGCCTCAACACAGAGCGTGGTAAAGGACACCGCCAGCGTCTGATTTTCCGCACCCAGGGTTTGCAGCGGGCGATGATTGATCTCAAGCGTCGGCTGCTGCGCGCGCGGTGCGCCCGCCAGTGCCAGCCACAGCGCTTCCATCTGCTGCGCCGTCTCGTCATTTAAGGGCGAGAGCCACAAATGCGCCTGCGTCAGGGTACGCAGACGGTAATCCACGCCTGCGTCCACGTTCATCACGTCGCAGTTGGCCTTGATCGCCTCAATCGCCGGCAGGAAGCGCGCGCGTTGCAGGCCGTTGCGGTAAAGCTCATCCGGCGGAATGTTGGACGTTGCCACCAGCGTAATGCCGCGCGAGAACAGCGCTTTCATCAGGCCGCCAAGCAGCATAGCGTCAGTAATGTCGGACACAAAAAACTCATCAAAGCAGAGCACGTCGGTGTCGGCTTTAAAGCGATCGGCAATGATTTCCAGCGGATCGGTCTCTCCCTGTAACGCCGTCAACTCTTCATGGACGCGCAGCATAAAGCGGTGAAAGTGCAGACGCTGTTTACGGTTACCGGGCAGGGTTTGATAAAACATATCCATCAGCCAGGTTTTGCCGCGCCCGACGCCGCCCCACATATATAAACCGCGTACGGGGGCGATGGCCGGTTCGTCTTTCTTACCCAGCAGTTTGCTAAAGCTCGCCAGCAGACCACCGCGGGGCGCAGTCGTCGTGGAGGTTTGCGTCAGTTGTTGCCAGATTGCCTGGAGACGATTTACGGCATCGCGCTGAACGTCGTCTGGCTGATGCGTGCCCGCATCCAGGGCTTGCTGATATCGCGATGTGGGGGTAATACTTTGCATGATGTTATTGTTATTCCTTGAGTATCGGTATGCCGCCGTTCACGGTTGACGAAAAAAAGGCCGTTCCACACTACGCGATGCAGCCCTGGGATTCCACTTATACGGAATTAGCGGTTATAGTGGCATAATCAGGCACAGGCGAGGAGCCTCCCTGCCAACACCCTACGGAATCACAAGACAACGGGAGATGTTCATGACCTGGGAATATGCGCTAATTGGTTTAGTCGTCGGCATCGTGATCGGTGCTGTAGCCATGCGTTTCGGTAATCGCAAGTTACGCAACCAGCAGGCCCTGCAATACGAGCTGGAAAAAAATAAAGCCGAGCTGGAAGAGTACCGTGAAGAGTTAGTCGGCCATTTCGCCCACAGCGCTGAACTGCTTGATAACATGGCCCATGATTATCGCCAGCTGTATCAGCACATGGCAAAAAGCTCCAGCCAGCTGCTGCCGGAAATGTCTGCTGAGATGAACCCGTTCCGTAATCGTCTTTCTGAATCGGAAGCGGGTAACGATCAGGCACCGGTACAGATGCCGCGTGACTATTCAGAAGGTGCGTCGGGCCTGCTGCGCGGTGCCCCGAAACGCGATTAACCGACTGTTGAGCCATCATTTTTACGGGCGCGCAGGCTGCGCCCGCCTCTTCTTTTTCATCCCAGCTATTATTTAGTCATTGTCCTCATTGTTACCCGTGCGAAATTTCAATAACATCCCTCTGTTACGGGGCGTTTTTCCTTACACTTCAGGTTACGAGAGCCAGCATCAATGAAGAAAAAAAATCAGCTGTTGAGTGCGTTAGCGTTAGGTGTCGGGTTAGCGCTGTCAGCGCCGTTTCAGACCCTGGCGGCGTTGCCGTCACAGGTTCCGGGTCAGGCGGCGATCCCAAGCCTCGCGCCGATGCTGGAAAAAGTCTTGCCTGCGGTCGTCAGCGTGCAGGTTGAAGGCACTGCGGTGCAGCAAAATCCGAAGGTGCCGGAAGAACTAAAAAAATTCTTTGGTGAGGACGCGCCGGATCAGCAGGCGCAGCCGTTTGAAGGTCTCGGTTCCGGGGTGATTATTGATGCCGCCAAAGGCTACGTGCTGACCAACAATCACGTCATCAACCAGGCACAGAAAATCAGCGTGCAGCTGAATGATGGTCGTGAGTTTGATGCCAAACTGATAGGCGGTGACGACCAGAGCGACATCGCGCTGCTGCAACTGCAAAACGCGACCAATCTGACACAAATCGCCGTCGCTGATTCCGATACCCTGCGGGTGGGCGATTTTGCCGTCGCCGTCGGTAACCCGTTTGGCCTCGGCCAGACCGCCACGTCAGGGATTGTATCGGCACTGGGCCGTAGTGGACTGAACCTTGAAGGACTGGAAAACTTTATCCAGACGGATGCCTCCATCAACCGCGGTAACTCCGGCGGTGCGCTGTTGAACCTGAACGGCGAACTTATCGGCATTAATACGGCCATTCTTGCCCCAAGCGGCGGCAGCGTCGGAATTGGTTTCGCCATTCCGAGTAATATGGCGCAAACCCTCGCGAAACAGCTGATCCAGTTTGGTGAAATCAAGCGCGGGCTGTTGGGCATTAAAGGCATGGAAATGAGCGCGGATATCGCCAAAGCCTTTAACCTCAACGTTCAGCGCGGCGCGTTCGTCAGCGAAGTGCTGCCAAACTCAGGCTCTGCCAAAGCAGGCATTAAATCCGGTGATGTGATAGTCAGCCTCAACGGTAAACCGCTCAATAGCTTTGCTGAACTGCGTTCCCGTATCGCCACTACCGAGCCGGGCTCGAAAGTGAAGCTGGGTCTGCTGCGCGACGGTAAACCGCAGGACGTGGAAGTGACGCTCGATAAGAGCACGTCATCTTCAGCCAGCGCGGAAATGATCGCCCCGGCGTTGCAGGGCGCGACCTTAAACGACGGTCAGTTAAAAGATGGCACCAAAGGCATCACTATCTCTGATGTGGAAAAAAGCAGTCCTGCCGCGCAGGCCGGTCTGCATAAAGATGATGTTATTATTGGCGTCAACCGGGACCGCGTGCAGTCGATAGCGGAAATGCGCAAAGTGCTGGAAGCCAAGCCCAATATCATTGCCCTGCATGTGGTGCGCGGTAACGATACGCTTTATTTATTATTACGTTAGGTTTTGGGGTGCCGGACATCATCCCCACGTGTGATGTCCGGTTAACTCATGTTATGCTGCCCATTCTCTCTCTGGTGACGCCTGCATCATGTTAGTAAAGCTCATACGCTCCGTTGCAATCGGTTTGATTGTTGGTGGCCTTCTTCTGGCTGCTGTGCCCTCTTTACGCCAGTTCAGCCCTCTGTCGGCACCTAAATTTGACAGTGCTGATGACACGCCGGTGAGCTACAACCAGGCGGTACGCCGTGCGGCACCGGCTGTCGTTAACGTCTATAACCGCAGCGTAAATGCCTCCGCTAATAACCAGCTGGAGATCCGCACCCTGGGGTCAGGGGTGATCATGGACGAGCGCGGCTACATTATTACCAACAAACATGTGATCAACGACGCCGACCAGATTATCGTCGCGCTGCAGGACGGTCGTGTGTTTGAAGCCTTACTGGTTGGCTCCGACGCCTTGACCGATCTGGCGGTGTTGAAAGTTAACGCCACCGGCGGCTTACCGGTGATCCCCATCAATCCTAAACGCATGCCGCATATCGGCGACGTAGTCATGGCGATTGGTAACCCGTACAACCTCGGACAGACCATTACGCAGGGGATCGTCAGCGCCACCGGTCGTATCGGCCTGAACCCGTCAGGGCGACAGAACTTCCTGCAAACTGACGCCTCCATCAACCACGGCAACTCCGGCGGTGCGCTGGTGAACTCGCTGGGGGAGCTGATGGGCATCAATACCCTCTCCTTTGACAAGAGCAACGACGGCGAAACGCCGGAAGGTATCGGCTTTGCCATTCCATTCCAGCTGGCGACCAAAATTATGGATAAGCTGATCCGTGACGGGCGCGTGATCCGCGGCTATATCGGCATCAGCGGCAGAGAGATCGCCCCGCTACATACTCAGGGTGGCGGCATCGATCAGATCCAGGGGATCGTGGTAAATGAAGTGGCACCGGACGGCCCGGCGGCTCGCGCTGGCATCCAGGTGAACGACGTGATCATTTCGGTGAACAACAAGCCGGCGGTTTCCGCGCTGGAAACCATGGATCAGGTGGCGGAGATCCGCCCTGGTTCAGAAATTCCGGTCGAAGTGATGCGCGAAGACAAAAAACTCTCGCTCAAGGTCACCATTCAGGAATACCCAGCCACTACCTGACAGACGTAAAAAAGCCGGAACAGAATTCCGGCTTTTTTCAGCATTCAGGCACCGCGCAGGCGGTTACTGGTTGACGAACTCTTCGCCCAGCTGAATGTCTTTTTTCAGCGTTTCCAGCATGCCTTCCATCGCGCTTTGTTCAAACGCGCTCAGTTTGCCGATAGGCTGACGCTCTTCCACGCCGTTTTTGCCCAGCAGCAGCGGCTGAGAGAAGAAGCGGGCGTGTTCGCCATCACCTTCAACGTACGCACATTCCACCACGCCTTTTTCGCCTGACAGCGCACGCACCAGCGATAAACCAAAGCGTGCAGCGGCCTGGCCCATCGACAGCGTAGCGGAACCGCCACCAGCCTTCGCTTCCACCACTTCAGTACCCGCGTTCTGGATACGTTTGGTCAGATCGGCAACTTCCTGATCGGTAAAGCTCACGCCCGGGATCTGCGACAGCAGCGGCAGAATGGTCACGCCAGAGTGTCCGCCGATAACCGGCACTTCGACGTCGCCCGGCTGCTTGCCTTTCAGCTCCGCCACGAAGGTGTTAGAACGGATAATGTCCAGCGTGGTCACGCCAAACAGTTTGTTCTTGTCGTAAACACCGGCTTTTTTCAGCACTTCAGCCGCAATAGCGACGGTGGTGTTTACCGGGTTGGTGATGATACCAACACAGGCGCCCGGACAGGTTTTCGCGACCTGGCTGACCAGGTTTTTCACGATGCCGGCGTTCACGTTGAACAGATCGGAACGATCCATCCCAGGCTTACGGGCTACGCCTGCGGAGATCAGCACCACATCCGCACCTTCCAGCGCAGGGGTAGCATCTTCACCGGAGAAGCCTTTGATTTTTACAGCTGTAGGGATATGACTCAAATCAACTGCCACGCCGGGAGTAACCGGAGCGATGTCGTACAGAGAGAGTTCCGAGCCTGAAGGCAGTTGGGTCTTGAGAAGAAGGGCAAGCGCCTGGCCGATACCACCTGCCGCGCCGAGGACTGCAACTTTCATCCTAAACTCCTTATTATGGTAAGGTAAATATGTTGAAACCGTTGCTGGCGACCATTAATACTTCGGTAAATGTTAACAATATCCATGACAAAAGAATGCGGCCTCGCACGCTTTTAGCATCATTCACTTCCCACTGTTTTGTAAGGAAGCGTACTGCTTTACAGCGTCAGCAACCGAGCCGTGGCGGTACAATACACCTGTTAAAGCCATCAAAACAACATCATTTTGATAACATTTAATTTACTTTTAACCAAATTCAAGACACGTGATACAGGCATGTTTATCGATAACGTTTTTTGATAAAATCGCGCCCTTTCATTACATTATTTCAGCCTTTAATCGGGTTGACTATTTGCATAAAAATTCAATTATATGCATAATAATGGTGTTTCTCTCGCCATTCCACGGGTGACTTATGCGAAGTTCGGCCAAACAAGAAGAATTAATCAAAGCGTTTAAAGCGCTGCTCAAAGAAGAAAAATTCAGCTCCCAGGGTGAAATCGTGCTCGCATTACAGGAGCAGGGTTTTGACAACATCAACCAGTCTAAAGTCTCGCGCATGCTGACCAAGTTTGGTGCTGTGCGCACGCGCAATGCGAAAATGGAGATGGTGTACTGCCTGCCTGCGGAACTGGGCGTGCCGACCACCTCCAGCCCGCTGAAGAATCTGGTGCTGGATATTGATTACAACGCAGCAGTAGTCGTCATTCACACCAGTCCTGGCGCCGCGCAGCTGATTGCCCGCCTGCTGGACTCATTAGGTAAATCGGAAGGTATTCTGGGTACCATTGCCGGGGACGATACCATTTTCACCACCCCTGCCAGCGGCTTCACCGTTAAAGAGCTGTATGAGGCGATCCTCGTGCTGTTTGAGCAGGAGCTGTAGTTTCATTCTCATCCACAGCTAACTCCCGGGGGATCCCACTGCGGTTCTCCCCTTTTCCGCTATTTATCACCCACATTTCTTTAACAGAAAGTGCGATTTCCTGTCCCATTACATTCACCCAGTGAATAGAACCGCACAAAAAATCAAAATCATCTATCCCTATGATTTTTAAAATTATATGCATCGACACGGATAAAAAACCGTCGTTTTTAATGCTTTTCAGGAATATAAATCGTCAGATCAGTAACCAAAACCACGCCGAAACCATTAGCATGGTATTAATTATTCGCGTGACTAGTGTATACTTGATTCTGTGATGAAGGTCACAAAGAAAGGCCTTCAGTAAAAGAATTCGACGAGGTAAACATCATGAAAATCAAAACAACCGTAGCGACCCTGAGCATCCTTTCCGTCCTGTCCTTTGGCGCTTTTGCCGCTAACTCTATCGGCAGCGACCAGGCACAGAATCGTCAGTCCATCGGTACCGTGTCCGTGGGTGGTGTAAGTTCATCCCCGATGGATATCCGTGCTGCGCTGGATAAAAAAGCTGAACAAGAAGGTGCGTCTTCTTATCGCATCATTGAAGCGCGTACCGGTGACAACTGGCACGCGACTGCAGAACTCTATAAATAATTCCCTCTGCAATGCCACTTTATTGCCCCTGCACAGCAGGGGCTTTTTTTTGTCTCAGGCACGGACATTAAAACGTAGCGCCCCTTCCAGCTCTTCTTCTGCTTCGTCAAATAACAGGATCAGCGCGCCATAGCGGCGACGCTCTTTCTCTGCGAGATGGGTAAATTCTATTTCCAGCGGTACGGGTAAAGCACCGCCGGTCACCACTTCCCAGAGGGAATCCAGATCGTGCACCTTTTCCCGCGCAATATTAAAGGCGCGTGCAAACTGACGATAGAAATCCGTCTGATCCTCTATTTCATCAAAATCAAAAGTATAAATACTATTCATTGCCAGCCACCCAGCGCGCACAGGCGGCGAGTGCCGCCGCTGATGTTTATAATCCCCCCAGATGCAGGGTTTTCACTTCCAGGAACTCTTCCAGCCCCAGCACCGAGCCTTCACGACCAAGGCCTGACTCTTTCACGCCACCGAAGGGGGCGACCTCGGTCGAGACCGCACACTCATTAACGCCAATCATGCCGCTTTCAATGGCCTGTGAGACACGGAATACGCGCGCCAGATTTTGCGTATAGAAATACGCGGCAAGCCCGAACGGCGTATCGTTGGCGCGGCGGATCACTTCCTCTTCCGAGGTAAAACGGAAACAGGCAGCCAGCGGCCCAAAGGTTTCTTCGGCGGCCAGCTTCATGCCCTCGCTACAGTCGCCGAGCACCGTCGGCTCCCAGAAGTTACCGCCCAGCGCATGAGCTTTGCCGCCAGCCAGCACTTTCGCGCCCTTCGCCACGGCGTCCTCAACGTGTTCACGGACTTTATCCACCGCAGAGGATTCGATCAGCGGGCCGACCACCACCCCTTCTTCAACGCCATTGCCCACTTTCAGGGCGCTGACGGCACTGGCGAGTTTGCCGACAAAGGCGTCATAGACCGACTCGTGGATATAGAAACGGTTGACGCTGACGCATACCTGCCCGGCGTTACGGAATTTATTGGCAATCGCCCCCTGCACCGCAGCGTCAATATCAGCATCTTCGAAGACGATATAAGGCGCGTTACCGCCCAGCTCCATCGACACTTTTTTCATGGTTTCCGCAGCGTTACGCATCAGCGTTTTGCCGACCGCCGTCGATCCAGTAAAGGAGATTTTGCGTACTTCCGGGCTGGCCATGATGGCGTCGCTGATCTCCGCGGTGGTGCCCGCTACAGCGTTAAGCACGCCATCCGGTACCCCCGCTTTTTTCGCGAGCTGGATCAAGGCAAAGGCGCTGAGCGGCGTATTATTTGCAGGTTTGATCAAGGCAGTACAGCCTGCCGCCAGCGCCGGGCCAAGCTTACGGGTCAGCATGGCCATCGGGAAGTTCCACGGCGTGATCGCCGCCACCACGCCAACAGGTTCACGGGTGGCAAAAATACGCGAGCCGGCTTTAGCGGGCGGAATGATTTCACCGTTAGCGCGCTTGGCCTGCTCGGCAAACCACTGAATAAAGCTGGCGGCATAGTCCACTTCGCCTTCAGCCTCTTTCAGTGGCTTACCCTGCTCGGCAGTCATCAGCTGTCCGAGCCAGGTTTTGTTCTCGATAATCAGTTCATACCAGCGGTAGAGGATGGTGGAGCGTTCTTTGGCCGTTTTTGCGCGCCACGCGGGAAAGGCACGACTGGCCGCAGCAATGGCCTCTTCCGTCTCTTTTTTACCGGCTTTGGCGACCTTCGCGATCACCTCCCCCGTTGCGGGGTTCGTCACCTCAAACGTGGTTTCCAGGGTTTTCCATACACCATCAACAAAATAGCCTGTCTGAAATAGCGCGTGATCCTGCAGTGCCTGCGTTGCCATATGTCCTCCTGATCCTCGATTTTCGGGCAATAACATTAAGTATAGCCATAAAAAAACCGACGCTTCTGGCGTCGGTTTGTCGGCTTAACTGTCGGTCAGCGCATGCTGATATTTGTGGAGCATATCCACCAGCCGCTTCACGGGATGCGTCACCTGATCCGGTGCGGACCAGTTGCGCAGCTTCTCCTGATAAACATCAAGCTCTGCCAGCAACTGCGTAAAGTAGTGCCGCCGTTTGTGATCGCTGGTGGCAGACATGACCTGATCCGCAGTGTGCCGCAACTGGCGATGCCAGGCGGACAGATCGGCATTCACCGGCACCGGCGCGTCACGCAACCGCTGGTGCGCGATAATCAGCGTCAGCGCCAGACGGAATTTTGCGACATCGTCCGGGAATTTGCTCAGCAGTAAAAACAGCTGCTGATACAGCGCCGGCAGATGGTTTTCTTTACGCCGGGCGGTATTGGTGGTCAGCGAGGAGACCGCAGCAGACATAAACTGATTGAGCAGCATCCGTCCGGTGCGGGCGCGGGAGTTGTCCCGGATCAGCACGATGACGGTGAACGCCAGGATACATCCCACAATCTGCCCCAGCGCGCTGTCCAGAAAGCGGCTGAACTCAAAGGTCATCGGGTTATCCAGCACGATAATGTTAATGGTACTCGCCAGCGCCCCCAGCGATCCCAGCCGCCGTTTCTGCACTTCGATACCGATAAAGAAGGCCATTACCGCGAGGCTGATACATAACAGCAGCATGCTTTGTTGCGTTGAGGGGAGCACGACGAGGAAATAGAACGCCCCTAAGGGAAGCGCCGCCAGCGTCCCGTAGACAAAATCGACCGCCACCATGCGCGGGTTAGGCAAACGCATCGCCAGCGAGGTCACCACAGCGATCATAACCATCGCGCCATTACCGGATGTCCAGCCGGTCCACAGCCAGAACAGGGTGCCAAGAATACAGGAGATGGTGGTGCGCCAGAAGTTTACCATCGCATGATGGCGCTCGGCGGAACCGGCTTTCACCACCGTTTCACCATCCAGCACCTCTTCTTCCGTGGCGCTGATTTTGGTATTGCTGATCACGCCGCGCTTGAGCAGCAGATAACGCGTCGCTGCCCCAACCCAACTGTAGATGGTCACCGGCGTGTCGCGCTCGCCGGTCCAGATGATCACCCGGCGCATACGCTTGAGCTGTTTATGCACGTCCTGCGCGGTTTCCACCGGCTCCGCAAAGAGCTCGCGGAAAGTATCCGTCACCGCTTCCGGGCGGGTGTTCTGAATAAGCCAGGTTTCACAGGCCTGAGTGATCAACGTCAGCGACAGGGTATTAATCGCTTTTAACCGCCGGTTTGCCCGTGTCCAGCGCGAGGATTCCATATTCAGATTACTGCGCATGCCTTCGAGCGCGTTAGTACGACGCACCAGCGCGCCCCAGGCTTTATCCATCTCTTCGCCGCTGCCATGCATGATGCACAGCTGCATCAGCTGGTATTGCGCCACCAGCAGACTGTCGAGTTCGCGGTCGATCTCCTGTTTGATCGAGCGCGGCGAAAACAACAAATCCGCCACGATGGCGCAGACGATCCCCAGCACGATCTCGCTGCAACGCTCCACGGCAAACTGCGGCGTCAGCAGCGGTTCATACTGAATGGTGATCACAATGATCAGCGCGGTATAGCCCGCCAGCCCCCAGGCATAGGAGTTTTCAACGCGCACCAGCGAAGAGGCCCAGGTACAAAACCCGGCCCAGATACAGCACACCACCAGCATCAGCAATGGCGCGCGGATCATCAGAATAATGATAGTCAACGCCGCCACGCAGCCGATAAAGGTGCCGATAATACGCAACATCCCACGGTAGCGGATCGCGCCAGAATAGGGTTCTCCCCCTGCCGCAAAGGCCGGACCTGCGGCGACAATCGCCGCCGTCAGCACCGCCCAGCGCGGGGTTTCGAGCTGGAAGTGAAACCCGACAAACAGCGCCAGCACAATGGCGCACGCCAGTTTCAGGGCGAAGCGGATGTGCTGGGTGGCGATGGAAAAAATACCCATCATGCTTAACCGAACTCACGCAGACGGTGAGCCATTTTGCGGAAGAAGGAGTCCTGGCTTTCATCCCGGTCTTTTTCGCCAGTGATCACTACCGTTGCGGTTGTCCCCGCCGGCCAGAGATTCTCTTTCTGATCGTCAAGGCGAATACGCACCGGCACGCGCTGCGCCAGACGGACCCATTCCAGATTGGAATCAATGGTCGCCATGCCTTTGGCGTCACGGCTGCTGCTGGCGTTGGTGACCCCGGCGGCTACGCTGTCTACGGTACCCTTGATCACCCGGTTACTGCCGAGCGGGGTAATTTCGGCACGATAACCCGCGCGCACGCCTTCCAGCTTCGTCTCTTCCATGTAAGCAAGTACATAGAAGGAGTTCTGTTTCACCAGTGCTACCGCCGTCGAGCCGCGGGTAATGAATTCCCCGGTATAGACGTTAAGGTTGGTGATCCAGCCTGCGGCCGGGGCGCGGATAATGGTACGTTCGAGATCCAGTTTTGCCAGGTCCAGCGTCGCCTGGGCTTTCGCCTGCTGGTGGATCACCGTCTGCAAGACGTTGTTGGACTGGTCGATCTCCTCGCGGGACATCGCCTGAATGCCTAATTTATTCCGGCGTCCGGCTTCGCGGCGTTTTTCACTTGCCAGCGCGCGGTAGTACGCCACGTCAGCCTCCGCTTCCTCGACGGCTTTTTGATAGCGCGGCTGATCGATGGTGAACAGCACCTGGTCTTTTTGCACCAGTTGGTTATCGTGTACCTTCACATCGGTGATCAGCCCCGCGACATCCGGCGCGATAGCGACCACATCGGCGCTAAAACGCGCATCACGCGTCCATGGCGATTCGGTGTAATAGACCCAGGCGCGAAAGATGGCGATAAATGCCAGAATAACCATCACCACAGTGATGGCGGTACGGGTAAAATTTCTTGTTAGTGTTTTCACATCTACCTCAGCCGAACAGGCGCGTCAGTAAATAAAATAAGCAGCAATATAGCGCTGTATTAAACAATGCCGGGTGCCAGACAAAGTCATAGATCCCGGTCGGGAGCAACAGACGGCGCACCAGCCAGAAAAGCGCCAGTGATATAAGTAACTCAAAGAATATCGGTGGGAACGACAGACCGAACACCACGACCACGGGAAACAGACTCATGTTGACCTTGATTAAAGCGTGCAGGAGACAAGTATTATTCACGTCACCGCAGGAATAAGGGCCAGAAAAGCCAGGCGAGAGTGACGTATCTATTATTCAGCTAACTATATATTAGCCTAACTGTTATGCTGTTATCTATATAGTGTGATCTAAATCACTTTTAAGCCAGAGTGAACAATGGAACGATTAAAACGCATGTCAGTGTTCGCCCGGGTCGTCGAGCTGGGGTCATTTACCGCCGCCGCACGGCAGCTGCATATGAGTGTTTCTTCTATCAGCCAGACCGTCTCGAAACTGGAAGATGAGTTGCAGGTAAAGCTGCTTAACCGCAGCACCCGTAGCCTGGCGTTGACCGAAGCCGGTAAGATTTATTATCAGGGCTGCCGCCGAATGCTGCATGAAGTGCAGGACGTGCACGAACAATTGTACGCCTTTAATAACACGCCCATCGGCACGCTGCGCATCGGTTGTTCTTCAACTATGGCACAAAATGTTCTCGCCGGGATGACCGCGCAGATGCTGAAGGATTACCCTGGGCTGACGGTGAATCTGGTTACCGGCATCCCCGCGCCAGATCTGATTGCCGACGGGCTGGACGTGGTGATCCGCGTAGGTGCCTTGCAGGATTCGAGCCTTTTCTCGCGTCGACTGGGGACAATGCCGATGGTGGTGTGCGCCGCGAAAAGCTACCTGGCGCAGTTCGGCACGCCGGAAAAACCGGCGGATTTGACTAATCACTCGTGGCTGGAATATAGCGTGCGGCCGGATAACGAATTCGAGCTGATCGCCCCCGAGGGATTATCCACCCGGCTGATCCCGCAGGGCCGCTTTGTGACAAACGATCCGATGACGCTGACCCGCTGGCTGACTGCCGGTGCCGGGGTGGCCTATGTACCGCTGATGTGGGTGATCGATGAGATCAATCGCGGCACGCTGGAGATCTTATTCCCGCGCTACCAGTCAGATCCGCGTCCGGTGTACGCGCTCTATACGGAAAAAGACAAGCTGCCGCTCAAGGTGCAGGTGTGTATTAACTATCTGACGGATTATTTTGTTGAGGTCGCTAATCTGTTTCAGGCGATGCGCGGGCGGGCGAAGGAGAAATAATGTCGGGACGTTGTCGGGTGGCGCTGCGCTTACCCGACCTACAAATGGTGTAGGCCGGGCTATTTACGCAATCAATTACGCCGTACCGCCTACGGTCAGGTTATCCACTTTCAGCGTCGGCTGACCCACGCCTACCGGCAGACTCTGCCCTTCTTTGCCGCATACACCGACGCCGCTGTCGAGTTGCAGATCGTTACCGACCATCGACACCTGCTGCATGGCTTCGATACCGGAGCCGATCAGCGTGGCGCCTTTTACCGGCGTCGTCACTTTACCGTTTTCAATCAGATACGCTTCAGACGTCGAGAATACGAATTTGCCGGAGGTGATATCCACCTGGCCGCCGCCAAAGTTCGGCGCGTAGATACCGTATTCAACAGACTCGATGATCTCCTGCGGCGTGGATTTCCCGGCCAGCATGTAGGTATTGGTCATGCGCGGCATTGGTAAATGTGCGTAAGATTCGCGGCGGCCGTTGCCGGTTGGCGCGACGCCCATCAGGCGCGCGTTCAGCTTGTCCTGCATATAACCTTTCAGCACGCCGTTTTCGATCAGCACGTTGTACTGGCCTGGCGTACCTTCATCATCAATCGCCACTGAACCGCGACGATCGTGCATCGTGCCGTCATCAACAATGGTACAGAGTTCAGACGCTACCAGTTTCCCCATCTGTCCGCTGAATACCGAGGTACCGCGGCGGTTGAAGTCGCCTTCCAGACCGTGACCCACCGCTTCGTGCAGCAGTACGCCCGGCCAGCCTGCGCCCAGAACTACCGGCAACGTACCGGCAGGCGCCGCCACGGCTGAGAGATTAACCAGCGCCATACGCACGGCTTCTTTCGCCCACGCATCCGCACGGACTTCACCGCCCGCATCGGCGAGGAACCATTCATAGCCGAAACGACCGCCACCGCCGCTGGAGCCACGCTCGCGTTTGCCCTGATCTTCCACCTGGACGCTGACTGACAGACGAACCAGCGGACGGACATCCGCCGCCAGCGTACCGTCAGTGGCGGCCACCAGGATCAGTTCATAGACGCCGGTGAGGCTGGCATTCACTTCCTGTACACGCGAATCAGCAGCACGAGCCACGGCATTCACGCGACGTAAAATGTCGAGCTTCTCTTCGCGGGTCATGCTTTGCAGCGGATCGACGCTGGTATAGAGCGCACCATATTCCACCGCGCCCAGCGTTTTCACTTTGCCATCGCCAGTGTCACGCACGATAGTACGTGCCGCCTGCGCGCTCTGTTCCAGCGCCAGCAGACTGATTTGATCGGCGTAAGCAAAGCCCGTTTTTTCGCCGCTGACCGCCCGCACGCCGACGCCCTGGTCGATGTGATACGAGCCATCTTTAATAATGTTGTCTTCTAAAACCCAGGACTCGTGATAGCTCGACTGGAAATAGAGATCGCCGTAATCAAGACGGCGCTCGGCCAGTTGGCCAAGAATGGAAAACAGATCCTGATGATTCAGGCCATTCGCCGTTAGCAATTGTTCACTAACCAGATTCAAACTCGTCATGTTGCTACTCTTTGGTTGCCGCCAGGTTAGCGGTAGAAATCATATCTATTGAGAGTGAGGCAATTACTCGCCCCCGTCAAATCATTGCTTAGCCGGGCTGCGCGGCTGACGCAGCACTTCATTAATTTGTGGTTTATCCATGGTGCCGGTGATCTGGTAGCGCAGGATGGAGACTTTATTCCACAATGGCCCCAGCACTTTACTGGCGGCAAAGACCGCGGCGCCAACGATGGGGTTAACCGCAAAGGCCGCCGCCACACCAACGGTGGCGGAGATTTCCGGCGCGACCACGGCTTCCACGTCAAGCTTACGGCGAACCAGATCCACCGACCCTTTCATGGCGATATCGGCTTCCAGCCCGTCCACCAGCGTATCATCGGTGTGCATCACGCCATCTTTGATCCAGGCGGTACTGCGGATCGAGTCAAAATAGAACCCTTCGCTGAAGGTATCGCTGAAATCAAACCGCAGCTTGCGCAGCAGCGCATCGAAGCTGACCAGCCGCAGCAGTTGTCCGGCACGTCCGGTGCTGACATCGGCGATCTGACCATTGCCAAGTCGGGTGCGCAAAATGCCGTTGAGGGATGCCTCTTCCGGCTTCCAGGGCGGGTTACGCCAGTGCAGATCGTAATCAACATCAAAAGGCGCGTCCCGCAGCGGCGTGACAACACCAAAGAAATTGGTTGCCGCGTCGACCTTGTTACCCTTCAGTCGTCCCTTAATAGAGGTGCGTTCGGCATCAGCGCGGTTGACCCATTCGCCGTTCGCCGTCAGACGGGCAAAGCCGGTATCCAGCAAACCGTTTTTCAGGGTTAAGGTATCACCGTTGATGGTGAAATCACCGTCAAGCCGCCCGTATTTTTGCCCCCAGAACCAGCACTCGGCACAGCGTAACTGGAGATCGGGCCAGCCGCTGAAATCAATCTGTCGTTTGGTGAGCAGCGTCGTCGGCGAGAGCGGATCGCGCTCGGCCGCCGTCGGGTTGTAATAGAGATAGCGGATCGCCGCCAGCCACGGCGCGTTATCCAGCAGCGTGACGGTGGCATTGACTTCACGCCCCTGCGCCTCAACTTTCGAACCGCCCGCTACCGGCTGCTTCACGATACTCAGGTTATTCCACTGCTGGCCGCCAAGGGTCAGAGCCGGGGTGCGCAGGGTGATATTTTCCGGGAACGCCGTCGCGCTACTGACGTTTGTCGCCACGCCCTGCTGGAACAGCGCCAGCCATTGCGCACCATCCAGCGGCGGCAGGTTCAGTTCCACGCCTGCGGTTTCCGGCAGTGGCGGCAGGGTCCGGCTTTCCGAGGTCCAGATAGCGCGATCCAGCGTCAGCTTCTTACTCAGCAACCAACGACTGTTGAAATGGCTGTCGCTGCCTGCTTTCCCCGTCAGATCGAAGTGGCGCAGGTCGCCGTCCACTTTTACCGTTAACGGCAGCGGCTGACCGGCGGCTTTTTCCAGCGGCGACGGCAGACGGCTGGCGATATTTTTTAAGTCGCCTTTAATATCCACGTTGTAGCGCGCGTCGGCGTGATAAGGCAGCTCAATGCCCACCTTGCCATTCCAGGCCGCGCTACCGCTGACGGCATCCCGTAACTGTTTCGGCAGCGCGTCGATACCGGCTGGCTGCCAGTTCCCGTCCAGATCCACCGCCACCTGATAGGCTTTCTCGCCTTCGGTGGTGGTGAAGCTGACGTTAAGCGGCTGATTAAACCAGCGGGCGGTGAGCGGCTCGCTTTTCAGATTGCCGTTCTCAAAGCTGAACTGACCGTTTAAGTTGTGCAGGGTGCTGTTCAGCGGCTTGATGAACAGACTGTTGTTCTTCAGCCGGACGTCGCCTTTGGCCGTCGTCATTTCACCATCAAGCGGAATATCAAGATGTAAGCGAGCGCTTACATCGCCATCAAGCTGAAGTTCTTCCAGCGTGGCGCCTAAAGATTCTTTAAGCGGCGTGTCGTTAAAGTACGGCCCGACCGCTTTTCCCGGCCCGCTGATATCGGCATCGATCAGCAGTTTTTCCTTCAGGTAATCGGGGATCACCGCCCGCAGATTACGGCCTTTAACGCCGCCCAGACTGACTTCGTCGGTCTTCATCCACAGGCCGTCATTAAGGAAATCCAGCTCCATATCGAGATTTTTAAGCGCCGGCCAGCCAGGCTGGAATGCAAAGGTGGCGTTACGCAGCGGCACCAGCACTTCAAACTGGCCTTCGTTATGTTTATACGGGAACAGGTGCGGGTTGCCGCCGTAGACCAGGGTCGCGTTATCCACCTGACCGCCCTGGATGGCGCCGCTCAGGTAATCCACTAACGCTTTCCCCATCAAGTTTTCCGGGAAGTAACGCCAGGCCTGACCGGCATCGTCGGTGCTGATCCCGGCCAGAATGCCAAGCCAGGGTTCAGCACCGGCGGGTTGCAGATAACGGAAATCGCCGCGCGCATGCACGCCGGTGCCTTTCACATCAATCTGTCGGCCATCAAGCTGAAAACCTTTCTCATTTTTCAGCCAGTTAAGGGTAACGTCGCCCTTTTCGATTTCCAGCGGCGCACGGAACACCGTCTTGTACGGCATTTTGGCCTGGTTGATGCTGGCGGTCAGCCTGCCATCTTCCACGCTGCCGGAAAGCGTACCGGTAAAGTGCTCGACGCCCGGCAGCATTTTCCACTGTTGCCAGGCAAGATCGTGCCAGTTGGCCTGAAAACGGGTTTTGTCGGTGGCCTGTAAGGGAATATCCAGCGCCAGCTTTTCCACCAGCCCGGTCGGCTGCATGGCGCGCCAGATCTCACCAAGCGCCGGAGAAATTTTTTCGGCAATCGGCAGCAGCCCGTCCAGCCCGTTCAGTTCAAGATGGCTGGCGCGTACCCGCAGCTCGTCGCTACGGATACCGTTCGCGCCACCCGCTTCCTGTGCTGGCACCCAGGCCAGCGACAGCGCGCCTTTTGGCCAGGGTTTGTCATCCATGGTGATACGGGTTTCGGGAATATCAAACTGCCAGCCCTGCTGCTGGCGGCTGACGTGCGCCGTCAGATTATCCACAGACAACCGGTGCGGCTGGGTCTCGCCTTTCCAGCTGGCCCCGCCCTGTTTGAGCCAGACATCCCCGCCGGACACTTCGCCTTTGCTCAGCGTCAACCAGCCTTCAAGGCTAAAGCGGGCCGTTTGCAAGGCGACGTTGTCCTGCATCCATTTGCCAAGCCAGGGTTTGACGTCAATATCATCGGCCTGAAGCCATACGCGGCCACGGTTCAGCAGCCCCTCGTCGTCACGCAGATCCATACGCACTTTCATTACGCCGTGCTGGCCAGTCAGGCTGGAGAGACTGACTTCGCCTTCGGCGCGATGGCGGTCTTTGTCGTTGAGCCACGTCAGCTGCGGCACCGCCAGTTCGGCACGCTGGCCGGAGGGGGTCAGGAAACTGATATGACTGTCGCGCAGATCGAAATGGTCGAACTGGCGGAGGAACAGATCGCTCAGGCGGTTTGTTTCCAGACCGTCGCTGTCATTGCTCTGTTGCAGGGGGGTATTGGTGCGAACCTGAAACTGATAAAAGGTGAGGTCGCGGAACTGCCAGCGCAGGTGCAGCAGGCTTTGCCAGACGTCGAGCGCCAGCGTGACCCGCTCAATGGACACCTCGCCACCGTCTTTCATTTTGGCGTGAATGCCGCGCACGTCGAGCGTCGGGCCGAAATTTTGCCAGTTGGCGGTAGCCTGCTTTGCCTCAACCGGTACGCCGGTGGAGGATTCGATTTTCGCAAGGATAGCCGGACGCCAGCTGTCCAGATGCGGCAGCAACAGACGCAGGCCGCTTACCAGCAGCGCGATGATGACCACCAGCGTCGCCCCAGTCAGCAGCAATATCCCCGGCAGTCGCCTCACGCATCTCTCCTTGTCAGCCCGCTCAGCAGGCCTTGATCGTGTCGCAGCATGCTACGAATTACATCATCACTACATCAAACTGCTCTTGATTATAGAGCGGTTCAATCTGCACTTTGACCTGTTTGCCGACAAAGATTTCAACTTCCGCCAGCGCGTGGGACTCTTCGCTTTTCAGCGCTTCCGCCACCGCCGGAGAAGCATAGACCAGGAAACGATCGGAATCATACGCATGATGCACACGGACAATTTCGCGCATGATTTCATAGCACACGGTTTCCACGGTTTTCACCGTCCCGCGGCCGTGACAGGTCGGGCATTCGTGGCACAACACATGCTCGACGCTTTCGCGGGTGCGTTTGCGGGTCATCTCGACCAGGCCGAGCTGCGAGAAACCGTTGATGCTGGTTTTCACGCGATCCTTACTCAGCGCCTGTTCCAGGGAGTGCAGGACGCGACGGCGGTGATCTTCATTATTCATATCGATGAAGTCGATAATGATAATGCCGCCAAGATTGCGCAGACGAAGCTGGCGGGCGATGGCCTGCGTCGCTTCGATATTGGTGTTAAAGATGGTGTCGTCAAGATTACGGTGACCGACAAAGGCCCCGGTATTGATGTCGACGGTGGTCATCGCTTCCGTTTGATCGATGATCAGATAACCGCCGGACTTTAGTTCGACCTTGCGCTCCAGCGCGCGCTGAATTTCGTTTTCGACGTCAAAGAGATCGAAAATCGGCTGACGTCCACTGTAATGCTCCAGCTTACTGGTCATCTCCGGGATGTATTCCGCGGTGAATTCCAGCAGCGCTTCGAAAGTCAGACGGGAATCGACGCGAATGCGATCGAGGTGCGCATCGGCAAAATCGCGCAGCACACGCTGGGCCAGCGCCAGTTCGCCATACATCTGATAACGCGTCTGCGGGCGTTTTTTGCGCTCCATGACTTTTGTCCACACGCGCTTAAGGTAGGCCGCATCGGAAGCCAGATCGTCTTCGCACACGCCTTCTGCGGCGGTACGGATGATAAAACCGCCCTGCTCATCGCAATATTCAGCCACCACGCGCTTTAAACGCTCGCGCTCGGTTTCGCTTTCAATACGTTGGGACACGCCGACGTGAGACGCGCCTGGCATAAAGACCAGGTAACGGGATGGCAGGGTGATGTCAGTGGTCAGACGCGCGCCTTTGGTGCCGAGCGGATCTTTCACCACCTGCACCATCAGATCCTGTCCCTGACGCACCAGCTCTGAAATGTCGCGGACGGTGAAGTTTTTCTGCTCTTCCCCTGCCACGCATTCCGTATGCGGCATGATGTCGGAAGCATGTAGAAATGCCGCCTTGTCGAGACCAATATCTACAAAAGCCGCCTGCATGCCGGGCAGCACACGGCTCACGCGACCTTTGTAGATATTACCGACTATTCCACGCCGCGCTTCACGCTCAATGTGAATTTCCTGCAAAATGCCGCCATCAATGTACGCCACGCGTGTTTCTGATGGCGTTACGTTTACCAACAATTCAGCCGTCATCTTTATCTCTTCCCTCACGCAGTGCGTTAAAATTGCTCAGCAATTCATAGGTTTCTACCAGTGGTAAGCCGACAACAGCGTGGTAACTGCCGTTTATGCGTCGCACAAAGCAGCCGCCCAGTCCCTGGATCCCGTAGCCGCCCGCTTTATCCATCGGTTCACCGCTGGCGATATACGCCATGATCTCATCGTCAGAGAGTACTCTGAATGTCACTTCTGTTACTACCAGACAGTCAAGAATGTGCTGGCGATCGGCCAACGCCACGGCGGTCATCACCTGGTGTGTTTGCCCTGAAAGCTGATGCAACATCTTAGCAGCATGAGAGGTATCCTGCGGTTTTTCCAGCACTTCGCCATTTAAAATGACAATGGTGTCAGCGCCGAGCACCGGCAAATCTCGCGCAGCTTGCGCCACGCCAGCCTGGGCTTTTTCCCGCGCCAGACGCACCACGTACTGCTGCGCACTTTCCTGCGCGTGTCGGCACTCTTCTGTGCCGGGCAGAATACGTTCAAATGAGACGCCCAGTTGCGTGAGCAGTTCCTGACGACGGGGAGAGCGGGAGGCGAGATAGAGATCTGTCATAACACCCTTTTATTGCACTGCAAACTGCTGGCGAATTTTACGCATCAGCAGGAAAAGCCATGGCCAGAGTACACCGTTAACCACGCTGCTCCAGAACACTTCGGGTCTGAAAGAGACGTTGATCACCAGGAACTCAGCCCAGAACACGATCACCTCAGTGGCAAGCGACAGCAACATCACCACCAGCGCCTGCTGCCAGAGCGCAAGGTTACGGAAAAGCTGGAATTTGAATGCCACGAGGTAAGCAATGATGCTCAGCGACAGGGCCCGCACGCCAAGCGTCGAACCGCTGATGAGATCCAGTATGGCACCTACGGCTAAACCTGTACCCACATTCACGCGGTGCGGCAGGGCGAGGATCCAGTAGAGCAGGATCAGCAGTACCCAGTTAGGCCGGTAGGCAATGATGTCATCCGGCCAGGGCATAATCTGCAACAAAAGCGCGATGAGAAACGAGAGCCAGATCACCCAGCGTCCCTGGCTACGATAACTGGCCACTATTGTCCTCCCGGCGCTGTACCCGCAGGCTGAGACAGCCCGGTTGCAGGTGCAGGCACGGGCGCAGGCGGCCCCATCGAGTCAGGCGCAGGTAATACCTGAGGCATCATCTGCATCAGACGTTCGTTGGCAACGCGATGTACCTCTTCCGGCGTCATCGGGTTAGCCCCATTACGGTCGGCACCCCACAGCAGCAGCAGATAGCGTAAACGCTGTAAACCTGCGGTCGGTCGCGCCTGGATCACGGTATAAGCCCGTTGCGTATCCAGCTTAACAGACGACACGACACCCACCGGATAGCCTTCCGGGAAACGTCCGCCCAGACCGGAGGTGACCAGCACGTCGCCGACACGGATATCGGTATTGGCGGGCAGGTGCTCCAGTTGCAGATCGTCGGTACAGCCGTTACCGGCCGCAATGACGCGGATATCGTTACGCAAAACCTGGATAGGCAGCGCGTGGGTGGCATCACAGATCAGCAGCACGCGGCTGGTGAGTTTCGCCACGGCGACCACCTGGCCGACCACGCCCTTATCGCTGATCACCGGCTGGCCTTCGTAAACGCCGTTCACGCTGCCTTTATCGATAACCACCTGATCGCTGTAAGGGTCATTAACCGTCGAGATGACCTGCGTCACCATCTTTTGTTCATCCTGGCGCAGCGGTGAACCCAGCAGCTCGCGCAGACGCGCGTTCTCCTGTTTGTACTGCCCCAACATCAGCAGCTCGCTGTTTTTCAGCAGCAGTTCCTGGCGCAGCGCCCGGTTTTCAAGTTCGAGTTGGTCACGTGAAGCCAGCGTTTGCGATACGCTGTCGAGTAAGGCACGGGGACCATTTGAGACAAAGTAGAAAGGACTGACGGCGGTATCCATGTACGTTCGGATCTGACTGAACGCACCCAGGCGGCTGTCGGCGATAATGACACCAAGCGCAACCAGTACCGCCAGGATAAGGCGAATCTGTAGCGACGGGCCACGGCTAAAAATTGGCTTCATAGGCTATGCGTATTCTCAGGCCGGACAGATCCGAAGCCGCGTCACCGCCGCTTCGGATCTGACGCCGACTATTCTTCGCTGAACAAATCGCCGCCGTGCATGTCGATCATTTCCAGCGCCTTGCCGCCGCCACGCGCGACGCAAGTCAATGGATCTTCTGCAACTACGACAGGAATACCTGTCTCTTCCATTAACAGGCGGTCAAGGTTACGCAGCAACGCGCCGCCACCGGTCAACACCATACCGCGCTCGGAGATGTCAGAAGCCAGTTCCGGCGGGCACTGTTCCAGTGCAACCATTACCGCGCTGACGATACCCGTCAGCGGTTCCTGCAGCGCTTCAAGGATTTCGTTAGAGTTCAGGGTAAAGCCGCGCGGCACGCCTTCTGCCAGATTACGACCACGCACTTCGATTTCGCGCACTTCGTCACCCGGGTAAGCCGAACCAATTTCATGCTTGATACGCTCAGCTGTTGCTTCACCAATCAGCGAGCCGTAGTTACGACGCACATAATTAATGATGGCTTCATCGAAGCGGTCGCCGCCGATACGCACAGACGAGGAGTACACCACGCCGTTCAGGGAGATAACGGCCACTTCCGTAGTACCGCCACCGATATCCACTACCATGGAACCCGTTGCTTCTGAGACCGGCAGGCCAGCACCAATTGCGGCAGCCATCGGCTCTTCGATCAGAAAGACTTCACGGGCGCCTGCGCCTTGTGCGGATTCGCGGATAGCACGACGCTCAACCTGGGTTGCGCCAACCGGCACACACACCAGCACACGCGGGCTTGGACGCATAAAGCTGTTGCTGTGCACCTGTTTGATGAAGTGCTGCAGCATTTTTTCCGTCACGAAGAAGTCAGCGATAACGCCGTCTTTCATCGGGCGAATAGCCGCAATGTTTCCCGGCGTACGGCCAAGCATCTGTTTAGCTTCATGACCAACCGCAGCGACGCTTTTCGGGGAACCAGCACGATCCTGACGAATAGCCACAACCGAAGGCTCATTCAATACGATGCCTTGTCCTTTTACATAAATAAGGGTATTCGCGGTACCCAGGTCAATGGACAAGTCATTGGAAAACATGCCACGAAATTTTTTCAACATACTGAGGGATAATCCTGAAAGCTGGGGCGGAAAAATAAAATCCGCTTACTTTACCAACCACACGCAGCAGCGACAAGGCGCAAAAATCGACGGCTACGGTGAAAATTAGTGCAGTTTGTGTCCTTGAGTTACAAATCGACCTGACTCCTTCAGGACAGATAGAGACCGCAGCGTTCCTCGCTATCACTTTGCAACCAGTCTAAGGTCATTCACTGGCTTTTTTACTGCACGAACTGGCGGGCAGACATGCACACCCCCACAAGATACAGCGCGCGTTATTCTACGTGAAATAACGTCAAACGGCAGGTCAAACAGAGTATCTTTGTGAATATTTTTTCACTTCTGTGTCAAGCGGCATCGACGAGGCAAAAAAATCGCCCTGTCCGCCTGCCACTCCGCGCTCAACCAGGGTCTGCCATTCGCTTTTCGACCGGATCCCGGTGGCGAAGACACGCGTCTGCGTTCCCTTACACGCCTCAACCAGACTCTGTACCAGCAGCTGGTTTTCAGTGCGCTTGCCAATATTACGGACCAGACTCGGATGGAGCTTCAACAATTCGACATCCAGCGCCTTGATCCAGCTGGTACTCACCAGCGTTAAACCCGCCTGCGCCACAACGATCCGTGCGCCTAATGCTGTCATTAATCGCACGACCGGCTGTAAGCGGCTGATGTGTTGACAAACATCTGCCTCTGCAAGTTCAAAAATAATCCGTTTCCGCTGTGATTTTTCACATTGCATCAGCGTATCCCGCAGCCAGCGCTGGAATTGCGGGCGGATCAGCGCCTCTACGGTGATCGGCAGTGCAAGGCTCTCTTCAGGCCAGAAACGTAAGAAGGGTATCAGCCGGGAGATCTGCTGGCGGTCATACTCCTCCGCGAGGCCAAACTGCAACACCATGGGCATATATTCCGCGGGGATCACCTCCTGATCGCCATCAAAAATACGGCACATCAGTTCCCTGTGGTGCACCCGTCCATCGCGGGTAACGGCGGGTTTCTGGTAAAAGCGTGGACCGCCGCGGCTGAGCATTTGTTCGATCAGAGTACGCCAGCGAACATTGCCGCGCCCTTTCTCCGGTAGCTTATCGTCCCACACCGCCCAGCTGTTCCCCCCCTGCAGGACGGCATTGCGGGTGGCGGCTTCGGCGTGTTCCATAACCTGCTCAGTAGATTGCCCGCCGCGCCAGGCGCAAATGCCGATGTGGATCATGTCATCCCGGTCGAGCATTTTTGACGGCGGCAGCGCATCCACGGATTTGAGCAACTGAGCGGCGATACTCTCTGACTCTTTTAACGTCCGGTGCGAGAGTAAGACGGCGAAGTCGTTACGCTGATAGCGGGCCAGCAGCGCGCCGGGATAACGCAGTATAAAGGTGGACAGTAAATTAATGAGGACAAACAGATTCTCTTCGGTGGCGGCCGCGCCCCATTTATCGCGCAGAGAATCAAAATCTGGCAAACGGATCAACATCACTACGCCATGCGCCCCGACGTTTTCCTGATCGTCCAGCAGCGTCGCCAGTTGGTTATCAAAGAACAGTCGGTTGCTGAGCCCCGTTTTGGTGTCCTGTGCGACATAGGAGCGGATCAGCGTATCCATATGACTGCGCTGGTCCGCCGCGCTCTGGATCTCCGTTAACAAGACATCCAGTGCGCTGCTGGTGCGCGACGGCCATTCATGAACGCTACCGCGCACCTGGGCTCCGCGCTCACCGTTAAGGATCCTGACCGAGCGGTTTTCCAGCAGTTCCTGCCCGGCGAGCTGTCGCCGCAGCCAGCGCACCGCCAGAAAAATAATGATCACCATAAAGCCGATAGCAAGGGTTAACGGCGCGGTAGCCAGCAGGGAATGGAAGTAGTTAACCATCGGATCCTGATACTGCATCGAGATCGTCATGCCGGGGTTTTTCAGCGAGTGGATGGTGATTTCACGATATTGCGTGGTGCTGCCCTGCGGGCGATAGACATCTTTTGCCGTCTGATTGATCAGCGTGTGATCGCCCCGCCGGATGACGATGCGGGCAATATCCACCGGCACCATGATTTCATTGAGCTGTTTGCTGAGGACATTTACCGGCGTTGATACGAGGCGGCTATCAATAATGGTCGCCACCGACTGCACGCGGTTGCTGATTTTGTTCTGAATGGCAGAATAAAAGCTGAATGAACAACCTATCAGGGTAACAATAATTGCCAGCCCGGTAAGCAGCGTGACAAAGGCTGAAAATTTCGTCGTTAATCGCATCCCTGAGTTAACTCCGTAGGTTGAAGGGCGCTTTGTGCCGTCATGACATAGTGTAGAGTAAGCGCTAACTTGCAGCAGGAAACGGGATACTATCAAACAAAAGTTAGCAGGCAAATTTTGGTAACACACTCGCGCTGGCGCAACTCATCCGTCATGCTTATATAAAGCAGACGGAGGATGTGATGAAACCACGAAAACTAACAGAAGCAGATGTCACGGCAGAATCGGTATTTATGCTGCAACGACGTCAGGTATTAAAAACGCTGGGCATCAGCGCTACGGCCCTTTCTCTTTCCTCTGCAGCCCATGCTGATCTGCTGAGCTGGTTCAAAGGTAACGATCGTCCCAAAGCCCCCGCCGGGAAGCCGCTGGACTTTAATAAACCTGATGAATGGCAGAGTAAACTTTCTCTGACGCCCGAAGAAAAAGTTACGGGTTACAATAATTTTTACGAATTTGGCCTCGATAAGGCCGACCCGGCGGCAAACGCCGGCAGCATGAAAACCGATCCCTGGACGCTGACCATCAGCGGCGAAGTGGCAAAACCACTGACCCTTGATCATGATGCGTTGACTACCCGTTTTCCGCTTGAGGAGCGCATTTACCGTATGCGCTGCGTGGAGGCCTGGTCCATGGTTGTGCCGTGGATCGGCTTTCCGCTGCACAAGTTACTCGCGCTGGTCGAACCCACCAGCAATGCGAAGTATGTGGCCTTCGAAACCTTATATTCTCCTGACGAGATGCCCGGTCAGAAAGATCGCTTTATCGGCGGTGGCCTGAAGTATCCCTATGTTGAAGGGCTGCGTATAGATGAAGCCATGCATCCGCTGACGCTGTTAACCGTCGGCGTCTACGGTAAAGCCCTGCCGCCGCAAAACGGTGCGCCGGTACGCCTGACCGTGCCGTGGAAATATGGTTTTAAGGGCATTAAATCCATTGTCAGCATTAAGCTGACCCGCGAACGGCCCCCTACTACCTGGAATCTGTCGGCACCCAACGAATACGGCTTTTTTGCCAACGTGAATCCCCATGTCGATCATCCACGCTGGTCGCAGGCTACGGAACGTTTTATTGGTTCCGGCGGCGTGCTGGATGTCAATCGTCAGCCAACGTTGTTGTTTAATGGCTATGCCGATGAAGTGGCGTCACTGTATAAAGGCATGGATCTGCGGGAGAATTTTTAAATGCGTTTGACGGCAAAACAGGTGACGTGGCTGAAAGTGGTGCTGCATCTTGCCGGGCTGTTACCGCTGCTGTGGCTTTTCTGGGCGGCCAGCCAGGGCTATTTCAGTGCCGATCCAGCGAAAGATATTCAACATTTTACCGGCAGGATGGCGTTAAAATTCCTGCTCGGCTCGCTGCTGATCACGCCGCTGGCCCGCTATGCAAAGCAACCGTTGCTGATCCGCACTCGCCGTCTGCTGGGGCTGTGGTGTTTTGCGTGGGCCACTCTGCACCTGGTGAGTTACGTCATGCTGGAGTTGGGTATCAATAATCTCGGCCTGCTGGGCCAGGAACTGGTGTCCCGTCCTTATCTGACGCTCGGCGGTATTAGCTGGCTGATCCTGCTGGCGATGGCGCTGACTTCAACTCAGGCACTGATGCGAAAAATGGGCAGAAACTGGCAACGTCTGCACAATTTCGTTTATCTGGTGGCGATCCTCGCTCCCATTCATTATCTGTGGTCCGTAAAGGTGTTATCTCCGCAACCGATCCTCTATGCTGCCGCCGCGCTGGTGCTTTTAGCCTGGCGTTACAAGAAGTTCCGTCAATGGTGGCAATAGTGTATGGTTCTGTGCACTTTCCCGCAGTTCTTCTGTCATCCGCTGCCATTTACTGGATAGCGGTTGATAATCTTCCCTGATAAGACCAGTATTTAGCTGCCAAATGCTACGAAATCGTTATAATGTGCGACTTTGGTTTTGCCGACAGGGTTTTTAGGACTCTGAAAAGGTGACAACCGGGCAACGAAGGTATATTTTGTATTTTACCGGAGTATTGCAGGAGATAGCAGCACGATGGCGGACAAGTTGCACATTTTGCTCTTAAACGGCCCTAATCTGAATATGCTGGGCACACGCGAGCCAGAGAAGTATGGCACCCTTACGCTTAACGAAATTGTTACGACTTTAAGCCAGGAAGCCGAGGCGCTCAACGTGTCTCTTTCGCATTTACAGTCAAACGCGGAGTACGAACTCATCGACCGTATTCATCAGGCTAAAGACAATGTCGACTATATCCTGATCAATCCGGCCGCGTTTACGCACACCAGCGTCGCGCTTCGCGATGCCCTGCTCGCCGTGAGTATCCCGTTTATCGAGATCCACCTGAGCAACGTGCATGCGCGTGAGCCGTTTCGCCATCACTCCTATCTCTCCGATATCGCTGCTGGCGTCATCTGCGGATTAGGCGCTGACGGTTATACATACGCTTTACAGACGGCGGTAAAACGCTTGTCACAATCACACTAAACAAGAGTACGGAACCCACTCATGGATATTCGTAAGATTAAAAAACTGATCGAGCTGGTTGAAGAATCAGGCATCTCCGAACTGGAAATTTCTGAAGGCGAAGAGTCTGTTCGTATCAGCCGTGCTGCGCCAAACGTGGGTTATCCCATGATGCAGCAGGCTTATGCCGCACCGATGATGCAACAGCCAGCTCTGGCTAACGCTGTTGCACCTGCCGCCACCCCAACAATGGAAGCGCCGGCAGCAGCAGAAATCAGTGGCCACATCGTACGTTCCCCGATGGTCGGGACGTTCTACCGCACCCCAAGCCCGGACGCAAAAGCGTTCATCGAAGTGGGCCAGAAAGTGAATGCGGGCGACACCCTGTGCATCGTTGAAGCCATGAAAATGATGAACCAGATCGAAGCTGACAAATCCGGCGTGGTGAAAGCCATTCTGGTAGAAAGCGGCCAACCGGTAGAATTTGACGAGCCTCTGGTCGTCATCGAATAACGAGGCGAACATGCTGGATAAAATTGTCATTGCCAACCGCGGCGAGATTGCTCTGCGTATTCTTCGTGCCTGTAAAGAACTGGGTATCAAGACTGTCGCTGTGCACTCGACGGCGGATCGCGATTTAAAACACGTATTGCTGGCGGACGAAACGGTCTGTATCGGCCCGGCACCGTCCGTAAAAAGCTATCTCAACATTCCGGCGATCATCAGCGCGGCTGAAATCACCGGGGCAGTAGCCATTCACCCAGGTTATGGCTTCCTCTCTGAGAACGCCAACTTTGCTGAACAGGTTGAGCGCTCTGGCTTTATCTTTATCGGCCCGAAAGCCGACACTATCCGCCTGATGGGCGACAAAGTGTCCGCTATTACCGCCATGAAGAAAGCAGGCGTACCGACCGTACCAGGCTCTGACGGCCCACTGGGCGACGATATGGATGCTAACCGTGCCCATGCAAAACGCATTGGTTACCCGGTGATCATCAAGGCGTCCGGCGGCGGCGGCGGTCGCGGTATGCGCGTTGTTCGCGGTGATGCCGAACTGGCGCAGTCCATCTCCATGACCAAAGCTGAAGCGAAAGCGGCTTTCAGCAATGACATGGTGTACATGGAAAAATATCTTGAAAACCCTCGCCACATCGAAATTCAGGTGCTGGCAGATGGTCAGGGTAATGCCATTTATCTGGCCGAGCGTGACTGCTCCATGCAGCGCCGCCACCAGAAAGTTGTTGAAGAAGCGCCAGCGCCGGGCATTACGCCGGAACTGCGTAAATTCATCGGCGAACGCTGCTCCAAAGCCTGTATCGATATCGGCTATCGTGGCGCGGGTACTTTCGAGTTCCTGTTCGAAAACGGCGAGTTCTACTTCATTGAGATGAACACCCGTATTCAGGTTGAGCATCCGGTAACTGAAATGATCACCGGTGTGGATCTGATCAAAGAACAGCTGCGCATCGCCGCAGGTCAGCCGCTGTCCATCAAACAGGAAGACGTTACGGTTAAAGGTCATGCGGTCGAGTGCCGTATTAACGCCGAAGATCCGAACACCTTCCTGCCAAGCCCAGGCAAGATCACCCGTTTCCATGCGCCAGGCGGTTTTGGCGTGCGCTGGGAATCGCATATTTACGCCGGTTATACCGTACCGCCGTATTATGACTCCATGATCGGTAAGCTGATCTGCTATGGCGAAACCCGCGACGTGGCAATTGCCCGCATGAAGAATGCGTTGCAGGAGCTGATCATCGATGGCATCAAAACCAACGTTGATCTGCAAACCCGCATCATGAATGACGAGAACTTCCAGCACGGTGGCACCAACATCCACTATCTGGAGAAGAAGCTCGGACTTCAGGAGAAGTAATTAAGCGCTCGCAGCAAAAGGCCGGATTTCCGGCCTTTTTTTTATTCTCTTTTTCTCTCTTGCGGTACAATCCCCGCCTTTCTGATCCCCGAGGGACGATAATGGATACACGTTTCGTTCAGGCACACAAAGAGGCCCGCTGGGCGCTCTGGCTCACGTTGCTTTATCTCGCCGCCTGGTTGGTGACCGCTTACTTACCGGGAGATATGGCCGGTTTTACCGGCCTGCCACACTGGTTTGAAATGTCCTGTCTGCTGCTGCCGCTGGTGTTTATCCTGCTGTGCTGGGCGATGGTGAAATTCATCTACCGGGATATTTCCCTGGAGGACGACGATGCAGCTTGAAGTCATTCTGCCGCTGGTCGCCTATTTGCTGGTGGTCTTTGGCCTGTCGGTTTATGCCATGCGTAAGCGCGCCACCGGCTCTTTCCTTAACGAGTATTTTCTCGGTAGCCGTTCTATGGGCGGGATCGTGCTGGCGATGACGCTGACGGCGACCTATATCAGCGCCAGCTCGTTTATTGGCGGACCGGGCGCGGCTTACAAATATGGCCTCGGCTGGGTGCTGCTGGCGATGATCCAGCTGCCTGCCGTCTGGCTTTCACTGGGGATTCTGGGCAAAAAATTCGCTATCCTCGCGCGCCGCTATAATGCCGTGACGCTCAACGATATGCTGTTTGGCCGCTATCAAAGCCGTCTGCTGGTATGGCTGGCGAGCATTAGCCTGCTGGTCGCTTTTGTGGGCGCGATGGCCGTACAGTTTATCGGCGGTGCGCGTCTGCTGGAAACGGCGGCGGGTATTCCTTATGAAACCGGGCTGCTGATTTTCGGTATCAGCATTGCGCTCTACACCGCGTACGGCGGTTTTCGTGCCAGCGTGCTCAACGATACCCTGCAAGGTCTGGTGATGCTTATTGGCACTATCGTGCTGCTGGTTGGCGTAGTACATGCCGCCGGGGGCTTAGGTAACGCTGTCGACACCCTACAACATATCGATCCCAAACTGGTGTCACCGCAGGGGGCAGACGATATTCTGTCGCCAACCTTTATGACCTCGTTCTGGGTGCTGGTGTGCTTTGGGGTCATCGGCCTGCCGCACACGGCGGTGCGCTGCATCTCCTATAAAGACAGCAAAGCGGTGCATCGCGGGATGATCATCGGCACCATCGTGGTGGCGATCCTGATGCTGGGTATGCATCTGGCCGGTGCGCTTGGCCGCGCGGTGATCCCCGATTTGACCGTGCCGGATCTGGTGATCCCGACGCTGATGATGAAAGTGTTGCCTCCCTTTGCGGCAGGGATCTTCCTTGCGGCACCGATGGCGGCGATCATGTCGACGATCAATGCGCAGTTGCTGCAAAGTTCCGCTACGATCATTAAAGATCTCTACCTGAACCTGTATCCGGCGCAGATCCACAATGAAAAGCGGCTGAAAAAAATGTCGTCAGCGATCACCCTGATCCTCGGCGTGTTGCTGCTGCTGGCGGCCTGGCGTCCACCAGAGATGATTATCTGGCTTAACCTGCTGGCTTTTGGCGGGCTGGAAGCCGTATTCCTGTGGCCGCTGGTGCTGGGCCTGTACTGGGAGCGGGCCAATGCGGCCGGCGCGCTTAGCGCGATGATTGTGGGCGGCGTGCTGTATGCCGTGCTGGCGACGTTCAAAATACAATATCTGGGCTTCCACCCGATTGTTCCGTCGCTGTTACTGAGTTTGTTGGCATTTCTGGTCGGGAACCTGTTTGGTCGCCCGGTTGCGGAAGGTCACGTTATTACATCTGATAAATAAAGAGTTTTGCCATGCCGTGGATCCAACTGAAACTGAATACAACCGGGGCGAATGCCGAAGAGCTGAGCGATGCGCTGCTCGAAGCCGGTGCCGTCTCTATCACCTTCCAGGACACGCACGATACGCCGGTGTTTGAGCCGCTGCCGGGCGAAACCCGCCTGTGGGGTGACACGGACGTCATCGGCCTGTTTGATGCCGAAACGGACATGAACGAGGTGGTATCGCTGCTTGCTCTGCATCCGCTGCTGGGCGCGGATTTTGTGCACAAAATCGAGCAACTGGAAGACAAGGACTGGGAGCGCGAGTGGATGGAAAACTTCCACCCGATGCGTTTCGGCGAGCGTCTGTGGATCTGCCCGAGCTGGCGTGATGTGCCTGATGTTAACGCCGTCAATGTCATGCTCGATCCTGGCCTGGCCTTTGGCACCGGCACGCACCCGACCACGTCACTGTGCCTGCAATGGCTTGATGGACTGGATCTGACCGGCAAAACGGTGATCGATTTTGGTTGCGGCTCCGGTATCCTCGCCATCGCGGCGCTGAAGCTGGGCGCGGCGAAAGCCATCGGTATCGACATCGATCCGCAGGCTATTCAGGCCAGCCGTGATAACGCCGAGCGCAATGGCGTTGCCGATCGCCTGGAACTGTATCTGCCTCAGGACCAGCCAGCGTCCATGAAAGCGGATGTGGTGGTGGCGAATATTCTCGCCGGCCCACTGCGTGAACTGGCCCCGCTGATCAGCGTACTGCCTGTTGAGGGCGGTCTGCTGGGCCTTTCCGGTATTCTTGCCAGCCAGGCAGAAAGCGTGTGTGATGCCTATGCCGACCTCTTCGCCCTGGATCCGGTGGTGGAAAAAGAAGAGTGGTGCCGCATTACCGGTCGTAAAAAGTAATTCCCTGCCGCAACGTAGCCCTGCGCTGCGTTGCGCCTTTCCCTCTCATATCCCATTTTTTGTCGTTCTTTCCGCCATTAATAGCCTTATAATTTCCGCGCTATTTCATTGAAAATAAATATGTTTTTTTATTAATCATTCAAGGGATGAATATTATGAACATTGCATTGCGCAGCGTGGTTTTCCTCACGCTGGGTCTGCTCTCGACCTGTGTGACAGCAAACGAATGGAGTTATGAAGGGGAAAGCGCGCCAGAATACTGGGGGGAACTGAGCCCGGACTATGTCATGTGCAGCAAAGGAATGAACCAGGCGCCTGTCGATATTACTGCGGTAATGAAAGCCCGCCTTACGCCGCTGAAACCACGTTATTCACAAAGCCCGGTGAGCCTCAGTCATGAGGGGTATACGGTGATGGCTAATTTTGCCGCAGGCACTAAAAACAGCGTGAAAATAGACGGGGAGCTGTTCGTGCTTCAGCAGTTGCATTTCCATACGCCATCGGAAAATACCTTTGCCGGCAGGCATTACCCGCTGGAGATGCATCTGGTGCACCGGAACGCGAAAAACGAGACGGCGGTGCTGGCCGTGATGTTTGACACGGGCAAGCTCAATCCCGAATTGCAAAAATTGTGGCACGAGATGCCGCGCGAGGCAGACGAGACCATCGCGCTGACGCAGGATGTCGATATCAGCAAGCTGCTGCCTGCACGTGCCTCGTACTATCGTTTTAGCGGCTCGCTCACCACGCCGCCTTGCACAGAGGGTGTACGCTGGCTGGTCATGAAAGCGCCGCTTTCTCTTTCAGCGGAACAGCTGGAGACGCTGACCCGCGTTTTACCTCATGAAAACAACCGCCCTGTGCAGCCGCGACACGGTCGGATCATCGTCGAATAGCAGCAAACCCGTGCAGGAAATCGGCCTCTCGTGATGCTTTTTTAGACAGAAAAAAACGAGAGGCAGATCGCATTATTGAAGACGAAGCGTCTATAAAAACAGCAAGTTACCAGATAACCCGCCGTTTTTTAGCGGCAAAATTCACTGTTTTTAAGTAATTTTAGTTACGTCATGAATTATTACCATTAACATAACTCAATGATTCGCATGATAATTTATTAATTAATCCAATATGAATAGCGGATTCAATGATCTGCAACAGTGGATTGTTCAAAGTTTGGCCTTTCATCTCGTGCAAAAAATGCGTAATATACGCCGCCTTGCAGTCACAGTATGGTCATTTCTTAACTCATGCGAATCGGACACTACCAGCTCAGGAATCGCCTGATCGCAGCACCTATGGCTGGCATCACTGACAGACCATTCAGGACGCTGTGCTACGAGATGGGAGCGGGACTTACCGTATCCGAGATGATGTCTTCTAACCCTCAGGTTTGGGAAAGTGACAAGTCACGTTTACGTATGGTGCACATTGATGAGCCAGGTATTCGTACAGTGCAGATCGCTGGTAGCGTACCTGAAGAAATGGCGGAAGCCGCACGTATCAACGTGGAAAGCGGCGCCCAGATTATTGATATTAATATGGGTTGCCCGGCTAAAAAGGTGAATCGCAAGCTGGCAGGTTCAGCCCTTTTGCAACATCCAGATCTGGTGAAGTCTATCCTGACAGCGGTGGTAGCGGCGGTGGATGTTCCTGTTACGCTGAAAATTCGCACGGGTTGGGCTCCAGAACACCGTAACTGCGTAGAAATTGCCCAACTGGCTGAAGATTGTGGTATCCAGGCTCTGACCATACATGGACGCACTCGCGCCTGTTTGTTCAACGGAGACGCGGAATACAACAGTATTCGGGCAGTTAAGCAGAACGTTTCCATTCCGATTATCGCGAATGGCGACATTACTGACCCGCTTAAAGCCAGAGCTGTGCTCGACTATACAGGGGCTGATGCTCTGATGATAGGTCGCGCGGCTCAGGGAAGACCCTGGATCTTTCGGGAAATCCAGCACTATCTGGACACTGGGGAGTTGCTTCCTCCCCTGCCTCTGGCAGAGGTGAAGCGCTTGCTTTGTGCGCATATTCGGGAACTGCATGACTTTTACGGTCAGGCAAAGGGGTACCGAATTGCGCGGAAACACGTATCCTGGTATCTCCAGGAGCATGCTCCAAATGACCAGTTTCGGCGCACATTCAACGCCATTGAGGATGCCAGCGAACAGCTGGAGGCGTTGGAGGCATACTTCGAAAATTTTGCGTAAACAGAAATAAAGAGCTGACAGAACTATGTTCGAACAACGCGTAAATTCTGACGTACTGACCGTTTCTACCGTTAACTCTCAGGACCAGGTAACCCAAAAACCTCTGCGTGACTCGGTAAAGCAGGCACTGAAGAACTATTTTGCTCAACTGAACGGTCAGGATGTGAGTGATCTGTATGAGCTGGTATTGGCTGAAGTTGAACAGCCATTGTTGGACATGGTGATGCAATACACCCGCGGTAACCAAACGCGCGCTGCCCTGATGATGGGCATCAACCGTGGTACTCTGCGTAAGAAATTGAAAAAATACGGCATGAACTGATACTAATCAGTTAATTGCTTGTTTAAAAAGGCGCTTACCGGCATGGGGAAGCGCCTTTTTTATTGCCTGAAACAGCCCTAAAAAATCCCGCTTGTCGTTCTTTCATTAGCCGCCGTTTCGTGTATATTTCCCGCACTAAATCGGCGAAAGAGTGAACAAATACTATGTTGCGTAAATACGGCTGGCTGATCGTTTTTGCTGTTACCGTTTTCCTGTTTGATGGACTGCTGATGTTCTGGGTAGAGTTGCTCACCACCGAAGTGGATAAATGTCGCAACATGAACTCCGTTAATCCCTTAAAGCTGGTGAACTGTTCCGAGCTTGAGTAATTGATCGTCGGCGATTTTAAGCGAAACTGCCGCTATCCCCTCTAAATACCATGGATTTAAATCTCTTTGCGCCCTTTACAGATAGTGATAATGTCTCGCCCTTTCCGCCTGTTCTGTAGACAAAACACCACGCCTTAGCGTAAACGAGTTGATAACATCATGCTGGTAAGCCAATACGACCATGTCCTGGTTGTAATCTCTTTTATCGTGGCCATTCTCGCCGCGTATACCGCTCTCAATATGGCAGGACGCGTCACCAGCAGCCAGGGCAGAACCGCATGGGTGTGGCTTATCGGCGGAAGTTTTTCCATGGGCATCGGCATCTGGGCAATGCACTTCATCGGCATGCTGTCGATTGAGCTCACCATGCACATGAACTATGCCCCTGGCATGACGACCCTTTCATTGTTGATCGCGTTCAGCGCGTCGCTGTTCGCGCTGTGGCTGGTCAGTAAATCAGATCTCCACCAGCGTCGTTTGATCCCCGGTTCACTGGTTATGGGCGCGGGGATTTCCGCCATGCATTATACCGGCATGGCGGCATTGCAGGTTTCACCGGCTATCGTTTGGGATATGCGCTGGGTTGCGGTGTCGCTGGTGATCGCGTTTGCTGCCTCATGGGCTGCGCTGTGGCTGACCTTCCGTTTGCGCGACGAAGCCGCGCAGGTTGCGCAAAGGCGCGCAGGGGCCGCCATTTTGATGGGCCTGGCGATTGCCGGAATGCACTATACGGGGATGCAGGCCGCCGTTTTCCCTGATCAGCACGCCATGATGCATACCGGCGTCAACGGCAACTGGCTGGCGATCCTTGTCAGCGTTGTCGCCCTCTCTATTCTTGGCATCACTTTGCTGGTCTCGATGCTGGATGCCCGCCTGCAGGCGCGTACTTCACTGCTTGCTCTGTCGCTTGCGGAAGCCAACCGCGAGCTGGCGCAACTGGCGCTCCATGATACCCTCACGCGCTTACCTAACCGCGTGTTGCTGGAAGACCGGCTGGATCAGGCAATACGCAAAGCCAGACGGGAAGGCACGTTTTTTACCCTGATGTTTATGGACCTGGATGGTTTCAAAGCGGTAAACGACGCCTACGGACATGACGTGGGAGATCGCCTGCTGATTGCCGTGACTGAACGCCTGAAATCTCCGCTGAAGGGGCAATATACGCTGGCACGCATTGGCGGGGATGAATTTGTCCTGCTGGCAGAAGTGAGCGCGCCGGACGAGGCGGCATCGCTTGCCAGCGAACTGGTGCGCGTGGTGGATCGGCCATTTGCCCTTGAGCCTTATGAACTGATGGTCACGCTGAGCGTTGGCATCGCCCTCTTTCCCTATGATGGCGAAAATGAGCGCGAACTGATGTTTAACGCTGATGCGGCCATGTATCACACAAAACGCGTGGGGCGTAACGGTTATCACTTTTTCCAGCCCTCAATGAATACGCTGGCGCAGGCACAGTTACAGCTGGTGAATGATTTATGGCAGGCACTGGAGCGCAATGAGCTGCGTTTACTCTATCAGCCTAAATTTCATGCGCCCACCGGACCGGTGGTCGGCTTCGAAGCCCTGCTGCGCTGGCAGCACAGCAAACGTGGGCTGTTAACGCCTGACATATTCCTGCCGCTGGCGGAAAAAACCGGGCTGATTATTCCGGTGGGAAACTGGGTGATTGATGAGGCGTGCCGGCAGTTGCAGGAATGGCATCAACAGGGGAATACCTCATGGTCGATGGCGGTCAATTTATCCACCCTGCAATTTGAGCAACCCGGGTTGGTAGAACATGTGATGGACTGTCTGCATCGCTATCAGATTGCACCCGGGGATTTGATCCTCGAAGTCACCGAAACGACGGCGATGAGCAATCCCGAAGAGAGCGTGCGCATACTGACAGAGCTGACGCGCGCGGGTGTTAAAGCGTCCATAGACGATTTTGGTACCGGCTACTCCAGCCTGCTGTATCTCAAACGTCTGCCCGCCTGTGAGCTGAAAATCGATCGCGCTTTTGTGAAAGAGCTTAACGGTGATGGAGACGATGCCACTATCGTTTCTGCCATTGTGGCACTGGCGAAAACACTGGATCTGAAAATTGTCGCTGAAGGCGTTGAAACTGAGGCGCAACAGGCCTTCCTGACGAAGCTGGGTTGCAATACTCTCCAGGGTTTCCTGCTCGGCAAGCCGGTGTCTGCGCATGAAGCTGCACAGCTTGGTCGCGCCGCCGAATAAAAAAGGCCCCGCTCTGTGAAAACAGGGCGGGGCCGCTTAGCCGTTATCAGGCTTTTTTGGTGAAATACTGCCTTACTACCACGAAGAATACTGGCACAAAGAAGATCGCCAGCAGCGTGGCGGTCAGCATGCCTCCCAGCACGCCGGTGCCAACGGCATTTTGCGCGCCGCTGCCTGCGCCCGAGCTTATGACCAGCGGCATCACACCCAGAATAAACGCCAGCGATGTCATCAGGATCGGCCTAAGCCGCATACGCACGGCGTCCAGCGTGGCTTCAATGACGCCCTTACCTTCTTTATCCATCAGATCCTTAGCAAACTCGACGATCAAAATGGCATTTTTCGCCGACAACCCAATGGTGGTTAACAGGCCCACCTGGAAATAGACGTCGTTATTCAGGCCTCGTATCATCGCCGCCAGTAACGCGCCAATCACACCAAGCGGTACCACCAGCATAACGGAGAACGGAATCGACCAGCTCTCATATAATGCCGCCAGACACAGGAACACGACAATCAGCGAAATGGCATATAACGCCGGAGCCTGATTGCCGGATAAACGCTCCTGATACGACATGCCCGTCCAGTCGTAACCGATACCCGCGGGTAACCGGGACGCCATCTGCTCCATTAACAGCATGGCATCCCCGGAGCTTTTGCCGGGCGCGGCTTCACCCAGGATCTCCATGGATGGCAGACCATTAAAACGTTCAAGTCGTGGCGAGCCATATACCCAGCTTGAGGTGGTGAACGCCGAGAACGGCGTCATTTCTCCGTTGCTGCTACGCACATAAAGGTTATTGATGTCCCCCGGCAGCATGCGGAATTTCGCATCAGCCTGCACGTAAACTTTTTTCACGCGCCCATGATCGATAAAGTCATTCACGTAGGCGCCGCCCAGCGCGATCGAAATGGTCTGGTTAATATCGGAAAGATCGATACCCAGCGCCTGGGCTTTTTCGATGTCCACGTCAAGTTTGAACTGTGGCGTATCTTCGAGGCCGTTAGGACGTACGCGAACTAACTTATCGGGATGCTGCCGCGCCTGTTCCAATAACTGGTTACGTGCTTTTGTCAGTGCATCATGTCCGAGGTTGGCCTGATCGATAAGCTCGAAGTCAAAACCCGTCGCGGTACCAAGCTCAACAATCGGCGGCAGGTTAAACGGGAATATTTGCCCATCATGAATGCGGCTGAACGCTTTAGTGGCGCGTGCAACAATGCCCTCTACCCCATTCTCTTTGCCTTTACGCTCTTCCCAGGGCTTGAGGCTGATAAAAGCCATCCCTGAGTTCTGCCCTTGCCCGCTGAAGCTAAAACCGTTGACCGTCAGCACCGAATTCACGTTCGCTTTTTCATCATTGAGGTAATACGCCGTCACCTGGTCGAGCACTTTTTGCGTACGTCCCTGAGTTGCCCCTGCTGGCAGTTGCACCATGGTCATGAATACGCCCTGATCTTCGTCAGGCAAAAAGGAGGTCGGTAAACGCAAAAACAGGACGCCCATGCCTACCACGATTAGGGCATATACCAGCAGATAGCGCCCGGTACGTCTGATAATGCCGCTGACGCTGTCGGTATAATGACTGGTGCAGCGTTCAAAAAGACGGTTGAACCAGCCAAAAAAGCCTTTTTTGTCACCATGGGTATGGGGATCAACAGGCTTAAGCAGCGTGGCGCACAGCGCAGGCGTGAGGATAAGCGCAACCAGCACCGATAACGCCATTGCTGAGACGATAGTGATCGAGAACTGGCGGTAAATTTCACCCGTTGAGCCGCCAAAAAACGCCATAGGAATGAAAACTGCTGACAGCACCATGGCGATGCCCACCAGCGCACCCTGAATTTGCGCCATGGATTTCTGCGTGGCTTCTTTGGGGGGAAGGTGATCCTCCACCATCACACGCTCGACGTTCTCCACCACGACGATGGCGTCATCCACCAGCAGACCAATGGCCAGCACCATCCCAAACATGGTAAGGGTGTTAATCGAATACCCGAAGGCTGACAGGACAGCAAAGGTACCCAGCAATACGACCGGCACGGCGATAGTCGGGATCAGCGTGGCGCGGATATTTTGCAGGAACAGGTACATCACCAGGAAAACCAGAATGATGGCTTCGAACAGCGTTTTGATCACTTCGTGAATCGAAATCTGCACGAAAGGCGTGGTGTCATAAGGATAAACGACCTTCATTCCCTGAGGAAAAAACGGGGAAAGTTCCTCTAACCTGGCCTTAATGGCGCTGGCGGTATCGAGGGCATTGGCACCGGTCGCCAGCTTGATGCCTATTGCCGCCGCATCCTGACCGTTGATTTTGGTGACGGTATTGTAGTTCTCACCGCCCAGTTCAACACGGGCCACATCTTTCAGGCGGACCTGTGAGCCGTCTGGATTGACGCGTAACGTGACGTTGCCGAACTGCTCCGGATCTTTCAGACGCGTTTGCGCAATGATAGAGGCATTAAGCTGCTGATTGGGAACAGAGGGCGTGCCCCCGAGTTGCCCGGCGGCAATCTGATCATTTTGTACTTTGAGCTGGCTGACCACATCCACCGGTGTCAGGTGGAATTTATTCAGCATATCGGCATTAAGCCAGATACGCATCGCGTACTGGGCACCGAAAAGCTGCACATCACCGACGCCGTTAGTACGGCTGATGGCATCTTTTATGTTAGAGGCGACGTAATCGGAAATATCATCCTGATTGAGGTTTTTGTTATCCGAAGTAAACCCTACGACCATCAGGAAGCTGCTGCTGGCCTTCTCAACACTGATCCCCTGCTGCTGGACTTCCTGAGGTAAAAGCGGCATTGCCAGCTGCAGTTTGTTCTGCACCTGTACCTGAGCAATATCCGGCTCGGTACCTGATTTAAACGTCAGCGTAACCGTCACGCCACCCGCAGAATCACTGGTAGACGACATGTACATCAGGTTATCGATGCCATTCATGTTCTGCTCAATAACCTGGGTGACGGTATCCTGCACGGTTTGGGCATCGGCCCCCGGATAGGAAGCGCTGATAGCGATAGCAGGCGGTGCAATAGTCGGATATTGCGCCACAGGTAATTGCATGATTGCTAATCCACCCGCAATCATCAATATGATCGACAGCACCCAGGCAAAAATCGGACGATCAATAAAAAACTTAGACATTTTTTACGACTCTCACTGCGTAGATGCGATTACTGCACGGCAGGTTTTGGCTCATCAGCTAAAACAGGCGCGATGGTTACACGAGTGCCCGGGCGCGCACGTTGCAAGCCACTGACAATGACCTGGTCGCCCTCTTTCAGCCCTTCAGAAATGAGCCACTTATCGCCGATCGCCTGTGTCGCGACGACATTGCGCTGCTCCGCCTGACTTTTTTCGTTCACCACCATCACGGTGGCATCGCCACGCGCATTACGCGTTACGCCCTGCTGGGGAACCAGGATGGCTGTGGGCTGAATACCTTCATCCAGACGCGCACGCACGAACATTCCCGGTAGCAACGTATGATCGGGATTAGGGAAAACCGCACGGATAGTGATCGAACCGGTGCTTTCATCGACAGTAATATCGGAGAAGGCCAGCGACCCTTTTAACGGATAGGCCTGGCCATTTTCCGCGATCAGTTCAACTTCCGCTTTGCCGTCCTCTCTGCGCAGATTACCCTGCTCGACCGCCTGTTTCAGACGCATAAAGTCCCGGCTGGACTGTGTAACATCGACATAAATCGGATCGATCTGCTGTACGGTAGCAAGCGCCGTTGTCTGACCATTCGTTACCAGCGCCCCTTCGGTTACGGCTGATTTGCCAATGCGCCCGCTAATAGGTGAACTGACGCGGGTATAGGCCAGATTGATACGCGCCGTCTCGACTGCGGCTTTTGCGGCCTGTACGCTGGCATCAGCCTGGCGTGCACTGGCAACCGCGGTGTCATATTCCTGACGGCTGACATACTGCGTCCCCACCAGTGGCACATAACGTTTCACCGTTAAATGCGCAATATTGGCGGCCGCTTCAGCTTTCGCTAATTCGCCCTGTGCGCTTGATAAGGCTGCCTGATAGGTTGCCGGATCGATCTGATACAGCGACTCTCCGGCGGTAATATCGTTTCCTTCAACAAAATTACGCTTAAGAATAATGCCGCTCACCTGCGGGCGTACTTCTGCAATACGAAATGCTTCGGTTCGTCCGGGTAATTCTGTCGTCACCGCCAGAGGGGCGGTTTTAACCTGCCAGACGCTAACTTCCGGGTCAGGTATTTTAGCCGGCGCGTTTTCATTATCGTTGCAACCGCTAAGTAAGCCGATTGCCATTATAATGACGGACGAAAGGCGAATACATTCACCAAATTTATTCATTGCAGTTCCTCAAAGCACAATGCGCGCCATGCGCCGCAAAGCAGGTAGAAAATAAAACCAGCGGGTCGGGTATCCTACAAATAATCCGCTGTTGGTGTAAATGACACCACCGCTGAAGCCAGAAATAATGGCACTTAAAACTAAAAAATACGTTTAATATCGGCACGCCACCGTGGGTAATTCGCTTAATATATAAATAAGCCAAATGTCATTATTCATATATATTTATTTAGTAAATATATTCATAGCGTATTAACAAAACGTCGCCGAATAACAACAAAGAAAACCGGTACAAAAAATATCGCTAATAATGTTGCCGATACCATGCCGCCCATTACGCCGGTTCCCACCGCGTTTTGCGCGCCGCTGCCCGCCCCCGTACTGAGTACCAACGGCATAACGCCGAGGATAAAAGCCAGCGAAGTCATGAGGATCGGTCGTAAACGCATTTTTACTGCTTCCAGGGTGGCGTCGATTAAGCTTTTACGCTCTTTATCCATCAGGTCCTTGGCAAACTCGACGATAAGGATGGCGTTTTTTGCCGACAGACCGATGGTAGTCAGCAGACCTACCTGGAAATAAACGTCATTACTCAGACCACGCCAGCTGGCAGCTAACAATGCACCTACCACCCCAAGCGGTACCACCAGCATGACGGAGAACGGGATCGACCAGCTTTCATAGAGTGCAGCCAGGCACAGAAACACAACCATCAGTGAGATTGCGTACAGCGCCGGTGCCTGGTTGCCGGATAAACGTTCCTGATAGGACATGCCTGTCCAGTCAAAGCCAATCCCATTGGGAAGCGTGGCAGCGAAGTCTTCCATCATCTTCATTGCCTCGCCGCTACTTTTACCGGGAGCGGCTTCTCCCAGTATTTCCATTGAGGGTAAGCCGTTATAGCGCTCCAGACGCGGCGATCCCTGGATCCAGTTGGCGCTGGTGAAGCTTGAAAAAGGCACCATTTCGCCGTGACGGCTACGTACGAACCAGTGATTGATATCATCTGGCATCATGCGATAAGGCGCGTCGGCCTGGGCATAGACCTTTTTCACTCGGCCATTATCAACGAAGTCATTCACATAGGTGCTGCCCAGCGCTGTGGCAATGGTCTTATTGATATCAGCCAGCGAGACGCCGAGCGCCTGCGCCTTCTCCTGATCGACATTCAGTTTGAACTGCGGCATATCTTCCAGACCGTTAGGCCGGGTTCGTACCAGCAAATCCGGGCGCTGCGCCACTTTCTTCAGCAGTTCATTGCGTGCTCGGGTTAATTCCACATGTCCCAACCCTGCCTGATCGATCAGCTCGAAGTCGAATCCCGTAGCCGTACCCAGTTCTGTGATGGCGGGAAGATTAAACGCAAATACCATTCCATCTTTGATACTGCGAAAAGCATGCGTGGCACGCGCAACTATCGCCTCAACGCGATTTTCCTCACCTTCACGCTGCGCCCAGTCGGTTAAGCGTATAAACGCCAGACCGTTATTTTGCCCTTTGCCGTTAAGCCCAAACCCCGTTACCGTAAATACAGAATCCACATTATTTTTCTCATTCGTCAGGTAGTAACGGGTTACTTCCTGCATGATTGATTCTGTTCGCGCCTGGGCGGCACCAGCTGGCAGGGTGACCATGGTCAGAAAAACGCCCTGATCCTCTTCGGGTAAAAAAGAGGTCGGTAACCGCATGAATAAACAGGCCATTCCCACCACAATCACCAGGTATAACACCATATAGCGTCCGGTACGGCTTAACAGTTTCTGGACGCTACCGGTATAGTGATCGGTGCTTCGTTCAAAAAGCCGATTGAACCAGCCAAAAAGGCGGTTAGCGGAGGTATGCCCCCCATGTGTGGCGGGTTTTAACAGGGTGGCACAGAGCGCAGGCGTTAAAATAAGCGCTACCAGCACGGATAAAGCCATGGCAGAAACAATAGTGATTGAGAACTGCCGGTAGATCACCCCAGTGGAACCGCCAAAAAAGGCCATCGGAACGAATACCGCGGACAGCACCATGGCGATCCCTACCAGCGCGCCCTGAATCTGTGCCATCGATTTTTGCGTCGCCTCTTTTGGTGGCAACCCCTCATCAGCCATGACGCGTTCGACGTTTTCCACCACGACGATGGCATCATCCACCAGCAGACCGATGGCTAAGACCATGCCAAACATGGTCAGCGTATTAATCGAGTAGCCGAAAGCTGCCAGTATGGCGAACGTACCCAGCAGTACCACTGGTACCGCAATTGTAGGAATGAGGGTGGCACGTAAATTCTGCAAAAACAGATACATGACAAGAAACACCAGCACGATAGCCTCAAACAGCGTTTTGAAGACTTCGCGGATGGAGATCTTGATAAAAGGGGTAGTGTCGTAGCTGTAAACCAGCTTCAGTCCATGGGGGAAATAGGGCTGCAGGTGGGCCATCTGCTGCTTGACCGCATCTGCCGCATCAAGCGCGTTCGCGCCTGTAGCGAGCTTAATACCCAGGCCTGCTGAAGGTTTACCGTTATAGCGGGCAATAACATTGTAGTTCTCGCCGCCCAACTCGATTCGGGCAACGTCTTTCAACTGGACCCGTGCGCCACTGGACAACACTTTTAACGTAATGCGGCCAAACTGCTCCGGTGTGCGCAGCCGCGTTTGAGCAATGATAGAGGCGTTGATCTGCTGACTGGCAACAGAGGGCGTGCCACCCAGTTGACCCGCGGCAATCTGGCTGTTTTGGGCTTTGATCTGATTGACCACATCAACGGTGGTCAACTGGTATTCATTCAGTTTGTTCGGATCTATCCAGATGCGCATTGCGTATTGCGCGCCGAAGAGCTGCACGTCACCCACGCCTTCAGTACGACTGACGGGGTCCTTGATAGTTGATGAAATAAAATCGGCAATATCATCCTGCGTCATACTGCCGTCTTCCGAAATAAAGCCCATTACCATCAAAAAGGTACTGCTCGATTTTTTAACGTTGATGCCCTGTTGCTGCACTTCCTGCGGTAATAATGGCATGGCGAGTTGCAGTTTGTTCTGCACCTGTACCTGAGCAATATCGGCATCGGTACCAGATTTAAAGGTCAGGGTGACAGAGACGCTACCGGCAGAGTCACTGGTAGACGACATATACATCAGGTTATCCAGGCCATTCATATTTTGTTCGATCACCTGGGTGACGGTATCCTGAACCGTTTGTGCGTCGGCGCCCGGATAAGTCGCATTTATGGCAATAGCGGGTGGTGCAATAGTGGGATATTGTGCGACAGGGAGGTTGATGACTGCCAGCGCCCCGGCCAGCATTAAAATAATCGCCAGCACCCAGGCGAATATAGGCCGATCAATAAAGAACTTTGCCATGGTAGCGGTTCACCTTATCTCTGTTCGCATTCACCGACCCGCGTCAGCACTTAAAATAAAAAATGCTCTTTATATTTATGCGATGAATATAAAGAGAGTAACAATAAAAATAGACACGTCATGTTGAATGAACGCAAAAAAAATGCAAGGATACAAAATCATTTTTTGCGGATATTTCATTTAGCAAATGTAAACCACCATTCATCACAGTTATTAATCATGGTAAAAAGAACGAAAGAGGATGCGTTAAAAACACGGCAGTTATTAATTGACACTGCTATTTTAACCTTTGCTCAACGCGGTTTTTCTGGCACATCACTGGATGATATAGCACGCGCAGCTAAAGTAACGCGGGGCGCTATCTACTGGCATTTTGAAAATAAATCACAATTATTTAACGCTATCTGGCAAGAACAATTACCACTGCGAGATAAGATTGCCGATAAAGTTAAGTTACATTCAGATGCGTCTGCCGAAATAATATTACGACAATCACTCATAGAAGGCATGCGGCTCATTGCCCGGGATCCGCGGGAGCAGGCACTGGTGGAAATTCTTTACCATAAATGCGAGTTTACAAAAGATCTTACGGCAGAAACTGAAATACGCGAGCGCCTGCTGTTTAATCATGACAATGTTGCACTAATGTTGAAACGCTGCGTTACAGAAAACTCCACGTTTCTGAATAATGATATCGAACTGGCTGTTATTATTATTCAGGCCTATTTGAGTGGAATTATCAAAAACTGGCTAATGTCCGATAAAAGCTTTGACCTCGATAAACTCGCCCCGGCGCTGGTGGACGGCCTACTGGCATCCCTTCGCATAACGTTTGTCCCTCTTCCCTGTGCAGCTTCATCTGCGAAGTCATCCTCTATTTCTCCATAATCTGTCTATTGTGATGCTTTTTCTCCATGCTTTTTACATTCGACATGCTTTGTAAAACTCCAGCCACAGGTGGCTCTGGGAACAGGTGGTAGAATAAGCGCATTCACATCGAAGAGGTAATTGTGATCATGAAAAAGTTAATCGCCATTGCACTGCTGTCTTCCGTCCTGGCCGGGTGTGCTCACGATTCCCCCTGTGTACCCGTTTATGACGATCAGGGCCGTCTCGTCCATACCAATACCTGCGTGAAAGGCACCACGCAGGATAACTGGGAAACCGCAGGTGCTATCGCAGGCGGTGCCGCAGCCATTGCAGGCGTTACCCTCGGTATTGTCGCACTCACCAAATAACACCTTCCGCAGGCGTACCGATGTACGCCTGCTTTTTTGCTCCCGCCCGGTGCAATTCGCCAACATTGTTAAAATTATCCATTACTTTGGATCATTATTTCCCCCTGCCTTCCTGTATAAGTCATTCACCCCACCAATGGTTCGTCTGCTATGAATTTATTTTGCTCTGATTTGTGGCACAGGTTTTAATTTCGCACCAATCCAGTGCGCTGATTTTATTTTTCCCTGTCTACACTCTCCTTATTACGGGCGTTCTTCATTAATTCCATCGCGCGTAAAACCTGGCACTACCTTTGCTTTATAAAGTATGGCCAAAGCCACAGACAGGTTTCAGGCGTTTCCCGGACGCCTTCTTATAACGATAATTTCGCCACACAGGATGCATTATGAAAAAGATGATGATCGCCAGCCTGGCCGCTGCCGGCGCGCTGTTTGCTGTTGTTAATCAGGCGCATGCTGGCGCAACTCTGGATGCAGTAAAGAAGAAAGGGTTTGTACAGTGCGGTATCAGTGATGGACTGCCAGGTTTCTCTTATGCAGATGCCAACGGTAAATTTAGCGGTATTGACGTGGACGTTTGCCGGGGCGTTGCTGCTGCCGTTTTCGGCGATGATACAAAAGTAAAATATACTCCGCTGACGGCAAAAGAGCGCTTCACAGCGTTGCAGTCTGGCGAGGTCGATGTTCTTTCCCGTAATACGACCTGGACCTCCTCCCGTGACTCTGGCATGGGCATGTCGTTTACCGGTGTGACCTATTATGACGGCATCGGCTTCCTGACCCACAATAAAGCGGGTCTTAAAAGCGCCAAAGAACTTGATGGTGCCACAGTTTGCATCCAGGCTGGCACCGATACCGAACTGAACGTGGCGGATTATTTCAAATCCAACAAGATGAACTACACCCCGGTAACCTTCGACCGTTCTGATGAATCGGCAAAGGCGCTTGAATCTGGCCGTTGCGATACGCTGGCTTCTGACCAGTCTCAGCTGTATGCCTTGCGCATCAAACTGAGCACGCCGGGTGAATGGATCGTGCTGCCGGAAGTGATCTCTAAAGAGCCGCTGGGTCCGGTGGTGCGCCGTGGCGACGATGAGTGGTTCTCTATTGTTCGCTGGACGCTGTTCGCCATGCTGAACGCGGAAGAGATGGGTATCACCTCTAAAAACGTCGATGAGAAAGCGGCGAATCCGGCAACGCCTGATATGGCGCACCTGCTGGGTAAAGAAGGGGATTACGGTAAAGATCTGAAGCTGGATAACAAATGGGCTTACAACATTATCAAGAAAGTCGGTAACTACGCAGAAGTATTCGAACGCAACGTCGGCTCAGAAAGCCCGCTGAAAATCAAACGTGGCCAGAACAACCTCTGGAATAACGGCGGTATTCAGTACGCTCCGCCCGTGCGCTAATACCTGACGTTTTTGTATCTTGCAGTAACGGACACCGCGTATGCGGTGTCCGGTCCAGAGTTATGGCTACCGAGGTTTTCTTATGTCCCATCGCCGCCCAACCGTTAAAGGATCGATATCCTTCTCTAACCCCACGGTTCGCGCCTGGCTGTTTCAGGTTATCGCTGTACTGGCTGTCATCAGCGTGGCGATCTATTTGATACACAATACCGTTACCAATCTTAGCAACCGCGGCATCACCTCAGGATTTGCCTTCCTTGATCGCAGCGCCGGGTTTGGCATTGTTCAGCATCTTATCGATTATGAGCAGGGCGATACTTATGGCCGGGTTTTTCTGGTCGGTTTGCTTAACACGCTGCTGGTATCGGCGCTGTGTATTGTTTTTGCCTCATTTCTGGGCTTCTTCCTGGGACTGGCGCGCCTGTCTGAAAACTGGCTGCTGCGCAAACTGTCGACGATCTATATTGAGACGTTCCGTAATATCCCCCCGTTGTTACAGATCTTCTTCTGGTACTTCGCGGTCCTGCGTAATCTGCCAGGGCCTCGTCAGGCAGTAAGCGCGTTCGATCTGGCCTTCCTCAGCAATCGTGGTCTTTACATTCCGGCACCGCAGTTTGGTGAGGGGCTGTTGGCGTTTATTGTCGCTATCGTACTGGCGGGAGTCGCATCAACAGGACTGTTTCGCTTCAATAAAACACATCAGATCAAAACCGGGCAGCTGCGCCGCACGTGGCCAGTGGCGCTGGGGCTTTTCATTGTATTACCCCTGATAGCACAGGGGATCTTCGGTGCCGCTCTGCACTGGGATGTACCGGAACTGCGGGGTTTTAACTTCCGTGGCGGAATGGCGCTGATCCCGGAACTGGCGGCTCTGACGCTGGCCCTGTCGGTCTATACCTCAGCATTTATTGCCGAGATTATCCGCGCCGGTATCCAGTCAGTGCCGCACGGACAACATGAGGCAGCGCGCTCACTGGGCCTGCCTCATCCCGTTACGCTACGTCATGTGATTATTCCGCAGGCGCTGCGGGTGATCATCCCGCCGTTAACCAGTCAGTATCTCAATATCGTCAAAAACTCCTCGTTAGCGGCGGCGATTGGCTATCCGGATATGGTGTCGCTTTTTGCAGGGACAGTACTTAACCAGACTGGTCAGGCGATTGAAACCATCGCTATTACCATGTCGGTTTACCTGATTATCAGCCTCGGGATTTCGTTGCTGATGAATATCTATAACCGCCGCATTGCGCTGATTGAACGCTAAGGATCCATGATGACAAAAGCGATCTTGTCTCACCCGTCGCGTCCGGTCAGTACCGGAACGGGGCGCTATTTACTCTGGACGCGTAAAAACCTGTTTTCCAGCTGGTCCAATACGCTGCTGACGCTGTTCTGCCTGTGGCTTATGTGGGAGTTAATCCCCCCTCTGCTTAACTGGGTTTTATTTCAGGCCAACTGGACGGGGACAACCCGTGCGGATTGTACGAAAACCGGTGCCTGCTGGGTGTTTATCCATCAGCGGTTTGGCCAGTTTATGTATGGTCTTTACCCGCATGAACAGCGTTGGCGTATTAACGTGGCGTTGATTGTGGGCCTGCTCTCAATCATCCCGATGTTTATGAAAACGCTGCCAAAACGTGGCCGCTATATTGCCTGCTGGGCGGTGATCTATCCGGTGGTTGTCTGGTGTCTGCTGTATGGCGGCTTCCTGGGGCTGGAACGGGTTGAAACCCGTCAGTGGGGCGGATTAACACTGACATTGATTATTGCCTCTGTAGGTATCGCCGGTGCCCTGCCATTAGGCATTTTGCTGGCCTTAGGCCGGCGTTCAGCAATGCCGGTGGTGCGGATCCTGTCGGTGGTATTTATTGAATTCTGGCGTGGCGTGCCGCTAATCACCGTGCTGTTTATGTCATCGGTGATGCTGCCGCTGTTTATGTCGGAAGGAACCAGCATTGATAAGCTTATCCGGGCGCTGGTCGGCGTTGTGCTGTTTCAGTCAGCTTATGTGGCTGAGGTGGTACGCGGGGGTCTTCAGGCATTACCAAAAGGTCAGTACGAAGCCGCGGAGTCACTGGCCCTCGGTTACTGGAAAACGCAGGGGCTGGTTATCCTGCCCCAGGCACTGAAGATGGTGATACCGGGTCTGGTTAACACCATTATTGCGCTGTTCAAAGATACCAGCCTGGTGATCATCATCGGCCTGTTTGATCTGTTCAGCAGCGTACAGCAGGCCACTGTCGATCCTGCATGGCTGGGAATGTCGACTGAGGGCTATGTCTTTGCCGCAGCGCTTTACTGGATCTTCTGTTTTAGCATGTCACGCTATAGCCAGCATCTGGAGAAGCGTTTCAATACCGGGCGTACAGCGCACTGAGGAAAAACATGAGCAATACAATTATGCAGTCTGACGATGCGATGATTACCCTCGACAAGGTGAATAAATGGTACGGGCAGTTTCATGTACTGAAAGATATTAACCTGCAGGTCAAACAAGGTGAACGTATCGTCCTTTGCGGTCCGTCGGGTTCGGGGAAATCCACTACCATCCGCTGTATCAATCATCTGGAAGAGCATCAGCAAGGCCGGATTGTCGTGGATGGTATTGAGCTTAACGAAGACATTCGTAATATCGAAAAGGTGCGCCAGGAAGTAGGAATGGTGTTTCAGCACTTTAACCTGTTTCCGCATTTGACCGTTCTGCAGAACTGCACGCTGGCACCGATTTGGGTACGTAAAATGCCGAAGAAGGAGGCGGAAGCCCTGGCGATGCATTACCTGGAACGTGTGCGCATCGCTGAACATGCGCATAAATTTCCGGGGCAGATATCCGGAGGACAGCAGCAGCGCGTGGCTATTGCCCGCTCGCTGTGTATGAAGCCAAAAATCATGCTTTTCGATGAGCCCACTTCGGCCCTCGATCCTGAAATGGTTAAAGAAGTGCTGGATACGATGATTGGTCTGGCCGAGTCGGGCATGACCATGCTCTGCGTAACCCATGAGATGGGCTTTGCCCGCACCGTTGCAGACCGGGTGATCTTTATGGATCGCGGCGAAATCGTTGAGCAAGCACCGCCAGACGCGTTCTTCGCTAACCCCAAATCAGAGCGTACGAGAGCGTTTTTATCGCAGGTGATCCATTAATTTGCAGTTCATTGCAGCACAGTTGGCCTTGTCAGCAGCTGTGCTGTGTTTTCAAAAGAAATACATAGCAAAAAGCCCAGTCTTTCGACTGGGCTTTTTGCTTTATTTGATGCCTGGCAATTCCCTACTCTCGCATGGGGAGACCCCACACTACCATCGGCGCTACGGCGTTTCACTTCTGAGTTCGGCATGGGGTCAGGTGGGACCGCCGCGCTAGTGTCGCCAGGCAAATTCTTTTCTAAGTGCCGAACTATCAACCGCTTTAAAACTGGTGCTGATACCCAGAGTCGAACTGGGGACCTCACCCTTACCAAGGGTGCGCTCTACCAACTGAGCCATATCAGCACGCTTAATTTGATGCCTGGCAGTTCCCTACTCTCGCATGGGGAGACCCCACACTACCATCGGCGCTACGGCGTTTCACTTCTGAGTTCGGCATGGGGTCAGGTGGGACCGCCGCGCTAGTGCCGCCAGGCAAATTCTGTTCGTCTAACGCCCTGCGGCATTAAACAGTAATCTGTATCAGCTGAAAATCTCTCAAATTCGCCAAAACATCTTCGGCGTTGTAAGGTTAAGCCTCACGGTTCATTAGTACCGGTTAGCTCAACGCATCGCTGCGCTTACACACCCGGCCTATCAACGTCGTAGTCTTCAACGTTCCTTCAGGACCCTTAAAGGGTCAGGGAGAACTCATCTCGGGGCAAGTTTCGTGCTTAGATGCTTTCAGCACTTATCTCTTCCGCATTTAGCTACCGGGCAATGCCATTGGCATGACAACCCGAACACCAGTGATGCGTCCACTCCGGTCCTCTCGTACTAGGAGCAGCCCCCCTCAATTCTCCAGCGCCCACGGCAGATAGGGACCGAACTGTCTCACGACGTTCTAAACCCAGCTCGCGTACCACTTTAAATGGCGAACAGCCATACCCTTGGGACCTACTTCAGCCCCAGGATGTGATGAGCCGACATCGAGGTGCCAAACACCGCCGTCGATATGAACTCTTGGGCGGTATCAGCCTGTTATCCCCGGAGTACCTTTTATCCGTTGAGCGATGGCCCTTCCATTCAGAACCACCGGATCACTATGACCTGCTTTCGCACCTGCTCGCGCCGTCACGCTCGCAGTCAAGCTAGCTTATGCCATTGCACTAACCTCCTGATGTCCGACCAGGATTAGCTAACCTTCGTGCTCCTCCGTTACGCTTTAGGAGGAGACCGCCCCAGTCAAACTACCCACCAGACACTGTCCGCAACCCGGATTACGGGTCTACGTTAGAACACCAGCCATTAAAGGGTGGTATTTCAAGGTTGGCTCCACGCAGACTGGCGTCCACGCTTCAAAGCCTCCCACCTATCCTACACATCAAGGACCAGTGTTCAGTGTCAAGCTATAGTAAAGGTTCACGGGGTCTTTCCGTCTTGCCGCGGGTACACTGCATCTTCACAGCGATTTCAATTTCACTGAGTCTCGGGTGGAGACAGCCTGGCCATCATTACGCCATTCGTGCAGGTCGGAACTTACCCGACAAGGAATTTCGCTACCTTAGGACCGTTATAGTTACGGCCGCCGTTTACCGGGGCTTCGATCAAGAGCTTCGCGTTGCCGCTAACCCCATCAATTAACCTTCCGGCACCGGGCAGGCGTCACACCGTATACGTCCACTTTCGTGTTTGCACAGTGCTGTGTTTTTAATAAACAGTTGCAGCCAGCTGGTATCTTCGACTGGTTTCAGCTCCGTGAGCAAGTCACTTCACCTACGCACCAGCGTGCCTTCTCCCGAAGTTACGGCACCATTTTGCCTAGTTCCTTCACCCGAGTTCTCTCAAGCGCCTTGGTATTCTCTACCTGACCACCTGTGTCGGTTTGGGGTACGATTCTGTGTTACCTGATGCTTAGAGGCTTTTCCTGGAAGCAGGGCATTTGTCACTTCAGCACCGTAGTGCCTCGTCATCACGCCTCAGTGTTAATAAGCAACCGGATTTACCTAATTGCTCCACCTACACGCTTAAACCGGGACAACCGTCGCCCGGCCAACATAGCCTTCTCCGTCCCCCCTTCGCAGTAACACCGAGTACAGGAATATTAACCTGTTTCCCATCGACTACGCCTTTCGGCCTCGCCTTAGGGGTCGACTCACCCTGCCCCGATTAACGTTGGACAGGAACCCTTGGTCTTCCGGCGAGCGGGTTTTTCACCCGCTTTATCGTTACTTATGTCAGCATTCGCACTTCTGATACCTCCAGCAGACCTCACAGTCCACCTTCAACGGCTTACAGAACGCTCCCCTACCCAACAACACATAAGTGTCGCTGCCGCAGCTTCGGTGCATGGTTTAGCCCCGTTACATCTTCCGCGCAGGCCGACTCGACCAGTGAGCTATTACGCTTTCTTTAAATGATGGCTGCTTCTAAGCCAACATCCTGGCTGTCTGTGCCTTCCCACATCGTTTCCCACTTAACCATGACTTTGGGACCTTAGCTGGCGGTCTGGGTTGTTTCCCTCTTCACGACGGACGTTAGCACCCGCCGTGTGTCTCCCGTGATAACATTCTTCGGTATTCGCAGTTTGCATCGGGTTGGTAAGTCGGGATGACCCCCTAGCCGAAACAGTGCTCTACCCCCGAAGATGAATTCACGAGGCGCTACCTAAATAGCTTTCGGGGAGAACCAGCTATCTCCCGGTTTGATTGGCCTTTCACCCCCAGCCACAAGTCATCCGCTAATTTTTCAACATTAGTCGGTTCGGTCCTCCAGTTAGTGTTACCCAACCTTCAACCTGCCCATGGCTAGATCACCGGGTTTCGGGTCTATACCCTGCAACTTAACGCCCAGTTAAGACTCGGTTTCCCTTCGGCTCCCCTATACGGTTAACCTTGCTACAGAATATAAGTCGCTGACCCATTATACAAAAGGTACGCAGTCACCCCATAAAAGAGGCTCCCACTGCTTGTACGTACACGGTTTCAGGTTCTGTTTCACTCCCCTCGCCGGGGTTCTTTTCGCCTTTCCCTCACGGTACTGGTTCACTATCGGTCAGTCAGGAGTATTTAGCCTTGGAGGATGGTCCCCCCATATTCAGACAGGATACCACGTGTCCCGCCCTACTCTTCGAACTCACAACATATGCATTTTTGTGTACGGGAGTATCACCCTGTACCCTGCGACTTTCCAGACGCTTCCACTAACACACATGCTGATTCAGGTTCTGGGCTCCTCCCCGTTCGCTCGCCGCTACTGGGGGAATCTCGGTTGATTTCTTTTCCTCGGGGTACTTAGATGTTTCAGTTCCCCCGGTTCGCCTCATGCCACTATGTATTCATGACATGATAGTGCAACGGATTGCACTGGGTTTCCCCATTCGGGTATCGCCGGTTATAACGGTTCATATCACCTTACCGGCGCTTATCGCAGATTAGCACGCCCTTCATCGCCTCTGACTGCCAGGGCATCCACCGTGTACGCTTAGTCGCTTAACCTCACAACCCGAAGATGTTTCACTTCTGATTGCAAAAATTTGAGAGACTCGAACACACCGTTTTTCTTTTCTTATTACGGAGAAAAGAAACAGTGTGTCGTTTCAATTTTCAGCTTGATCCAGATTTTTAAAGAGCAAAACTTCGCAGCGCACCTTCGCAGGTACACTCTGAAGTTTTCTTGTTTTCAGCAGTAAAGGATGGTGGAGCTATGCGGGATCGAACCGCAGACCTCCTGCGTGCAAGGCAGGCGCTCTCCCAGCTGAGCTATAACCCCATCGTAATTGCAAATCTCGTTACCGGTATTCTTTCTGAGACAGGGCGTTTTACAACGCAGTATCAGGAGGAATTTGGTAGGCCTGAGTGGACTTGAACCACCGACCTCACCCTTATCAGGGGTGCGCTCTAACCACCTGAGCTACAAGCCTGCAGAGATTTCTTACTGCTTTATTTTCTATCAGACAATCTGTGTGGACACTGCAAGGCAGGTTCTTTCAGGTAAGGAGGTGATCCAACCGCAGGTTCCCCTACGGTTACCTTGTTACGACTTCACCCCAGTCATGAATCACAAAGTGGTAAGCGCCCTCCCGAAGGTTAAGCTACCTACTTCTTTTGCAACCCACTCCCATGGTGTGACGGGCGGTGTGTACAAGGCCCGGGAACGTATTCACCGTGGCATTCTGATCCACGATTACTAGCGATTCCGACTTCACGGAGTCGAGTTGCAGACTCCGATCCGGACTACGACATACTTTATGAGGTCCGCTTGCTCTCGCGAGGTCGCTTCTCTTTGTATATGCCATTGTAGCACGTGTGTAGCCCTACTCGTAAGGGCCATGATGACTTGACGTCATCCCCACCTTCCTCCAGTTTATCACTGGCAGTCTCCTTTGAGTTCCCGACCGAATCGCTGGCAACAAAGGATAAGGGTTGCGCTCGTTGCGGGACTTAACCCAACATTTCACAACACGAGCTGACGACAGCCATGCAGCACCTGTCTCAGAGTTCCCGAAGGCACCAAGGCATCTCTGCCAAGTTCCGTGGATGTCAAGAGTAGGTAAGGTTCTTCGCGTTGCATCGAATTAAACCACATGCTCCACCGCTTGTGCGGGCCCCCGTCAATTCATTTGAGTTTTAACCTTGCGGCCGTACTCCCCAGGCGGTCGACTTAACGCGTTAGCTCCGGAAGCCACGCCTCAAGGGCACAACCTCCAAGTCGACATCGTTTACAGCGTGGACTACCAGGGTATCTAATCCTGTTTGCTCCCCACGCTTTCGCACCTGAGCGTCAGTCTTTGTCCAGGGGGCCGCCTTCGCCACCGGTATTCCTCCAGATCTCTACGCATTTCACCGCTACACCTGGAATTCTACCCCCCTCTACAAGACTCTAGCCTGCCAGTTTCGAATGCAGTTCCCAGGTTGAGCCCGGGGATTTCACATCCGACTTGACAGACCGCCTGCGTGCGCTTTACGCCCAGTAATTCCGATTAACGCTTGCACCCTCCGTATTACCGCGGCTGCTGGCACGGAGTTAGCCGGTGCTTCTTCTGCGGGTAACGTCAATTGCTGTGGTTATTAACCACAACACCTTCCTCCCCGCTGAAAGTACTTTACAACCCGAAGGCCTTCTTCATACACGCGGCATGGCTGCATCAGGCTTGCGCCCATTGTGCAATATTCCCCACTGCTGCCTCCCGTAGGAGTCTGGACCGTGTCTCAGTTCCAGTGTGGCTGGTCATCCTCTCAGACCAGCTAGGGATCGTCGCCTAGGTGAGCCGTTACCCCACCTACTAGCTAATCCCATCTGGGCACATCTGATGGCAAGAGGCCCGAAGGTCCCCCTCTTTGGTCTTGCGACGTTATGCGGTATTAGCTACCGTTTCCAGTAGTTATCCCCCTCCATCAGGCAGTTTCCCAGACATTACTCACCCGTCCGCCGCTCGTCACCCGAGAGCAAGCTCTCTGTGCTACCGCTCGACTTGCATGTGTTAGGCCTGCCGCCAGCGTTCAATCTGAGCCATGATCAAACTCTTCAATTTAAGTTTGATGCTCGTGAATTAAACTTCGTAATGAATTACGTATGTTCACTCCAGAGACTTGGTATTCATTTAGCGTCCGAAGACGTTTAAGAATCCATGTCCTTGAGTGCCCACACAGATTGTCTGATAAATTGTTAAAGAGCAGTTGCGACGCGCTTTAGCGCTGTGTCGCGAGGTCCCGTATATTACGTTTTCCTCGTTCAGAGTCAAGCGATTATTTTGCTTTTCTCTGCCGGTCATTCCCGGGGGAAGACCTTCTGACCCGCTGGCCTGTAAGCCGTTGTTCCGTGTCAGTGGAGGCGCATTATAGGGATCCCATTTTTTTGCACAAGCCTTTTTTGGATCTTTTTTTCTGAGTGTTGTTTTTTCATTCTTATCGCTGTGATCCTGTTCGATCTGCTTAAATTTTGACGCGTAAAAGGCTTGCGCCACGCTAATAATGGACCCAAAGTCACCATTACCCTTCACAAATACTGAGGTATTTATGTCTGCTGTCTTACGTCCTTATAAGGATCTGTTCCCGAAAGTGGGGCAACGCGTAATGATTGATACCACCAGCGTCGTCATTGGAGATGTCAGAATGGCTGATGACGTGGGGATCTGGCCGCTTGTCGCCATCCGCGGCGACGTCAATTATGTCGAGATAGGCGCTCGCAGCAATATTCAGGACGGCAGCGTGCTGCACGTGACCCATAAGTCGGCTTATAAGCCGGAAGGTAATCCACTGGTTATCGGGGAAGACGTCACCGTCGGGCATAAAGTTATGCTGCACGGCTGCACCATTGGCAATCGCGTGCTGGTCGGAATGGGATCGATTCTGTTGGACGGTGTTGTTGTAGAAGACGATGTGATGATTGGAGCAGGTAGTCTGGTTCCACAAAACAAACGGCTTGAAACGGGTTATCTCTATTTAGGCAGCCCCGTTAAACAGATCCGCCCCTTAACAGAGGCGGAAATTGACGGTCTGAAATATTCAGCCAGTAACTACGTCAAATGGAAAGACGACTATCTGGCTCAGGGTAGCCAGAGCCAGCCCTGATCGTCTTCTTGCTGTTCACGGAGTAGCTGCTCGGCCTCTTCTTCTATATCCCAGCGGTTAGCCTGGAAAAGCGCTAACCACTGTTCTGGCGTACTACCCTGATAACGGTACGCCAGCGAACTCCCTTTTATTGCACAGGTGAGCTGCATACCGTTTACCAGGACCGGAAAGCATACCGCCTGCAGTTCAGCACGCCACTCTTCACGATCCGGAAACTGGATAGCCTGATTCACTGCGCTATTTCCTGCTTAAGTTGATTAATCACCGCTGCGGTTTCCGGTAATACGCCATGCCACAGCAGAACCGCATGGGCGGCCTGCGACACCAGCATACCTACCCCATCAGCACATTGCTTTGCCCCATGCTGTTCACACCAGTCCAGAAACGGCGTATTTCCTTTTTGATAGAACATGTCGTAACAGTACACCTGTGGATGAACAAGTGACGTCGGGATCGCCGGGATCTCACCGCTGATACCGCTTGATGTGGCATTGATGATCAGATCAAATTTATGATCGGCAAGGTGATCGATCGCCACCGCCTTCACGCTGCCAGTATGCTTAAAGACGTTTGCCAGCGCATCCGCACGTGAAAAAGTACGGTTGGTAATGGTTACCGTGCACCCCAGCGACAGTAAAGGCAGCAAAACGCCCCGCGCAGCGCCACCCGCACCTATCAACAAAATGCGAAAGCCTGGCTTAATAAATCCCAGTCTCTCAAGATCGCTCAACAGCCCCGTGCCATCCGTATTGTCGCCCAGCAAACGGCCATCCTCCAGGCGTTTAAGGGTATTGACTGCCCCTGCCAGCGCCGCACGCTCCGTCAACGCATCCGCACGGGCAAACGCCTCTTCTTTAAAAGGAACCGTGATATTTGCGCCCTTTCCACCAGCAGCAAAAAACGCATTCAGCGTATTTATGAAGTCATCCACCGGCGCCAGTACGCGACCATAGGGATGATCAATGCGCAACTGCTGCGCAAATTGCTGATGGATAAAAGGAGATTTACTGTGAGCAATCGGGTTACCAAAGACGGCATAGCTTTCCATATATCACCCCTGTCGGAAGCGCTCACCGGACAGCGCATCGCGGATTTCGGAAGGGTTCTTACGCCCACCGGTTTCGCCTTCCACTACCGGGAAATCATCACCGAACTGTGCACGTACTTCCTGCGTCGTGCGACAAGGGGGTAATCCCGTCAGATTGGCACTGGTAGAGACCAGCGGTTTACCATAAGCCTCGCACAGAGCCACCACCAGTGGATGATCGGTGACACGCACGGCGAGCGTATTAAAACGCCCTGTTAACCAGCGTGGTGTAGTTGCTCGTGCCGGAAAAACGAACGTCACCGGCCCGGGCCAGCTGGCAAACACGGCCTCACGCTGCGATTCATTAAGGGTGCTGTCGTCGATATAAGGTTTGAGCTGCTCAAAACTGGCTGCGATAAGGATCAATCCCTTTTCGACTGGCCGTTGCTTTAATTCAAGCAGACGCTGAACTGCTATCTCGCTGTCGGGATCACAACCGACACCAAAAACAGCTTCTGTGGGATAAGCGATGACTTCTTTATTATTCAGTACTGCCACCGCATGAGCGATAACATCTGATTGCAGGTTATTCTTCACTGTTTAATTCCGCCGGAACCGGCTTTCCACATTGTTTACTGGCACAGAAGCGTTTAATGCCCTGCGCGGTTTTCTTTTCGATGAGTAACGGATACTGGCAGGCAGGACACACACCAGCAATAGGTTTGAAATTGATGACGAACTGACAGTCTGGGTAACCATCGCAGGAATAAAAGGTTTTGCCGTAACGAGAGCGACGTTGCACCAGATGGCCAGCCTGACACTGTGGACAGGTGATGGCGGTATCATCCGGTTTATCAATGAGTTCTGTGTGTTCACAAGCGGGATAATGACTACAGCCGATAAACATGCCGTACCGCCCCTGGCGCAACACCAGTTCAGCCCCACAGAGCGGACATAGCTGCCCCTCCAGAACTTTCACGATATGACCGTCAGCCTGACTTTTTAGCGGGCGAACAAAATCGCACTCCGGGTAGTGGGAGCAACCAAGGAAGGGTCCGTGCTTCCCGGAACGAATAACAAGCTGAGCCCCACATTGTGGACAGGGCTCCTGATTAGGCACCGAGAACAGTGCTGATTTGGCCATAACAACTCTTGCTGCTGCAATGATGATTTAGTGCAGCATACCTTCATTCACTTCAAAGAGTAATTCTTCCATCTGCTGATAGGCGTTTTCACATCCAGGGATATTAAACAGCACCATCAGAATGACCCATTTTAGATCTTCCAGATCGAACTCTGCGGTATCCAGCGCCAGCACGCGTTCAATGACCATTTCTCGCGTTTCGAGGTTTAGCACCTGAATCTGCTCCAGGAATAACAAGAATCCCCGGCAACTGGCATCCAGCCTTTCACACTCTTCTGCGGTATAGATACGAACAGAGAGTGGGTCTGAAGCAAGCTGCATCGGTTCGGCGAGGCCTTCCTGATAATCAGCGAGCTTTTCAAGCCACAATAACGCGTTGTAAATGTCCTCACGATCAAAACCAGCGTCCGTCAGATCTGACTCCAGTTTGTCCTGATCCACGCGTAATTCCGCTTCGTTGTGGATGTAAGTCTCAAACAAATACATTAGTACGTCGAACATGGCTTGCCCTCCTCAATCGGACATAGCCGCCGGGTACAACTGCGATCCATCCTGCTAACTCCAGTTCGAGTAGCTGAGCCACAATCACTGGCACAGGTTGGCCGGCACGTTCAGCGACGACGTCAACAGGTGTTACCTCATCTCCTACGTTAGCCAGGAGCTCAGGAAATGGCAATGCCGGGTTATCCGGTTCTGGAGAATTAATTACGTTATCGCTGTGATCTGGCACCCAATGTAGCCCATATTGTAAATTTTCCAGGATGTCTTCTGCACAGGTGACCAGCGTAGCCCCCTGTTTGATGAGGCTATGCGGACCTTCACAACCCGGATTACCCAGTGGTCCCGGCAGAGCATAAACCTCACGTCCCTGCTCAAGGGCACAGCGTGCCGTAACAAGAGAACCGCTTTTAAGCGCCGCTTCCACCACCAGTACGCCGCGACTCAGGCCGCTGATAATTCGGTTTCGTCGCGGAAAATTAGCGGACCAGGGTACAGCTGATAAAGGAAACTCCGAGATCAGCGCACCGCCTGAGGCTACAATCGAGGCGGCAAGCGTGCGATGTCGCTTTGGATAGACGCTGTATAAACCGTTACCCAGCACAGCGATAGTTTTACCCCTGGCATCCAGTGCGGCGCGGTGGGCGATGCTGTCGATCCCCAGCGCCAGACCGCTGGTAATCGTCATGCCATAATGAACGAGCTGTTCACATAACTGACGGCCCCATCGCTCGCCATACCAGGAATGTGCCCGGCTGCCGACAACCCCTAACTGTGGCGATGTCAGGATGGCAGGATCGCCTTCGACAAAGAGTGCCCCAGGATAATCCTCAATGGCCCGCAACTGTGGCGGGAAAGCCACATCACTGGCAAGCAACAGATGGTGATCCGGTGCCTCAAGCCACGCCAGGCTGTTTTCAACTTCACGCGCAGTCAGTGCCTGAAACCTGGCGATCTGCCGGGCCGTCAGGCCAGCCTGATACAGTGCTGGCGTTATGTTATCCGGGTTACGCAGTAAACACTGGGCGGCATTAAGCATCTTGTCGCCATACAGATCACCCACCTGGATCAAGCGCAACCAAATCTCTGTCAGAGTCATCCTTTCCCCTTGCCACAGGCAGTCTCAGCAATTTTTGCGATTGGTCACTGATGCTGTCAATCAGTGGGGGATTTGTCTAGAATAGGAGGAATAATGTTTTCTACTCCTGAACACAACTCTGGATATTTATGGCAGTTTTGCACGTGTTACATATTCCGGACGAGCGCCTTCGCAAAGTCGCTGAACCGGTAAAAGAAGTGAATGCAGACATTCAGCGTATCGTTGATGATATGTTCGAAACCATGTATGCCGAAGAGGGTATCGGCCTTGCCGCAACGCAGGTTGATATTCATCAGCGTATTATCGTTATCGACGTCTCTGAAAACCGCGATGGCCGCCTGGTCTTAATCAACCCGGAACTGCTGGAAAAAAGCGGAGAAACCGGTATTGAGGAAGGCTGCCTGTCGATCCCGGAGCAGCGCGCTCTGGTTCCGCGTGCAGAGAAAGTAAAAATTCGTGCGCTCGACAGAGACGGTAAGCCGTTTGAACTGGAAGCGGATGGCCTGCTGGCGATCTGTATTCAGCATGAAATGGATCACCTGGTCGGTAAACTGTTTATTGATTATCTGTCGCCGCTAAAGCAACAACGTATTCGCCAGAAAGTTGAAAAACTCGACCGCCTGAACGCACGGGCTTAAGGACAAGAATCAACGTGTCAGATTCACTACGTATTATTTTTGCGGGTACACCTGACTTTGCAGCGCGTCATCTTGACGCGCTGTTGTCATCCGGACATCACGTTGTTGGTGTATTTACCCAACCTGACCGCCCGGCTGGCCGTGGCAAAAAGCTGATGCCGAGCCCGGTAAAAGTGCTGGCGGAAGAGAACGGTTTGCCGGTCTTCCAGCCGGCGTCGTTACGCCCTCAGGAAAACCAGCAGCTCGTCGCCGACTTACACGCAGATGTGATGGTTGTAGTGGCCTATGGCCTGATTCTGCCCAAAGCCGTACTGGATATGCCTCGTCTGGGCTGTATTAACGTTCACGGATCGCTGCTTCCTCGCTGGCGCGGTGCGGCACCGATTCAGCGTGCACTCTGGGCTGGCGATACGGAAACCGGCGTCACGATCATGCAGATGGATGTCGGGCTTGATACCGGCGATATGCTTTATAAGCTTGTCTGTCCGATCACTGACGAAGATACCAGCGCAACACTGTACGATAAGCTTGCTGGTTTAGGCCCTGCAGGGCTCATTGAAACACTGGCGCAGCTGGCGAACGGTACCGCTCAGCCGCAGGTTCAGGACGAAGCGCAGGTTACCTATGCTGAGAAACTCAGTAAAGAAGAAGCGCGCGTGAACTGGTCACTGTCTGCCGCCCAACTTGAGCGCTGTATCCGCGCGTTCAACCCCTGGCCGATGAGCTGGCTGGAAATTGACGGTCAGCCGCTGAAAATCTGGAAGGCGTCGGTCATCGATACCGGGACTACCGCCGAGCCGGGTACGATTGTGGACGCCACCAAACAGGGTATCCAGGTCGCCACGGGGGATGGCATTCTGAATGTAGAATCGCTACAACCGGCCGGCAAAAAAGCAATGAGCGCGCAGGATCTGCTCAACTCCCGCCGGGAATGGTTTGTTCCTGGTCATCGTCTTGCCTGACGAGCATAACGTCTCAAGCCCGGTGTTTCCGGGCATTTTTATTTTGTGGCTATGAAAAAAAATATCAATTTACGCAGCATGGCAGCCCAGGCTATCGAACAGGTCGTCGAGAAAGGCCAGTCCCTCAGTAATGTCCTGCCACTGTTACAACAAAAAGTATCCGATAAAGATAAAGCACTGCTTCAGGAGTTGTGCTTTGGCGTTCTGCGTACCCTGCCGCAGATGGAGTGGCTCATCACAAAATTGATGTCGCGTCCTATGACCGGGAAACAACGCACTATCCATTATTTGATCATGGTGGGGTTTTATCAGCTCCTGCACACGCGTATTCCCCCCCATGCCGCGCTTGCCGAAACCGTTGAAGGGGCGGTGGTAATAAAAAGGCCACAGCTAAAAGGTCTGATTAACGGCGTACTTCGTCAGTTTCAGCGCCAGCAGGAAACGCTGATGGCCGAATTCGCTACCAGTGAGAGCCGCTTCCTCCATCCCGAATGGTTGCTGAGTCGCCTGCGTAAAGCGTATCCGCAGCAGTGGCAAGCGATCGTCGAAGCGAACAATCAACGACCGCCGATGTGGCTACGCGTCAATCGCAATCACCATTCACGCGATGCCTTGCTGGCATTACTCGAAGAGTCCGGGCAACAGGGTTTTACGCACCCCGACTATCCGGATGCGGTGCGTCTTGAATCCCCTGCTCCTGTTCATACCCTGCCAGGTTTTGAAGAAGGTTGGGTAACCGTACAGGATGCTTCAGCGCAGGGGTGCATGACCTTCCTTGAACCTGAAAACGGTGAACACATTCTCGATCTGTGCGCAGCGCCTGGCGGCAAAACGACGCATATTCTTGAAGTGGCGCCTGAAGCTCACGTGCTGGCAGTTGATGTCGATGAAAAACGCCTTTCACGCGTCTATGACAACCTGAAACGTCTGGGCATGAAAGCACAGGTTAAGCAGGGTAATGGGCGGACCCCGGCACAATGGTGTGGTGAGCAGCAGTTTGACCGTATCCTGCTCGATGCGCCATGCTCGGCGACAGGCGTTATCCGCCGTCATCCTGACATTAAATGGCTACGTCGCGATCGTGACATTGCTGAACTCGCTCAGTTACAGGCAGAGATCCTGGATGCGATCTGGCCTCATCTTAAGCCTGGCGGCACGCTGGTCTACGCCACTTGTTCCGTATTGCCGGAAGAGAACAGTCAGCAAATCGCCGCGTTTCTGGCACGCACGCCGGGGGCAATGCTCAGCGTTACCGGCACGCCGGATAATCCAGGCAAGCAGAATCTGCCGGGTGTGGAAGAGGGTGATGGCTTCTATTACGCTAAGCTAATCAAACAGTGACTGATATGACGAGCCGCAACTGATGAAAATAATCATTCTGGGTGCCGGACAGGTTGGCGGCACGCTGGCAGAAAACCTGGTCGGTGAGAACAACGATATTACTATCGTTGATATCAATGGCGACAGACTGCATAGCCTGCAGGACAAATTTGATCTGCGGGTAGTTCAGGGTCACGGCTCGCACCCACGTGTTTTACGTGAAGCCGGTGCCGATGATGCCGATATGCTTGTCGCAGTGACCAGTTCTGATGAAACGAATATGGTCGCCTGCCAGGTAGCGTATTCACTCTTCAATACGCCCAACCGTATCGCTCGTATTCGCTCCCCCGACTATATCCGCGATGCCGATAAACTCTTCCACTCTGAAGCGGTGCCTATCGATCATCTGATTGCCCCTGAGCAACTGGTGATCGACAGCATTCATCGTCTGATTGAATATCCGGGCGCGCTGCAAGTCGTTAACTTTGCCGAAGGCAAAGTCAGCCTGGCCGTGGTTAAAGCGTATTATGGCGGGCCACTGGTGGGCAATGCGTTATCTACCATGCGCGAACATATGCCGCATATTGATACCCGCGTCGCCGCGATATTTCGCCATGATCGACCTATCCGGCCACAGGGTTCAACCATCGTCGAAGCGGGTGATGAGGTGTTTTTCATCGCCGCTTCGCAGCATATCCGCGCGGTAATGAGCGAACTTCAGCGACTCGAAAAGCCTTACAAGCGCATCATGCTGGTAGGGGGGGGTAATGTGGGGGCAGGCCTCGCGCGTCAGTTGGAAAAAGACTACAGCGTGAAGCTGATCGAGCGCGATCAAAAACGCGCCGCCGAGCTGGCGGAAAAGCTGCAAAATACCATCGTATTTTATGGTGATGCGTCGGATCAGGAGTTGCTGGCGGAAGAGCATATCGATCAAGTGGATCTCTTTATTGCCGTCACTAACGATGACGAAGCAAACATCATGTCTGCCATGCTGGCAAAGCGCATGGGAGCGAAAAAAGTGATGGTGTTGATCCAGCGCCGCGCCTATGTGGATCTGGTGCAGGGCAGCGTGATCGACATTGCGATCTCACCACAGGAAGCAACAATATCCGCGCTGCTCAGCCACGTTCGGAAGGCTGATATTGTGGGCGTCTCCTCATTGCGCCGCGGGGTAGCTGAAGCCATTGAAGCCGTTGCGCACGGCGACGAGAGTACCTCACGCGTGGTGGGTAGGGTGATCGATGATATTAAACTTCCACCTGGAACTATTATTGGCGCAGTAGTGCGTGGTAACGATGTGATGATCGCTAATGATAATTTACGTATTGAGCAGGGGGATCACGTGATTATGTTCCTGACAGATAAGAAATTTATCTCAGATGTGGAAAGGCTGTTCCAGCCCAGCCCCTTCTTCCTGTAAGCAATTAAAGGCGCTAAATGTAGCGCCTTTTTTATTTAATCCCTTCATTTACAAAAGGATTAGTAATTTAACTCAATTGTCCTGCTTACATGGAAATTAAATCGAGCTTTGTTAGACTTAAGTCGGTCTGCAGTTATAAGGAGAATAAAATGAGCATGTTAAAAGAGTTTCGCGCATTTGCGATGCGTGGGAATGTGATCGACCTGGCAGTGGGTGTCATCATTGGTGCGGCATTCGGTAAAATCGTCTCTTCTCTGGTGGCCGACATCATCATGCCACCGCTGGGTTTGCTGATTGGCGGGATTGATTTCAAACAGTTTGCATTTACGCTACGTGAAGCGCAGGGCGACATTCCTGCGGTAGTGATGCATTACGGCGTGTTTATTCAGAATATTTTTGATTTCGTGATCGTGGCGTTCGCTATTTTCCTGGCGATAAAACTGATCAACAGACTTCATCGGAAGAAAGAGGAAGAGCCAAAAGCACCGCCAGCGCCTTCAAAAGAAGAAGTACTGTTAACTGAAATTCGTGATCTGCTGAAAGAACAAAACAGCCGCCCTTATCCTTAACAGGCGACTGAAACAAGAAGGCCAGTGGTAAAAAAGTGCTCCACTTTTTTGCCACTGGCCTCCTGACCACCACGTTTAGCATGTTTCGCTTTACGCAGATAACTGCCTTTCCCTTTCTTGTTTTTCTCAATGCGCTGACGAAACAGTGGATCATGCAGTAATGCTTCAAGCGCATTATCGTTTATCTGCCCTTTCTGGTGCTGATAGCGACTCATAATTTCTCCGGATTGTTATATAAAACGTGGCGAGTGTAGATCTGACTCTGCTAAAGATCAACCGACCTCAGCTTTACTTCCGCTTCCCTGCTCCAGCGCTTCCAGGATCGAACAATACACGCTGCTGTGTGCGGTTCCGCAACAGGCATCGTTCAGCCGCTGCAACGAGCGTCGCATTGTCTGCAACTCTTCAATTCTTTCTTCAACTTCGCTTAACCTGGCCTGCACGATACTTTTTGATTCCTGACAGGTGTGATGCTCAGGATCGACCCGGATCGAGAGCAACTCGCGGATCGACTCCAGCGTAAAACCAAGTTGCCGGGCATGACGGATAAACTTAAGTCGCTGAAGATCGTGGTCGGTATAAAGCCGGAAACCGCCCTGCGTACGAACTTCGTGATCCATCATATGTTGTTTTTCGTAATAACGAACGGTATCAGGTGTAACGCCAGCCAGCTTCGCCAGTTCTCCAATGCGATACATAGTGCTTCCTCGTTCAGGCAGAAAAAGATTTTTTAAGCATACCTGCTCAGATGAACGAATAACATCAGAAAGGGATCGAGGAAAATGGGAGTGGGATGGTGATGAACACCGGGAGAGGAAAATAAAAAAACCCGCCGAAGCGGGTTTTTCTATGTTACTGCAGATTACTCTGCAGCAGCTTCTGCTTTCGATTCAGAGCGATCAACCAGCTCGATGTATGCCATCGGCGCGTTGTCGCCTGCACGGAAGCCACACTTCAGAATGCGAGTGTAACCACCGGCGCGGCTCGCGAAACGCGGGCCCAGCTCGTTAAACAGTTTTGCCACGATCTCGTTATCACGAGTACGGGCGAATGCCAGACGACGATTAGCTACGCTATCAGTCTTGGCAAGAGTAATCAGCGGCTCAACTACGCGACGCAGCTCTTTCGCTTTAGGCAGGGTCGTCTTGATGATCTCATGACGAACCAGTGAACCTGCCATGTTGCGGAACATAGCCTGGCGATGGCTGCTGTTGCGGTTCAGTTGACGACCACTCTTACGATGGCGCATGACCTTATCCTTCTCAGTAAAACCTTAACCTGTGATCCGGTTACTCGTCAGCGATGCTTGCCGGTGGCCAGTTTTCCAGGCGCATGCCCAGAGACAAACCACGGGAAGCCAGCACGTCTTTAATCTCAGTAAGAGATTTTTTACCAAGGTTAGGCGTTTTGAGCAGCTCAACCTCGGTACGCTGTACCAGATCACCGATATAGTGGATAGCTTCTGCTTTGAGGCAGTTAGCAGAGCGGACAGTCAATTCCAGATCGTCAACAGGGCGCAGCAGGATCGGATCGAATTCTGGTTTCTCTTCTTTCACTTCCGGCTGACGAACATCACGTAAGTCAACGAAAGCTTCAAGTTGTTCTGCCAGGATGGTCGCCGCACGACGAATCGCCTCTTCAGGATCGATTGTGCCGTTGGTTTCCATTTCGATGACCAGCTTGTCCAGGTCGGTACGCTGTTCTACACGCGCTGCTTCAACATTGTAGGCAATTCGCTCTACAGGGCTGTAGCATGCGTCGACCAGCAGACGGCCGATTGGGCGCTCATCTTCTTCCGAATGAATTCGGGCAGAAGCCGGCACATAACCACGACCGCGCTGAACTTTGATACGCATGCTAATAGACGCGTTCTCATCGGTCAGGTGGCAGATCACGTGCTGCGGCTTGACGATTTCGACATCACCATCATGGGTAATGTCGGCTGCAGTCACAGGGCCAATGCCAGATTTATTCAGGGTAAGAATAACTTCATCTTTACCTTGAACTCTCACCGCCAGCCCTTTCAGGTTGAGCAGGATTTCCAGGATATCCTCCTGAACACCCTCTTTGGTGCTGTACTCATGAAGTACACCATCAATCTCAACTTCGGTCACCGCGCAACCCGGCATCGATGAGAGCAGAATACGGCGCAGTGCGTTACCCAGAGTATGGCCAAAGCCACGCTCTAAAGGCTCAAGGGTCACCTTGGCGTGCGTCGAACTCACTTGCTCGATATCTACCAGGCGCGGTTTTAGAAACTCTGTCACAGAACCCTGCATTGTGTCCTCTCTTTGGTACTAAGCTTTACTTGGAGTAAAGCTCGACGATCAGGTGTTCGTTAATGTCCGCAGACAGATCAGAACGCTCAGGCTTACGCTTAAACGTACCTTCCATCTTGCCACCATCAACTTCCAGCCAGGTTGGCTTTTCACGCTGCTCAGCCAGCTCCAGAGCGGCTTTCACGCGAGATTGCTTTTTCGCTTTCTCACGGATACTGACCACATCATTCGGGCTAACCTGATAAGAAGCGATGTTAACAACACGACCGTTTACCATGATAGCCTTGTGGCTAACCAGCTGACGTGCTTCAGCACGAGTGGCGCCGAAGCCCATACGGTATACAACGTTGTCCAGACGACCTTCCAGCAGAGCCAACAGGTTTTCACCGGTGTTGCCTTTCAGACGTGCTGCTTCTTTATAATAGTTACGGAACTGACGCTCGAGCACACCGTAGATACGGCGAACTTTTTGCTTTTCACGCAACTGTACACCATAGTCAGACAGACGCGGTTTACGCGCACCGTGCTGGCCAGGAGCTTGTTCAATCTTACACTTGGTATCAATCGCGCGAACGCCAGACTTCAGGAACAGGTCTGTGCCCTCGCGACGGCTCAGCTTGAGCTTAGGACCCAAATATCTTGCCATTTTCTTTCTCCAACATTCCTAAAAACGAGCGTTATACGCGACGTTTTTTCGGCGGACGACAACCGTTGTGAGGGATCGGAGTCACATCAGTAATATTAGTGATGCGGAAACCAGCGGCGTTCAGAGCACGAATGGTAGATTCGCGACCCGGACCCGGTCCCTTGACCATAACTTCCAGATTCTTGATACCGTATTCTTTCACGGCGTCAGCGCAACGCTCAGCTGCAACCTGAGCTGCAAACGGAGTGGATTTGCGAGAACCACGGAAACCGGAACCACCGGCTGTTGCCCAACCCAAAGCGTTACCCTGACGATCAGTAATAGTAACGATTGTGTTGTTGAAAGAAGCATGGACATGAGCCACGCCGTCAGAGACTTGTTTTCTTACACGCTTACGTGCACGAACTGGTGCCTTTGCCATTATTCAATCACCCCGATTATTTCTTGATCGGTTTGCGCGGACCCTTACGGGTACGTGCGTTGGTCTTAGTACGCTGACCGCGCACAGGCAGACCACGACGATGACGCAAACCGCGGTAGCAACCAAGATCCATCAGGCGCTTGATGCTCATGCTAACTTCACGGCGCAGATCACCTTCAACGACAAATTTGGCAACTTCGTCACGCAGCGTGTCGATTTGTTCTTCAGACAGCTCACTGATCTTAACATCTTCAGCGATACCCGCAGAGGCCAGAATGGCTTTGGAACGGGTCTTGCCGACACCGTAGATCGAGGTTAACGCGATCACAGCGTGTTTTTGATCAGGAATGTTAATGCCTGCTATACGGGCCACTATGCACTCCTACTATTTAATATGTACGCACCATGCTGAAAAGCCCGTTTTCAGGATACTCAAATGGATACGCACAGACATACAAAAGATTGGCTGGCTAATCTAGCCAGCTCAACCCAACTTTGCAAGAAAAATATGCGAATTAATCAGCCTTGGCGCTGTTTATGCTTCGGCTCGGCACTGCAAATCACACGGATGACGCCATCACGCTTAACGATTTTGCAGTTACGGCATAATTTCTTGACGGAAGCACGAACTTTCATTTTTACTCTCCGTAACTTCTCGAGCGACCTTTAGCGGCCGTAGCCTTTCAGGTTCGCCTTCTTCAATGCAGACTCGTACTGACTGGACATCATCAGAGTTTGCACTTGAGCCATAAAGTCCATAATCACAACGACAACGATGAGCAGTGAGGTCCCACCAAAGTAGAACGGCACTTTCATTGCGTCACGCATGAACTCCGGGATCAGGCAGATAAAAGTAATATAGAGCGCGCCGACCAGGGTCAAACGAGTCATTACTTTATCGATATACTTCGCCGTTTGCTCTCCCGGACGAATTCCTGGTACAAATGCACCGGACTTCTTCAGGTTATCTGCTGTTTCTCTTGGGTTGAAAACCAACGCCGTATAGAAGAAACAGAAGAAGATGATTGCAGACGCATAGAGTAACACATAAAGCGGTTGCCCTGGCTGCAAATACAGCGAAATTGTTGTCAGCCAGTTCCAACCGGTACCGCCCCCGAACCATGACGCGATGGTCGCCGGGAACAGAATAATGCTGGAAGCGAAGATTGCCGGGATAACCCCTGCCATATTCACTTTCAACGGTAAATGTGTGCTCTGTGCAGCATAGACACGACGACCTTGCTGGCGTTTCGCGTAGTTTACCACAATGCGGCGTTGACCACGTTCAACAAACACAACAAAGAACGTCACTGCAAATACTAATACTGCAACCAACAGCAACAGGAGGAAGTGCAGGTCGCCTTGACGCGCTTGCTCGATCGTATGGGCAATGGCTGGCGGGAGTCCCGCAACGATACCAGCGAAGATAATGATTGAGATACCGTTACCGATACCGCGCTCAGTGATCTGTTCGCCGAGCCACATCAGGAACATTGTTCCTGTGACCAGACTTACAACAGCAGCGAAATAGAATGCAAAGCCTGGATTGATTACCAGACCTTGCATACCAGGCATATTCGGCAGACCGGTAGCAATACCGATCGACTGGAATATCGCCAACACCAGAGTACCGTAGCGGGTGTACTGGCTGATCTTACGACGACCAGACTCCCCTTCTTTCTTCATTTCTGCGAGGGTCGGATGAACGACCGTCAACAGCTGGATAATAATCGATGCCGAAATATACGGCATGATACCCAGAGCAAAGATTGAAGCACGGCTGAGTGCACCACCAGAGAACATGTTAAACATTTCAATGATGGTGCCTCGCTGTTGTTCAAGCAGTTTGGCAAGTACAGTGGCATCAATACCAGGGATCGGAATGAAAGAGCCAATGCGGAACACAATCAGCGCGCCGATTACAAACAGCAGTCTGCGTTTCAGCTCGCCTAAGCCACCTTTGGCACTTTGAAAATCTAATCCCGGTTGTTTAGCCATCTGCTACTTATTCCTCGATTTTACCGCCAGCAGCTTCGATAGCAGCACGAGCGCCCTTAGAAACACGCAGGCCACGAACAGTTACCGGAGTTGAAACTTCACCAGCCAGGATCACTTTCGCGAACTCGATCTGGACACCGATAATGTTTGCCGCTTTCAGCGTGTTCAGGTCTACAACGCCGCCTTCTACTTTAGCCAGATCGGACAGACGAACTTCTGCCGTGATCATCGCTTTACGAGAAGTGAAGCCGAACTTCGGCAGACGACGGTACAGAGGCATCTGACCACCCTCGAAACCACGACGTACGCCACCACCAGAACGTGAGTTCTGACCTTTGTGACCACGACCGCCGGTTTTACCGAGGCCAGAACCGATACCACGACCAAGGCGTTTTCCCGCCTTTTTAGAGCCTTCGGCCGGAGACAGAGTATTTAAACGCATCTCTTACTCCTCAACTTTAACCATGAAGGAAACCGCGTTGACCATACCACGAACAGCGGGAGTATCCTCGCGCTCAACGGTATGACCAATACGACGCAGACCCAGGCCAAGCAGCGTTGCCTTGTGTTTCGGCAGACGACCGATTGCACTGCGGGTTTGAGTGATTTTAATAGTCTTTGCCATGGTCAATTACCCCAGAATTTCTTCAACGGATTTACCACGCTTGGCAGCGACCATTTCTGGAGAATTCATATTTTCCAGGCCATCAATAGTTGCACGAACCACGTTAATCGGGTTGGTGGAACCATATGCTTTAGCCAGTACGTTATGAACTCCAGCGACTTCCAGAACGGCGCGCATTGCACCACCGGCAATAATACCGGTACCTTCTGAAGCCGGCTGCATGAATACACGAGAACCCGTGTGAACACCTTTAACCGGGTGCTGCAGGGTGCCGTGGTTCAGCGCGACGTTAATCATATTGCGACGGGCTTTTTCCATCGCTTTCTGGATCGCTGCTGGGACTTCACGCGCTTTACCGTAACCAAAACCAACGCGACCGTTACCATCGCCAACAACAGTCAGAGCTGTGAAGGAGAAAATACGACCACCTTTAACGGTTTTAGATACGCGGTTAACCGCGATCAGCTTTTCCTGCAGTTCGCCAGCCTGTTTTTCGATGTGAGCCATCTTACACCTCTACCTTAGAACTGAAGGCCAGCTTCACGGGCAGCATCTGCCAGTGCCTGGACACGACCATGATATTGGAACCCGGAACGGTCAAAAGAAACATCTTTGATGCCTTTTTCCAGAGCGCGTTCGGCAACAGCTTTACCCACAGCTGCAGCAGCGTCTTTGTTACCGGTGTACTTCAATTGTTCAGCGATAGCTTTTTCTACAGTAGAAGCAGCTACCAGAACTTCAGAACCGTTCGGTGCAATAACCTGTGCGTAAATATGACGCGGGGTACGATGTACCACCAGGCGAGTTGCACCCAGCTCCTGGAGCTTGCGGCGTGCGCGGGTCGCACGACGGATACGAGCAGATTTCTTATCCATAGTGTTACCTTACTTCTTCTTAGCCTCTTTGGTACGCACGACTTCGTCGGCGTAACGAACACCCTTGCCTTTATAAGGCTCAGGACGACGGTAGGCGCGCAGATCCGCTGCAACCTGACCGATCAGCTGTTTATCAGCGCCTTTCAGCACGATTTCAGTCTGAGTCGGACATTCTGCGGTGATCCCCGCTGGCAGCTGATGATCAACAGGATGAGAGAAACCCAGAGACAGGTTTACTGCATTCCCTTTGACCGCTGCACGATAACCTACACCAACCAGCTGCAGCTTCTTAGTGAAGCCTTCGGTAACACCGATAACCATTGAATTCAGCAGGGCACGCGCGGTACCAGCCTGAGCCCATCCATCCACGTAACCAGCACGCGGACCGAAGGTCAGAGTATTATCTGCATGATTCACTTCAACAGCATCGTTGAGAGTACGAGTCAGCTCGCCGTTTTTACCTTTGATCGTAATAACCTGACCGTTGATTTTTACATCAACGCCGGCAGGAACAACGACCGGTGCTTTAGCAACACGAGACATTTTTTCCTCCGATTAGGCTACGTAGCAGATAATTTCGCCACCAAGACCAGCTTGGCGCGCTGCACGATCAGTCATAACACCTTTAGAGGTAGAAACAACTGCGATACCCATGCCGGCCATAACTTTCGGCAGCTCATCTTTTTTCTTATAGATGCGCAGACCTGGGCGGCTGACACGCTGAATGCTTTCTACAACAGCTTTACCCTGGAAATACTTAAGCGTAAGTTCCAGTTCCGGCTTGGTGTCGCCTTCAACTTTAAATTCTTCAATATAACCTTCTTCCTTCAGCACGTTGGCGATTGCCACTTTCAGCTTGGAGGAAGGCATGGTGACCGCAACTTTGTTCGCGGCCTGACCGTTACGGATACGGGTCAGCATATCCGCGATCGGATCTTGCATGCTCATCTGTCTTTACTCCCGTGATTCAATTGGTGACAATTACCAGCTAGCCTTTTTCAGACCCGGAATTTCACCGCGCATAGCGGCTTCACGGACCTTAATACGGCTCAACCCGAACTTCCGCAGGAAAGCGTGCGGACGACCAGTTTGACGGCAGCGGTTACGCTGACGAGACGGGCTGGAATCACGCGGCAGAGTCTGCAGCTTCAGAACTGCATTCCAACGATCTTCGTCGGTTGCGTTCACATCAGAGATGATAGCTTTCAGTTCAGCGCGTTTAGCGAAGAATTTATCAGCTAAAGCTACGCGTTTTACTTCGCGTGCTTTCATTGATTGCTTAGCCATTCAGTAACCCTACCTTACTTGCGGAACGGGAAGTCAAAGGCAGCCAGCAGAGCACGGCCTTCTTCATCAGATTTCGCAGTAGTGGTAATGGTAATATCCAAACCACGGACGCGATCGACTTTGTCGTAATCGATTTCTGGGAAGATGATCTGCTCACGGACACCCATGCTGTAGTTACCACGACCATCGAATGACTTAGCGGACAAGCCACGGAAGTCACGGATACGTGGAACAGCAATAGTGATCAGGCGCTCAAAGAACTCCCACATGCGTTCGCCACGCAGAGTTACTTTACAGCCGATCGGATAGCCCTGACGGATTTTGAAGCCTGCAACAGATTTGCGTGCTTTGGTGATAAACGGTTTTTGACCGGAGATTGCTGCCAGGTCAGCTGCTGCGTTATCCAGCAGTTTCTTGTCAGCGATCGCTTCACCAACACCCATGTTCAGGGTGATCTTCTCGACCCGAGGGACTTGCATGACAGAATTGTAGTTAAACTCAGTCATGAGTTTTTTAACTACTTCGTCTTTGTAGTAATCATGCAGTTTCGCCATCGTACTACTCCAAATTACTTGATAGTTTCGCTATTAGACTTGAAGAAACGGACTTTTTTGCCGTCTTCGAATCTAAAGCCTACACGGTCAGCCTTGCCGGTTGCCGCATTGAAGATAGCAAGGTTAGAGATCTGAATAGCTGCTTCTTTCTCTACGATGCCGCCTGGTTGGTTCAGAGCCGGAACCGGCTTCTGGTGTTTCTTAACCAGGTTGATACCTTCAACGATGACCTTGCCGGAAGACAGGACATTTTTTACTTTACCGCGCTTACCTTTATCTTTACCGGTTAACACGATAACTTCGTCATCACGACGGATTTTAGCTGCCATGATTCGCTCCTTAGAGTACTTCTGGTGCCAGAGAGATAATTTTCATGAACTTTTCAGTACGAAGTTCACGAGTTACCGGCCCAAAAATACGCGTACCGATAGGCTGCTCACTGTTATTGTTTAAAATAACGCATGCATTACCATCGAAGCGAATGACAGAACCGTCCGGGCGACGAACACCCTTCCTGGTGCGCACCACTACCGCCTTCAGCACATCACCTTTTTTGACCTTACCACGCGGAATTGCTTCCTTGATGGTGATCTTGATGATGTCGCCTACGCCTGCGTAGCGACGGTGCGAGCCACCCAGAACCTTGATACACATTACGCGACGTGCACCGGAGTTGTCGGCGACGGTCAGCATAGTCTGTTCTTGGATCATTTCAGTGCTCCGCTAATGTCAACTACTACTTTGGGACCCAAATCTCGGGTCGTTAAAAAGCCCCATATCGGGGGCGCGGCATTATAACACCGCTTCTTAGATATGGGTAGAAAAAATAAACGGCCCATTTCTGGACCGTTTATCGTTGAGAATGCGTACTGTATTACAGAATCGCTTTCTCTACAACGCGAACCAGCGTCCAGGACTTAGTCTTGGACAGCGGACGGCATTCGCGGATTTCAACCACGTCACCAGTACCGCATTCGTTGTTCTCGTCATGTACGTGCAGTTTGGTCGTACGCTTGATGAATTTACCGTAGATCGGGTGTTTCACAAAACGTTCGATAGCAACAACGATGGATTTCTCCATTTTATCGCTAACAACGCGACCTTGCAGAGTACGGATTTTATCGGTCATTACGCACCCGCCTTCTCAGTCAGTAAAGTCTTAACGCGTGCGACATCACGACGCACTTGCTTCAACAGGTGAGACTGTTGCAGCTGGCCACTGGCTGCCTGCATACGCAGGTTAAACTGCTCGCGCAGCAGGTTCAGCAGCTCGGTGTTCAGCTCTTCAACACTCTTCTCACGCAGCTCTTTTGCTTTCATTACATCACCGTCTTAGTTACAAAGGTGGTTTTAATCGGCAGTTTCGCTGCTGCCAGCTTGAATGCTTCACGGGCCAGCTCTTCAGACACACCGTCCATTTCATACAGGACTTTACCTGGCTGGATCAAGGCAACCCAATACTCTACGTTACCTTTACCTTTACCCATACGCACTTCGAGCGGCTTTTCGGTGATCGGTTTGTCCGGGAATACACGGATCCAGATCTTACCTTGACGCTTAACTGCACGGGTCATAGCACGACGTGCTGCTTCGATCTGACGTGCAGTCAGACGACCACGGCCAACAGCTTTCAGACCGAAAGTGCCGAAGCTAACATCCGTACCCTGCGCCAGACCACGGTTGCGGCCTTTGTGCACTTTACGGAATTTTGTACGCTTTGGTTGTAACATCAGCGACGCTCCTTATTTCCGGCCTTTACGCTGCTGCTTTTTAGGTTGAGCAGCCGGTTTTTCCGGTTGTTCAACAGCAGCCATACCACCCAGGATCTCACCTTTGAAGATCCACACTTTAACGCCGATTACACCATAAGTGGTGTGCGCTTCAGAGGTGTTGTAGTCGATGTCAGCACGCAGTGTGTGCAGCGGAACGCGACCTTCGCGGTACCATTCGGTACGAGCGATTTCCGCGCCGCCAAGACGGCCGCTAACTTCAACTTTGATACCTTTAGCGCCAAGACGCATTGCGTTCTGTACAGCACGCTTCATAGCACGACGGAACATAACACGACGTTCCAGCTGTGAAGTAATGCTGTCAGCAACCAATTTAGCGTCCAGTTCCGGTTTACGGACTTCGGCGATATTGATCTGTGCAGGAACGCCAGCGATATCCGCTACGACCTTACGCAGTTTTTCGACGTCTTCGCCTTTCTTACCGATAACGATACCCGGGCGAGCAGTGTGAATAGTCACACGGATGCTCTTAGCCGGACGCTCGATAACGATACGAGATACGGACGCCTTCGCCAGTTCCTTAGTAAGGTACTGACGAACTTTAAAATCGCTGTCCAGGTTGTCAGCGAATTCTTTGGTGTTCGCAAACCAGGTAGAGTTCCATGGTTTTACAATACCCAGGCGAATACCATTAGGATGTACTTTCTGACCCATTGCTAGTCTCCAGAGTCTCAGCGATCGGACACAACCACAGTAATGTGGCTGGTGCGCTTCAGGATGCGATCTGCACGACCTTTCGCACGCGGCATAATGCGCTTCATGCTTGGGCCTTCGTCTACGAAAATTTTCGCAACTTTCAGATCGTCAATGTCAGCGCCATCGTTGTGTTCAGCGTTAGCAATGGCAGATTCCAGAACCTTCTTGACCAGTACAGCCGCTTTCTTGTTGGTGTAGGTCAAAATGTCCAGGGCCTGCGACACTTTCTTACCGCGAATCAGGTCTGCCACCAGGCGAACCTTTTGAGCAGAAGAACGAGCGTGGCGATGTTGAGCTAAAGTTTCCATCTCTTCCTCCTACTTATTTCTTCTTGGCTTTTTTATCAGCCGCGTGACCGCGATAAGTACGTGTCGGTGCAAATTCACCCAGTTTGTGACCGACCATTTCGTCGGAAACAAATACCGGAACGTGCTGACGACCATTATGGACAGCGATGGTCAAACCGATCATGTTTGGAAAGATCGTTGAACGACGGGACCAAGTGCGCAGGGGCTTCTTGTCACCGCTTTCCACCGCTTTCTCTACCTTCTTCAGCAAGTGCAGGTCAATAAAAGGACCTTTCTTGAGAGAACGTGGCATGGCTTATCCTCTAATATTATTTGCTACGGCGACGTACGATAAATTTATCAGTACGCTTGTTGCTGCGGGTCTTCTTACCTTTGGTCTGAACGCCCCACGGGGTTACCGGGTGCTTACCAAAGTTACGACCTTCACCACCACCATGTGGGTGATCTACCGGGTTCATCGCCGTACCGCGAACGGTAGGACGAACACCACGCCAGCGTGCAGCACCTGCTTTACCCAGAACGCGCAGCATATGCTCAGCATTGCCAACTTCGCCCAGAGTTGCGCGGCAGTCAGCTTCAACTTTGCGCATTTCGCCAGAACGCAGACGCAGGGTGACATAAGCACCATCACGAGCAACGATCTGAACATAGGTACCAGCAGAACGCGCCAGCTGACCGCCTTTACCTGGTTTCATTTCTACGTTATGAACGGTAGAACCAACCGGGATATTGCGCATCGGCAGGGTGTTACCCGCTTTGATAGCAGCATCAACGCCAGACTGAATCTGGTCGCCAGCTTTCAGGCCTTTAGGGGCCAGGATGTAACGGCGTTCGCCGTCTTTGTACAGAACCAGCGCGATGTTCGCGGAGCGGTTCGGATCGTACTCAAGACGTTCAACAACAGCCGGGATACCATCTTTGTTGCGTTTGAAGTCAACAATACGATAAGCCTGCTTATGGCCGCCACCGATGTGACGAGTGGTGATGCGACCATTGTTGTTACGACCACCGGATTTGCTGTTTTTTTCAACCAGCGGAGCAAAAGGTTTGCCCTTATGCAGCTCAGGGTTAACCACTTTAACAACGTGGCGACGACCCGGAGATGTCGGTTTACACTTAACAACTGCCATTGTATTACTCCTCCGACTTACTCAGCGCCGCCAACGAAGTCCAGGTTCTGGCCTTCTTTCAGGGTGACGTAAGCTTTTTTCCAGTCGCTACGACGACCGATACGCTGTCCGTGACGTTTAACTTTCCCTTTAACTACCAGGGTGTTAACGACTTCGACTTCGACTTCAAACAGTTTCTGCACAGCAGCTTTGATTTCTGCTTTGGTCGCGTCTTTAGCAACTTTGAGAACGATGGTATTGGTTTTTTCCATCGCAGTAGACGCTTTTTCAGAAACGTGCGGCGCACGAAGCACCTTCAGCAGACGTTCTTCACGAATCATGCCAGCATCTCCTCAACTTGCTTAACAGCATCAGCAGTCATTACGACTTTGTCGAAGGCGATCAGGCTAACCGGGTCGATACCTGCTGCGTCACGTACGTCAACCTTGTGCAGGTTACGTGCGGCCAGGAACAGGTTCTCGTCCAGCTCACCGGTGATGATCAACACATCTTCCAGAGCCATGTCTTTCAGTTTCTGAGCCAGCAGCTTAGTTTTAGGCGCTTCTACAGAGAACTGCTCGACAACGATCAGACGATCCTGACGTACCAGTTCGGACAGAATGCTTTTCAGCGCGCCGCGGTACATCTTTTTGTTAACTTTTTGACTGTGGTCCTGCGGACGTGCAGCGAAGGTTACGCCACCGGAACGCCAGATCGGGCTCTTTACAGAACCAGAACGCGCACGGCCAGTACCTTTCTGACGCCACGGTTTTTTACCAGAACCAGTTACTTCAGCACGGGTCTTCTGAGCACGAGTACCCTGACGAGCCCCAGCTGCGTAAGCAACTACAACCTGGTGTACCAGCGCTTCGTTGAAATCACGACCGAAGGTAGTTTCGGAAACAGTCAGCGCGCTCTGCGCGTCTTTCAATACTAATTCCATTGCTATCTCCTCACGCCTTCACAGCTGGTTTAACGATCAGGTCGCTACCGGTTGCACCCGGGACAGCACCTTTAACCAGCAGCAGGTTGCGCTCAGCGTCAACACGCACTACGTCCAGGCTCTGAACAGTTACACGTTCGTTACCCAGCTGACCTGCCATTTTCTTGCCTTTGAACACTTTGCCCGGAGTCTGGTTCTGACCGATAGAACCCGGAACGCGGTGAGACAAGGAGTTACCGTGGGTAGCGTCCTGGGTACGGAAGTTCCAGCGCTTAACGGTACCAGCAAAACCTTTACCTTTAGAGGTACCGGTTACGTCAACTTTTTTAACTTCAGCAAACAGCTCAACGCTAATGTCCTGACCTACGGAGAATTCTTCACCGTCAGCAAGACGGAATTCCCACAGACCACGGCCAGCTTCTACGCCAGCTTTAGCGAAGTGACCCGCTTCCGGCTTGGTGACGCGGTTAGCTTTTTTAGCACCGGTGGTTACCTGAACAGCACGGTAGCCGTCGTTAGCCAGGTCTTTAACCTGAGTCACGCGGTTTGCTTCTACTTCGATTACGGTTACTGGGATAGAGACGCCATCTTCAGTGAAGATGCGGGTCATACCCACTTTTTTACCGACTAAACCAATCATTGTATCAACCTCTCAATCGCTCGATGACCTGATTAACCCAGGCTGATCTGCACGTCTACACCGGCAGCCAGGTCCAGACGCATCAGAGCATCAACGGTTTTCTCGGTTGGCTCAACGATGTCAACCAGACGCTTGTGAGTGCGAATTTCGTACTGATCGCGCGCATCTTTGTTAACGTGCGGAGAGATCAGAACGGTAAAGCGCTCTTTGCGGGTCGGCAGCGGGATCGGACCACGGACCTGCGCACCAGTGCGCTTGGCAGTCTCGACGATTTCCGCGGTTGATTGATCGATCAGACGATGATCAAACGCTTTAAGACGGATACGGATTCTTTGGTTCTGCATGAGACCAGAGCTCCAATTATTTTATAGACAAATAGCTACTCCTCATACCCATTACGATTGATGGGAGAGTGTAACCGTTCTTACAGAGTTCCCCGATTGGGAACATTGTTTGGTAGCCAAAAGCGCTGCCAGGGTTCATATCGAACCAGCCGTCAATTACGACAAGCCGGCGTATTATACTTATACATGGCCCGGATGCAAGTTCTTACGCTTCAAAATTGCACGATATTCTGTGCACCGTCACGGTTGTTTGCCGTCCACTTCTTTCAGCGCTTGCTGTACGCGCAGCCGTAACGCATCAGTTTCGGATGCACTCTCTTCGGTATCCCCCTCCGGCACGTCCTCCTCTGCAGCGGTCAGTTCGCTGTCTGGCGTATACCCTTCTTCGGGGGTTACCTCATTATCGATTTCGATGCGCGCAGGCAGCGGGCCCTTTTTAAACACATAATGCACGTCCGACAGCCAGTAGGGACGCATAGCCTTATTAACGCTGCTGTCGGCGACCTCAGGAAAGTACTGTCGCCAGAGAACGTGGCCGTAGTAACCGCACACCAGCATCATGATGATCCACAATGACCAGCCCCCTGCCCGCAGGCAGCGTCGTTTACGCTCGCCGGGTGTCATGGTCAGCTCGACCGCACTCTGCCCTGAAACCTGCATATGATAAGCCCTGAAGATCCGCATCATTTTGCGCTTTCCTTTATAGCTATTGCGTCTGACAGACTTTCATTAATCAGCTGCGGCGCCTCCCCAAGAGCCTGTTGCAGGCGGATGAGCGTCTGTTTACCCGGTTTACCGTCCTGCTTAAGGTTTTCCCGCTGCTGGAAGCGCTTCACTTTCTCAACAAGCATCGGGGTCCACTCCCCCGTCTTCTCGGCTGGAATGTTCAGCGTTCGACTGAGCATGGCATCCAGCCAGACAATACTTTCCGGCGAGCTGTTCCCGGAAACGGTCATTTCTCCGTCTGGCGTCCGTTTTTCCATCAGGATAAAGTTCCCGTCCCAGCGTGGCTCAAACCAGGTGCGCTGCACGGTCCAGGTTTTCCCCCTAATGAGCAGATCAAGTTCACTTTCCGAGATACGCATTACCACGGCGTGTAATACATGTTTATCTGCATTGAGCTGCGCGATCCACGGCAATCCACGTGCCGCCAGCGTGTTCAGACTGTCTTTACCGCTTTCGCATACCAGTTCTGCGCGTTCCGCCTGATCGCACCAGGCCTCGTCGGGCTGCACGTCATATCCCCAGGTGTTGAACAGTTGTTGCATGGCATTACGTGCATCCGCGCCGACCTCAGTAATATCGGCGACCGGCTCTTTTTCCGCTGGCGGGAGCATCATCCATGCGGGCACGGGCAATACCGGCTTTATCACATCACTCCCCAGCCAGCCAACGGTAAAGGCCAGTCCGGCGTACAACGTCAGCAGGATCCCGCAACGCATAACGTTGCGCTGTGGTGCGAGCACATGAATGAGTTGCCCCTCCTGCCGCGCGGTCAGTGTGGTTGCCTGGCTGGCGCGTGCCATTTGCTCAGCCGATCTGGCAAGCCTGCTGAGGAGCGCAAGATTTCCCCGCGCCGCCTTAGCCGCACGCCAGGTGAATGCGGGGCGGAGCTGAACCGGCTCGTTTTCATCGACGTTGATTTCATGAAGCATAAAAGCATGAGTGTCGTCAGCATCGGGCGCATTCATGCAGACCGGTACGTCAATGAGCGGCTTGATGCGTTTATGACGCAGTACCCCTTCGCTGCCGATCAGCAGCAGGCTGGCACCCGCCCGGCGCGATGCGGCTAGCTGACGGAAATCATGGATAAACGCCGGCAGTTGCCGGACCAGCACATCGGCATTATCAATAATGAACAGTACCGGTTGATCGGTGTGGGTTACGGCTGGCATGGCGCGCTGCCAGAAATGCGTGGCCGCGACGGGTGGTGGATCTGCATCAACCGTTATTGCAGGTATCATCCAGCTACGATATTCGTCGCCCCCGGCACGCCAGACGCAAGCGTGTCCAGGGTACGCCGCAGCAAGCTGATAGGCTAGCGTCGACTTGCCGCATCCCGGCGGGCCATAAAGCAGTCCTGCATTACCGGACCTTAGCGTCTGAATTAAAAAAAATTTAATTAATTCATATTCTGAAAAAGAATATAACGTCGATTGACGTTCTCTACTGCTCATTTATTAAAAGCCATCCATCAGACACGTTAATATTATCAGTGCAGGATATAAGAAGAATCGTACTGGTATTTCACTACAATCATCATTAATTATGATGAGGTTGAATACAAGATTTAAAGACTATACCATACTCAGCTTCTTCAGGATAAGTACGCGCACTCATGGACACGAGAATTAAACATCTGGCTGGCACTGTTAAAGCACAAAGGCAGACCGTATTATGCGGGCTCACGCTTTGCCTGTCCGCGATACTTATTATTTATTCAACGTATGATTATGTGCAGTTTTATAAGCGGTCTCGTGCGCAGGAGAGTATTCCTGCTAACCAGCGCCCGCGCACCCCGCTCAACCTGCCGACAGCCTTGGCGCAGAGCGCCACTGCCACGCCGAACAATAATGATAAAATCAAACAGAGCGAACACTCGCCGCTGAACCTGATAGTCAATGGCGTGATCGCCAGTACAATGAAGAATCGCTCCCAGGCTATTATTACGGTGAATAACAAAACAGAAATATATAATTCCGGTGATTATATTGAAGATCTGCCCGGCGTATTTATTACCGCGATAGACAGCAACGGCATCATCATAAATAACCATGGTGACTTACAGCCTTTTATCTTGATTGATTCACCAGAATTATCTTTATCAGCGCCGCTCTTATCTGAGAGCCCGGAAAAAGACGATATTTACCTCGACGATTTATTGATTACTCACCTGGTTTATCAACAGGAGGCATTACAGGGCATCAGGTTGAATATTCGCCCCGACGCCGATGGTTCGCTGGCTGAGGGGCTTAAGCCTGGCGATCTGGCGATCAAAATGAACACCTACAACCTGACGCGTAAAGAATCTGCCGAAGCGGCCATTCAGGCGCTGGCATCATTACGCACCGCGCAGTTTACCGTGGTGCGCAATGGTCAGGAAGAACTGGTCAACGTGTCCACGAACACGCGAGACAACGAAAAGGATAAGTAAATTGCACAAGGGAATGACCCGAACCGCCGCATGGATGCTGGCGTTACAACTTTGCTGCGCCGCCCCTTCCTCGATGGCGGCGCAGTACTCTGCTAACTTCAAAAACGCAGACATTAGGGATTTTATCTCGTCAGTCAGTAAGCAAACCGGCAAAACCATCCTGGTGGATCCCTCCGTACAGGGAAGCATCTCGGTGCGCAGCTTCGATAACTTCAATGAGGCGGAGTACTACCAGTTTTTCCTCAGCGTGCTGGATATATACGGTTACACCGTTGTGACGCTGGATAATGGTCTGCTGAAAGTCGTGCGTTCCGCCGCACTTAAAACCGCGCCCGGCGAGTTGCTGGAATCCTCTCAGCCAGCGCTGGGCGATGAGTTTATTACCCGTGTGGTGTCGTTGAAAAACGTGCCCGCGCGCGATCTGGCACCTTTATTGCGTCAGATGATGGAGGGCGGCGGCATCGGTAACGTGGTGCATTACGATCCCTCTAACGTGCTGCTGATCACCGGTAAAGCCAATATGGTTAACCGCATTCTTGAGGTCGTAAAGCGGGTGGATGTGATCGGCACGCAGGAGCGAGAACTGGTGAAGCTGCGTTATGCGTCGGCAGTCGATCTTTCGGAAGTGATCAATAACCTGCTGCGGGAAGAATCAAAAGAAAACCCGACGCAGATCCTGCTGCCGAAAATCGTTGCTGACAAGCGCACTAACGCCTTGCTCATCAGCGGCCCGGATAATGTGCGCCAGCGCCTGAAATCCCTGGTCTACAAACTGGATATTGAGCAGACCAATCTCGGTAACACGCGCGTGTTCTATTTGCAGTATGCAAAAGCCAGCAAAATCGTCGAAGTGCTGACCGGCGTGTCCGCGAAGCTGTCAGAAGACAAGCAGTCGTCGCCGCAAAGCGTGTCATCGGGCCCCAGCGATGTCTCTATTACAGCCGACGAACAAACCAACTCAATTGTTATCACCGCCGATCAAAGCACCCTTCAGGAACTGGAGAAGGTGATCGCCCGGCTGGATATTCGTCGCGCACAGGTGCTGGTCGAAGCGATCATTGTTGAAGTGCAGGATGGCAAAGGGCTGAACCTCGGCGTGCAATGGGCAAACAGTAATGTCGGCGGTCAGCAGTTTACCCAGACCGGGCTGCCGATCTTTGACGCCTCCCAGGGCGCGCGCCAGTTTAAGAAAAGCGGATCAATGAGCAGTGACAACGCCATCTCCAGCGCGCTCAGCAGTTTTAACGGACTGGCGACTGGCTTTTTCGAAGGCGACTGGAGTGTCCTGCTGACAGCGCTGTCATCTGATAACAAGAATGATATTCTCGCCACCCCCAGTATTGTCACCCTGGATAACAAAGAAGCGTCCTTTAATGTTGGCCAGGATGTTCCCGTGCTTTCCGGCTCGCAAACCACCTCCGGCGACAATGTGTTTAACACGGTAGAGCGCAAAACCGTCGGCACCAAACTGAAAGTGCTGCCACAGGTTAATGAGGGCGATGCTGTATTGATGGAGATCGAGCAGGAGGTATCGAGCGTTGATAACTCCTCAGGCAACGCCAGTTCCCTCGGCCCGACCTTTAATACCCGCACCATCCAGAACGCTGTGCTGGTGAAAAGTGGCGAAACCGTGGTGCTGGGTGGGCTGCTGGATGAGTCCGCCAAAGAGCAGGTGTCCAAAGTACCGCTGCTGGGCGACATTCCCCTGGTGGGCCAGCTGTTCCGCTATACCTCGACCGACAGCGCTAAACGCAATCTGATGGTGTTTATCCGCCCGACCATTATTCGTGACGATGAGGTGTACCGTTCGCTGTCGAAAGACAAATACACCCGCTACCGCGATATGCAGAAACAGCGCATCGATAAATCCACCAGCGCCTTAATCAAGGTTGACGATGACGAACGTCCGATGCTGAAAGAGATGGATGAGGATCTGGCTCCGGCCTCTGCGCCTGTGGCACCGGCGGCCAACCCGTCATCCCGCAATCCTTTCAGAGAATAGAGGGGCTTTTGCAATATGCCTGACTTATGGAAACGCATCCCGCCCGGGCAACCGCTGCCGTTGAGTTATGCGCAGGTGCAAAAACAGGGCGTGGCGATAGCGGGTGACGAACTGGTCTACCGCGCCGGTACACCGCTGGCAGTGTTACTGGAAGCCCGCTACACCCTCGCCGACTGCCCGCGTTTCACGCGTCTGGAGTCTGCACAGTTTGATGATTATCTGGAGCCGCTTTTTCGCAACGGCAGCGAGGATTCCCGGCAGATTGCCGAAGATCTCGATCAGGATGTCGATCTGGCGACGCTGAGCGAAGAACTGCCGGATAACGCGGATCTGCTGAGCGATGAAAATGACGCACCGGTGATCCGCCTGATCAACGCCATTCTCCATGAAGCGGTAAAAGAAGGGGCATCGGACATCCATATAGAAACCTTCGAGAAATCGCTGGTGGTGCGTTTTCGCGTCGACGGCATTCTGAAACCGGTACTCCAGCCAGGCAAAAAACTCGCGCCGCTGCTGATCTCCCGTATCAAAGTGATGGCACGGCTGGATATTGCAGAAAAACGCCTGCCGCAGGACGGCCGCATCTCCCTGCGCCTTGGCCGTAAAAATATTGATGTGCGTGTCTCGACGCTGCCCTCCCAGTATGGCGAGCGGGCCGTGCTGCGTCTGCTGGATAAAAATAATTTACGTCTGTCGCTCGATAATATGGGGCTTTCTGCCACGGATGCCCAGCGTCTGCATTTTCTGGTGCAGCAGCCGCACGGCATCATCCTGGTGACCGGCCCGACCGGCTCAGGTAAAAGCACCACGCTGTACGCCGTGCTCTCTGAGCTGAATTCACCGCAGCGCAACATCCTGACCGTGGAAGATCCCATCGAATACGAGCTTGAAGGCATCGGGCAGACGCAGGTCAACAGCCGCGTGGACATGTCTTTCGCCCGCGGCTTACGCGCTATTCTGCGTCAGGATCCGGACGTCGTGATGGTGGGTGAAATTCGCGATGCGGAAACGGCGCAGATCGCGGTGCAGGCTTCCCTGACCGGCCATCTGGTCTTATCGACGCTGCACACTAACAGCGCTTGCGGGGCGATCACGCGCCTGCGGGATATGGGGGTGGAGCCATTTTTGCTGTCATCATCCCTCTCCGGCGTCATTGCCCAGCGTCTGGTACGCCGCTTATGTCCCGCCTGCCGCACGCAAATCACCCTGCCCGACGATCAAAAAGCGCTGCTGCGCACCCTTGCCCCGGCGGCCACGCACAGCTGGCAGGCGGTGGGCTGTAGCGAGTGTCGGGGATCGGGCTACCAGGGGCGGCTGGCGATCCATGAAATCATGGTGGTGGATAAAACCATGCGCAGCATTATTCATCGTGATGCCGACGAACACGCGCTTGAACAGTGCCTGCGCCAGCAAAGCCGAAGCCTGCGGGAAAACGGTCTGCTGCGCGCCCTTGCTGGCGAGACGACCATTAAAGAAGTCATGCGCGTCACCTCGGCGCAGGAAGAGCTGCCATGAAATTCCAGTGGCAGGCGATGGATGCCAGCGGCGTAACCCGCCAGGGAACCCTGAGTGCGGCGAGCAGCAAAGAGGCCCGCGACACACTGCGCGCTCAGGGGCTTTACCCGTTGACGCTACGGGAGAAAAAATCGCTGTCACGGTTTACCACCCGCACAACGCACCCGCGGCTAAGGCTGAGCGGTAACGAACTGGCGCTTTTTACCCGGCAACTGGCTACCCTCGCCGGTGCCTCCCTGCCGCTGGAGGAGGCGCTGGCCGTGATTGGTCGTCAGAACCAGAACGGCAAACTCAGCCATGTGCTCGCCGATCTGCGCGAGCATATCCTTGCCGGACACACGCTTTCCGAGGCGCTGGCTGCCTGGCCGCGTATTTTCGACACCCTTTACCGCACGCTGGTAAAAGCCGGTGAAAAAAGCGGTCAGCTCGGCACGGTACTGGAGAAGCTCGCCGACTATAACGAACTGCGGCAAAAGATGCGCAGCAAGCTTATCCAGGCGCTGGTCTATCCCAGCATGCTGACCAGCGTCGCGGTGATTGTCGTCACCATTCTGCTGACCACGGTGGTGCCTAAAGTCGTTGAACAGTTTCTGCATATGAAACAGCAGCTGCCGCTGTCCACGCGCGCGTTACTGACGATCAGCAATGCGTTGCGCGATGGCGGCCCCTTTGCGCTGGCAGCGCTGGGCATCCTGCTGGTGCTGTTCCGTCACTGGCTTACCCGCCCCGGCAAACGCCATCAGTTTGACCGCTGGCTACTGGCGTTCCGGCTCAGCCGGGGACTGCTGCGCGCAGTGCACTGCGCCCGCTACCTGCACACATTAAGTATTCTGCATATCAGCGGCGTGCCATTGCTGGAAGGCATGGGGCTGGCGTCGGAAGGCATTAACAATCGCGAGATCCACGCCCGATTGTGCGACGCCGCAGACCGGGTACGTCAGGGGTCGGGATTTCATCTGGCACTGGAAAAATGCGATCTCTTTCCGCCTATGATGCTCTACATGATCGCCTCCGGCGAGAAAAGCGGCCAGCTCAGCGAACTGATGGCCCGCGCCGCCGAACAGCAGGAAACCTTATTGCAGAACCGCATCGCGCTGACGCTGGCGCTGTTTGAGCCAGGGCTGATTATTACCATGGCGATGATCGTGTTGTTCATTATCGTCTCGGTGCTGCAACCGATCTTACAACTCAATTCATTAGTGACTTAAGGAAAAGCAATATGAACACAGAGGCTCAGAAGCGGCAGCAAGGATTTACCCTGCTCGAACTGATGGTGGTTATCGTTATTCTTGGCGTGCTGGCAAGCCTGGTGGTGCCGAACTTGATGGGTAACAAAGAGCGTGCCGACAAGCAGAAAGCCATCAGCGATATTGTGGCGCTGGAAAACGCGCTGGACATGTACAAGCTCGACAACCACCGCTATCCGGTAACGGCACAGGGCCTGAAAGCGCTGGTGGAAAAACCCACCAGCTCGCCGATCCCCGAAAATTACAACACCTCCGGCTACATCAAACGCCTGCCGCAGGATCCATGGGGAAGTGATTATCTGCTGGTCAGCCCTGGCGAGCATGGTGATTACGACATTATCTCGGCTGGCCCCGACGGTGAAGCGGGCACCCAGGATGACATTAATAACTGGGAAATGGATAAAGCGAAGCCCTGACCATGAAGGCGGTAAAAGGATTTACCCTGCTGGAAATATTACTGGTGCTGACGCTGCTGGCGTTAAGCGCCACGCTGGTGCTGATGGTAAGCGACGACGATCGCAAAAAAGCCATTACCGCGGGCGAACAGCTGGCGTCACTCATGGAATACACCGCTGACTGGTCAACCATGGAGGATCGCAGCGCGGGGATAGAAATTCGTGCCCAAGGCTGGCGCATCGTCACACCGGTACATAACCGCTGGCAGGCGCCGGAAAACTATTTCCGGCTGGCGACCGACGGTAGCTGGCATGACAACTGGCAGGTAATGTTATTTCCCGTCGCGCTTGCCAGGCAGGCTGCCGGGACACCGCAGATCCTTATCCGTCCGGACGGGGAAATAACGCCCTTTACGCTGCAAATTCAGGATCGGCAAAACAGATCGGTGCTGTTCACGCTGACCAGCACCGGCGGCCTGCCGTTGCAGTTAAGCACTGGAGCAAAACCATGAACCGCCCGCAGTCCGGTATGACGCTGCTGGAAGTCCTGCTGGCGATGGTGATTTTCGCGTCCGTCTCGCTGACATTGATCAACAGCCTTAACGGGCAAATCGCCGCCACCTCAAAAATGGAAGAGCAGGTGTTTGCCAGTTGGGTTGCCGACAATGCGCTGAAAAAGCAGCAACTGTCCGCCGCACCGCTGGCGGCCACGTCGCACGGCAAAAGCCTGATGGGCGAGCGAAGCTGGAGCTGGACGTTAACGGCGTCGGCGTCAGAGATCGCCGGCATGCAGCGCCTGACGGCGGAAGTAGCGATCGATAACGGGCAAAAAATGCAGATCCGCCGTTATATGCCGACAGAGAAAGGAGTGCCCGATGGCTCGGCACGTTAAGGCGCAATCCGGCTTCACACTGCTGGAAGTCCTGCTGGCGATTGCCCTGTTTGCGGTGCTCAGCCTGCTCACCAGCCAGTTACTGACGGCAACGGTAAACAGTAATGAAGCGACGAAGCAACATCAGCAACGTTTTGCCGCCCTCGTTCGCGCCGTGAATCTGCTGGATAAAGATGTCTGGCAGAGTGTGCCGTTGACGGCGCTGAAAGGGGATAAAAGCCGCCTGATGCTCACCACCGCCAGCAACAATGATATGCCGGATATCTGCTGTGCGCCGGATCTGCAACGTGTAGAGTGGTCATTTAAAAATCATACCCTGTACCGTGCCATCTGGCGCTATCCGGAGGATGAGCAGCCGTCCATCACGCAGCCTGTGCTGACTGAGGTGAACGCCTTTACCCTGCGTTATTACCTTAAGGACGCGGTGGTGACAACACTTGCGCCTGATCAGTACCCGCGCGCCATCGAAGCCGGGATCGACATCAACGGATCGGGAACCATCACGCGCCTGCTTCTCCTGCCGGAAAAACGCAGCAACGGAGGCACACCATGAGATCGCAAAAAGGCGTAGCGCTGTTGGTGGTGCTGATGATCCTGGCGATCATGGCCGCGCTGGCCAGTGAAATGACGCTGCGCTATCAGATTAACATCAGGCGCACCGGTTATACGCAGCAACAGTTGCAGCAAAACTGGCTGGTCGGGCTGGCAGAACATCAGGCGATGCAGATCCTTGCGCAGGATCTGCGCGATAACGCCAAACTGCTGACGCGCGATCAGCTCTGGGCGCAGCCCCAACAGCGGGAGCTGGCCAGCGGCAATACCGTCAGTTGGCAACTCACCGATCGGCAGGCCTGTTTTAACGTCAATGCGCTGGTTAATACCCCCACTGACGCGATGGCCGACGTGCCCGCCAGCGTGCGCGTCTTTACCGCCCTGCTGGCGAACCTGGACGTGACCGGCGCGCCGGCCGAAGCGCTTATCGACGCCATCGCGGATTATATAGACAGCGATGAAACGCCCCGCCGTTCCGGTGCGGAAAACGAGTATTACCGTACCAGTCGCGATCCCCATACCATCGGCAGGCGACGCTTGTATTCGGTAAGCGAACTCCGACAGATCAAAGGCATGACGCCTGCACTGTACCAGCGACTCGTTCCTTTTGTGTGTGCGCTGCCGAACGACGAGTTAAAGATCAACATCAGTACCCTGACCCGTGAAGATGCGCCGCTGCTGGCCGCCATGCTCGATAACATGCTGTCAGTCAGTGACGTACGTGCATTGTTTGATAAGCAGAAGCGCCAGAACCTGGCCAGCCCTGCTGCGCTGAAAACAGCTCTCGAAAAAACCTTTCCAGGACGCAAGGATGAGCTGGAAGCATTTAAAAATGTCGCGGCCACGACCAGTCAGTATTTCCGGCTGGAAACCACGGTGAGCCTGGGAGACAGCCGCAGCGGCACAATCAGCGAACTGGAATTTGATACGAAAACATCGCAACTGTTTATCACCGCCCGCCGACGTGCGGCAGTCGATCGTTAAAAGGATTTACCTCGTGCAGAAAATTATATTACGCCCTTTGCCACGAAAACTGGTGTGGAGCGTCTCCGGCGAAACGCCTGAGCCAGAGTTACACGAGCTGGAGGACTATCTTCAGCCTGGCGCGCTGGCACACTTGCCACCCGCCGATACCGTCTGCCTGCTGCTGTCGCCAGAATACCTCTGTTTTCGTCAGGCTGAACTTCCGGCCGCGAATTATAAAATTACGCCGCAAACGCTGAGCTGGCTGGTGGAAGACAGCGTTGCTGGCAACGCAGATGATTTGCTGTGGACGGTGCTTGGCCGGGAAGAGAATACGCTGCACCTGGTGGGGATTGCCCGGCGCGCGCTCGCGGAGATGCTGGCCGCCTTTTCCGTGGCGGGCGTGACGCTAAGCCATATCGTGCCGGATGGTTTCTGGCTGCCTGACGTGGCGAACGGCTGGTGTCTGTGTCAGGAGGAGACGCGGTGGCTGATCCGTTATGACGCCTGGAAAACGGGCGTGCTGGACGGCGCGCTGCTCAGCCATTTGCTCACGACCTGCCCGGAAACCCCGGTCATGAGTTTAAGCCCGTTACCGATAGAGCATGCCAGGATTGAGTACTTTCAGGCCCACCCGCACTGGTACGACGCTGACCGCCTGCCTGTGGTGAATCTTATCCAGGGGGCGTTTCGCCCGGCCCGGCCTGTCAGACAGGCACCGCGCGTGCTGAAATACGGTACAACATTCATGCTTGGCCTGGCAGCGGTGCTCTTTTTCAGCCTGAAAGGGCTGACGCTCTGGCAGCTGCATCAACAAAAACAGGCGCTGGTTTCCGAAGGGCGCGCACTGTGGGGCCGTTATTTCCCCGGCGACGATCGCAGTAATAATTTCAAATTTTTCTTCGCCTCCTCCGTCAAATCCCGTCATCCGGACGTACTGACGTTATTGACGCAGCTTCAGGAAAAGTTACAGCCCTGGCCGGGGCTGACGCTGCGCCAGGTGAGTTACGGTCTGGATACTCATCGCTTTGAGGCGATCATTAACGCCAACGATGCCGGGCAGCTTAGCGGATTGATGGCGCAAGCTGCCGGTACATATACCGTTTTGCCACAGCCGGACGGCGTCAAACTTAGCCTTAAGGAGCGCAAATGAATACGTTCTGGCAATCAAGAAGCGCAGGTGAAAAACGCAGCCTCATCCTGCTCGCGCTTTTCAGCCTGCTGCTGGCAGTGTGGTACGGCGTACTACAGCCACTGAATAACGCCATTCTGCAACAACAACAGGAAAACGCCCGGCTAAAAAACGAGATCCAGTGGGTGAACGACGCCGCACAGCATAGCGGACTGGTGGGTAGCCAGCCGTTACCTGAAGACATCCCGTCGCTGATCCAGAGCCGCGCAGCCCTGGCAGGCCTGAAAGTAACAGTGACGCCTGCCACGCCCCGCCATTTTACGGTCGCGCTTTCCACCGCCAGCAGCAGCGCGTTTTTCTCCTGGCTAGATGAGATGCAAGATCAGGGCTTACAAGTTTCCCAGTTACAGTTTAGCGCCGACAGCGCGCCGGGTAGCATCATGATTGCATCCCTCGAACTTTATCAGGCAGGTCAGCATGATTGAGGACATGTACATCGCACTGCTGGCGATGGTGGGATTGCTCACCGGCAGCTTTATGAATGTCGTAGTGTATCGCCTGCCGCTGATGATGGAGAGCGATTGCCCGGCAAACTGGAATATCGCCTGGCCGCCATCACACTGCCCGCACTGTCAGCATCGCCTGCGTTATGGCGACACTATTCCGCTGCTCAGCTGGCTGTTGCTGCGCGGGCGTTGCCGTGACTGCCAGCAGCCTGTTCCGCTGCGCTATCCCTTAACGGAGGTGCTCTGCGGCGTGGCGTTCGCGCTGATTGCCGCGCTGTTCCCGACCGCGACCGATGCCTTTGCCGTGATGGTGCTGTTCTGGTTTGTGCTGGCGCTGGCGCAAATCGATGCCCGCACCTATTTGTTGCCGGATCGACTGACGCTACCGCTGATCTGGCTCGGCCTGCTTTACCATGGTCTCTGCCAGCAGGATACCCTGACGGATGCGCTGTTTGGCGCGGTAGCGGGCTATCTTTCGCTGTGGCTGGTGTGGTGGATATACCGGCTGATCACCGGCAAAGAAGGGCTTGGCCTGGGGGATGCCAAACTACTGGCAGCACTGGGCGCCTGGTGTGGCTGGCAGGCACTGTCGATGATACTGCTTGGCGCGTCGCTGATGGGGATTGGCTGCTGGATAGTGCTGCGACTGAGTCGCGGTACGCAGGTGCCACACATCGCATTCGGTCCCTGGCTGGGTCTGGCGGGCTTCATTATTTTCACGATGCAGTTGCTGGGTGTAGAGATTTACTGAAGCAGAGCGGCGAGCTGTCGCCGCTCTGTAGATAATGCTTACTCTTCGCGGATTTGGGCCTGCAGGTAATTCTGAATGCCCATTTTCTGGATCAAATCCAGTTCCGTTTCAAGCCAGTCAATATGCCCTTCTTCATCGGCCAGAATTTCAATCATCATGTCACGGCTGACATAGTCATGAACGCTGTCCGCCCAGGCAATCGCTTCGCGCAGATCCTTCGCCCCGTCTAATTCAAGCGCAAGATCGGAACGCAGCATCTCTTCAACATCTTCACCAATGTTGAGTTTGCCCAGGTCCTGGAGATTAGGGATCCCTTCAAGGAATAAAATACGCTCGATGTATTTATCGGCGTGTTTCATTTCATCAATGGATTCATGGTATTCGACGTCGTTAAGACGTTTGAGGCCCCAGTTTTTAAACATGCGGGCATGTAAGAAATACTGGTTGATTGCGACAAGCTCGTTTCCCAATAATTTATTGAGATAATTTATTATCTTAACATCACCTTTCATTTTATCGTTCCTCCGCTTCCACTAACTACAAGCGTAGTAGATGCAAAGGAAAACGATTAAGAAAAGAACAAATTCAGGCGATTTCTTTAAACTCAGGGAGTTGCATTAACTCGTCTTGCATGATTTCACGCGCCGCACGTACGCACTTCCCGCACTGATTGCCAACCGGAATAAACTTCCTTAACTGCTGGAATGACTGAGGACTAAACTGGCGTACTGCCTGGCGGATCTTTTTATCGCTCACGCCATTACACAGACAAATGTACATATGCACTCCCGTTCAAAATCTGTCCAGATTGTAAATGAGAATGGTTATGATTACAACTCGTTCAAAATGAAGCAGGCAAAAAAAGTGCCGCCAGTAAACTGGCGGCACGGCGTCTGATGCAATGTATTACTTCAGCATCTCTGCGGTAACCGTCATAGTTTTAACGATTTCCCCGCTTCCCTCGATCATAAGCACGACCTTATCACTGGCTTTTAAGTCATATTCTGCTGCCTGCGTGGCAGAGCTTGCACCTGCCCAAGTGTATAAATAATAAGGGTGTCCGTTAGAAATACTGGCAACATACTGATCATTGACCTGCATCTTAATCGTACCTTTCGTAGTCAGATACTCATTTTTGATATCAAATGCAGGACGTTTTTTGCCTTTATACTCTTTAACATACAGATCCCCTGTTATAGATATCCACTCACTAGAGGTACATCCACACAGTTTATTATTGTCTACCGTCATAGATTGAATGACGTTGTTAGCATCATCAGTGATAAGAATACTATCTCCGATTTTTACCGTTGGCTGCGCCGCTAAAGTGCCTGCATTGCTATTATCCCAATACCATAAATAATAGGCTTTGCCATTTGAAATACTACCAACGTATTGATCATTGATACTCATTCGAACGTACCCTTCTGTTTCACGGAAAGAACGGTCGATATCAAAAGCAGCCTTAGGGCCATTGTATTGTTTAATATAAAGATCACCAATCAGACCCGGAAGCCCATTAGAAGCTGGCGTACTGATAATCTTTTTAACAATATTACCCAGTTCATGGTTCGGCGTATCACCGCTCAGATCCCAGACAATCGCGCCGCCGTAACCCTGCTTATTAATGTAATCGACTTTTTCCTGAATCGATTGCGGATCATCATAAGTCAGAAACTCTTTGGTCGACTTATTGTAAAGGTAGGGAACGCGCGATTCCGGATCCCAGTAACGAGTGTATTGTCCGTTATTAACCAAATCTTTGAGGTAATACCATGGGTTGGTACCCGTATACTGCCCGTTATCATCCCACTGACCATGCACGGTGGCAGAACCTGGCGCAAACAGGCCTGGCAAACCTTTCACGATTTCGGTAGGTTCCACGTTGCCCCAGCCACGACCATACCAGGCAAGGCCCATCATCAGCTTAGACTTCGGTACTTTCCAGGTTGTGCTGTATTCCGTCATTACCGATGCCGTATTAAATTTCAGATCGGTATCCTTGCTGTTGGCGAACAACGGCGAGTTGTGGCCAGTAACAGGATCAAAGGCCCCGTGGAAGTCATAAGTCATGACGTTAACCGAATCAAGCAGCGGCACGGTCTGTGACGGGTTGATGTACTGGATCTTGTTATGGTTCGCCGTTACTGCAGCAGAGAGCTGGTAGTAGCGATCGTCTTTCTTACCTTGTTCATCCAGCCGGCTGCGCACAGCCTGGATCAGCTTCGTGAACTGTGTTTTTTCAGCATCCGTATCCGGATATTCCCAGTCGATGTCCACCCCATCAAATTTCCAGGTCAGCATATAGGAGAGAATACTGTCGGCGAGCTTCTCAATACCGGCGTCCGTTGCGGTTGCCGCTTCAAATGCCCCCTCTTCTGAGTTATTCCAGCCGCCAATAGAAAGAATATTGGTGACCCCAGCAACTTCGGTACGCTGATCCAGTTCGCGCATCAGGCCCGGGCCTTTCTCGGTGTCATGCGTGACCACGACGCCCTGCTGGATCACACCAAAGCCATAGTTCAGATGGGTAATACCGGAGTAATCGATTTTATCCGGCGTAAAGTTTTTGTGCGCGTCATACACGCCCCATTCCGGGAAGTAACCATAGACCTTACGCTGAGCAGCCACTTTCTCCTTTTGCTCTTTCTGGAAATCAACGGCGGCCTGACCGGTATAAGGCGTAAAGGTAAAGGTGGCAAGAGTAGTAATTTCCACTTTTGCGCCCTTCTCCCACACGCTATTACTGCCTGGTGCCTCGCCTGGATTTACCCACCACTTGCTGCTCCAGTAATAACCGTTGTAACGCACTACGGTGCCTGTTTCAGAATAAGACATGGATGGATCATAAGGTTGCGAATTAATCACCTTATCGTCTTTTACCGCCACCATGACCACGACATTACCCGGGAAGTTATTCTGGTTTGCACTGCTATACGCCATCCAGGTATTGCCATTATCCTTCGATAACATCTGGCTGGTGTCGAGTCCGCTGATGGTATTCGTTTGATCATTTGCAGCTAGTGTTCCCGCGGACGCGGTAAACGGGGTACAGGCTAACGCCATTAATAGCGCCAGCGTATGTTTTTTAAAATGCATGTTAAAATCCCTCTTAAATATATATGGCAATTATGATTAACAGTGGCCAAATAAAAGCAGCAATGTGATTAAAGCCGATGAGCTTACACGCTTATTCTGCAGTGTTTATTTAAGAGTTCAATTAATCTTTCCTGCAAACTTAAGTGATTAATAATAAATATTAAGAGAATCCTTAACTCATTATTTATAGGATGTTTTTCGATGCGACAGAAAATTTAGAAATTATAGAATGATTAATAAAAGAAATGAATAAGTAGCAGGAAACCGAGGATAAACAACAGACAAAAAAAATGCCAACCACATCAGTGGCTGGCATTTATTAAGATTAACCCCGAAAGGGTTAACTTTTATCAGTAATTAGCTGATAACTTTAGCAACAACGCCCGCGCCAACGGTACGGCCGCCTTCACGGATTGCGAAACGCAGACCGTCGTCCATCGCGATCGGGTGGATCAGGGTAACAACCATTTTGATGTTGTCGCCCGGCATTACCATCTCAACGCCTTCCGGCAGTTCGATGGTGCCAGTCACGTCAGTTGTACGGAAGTAGAACTGCGGACGGTAGCCTTTGAAGAACGGAGTATGACGGCCGCCTTCATCTTTGGACAGAATGTATACTTCAGATTCGAATTTGGTGTGCGGCTTGATTGAACCCGGCTTAGCCAGTACCTGACCACGTTCGATTTCTTCACGTTTGATACCACGCAGCAGAACACCAACGTTCTCACCAGCACGGCCTTCGTCCAGCAGTTTGCGGAACATTTCAACGCCAGTACAGGTTGATTTCGCAGTATCTTTGATACCAACGATTTCAACTTCTTCACCCACTTTAACGATACCGCGCTCTACACGACCGGTTACAACAGTACCACGGCCGGAGATGGAGAATACGTCTTCGATAGGCAGCAGGAACGGCTTGTCAATCGCACGTTCTGGTTCCGGGATGTAAGAATCCAGGTAGCCAGCCAGTTCGATGATTTTCTCTTCCCACTGTGCTTCGCCTTCCAGCGCTTTCAGTGCAGAACCACGTACGATCGGGGTGTCGTCGCCCGGGAAATCGTACTGAGACAGCAGTTCACGAACTTCCATCTCTACCAGTTCCAGCAGCTCTTCGTCATCAACCATGTCGCATTTGTTCAGGAACACGATGATGTACGGAACGCCTACCTGGCGACCCAGCAGGATGTGCTCACGGGTCTGCGGCATCGGGCCGTCAGTCGCAGCAACAACCAGGATTGCGCCATCCATCTGAGCAGCACCGGTGATCATGTTTTTAACATAGTCGGCGTGGCCCGGGCAGTCTACGTGTGCGTAGTGGCGAGTCGGGGTGTCATATTCAACGTGAGAAGTGTTGATGGTGATACCACGAGCTTTTTCTTCCGGCGCGTTATCGATCTGATCGAATGCACGAGCAGAACCACCGTAGGTTTTAGCCAGAACGGTAGTGATTGCAGCGGTCAGAGTAGTTTTACCGTGGTCAACGTGGCCGATGGTGCCCACGTTAACGTGCGGTTTTGTACGTTCAAATTTTTCTTTAGACACGGCTATATTCCTTACTATAGTGCTCCCCCCTCAAGGAGAGAGCACGGGATCAATGTTTTTAAAGCCTGAGCTTATTTGCTACGGGCTTCAATTACTGCCTGAGCAACGTTGTTCGGGGCATCATCATACTTCAGGAATTCCATCGTATAGGATGCACGACCTTTGGTCAGAGAACGCAGCTGGGTCGCATATCCGAACATTTCAGACAGCGGAACTTCAGCGTGGATCTTAACGCCAGTCACGTCAGATTCCTGACCGCGCAGCATACCACGACGACGGCTCAAGTCACCGATGACGTCACCAGTGTTCTCTTCCGGCGTTTCTACTTCAACCTTCATGATTGGCTCAAGCAGAACAGGTTTTGCTTTCTTAAAGCCATCTTTAAAGGCAATAGACGCAGCCAGTTTAAACGCCAGTTCAGAGGAGTCAACGTCATGGTAAGAACCGAAGTGCAGACGCACGCCCAGATCTACTACCGGATAACCAGCCAGCGGACCAGACTTCAGCTGCTCCTGGATACCTTTATCAACGGCCGGGATGTATTCGCCAGGAATTACACCACCTTTAATGTCGTTGATGAACTCATAACCTTTCGGATTTGAGCCCGGCTCCAGCGGGTACATGTCGATCACAACGTGACCGTACTGACCACGACCACCAGACTGCTTAGCGTGTTTACCTTCAATGTCGGTAACTTTCGCGCGAATCGCTTCGCGGTAAGCAACCTGAGGTTTACCCACGTTAGCTTCAACGTTGAATTCACGCTTCATACGGTCAACGATGATGTCCAGGTGAAGTTCACCCATACCAGCGATGATAGTCTGGTTAGATTCTTCGTCAGTCCATACGCGGAATGACGGGTCTTCTTTAGCCAGACGGCCCAGAGCCAGACCCATTTTTTCCTGGTCAGCTTTGGTTTTCGGTTCTACAGCGATGGAGATTACCGGTTCCGGGAATTCCATACGCTCCAGAATGATCACGTTGTCCGGATCACAGATGGTGTCACCTGTAGTCACGTCTTTCAGACCGATTGCCGCAGCAATGTCGCCCGCGCGAACTTCTTTGATCTCTTCACGTTTGTTAGCGTGCATCTGAACGATACGACCAAAACGCTCACGAGCCGATTTCACTGGGTTATAAACGGTATCACCGGAGTTAACCACGCCAGAGTACACGCGGAAGAACGTCAGGTTACCTACGAACGGGTCGGTAGCAATTTTGAATGCCAGAGCAGCAAACGGCTCGTCATCACTTGCATGACGCTCAGAAGGCGTGTCTTTACCGTCGTCCAGCATACCGTTGATTGCCGGTACGTCTGTCGGTGCTGGCAGGTAATCAATTACCGCATCCAGCATCGCCTGAACACCTTTGTTCTTAAACGCAGAACCACAGGTTACCAGGATGATTTCGTTGTTCAGAACGCGCTGACGCAGAGCACCTTTGATTTCTTCCTCGGTCAGCTCTTCGCCGCCCAGGTATTTTTCCATCAGCTCTTCAGAAGCTTCAGCAGCAGATTCGATCAGATTCTGGTGCCATTCTTCAGCCAGGTCAGCCATGTCTGCAGGGATGTCTTCGTATTCGAAGGTCACGCCCTGGTCGGCATCGTTCCAGTTGATGGCTTTCATTTTCACCAGGTCAACAACACCGGTGAAACCTTCTTCAGCACCAATCGCCAGCTGCAGCGGAACCGGGTTCGCGCCCAGACGGGATTTGATCTGACCAACAACTTTCAGGAAGTTAGCGCCCATGCGGTCCATTTTGTTAACGAACGCAATACGCGGAACTTTGTATTTGTTTGCCTGACGCCATACGGTTTCAGACTGCGGCTGAACACCACCAACTGCGCAGTAAACCATTACAGCACCGTCAAGAACACGCATGGAACGTTCTACTTCGATGGTGAAGTCAACGTGACCCGGGGTGTCGATGATGTTTACGCGATGCGGTTCATACTGCTTCGCCATACCAGACCAGAATGCGGTAGTCGCAGCGGAGGTAATGGTGATACCACGCTCCTGCTCCTGCTCCATCCAGTCCATGGTTGCGGCGCCGTCATGAACTTCACCGATTTTATGGTTTACACCGGTGTAGAACAGAATACGTTCGGTAGTAGTGGTTTTACCGGCGTCGATGTGCGCACTGATACCGATGTTACGGTAGCGTGCAATGGGTGTTGTACGAGCCATTTGATTCCTCTATTGCCTTTGGCGTTCAATTTAAGTAGCCCAAAGCGGGCAGCTTTTGTGAAGCGCCCGCCTGGTGACTATTACTCCGAAGGGATTACCAACGGTAGTGTGCGAACGCCTTGTTGGCTTCAGCCATACGGTGAACGTCTTCACGTTTCTTAACTGCAGTACCTTTGTTCTCTGCAGCATCAGAAAGTTCGTTCGCCAGGCGGAGAGCCATGGATTTATCACCGCGTTTACGAGCAGCTTCAACGATCCAACGCATTGCCAGAGCATTACGACGAACCGGACGTACTTCAACTGGAACCTGATAAGTTGAACCACCAACGCGACGGGACTTAACTTCTACAGTCGGACGCACGTTTTCGAGAGCAACTTCGAACGCTTCCAGGTGGCCTTTACCGCTACGTTGAGCCAGGGTCTCAAGAGCAGTGTAGACGATTGATTCTGCAGTAGATTTTTTACCATCTACCATCAGGATATTTACAAATTTAGCCAGCAGTTCTGATCCGAACTTAGGATCCGGCAGAATTTTACGCTGACCAATGACGCGACGACGTGGCATGGAAATACTCCGTTGTTAATTCAGGATTGTCCAAAACTCAAAGAGTTTAGTTTGACATTAATATAAAACGTTTGGCCTTACTTAACGGAGAACCATTAAGCCTTAGGACGTTTCACGCCATACTTGGAGCGTGATTGCTTACGGTCTTTAACGCCGGAGCAGTCGAGCGCACCACGAACGGTGTGGTAACGAACACCCGGAAGGTCTTTTACACGACCGCCACGGATCAGGATCACGGAGTGCTCCTGCAGGTTGTGACCTTCACCACCAATGTAGGAAGTCACTTCAAAACCGTTTGTCAGACGAACACGGCATACTTTACGCAGTGCGGAGTTCGGTTTTTTCGGGGTAGTAGTGTATACACGAGTACATACACCACGTTTTTGCGGGCATGCTTCCAGCGCAGGCACGTTGCTTTTTGCAACTTTGCGAGCGCGTGGTTTGCGTACCAGCTGGTTAACTGTTGCCATTAAATAGCTCCTGGTTTTAGCTTTTGCTTCGTAAACACGTAATAAATCGACCTCATACAATATGAGGACGCAGAATTTTAGAGCTGTGCTGAAAAGGTGTCAAGAAATATACAGCGATTCACACTACCAGGACATCTGAACGGCATGTTTTACCGTCAGGCTGACGAATTCAGTATAGCTAACCCTGGTAATACTGTTCGAAATTTGACCAGAAAGACCTCGCGCAGCGATGTCTTCGTTTAGCGCATGTACCGATATGGGGGCGGCCAGCAATAAATCAAGGTAACGCCCGCCTTCAATGCCCGCTATCACACCGTCGGACAAGAGAAGCAAATCGTCCCCCGCCTGCAGCGTACGCAACAGAGCAGTCATATCGCACTGCCAGGGTGAGTGATGCAAAGTATGCAGCATAAGGGCCTCAGAATGTCATGACGACGTCGAATCTATTGAGCTGGTCACGCAGCGCCTCCGGCTCAAGCAGCTCGACATCGAGTATCAGCGGTGTGGATGCCGATAATCCGCGTTCCCGCAGCGACGCCGCACACAGCCAGCACTGTTCGATGTCGTACAACGGCAGCACTTTGAAGGTGGCGATGTAGTCACGCGCCAGGATCTCAGCGGGCTGCTGTGCTTTCAGCAACTGGAATACGCCGTCGCCGATAAAAAAGACGCCAATCTCTTCAGTCAGCGCCGACATCGCCAGCAGCGCATCCAGTCCTTCGCGGCCGGAAGCTGAACCATGTGGCGCAGTGTTAAACACAAAAGCGACAGATTTCATCAGAATTGCACCATCCGATCGCAGGTCAGCGCGGCTTCTGCCAGCGAGCCCAGGCCGCTCAGTTCAAAACCAGGCTGTAAATTCGCGCCGGAAAGACCCAGACGGCGGGCTTCGGCGTCGTCCATCACGCCGCGACGCAAGGCGGCTGCCACGCAAATGTGCAGGGCCACCTGATGCTCAGCGTGCAACTGTTGCCAGGCGCGCACCAGATCGAATTCATCACTGGCCGGGGCAGTAAGTTGATTGGCGTTATAAACACCCTCACGATAGAAAAACACGCTGACCAGTTCATGGCCGGCTGCCAGCACGGCCCGGGCAAACTGCCACGCGCTGCTGGCCTGCTGCGTGCCATAGGCAGGACCGGTGACCAGAATGGCAAAACGCATTACTTCTCGTGCCCCAGCAAGTCGCCGCTTTTGAACTGGCGAATGTAGAGATACACCGTGTGCTTGGAAATATTCAGACGATCGGCGACCTGGTTAATCGCGTCTTTGATATCGAAAATGCCTTTCTCGTAAAGATTCAACACGATCTGACGATTTTTTGCGTTATTAGAGACGTTACGATCGGCGTTCACTTCTTCGATGGTGAACTCCAGCGTTTGCGTTACCAGATCTTCCACCGAGGAGGCGAAGTTAACCGAGGAGCTGACATCCGGCGTTTCCGGCGGCACAAAGGTGCTCATAATCTGCGAGAACGGCACATCAAGATTCATATTGATACACAGCAGCCCGATAACCCGATGGTCACGGTTGCGGATGGCAATGGTTTCAGACTTCATCAGTACGCCGCTTTTGGCGCGCGTAAAATAGCATTTGGAGACGCTGCTATCCGCACCGGTCATGTCATGCAGCATACGCAGGGCAAGATCCGTGATCGGCGATCCGATTTTGCGGCCGGTGTGTTCACCGTTAGCAATGCGGATGGCGGAGCATTTAAGATCCTGCAACGAATGCAATACAATTTCACAGTGGGAGCCAATGAGCATCGCTAACCCGTCCACTACCGCTTCGTAGGATTTGAGGATATCGAAGTCAGTCTGATCGAAGGGACGTTGATCCAGTAAATCAAGCTCACTGGTTTCGTTGGTTAATAGCGACCTGGACATGAAAAAAAACACTCCTTTTCAGGAGCCTGTCGTTAACTTTTCAGGGCAGGCTCATCATTTACACGGACAACTAAGTTAATACAGCGCAGGCAATGCTTGCCAGCGTTAATTAACTCCGCGGCGCTGTAGAACACCAGCGCGTCAGGTGGAGTATATAACGGCCCTGCAATAAAAAACCGCCGCCCATTCAGGCGGCGGCTTTCAGCGTGCTTACTTCTTATCCGCTTCTGCTGCTTTTTCAGCCGGTGCGGCTTCAGCCTGCGCTTCCGCTTTCGGTGCGGGTTTGATGTCTAACAGCTCAACATCAAAGACCAGGGTGGAGTTTGCCGGAATACCCGGAACGCCGTTTTTACCGTAGGCCAGCGCCGGTGGGATAACCAGCTTGATTTTGCCGCCTTTCTTGATGTTTTTCAGGCCTTCAGTCCAGCCTGGGATCACACCGTCCAGACGGAATGACAGCGGCTCACCACGGGTGTAGGAGTTGTCGAACTCTTTACCGTCGATCAGCGTACCTTTGTAGTTCACTACTACGGTGTCGCTGTCTTTCGGTGCGTCGCCGGTGCCTTCTTTCTCTACTTTGTAGAGCAGGCCGGTAGAGGAGGTTTTCACGCCTTTCTCTTTAGCAAAGGTGTCACGGTAAGCTTTACCTTTGGTTTCGTTATCTGCTGCGTCTTTATCCATCTTCGCCTGGGCAGAAGATTTCACACGCGTTTCGAAAGCCTGCAGGGTCTGTTCAATTTCCTGATCGGACAGTTTGCTCTTATCAGCAAAGGCATCCTGAACACCCGCGATCAGCTGATCTTTGTCCAGTTTGATACCCAGTTTTTCCTGTTCTTTCAGGGAGTTTTCCATGTAACGACCCAGCGATGCGCCAAGCGCATAGGCCGATTTCTGGTCATCATTTTTGAATGCAGACTTGCTGTCTGCCGCAGGTGCGGCTTTCGCAGCGGTATCCGCAGCGTAGGTCAGCGGAGCATTCAATGCGACAGCCATCGTCGTTGCCAGCAGCGTTACTTTTAACAGTGATTTCATCCATTTCTCCAGGGCCGGGGGGTTTCCCCCTCGTTAACTTAATAAGAAGCGTACTATAAAACGTTGCGGAAGAAATCAACATATGGACTTCCCCGATAATCGCCTCTTTTCAGACTATTTTTGTTTAAATTAGTTTCTTCAGGACGTCGTATTGCTGCACGACGGCGTAAACTTCAGTAGAATCCGCCCGCCACCTGGCCTAATAACGATGACGACAAAAGAGGTGAATGATGCAGGAAATGACGCTGGAAATGCGACTGGCAGAACTGGAAAGTCGTCTGGCTTTTCAGGAAATAACCATCGAAGAACTCAACCTCACGGTCACCGCACATGAGCTGGAAATGGCGAAAATGCGTGAGCACCTGCGTCTGATGGCGGACAAAATTAAAGCCAGCCAACCGTCGCATATCGCCTCTCAGTCAGAAGAGACGCCGCCGCCCCACTATTAAGGCGTAAAAAAGTAAGACGTAAAAAAAGCGGGATTAACCCGCTTTTTTTGATCGTGCAGTGCCGGAGCAGTGCCGAATTAATGGCAACCGCAGCCGCCGTGACCGCCGCAACCACCTTTACCGTGGTCATGGTCATGACCGTGATCATGGCCGTGGCCGCCGCAGCAACCGTCACCGTGTTCATGGTCGTGATGATGATCGTGCGCACCGTGAACGTGGCCGTGAGCCAGTTCTTCTTCCGTTGCTTCACGAATGGCAACCACTTCAACGTTGAACTTCAGGTTCTGACCGGCCAGCATGTGGTTACCGTCAACCACAACGTGATCGTCTTCCACTTCAGTGATTTCAACCGGTACCGGACCCTGGTCAGTTTCAGCCAGGAAACGCATGCCAACCTGCAGTTCATCAACGCCCATGAAGACGTCTTTCGGTACGCGCTGTACCAGGTTGTCGTCGTACTGACCGTAGGCTTCGTTTGCGGTAACCGCTACATCAAATTTGTCGCCAGGTTCGTGACCTTCCAGCGCGGTTTCCAGACCAGAGATCAGGGAGCCGTGACCGTGCAGGTAGTCCAGCGGCGCACTCACCGGAGACTCATCAACCAATACACCGTCTTCTGTACGTACCTGATAGGCCAGGCTGACCACCAGGTCTTTTGCTACTTTCATGATATCTCCTGAGCGTGGGAAAATTGCTGGCGCAGATTGTAACGGAATTCTGCCCCTGTGTACCCTTAAGCATAAAAAAAGCTGGGGTATATCGCTAGTCCGGATGAAAAATGCCGATCACTTGCTCTTCTTTGCGAACATGCTCGCGGGCTTCTTTATCCGCCTCGCGCATCTGATGACCGCACTTAACACACTCAACAACATCAATATTATTTTCCCGCCACATGGCCAGCGTATCCTGCGCCTGGCAGGCCGGGCATTTCGCACCGGCGATAAAGCGTTTACGTATTGTCATCATTTTGCCTCACTCGAATTCATCCCAGCCGTCAAACTGCCGCCGCTCTTGCTGCATCTCGCGCTGGAAAATCTCTTCCAGCTCGCGGCGCGCTTCCCGGACGCGGGAGATTTGTGCCGTATCGCTATGCACCGGCATCAGTTCGCGCAACATGCGCATATCCAGACGGCGGAAGTGCAGCTGCGCGCGCTGGGCCTGATGGGGATGCACGCCCAGCGTGATCAGCGCTTTGCGTCCCAGCTCCAGCGCACTGGAGAAGGTTTCACGGGAGAACTGCGTCACGCCTGCCTGTAATAGCTCATGCGCTTCCACACGCCCCCGCGCACGCGCCAGGATCGCCAGATGCGGGAAGTGCTGCTGGCAGATTTCCACCAGCTTCATGGTGTCTTCCGGTTCGTTACAGGTGATGACGATAGACTGCGCCGCCTCTGCGCCTGCCGAGCGCAACAGCTCTACCTGCGTGGCATCCCCGTAATACACTTTGTAGCCGTATTTACGCATCAGGTTGACCGCGCTGATATCCCGCTCCAGCACCGTAATACGCATTTTGTTCGCCATCAGCAGACGCCCGATCACCTGACCGAAACGCCCAAAGCCGACAACAATCACCTGCGGCTTGTCATCCTCCACCCACGGCGCTTCGTCTTCATCTTCCGGGCCGTTAAAGTGGCGTGACAGCTGTTTATCCACCACTTTCATCACCAGCGGCGTGGTCATCATTGACAGCGTGACCGTTACCAGCAGCAGCGCCATCTGATCATTGTGGAACAATCTTTGGGATGACGCCGCCGAAAAGAGCACAAAAGCGAATTCCCCGCCCTGACTCAGCACGCCGGCAAACTGCATTCGCTCGGAACGTCGCAGGCCGTACAGCCGCGCCAGGCCATACAGCACCAACCCTTTTACGGCCACCAGCACGATGACGCTCACCAGCACCCACAGCAGGTGGGTATAAAGGATGCCTAAATTTAGGGACATGCCGACGGAGATAAAAAACAGCCCCAGCAGCAGCCCCTTAAAGGGATCGATAGCCATTTCCAGCTCATGGCGATACTCACTCTCCGCCAGCAGCACCCCGGCGATAAAGGTGCCGAGCGCCATTGACAGCCCGAGCGCGTCCATAAACAGCGCCGATCCCAGCACCAGCAACAGCGTGGCGGCGGTAAACACTTCCCGCACGCCGGAACCGGCAATGTAACGAAACACCGGACGCAGCAGATAACGACCGCCCACCAGCATCCCGGCGAATGCCAGCACTTTCATGCCGATCTTCATCCAGTCCAGATGTTCGTCGCCGTTACCCGCCAGCAGCGGCACCAGCGCCAGTGCCGGGATCACCGCCAGATCCTGGAACAGCAGCACCGAGAAGCCGAGCTGCCCGCCTTCATTGCGGTTCATGCCTTTATCGCGCATCAACTGCAACGCCATCGCCGTCGAAGACATCGCCAGTCCCAGCCCGCCAATCACCGCCGCCTGCCACGAAAATTCCGTGAGCATTAACAGTCCGGCTAAGATCGCCGCACTCAGCAATACCTGCGCCGCCCCGATGCCGAAAATCGATCGCCGCAGTTGCCACAGCTTCGACGGGTTCAGCTCCAGGCCGATGATAAACATCAGGAACACCACGCCCAGCTCTGAGAAATGCAGAATTTCATCCACATCACTGATAAACCCGAGTCCCCACGGGCCGATTGCAATCCCCGCCAGCAGGTAACCGAGCACCGCGCCGATACCCAGTCTCGCCGCCAGCGGCACCGCCACCACGGCGGCAAACAGGAACAGCACCCCTGCCAGTAACAGATCAGAACCTTCCATCACAGGCCTCCCGTGGCAACAGGTGCGGCCAGCCAGTCACCGTACGCTCTGGCGTGGCTCGCCAGCTCATCCGGCTGTTGCCGCCGCGCACGGTAGATAATCATCGGCGTAAGCCAGTGCATTTTGCACATCGCTGCCGTCAGTTCGAAGGGGCGCAAAATATCGCTCATTGGATAGCGGTTCAGGGCGTCATAGCGATAGGCACTCTCCGGCTCGCCGGTAGTGATGACGCTACGCCAGTACTTTCCCGCCAGTTGATTTCCCCCCGGCCCGCTGGCAAAGCCGCGGCTTAATACGCGATCCAGCCACTCTTTCAGCAGCGCCGGACAGCTGTAGGTATAGAGGGGATGCTGGAACACGATCACATCATGCTCGCGCAGTAGCGCCTGCTCATGGGGAATATCAATAAAGAAATCAGGATAATGTGCATAAAGATCATGCACAGTGACATTGTTGAGTTGCGTTGCCGGTTTAAGTAAGACCCGGTTGGCGACCGACTCTCCGGATTCCGGATGGGCATATAACAGCAATACTTTCGCTGTTGGTGACATCATTCCCCTCCCGGGCGTCGTGCACGTCATTTTAATGATTTTGTGTATAAGCTTCGTTTTGGGCTACCATGGCGCCCCGGTGCGGCGGATCGCCCACTACCCTAAAATATCATAATGACAAATTAATATAGTCGGAACATAACGGCGCTCTATGATTGTTTTCTCCTCGTTACAAATTCGTCGCGGCGTACGCGTCCTGCTGGACAATGCCACTGCCACCATCAACCCCGGTCAGAAAGTCGGGCTGGTGGGTAAAAACGGCTGCGGGAAATCCACGCTGCTGGCGCTGTTAAAAAACGAACTCAGCGCCGACGGCGGCAGCTTCACCTATCCGGCAAACTGGCAGCTGGCGTGGGTTAATCAGGAAACCCCGGCGCTCAGCGAACCCGCGCTGGATTACGTGATTGACGGCGACCGCCAGTACCGGCAGTTTGAAGCCGAGCTTAACGCCGCCAACGAACGTAACGACGGTCATGCCATTGCCACGGTGCACGGCAAGCTCGACGCCATCGACGCCTGGACCATCCGCTCCCGCGCCTCCAGCCTGCTGCACGGCCTCGGCTTTTCAAATGAACAGCTTGAGCGCCCGGTAAGCGACTTCTCCGGGGGCTGGCGTATGCGCCTTAACCTGGCGCAGGCGCTGATTTGCCGTTCCGATTTACTGCTGCTCGATGAACCCACCAACCACCTTGATCTTGATGCAGTGATCTGGCTGGAAAAATGGCTGAAAAGCTATCAGGGCACGTTGATTTTGATTTCCCATGACCGTGATTTCCTCGATCCGGTGGTGGACAAAATCATTCATATCGAACAGCAAAATATGTTCGAGTACACCGGCAACTACAGCGCTTTCGAGCGCCAGCGCGCGACGCGCCTGGCCCAGCAACAGGCCACCTACGAAAGCCAGCAGGCCCGCGTGGCGCATCTGCAAAGCTTTATCGATCGTTTCAAAGCCAAAGCCAGCAAAGCCAAACAGGCGCAGAGCCGTGTGAAAATGCTGGAACGTATGGAGCTTATCGCCCCGGCGCACGTGGATAACCCGTTCCACTTCAGCTTCCGCGCGCCGGAAAGTCTGCCGAATCCCTTGCTGAAAATGGAAAAGGTCAGCGCCGGGTATGGCGATCGCACCATTCTTGATTCCATCAAGCTTAACCTCGTGCCCGGCTCCCGCATCGGCCTGCTGGGGCGTAACGGCGCGGGTAAATCAACGCTAATCAAACTACTGGCGGGCGAGTTAAACCCGGTAAGCGGTGAGATAGGTCTGGCAAAAGGCATCAAACTGGGTTACTTCGCCCAGCATCAACTGGAATTTTTACGCGCAGATGAATCCCCGATCCAGCACCTGGCGCGCATTGCGCCGCAGGAGCTGGAACAGAAACTGCGCGACTATCTTGGCGGCTTCGGTTTCCAGGGCGATAAAGTCAGCGAAGTGACCGAACGCTTCTCCGGCGGCGAAAAAGCCCGCCTGGTACTGGCGCTGATCGTCTGGCAGCGCCCTAACCTGCTGCTGCTCGATGAACCGACCAACCACCTGGATCTGGACATGCGCCAGGCGCTCACCGAAGCGTTGATCGAATTCGAAGGCGCGCTGGTCGTCGTCTCGCACGACCGTCACCTGTTGCGCTCCACCACCGATGAGTTTTATCTGGTGCACGGCGGCAAAGTCGAAGCCTTCGACGGCGATCTGGAAGATTATCAGCAGTGGCTGAGCGACATTCAGAAACTGGAAAACCAGCCTGCTGACGGCGCGAAAGACAACGTCAACAGCGCCCAGTCGCGTAAAGATCAGAAGCGTCGTGAAGCTGAACTGCGCACGCAAACACAGCCGCTGCGCAAAGAGATCGCCCGTCTGGAAAAAGAGATGGAAAAGTTCCAGGCACAGCAGGCCGCAGCAGAAGAGAAACTGGGTGACAGCGAGCTGTATGACCAGAGCCGTAAAGCCGAACTCACCGCCTGTTTACAGGCGCAGGCCAGCGCGAAAGCCGGGCTTGAAGAGTGTGAAATGGCATGGCTTGAAGCCCAGGAACAGCTGGAGGCCATGCTGCAAAGCGACTGACCATGAACCACGATATCCTCAGTGAGATCACGTTTCGCAAGCTCGCCATTTTCATGACGTTTATGGAGAAGGGGAACATTGCCCGCACCGCCGAAGCGCTGGCGTTAAGCGGCGTCAGCGTACATCGCGCGCTGCATACGCTGGAAGAGAACGTGCGCTGTCCGCTGTTTGTGCATAAAGGTCGCACCCTGATGCCGCTGCCAGCGGCATGGACACTGCTGGAGTATTGTCAGGAAGTCACGCAACTGATGACGCGCGGTCTGGAAGAGGCGCGTAAAGCCGCAGGCGTCGGTCAGGGACGGCTGCGCGTGGGGACGCTCTACTCGCTGACGCTGGAAACCGTGCCACGGCTGATTATGGGCATGAAGCTGCGCCGACCGGAGCTGGAGATGGCGCTGACTATGGGCTCTAACGAAACGCTGTTGCACATGCTGGAGGGCGGGGAACTGGACGCGATCATCATTTCCCTGTCAGAGGCGCAAATCGATCGCAACAGCCTCGAAGTGCTGCCGCTGTTTCACGATGATATTTTTCTTGCTGCGCCCGCGTCTGCCACGCTCAACATGTCAGCACCGGCGGACTTGCGCGATTACCGTCAGCAAAAATTTGTCTCACTGGCGGAAGGTTTTGCCACCTACGCCGGCTTTCAGGAAGCGTTTCACATTGCCGGCTTTGAGCCGGAGATCGTCACCCGCGTGAACGACATTTTCTCGATGCTGAGTCTGGTGCAGGCAGGCGTTGGTTTTACCCTGATGCCGGGCCGCATGAAGAAAGTGTATGAAAACTCGGTGCAGCTGTTAAAACTCGCCGAGCCATATCAAATGCAACAGCAAATCGCCATCGTCTTTCCCCGCAACCGCGAGCACGATCCCAGCCTGCTGGCGCTCGCCGCCGAAGGCCGCATGTACGCCCGCAGTTTGCAGGAAGCGGGTAGCTGAGTTAAATCTGTCGGGTGGCGCTTCGCTTAGCTGACCTACACGACTATATGACGGATCCTTTTGCCGGGTGGCGGCTGCGCCTGACCCGGCCTACGCGAGCGACATGCTAGGTCGTTGTAGGCCCGGCAAGCCTGCGCCGCCGGGCAATGCGTTACCGCTGCTCCTGAAGGCGTTTCGCCAGATGCCGCGCCACGTCAATGCCGCTACGCTCAAGTGAAATCGTCTCTCCGTCCCAGGCCGCCTGCCGTGTTAAACAGGTCAGGACACCACCCGGCGGCATCTCGATGGCCAGCCGCGCTTCACGCTCATTGGCGGCGATCATCGCCTCCTGCCAGCGCACGGTGCGCGCCATATTCATCGCCAGATCGTCAGCGATTTTTTCCGGCTGCCACAGCACACGTCCGGTGCTGCCGCTCAGATAAGCACACGCCGGACGGGATAAACTCACCCCGGCAAAGGCCTGCGCCAGTTGTTCTGCCGGACGGGCCAGCAGTTCACAATGAGATGGCACGCTGACCGCCAGACGCTTCGCCTTACTGGCCCCTTTCGCCATCGCTTTTTCCGCCACCTTCGCCATGTCTTCATCACGACCGGCAATAACAATCTGCGTTTCCGCATTCAGGTTAGCGATCCAGGTATGACTTCCTTCGCTTATCGCTTCGACCTGCGGCAGCGTCAGGCCCATGATCGCCGTCAATCCGTAACCGTGCGGGTACGCCTGCTCCATCAAATCGCCGCGCAGGGCCACCAGCCGCAGCGCGTCGTCAAAGGCCAGCGCACCGGCCACTACTGCCGCCGGGTACGCGCCAATCGACAGGCCGCTGACGATATCCGGCGCCACGCCCTGCCGCTTCAGTTCGCGCGCCCAGGCTACACCGGCGATCAACAGCGACAGCTGCACCGCGCGGGTGTGTTCCAGCGCTTCTGGCGCATCGAGGGTATCGACTTCCGCACCCAGCACCTCACGCGCCTCGGCAAGCGTTGTGCCGGGCAGCTGTTGCAACATGCCCGGGTGCTGCGTCCCTTGTCCGGGAAAGGTAAACAGAATTTTCATTAGTCCTCCCTGCGCCAGGGATCGCTCACCAGACGCGGCCCCTGACGGGTTTTGAGCAGTGCCTGGCCATCGCGCAGCCACTCATTGAGGGCGAAACCGCCGGACGGCGTTTCCACCTGCGTATCCGCGCGGCACAGGGCGGTATCCAGCCGTTGCTGCCACGCCACCAGCGCGTCGCGCGACAGCGGCTGCGGGGCGCGGATCAGCAGATCCAGATCGCTTGCGGCATGGATCACCGGGATACCGGTCGCCAGCGCATAGCCGACGCTGCCAGTGATCCCCCAGACCCACGGCCAGGTGTGCTGCGCCAGCTGAAACGCCACCTGAACCGGTGGCGCGGAGATAAAGGGCGAACTGACCAGCGCCTGGGCGTCGGTCAGCTGCTCCGGGGTGACAATACGCACCACCTGCTGTGCGTCCACCCAGCCTGGCGCACGCTGGTCGCGGCGCAGACCGCGCACCCCCACCGGGATGCGCCCCTGCTCATCAACATCACGCCGCACCACCACGGGCAACCCCGCATGCCAGACCGTATCCACCCAGGATTCAGTCACCCCTTGCAGGGCGCTGCGGTCAGTCAGCCAGAGAAGATCGTGCGGTCGTAATGATGATGAAGTCATGTTTTACATTCCTGAAGTCAGCGAGATAAACAGCGGCAGAGACAGAATACACAGCACCGAGCTTAACAGCAGCACAGCTTCGGCATCCGGCGACTGTACGCCAAAGCGGTTACCGAAGACCACGCCGAAGAAACCGGCCGACAGTGCGATCATCAGGATAGCGGTAATGGCAACCGGGCCGGACAGGCCTAACGCCAGCACGATCCCCCAGGCAATCACCGGCTGGATCAGCAGCTTGGCGATGGTCGAAGTAATCACCATGGTGTTGATTTGCAGTTTACGCGCGGAGAGGATCAAACCGGTCAGGAACAGCGCAGCCGCAGTGGCAGCAAGTCCCAGCGGTTTAATGGCCGCCAGCACCAGCTCCGGCATATGAATACCGATAGCGGATAAAATCACACCCAGCAGCGGGCCCATGACGATAGGTTTTTTAATCGAACGCCACATCAGCACCGGCAGCATCGCCAGGGTTGAGCCGCTGTTAGTCCCTTCCGCACGCGCTTTTTCGCGTTCAAGGATCAGCAGACAGAACGGTGTCATCAGCACGGAACCACAGGCAATGGATACCGCAACGGAAAGCGAGGTGGACGAGGTTTCACCCAGCACGCTGCCCAGGATCGGCAGGCCCAGCGCCGCATAGTTCGGCAGGGCAACGGTGAGGGTCAGCACCGCCGCATCCTGTGGAGATTTTTTAAAGACGCTGGTGGCGAGGAAATAGATGATGGCGTAGGTGATCCACATCGCCAGCGTCAGCACCACGATCAGCGGCGACTGGGCGACAATGCCGTCCCACGGCGTCTGCACGGTGGCGCTGAACAGCGCGGCGGGCAGGGCAAAATCCATCACGAAAATATTGAGCAGGGAAACATTTTTGTTATCAACCATTCCGGCCTTACCGGCCCAGAATCCCAGCAGCATAATGATAAAAATCGGTGCAAGGGCATGAACAATTACGTAAGTCATAAAATCACCTATTGAGGAATTTAGTAAGCACTGACGCGATGTTTATTATTTTTCAGATGCACGCTTCCTCGTGGGCACAGTGAGTGTGCCCACGGGGCGGTCATTCCGGCAGGTCTTTTTTACTACTTACCAGCTCTCGCGCATGCGTTCCCGCACGATGGAAGAGCTGCGACGGTTGTCGGCACCCAGACGGTTTTTAAGCGTGGTGTCCTGACGCGCGTCGTGAATGGCCTGTTGCAGCGTGGTATTCACCTCCGCCAGATCGGCATCGGAAGGCGCATCCGGGTTGCTGATGTTCAGCAGATGATCCAGCAGCCCCAGGGTGGCGTAGTTGCTGATGTCATACGCCATTGGCGGAATGGTCGCCGCCAGTTTTTCCAGTGCCTCGACGGTACGCAGCGTGATACGTGCAGCAGACTCTTTACCCATCGCGTGGATCAGCACGCCGTTGTCGTTGAAGGCGATCAGGCGGTTGGCCTGGTAGCCGTGTGCCAGGAACGCACCGGACATGGCTTTGCCGACGATAAGACCAATCACCGGGTGACCCGCCAGACGGGCATTGGCGTAGGCCCCTGCCGCACCGGCCAGCGCCTGATGAATGCCAAACGCCTCTTCACGACGACCATAGGCCTGGCTTGGCACATCAATCACCGCCACAATCGGACGTTTAACATCGTTATCGGCGTCGGCGGCGATGGTTTCGCTAACCACTTTTGCCAGCGTCCAGCCTTCCAGCAGACCCACTTCACCTTTAGCCGCGCGAGGATAGTGGTTGTCAGCATCCGGCACTACGGCGATAAAACGGGCCGCTTCACCGTTGATTTCACCGTCAGCCACTTGTACAGACGGGCATAACCCACTCAAACGTGGTGCGTCAGGCGCCAGTTTTTCAAGCCATAATGCGCCACGGCTTACAGTTGTATTCATGCTTTTTCCTCCCCGGCAAAGAGCGCTTTGATCTGTTCGGCATCGGCTTGTTTGCGGGTGTCGAACTGGGTCAGGCGATCCAGATACCACTGGTAGTTATCGGTGCGATGTTTTTCCGGTAGGCCTTTGGCGATAAAGTCGTTCATCGCGCCCTTCACGGCATTCACTCCGTCGCCAACCAGCGCATCCACCAGCCCGCTTTGATAACGGACTTCCCCCCCGGTCATGCTCCAGATAAACGGACGGTCGCGGGAGTCGTACTCGTCAATCCCGGCTTCCTGTTCGATAACCTGCGGACCGTTCAGACCAAGACGCGCCTCGCGGGTGACGATCAGGTAGCTGCACAGCGCGGCAGCAATGGACATACCGCCGAAGCAGCCCACGGTACCGGCCACGATGCCGATAACCGGCGTATAACAACGCAGATCGACAATGGCAGCATGAATATCGGCAATCGCCGCCAGCCCCAGATTGGCTTCCTGCAAGCGTACACCGCCGGTTTCGAGGCACAGTACCGCCTGCGTCGGAATGCCGTTGCGGTTATCTTCCGCCGCTAACTCCAGCGCCGCCGCCATTTTCGCACCGGACACTTCGCCCATGCTGCCGCCCTGGAAGGTGCCTTCGATGGCAATCACCACCGCCGGCTGACCGTTAATCGTGCCTTTCGCCACGACCATGCCGTCATCGGCCTGCGGCACGATGCCCTGCGGCCCAAGCCACGGGGAAATAATGCCTTCAAACGGATCCAGTAATTCACGATAACTGCCGTCGTCCAGCAGCGTGCGGGCGCGTTCACGCGCTTTTAATTCGATAAAACTGCGGTCATCACGCATGGCTTACCCCCTCAAAAACCTGTTCGATACGAATGCGGGCCACGCCTGGCGTCGCACCAAAATCGTGGATCACCAGTTTGCCGGACGGCAGGCTGCCTGCCAGGGTGAGACGGTTGAACAGCGCTTCCCAGCGTCCGCGGCTGTTATCCACGGAGGTGGTGATATCAACAGTGAGCGTCTGCTCCTGGTCGGCGGTGAAAAGCACCTCCATATCCCCGGAGCCAACGACGCCTGCCAGTGCTTTACCGCTCAGGGTGCGGCTGGCAGGCAAAGAGATCGTAATGTGTTCCATAACATCCTCTTAATCAGATAAATAAGGCAAGGTCGCGATACGATCGAGCAGTAACGTGGCGGCGAGTAAATCAGCCGCACCGCCCGGCGAGGCATTAAGCGCCAGCATCTGCGCGTCCAGTCGCGCCAGAGCACGTTGGCCCGCAGGCTGCGCGGTGCCCCCGGCTGACAGCACGGCTTTTGCGCCATCGCGCATGGTTTCAAGCCCGGTCATCCCGGCGCGGTTCAGCACGCAGGTATCGCTGAGCGAGGTCATGATCGCCATCAGCGCATCAAGTCGTGCCTGGGTTTCAGTACCGCCGCGTTGACGGCTGGCATGCAGTTGCGGCAGCGCCAGTCGGACGATGTGCGGAAAACCCTGCTGCGCCTCTTCCCGCGCGCCCGGTACCCGGTAACGGTGCGTCGCGCGCAGCCCCTTGCTGAAGACTTTCGGGGCGGCAGCGTCCGGCAGTTGCGCCAGCTGTGCGGCGACATTCGCTATCGCCTGTGCAGAGCCAGTGCCGCCCAGCATCGCCGCCGCGCTGACCAGCAGGCCCAGCGCCCAGATCGCGCCACGGTGCGTATTTACGCCGCCGGTGGCAGCCATCATCTGCTGTTCGCCTTCGCGGCCCAGTCGCCCGATAGTTTGTCGTAGCGCAATGTCCGCCGGACGTTGCCAGCTTTGTTGCGCCAGGGCATGAAACGTGGGGGTCAGGCTACGCGCGGAGCACTCCATCAGCGCCAGCGTCAGGTCGTGATGCGCCCCATTCCCCCGACTGTCCACCAGACCGGGCTTCGGGCTTAACCGTGCTTCGTCAATCAGACACTGGGTGGCGGTTCGCGCCAGCCATTCGGCACCTCCGCAAGCTTCAATCTGTGGCAGATGTTTCATTACCAGCTCCGGAATTTTGCAGGCGGGTTATAAAGACCGTCAGACCATTCCACCAGATCCGCCACGCTACCGGCGGCCAGCAACGAACGGGTGGCGTCGGTGCGGCGGATGCCAATATCTTCCGGATAAACCACTTTGCCGCTGCGGCGAAGATCGGCGACGCGTTTTGCGTCGACGCCAAGACCGATATCGGTGATCCCGGCAACGGCGGCGACCATCGCGCGACGCTCTTCCATGCTTTCGGCACGATAGAGATAAGCGATACCTTCTTCCGTCAGCACGTGCGTCACGTCATCGCCATAAATCATGACCGGAGCGAGTGGCATGCCTGAGGCTTTCGCCACGTCGATGGCATCGAGTTTTTCCACGAAGGTCGGTTTTGAGCCTGCCTGGAAGGTTTCCACCATCTGCACCACCAGTTTTTTACCGCGTTGCATAGGATCGGGCTCGGTGATCATGTTGAGCCATGCCGGTGTCGCATGACGACGGCCATGCGGATCGTGGCCCATGTTGGGCGCACCGCCGAAACCGGACAGACGACCACGGGTTACGGTGGAGGAGTTGGCGTAGCCATCAACCTGTAAGGTCGACCCGATAAACATATCGACCGCGTACTGCCCTGCCAGTTGGCAGAACGCGCGGTTGGAACGCATTGAGCCGTCAGCACCGGTGAAGAAAATGTCCGGACGGGCGCGGATGTACTCTTCCATCCCCAGCTCGCCACCGAAGCAGTGCACGCTTTCCACCCAGCCGCTTTCAATCGCCGGGATCAGTGTCGGATGCGGGTTCAGCGTCCAGTGTTTACAGATTTTGCCTTTCAGCCCCAGCTGTTCACCGTAGGTGGGCAGCAGCAGTTCGATAGCAGCGGTGTTAAAGCCGATACCGTGGTTCAGGGACTGCACCTGATGCTCGGCATAGATCCCTTTGATCGCCATCATCGCCATCAGGATATGTTCCTGTTTGATGAGACGCGGATCGCGGGTAAACAGCGGTTCGATGAAGAAAGGTTTGTCCGCTACCACCACGTAGTCGATCCAGGAACCCGGGATGTCGACGCGCGGCAAGTCACATTCGTCATCCACCAGTTCGTTAACCTGGGCGATGACGATACCATCACGGAACGCTGCGGCTTCGACCAGCGCAGGCGTGTCTTCGGTGCTCGGCCCGGTGTAAAGGTTACCTTTACGGTCAGCTTTGTAGCCGGCGATCAGCGCGACGTTCGGCGACAGATCGACATAAAGACGGGAATAGAGTTCGATGTAAGTGTGGATCGCGCCGATTTCCAGCTGGCCATCTTCCAGCAGCTGCGAAATGCGCAGGCTTTGTGTACCGGAGAACGAGAAGTCGAGCTTACGGGCGATGCCCTTTTCAAAAATATCGAGGTGTTCGCTGCGGCCAACGCTTGGCATGATCATGTGCAGATCGTGCACTTTTTGCGGGCTGACTTGTGCGAGGGAGCGGGAAAGGAAGTCCGCCTGTTTTTGGTTGTTACCTTCCAGCACCACTTTATCGCCGGGTGCGATGAGTTTTTCCAGCATGGCGACCAGGTCGTCGGTCGGCAGCACTTTGCCTTCTACCGGGACAGAAGCCAGACGACGCTGTTTCTCGGTGCGTCGTGTGTTCCATACCCGTGCAGGCGTTTGCCCTGATAACATTATTAACCTCCTGATTCAGCACATCATTTTGATTTGCTTAACACTGCACTAAGTGTGCGCTTTGGTGATAAAGTCATCAATTAAGCCCTGTGCTTAATCATTAGCCTGAGAGTAATAATCAATGTGATAATTTGTGATGGAGATCAGTAAAAGGAACGCAAAAAGCATCTAAAGCAGGCAAAACAACAGGGCTGGAAACGCAATTTCATCCTCAGTCAGACGGTTTGTGAGTATAGTAGGCGGCAGACTACGAGGAAAATGTTGCACGCTTATGTCTCAGACTACGCCCTTAGCTATTTCAGATAATCCCATCGATAACCTGTCATTTCGCCCGCTGCCGGGCGCAGGCAATCCACATCTGCAAACCATGCTGCCGCGCCTTATTCGACGTCGGCTCCAGTTCACGCCTCAGTGGCAACGTCTGGAACTGCCGGACGGCGATTTTGTCGATCTTGCCTGGAGCGAAGATCCGCACGCGGCAAAACATAAGCCCCGGCTGGTGGTGTTTCACGGTCTGGAAGGCAGTCTGCACAGCCCTTACGCCCACGGTTTGATCAATGCCGCCCGCGCACGCGGCTGGCTCGGCGTAGTGATGCATTTTCGCGGCTGTAGTGGCGAACCCAATCGCCTGAAGCGCATTTATCACTCCGGGGAAACGGAAGACGGCACCTGGTTTTTACACTGGTTACGGCGTGAGTTTGGCGCAGCGCCGACGGCTGCGGTCGGGTTTTCGCTCGGCGGTAATATGCTCGGTTGCCTGCTGGGCAAAAACGAGCCTGATTTGCCGCTTGATGCCGCAGTGATTGTTTCCGCCCCGCTGGTGCTGGAAGCCTGTAGCTATCATATGGATAAAGGCTTTTCGCGTTTTTATCAGCACTATTTGCTGAACCTGTTAAAAGGTAACGCGATGCGCAAGCTGAAGGCATACCCGGATTCGCTGCCGGTGGATCTTGCCCGCCTGCGGCGTATGCGGCGTATCCGTGATTTCGACGACCTGATCACCGCCCGCATCCACGGCTTCACCGACGCCATCGACTATTATCGTCGTTGCAGCGCCATGCCCGTGCTGCCAAACATTCGCAAGCCGACGCTTATCATTCACGCCAAAGACGATCCATTTATGGATCATAATGTTATTCCGGCGGCGGATTATTTACCGCCCAACGTGGAGTATCAGTTAACAGAACATGGCGGACACGTGGGCTTTGTTGGCGGGACGCTGCGCCGCCCGGAAATGTGGCTTGAAAAGCGCATCCCCGACTGGCTGACAACATATCTGGAGGCGTAAATGATTATCCCCTGGCAAGATCTGGCAACCGAGACGCTCGACAGCCTGATCGAGAGCTTTGTCTTGCGCGAAGGCACTGATTATGGTGAACATGAGCGTTCACTCGAACAAAAGGTCGCCGACGTTAAACGCCAGCTGCAAACCGGAGAAGCGGTGCTGGTGTGGTCTGAACTGCATGAAACGGTGAACATCATGCCGAAGAAGCAGTTTCGCGAATAAAACCAGTTTTAGGGAGCGTTGCTATGTCAGCCAAACATCCGGTGATTGCCGTAACGGGTTCCAGCGGGGCCGGAACCACCACCACCAGCCTTGCGTTTCGTAAGATCTTCGCGCAACTGGATCTGCGCGCCGCAGAAGTGGAAGGCGACAGTTTTCACCGTTACACGCGCCCGGAAATGGACATGGCGATCCGTAAAGCGCGGGATGCCGGGCGGCATATCAGCTATTTCGGCCCGGAAGCCAACGACTTCGGGCTGCTGGAGCAGACGTTTATCGAATACGGGCTGACCGGCACCGGCCAGTCGCGTAAATATCTCCATACCTATGATGAGGCAGTGCCGTGGAATCAGGTACCGGGCACCTTCACGCCGTGGCAACCGCTGCCTGAACCGACCGACGTGCTGTTCTATGAAGGGCTGCACGGTGGCGTGGTGACGCCGCAGCATGACGTGTCGCGCCATGTGGATCTGTTGGTGGGCGTGGTGCCGATCATTAACCTGGAGTGGATCCAGAAGCTGGTACGCGATACCAGCGAACGCGGCCATTCCCGTGAAACGGTGATGGACTCGGTGGTGCGGTCAATGGAAGACTACATCAACTTTATTACGCCGCAATTTTCCCGCACGCACATTAACTTCCAGCGCGTGCCGACCGTCGACACCTCCAACCCCTTTGCCGCGAAAGCGATCCCGTCGCTCGACGAAAGCTTTGTGGTGATCCATTTCCGCAATCTGGAAGGCATCGATTTTCCGTGGCTGCTGGCGATGTTGCAGGGCTCATTTATTTCCCACATCAATACCCTGGTGGTACCGGGCGGAAAAATGGGGCTGGCGATGGAACTGATCATGCTGCCGCTGGTGCAGAGGCTGATGGAAGGGAAGAAGATCGAGTGAGGCAGTTGTGCCGGATGGCGCTACGCTTATCCGGCCTACAAAACGCTTAACATGTTGGCCGGATGAGGCGTTCACGCCGCCATCCGGCTCAGCCTTCAACCACCTCAAATGAATGGGTGATAGTGGCGGCTTTTTCCAGCATCAGCGCCACCGAGCAGTATTTCTCGGCTGACAGATCTACGGCACGTGAGACAACCGCGTCTTTCAGATCTTTACCGGTGACGATAAAGTGCAGATTGATATGCGTGAACAGGCGTGGTGCCTCTTCGCGGCGCTCAGAGGTCAGTTTAACTTCGCAGTCCGTCACGTTGTGACGCCCTTTTTGCAGAATGGATACCACGTCAATCGCGCTGCATCCCCCGGCGGCCATCAGCACCATTTCCATCGGGCTTGGCGCTTTATCGCCGGAATTACCGTCCATCAGGATCTGGTGGCCTGAAGCGGACTCGCCCAGGAACGTTAAACCCTCAACCCATTTCACTCTTGCTTGCATTTTATTCACTCCGGCGCGCTAAATTTCCCTTCAGATTACGCGCACATAACAATTCTATCAACGGAAGGCGACCTGCATCATGCTGAAGCGAGACACCAGGAGACACACAGCAAAAGCTATGCTAAAACATTCTGGCTGCTACAGTAATACATTGACGTTAGACATGTATGCAGACGACATCAAACATTAAAGGCTGGATTTTCAAACGGCCACTTCCCGGGAACAGGGAAGCATATGATTGCAACCCCAGACGCAGCGTGTTGATCCTGCTTCTGGAGCCAGCTTATAACAGAGGATAACCGCGCATGGTGCTTGGCAAACCGCAAACAGACCCGACTCTCGAATGGTTCTTGTCTCATTGCCATATTCATAAGTACCCGTCGAAGAGCACGCTGATTCACCAGGGTGAAAAAGCGGAAACGTTGTACTACATCGTTAAAGGCTCAGTGGCAGTGCTCATCAAGGATGAGGAAGGTAAAGAGATGATCCTCTCTTACCTCAACCAGGGCGATTTTATCGGTGAACTGGGCCTGTTTGAAGAAGGTCAGGAGCGCAGTGCCTGGGTACGTGCAAAAACCGCATGTGAAGTGGCAGAAATCTCGTACAAAAAATTCCGTCAGCTTATCCAGGTGAACCCGGATATTCTGATGCGCCTCTCCTCCCAGATGGCGCGCCGTCTGCAAGTCACGTCTGAGAAAGTGGGTAACCTCGCCTTCCTCGACGTAACTGGCCGTATTGCACAGACGCTGCTGAATCTGGCAAAACAACCAGACGCCATGACCCACCCGGACGGGATGCAAATTAAGATTACCCGTCAGGAGATCGGTCAGATCGTTGGCTGCTCCCGTGAAACCGTAGGCCGCATCCTGAAGATGCTGGAAGATCAAAACCTGATCTCTGCGCACGGTAAAACCATCGTGGTTTACGGAACCCGCTAAGCCCCTCAAACGGCGTATTGCATTCGCAAAACGCCGTTTTTGTTTGCATTCTCATGTGGCGCAGGCTGATTTATCATCCGGAAATCAACTACGCACTGCGACAAACGCTGGTGTTGTGTCTCCCTGTGGCTGTCGGCCTCGCGCTCGGACACCTGCAACAGGGTTTGCTGTTCTCTCTTGTTCCCGCCTGCTGCAACATTGCCGGACTTGATACCCCGCATAAACGCTTCTTCAAACGCCTGATCGTTGGCGGCTCGCTGTTTGCGGGCTGTAGCCTCGCGGTGCAACTGTTGCTGGCGGAAAGCATCCCCTTACCGCTGATCCTCGGCGGGCTGGCGCTGGTACTTGGCGTAACAGCGGAGATCAGCGCCCTGCACGCGCGCCTGCTTCCGGCGTCGCTGATTGCCGCCATCTTTACGCTAAGCCTTGCCGGCAACATGCCGGTGTGGGAGCCGCTGCTGATCTACGCCTCCGGCACGCTGTGGTACGGGCTGTTTAACTGGCTGTGGTTCTGGATGTGGCGCGAACAGCCGCTGCGCGAATCCTTAAGCCTGCTCTACCGCCAACTGGCGGAATACTGCGAAGCCAAATACAGCCTGCTGACCCAGCATGCGGATCCGGAAAAAGCGCTGCCCCCGCTGCTGGCGCGTCAGCAGAAAGCGGTGGATCTGATCAGCCAGTGCTACCAGCAAATGCACATGCTCGCCGCTAATCAGCATAACGATTACAAACGCCTGCTGCGGGCGTTCCAGGTGGCGCTGGATCTCCAGGAGCATATTTCCGTCAGCCTGCACCAGCCGCAGGAAGTGCAGAAGCTGGTGGAGCAGAGCCACGCTGAAGCAGTGATACGCTGGAATGCGCAGGTTGTCGCCGCGCGATTGCGGGTAATGGCGGATGACATCCTTTATCACCGCTTTCCCGCACGCTTTAACATGGATAAGCAGGTCGGCGCGCTGGAAAAAATTGCCCGCCAGCACCCGGATAACCCCGTCGGCCAGTTCTGCGCTTGGCACTTCAGCCGTATCGCCCGGGTGCTGCGCACGCAGCGGCCGCTGTATGTGCGCGATTTGATGGCGGATAAACAGCGTCGTCAGCCACTGCTCCCGGCGCTGAAAAGTTACCTGTCGTTTAAATCTCCGGCGCTGCGTAACGCCGCACGCATTGCCGTCATGCTCGCCATCGCCAGTCTGATGGGTATCGCCCTGCATCTTCCCAAGCCGTACTGGATTTTGATGACGGTGCTGCTGGTGACGCAAAACGGTTACGGCGCGACGCGGGTGCGTATTCAGCACCGGGCGGCGGGGACAATGGCGGGGCTGATTATTGCCGGGATCACGTTGCACTTTCATGTGCCGGAAGGCTACACGCTGCTCGGTATGCTGGTGATAACGCTGATCAGCTATCTGATCATCCGTAAGAATTATGGCTGGGCGACCGTGGGCTTTACCATCACTGCGGTGTATTCACTCCAGTTGCTGACGCTGAGCGGCGATCAGTTTATTGTCGCCCGGCTTATCGATACGCTCATCGGCTGCCTGATCGCCTTTGGCGGCATGGTCTGGCTGTGGCCCCAGTGGCAGAGCGGGCTATTGCGCCAGAATGCCCACGACGCGCTGGAGGCGGATCAGGACGCCATCCGGCTGATCCTCAGCGACGATCCGCAGCCCACGCCGCTGGCGTACCAGCGCATGCGCGTCAATCAGGCACACAATACGCTGTTTAACTCCCTCAATCAGGCGATGCAGGAGCCGGGCTTTAACACGCACTATCTGGAAGATATGAAGCTGTGGGTGACGCACAGCCAGTTTATCGTCGAGCATATTAACGCCATGACCACGCTGGCGCGTGAGCACACCATGCTGACGCCGGATCTGGCGCAGCGTTATCTGGAATCCTGTGAAATTGCGCTCCAGCGTTGTCAGCAACGGCTGGAATATGACGGGCCGGCAGGCTCGGGAGATGCCAATATTCTGGAAGCGCCGGAGACGTTAACCCACGGCCCGATGAGTACGCTGGAACAGCATCTGCAACGTGTTATCGGACATCTGAACACCATGCACACCATTTCGTCAGTGGCGTGGCGTCAACGCCCGCATCACGGCATCTGGCTGACGCGGACAGGAAAGCAGAAACGTTAGAAATTCGCCGGGCAGCGCTTTCGCTTACCCGGCCTGCGAGCTTAAGTCTGGAGGCCCGTGCAAGCGCAGCGCCGCCGGGCGATACAGTTATCCGTGGACGATTTTCGCGACGGCCTGCGCAAAACGCTTCATCCCTTCGTCGATATCGCTCTCTTCCACTACCAGCGACGGCGCAAAACGCATCACGTCCGGCCCGGCATTCAGTACCATCACCCCTTCACTGGCGGCGGCGTGCAGGAAATCGCGCGCGCGGCCACGGTATTGCGGTTGCAGTTCCGCGCCCACCAGCAGACCCATGCCGCGAATATCGCTGAACACGTCATACTGCTCGCCGATCGCCTGAAGATGTTTCACGAAGCGCTGGCGTTTTTCACCCACGCCCTGCAACACTTCCGGCGTATTGATAATATCAAAGGCCGCGCCAGCTACTGCACAGGCCAGCGGATTGCCGCCATAGGTTGAGCCGTGGGAGCCAACATGAAACGCGCTGGCGATGTCCTGGGTGGTCAGCATGGCGCTCACCGGGAAACCGCCGCCCAACGCTTTGGCGCTGGTGAGAATATCCGGCGTCACGCCGTAGTGCATATAGGCAAACAGCTCACCGCTGCGGCCCATGCCGCACTGCACTTCATCAAATACCAGCAGCGCCTGATGTTCATCGCACAGCTCGCGCAGTCCTTGCAGGAATTCCGGGGTCGCCGCGGTGACACCGCCCTCGCCCTGGATCGGCTCCACGACGACCGCGCAGGTGTGATCGTCCATCACCGCTTTAACCGCATGCAGATCGTTAAAGGGCACGTGAATAATGTCTGCCGGTTTTGGTCCGAAACCATCTGAATATTTTGGCTGCCCGCCCACTGACACGGTAAACAGTGACCGCCCATGGAAAGCATTGTAGAAGGCGATGATTTTCGTTTTGTAGGGGCTATGATGGGTAGAGGCGTAGTAGCGCGCCAGTTTGAATGCCGTTTCGTTCGCTTCGGTGCCGGAGTTCATAAACAGCACGCGCTCGGCAAAGGTGGCATCAATCAATTTACGGCCCAGGCGCAGGGCCGGTTCATTGGTAAAGACGTTACTGGTATGCCACAGGATTTCTCCCTGGCTTTTTAACGCCTCAACCAGCGCCGGGTGGCAGTGACCGAGTGCCGTAACGGCAATACCACCCGCAAAATCAACGTACTCTTTACCCTGCTGATCCCACACGCGGCTGCCCTTCCCTTTCACCGGGATAAACTCAGCAGGTGCATAAATCGGCAGAATGACGTCATCAAAGGTTGCGCGGGTAATTGCGGTTTGTTCAGTAGTCATGTCACGCCCATCCGTTTTAAGCTGCATTAATCATGAAAATATAAGCACAAAATATGCATAAAAAATCACAGCAAGGCAACAAATAATCACCGCGACAGGAAATTAGCCAGCAGTTCGTGCCCCTGTTCGCTGAGAATGCTTTCCGGGTGAAACTGCACCCCTTCCAGATCCCACTGCCGGTGGCGGATCCCCATGATCTCCTGGGTATCGCTCCAGGCGGTCACCTCAAAGCAGTCAGGTAGCGAGGCGGGTTCGATCACCAGCGAATGGTAGCGGGTGACGGTTAACGGATTATTCAACCCCTGAAACACGCCCTTTCCCGTATGGGTGACCGGCGAGGTTTTGCCGTGCATCACTTTCTGCGCCCGCACAATGCGCGCGCCAAACACCTGCCCAATCGCCTGATGTCCCAGACACACGCCCAGCAGCGGCAGCTTGCCGGCATAATGGCGGATCACATCCAGCGACACGCCAGATTCGTCCGGCGTACAGGGGCCGGGCGAGATAACAATTTTCTCCGGCGACAGGCTGTCGATATCCGCAAGGCTAATTACGTCATTACGCCTGACTTCGACCTGTGCCCCCAGCTCGCAAAAATACTGGTACAGATTCCAGGTAAAAGAGTCGTAGTTATCGATAAGCAGGATCATGGTGCGGGATCTTTCAGTGAAAAATGCGATGCGGGGATTGTACCTGTATCGGCTATCGAAAAGTGATTTTAAGTTTCATGCCAGCGGCGTACTATAGCACCAGGTGCTATATTTCAGGTGACAGGATGTTTGCCGGTGCGCGTGTTCAAAACAAAATGGTTTACTAAGGCAGCGAAATCGCATGGGATCCCGGATAGTGAGTTATGCCTCGCTATTACTGCCGTGTTTAAGGGTCAAGCCGATCACCTTGGCGGTGGAGTCTATAAAAAACGCCTCAGCCAGAATCGGGACCGCGCCATCATTCTGGCTAAGGGTGGCCGCCACTGGTTTTATACCTATCTGTACGGCAAGCAGGATACTGCCAATATCAGCGAGGCTGAGCTGGTTGGTTTTCGTGAACTGGCGAAGTACTACGCTGTCCTTACAACAGAACAAATTAGGGTACTGATGAGACGCAAAGAACTGGTGGAGATTTGCCATGACTGCAAAAAATAAATTCAACAGCCCTGCCTTTGAGGCAATTCACAGCGCTGCTGCGGCTTTACGTAGCGTGGATGCGATTTCTGCAGAAACAATGCGCAACTTCGATGTGTCCTGTATCAGCCCGGTCAAAGAGATGCCCGCAAGTGAAATCAAAAAACTGCGTGAGAAATTTAATATCAGCCAGCCCGTCTTTGCTCATTACCTGAATACCAGCGTTTCAACGGTGCAGAAATGGGAAAGCGGCGTTAAAAGGCCAGGCGGGTTATCGCTGAAACTACTGGCGATCGTGCAAAAATATGGGTTGAAGATCCTGTTATAAAAATCTTTTCAACGAAAAACGCAACCCGCTACAAAGGCATGGCAAATCGTTATTTTCGTAGGCCCGGCCAGCTTGCGCCGCCGGGCATGGGTTTACTCGGCTTCTTTCGCTTCACTGACCACCTTGCTGAAGATCCTGGTCAATGCAGAGAGATCGCCCATTGCGCCGCTTTGATTAGCCGCGCTCCAGGCATCCGGCTTGATGCCGCGCCAGTCGAGCGAAAAACCGGCGTGGATCGCCAGTTGCTCAAAGAAAATGCGCTGAGCAATACCGTTACCAATGCGGAACGGGTGCAGCACGTTAATTTCGCAATAGTAGTGCGCAAGGCGTTCGGTGAAGGCTTCTTTCTCAAGCCCCTGTAACCAGTTTTCCACCTCCAGCTCCTGCATCAGAGCGTTCCCCTCTTTTTCGATGTAATCGAAATGGCAGAAACGCGTGTCACCCTGATAGATGTCCACTTCACGAATGTCGCCTGCCCAGTCAAAAATATCCTGATACAGGTGGCGGTGAATGGCGCACAGATGTGGCAGGCCAGGGGTATCGGTGCCTAACGGCAGCGTGGCAGCGCGCAGCGCGGTAAATTCATATGCGGCTTCTTCCAGACGCTTCGCCTGACGGATGCCGAGCTTATTGCGCATCACATTGAGGCCGGGGTAAAGATAGGGATCGCGCCCATCGCCAAACTTATCGCTCATGGTTCCCCCTTAACGCTTCAATGCGCGCGTTCGCTTCATCGGCGCTCAGTTTAATCTCTTCGCACTCGACGCCCTCAAGCCGTCTGCTGGCCTGAAAATTGACGTTACGCTGCTGCTCCCAGAGACGGGATTTTTGCCGGTCGGTGAGTTTTTTAGCCATGACGCCTCCCTGTTGTTGTCGCCCATGAGCCACAAGTATAAGCGGCAATCTGGCGTTGCGCAGGGAAGCAGAGAGAAGCACGGGCAGCACGTGCCCGTGCAAAACGCTTACGGCAGGACTTTCGCGGAAAGGATCAGAACGGGTTTGGTCGGCACATTCTGGTATGGGCCGACATCATGCGTCTGCACCTGAGAAATTTTGTCTGCCACATCCATGCCTTTCACTACCTTACCGAATACCGCATAGCCGAAATCGCGCTGTCCGTGATCGAGGAAGGCGTTGTCCGCTACGTTTAAGAAGAACTGGCTGGTCGCGCTGTCTTTATCCGCGGTGCGCGCCATCGCAATGGTGCCGCGGGTATTACGCAGGCCGTTGTCCGCTTCGTTTTTGATCGGCGGGTTGGGCTGTTTCTGCTGCATCTGCTCATTGAAACCGCCGCCCTGCACCATGAAGCCTGGGATCACGCGGTGGAAAGTCGTGTTGTTATAAAAACCACTGTTCACATAGCTGAGGAAGTTCTGCACGGACACCGGTGCTTTCTGGCTGTTCAGCTCCAGTTCGATGTCACCGGCAGACGTGGTTAACAGAACATGGGGATCACCTTTTGCTGCCAGCGCAGCCGGGGAAATGGCAGAGAGAGCAAATACAGCTGCGACAGCCGCCAGAGTCATTTTAACCATGAGAATTCCTAAACATAGAGCGGTAAAAGAGCAAGTGGATTGATTCTAAAGAGGCGGTAGCCCACAGGCCAGCGTTTTACCTAATTTTACGAAATTGAAACAGTTGTAACCTCACAAATTTATGATAAATAGCGGCCTAAAGTGTGAGCGATCTCATAATAAATACTGCAATAAGTTTCATATTCATTATTAAAGATTTAAATGTATCACTTTATTGCATAAAATCTGCCCGTTCTCAGCGCTGTCAACGCGCTTTACACTTATATGCACAGGCCAGACATGACTAACAGCAACCGTATTAAGCTCACATGGATCAGCTTTTTCTCCTACGCCCTTACTGGCGCGTTGGTGATCGTCACCGGGATGGTGATGGGAAATATCGCAGAATATTTTAATCTGCCGGTATCCAGTATGAGTAACACCTTCACCTTCCTGAACGCCGGAATTCTGATCTCTATCTTCCTGAACGCCTGGCTGATGGAAATCGTGCCGCTGAAAACGCAGCTGCGCTTCGGTTTTGTGCTGATGATCCTGGCCGTTGCCGGATTGATGCTGACCCACAGCCTGGCGTTGTTCTCTGCCGCCATGTTCGTGCTTGGTCTGGTCAGCGGCATCACCATGTCCATTGGTACTTTCCTGGTAACGCAGATGTATGAAGGACGCCAGCGTGGCTCACGCCTGCTGTTCACCGACTCCTTCTTCAGCATGGCCGGGATGATTTTCCCGATGGTCGCCGCTTACCTGCTGGCGCGCAGCATCGAATGGTACTGGGTTTATGCCTGTATCGGCCTGGTGTACGTCGCCATCTTTATTCTGACCATTGGTTGTGAATTCCCGGCGCTGGGCAAACACGCCGCACCGAGCGACAAGCCGGTTGTGAAAGAAAAATGGGGCATCGGCGTGCTGTTCCTGTCCATCGCGGCGATGTGCTATATCCTCGGCCAGCTGGGCTTTATCGCCTGGGTACCGGAATACGTGAAAGGCATGGGCATGGACGTCAGCGCTCAGGGCAAACTGGTGAGTGATTTCTGGATGTCGTACATGGTTGGCATGTGGGCGTTCAGTTTCATCCTGCGTTTCTTCGATCTGCAACGTATCCTGACGGTGCTGGCAGGCCTGGCAGCGGTACTGATGTACCTGTTCATCACCAGCGCGGCAGACCATATGGCGTGGTTTATCATGGCACTGGGCTTCTTCTCCAGCGCGATCTACACCACCATCATCACGCTCGGCTCGCAGCAGACCAAAGTCGCTTCACCGAAGCTGGTTAACTTTGTTCTGACCTGTGGCACCATCGGCACCATGCTGACCTTTATCGTCACCGGCCCGATTGTTGCCCACAGCGGCCCGCAGGCGGCGCTGTTCACCGCGAATGCGCTGTACGCCGTGGTCTTCGTTATGTGCTTCGTGCTGGGCTTCGTTACCCGCCATCGTCAGCATGGCGCAACGGCAACTGCACACTAATTTCTGCGCCCCTTTCCTCCCGGAAAGGGGCATTTTTTACCCGGCTCCCCGCTTAAAAAATCGCTACTCCCTCCCGATAAAAGACGCCTGAACTTTAGGAGTAGGACGTTTTCTTAAAAACCCTGTTTTTTGCTCAGATTTTCCTCAAGTGTGAAAAGCCTGTCATTTCCTCGACTTAGAAAAATCCCCTGAAATCAAACATCTACTCATTAAGTGGTACGTAAAGGTGTAATTGATTTACATCAATAAACGCCATTGCTGAATCGTTAAGGTAGGCAGTAATAGAAAAGAAATCGAGGCAAAAATGAGCAAAGTCAAACTCGCTATTATCGGTAACGGCATGGTCGGCCACCGCTTTGTTGAGGATCTTCTCGATAAAGCAGATGCCAGCCAGTTCGACATTACCATTTTTTGTGAAGAACCCCGTAAAGCCTACGATCGCGTTCACCTGTCTTCTTACTTCTCTCATCACACTGCTGAAGAGCTGTCGCTGGTGCGGGAAGGATTTTACGAAAAGCACGGCGTTAAGGTGCTGGTCGGCGAACGCGCAATCACCATTAACCGTCAGGAAAAGGTGATCCACTCCAGCGCAGGCCGCACGGTCTATTACGATAAACTGATCATGGCGACCGGTTCCTACCCGTGGATCCCGCCAATCAAAGGTTCGGATACACAGGACTGTTTTGTTTACCGCACCATTGAAGATTTGAACGCCATCGAAGCCTGCGCCCGCCGCAGCCGTCGCGGCGCGGTAGTCGGTGGCGGTCTGCTCGGTCTGGAAGCCGCAGGCGCGCTGAAAAACCTCGGCGTTGAAACCCATGTTATCGAGTTCGCGCCAATGCTGATGGCGGAACAGCTCGATCAGATGGGCGGCGAACAGCTGCGCCGTAAGATCGAAAGCATGGGCGTGCGTGTGCACACCAGCAAAAATACCCAGGAGATCGTGCAGGAAGGCGTTGAAGGTCGCAAAACCATGCGCTTCGCCGACGGCAGCGATCTGGAAATCGACTTTATCGTCTTCTCCACCGGTATTCGCCCGCGCGACAAACTGGCGACCCAATGCGGTCTGGCCGTTGCAGCACGCGGCGGTATCGTGATTAACGACACCTGCCAGACGTCAGACCCGGACATCTACGCCATCGGCGAATGCGCCAGCTGGAATAACCGCGTCTACGGTCTGGTCGCGCCAGGCTACAAAATGGCGCAGGTGGCGGTTGACCATATCCTCGGCAATACCAACGCCTTTGAAGGGGCCGACCTCAGCGCCAAGCTGAAACTGCTCGGTGTGGATGTGGGCGGTATTGGCGATGCGCATGGCCGCACGCCGGGCGCACGCAGCTACGTGTACCTCGATGAAAGCAAAGAAGTTTATAAACGTCTGATCGTCAGCCCGGATAATAAAACGCTGCTCGGCGCAGTGCTGGTGGGCGATACCAGCGACTTCGGCAACCTGCAGCAGCTGGTGCTGAACGCCATTGAACTGCCGGAGAACCCGGACGCGCTGATCCTGCCCGCCCACGCAGGCAGCGGCAAACCGTCAATCGGCGTGGATAAACTGCCGGACAGCGCGCAAATCTGCTCCTGCTTCGACGTCACCAAAGGCATGCTGATCTCCGCCATCAACAAAGGCTGCCACACCGTGGCGGCGCTGAAAGCGGAAACCAAAGCCGGTACCGGCTGCGGCGGTTGTATCCCGCTGGTCACGCAGGTGCTGAATGCTGAACTGGCGAAACAGGGCATCGAAGTTAACCATAACCTGTGTGAACACTTCGCGTTTTCCCGTCAGGAGCTGTACCACCTGATCCGCGTGGAAGGCATCAAAACCTTCGACGAACTGCTGCACAAATACGGTAAAGGCTACGGCTGTGAAGTCTGTAAACCGACCGTCGGCTCGCTGCTGGCCTCCTGCTGGAATGAGTACGTGCTCAAACCGCAGCACACACCGTTGCAGGATACCAACGATAACTTCCTGGCGAACATCCAGAAAGACGGCACCTACTCGGTGATCCCGCGCTCTGCTGGTGGCGAAATCACGCCGGAAGGACTGATGGAAGTGGGTCGTATTGCCCGCGAGTTTAACCTGTACACCAAAATCACCGGCTCCCAGCGTATCGGCCTGTTCGGCGCGCAAAAAGATGACCTGCCGGAAATCTGGCGTCAGCTGATCGAGGCGGGCTTTGAAACCGGTCATGCCTATGCCAAAGCGCTGCGCATGGCGAAAACCTGCGTCGGCTCCACCTGGTGCCGTTACGGCGTGGGCGACAGCGTAGGCTTCGGCGTGGAGCTGGAGAACCGTTACAAAGGCATCCGCACCCCGCACAAAATGAAGTTTGGCGTGTCGGGCTGTACCCGTGAATGTGCGGAAGCGCAGGGTAAAGATGTGGGTATCATCGCCACCGATAAAGGCTGGAACCTGTACGTCTGTGGTAACGGCGGCATGAAACCACGTCACGCCGACCTGCTGGCGGCGGATCTCGACCGCGATACGCTGGTGAAATATCTCGACCGCTTCATGATGTTCTACATCCGCACGGCGGACAAACTGACCCGTACCGCGCCATGGCTGGAAAATATGGAAGGCGGCATTGATTACCTGAAGAGCGTGATCATTGACGACAAGCTGGGCCTGAACGCCCAACTGGAGGCGGAGATGGCCCGTCTGCGTGAAGCGGTGATCTGTGAATGGACCGAAACCGTCAACGATCCGCAGGCGCAAGTGCGCTTCAGACACTTCATTAACAGCCCGCAGCGCGATCCGAACGTTCAGATCGTCCCGGAACGTCAACAGCATCGTCCGGCCACGCCTTATGAGCGTATCCCGGTGACCATGGTGGAGGAAACCGTATGAGCCAGTGGAACACTATCTGCAACATCGCTGACATCATTCCGCAGACCGGCGTGTGCGCGCTGGTAAATAACCAGCAGGTGGCCATCTTTCGGCCGCGTCAGGACGAAGAGGTTTTCGCCATCAGCAATATCGACCCGTTTTTTGAAGCGAGCGTGCTGTCGCGCGGTCTGATTGCCGAGCACAACGGCGAGCTGTGGGTCGCCAGCCCGCTGAAAAAACAGCGTTTCCGCCTGCGGGATGGGCTGTGTATGGAAGATGAAAGCCACTCGGTCGCGCATTTCGAGGCGCGGGTCAAGGATGGCCAGGTGCAGGTGCGCGGTTAAGTATTCAGGGAGGCGCAACGCCTCCCTTTTTTAATTTTATTTCTATTTTCTTTAATTATTTACACAACATCATTTGTGATGCGTCGAGGCGGCAACTGAGCAAATCCCCAGGAGCATAGTTCACTATGTGACTGGGGTGCGCGAAGGCAGCCAACAAAGAGGCATCCCAAAGGATGACGTGTTAGAGGATAATCACTATGTTTACCGACACCATTAATAAGTGTGCCGCGAACGCGGCGCGTATTGCCCGGCTCTCGGCGCAAAACCCGCTCGGCTTCTGGATCAGCTCCGCTATGGCGGGCGCTTATGTAGGGCTGGGTATCATCCTCATTTTCACTCTCGGTAACCTGCTCGATCCCAGCGTTCGTCCGCTGGTGATGGGGGCGACCTTTGGTATTGCCTTAACGCTGGTGATTATTGCCGGTTCTGAATTATTCACCGGCCACACCATGTTTCTGACCTTTGGCGTGAAAGCGGGCACCATCAGCCACGGCCAGATGTGGACTATCCTGCCGCAAACCTGGCTCGGTAACCTGATTGGCTCGGTGTTCGTCGCGCTACTCTATAACTGGGGCGGCGGCAGCCTGTTACCGCTCGATACCAGCCTTGTGCATACTGCGGCGCTGGCGAAAACCACCGCACCTGCGGGCGTGCTATTTTTCAAGGGCGCCCTGTGTAACTGGCTGGTTTGTCTGGCGATCTGGATGGCAGTGCGCACCGAAGGCGCAGCGAAATTCCTTGCCATCTGGTGGTGTCTGCTGGCGTTTATCGCCTCCGGCTACGAGCACTCCGTTGCCAACATGACGCTGTTCGCGCTCTCATGGTTTGGGCATCACAGTGAAGCCTATACCCTCTCCGGAATTGGACATAACCTCTTGTGGGTAACCCTCGGCAATACTTTATCCGGTGCCGTATTTATGGGTCTGGGTTATTGGTATGCTACTCCTCGCGCTGAACGCCCTGTTGCGGAAAAAGCGACGCTCACGGAAACCCTGGGCCAATAAAAATAATGAGGTAATGTCGTGCACCATCTTCCGATCTTTTGTCAATTACGCGGTCGCGACTGCCTGCTGGTCGGCGGTGGCGATGTCGCAGAACGTAAAGCCCGACTGCTGATGGAAGCCGGTGCACGGCTGACCGTTAACGCGCTGGCCTTTTCTCCTCAGTTTACCGTCTGGGCAAACGAAGGCATGTTGACGCTGGCGGCAGGCGAGTTTAACGACGCGCTGCTCGACACCTCCTGGCTGGTGATTGCCGCCACCGACGATAACGACGTCAACCAGCGCGTCAGCGACGCTGCGGAAGCCCGACGCATTTTCTGCAACGTGGTGGATGCGCCGAAAGAAGCCAGCTTTATCATGCCGTCCATTATCGATCGTTCGCCGCTGATGGTGGCGGTCTCATCGGGCGGCACTTCCCCCGTACTGGCTCGTCTGTTGCGTGAGAAACTCGAAGCCGTGCTGCCGCAACATCTGGGCCAGCTTGCGGGCTATGCAGGTAAACTGCGTGAACGCGTAAAAACGCACTTTGATAACGTGGGCGAGCGCCGCCGTTTCTGGGAAAAATTCTTTGTGAACGATCGCCTCGCGCAGTCGCTTGCTAATGACGATTCCCAGGCCGTCAGCGACGTCACCGAACAACTGCTGAACGAGCCGCTGGACAAACGCGGCGAAGTGGTGCTGGTAGGTGCAGGGCCGGGTGATGCCGGACTGCTGACCTTAAAAGGCCTGCAACAGATCCAGCAGGCGGATGTGGTGGTCTACGACCGTCTGGTCTCCGACGACATTATGAACCTGGTACGCCGCGACGCCGACCGCATCTTCGTCGGTAAACGCGCGGGTTATCACTGCGTCCCGCAGGAAGAGATCAATCAGATCCTGCTGCGCGCTGCACAGTCCGGTAAACGCGTCGTGCGTCTGAAAGGCGGCGATCCCTTTATCTTCGGACGCGGTGGCGAGGAGCTGGAAACTCTGTGTCATGCGGGCATTCCCTTCTCGGTGGTACCGGGGATCACGGCGGCATCCGGATGTTCAGCCTATTCTGGCATTCCGCTGACCCATCGTGATTATGCCCAGAGCGTGCGACTGATCACCGGCCATCTGAAAACGGGTGGGGAACTGGACTGGGCCAACCTTGCCGCCGAAAAACAGACGCTGGTGTTTTACATGGGGCTGAACCAGGCCGCGACTATCCAGGCGCAGCTGATCGCCCACGGCATGGAAAGCGATATGCCGGTGGCACTGGTGGAAAACGGTACTTCGGTTAAGCAGCGGGTCGTTAGCGGTTCGCTCAATGAACTGGGGGAACTGGCAACCCAGGTGGCAAGCCCGGCGCTGATTATTGTCGGACGGGTGGTCGCCCTGCGCGATAAGCTCAACTGGTTTTCAAACCATTGATAACCCCGGATAAAGCCAGCTCTGTCTGGCTTTATTTCATTTCATGCTGCTTTACCAGTCCGGCTTCGGACTAAGCGATCGCCTTAAAGTTCAATATAATCATGCAGTTATAATTGACGTTGCAAATATTGCGCCTCGCAAATATCCATCGCAATTATGAAAAACTCGCTGATTACTCTGAATGACAAGGAAGATCGAATGAAGAAGATCGTTAAAATCGCTGTGCTGTTTGCAGCTGTCGCTACCCTCTCCGCCTGTACGGGTCACGTGCAGAATAAAGCCAACAACTGCAGCTATGATTACCTGCTGCATCCGGCGATTTCCATTTCAAAAATCATCGGCGGCTGCGGCCCGGCAGCAGCACAGTAACGGGTTTAATTACGCTTGCGCCGATACAAAAAAACCGGGAAATTCCCGGTTTTTTTACGCCTGTCAGTGACCGGCTATGGCTTGCTTTATGCTCTCGTGCAAAATACGTAACACCGTTTCTTCGCCGCTGCGGTTTGGGTTAATGCGGATCGCCGCCTGCGCGAGTTCGGGTCTTACCTCACGGAAAGTCCCTGAAAGCCGATAAAACAGCGGCGGGATCTCATACTTCGATTCTGCGCCTACCGGATACGGTAGCGCGCCGCGTTTTTGCGCCTCAATCAGCACGGCCTGTGCGATCGGCTGATGAAACTCAACGATGAGCACCTTTGACTGCGCATTCGCCAGCACCGCCTGTTTTACCTCCGGGATGCGTCCATTGTTCAGCAGCGTGAGCAAACGCTCGCTGACCCCCGCCTGCACCGCGTGCATGACCGGCGCAAAAACCAGACCGCGCAGGACGTCCACCGCCTGCGGCCCCTGGATCTGGCTGCCGCCCGAGTAGAGGGTTGATCGAATACGGGCGATAGCCTCTGCTTGTCCTGCCACCGCGCCGACGCCTTCTGGCCCAAACAGCTTAAAGCAGGAAAATGTCGACAACGTCGCCCCACATTCGCAGCCAATACGATCGACTTTCATCACCGCGTAATTGTCATCGGTCACCGTCGGCACAGCGTGCTGCGCCAGCATCTCAAGGACCTCCGCCAGCCGATAACTGTCCTGCGGTTGCTGACGCGTATGCTGTACCAGCGCGGCATGGGGACGGTGCTCAGTAATGGCCTGTTCTGTTGCCGCCAGGTTATTGAAGTCTGCCCTGACCAGCACGATCCCCATTTGCCCGATAATCACCTGCGACGTTGGATAAACCGGCGCATCATGCACCAGCAAACGCTGGCCGGGTCTGAGCAATGCGGCAAGCGCGGCGCGGATCGCCCCCGTTCCCGCCCCCTGCACCAGTACCGCCGCCTCAGCATGAAAGGCCTCGGCCAGCACGTTTTCCACACGCTGCGTTATCCGTGGCTGATTCAGCCCCGGACTCAGCCCCAGATCACCTCCGGCCAGGAAATCTGCGCCGGGGAAATGACGGCAAATCGTATCCACCAGCGCAAACTGCTTTTGCTGCGCCTCGGCAAGGGACAAACTTTTCAGGGGAAATGTCTTCATGCTTGCCTCCTCAGGCGGGAATGAACAATCCCGCCCAGTAGAGAATATTCAGCACAATGCCGGTGATCATCACCGCGATCACCGGGGCCGCCATCTTCTGCACCGGACGACCAAGCGATTCGTTGAGGAAATAGAGAGCAACCGCAATGGAGAAGCCGGTATAACCCGCCATTTTGATGGCTGCAAAGATTGAACCGACCAGCAGCGCCATTTCCATCAGCATATTCATGGCGTTGCGAATATTATCCGAGGCGTTGCGGACAGACGGATAGCGTCCAAGCCATTTGCCGATTGAACGCAGCAGCAGCACTTCTGCGGAAATCACCACCGCGCCGAGAATAGCCGCCAGCCAGGGATTGGGTGCCAGATAACCGACGGCATACACAAAGGTAAAGCCCGCCACCGCATAGACGCCCGTCGCCAGCGCAGTAGTGGCGATCAGCGGCACAAAACCCAGCCCGCGCATCAGTTCCGCCAGTGCCGCCTGATTGACCAGCGTCTGCGACTGCTCCGGGGTGATCCCCACGGAATACGCTTTCTCCAGGGTAAAAATGGACACCTCGCTGCCGGCAAAAATTTTCATGCTGGCAACGGCGGCGATCAGCGCCCCGACAATGGCGATATAAGGCAGGTTTTTGATGATGCGCGACGTTCGTTCCTCAAATACCGACAGCCCGCTGGTATCGGCCTCCGCATCGCCACGCTGACGCAGATCGTGCGTGATGGCGATGGCGATGGCCAGCAGCATCAGCATACCGATGAAAATCTCAATCGATTCCGGATTGAGATGTGGCAAGTAACGCACCACCAGCACGCGGGTCATCAGTACCACTACGGCAGCCAGCAGGCTGTGCTTCCACCCAAACTGGTAAAAGATCGCCACCAGCGGAAAAAGAGCGAAGGCGGAAACCACCGGCGAGCTGAGTTCGCCAAGGCTCCCCAGCACATCCACAGGCAATGCCGTCAGCAATTGGTTAACTGGCAGCAGGCAGGTCAGCAGCAGCACACCCCAGACAGCGCCCAGGCCAAACGCCAGCAGACTGTTTGCCGCCAGCACGCCGAGAATATCCGTCGGCAGGAACAGCAGCCACGCATTGAGCAGACCCGTCTTGAGAGTGAAGGAGATGCCCACCGAGGCCACAAAGCCGATACTCAGGCCAAAGGCGATGCTCCCCGCTTCGCGGCGGTTCATATAGCCCTCAATCAGCTGGGGCAAAATGGGCCGGATACCGTCATGGAACACGGCGGCCGAGCGGTGCGCCAGCAGCGACGTCATCCCCGTCAGACAAGCCACCACGATAATCTGAATATACAGATCCATAATCGCGCCCTTTTATTTCAGATGGTTAACCAGCATCGGGATCGCATGTTCTACATGCTCGACGGAGAGGCCAAATGCCACCTTCCCTTCCGCAATCATTTTGGCGATATGTTCGTCTTTCGCTTTAATGCCCGGCTTCGCGATGGTGCAGCTTTTGTTGTAGCCAATCACCGCAATGGCAATCGACAACGCGGCACCCGCGCCCGTGTTGCAGGCACCAATGTAATAATCCAGCTGTCCCGCTTTTACCTTCATCGCCGCATCCATGTCGTTGTGGATGAACACCTCAAAGCAGCCCGGAGCCGCCGTTTCGATGGTCTTTTTAATCTGCTCACGCTGTAAGCCAGCAACGCCAATCTTTTTCATGAGTCGGTCCTTATTGGAAAAATTGTGAGGGGTTATCGCGCAACATGATGTCCACATCGGCCTGAGAGAATCCGCAGTGGCGCAGCTGTGGGATAAATGAGGTCAACAGATAGCCGTAGCCAGTGCCGCCGTTGGCTTTTAAATGGGAACGGCGGGTAATATCCATCGAGAGCATGACGCGGTTCAGCAATCCATGGTCACGCAACGCGTGCAGCATGCCGATGCGTTTTTCGTCCGGGTAGTAGTTGTTTTTACCGATGGTATCGAACTGCACATACGCGCCCAGATCGATCATGCGTAAGATGTTGTCGAGGTTATCTTTCAGATCGCAATGGCCGATAACCACGCGGGACAGATCGACGCCCTGAGCCTTTAGCAGCGCCAGTTGCTCAAGCCCCATGGTACTGAAAGAGGTATGGGTCGAGATGGGGCGTCCGGTTTCGTTGTGCGCCCGCGCGGCGGCGATAAACACCTTTTCCTCACGCGGGGTGATCACCCCTTCGCTGGAGCCAATCTCGGCGATGATGCCCGCCTTCAGATCGGTGCCATCAATACCGATAACAATCTCATCCACCATCTCCTGCGCCAGTTGCGCCACGCTGCGGGTAGTGACATGTTCCGGGAAAAAGGCATCCTGGTAATACCCCGTGCAGGCCACGACATGCATACCGCTATCGCGCATAATATCAAGCAAAAACTGTGGGTTACGCCCCATATAGCGGTTGGACATCTCAATCACGTTGCTTACGCCTGCGGCGCGCAGTTCGCGCATTTCCTGGCAGATCAGATCGTACTGATCCAGGCGGCAGTCAGGGTTATTCTTGAAGCCGGAGAGATCGATATGCAGATGCTCATGGGCATAGGTGTAACCCGTCGGGTCAAAATTCATCGCGCGTCTCCTGTCAGTCGCAGTGCCGAAAGAAATGAAGTGCCGTTTTGCGGCGGTGCCGCGCCGAAAAATTCACAAACTGTCGCCCCCACATCAGACAAGGTGGTGCGAACGCCCAGCCGGGCAGGTGCCATCCCCGGCTGATACACCAGCACCGGCACCACTTCGCGGGTGTGATGGCTGTGACCAATGGTTGGATCGTTACCGTGATCGGCCATGACGATCAGACAATCTTCCTGCGTCATTGCCGCCATTAGCAGCGCAAGATTGCGGTCGACGAGCTGCAGGCGGTCAGCGTAACGGGCCACATCTTCGGCATGACCAGCGAGATCGGTTTCCTGGATATTGGTGCAGATAAACACAGTCGAATGGGCGTTAAATTCCTCAAGCGTGATGTCCATGATGCGCTGGCTGTCCACCAGATTTTGCCAGCTGCGGCCATGCGGATTACTGACAATGTCCGCTACTTTGCCCACCAGAACGGTGGGGATGCCCGCTTCATGGAGCTTGTGGGGCACCTGCGCCCTGGCATCCACGCCATACCCCATATGCATCACCTGAAAACCCTTTTCATAGGCACCGGAGCGCGGCGCATTGATACCGATAAAGCGCGCCTCTTTTGTCTCCACCGCATCCAGAATCCGCTGGCTGTCTGCCAGCGCGCCGCCAAAGGCGATGACGCGTCCCACCTGAACCTGCTCACGCACCACACGTCCGATATTCTGCACTTGCGCAAAAGGGATGGCAGAGAGATTGGCCGTCACGTTGTAGACCTGGCCTAAATCCGCTTCGAGGTTATCCCCTACCGCCACCGTCTGGTTTACCCACAAAAATGCCAGATCGCCGCCGCGCCGCTCCACCTGCCAGCCTGCGTCTTTCAGCGCGCTTTCGACAGGATCTATCACCTCGCTGAACGGCATGCGCAGCGGTGCCTGCGGGCGGGTACCTAAAATCTCCTGATGACCCATAAAGGTATCGCCGCCTTCGTGCTGTAATTCCGCCACACCCCATACCGCTGTAGCAGAGGGTTTCATCGCCCCCGGCGTATAGCCCAGCGCATTAATAAGCCCCAGCTTTTCCAGCGTCGGCAGCGATAAGTGCGGCAACCGGGCGAGGATATGCCCGCAGGTATTCGCCCCTGCATCCTGTGGCCTTACCCGCGCCACATCGTTCATTGCGCCGACCCCAAAGCTGTCGATAACCAACACCACACATCGCGCCATTACTCCTCCAGAACGTTTCCGAGACTGTCGTAACGGGCGACAATGTGTGCCGCGCCGCGCTGAATACCGGACACCAGCACCACATCGCTGCGCGTCACGAAGATCTGCGTACGGAAGCAAAACACGACCGCACTGCCGACCGGGTGCTCACCCGCCAGCGGCAGGTAATAATCAATGCTGCTGACATCCACGGCCTTCAGGGTCGTTGCCACGGGCGTGTCAGTGCCGGGCGTGAACACCAGCGCGTTTTGTGCATGGCCGCGACGATAATAACCACCGCCATAGCAGTAACTGTCGCCACGAAAATGGTGTGAAATTTCGCTCAGCCAGAGCATGGCGATACGTTCAGGCTGATCACCCTGTTGATTGGCAGGCAGGGTGCCGGTCAGCGCATGCCCCGGCTCGGCATGGGTCACGCCGTATTTCGCCAGCAGTGGTAGCGAGGCGCAGCTGCTGGCGGAAGGCGCGTTAAGCTGTTCGATGGCGATCCCCGCGTCTGCCAGTTGCCGTCGGGCGGCGACCAGCGTATGCAGATTTGGCGTTGGCACCGTCTGTGCGGATTGCTCATCCCACAGCAGGCAGGGAAAATGGGTTAATCCGATCAGCCGTAGGCCGGGGAGACGGCGAATTTCAGCCGCCATGTCCGTCAGACCGAACAGCGGAAAGCCACTCTCCTGGCCCGGGTAGAGAAAATCATCTTCGCCGTAGACTTTGAGCATCACCTTCTGTTCACGACCTGCTTTTACGGCGGCCGCCGAAACTTCGCGCGCTTTTTCCAGTGAATAGAGCGTGATGACATCCGTCCCTTGCGCCACCGCGTCGCTGACCTGCCGGGAGGGGATTTGCACCAGATGCCCCTGATGCGCCACCGGCAGCCCGGCGCGGCGCATCACACGGCTCTCTTTGTAATCGACGACCACGATACCGGCGTACCCCAGTTGCAGGAGCTTCTCCGCCAGCCAGGGATTACGCCCGAGCTGCTTGGTCATCAGATAAAGTTCGATGCCCTGCTCCTGCGCCACCGCCAGCAGACGTCGGCCATTTTCCATCACCTGGTCGACATCAATGACCCAGCTGTCCGGCGCAATTTTTCCTTGTTGCCACAAATCGACAGCGGCAGTGATAAGAGCAGGGTTCTGGCGTTTCAGTGCATGTATAAACATCGGATTGCCTCGTTTCTGATCCTTCGGCTAAATATTCATTTTTCTGAATATTTAAGGTGCAGTACGCCGATCTTCCTCATTTCTCAGACGTTGTCCTGCGCGGCCATCCACAGTCCGTACAGGTTCGCCAGCAGATAGCCTTCTTCACTGGTGTGGAGCCTGACATCGCACTCTTTCAGCAGCGCTTTATGCGCCTGTAAAATGGCGGGCCAGGAAGGAGATTGCGCCATGTCCGCCAGCAGTTCAGCATCCAGCGGTTCAATCACTTCTCCACGACGGCTGCGCATGAGCGCGCTCGCCATATGGGTTATCGCCATCGCGCCCTGCTCGGTGCGTACCGGTAGACGCCACTCTGTTTCCAGTCGCCTGACAACCCGCAGCATGGTATTGCACACCGGTTTGTCGATGACACCCGCCTCGCACAGCAGATTGAGTCTGTTTTCCATAAAGCCGCCTTTAATAACTCGGTTCCTGTTCGCCGTTTGCGACGCGCTGTTGATGGGCAAGCAGCGCCGCTTTGTCGACCACCGCACGCAACAGTTGCAGCATCGGGTAGTCGTCTGCGCGGATCAGCACCACGGCCTCCGTTGCCTGCAAGAAACGCGGATCGTCGGTCAGTGGTGTGGCTTCAAGTCCCAACACGGCCAGCTCGGCTTCTGCCGCTACGTTCCAGATCACCGCATCCACATCGCCTTTCGCAATGCGCTGGAGGCTTTCGTGATACGGCAGATCAATCAGTTCCACATCCTGACCGCCAAAACAGGCTTCGGTCATGATTTTCTGATCCGCCGAGTGGTTATCCAGCCCGACGCGCTTCACGCCGCCGCTCTCACCCTTGCGGCAGATAAGCTGGTGTTCGCCGACGTAGGTATGCGGCCCCAGCGCCAGCGCGATACGCAAACCGTCCTGTGCCAGATAGCTTTCCGCTGCCAGCCGGGACACCACCGCCATGTCGTACACGCCGTTTTGCAGGCACTCCACGCGAATATCCGCCCCGCGCATATGGGCGTAATAAAACGGGATGCCGTCGAACTGGGCTTTCAGCCCGCTCGCCAGCCCTTCATACAGGCGGGTATAGGGCAGCGGCATCGCACAGACGACGTTGTTAATATCGACATGCTTCAGCAAGGTACGGTTATCCATCTCGACCAGATAACTGCCGTTACGCCCGCGTCGTTCAATACGGATGGCACCCGATGATTCCAGCGTTTTCAATGCCGCCTGGGTAAGGCCCACGGAGGAATGGCATTCACTTGCCAGTTCATCAATGGTTTTCAGGCGGTTACCGCATTTCTCTCCAAGCAGGTAACGGGCCAGGGTGGTGAGTACCACCCCTTCTTTCTTAATAAATGTCCGGCGCATGGTATATTTTCATTAAATTGAATATTTATATCCTCAGTAAAATGAAGATATATGGCAAGGGCAGATGGTGCAAACGGCGAGGCGCTTCACATTTTTTGTATTGTGGAGGGGATAACGGGGATAAAAAGGTTTCGGACAGACGCCGGATGGCGGCTGCGCCTTATCCGGCCTACAACGAACATACCCTGTAGGCCGGATAAGACGCTGGCATCGCCATCCGGCATCGACGTCAGTTACGGCTTCGCGACGAAACCAATCGCTTCGTACACTTTTTTCAGCGTCACGGCGGCATGGGCGCTGGCTTTTTCTGCCCCTTCGCGCATGATCTTTTGCAGGAAAGCTTCGTCATTGCGGTAGCGGTGATAGCGTTCCTGTAATTCGGTCAGCATAGTGGACACGGCTTCTGCTACTTCACCTTTCAGATGGCCATACATTTTGCCTTCGAAATGCTGCTCCAGCTCCGGGATGCTCTTACCGGTCACGGCAGACAGGATATCCAGCAAGTTAGAAACGCCCGCTTTGTTCTGCACGTCATAGCGCACGACTGCCGGCTCATCGGAGTCGGTTACAGCACGTTTGATCTTCTTCACTACCGCCTTCGGATCTTCCAGCAGGCCGATAACGTTGTTGCGGTTATCGTCGGACTTGGACATTTTTTTCGTCGGCTCAAGCAGGGACATTACGCGCGCGCCGGATTTCGGAATAAAAGGTTCCGGCACTTTGAAGACGTCGCCGTAAATGGCATTGAAGCGCTGTGCAATATCGCGGCTCAGCTCAAGGTGCTGCTTCTGATCTTCGCCCACTGGCACCTGGTTGGTCTGATACAGCAGAATATCAGCGGCCATCAGCACCGGATAATCGAACAGACCGGCGTTGATGTTCTCGGAATAGCGCGCTGATTTGTCTTTGAACTGCGTCATGCGGCTTAACTCACCGAAATAGGTGTAGCAGTTCAGCGCCCAGCCCAGCTGCGCGTGCTCAGGCACATGGGATTGTACGAAGATGGTGCTTTTCTCCGGATCGATACCGCATGCCAGATAGAGCGCCAGTGTGTCGAGGGTGGCTTTACGCAGCTTTTCAGGATCCTGGCGGGCGGTGATGGCATGCAGGTCAACGATGCAGTAAATGCAGTGGTAATCATCCTGCATACCTACCCACTGACGCAGCGCACCCATATAGTTACCGATGGTCAGTTCACCTGAAGGCTGTGCGCCACTAAATACGATGGGCTTAGTCATGATTTTCTTCCTGATCCTCGCTGTGCGGGAGCCCGAGCACGGGCAGTAAATCGTTAAAGCGGTCGAACACGTGATCCGGCTCGCTAAGCGTAATGGCTTCACCGTAGTTGTAGCCGTAAGTCAGGCCAACAGAGCAACAGCCTGCGGCACGTGCCGCCAGAATATCATTGCGGGAATCGCCGACAAAGAGCAACGCCTGCGGTTCGATGCCCAGCTTTTCCGCCACCAGCAGCAGCGGCTCCGGGTGCGGCTTTTTGTTTTTAACGTCATCGCCGCCAATCACCACGCTAAAGAAACGGGCGAGGTTAAGCGCCTCCAGCAGCGGGGCGACAAAAGGCGTCGGTTTGTTGGTGACCAGCGCCAGCGGCAGGCCCTGCGCCTGTAGCGCAGCCAGCGTCTGTTCAACGCCAGGGAACAGGAAACTGCCCTCTTCCACGACATCAGCATAATAACGATCGAACAGTTTACGCAGCATGCGTAACTGCTCTTCTTCCGGGATATCGGCGTGGTCAACGGCGGGTTTACCGACCGTTGCGCGTAAAACCGCGCGCTCCTGACGGGCCCAGCTCAGCGCGCGCTGCATCAGCACGTCGGCCCCGTTCCCAATCCACGTGATCACACGCTCTTCGCCCGCCTGCGGCAACTCAAGCGCATACAGCGCCATATCCACCGCATGGGTTAAGCCCGGCGCGCTGTCAACCAGCGTACCGTCGAGGTCAAATGCGACGCCCCGGATGTCCTGCTTCTTATTCATGGCCGACCTTTGCGAGTTCACTGCGCATTTCATCAATAACCTGTTTGTAATCGGGCTTATCGAAAATCGCCGAGCCTGCGACGAACATGTCCGCACCGGCAGCAGCGATGTCGCGAATATTGCTCGCCTTCACGCCGCCGTCCACTTCCAGACGAATATCACGGCCAGAAGCATCGATACGGCGACGGGCTTCCCGCAGCTTATCCAGCGTCTGCGGAATAAACGACTGGCCGCCAAAGCCAGGGTTGACGGACATCAGCAGGATCACGTCCAGCTTGTCCATCACATAATCGAGGTAGCTCAGGGAGGTCGCCGGATTAAATACCAGCCCGGCTTTACAGCCGTGTTCTTTGATCAGTTGCAGCGTGCGGTCCACGTGCTCGGACGCTTCCGGATGAAAAGTGATGATACTGGCGCCCGCCGCGGCAAAATCCGGCACCAGTCTGTCGACCGGTTTTACCATCAGATGCACGTCAATCGGGGCGGTGATGCCGTAATTGCGCAGGGATTTCAGCACCATCGGACCCATGGTCAGGTTCGGCACATAATGGTTATCCATCACGTCAAAATGCACCACATCACCACCAGCTGCCAGCGCTTTCGCGGTATCTTCACCCAGGCGGGCAAAATCAGCCGACAGAATCGAAGGGGCTATTAAATACTGTTTCATCCGCATCTCCTTAGAGGTTTTAGCGGCGGGCGAAACGGCTCAGGGGCGATACAGAGCCAGCAGTTCGTCCACCTTTTTACGTGTGCCGCCATTACTGCTTATGCTGCGCCGCACTTTTAACAAATGCATCTCTGCCTGACTGTACCATTCACGGGTTAACGACGTATCGTGATTGGAGATCAGCACCGTGATCTGCTCTTTCTTCAGATTTTCCGCCAGCTTCGCCAGGTGCGCCTGCTGTTCCAGGCTAAAGCTGTTGGTGTGATAGGCGGTAAAGTTAGCGGTAGAGGTCAGCGGTGCGTAAGGCGGATCGCAGTACACTACCGAATCTTTGGTGGCGCGCGCCATGCTGTCGGCATACGTCTCACAGTAGAAAAACGCGTTCTGCGCTTTCTCGGCAAAGTGATACAGCTCCGCTTCCGGGAAGTAGGGCTTCTTATAGCGACCAAAAGGCACATTGAACTCGCCGCGTAAATTGTAGCGGCACAGACCATTGTAGCCATGGCGATTCAGATACAGGAACAGCACTGCCCGACGCAAGGTATCACGGCACAGGTTAAACTCAGCGCGCAGCTGGTAGTAAACCTCGGCCTGATTGGTTTGCGGAACAAAGAGTTCCCGCGCGTTCTGCACATACTCATCGGTACGGGTCTTCACGATGTCGTAGAGGTTAATCAGATCGCTGTTAATGTCGGCAAGGATATAACGAGAAAAGTCGGTATTGAGAAATACCGACCCGGCACCTACAAACGGCTCAATCAGGCACTCGCCTTGCGGCAAGTGCTTCTTGATGTCGTCGAGCAGGGGGTACTTGCCCCCTGCCCATTTCAGAAAAGCGCGATTCTTTTTCATGCTGACTGACTAATTACACCTTCTCCGGCTGTGGAGAAAGCTCCGACAGCAACCTGCGCTTTAATCATTATTTGAGATCGGCCTGCACCTGGTGCACTGGCTTCGCCCATGGGTTCTTCGCCTGAACATCGGCTGGCAACGTTGCCACGGCGCGTTTAGCTTCTTCTTTAGAAGCATAAACACCGCTCACCAGCACATACCACGGCTGACCGTTACGGGAAGTCTGATAAACCACGTAGTTTTTCAGATTCTCTTTCTTCGCCCAGGCGTTCAGGTTGTTTGAGTTGGAAGAGCTGCTCAACTGCAACGTGTAATGACCTGACGGCGCGGATTTTAACGCACCCACATTACCCGTGGTACCACCCGCCGTTGCGGCTGGCGTCGCGGATTTCGCCGGCGCGGTCGCCGCAGGTGCCGTGGTAGTGGCAGTCTCAGCAGGCGCAGCCGACGTTGTCGCAGCGGGTTTAGCCGGAGCGCTGGCCGTTGCTTTCGGTGCTGTTGTCGTTGCAGCAGGGGTTTTCGCCGGTGCGGCAATTACCGTTTCCGTACGCTTCGGCTGTACCGGCACGGCTTTCGGCGCGGTCTGCGTAGCCTGCGGTTTACTCTGCGTTTTGCTTTGCGATTTCGGCTCAATCACCGTCTGCTTGCGCTCGGTGGTGCGCGGAGTGGTCTGACGTTCCGCCGTGTCGGTGGTCTGACGCGGTGCGGCAGCGCCATTACGCAGCGGAGCTACGGTCGCGGGTTCCGTCGGCAGCGTGGAGTTTACCGCCACGTTGTTGAGCTGATCCTGATTTTGCGGCTGGGTCAGCGCGTTGTTCAGGTCACCCTGCACTTCCACACGCTGCTGGCCTTCTGGCGTAGCGGCAGTCTGCGCCTGCGTAGGAATAGACGAAATCGGCGGCAGAGAAACGTCCTGCTGGTTGCCAGCCGTCTGCTCAGCAGAGGTGGTGCCAGGGGCAGGTTGCGTCGCGTTTGCCTGGTCGGCGGCATTACTGGTGGTGTTGCTGCCAGCCAGATCGATATTTTTCTCAGTGGACGCCGTTTGCTCGCTATTGTTTTTGCTCACCGGTGATTTCAGCGCGGAGCCGATACCGACGATTAACAGCAACAGCACCAGGATCCCCAGACCAATCATCATATACTGACGAGACGCGGGTTTCGCGGCGGCGGCTTTTTTACGATTGCGCGGACGGCGCGTGTCGCGCGGCTCATCCACCGAGGCGTCTTCTTCCTCGTACTCCTCGTCTTCACGCGGCTTACGGGATCGCGAAGGACGGCGATCGTCTGCATCCAGATCGACATCATCGAAATTGATTTGCGGTTCACTGTCACGATCAGAAGATTGACGGGAACGACCAGTACGACGATCGCTGGGATCGGGTTTCAGCTCGTCTTCTGGTTTATATTCATCCATTTAACACCCCACTCATAGGCTTATGCTTACCACGTGCATGTCGCCCGAAGTTAAAACGCCACGGCTGGCGCGGCCAGACCTTTCTAATTGTTACGCTTGCTGGCAATCCGCAATGGCGCCAAGTACAACATCATGCGGAACGCCGCCGCGAACTTCACTTTTACCGATGGCAAGCGGGAGCACTAAGCGCATCTCGCCCGCCAGCACTTTCTTGTCGCGCATCATATGAGGCAAATAAGCCTCGCGGGACATCTCTTGCGGGCCGTTGACCGGAAGGCCGGCTCGCTTGAGCAGCGTAATAATACGTTGTGTATCCTGCTGGTCGAACTGCCCGAGGCGTTCAGCCACACGTGCAGCCATCACCATACCCGCAGCGACAGCCTCACCATGCAGCCAGTTACCGTAGCCCATTTCAGCTTCGATAGCATGACCAAAGGTATGCCCCAGGTTCAGTAAAGCACGTAAGCCGGTTTCGCGCTCGTCAGCTGCCACAACTTCGGCTTTTAACTCGCAGCAGCGGCGAATACAGTACGCCATCGCCGGCCCGTCCAGACGCAGCAATGCATCCAGATTGTCTTCCAGCCAGATAAAGAATTCGCGGTCGAGAATGATGCCATATTTAATGACTTCAGCCAGACCAGAGGAGAGTTCACGCGCAGGCAAAGTAGACAAGCAGTCGAGATCCACCACCACAGATGCGGGCTGGTAGAACGCGCCAATCATGTTTTTGCCAAGAGGATGGTTAACCGCCGTTTTGCCGCCAACGGAGGAATCGACCTGCGAAAGCAACGTGGTCGGCACCTGAATGAAGCGGACACCACGCTGATAGCTGGCTGCCGCAAACCCGGTAAGATCGCCCACCACACCGCCGCCCAGGGCGACCAGCGTCGTGTCGCGGCCATGAGGTTTTTGCAACAAGGCGGTGAAGACCGTATCGAGCACTGCCAGGCTTTTAAATTGCTCGCCATCAGGCAGAACAACGCTATCCACGTTCACACCCGCCTGTTCGAGAACACGACGGATCTTATCGAGATACAGCGGAGCCAGTGTCTCGTTGGTGACCAGCATAACCTGATCACCGGACTTCAGAGGCAAGAAGGAAGCTGGATCGTTGAACAAGCCAGCCGCGATGGTGATAGGGTAACTACGTTCCCCGAGAGTGACGTTTATCCTCTCCATGACGCGACATCCACCTTAGTTGCTAAAACCCGAGGGCTTACGTTTAGCCAGAAATCAGTTGCTTTCTAGCATATTAATAATCTGGTTTGCGACCACTTTCGCGCTCTGGTCGTCAGTGCGAATGGTGACGTCAGCAATCTCTTCATACAGAGGGTTGCGTTCGTTCGCCAGCGCTTCCAGTACTTCACGCGGTGGTGTATCCACTTGTAACAGTGGGCGTTTTTTGTCACGTTGAGTACGAGCTAATTGCTTTTCGATAGTGGTTTCCAGATAAACCACTACGCCACGGGCGGAGAGACGATTACGGGTTTCGCGTGATTTCACAGAGCCGCCGCCAGTTGCCAGCACAATACCCTGTTTTTCAGTCAGCTCATTGATGACTTTTTCTTCGCGATCGCGGAAACCATCTTCACCTTCTACATCGAAGACCCAGCCCACATCAGCTCCGGTTCGTTTCTCAATCTCTTGATCAGAATCGTAAAATTCCATATTGAGTTGTTGAGCTAACTGACGCCCAATAGTGCTTTTGCCGGCACCCATAGGCCCAACCAGAAAGATATTGCGTTTCTCTGCCATTTTTTCGGTACTACTAAGACTATTCGTTAATGATAAACCCGCTTCGCAGACACACAACGCCGCAGGACATGAACTGAAACCTCATATGGTGAGTTCGAGAATCAGACTGAAAATTATCTCAATACTCCGGCTTGTTTGGCAACTGAATAAATCACCAATCCTTCACAGAGGTCAATTGAGGTGTGTCAGGACTATCTGACGCTCAAATCGGTACTCCTTGTAAGCTAATTCATCTCCCACGTCAAACACCTGAGTTCAGTTCAGTGCAAAAACCATCAAGTTTCGTGCATATCACGCCTACGTCGCTTCCCTCCCGAAGGCGGTGTTATCGCGGCGTAGCGGCGTGCCGCTAACGCAGCGGCACCAGCCGGGGCGTGATGAACACCACCAGCTCGCGCCTTTCATTATCTTTACCGTCGTGACGAAAAAGCTGCCCCAGCCAGGGCACACTGGCAAGCAGCGGAACCTGATCGCTTGCCGTTTTCTTTTTATGCTGAAAAATGCCACCCAACGCCAGCGTGTCGCCGCTTTTGACCTCGACCTGGGTTTCGATTTCCTGTTTATCAATAGCCAGCGTTTCGCCATCCGCCTGCTGTAAGACCTGCCCGGGCATGTTCTGACTGATATGCAGCTTCAGGCGCACCCGCCCGTCTGGCAGTACTGTGGGGGTGACCTCCATGCCGAGCACCGCCTCTTTAAATTCAACCGAGGTGGCACCGCTATCGCCGCTGGATACCTGATAAGGGATCTCGCTGCCCTGTTTGATACTGGCGGGTTGCAGGTGGGACGCCAGCAGGCGGGGGCTGGCGATGATATCCAGCTTTTGCTCCTGCTCCAGCGCCGACAGCTCAATGCCCAGCATGCGTCCGTCGATGCGTCCGATATTAAAACCGATCCGCGTGGTGGCGTTTGCCACGGAGAGATCGCCGCTTAAGGCCGTCATATGCCCGACTTTAGCCACTGCGTCGGCAGGCGCCTCGGCGAGGTCCCATTTCACGCCCAGTTCACGCAGGCTTTTTTCATTAATAGTCACGATGTGCGCTTCAAGCTCCACCTGCGCCACCGGCAGATCCATTTCCTCAACCCAACGGGTAAAGGTGCGTAACGTGTCGGCATTGTCGCGCAGGAGCAGGCGATTGGTGCGTTTGTCCACCGTTACCGTTCCTTTGGCGCTGAGCAGTTTTGCGCCCGCAGCGGCCAGTTCGCCCGCATCGGCGTAACGCAGGGCAATGCTTTGATCCTGCAACGGCAAATTCAGCCGCTGCTTTTCCTGTTCGGCTTCCAGAGTGGCCTGTTTTTGCTGCTGCCAGGCCTGGGAATGCACATGCAGGATAGTGCCCTGTTGTTGCAGGGTCAGGCCTGCGCTGGCGATGACCGTTTGCAACGCCTGTTTCCACGGCACATTAATAAGATGCAGCGAGAGCGTGCCGCTGACGTCGGGCGACACCACCAGATTACGTTTTTCCTGCTCCGCCAGACTTTGCAGCACCTGCACCACCGGCACGTCGTCCACCATCAGCGTGACCGGCTTCGGCGCTTCCGCCCTTGCTGTCAGAACGCTGCACACCATGATTATCCCTGTCCATTGCTTCATGCTGATCTCCCTGTCGTGTCCATCGCCACTGCGACGGCTCACAGCCTGCCGCGGTAAAAATTTGCATCTCCTGATCGGTGATGTTCCCCACCCGCCAGCCGGGCGGTAAGGGTTCGCCCGTGCCTGTGCGGTGCCACTTACCGTTACCATCGCGCAGGATCCCGCGGATGTTACCTTTCACCGCAACAAAACCCTGATAGCGCCACTGGGTCAGCTGCGCCGTCTGGCAGACATCCGGCTGCGGTAAAAAGGGATCGCGCATGCCGGTCAGACAGCTTAAGGCGGCCCCCGCCAGCATCCAGCATCTAAGTGTCATTGGCGGCTTCCAGTTGCAGAGTGAAGCGTAACTGGAGGCCCTCCGGCTCCAGCGTAAAACCCCGGACGACCATGTCGTATTCAGCCAGTTGAGCAAAAGTGGCAACGGCCTGCGCCCAGCGGGCAGACAGCACCAGCTCACCGCCATTCAACGTGGGCTGCCAGTGCGTCAGGCTGGCGTGCGGGGGCGCAAAGTCCAGCGGCGAGAAGGCGCGTACAGGCTGGCTTTCTGCCTGCCCTTCCGGCGGGCGCAGCACATGGGTTTGCTGATAGTGCTGGCGTAACGTCACCTGCTGCGTAACATGTTCGGTCTTCAGCTGCGCCAGCCGGTTACCAGCCGGTCGAACAGCCATCCACCACAGGCAGACAGCAAGGCAGCACGTCAGCATCAGCCACCTCGCTACCCGGCCCCGTGGGGTTAAGCCATACCAGAAATCAAGGCAGCGCTGCATGGGCGGCATCCTGGATCAAGGGCTGCTGAAACTGCCAGCGGCCCTGCGCATCCCGCGTGGTTGCACCGGCAGTACCGGGATGGAAGCCGGGGATCTGACTGAGCGCGCCGTCGAGCCGGGATAAGGCTGCAAGCGAGGTGGCGATACCCGCGAGCGTCAGTTTGCCCGGCTGCGTCAGCTCACCCGGCTGATAGTGCAGTTGCGTCAGCCAGGCGCCGTCCGGCATCTGCTCTGCCACCCGCGTCAGGACGCGCTGCCATTCCCGCGTCGCTGCGCGCTGCTGCTCGCGTTTCACCTGCTGCTGCAAGCGTTGCTGCGCCTGCATCCGCTCAGCGTGACGCTGGTTTAGCGCCGCTAACAGCGTGGCGTCGGCGTCCTGCCGGAGATGAACAATCCGCTGCTCCGTCTGGATGCGGTGACGGCAGAGCAGCGTCATCAGCAGCAGGACGAGCGCGGTGGCGAGAGTCACGCCGCCCCAGAAGCGGTTACGCTGCCGTTGACGGTGTAAACGCCAGGGCAGGAGATTGACCATATACATGTTCAGCGATCCTCGCCAAGCGCCAGGCCAATGGCGATCGCCCAGGCATCGCCATTTTCCGGTAGCGGCGGCTGGCGATGCGGCACCGCGCACCAGGCATCAAAGCCTGCCAATGCTTCGCACATCTGCCCCTGTGCCGGATCGAGGGCTACTTGTGCCGCCAGCGCTTCCGGCGAATCGATACCCTGCGCGGGGTGCCTTCCCCAGCGATCCCGCGTGGCCCATAGCCACTGGCCGGGATCGCGCCAGCACAGCCAGTGGACAGGGGGCGCGAGTAAGGGGATCAAGCGTTGCAGAGCGCAGGCATCAGGCGTGATAGCCGCGACGTGCAGGCGCAACGACTGTGCCAGTTCAAGCAGTTCAGCAACGTCTTTATGCTGTGCTGCCGTCACGCGGTAGGCGTCCTGTAAGGTATCTTCGCGATAGTCGAAGCGTAAGTCGTCGCCCGCCATATCCAGTTCCCGGGCGAGGCTGCCCGCCACCCACGACAGCCGCTCCCGTTCCCCCAACCGCATTGCCGGACGGGGAAACGTCTTTTGCAGGGTACGACCGGCCGGAAATGCCAGTCTGATACGGTGGCGGCGCGGCAGCGTTTTGCTCCAGGGTAACAGCGCCTGAGACAGCGCGTCGATGTGTTTGACCTGCCCGTCCACGACGGTGTCTGCGGGGAGGGGGATCTGCCACCAGCGGCGCAGCGCCCACTGTGCTTTTTCACGAACCAGCGCGATGCCGTACACGCCACCCTGTTGAATATGCAGTCCTATTTGCCAGTGCCCGAATGCCATCTGTGTTGATCTCCTTATCTGCCGCGAAAAGTAACGGCGCTATCAATGCATCAGGCTTGCCTTTATACTACCGCGCGGTTGTTTATAAACTGCCCAAGTGAAACTAAATGGGAAATCTCCGGTGAAGTTCGTAAAGTATTTATTGATCCTTGCAGTCTGTTGCATTCTGCTGGGAGCAGGCTCGATCTATGGCTTATACAAATATGTTGAGCCGCAACTCCCTGATGTCGCCACGCTCAGAGATGTGCGTTTGCAGATCCCGATGCAGGTTTACAGCGCTGATGGCGAACTGATCGCCCAGTACGGTGAAAAACGCCGCATCCCGCTGACGTTAAGCCAGATCCCGCCCGTCATGGTGAAAGCGTTTATTGCGACTGAAGACAGCCGTTTTTATGAGCATCATGGTGTCGATCCCGTGGGGATTTTCCGTGCAGCAAGCGTGGCGCTTTTCTCCGGCCATGCCTCGCAGGGGGCGAGCACCATCACGCAGCAGCTGGCGCGAAACTTCTACTTAAGTCCTGAACGCACCCTGATGCGTAAAATAAAGGAAGTGTTTCTCGCCATCCGCATTGAACAGTTGATGAATAAAGACGAGATCCTCGAACTTTATCTCAACAAAATTTATCTCGGCTATCGCGCCTATGGCGTGGGCTCTGCCGCACAGGTGTATTTCGGTAAGCCCGTCGATCAGCTGACGCTCAGCGAAATCGCCGTCATTGCCGGTCTGCCAAAAGCCCCGTCAACTTTCAACCCGCTCTATTCGCTGGAACGTGCCACAAGCCGCCGCAATGTCGTGCTGTCGCGTATGCTCAGCGAAGGCTATATCTCGCAGGCGGAGTACGATCAGGCGCGCGGCGAGGCGATTGACGCCAACTATCATGCCCCGGAAATCGCCTTCTCAGCGCCTTATCTGTCAGAGATGGTGCGCCAGGAGATGGTGTCCCGCTACGGCGATAAAGCCTATGAAGATGGCTACCGCGTTTACACCACTATCACACGCCGCATCCAGCAAGCCGCGCAGCAGGCGGTGCGTAACAACGTGCTGGATTACGACATGCGCCACGGCTATCGCGGCCCGTCGAACGTGTTGTGGAAGCTGGGCGAAAGCGCCTGGGATACGCAGAAAATCACCCGTACGTTAAAAGCGCTGCCAACCTATGGGCCGCTGTTGCCTGCGGTGGTCACCGCAACCAACCAGCAGGAAGCGACGGCCATGCTGGCAGACGGCACCTCCGTTTCGCTGCGCATGGAAGGTATGCGCTGGGCGCGTCCTTACCGCTCGGATACCGCGCAGGGTGCCACGCCGCGTAAAGTCACCGATGTGGTGCAGGCCGGACAGCAAATCTGGGTGCGTCAGGTTGACGATGCCTGGTGGCTGGCGCAGGTGCCGGACGTGAACTCCGCGTTAGTCTCCATCAATCCGCAAAACGGCGCGGTGATGGCGCTGGTGGGCGGCTTCGATTTCAACCAGAGCAAATTCAACCGCGCCACTCAGGCGCTGCGTCAGGTAGGCTCCAACATCAAGCCGTTCCTGTATACGGCGGCGATGGACAAGGGGCTGACGCTGGCGAGTATTCTTAACGACGTACCGATTTCACGCTGGGATGCGGGCGCCGGTTCCGACTGGCAGCCGAAGAACTCTCCGGCGGAATACGCCGGGCCGATCCGTTTGCGTCAGGGCTTAGGCCAGTCGAAAAACGTGGTGATGGTGCGTGCGATGCGCGCGATGGGCGTGGATTACGCGGCAGAGTATTTGCAGCGCTTCGGCTTCCCGGCGCAAAACATCGTGCATACCGAATCACTGGCGCTCGGTTCGGCGTCGTTTACGCCGTTGCAGGTCGCCCGCGGTTATGCGGTGATGGCGAACGGCGGCTTCCTTGTCGATCCATACTTCATCAGCAAAATCGAAAACGATCAGGGCGGCGTGCTGTTTGAAGCCCGTCCGAAGATCGCCTGTCCGGAGTGCGATATCCCGGTGATTTACGGCGAAACGCAGAAATCCGGCGTGCTGGAAAACAAAGATGTGGAAGACGTTGCCCGCTCGCAGGAGCAGCAGAATGCCGTTGTGCCGATGCCGCAGCTGGGTCAGGCCAATCAGGCGCTGGTCGCGCAAACCGGGGCGCAGGAGTATGCGCCGCACGTCATCAATACCCCGCTGGCGTTCTTAATCAAGAGCGCGCTGAACAGCAATATCTTTGGCGAACCGGGCTGGCAGGGCACCGGCTGGCGTGCGGGCCGCGATCTGAAACGTAATGATATCGGCGGCAAAACCGGTACCACTAACAGTTCGAAAGATGCGTGGTTCTCAGGCTACGGCCCGGGCGCCGTGACTTCCGTGTGGATAGGCTTTGACGATCATCGCCGGGATCTGGGTCGTACCACTGCCTCAGGCGCGATTAAAGATCAGATCTCAGGCTATGAAGGCGGGGCGAAGAGTGCGCAGCCTGCATGGGATGCCTTTATGAAACACGCGCTGGAAGGCGTGCCGGAAGAGCCGCTGACGCCGCCGCCGGGCATCGTGACCGTGAATATTGATCGCAGCACTGGCCAGTTGGCTAACGGCGGTAACAGTCGTCAGGAGTATTTCATCGAAGGTACGCAGCCGACACAACAGGCGGTACATGAGGTGGGAACGACGATCATAGATAACGGCGAGACGCACGAACTGTTCTGATCCCAATGCCCTCTCCCGTCGGGAGAGGGCAATAAAACCTACAGCCTGCCCTGCCCCTTCAGCCATTCCCGCACCAGGAACAGCGCGCTGACATTGCGTGCTTCGTTGAAATCAGGATCTTCAAGCAGATCCATCAGATGGGCCAGCGGCCAGCGCACCTGCGGTAACGGTTCAGGCTCATCCCCGACCAGCGATTCCGGATAGAGATCTTCTGCCACTACGATATTCATTTTGCTCGAAAAATAGGACGGGGCCATGCTGAGTTTCTTCAGAAACGTCAGGTTATTCGCGCCAAAGCCCACTTCCTCTTTTAACTCGCGGTTCGCGGCTTCATACACGCTTTCGCCCGGATCGATAAGCCCCTTCGAGAAGCCCAGTTCGTAGGCCTCAATCCCCACGGCATATTCACGGATCAAAATCAGATGGTCATCGACGATGGGCACAATCATTACGGCTTCGCGCGTAGACGGGCGCATGCGCTCATAAACACGACGCTCGCCGTTGCTGAATTCCAGATCCACGCTTTCTACGTTAAATAACCGTGATTTAGCGACGGTTTCGACGTTAAGAATGGTGGGTTTTTGCAATGATTTACTCATTATGATGGGGTCTTTACAGTGAAAAATCGGGTTATTGTGCGACATAGCGAGCAGTTTCGGCAACGGCATTCGCGCTCTATTTACATATTTGTAACGTCAACTAGTACATTCATCATTTCATTAAAAAAGTCAAGAGCTTGAATTGAGATTAGGAATTTGCTGATATTGCATGCAGAGCGTCTTTTGTTACTATCCTGCGCGCTGGTATGCGCTTAAAAGAATTCAGTTTTATACTTGCCCGAAACCAGCCATACGATGACGTTATTTTGGAAAGGGTGCTACTGACCACACCTCTGTAAAAAAAGTAAGATGGGGAAAGCATGAGCACCATTTTGATTTTTTTCGCTGCCTGCCTTGCCTGCGCACTTCTTGCATGGTGGTTTTTCAGGCGAAGGACGAAGCGCCTCTACCGGCTACCAAACCTTCAGGCTTTTGCTGAAGCCGCCACGCGTAAGTTAACCGCCGATGAGCGCAGTGCGGTTGAAAGCTATCTCGATACGCTCTCCCGTGTGCTGGATGTTCCCGGCCCGACCGGTGCCACCACGCCGCCCGTCGCCATGGCGCTCAATGCGCAAAGCAACACGGTGCTTTCCGTGACGCACGCGATCACCCGATACGGCATCAACACTGACGATCTCAATAAATGGCGCTATTACCTTGATGCGGTAGAAGTGCATTTGCCGCCGTTCTGGGAACAGTACATCACCGACGAAAACGCGGTGGAACTGATCCGCACCGATACCCTTCCGCTGGTCATTTCGCTCAACGGTCATACCCTGAGTGAATACATGCAGGAGACGCGCGGCTACTCGCTGGAAGTGCAGACCTCCACCCAGGCGTCAATCCGCGGTGAAGAGAGCGAGCAGATCGAGCTGCTGAATATTCGCCAGCAAACACGTGAAGAGTATGCCCTGAGCCGCCCGGATGGGCTACGGGAAGCCCTGCTGATCAGCGCCTCTTTCCTGCTGTTTTTCTTCTGCCTGGTGACGCCGGATGTCTTTGTGCCGTGGATGGCAGGCGGGGCGATCATGCTGCTGGCCGCCGGGCTGTGGGGATTATTTGCCCCACCGGCAAAAAATACGCTGCGTGAGATCCACTGCCTGCGCGGTACGCCAAAACGCTGGGGACTGTTCGGCGAAAACGATCAGGAGCAGATCAATAATATCTCCCTCGGCATCATCGACCTGATTTATCCCCCGCACTGGCAGCCCTACATTGCTCATGACCTGGGGCAGCAGACGGACATTGATATTTATCTTGATCGCCACGTTGTGCGCCAGGGGCGCTTTTTATCCCTGCACGACGAGGCCACGCATTTCCCGGTTCAGCACTGGCTGCGCAGCGCCATCATCGCTATCGGCGCGCTGGTGGTGCTGGCGATGCTCATTATCTGGGTTCCGCTGGATATGCCGATCAAATTTACCGTGTCGTGGATGAAAGGCGCTCAGACCATTGAAGCCACCAGCGTCAGCGAACTGGAAAAAGCAGCCGTGCGCGTGGGGGATACGCTGAGCCTGCGCGGTACCGGCATGTGCAGTATTCATGCCTCAGGCAACTGGAACGCCCGCCAGAAGTCGCCGTTTACGCCATTCGACTGCTCGCAGATCATCTGGAATGATGCCCCGCCGCTGCCACTGCCGGAATCGGATACCGTGACCAAAGCCAGCGCGCTGATCCAGGCGGTGAACCGCCAGCTGCATCCCCAGACCGAAGAGGATTCCCGCGTCAGCGCCGCGCTGCGTTCCGCCATCGAAAAATCTGGCATGGTGCTGCTGGATGATTTTGCCGACATCGTACTGAAAACCCAGGACTTGTGCGCCGCCGAAGATGAGTGTCTGCGCCTGAAAAATGCGCTGGTTAACCTTGGCAACACCAAAGACTGGGACGCGCTGACCCGTCGCGCCAGCACTGGCCGTCTCAGCGGCGTGAACGTGCTGTTACGCCCGGTCAGCGCCGAATCGCTGGATAACCTGGTGGCGACATCCACCGCGCCCTTTATCACGCGCGAAACCTCCCGGGCGGCCCAGGCACTGAACAGCCCTGCCCCCGGTGGCTTTGTGATTGCCAGCGATGAAGGCAGCGAGCTGGTCGATCAGCCGTGGCCGCCGATGACGCTGTATGACTATCCGGCGCAGGATCAGTGGGGAGAGTTTCAGCGCCTGGCGCAAATGCTGATGCAAACGCCATTCAGCGCCGAAGGGATCATTACCAATATTTATACCGATGCCAACGGTACCCGGCACATTAGCCTGCACCGTATGCCTGACAGCGCAGGTCTGTGGCGTTACGCCGCGACGACGCTGCTGCTGGCAGCGCTGATCATCTGTAGTCTGTACAATGGCGTTCAGGCGCTGCGCCGCTATCAACGTCATCGCACGCGTCTGGCTGATATTCAGCGCTACTATGACAGCTGCTTCAACCCGACGCTGATCCCCACCCCCGAAAACATGATCTGATCACAGTCGCGCGGCCGCGCTCTGCGGCCCGCGCCGAATGTGCCTTCTGCCCGGAGTGTTCTATGCATATTGATATTGACTGGCAAAACGTGGATACCGTTTTGCTGGACATGGATGGCACCCTGCTCGATCTGGCGTTTGATAATTACTTCTGGCAAAAGCTGGTGCCGGAAACCTATGCCGCACAGCGGGGCATCAGCCCGCAGGAAGCCCAGGCGTATATCGGCCAGCAATATCATGCCGTGCAGCATACGCTAAACTGGTACTGTCTGGATTACTGGAGTGAACGCCTCGGGCTGGATATTTGTGCCATGACCACCGCACAGGGCGCACGGGCGGTATTACGTGAAGACACCGTGCCGTTTCTCGATGCGCTGAAGGCCTGCGGCAAGCGCCGCATTTTGCTGACCAATGCCCATCCGCATAACCTGGCGGTGAAGCTTGAGCATACGGGCCTGGGTTCACACCTTGATTTATTACTTTCCACCCACACATTTAGCTATCCGAAAGAGGATCAGCGATTATGGCAAGCCGTACAGCAGGAGACCGGGCTTGATCCGGCACGTACCCTGTTTGTTGATGACAGCGAACCCATCCTCGATGCGGCAGCACAGTTCGGCATTCGCTACTGCCTCGGCATTACGAATCCGGATTCCGGTATTGCTGAAAAACAGTATCAGCGCCATCCGGGGCTGAATGATTACCGCCGTTTGATCCCCGCACTCGGTGTGAAGGAGACGCGATGAAAGAGAAACCCGCACAACAGGTTCGTCTCGATAAGTGGCTCTGGGCGGCACGCTTCTACAAAACCCGCGCGCTGGCCCGTGAGATGATCGAAGGCGGCAAAGTGCATTACAACGGACAGCGCACGAAACCGAGTAAAATCGTTGAACTGCATGCCCGGCTGACGCTGCGTCAGGGAAATGACGAGCGCACGGTGATCGTCAACGCCATCACCGAACAACGCCGTCCGGCCAGTGAGGCGGTGGAGCTGTACGAAGAAACGGCAGAAAGCGTTGAAAAGCGCGAGAAAATGGCCGAGGCACGTAAACTCAACGCCCTCACCATGCCGCACCCCGATCGCCGTCCGGATAAGAAAGAACGCCGCGACCTGATAAAATTTAAATTCGGTGAAAAAGAATAATCTTCACCCTAAGACGAGATGACTATGGCCCAACACGACCAATTGCACCGCTACCTGTTTGAAAATTATGCCGTCCGCGGCGAGCTGGTAACGGTATCCGGGAGCCTGCAACATATCCTTGAAAATCATGATTACCCGCAGCCGGTGAAAATGATCCTCGGAGAGTTGCTGGTCGCGACAAGTTTACTGACCGCCACCCTGAAATTCGCCGGTGATATCACCGTGCAGTTGCAGGGCGATGGTCCGATGAGCCTCGCCGTTATCAATGGCAATAACCGCCAGGAAATGCGTGGCGTCGCGCGTGTACAGGGCGAGGTGCCGGACGATGCCGATCTGAAAACGCTTATTGGCAACGGTTATCTGGTGATCACCATTGCGCCGGAAGAAGGCGAGCGCTATCAGGGCGTGGTAGGTCTGGAAGGCGATACGCTGGCCGAATGCCTGGAAGATTACTTCATGCGTTCTGAGCAGCTGCCGACGCGCCTGTTCATTCGCACCGGCGTAGTTGACGGTAAAGCCGCTGCGGGCGGTATGCTGTTGCAGGTACTGCCGGCGCAGGATACTCAGGCCAATGATTTCGAGCATCTGGCGACGCTGACCGACACCATCAAGCTGGAAGAGCTGACCACGCTGCCTGCCAACGACGTGCTGTGGCGTCTGTATCACGAAGAAGAAGTGACCCTTTACGATCCGCAGGACGTGGTGTTTAAGTGCACCTGCTCCCGCGAACGTTGCGCCGGGGCGCTGCGCACTCTGCCGGATGAAGAAATTGACAGCATTCTGGCGGAAGAAGGCGAAATCGACATGCATTGTGATTACTGCGGTAACCACTATCTGTTCAATTCGATGGATATTGCGGAAATCCGCAATAACGCCTCCCCTGCCGACCCGCAGGTGCATTAATCCTGACTGCGCGTCACCGCCCGGTGGCGCGCCTCTTAAAATCTTCATGAAACAGTTACGTAATTTCCTTTCATGAATGCGATTACACTCACAAAGCCGCCGACTAATCCTCTAAAAAAGCCCGATTGCGTAACGTTTCCTCCCTGGGTCAAAGCAAAACATCCATAATTCGTCTCGCCAGGTGACGGGTGTAACCCTATTTAGTGAGATTTTCCCTAAGCGTAAATCTATGAGCCCCGTCGCGGTTAAAACCCCTATAACAACCCTACAATCTCAGGTAGTACATTTAGCTAAGGAGTAGTGACATGCGTGTTAACGATTTAACCCCGCAGGATCTCGAGGCTTATGGTATCCACGACGTTAAGAATATTGTCCACAACCCTGATTACGACACGCTGTATCAGGAGGAGCTCAATCCAGGCCTGGAAGGATACGAGCGCGGTGTGCTGACAAATTCTGGTGCTATCGCCGTCGACACCGGTATTTTCACCGGCCGTTCACCGAAGGATAAATACATTGTTCGCGATGACACCACCCGCGATACCGTGTGGTGGTCCGACAAAGGCAAAGGCAAGAACGACAATAAACCGCCCTCCCCGGAAATCTGGCAGCATCTGAAGGGCCTCGTCACCCGCCAGCTCTCCGGCAAGCGCCTGTTTATTGTCGATGCATTTTGCGGCGCGAACGCTGACACCCGTCTGTCGGTGCGCTTTATTACCGAAGTCGCCTGGCAGGCCCATTTCGTCAAAAACATGTTTATCCGCCCGACAGAAGAAGAACTGGCAGACTTTACGCCGGACTTTATCGTTATGAACGGCGCGAAATGCACCAACCCGCAGTGGAAAGAGCAGGGACTCAACTCCGAGAACTTTGTCGCCTTCAACCTGACCGAACGCATTCAGCTGATCGGCGGCACCTGGTACGGCGGCGAAATGAAAAAAGGCATGTTCTCGATCATGAACTACCTGCTGCCGCTGAAAGGTATCGCCTCAATGCACTGTTCGGCAAACGTCGGCGAAAAAGGCGATGTGGCAGTGTTCTTTGGCCTGTCCGGCACCGGAAAAACCACCCTTTCCACCGATCCGAAACGTCGCCTGATCGGCGATGACGAGCACGGCTGGGACGACGACGGGGTGTTCAACTTTGAAGGCGGCTGCTACGCCAAGACGATCAAACTGTCTGAAGAAGCCGAGCCAGATATTTTCCACGCTATTCGCCGCGATGCGCTGCTGGAAAACGTCACCGTGCGCGCAGACGGCTCTGTCGATTATGACGATGGCTCGAAAACCGAGAATACCCGCGTCTCTTACCCGATCTATCACATTGATAATATCGTCAAGCCGGTGTCAAAAGCGGGCCATGCCACCAAGGTGATCTTCCTGACCGCCGATGCCTTTGGCGTGCTGCCGCCGGTGTCGCGTCTGTCGGCAAACCAGACGCAGTACCATTTCCTGTCGGGCTTCACCGCTAAACTGGCGGGCACCGAACGTGGCGTGACCGAACCAACGCCAACCTTCTCCGCCTGCTTTGGCGCGGCCTTCCTGTCACTGCATCCGACGCAGTACGCTGAAGTGCTGGTCAAACGTATGCAGGCGGCGGGTGCACAGGCGTATCTGGTGAATACCGGCTGGAACGGTACCGGCAAGCGCATTTCGATCAAAGATACGCGCGCCATTATCGACGCCATTCTGAATGGTTCACTGGATCAGGCGGAAACCTTTACGCTGCCGATGTTTGATCTGGCGATCCCGACGACGCTGCCGGGTGTGGATAGCGCGATCCTCGATCCGCGTAATACCTATGCCTCACCGGAACAGTGGCAGGAGAAAGCCGAAGCGCTGGCGAAGCTGTTTATCAGTAATTTCGAGAAGTATACCGATACCCCGGCGGGGGCGGCGCTGGTGAGCGCAGGACCGAAGCTGTAAATCTTATCTGTTTTATGCCCGGCGGCGCGTTGCTTGCCGGGCCTACTGTTTCATTGCGCCACCGGGCACTGCGAATTAACTCTCTTTCACCTGACTTGCAACACGCGCCACCGGGATCGGCAGCCAGGCGCGAATGCATAACCCGCCCCGCTCACTCGTTCCCAGCTCCAGCAGACCGTTATGGTTATCAACAATACGCTGCACAATCGCCAGCCCTAAGCCGGTGCCGCTGGTGCTGCGCGCGCTGTCACCCCGCACGAAAGGCTGGAACAGGTGCTTACGCTGTTCCGGTTTGATCCCCGGACCATCGTCTTCCACCTGGAACCAGGCGCGATGCGGCTCAGTGCCGCTGCTGACTTTGATCCAGCCGTTACCATAGCGGGCGGCATTAACCACCATGTTCGCCACGGCACGCTTGATGGAGAGCGGATGCATACGCACCAGGATCTCATCCGGGTGCATCGCCGTTTCGATTTCACGCTCGTAACCGCTTTCTGCCGCCACCACTTCGCCCAGTACCGAATTGAGATCGGCGATCTCCATCGGCATTTCCTGGCCGGTACGCAGGTAATCAATAAACTGCTCGATAATGGCGTTGCACTCTTCGATGTCTTTATTGATGGATTCCGCGAGATAACCGTCTTCTTCGGCCATCATTTCCGTTGCCAGCCGGATGCGGGTCAGCGGTGTGCGCAGATCGTGGCTGACGCCCGCCATTAACAGCGTACGGTCATCGGCCAGCTGTTTTACGCCCGCCGCCATCTGGTTAAATGCCCGGGTCACCGAGCGCACCTCTGACGCGCCATATTCGCGCAGCGGCTGCGGGATTTGGCCTTTCCCCACCTTAAGCGCGGCGTGTTCCAGATCCACCAGTGGCCGGTTCTGAATACGGATAAACAGCCACGCGCCGCCAATCGCCATCAGCATAATGGCCAGCGTATAGCGGAACAGCGGGGAGAAATCGCCCTGGTGAATTTCAGTGAGCGGCACGCGCACCCAGATATTGGGCGACAGCCAGGTTTTGAGCCACACGACCGGCGAGCTTTTGTTGACCTCGACGCGCACTTCCGTCGGGCCGCCCAGCTGCTGCGCCATCTGATGGCTTAAGAATTCGTAGTGTTGCGCCCAACGCAGGCCCGCGTCTTCAGCGGCCTCGTTGGAGTAGAGCGAAATCCCCAGCTCGCGGTAGATCTCCCGGCGAAACGCAGGGGGCACCACCAGCTGCGTGCCGTCCTCCAGTTGCAGTTTATCGGTCATCAGCATACGGACTTCGTAAGCGAGGACTTTATTAAACTGCTGGAGGCTCGGCAGGATCGCGAAGTTCAGCACCACCAGATAGGTCGTCACCAGGCTGACGAACAGCAAGGTGACAATCAGTAACAGGGTGCGGGCAAACGAGCTTCGCGGCGAGAAGCGCATTCGCCTCATGCTTTAGAGCCGTCCGGCACAAAGACATAGCCCAGACCCCAGACGGTCTGAATATAGCGCGGATGCGCCGGGTCTTCTTCCACCATGCGGCGCAGGCGGGAGATCTGTACGTCGATAGAACGCTCCATCGCGGAGTATTCACGGCCACGCGCCAGGTTCATCAGCTTATCGCGGGACAGCGGCTCACGCGGATGGCTGACCAGCGCTTTAAGCACGGCGAATTCACCACTGGTCAGCGGCATAGGCTCATCTTCGCGGAACATTTCGCGGGTGCCGAGGTTAAGCTTGAACTTACCAAAGGCGATAACCGCTTCTTCCTGAGAGGGTGCGCCTGGCAGTTCATTCGCCTGACGACGCAGCACGGCGCGGATACGGGCCAGCAGTTCGCGCGGGTTAAAGGGTTTAGGAATGTAGTCGTCAGCGCCAATCTCGAGGCCCACGATACGGTCAACCTCTTCACCTTTCGCCGTCACCATAATGATCGGCATCGGGTTGCTTTGGCTACGCAGACGGCGGCAGATGGACAAACCATCCTCACCAGGTAACATTAAGTCGAGCACCATCAGGTGGAAGGATTCACGGGTTAACAGGCGATCCATCTGTTCTGCGTTGGCGACGCTGCGAACCTGGAAGCCTTGCTCGGTGAGATAACGTTCAAGCAGCGCACGCAGGCGCATATCGTCATCGACGACCAGAATCTTATAATTCTCTTGCATTGTTTGTACTCCCAAAGGTTCGGACAATCTAGAAAGCGTATTCTAAAAAAGTGTGCGCCTACCACCAGTTAATTCTGGTATGAATTCTAGTCGAAATTGTTACAAAGCATATTTAACAGCAAGTTATCTGTACATTTGCTCACAGAATAAGGCATGGAAAATGAAAACGCCCCTGATTACCCGTGAGGGTTACGACAAACTCAAGCAGGAAATGGATTATCTCTGGCGTCAGGAGCGCCCGGAAGTCACCAAAAAAGTGACCTGGGCGGCAAGTCTGGGCGACCGCAGTGAAAACGCTGACTATCAGTATAATAAAAAACGGCTGCGTGAGATCGACCGCCGGGTGCGCTATCTCACTAAATGTCTGGAAAATCTGCGCATCGTGGATTATTCCCCCCAGCAGGAAGGAAAAGTCTTTTTCGGTGCCTGGGTGGAAATTGAGAACGACGAGGGCGATACCCGCCGTTTTCGTATTGTCGGCTACGATGAAATTTTTGGTCAAAAAGATTACATCTCTATCGACTCGCCGATGGCGCGCGCACTGCTGAAAAAAGAGGTCGGCGACGTCGCCGTGGTGCAGACACCGGGCGGTGAAGCCACCTGGTATGTGAACGACATCACCTATGTAAAATAGCCTGCCAGAATAATCCCTAAGCCGCCCGTTACGGCTGGCATTTTACTGCCTCAATCCGTATAACTATCGGCTGATTTTGCTCAGAAGATGATATTGAAATGATGAATAATTCGCTCTGCCGCATTATTGCGGGTGAACTTCAGGCGAGAGCTGAACAGGTAGAATCTGCCGTTCGCCTGCTTGATGAAGGGAACACCGTGCCGTTCATTGCACGTTATCGTAAAGAAGTCACCGGCGGTCTGGACGACACGCAATTACGTCAGCTCGAAACCCGTCTTGGTTATCTGCGCGAACTGGAAGACAGGCGCCAGGCGATCCTCAAATCCATCGGCGAACAGGGCAAGCTGACCGACGAACTGGCTGGCGCCATCAACAGTACGCTGAGCAAAACCGAACTCGAAGATCTCTATCTGCCCTATAAGCCTAAGCGCCGCACGCGCGGGCAAATCGCCATTGAAGCGGGACTCGAACCGCTCGCCGAGTTGCTGTGGAACGAACCGTCCCATCACCCGGAAACCGAAGCCGCGAAGTTTGTCGATGCGGATAAAGGCGTGGCCGACACCAAAGCCGCGCTGGACGGCGCGCGTTATATTCTGATGGAGCGCTTTGCGGAAGACGCGGCGCTGCTGGCGAAAGTGCGTGACTACCTGTGGAAGAACGCGCACCTGGTGGCGACGGTGATTGGCGGCAAAGAGGAAGAAGGCGCGAAATTCCGCGACTATTTCGACCATCACGAACCCATTAGCAGCGTGCCGTCACACCGCGCGCTGGCGATGTTCCGTGGCCGTAACGAAGGCATTCTGCAACTGGCGCTGAACGCCGATCCGCAGTTTGATGAGCCGCCCAAAGAGAGCCATTGCGAACAGATTATTATCGACCATCTCGGCCTGCGCCTGAACAATGCCCCTGCCGACAGCTGGCGTCGTGGCGTGGTGAGCTGGACGTGGCGCATCAAAGTGCTGATGCACCTCGAAACGGAATTAATGGGCACGGTGCGCGAGCGTGCCGAAGACGAAGCCATTAACGTGTTCGCCCGTAACCTGCACGATCTGCTGATGGCGGCCCCGGCGGGTCTGCGCGCCACCATGGGTCTCGATCCTGGCCTGCGCACCGGCGTGAAAGTGGCGGTGGTTGACGGCACCGGCAAGCTGGTGGCAACCGACACCATCTATCCTCACACCGGTCAGGCCGCGAAAGCGGCGGTCGTCGTCGCCACGCTGTGCGAAAAGCATAACGTTGAGCTGGTGGCCATCGGCAACGGCACGGCCTCGCGCGAAACCGAACGTTTCTTCCTCGACGTGCAAAAGCAGTTCCCGAAAGTCACGGCGCAAAAAGTGATCGTCAGCGAAGCGGGCGCGTCAGTCTATTCCGCCTCAGAACTGGCGGCGCTGGAGTTCCCGGATCTGGATGTCTCTATTCGTGGCGCAGTGTCTATCGCCCGTCGTTTACAGGATCCGCTGGCGGAGCTGGTGAAAATCGATCCGAAATCCATTGGGGTGGGTCAGTATCAGCACGATGTCAGCCAGTCGCAGCTGGCGCGTAAACTGGATGCCGTGGTCGAGGACTGCGTAAACGCCGTGGGCGTCGATCTGAATACCGCCTCTGTGCCGCTGTTAACCCGCGTGGCTGGCTTAACCCGCATGATGGCGCAGAACATTGTGGCCTGGCGCGATGAGAACGGTCAGTTCCAGAACCGCCAGCAGTTGCTGAAGGTCAGTCGTCTGGGGCCGAAAGCATTCGAGCAGTGCGCGGGCTTCCTGCGTATTAACCACGGCGATAACCCGCTGGATGCCTCAACGGTGCACCCGGAAGCCTATCCGGTGGTGGAGCGCATTCTGGCCGCCACCGAGCAGTCGCTACGCGATCTGATGGGCAACGGCAACGAACTGCGCCAGCTGAAAGCCTCGGACTTCACCGATGAGCGTTTCGGCGTGCCGACGGTGACCGACATTATCAAAGAGCTGGAAAAACCAGGCCGCGATCCGCGCCCGGAATTTAAAACAGCGACCTTTGCCGACGGCGTGGAAACCATGAATGACCTGCTGCCGGGGATGATCCTCGAAGGCGCGGTGACCAACGTCACCAACTTTGGCGCATTCGTGGACATCGGCGTGCATCAGGATGGCCTGGTGCATATCTCGTCGCTGTCCAACAAGTTTGTCGACGATCCACACAGCGTGGTGAAAGCCGGCGATATCGTCAAAGTGAAGGTTATGGAAGTCGATCTGCCGCGTAAGCGTATCGCCCTGACCATGCGTCTTGACGAACAGCCAGGCGAAACCAGTTCCCGTCGCGGCAACGGTCCGCAGCGCGAGCAGGCCAGCCGCCCGGCAGCACGCGGCGCGGCAAAACCACGTGGTCGTGAAGCTCAGCCTTCCGGCAACAGCGCGATGATGGATGCGCTGGCGGCGGCAATGGGTAAAAAACGTTAATCTTTTTTTCGCCCTCTCCTGCGGGAGAGGGAATTTACGTTAAATAATGAATAGAACTTAATAGATCACTATTTTTCACATTATTAACACAATGCGTTAATTCCATATTCATTTACTTAAAATCATTTCCCTGCCTGTTTTTGAGCTATATCAAAAGTCCCGCATATTCATCGCCAATATCACATTCACACACATTTTATCCGTTGATGATAAAAACCATTCTCATTACCATTCTATCAGTTGATTATTTTGTCACCGTCACCGGGGCTAATCCTTCCCGTTCTCCTGAATGATTATGCAGCCCGGCACGCTACCCTGATTAGCAAAACAAAGTAGGTCCTATGGCATTCTCACCTGACAGCGCGTGGAAAATTACCGGGTTCGCGCCTGAAATTAGCCCGGCTTACCGTCAGAAACTGCTTTCGCTTGGCATGCTGCCCGGCTCGTCATTTAACGTGGTGCGCGTCGCGCCCTTCGGCGATCCGGTGCATATCGAAACCCGTCGTGTCAGCCTGGTATTACGAAAAAAAGATCTGGCGCTATTAGAAGTAGAAGCAGTATCCCGTTAATAAGCGACTGACTCACAGAGCGCAGCAAGACTATGAAAAAATTAACCCTCGGCTTAATTGGTAATCCTAATTCCGGCAAGACAACTTTATTCAATCAGTTAACGGGCGCGCGTCAGCGTGTCGGTAACTGGGCAGGCGTGACGGTGGAGCGCAAAGAAGGCCTGTTCTCCACCACCGATCACGCGGTGACGCTGGTGGATCTGCCAGGCACCTATTCCCTGACCACTATTTCGTCGCAAACCTCCCTCGATGAGCAGATCGCCTGCCACTACATTCTGAGCGGCGAGGCGGACATGCTGATCAACGTGGTGGATGCCTCTAATCTGGAGCGTAATCTCTACCTGACGCTACAACTGCTGGAGCTGGGCATTCCCTGCATCGTCGCGCTTAACATGCTCGATATTGCCGAGAAGCAGAAGATCCGCATCGACATTGACGCGTTATCCGCCCGTCTGGGCTGCCCGGTCGTACCGTTGGTGTCAACGCGCGGGCGCGGCATTGAAGCTCTCAAGCTGGCGATTGACCGCCACCAGCAAAATCAGGCTATCAGTCTGGTGCACTATGCGCGTCCCCTGTTGCGGGAAGCCGCCATGCTGGCCGACACCATGGATACACAGATGCCGGAGCAGCAACGCCGCTGGTTGGCGCTGCAAATGCTGGAAGGGGATATTTACAGCCGCGGCTATGCGGGCGATGCGGCGCAACATCTGCCGGAAGCGCTGGCCCGTCTCAAAGATGAGATGGACGATCCCGGCCTGCATATCGCTGACGCCCGTTATCAGACCATCGCCGCCATTTGTGATGCGGTGAGCAACACCTTAACGGCAGAGCCGGGACGCTTTACCGCCGCGATGGATAAGATCATCCTCAACCGCCTGCTTGGCCTGCCTATCTTCCTGCTGGTGATGTACGTGATGTTTGTACTCGCCATCAACATCGGCGGCGCGCTGGCCCCGATATTTGACGCCGGTTCCGTTGCCATTTTCATTCACGGTATTCAGTGGGTTGGTTATACGCTGCACTTCCCGGACTGGCTGACCATTTTCCTCGCCCAGGGGCTGGGCGGGGGTATCAACACGGTTCTGCCGCTGGTGCCGCAAATCGGCATGATGTTCCTGTTTCTCTCCTTCCTCGAAGACTCAGGCTACATGGCGCGTGCCGCCTTTGTGATGGATCGCCTGATGCAGTCGCTGGGGCTGCCGGGCAAATCCTTTGTGCCGCTGATTGTCGGCTTCGGCTGCAATGTCCCCTCGGTAATGGGCGCCCGCACGCTGGATGCGCCGCGTGAGCGCCTGATGACCATTATGATGGCACCCTTTATGTCCTGCGGTGCGCGGCTGGCGATCTTCGCAGTGTTTGCGTCAGCCTTCTTCGGTCAACAGGGTGCGCTGGCGGTGTTCTCGCTTTATGTGCTGGGGATCATCATGGCGATCCTCACCGGCCTGATGCTCAAGCACACCATTATGCGCGGCGAGGCCTCACCTTTTGTGATGGAGCTGCCGGTGTATCATGTCCCGCATCTGAAAAGCCTGCTGCTGCAAACCTGGCAGCGCCTGAAAGGGTTTGTGCTGCGCGCCGGTAAAGTGATTGTGGTGGTCAGTATTTTCCTCAGCGCCCTGAACAGCTTCACCCTCGGCGGCCAGGCGGCTACCAGCATTAACGATTCGGCGCTGGCGTCGGTCAGCCGGGTGTTCACCCCGCTGCTGGAACCTATCGGCGTGCAGGGCGATCACTGGCAGGCCACCGTCGGCCTGTTTACCGGCGCGATGGCAAAAGAAGTGGTGGTCGGCACGCTCAACTCGCTCTATACCGCGGAAAATATTCAGGCCGCCCCGTTCGATGCCGCGCAGTTCAGCCTGGCGGATGAATTGCTGGGAGCCGCCAGGGAAACCTGGCAGAGCCTGGTGGATACCCTGAGTCTGAGTATGCTGGCGAACCCAATTGAAGCCAGTAAAGGCGACGGCGAAATGGCCACCGGTTCGATGGGCGTGATGAGCGAGAAATTTGGCAGCCCGGCGGCGGCCTACAGCTACCTGATCTTCGTGCTGCTCTATATCCCCTGCATTTCGGTGATGGGCGCGATTGCCCGTGAAGCGAGCCGCGGCTGGATGGGCTTCTCGATCCTCTGGGGGCTGAATATCGCTTATTCGCTCGCGACGGTGTTTTATCAGACGGCCACCTTTAGCCAGCACCCGCACTACAGCCTGGTCTGCATCCTCGCGGTGATCTTGTTTAACGTGCTGGTGATTGGCGGCCTGCGCCGCGCCAGAAGCCGGGTTAACGTCGACCTGCTGGCGACGCGCAAACAGCTTGCCCGCTGCTGCGAAGCCAGCACCGGTAGCGACTGTCACTAAGGAGTTGCGCCATGGCCTCACTGTTTGAGATCCGCGATATGCTGGCCCTGCACGGCAAAATGGAGGCCAGTACCCTGAGCACCACGCTGCATACGCCGCTGGCGATGATGGAAGCAATGCTAGGGCGGCTGGAAGCGCTGGGAAAAGCCCGGCGCGTTCAGGAAGATCCTGGTGGCTGTCTGAGCGGGCAGTGTCGGGAGTGCCCTGACGGAAAAGCCTGTCTGCGGGAGTGGTGGATGCTGTGCTGACAGACAGGCGGATCGACGATCCGCCTGCTGCTGTTATTTATAGACGTCTGCGGTAGCGTGAATGTCTTTGCCAGTTTTATCGGCGCTGGTCACCACGAAATACTTCCCGCCCAGCTCATCGGCCTTTTTAGTGATTTCTTTGCGTGCATCCATTGGTGCGGTGCTTTCGGACGCCGTCACCGTGCCAATTTTGGTCAGGTTCATCTCTTTGACTTTATCTTTCTGCAACTCTTGTGCTGCAAACACGCCAAATGACAGCGATCCAATAACCAGAGACGCGACAATACCGGTAGCAAGTTTCATAGGCTTAACTCCTTTAAGGTTGTGGTTCTTAGGTCATTACGCTTTTCACCAACAAAGCCGCAGTGACACCCTTAAGTATTAACGCCAGTTGATTATTTCGCCACTAGCCCACCGCGGATCAGTTCAGCGTCGCCTTAAAATCGAGCAGCGCCTGACAAAAATCCGCAGGGTGAGAGATAAAGGGCGCATGGGCCGCTTTCGGGAAGATCACTGAGCGGCTGGCGGGCCACGCCTCGTCGAGCAGTGCCACGACTTTTCGCGGTACCAGGCCATCAAGCCGACCGTAAAGCCGCAGGAACGGCAGCGTCAGCGAAGCCAGCGGCGCGCGCAAATCGGCAGTTTTGAGGATCTCCAGCCCGCCGTTAAGCACGATTTCGCCCGGCATCGGCAGCGCCAGCACGGCGCTTTTTAATTTGCGGGCATCCGCACGGGCCGTTTCAGTACCCAGCGTTTGCAGCGCCAGAAAACGCTCCACCGTGCGCTGAAAATCTTCGCTCAGCTGGCGCTGAAAACCGGACAGCACCTCAGGTTTAATGCCCGGCCACTCCTCTCCGGCGCAAAAACACGGTGAGGAGGCGACGGTGACCAGCGCCTGCACGCGCTGCGGGGCGCTGAGCGCCGCCTGGCTTGCCACCAGCCCGCCCAGACTCCAGCCCAGCCAGATGGCGGTTTCCGGCGCACGGGCCAGCACGGCGTCTGTCATCTGCGCAAGGGACAGCGCACCAAAGCCGCTGCTGCGACCGTAACCCGGCAGGTCTACGAGATGCAGCGTAAAATGCGGCGCGAGTTCCGCAGTAATGCAATCCCATACCTGCGCATTCAGTCCCCATCCGTGCAGCAGCACAAGATGACACTTTCCTTCTCCTTTGGTTTCCCACCACAGGTCATTCATCAGTTAGGCTTCTCTTCAGTCAACAGGGAGGGGATCTATGCTATCAGTGCCTGGCTTATGCTGGCTATGCCGAATGCCGCTGGCACTCGCCGCATGGGGTATCTGTTCGGTGTGCAGTCGCGCGCTGTTTATCACGCAGACCGTCTGCCCGCAATGTGGTTTGCCGGCGGCCCTGACCACGCTACCGTGCGGCCGCTGCCTGCAAAAACCGCCGCCGTGGCAGCAACTGGTGATGGTGAATGACTATGTGCCGCCACTCAGCAGGCTGATCCACCAGCTGAAATTCTCCCGCCAGCCGGAAGTCGCCGGGGCGCTGGCGCGTCTGTTGCTGTTAGCGGTTCTGAAAGCCCGCCGTGAACGGGGATTGCCGTGGCCCGACCGGTTAATCAGCGTGCCGCTCCACTCACGCCGCCAGTGGCGCAGAGGGTTTAACCAGGGTGACATGCTCTGCCGCCCGCTCGCGCGCTGGTTGCCCTGCGCCTGGGACAGCGCGGCGATAGCACGTGTTCGCGCTACCCCGGCTCAGCATCAGCTCAGCGCCAGGCGGCGTAAACATAACCTGCGCCATGCCTTTCGCCTTGAATTAGCGGTGCGTGGTCTCCATATCGCTATCGTGGATGATGTCGTCACTACCGGCAGCACCGCCGCAGAGCTGGCTCAGGTGCTTTTACGGAGCAGCGCGGCGTCTGTTCAGGTATGGTGCCTGTGTCGAACCTTGTAGAGCCTCGATGATGGGCGTATTATAACCAGGTAAAATAGTCAACTATTAGGCCATTGCTATGATCCATATTTCCGACGCTGCACAAGCGCACTTTGCCAAACTGCTGGCAAATCAGGAAGAAGGAACACAAATCCGCGTATTTGTGATTAATCCGGGTACCCCAAACGCTGAATGTGGCGTCTCTTACTGCCCGCCGGACGCAGTGGAAGCTTCTGACACCGCCCTGAAATTTGACCTGCTGACGGCGTATGTCGACGAGCTGAGCGCGCCGTATCTGGACGATGCGGAAATCGATTTCGTTACCGATCAGCTGGGCTCCCAGCTGACGCTGAAAGCACCGAACGCCAAAATGCGTAAAGTGTCTGAGGATGCGCCGCTGATGGAGCGCGTCGATTACATGATCCAGTCGCAGGTTAACCCGCAGCTGGCCGGTCACGGTGGCCGTGTTACGCTGATGGAAATCACTGAAGAAGGCTATGCCATTCTGCAGTTCGGCGGCGGTTGTAACGGCTGCTCAATGGTCGATGTGACCCTGAAAGAAGGGATCGAGAAGCAGCTGCTGAACGAATTCCCGGAACTGAAAGGCGTGCGCGATCTGACCGAACACCAGCGCGGCGAGCATTCCTACTACTGATGCCCTCCCCCGCCCGGTGGCGCTTCGCTTACCGGGCCTGCGTGTTACTGCATAGTCCCCAGGTGCGGCTTTTCGTAGGCCGGGTAAGCGTAGCGCCACCCGGCAACGCGCCATCATAAATTTAACATTCGCCTCCCAGAATTTGACCCACCTCGCAATTCTCACATTTACCCGTCCCGGGCCATTCTCATTCCTTATATGTTACCCGTATCATTTGTCGCAGTACTGCATCAGTGCAAAACGGCCAGCTAAACTGTTGTTCAAATCTAAATGCAAGCCGGGGCAGTGCGATGCATTCTCTGTTCCTCTTAGGGATGACGGCTCACTCCAGCGATGGAGTTAACGTTACCCATAACAAATTAAAGGCCAGGTAAATCATGCCATTAGTCATCGTTGCTATCGGTGTTATCTTGTTACTGTTGTTAATGATCCGTTTTAAACTGAACGGATTTATTGCCTTGATCCTGGTGGCGCTCGCTGTCGGTCTGATGCAGGGCATGCCAGTAGACAAGGTGATCGCCTCTATTAAAGCGGGTGTCGGCGGTACGCTCGGCAGCCTTGCGCTGATCATGGGCTTCGGCGCCATGCTCGGCAAACTGCTGGCAGACTGCGGTGGGGCGCAGCGCATTGCCACCACGCTTATTGATAAGTTTGGTCAGAAATACATTCAGTGGGCGGTGGTGTTAACCGGTTTTACCGTCGGTTTCGCGCTGTTCTATGAAGTGGGCTTCGTGTTGCTGCTGCCGCTGGTGTTCACCATTGCCGCGAAAGCGCGTGTGCCGCTGCTGTATGTAGGCGTCCCGATGGCGGCGGCGCTCTCCGTGACCCACGGCTTCCTGCCGCCGCACCCAGGCCCGACCGCTATCGCCACTATCTTCCATGCCGATATGGGTAAAACGCTGCTCTACGGTACGCTGCTGGCGATCCCGACCGTCATTCTGGCAGGTCCGGTGTATGCGCGGTTCCTGAAAAAGATTGATAAGCCGATCCCGGAAGGTCTGTATAACGCCAAAACCTTCAGCGAAGCAGAAATGCCGAGCTTTGGCGTCAGCGTCTGGACCTCGCTGGTACCGGTGATCCTGATGGCGGGCCGTGCGATTGCAGAAATGGTGCTGCCGAAAGGGCATCCACTGCTGGCGTACGCTGAGTTCTTCGGCGACCCGGTAATGGCAACGTTGATTGCCGTGCTGATCGCCATCTTCACCTTTGGCCTGAACCGCGGTCGTTCAATGGATGATGTGACCGACACCATCACCTCTTCCATCAAAATCATCGCCATGATGCTGCTGATCATCGGCGGCGGCGGCGCGTTCAAACAGGTGCTGGTCGACAGCGGCGTGGATAAATACATTGCCGCAATGATGCACTCCACCAACTTATCGCCGATCTTTATGGCCTGGTCGATTGCCGCGGTACTGCGTATTGCGCTGGGTTCTGCAACCGTTGCGGCGATCACGGCTGGGGGTATCGCTGCACCGCTGATCGCCACCACTGGCGTCAGCCCTGAACTGATGGTTATCGCGGTGGGTTCCGGTAGCGTGATTTTCTCTCACGTAAACGATCCGGGCTTCTGGCTGTTCAAGGAGTACTTCAACCTGACTATCGGTGAAACCATGAAGTCATGGTCGGCGCTGGAAACCATTATTTCGGTATGTGGTCTGGTGGGTTGTCTGCTGCTGGCTGCGGTGATTTAACGTTCCTTCTTTGCCCCTCTCCTGCCGGAGAGGGGCAATCTATTACGATTTCTTCCCTGCCGTTTTACGCCTTCTGTCCAGATCCTTAATCAGCCGGTTCACGCCGTCATCGGCAAACATCTTCTCAAGGGTGGTATCCAGCTTGCGCCGCCAGTTTTTGTACTGGTAGCTGGTGCCCGGAATATTCACCGGCGCGGCCATACCCAACCAGTCTTCCGGCTGTAAGCCGAGCAGTGCGCTGTTGGAATCGGCGATATAACGCTGCATCCCGCGGTTCAGCGTGCTGGTCATCGCCATACGTGAGGCCCTGTGCCCGGTACGTTTTGGCAGACACCCCTGCTTGTGCAGCGCCTCCAGCAGACCCTGTTTTGCCCGCTCACGATCCTGATACAGACCGCGCAGCACCTCTTCGTCCGGATACAGGCCCAGAGTTTTGCCCAGGGTTAAATCCCCGGCTTCCCAGTAACCGCGCAGCGTCGGCAAGTCGTGAGTGGTGGCCACAGCCATCGACTGTACCGGCCATTTTTGCGGCGGCAGGAAGACGTTCTCGCTGTTCTCGAAATAGAGCACCTTGTAAGAGTAGATGCCGCTGTCGCGCAGCTTGCTGACAATTTCTACCGGTACCGTCCCCAGATCTTCACCAATCACCATGCACTGGTGACGCTGGCTTTCAAGGGCGAGGATCGATAACAAATCATCCACCGGATACTGCACGTAGGCGCCCTGATCGGCGGTTTCGCCGTAAGGGATCCACCACAGGCGCAGCATCGACATCACATGATCGATACGCAGCGCGCCACAGCTTTTCATGTTCGCCCGTAAGAGCTGGATGAACGGCTCATAGCCGCGCGCCGTCATGACGTGCGGATCCATCGGCGGCAGACCCCAGTTCTGGCCGAGCGGTCCAAGAATATCAGGCGGTGCGCCAACGGACGCTTTCAGGCAGTAGAGTTCACGATCGCACCAGGTTTCCGCGCCGCCTTCCGCCACGCCCACCGCCAGATCGCGGTACAGGCCAATCGGCATGGCGAAGCCCTGGCTGATTTCCCAGCACTGCGCAAACTGCTCGCAGGCCAGCCACTGTAGCCACAGGTAAAACTGCACCTCGTCGGCGAAGTCTTCGCAGAACTGCTTCACTGCCGGGCTGTCGGTACGCTGATAGCCTTCCGGCCAGACCGGCCAGCCCCAGCGCATTTCATCTTCTTTCACCTGCTGCGCATGCAGCGCGTCAAACGCCGCCTGCCAGTACAGGCTTTCGCCTTCCTGCGCCACAAAGTCGCTGAACGCCACTTTCTGGGCATCGCTGTCCTGACGCGCAGAAAAGTCTTTCCACGCCAGACGCAGCGCGGCAATCTTCAGCGCGGTAACGGTCGAGTAATCCACGTAGTCGGCATCGCGCGCGGCACGCAGAGCGTCCTGCGTCGAGGCCAGTTTCCACCACTTCTGCGCCGCTTTGCTGCGCTGGAAATCCTCCACGGCGTTCACATCGATATAGACGATATTGAGCCAGCGGCGGGATGAGGGGCTGTACGGACTGGCGCTCTCCGGGTTTGCCGGATAGAGCGCGTGGATCGGGTTCAGACCGATAAACGAGCCGCCCCGCTTCGCCACATCCACCAGCATGGCCTTCAGATCGCCAAAATCGCCGATCCCCCAGTTTCTTTCCGAACGCAGGGTGTAGAGCTGCACGCAGGCACCCCACAGTTTTTTCCCTTCGTGCAGCGCGAGCGGTTCGTAGCAGCGTTTCGGCGCGACGATCACCCGGCACTGCCACTGCTGTTTAGCCTTGCCGATCTCAAGCTGGTGATAACCTTCCGGCAACTTCGCGGGCAGATTGAGCGCTTTACCGCCCGTGGCCTGGCCGGTGTACTCCCGCCCCTCCTCGGTGATGAGCCGCCAGGTGTATTCACCGCTCCCTTCAACGGGCAGCGGCATTTTTTTACCGTGGGTAAAGACTTTCACCGGCGGTACAGGCGGAACCGCCCCCTTTTTTGGGGCGGTCGGGCGATGCATGGCGTCCAGCAAACGCTGTTTGGTTTCCCCGCCGATAGACTGCGGTTTACCGTGAGCATTGATGTAATGAGGGCTGATCCCCGCCGCCAGCGCGGCGGCATCAAGTCGTTTGCTTTCCATGGCTTTCCTTAACGTTTGGCCTGCCAGATACGGGTCTGATAATCACGGATGGAGCGATCCGAACTGAACATGCCGCAGCGGGCAGTGTTCAGAATGGCGGCTCGCGTCCAGGCGTCCTGATCGCGGTACAGGACGTCCACTTCTTTTTGCGCGTCGACATAAGCGGTGAAGTCGGCCATCACCAGATACGGATCGCCTCCCTGCTTGCCCATGCTGTGCAGCATCTGATCGAAGGCGTGTTTATCGCCGTCGCTGTAGACGCCGTTTTCCAGTTCTTTAAGCACCGCATCCAGCACTTTGTCTTTCTTCCGCCACTTCAGCGGATCGTAGCCTTTGGCCTTCAGCGCCTTCACCTGTTCAACAGTATGGCCGAAGATAAAGATGTTATCGTCGCCAACCTGCTCAGCAATTTCGACATTTGCGCCGTCAAGCGTACCGACTGTCAGCGCGCCGTTGAGCGCCAGCTTCATGTTGCCGGTGCCGGACGCCTCTTTACCCGCGGTGGAAATCTGCTCGGAAACATCCGCCGCCGGGATCAGCATTTCTGCTGCTGACACGCAGTAATCCGGCAGGAACACCACTTTCAGTTTATCGCCGACGCGGGCATCGTTATTCACCGCTTCCGCCACTTTATTAATGGCGAAGATGATGTTTTTCGCCAGGTAGTAACCAGGTGCTGCTTTCGCGCCAAACAGGAAGACACGCGGCACGCGGTCGGCGGCCGGGTTTTCACGGATCTCTTTGTACAGCGCCAGGATATGCAGCAGGTTGAGGTGCTGACGTTTGTACTCGTGCAGGCGTTTGATCTGAATATCAAAAATCGCTTCCGGATTGATGTCGACGCCAGTACGTGCTTTCACATAGCTCGCCAGACGCACTTTGTTCGCCCGTTTGATGTCGCGGTACTGCGTGCGGAACGCGGCATCATCAGCGTATTTTTCCAGCCCCTGCAGCTTATCGAGATCGTCGGCCCATTCGGTTTTCAGCGTGGTGTCGAGCAGCGCGGCCAGTGCCGGGTTGCACTGTTTGATCCAGCGACGCGGCGTGATGCCGTTGGTGACGTTATGGAATTTGTTCGGCCACAGCTGGTGATATTCCGGGAACAGATCTTTGACCACCAGATCCGAGTGCAGCGCCGCCACGCCATTGACGGCGAAGCCGCTCACGACGCACATATTCGCCATGCGCACCTGTTTGTTGTGCACCACAGCCAGCTTAGCCCAGACGTCTTTGTCGCCCGGCCAGGTGTGATCCACCAGGGTTTTAAAGCGGTTATTGATGGTGTTGATGATCTGCATGTGGCGCGGCAGCAGTGCTTTCACCAGTTTCTCATCCCAGCACTCCAGCGCTTCCGGCATCAGGGTGTGGTTGGTGTACGCGAAGGTTTTGCTGGTGATCGCCCAGGCGTCGTCCCAGCTGAGCTGGTGCTCGTCGATCAACACGCGCAGCAGTTCCGGGATGGCGATGGTCGGGTGTGTGTCGTTAAGCTGGATCACTTCGAAGTCCGGCAACTGCGCAATAGCGCGACCGGCAAGGTGATGGCGACGCAGAATATCGGCCACCGAACAGGCGCACTGGAAATACTGCTGCATCAGGCGCAGCTTTTTGCCCGCCAGATGATTGTCGTTCGGGTAGAGCACTTTGGTCAGTTTTTCCGCGTCAATGCCCTGCTGCTCGGCACGCAGGAAATCCCCATTGTTGAAACGGGTTAAATCGAACGGATGAGCGTGTTTTGCCTGCCACAGGCGCAGCGGCTGCGCGACGCTGTTGCGGTAGCCAAGCACCGGCAGATCCCAGGCTTCGCCGATAAGCGTAAAGGCTGGCGTCCAGTGACCGTCTTTGCTGACTTTACCGCCGATGCCGACCTGCACATCCAGCGCGGAATTGTGACGGAACCACGGGTAGCTGCCGCGATGCCAGTCGTCCGGCGCTTCCTGCTGCTGCCCATCAGCAAAAGACTGGCGGAACAGGCCGTACTGATAGTTCAGGCCATAGCCGGTCGCCGACTGACCGACTGTCGCCATTGAATCCAGGAAACAGGCGGCAAGACGCCCCAGCCCACCGTTACCCAGCGCCGGATCGATCTCTTCTTCCAGCAAGTCCGTCAGGTTGACGTTATGGGTATTAAGCACATCGCTGACCTCCTGATACCAGCCGAGGTTGAGCAGGTTGTTCCCGGTAAGGCGACCAATCAGAAATTCCATGGAGATGTAGTTCACATGGCGCTGATTTTTCACCGGAGCCGCTGCCTGCACCGGCAGTAGTTCCGCCAGCGCGCCGCTGACCGCGTGCCACCACTGCTGCTGGGTCATCTCGTCTGCGGCCTGCAGACCAAAACGCTGCCACTGACGTGTCAGGGCCGCTTCGAATTGTGCTTTGTTAAATGTGGGCTGTGACATAGAAAACTCGGGTCCTGTAAGTAAAAAAAAACATTAGTGCTAGTGTGCCTGGCTCCCGTTTCGACTACCTCATCCCGCCAGGGATTAGAAAGGGAGGAGCAGCGGGGATGAGCGAAAAATGTGATCGCGGGCACTTAACGTCCATGTATACGCGCATTTTGCCGGGGGAATAAACCGATAAACCGGAACGGCTTCAAAAAATTGAAATGTCGTTTTAGAGAAATGACCTGACTTACAGAAATGCAATGCGGGAAAAATATTATTTTGCTGAATTTTAAGCGGCATCACGACTATTTTTCCCGTCATAACCTGACATCGTTTTTCATAATAATTATTCCCCTTTGTGGAATAAAAAACCCTCTTTTTTCGTTTGCGCGCTTTATCGACAATTCAGTGCTGATGCGCCATGGCTGCCCTTCGGAGCTATTATTCATAAAGGTTATGGAATTGTGACACAGTGCAAATTAAGCGCGGTCAAATTCGGACATAACTTGCAATACATGCCATTCTGACCGAACGTATCCCTTATTAATTACGAAGCGCAAAAAAAATCGCCTTTCCCGTTACCTCACAGTGAAGTGATGACTATGTTGATACCGTCTAAATTAAGTCGCCCGGTTCGCCTTGACCACACAGTGGTGCGTGACCGATTGCTGGCTAAACTTGCGGGCGCCAACAATTTTCGCCTGGCGCTGGTGACAAGTCCTGCCGGTTATGGAAAAACGACCCTTATTTCGCAGTGGGCCGCAGGGAAAAGCGATCTCGGATGGTTTTCCCTTGATGAGGGGGATAACCAGCAGGAGCGCTTTGCCAACTATTTAATGGCAGCGGTGCAGCAAGCCACTCACGGCCACTGCGTCACCAGTGAAGCCATTGCCCAGAAAGGCCAGTACGCCAGCCTGTCGTCACTCTTTGCCCAGCTGTTTATCGAGCTGGCAGACTGGGATCGCCCGCTGTATCTGGTGATTGATGATTACCACCTGATCACCAACCCGGTGATCCACGATGCAATGCGCTTTTTCCTGCGCCATCAGCCGGAATGCCTGACGCTGGTGGTGCTGTCGCGTAATCTGCCGCAACTGGGTATTGCTAACCTGCGCGTGCGCGATCAGCTGCTGGAAATCGGTAGTCAGCATCTGGCCTTTACCCATCAGGAAGCGAAGCTGTTTTTTGACTGTCGCCTGGAGTGGCCTATTGAACCGGCGGAAAGCAGCCGCCTGTGCGACGATGTCGCCGGCTGGGCCACCGCGCTCCAGCTTATCGCCCTCTCCGCCCGCCAGAATAACCATGCTGCACACCAGTCGGCCCGCCGTCTCGCAGGCATCAACGCCAGCCATCTGTCAGATTATCTGGTGGATGAAGTGCTGGATAATATCGATCTCAGTACCCGCCATTTGTTGCTGAAAAGTTCCCTGCTGCGCTCGATGAACGATGCGCTGATTGTGCGTGTTACGGGCGAAGAAAACGGGCAGATGCGCCTGGAAGAGATCGAACGTCAGGGCCTTTTTCTGCAACGGATGGATGATTCCGGTGAATGGTTCAGCTATCACCCGCTGTTCGGCAATTTCCTGCGTCAGCGCTGTCAGTGGGAGCTGGCGACCGAGTTGCCGGAGATCCACCGTGCGGCGGCGGAAAGCTGGATGGCGCAGGGTTTCCCCAGCGAAGCCATTCACCATGCGCTGGCCGCGGGCGATGGCTGTATGCTGCGCGACATTTTGCTCCATCACGCCTGGGGGCTGTTTAACCACAGCGAACTGGCGCTGCTGGAAGAATCCCTGAAGGCGCTGCCCTGGGAAAGCCTGCTGGAGAATCCGCGTCTGGTGCTGTTACAGGCGTGGCTGATGCAGAGCCAGTACCGCTACAGCGAAGTGAACACCCTGCTGGCCCGCGCCGAGCAGGAGATGGACATGGAAATGGATCGCTCCCTGCACGGCGATTTCAACGCCCTGCGCGCACAGGTGGCCATCAACGCCGGCGATCCTGCGGAAGCCGAGCGCCTGTCGACGGTGGCGCTGGAAGAGTTGCCACTGGCGAATTACTACAGCCGCATTGTTGCCACTTCGGTGCACGGTGAAGTGCTGCACTGCAAAGGGCAACTCACCCACTCGCTGACGGTGATGCAGCAGACCGAGCAAATGGCGCGTCGCCACGATGTCTGGCATTACGCACTGTGGAGTCTGATCCAGCAAAGTGAAATTTTGTTTGCCCAGGGCTTTTTACAGGCCGCGTGGGAAACGCAGGAAAAAGCCTTTGCGCTGATCCGCGAGCAGCATCTGGAGCAACTACCGCTGCACGAGTTTTTACTGCGCATTCGTGCGCAACTGCTGTGGGCGTGGGCGCGGCTGGATGAATCGGAAGCTGCCGCCCGCGAAGGGTTAAACGTACTCGCCGCCTACCAGCCGCAGCAGCAGATGCAGTGCCTGGCGCTGCTGGTGCAAAATTCGCTGGCGCGCGGTGATCTGGATAACGCCCGCAGCCATCTCAATCGCCTGGAAAATTTACTCGGCAACGGTCAGTATCACAGCGACTGGGTGTCCAACGCCGATAAAGTGCGGGTGATTTACTGGCAGATGATTGGCGACAAAAATGCCGCCGCCCAGTGGCTGCGTCAGACCCCGAAACCGGAGTTCGCCGATAACCACTTCCTGCAAAGCCAGTGGCGCAACATTGCCCGCGCGCAGATCCTGCTCGGGGATTTTGATCCGGCAGAAATGGTGCTGGAAGAGTTAAACGAAAACGCACGCAGTCTGCGGCTGATGAGCGATCTGAACCGTAACCTGTTGCTGCTGAACCAGCTCTACTGGCAGGCGGGCCGTAAAAGCGAGGCGCAGCGGGTGCTGATGGAAGCGCTGACGCTGGCGAACCGCACCGGCTTTATCAGCCACTTTGTCATCGAAGGGGAAGCGATGGCGCAGCAACTGCGTCAGCTGATCCAGCTTAACGCGCTGCCGGAGCTGGAAGGGCATCGCGCCCAGCGTATTCTTCGCGACATAAACCAGCACCATCGCCACAAGTTTGCGCATTTTGATGAAGGTTTTGTCGAAAGGCTGCTTAATCATCCGGAAGTGCCGGAGCTGATCCGCACCAGTCCGCTGACCCAGCGGGAATGGCAGGTACTGGGTTTAATTTATTCCGGCTACAGCAATGAACAGATCGCCGGTGAGCTGGCCGTGGCGGCCACCACCATCAAAACGCACATTCGCAATCTGTATCAGAAGCTTGGCGTGGCGCATCGTCAGGATGCGGTGCAGCACGCCCAGCAATTGTTGAAGATGATGGGATACGGGGTGTAAACCCCGTTTCGTTAGCACAGCTCAAGCTGAATATTGTGATCGTTGATGACCTGCAACACACCGGCGGGCGGCATCACGTCGGTGTATACCGCATTCACCATGCTGATGCTGCCCATGTTCACCATCGCGTTACGGCCAAATTTCGAGTGATCCACCACCAGCATAACGTGGCGTGAGTTTTCAATGATCGCCCGCTTGGTGCGCACTTCATGGTAATCAAACTCCAGCAGTGAGCCGTCGCTGTCGATGCCGCTGATCCCAAGGATGCCGAAATCAAGACGGAACTGGGAGATAAAATCCAGCGTCGCTTCGCCAATAATGCCGCCATCACGACTGCGCAACTCTCCCCCGGCGAGAATAATGCGGAAGTCTTCTTTCGTTTTCAGCGTATTAGCCACGTTCAGATTGTTAGTCACCACCCGCAAATTACTGTGCTCCAGTAACGCATGGGCCACCGCTTCCGGCGTCGTGCCGATATCGATAAATAACGTCGCGCCATTAGGGATCTGGCTTGCCACTTTGCGGGCAATACGCTCTTTTTCGGCGGTTTGTGTGGCTTTACGATCGTGCCACGGGGTATTTACCGAGCTGGACGGCAACGCCGCGCCGCCGTGATGACGCAGGATCATATTCTGATCGGCAAGGTCATTCAGATCGCGGCGGATAGTCTGCGGGCTGACGGAAAACTGCTCTACCAGCTCCTCGGTACTGACGTACCCCTGCTTTTTAACCAGCTCGATAATGGCATCGTGGCGTTGTGTCTGCTTCATGAAATATCCCAGAAAATTTATGTTCGTTTTCGCACATTCTGCGTATCAACAAACGCCATGGCGAGACCGACAACCAGACCGGTGACATGCGCGCCATTGGCGATGGACATGCCAAACAGATCAAACCAACCGGCAATTAACCATACTAAGGCAAAGGCTATCAAGCCGCGTGGCAAATTAATCCCGCTTTGCGGATCCCGCTCGCCCCGTAGCCAGACGTAGCCCATCAGCGCGTAGACCACACCGGACAAGCCGCCGAACCACGGACCGCTGAACTTATGCTGCACGTAGCCGCTTAACAGCGCGCTGATAATGGTGATGACAATCAGTTTGCCGCTGCCGAGTCGCTTTTCCACCGCGCCGCCGAGATACCACCACCACAGCAGGTTAAACAGAATATGCAGTACTGAAAAATGCATCACCGCGTGGCTGAAATAACGCCAGACGTCAAAGCGCAGAGAGGGGTCGTACGGCCAGGCCAGCCAGACCATGACCGGCTGATCGCCCGCCACGTTCATGATGATAAACACCAGAATACAGATCGCCGCCAGCGCCAGCGTAAAAGGCCCGGCCCGCTGGCGTAACGTCGCCAGAAAGGGATAACGCTGATAGTGCAGGCCGCTGTTCGTCTGGCCTGACGTCCAGCTCGCCGCCAGATAACGCAGATCGCCAGGGTTTTCTAAAAAGCGCGCCAGTTCCGCATGAACGCGTTCAGCCTGGCTTTCATCCGCCAGCCAGACGTCGGTTTTGTCATGGTGCTGAAGCGTCAGGGTGATGCCCTGCGTTTGCATGTAATCAACAAACGCCTGAGCGATGCGCGGGTTGGTAAAAGAGGTGATCATCAACATCGCTGTCTGCACTTATTCCACATAAAAGAGGACAGTATAAAGGGTTAAAGCGATCCGTGCGCCACCTCACCAGGAAAATGGCGATGCCAGGCGTCGAACCCGCCATCCACGCTGTAGACCTGATCAAAACCCTGTTGCAGCAGATATTGAGCCGCGCCCTTGCTGCTGTTGCCGTGATAGCACATCACCATCACTGGCGTGTCGTAGTCATGTTCCTGCATAAAGGCGCTGAGTGTATCGTTCGTCAGGTGGAACGCGCCGGGGGTGTGGCCCATGGCGAAACTTTGCGGATCGCGAATATCCACCAGCACCGCCTGCTTTTGCTGCAGCTTCTGATGGGTTTCTTCCACATTAATACATTCAAATTGATCCATGGTGCTCTCTTTCGTTGTGCTGATCCTGGCGGGTACGCTGGCCCCACATCTTAGCGACAAGTTTACGTCTTCACGGCAGGTAAACGCCATTATGTTATGCATATCACTCTAAATTGTTTTTTTGATGTTACCAATGCGCCATTCCTTTGCTATCATGAGCGATAACGAACATTTTTGAGCTTTTACGAAAGTGCATGAGGCGAACATGGAAACCAAAGATCTGATTGTGATAGGCGGGGGCATCAACGGTGCCGGTATCGCGGCAGACGCCGCAGGGCGCGGTTTATCTGTGCTCATGCTGGAAGCGCAGGATCTTGCCTGCGCCACCTCGTCAGCGAGTTCGAAACTGATCCACGGCGGCCTGCGCTACCTTGAACACTACGAATTCCGCCTGGTGAGCGAAGCACTGGCCGAACGTGAAGTGCTGCTGAAAATGGCGCCGCACATTGCCTTCCCGATGCGCTTCCGCCTGCCCCACCGCCCGCATTTACGCCCGGCGTGGATGATCCGCATTGGTCTGTTTATGTACGATCACCTGGGTAAACGCACCAGTCTGCCCGCGTCTACCGGTTTGCGTTTTGGCGCAGAATCCGTAATGAAACCCGAAATCGTGCGCGGTTTCGAATATTCCGACTGCTGGGTGGACGATGCGCGCATGGTACTGGCGAATGCGCAAATGGTGGTACGCAAAGGCGGCGAAGTGATGACCCGTACCCGCGCCACCTCCGCCAAACGTGTTAACGGTCTGTGGGTGGTGGAAGCCGAAGATATTGATACTGGCGAGAAATACACCTGGCAGGCGCGCGGTCTGGTGAATGCGACTGGCCCGTGGGTGAAACAGTTCTTCGACGAAGGGATGGAGTTGCCGTCACCGTATGGTATCCGCCTGATCAAAGGCAGCCACATTGTTGTGCCGCGCGTCCATACGCAGAAACAGGCCTACATCCTGCAAAACGAAGATAAACGTATTGTGTTCGTGATCCCGTGGATGGATGAGTTTTCCATCATTGGCACCACCGATGTGGAATATCAGGGCGATCCGAAAAACGTTGAGATCGACGAAAGCGAAATCAACTACCTGCTGAAGGTCTATAACGCGCACTTCAAAAAGCAGCTGGCGCGCGACGATATTGTCTGGACTTACTCTGGCGTACGTCCGCTGTGCGATGACGAATCCGATTCGCCGCAGGCCATTACCCGCGATTACACGCTGGATATTCACGACGAAAACGGCAAAGCGCCGTTGCTGTCGGTATTCGGCGGCAAGCTAACGACCTACCGTAAGCTGGCAGAACACGCGATGGAAAAACTGTCGACGTACTATAAAGACATTGGGCCGGCGTGGACCAAAACCTGCGTGCTGCCGGGTGGCGATCTGCAAGGCGATCGCGACGACTACGCGGCTAAACTGCGTCGTCGCTATCCGTTTATCAGCGAGCAGATGGCCCGCCATTATGCCCGCACTTACGGCAGCAACAGCGAGCTGATCCTCAACGGCGCAACGTCGCTGGCCGATCTGGGTGAAGATTTCGGCCATGAGTTTTACGAAGCAGAATTGCGTTATCTGGTCGAGCACGAATGGGTGCGCCGTCTGGACGATGCTATCTGGCGTCGCACTAAACAGGGTATGTGGCTGAACGCCGAGCAGCAGTCGCGCATTTCCCAGTGGCTGACACGTCATGCGAAACGCGAGTTGTCGCTGGCGTCATAATAAAAAACGGGGTCACTGAGTGGCCCCGTTTATCGTTTACCGATTTACTGATTTACAACCGCACCGGATCGATATGCCAGATCTTGTCGGCGTACTCCTGGATCGTGCGGTCAGATGAGAAATAGCCCATCGCCGCGATGTTATGCATCGCTTTAATGGTCCACTCTTCCGGATGACGATACAGCTCGTCCACGCGATCCTGACAATCCACATAGCTGCGGAAATCCGCCAGCACCTGATAGTGATCGCCGAAGTTAATCAGTGAATCCACCAGATCGCGGTAGCGGCCCGGCTCGTCGGGGCTGAACACGCCGGTGCCGATCTGCGTCAGCACTTCACGCAGCTCTTCATCTTTCTCGTAGTAATCACGAGGTTTGTAACCCTGACGACGCAACTCTTCCACTTCATCCGCCGTGTTACCGAAGATAAAGATATTCTCTTCGCCTACGTGATCCTGCATCTCGACGTTCGCCCCATCCAGCGTACCAATGGTCAGCGCGCCGTTGAGCGCGAATTTCATGTTACTGGTGCCGGACGCTTCGGTACCGGCCAGCGAAATCTGCTCAGAGAGATCGGCGGCCGGAATGATCATCTGCGCCAGGCTGACGCTGTAGTTGGGGATAAACACCACTTTCAGTTTGTCGCCAATCTGCGGATCGTTGTTGACCACTTTGGCAACGTCATTGATGAGGTGAATAATGTGCTTCGCCATGTAATAGGCCGACGCCGCTTTACCGGCGAAGATGTTGACGCGCGGCACCCAGTCAGCATCCGGATCGGCCTTGATGCGGTTGTAGCGCGCAATCACATGCAGCACGTTCATCAGCTGACGTTTGTATTCGTGGATACGTTTGATTTGCACGTCAAACAGCGCTTTCGGATTGACCACCACGTTGAGCTGCTGAGCGATCATGATCGCCAGGCGCTTTTTATTCTCAAGCTTCGCCTGGCGCACGGCCTGGTTAACGCTCGGGAAATCAATGTGCTGTTCAAGCTCCTGCAACTGGCTCAAATCGGTGCGCCAGGTGCGGCCAATATTTTCGTCCAGCACGTCAGACAGCGGCGGATTCGCCAGTGCCAGCCAGCGACGCGGCGTCACGCCGTTGGTCACGTTGGTAAAGCGCGTCGGGAAAATCTTCGCAAAATCGGCAAACAGCGACTGTACCATCAGGTTGGAGTGCAGCTCGGACACGCCATTCACTTTATGACTTGCCACCACTGCCAGCCACGCCATGCGTACACGGCGGCCATTGGACTCGTCGATGATGGAGACGCGGCTCAGCAGCCCGGTGTCATCCGGATACTGATCCTGCACGGTCTTCAGGAAGTAGTCGTTAATTTCGAAAATGATCTGTAAGTGACGCGGCAGGATTTTGCCCAGCATGTCCACCGGCCAGGTTTCCAGCGCTTCGCTCATCAGCGTGTGGTTGGTGTAGGAGAACACCTGGCAGGTCACTTCAAAAGCATCATCCCACGAGAACTTATGCTCATCCATCAACAGGCGCATCAGCTCAGGAATACCGAGCACCGGGTGCGTGTCATTGAGGTGAATGGCGATCTTGTCTGCCAGATTATCGTAGGTCTTGTGCAGCATGTAGTGACGGTTGAGGATGTCCTGCACCGTCGCCGACACCAGGAAATACTCCTGACGTAACCGCAGCTCGCGCCCGGAATAGGTCGAGTCATCCGGATAGAGTACGCGGGAGACGTTTTCCGAGTGGTTTTTATCTTCCACGGCGGCAAAATAGTCGCCCTGGTTGAATTTACCAAGGTTAATCGCGCTACTCGCCTGGGCGTTCCACAGACGCAGGGTGTTGGTCGCGTCAGTGTCGTAGCCTGGGATGATCTGATCGTAGGCCACCGCCAGAATTTCTTCGGTTTCCAGCCAGCGGGATTTTTTCCCTTCCAGCTGTACGCGACCACCGAAACGCACTTTATAGCGCGTGTTGTGGCGTTTGAATTCCCACGGGTTACCGTATTCCAGCCAGTAATCCGGCGACTCTTTCTGACGGCCATCAACGATGTTTTGTTTGAACATGCCGTAGTCGTAGCGGATACCGTAACCACGGCCCGGCAGCGCGAGGGTCGCCAGCGAATCGAGGAAGCACGCCGCCAGACGGCCCAGACCGCCGTTACCTAAACCGGGGTCGTTTTCTTCGTCAATCAGCTCTTCCAGATCCAGCCCCATCTCTTCGAGGGCATTTTTCACGTCGTCATAAATACCCAATGACAACATGGCGTTGGAGAGCGTACGGCCAATCAGAAATTCCATCGACAGGTAGTAAACCTGCCGCGTTTCCTGCGACAGCTGCGCGCGGTTGGAGCGCAGCCAGCGTTCGACAAGACGGTCACGCACGGCGAACAGCGTGGCGTTCAGCCATTCGTGTTTATTGGCGATCACCGGATCCTTGCCGATGGTGAACATCAGCTTATAGGCGATCGAGTGCTTGAGCGCCTCGACGCTCAGCGTGGGTGATGCATACGTAAAAGGTGCATTCATATGAGCGATTCCTGGAAATTATTTCAACCGGTTGTAGAGATCCCGGTAGGACTGCGCCGCTACATGCCAGCTGAAATCCATCCCCATCGCCTGTCGTTGCACGAAGCGCCACAGCGATGGACGAGACCACAACACGAAAGCTCGCCTTATCGCGCGTAACAGCGACCAGGCATTACTGTCCTCAAACACAAATCCGCTGGCGACGCCGTCCGCCAGGTTTTCCAGTGAGCTGTCTGACACGGTATCCGCCAGTCCCCCGGTACGACGTACCAGCGGCAGCGTGCCGTATTTCAGGCCGTAGAGCTGAGTCAGCCCGCACGGCTCAAAGCGACTTGGCACCAGAATCACATCGGCTCCCCCCATGATGCGGTGCGAGAAGGCTTCGTGATAGCCAATCTGCACTCCCACCTGGCCCGGATGTTCTGCCGCTGCCGCCAGGAATCCTTCCTGCAAGACCGGATCGCCTGCACCTAACAGCGCCAGTTGTCCACCCTGTTCGAGCAGGCCCGGCAGGGCTTCCAGCACCAAATCCAGTCCTTTCTGGCTGGTGAGGCGGCTGACTACCGCAAACAGCGGCACTTTGTCATTCACCTTCAGCCCCATTGCCACCTGAAGCTGGCGTTTGTTTTCGGCTTTCTCTTCCAGCGAATCACGATCATAACGCGACGCCAGAAGCAGATCGTTGTCCGGGCTCCAGATTTTCTCATCGACCCCGTTCAGGATGCCGGAAAGACGCCCTTCCAGCTGCCGCTGACGCAGCAGACCTTCCATGCCGCAGCCAAACTGCGGCTCGGTGATCTCACGCGCGTAGGTCGGGCTGACGGCCGTAATATGATCGGCGTAGTACAGACCGGCCTTCAGGAATGAGATCTGACCGTTGAATTCGACACCATGAACATTAAAGAATGATGATGGCAATTCGATTTCATCCATATGCTGTGCATAAAACATGCCTTGATAGGCCAGGTTGTGCACAGTAAACACCGATTTTGCCGGATGACCGCGCGCCGCAAGGTACGCCGGAGCCAGTCCCGCATGCCAGTCATGGGCATGAACGATGTCAGGATGCCAGAACGGATCGAGGCCACAGGCCATTTCACTGCCTACCCAACCCAGCAGCGCAAAGCGCAACACGTTGTCGGTGTAAGCAAAAAGATTGGTATCGTGATACGGACTCCCTGGGCGGTCATAAAGATGCGGCGCATCAATCAGGTAAATCCCCACGCCGTTATAGTGACCAAATAGTAATGTGATAGGACCGGCAAACGTGTCGCGCCGGCTCACCACGCGTGCATCGGTAATGCCCCGTCGAATATCTGGAAAAGCAGGCAAAAGGACGCGTGTATCTATTCCAACGGCGATTTGCGCCGCGGGTAACGCGCCAAGAACATCTGCCAGACCACCCGTCTTAAGCAGCGGGAACATTTCAGAACATACATGTAAAACCTGCATTCTCGCTCCTGTTAATTACCGCCGCCTGTTTGCGAGTTCGGTAAAACAGCGCGCGGACCCCTTCCGCGCAAGGTTATTCTTGATGCTGTTAGCCCTTGAGTTTATTCAGCATTTCCCGCGTGACTAACACAATGCCTTCTTCTGAACGGTAAAACCGACGCGCGTCTTCTTCCGCGTTTTCGCCGATTACCATGCCTTCCGGTATCTGACAGGCGCGATCAATGATGCACCGGCGCAGGCGACAGGAACGCCCTACCCATACGTCTGGTAACAGAACGGATGAGTCGATATTACAAAATGAGTTCACCCGCACGCGGGGGAACAGGACCGATTGCACCACAACGGAGCCTGAGATGATGCAGCCGCCCGAAACCAGGGAGTTCAGCGTCATGCCATGACTGCCTGAACGATCCTGCACAAATTTCGCTGGCGGCAGCGGTTCCATATGGGTACGGATCGGCCAGTTCTGATCGTACATGTCCAGTTCTGGCGTGACCGAGGCCAGATCCAGGTTAGCTTTCCAGTACGCTTCCAGCGTCCCGACGTCGCGCCAGTACGGCTCGGCGTCCGGATCGGACTGAACACTGGATAACGGGAACGGGTGCGCGTACGCCATGCCTGCTTTGGTCAGCTTCGGAATGATGTCTTTGCCAAAATCATGGCTGGACGTGTCGTCCGCGTCATCTTCTTCCAGCAGCTCAAACAGGTAGTCCGCGTCAAAAATATAGATGCCCATACTGGCGAGCGCCCGCGTGGGATCGTTTGGCATCGCGGGCGGGTTTTCCGGCTTCTCGACGAAGGCGATCACTTTTTCGTTTTCATCGACGGCCATCACCCCAAAGGCGGTGGCTTCGGCAATCGGCACCGGCAGACAGGCCACGGTGCAGCGCGCACCTTTCTCCACATGATCAATGAGCATGCGCGAGTAGTCCTGCTTGTAGATGTGATCGCCTGCGAGGATCACGATGTATTCCGCGTTATAGCGGCGGATGATGTCGAGGTTCTGCGTTACCGCGTCTGCCGTGCCGCGATACCAGTTTTCACCGTGTACGCGCTGCTGGGCAGGCAGCAGATCGACAAACTCGTTCATCTCTTCGCTAAAAAACGACCAGCCGCGCTGGATGTGCTGTACCAGAGTATGGGACTGGTACTGGGTAATAACGCCAATCCGACGGATGCCGGAGTTGATGCAGTTGGACAACGCAAAGTCGATGATGCGGAACTTGCCACCAAAGTGCACCGCAGGCTTCGCCCGGGTGGTGGTTAAGTCCTTCAGACGCGTACCACGACCCCCTGCAAGGATCAGGGCAACCGATTTCAATGGGAGCTGGCGCGCTAACATTAGCGGATCGTTTTTATCTAATCTAACCATGACTAACTCCTTTTTTAAGACCTTTTGAAAACGCAAACTCCGTGCGCGGGCCCATGCCAGACAGCCAGTACAACCGGATTATCCTCACCGGCAAATGGGGGAACAGCACGCCATTCCCCGTCGGGTAAAACGATTTGTGCTACGTCGTCCGTGTTGTTGAGCGTGATTAAATACCGCTCCGACAGCAGGATTTGCATACGACCCGCGCCATGCGCCCACTCCTCAGGACGTAATGGCTGAGCATCTTTGTTCAGCCATTGCACGTTACCGTCACCTTCTTCCCACCAGACGTTCAGGGTTAACGCCGGGATCTGCTGACGCAAGGCAATGAGCGCCGCAGTAAAGGTGATCAGCCCGTCATTTGCCTGACGCCAGTCCAGCCACGTCAGCGCGTTATCCTGGCAATACGCATTGTTATTGCCATGCTGGCTGTGACCCTGTTCATCACCGGCCAGCAACATAGGCGTTCCCTGAGAAAGGAGTAGCGTGGTCAGCAGGGCATGGACACTATCCCGACGCCGCTCATTCACATGTAGGGAGCCACCTAATCCTTCTATACCATGGTTATTACTATGGTTATTGTTAGTGCCGTCGCGGTTTTCCTCGCCGTTGGCCTCATTGTGTTTCTGATTGAAACAAACGCAGTCACGCAGGGTAAAACCGTCGTGGGCGGTGATCATATTGACCGATGCGCCAGGCGCACGGCCCTGTTGTTTAAACACATCACTGGAGCCGGCAAACCGGCGGGCGAAGTCTCCAGGCGAGAGATCTTTTGCCAGCCAGAAACGGCGCGCGGCATCGCGGAAATGATCGTTCCACTCCGCAAACAGCGGCGGGAAATTCCCCACCTGATAACCACCAGCGCCGATGTCCCACGGCTCGGCAATCAGCTTCACCGCACTGAGCAGCGGATCGTTGTTAATGGCTTCGAACAGCGGCGCATGCTGACTAAACGCCGGCGTGCGCCCCATGACCGGGGCCAAATCGAAGCGAAAACCATCAATATGGAAGGTTTCCACCCAGTAACGAAGACACTGCACGGCATACTCCACCGTACCCGGCAGGCTTAAATTTAGCGTGTTGCCGCAACCCGTCCAGTTTTCATAATCACCATCGTCCCTGATCCAATAATAGCTACGGTTATCAATTCCGCGCAGGGAGAAGGTCGGGCCGTCGAGATCTATCTCGGCGCTGTGGTTAAGCACCACGTCGAGGATCACTTCGATACCCGCCTGATGCAGCGCTTTTACCGTCTCGCAAAACTCCTGCCGCGCGCGTTCAGCATCGGCGGCATAGCGGGGTTCCAGCGCAAACATCGCCAGCGGGTTATAGCCCCAGTAGTTGCTAAGACCCAGCCGTTGCAGGCGCGGCTCGCTGGCAAACTGCGCGATGGGTAACAGTTCGAGCGCCGTAATGCCGAGGCGTTTGAAGTAAGCGATCATGGCCGGATGGCTGAGCGCTTTGTAAGTCCCGCGCTCGGCTTCCGGAATAGCCGGATGCAGGTACGTCAGCCCTTTCACATGCGCTTCGTAAATCACGCTGTTGCCCCAGGGCGTGCGCGGTGGCGCGTCGTCTTCCCAGTCAAACAGGTCTTTCACTACCACGCTTTTCAGCGCGATGGCGGCATTGTCATGGGGATCGGGCCGCTCGTAGCCGCCGTGGAATAGCGCATCGTCCACCAGTTCACCGTCAACGCGACGGGCGCAGGGGTCGATAAGCACTTTCGCCGGGTTAAAGCGATGTCCGTGTTCCGGGGCCCAGGGGCCGTGAACACGGTACCCATAACGCAGGCCCGCGCGTGCGCCCGCAAGAAAACCGTGCCAGACATCGCCACTGCGGGCTGGCAGGTCATAACGTTGCTCGTTCCCTTCATCGTCAAAAACGCACAGCTCCACGCGCTCCGCATGGGCGGAAAACAGCGTAAAGTTGACGCCGCCGTCGGCGACATGCGCGCCGAGCGGCTCAGGCTTCCCTGCCGCGAGTATCGTCATTCCGCCTCCCGCACCAGCCAGATAGTGGAGAGTGGAGGTAAGGTCAGGCACAGGGAGTTTGCCCGCCCATGGCTGCCAATCTGCTCGCTCTGTACCGCGCCGCCGTTTCCGGCGTTACTGCCGTGGTAATGCATCGAGTCAGTATTGAGGATTTCGCGCCATTTGCCCGGCTGATTGATGCCGAAACGGTAGCCCGGACGCGGCACCGGCGTGAAGTTGCTGGCGACGATGATTTCGTTACCGGCTTTGTCGCGGCGCACGAACACAAACACCGAATGTTCTTTGTCGTCCACCACCAGCCACTCGAAGCCATAGCCATCAAAATCCAGCTCATGCAGCGCTTTATGCTCACGATAGGCGTGGTTGAGATCGCGTACCAGACGCTGCACGCCGTGGTGCCAGTTGTCGCCGCCTTCCAGCAGATGCCAGTCAAGGCTGGCGTCGTGGTTCCACTCCCGGCCCTGGGCGAATTCATTACCCATAAACAGCAGTTTTTTACCCGGGAAGGCCCACATCCAGCCGTAATAGGCGCGCAGGTTGGCAAACTTCTGCCATGCATCACCCGGCATACGATCCAGAATGGATTTCTTACCGTGGACCACTTCATCGTGCGACAGCGGCAGCACGAAGTTTTCGGTGTAGTTGTACAGCATACCGAAGGTGAGTTTGTCGTGGTGATGCTGACGGTAGATGGGATCCAGCTTGAAATAATCCAGCGTGTCGTGCATCCAGCCGAGGTTCCACTTGTACCAGAAGCCCAGTCCGCCGGTCTCCGACGGTCTGGACACGCCAGGGAAGTCGGTGGACTCTTCTGCCATGCTCACGGCGCCTGGTACCAGTTCGCCCAGCACGCGGTTGGTTTTGCGCAGGAATTCGATGGCTTCGAGGTTTTCGCGGCCACCGTACTCGTTAGGGATCCACTCCCCCTCTTTGCGGCTGTAGTCGCGGTAAATCATGGAGGCCACTGCATCCACACGCAGGGCATCAATGCCGAAGCGCTCTACCCAGTACAGGGCGTTGCCGATCAGGTAGTTGCTGACTTCGCGACGACCGTAGTTATAAATCAGCGTGTTCCAGTCCTGGTGATAGCCTTCGCGCGGATCGCTGTGTTCATACAGGTCCGTGCCGTCAAATTCGGCGAGGCCAAAATCATCTTCCGGGAAGTGACCCGGCACCCAGTCGAGGATCACACTTAAGCCTGCGGCGTGCGCGGCGTTGATGAAATAGCGGAAGTCATCGCGGGTACCAAAGCGGCGCGTCGGCGCGTACAGCCCGGTTGGCTGGTAACCCCAGCTGCCATCGAACGGATGCTCGTTGATCGGCAGCAGTTCCAGATGGGTAAAGCCCATCCATTTGACGTACGGCACCAGTTGATCTGCCAGATCGCGGTAACTGAGCCAGAAATTGTTATCGGTATGGCGACGCCAGGAGCCCAGATGCACTTCATAAATGGAGATCGGCGCATCGAAGTCATTGGCCCGTTTACGCTCTTCGCTCTGCACGACCTTTTCCGGCAGCCCGCAGATCACCGAGGCAGTTTCCGGACGCATTTGCGCTTCGAAGGCATAAGGGTCGGCTTTGATGCGCAGATTGCCGTTGGCGTCGAGCAGCTCGAATTTATACAGCTGGCCATTATGTGCACCGGGGATAAACAGCTCCCAGATGCCGGATTCTTTGCGCAGGCGCATTGGGTGGCGGCGGCCATCCCAGTAGTTGAACTGTCCCACCACCGAGACGCGACGAGCGTTTGGTGCCCAGACGGAGAATTTGGTGCCGGTCACGCCATCCATGGTGTCGGCGTGCGCACCCAGCGTTTCGTAAGGGCGCAGGTGGGTACCTTCGGACAGCAACCAGACATCAAGATCCTGAATCAGCGGGCCGAAGCGATACGGGTCATCGATCAGGTTTTCCTGACCGTGCCAGACGACGGCAAGCTGATAGCGGAAGGGATTTTTGCGACGCTGGATAATGCCGGCGAAAAAACCGCGTGAATCGAGGCACTCAAGCCTGGCAAGCTTGCGCCCGGTCTTGGTTTCAATCACCCACACTTCGGTGGCGTCAGGGAGCAATGCGCGGACTTCCAGCCCGGCATCGGTGTAATGCATGCCGAGTACGGAAAAAGGATCCGCAAAGTGGCCTGCAATTAGCGCGTTAATCACGTCTCTATCGACAAGACTGGACATGGTTTCTTCATCCTTTTATATGTGTGCCATAGCGTTCAGCCGTGAACAAACCACGGATGGCGGCACTTTTTTGGCCTGAATGGCGTACCGGCGTTTTCTCTTTGCCGGGACTACGCCCAACTTAAAGCATAGCCAACGCTGTGTTTATCTCCTGACTTATTTGAAACATTCGCGTTAACTCCATGTTTTACGCAAAAAAAAGGAGGTGACATCGCACCTCCGCTTTGAGTAAACGCCTTACGCCAGCTGGCGCAGCATGCGCCGTAGTGGCTCTGCAGCCCCCCACAGCAGCTGGTCACCGACGGTAAAGGCAGAGAGGTACTCCGGCCCCATATTGAGCTTACGCAGACGGCCTACCGGCGTTGTCAGCGTGCCGGTGACGGCTGCCGGGGTCAGCTCGCGCATAGTGATGTCGCGGTCGTTAGGCACCACTTTCGCCCACTCATTATGCGCCGCCAGCAGTTCTTCAACTGTGGGGATCGACACATCTTTCTTCAGTTTAATGGTGAACGCCTGGCTGTGGCAGCGCAGCGCGCCGACGCGTACGCACAGGCCGTCGACCGGGATCACCGACGAGGTGCGCAGAATTTTGTTGGTTTCCGCCTGCCCTTTCCACTCTTCGCGGCTCTGGCCGTTGTCGAGCTGTTTGTCGATCCACGGGATCAGGCTGCCCGCCAGCGGTACGCCGAAGTTGTCCACGGCCAGTTCACCGCTGCGGCTAAGGGCCGTTACTTTGCGTTCGATATCCAGAATGGCCGACGCCGGGTTGGCCAGTTCGTCAGAAACGTGGTGATGCAGCTGGCCCATTTGCGTTAACAGTTCGCGCATATGACGCGCACCGCCGCCGGAAGCGGCCTGATAGGTCGCAACCGACACCCACTCCACCAGATCCTGGGCGAACAGGCCGCCGAGGGACATCAGCATCAGGCTGACGGTGCAGTTGCCGCCGACGAAGGTTTTCACTCCGTCGTTCAGGCCACGGGTGATCACGTCCTGGTTGACCGGATCCAGAATGATAATGGCATCGTCCTTCATACGCAGTGACGAGGCGGCATCGATCCAGTAACCCTGCCAGCCGCTTTCACGAAGCTTTGGATAGATTTCGTTGGTATAATCGCCGCCCTGGCAGGTGACAATGATGTCGAGTGCCTTCAACGCGCCCAGATCGTAAGCATCCTGGAGGGTGCCAGCCGGTGTGGAGCCGAATGTCGGCGCGGCCTGGCCCAGCTGGGACGTTGAAAAGAAAACCGGGCGAATGGCGTCGAAGTCGCGCTCTTCTACCATGCGTTGCATGAGTACGGAGCCGACCATGCCGCGCCAGCCGATAAAACCAACATTTTTCATAGCGTATTTTTCCTGCGAAGGTGTGTGCTGTGTGTGCGAACCAGTTTCCGACTGGCGTCCCTTCACCTTACAAAATGCAGCTAAAGTCGCAAGTGAAATTAATCAATGATAGCGACGTCATCAGAAATAGCGCTTATAGGCAAAAATCTGGGGCGCGTATTAGGGAAAGTATTAAATGAACGAAATCATCTCCGCCGCAGTGCTGTTGATCCTGATTATGGATCCGCTCGGCAACCTGCCCATTTTTATGTCGGTGCTCAAACATACGGAGCCGAAGCGCCGCCGGGCAATTATGATCCGCGAGTTGCTGATCGCCCTGCTGCTGATGCTGATATTTCTGTTTGCCGGTGAGAAAATCCTGTCGTTCCTTAATCTGCGCGCCGAAACGGTGTCTATTTCGGGCGGCATCATTCTGTTTTTAATCGCCATTAAGATGATCTTTCCCAGCGCTACCGGCGGAAGCCACGGACTGCCCGCGGGTGAAGAGCCGTTTATCGTCCCGCTGGCGATCCCGCTGGTGGCAGGCCCGACGCTGCTCGCCACATTGATGCTGCTGTCGCATCAGTATCCGAATCAAATGGGGCATCTGGTGATCGCCCTGCTGCTCGCCTGGGGCGGCACCGTGGCGATCCTGTTGCAGTCGTCACTGTTCCTGCGTCTGCTGGGGGATAAAGGCGTGAATGCGCTGGAGCGCCTGATGGGGTTGATTCTGGTGATGCTCGCCACGCAGATGTTCCTGGACGGCATCCGGACGTGGATGAAGGGGTAGATTTTCCCCTCACCCTGACCCTCTCCCCTGGGGAGAGGGAAGAGATCGGTGTTCACCCTCTCCTCAGTGGAGAGGGTGCACGTAATCTCAGCTCACAAGCTGAAACGCGATCATCCCCACGATGGCACCTACCGTGCCGAGGATAGTTTCCATCATCGTCCAGGTTTTCAGCGTTTGCGCTTCGGTTGCGCCAGTGAATTTGCCGAACAACCAGAAACCGGCGTCGTTAACGTGACTTACCACAATCGAACCACCCGCGATGCAAATCGACAGCGCGGCCATTTGCGCACCAGAGTAATGCAGTTGCTCAATCACCGGCATCACCAGGCCGACCGCCGTTAAGCAGGCCACCGTTGCCGATCCCTGAATAATGCGCACCGCGGCAGCCAGAACAAAACAGGTAATGGCAATCGGCAGGCCCATACCCGTCAGCGCTTCGCCCAGAGCCGGGCCAACGCCGGAATCCACCAGCACTTGCTTGAACACGCCGCCTGCACCGATCACCAGCAGAATAATCCCCGCCGGTTGCAAGGCCGCGCCGCAGACTTCCATCACCCGATCTTTCGACATCCCCTGACGTAGCGCCAGGCCGTAAATGGCCACCAGACAGGCTACCAGAATGGCGGTGAAGGGATGACCAATAAACTCCAGCCATTCATACAGTGAGGATGCAGGATCAACGAAGCGCGCGGCGATGGTTTTGAGACCCACCAGCACCAGCGGCAGCAGGATCAGCGCGAGGCTAAAACCAAAGGATGGCATTTTGCCTTCGCCCAGGTGCGGCTCGCTGATATCGTCGGGAATGTGCAGTTCGACATAGCGCCCGATAACGTTCCCAAACAGCGGTCCGGCGATCAGCATCCCCGGAACAGCCGCACAGAGCCCGATTAAAATCATCCAGCCAAAATCGGCGTGCATCTGTGAGGCCAGCAGCATCGGCGCGGGTCCCGGCACCAGAAATGCCGCCGCCGCGGCCACACCGGCAAACAGCGGAATGACCAGCTTCACCAGATTTGTCCCGGTGTGACGCGCCATTGAGAACGCAACGCTAATCAGCAGCACAATCGCCACTTCGAAAAACAGCGGCAGCGCGCAGATCAGCCCGGCGATGCCAATCGCGTAGTGCGCGCGGCTGTGACCAAAAGATTTGAGCATTTTGACGGCGATCTGATCGACCGCGCCAGTTTCATGCAAAATCTTGCCAAACATCGCCCCCAGCGCCACGACAATAGCCAGAAAGCCCAGCGTGCCGCCCATCCCTTTTTCCATCGTCGCCGCGATTTTCGTCAGCGGCATTCCGGAAAAAAGCCCTGCACCAATAGAAACCACCATCAAAGCGACGAAAGCGTGTAAACGGGCCTTCATCACTAAAAACAGCAACAGCAAAACCGAGCCAAATGCTGTCAAAACAAGCGTTAACGTACTCACACTACAGCCTTAGTTTATTTATTAATCACTTCAATCGTACTGGCGACAACACCTTCCAGCGGCTGATCGATATTCACCACCAGCACATCCTGCTCGTCGGCACCCGGCTCTTCGAGCGCATCGAACTGCGTCACCAGCATTTGGGTTTTAAAGAAGTGACCTTTACGCGCTTTCAGGCGGCTTTCGATAACATCGAAATCGCCCTTCAGGTAAATAAAGGAGAGGTTTGGGTTGCCGTCACGCAGCTGATCGCGGTAGCGCTTTTTCAGCGCGGAACAGACGATGAGCGACACTTTATTGGTGCGCTGCATGGCGAAAGCGGCGTCGTTGAGCGCCTGTAACCATGGCTTGCGGTCATCGTCGTTCAGCGGGTCGCCTGCGGCCATTTTCGTGATGTTGCTGCGCGGATGCAGGAAGTCGCCGTCAAGAAAGGCGGCATGGATCTGGTGCGCTACTTCGCTGGCGACAGCGGATTTACCACTGCCTGATACGCCCATCAGGACATAGACATGGTGATCAAGATTAGTCGTGCTCAAGGCGTCGCTCCCACTAATGCTAAGGTGAATTGTTACGGGTAACAGTTATCGGTAACATTTTCATGCCGGGGGTGCGGAGAAGCAATATCCATTCACGCCAGAAGTGAATAAATGTGAGCCACGTCATATTTGTCAGACTAAATAGATCCGCCCGGTGACAGGGTGAAACCTAAATCTAACATTTTGGGCGTCACGGTTTCACCACGGATGCGGGCCAGCAAACGCTCAGCCCCAATGCGACCCATGCGCTCGCGCGGCGTAAGGACGCTGGCCAGACGCGGCTCCATCACCTGACCAATGTCGTGGCCGTGGAAACCCGCAATCGCCATGTCGCCGGGAATGGTTAATCCCAGACGCTGACACTCAAAAGCCGCGCCGACGGCCAGATCGTCATTGGTACAAAAAATTCCGTCGAGCTGCGGATATTCGCGACGCGCCTGGCGCATCAGTTCAATTCCGGCGGTGTAAGAGGAGGATTGCTCCACCATCACGCTATAAGGCGTCAGACCGGCTTCACGCATGGCCTGCTCATACCCCTGCTGTTTGATGATAGTACGTTCATCCAGACGTGCACCCAGATAGGCGACGTGGCGATGGCCGCGGCTGATGATTTCCGCCGTCATCTGACGCGCGGCTTCCAGGTTGTCGAAACCAACAGCAATATCAAGACACGGGGATTTACTGTCCATCAGCTCCACCACCGGAATGCCCGCCACTTCGATCATTTTCAGCGTGCGCGGCGTGTGGCTGCGCTCGGTAAGGATGAGCCCGTCGATATTCCAGGAAAACATCGATTCCAGCCGCTCTTCTTCCAGTTCCGGCTTATAGCCATAGTGCGCCAGCATGGTTTGATAGCCGTTCGCATCGGTAACGCTTTCGATACCGCGCAGCACTTCGGCAAATACCTGGTTCGTTAAAGAAGGCAGCAGCACGCCAATGGCGCGGCTGGTGGCATTGGAGAGAATATCGGGGGCGCGATTGGGAATGTAGCCCAGTTCATCAAGCGCAGCAGCGATTTTGCCACGTAACGCGACGGAGACTTGCTCCGGGTTACGAAGGAACCGGCTGACGGTCATTTTGGTCACGCCAACGCGATCTGCAACGTCCTGAAGTACGGGTCTTTTCTTTTTCATCGTGCCTGTAAGATAAACGGGAAAACATCGCTCCAGTTTATCACGGACAGCAGACAACCTCCCCGGAGATAGAGGGAGGTTGTGTTATTTATTTAAGCGGGATCAAACTGGCGGCAGGTCAAACAGCAGAATTTCGCTGTCGCTGTCGGCATGGATAGAGAGCGCCTGCTCATCCCAGATTGCCAGACCGTCAGCCGTCGTGGCTTTGGTGCCGTTAATGGACACTTCACCTTTCACCACCTGGATCCAGACGCGGCGTTCAGCGGCGACCTGGTAAACGGACTGCTCATCTTTCAGCAGCGCCCAGCGGGACAGCTCCATATCCTGATTCACTTTCAGCGAACCGTCACGGGCATCCGGCGACAGCACCAGCTGGCGGCCTTGTGCGGCGTCAAAGCGGCGCTGTTCGTAGCGCGGCGTGATGCCGGTTTTTTCCGGAATGATCCAGATTTGATACAGGTGCAGCTTGTCGGTGGCGCTCGGGTTGTATTCCGAGTGACGTACGCCAGTACCGGCGCTCATGATCTGGAATTCACCTGCCGGAACCTGCTCTTTATTCCCCATGCTGTCCTGGTGCTCAACTGCCCCTTCCAGCACATAGGTCAAAATTTCCATGTCTTTGTGCGGGTGGGTGCCGAAGCCCTGGCCTGCATCAATCACGTCATCGTTAATGACGCGCAGCGCAGAGAAGCCCATGAAATTCGGATCGTAATAATCTGCGAAAGAGAAAGTATGCCAGGAGTCCAGCCAGCCATGATTTGCATGACCACGTTCATTTGCTTTGCGTAAGAAAATCATTTTTTCATCCCCGTCTGTTTTCGATGGAGTAAGTGTGGACGCAATCGATTCGGGATGATAGTGGGTGAAAATTGACTCCTCTGTTCAAAAAATGTGAACAAGTTCAGAGGAGTCTGGTCAGCTTATTTTGCGAGGGTTACGGTAGAGGGCGAGGCCTGCTCAAAGCCGCGCTCCAGGATCTCAAGGTTGGTCATTACTTCAGATTCCTTGACGTAATTCGGCAGCCCCTCGGCGATGGTGGCATAGAGCGCGTCATACACCCGACCATAGTCACCGGTTTCCGCAGACCACTCTTCGCGCACGGTTTCGCCGGCGTCGTTGACGTATTCCAGAATGGCTTTGCTGTCATCAGCGGCAAAGCCCGCCTCGCCCGGCATAATATTGGCCTTCAGGCTGGTTTCCTGTTGGTCGATACCGTATTTAATGAACGAGCCTTTCGTGCCGTGAACGATAAATTTCGGGTAATCGATTTTCACATAGTGGCTGGTTTTGACGATGGCTTTCAGGTCGCCGTAAAACAGCTGTGCTTCGTAAGTATCATCCGGGTTAGCTTTGTTACGCAGGCTGCGGATGTCATAAGAGACATGGTCCGGGCGGCCAAACAGCGAGATGATCTGATCCATCGTATGCACGCCAAGCCCGTAAAACATGCCGTCCTGCGGCAGGCCAGGTTTGGTTTCCGCCACCGGGCGGAAGTAATCGAAATGGCTTTCGATTTCAACGATTTTACCCAGCTTGCCGCTCTCGATGGCTTTTTTCGCGGTCAGGAAGCAAGAGTCAAAGCGGCGATTCTGGTACGGCGTGACGGTCAGCCCTTTGCTTTTCGCCAGTTCAAATAAGGTTTTTGCTTCAGCAAGCGTCGGCGTGAAAGGTTTCTCCACCAGCACATTTTTACCCGCTTCCAGCGCGCGTTTCGCGTACTCAAAATGGCTGTCGGCGTGGGTGCAGACCACCACCAGTTTGACCTGTGGATCCGTTAATACGTCGTCGAGATCGCTGGTGAAATGGATGTGCTGGTACTGCGGTTGCTGCTCTTCCGGCTTCGCATGGCGGCGGAAGATATGCGCCACATGCCAGGTATCTTTGCGATTGAGAACATACGGAAGGTGATAACGCGTGGTGCTTTTGCCAAATCCAATAAATGCGCAATGCAGGGTCATGGTATCGTCCTTTTTAAGGTTACTTTCATAACCATAGCGCATACCCATAAGGATTTTAAACGGTCTGGCTCACGGACTTAGCCGTCGGTCTCTGTACGTGAGGAACCCGAGCACTTCCCGGAAGCAAAATGGCAAGTAAGCCAGGCTAAAAAATGGCAAAAAAAAGCCAGCACGCGGCTGGCTAAGATAATACTGGAAGCAATGTGAGCAATGTCGTGCTTTCAGGTTTACCGTAGCGGTCCCCCTGAACGCATGGCAATAATAATCATTATCATTCGCACTTGTCTACCTCTTTTTGCAAAAATTGGCAGTTGACGCACATGCCGTAGTACCTGATGTTAAAGGGGATAATTCACCTACAGGAGAGAAAGAATGAGCGATATCGTGATCCGCCATGCACAGCCCGACGACGTAGAAGCATTACGTCAGCTGAATGCCCAGCCGGAGGTGTATCACGACACGCTACAAATTCCGCATCCCTCAATGGAAATGTGGCAGGAGCGACTAAAACCGCAGCCGGGCCGCCGCCACCTGGTAGCCTGTATTGACGGCACAGTGACCGGCCATCTGGTATTGAGCGTCGAACAGAACCCGCGCCGCAGCCATGTCGCCACTTTCGGCATCAGCGTATCGCCCGCTTTCCGTAATCGCGGCGTCGGCAGCGCGTTAGTGCGTGAGATGGTGAACCTGTGCGACAACTGGTTGCGCATTACGCGCACGGAACTGACGGTGTTTACCGATAATGCCCCCGCGCTGGCGCTGTACCGTAAATATGGCTTTGAAACTGAAGGCACCGGCAGGCATTACGCGCTGCGCAATGGCGACTATGTCGATGCGCTGTTTATGGCGCGGCTGAAATAGTGCAACCTTCCTCCTCTCCCGCAGGAGAGGAGGATAAAAGCTAATACCCCGCCGTCAAATCATCCACCGACCGCGGATCCGACGCGCCGTACAGCGTGCCGTCAGGGGCGATCATAATGCTCTGCGTGCTGCCCATTGCCTCTTTCACAGCGACTTTCTGCCCTTTTTGCTCCAGCAGTTTCAGCGTATCCGGGCTGAAGCCCTTCTCCACGCGCAGCTCGTCCGGCAACCACTGATGATGGAAGCGCGGCGCATTGGTGGCTTCGGCGACGTTCATTCCGAAATCAATGCTGTTGACCACCATTTGCAGCACGGTCGTGATAATACGGCTCCCGCCCGGGCTGCCGGTGACCAGCCAGGTTTTACCGTCTTTTACCACGATCGTGGGCGACATCGACGACAGTGGACGTTTGCCTGGCCCCACGGCGTTCGCATCGCCGCCCACCAGCCCGTAAACGTTCGGTACGCCCGGCTTGGCGGAGAAATCATCCATTTCGTTATTCAGCAGAATACCGGTATTCCCCGCCACAATGCCTGTCCCGAATGTGGTGTTAAGCGTGTAAGTGACCGACACCGCATTTCCGTCTTTATCCACCACCGAGAAATGCGTGGTCTGGTTGCTCTCGTAAGGCGTCAGCTTACCGGGACGGATCTGGCTTGATGGCTTCGCCTTTGTCACGTCGATCTGCTGCGCGATTGATTTGGCATACTCTTTACTGGTCAGCGCCTGCCACGGCACTTTCACAAAATCCGGATCGCCTAAATATTCCGAGCGGTCGGCATAGGCATACTTTTCTGCTTCTGCCATCACCTGCATGGCATCGGCGCTGCCAAAGCCGTATTTCGCCAGATCGAAGTTTTCGAGGATATTCAGGATCTGCACGATATGGATCCCGCCCGACGACGGTGGTGGCATGGAGAAGACCTCATAACCACGATACTCGCCGCTGATGGGCGTGCGCTCGACGGCTTTGTAGGCGGCCAGATCGTCTTTGGTGATCAGGCCGCCATTTTTGCTCATCTCCTGGGCGATCTGATCGGCAATGGCGCCTTTGTAGAAGGCTTCCGGGCCTTTCTCCGCGATCATCTCCAGGCTTTTAGCCAGATTGGTCTGCACCAGTTTGTCGCCTTTTTTCAGCGGCTCGCCGTTTTTCCAGAAGATCGCTTTACTGTTTTCATAGTTGGGCAACACTTCGCTGCCATACGTTTTCAGATCGTCTGCCAGCGCGTCGTTAACGGTAAAGCCCTGCCTGGCAAGTTTGATGGCTGGCTGCACCACTTTGTTCAGCGGTAGCGTGCCGTATTTTTCCAGCGCCAGCGAGAAGCCCGCCACCGTGCCCGGTGTGCCGGTCGCTAAATGTGAGGTGAGGGATTTTTTACTGTCGGGATTGCCCTGATCGTCTAAAAACATATCGCGGGAGGCCTGGGCCGGTGCCATTTCGCGGAAGTCGATGGCGGTGGTCTGTCCGTCTTTGGTGCGCAGCAGCATAAATCCACCGCCGCCGAGATTGCCCGCCTGTGGATGCGTGACCGCCAGCGCATAGCCAACCGCCACGGCGGCATCCACGGCGTTTCCGCCCTGCTTCAGGATGTCAACACCGACGCGGGTCGCTGTCGCATCCACTGACGCCACCATGCCTTCTTTGGCCTGCACGGGATGGAAGACATCTGCCTCCACGCCGTATGAGACCGGCGGCGGTGGCGGCGGCGGTGCAGCGGCCACGCCAAAACATCCCCCAGCCATCAGAGCGGCGACGGCCACCCAACGCACAACATTCTGTTTCATCATCGCGGTTCTCCAGAGATATGAGCAACAGGCCCCGCTTAAGCCTGGTTCACTACTCTTAAAAAATCATCGTTTTGCTGGAGACCAAGTAAACTTAAGCTATTCCCCATGAGAGGAGATGATGATGAAACCCTACCTGATTCTGGCGGCGTTATTGCCGTTTGGCGCAATCGCACAGCCACTCAATACGATGAATAACCCAAATCTGCCGGACTATCAGATCCCGTCCCAGCAGAGAATGCAGACGCAGATGCTTAATCAGCAGTCACAGCAAAAAGGCATGCTGAATCAGCAGTTACAGACGCAGACCCGTATTCAGCAGCAGCATCTGGAATCGCAGATCAACAATAATTCCCAGCGGGTGATGGAATCCCAGCCGGGCGAGCTTAACCTGCCGCGCCAGCAGCCGCTGCCGAACAATAATGGCGGAATGCTGAATAACAGCGATACCTCGCTGAACTCGCAACAGCAGCATATGCTGCCGCAACAGACTAACGGCAGCATGCTGAATCAGAACAGCGGCAGTACGCCACAGGCGAATTTGCCGCTGAAAACTATCAGCCCTTAAGGCTGAAAGTTCGGGCCGATGATGTCGATGCGGTCAGTACAGATAGCATCCACCCCGGCGCGCAGCAGTTCAGCGGCGCGCTCGGGTTTATTGACGGTATAAACCAGGATACGCAGCCCGGCGTCCTTCAGCGCGGCAATGCGGGCTTCATCCAGCAGGCGGTGATTGAGATGGATGGAGACGCAGCCAAGCTGTGTCGTCAGCGCGCGCCAGTCATCCCGCCACTCATCCAGCAGCAGCCCACGCGGTAACTCAGGGGCGGCCTGTTGCGCGGCGGCCAGCGCATCAATATCAAATGATGATAACAGCGGCGGCGTCATCTCTGCCCACAGTTCACGTGCTGCCCGCGCCACCGTTTCGCCGGTTAACGGGCCGGTGCCGGTGGTCGGTTTGATCTCAATGTTCGCCATCATGCCGTGCTCGCGGCAGCGCTGCGCCACCTGCGACAGCAATGGTAAAGGTTCGCCTTTAAAATCGCGGCTAAACCAGCTTCCCGCATCCACCTGTAACAGATCGCTCCACGGCAGTCTGCCTGCCACACCCCAGCCGTTGCTGGTACGTTCAAGGTTATCGTCGTGCAGCAGGAAGATCTGCCCGTCCTGCGACAATTTCACGTCAAATTCAATCATGGTGTGGCCAAAGCGAGCGCCGGTATCAATGGCGGCCAGCGTGTTTTCCGGGGCCAGCTTGCCGCCGCCGCGATGCGCGACAATGTGGGGATAGGGCCAGTTGCTCATACTCGTTGTCCTGTTTCACCGTCGAAAAGGTGCAGATGGTTCTCCGCGAAATGCAGCCACAGCGTGCTGCCAGGGGCAGGACGTTCATGATGCGGCAGACGGACCACCATTTTCTGTTCGCCCCAGCGCCCGTGGGCCAGGTTATCAGCGCCGAGCATTTCCAGCGTGTCCATCACCAGCGGGATCCCGCCTGCGGATTGTGAGCTTAGCGTAATATGCTCCGGGCGGATACCCAGCGTCATGTTGCGCCCGGTATAGCCCCGATACACCCAGTTAATGGGTAGCGACATGCCGCTGTCGAGATCAAAATGGGTGCCACTGGTGCTGATACGCCCTTCCAGCAGGTTCATCGCCGGGCTGCCGATAAAGCTCGCCACAAAGCGGCTGGCAGGCTTCTCATAGACTTCCACCGGCGTGCCGATTTGCTCCGCCACGCCTTTGTTCATCACCATCACGCGCTGGGCCAGCGTCATGGCTTCCACCTGATCGTGGGTGACGTACAGTGAGGTGGTTTTCAGGCGGCGGTGTAGCTGTTGCAGTTCAAGACGCATCTGCACACGCAGTTTCGCATCGAGGTTAGAGAGCGGCTCATCGAACAGGAAGACCGCCGGATCGCGCACAATGGCGCGGCCCATCGCCACACGTTGCCGCTGCCCGCCGGACAGCTCGCGCGGACGGCGTTTAAGCAGGCCATCCAGCTCCAGAATACGCGCGGCGTCCTTTACCCGCTCCGCAATGTGCGCTTTGCCCATGCCACGGATCTTCAGGCCCCAGGCCATGTTCTCTTCCACGCTCATGTGCGGATAAAGCGCATAGTTCTGGAATACCATGGCAATACCGCGCTCTTTCGGCTCCATGTCGGTGACTCGCTGGCGATCGATCCACACATCGCCGCTGGACACACGCTCCAGACCCGCCACCATGCGCAGCAGCGTCGATTTGCCGCAGCCGGACGGCCCGACCATGACAATAAACTCACCGTCCGACACGTCCAGCGTCAGCGGTTGAATAATCTGCGTTTTGCCGTTGTCCCAGCTTTTGGTTACTGCCTGTAATTTCAGACCTGCCATCTTATTTCTCGCTATCAACTAAACCACGCACAAAGGCACGCTGCATGGCTAAAACAATGACGACCGGCGGAATGAGCGTCAGCAACATCGCGGCCATAACGTGGTTCCACTGCGTGGTGCCCTCTCCGGTGGCGATCATGCCCTTGATGCCCGCCACTGCGGTGCCCAGGTTCACGTCGCTGACAATCAGCAGCGGCCACAGGTACTGGTTCCAGCCATAGATAAAGGTGATGACAAACAGCGCCGCCAGATTGGTTTTTGACAGCGGCAGCACGATGTCGCGGAAAAAGCGCATCGGGGAGGCACCATCAATGCGCGCGGCTTCGATCAGTTCGTCAGGCAGCGTCATAAAGAACTGGCGAAACAGGAAGGTGGCGGTCGCCGAGGCCATCAGCGGCAGCGTCAGCCCGGTATAGCTGTCGAGCATGTTTAGCCGGGCAATGACTTCCACCGTCGGGAAAATACGCACCTCAACGGGCAGCATCAGGGTGATAAAAATCATCCAGAAGAACAGGTTACGCAGCGGGAAGCGAAACCAGACAATGGCAAAGGCGGAGAGCATCGACACCACGATTTTCCCGACCGTAATGCTGAACGCCATGATAAAGCTGTTCAGCAGCATCACTCCGAAGGGCGCGCTGTTCGAGCCGACGCCTTCCCGCCAGATGGTGCGGATATTTTCCAGCAGATGCGTTCCTGGGATCAGCGTCATCGGCGTTTCAAATACTTGCTGGTTGTTCAGCGTGGCGGCGACAAAAGCCACGTACAGCGGAAACAGAATGGCGGCGATCCCGAGGATCAACATGACATGGCTGAAGATCGTCAGCCCACGGCGATTCTCGATCATTGGTAGCGCACCTTACTTTCTACATAGCGGAACTGCACGACGGTCAGCCCGATGACCAGCAGCATCAGCACCACCGACTGCGCGGCTGACGCCGAGAGATCCAGCCCGGCAAACCCTTCGCGGTAAATTTTGTAGATCAGCGTCGTGGTGGCCTGCACCGGCCCGCCCGCCGTCGCGGCGTCGATCACCGGGAAGGTGTCGAAGAAGGCGTAAACCAGGTTTACCACCAGCAGGAAGAAACTCACCGGCGCGATCAACGGTAACGACAGCTGGAAGAAACGGCGCACCGGCCCGGCACCGTCAATGGCGGCGGCCTCAACCAGCGAGCGAGGAATCGATTGCAGGGCGGCGAAAAAGAACAGGAAGTTATAGCTGATCTGCTTCCAGATGGAGGCAAACACCACCAGGAACATCGCCTGCCCGCTGTTCTGTGCATGGTTCCAGCTGTATCCCACTGCGTCCAGCGCATGGGTGATCAGGCCGCGGCCCGGATTGAATAAGAAAATCCACAGCACGGCGGCAATGGCTGGCGCGACGGCATACGGCAGCAGCATCAGCGTCTGATACAGGCGGCTGGCGCGGATCACGTAATCCACCAGCGCAGCGAAGAATAATGAACTCAGCAATCCCCAGAAGGTGACCATGCCGCTGAACTTAATGGTGGTCCAGAAGGAATCGAGGTAATAGCTGTCATGAAACAGCGCGACGAAGTTGTCCATGCCGACAAACTGGCTGGACAGCCCGAAGGGATCGACGCTTTGTACCGAATACCACAGCGCTTCGCCCGCAGGCCAGATAAAGAAAATGATGGTGATAATCAGCTGCGGCGCGACCAGCACATAAGGCAGCCAGCGCGAACGGAATACCGGACGGGAAGATGACATGGGGATTGGATTCCTGAACAGCGCCGGGTGGCGGCTTCGCCTTACCCGGCCTACAGGCTAAATGCCACTTGTAGGCCGGATAAGCGCAGCGCCATCCGGCATGAAAACATTAAGACTTCGTCGACTGCTCGAAGCGGCGCAGCAGCTGATTACCACGCTCAACGGCGGAATCCAGCGCCTGCTGGGCCGTTTTCTTGCCGGTCCAGACCGATTCCAGTTCTTCATCCACAATGGTGCGGATCTGTGGCATGTTGCCCAGACGCAGGCCTTTGGTGAACGGCAACGGCGGCTTGTTCAGCATCTGACGGGTTGCGGTATCCGCGCCCGGGTTTTTATCGTAGAAGCCCTGCTCGCGCGTCAGGTTATAGGCGGCGGTGGTGATCGGCAGATAGCCGGTTTTCTGGTGCCATTCGGCAGCATTCTCAGGCTTCGCCAGAAACTCGAGGAACTGCGCCACACCGGTGTAGGTTGGCTTGTCTTTCCCCTGCATCACCCACAGACTGGCTCCGCCGATAATGGCGTTCTGCGGCGCGCCTTTCACGTCGGCGTCATACGGCATCATGCCGACACCGTAGTTGAATTTGGCGTAGTGACGGATATCCGCCAGCGAGCCGGAAGACGCGGTCGTAATAGCGCAGTCGCCGTTATAGAACTTCTCGGTCGACTCGTCCTTGCGGCCAAAGTAGCTGAAATCGCCTTTCTTGTTCAGATCGGCAAGCAGGGCGATGTGTTTCACCTGCTCCGGCTTGTTGAATTCCAGTACCGCATCCGTGCCGTCAAAGCCGTTGTTTTTGGTGGCGACCGGCAGACCATGCCAGGCGCTGAAGTTTTCGATCTGGATCCAACCCTGCCAGCCGCTGGCGTAACCACATTTCATGCCTGCCGCTTTCAGTTTTGCGGTGTACGCGGCCAGATCCTGCCAGGTTTTCGGCGGTTGCTCCGGATCTAAACCGGCTTTTTTGAAGGCGTCTTTGTTGTAATACAGCACCGGCGTAGAGCTGTTGAACGGCTGAGACAGCAGGTGGCCGGTTTTTGAATCGGTGTAGTAACCGGCTACCGTCGGCACGAATTGCGATTCATCAAACTTGATGCCCGCATCGCTGAACACTTCGTACACCGGTTTGATGGCTTTGGATGCCATCATGGTGGCGGTGCCAACTTCATACACCTGTAACAACGCAGGGGCATTACCGGTACGGAAGGCTGCAATACCGGCGCTCAGGCTCTGCTCGTAGTTACCTTTGTACACCGGCACAATTTTGTAATCCGGATGGGTGTCATTAAAACGTTGCGCCAGGGATTCAACTTCTTTACCTAACTGACCTTCCATTGAGTGCCAGAATGGGATGGTGGTGACTGCCATCGCCTGACCTGCACATGCCAGGCTTAACGCCAGTCCTAAAGCTGTATGTCGTAACGAAGTCATGCGGTTATCTCTCTTGTTGTGCCGGATGCGCGAAAACACGCGTTTTATGCTCGCGAGGTAACATGACACGCTCGAATGACAGAAAAATAACCTTTTAATTACAAAATGGTGACAGCCAGGCGTCAGGGAAATGATGGGCAGATGATGATCAGGTGAAGGTAATGTGTAGACCCGGCAGAGGTTGCCGGGCCTGATACAACTTAGCCGCCCAGATAGGCGCTGCGTACCGCTTCGTTTGCCAGTAGCGCGTCGCCGGTATCTTCGAGCACGACGTGGCCGTTTTCCAGCACGTAGCCGCGATCGGCAAGCTTCAGCGCCTGATTGGCGTTCTGCTCGACCAGGAAGATGGTCATCCCTTCCTGACGCAGCTGTTCGATGGTGTCGAAGATTTGCTGGATGATAATCGGCGCAAGACCGAGCGACGGCTCATCAAGCAGCAGCAGGCGCGGCTGGCTCATCAGCGCGCGACCGATCGCCAGCATCTGCTGTTCCCCACCGGACATGGTGCCTGCGCGCTGAACCCGACGCTCATACAGACGCGGGAACAGTTCGTAGACGCGCTTGATGCGGGTCTGGAACTGATCGCGATCGGCAAAGAAGCCGCCCATCGCCAGGTTTTCATCCACTGTCATACGGGAAAACACGCGACGGCCTTCCGGCACGATCGCCACGGCTTCCCGCATGATTTTCGCGGTCTGCCAGTCGGTAATGTCTTTGCCGTCAAACACCACACGCCCGCTGGTGGCGCGCGGATCGCCGCACAATGTTCCCAGTAGCGTGGTTTTACCCGCGCCGTTGGCGCCGATCAGGGTAACGATTTCTCCCTGATTGATGGTCAGGCTGACTTCGTGCAGCGCCTGAATTTTGCCGTAGTGGGCACTTACTTTGTCAAAGGACAACATGACTTTTTCCATCTTATGCCTCACCTAAATAGGCACGGATAACATCCGGGTTATGACGAATTTGCTCCGGCGTCCCGTTGGCCAGCGGCGTACCCTGGTTCACCACGTAAATGCGGTCGGAAATGCCCATCACCAGCTTCATGTCGTGTTCAATCAACAGAATGGTGGTGTTGTGATGATTACGCAGCTCGACGATCAGCTCGTCCAGCTCTTTAGTTTCCTTCGGGTTCAGACCGGCGGCTGGTTCATCGAGCATCAGGATCTCCGGCTGCGTCACCATGCAGCGGGCAATCTCCAGACGACGCTGATCGCCGTACGCCAGGTTGCTCGCCTGCCGGTTAGCGTGTGCTAACAAACCAATGCGGTCAAGCCAGGTGGCGGCGCGATCCAGGGCTTCAGACTGTGCGCGACGGAAAGCTGGCGTCTTTAGCAGGCCGGAAAACAGACCGGTTTTCAGTTGTTGATGCTGCGCCACCAGCAGGTTTTCGATCACCGTCATTTCACGGAACAGGCGTACGTGCTGGAAAGTCCGCACTACGCCCATACGGGCGATTTGCTGGCCCGGCAGACCTTCCAGATGCTGGTCGCGCAGCATGATGGTACCGCCGGTCGGCTTATAAAAACCGGTCAGGCAGTTGAACACCGTGGTTTTACCCGCGCCGTTCGGCCCAATCAGCGACACAATTTCCTGCGGATGCAGATCCAGCGAGACGTTATTTACCGCCAGCAGACCGCCGAAGCGCATCATCAGGCCATTAACGGACAATAAAGGCTGACTCATGCCTGCTCTCCTTTCGCGGCTTCCCCGGTTTTCAGTTTCAGCTGTGGACGGGTCATGGGCAGCAGGCCCTGTGGACGCCAGATCATCATCAGCACCATCAGGCCACCGAGCATTAACATGCTGTATTCATTGAAATCACGCATTAATTCACGGGAGACCACCAGCAGGATAGCCGCGAGGATCACCGCAAACTGCGATCCCATGCCGCCAAGTACCACAATCGCCAGCACAAACGCGGATTCCGCAAAGGTGAAGGATTCCGGGCTGACAAAGCCCTGACGCGCAGCAAACAGCGTTCCGGCAAAACCGGCAAACGCAGCGCTGATGGTAAATGCGGTCAGCTTGATGCGGGTCGGGTTCAGGCCCAGAGAACGACAGGCGATTTCATCCTCGCGCAGCGCTTCCCACGCACGCCCCAGCGGCATACGCAGCAGCCGGTTAATGACGAACAGGCTCAGCACGACCAGCAGCAGCGCGACCAGATAGAGAAACACCACGCGGTCGCTCGGATCGTATTTCACGTTAAAGAAGTTGCTGAACGTATCCCAGCCACCTTCACGGGCTGTACGGCTGAACTCCAGGCCAAACAGCGTCGGTTTCGGGATTTGGCTGATGCCGTTCGGCCCGCCGGTGACCTCGGTGTTATTGAGCAGCAGAATACGCACAATTTCGCCGAAGCCGAGGGTAACAATCGCTAGATAGTCACCGCGCAGACGCAGCACCGGGAAGCCGAGCAGGAAGCCTGCCGCCGCCGAGACCAGCCCTGCCAGCGGCAGACAGGTCCAGAAGCCAAGACCGTAATAGTGATTGAGCAGCGCGAAGGTGTACGCGCCAATAGCGTAGAAGCCGCCGTAGCCCAGCACCAGCAGACCGGACAACCCCACCACCACGTTCAGCCCCAGACCAAGAATGATGTAAATCATGGTCAGGGTGGCGATATCCACCGTGCCACGCGACACCATAAACGGCCAGGCCACAGCCAGCACCAGCAACGCCAGCAGGAACAGCTTTTGTTTTACCGTAGAGCCATCAATGGCCGGCAGCACGAATTTCGGCCCGGAAATACCTTTAATGCTTTTCTGGAAAGCGGGGCGCAGCAACTGGAAGAAAAACACCACCGCAGTACCAACGAACACCCACTGCCAGCGAATATCCGCCGCGTGTCCGACCACCAGTTTGGTGCCATCCAGTTGCAGTTGCACACCCATAAAGACGCCCGCGAGGACGAAGAACATCGCCGCTGACAGCAGCGCCATGGCAAAATGCATTGGTTTCATACTTTCTCTACCTCCGGACGGCCCAGGATCCCGGTCGGCATCACCAGCAGTACGCCAATCAGCAGCGCGAAGGACACCACATCTTTATATTCCGTGCTCAGGTACGCCGACGAGAGCGATTCCGCGACGCCAAGGATCAGGCCACCAATCATCGCGCCCGGAATGCTGCCGATACCGCCCAGCACCGCCGCCGTGAAGGCTTTCATCCCGGCCATAAAGCCGATATACGGGTTAATTACGCCGTAGAACTGACCGAGCAGTACGCCCGCCACCGCTGCCATCGCCGCACCGATCACAAAGGTCAGGGCGATCACGCGGTCGGTGTTGATGCCGAGCAGGCTCGCCATCTTCAGATCTTCTGCACAGGCGCGACAGGCGCGCCCCATGCGGGAGTAGCGAATAAAGAGCGTCAGCGCCAGCATGGCGACGAAAGTCACCACCCAGATCACCAGCTGCATGGTGGTGATAGAGGCAGAGAAGTTTTCACTGCTGCCCACGACCCACTGTCCGTTAAACAGGCTCGGCAAGGCCACGTCGCGCGACCCTTCCGTCAGGCTGACGTAGTTTTGCAGGAAGATAGACATACCGATGGCGGAGATCAGTGCGATCAGGCGTTTAGAGCTGCGCACCGGGCGATAGGCCACCCGTTCGATGCTCCAGCCGTAGGCGCTGGCGATAACAATCGCCCCGACAAAACCAGCACCCACCAGCAGCCAGCTGCTGTCGATGCCCATCATCATCAGCGCCGCGATGATCATAAAGGAGACATAGCTGCCGATCATATACACCTCGCCATGGGCGAAGTTGATCATGCCGATAATGCCGTAAACCATGGTGTAACCAATGGCGATTAGCGCGTAAGTGCTTCCCAGCGTAACGCCGTTAAACATTTGCTGCACGAAGTAGAGAAACTGCTCGGACATAGGGAAACCTTTTTATTCCCGCCCGACAGTGCCGGGCGGTGGGAGTATTATTTGGCTACCGAGGATGAACCGTCGGCGTGCCACTGGAAGACGCCAAATTCAAATCCCTTCAGATCGCCTTTCTCATCCCAGTTCAGCGGCCCAATCACGGTCTTAGCACCGTTTGCTTTTAAATCTTTTGCCAGCGCTAATGGCTCATCGCTGCCGGTGCGTTCCAGCGCGGTCGCCAGCGACTGCACAGCGGCATAGGTGATCCACACGTACGGGCCGGACGGATCTTTCTTATCGGCTTTCAGCGCCGAAACGATAGCGCTGTTTGCCGGATCCTGGTCATAGCGTTTTGGCATCGTCACCAGCATGCCTTCGCCCGCCTCACCCGCAATATTTGACAGCGAGGCATTACCGACGCCTTCCGGCCCCATAAACTGCACTTTCAGACCGTTAGCACGCGCCTGGCGCAGCATCTGCCCCATTTCCGGGTAGTAACCGCCGTAATAAACGAAATCGATATTTTCTTTTTGCAGGCGGGCGATCAGCGCGGAGAAATCTTTCTCACCGGCGGTGATACCATCAAAGAAGACCACATTGGCACCGCCTTTTTTCAGGCCGTCCTGCACCGAGCGCGCAAGGCCTTCGCCGTATTGCTGCTTGTCATGAATAATGGCGATACGCTGCGGCTTCACCTTTTCCAGAATGTATTTTGCGGCGGTCGGTCCCTGGGAGGAGTCCAGCCCGGCGGTGCGCATAATGTGCTGATAGCCGCGCTGCGTCAGTTCAGGGTTGGTCGCGCCAGGCGAAATCATCAGGATGCCTTCGTCTTCATAGATATCCGACGCCGGCTGGGTGGATGATGAGCAGAGGTGACCAATAACGTACTGAATACCGTCATTAACGATTTTGTTGGCCACTGCCACGGCTTGCTTCGGATCGCAGGCGTCGTCATATTCCACCGCGACCAGCTTGTCGCCCTTAATACCGCCTTTGGCATTAATATCTTTGATGGCCTGACGGGCACCGTTGAATTCCATATCGCCCCACTGGGCAACCGGACCGGACATCGCCCCGACCACCGCCACCTTAATATCGGCAGCAATAACGGTTTGCGACATTGCCAGTGCGATCATCCCCGCGATCAACGTCTTCGCGTTCCTGTTCATACCTGAAAATCCCCATTCGTGATGTCGTGTTTACACGTCTGGCTACCGGCGAAGGCGTGCTTCGCGGCAGCTCATAATAATTGTGTATAAAATTTGTCTGGTAGTGGTTAAAAATAACGCTGGTGATTTAATGCACAATGCTATTTTTACCTGTGCCTTTAATGGTTTAGCGTAGTTTTTTACTGAAAACCACACTAAATTCCCTATTTTTCAGGCGATTAAGAACAGATAATATTCTGTATTTATCCAGAGATAAACAAAAAAAGCGCCGTTACCAGCATAAAATAACGGCACAATGAGCGGAATAAATCACTACCTGTCAGGGTTAAATACTGCTTATTTTTCGATCCCTGACGTTTAAAACTGCTCTGGCGGCTGTGTCAGAAGTAATCCCCTGATGAATGGAATTAAAAAGTGAAAGCGCCTGAATGCAAAAATTGAGTACACTGCACCCTCACTTGACGATCTGGACCCGCAGTAAATGAAACTGACTATCATCCGTCTGAACACATTCAGCGAACAGGATCATATCGATTTAGGCAAAATCTGGCCGGAGTACTCGCCGGATTCATTAGCGGTCGACGAGCGCCACTGTATCTATGCCGCACGGTTTAACGATCGCCTGCTGGCCGCAGTGCGCGTCACGTTAAGCGGTAAAGATGGGGCGCTGGATTCGCTGCGCGTACGTGACGTCACCCGCCGCCGCGGCGTGGGTAAGTATTTGCTGGAGGAAGTGCTGCGCGCACACCCGGAGATCAGCGTCTGGTGGATGTCAGATATTGCGGTCGAAGATAAAGCGGTGATGGATGCGTTTATGCGGTCGGCAGGTTTCAGCGCCTGTGCGGACGGCTGGCAGAAACGCTAAATCCCCTCACCGGCGCAAGGGGAAGAGACTATACGATGAGCTTCAGATCGGCCTTGCGATGGCGTTTCTGCTCGTCATAAAAATTTTCGTGTGAGCCAATGCTCAGAAGATACAGCTCCAGCTTTCCCTCAATCCAGCTGTAGCCTAACAGATACAGCTGGTCATTCATTCTGAACTTATGTACACGCAAAAAGCTGAGATCGCCTTTTTTGCGTTCGCCGAGCTCAGGATCCTCAAGGATCAGCTCGATTTGCTCATCGACATCCCGCTGCTGCTGATCGGTCAGCGCGGCAAATTTCTTTTCAAAACGACGTGACTGATAAATCTCAATTTCAGGCCCTGTCTTTTTTGCGCACATATTTGGTGACGTGTCCGTTGTCGATTTCAGATTTAGCCAGCAGGATTTCGTTAATAAGCGCCCAGGACATTTCAGGATTCGCTTCCGCAATGCGTCCTATTTTCGCCCAATGTTCGATTTGCTTTGGCACGCTACGGCTTTGCGCGTCAGCATGAACCTTCACTTTTTCAACAAAATCATCATCCAGCCGGATGCTAATTGCCATATCGGTACTCCAGTTTTGTGACCATCATTTTGGGACGATGGTTTTTTTAAACATCGCCAGTGTGCGACATTTTGTCGCGTAACGCAATCAAATGAATAAACCCGCCGCAGCGGGTTTATCAGTATGATGGCCGTTAACGGTTTTGTTATTTCGCGTCGGTCGCCGTACCGTTTGCATGCCAGGTGAACACGCCGAACTCAAAGCCTTTCAGGTCGCCCTTCTCATCCCAGCTCAGTGGGCCCATTACGGTTTCCACGGTGTTGGCTTTCAGGTATTTGGCGATTTCGGCCGGATCGTCTGACTGCTCCAGGCCCGCTTTCAGAGATTGCAGCGCCGCGTAGGTCGTCCATACGAATGCTCCACTCGGATCCTGTTTCTTCGCTTTGATGGCGTCAACAATCGGTTTGTTCACCGGCAGCTGATCGTAGTTCTTCGGCTTGGTAACCAGCATGCCTTCGGCAGATTCGCCGGCAATGTTAGACAGCGAGACGTTCGCTACACCTTCCGGGCCCATGAACTGGGTTTTCAGACCGGCAGCACGCGCCTGGCGCAGGATCTGACCCATTTCCGGGTGGTAGCCACCATAGTAAACGAAGTCGATGTTCTCTTTCTTCAGACGCGCCACCAGCGTGGAGAAGTCTTTCTCGCCTGCGGTCAGACCATCAAAGAACACCACGTTAGCGTTGCCTTTCTTCAGATTTTCCTGCACGGCGCGCGCCAGGCCTTCACCGTATTGCTGTTTGTCATGAATAATGGCGATACGCTGCGGCTTCACTTTTTCGAGGATGTATTTTGCCGCGGTCGGACCCTGATCCGAGTCCAGACCAGTGGTACGCAGCAGCAGTTTATAGCCGCGGGAGGTCAGCTCCGGCGCGGTGGCCGCAGGGGTGATCATCAGAATACCTTCGTCTTCATAAATGTCAGACGCAGGCTGGGTAGAGGAGGAGCACAGGTGGCCGATAACGTATTTGATACCGTCGTTAACCACTTTGTTGGCAACCGCAACGGCTTGTTTCGGATCGCAGGCATCGTCGTACTGCACCGCAACCAGCTTGTCACCTTTAATGCCGCCTTTGGCGTTGATGTCTTCGATAGCCTGTTTCGCACCGGTGAATTCCTGATCGCCATACTGCGCTACCGGGCCGGACATCGCGCCCACAACCGCAACTTTAATATCTTTCGCGAATGCGATGTTGCTCATTGCCAGCGCGATACATCCTGCCAGTAACGCTTTACCCTTCATTTTCATCCTGAGAATCCCCATTATTGTGGTTATTACATTCGTTGTGATGTTGTTGTTCAGCACTTTATTTCAATTATTGGTCGACTGCTCGTGCTTTAGCAGCATACTCTGCTAAAACATACCCCATTTTTCAGAATATGTAACAACATTTTTACCGGGTTAGCGACGCGTGAATAATATCCAGCGCCTGACGGAACTGCGCTTCCGGAATGGTCAGGGGATAGAGGAAACGGATAACGTTGCCGTAAACACCACAGTTAAGCAGCAGCAGTCCGGCTTCCAGCGCCCGCGCCTGTACCTGGCGGGTAAACTCCGGCGATGGCTCGCCGCTGTGTAGATCGGCGAACTCGACCGCCACCATCGAACCCAGCGCGCGGATCCCGGCAATCTGCGGACAATCTGCCCGGGCTTTCTCCAGCACCTCCACCAGATGCTGACCAAGATGGGCGGCGCGCTGGCAGAGGTTTTCCTCGTCGATCACCTCCAGCACCGCCAGTGCCGCTGCCACTGCCAGCGGGTTTCCGGCATAGGTACCGCCCAGTCCGCCTGGCGCCGGGGCATCCATCACCTCTGCGCGTCCGGAGACCGCCGACAGCGGCATCCCACCGGCGAGGCTCTTCGCCATGGTGATGAGATCGGGTTTAACGCTGAAATGCTCCATGGCAAACAGTTTGCCGGTACGGGCAAAGCCGGTCTGCACTTCATCGGCAATCAGCAAAATGCCGTGGGTATCGCACAGCGCACGCAGCCCCTGCATAAAGTCATCCGGCGCGATGACAAATCCGCCCTCGCCCTGCACCGGCTCCAGCACGATGGCCGCCACCTGATCCGGCGCGATGTCCGCTTTGAAAATGCGCTCAAGGCTGTTCAGCGCATCGGCCGTAGTCACGCCATGCAGCGCATTGGGATACTGAGCATGGAACACCGAGCCGGGAAAGGGGCCGAAGCCGATTTTGTAGGGCGCGACTTTACCGGTCAGCGCCATCGTCATATAGGTACGGCCATGAAAACCGCCGCCAAAGGTGATAAGGCCGGGTCTGCGGGTATAAGCGCGGGCGATTTTAACGGCGTTTTCTACCGCTTCGGCGCCGGTCGAGAAGAAGGCCGTTTTGGCAGGCCCGGCGACCGGCACGCGTGCGTTGATCTTTTCCGCCAGCGCCACATAACTTTCATACGGCACGATCTGGTAGGCGGTATGGGTAAAGGCATGCAGCTGTTTTTCCACGGCGGCCATCACTTTGGGATGGCGATGCCCGGTATTCAGCACGGCGATCCCGGCAGCAAAGTCGATGACTTCGTTGCCTTCCACGTCCCACAGCGTGGCGTTTTCCGCTTTATCCGCATAGAAATTACACATCACGCCGATGCCGCGCGGCGTAGCCTGTAAGCGTCTTTCATTGAGTTCGTTATTTTTCACCCTGTCCCCCTGAGATGCCATTGTTTACATAATGCGCATCTGTAAGTGTTTGCCACAGGATAAGAAATCGCCAGAGCAGGCGTAAAAAAACAAAACCCCCGGATTCTCATCCAGGGGTCTTTGGCGTGACACCGCAGAAAACGGTGCAGCGAAGATTATGCTTCGATGGCGATACGCAGTTTTTTCATGGCGTTCTTTTCCAGCTGGCGCACACGCTCAGCGGAAACACCATAGCGGTCAGCCAGCTCCTGCAGGGTGGACTTGTTATCTTCGTCCAGCCAGCGGGCGCGAATGATTGCCTGGCTACGTTCGTCCAGACCCTGCATCGCATCGGTCAGTTTGTTGGCAGCCTGTTCTTCCCAGTTATCATCTTCAATGCCATCGGCAAAGTTAGAGGTTTTATCCTGGAGATACAGTACCGGCGCCATCGGATGGCTGTCGGACTCATCGTCCGGCGACAGGTCAAACGTCATGTCCTGTGCAGCCATACGCGATTCCATCTCACGCACGTCTTTGCTGGAAACGCCCAGCTCACGAGCCACCATTTCCACTTCGTCCTGGTTAAACCAGCCCAGACGCTGCTTGGTTTTACGCAGGTTAAAGAACAGCTTACGCTGTGCTTTGGTGGTAGCGACTTTCACAATACGCCAGTTACGCAGCACGTATTCGTGAATTTCGGCTTTGATCCAGTGCACGGCGAAAGAGACCAGACGCACACCCACTTCCGGATTGAAGCGGCGCACGGCTTTCATCAGGCCAATGTTACCTTCCTGAATCAGGTCAGCCTGCGGAAGGCCATAGCCCGAGTAGTTACGAGCAATATGAACAACAAAGCGCAGGTGCGACAGGATCAGCGTTTTAGCTGCTTCCAGTGAACCCTGGTAATGCAGCTTTTCAGCAAGCTCCCGCTCTTCATCAGCCGTCAACATCGGCCATGCGTTCGCAGCCCGGATATAAGACTCCAGGTTACCAACAGGGGCTAAAGCTAAAGTTTGCATTTCTTTGGTCATTCAAATCCTCTCAATGTACTTCTTACTGGCGGCGGATTGTCCCATTCAGGCAACAAACATGCCAGCGTTTGTGAGCAACGAGAATATCATCCACACTTTTATCAGACAGTGATTTTATCCACAAGTTCCCTGCAACGCTGTGAATAAATTACGCACAAATTGTGACATAACGATGATAAAGCGTACGCAGGGAAAAAGAGAAATCAGGGACGCTTTCCCTGCCAGCAGACATCCGATGCAGCAGGGAAAGAGTATATCAGAGAATTTTTAGTCGGGGGTAAAGTGACGTAAATGTTGCACGGTTGCCAGCCACGCGGCCAGCCAGCCAATCATCGAACACACCAGCAGCAGCAACAAACACTCGTCAAAGGACAGGCCGCTTAACTCAAACTGGGTGCCGAAAATCTTCGCCACGTCTGTCACCGCCGATGACAGACGCATCACCAGAATTTCAGACAGGATCAGCGACAGGAATGCGCCGCTAAAACCGAGCAGTGCACCGCCGTAGAGGAACGGACGCAGGATAAAGCCATCCGTTGCGCCAATCAGTTTCTGTACGTTAATGCTGTCACGACGGGAGAAAATGCTCAGGCGTACACTGTTACCAATGACGAGGAACACCGCTGCCACCATCAGGATGCCGATCATTACCGACACGCGCCCCACCAGCCCTGTTAACGCCGCCAGACGGGCAAACCAGCTGTCGTCCATCCGTACTTCATCAATACCATTAATGCGGGTGATACGGTCGCGCAGGGTGTTGAGCGATTCGGTATTCTGGAAGTCGATCTTCGGCACTACCACCGCCACAGCGGGCAGCGGATTCTCTTCCAGCATATCGAGCGCCCCGCCAAAGCCTGACCAGTTGCGGAATTCGCCCAGCGCATCTTCACGGGAGAGGTAGTTCACCTTCTCGACACCCTGTTCCGCCTGCAACTGCCCGACTACCTGCTGCGCGGCACCGTCATCCAGCGCTTTATCGAAGTAGACGGTAATTTGCGGCGACGGATAATACTGTGAAGACGCCTGATGGACGTTTTTGTACACCATGTAGCAGACGCTCGGCAGCGTCAGGGAGATGGCGATCACCATCACCGTCAGCAGGGTCGCCAGCGGTTTGCTTTTCAGATCCTGTACCGCGCCCTGCCAGGCGTAGCGCATCTGTTCGTTAAAGACGTTCGTTTTACGCGAGCCAGGTTTTGGCGGCGTTTTGCTGCGGCCGGACGCGCCACGATTGCCACCGCTGCCCTGCCCAGGCTTACGGAAACGATCCAGTTTATTGCCGAACTGGCGGATTTGGTTTACTGCGTCGCGTTTATTCACCCGTCAGGCCTCCGTGCAAATGACCGTCGCTCAGACTCAGCATGCGGTACGAGCGCCGCGCAATCAGACTCATGTCGTGCGTGGCCATCAGTACCGTTACCCCGACGCGGTTAAACTCTTCAAACAGACGCAAAATCCCTTCGGACAGCGCGTCGTCCAGGTTACCGGTCGGTTCATCCGCCAGCAGAACCGCGGGTTTGTTCACCACCGCACGGGCTATGCCTACGCGCTGCTGTTCACCCCCGGAAAGCTGAATGGGAAAGTTTTTCGCTTTGTCGAGCAGCCCGACTTTATCCAGCGCCGCCGACACGCGACGACGAATGTCTTCACCGCTGGCCCCGGCGATAATCAGCGGGATCGCCACGTTGTCAAAGACCGTGCGGTCCATCAACAGATGGTGATCCTGAAAAATCATGCCGATCTGCCGACGCAGAAACGGCACTTCACGGTTTTTCAGGCGACTGATCTCGTGCCCGGCAAACCAGATCTTTCCGGCGCTTGGCCGCTCGATACCGCAGATAAGCTTTAACAGCGTACTTTTACCCGCGCCGGAGTGGCCGGTCAGAAACGCCATCTCGCCCGGTTGCAGGTGGAATGTCACCCCCTGCAACGCTTGTCTCCCACCGAGATAAGCCTTGCTGACATGTTCAAAGCGAATCATTGTTAATCCTCTCGGGCAAAAAGTGCCTCTATAAAATCGCCCGCATTAAACGGACGTAAGTCTTCAATACGTTCGCCGGTCCCGATATAGCGGATCGGAATACCGAACTGGTCAGCTACCGAGAAAATCACGCCGCCTTTAGCGGTACCATCAAGTTTGGTCAGGGTGATCCCGGTCAGCCCGACGGCTTCATGGAACAGTCTGGCCTGGCTTACCGCATTTTGTCCGGTGCTGGCATCGATGGTCAGCATCACTTCATGCGGCGCATCGACATCCAGTTTTTTCATCACGCGGACGATCTTCTTCAGCTCTTCCATCAGATGCGCTTTATTCTGCAAACGCCCTGCGGTATCGGCGATCAGCACGTCCACTTTGCGGGATTTTGCCGCCTGGATGGCGTCGAAAATCACCGAAGCGGAATCCGCCCCGGTGTGCTGCGCAATCACCGGAATGTTGTTGCGCTGGCCCCAGACCTGCAACTGCTCCACCGCCGCCGCACGGAAGGTATCCCCCGCCGCCAGCATCACCGATTTACCCTGCTGCTCAAACTGACGCGCCAGCTTGCCGATGGTGGTGGTTTTACCCACGCCGTTCACGCCAACCATCAGGATCACAAAAGGCGTTTTGCCTTCAATATTAAGCGGTTCGTCGACTTTTGCGAGGATATCGCCCATTTCATCTTTCAGCAGGCCGTACAATGCTTCCGCATCCCGCAACTGTTTACGGCTGGCCCCTTCCGTCAGATTGGTGATGATTTTGCGGGTGGTTTCCACACCGACATCGGCAATCAGCAACTGCTCTTCCAGTTCTTCAAACAGATCATCATCGATTTTTTTGCCGCGGAACAGACTGATAAATCCGGAACCGAGGTTTTCTTTTGTTTTCAGCAGACTTCGTTTTAAACGCGCAAAGAAACCTTCTTTGGTCGGTTTTTCCTGCTCAACGATCGCGTCAGGCTGAGGTTGTTGCTCAGGCTCGTCGTCGGCCACGACAGTATCTTCTTCGGGCAACCACGCTTCCGGCTCCGGTTCGACGGCTTCAATTTCTTCCGGCACCAGCAGCTCTTCGTGTTCAACGACCACTTCAGGCTCAGTTATCACGTCCGGTTCGGCAACCGCTTCCGGCTCGGTGACCATTTCTGGTTCAACAACCACGGCCTCTTCGGCGATGATGTCTGCCTGCTGCTCCTCGCGCTCAATCACTTTTTCCGTGACGTCCACGACGTCTGCGGCAAAGGCCTCGGATTCGATCAGTGAATGCGGCTCAGCCTCGACGGGCGTATGTTCCTCAACAGCGATGTGTTCTTCTACAGGCGCCTGCTCTTCAACAACCGCCTGGGATTCCATTTTCTGTTCTGGTGCGGCTTCCTGCGGCTCCTCTTTCTGACCAAAGCCTAACCAGGAGAACAGACCACGTTTTTTCTCTTTTGCCATTTGCGACTACACTCCTCGCGGTTTATTCATGGCGCAGCCCGCATTGTCGCAAACAGGGGGCTGAAAAATGAGTAAGATGTAATGATAAGTCTTTCGTTAGTCTACCACTTTCCTTGCAACACAGCACCGCCTGAGGATTAAGGTTCCACCCCACGCCTCCCGCCGTTAAAATAGCGGGATAAATTTGTGACCAGAGCTTTCACTATGAAAAAACCCAACCGTGCCGCCAGCGGCCAGATTCGTATTATTGGCGGACAGTGGCGTGGCCGTAAACTGCCGGTGCCCGACAGCCCTGGTCTGCGCCCGACGACCGACCGCGTGCGCGAAACCCTGTTCAACTGGCTCGCGCCATCTATGGTTAATGCCCGTTGCCTCGACTGCTTTGCCGGTAGCGGCGCGCTGGGTCTGGAAGCACTGTCACGTTATGCAGGCGCGTCCACCCTCATTGAGATGGAGCGCGGCGTGGCGCAGCAGTTGCAGCAGAATCTGGCGACGCTGAAAGCCGCTAACGCCAAAGTCGTCAATACCAATACCCTGACCTTTCTCAACCAGACCGGCACGCCCCATGATATTGTTTTTGTCGATCCGCCGTTTCGCAAAGGGCTGCTCGACGATACCCTACGCCTGCTGGAAGTGAACGGCTGGCTGGCAGACGATGCGCTAATCTATGTTGAAAGCGAAGTCGAAAACGGGCTGCCGCAGGTACCGGTTCACTGGGATCTGCATCGTGAAAAGGTGGCCGGCCAGGTCGCCTATCGTCTGTATCACCGCACTGCTCAAGGAGAGCAACATGTTGATTAATCTGGGACGTTTGCTGATGGTGGGCGTATGGGCGTTTCTCATCCTCAATTTGATCCACCCTTTCCCGCGCCCGCTGAATATCTTCGTTAACGTCGCGCTGATTTTTACCGCCTTTATGCACGCCTTACAGATGGTGATGCTGAAAACGGCGCTGCCGAAAGACGGCCCGCAGATGACGACCCTGGAGCAGTGGCGCGTTTTCCTGTTCGGCGTCTTCGAACTGCTGGTCTGGCAAAAGCGCCTGAAAGCGATGCAAAACAAAAAATAATCCTCACCGGTTGCCTCAGAAAATGCGGAAAGTCCCTCCGCAGGCCGATGGGGCGTTGCCATCCGCGTTGCGCGACCACTACACTGAAGACAGGGCTGTGGGCGCAACGCCCACGCGACAATAACGAATTCAAGGAATTAAGATGCTTTGGTCGTTTATCGCTGTATGTTTTTCTGCATGGTTGTATGTCGACGCGTCGTATCGTGGTCCGGCATGGCAACGTTGGGTATTTAAACCCGTCACCTTACTGCTGCTGTTGCTGCTTGCCTGGCAGGCACCGATGTTTGATGCCATCAGTTATCTGGTGCTGGCAGGGCTTTGCGCCTCGTTGATCGGTGATGCACTGACACTGCTCCCGCGCCAGCGTCTGCTGTATGCCATCGGGGCGTATTTCCTCGCACATCTGCTTTACACCATCTACTTTGCCGGACAAATGACGCTGTCCTTTTTCTGGCCGCTGCCGCTGGCGCTGCTGGTCATTGGCGCGCTGCTGATAGCGGTGATCTGGACACGGCTTGAAGATCTGCGCTGGCCGATTTGTACGTTCATCGCCATGACGCTGGTGATGGTGTGGCTGGCGGGCGAGCTGTGGTTCTTCCGTCCGACGGCTCCGGCCCTGTCTGCCTTTGTGGGCGCCGCGCTGTTGCTGCTGGGAAATATTGTCTGGCTGGGCAGCCACTACCGCCGCCGCTTCCATGCCGACAATGCTATTTCTGCCGCCTGCTACTTTGCCGGCCATTTCCTCATCGTACGGTCGCTCTACTTATAACGCTTGACTCTGGAGTCGACTCCAGAGTGTATCCTCCGGGTAATGAGAAAATTATCGTTCCCGGAGGATGCCATGATCACGCCCCCGCCCGTCAAAAAAACGCCGCAGTTTGCCCGCACCACGCTGCGCCCGTTAACCCCTGCGCCTGAAACCTCCTGCTGCGCTGACCACGCCGAACCGGCATCTGCACCGCTGTCCGGCGATCCGCAGGGCAACCGTTTTTGCTGGCAGGTTGCCGGGATGGACTGCGCCGCCTGCGCCCGTAAGGTCGAAACCGCTGTGCGCCAGGTTGCAGGCGTGAATCAGGTGCAGGTCACCTTCGCGACCGAAAAACTGATTGTCGATGCCGGGCACGATGTGCGTGCGCAGATTGAAGCCGCTGTACAGCGCGCCGGTTATACGCTGCGTGATGCCGAGACCCCAGCGGCGCAAACCTCTGTCCTGCGGGAAAATCTGCCGCTGCTGACGCTGGTGATCATGATGGCCATCAGTTGGGGGCTGGAACAGCTTAATCATCCCCTCGGCCAGCTGGCGTTTATCGCCACCACGCTGGTCGGCCTGTATCCCATTGCCCGACAGGCGCTACGGCTGATCACAAGCGGCAGCTGGTTTGCCATTGAAACGCTGATGAGCGTAGCGGCCATCGGCGCGCTGTTTATCGGTGCCACCGCCGAAGCGGCGATGGTTTTGCTGCTGTTTTTGGTTGGCGAGCGGCTGGAAGGCTGGGCTGCCAGCCGCGCCCGCCAGGGCGTGACGGCGCTGATGGCCCTGAAGCCGGAAAGCGCCATACGGCTCAGGGGAACAGCGCGTGAATCTGTGGCTCCCGAGAGTCTGCGTCCCGGCGACGTCATTGAAGTGGCGGCGGGCGGGCGCTTACCGGCGGATGCCCGACTGCTCGCCGCCTTCGCCAGCTTTGATGAAAGCGCGTTAACCGGTGAGTCGGTGCCCGTCGAGCGCCGCGCCGGGGAAAAAGTCCCCGCCGGGGCGACCAGCGTCGACCGGCTGGTCACGCTGGAAGTTATCTCCAGGCCCGGGGAAAGCGCCATCGATCGCATTCTGCAACTGATAGAAGAAGCCGAAGAGCGTCGTGCGCCCATCGAACGCTTTATCGATCGCTTCAGCCGCGTCTATACGCCAGTCATCATGGCCGCGGCGCTGCTGGTCGCCGTGCTGCCGCCGTTGCTGACGGGCGCGGCATGGTATGAATGGATTTACAAGGGCCTGACGCTGCTGCTGATTGGCTGTCCGTGTGCGCTGGTGATCTCCACCCCTGCCGCCATCACCTCAGGGCTGGCGGCGGCGGCGCGTCGCGGGGCGTTAATCAAAGGCGGCGCGGCGCTGGAACAACTGGGCCGTATTCGTCAGGTGGCTTTCGATAAAACCGGCACTCTGACGATCGGTAAACCGCAGGTGGTGGGCGTGTCGCCACAGGGGATCAGTGAAGATGAACTGCTGGCCTGTGCCGCTGCTGTGGAGCAAGGCTCTACCCATCCACTGGCGCTGGCCATCGTGGGGGAAGCGCAGGCGCGTAACCTGCCGCTGATGCAGGCGGAAAGCCAGCGCACCCTGCCCGGCAAGGGCATTGAGGCGCAGGTTGACGGACAACTGATCTTCATCAGCGCGCCGGATAAACTGCCTGCCGGTGTGCTGAACGAAAACTGGCAAACGCAAATTCAGCAACAGGAAGCGCAGGGCCAGACGGTGATCGCCGTGCTGCGCAATGGTGAATTGTGCGGCACCCTGGCGCTGCGCGATACGCTGCGGGAAGATGCGGCTGAAGCGGTGAATAGTCTGCGTCAGCTTGGGATCAGCGGCGTGATGCTCACCGGCGATAATTCCCGCGCGGCGGCAGCGATTGCCGGCACGCTGGGGCTGGAATTCCGTGCCGGGTTATTGCCCGCCGATAAGGTGGCCGCCGTGACTGCGCTGGATCAGCAGTCGCCACTGGCAATGGTGGGCGATGGCATTAATGACGCACCCGCCATGAAAGCCGCCACCATCGGCATCGCCATGGGCAGCGGCACCGACGTGGCGCTGGAAACCGCAGATGCGGCGCTGACCCACAACCGTCTGACGGGACTGGCGCAGATGATCCAGCTGGCCCGCGCTACCCATGCCAATATCCGGCAGAACATTGCCATCGCACTGGGCCTGAAAGCCATTTTCCTCGTCACGACGCTGCTCGGCATCACCGGCCTGTGGCTGGCGGTGCTGGCAGATACGGGCGCTACCGTGCTGGTCACCGCGAATGCGCTGCGGTTGTTGAGTAAGGGACGCTGACAGCTGGCACGCGATCCGTTCCCTCTCCTTCCGGGAGAGGGTCAGGGATTACTGCATCCCCAGCAAATGCGGCAGCCACAGCGAGATCGCCGGGATGTAGGTCACCATTCCCAGCACCACCAGCAGCATGCCGTAGAACGGCAGCATCGCGCGCACGACGGACTCGATCTTCTGCTTACTTACGGCGCTGGCGACAAACAGCACCGATCCCACCGGCGGGGTGATCAGGCCGATCCCCAGATTGACCATCATGATCATGCCAAAGTGCACCGGATCGATCCCCAGCGCATTGGTGACCGGCAGCAGCACCGGCGTCAGGATGAGGATAATCGGCGCCATATCCATCAGCGTGCCGATCAGCAGCAGCATAACGTTGAGGTACATCAGGATGACGTACTTGTTATCCGACAGCGAGGTAAAGAAACCGGTAATGCGTTCCGGCAGCTGCATGTAGGTCATCACCGCACCGAAGGCGGCGGCAAAGCCTATCAGGATCATGACAATAGTGACGGTTTTCACCGTACGGCACATCAGCTTCGGCAGTTCGCTCCATTTATAGTCACGGTAGATAAACATGGTGACGAAAAATGCCCACAGGCAGGCCACAGCAGCGGATTCGGTGGCGGTAAAAATACCCGACAAAATCCCGCCGAGGATGATCACGACGGTAAACAGCCCCCACAGCGCATCAAAGAAAATCTTCAGCGCCTGCTTAAACGGGATCCTGTCGCCTTTCGGGTAACCGCGCTTATGGGCAAAGCCAAGGCACATGATCATCAGACAGACGCCCAGCAGCAGTCCCGGCAGCACACCGGCGATAAACAGCGTGGCGATGGACACCGTGCCGCCTGCGGCCAGAGAGTAAATCACCGAGTTGTGGCTGGGCGGGATAAGAATGGCCTGCACCGAACCGCTGGCGGTCACCGCCGCCGCGTAATCCCGCGGATAGCCCTTCTTTTCCATTTCCGGGATCATCACGCTGCCAATCGAGGCGGTATCCGCCACCGACGAGCCGGAAATCGCGCCGAAAAAGGTGGAAGCGACGATATTCACCAGCGACAGGCCACCGCGAATAAATCCGACAAAAATATAGGCGAAATTCACCAGCCGCCGGGCAATCCCCCCTTCGGCCATGATCGCCCCGGCGAGAATAAAGAACGGGATCGCCAGCAGCGTAAATTTATTCACCCCGCTGGTGATCTGGATCATCAGCGCCTCGAGGGGTAAATCGATCCACAGCGCGCCCGCAACGGCGCTCAGGCCGACGGCAAAGGCCACCGGCATTCCCACCGCCAGCAGCACGGCGAGGGTGAACAACAACACAAATGCATCCATCTTTCACCCCTTAACTATGGTTACCAATCAGCACCACCGGGCGGTTCTCCTGGGAACCGAACAGCAGCCGCTCAAGCACAAACAGGATCAGGATCGCCGAACCGATGGGCAGCGGCAGATAGCTCTCCCCGGAGGTCAGCAACGGGAACTCTGCAACCGGCTGCTCCCACAGCTCCATGCACAATAAGTAGCTGTACCAGAAGATCAGACAGGAGATGAACAGCATCAACAGGTCCACCAGCCGTGCACAGGCATTTTTCAGCACCAGCGGCAGACGATCGGTCAACATATTGACGGCGATGTGCGATCCGGCGCGATAGCCCACCGCTGCGCCGATAAAGGTAAAAGTCACCATACAGATAATGGCGACCGGCTCCGGCCAGGACTCGCCGCGGTTAAGCACGTAGCGCGAGAAAATCCCGATGGGGATGACAATGGTCATCACCAGCAGGGAAATCCCCGCCACAGTCATGGCGAGCAGGTACAGGCGATCCATCCACTTCAGGTAGATTTCGGACATACGTCCTCCACAAGGCGTTATGCGCCAGCGGGCGGCTGGCGCAGCAGAATTACTTCACATCCGCGATGGCTTTCATCAGATCCTGGTGTTTGTCGCCATACTGCGCGCGCACCGGCTCTGTTGCCTTCACAAAGACCGCCTTGTCGATTTCCTGGAATTTCACGCCGCCCGCTTTCATTTTCTCTACCGCATCGGCGTTATACGCCTGCCACAGTGTGCGCTGTTCGGCCTGCGCTTCACGGGCGAGGGTCAGGATTTTCTGCTGGTCGTCGGCGCTGAGTTTGTCCCATTTCACTTTTGAATAGAGCAGCATTTCCGGGGTAATAAAGTGGCCGCTGAGGGTGTAATTTTTGGCGATGGGCAGATAGTTATGGGCCACGAAGGTAGGCGGGTTATTTTCCGCGCCGTCGATAACGCCGGTCTGCATGCCGCTGTACACCTCGCTCACCCCCATCGCCACCGCGTTCGCACCCATTGCTTTCAGGGTCGCCAGCGCCACCGGGCTGCCCTGTACGCGGATCTTCATCCCTTTCAGCGCCTCAGGCGTGGTGACGGGTGTCTTGGTGATCAGGTTACGTGTGCCGGAATCCATCCAGCCAAGAAACACCAGCCGCGATTTAGGGTTGTTAGTCAGCTTCTCACCGATGCTTTTGCCGATATCACCGTCGATCACCTTATGCATGTGGTCTTCATCGCGGAAAACGTACGGCAGGGTGAAAACCTCAATGTCCGGCAGAATGGCGGCGACCGGTGCCATCGAGATGCGGATCATATCGATCGCCCCCATCTGTGCCTGTTCGATCATCTGCTTTTCGTCCCCCAGTACGCCGCCAGGGAAGACCTTAATTTCTAATTTGCCATCGGTTTGCTGTTTCAGTTTTTCGCCCATGTTCTGCACAGCCACCACGTTCGGGTAGCCCTGCGGATGCACGTCGGCGGCTTTTATCACCTGTGCCATAACGGCAGGGGCAAACAGTAAAGAGGCGGTAGACAGGCACAGGGAAGCCAGTAACGGCTTGAGGGTCGTTTTCATCGGGTCAGCTCCAGGGTAGGGTCAGCGGTAAAACTGTGTTTTATTTTTTACGCTTAAAAATTAGCCTGGGTTGTGACGAGCAGGGGTGAAGCGGTTCACAAAAGCGCTAAAATAATGAAACGGAGGTTTAACAATGTGACAACAGAGGTTCTTTTTGCAACGGGTGCTATTCGCCCTTACGCAGCAGATAGCGATATGGCAGGGATCCTGTCTCCTGAGCCACCAGTTCATGCTCCATAAAACGGCAAAAACCGGGGATGTCGCGCGTGGTCGCCGGATCGTCGGCAATGATCAGCAGGGTTTCGCCCGGCTGCATACCGCGCACGGTTTTGCGTACCATCATGACGGGTTCCGGGCAACGCAGCCCCAGCGCATCGAGAGTGTGGTCAGGTGTGGTAAACAGATCGCTCATGGTTGTCTCATCCGGTCAAAAACCGCCATAGTTTACGCCGCCATTTTTGTGACGCAAGTCAGGTTAACGATTGCGTGAAAATTAGCCATTGCAATGGTGCACTAAAGCAGTATGATGCGGCGGCTTTATAAAATTACGTCGCATTAATTGGGTTCCCTAACCCCAACAACTAAAAAGGTCACAATATGTCGCAGTTCTCTCAATCCCAGCGCGTAAAAGCGTTGTTCTGGTTATCGCTATTCCATTTACTGGTGATCACCTCCAGTAACTATCTGGTGCAGTTGCCGATCTCTATTTTCGGTTTTCACACCACCTGGGGCGCGTTCAGCTTTCCGTTTATTTTCCTCGCCACCGATCTGACCGTGCGTATTTTTGGCGCACCGCTGGCCCGACGCATTATCTTTGCCGTGATGATCCCAGCGCTGGTGGTGTCCTATATCATCTCGTCGCTGTTTTATATGGGCAGCTGGCAGGGATTCGGCGCGCTGGCGCATTTCAACCTGTTTGTCGCCCGCATCGCCGCCGCCAGCTTTATGGCTTATACGCTGGGGCAGATCCTCGACGTGCGCGTGTTTAATCGCCTGCGCCAGAGCCGCCACTGGTGGCTTGCGCCGACGGTGTCCACCGTCTTCGGTAACGCCAGCGATACCATCGCCTTCTTCTTTATCGCCTTCTGGCGCAGTCCGGATGCGTTTATGGCGCAACACTGGATGGAAATTGCGCTCGTGGACTACAGCTTCAAGGTGCTTATCAGCCTGGTCTTCTTCCTGCCCATGTATGGCGTATTACTGAATATGTGCCTGAAAAGGCTGGCAGATAAATCTGAAATTCCTGCGTTGCAGGCCAGTTAAAGGTACGCCTGACAACTTGTGATAAGATGGACGAATGAGCCGTTATGGCCGTTTATCGAAAGGAAGAAGTCAATGCGCAATCTGGTTAAGTATGTCGGTATTGGCCTGCTGGTAATGGGGCTGGCGGCCTGTGACAACAATGATAAAGCGACTCCGGCGCAGGCCGCAACGGCGGAAGCCAATGCAACGGGCCAACCGGTAACGCTGCTGGATGGCAAGCTGAGTTTCTCGCTGCCCGCAGACATGAGCGACCAGAGCGGCAAACTGGGCACCCAGGCCAATAACATGCACGTTTACTCTGATGCCACTGGTCAGAAAGCGGTGATTGTTATCGTCGGCGACAACAGCAACGAAGAACTGTCTGTGCTGACCAAACGTCTGGAAGATCAGCAGCGCAGCCGCGATCCGCAGCTGCAGGTAGTGACCAACAAATCCATCGACGTGAAAGGCCAGAAAATGCAACAGCTCGACAGCATTATCTCTGCCAAAGGTCAGACCGCATGGTCGTCCGTCGTGCTGGGTAAAGTGGATAATAAACTGCTGACCATTCAGGTCACGCTGCCGGCGGAAAACCAGCAGCAGGCGCAAACGGCGGCTGAGAACATTATCAACACCATCGTGTTGAAATAAGGCTCTGCCGGGTGGCGCAGCGTTTACCCGGACTACGCAGGTTCAAACCGCTACAAAACGGTCTCCAGTGGAGGCCGTTTTTTTAACCGCCACGCCAGCAGCAGCGCCACTGCGACCAGCCCCGCTGCGGCCAGATAGATCACCGATACGCCCGCCCACGCCATTAACAGCCCGGCTGCCGGTCCGGTCACCCCCAGCGACAGATCCATAAATACCGTATAGGTCGCCAGCGCCGCCCCCTGATTTTGCTGCGGTACTGCTTTTACCGCCACCACGCCCAGCGCCGGGAAGACCAGCGAAAAGCCTGCCCCTGCCAGCAACACACCCACTTTTGCCATCCACGGCTCGACCGCCAGCCCCACTAACACCAGACCGAGCGTTTCCACCACAAAGCAGACCATCGCCACGTTCAGGCCGCCGACGCGGTTTACGGTATTGGGGAAAAACAGTCGCGTGCCAACAAACGCACAGCTGAACAGCGTAAGCGCAAAGGCCGCGCCATCCCAGCCACGGGCATCGTAAAACAGGGTGATAAAGGTGGCGATGACGCCAAACCCGGCGGAGCCGAGCGCCAGCGCCATGCCATACAGCCAGACCCGGCCCAGTACCGCGCGAAACGGCAGCGGCTTGCCTTTGCTGACCTTCACCGTCGGACGGCTCAGCGCGAACAGCAGCGCTGTCACCGCTACCGCCATAATAATCACCGCCAGCCCCGTCAGGCCGGTGTAGTGATAGCAAAGCACGCCCAGCGGGGCACCGATCGCCATCGCGCCATAGGAGGCAATACCGTTCCAGGAGATCACTTTACCGATATGCAGCGATCCCACCACGCCAACGCCCCACAGCGTAGCCCCGGTCCCGGCAAAACTCTGCCCGATGCCGAGGATCACGCGGCCCAGGCACAGCAGCAGCAAACAGACCACCGGCGTGGCGGTGCTCAGCCCCGCCAGCAGATAAAACAGGCCGCTCAGCACGCAGCCGCATAAACCGAAGACGACAATCTTTTTCGGGCCGAACAAGTCGGCATAGCGTCCGGCATGAGGACGGCTTACCAGGGTGGCAAAATATTGCAGGCTGATCACCAGTCCCGCCCAGAAGGCGCTAAATCCCATCACATCATGGACATAGCCCGGCAGCACCGCCAGCGGTAAGCCGATGGTCAGATAACTGGCGAAGTTAAAAATAACGACAGAGATAATGCGCAGATTAAGGCGCAGTCCGTTCAGCGCCGGTTCGGCAACGGGTTCAGGCATGGAACTCACCACATTTTTTACAACAGTGTTTCACTATTATCATGATGACGGCGGAAAATCAGCAGCAGATTCAGATAATGCACGTCATGCGAAGCGCCGCTAACGCACTACACTTAGCGGGACTGCGAATAAAGGAATTCACTATGACCACCCCCCAGCCCGATAAAGCGGGTTTGCACATACTTCTTAAACTGGCCTCTCTGGTTATTATTCTGGCGGGCATACATGCTGCCGCCGACATTATTGTTCAGTTATTAATGGCGCTGTTTTTCGCCATCGTTCTTAACCCGCTGGTCACCTGGTTCCTGCGCCGGGGTGTGAAACGCCCGGTGGCAATCACCATTGTGGTGGTGGTAATGATGATTGTGCTGACCGCGCTGTTTGGCGTACTGGCCGCGTCGTTTAATGAATTCATCACCATGCTGCCTAAATACAACAAGGAATTAACCCGCAAAGTGCTTCAGTTACAGGACATGATGCCGTTCCTGCATCTGCACATGTCGCCGGAGCGTATGTTACAGCGCATGGACTCCGACAAAATGATGGCCTTCGCTACCCTGCTGATGACCGGCCTGTCGAACGCCATGGCCAGTATCGTGCTGCTGGTGATGACCGTGGTGTTTATGCTGTTTGAAGTGCGCCATCTGCCGTACAAACTGCGCTTTGCGCTGAACAATCCGCAGATCCACATCGCCGGGCTGCACCGTGCCTTAAAAGGTGTCTCCCACTATCTGGCGCTGAAAACGCTGATCAGCCTGTGGACCGGCGCAATCATCTGGCTGGGATTAATGCTGCTGGGCGTGCAGTTTGCCCTGATGTGGGGCGTGCTGGCATTCCTGCTTAACTATGTGCCCAATATCGGTTCGGTCATTTCAGCTATTCCGCCGATGATCCAGGCTTTCCTGTTTAACGGTTTCTATGAATTTATGATGGTGGGGATCCTGTTCCTCGTGGTGCATATGATCCTCGGGAATATGGTGGAGCCGCGCATGATGGGTCACCGACTGGGCATGTCGACGATGGTGGTGTTCTTATCGTTACTGATCTGGGGATGGCTGCTCGGCCCGGTAGGTATGCTGCTCTCGGTGCCGCTTACCAGCGTCTGTAAGATCTGGATGGAAACCACCAAAGGCGGCAGCAAGCTGGCGATCCTGCTGGGACCTGGTCGTCCTAAAACCAGGCTGCCCGGCTAGCGATAAATCATCGCGACCAATACCGTTTGCGGAATAAACGCGTAAAAATTTAATTTAAATAGCCTGGATTATATTGAGATAATTCCAGGCTATTTTTTTATGATCGGCATCAACGTAAAAATTAATTACGTCATGGCGAATAAAAAAACGCGCCTTTTAATTATCAATAATTTATTATTGCGCGCGCAGATCATTAGCTGCCGATATACCGTCGAATAATGCTCCATTATTCGCGTCTCCGGTCTGATCTGTCATTGCCATCATTATTGATACGGAGTCGTCATGAAAAAATATGCCAGGTTATTTGCGGCGCTCGCGGTTGTCGGCGCGCTGGCCGGATGTGCGCGCACTGCGCCAGTTTACAATGTTCACAGCACCGTCAGCGTGGGCCACACCCAGGAGCAGGTCAGAAGCGCCATTCTGAAAGCAGGCGCACAGCGTCAGTGGATCATGAACGATGCCGGTCCTGGCGCGATCACGGCGCGTCAGCAATCCCGCGACCATATGGCGGAAGTGCGCGTGAATTACACCGCCACCAGCTACTCCATTACCTACGCCAACAGTCAGAACCTGCGTGCGTCCGGCGGGAAAATTCATAAAAACTATAACCGTTGGGTGAATAACCTCGATAAAGATATTCAGGTCAATCTGTCAGCGAGCGGCACGCAATAATCAGAAAGGATAAGGCCCGATGTACCAGCAGGATACCTTAAGCGCACTGGACGCGATCACCGAAGCGCAGCGTATTGCCTTTGCCCCGATGTTATTTCAGACCGCCCTGTGCCTGCGCAATTTTGGTGTACTGGCATATCTGGATAAACAAGGAAAGCGCGGCGCGCCGCTGGCGGATATTGTCGCCAACAGCGCCGCCAGTGAATATGCGATTGGCGTGCTGCTGGACATGGGCCTGAGCGGACGCATCATCACCCATCATGCCGGGCATTATGCCCTCGCGAAAGTCGGGCATTTTCTGCTGCATGATCCCATGACGCGTATCAATATGGATTTCACCCAGCACGTTTGTTATCAGGGATTATTTAATTTACAAACGGCGCTGGAGACCGGACAGCCAAGCGGATTAAAAGTCTTTGGCGACTGGCCGACCATATATCCCGCACTTTCGGAATTACCCGAAGCGGCGCGCGAAAGCTGGTTTGCCTTCGATCATTTCTATTCTGATGCGGCATTTAACGCTGCGCTGCCATATATATTCGCCAGCAAACCGGCAAAACTGTACGATGTCGGCGGAAATACCGGAAAATGGGCATTGCGTTGCTGCAAATATGATGAGAATGTCAGCGTCACCTTGCTGGATCTGCCGCAGCAGATCGCTCTGGCGCGCCACAATGTCGAGGCCGCAGGTCTGTCAGCGCGCATCGATTTTCATGCGGTGGATATGCTGGGAACGACACCGTTACCCGGTGATGCCGATATATGGTGGATGAGTCAGTTCCTCGACTGCTTCTCTCCTGAACAAATTATCGCCATGTTAAGCAAGGTCGCCACGGTGATGAAACCGGGGGCGCGGCTGTGCATTATGGAACTGTTCTGGGATGCACAAAAATTTGAAGCGGCGTCGTTCAGTCTGAATGCTTCGTCGCTCTATTTTACCTGTATGGCAAACGGCAACAGCCGTTTCTACAGCGTAGAAAAGTTTTATCATTATCTTGAAAGCGCGGGTTTCAGGATAGACCAGCGCCACGATAATCTCGGCCTGGGACATACCCTGCTGATATGTCAAAAACAGTAAGAACGTGACGTTGAAAGTAGCGTCAACTTTGTGACGATTTTCGCGAGCTGGCGTGGATGAATTTAGCATTAAACATAATTGACTGGCAGGCCAGAGCGCCGGGCTTGAGCGACACGGCGCAATGGCGGGAATGGGCCTGCCAGCATCACGTCATCGATCCCGATGCACCGCAGGCAAAGCTCACCGAACTGCCCATGATGACCGCCCGCCGCCTGAGCTCTGGCAGTCGACTGGCGGTGGAATGCGGCATGGCGATGCTACGACGTCATTCTATCGACGCGGTGCTCTACACCAGTCGTCACGGTGAGCTGGAACGGAACTACCGCATTCTGCATGCCCTGGCGACCGGGCAGGCGGTCTCCCCCACCGATTTTGCGCTGTCCGTGCATAACTCGGCGGTGGGGAATCTCACCATTGCCGCGCAGCAGCCGATTGTCTCGTCATCACTCTCGGCGGGTATTGATACCTTCCAGCAAGGCCTGTGCGAAGTGGCGGGACTGCTGCATGCGGGCTATCAGCGTGTGCTGATGGTCGATTTCGACGGTACGCTGCCGGCGTTTTACCATTCCGGCCTGCCGGAAGCGATGCCCACCTGGGCGTATGCCGTGGCGCTGGTGATTGAAGCGGGCGACGACTGGCAGTGCCGGACGCAGCGTGCCGCCGCCTTCAGCGAACCGCCACTCGCCCAGAGTATGCAATTTTTACAGCATTTCCTGCGCGATGATGCGGCGTTCACCCTGGACGGCGAGCGGTTACAGTGGTGCTGGAGCCGCCGCGCATGAGTAAGCTTGCGCCGGCACTGAACTGGTTATGGCGTCTGGTGATGACCGGCCTGTGCTTTGTGCTATTTGGTCTTGGTGGCCTCATGCTGTCGCTGGTGTGGTTTAACGTGTTGCTGCTGGTGCAGCGCGATAAAATCCGCCGTCGCCGTCTGGCCCGACGCAGCATTGCCGCCAGCTTTCGCTTCTTTTTACGGGCGGCAAAAACGCTGGGCGTGCTGGATTACCGTATCGAGGGTAGCGATATCTTGCTCCACGAGCGCGGCTGTCTGGTGGTGGCAAACCATCCGACGCTTATCGATTACGTGCTGCTGGCGTCGGTGATGCCGGAAACCGACTGCCTGGTGAAAAGCGCACTGCTGCGTAATCCGTTTCTCGGCGGCGTGGTTCGGGCGGCGGACTACCTGATCAACAGCCAGGCCGACACCCTGTTGCCCGCCTGTCAGCAGCGACTGGCACAGGGCGACACCCTGATGATCTTCCCGGAAGGGACGCGCACGCGGCCAGGGGAAGCGATGACGCTGCAACGTGGCGCGGCCAATATCGCCGTGCGCTGCAACAGTGATGTACGCATTGTGCTAATCCACTGTAGTGAACATCTGCTGGATAAAAACAGCCGATGGTATGATGTGCCACCCCGCAAACCGATGTTCACCGTACAGGTGCGCGAGCGGGTAAAAATAAAAAATTACTATGATGCAAAATCGCAAGAACCGGCGCTGGCGGCAAGGCAGCTTAACCGGCATCTTTTGCATCAGTTATCACCGGGCCAGGACCCTTTAGCAGGAATGAATGATGCAAGCGCTCTCTCTTGAAATTAAAAATCTTATTATTAACACCCTTAATCTCGACGAATTAACGCCGGACGACATCGATACCGATGCGGCGCTGTTCGGCGACGGTTTAGGGCTGGACTCCATTGATGCCCTGGAACTGGGACTGGCGGTTAAAAACCAGTATGGCGTGGTACTTTCTGCGGAAAGTGAAGAGATGCGCCAGCATTTTTACTCCGTCGCGACGCTGGCGTCCTTTATCCACGCGCAACGCGCCTGAGCACGAGCCTGCTGCTATGAATGAACAACACGCTATTTACGACGAAGTCTCTGCCCTGCTGATCAAACTGTTTGAAATCGAACCGGACGCCATCACGCCTGAAGCCCGCCTTTACGAAGATCTGGAGCTGGACAGTATTGATGCCGTCGATATGGTCGTCCATCTGCAAAAGAAGACCGGCAAAAAGATTAAGCCAGAAGAGTTCAAAGCCGTGCGCACCGTGCAGGATGTGGTGGACGCGGTAGAACGCCTGCTGCGCGAAGCCTGATCCGCGATGCAACGCTCCCGCTGGCGTCCGGGTGTGCAACAGATCACCGCCCTGATGATGCTGGGCTGGCCTTTTGTGATCTGGTTTGGCCTGGCGCATCACAGCCTGCACTGGTTGCTGCCGCTGATGGCGCTGCTGTTGCTTGCGCGTCTGCGCCAGGCGCGCCATACCGCCGGGCCGATGCGCTTTATATTGCAGGTCGTCGCGCTGGTCGGCCTGACGCTGTGCCTGCTCAGTGCGCTGTTTAAAACCCATCAATGGCTGCTGTTTTATCCGGTGGCGGTTAACCTGGTGATGCTCGCCGTATTTGGGGGATCGCTGTGGACGCCAATGCCGCTGGTTGAACGGCTGGCCCGGCTGCGCGAGCCAGAGCTCCCTGAGGTTGCGGTGCGTTACACCCGCCGCGTCACGCAAGTGTGGTGCGCCTTTTTTGTCGGCAACGGTACCATTGCCCTGGCGACGGCCCTGCACGGTGATATGCAAGTCTGGACCGCATGGAACGGCATGATCGCCTACCTGCTGATGGGGCTGCTGATGGCCGCAGAGTGGCTGGTGCGCTGCCGGATAATCAAACGGGAAACATCATGACCCCGACACTCCCTCTGGCACAATGGCTGGACGCCCCGCGCGCGAACGACACGCCGGTCGCCTGGCTTCACGATCGCACCTGGACGCTGGGCGAGCTCCGTTTCGATGTGGCGCAACTGGTCGAGATCCTGCGCCAGCATGATGGCGCACGCTGGGCGCTGTGCTTTGAAAACAGCTATCTGTTTATTGTCGCGTTGCTGGCCACGCTGCACGCCGGAAAAACACCTGTGATCCCCGGTCATTGCCGTGAGCCGCTGCTGGAAGAACAGCGGGCGCTGTTTGACGGGCTGCTCAGCGATAAGCCGCTGCACTGGTGCGGCACGGCGCTGGTCGTCACGTCTTACGGTGAGAGCGTGGTTGATTTTCCGCCCCTGCCTGCCATCGCGTCGGATGCCTTTGTCGAGCTGTTCACCTCCGGCTCCACCGGGCAACCGCGCCGTATCGTTAAGCCGGTAGCCTGTCTTGATCGCGAAGCGCGCCTGCTGGCCGACCGTTTTGCCGGACGGCTGGCCGGATGCCGGGTGGTCGCCTCGGTGGTGCCCCAGCATCTGTACGGCCTGACTTTCCGCATTATGCTGCCGATGGCGCTCGGTCTGCCGCTGCATGCCGCAATGCTCTATTACGCTGAGCAACTGGCGGCGCTTGATCACCAGCACCGTTATGCCTTTATCAGCAGTCCGGCCTTTCTGAAGCGGCTTGATGTACGCCTTACGCCACCGCCGCTGGCGATGATTTTCTCCGCAGGCGGCAAGCTGCCGTGGGCGGATGTGATGCAAACCGCTGACTGGACGCACGTCTGGCCGGATGAAATTTATGGCAGCACCGAAACGGGCATTCTCGGCTGGCGGCACCGCCAGCAGGATGACATGCCCTGGCAGCCCTTTGCCGGGATTCAATTTGTGGCGCAAGGCGAGGCGTTTCGCGCTATATCGCCGCTGATCCCTGACAAAAACGGCTTATTGCTGGATGACGTTATCCACTTTTTTGCAGATGGTTCCTTTCATCTGGCGGGACGCCGTGGCCGGGTGGTCAAAATCGAAGAAAAACGCATTTCGCTGTGCGAGATCGAGCAGCGCGTGCTGGAACTGAACGGCGTACGTGACGCGGCGGCGCTGGCGATCACTCGTCATGGGCGTCAGGCGGTTGGTGTGCTGCTGGTGCTGGACGAGGCATTTCGTCAGCAATGGCAGCAGCGCGGGGGTAAATCCCAGGAGCTGTCATGGCGACGTGCGCTGCGCCCGTGGCTGGAGCCGGTCGCCGTGCCGCGCTACTGGCGCATCATTGATGAAATTCCGGTCAACAGTATGAACAAGCGTGTCTATGCGCAATTACAGGAGTTATTTCATGAAACCCCATGAAATTGCACGCCACCAGCCCGATCCCCGACACGCCGACATCGTGCTGTATCTTGCGCCGTCCCTGTTGTGGTTTAAGGGCCATTTTGCCGTGCAGCCGTTATTGCCAGGCGTAGCGCAACTGGACTGGGCGATGCATTACGCCATCGCGCTACTGGCCCCGGACTTTCGCTTCCACAGCATTAAAAACGTGAAATTCCAGGCCCCCTTACTGCCGGAGGCTCACGTGACCTTATCGCTGGCCTGGCAGCCGGAGCGCGAGACGCTGAGCTTCAGCTATCTGCGCCACGCCGGTGACGAACGCCTTACCGCCAGCAGCGGGAAGATCCGCCTATGTCGCTGAATTTCCGTCCCTGCGTGGTGATCCCCTGCTATAACCACGGCGCGATGATGGCGCAGGTCATGACGCGTCTGCAAGCCTGCGCGTTGCCATGCTATATCGTGGATGATGGCAGCGACGCCGCCACCCGCGAGGTGCTGGAGACGCTACCCGCACGCTTTGCCGACGTCACGTTGATACGGCTGGCAGAAAACGCCGGAAAAGGCGCGGCGGTGATCCGGGGATTACAGGACGCCGCGGAGGCAGGATTCACCCACGCTGTACAGGTGGATGCCGACGGGCAGCATGCCATTGAAGACATTCCCGCGCTGCTGGATCTGGCGCGACAGCATCCGCAGGCGCTGATCTCCGGCCAGCCGGTGTATGACGATTCGATCCCCCGCTCGCGCCTGTATGGCCGTTGGATCACCCACGTCTGGGTGTGGATCGAAACCCTGTCATTGCAGCTCAAAGACAGCATGTGCGGCTTTCGCGTCTACCCCATTGCGCCGACGCTGGTGCTGGCCTCGCGGGTCGCGCTCGGGCAGCGCATGGATTTTGACACCGAAGTGATGGTGCGCCTCTACTGGCAGGGCAACACCAGCTATTTTCTGCCAACGAAAGTGACCTATCCGCCGGACGGGCTGTCGCATTTTGATGCCTTCAGGGACAACGTGCGCATCTCGCTGATGCACACCCGGCTGTTTTTCGGCATGTTACCGCGTTTGCCGGGGCTGCTGTTTCGCCGCCGTTCCGCGCACTGGGCGCAGCAGGATGAAGTGCGCGGTCTGCTCGGCATGCGCATTATGCTCACCGTCTGGCGCCTGTTCGGACGCCGGGCCTTTTCACTGCTGCTGTTCCCGGTGATCGCCGCCTACTGGCTGACCGCGTACCCGGCACGGCGCGCGTCGCAAAAGTGGCTGTCGCGGGTACGTACCACGCTGATTGCCCGTAGCCTGCCGGTTCCGCCGGGACTGAATAGCTATCGCCACTTTTTACGCTTCGGCGAGGCGATGCTTGATAAAGTCGCCAGCTGGCGCGGCGAGCTGCAAATGGGCCGCGACGTGCACTTTGCGCCGGGTGCGCAAGGCGCGCTGGGCCTGGACGATCCCCAGGGCAAGCTGCTGCTGGCCTCGCACCTGGGCGATGTGGAAGCCTGCCGCGCGCTGGCGCAGCTTGACGGCAGCAAAACCATCAACGCGCTGGTGTTTAACGACAACGCCCGCCGCTTTAAGCAGATCATGGAAGAGATGGCCCCCGAAGCGGCGCTGAATCTGATCCCGGTGACGCATATTGGCCCGGATACGGCGATGCTGCTGAAAGAGAAACTGGATCGCGGCGAATGGGTGGCGATCGTCGGCGATCGACTCGCCGTCATCCCGCAACGCGGCGGCGACTGGCGGGTCAGCTGGAGCCGGTTTATGGGCCATCCCGCGCCGTTTCCACAAGGGCCGTTTATTCTGGCAGCGGCACTGCGTTGCCCGGTGCTGCTGATTTTTGCCCTGCGGCAACCCGATCGCACCCTGCACCTGCACTGTGAGCCTTTTGCTGACCCGCTGCCGATGCCACGCACCGCGCGCCAGGCAGCGTTGCAACAGGCCATCGACCGGTATGCTGCCCGCCTTGAGCATTACGCGCTGCAATCGCCTCTCGACTGGTTTAATTTTTTCGATTTCTGGCAATTACCTGATGCCAGAGATAAGGAGTAAGTGTGCTGACCGATCCCCGCTTTACTGCCGAAGTCACGCTGACCGTGCCCTTCCACGACGTCGATATGATGGGCGTGGTTTGGCATGGCAACTACTTCCGCTATTTTGAAATTGCCCGCGAGGCGCTGCTCAACCAGTTCAATTATGGTTACCGTCAGATGCGGGATTCCGGCTACGTCTGGCCGGTGGTGGATACCCGGGTGAAATACCGCGATGTGCTGACCTTTGAACAAACCTTTCGCGTGCGCGCCACGCTGGTGGAGTACGAAAACCGCCTGAAGATCAACTATGAGATCGTCGATGCCAGCAGCGGAAAACGCACCACCACCGGCTACACCATTCAGGTGGCTGTTGACGCGCAAAGCAAAGAATTGTGCTTCGTCAGCCCGGCCATTTTATTTGAACGTATGGGAGTGACGCCATGAAATGCTGGCCTTTACTGATTATGCTGATAAGCCCGCTGGTCAGCGCCGTCACGCTGGATGAACTACAACAGCGCTTTACCGAACAACCGGTTGTGCGTGCGCACTTTACCCAGGTACGGGCGATTAAAGATCTGCCCCAGCCGCTGCGCTCCAGCGGCGAAATGCTCATCGCCCGCGACCAGGGGCTGCTGTGGGATCAAAAAACCCCCTTCCCGATGCTGCTGATGCTGGACGACACACGCATGGTGCAGGTAGTGAATGGCCAGGCACCGCAGGTGATCACCGCGCAAAATAATCCGCAAATGTTCCAGTTTAATCATCTGCTGCGCGCGCTGTTTCAGGCCGACCGCAAGGTGCTGGAGCAGAATTTCCGTATTGATTTTCAGGATCGCGGCGACGGGCGCTGGACGCTGTCGCTGACGCCGACCACCACACCGCTGGACAAGATTTTTGCCACCATCAATCTGGCGGGACAGACTTACCTCGACACTATCCAGCTTAATGATAAGCAGGGCGATCGCACCGACATCGCCTTCTCTGCTCACCGTTTAACGCCTGCCGCCCTGACCGATGACGAACGCCAACGCTTTGCCGCGCACTAACGCCGCCCGCGCCGCGCTCGGCTGGGGGCTGCTGTGCCTGCTGATGCTCGGCGTGCTGATGGCGATCCTGCCGCAGGCGCGACTGAACAGTAGCGTGCTGGCGATGCTGCCCAAACAGGCGCTGGGTAATATTCCGCCCGCGCTTAACGACGGCTTTATGCAACGCCTCGATAAGCAGGTGGTGTGGCTGGTCAGCCCCGGCAAACAGGCGGATCCCGCGGTGGCCCAGCGCTGGCTGACGCTGCTTAAAACGTCCGCTGGCCTGCGGGAGGTCAAAGGCCCGATGGACGCCGCCAGCCAGCAACAGTGGGGCGCGTTCTATTTTAATCATCGTAACGGCATGATCGATGCCGCCACCCGCGCACGCCTGCAAAACGGCGGCGAGGCGCAGGCACAGTGGATCCTCTCCCAGCTCTACTCAGCATTTTCCGGCGTCAGCGGCAAAGAGCTGCAAAACGATCCGCTGATGCTGATGCGCGGCTCGCAGCTGGCGCTGGCGCAGAATACCCAGCGTCTGCGGCTGATGGACGGCTGGCTGGTCACGCAGGATGAGGCCGGAAACTACTGGTATTTACTGCATGGCGAGCTGGCCGGTGAGTCCTTCGACATGCAGCAGACGCACGACGTCATCACCACCCTCAATGACCTGCAACAGCAACTGAAAAAAGCCTTCCCGCAGGCGCAGCTGTTATCGCGCGGCACGGTCTTTTACAGCGATTACGCCAGCCAGCAGGCGAAGCAGGATGTTTCGACGCTGGGCGTGGCAACGATCCTCGGCGTGATCCTGCTGATTGTGCTGGTATTCCGCTCCCTGCGTCCGCTGCTGCTGTGCCTGATGTCAGTGGGCATCGGTGCGCTGGCGGGTACGGTCGTCACGCTGTTGCTGTTCGGGGAACTGCACCTGATGACGCTGGTGATGAGCATGAGCATCATCGGCATCTCCGCGGATTACACGCTCTATTATCTGACCGAGCGTATGGTGCATGGCGAACACGCCTCGCCGTGGGAGAGTCTGACAAAGGTGCGCAATGCCCTGCTGCTGGCGCTGCTGACCACGGTGGCGGCCTATCTGATCATGATGCTTGCTCCTTTCCCCGGTATTCGCCAGATGGCGGTGTTCGCGGCGGTCGGGCTGACGGCGTCTTGTCTGACGGTGATCTTCTGGCATCCATGGCTGGTGCGCGGCCTGCCGGTGCGTCCGGTACCGGCGATGACATGGTTGCTGCGCTGGCTGGCGGCGTGGCGGCGCAATAAAACGCTGTCGCTCGGTCTGCCGCTGGTGCTCGCGGTACTGTCGCTGGCAGGGCTGACCCGCATGCAGATTAACGATGATATTTCCCAGCTACAGGCGCTGCCGCAGCACCTGCTGGCGCAGGAAAAAAACATTACGCAGCTCACCGGGCAGAGCGTCGATCAGAAATGGTTTGTCGTCTACGGCACCAGCGCGCAGCAGACGCTGCAACGGCTCGAAGCGCTGATCCCGACGCTGATAAAGGCGCAGGATGCCGGCATGATGAGCGGCTTTCGCACCGTGCCGCTGAATTCACTGGCGCGTCAGACCGCGGATCTTAAGTTGTTGCATCAGGCCGCGCCGGGTATCGCCCGTGCGTTACAAAGCACGGGAATGAACGCGGTAACGCCTGATTTGCGCCCGATGAACGTCACCGTCGACGCATGGCTTAACAGCCCGGCCAGCGAAGGCTGGCGGCTGATGTGGCTGACACTGCCCGGTGGCGAAAGTGGCGTGCTGGTGCCGGTGGAAGGCGTTAAGGACAGCCGTGCGCTGCAACGTCTGGCGCAGGCGCAGCCGGGCGTGGCCTGGGTGGATCGCAAAAGTACCTTTGACGCACTGTTTGCCCAGTACCGCACCCTACTCACCGGCCTGCTGCTGGTGGCGCTGGCGGTGATCGCCTGCGGCGCGATAGTGCGCCTGGGCTGGCGTAAAGGGCTGATAAGCCTGGTGCCGTCGGTGTTGTCGCTGACCTGCGGGCTGGCGGTGCTGGCGGCGACAGGCCATGCGGTCAATCTGTTTTCGCTGCTGGCGCTGGTGCTGGTGCTCGGCATCGGCATTAACTACACGCTGTTTTTCAGTAATCCACGCGGCACGCCGTTGACCTCACTGCTGGCGGTGACGCTGGCGATGCTGACGACCTTATTGACGCTGGGTATGCTGGTGTTCAGCGCCACTCAGGCGATCAGCAGTTTTGGCATTGTGCTGGTCAGCGGGATCTTCACCGCCTTCCTGCTTTCACCGCTGGCGATGCCCGGTAAAAAAGAGAGAAAAAAATGATATTTCGCGACCTTTTACGCTCCCTCGCCCTGCTCGCGGTACTGGCGCTGACCGGCTGTAGCCACTCCGGTGCTCCCGCTGACGACACCCGCCCGCAGGCGTGGCTGCAACCGGGTACCCGCGTCACGCTTCCCCCGCCGGGTATTTCGCCTGCGGTCAGTTCGCAACAGTTGCTGACCGGTCGTGTGAACGGCCAGACTCAGTCGCTGCTGGTGATGCTCAACGCCGATGATAAAAAGATCACTCTGGCCGGGCTGTCATCCGTAGGCATTCGTCTGTTCCTCGTCACCTACGATCAACACGGCATTCACACCGAACAGTCGATTGTAGTGCCGCAACTGCCGCCCGCCAGTCAGGTGCTGGCCGACGTCATGCTCAGCCACTGGCCGATTGCCAGCTGGCAGAAGCAATTGCCTGCGGGCTGGACGCTGACCGATAAAGGCGATAAGCGTGAACTGCGTAACGCCAGCGGTAAGCTGGTCACCGAAGTGACCTATTTGCAGCGCCACGGCAAACGTGAGCCGATCAGCATCGAACAACATGTCTTTAAGTACCATATCACCATTCAATATCTGGATGACTGAGATGATCTATATTTCTGCCGTCGGCATGATCAATGCGCTGGGCCGTTCGAACGCGGAGATCGCCGCGAATCTGACGCGTGGCGTGGCCCCCGGTATGCAGCGTCGTGAAGGCTGGCTATATGATGCGCCGGACGCCATGCTCGGCAGCGTGGAAGGCGATCTGCCCGCCATTCCCGACAGCTTTTCCGCGCACCGCACGCGCAATAATCAACTGCTGCTGGCGGCGCTGGCGCAGATCCAGCCCACCGTGGACGAGGCCATTGCCCGCGTCGGGCGCGATCGCGTGGCCGTGGTGCTTGGCACCAGCACCTCCGGACTGGATGAGGGCGATCAGCACGTCAACCGGGCGCTTAACGGCCATCCCTCCACCGACTGGCAGTATGCACAGCAGGAGCTGGGGGATCCGTCGCGCTTTTTAAGCCACTGGCTTGCGCTCGATGGCCCGGCGTATACGCTCTCCACCGCCTGTTCGTCCAGCGCCCGCGCCATTATCAGCGGGCGGCGGCTGATCGAAGCGGGACTGGCGGATGTGGCGATTGTCGGCGGCGCGGATACCTTAAGCCGGATGCCGGTGAACGGCTTTCACAGCCTGGAATCCTTCTCCCCGTCGCTGTGCCAGCCTTTTGCGCAGGATCGCTGCGGTATTACTATTGGCGAAGGGGCCGCGCTGATGATGCTAACCCGCGAGCCACAACCGCTTGCCCTGCTCGGCATCGGCGAATCCAGCGATGCGTACCATATTTCCGCCCCCCACCCGCAAGGTGAAGGCGCGATCCGCGCTATTGAACAGGCGCTGCGTGAGGCGGGTATGACGCCAGCCGATGTCGGCTATATCAATCTGCATGGCACCGCGACGTCGCTGAACGACCAGATCGAATCCCAGGTGGTGAATCAGCTGTTCGGTGAGGCCATCCCTTGCAGCTCCACCAAACATTTAACCGGGCATACGCTGGGCGCGGCGGGGATCACCGAAGCGGCGCTGTGCGCGCTGATCCTGCAACACGATTTGCCCCTGCCGCCGCAGGATTTCAGCCGCTCGCCGCTGGATCCGGCGCTGCCGCCCTGCGGCGTGCTGATGACCGCGCAGCCGCTGATGCGTCCGGTGATCCTCTCCAACTCGTTCGCCTTTGGCGGCAACAATGCCAGTATTCTGCTCGGGAGGACGGCATGACGGTTTATCTCAGCCCCGGGGAATATCTTCCCCACGACGCGCCCATGCTGCTGCTGGAGGAAGTCATCTCCGTCAGCGAAGAGACGGCATGCTGCCAGGTGAGCGTGAATGCCACCAGTGTACTGGCCCCTTTTCTGGATGCGCAGGGCGACCTGCCAGGCTGGTATGCGCTGGAGCTGATGGCCCAGACGGTGGGCGTCTGGTCAGGCTGGCATCGGATGCAGCGCGGGCAGGACAGCATCGCGCTGGGGATGGTGCTTGGCGCACGGGAACTGACCTGCGCGGCGGGTATGCTGCCCGCAGGCGCGACCCTCGCCATTGAAGTAAAACTGCTGATGCAGGATGAACGCTTTGGCAGCTTTGAGTGCGCTATCAACGCGAATAATCGAACGCTGGCGACCGGCCGCGTAAATACGTTTCAGCCGACGCCGGAAGAGCTGGCGTCGCTTTTTAATCAGGGAGCCTGTGAATGAGTCGTTCTGTTCTGGTCACCGGGGCGAGCAAAGGCATCGGCCGCGCCATCGCCTGTCAGCTTGCCGCCGACGGTTTTAACATTGGCGTGCATTATCACCGCGATGCTGCCGGTGCCCAGGAAACGCTGGACACCCTTGTGGCGGCGGGCGGACAGGGACGTTTACTCAGTTTTGATGTCGGCAATCGCGAACAATGTATTGCCGTGCTGGAGCAGGATCTTGCGGAACATGGGGCCTGGTACGGCGTGGTCAGCAATGCGGGTATCACGCGCGACGCCGCGTTTCCGGCGCTCAGCGATGATGACTGGGATGCGGTGATCCACACCAATCTCGACAGCTTTTATAACGTCATCAAGCCCTGCATCATGCCGATGATCAGCGCGCGCCAGGGCGGACGCATTATTACGCTGTCATCCGTATCCGGCATGATGGGCAACCGCGGTCAAGTCAACTACAGCGCCGCCAAAGCCGGGATCATCGGTGCTACCAAAGCGCTGGCCATTGAACTGGCGAAGCGCAGGATCACCGTGAACTGCATCGCACCAGGGCTTATTGATACCGGCATGATCGAGATGGAAGAGGCCGCGCTGAAAGAGGCGATGGCGATCATTCCGATGAAGCGCATGGGCCAGGCGCAGGAAGTCGCCGGACTTGCCAGCTATTTAATGTCTGACATTGCGGGCTATGTCACCCGTCAGGTTATTTCCATCAACGGAGGCATGCTATGACACATCGTGTCGTGATCACCGGCATGGGCGGCGTGACCGCTTTTGGTCAGTCCTGGCAGAACGTTTCACGCCGTCTGCTGGCCTATGAAAATGCTGTGCGCCGCATGCCGGAATGGGAAGTTTATGACGGGCTGCATACGCTGCTCGGCGCGCCGATTGACGATTTCACCCTGCCGGAGCATTACACCCGCAAACGCATCCGCGCGATGGGCCGCGTGTCGCTGATGTCCACCCGCGCCACCGAACTGGCGCTGGAACAGGCGGGGCTGATCGGCGATCCGGTGCTGACCAACGGGGAAACCGGCATTGCGTATGGCTCCTCCACCGGCAGCACCGGCCCGGTGAGCGAGTTCGCCACTATGCTGACGGAAAAGCACACCAATAACATCACCGGCACGACCTACGTGCAGATGATGCCGCACACCACGGCGGTGAACACCGGGCTGTTCTTCGGCCTGCGCGGGCGCGTGATCCCCACCTCCAGTGCCTGTACCTCCGGCAGCCAGGCCATCGGCTACGCCTTCGAAGCCATTCGTCACGGTTATCAGACGGTCATGGTCGCCGGTGGCGCAGAAGAACTCTGTCCGTCGGAAGCCGCGGTATTTGATACGCTGTTTGCGACCAGTCAGCGCAACGATGCCCCCAAAACCACGCCCTGCCCCTTTGATGCCCAACGTGACGGGCTGGTGATCGGCGAAGGCGCAGGGACGCTGATCCTCGAAGAGCTGGAGCACGCCCGGGCGCGTGGCGCGACCATTTACGGTGAGATCGTCGGCTTCGCCACTAACTGCGATGCAGCCCACATCACCCAGCCGCAGCGCGAAACCATGCAAATCTGCATGGAGAAGTCGCTCAAGCTGGCCGGCCTTAGCCCGCGGGATATCGGGTATATTTCCGCGCACGGTACGGCGACCGAGCGCGGCGATATTGCAGAAAGTCAGGCGACCGCCGCCATTTTTGGCGATAATGTGCCGATCTCATCCCTGAAAAGCTATTTCGGCCATACGCTGGGTGCCTGCGGTGCGCTGGAGGCGTGGATGAGCCTGCAAATGATGCGTGAAGGCTGGTTTGCGCCTACGCTAAATCTCAGCACGCCGGATACGCAGTGTGGCACGCTGGATCATATTATGGGTGAAGCACGCCGCATCGATTGCGAGTTCCTGCAAAGCAACAACTTTGCGTTCGGTGGCATTAACACCTCGATCATTATCAAACGCCGGGATTAAGTATGTACCGAGTGGTGCGCGGAAAGATTTCGACACTCAGCGCAGGGGAACTCCCCCCTGCGCTGCTTCTACACGCTCCGGATGGCGCTCGCCGCGCCGCATGGCTGGCAGGGCGCGTGCTTCTGTCACGCCTGTTTTCGCCGCTGCCGGAGGTGACTTACAACGAGCACGGTAAACCGCTGTTTGCCGGACAGAGCGAGTGGTGGTTTAACCTGAGCCATAGCGGCGATGACATCGCCCTGCTGCTGAGCGATGAAGGTGAAGTGGGCTGTGATGTGGAAGTGATACGGCCGCGCGCTAACTGGCAGGCGCTCGCCAATGCGGTATTCAGCAATGCCGAGCACGCCGAGCTGGAGCGGACACCCGCCGCGCAGCAACTGGCGGTGTTCTGGCATATCTGGACGCGCAAAGAAGCCATCGTCAAACAGCGCGGCGGCAGCGCCTGGCAAATTGTCAGCGTCGACAGCCACGGCCTGCTGCATACTTCGCTGAGTCATTGCCAGATCGACAACCTGAGCCTTGCTGTTTGTACTCCCACGCCCTTTACCCTGCACGCTGCCGATATTCAGTTCGCGGAGTAATACAGACATTCCTGAATCGTCCTCGCCTTCCCCGCGCCAGGTAACTGCTACGCTTAACGGTCTGAAGAATCCTTAATAATGACCGGGAGCAGACCATGAAAATCGATTTAACGGGCAAACTCGCGCTGGTTACCGCCTCCACGGGCGGGATTGGCTTTGCTATCGCGCGCGGGCTTGCGGAAAGCGGTGCGGAAGTGATCATCAATGGCCGCAGCGAAAGTTCGGTGAATCAGGGCATCCAGAATTTACAGCAAGTGGTGCCGGGTGTGGCGGTGCGCGCAGCGGTTGCCGATCTCAGTACGCCGGAAGGCGTGGAGTCGGTGCTGCGGGCGGCTTCCGGCGTCGATATTCTGGTGAATAATGCCGGGATTTACGGCCCGCAGGATTTTTACTCCACCGATGACGAGACGTGGGAAAACTACTGGCAGACCAACGTGATGTCCGGTGTACGTCTCACACGGGCGCTGCTGCCGGGCATGGTGCAAAAACGCTGGGGGCGCGTGGTATTTATTTCGTCTGAATCGGCGCTGAATATCCCGTCAGACATGATCCACTATGGCGTGACCAAAACCGCGCAGCTCTCCCTTGCCCGCGGGCTGGCAAAATTTGTCGCCGGTAGCGGCGTAACGGTCAACAGTGTGCTGCCGGGGCCGACGATGTCAGACGGCTTCGCCGCCATGATGAAAGATGACATGGAACGCACCGGCAAATCTCTGGATACGCTGGCAAAAGAGTTCGTGATGGCGAACCGCCCAAGCTCGGTGATCCAGCGTGCAGCCACGGTCGAGGAGGTCGCTAATATGGTGGTGTATGTTTGTTCGACCCAGGCATCCGCGACGTCAGGCGCCGCACTGCGCGTGGACGGCGGCGTGGTGGATGATATTGTTTGATGTGAGCCAGCGGTGCGCCGTTCATCAAGGATGAACGGCGTGGACACTGAAGTAACGAGTATTAGTGCTTTTCAGCATGCTGTTTGATGAGCATATAACGGTTAAGCAACTGCTTCAGGTGCATATCAGTGCGCGATAGCGAAGTGGCCAGTTCCGGTGTCCCGGAAGTCATTTCACTGAGCTGGTAGAGTTGTTCTTCAACAGGCTCCGCCCGCGCAAAATTCTGCGTGATGGTAAACACCATAGATTTCAATTCCGATCCGGTAAGATATTTCCCTTTGCGTTCATCAAGCTCATTAAGACGCCGGGTCAAATCCTCCAGCCCTTCCATTCCCTGATGCCAGCCAGTGAGCCTTTCAACTGGCAATGCATTGCTGGCAATTAGCTGTTGCCATTGCATTTTAAACTTGTCGATATTTTCCGGTTTCGCTTTGGCGATCAGTGCAATAGCGTAGTCCTGTAACCACAGGGATGACTGTCCGGCAAGCGTTGTTAACGCCGCCTCCGAAACAGTCAACGGTAAAGTGCTCTCCTGCTCATTAACAGACTGCCAGCCCCAAAACGCCGCGCCGCTCAGACACAGAGTGAGCAGTGCGCCTGTCGTAAAACCTTTCCACTGGGATTTTGGGGCTAGCGGATGCGCGATCACAGCAGACGGGCTTTGTGGATCCTGATGCGCCACATAAATCAGCGGTGTGACCGGTGAATGATCGACAAGTCCCGCCTGTGCAGCGGAAAATGGAGGGATTACCACGGGCATTTCCTGTGCCTGGTGGGGTTCAATATTTTCCAGCCTTGTGGCCGCATTGTGCATAAACATACACAGCTCACCCATCTGGCTGGCATTTTTGAGTTCAAGACGTTGCAGTACATTGCGCAAAGCTAAGAGATGCCGTTCCGCCTGGTAGATCAAAGGTAAATCGGTATAGCTCAGGCTCAGCGTGCGCAGGACAGATTGCAGGCGCACGCTAAGCCCGGCAATAATTTCCATCCGGGCATGTACGGGTTGCGGCCACATGGCTCCCCACTGATGGGTAAGTAAGGCCTCTAAAATAGCCAGCCCTTCATTCAGGCCCGCCATTCCTGTGAGATGGGTGCGCGCAAGCGTGTACCAGGCGGCCGTCTGGAGTTCGATGCCATTCTGTCGAAACAGCGAAAGGCTCAGTTTTTCAACCCTCGACCAGCTTATGTCAGGGCGAGCGGGATGGGTAAGTTTACTGATTTCTTCCCGCAAAGCGGCAAAGTCAGCCAGCGCGCGGGGATCACCGCCCGTTTTCAGGGTCTGGTCATTAGTCGTCATGAAGAGAACGCCTCTGATAATCGTTAATAACTGTCGCCCGGATGAAGGTAATTTTGTTGCCTGAGATGGCGGATAAGCACACGGCCTTCCGGCATAAAAGCCGTGTCATAACGCACGATGCCGAAATCGTGTAACTCGGCATCTATCGCGTATTCCAGTTGGCCCGGAATATGCTGCGGCAGCAAGACCACCTGTATGCGCTTCAGACGAGGCTCATATTTCAATAGGGTTGACGAAAGCGTATCCAGTAAAGAATGTGCCGTGCGAGGCATCCCCTGCAGAATTTTACTCATATCCGGCAGACCATAATCCGGTAGATGGCTGAGCGAGCCCTGACGACTATTGAGAATACGCTGCATATTATCCAGTACAGACATGATGACCTGATTTTCTTCACTAACCTGATGAATATCAAAACCGCCGGTAAAGTTGCCGGTGAGTATTTCATAAAGAGAAGGTTGTGCCATGCTAATCATCCTTGAGCGGCAAAAGAGCTAGTGTCTGATTATTCATTTCAATCTTCCGCGCCACATCCGGATCTAGCTCATCACGGTTTAACACCACGCGCCAGGTATTATTTTCAGTATCAGGCGTCAGAAAAAGAGCGGCTACCGCAACATAATTAGCTGAAGCTTCCATAGGTATATCTATTGTTATAGAGGCACCAGGACGCAGACGAGTATCTTTTTGAGCAACCAGGTCAGACTTTATTGCCTGGCTATCCTCAGCAAATAACGTTGGGTAATCTGTATCATCAAATACCTTGCGATCTTTTAACTGATAAATACGAACCACTGTAGCAAGCGGAATTCCGGCCGCATTATTATTAGCGGCTTCCCGAGCAATAATATCAAGATGCAGTATTTTCACTTGTTTGAATAATAATGCCCTGGTCATAGCGACGGTGCTGTCGCCCACTTTTTGCGTTAATCCACAGCCGCATAACATGACCACCATAATTAGTGTTATGAATGTAAAACGCATTTTACCAGCGGTAATCGCCATGTTCGTCCGTCTCCCTACGGTTAAAAACCTCCTGAATACGCTGATAGCGACCCAGATTAATAGTAATAACTTTTTCTTTATGTCGTTCTGTTATGCTCACCTGCTGTGTTCGCATCACCGCTGTCCGCCCCAACAGCACGCTACTCTTTTTGGGCTGACAGGTTAACTGCGCATCCGGCAGCAGACTGCGACACACACAAAGCTGTAAGCGTACATGAAGGCGCGCACCAAGATAGACCTGCAACAAAGCATGCAAATCCGAATGCAATTGTCCGCCAGGAAGCCAGCCGGCAGCTTCGTCAGCATTATGCATCCTCAGTTGCAATAAGATCTGGCTATTTACATCTAGAGTGTGCGTTCCCATTATCGGACTGTTGCTCATACTGACAGGGTTACGCGCACTCATCGTTAATGGCTTATGCAAGGGAATACGACAGCGGTCATGCGGCTGCACGATAGCTTCAGTATCCGGAGCCAGTAATTGAACCAGCGCCACCACACCTTCAGTAGTACGGGTGGGTAGACGCATCATGCTGGTTAGCGCTAAAAACCGCGAGACTGGTGTTGCTATGCTTTTGATGCAGCCTTCAATACCCAGACCACATAAGCTCAACAAGTATTGTGACGTTCTGTCCTGACCACCGGATGTAAAGGTCGCAGGATAGGAATACTTCCTCCAGATACGATAATACTGAGTGATCATCCGGTGATTGAATATATCCAGAAAATCACTCACGGCCTCATAGCCTTCCCTGCGCTGCGCAATATCGTCGATATAAGACGGCGGCAAGGGAGATTCCACCCCATACAGTCCCAAAAAGGTAGTGCGGATGGTCGGTGGCTCGTCTGCCTGCTCCGCTATTTCCATTCCTTTAAATTCGCTGGCCGGGAAGCCCATTCCCGGATGGGGACGAAAACGAACTGGATCGTGCTTGATCTGCCAACTGCTGCCGAGCGCTGGAAGATCCGGTTGGCTTTGTTCCAGTAACTGGCAAAAGCGGTAAAACTGAGTGTAAGGCAGTTTGTCACACAGTTGCTCAATTAACCGGGTAAACGCTGGTTGTAGTTCTCTTTCCATCGGATACATTTCCCGGCAGGTTGCACAATGAGGGTAAGCTGGTTAAACAAGTGGATATCGGCATACAACGCAAAGAACCGGTTGAGCATCTCACCGAATAAATGAACATCCCCTTCGCCAGTAAAACCATTACTGTCAAGGGTAATTTCAATATCAATACCCCGAAGTAAGAAGCCTTTTTCAAAACGCTGGATCTGATGGTGCGTGACATGTTGTATGGCATCAAGACGACGATTATTCAGTTCATCGTTCTGCCAATTATATAACTCCAGCGTATTACGCAGGACATCCGCGTTGCCCATCAAATTAAGATAGCTTGAACCCAGATGGCTCAATACCCGCCACTGAAAACGATCCTCAGCAGGGGGATAAGCAGGTAACGTAGGTTTACAAAGGTTACGCACTTTGAGAGGGGTCTGTAACACTGACTCGCAGCGATCGAGTATCGTGCTTTGCAGTGCCTTTCGCGGAAGCTGGCCGTTAGTACCAGTAATTTTCAATGATACCGCCTCACGCATGAGATGCCGGTCAGCCTCCCATTGCACACCGCCAAGAATAAGCCAGGTATCATGTAAACCTGTTACCCCGCGTTTGACTCGCGTATGGTAATAACGTTCTGGTGCATGCCGTCGCTGCATCCCACCCCGGTGACGGAAACTGGTAAAAGGCACGTAAATAGCACCCGCGGTACGCTGCGACCCGGTTACGCTATCCACCGAATAAATTTCAGTATGACCATCCTGTAAACGCCGTGGCCGCAAAAGATATTCACTTTCCAGTCCGTTAATTATCAACGGATCTGCTTCCAGCGAAAAGAGATTGATAACCGGCACACAGTGCAACTGAAGCGCCTCATCCGTAACAGGCAGGTCGCTCTGCCATTGGCTTTGCAGTACCACTTCAATATCAAAAAAAGCGATTCCGACGGGGAATGTCACGTTCTCTAGCCCATTGAGATGTACAAACATAAACTTTTGGCGGAAGGTGAAATATTCCAGAAGAAGCTGATATCCACTAAAAGCGCTTTCACCTTTTGGCCATAACAGGTCATCCTCAGAAAAGCCGCCTGGAGAAAACCAGCCATCAATTTTTACCCTGTCGACTTGATCCGGAAAACGCAGATAAAGTGCTGCCTGTCGTCGGGTTAATGCCAGATGCAATGCGCTGCTAACAGGAGCGTCGCCTGCCAGATAAAACGAAAGCCGCCTTAAATCCACTTGTGTCCAGTCAGTTTGCGAACTGCAGGCCAGCCGCAAACGCAACACGGAACGCCCGTCCGGTTCAGCCGCCATCACCACTTTTGATACTTCCAGTGGATTGAGCACTGTCGCGCGAGTGGTTCGGTACTGGCAGACAGTATTTTTGGGGCCTATGGGGCGTGAATAAACTTCCATGCTGGCGGGTACGGTTTCCGCTATTTTCATTGACTGAATGGCGGGAGACAGCGCCACAATCGATAGTGATGGAATAGTGCGTAAATAATGAGGCCACAACATACTCACCAGGCCTTCGGTGAATTCCGGCAGGTCATCATCTATTTTTTCACGCAGGCGGCCCATTGAAAAAGCAAACCCCTCAAACAGACGTTCAACGTAGGGATCCGGGGTGCCGGATTTATCCAAATCCAACATGGCAGCCCGATCAGGATGTGCTTGTGCAAACTCTTTGGCTGCCTCGCGCAGATAGCGTATTTCAGCGTCGTAATAACGCAGGGTTAAGTCTTTCATGTATTTATCATTACCAGGCATTATCAATTAACCACAAAGCACTGCAGCTCTCGCGGGATCAATAGCAATCAATCCGGCAAGCAGGATTTCCATTTCACTGTGTAAACGTGATTTATCCGTGTCGGATCGACTAATATTCATGCGAAGTAGCTTCAGACGACGAGCTTTCACCTCAAACAGCAATTCTGGCTCCCATTGCGAGAGCATTAATTTGGCAGCCTTGCAGTCCAGTTCATTAAGCAAATGCAGTGCCATGTCGTTCTTGCCGTATTGCTCAGCGACACGTGCCATCAGCAGACGTAGCAGCCACTGATGACGAGGCGTGTGCATCGCGGGTCGATGTTGCAGCCAGAGCAAGGCCGCTTCAACGCCTTCGCTGTCCGCCTGCGCCAGCGCTTCTGGCTCCAGTTGCAAGATTTCTTCGTGGCCCGCCGTGCTGGCTGAGTCCGCAGATTCATCGTGCCAGCCTTCAGTTGCCAGAACGTGCTGATTGATCCAGCTCAGGGTCACTTCATCGGCAAAGGGCGTGCCGTCGCTAAAAGCCAGGCCTTCAAGCCCAGGCAGGCGATGGAGTAAACCGCGTAAGTCCTGCGTAATAATGTCAGCCCATTTTTCATAAGGCGTGCCTGCTTTGCTGAGTGCCTGATGGATATACCACTGCAAATCCAGCCACAAGTGATTGACCGCCTGACCAAAAAAACTCTCGGTCTGCTCAAGTAACTCCAACCAGCTTTGTTGCAAATAAAGGCGCTTTAGCATCGCGCGATGTTCCGGTTTCGGTGGGGCCAGCCGTGTGCGCGTGTCTGCTGCCAGGGGAGGAAGTTCGTGTAAGGTATCCAGACGAATACTTTTTATCAAATGATGGGCGGATAACCAGCCGTCGGGCTGATCGCGCAAAAAATTTGCCAGTAATTTCGCCTGATCGAGTAAGTCACGTCCAGAGGTAACCGGTTTCAATACCGGCGTTTCCGCCGACGTAGAAGCAGAGTGAATAATCGTGGCACTACTGTTTTGCGGGATCACAGCATCCGGACCACCGGATTGCGCAAGGCGGTTCTCCAGCGCAGTATAAAGCCCACCAAACTGCGGGCGCTCTGATTCGTTCCAGAGCGCTGTTATTTCCTCGGTTAATAGCAGCGCACCCACAATGCGCTCAAAGTCCGCTTTTGCCACCTCAGGATATAAAGATAAGCTGTCCAGCATACGGTTGCTCGCCAGCCATTCCAGCGCCAGTTTGCGACTATTACCACGCTGCGGATGCAAGGCTGTTCCAAAACGCTGAACCAACGCGGCCAGCAAGGACAACCCATCAGCAAGCCCGCTTTCACCATCCTTATGTAGTCGCGCCCAGATGTAATAAGTCGCGACGCGTACGTCTTTACAGGTTGAGGTGAGCAACTTCTCTGCCAGATCGCAGATTAAAGCGGTGTCTGCGCCGGATAGCTTATTGACCTCTTCGCGCATCTGCTGGAAATCATCGTCATAACCTGGATCGCTTCCCGCAGGAGAATCCAGGGAAATAGGTACCAGCCATTTTTCCCACAGCAAAGCCTGCTGTAGGGCCTGTTGTGAAAGCACAAGCGGATCGGCATGACTGGCGTTTAATAACGTCATCAAAGTTGCCATTAATTTACGTCCTCCGTTCCGGGTCTGTTTACGCTAAAAATTTGCTCGGGCAATCTGAAATCACGTAATTTCAGCAGCGCAAGCGGCCCTTCCCCCGCCTCGGTGCGCAGGGTGTAATGCAACGGCCTGCCATCAGGAGCTTTCCAGGTAACACTGAAGCTACTGTTTACGCCTGGATAGGGAGTGACTTCAGCTTTCTCCAGCAGGCGGATCAATCCCCACGAGCCTGGCAAATCAGCGTACTGTCGTGTTCCCGCTTGCGTACTTATCCAGCTCAGGCTTGCGCCAGGGGACTCGGTATCATGTGGCCAGCTAAACCGCTTCCAGAACGGCGACTGGTTGTAATAGCTGAGTTTCTGGCTGTCGATAATCAGGTCGGTCTGCATCACGTCTTTAGCTGTTCCGGGGCGCAACTCAAACCGAATGCCCGCCTCTCCGCCAGCAAAGGCGACATCAGACAGAGTGCTCAGCATATCCACGGCATCAAGAAAAGCCGGATTAAATGTCAGCCCTTGTGCACTGATACTGTCCGGTACCCAGTGACTGCCTTCTTTGTGCAGTACACCACTGAGCCGGGTCTGCAAAAAGTGAGCGATACGACCGCTGTCGTTATTGAGATAGCGGGCAAGGAGCGGAAGTGACACTTCACTACTGGTGTTTTTTAACGGGTATCGCCCGCCAAACGTACTGTTCCAGTCATTGACGATTGCCGCCTGCCACTGAGTATTGAGGCTTTCAGCGGCAGGCGTCAGTACCTGTTGCCAGGCCTGTACGACCGGCTGAACAAATACGGTTTGTCCGAAACCATTCCACTCCTGACCAAGGCTCGCGGCGACAAGGCTGCCATAATCACGGGTTTCGGTCAGGTCGACTGCCTTTCCCTGAAACACGGTTTGCGCCAGTGTTCTGCTCATCGCCTGGGGATCAGGGGCATTAACTACCTGCTGGAGTTTAAGCCGCACCTGAGTGACGCGGGTCAGGAAAGTTTTCAGACTCAGAGTCATGCTGTCCCCACTCGCCATCAGTGCCAGTACAGGGCCAAAAGTGCTATCCAGCGGGCCTTGTACGCCCGTTTGCTGATCAAAAGCAGGTTTCTCGTCGCGGTTTAATAAATCTTTTGCGGATTTAACCAGCGAATCCGGCAATGCCCCAGTGAGTTGGCCAGTTTTACCCTGTACGCTCAGGGTATTCATCAGCGCAACCAGCGGAGACTGGCGCACGTCAGCTATCAGTGTGAGCTGATCTATGGAATCCGATAGCGTCCGGGCCGGACGGAGCCGCAGACTGTTGAGAAAGGCCAGCCAGCTTGCAGAGAAATCGGCGAAATAACGCGCCTCAAGGCTCGCCTGCAATGCATCCGGGGACGCCTGCTGTAAGGCGTTCGTTCTGTTGTCGCTTAACACCCAGTCCATTTCTTCGCTACGCTCACTGACTATCCGCTCAATGGTCGGCCGGACGGTTTCTTCCCAGGCTTTGCGGGTGAACATGCCTGGTACAACCTCGTCCGTTGTAAAAAGACGTGCCGCATCCGTATCGCCGGTCATGTCCGACAAACGCATATCAGCGTACTGGTTCGCCACCTGGACGAGCATTTTCTGATAGAGGGAAGCGTCGCTATTACGCGCGCCCATCTGGCGTACCAGCAGAGTACGGACCTGGCTCACCTGCTGCGTATTTGGATCAAGACGCCATGATGGATGTGAGGGAAGATGGCGGGCATAAAAATCCAGCAGGGCCGGCCCGCTACCCTGCCAGAGCCTGTCCGGTATACCCTTACGCTGTTGCCAGTTTTTCAGTAACGTTTTGCTAAACCAGGCTGCGTCCATTTTTTCCGGATAGGCTAGCATGAGCCAGAGCTTTAACTGGTCATAAGCTGGTTTCATGAGACTTTCGCGTTGTGGATTGTCTGGCGACAAAGTTAACAGAGCATTCAACTGAGCCTCAAGGTGCCGCGCAGCGGCATCACGAACCAGGGGCAGTGCGCTGGCTCCATAATGCGGCCAGAGCGCCTTCAGTAACGCATCGTTCTGATTCAGGCCTGCGCGACTAAACCAGGGAGCGCCATGCTGTTGTCGGTATGTCAGTTGATCCAGCGTGTGCTGTAAATCCAGCTGGGCCTGCAGACGCACAGGGAGCGGCTGTTGTTCGGCGGCGGCGCGTCTGACCTGTGATGCTGCTGAGATAATGTTTCCGCGATTTACCAGGAACGATGTCACCATGCCTGCCCCCCACAGCACCATAGCGCCCGTGAGGATGAACATCATGACTTGTCCCCAGGCAACACCGCGTTTTTTCGCCACAAGGCCAGCGGGCAGAGAAGGCAACGACTCCAGCAAGATATCCCAGCGATTATCCCTTACCCAGTGGTGCCGAACCGCTCTCGTGGTATTTATGTAAGCCGGACTGAACATGATCCCGGCAAGCGGAAGAGGTTGCCAGGGGGTGAGTAAGGCGCCCAGGGGTTCAGCGAGATAATCCGGGTCATTAGCTAGTTGTCCGGCAAGCTGCAGTAAAAATTGATGCTTAGGACAGTTACCGATCTGCTGCGTTCCTTGTTCAATTAAGGAAGGTACCAGCGCTGCAAGTTGATTACGCAACACTTCTGGCTTGCAGTTTACGGAAAGCAGGCAGCCCACGGCCTGAGTAGTACGGACATCATCTGTACTTTCAGTGCCGTGCAGGGACCAGACATACAGGGGGAACCGCCAGCCTGACAAGCCACAGCGGGAAGTTAATGCCTGTGACATCCGCTCAATCATATCGTTGGAGGGGGGAAGCTTTTGTGCGAAAGCAGAGGTTACCCAGACCACACCATCAATGGGACGGCGGCGAAGTTTGCTCAGAGCCTCTGTCCATTCCGCGTCTAAGGGTGCAGAGGGCTCTCCTCCCCACAGCAGCAGCGTACCCCTGTCTTCCTGCCAGAGCTGGTCTGCAAGGCCTGGGGCAAGCAGCTCTACGTCATTGTTACTGCCAGTTAGCAGGATGATACGTATTCTATGAGGCCAAAAGCGTCCATAGTTCATGTGCAAAGCCACACGAAGTTTTTTCATTTGAACTACATAAGAAGTTTCGCTAACCTGGTTTTTAATCTTTGAATTACTATGATTAATCAAGCGGATATTTAACGCGCGGAAATACTCTGAAGAAACAACAGATTTTAATATCCTTAAAAATAAATCATCACATAGCAACCATCCAAAGCAAATCCCAAACAACGTAAGAGAGGCAATCAGTTTTTTTTGTTGAGTCGGCAAACGAATAATAGGATTATCAAACCAGATAAGTGAACTGCCAATTACAAGCAATACAATAACAACTATCCATGTGCTAAATCGTCTTTTTTTGTACACTTAACTTTCCTTAATGCGGAATTACGCTGGACGTACGATAACGCACTGAGGCATTTTATCTTCTAACATGATCCACTGCGGTTCTTGTGTAGAATTTGCATGTTCACAGGCGCAAATAAGCGTAATATTCCCAACAGCGAAATCAGGTTTCCCGAAAGAATTGTCCAACGAATACTCTCGGTCTTTATCAAATAAATAACCTTTAGCATCCATAGCCTCAATTATTTCAGTCTGGCTGGATGGCGTTAGTTGACTTCGCCAGTTAAAATAACCTTCATCAGGTGAAAGCTTAGCCCAGCGTACAACATCATCTATAGCCTCAACTGCCTTAATGACAGGCACAGGACGATGAATAAACGCCAACGGACTAGTATGCTTTTCCTTTATCCACGCTGGCGAAGCCAGTAATAACAATGAAATTGACTCAGCCTGATTATCAGCTTTATCTCCAAAGAGATTGACCTCAACAGAAAGTACAAGTGACGGACTCTGCTCGTCCAGCCACTCATCCAGCCACATAAGCCCATCGTCGTCGGGTCTGAAAATAATAGGATGAAGGGCGTATCGCTCCGGGAAAATGCGTTGCCATATACTCAGAAAGCAGGTATCACTTACTGTTTGATCGTGACGGATACGCACCGTTACAGGCTCATTAAGGGCATACTGTTCCAACTCAGGCGTCAGCATACGCAGCAAAGTGTAAAGGTGCATTTCTAAACGAGAGCAATATTCCGCAACCGTATTGCTTTTAGCTGGTGGGTGAAGGAGTGCATTACTCACCACCGAGGCAGTACGAGAGCAATAAACAGTTTGCAAAGGGCTTGCACCCAACAATAATGCAGCAGCTAGTTTATTTTTCGCTGCGGGGGTGACATATGCCATTCCCAGCATCCCCAATGCCTGTTGTCCTGCTTCCTCTTTGCTTTTCAATTCCTCTATATATAACTGGTTCCAGTGTGAAGTTTGATCCGACAGATGTTCATACCGATGTAATCTTATCGCATAGCATATTAACCCGAGGGCTGATGGAGTCAAAGTGGCACATATCCAAAACCAAATAGTGTTTGCTGGTTTATCTTCCGGCCAGAAATAAAGTGTCAATATAAACCCAGTTAGCGTGCAGATAACTATAAAAACGAGCCAGCGCATTTTTTCAGGAGGCTTAGGCAACACTTTAGGTTCTGGCAAATTCCTTATTTCTACAGGCATAGGTTAACGTTTTCCCGCCGTCGGCAGGGAGGTGATCAGTGTACAACCACACCCGCATCGATGACCATGCAAAGCGATAGGACGCCCATTCCATTTAGATCCAACATCTCCTTCTGCGATAAAAGTTACACCATGTACAGGGCAAGATACTTTATCCAGCATACAGGAAACTGCCTTACCCATAAATATCAGACCAGCGCTGCCCTCAAGAACGGTACCACCATGAGAAGTTTTATCTCCGATCCGTATTACGCCAAGCATATAAACACCTCCATATAATTATTTACTGTGAGAAAACCTCAAAGATTATTATTACACAAGCACTTTAATAGGTCGCACCTGTTATTGCACTGAAAATATAAATAACTATATTTCTAACCCCAACACTGTCACCTTTAATTTTAATTTAGCAAAAGCATAAAAAAGTAGAATAAAAGCGTTACAGCACATCAAGGAAATTTATTTTATTGGATCCGGAGAATTAACGACGCAACGTAGTGTTGTGCTCGCTGGATAAGGATTGTCTTTTATTTTGTAGCCCCGAAAAAACGTCAGCCCGACATCCCCTGATGGATCAGGGTTATTTCCTCCCCGTAAAACTTTAAGGTATTGCCCACTATCGTCGTCTTTAATAACCGGTTTTGTGGGACCCTGAGGATTTCTTACCGGAGACCGGCTATAATATTCAGGATCATACCAGTCTAGCACCCACTCATATCCATTCTCTGCCATTCCAAATAACCCTATCGAGTTTGGAGGATATTTATCGACAGAGAAATTAATTAATATACTATTTATTCCAAGAGCATCCTCCACAAGGTGCCGATCTACATCGGTGGCATAATTTTCGCCTCTACCGTCTTTAGCATTACTACGCCAGACACCATTATCCGTCGAGACCAAGATATATAGACCTCGACTACGTGCCGCGTACTCCCATTGCGCTTCTGTAGGAAGCGAAAAAGGTTGTCCGGATTCTTTTCTCAGCCAGTTACAATACTCATTCGCTTCTGTCCATGTTACTATGGCCGGACTTCTTTTGAAATAAGTCATATCAGACAACATTTCGTTCTCAAAATTATGTGCAAAAATTTGCTCTGACAACCCAGCAGTTTTCAGATAGAATTTATAATCTTCATGAGTCACTTTAAACTTGCTTATTGAATAACTTGTTAATTTAACTTCGTGTAGCGGTTTTGTGTCTTTTTCTGATGAACAATAAGGGTCACCATTGCGCATTTTTTTACAGAAATCTCCCATCCAGAACGTTCCGTTCAGGATGATCCCCTCCCCTTAATACTTTAGAGTATTGGTTTGATGATTCATCTTTTACAACAGGCCTGTCAGGGCCTTGTGGATTTTTTTTAGGTGAAATGAGATAGAATTCTGGGTCATACCAATCCCTGACCCATTCATAACCATTATCAGCCATGCCAAATAATCCTATCGAGTTTGGAGGGTATTTATCGACAGGAAAGTTGATCAATATGCTATTGATTCCAAAGGAATTGCTGACAAGACGACGATCCTCATCAGTGGCATAGTTTTCACCACGACCATCTTTTTCATTTTCCCGCCAAAAGCCATTGTCCGTCGCGGTCAAGATATACTGCCCTCGACTACGTGCCGTATACTCCCATTGTGCTTCCGTAGGAAGTGCAAAAGGTACTCCGGATTCTTTTTTCAACCAGCCACAATACTTATCAGCTTCTGTCCAAGTTACTATTGCCGGACTTTTTTTAAGATAAGTCATCTTCGCCAAGGTTTCATTGTAATTTCTCTTTTTAAAACGTTGCTTTGGCAAGCCAGCCATTTTTAGAAAGAAATTATAATCTTCATGCGTCACTTTAAACTTGCTTATTGAATAACTAGTTAATTCAACTTCGTGTAGCGGTTTTGTGTCTTTTTCTGATGAACAATAAGGGCCGCCATTACGCATCTTTTTACAGAAATCTCCCATCCAGAATGTTCCGCCTTTGATATATACAAAGTCTTTTTTTATACGTGTGAGATATTGTTGCAATTCTTCCTGCTCTTGTGGAGTACGATTTACTACCTGACTGGCATTGTCGCAACCACCGCTTAATAAGAAAAGAAACAGGCAACATTTTAAGGAGTTCTGCATCATTTTATCGGGTCCGGAGAATTAACGACGCAACGTACAGTTGTACTCGCGGGTTGTGGATTATCTTTTATTTTGTAGCCACGAAAAAACGTCAGCCCAACATCCCCTGATGGATCAGGGTTATTTCCGCCACGCAAGACCTTCCAGTATTGCCCTGTTTCTTTATCTTTGATGACACCTTTATTTGGCCCCTGAGGATCCTTCAGTGGAGAATAGCTATAATAATCAGGATCATACCAATCACTTACCCATTCGTAGCCATTTTCAGACATGCTATATATCCCAAGGGAGGAAGGAGGGTATTTATCAACCGGAAAATGAATCAACGGACTGCGAATTCCAAACTTATTGGCCACCTCGCGTCTATCTTCATCTGTAGCATAATTTACACCTGAGCCTGTTTTTTCGTTTTCTCTCCAGGTACCATCATCAGTAGCAACTAAAACAAATTCACCTCTGTTACGTGCTACATATTCCCATTGAGCTTCAGTTGGTAAAGCAAAAGGCAAGCCGCTTTTTTTATTTAACCATTTACAATAATTATCTGCTTCCGACCATGTAATCATGGCAGGGCTATTTGCAAGAAATGTTATATCTGATAAAAATTTATTTTCATAATCTTCCTTAAACTTTTGCTTAGGAAGCCTGGCCATTCTTAAGTAAAGTTCATAATCTTCATGTGTTACTTTATACTTACTGATGGAATAGCTACTAAGCTCCACTTCGTGCAAAGGTTTTGTGTCTTTTTCTGATGAACAATAAGGGCCACCATTGCGCATTTTTTTACAGAAATCTCCCATCCAGAACGTTCCGCCTTTGACATAAACAAGGTCTTTTTTTATACGCGTGAGGTATTGCTGTAATTCTTCCTGCTCTTGTGGAGTATGGTTTACTACCTGACTGGCATTGTCGCAACCACCGATTAATAGAAAAAGAAACAGGCTACAAATTATGGATTTCTGTTTCATTTTATCGGGTCCGGTGAATTAACGACGCAACGTACTGTTGTACTGGCTGGATAAGGATTATCTTTTATTCGGTAGCCTCGGAAAAACGTCAATCCAACATCCCCTGATGGGTCAGGATTATTTCCGCCACGTAAAACCTTGAGGTATTGCCCACTATCATCATCTTTAATAACCGGTTTTGCGGGACCCTGAGGGTTTATTACCGGAGACCGGCTATAATAATCAGGATCGTACCAGTCCACCACCCACTCATATCCATTCTCTGCCATTCCAAATAACCCTATCGAGTTTGGAGGATATTTATCGACAGAGAAATTAATTAATATACTATTTATTCCAAGAGAATCCTCCACAAGGTGCCGATCTACATCGGTGGCATAATTTTCGCCTCTACCGTCTTTAGCATTACTACGCCAGACACCATTATCCGTCGAGACCAAGATATATAGACCTTGACTACGTGCCGCGTACTCCCATTGCGCTTCTGTAGGAAGCGAAAAAGGGTGTCCGGATTCTTTTCTCAACCAGTTACAATACTCATTAGCTTCTGTCCATGTCACTATGGCCGGACTTCTTTTGAAATAAGTCATATCAGACAACATTTCGTTCTCAAATTTATGTGCAAAAATTTGCTCTGACAACCCAGCAATTTTCAGATAGAATTTATAATCCTCATGAGTCACTTTAAACTTGCTTATTGAATAACTAGTTAATTCAACTTCGTGTAGCGGTTTTGTGTCTTTTTCTGATGAACAATAAGGGCCACCATTGCGCATTTTTTTACAAAAATCTCCCATCCAGAACGTTCCGCCTTTGACATACACAAGTTCTGTTTTCTTTTTATTAATAAAATGATTAAGTTCAGTCTGTTCGTCATCGGTAAGGTTTTTAGTTTCCGTTGCATTATCACAACCGCTAACAAATAATAATAGAACTATAAAATAAATACGCATTAATCATTTGCCTCCCATTTTTGTTTATATTCAGAGTTGACAGGGCCAAAATGACATAAAGAACTATAAAACGGATTCTCGTCACAGTGTAAATAATACTGTTTAGTGCAATTAGGTGAGAACGCATACCCATAAGCTGGATTTTCTTTAAGCCGTTTGAAGACCTGATTGAATTCTCTTAGTTCTAACTTATCAATAATATCTTCTAACCCCTTGTCTTTGTTAAACCCTATTTGTAAAAAATTCCTAATTTTTTCTTCGGCCTGTTTGACTACTGCATCTTCATTACCGGGTAGCGCTGTACCATCTTTGCTAATACGAGAAAACACTTTTTTCCATTCACGTTTGGTCTGAATACTGGACAGAACATATAATAAAGCTGCTTTACGTTTTTTATTGGTATCAGGTAGAAAACCATCGCCCTGGTTGTTAATATCAATACGATCATAGGCACCATCTCCGGTAAGTAGATATAGTGCAATACCCTTTGCTTCCGGTGAAAATAAAAATACGCAGCTTGGATCCTTTATAATAATCATGGCGAAATCGTTACGTTTACTCGAAAGTTCTCTGGCACCGGCGATGTCACCCACAAGGTCACTAATAAATAACCTGAAATCCGTATAAACATTGCCAACTTCCGCCTGAAGTTTATCATAATACTGCTTATATATATCCTTACCTCCCATCACCAGCATATAGGTGAGAGCTTTAAATGCTTCATCTGCAATTATAGTTAAGTGTCTATAATCGATACCATATAATTGGTATATCACCCAAATAGCAAACTCTCCAAAGAACTCGGGTGAAACTTCTCCCTCTACTTCACCTTTTGCTCCCGGGCCAAGGCATAGACTTCCTTTAATATGAAATCTAAAGCGGCCTTTTACGAAGCGGATCTTAAACTCACCACTTAATCCCACTCCCAGTTCCACATCCCCGCCCACCTTCAAACAAGCAAAATCCTGGAACTCTCCCGTTTGGTCGTTTTGTTTCTCTTGTGACTGCTTTACAGATGGCAGGATTTGTTCCAGTGCTGCTGAATCCATGCCAAAGGTATGCAGCATATTGGGAAGCTCATCGACCAGTGAACTAAAAGGCTTTAACCACTGGAGAGCGCCGCCAAGACTGGCTCCAGCCTTTGCGCCACCAAATGCTTCTGCTTTTATTTCCAGACTTTTTGGATTCTCCTTGCTGTCTTTGATCTTTACGCCATTCTGGCGTTCACTAAAAGGTGCTCCTGGCGTACGGTTGCCCATCAGCAACTGTCTTTTATTGTATGTTACAAACTGAAGGTTGCCTTCGGCCTGCGCAGAAGCGCCGACATATCCCGTCAGCTCTCCGTCAATTCTGGCCCGTAAAATGCCTATATTGGCTTCTTTAGTATCATTAACCATAAACTTCAGGGGCCAGCCTGTACGGTCCGGGACATAAAGCGTTGTATTGAGTGTGCCAGAACAGAGCGTCAGGCCAGAATGCGCTTCTCCCTTAATCTGTACCGCTCCTGTATCCGGGTTCCAGGTATTAAGCGTGGATGCATTCGCCGTAAACCGCAGAAACTGCGCCCCGGCTGAAACATCTATATAGTGGCCTTCTTTATTGTATGCGCCTGACTCACTGTTCCATGCGTCAGCCCATTCTGTCAGCGTTGCCTCATAATCCACATTAGCACTCACCGTCATGGTGCTATCCATCATTTGTTTAATGGTATTTTTTGCTGCTGCCAGTTTTGTCTTTAACGAACCGATATTAATTCCTATAATATTTCCATCATCTTTCTTGAATATACCATCACCAGCAAAAATATCGACAGAAATAATTATCAACTTATCTTCGAATTTTTTAAAATCGCACTCTTTAATATATGAATAACGACGTCCATATTTACTTTTTTTAAGGGGTTGCAAAGGAATTAGCTCGACCACTGCTGAATATCCCGTCTGTTCATTAAAATCGCCTAACTCTTGTTGTAACTTTTCACTAGCAGTATTAAGCAACGCCTCTGTTTTGGCGATGTTAGCCTTGTATTCTGCTAAATCATTTTGGTTTGCAATATCCTTTTTTCGGATACCGTAATTTTCAATCGCCTCAGAATAATTAGCTTTTGCTTTATGATGCTCATCTATCAATAGGCAGAGTTTATCCATTGCCTTTTCAAAACCAGCAACTTCAGCTTCATCAATGAATATTAGTTGTAGCGTTTCGGTTCTGAAATAACACTGGCAAGATTTATGGGTAACGACCTTCACATTACTTTCGGATTTACTTAGTTTGTGTTCGGCTGCAGCTTTTCCTTGCTCACTCATGTTTCACTCCCTGGTTATTCAAAGAACAACTTTATTGCCTTAGGATCAATGCCATAATGTGCCTGCGTGTAGCCATTTGCATCCGTTGCACCACGGATAATCTGCCCATCCTCGGTTTCCATTCTGTATGGTATATATGGCTTTGGCTGTTTACTAATTTCATCAATAATCTGAAAACTACCATTCATGGAGTTATGAAACTGCGGATCGCTTACCACAACAGGAGAGAGAGCTTGTTCAAGTGAAGCAATTCCTCCCCAGAGAATATTCATGCTTTTCAACTCTATCCTCCCCGGTGCGCCGATTTCTACAGATCCGTCTTTTATTTTGATGTAAGCACCGCCCTTACTGGTAAGCGTTATTCCTTCAGCCGCATTAAGGATAATTTCACCATTAATGCTATTGATATTCATCGCTTTATCTGATTGCAATCTCATAGCATCAGTTTGCGCCTGAATATCGACTTTCCCCTTGGCCGCAAATATTTTCATTCCCATTTTATGTGCAAACAGACTAATGGCTTCACCTGCGGCTACCGTAAGCTTCCTGAAAATAGTCATATCGATATTTTCCCCGGCTGTAGCGGTCAGGGAATGTCCGGCAGAGAGCTGGATATTTTTTGGCGTTGTTAAACCAATTCCCGCCGGTGCTGATGCCAATAACCCTGCACTCTGTAGCTGAGAAAGGGCGCGATTAAGCTCCCGTTGAGAAGACGTATCAGCCTCCAGTGCACCCGATACCTTTGCACTTTGCGCCAGAGCGGTAACAAGTTGCAAAGCATCTTGTAACTGCGCTAAAGCCGCCCCCATATCTAACATCTGCCCCTGCGCTTTAGGTTGCACATCAGCGCTCAGAAAAATGCCTTTGCCACTACGAATAGAAATCCAGTCATCCGTCCGCAGTTCCGCTCCTTCACCACGCAAACCACGCGCGGCATCAACGTTATGCCCGAGATTAAGCTGTGTTTTACCGCCATACTCGGTGCTGAGCTTGATATGCTCCTCGTCACGCTTGTCTTCCATGCGGAACTTGTTGTTGGCAGGGGTACGCATCACATTGCGTGTATTATTCTTTTCTGTCACATGATCGACGTGCCGGGAGTCGTGTAGGGCATGGGCTATGTATGGCCGATCCGGGTCACCATCGTGGAATGCAATAGCCACTTCCGTGCCCTGGATTAGCGGGAAGTGAAACCCGTATACGTCGCCGCCGTAGGGTTTCGCCAGGCGGACGGGCATACTCTCCTGGCCCTGAGCTTTGTCGTCCTGATCGGCGTCAAATTTTACCCGGTACAGTCCGGCAGCATCCTGCCAGGCATAAATGTCGTCTGCCCTGGCGCTGGTGACCCTTGCCATCATAGTACCGCCTACTGTAGGACGGGGTTTTAACGGCGGACGCCAGCACAGGGTTTCGCTGTATGGCACTGCGGCAAGCGTTACCTTGAGTGCATCTTTTCGACTGGCCATAAATCCGGTGCGTATCACGACCATCGGTAAGCTCAGTAACTCAGGTAATGTGGAGGGAATGGTATCGTCCTTTACCGTCAATACCTGTGCGGGTCGTAAGGTTACATCTGTACTGAAGCCGGTAATAAGGGTTTGATCTGCCAGAAAGCGTTCATGATCAAGACGAGCCAGGAAATTGGCTGTTTCAGCAGATGGATCATTTTTATCGCCGGTTTCAAGATGGCGTGGTTTATAGTGATAAACCTCTCCGTAGGTTATATCTGCCCCGTCGCCGCGCGTCATATCCGCTCTGGCGGACTGCAACACTTTCTGCGCTTCGCGATGATTATAATCCTTCGCTATCACCCCCGCCTGAACCACATTATGCTGGATATTCAGCCCCCACACCGACTCCTTTGCGCTATCACTCATTCCCGACGGGCTGTTCAGAGGGAGCGTTTTACCAAATTCATAAGCACTCTGTTTATCTGCAAAATGCACAACTTCGGTATGAGTATCTGGTTGCAGACTAAAAAAATAAAAGATGCCTACCTCAGAAAGTAACCTCTCAATAAATGCCAGGTCGCTTTCTTGATACTGGTTGATCTGCTCACGTTTGGGATAATTCTCTTTGAGATTAAATTCGTATTCCCAACCTTTGAAACCATGCTCATCCAGGATCTGTGACACTACATCAGGTACGGATTTATTGACAAAGAAGCGATGAGTACGTATTTGCTTATCTAAAAGCGAAATGAAAGGTTCAATAATAATTTCATATTGGACCTGATCACGTGCTCCAACAAGTCTACGAAAATTTGTTACTATACCATGCACTACTTTTTCTATTACTGCGCTTTGCAGTTCTCCTATACCCATGCTTAAAGTTGCTGGCTTATTTAATAGCATATTAGCCGCCAGATCTGGATGAGGAGTCGTGAAGAGGATATTATAATGATATAAAACACTTACCTGCTCCAATCCTTCAAACCTCTCAACATCCAGTGAATAAGGACAGGATGGGATAGCAAGGCTATATCGGTTAAGTGATTTCCCTGATAGTTCAGACACAATCGACATTTATACTCCCCTGTAAATACAATGAAATTGCGTAGAGATTTAACTGTATGCATTTAAAAAGTTTAAATAATAATCACCCCATTCATCATAAACGGGAGCATCCCTAAGCTATTAAATCAAACGGATAACTATAAATAATAACCACCATTCTTAGTGCAACCCACATGGAGATAATAACAGCAAAAAAGAAAGGGATAAAAAATTCCACATCCAATGCATATGGATTAAACGCACACTACATAACGCCTGAGAAATAAATATACAGAAGATTTTACTTACTTCATAAAAAACCTCCATCATCACTGCAATAACCGCATCAATTTAGTAATGGATTATCCATACCATCCTAATATGCTATTTATGTGAAACTTATTAGCGTTAGATTTATAGGATAGTAGTGAACACTCATTTATTCTAGACTTTAGGGTAATTTAATGCGATTGGTTATATACTCACATATAGTCTTAACAGTGAATCCCACTCCCAATAAAAAGACTCTTACTCCTCAAGCATAAACAAAAAAATATACTGTATGGCCAAAGCCATTGAGCCTTTACAAAGACATAAATGAAATATTAAATCGTAAGAATTAAAGACGCGCTAATTTCATAACACCCCTAATAAATTGCCAAACCTATCAAACAATTCATTGTCAGTGCTGTCTATGTCGAATCATGTTAAAAATTAAAATAGATATTATTGTCCTAGTAGTGACATGATACTCAATTGCATTAAATATAAGGAAATGCGGCCCTATGAATAATATACCCCAAATAAACAACCAGTATCGACCCGCTTCCCCAAAATAAAGAATATTCACTTTTTGAGAAAAAAAAGAACCAAACAGTAAAAATCAAACCAAATGTAGCCAATGTTCCTGCAACAGCACAGGCGAAATATGAAAAAACAAAAACTATAACCTTTTTTATGCTCATAGCCCACCAAAGAAATACTTGCAAAGATTATCAAAGTCTTCTTGGTTTTTGTCATGGATATCGCAGGCGGCTTCAAAAGGTCTCACAACATCCTCAACCAAATAATATAATAGATCCAAGTTTCCCATATACTTTAATTTATAGTAAAAGGAAGGGTTTCTTTCACGTAGGTATCGTGATACATAAATTGCTCGGGATGCTTCAGCACCAACTGTAAGTACAGCCCCAGCAGTTGCCCCCGCAAAAAAAGCCGTGACAGCATGGTTTGTCAATATCTTCCCCAGATTAACCCCAGAGAGTTGTGCAAATAACGTTTTGCCAATAATTGTGCCAGTAGTACTTTTAACCATACCAACAACTTTTTCTATATCTACGCGTGATGAAAACTCATCCATAAAGACACTGATGATTCTCTCAAGTGATTCTTTATTGATGTTGTCAGATTTTACAAGCCTGGCAACTCTAATCTTATCTTCATAATTTTCTCTGCGGTCCTCAGTATGTATGAAATCATAGCCAAGATAATATAAGCTGACAGGAAACGAGATAAAACCCTTAGCAACTGCGCCTAAAAAACCTGCTCCATCCACGTTGATTGCGTCCAGCATATCGTGTGCAATTTCTTTTGCACTATCCATGAAAATTCTCCACATTGCTTCAAGAGATGGTTAAGATATATTTATAGAAATTTATTATTCAGGATAATAAATAACCACCATACATTTTTACTGTATCATCGGCACGTTCTTTTCAGTTGACCCATGCTCAAATTCCAGCACAATCCCCGCTTCTTCATTCCACCCCAATGTCAGATTTTCGGTACACGCCTGCTCAGCCTTACGATGCAGTAATTGCTGGCTCAGCACAGGCAGGATTTGCTGGTTTAGCAAACTGTCGATATTACGCGCACCGGTATCCGGCAGCAGGCAGGTGGCGATCAGCGTATCGTAAAGGCTTTCTTCAATACTGCAGGACAGCCCATAATGCCGACGCAGACGGAGCGCAACCTGGTCTAACTTCATTTTCACTATAGTACGCAGCGCAACAGCAGTAAGGGGTCGATAGATCAACGTTTGAAAGCGCGCCAGCAACGCAGGCTGGAAGTGAGCGCGCAGGGTTGGGCGCAACAGCTCGTGCAGTTGACTATCTGTCGCATCCGGCTGTTCATCCAGCATTTGCATCAATGCATCACTGCCGAGATTGGCAGTCATCAGGATCACCGTATTGCGAAAATCAATTTCACGCCCTTCGCCATCGCGCATAAACCCACGGTCAAAAACCTGATAAAAAAGGTTTATTACGTCACGGTGTGCTTTTTCAACCTCATCAAGTAACACGACGCTGTAAGGGCGTTTACGTACGGCCTCAGTTAATATGCCGCCCTGCCCATATCCGACGTAGCCTGGAGGCGAGCCTTTTAACTGGCTAACCGTGTGCGCTTCCTGATACTCCGACAGGTTGATAGTAATCAGCGCTTTCTCGCCACCGAACAGACTGTCAGCTAAGGCAAGGGCGGTTTCTGTTTTACCCACTCCACTCGGCCCCACAAGCAGAAACACCCCCAACGGGCCATTTTCAGGCGTCAGGCCTGTTTTCGCTGCCCGCAGACGCTGCGCCATATTTACCAGTGCTTGATCCTGCCCAACAACACGCTTACTCAAATGGCTCTCAAGCATGAGTAAGTCGGTCTGCTCATCTTTTAACAAGCTGCTTAAGGGAACACCTGTCCAGTCAGCAATGACGGTTGCGACGGTACGTACATCTACATCCAGCGAAAGTAGAGGAGCACCATTCTGTAATTCAGTAAGCTGCTGTTGCAAACTGCTAATTTCAGCCTGACGACTGATATCCTGTCGTGTTGCAAGCAGTTGTTGAGTGAGTGTTTTTTCCTGCAGATATTGAATGTTTAGTACGTTACGTTGCGCGATGAGTTCATTCGTAGACTTTTCAATTTGTCCCAGCCGTTCATTAGAGCCACCACTACCCAATGCAATATCTTCCAGCAATGCATGCTTTTCCGTTTCCAGGGCGCTGATTTGTGCCGCAAGCAGGATTAACGTGTCCGGAAGGGTATCCAGGCTCATGCGTACGCGTGCCGATGCGGTATCAAGCAGATCGACTGCTTTATCTGGAAGCTGACGCCCAGTGATATAGCGGCGGGACAGGCTAACCGCTGCCTTTACCGCTTCATCAGTGATATGAACACCGTGATGTTGCGCATAACGGGATTTCAAACCGCGCAACATCAAACACGCCATGTCATCATCCGGTTCATCCACTTTGACTATCTGAAAGCGGCGCTCAAGTGCTGCGTCGCGTTCAAAGTACTGTTTATATTCGCTCCACGTGGTGGCCGCAATGGTGCGCAATTCACCACGCGCCAGGGCTGGTTTAAGCAAATTTGCTGCATCAGCCCCCCCAGCCTGATTACCTGCACCGATGATAGTGTGGGCTTCGTCGATAAATAGCAGTACTGGCCGTGGGGACTTTTGAACCGCATCAATGACATTTTTCAGACGTTGCTCAAACTCTCCTTTTACACCAGCACCCGCCTGTAACAGACCAAGATCTAAAGTACGTAAACTGACGGTTTTCAGGCTATCCGGGACATTGCCATCAGCAATACGCAGCGCAAGGCCTTCCACCAGCGCAGTTTTTCACACTCCCGGTTCGCCAACCAGTATTGGATTATTTTTTCGACGGCGAGAAAGTATATCCACCATCTGGCGGATTTCATTATCACGACCAAATACCGGATCAATCTGCCCAGCTCTTGCTTTGGCGGTTACGTCCAGCGTGAATTTATCCAGCGCAGCCTGTAATGCTTCGCTTAAATTATCGGAGGAGATCCCCGTATTTTTTGGAACGTCACGCGCAAGAGTCGAAGGCATCTGGTCCAGAATCTCCTGCTGTTGCAGTTCCGGACGTTCATCTGACTGGGTATCGAGTAAAGGTTTCAGACGGCTTATTTGAGTTTTGCTAAGGCTAAAAAGCGGCCATAACCCTTCACAGCTCAATAATCCCGGCTGAGAAAGAAGCGCTTCCAGCAGGTGTACACTTCTTATATGCGGGCTATCATCCTGCAAAGAGGCGGCAAGCCAGGCGGCCTTGATCAATGCTTCGAGATTGGCTGACAATTGCGGACGAGTTTGCACCGAGCGTGGCGAAGCATCCAGATGTCCCAGCAAACTTTGCCATATACCGTCCATGTCCCACTCGTAGCGACGAGCCAGAACCGTTATATCGCCCTCGCCCAACTCAAACAGCTTTAACAGCCAGTGTTCTATCGTAATTTCAGCATGCGCCCGTGTCTGACACAATGTGGCCGCGGCTTCCAGCGCTTTAACGCAGTACGGATTAATACAACGAAGCAAGACTGCTGACTGATGTTCCATGTTCACGCTCCTTGAGTGCCTATGCTACCGCCCGTCGCTATGAACCAAAGCGCATCAGGTCGAAATAAAAAATTTGTATTTGTTTTCTGAACTGCCTCTCCACCAGGCCGCTCAGAAAACAAAAACAGCAGACGGCTCACCGTCTGCTGCAGGTGTTATGCGGTGGTACGTTCATTCCAGGAGTCGGAATGAATAATGTTGCCGTCTTTATAGGTCCAGGTGATTTTTTCGTAACGCAGTTCAATCATTTCCAGATGGTTATGTTTTTCCATCGCAGGATCTTTGATGTCATGCATTTTCGGTGCGACTTTCACCAGCTTGACGTTTTCCAGTTTGGTGTTGAAATATTCAACTTCCTGACCCGCGTCGTTGATGCGATACCATTTAAATTCGGCGGATTTAAGAGTCTGCCCGGTTGTTACCGCTTTATAGAGATACGGAGAGGAGGAATCGATTTCTTTGGTAAACAGGAAGGGGGTATGAATGCGTGTACCCGTCAGTTTGCCAGTGTTATTGTCCGTAGGAATGTACAGACTGTGATCCTGTGCCACGACTTCAATGCTGCCTTCACGATCTTTAACGTCAACAGACCCTTTGATGTCCGCGCCGCCGTCGTCTTTAAGCCAAAGATAAATTGGAATTGCCATTATTTATTTCTCCATTTATTGCATTAAGGTGTCACTAACATCCGGTGACACTGCGTTTTTCCCTGGTAACCGACAGGCGCTTACCTGTGGAACCAGACTGATTTCGACGCGGCGGTTGGCTGCCCGGCCTTCTTCCGTGTCGTTAGGTTTCAAGGGCCGTGTTTCGCCATAGCCCTGGACGGCAAAACAGCTTTCCGGGATCTCACCCGTATCCCGCATCCAGTCACGTACCGACTGTGCTCTCTTAAGCGACAAAAGCTGATTAGCAGTTTCATTTCCGGTATCATCGGTATGCCCTGCCACAATAATTAACCAACCTGGACGGCCTTTTATCCCTACCAATGCGTTGATCAATACTCTTGTGGAACCAGCTTTGAGTTGCCATTTCCCGACGTCAAACAACGACAGGCTGTCCAAACGTATCGTCTTGGGTCCCTGTACGATTTTCTGAACTACGGGAGGCGGTGCCGCCCAACTATTGATTGCAGCTTGTAACGGGGCTATCAATCGCATTCCCTGGTATAGACCCAGCGACAGACGCATCGGCGTTCCCATTCTTAACCATTCATCCAGCAAATGAGCATCTGCACGCAGTTGCTGCTGCGCATGGACTTTAGGTGTAGGAGGTAACGGAGGAAGGCGGTAAAAAAGGGACAAGTGATCCCCAATGCTCTGGACCAGGCGCTGGTTATTAAGAAACGAAGCCAGCATCGCAAATAATAAAAATGCTCCACAAAGTAGACCAATTTGTTGCCAGAGTTGCATCAGGCGGGAAACGCCATTTCGACGAGCAAGATACGGTAGCAAAACATCTGGCAGCGGGAGGCAATCCACTGTCCCGGTTATTGCAGGCCGAAGGGTGGTAATGCCTGTGATGTGTGCCTGCCACAGGTTATTCTCTACTCCTTGAACTGGTGTTAAGCAGAACCCCCAAACACAGGGGATTAGCGGCGGGAGATCACCTTGTTTATGCCCAGTAATATTCGCGACGTGAATATGAAACCAACTTAGAAGGCTTTCTACAGTCAGTATGGTGCTAAGTCTTTTATGACTCTTTTCACTATCCCTCAGGTGACTCCATTCACGCAGAGGCATTACACCAGCCCCCGCTTCGCGTACATGAATACCCATTTGAACTGGTGTCACCGTAAACCAACATTCTGCCCCTTGCGCGGAAGGTTCAGATGGCGAAAGCCAGCAATTGATCCAGACAGGAGGAATACCAGAAAACCATGCTTTACACTGCACAATGGCCCGGTGCCAAGCACGTAGCGACTGAGTGAGATCATCCAGTCGCTGATGGTGCTCTGGCACAAGTGCGAGCAGCACAGAAATGCGTGAAATAAGTGCTGGTCGTTCAGTTGCAAGATGTTGGGCAAGAGCAGGCAAGTGTTCTGGCAGCTGCACTACCAGATACCAGCCCTGCCGGGCTTCTCGAAAAGATACGGATGGAGAAAACAGAGATGTTGTATCTCCACAAACTAACACTACCGCACCAACAAAATCTTCAGGTGGTAAATCGATATGGCTGATATGAGCATAGGCAATGTGATGATGGTTATCTCTGCGCCAGAGTACATACCCAGTGATGGTACAGAAGATGATAACTGCCATACTGAGCGCAGTGCGGCTACTGGTGGCAAGCGGCCAGAAGCCAAGGATCAACCATAGCGCCAGAGCACTACCAGTAAGCAGCAGCAATGATTGAGTTAATCTACGCATATGTCATTGCATCCCAGCCAGGTTCGAGACCATCTGCGTAAGTTCACTGCGAAGCGTCAACCACAGTGCCACCAGAAACATGATCCCGGCCCCCCACGAGAACCAGTAAACTTTGCGCCCGGAGCGTAAACTCAAGGATCTGGATACAATTGGCGTTTCCTGAGCCATGGTAAATGGTGGTACTTGCTGGCTCAGCCTACGTACTACATCCTCCCGACGTTCGTCTCCTTGCTGCCGGTAACGGCCTACAAAACCTAATGTGAGCGCGCGATAAAAACAGGTCAGCACAGCAATATCAGGCGCTGGCTCCTGTAATACAGTACGGATCCGCTCCCATAGTTCTTCTCCGGCGTTAAGCGTGTTGAAATAGCGAGCTTGCAACGGATCTTTAAGCCATTTTGCAGAACCACTATCCTGGAGCGGACGATTCATCACGCTTTCATCAAGTAGTGCACACTGCGTATAAAGCATATGATTACAACTGGTGTCGTTAAAACCAGCCTGAGTTAGTGCTTCACGTGACTTATCAACCCATTCACAAGCACGCCGATAAAGCGCTTCACCATCTTTAATTTCCTCTCCGCTGCGTAGTTGGCTGACCATCAGCCAGCAGGGGTAAAAAATCGCATCAACAACAGATGTATTTATTTTGTTCATGAGCGCAGCACCACAAACAGTTCAAGTTTTACTTTTCCCAGAGAACCTGGTGTATAAAAGGCGCAGTTACCTGAATCCAGCATGGCTTGACCAGCGGCGCTATTAAGCTCAAGTGCGAAATATTGGTTTTCAAGGCGTAATGGAATTGCAGCAGGCACGTGGGTTAGAGGCTTCATGACTACCCCGTTAAGTGCAACATTAACCACATCTGAGACGTCTTCGTAGCTACCAGCCTTACACAACAATGGAAATTGAGTTTGCAAAAGGTGGTTAGCGATATTTGAGCGTACGGAAAGGTAGAAATCAGCCCCCTCACGGAGCCGGGCATCATGCAAAGAGCCTGTCCAGAACTGCCCATTAAGGTTCAGTTCTATTGCAATCACACGAGAAGGTAGGCTCGCTTCAAGTAAAGAGTCCAACAAGTTAAACAACGGGGGGAAAACCTGCTCCGGCCTATTGTGCTGATAGACCGGAATAACCTCCGCCTTATACTCAAGTGAAAAAGTTAACAAACTACCTGCAAGCCGTACGAGTTCACGGTAGAAAAGTTCTGGATGACGATAGGGTGCTTGATAAAGCTCATTTAGCACTGGCTCGGCGCTATTTAATGCATTCAGTAACCAGAATAGCGACACGTCAGCGACGGCAAAATCGGCCATCCTTTCATTACTTTCACGCCGCATCTCCATAAGACGACCACGTCGAGCCTGGAGCCGATGGAGCAAATCCCCCAGCTCGGTAAATACGGTTTTGCTTGCTGACAGAGAAAGCATTGGCGGTATGAAATTATCATCCAGTTCCCACTGTCCCTGAGCGTTACGGATAAGGCGCACAACAGGGCAAATGAGATAGGCACTGTTATCCTGATGTGCAAAGCGCAACGTAACGGCATGGCGTAAAACAGCAAGTTCCGTGCGCTCATGACCGGAAAGTTCCTGTACCGTCACCCATTCCTGCCGCCAGCGGCGAGGACGCGCGCTGTCCTGTCCATCGTCAAGGTTTCCGCCATTTGCTGAAAGCAACGGTAATGCGAGCACCACCTCTACGGTGTCACGATCAGCCACGGAAGATAAATCACAGACGGGGGGTAAGTTATCCGCGAGTTCAGTATCAATTACAGTGCCATCAGGAAAACGCACTTTCAGACGCAGTGCATTCAGGCGAGATAAAGCCAGCGATCCGCGATCAAAATCTGCCTCAGCCACGCCCCATGGATGCGCCAGCGCCATATGGGCGACAGCATCAGCCACGTAAGCATCCCAGCGAGCCTGCTGTTGAAACTGTTGTGGGGTCAGAAAGGCCCCGTCAGTCCATAGCGGACGATAAATTTTCATCCTTCCCCCGCTTACGCTTTCGCCTTAGGCATCTGCGAAACCAGCGACAGGTTGACGTCCATACCTTCTACCTGGAAATGAGGTACAGCGTATAATTTCACGCGGAAGAACCCTGGATTATCTTCAATATCTTCTACAACAACCTTCGCATCGCGTAGTGGATGAGATGCCTGTAGGTCATCGCCTGGATCGGTCATTTCGGTCACCAGACCGCGTACCCAGGTATTCAACTCCAGTTCCAGTAACCGACGATCTTTAGTGGTGCCGATATTTTCTCGTTGGATCATTTTTAGATAATGGGCGATCCGGGATAACAGGAAAATATATGGTAGACGGGCGTTTATTCGACTGTTGGCTGTCGCATCAGCAGTATCATACAAGGCTGGTTTCTGAGCAGAGTTTGCAGAGAAGAAGCAAGAATAATCACGGTTTTTGTAATAGGACAGCGGGATAAAGCCCAGGTTAGCAAATTCAAACTCGCGGGTTTCCGGGATCATGACTTCAGATGGGATTTTGACCTGGTTGCCAGTGCCGAGATCGTACAAATGAATAGGGAGATCGGTTACTGCTCCGCCCGCCTGCGGACCACGAATTTGAACACACCAGCCATTTTTAATGAAACTTTTCACCATATTTGCAGCAAAGGCGAATGAAGCATTTGTCCACAGATATTTTTCGTGATCGGGGCCTTTTACTTCTTCGACATAATTAAAGCTGCGTACCGGTACAGTATCTGGGCCATAAGGCAAGCGGCCGAGCACTCGCGGCATTGTCAGACCTATATAGCGGGCATCATCTGAATCACGGAATGCTTTCCATTTAATATATTCTGCTCGGTCAAAATAATTTCCAATATCTTTTATTGCGGCTACATCCTCCATAGATTCTTTCAGAAAGAATGCCGGGCCAACTGAACCGATAAAGGGCATGTGCGCTGCAGCAGATATTTTAGAAATATTGCGTAATAGTGCGATGTCTTGTGCAGAGGCATCAAACTCATAGTTTGAAATGATAGCACCTATAGGCTCTCCGCCAGGAGTATCATATTCCTGAATATAAGTGTGATAATAGAGACCCGTCTGGATGATTTCCGGTGAATCTTCAAAATCCTGGCGAAGATCATCTTTAGAAATATCTAAAACTTCGATTTTTACATTTTGGCGGAAATCAGTATGATCAATCAGTGACTTCAGGCCACGCCATGCTGCTTCAACCTGCTGGAAACCTTCATGATGCATGACAACATCAAGCTGGCGACTAATCTGGAAATCGAGTTCGGCAATGTGATGATCCAGCAAAGCCTTATCTAGTCTTTCAACAGTCTGACCGGACTGTTTGAGGCGTTCCAGAAATACCTGCACTGCAGCCGTTACACGTTGATCTGCTGTGACATCGGCAAGAGCTGAACCATCCTGATAGTTGTTCAGGTCATTCAGTTCAGAAACAGGCGTAAGATTGATCTTTTCAAACAGGGATGCATATACCCCGGCAGCCTCAGAACGCTCAAGTACGGTAGTCTGGGTAGCTGAAGCATTTTCGGTATTAACTGACATAAGCATTATCTCGCATTGTTCCGCTAAAGTTTGGAATTACGCCTCATTCGGGGCCAGGGCATTCAGTTCTGCACGCAACTCATTACTTAACGTGGGATCTTTCAGAATGCTTTCGAGTTCTTTACGGAATGTTACGTTATCAAGCAGATTGGATTTCAAATCGCGCAAGAGGTTACGCATAGCCAACATGGCGCGAAGTTGGGGGATCTGTCGTGCTACCTGTTCTGGCTCAAAATCCTTCATTTCTTTAAAGGAAAGATGAACGCTTTCTTCAGTTCCATTACCTGCAAGCGTATTTTCTACTGTAAGGCTTAGAGAAGGAGAAAAATCGGCAAGGACATTGTTAAAGTTGTTTTTATTGATGTTGAGCTTCTCACGCTCAGAAAGGGGGCGTTCTTCTTTACCGTTACTGTAATCCCCCATCACGACCAGCTTGAGCGGCAGTTCAACTTTTTTTTGCGCGCCACCAGTGTGGACATCAAGTTTAATATTGACGCGCGCTTTAGGTATTTCAGACTGAAACGAATTATTTGACACAACAGACTCCTTATATAATGGCGAAGGAATATCGTAAGCTAAAGGCTCACTCCCCTAAGATGTAAATACTATACGGAAGGAATTACACAATAAAATACCACTGCCTGTGACCAGGCTAAACCATCACGGACGAAAAAAGGTATTTTTAGGAATTTGACGCGAAACATATTTATAAAATAAATGAACGGGCGTGAACTTATAATAACAGTGAATTAACTTCACTAAATTAAGTTCGAAAACACACTTCATATACCATTGATATTTATATCGTTATAAAAAATTGGCTAGTATTCATTTGTTTTATATAAACCGACGACCTAAAAATAGAATTAAATGAAGGTGTAAGAATTTCATTTAACATGAAAAGTTAACATCTTTGAATGACATAAGGAGGGCGTTGGGAAGGTTGCGAAGTAAGGCTTTAGTGCGAGGAGCCAGCGGTGCCCGACTGAGCACCGCTGGATATACACAGGTTAGATTTTGAAGCTGGTAACGATTTTTTCCAGGTGTACGGTCTGTTCTTCCATGGATTGCGCGGCAGCGGCGACTTCCTGCACCAGCGCCGCGTTCTGCTGGGTGGTGCTGTCGAGCTGGTTGATCGCCATATTAATCTGATCGATACCCTTACTTTGCTCGTTGCTCGCCGAGCTGATCTCAGAGATTAACGTGGTCACGCTCTCCACTTTCTCCACCAGGCCATTCATGGTGACGCCAGCCTGTCTGACCAGACTTCCGCCCTGCTCGATATTGGCAACGGATTCTTCAATCAGCTTTTTGATCTCCTGCGCTGAGGTAGCGCTGCGTTGTGCCAGGGAACGTACTTCGCCTGCTACCACCGCAAACCCGCGTCCGTTTTCACCGGCTCGTGCCGCTTCAACCGCCGCGTTCAGCGCAAGGATATTGGTCTGGAACGAAATCCCGTCGATTACGCTGATAATGTCGACAATTTTCACTGACGAATCATTAATGCGGCTCATCGTGGTGACCACTTCATTTACTACAGAGGCCCCTTCACGCGCCGCGCCCGATACCTGATTAGAAAGGCGGTTGGCTGCCACGGCGTTATCGGCGTTCTGCCGTACGGTGCTGGTCAGTTCTTCCATGGAAGCGGCCGTTTCCACTATCGACGATGACTGATCTTCGGTACGGGCAGACAGGTCACGGTTGCCCCCGGCAATCTGGCGCGATGCCGAAGAGATCGCCTGCGCGCTTTGCCCTACCTGCTGCATCAATTCCTGCAAATAGGTAATAAAGGCATTGAAGTTCTGAATGATAGCGTTAAATTCCGGGCTTTTACTCTCGGTTAAGCGTTGGGTGAGGTCAGCGCCACCACTGGACAGTGCCTGGATATTTTTATTTAACAGGCTGACGTTTCTGAATATGTTGCGCACGAAAACCATTAAGACAAGGATTAAGATGATCCCCAATGATAATTGCACGATAGTTAACTTCGTCAGGATAGAATTTGATGCCTGCTCCAGTTTACTGCTCGGTAAATCGACGGCCAGGAACCAGGGGCTTCCTTCAATGGGCAGCACAAATAAAGCGTGCTCGCCGTCAGATCCGGAATAGTTTCCTTCATAAGATTTTTGTTGCCCGGCGCTGAGCAGTTTTAATAATGCGTCGGAGGAAGGCAGGTTGAGATCGCGTAAATTACTCAGCGCTTTGCCGCCTTCTGTGGACGCCGCATTACCAACGATTTTCCCATCCTGTTCAATAATCAGTACGTTACCGTCAATGGCTTTGCTCATGTTTGCAGCAAGCTGATTAAAAAAGCCTAAGGTCACGTCAATTGTGGCCACGCCCCAGGGTTTTCCGTCACGCCAGATGGCCATGGCGCAGTTTGTACGCGGCTGTGGGCTGGCAGCATCCTGATACGCACGCGCCCAGGCACACTCGCCTTTGGGCGCGTTCAGGCCATCTTTATACCAGGGTTGCTCCCAGTATTTCTCTGATTCCGGCTGGTTCCAGACGGTATTCACCTGCAGTACACCACCGGCATCGCGTGCGAAAAAAGTGCTGAACTTCTCACGCTCTGGATCGCGCAGACGCGGTAATGGCCAGATGCCGCCGCCAAACACGTTCAGATCGCCATACTGGTTAACCAGGTTAGGCAGCAACTGATCGATCTGTGTACTGTCGAGTGTGCTGACCAGTTCCGTAATCACTTTTTGCTGCGCTTTGACGCGGTTCATTTGCTCTTTGATCGCGTTACTTTGTAGCGCTACGGTATTACGTACCAGCTCGGTTTCTGTCGCGACAATTTGCGGAGAGACAAAACGATTAATTACAAAAAAGGTAACCAGCAGTAATATAAAGAAAAATCCAACAAGAAGCAGGCTAAAACGACCTTGGGTTGTTTTCCATAGCATGATGAATATGACTCAGGTGGGGGGATATAGCATTTATAACGGCATAATCAGCCATAACTTTAATTTTATAAATTGATTAGACACAGAGGCTTATTTTAATTAAAGCCCTGCATAAAGTGATGTTTATGTAGTTTATTTATCCAGAAAGACAGCAACAGGGTTTTATATACATAATTAAGTGTGACAGAGATAACATTTTCTGAATAAATTCAGCTAATTATTAAGAAAACCTTAATTTGATAAAATATAAAAATCAGCCCACGCTCTGGCGGGCTGCTTAGAAAAAATAAAATTATTCGCCGACCAGTGCCTGTGCGCACGCCCAGGCGCTGGCCCATGCCCACTGGAAGTTATAGCCGCCGAGCCAGCCGGTGACATCCATCACTTCACCGATAAAATAGAGTCCCGGAACGTTGCGAGCTTCCATGGTGCGTGATAACAGTTCGCGGGTATCCACGCCGCCGAGCGTCACTTCCGCCGTACGGTAACCTTCGGTGCCGTTTGGCTGCACCCGCCACCGGGTCAGCGTTTCAATGAGCGCCTGCTGATCGCGCGGATTAAGCTGCTTCAGCGTGACATCCGGGATCTGCCCCAGCGCTTGTAAGCACTCCACCAGACGCTTCGGCAGCTGCATGGCAAGCGTATTTTTCAGGCTCTGATTTGGATGCGCTGCCCGCTGCTCATTGAGCAGGTTTTCCAGATCGCACTCTGGCAGCAAATTAATGGTGACGAATTCGCCGGGCTGCCAGTAGCTGGAAATTTGCAGGATCGCCGGGCCAGAAAGACCGCGATGGGTAAAGAGCAGGTTTTCGCGGAAAACCGTACCGTCCTCAGCCTCAATCACCGCGGGTACTGAGACGCCAGAGAGCGTTTGTAATTGCTCCAGTAACGGCTTATGCAGGGTAAAAGGCACCAGTCCCGCGCGGGTTGGCAGCACCTTCAGGCCAAACTGTTCGGCGATTTTATAGCCGAAGGGCGTTGCGCCGAGGCCCGGCATGGAGAGTCCACCGCTGGCAATCACCAGTTTGTCAGCACTGACCGTATCGCCATTCAGCGTCAGCGTATAACCGTCGTCATCGCGGGTCACGTCAAGCACTTCACTGCGCAAGCGCATCACCACCTTACCCGCTGTACATTCGGCCACCAGCATATCAACAATCTGCTGAGCAGAATCGTCGCAGAAGAGCTGTCCGAGGGTCTTCTCATGCCACGCGATACCGTGCCTGCCGACGAGATCGATAAAATCCCACTGGGTATAACGCGCCAGCGCAGATTTGCAAAAATGCGGGTTCTGACTGAGATAAGCCGCAGGCTCGATATAAAGGTTAGTAAAGTTGCAGCGACCGCCGCCAGACATGAGGATCTTGCGGCCCGGTTTTTTACCGTTATCGAGTAACAGGACGCGTTTTCCCGCCTGTCCGGCCTGCGCGGCGCAAAACATTCCGGCCGCTCCGGCTCCAATTACGATGGCATCAAACCTTTCCACACGACGCTCCTCTTGATAAATGAGCGGCGAATTGTAAATTTTCGCCGCTGGTCGCACCAGCGAAAATATGTCAATTCAATGACAGCTCTTTGAAAAATAAAAGATAATTCTTTTTAGGCTTTGACAACCTAAGGAAAATTATCAAAAAAAGTCTATATTTCACTTTCCCCGCACCGCGGTTGTCCACGATAATGCGCCGCGTTCATGACCTCAAAATGGCGTAACGTATATGCTACATTTATTTGCCGGCCTGGATTTACATACCGGGTTATTACTTCTTCTAGCTCTGGTCTTTGTCCTGTTTTACGAAGCCATCAATGGTTTCCATGACACGGCGAACGCGGTTGCAACGGTTATCTATACCCGTGCGATGCGTTCTCAACTCGCGGTGATTATGGCTGCGGTGTTCAACTTTTTCGGCGTTCTGCTGGGCGGGCTGAGCGTAGCCTATGCGATTGTGCATATGCTGCCAACCGATCTCCTGCTTAACGTCAGCTCGGCGCATGGCCTCGCCATGGTGTTCTCCATGTTAACGGCGGCGATTATCTGGAACCTGGGCACCTGGTATCTGGGTCTGCCGGCTTCCAGTTCTCATACCCTGATTGGTGCGATTATCGGTATTGGTTTAACCAATGCGCTGATGACCGGCTCTTCTGTGGTGGATGCACTGAACATTCCTAAAGTAATCAATATTTTCGGTTCCCTGATCATCTCGCCAATTGTTGGCCTGGTGTTCGCAGGTGGGCTGGTGTTTTTGCTGCGTCGTTTCTGGAACGGCAGCAAAAAGCGCGACCGTATTCATATGACACCGGCAGAGCGTGAGAAGAAAGACGGCAAGAAAAAACCGCCGTTCTGGACGCGCATTGCCCTGATCCTGTCGGCTATCGGCGTGAGCTTCTCCCACGGTGCTAACGACGGTCAGAAAGGCATCGGCCTGATCATGCTGGTACTGATTGGCGTGGCGCCGGCGGGCTTTGTGGTGAATATGAACGCCTCCGGCTATGACATCACCCGTACCCGTGACGCGGTGAATAACGTCGAGACCTACTTCCAGCAGCATCCTGCGCTGCTGCAAAAAGCGACCGGTGTGGATCCGCTGATCCCGACGCCGGAAGAAGTGGCGACTAAACCGAACGAGTTCCATTGCCATCCGGGTCGCGCCATCAGCGCGCTGGATCGCGCTAAAGAAATGCTGACCAATATCGAAAGCTACGACAAGCTGCCGGTAGAACAGCGCGGCCAGCTGCGTCGCATTTTGCTGTGTATTTCTGATATCACCGATAAAGTGGCCAAACAGCCGGATGTCAGCGCTGAAGACCAGCGTCTGCTGAAAAAACTGAAAGGCGACATGCTGAGCACCATCGAATACGCACCAGTCTGGATCATCATGGCTGTGGCGCTGGCTCTGGGGCTGGGCACAATGGTTGGCTGGCGTCGTGTGGCGACCACCATCGGTGAGAAGATTGGTAAAAAAGGCATGACCTACGCACAGGGGATGTCAGCGCAGATGACGGCGGCGGTTTCCATTGGTCTGGCAAGCTATACCGGGATGCCGGTTTCCACCACCCACGTCCTCTCCTCCTCCGTGGCGGGTACGATGATTGTGGACGGCGGCGGCCTGCAACGAAAAACCGTGACCAACATTTTAATGGCTTGGGTCTTCACTTTACCGGCGTCGATTATTTTGTCAGGTGGGCTGTACTGGATCGCGTTGAAGCTGATTTAAGCGCGGGCGCAAACATAAAAGCGGGTCAGTTAACTGGCCCGCTTTTTTTATGCTCAGTGCCAGATCAGCAGCGCGATCAGGCTGACGACCACCAGGCCACATAGCGCACTGGTTAAAATAAAATGCTGACGAACCCGCTGGCAGCGACGAATAAACTCATCATCATGATGGTCCAGATAACGTTGCTGGTAGATATACCACACCAGGCGCATCTGCTTACTGGGCTGTCCGTGCGAGGTAAAAAATCCTCCGCCATCCACATATTGATAGAGCAACGGATCGCAACCACGAAGTACCACTAACAATGCGCGTAATGATGAGAAGTAACGCGCCATATTCACCACACAAACGACACACAAAGCCCAAAACAGCGCGACGGTGCTGACCATACCCCCTCCCCGGCGATCCGCCCACGGAGAAATCCCCCGGGACTCTCGCTCCCCGATACTCAGCGAAAACAGTTCAGTGAAGAGTGTTACCAGAAACCGAGCGGGATCACATTTATTTATCCGGACGGCTCATTTAATAGTGTAGGAGATCCGTTAATTTTTTTACCACAACGTTAATCGTAATCATGGCTTGCCGATCGATTATTTGTTGAAGTAAAGCGTGAACCAGGCGGATTGACGGCAGATATCGGGCGTTATAAGGTAGAAATATCTTCTACAATTATACTCTTAATGCCGGGTATCACCCGCGCAAATAGTATGCAGGACGCGGGGCACAGCACAACGCAAGCGATGCTGCTATCCCAATGGTCATCGACAACTTATGGAAGGAGTAACATTATGGCTTACACACATATTCTGATCGCAGTCGATCTTTCCCCAGAAAGCAAAGTGCTGGTCGAGAAAGCGGTATCCATGGCGCGCCCTTACAATGCCAAGGTGTCGCTGATCCATGTGGATGTTAACTACTCCGATCTCTATACCGGCCTTATTGATGTGAATCTCGGCGACATGCAGAAACGCATTTCCGAAGAGACGCATCATGCGCTCACTGAACTGTCCACCAACGCGGGCTATCCAATCACCGAAACCCTGAGCGGCAGCGGCGATTTAGGCCAGGTGCTGGTAGATGCGATTAAGAAATACGATATGGACCTGGTGGTCTGCGGTCATCACCAGGATTTCTGGAGCAAACTGATGTCCTCCGCGCGTCAGCTGATCAATACCGTGCACGTTGATATGCTGATCGTGCCGCTGCGCGACGAAGAAGACGAGTAAGGTTCATTCAGCCTCTCTCCCTGACGGAGAGAGGCGTTATTCCGCTGTTCCGGCGTAAATATCAAACCGGTGGCCCTTGGTGACCACCGCGTTTGGCGTGGCGACACCTGCCAGCGGCGGCGCGTAGTCGGGCCGCTTTACCACCACGCGTTTGGTAGCCAGCCGCTGTGCCGGTGCCAGCAGTCCGTCGGCATCCAGATCCGGCCCCACCAGCGACTGAAACACCCGCATCTCTTTTTTCACCAGCGCGCTTTTCTGCTTATGGGGAAACATCGGATCGAGATAGACCACCTGTGGACGCGGCGTGATCTCCTCAAGCCCGGTCAGGCTGGAGGCGTGAATAAGCTGTAATCGCTCGCGCAGCCACGGGCCAATCTCCGCATCCGCATAGCCACGCGCCAGACCATCATCCAGCAGCGCCGCCACCACCGGATTACGCTCCAGCATGCGTACCCGGCAGCCGATGGATGCCAGCACAAAAGCATCACGCCCTAAGCCTGCGGTCGCATCCACCACGTCCGGCAGATAGCTGCCTTTGACGCCAATCGCTTTCGCCACCGCTTCGCCACGTCCGCCGCCGAATTTACGCCGGTGGGCCATCGCCCCCGCGACGAAATCCACAAAGATGCCGCCGAGCTTCGGCTCATCGCGTTTACGCAGCTCAAGATGCTCAGGGGTGAGCACCAGCGCCATCAGGTTATCCTCGTCATGCTCCAGCGCCCAGCGGGCCGCAAGAACAGATAAGGCACCGTCTCCGGTGCCTGATTCATCTAACAAACAAATTTTCACGCTGCGGTCAGCCTTCGATGCCGTAATGCGCCAGCATGGCGTCCAGCTGCGGCTCGCGGCCACGGAAGCGTTTGAACAGTTCCATCGGCTCCTCAGAACCACCGCGAGTCAGGATGTTATCAAGGAACGACTGGCCGGTTTCGCGGTTGAAGATCCCCTCTTCTTCGAAGCGGGAGTACGCATCCGCTGCCAGCACATCGGCCCACAGGTAGCTGTAGTACCCTGCCGCATAGCCGCCGGCAAAAATATGGCTGAAGGCATGCGGGAAACGGCCCCATGTTGGGCCAGGGATGACCGCGACCTGTTTTTTGATTTCCGCCAGGGTTTCGAGGACTTTCGCCCCCTGCTCCGGGCTGAACTCAGCATGCAGGCGGAAATCGAACAGGCCGAACTCCAGCTGACGCAGGATAAACAGCGCGGCCTGATAGTTCTTGGCGGCCAGCATTTTTTCCAGCAAGGCTTCCGGCAGCGGTTCGCCCGTCTCATAGTGACCGGAGATAAACGCCAGCGCTTCCGGCTCCCAGCACCAGTTTTCCATAAACTGGCTTGGCAGTTCGACCGCATCCCACGGTACGCCGCTGATACCGGATACGCCCGCCGCTTCAATACGCGTCAGCATATGGTGCAGACCGTGTCCGAATTCGTGGAACAGGGTGGTCACTTCATCGTGGGTAAACAGCGCCGGTTTGCCGTTGACCGGGCGGTTAAAGTTACAGGTGAGATAGGCGACCGGTTTTTGCAGCGAACCGTCCGCTTTGCGCATCTGACCCACGCAGTCGTCCATCCACGCCCCACCGCGTTTGTTTTCACGGGCATACAGGTCGAGATAGAAGCTGCCGCGCAGTTCGTTGCTCTCGTCATAAAGCTCGAAGAAACGCACGTCCGGATGATAAACGTCGATGTCCTTGCGCTCTTTGGCGGTGATGCCATAAATGCGTTTTACCACTCCAAACAGGCCGTTAACCGCTTTTTCTTCCGGGAAGTAAGGACGCAGCTGTTCGTCGCTGATGCTGTACAGATGCTGTTTCTGTTTTTCGCTGTAGTAAGCGATATCCCACGGCTGAAGGTCATCCACGCCGCACTCTTCTTTGGCGAAGGTGCGCAGCTGGGCAAGTTCACGTTCACCCTGCGGACGGGCACGGCGCGCCAGATCGGTTAAGAAATCCAGTACTTGCGCCGGGTTTTGCGCCATTTTGGTCGCCAGCGATTTGTGTGCGTAGCTGTCAAAGCCGAGCAGTTGCGCCAGTTCGTGACGCAGGGCGAGGATCTCCGCCATTACCGGGGTGTTATCCCATTTACCGGCGTTCGGCCCCTGATCGGAGGCGCGGGTGCTGTAGGCGCGATACATCTCTTCGCGCAGCGCCTGGTTGTCACAGTAGGTCATTACCGGCAGATAGCTTGGAATATCCAGGGTTAACAGCCAGCCTTCCTGCTCTTTGGCTTCGGCCTGCGCTTTTGCGGCCGCCAGCGCGCTTTCCGGCATGCCGGACAGTTCAGCTTCATCGGTGACGAGTTTTGACCAGCCCATGGTCGCATCCAGCACGTTGTTGCTGTACTGGTTGCCGAGTTCGGACAGGCGCGCGGCGATCTCACCATAGCGTTTTTGTTTCTCTTTCGGCAGGCCAATGCCGGACAGTTCAAAATCACGCAGCGCGTTATCGACGGCTTTTTTCTTCGCCACATCCAGTTCGTTATACGCGTCGCCATCGCGCAAATTGCGGTACGCCTGGTACAGCCCTTCGTGCTGACCGACCCAGGTGCTGTATTCAGACAGCAGCGGCAGCGTCTGCTCATAAGCTTCGCGCAGTTCCGGGCTGTTTTTGACGGAATTCAGGTGGCTGACGGGAGAAAACAGACGGCCCAGACGGTCGTCCACTTCCGCCAGCGGCTGGCAAAGGTTATCCCAGGTATAAGGCGCGCCCTGCGCCACCACGCGCTCTACCGCCTCGCGGCAGTCGTCCAGCGCTTTGGTGACGGCGGGTACGACGTGCTCAGGTTTGATGGCAGAAAACGGCGGCAGTTCGAAAGGCGTCAGTAATGGATTGGTCATAAGCGCTGTCCTGGTTAATAAATAAGTTAAGCGCCCGATCAGCGCTTTTTCCGATAAGGTCTGGTATGGGGTTTAGTGTAGTTAATTTCAATGCCGGACGTTGCGCTTTCGCGGTGGCGGCCACTTTTCGGTATACTGTCGGCATACTTCTTTTCAGGTCATTGGAACGCGCTACATGCTCAGTTATCGTCACAGCTTTCACGCCGGCAATCATGCCGACGTTCTTAAACATACCGTTCAAAGCCTGATCATTGAATCGTTGAAAGAAAAAGAGAAGCCTTTTCTCTATCTGGACACTCACGCCGGTGCGGGTCGTTATCAGCTCGCCAGCGAACACGCTGAGCGCACCGGGGAATACCTCGAAGGTATCGCCCGTATCTGGCAGCAGGACGATCTGCCGGAAGAGCTGACGCCATACATCACCGTACTGAAACATTTTAACCGTAGCGGCACGCTGCGTTATTACCCGGGCTCGCCGCTGATCGCGCGCCAGCTGCTGCGCGAGCAGGACACGCTGCAATTAACCGAACTGCACCCGAGCGATTACCCGCTGCTGCGCTCTGAATTTCAGAAAGATGAGCGTGCTACCGTGGCGCGTGGCGATGGCTATCAGCAGCTGAAATCAAAACTGCCGCCGCCGTCCCGCCGTGGACTGATCCTCATCGATCCGCCGTACGAAATGAAAACCGATTATCAGGCGGTGGTGCAGGGCATCAGCGAAGGCTATAAACGTTTTGCGACCGGCACCTACGCCCTGTGGTATCCGGTCGTCATGCGCGCGCAAATCAAACGTATGCTCAAAGAGCTGGAAGCCACAGGCATCCGCCGTATTCTGCAAATCGAGCTGGCAGTGCGTCCGGACAGCGATCAGCGCGGCATGACCGCTTCCGGCATGATTGTGGTTAACCCGCCGTGGAAGCTGGAGCAACAGATGCAAAACGTGCTGCCATGGCTGCACAGCAAACTGGTGCCAGCCGGTACGGGACATACGCTGGTGAACTGGGTGGTGCCGGAGTAATCGCAACCATCGGTGGAACCTTTTAAGCCGCGCGTTACACTTGCGCTCAAATGCGACTCAATTAAGGAACGGTCATGACTAAGCATTATGATTATCTCGCCATTGGTGGCGGCAGCGGCGGCATCGCCTCGATCAACCGGGCGGCCATGTACGGCCAGAAATGTGCGCTGATTGAAGCCAAAGCGCTGGGCGGCACCTGCGTTAACGTCGGTTGCGTGCCGAAAAAAGTGATGTGGCATGCGGCGCAGATCCGCGAGGCAATCGAGCTTTATGGCCCGGACTACGGTTTTGATACCACGATCAACCACTTCGACTGGAACAAACTGGTCGCCAGCCGTACCGCCTATATCGATCGCATCCACACCTCCTATGACAACGTGCTGGGTAAAAATCACGTTGACGTGATCCGCGGTTTCGCGCGTTTCGTTGATGCCCATACCGTTGAGGTGAACGGCGAAACCATCACCGCTGACCATATTCTGATCGCTACCGGCGGCCGTCCGAGCCACCCGGATATTCCTGGCGCGGAATACGGTATCGACTCCGACGGCTTCTTTGAATTACCGGCGATGCCGCAGCGTGTGGCTGTTGTGGGCGCAGGCTACATCGCGGTAGAGCTGGCGGGCGTGATCAATGGCCTGGGCGCGCAAACGCACCTGTTCGTGCGTAAACATGCGCCGCTGCGCAGCTTTGATCCGATGATCACGGAAACCCTGGTGGAAGCGATGGCGGCCGATGGCCCTCAGCTTCACACTCACGCGGTACCAAAATCCGTGGTGAAAAATGCTGATGGCAGCCTGGTACTGACGCTGGAAGATGGCCGTAGTGAAACCGTCGATTGCCTGATCTGGGCGATTGGCCGCGAACCGGCTAACGACACCTTTAATCTGGCCGTAACGGGCGTGAAAACCGATGAAAAAGGCTACATCGTCGTGGATAAGTTCCAGAACACCAGCGTGCCGGGGATTTATGCTGTGGGCGATAATACCGGTGCCGTTGAACTGACGCCGGTGGCCGTCGCGGCAGGGCGTCGCCTGTCCGAGCGCCTGTTTAACAACAAGCCGGACGAGCATCTGGATTACAGCAACATTCCGACCGTGGTCTTCAGCCATCCGCCGATCGGCACCGTGGGTTTGACTGAACCACAGGCGCGTGAGCAGTACGGCGACGAGGCAGTGAAAGTATATAAATCGTCCTTTACGGCGATGTATACCGCAGTGACCTCTCACCGTCAGCCGTGCCGCATGAAGCTGGTGTGCGTGGGCGAGGACGAGAAAATCGTCGGCATCCACGGCATTGGCTTTGGCATGGACGAAATCCTGCAAGGCTTCGCCGTGGCACTGAAAATGGGCGCGACCAAGAAAGATTTCGACAATACCGTGGCGATCCACCCGACTGCCGCCGAAGAGTTTGTCACGATGCGCTAATTCAGGGGCCCTTCCCTGTCTTTCAGACATGACGAAAAACTGGCGCTATAGCGCCAGTTTTTTTACCATCCGCTAGCTAAAAGTTTTTATCCAGCGATAACGTGATATTTCGCTGATGGTAGTCATAAAAATTAATATTGCTGTCGACCCGCTTATAGCTGAAATTAAGCTTCGGCATCACGCCAAAAACATACCAATCACGATGCCAGACCGACAGATTATAAAACTGCTCGTTGTCTTTGCGGCGGGTGCCAAATATGTCGCTATCTGCCTGGTAATGACGTTTGGCGTAAGCGGTGGAGGCTGAAAACGAGAGCTGCCAGGGTAAATCCATCACAACCCCGCCCCGCACACCGTTCCGGCGATTACTTTCACTTTTTGCTGAGGTTTGTTGATCCTGAAAATCCACACCCGCGTATACGGACAGCACATTACTGAACGCATGTGACAGTGTGGTCGAGGAATAACGTGTATAACCGCGCAAAAAGTCGTATTTATCCGCATCGTAATCGAGCTTTTGATATTCCAGCGCCTGGCTAATTTGCCATGCGGGTGAAATCAGGTAGCTGTATTCCCCCCTCACACCAGGACCGGAAGAATACGCTTCAGTGCTGTACCATCTTTTTTCATAAAACGGCAGCAGGGCAAACTGCTGGCGGTAATCGCGCCACTGATACCCGGCATAAGCACGACTGGTGACATCATCAAAATCATGATTATTCCAGTAGCTTTTCCCGTTCACCGTCCCCATAAAACGCAGACCATGCTGGTTATATAGCGAGACATCTTTTTGTAATACGCCATTAAACCAGATGCCCTCTCCCCGCTGCGGGAAACTGTCTTTATTGCGTAAAAAGAGCCGATCGCCAACGCGTATGGTTTTACTGCTCGAGGCATTATTAACGTTGCTGTCATTAAGATAGCTAACGCTGAGCGTACCGATCAGCTCGCTGCCCTGCTGAATACGCTCAATATAATAAGCAATGATTTCGCGAATATTTTCCGGGGGATCGCTTTGCAGTACCCGGCGGAAGTGATATTCCGCGGTATCGTACTGATGGTTTTCAAACATGGCACGGGCCATGTCGAGCCGCACCGCATCTAATTCAGGGTGTTCACTTAAAATCACGCGGTACTGCGCAATCGCCTGATCGTAATTACCGTTGCTGCGAGCCAGTCCAGCCTTCGCAAAGCGCACCAGCGTGCGATCCGCATCCGGAAACGTTTCATACACCGGCAGAATGGCTTCCACAACCGGCCATTGACCTTCACGTACTGCCTGATCCAGCAGCGCCATTGCCAGTGCAGGCTGTTTACTCAGCCGGGCGTTATCTACAGCGATCATCTTTCCGCTGGAAGGCGCGCTTTTTTCCTGCTGTGTGAGGCGTTCAAAATGCGGGGCCGCGGGAATGACATCAGTTTCCGGCGGCGCGGCCAGGGCAGCACCGAGCGGACACAACAGGCTTATTGCCCCCATACGCAGGACATTCATAGGAGTGGATACCATCAAGAAAAATCCGGCCAGACAGGCTGACCGGAAGATGATTTACTGACGCGTTGCGCCAAACGCAACGTTCTGGGTGGTATCGGCGAAGCTGGCAATACCGCCCAGCTCTTGTGCCGCAGGGCCGTTGAAATGCCCGGTGAAGGTGCCATCCTGACCGCCTGACTGCGCCTTACCGGTAAAGCCGCCGTCAGCGATATTACCCTGCATCGCCACGGCGCTACCGAAGCCGTCGGCCGCAGCAATGTTGCCGTTGATGGTTTTCGCACCGAAGTCGACATTAAAGGTGGCATCGCTGCGCACGTCTTCACGTAAACCATGACCGATATAGGTCGCGGTGCCCTGGGTCGGGACATTCGCGGCCAGCGTAGGCTCGCCGGTATAGAACACGTCATGCTTGCCAGTTTTGAAGTCGGTCCAGGTACCAAAAGTGGTGTAGCTCATGCGGCCACAGCACCAGGACGTCGCAGAATGGCGGCTGCCATCCGTACTTTGTAGGGACTCCGTAAACACATACATCGCAGAAACACCGTTACCACGCATGGTGTACTGGCGACCCTGTGGCGTGGTGTAGGTATAACCTGAAATAGTACCGCCGGTCGCCTGGCTGGCTGGCGCGCTTGCCGGCGGCGTAGGGGTGGTCCCGGCATTATTGTCGGTCGAGCCGTTATCAGTTTGTACCGGCGGCGTTGTGGTCGGCGGGGTTTTATCTCCACCGCCGCCGCCACCGCCGCCACCGCCGCCACCACAGGCGGTCAGGATACACACCGACAGTAACAAAGCAGGCTTTAACAGAGTCATAAGGTAAACATCCTTTGTTGGGAAATAACTTGTATTATTTCTAAACATAATTTTTACACGGGAATTTACCGTAAAACTTCCCCGGCTAACTTAAACAATCTTCATATATCATCATTATGAGAATTATCTTAGCCAGATTTAGCTTAAATATGACGTTGGTAAGCCTGCTAATATAATCAGACCTACCAACATTGGTGGGTTATTTAATTTTCCTGCTGCGGGACCGCCATTTGCATATTCATGGTCGTCTCTTTTCCGCCATCCGGCGTTCTGACTACCATGCTCGGTAGCGCCAGCTCAATCTCATTCTCAATTAAGCCTTCAAGAATACGGATATTAATCTCCTGCTGAATATCCATATATTTATTGTAATCGGCGGTATTCACGATATGCACCACCTCGAAATTCAGGCGATCCTGCGTGAAGGCGAGGAAGTGCGCACGGTCGAATTTGGTTTCGCCCACATCTTCGATAATCTTCTGCACCATTTTGCCGATGATCCGCAGCTTCTCCGGCGGTGTAGAGCTGGCGACGCCGAAGGTGAACACAATGCGGCGGGTCTGCATGCGTTTGTAGTTATGAATGGTTTGCTGTAACAGAATGGCGTTGGCGCAGACGATCTGCTCCCCGCTCAGGCTACGGATACGGGTGGTTTTTAAGCCGATATGTTCAATTGTGCCGGCCACGTCGTTGAACACAATAAAGTCGCCGATCTCAAAAGGCTTGTCGAAGCCGATGGAAAGCGACGCAAAGACATCGCTAAGCACCGTCTGCACCGCCAGCGCAATGGCAATACCGCCGACCCCCAGACTCGCCACCAGCGCGGTGATATCCACACCCGCATTGGCAAGGATCGACAGCAACATCATCGACCAGACCAGCACCCGTAAAATCATACCGAGGATCACCATGGTGACCGGATTACGGTTAGAACCCGGCGCATGCAGTAAACGGTGCATCCACGACTGCACGCCCTGATCGAGCCAGATCGCCACCTGAATGGCGAGCACCAAAAACCAGGCGTGTGAAATGGTGGAGAACAGGCGATCCGGCAGGCCGGTAAAACGCAGGCTGAACAGGAATGACGCGAACAGAATTAACAGCCGGTTGGTCTTTTTGAGCATATCAAAAAGAATAAACCGCAAATTTCCGCCACTGGTGTGTTTGTTATTCCAGTTATCAATGGCCTTATAAGCAAATGAAATTAACCGCCTGATTAAGTAATAAGTAATCAACGTAACAGCAAAGACAATCGTCACATTTATCCAGAATGTGGTGGATAACATGATATTGACAATATTCAATCGGGACAGATATTCCATTTTACCTCCAGTAATGACATAGCGGTGTAAGTATAGACACCCTGCCCGTGTGCGGAGGCTTCAATATCAATGCGTTACAATTGTATTAAATAACAGCGGTCAGCGTATAAATGGGGAAGCACGCCAGGTTTTGATAGAAACAATCGGTCAAACAGGTATATTAACATTCTGTTAGCAAAATCTGGCCAGGCCTATGACGACTTCTACTCTGGAACGCACCGTTTACGTGGTTGATGATGAACAGGCGATCATCTCTTCGTTAAGCAATCTTCTCAGCGCGGAAGGTTATACCGTTTCAGCGTTCACCTCACCGCAGGCGTTTCTGTCACACCCGCATTTTCCCGCGCCCTGCTGCCTGATTGTCGATTTGAATATGCCCGATATGAACGGGCTTGAAGTGACACGACAGCTGCGTGAACTGGGTTATGCCATTCCGGCAATCTTTCTCACTGGCTACGGCACTATTCCGGTGACCGTGCAGGCGATGAAAGCGGGGGCCTACGAGTTTCTTACCAAGCCGGTATTGCCCGATCCGCTGCTCGTTGCGGTGGCGGATGCGCTGGCCTTTTCAGAAGCGGAGATGGCCGCCGCGGAAGAAAAGCGCGAGCTAATGGCCCGCGCCAGAACCCTGACGCAACGCGAAAATGAAGTCATGCAACTGGTGGTCACCGGCTTGCTTAACAAGCAGATCGCGGCGCAGATGGGCATCAGCGAAATCACGGCCAAAGTCCATAAACGCCGCGTGATGGAAAAGATGAAGATGCGCACCCTTTCCGATCTGGTGAAAGCCACCGAAAAACTCAACCACGATAAAGACAAACACAGCCAGGGGTGATCAGGCGTTATCTTCCGGCTGCACAGGCAGGGTAAACGAGAAAATACTCCCGCCGCTGTCCCGGCTGGCGGCCCGTAGTTTACCGCCATGGCGCTTAATGATTTCGGCGCTGATGGTCAGCCCCATCCCCATCCCTTCGGCTTTGGTGGTAAAGAACGAATCAAAAATCCTCTCGATTAACGCGTCGGTCAGACCAGAGCCATTATCCACGACGTCAAACTGAATCGTCCCGGTATCGGGCTGCGAGGAAGAGAGCCGCAAGGTGCGCACGCCGTCGTTGTCTGCCATTGCATCCATCGCGTTGATCACCAGATTAAGCAACACCTGCTGGATCTGCACGCTGACGCAGAAAATGCGGTCGTTGACCGCCTGGAAATCCAGCTCCAGCGAAATAGCGCGGCGTTCCATTTCCAGCCGTGACAGGGAGTGAATATTGCGCGCCAGGCCATGCAGACGAGCCTGGGCAAATTCCGCTTCCTGATTGCGGGTCAGCGCCTGTAAGCCACGAATAATCTCCCCGGCACGGTTCCCCTCACTGATCACATCCGTAATGCTTTTGCAGGCGTTTTCCAGATGCTGCGGATCGCGCTTCAGCCAGCGCAGGGCCGCTCCTGCATTGGCGACGATGGACATCAGCGGCTGGTTGATCTCATGGGCGATAGATGCTGTCAGTTGGCCAACGGTGGTGGCCCGCGCCACCCGCGCCAGATCCGCCTGCGCTATGCGCACCGCGTCTTCGGAATTACGCTGCGCGGTAATGTCGGAAATGGTGCCAAAATACTCTTTTACTTCCGGCCAGTTTTCCACCGGTTCGCCAATGCCCTTGATGTAGCGGCACACGCCGTCCGTTCTGATGATGCGGAACTCGGCCTGCATCGGCTGACCATTACGCACGCTCCGGGTCACCAGATCGTTAATGACGCCGAAATCATCCGGGTGCACACGGGTCATAAAATCGGCCATCGACAAACTGCCCTGGTGCGCCGGCAGGCCAACGATGCGCGTGTACTCTTCCGACAGCAGCATGATGTCCTGTTCCAGGTGCCAGTGCCAGGTACCGGTATGACTGATTTTTTCACCTAACATCAGCGACTTCTGGCTGGCGCGCAGCTGTTTTTCCACCTTGCGCCGCTGGATGTTTTCATCCACCAGTTCGGCGTACAGCCGCGCCGTTTCCAGCGAGACCGCCGCCTGCGCCCCCAGCATGGAGACGATGCGCGAATGTTCTGCGGTGAACACGTCCGGCAACAGGCGATTTTCCAGATACAGCACGCCAACCATTTGCCCCTGTTTAAACATCGGCACGCACATCACCGCCGCGCCGGAAGCCACCAGATAGTGATCCTGACTGAAGGGGCTGAAGGCTTCCGGTTTGCCGGTGCGGATCTCCTGCCCGGTGCGGATCACCGCCGCCAGCACTGAGAGCGGCAAATCCGTCGCCAGCGGCGTTTCTTTGACGATGCTGACCTTGATGCCGTCGGCGGTGGTGGTCGCCCGCGCCTGGATCTCAGGAATATTGCCGTCGATCAGGCGGATCAGCAGACAGTGCTGCGCCCCTGCCCGCTCCACCAGCATCATCATCAGCGTATTGATCAGGCGGTTCAGGTTGATCTCTTCCGTCAGGGCGCGAATGGCGTTTGCCATTCCCTGCACATCACTGAGCACCGCATTCTGCTCGAAAGCGCGGGTATCCAGCGCCGTCTGGCTGCCCTGGGTGGTGAGTTGCGGATAACGGCTCTCCAGCTGGCGCACCTTCGCACCGGCCCCCCAGCGTTCCCAGGCGTTTATAGCGCCTTTGATATAGGCTTCCGCCGCGAAGCGCATGCCGGTGGTGGTGGCGAGACGGGCAGCCAGCTCACAGGCCAGCGCCTGGATAGGGTGAAATTGCCCGTCGCGCGCCAGCGCCAGCGCGGTCTCATATTTTTCGGCTGCGCCGATCGCGTCGCCCTTGAGCCGTAACCGCTCGGCCTGCAACAGCGCCGCTTTGTCGGAAAAGGTTTTGGTGTTCTCGGCGCACCAGGTGGTGATTTTGTCGAGATGGCGCTGAAACGTCGCCAGCGCCTCGTCCGTCACCGTATCCGGCGACAGCGGTACAGACAGGGCTAAAGCGCTGTACAGGTGAAAATCGAGCATATGAATATGACCGGGGATCAGCTCAATCAGGGCGTCGGCTTCCGCCAGCCAGCGGCTGGCACACGCATACTCCCCGGCGAAGAAGTGCGCTTTTCCTTTGTACAACCCGGCCCAGAACTGCATCAGGAAAATCGGCTCGACGGCACCACCCGACGCGGCCACCCGCAGCACCGGCGGCGTAAAGTGATGGCCGGAAAATGCCTCAGTGCCGGGCAGGCGCAGGAACTGGACGTAATCGCGCTGCATCAGCAGGATCACTTCGACGTCACGATACTGCGCTTTACGCACATAGCTCAGGGCGCGCTCAATGGAGGTCTGTACGCCATCGAGATGATCGCCGCGCGTCAGATAGTTCATCACGATATGCCGCAGCGCCAGGCAAGCGGAGGTGCGATCGCCGGTTTCCACCGCCACGTCGAACGTCGCTTTCGCCTGGTCGATGGCATAGGTCACCGGCATGGTCCAGATACTCACCTGGTCAAGGGGCAGCAACGTGCGCGCTTTAAAGCTGGCGAAATCGTGTTTATACACCAGCTGGCGGGCAAGCAGCGTGCTGGCAAATCCCCGGCTGTATTCGTCGTAATGATCGCCGCACAGCACGCCATACCAGGAGAGCGCAAAGGTGGACGCACCGCTGATGCCGCGGGCCATCGTCAGGTGCAGCAGTTTACAGAGGATCATGAACTGCAAACGCGGGCTGATAAAAGCGGCGTAGGTGCTGGCGCTCGCCATTAAATTCATTACCGCTTCGGTTTCGCGGCAGGCGACTTTGGTCAGGTTTCTGAAACGGGTGTAGGGATTTTTGCCCACGTCCGCTTTCAGGACCAGGCGCGCCGCATCGCACTCCGCTTTATCCGGATGACGATTAAGCTGGATGCCGAACACCGCCAGCCACGAAATCGCCGTCTCCAGCGCCAGCTGGCTGTCCGACTGCCGCATATGGATTTCCGCCATCAGACAGGCGGCGACGGCTTTATCCGCCAGATCGCCCGGCGCGCTGAGCAGCGTGCCGCAGAGATCGCGGGCGGCGCTGAGGTTGCCGTTGAGGAATTCGCACTCGGCCTCCTCCAGCATAAATGCCGCGCGGGTGTCGGGGCCGATCAGTTCGTTCAGTTGATGGGCAGTGTGCAGAAAACGCAGCGCCGAGGCGTAATCGCCGGTGATTTTGGCGCGTTTCACTGCCTTGTGGATCAGCGCGGCGAACGGCTCCGCGTCAGGGCTGAGTAACGCTATATTGTTGATCGCCCCGATGTGATGCACCGCCCTGAACAGCGGCTCGCTGGAGATGGTATTGCCCGCCATGTCTGCCAGCATGCAGGCGGCGAAATGGTGCAACGCATCTTTCTCCGCCACCGGCAGCAGGCCGGTTGCCGCTTCAAGCACGCTGGTATGCATAAAGGCGTATTTTGTGTCGGTCAGGGAAATGAATCGCGCTGTGGCGGCGGGCGTCAGGCGTGCCACCAGTTCCGTGACCGGCAGGCCGAGGATATGCGCGGCCAGCATGGTGTCCCCCGCCCCGCCGATACAGGCGAGCTGGCCCAGCAGTTGCCGGGTCGGTGCGGGTAAAGATTCCAGCCTCGCCACAATACCGGAGGCGACATTGTCGGAGTAATGGAACGCCATGATCGCCGGGCGATCCCAGCTCCATTTCGTTGGTTTCTGCCAGCCGATCAGCCCGTCTTTTACCGCCTGGCGGAACAGCTCATGGGTAAACTGCGGGTTGCCGCCGGTTTTCTCATGCAGCAGCGCCGCCAGTTCGGTAGTGTCGCTGGTTTTGATATGGAACTGCCCGGCCAGCAGGCGGGCGATGGTTTTTACCGACAGGGGTTCCGGCGTGATGTCGGTAATGCGCGACGCTGACGCCCGCAGGCGCGCCAGATTTCCGCAGGCGGTGGGGCATGGCAGCGAGTTTTCATCACGGTGGGACAGCACCAGCAGCAGCGGAATATCATCGCTAAGGCTGAGCAGATTCTGTAACACCTGAAAGGTTGCCTGATCCGCCCAGTGCACGTCGTCGATCAGCATCACCAGCGGTCTGCCCGGCGTCGCAAACGCTTTTACCAGGTTACAGGCCATGCAGTTAAATTTATCCCGCGCGTCGAGGGAGTGCAGTTCGGTCAGCGACGTCGCTTTTTGCCCCAGTAACACCCCCAGCTCCGGGATAATACTCACCGCCAGCCCGGCATACTCCCCCATCTGTCGCAGGATATGCATTTTCCAGCGCTGCATCTCCGCCGCGGGAAAGCCAAGCAAATGAAGCGCCAGCGTCCGGAAGGCGGCGGTAAAAACGGCATAGGGTAAAACCGGGGAGTGCTGATCCGCTTTCACCACGGTGAGCAGCGTCTGTTTATGTTGCAGGATTTTCAGCGAGGAGGCCATCAACGAGGATTTCCCCGAACCTGGCGGCCCGGCGATCACCACCAGCGCATGTTTGCCGCTGCTGTACACCTCGTTATAGGCGGACAAAATATCCGCCGCCTGCGGATGTTCAGAGCAGAGCGCATCCGATGTCAGCCCGTTGCGCTGCGTGTCCTGCTGCCCGAGTGAAAACGAGGTGAGCAGGCCGTCCGGCATCAGGTTTGACTGACAGCGATAGAGATCCGCCAGCAGCCCTTCCGCCGTCTGATAGCGCGTCTCCGGGGATTTGGCTAACAGGCGCATAATGATGGCAGACAGCACCACCGGTACATCCTGGCGCAACCGGTGCGGCGGTAATGGCTCGGAGGCGATGTGATGGTGCACCCACTCCGCCTGGCCCCCGTCGAGATTGCCGTAGGGCAAGCGCCCGGTCAGCAGTTCATAAAGCACGATGCCGAGGCTGTATAAATCGCTCAGGCTGCTTACCGGATCGGCGGTGCGCGAGGTGTGCTCCGGCGACATATAGGCCAGCGTGCCGCCCGTGATTGGCAACGGCGGCTGCTGCGCCTGTGCAGCGGCGGTCGTCAGACCAAATCCGCCGAGCAGGTAGCGTTCATCATCAACGATGAAAAAATGAGCAGGCTTAATGTCGCCGTGTACCAGGCCGCTTTGATGCATCTGGCTGAGCGCGGAGGTCAGCAGGATCGCCTGCCTGAGGAAATCCACCAGCGAACCGGTGGGCAGACAAAGGGTGTCAGAGAGCGTGCGCCAGCTGAACGCCGGATACATCAGCGCATAGCGTCCCTGATACTGGGTATAACCGAGCGGCTTTAACGCCCACTGTTCTGACAGGGCATCGCGCAGGGCGTATTCATTTTTCAGGCGGCGGGTGATCTGATAGCCCGCTTCATCGCAGGCAGGCATGGCCAGCGTAAACGCTTCTCCCGTCGCGTTATCACGACACAATACCCATTCTACGTTGCCTTCCACCGCGAGCGGGCTGAGGGTCATTTCATCTGACACCAGGTAGCCGTCTATGTCGGCCGCCTGGTAAAGCAGCAGCATACTGCTCATTCGTCCCCCTCAGCGTGAGAAAACGTCCGATGAATATGTTCAAAAAGTGTATCAATGTTGATCGGCTTGGGTAAAAACGCAATCGCGCCGAGGGTGATCGCGCACCAGAGCATATTTTCATCGCCGTTGCCGGAGATAATAATGCCCGGCGGTTTCCCCAGCCGCACGCACAGCGCCTTGAACAGATCAAAGCCGGACATGCCTTTTAACTCAACATCAATAATAAACAGCGCCGCGTTCTGGATCGCGGCGTCATCGTTTAACAGCGCTTCTGCCGACTCAAATACCTGCGTAATGTAGCCATCAGACTCAAGTAAATTACTCAGACCCGTGCGAACGGAACGTTCGTCATCCACGACTACAATGCGCTTCGACAGCTTCATGCTGATTTCCTTAGACAGGCTCAAAACGGTTTGAGGCTTTCCTAAGGGCGTTTCTCACCGGACGGCGGTGGAGTACCACTTATTTTCGGAACGCACTCATGACGGAACCAGGCCAGGGTAACCGGCTGGCGGCTGATTAACCTTTTGCATAACGGAATGACCTGTTCGCCAACCAGCATGCCAAACAGCCCAAGCAGTGCAATCACTGGCGGGGCGGGTGAATTAACCTCAATCAGGGTATAAATCACCCCGGCGAGAATACCCATTAACAGGGAAACAATATAGGTTTTCAGCATGGTTATCCCGCCTGTTTAGCGTCAGAGGTTACGGGAGAAGCGTGGGAAGAGACGGCGGGCTTTTCGGCGGAAATACGGGCAACAGGTTCATGATGAAGAAAGGGCGCGGCCAGTTGACCACCGAGGATCATGCCCAATAAACCTACCAGCGCCACCGCGGGCGGGGCCGGCGATCGCACATTCAGCAGCGCGTAAATCAGCCCGATGAGCACACCCGCCGCCAGAGAAATCAGTAAAGGACTCACAGGTCCTCCTTGTAAAAAGGCGCTGACCGTCACGCGTTGTCACGGCCAGCATCATGGATTAGCGAACCGGAGCCGGTACCGGTGCCAGCGTGCGATGCTCGCTTTCCTGACGTGACGGTGCTTTGTGGACCATGGTGTACGCGTAATCGACACCCATGCCGTAGGCACCAGAATGTTCACGCACAATATCCATCACCGGGGTGTAGGTCTCTTTACGCGCCCAGTCACGCTGCCATTCCAGCATCACTTGCTGCCAGGTTACCGGGATCACGCCCGCCTGGATCATGCGCTGCATTGCCATATCGTGAGCTTCTTTGGTGGTGCCGCCAGAAGCATCAGCCACCATATAGATTTCGTAATCACCTTCCAGCATGGCGCACAGAGAGAAGCTGTTGTTACAGACTTCGGTCCACAGACCAGCAACAACGACTTTTTTCTTGCCGTTTTTCGCCAGCGCGTCACGCACTTTCTGGTCATCCCAGGAGTTCATGGAAGTACGCTCAAGGATGTCCTGGCCCGGGAACACATCCAGCAGTTCCGGATAGGTGTTACCGGAGAAGCTTTCGGTTTCCACAGTGGTGATGATGGTCGGAATGTTGAACACTTTCGCCGCTTTTGCCAGCGCAACGGTGTTGTTTTTCAGCACCTGACGGTCCATCGACTGCACGCCGAAAGCCATCTGCGGCTGGTGGTCGATAAAGATCATCTGGCAGTTTTGCGGGGTAAGCACTTCAAGTTTGCTGTTGGTCATCATGTCGCCCATTGAGGTTAATTGTTAAGTGTCTCTGTCGGGGCGCAGTGTAAAAAGCTTTTGATCTCCCGCCTATTGTCTCTGCGTATAACTATACCTTCGTATAACTAGACGCTCTTTGCCCCGCCTGACCATAATTCCGCCATTCCCCCCCTGCGCTCCTGCCCAGGCATTTTATTGTCCACGGTCCACGTACCTGTTTACGGACATCTTCATTTTGGAGGTTCTATGGTTTCCCTCGGTAAAGCCGACATCATTTTGACGAATGGTAAATTTCATACTGTTGATCGCGAGAATCCGCTGGCGGAAGCCGTCGCGATCCGCGATGGCAAGTTTATTGAAGCCGGCACGCTCAATGAGGTGATGCAGTATCACTGCGAGGCCACCAAAGTGATCGACCTGAAAGGTCACACTGCCGTGCCGGGCCTTAACGATTCACACCTGCACCTGATCCGTGGGGGTCTGAACTACAACCTTGAACTGCGCTGGGAAGGCGTGCCGTCAGTCGCCGATGCGCTGCGTATGCTGAAAGAGCAGGCACTGCGCACCCCAAACCCGCAGTGGGTGCGCGTGGTGGGCGGCTGGAGCGAATTCCAGTTCGCCGAGCGCCGCATGCCGACGCTGGATGAAATTAACGACGCGGCGCCGGATACGCCGGTGTTCGTGCTGCACCTCTACGATCGCGCCCTGCTTAACCGCGCCGCGCTGAAAGTGGTGGGTTACACCAAAGACACCCCGAATCCACCGGGCGGCGAGATCCAGCGCGACAGCAATGGCAATCCGACCGGCATGCTGATTGCCCGCCCGAATGCGATGATCCTCTATTCCACACTGGCGAAAGGTCCGAAACTGCCGCTGGAACAGCAGGTGAACTCCACCCGCCAGTTTATGCGCGAGCTGAACCGTCTGGGCCTGACCAGCGCCATTGACGCGGGCGGCGGTTTCCAGAACTACCCGGAAGATTACGAAGTCATCGCCGAACTGCATGAGAAAAAGCAGATGACCATTCGTATCGCCTATAACCTGTTTACCCAGCGTCCGGGCCACGAGCTGGAAGACTTCGAAAAATGGACCGACATGCTGACGCCGGGCCAGGGCAGCGACTATTTCCGTCATAACGGGGCGGGTGAAATGCTGGTGTTCTCCGCCGCCGACTTTGAAGATTTCCTTGAGCCGCGCCCGGATCTGGCCCCGGGCATGGAAGACGAACTGGAGCGCGTGGTGCGCCATCTGGTGGAGCATCGCTGGCCGTTCCGCCTGCACGCCACTTATGATGAGTCCATCAGCCGCATGCTGGACGTCTTCGAGAAAGTAAACCGTGACATTCCGTTCAACGGCCTGCACTGGTTCTTTGACCACGCAGAAACCGTCACCCAGCGGAATATCGACCGAATTAAAGAACTGGGCGGCGGTATTGCCGTACAGCACCGCATGGCGTTCCAGGGCGAATACTTTGCCGAACGTTACGGTATTGAAGCCACCCGCCACACCCCACCCGTCGCCCGTATGCTGGAAACCGGCGTGCCGGTCGGTCTGGGCACCGACGCCACCCGCGTCGCCAGCTATAACCCATGGACCGCGCTGTACTGGCTGGTTTCTGGCCGTACCGTCGGCGGCATGCAGATGTATGACGTCAACGCCCGCCTCGATCGTGAAACGGCATTGATGCTGTGGACGCAGGGCAGCGCCTGGTTCTCCAGCGAGCAGGGTAAAAAAGGCCAGATCAAAATCGGTCAGCTGGCGGACATGGTGGTGCTGAGCAAAGACTACTTCGCGGTACCGGAAGAAGAGATCAAAGGCATCGAATCTGTACTGACCATTGTTGATGGCAACATCGTGTACGCCGCCGGTTCCTTCAGTTCAGAAGCGCCGCCGTCGATCCCGGTATTGCCGGAGTGGTCGCCGGTGGTCAAGGTGCCGGGACACTACCGTAGTGCGCCACCGACCGCGCAAACCCGCGTGGGGATGCAGCAGATGCCGCACCAGTGCAGCGGGCCGTGCGGTGTGCACAGTCACGCTCACGATATTGCGCGGGGTTCAAACGTACCGGTTGCCGAAGATAACGCCTTCTGGGGCGCGCTCGGTTGCAGCTGCTTTGCGTTCTGATGCCATGAAAAATTCACTGAACGTTAATCCGCCCCGTATTGATATGGGGCTATTGTTCCTGCGCGTGGCGGGCAGCCTGTTGCTGTTGTATGTCCATGGCTTACCGAAGATTTTTCACTTCAGCGAGGAGCTGACCCGTATTGAAGATCCGTTCGGCATGGGGCCGTACATGAGCCTGATCCCGGCGATTGTCGCTGAGGTGATCTGCCCGCTGTTCATCATGGCGGGCGTATTCACTCGTCTTGCGTGCCTGCCGATTATCGGCGTGCTGCTGGTCGCCATGGTGGTGGTGCATGCGGACTGGTCGATTGCTGAAGGGCAGTTCGGCTGGCTGCTGCTGATCATCTTCGGCACGCTGGCGCTGACCGGGCCGGGTCGCTGGCGTATCGGCTCGGGCGGCGTAGCGGAGGTGTCCCGTGGCGCAGGTTAACGACATTCACGATATCCCGAAAGCGGATCTGCCACCGGTCGCGGTGGCGGTTTCCCCGTGGCAGCCGCTGCGCCAGCGCGTGTTCCGCATGCTGTGGATCGCCACGGTGGTTTCCAACGTCGGATCCTGGATGAACGATGTCGGTATTAACTGGACCATGCTGACGCTGAGCGCCGATCCGCTCTCCGTCGCCATGGTGCAGGCCGCCAGTAGCCTGCCGATGTTCCTGTTCGCCCTGCCGTCGGGAGTGATGGCGGATATTGTCGATCGCCGTAAATATCTGCTGTTCTCGCAAATCTGGGTGTTTATCGCCGCAGCGGGCCTGACGTTTATGTCGTGGGCCGATCTGGTCACGCCAGGCGTATTGCTGATCGCCGCTTTCCTGCTCAGCACTGGCGCGGCCATGAGCTCACCGCCGTTCCAGGCCATCGTGCCGGATCTGGTGAGCAAAGACGAGCTTGGCCCGGCAATTGCGCTTAATTCGCTGGGGATCAATATCAGTCGTGCCATCGGCCCGGCGCTCGGCGGCCTGGTGCTCTCTTTTACCGGTCCGTGGATGGTGTTTTTGCTGAACTCCCTGTCAGTGCTCGGCGTGTTCTGGGTGCTGTACGTGTGGAAGGCGCAGCCGAATGTGCAACGTCTGCCGCCGGAGCACTTCTTCCCGGCGGTGCGTGCGGGCGTGCGTTACGTGCATGCCGCGCCGGTGCTGCGTAACGTGCTGGTGCGCACCGTCGCCTTCTTCGTCTTCGGCAGCGCTGGCTGGGCGTTACTGCCGCTGGTGGCACGTCGGGAACTGGGTCTGGGGCCGGGCGGCTACGGCATTATGCTCGGCTGCATCGGCGTGGGCGCGGTGTGCGGCGCATTGCTGCTGCCACGGATGCGCAGGCGCTTCAACCCGGACCAGTTGATGGTGCTGGCGAGCGTGATGTTTGCCGTAACGCTGCTGGCGCTGGCCTTTATCCGTCACTTCTGGCTGCTGAATGCCTTTGAGTTCTTTACCGGTTTTGCGTGGATCGCCGTGCTGTCGACGCTGAATCTCGGGGCGCAGCGCAGTGCTGCCAAATGGGTGAAAGCCCGCGCGCTGGCTGTCTATCTTACGGTGTTCTTCGGTTCAATGACCGCAGGCAGCGCCCTCTGGGGCCAGCTCGCCTCGCAGTTCAGCATTCCGTTTTCCCTGTGCGTGGCGACAGCGGGTATGTTGCTCGCCAGCGCCACCGTGCTGCGCTGGCGGCTGGATCAGGATCCGGATCTCAATCTCGACCTGAGCGCCATCAACGAAGCCGCGCCGGAGTTGGAAATTCGCCACGATCGCGGCCCGGTAATGGTCAGCTATCACTATCTGGTCAGCCCGCAAAGCGCCCATGATTTTGTGGTGTGTATGCAGGATATGCGTCGCGTCAGACGACGCGGCGGCGCGCTGAACTGGGCCATTTATGAGGACATTCTCACGCCGGGTATTTTCGTGGAAACCTTTGTGGTTGGCTCGTGGATGGAACATTTGCGTCAGCGTGAACGCTACACCATGAACGACAAGAAAATTCAGAATCGGGTGCTAGGCTTCCATCAGGGGCCGGATCTCCCGGAAGTTCGTTATCTCATCGCGCCAGAATAAGGCTCGACCTGTTAAATACATAGTCATCAACGAGGTAAAGCATGAGCACATTTAAGACGCAGGATGGTACACAGATCTATTTTAAAGACTGGGGCACAGGTAAGCCGGTTCTGTTCAGCCACGGCTGGCCGCTGGATGGCGACATGTGGGACAGCCAGCTCAATTTCCTGGCCGAGAACGGCTATCGGGTTATCGCGTTTGACCGCCGTGGCTTTGGCCGCTCCGATCAACCGTGGAACGGTTACAATTACGACACTTTCGCGTCCGATATTAACGACCTGATCACCCATCTGGATCTGCAACAGGTCACGCTGGTGGGCTTCTCCATGGGCGGCGGCGATGTGACGCGCTACATCAATAACTACGGCACGTCGCGCGTGGCGGGTCTGGTACTGCTGGGTGCGGTCACGCCGATCTTCGGTAAAACCGCGGATTATCCGGCGGGCGTTGATATGTCCGTCTTCGAAGGCATCCGCCAGGGACTGCGTAAGGATCGCGCGCAGTTTATCAGCGATTTCGCCACGCCGTTCTACGGCTCCAACGCCGGGCAGACCGTCTCTGACGGCGTGCTGACCCAGACGCTGAATATTGCGCTGCTGGCCTCGCTGAAAGGCACCATTGACTGCGTGACCGCCTTCGCGGAAACCGACTTCCGTCCGGATATGGCGAAAATCGATGTGCCGACGCTGGTGATCCACGGCAGTAATGACCAGGTGGTGCCGTTTGAAAGCACCGGTAAAGTGGCGGCGGAAATGATCGCGGGTGCCAAACTGAAGGTGTATGACAACGCGCCGCACGGTTTTGCCGTCACCCATACCGACGAGCTGAATGCCGATCTGCTGGCGTTTTTGCAGTCGCTGTAACGGACATTTCATGCCCTGCCCCAAAAGACCGGCCATCGTGCCGGTTTTTTTATAAGAACATACTCAACTTTAATCCGTTTAGAGAGTACGCTTATCCGCAGGCGAAGCATATTCACTAAGGATTAAACATGGCTCACCAGTGGTTGAACGTCATTCATCTGATTACAGGGATGGTCTGGCTCGGCGGTTTATTGATGATGGCGGTGGTGGTCGTGGCCTGCGGGGTGGGAAATAGCAGCAATTATGCCCCGCTTATCGGGCAAGTGCGCCGCTGGAGTCGCAGCGTAACGTCACCTGCGATGCTGATCCTCTGGGCCTGCGGGCTGGCGATGATTATCAGTCACGGCGGCGGTCTGCCCCTGTGGCTGATCCTGAAAATCGTCGTGCTGGTGGTGCTGTCCGGCGTGCATGGCATGCTTTCCGCCACGCTGCGCCGCCTGGCAGAGGGGCAAAACACGCCTTTGCGCCCGTTTATTCGTTATACGCCCTGGATTGTCGTGCTGGCGACGGTACTGATTGTTCTGTTTGTTAAAATGGGACACGTTCTCGGCTGATTGCCGGAAAATATTCACATTATATGGCATAGCGATTGCTCTGAATTATCGGGGCAGTCGTTGGTCGTGCATGCGAGAAATAAGTAATTTAAACAGCGGTTTATTATTTTTCACGCGTAAAACGAGGCGTGAGGAAGTGTGATCTACCGCACAGTATGCAACTCAACGGGTAAAAAGACTGTCTACGCTTATAAGTAGCCGGGCAACACCCGTATCTTTTTACGACGCCATCCGGAGGTCTGTATCACTATGTTCAACCAGAAACTAAAACCAGATGAATCCGTTGAATTCGTGATCGAAGCAAAAACCAGTTTTGAAACCGATCCGTACGAACTCAAGCTTGCGGAAATGCTTGAGGCTGAGCCGGAACCGGAGATGATCGAAGGCTACCCCGCCTCCGATGCTCTTACCCCTGCCGATCGCTATCTGGAACTGTTTGAACACGTACAGTCCACCCGACTGTTTGCCGACAGCAAAACCTTTCCTGACTGTGCGCCGAAAATGGATCCTTTAGATATTCTGATCCGTTATCGCCGAATCAAACGCCGCCCTGACTTTGATCTGCAAAAGTTTGTCATGGCGCATTTCTGGTTGCCGGAACAGTACGGTAACGAGTACGTTTCGGATCCGCAAAATTCGCTGAAAGAGCACATCGACCAGCTGTGGCCGGTGCTGACGCGCGAGCCGCAGGATCACATTCCGTGGTCGTCACTGCTGGCGCTGCCGCAGGCCTATATCGTACCGGGCGGTCGCTTCAGTGAAACCTATTACTGGGACTCCTATTTCACCATGCTCGGCCTTGCCGAGAGTGGACGTAACGATCTGCTGAAATGTATGGCGGATAACTTTGCGTGGATGATCGAACGTTACGGTCATATCCCGAACGGTAACCGGACTTATTACCTCAGCCGTTCCCAGCCGCCGGTATTTGCGCTGATGGTGGAATTGTTTGAGGAAGATGGTGTGCGCGGTGCGCGGCGCTATCTGGAACATCTGCTGATGGAGTACAGCTTCTGGATGGACGGCGCGGAATCGCTGGTGCCAAACCAGGCGTATCGCTCTGCGGTGCGTATGCCGGACGGCTCAGTGCTCAACCGCTACTGGGATGACCGTGATACTCCGCGCGACGAATCCTGGCTGGAAGACGTGGAAACCGCCCGCCATTCCGGGCGTCCTGCCAGCGAAGTGTATCGCGATCTGCGCGCGGGTGCGGCCTCCGGCTGGGATTACTCTTCCCGCTGGCTACGTGACGCGAACCGTCTCGCCAGTATCCGTACCACGCAGTTTATCCCTATCGATTTGAACGCCTTCCTGTTCAAACTGGAAAGCACTATCGCCAATATTTCCGGGGTAAAAGGCGACCGGGAAGGCGAAGCGATCTTCCGTCAGCGGGCGAGCGATCGCCGGGCGGCGGTCAACCGCTATCTGTGGGACGTCGAAAAAGGCTGTTACCGCGATTACGACTGGCGTCGTGGTGAAATGGCGCTGTTCTCTGCCGCCAGTATTGTGCCGTTGTATGTCGGCATGGCCACGCATGAGCAGGCTGAACAGCTGGCGGTAGCAGTACGTGAACGCCTGCTGACGCCAGGCGGCGTGATGGCAACCGAATACGAAACCGGCGAGCAGTGGGATAAACCGAACGGCTGGGCGCCGCTGCAATGGATGGCGATCCAGGGCTTCAAGCTTTACGGCAATGACGCGCTGGGCGACGAAATCGCCCGCAACTGGCTCACGACAGTGAACACTTTCTACCAGCGCCACCATAAGCTGATCGAGAAGTATCACATCGCAGGCGGTACGCCACGCGAAGGGGGCGGCGGTGAATATCCGTTGCAGGATGGCTTCGGCTGGACTAACGGCGTGGTGCGTCGTCTGATCGGGCTGTACGGCGATCCCTGATTTCCCCGTCAACCACCCGGCAGCTATCGCTGCCGGGTCTGCATGATTTAATCAATCACCTCATAAATCACCGTCTGGATCGCCAGCCATTTTTTGGTCTGGGCGGTTTGATCTGCCATATCCCTGCGCCGTGCCTGCTCCATTTCATATTGCTGACGCTTCACTACCGGCGGCGTCGTACAAAACGCCTGCAAATAGGTTTTGCGCTGTGAAGTGAGCTTTTGCCCGGTAACCATCGCATGGCTCAGCGTACTGATAAAGCGTCGGCAGGGTTTCAGTTCCACCATTTGCAGACGATAGCGCAGCAGCAGATCCAGCACATCATCGTGATCCGCTTCCATCGCCTCTTCGGTCCAGGACAGCTTCCAGTCCATTCCACCCTGTAAAAACAGCTGAACCACGCGGGTGTCGTTGCGGTTAATTGCCGCCCGCAGATTATTTTCATCCCAGGTAATGCCCATGCGCGTCAGCGTCTCCCGCGAGGACGGTTTTTCGCGCGCTGGTTCGCTCTGTTCCTGCTGTACCACAGGTTGCGCCGCCTGCGCCGTTGGCGGCGTACTGCCACCGCTAAACAGCCATAGCCCGCCGCCCATGAGTCCCAGTACCATCACGCCAACCGCGCCCCACAACACGCCCGATACCAGTTGTTCCCGCTGCTCCGGGGTACGCGCCGCGCGATGCCCCGGACGTTCGATACTGTCACGCACTTCGAAAATATCGCCACCGGTGGCACGCGCTTTTTTACGCGCCCGCTCCCAGAAAGATTGCAGCTCACCCGCGTCTGCCGCCAGTAATAGGTCCGGGCTGATGCGGGTACGGCCCTGATTAAAGGCATTCTGTACAGAAGTGGTGATCTGCGGGTAATAGCTGTCCAGTAAACGCAGCTGCGCCGGTGAGAGCAAATCCTGGGCGATCAGGGTATTGCGGATCTGGCGGATATCATCAAGAAACACCTGCAAAGTTTTGCGCGGCTCGGCAAACAGCATCAGCGTCTGCGGATCGTTAAACAGCGCGGAGTAGTGCTGGGTGAACTCTTTTTTATCCACCAGCATCAGCGCCAGCTCGCTGAACAACATGCCGCTCAGCACGTCGTTGCGCTCGCCCAGCTTCAGCCAGCGCCGCACACGATCGACGCCGAACTGCGTTTTCAGATGGTTGCTGAGCAGGATACTGTCCGGCCAGGCTTCGTACACCAGCGCTTTGATCATCAACTCAATCGCCCGCAGTTGCGCCAGCGCCTGCTGCTGCTGTTGCGTCTCATCCTGCACGCTGATTTGCGTGCTGTAGGTAAGCTGGGGCTGTTTTTCCCGCAGCAATTCGAGAGAGGTCATAAAGCGCAGTGCGGTGATCAGCTGATTTTCACTGACCTCCTGGCCGCTTTCATACTGTGGCACCCGCTGTTGCAGATGGCGCAACAGCAGCGTGAATTGCGACAGTTCGGCATCATTGAGCCGCAGCCGATGGGCGACCGCCGCCCAGCCCCCCAGATTTGCGCGGGCGGCGTCCAGCTGTTCCAGAAACCAGCGTGGATCCTTACCCTCAGTCACATCAATATCAAGCAATGACAAAATTTCGGTGGAGGCCTGACGAATGATGCCGATACAGTGTTCAAACTGTTCGCGTATGCCAGACGATGAATTGCGCATCTTTATTTTCCTTTAAGTGCAACCAGTCGACGTATATTTTGAGGGCGTTTTTTATTATTTTTTCTTTTTTTCCAGCCACTTATACGATAGACCAGTTATACAGGAATATCAGTGACGGCTGCACAGATCTGGAAGCGAAATATGATTGAACTGACCACGGAGCGCCTCTGGTGCCGCCAGATCCAGTCCACGGACTGGCCGTTTTTTCTCGCGCTGTATGAAAATGACGACATCCTGCGGTTCGTCTCTGATCCACGCCCGCAGGAGGAGATCCACGATGCGTTCGATTCCCGTCTGCCGCCATGGACGCCGGGCAGCGCACACTGGCTCTGTCTGATGGTATTTGAGCGCGCCACCGGCCAGCCGCTGGGCGTCACCGGTTACGTACACCGCGAAGCGGACTGCGCCGAAGTGGGCTTTCTGTTCGTGCCACAGGCACAGGGCAAAGGTTTTGCCGGTGAATCGCTGCGAGCCGTGTGCGACTACGCCTTTCAGCAGGGCGGTATTCGTCGGCTGATCGCCACGGTCACCGCCGGCAACAGGCCATCAAAGCGGCTGCTGGAAAAAACGGGGTTCGTGCTGGAAGGTGAACTTCGCGAGGCATTCTGGCTGAACGGGCAGTGGCAAAACGACTGGCTGTTTGGTTTGCTGCGCCACGAATACCGCTGATCCAGACGATTCGCCCTTCACAGCGCGCATCCTTATGCCAGGCTTAACAGGATAGCGAGGCAAAACTTAAGGAGTCAGCATGAGAAAAATGATTGTAGCCGCCACGGTAGCGGCGTTATTTGCCCTGCCGGCACTCGCCGACGATAAGCCCGATCTGAATACAGATGAAGCGCCAAAACCGGCGCACCAGCTGGATGACGGTTACCGCGGCGCAGAAGATGCCCGCTCGATGACCATCGACCATGCGAAAGAGATGCACGACGATGCTTCGGTGACATTTCGCGGCAACCTGATTGCCAAAAAAGGGAATGATATTTATACCTTCCGCGATAAAACCGGCGAAATCGACGCTTATATTCCTATGGCGGTGTTTAAAGATCGGGAAGTCAGCCCCGATCAGCTGATCAGTATTACCGGTTCACTGGACAAGAAACAAAAACCCCTGCGGGTAAAAGTCTCACGCCTGCAAAAAGAATAACGACACGGGGGCGAGGCCCCCGTTTTTTTTCGTCCCGCATTAAACGTTAAACAATATTAAAGCATCGGCATATTCTTTTTTGCTTATCGGCGATTACTTCGCCCGCATTCAGAAAAGGACATCTGCGAATGGGAGATATTGTTTATTTAACCATCACGGGCGAACGCCAGGGCAACATATCGTTACGATGCGGCACGCCTGCTTCTATTGGCAACCGCTTTCAGTATCGGCATGAAGACGAGATCCTTTGTCTAAGCCTCGCGCAGTGGGTATCCGGTAGCGGACAGCATGCTAAATTCTATGGTCTTCAATTCAGCAAACTAATTGATAAATGCTCTCCCTTATTGATGAACGCAATAAATGAAAATGAACGTTTAACGCTGAACTTTCATTTTTATCGCACTAACCGCTACGGAAAACTGGAGCGTTATTATCATATTGAACTGCGTGGCGCCTCAATTAAACAAATAAGAACTTGTTTTGGTGCCAATGAATTTGATAGTGAAACCGTTAACGTGAGCTATGAATATATTAGCTGTAAGCACCTGATTGCCAGCACTGAATTTAGCGACTTAATTTTACCCGATAACTATAACCGTCTGTTTCCACCAGAAGCCCCCATCGTCCCGACTCAGCCTGCGCAAGAAATCACCCTGACGCTCGGGATCTTCTTTGACGGTACCGGCAATAACGCGGTGAATACGCAAAACATGCTGGAAGTGTTTAAAGCGAAACACTACCAGATTACCGATCCTGATGCGGTCAGTATTCTGGAGAAATCTGCCGAGGAAAAGATGGGGATCACCGGCGTGGGTGCCATCAGCTATACGGGGTATTACACGAACGTATACTGGCTGAGTACGCTTTATAAGACAGACTTACCACTGAGTTTAAAGGGGATTCAGCAGGGAATTTATATTGAGGGCATTGGTACTGAACAGGGTAAACCTGACAGTGTCTTCGGCTCAGGGCTGGGTATTTACGATACAGGAGTGATTGCTAAAACGGACAAAGCAGTCTCTCAAATTATCCCGGCCATGTATTTGAAAATTAAGGATATATTAAACCAGATTCTTAATGAAAAACTTATTGTAAAAAATATTCAGTTTGATGTTTTCGGTTTTAGTCGCGGCGCAACAGCGGCCCGGCACTTTGCCAATCGTATTCAGTCAGAAGATCCGGCGATTATCGCCGCCATTAAGCAGGGTCTCGGCAGCGTGACCTACACCGGTTCGCCAGCCGGTAAAGTGCGTTTTATTGGCATTATGGATAGCGTTGCCGCTATCGGTACCCCGACCAACGGCCTTAACCCTCACAGCGCAGACACCGGCGAGGTCAATATTCAGCTGCGTCCCGGCGTGGCAGAAAAGGTCTTTCATATTACGGCTCTTAATGAGTGCCGCTTTAACTTCGCACTGAACAGCGTACGCCCGGCCTGGCCTGAACTGGCGCTACCCGGCGTACATTCGGATATTGGCGGCGGCTACCTGCCGGTGATGAGAGAAAATGTTTTTCTGAGCCGCCCGCAGGCAGAAACGGTGTCATATGACCTGCCTGATGAAAAAACGCAGGTTTACCAGGATGCCCTTGATCAGTTATCGGACATAGCGGCCTCAACGTCCACGGCACCGCTTATGCGTACCCATAAGGTGACAACTAAAGTCTGGGATACAGGCATCAGTGCCCCGGATCGTTATGATCAGCGACAAAAACGTACCTTTGCCGCGCTGACGATGCTCAACCGCATCGTGAAGAACGACTGGGCGAAAGTGGTGCTGCGGATAATGATGGAGGCAGCGCAGGAAGCGGGGGTAATATTTAATGATGCCAATAAAATCAAAGGATTAGTTATTCCGGCTGAACTCACACCCTATTTCGAAAAAGCGCGCCAACAGGCCAAAGCCGTGCGCCAGGGACGATTCCCGGTTCCCTTTTTACCCGATGAGATCGATGCGATAGCAAAAGATTACATCCATTGTTCGGCAAACTGGAATGCGGTCAAACTGGATACGGACGGCGCTATTCATGGCGGCGGCCAGATGACGGAAATACTGGGCTTTGTTAACCGTCCCGATGTGGACTGGCGACGCACAATTTACAACATGGACGGAAAGAACAGATGAAATGGATAAGAAATATCCCTCTGATAACGCTATTTATCATTAGCGCCTGCCATACCAGTAATATCGCTGGAGATAGAGAGGACGGCACAATGCCATATAGTGACTGGGGGTTTGCTTTTTTTACACCTAAAGCATTACCTGTTGAAGTAACTTTCGTAACGCTGCTGGATGATCATTACATCAAACATACGTTTAGAATGCTTGACGGTGTCGAGGAAAGCTTCAATAGAGTCGGGAAATGGGATCAAAAGGTCACACGAATGACCCAATTAAATAAAGTACGCCATCTTCCAATAGCGATGATTTTTTGTTGGGACTCCATTGTTGATAAAAAAACTTATGAGACAAAAATTGCTTTTCCACAGTCTGTGCGAGACATAATGATCACACCATACGGTAATGATATGTATGGTGAAACGGCCTGGTATAACACCCTCTTAATTGGGCTGGCTCCTGAAGGCAAAGTTCGAATATGGCTACAGACGATGAAATTAGGAGCCAATTTACCTGTGGAAGCTGCCACGATCACGACAGCTTCCGAAAAAGATCTGCGCCTTTGCAAGAGCATGGTACGGGATAAAGCAAGTTACATCCCCATCAAGAGCACAGAAGAATTTATCAAAGACAAAACCTATCCCTACGGGGAGTGGTAAGAGCCTTACGCCCTGATCAAGGAAAGAACAGATGAAACATATATGGATTAGCACGCTGATCGCCGCTGCGCTACTCAGTGGATGCCATGCACAAGAGCCTGATAAACGCCCGCTGCAAACTGATGAAGCCATGAGTGGCGACTGGACGCTGCCGTATGGTCAGTGGGGGTTTGCTTTCTTTACGCCTAAGGAATTATCAGCCCAGGTAAGGCATGCTCGTATCATTGACACTGATGGATATTTGTATCGGTTTTATACACTAGATGGAACTCAGGATAATCCTGATAGCATTGTATTCTGGAGCAGCAAAGTTCGAAGAAGCTCAATTCATTTCAATAAGGCCAATAAGCCGCCACAATATATGGTGTTCTGCTGGGACTCGCTAATTGATAAGAAAACCTACGAAACCAGATTGGTTTTCTCTCCCGAAACATGGAGACGCATGAAAACACCCGCCAGCCATGTAGACCGAAAGGGCCAAACTGTATGGTATGACCGTATGCTTTTTGGCCTTGCACCGCGGGGCAAAGTCAGAGTCTGGTTACAGGATATCGGCGACTATCCAAACCTGCCAGTCACACCCATTAAACTCGAAACGGTATCCGGAGATAAGTTACGCCTTTGCAAGAGCATGGTACGGGATAAAGCGAGTTACATCCCTATCAAGAGCATCGAAGAATTTATCAAAGACAAAACTTACCCCTATGGGGAATGGTGACACCTGCGGACCCGTGGGACAGGACAGGCGTGACGACAGTGGTTTATTTCGTCGTCACGCCCCGCCCGCTTACAAAAACATCCCGCCCGAGACTTCGATGCGCTGCGCGTTCATCCAGGCCAGCTCATCGCTGAGCAGCGCGGCGATGGCATCGCCAATATCATCCGGCAGTCCGACGCGGCCCAGTGCGGTTTGCGAGGCGACAAACTGGTTCATCTGCGCATCATCACGTACACGTCCCCCACCAAAGTCCGTTTCAATGGCCCCCGGCGCGATAATGTTCGCCGTGATGCCGCGCGCCCCTAACTCTTTCGCCTGATAGCGGGTCAGCACTTCCATCGCGCCTTTCATGGCGGCGTAGGCACTGGAGCCGGGTAAGGCAAAGCGCGCCAGTCCGGAGGAGACATTAAGAATGCGACCGCCATCTTTCATCAGCGGCAACAGCCGCTGCGTCAGGAAGAATGGCCCTTTGAGATGAATATTCATCACCTCATCAAACTGCGCTTCGCTGGTATCGGCATAGGCGGCGTACAGCCCCACACCGGCGTTGTTTAATAAATAATCAAAGCGATCACGCTGCCAGACGCGTTTTAACTGCTGATGTACCTCGTCCACGAAGCCTGCAAAGGTGCTGGCATCGCTCACATCCAGCTGCAAGGCCACGGCTTTCGCGCCAAGGCGCTCAATTTCTTCAACCACAGCCGCAGCATCCTGCGCGTTGCTGTTGTACGTCAGGATCAGATCCGTTCCCTTTGCCGCCAGCTTCAGCGCTGCGTTTTTACCGAGGCCACGGCTGCCGCCGGTCACTATTGCGATAGGTTGTTTCATAAGAAACCTCATTTCTGGGGGTGTGGTGATTGAGAAGCAGCTTATTAGGTGGTAGAAAATCAATAAAGATGGCCTGTTACGCTTCACTGTTTCACTTACAACAACAATAGGGCGCGGTGATGGATAAAGTTTACGCAATGCAGCTGTTCACCCGGGTAGCCGAACTGGAAAGTTTTACCCGTGCGGCGGAGTCGCTGGGGCTGCCAAAAGGCAGCGTATCGCGCCAGATACAGGCGCTGGAGAACCATCTGGGCACGCAGTTGCTGCATCGCACGACTCGCCGCGTACAGCTCACGCAGGACGGGATGGTCTATTACGAACGGGCTAAGGATTTACTTATTAACCTCGATGAACTCGATGGTTTATTTTTGCACGATCCGTCTACCCTCAGCGGACGGCTGCGCGTGGATATGCCCGTCGCGGTGGCAAAAAACGTAGTCATCCCTCGTTTGCCCGCGTTCGTACAGCAGTATCCCGGCATTGAAATTGAGCTGAGCAGCAGCGACCGGCTGGTGGATGTGATCCGCGAAGGCTTTGACTGCGTGGTGCGCGTCGGCACGCTGAAAGACTCGGGCCTGATCGCCCGCCCGCTTGGCAAGCTGTCGGTGATCAACTGCGCCAGCCCCGATTATCTCGCGCGTTTTGGCTACCCGGAGACTCTCGAGGATCTGAGCGGCCATGCGGTGGTGCACTATGCCGTTAACCTCGGCACGCGCTCGCAGGGCTTCGAATTATATCGGGACAATACCACGCAGTGGATCAAAACCGGCGGCATTCTGACGGTCAACAGCACCGAAACCTATCATGCTGCTTGCCTTGCGGGACTGGGCATTATTCAGGCGCCACGTATCGGCGTACGGGAGGCGCTGCGCAGCCGCAAACTGGTGGAAATCCTGCCGCAGTATCGGGCACAGCCGATGCCGGTATCGCTGATTTATCCGCACCGCCGCAACCTGTCACGCCGGGTGCATCTGTTCATGGAATGGCTGACTGATGTGATGAAAGCCTATGTTGACCAATGACCGTCTATAATTTCGGTTACATCACGCTAACAACGAAGGAACACAGCTCTGATGACAGCGGAAAATAGCGAGAAACGACCGACTCAGGACCTGGACTACGAGCCGGTAAAAAAAATGGATACGACAGATAAACCGCAACCGGAGTCTGAAAAAAAAGAGGAGAGCGGCGGGGCCATCGAAACGGTGAAGGAAACCGCGGAGAAAATACAGCGTCGCCCGATGGTGGCGCACCTGATCCGCGCCACCGAACGCTTTAACGATCGCATGGGCAATCAGTTTGGTGCGGCTATCACCTACTTTTCGTTTTTGTCGATGATCCCCATCCTGATGGTGTCTTTCGCGGCAGCGGGATTTGTGCTGGTGTCGCATCCGACGCTGCTGGAGGATATTTTTAATAAGATCCTCACCAACGTCAGCGATCCGACGCTGGCCTCCACGCTGAAAAACACCATCAACATCGCGGTGCAACAGCGTACAACGGTAGGCCTGGTGGGGCTGGCGGTGGCGCTCTACTCCGGTATTAACTGGATGGGCAACCTGCGCGAAGCGATCCGCGCTCAGTCGCGAGACGTCTGGGAGCGTAACGCGACGGATGATGAAAAATTCTGGGTGAAGTACCTGCGCGATTTTATCTCGCTGATCGGTCTGCTGGTGGCGCTGATTATCACGCTTTCTATCACGTCCATTGCCGGGGCGGCCCAGGAGATGATCATTTCGGCGCTGTACCTGGATTCCATTGAGTGGCTGAAACCGGCCTGGCGGCTGATTGGTCTGGCGATTTCCATTTGCGCCAACTATCTGCTGTTCTTCTGGATCTTCTGGCGACTGCCGCGCCACAGACCGCGTAAGCGGGCGCTGATGCGCGGCACGCTTATCGCCGCCATTGGCTTTGAAGTGATTAAAATCATCATGACCTACACCCTGCCGTCAATGGTGCAGTCGCCCTCTGGCGCGGCCTTCGGTTCGGTGCTCGGCATCATGGCGTTCTTCTACTTCTTCGCCCGTCTGACGCTGTTCTGCGCCGCCTGGATTGCCACCGCAGAATACAAAGACGACCCGCGAATGCCGGGAAGAAAACACCGCTAAACCTATTATTGGGCTGAATAAAAACGCAAAATTTCAGCCCGATTCATCATTTCAGCATTATTATCCAGTCCGTAACTTTTATTTAACCAAAAACCAGTTTTATATTCTGATATTGAAAAAGTGTGAAGCATTTCATAGATGCCAAATCTCAGGCATGAAAATTATTCACTTTTTGCGCAATTAATCACCGCCTCGCTGTTTTGTAACAGATTGAAATGTCGCTTTTGCTGTGCGTAATATGGCCGTCCGTTCGCCATAAAATAAGAAATATCTATGCAAGCTACAGCCACAACCCTCGACAATGAGCAGGAAAGCCCGCCGGTAAACTCACGCAATAAGGTCGTTGTTGCCTCCCTGATTGGCACCGCCATCGAGTTTTTCGACTTTTATATTTATGCCACCGCGGCGGTCATCGTCTTTCCCCACATTTTCTTCCCGCAGGGCGATCCAACGGCGGCCACGCTACAGTCGCTGGCTACCTTCGCCATCGCCTTTATCGCCCGTCCAATCGGCTCGGCGGTGTTTGGTCACTTCGGCGATCGCGTAGGACGTAAAACCACGCTGGTAGCGTCACTGCTGACGATGGGGATCTCGACGGTACTGATTGGCCTGCTGCCGGGCTATGAAACCATCGGCATTTTCGCGCCGCTGCTGCTGGCGCTGGCACGTTTTGGTCAGGGCCTGGGCCTTGGCGGTGAGTGGGGTGGCGCGGCATTACTGGCGACAGAAAATGCGCCGCCGCGTAAACGTGCGCTGTATGGCTCCTTCCCGCAGCTCGGCGCGCCCATCGGCTTCTTTTTTGCCAATGGCACCTTCCTGCTGCTCTCCTGGCTGCTGACCGACGAACAGTTCATGAGCTGGGGCTGGCGTGTACCGTTCATTTTCTCTGCCGTACTGGTGCTGATCGGCCTGTACGTGCGCGTATCACTGCATGAGTCGCCGGTGTTTGCCAAAGTCGCCGCCGCGAAAAAACAGGTGAAGATCCCGCTGGGTACGCTGCTGACGAAACACCTGCGCGTTACCATTCTCGGCACTTTTATTATGCTGGCGACTTATACGCTGTTTTACATCATGACGGTTTACTCGATGACCTACAGCACCACGCCCGCACCGGTGGGTCTGGGCATGCCGCGTAACGAAGTATTGTGGATGCTGATGCTGGCGGTAATTGGTTTCGGTGTGATGGTACCGGTGGCCGGTCTGCTGGCTGACGCTTATGGTCGCCGTAAATCGATGATTGTCATTACCTCGATGATCATTATTTTCGCGCTGTTTGCCTTCCCGCCGCTGCTGGGTTCAGGGAGTCAGGCGCTGGTAATGGTGTATCTGCTGCTGGGTCTGAGCCTGATGGGCCTGACGTTTGGCCCAATGGGCGCGCTGCTGCCAGAGCTGTTCCCGACAGAAGTGCGTTATACCGGGGCGTCGTTCTCCTATAACGTGTCGTCGATTCTGGGCGCGTCTGTGGCGCCGTATATCGCCGCCTGGCTGACCGCCAATTATGGCCTGTTCTATGTGGGCATCTATCTGGCCGCGATGGCCGGTCTGACGTTAATCGCGCTGATCCTCACGCACGAAACGAAGGATCAGTCGCTGTAATGGGTTACCCTTCACCCTTGCCCTCTCCCATAGGGAGAGGGCATTAACTCCATCACGCCGTGCGCAGGTTCTGCGCGGCTTTCACCATGTTCGCCAGCGCGCTGCGGGTCTCCGGCCAGCCGCGGGTTTTCAGGCCGCAGTCCGGGTTCACCCATAAACGCTCTGCCGGGACACGCTGCGCCGCTTTTTTCAGCAACGCTTCGATCCATTCCACGCTCGGCACGTTCGGCGAGTGAATGTCATACACGCCCGGCCCGATTTCGTTCGGGTAGTCGAACTCTTCAAACGACTCCAGCAGCTCCATGTCAGAACGCGAGGTTTCGATGGTGATCACATCGGCGTCCAGCGCGGCAATAGAATCCATGATGTCGTTAAACTCGCAGTAACACATGTGGGTATGGATCTGTGTGTCGTCGCGCACCACGGCGGCATTGATACGGAAGGCTTCCACGCCCCACGCCAGATAGTCATCCCAGTCGCTGCGACGCAGCGGTAAGCCTTCGCGCAGAGCCGGTTCGTCAATCTGAATGATGCCGATGCCTGCCGCTTCCAGATCTGCCACTTCATCACGCAGCGCCAGCGCGATCTGTTTGGCGATGGTTTCGCGGCTGACGTCTTCACGTGGGAAAGACCAGCAGAGAATGGTCACCGGGCCGGTCAGCATGCCTTTTACCGGTTTATCGGTCAGCGACTGGGCATATTTTGCCCACTCGACGGTGATGGCCTCCGGGCGGCTAATGTCGCCAATCACCACCGGCGGTTTTACGCAACGGGAACCGTAGCTCTGCACCCAGCCATTCTGTGTAAACACGAAGCCGTCGAGGTGTTCGCCGAAGTATTCCACCATGTCGTTACGCTCGGCTTCACCGTGTACCAGCACATCCAGTCCTAAGCGTTCCTGTTCGGCAATCGCCTGTTTAATATGTTCCGCGATGCCGGTGCGATAGTTGCCCGCGTCCAAACGTCCCTGTTTGAAATCCAGACGCAGGCCGCGGATCTCGGTGGTCTGCGGGAAGGAGCCGATGGTCGTTGTCGGCCACGCCGGCAGGTTAAAGCGCTCGCGCTGAGCTTTTGCGCGTTCCGCATAAGCACTCTGGCGCTGGCTGTCCTGCGGGGTGATGGCCGCCAGACGTTGTTCCACGGCGGCATTGTGTACCCGCGCTGAACTGCGACGCGCCTGGATCGGGGCGCTCCATTCTGTCAGTTTTGCTGTCTCGCCGCTGTTTAGCGCATCGCGCAACAGCGCAAGCTCGGCGCATTTTTGCAGGGCAAAGGCGAACCAGCTTTTGACTTCCGCATCGAGGCGGGTTTCCACCGAGAGATCGATCGGGCTGTGCAGCAGCGAGCAGGACGATGCCACCCACAGATCGCGTTTACCGACGATGTTCTGGATCTGTGCGTATTTCTCCGTCAGATCGGCGCGCCAGACGTTACGACCATTGATCACCCCGGCAGAGAGCAGCCAGTCGGACGGCAGACGGCGGTGCAGTTCGTTAACGTCATCCTTGCCGTGTACCAGATCCACATGCAGACCCTGTACGGGCAGCGCGGTGATCGTATCGAGGTTTGGCGTCACGCCTTCAAAATAGGTGGTCAGCAGCAGTTTGACCTGTCCGGTAAGTGCATCGTAAGCCGGCCTGAACGCGTCCAGCCACGCCTGCGGCAGTTCCAGCACCAGCGCCGGTTCGTCAATCTGCACCCACTCCACGCCGCGTTTCGCCAGTTCGCCCAGCACCTGCTGATAGACCGGCAGAATGTCCGCAAGCAGACTCAGACGGTCAAACGGCTCGCCTTTCACTTTGCCGAGCCACAGGTAGGTTACCGGGCCTAACAGCACAGGTTTAACGTTGTGTCCGAGGGCGAGGGCTTCGTCGACCTCTTCCAGCAGCTGCGTCCAGGTGAGTGCAAACTGCTGGCCTTTGGTGAATTCCGGCACCATGTAGTGATAGTTGGTGTTAAACCATTTGGTCATTTCTGCCGCCGCTGCCGGTTCGCCGGTCGGCGCACGGCCACGACCAATGCGGAACAGGGTGTCGATGTCGACGGATCTATCGTTGTTCTGATGACGAGCCGGCACGTTGCCGAGCAGCAGGCTGGTGGTCAGAACATGGTCGTACCAGGCGAAATCGCCCACTGGCAGCAGATCGATGCCCGCCTGTTTTTGCTGATCCCAGTGGCGGGCGCGCAGTTCGCGTCCCACCGCCAGTAATTCTTCACGGCTGGTGTTACCCGCCCAGTAGCTTTCTTGTGCTTTTTTCAGCTCGCGACGCAGGCCAACGCGAGGGAAACCGAGGGTGTGGTTGCGAATTGTCATTTTGTACCCCTTATGGAATTTTCAGGATTTTAGCCGTCCAGATGTTTACACTTCCATAATGTGTAGGTACTGTATATTCCTCAAGCGCAAATTGTTCATGCCGGAGTGAAGGACTTTCATGATCGAGATTAAACATCTGAAAACGCTACAGGCGTTACGGAACAGCGGATCGCTCGCGGCCGCGGCGGCTACGCTGCATCAGACGCAATCCGCCCTCTCCCACCAGTTCAGCGATCTGGAGCAGCGCCTTGGCTTTCGGTTATTTGTGCGTAAAAGTCAGCCGCTGCGCTTCACGCCGCAGGGCGAGATCCTGTTACAACTGGCGAATCAGGTGCTGCCGCAAATCAGCCGGGCGCTTCAGGACTGCAACGAGCCGCAGCAGACGACGCTGCGTATTGCCATCGAATGCCACAGCTGCATTCAGTGGCTGGCGCCGGCGCTGGAGATTTTCCGTGCAAAATGGCCGCAGGTGGAGATGGACTTTAAATCCGGCGTGACCTTCGATCCGCAGCCCGCGCTGCAACAGGGCGAACTGGACGTGGTGCTGACCTCCGACATCCTGCCGCGCAGCGGTCTGCACTATTCACCGATGTTTGATTATGAAGTGCGGCTGGTGCTGGCCCCGGATCATCCGCTGGCGTCAAAAGCGCGCATTACCCCGGAAGACCTGGTCTGCGAAACGCTGTTGATTTACCCGGTGCAGCGCAGTCGTCTGGATATCTGGCGGCATTTCCTGCAACCGGCAGGCATTACGCCAGCGCTGAAAAGCGTCGACAACACGCTATTGCTGATCCAGATGGTGGCGGCAAAAATGGGTATCGCGGCGTTACCGCACTGGGTTGTTGAGAGTTTTGAACGCCAGAATTTGATTGTGACCAAAACCCTGGGCGAGGGACTGTGGAGCAGGCTGTACGCTGCCGTGCGCGATGGCGAGCAGCGTCAGCCGGTGACGGAGGCGTTTATTCGCGGAGCGCGGGATCATGCCTGCGATCATCTTCCTTTTGTGCGGAGCGCGGAGCGACCCAATGGCGATGCACCCACAGCGAAGCGACTATCACCGACCCACCAATGACAAAGCTGGGCCAGTGCGGCTGCTGATGCCAGATCGCCAGATTAACCAGCAGACCCGCGGGCACATGCATATTGTTCATGATGCCCAGCGTACCCGCATCCACCTGCGTGGCACCGTAGTTCCACATGAAGTAGCCGATGCCGGACGCCGCCACCCCAAGAAACACCAGAATGCTCCATTGCAGCGTGGTCTCCGGTAATTTCTGCGCGTTGCCCATCATAAACCAGGCGATGACCGCCACCACAAACGCGCCCATATAGAACCAGGCAAAAGCGTTATGTTGCGGCATCGGACGGGTTTCCATCAGGCGCTTATAGCCCACCATGCCAATCGCAAAACTGATATTCGACAGCTGTACCAGCAGCAGGCCGGTCCAGAAGTGATCCGTCACCTGGTCGTAACGGATAATGCCCGCGCCAATCACCGCCAGCAGGGCGCTAAAGGCATAGCTCCAGCGCAGGCGGCGCTTGCTCATCAGGTCATAAATCAGGGTGATATACAGTGGCGTCAGGACGGTGAACAGCAGCAGTTCCGAGACAGTCAGGTAGAGATAGGCATGGAAGCTCAGCATATACATGATGCCGAGCTGCATGGCCCCCACCAGCATATAGAGCGCAATGGTTTTCACATCGTGGCCGCGGGTGCGCAGGAAAGGTAAAAAGACCAGCGCCGCCAGACCGACGCGCACCAGCACGGCGAAATAGCTGTCAACGTGACCGGCAAGGTATTCGCCAAACAGACTGAAGGAAAACGCCCACAGAACAGTGGTGATGATCAGTAACGCCACAATGAATGTCTCTTAGATTAATGAGCACTCATTGTAGCGGACTTCATGGTTGACAACTGACTACTATTTAATCAATCAAGAAACAGTTTACGCAGGTAGTTGGGAACGGCGTTGTCGGCATTTGTGCCAATCACTTCCAGCTCCGGATGCAGATCTTTCAGACGCTGGTGCGCATTCGCCATAATGCAGCCTTTGCCCGCCATCGAGAGCATTTCTGCGTCGTTCATGCCGTCGCCAAAGGCGATGCAATCCGCTAAGCCATAGCCCATCGCTTTCGAAACCGCTTCCAGCGCATGGCCTTTCGAGACGCCGCCCGCCATGACTTCCAGACAGGTGAGCGTGGAAAAACTCACGTTCACGCGATCGCCCCAGCGGGCGTTAATCGCCTGCTCCAGCGGCAGTAGCTTTTCATGACTTTCGCAGCTAAAGAAAATTTTGCTGACGTTATCCGCATCCAGCAGACCCGGCTCAAACAGCGAGTAGCTGAAGATCGCCTCTTTGAAAAAGCGCATTTCATCCGGGCGGTGACGGTTGATAAACCACTCGTCATCGCGATAAACGTTGGTGAGAATATCCGGGTTGGCATGCACCACGCCAAACAGGTCGCTGGCAATATCGCGATCCAGGTTATGGGTGAAAACCAGATTGCCATCGGTGTCATGCACACGCGCACCGTTGGAGGTGATCATATAGGCTTTGATGCCCAGATTATCGCGGATCTGGCCGACATCGACATGGTGACGACCGGTGGCGAAGACAAAATTCACGCCTCGCGCGGTCAGCAGTTTTAACGTCTCTTTCGCGTAGGGTGAAAGGGTATGGTCGGGCGAGAGCAGCGTGCCATCTAAATCAGACGCAACAACCTGATACATAAGAAAATTCAACCTCTGGACAAAGCGGGAGACCCGCCGGGTGAGTTATGCCTGTCGAAAAAATCGACAATGGCGTTAAGCGCGACTGAGCGCATAGCGTCCTTTTCGAAAAGGATCTCATGGTAAGCGCCTGTAATGACCAGCGGTTTGCCTCCTTCACAGGGATGGCCCGCTGCGGCGCGAATTTCACAAAAACGGTCATGCATACGGTTATCCACAACCCGCTCTTCTTCTGCCTGGATGAGCAGTACTGGGGTGGCATCGTTCGCCGCCCCCGCCAGCACCATTTCGCCTGCCCGTATTCCTTCCCGCACCCAGTGATTGGTGGGTCCCCCAACGCGTAACTGGGGATCGTCAGCATAAAAGCGCAAATTGCGCCGGTAGCGCTCCCGGCTGTGGGTGAGCACGTTGAGGCTAAAGGGCAACGGCTGCCAGCGTCCGGTACCGATGGCGTAGCTTTCGCGCATACGCGGGTTGCCTTCGGCCCAGTCAAGGATATGCCGCACCATCCAGTCTGGCAGACGAATGACAATGCCGAACATCGGCGCCGTCAGGGCGATGGCATCACATACCTGCGGCGTGCGTTGCAGGAACAACGTGGAGATCGCACCGCCCATTGAGTGCGCCAGAATGTAGCGTTTGCGCCACGGGCCAGGCGTCACTTCCTGCGCCCAGAAGGCAGCCAGATCGTCGACGTAATCATCAAAATTATCGACGTGCCCGCGATGGCTGTCGGAAAGCAGACGCCCGGAGCGCCCCTGCCCGCGGTGATCGATGATCAGTACGTCAAAGCCGAGATGAAACAGATCGTACGCCAGTTCGGCGTATTTCACGTAGCTTTCGATGCGGCCGGGGCAGACAACGATCACCCGATCGTGGCTGGCGGCGCGAAAGCGCACAAAGCGTATCGGGATATTATCGACGCCGATTATTTCGGCTTCCTCGCGCTGACGCCAGAAATCGGTCAGCGGTCCGTGAGCGAATGCCGCAAACGCGTTTTCTCTTGTTTCCCAGTCCATTTTCTGCCGAAACATTGGGTCTGAACCCCCGACTGCCGTGTAATATCGTTTTTTCAGGCCGCGCCACACCGTACGCTAACAATAAGGTATTGTGGCATAAAAAATGTCATCCAGGGAGTTTCGCATGACCTTCGAATGGTGGTTCGCCTATCTCATTACCTCAATCATCCTCAGCCTGTCGCCGGGTTCTGGAGCCATTAACACCATGACTACCGCCATGACGCACGGCTATCGTGGCGCGGCGGCGTCGATCAGCGGATTGCAGACCGGGCTTGCAATTCACATCGTGCTGGTGGGGATTGGTCTGGGGACGTTGTTCTCCCGTTCGGTGATGGCTTTTGAAGTGCTGAAGTGGGCGGGCGCGGCCTATCTGGTATGGCTGGGTATTCAGCAGTGGCGCGCGGCGGGCGCGTTAGATCTCAATACGCTGGCGAGCACCCAGTCGCGCGGGCATCTGTTCCGGCGGGCGGTGTTTGTGAATCTCACCAACCCCAAAAGCATTGTGTTTCTTGCTGCGCTGTTCCCGCAGTTTATCGTGCCCCATCAGCCGCAGATCATGCAGTACGTGGTGCTCGGCACCACCACCATCATAGTGGATATCATTGTGATGATTGGCTACGCCACGCTGGCGACGCGGATTGCGTCCTGGATCAAAGGCCCGCGGCAGATGAAAGCGCTTAACCGCATCTTTGGCTCGCTGTTTGTGCTGGTCGGCGCGTTGCTGGCCTCCACCCGCCACGCGTAAGCAAAACGGGAAGGTGGCTCGCAAAATCCGTCTTAGCACAGTGCCAGAATGCCGCCACTGATGTCACCACGGACGGCATATAATGGCGCGGCCTTTCGGTTAATGCGCTACGCGGTGGCCGCCATGCAACGACAGCTGGAAGCCGGGCATTCCACCCTTACCCTGGTGATCCCGGTACTTTTCTAACAGGGGCGGCGCATCCCCTGGCCCTGGAGCCTGAACTGGCTCGACGACTTTCGCCAGTCTGCTGATAAAAGGGCACATGAGCGGACAACAAATTACGGTACTGATAAAATATATGATTCAGGCAGGAGAAACGCATGACGTGAAAACGTTATTGTATGAGCTGGCGCGCCGCGTGCCAGAACAAGGAGAGAGGCTGATGACAATCGCTGAACAGTTAAAATTGATGGGGCGGACAGAAGGACTCCTGCAAGGGATGCAGGAAGGAATACAACAAGGGATACAGGAAGGACTAGAGCAAGGACTACACCAGGGAATTCTCGAAGGTCAACGCGCTGCACGGCAGGAGATTGCGCGACAGATGCTGCTGAGGGGCTTCGACAAGCGCGCGATCATGGACATGACCGGTTTGACGCAGGATGAGTTGCAGCACCTCAGCCATTAAACAACACCCACCCATATTGACGCCGGGTGGGTATGCTTTTAGCGGGAAATAATCAGATGGATGCCGAAGCCTGCGAATAGCGCGCCGGCAACGCCATCGATCCATTTCGCCATCCGCTGGTAGCCGCGACGCATCGACGGCAGCGCAAACAGGCTCGCCACCACGGTGAACCAGGCAAAGGTTTCCAGTGAAATCAGAATGAAAATACCCCAGCGTTCCGCGGATCCCACGTTATCGCCAACAAACAGCGAGAATACGGAACCGAAGTAAATAATCGCTTTCGGGTTGGCCAGATTGGTCAGTAGTCCTTTCAGGAAGCTGCGGCCGCTGGTCGCCAGTTCCACTTGCGGTGCCGGTGCGTCAGGATCTTTTTTCTGCAGCGCGCCACGCAACATCTTGTAGCCCATCCAGCACAGATACAGCCCGCCGCCGACCATAATGATGTTATGCAGCCACGCCATTTTTTCGAGGATCAGGTTCAGGCCCAGCAGCGCCACGCCCGCCCAGACCATGACGCCCGTGGTGATGCCCAGTACGCCCATCATGGCTTCTTTACGTGAACGGCTCACCGCCGTCTGAGAAACAAAGAAAAAGTCCGGCCCCGGGCTCATTAGCGCAACGATATGCACCAGTGCCACGGTGAGAAACAGCATTAACATAGATAGCTCGCGGGGAAATAATTCATTGGGATCTCATCCTGACACTTTTTTACGCCATTGACTACTCGTCATCGTCGCCATCGACATGCGAGCGGATCAGCGCCATAAACTCTTTACCAAAACGCTCCAGCTTGCGCATTCCCACGCCGTTTACGCTGAGCATTTCGCTGGCGGTGATCGGCGTCTGTTCCGCCATCTCAATCAGCGTTGCATCGTTAAAGACGACATAGGGTGGAATGTTCTCTTCATCGGCGATGGCTTTGCGCAGTTTGCGCAGTTTGGCGAACAGCTTGCGGTCATAGTTGCCGCCGAAGACTTTCGGGTTATTGCGCGCTTTGATGGCCACCACGCGCGGCACGGCGAGCTGCAACGGCACCTCGGCCCGCAAAAACGGACGTGCGGCCTCGGTAAGCTGTAGCGCGGAATGCTGCGCGATGTTTTGCGTCACCACCCCCAGATGAATGAGCTGGCGGATCACGCTGACCCAGTGCTCGGTCGTATGGTCGCGCCCTTCACCGTAGATCTTGAGTTTATCGTGGCCCAGCTCGCGGATACGCTGGCTATTCGCGCCGCGCAGTACTTCCACAACGTACCCCATGCCGAAGCGCTGACCGACACGGTAAATCGCTGACAGCGCCTTTTGCGCGTCCATCAGCCCGTCATACTGACGCGGTGGATCGAGACAAATATCGCAGTTGCCACACGGCTCCTGACGTCCTTCACCAAAATAGTTGAGCAGTACCAGACGGCGGCAGGTCTGCGCTTCAGCGAATGCGCCCATGGCGTTCAGCTTGTGACGCTCGATATCCTGCAACTGACCGGGCGGCTTCTCTTCCAGACATTTACGCAGCCAGCCCATATCGGCCGGATCATAGAACAGCATGGCTTCTGCGGGCAGGCCATCACGCCCGGCGCGACCGGTTTCCTGATAATAGGACTCGATATTGCGCGGAATGTCGAAATGCACCACAAAGCGCACGTTCGGCTTGTTGATGCCCATGCCAAACGCCACTGTCGCCACCACGATTTGCAGGTCATCGCGCTGGAATTTCTCCTGCACCTCGGCGCGCACGCTGTGTTCCAGACCGGCATGATAGGCCCCGGCGCTGAAGCCACGGCTTTGCAGACGGGCAGCGGTATCTTCAACCTTGGCGCGGCTGTTACAGTAAATAATGCCGGATTTACCTTTCTGATGCTGCACATAGCGCAGCAGTTGATCGAGCGGCTTGAACTTTTCCATCAGCATATAGCGGATGTTCGGGCGGTCGAAGCTGCTGACCTGGATCAGCGGATCGTTAAGCCCCAGCAGGTGAACAATATCATTGCGAGTGGTGTCGTCTGCCGTGGCGGTCAGCGCCATAAACGGCAGCGCCGGGAAGCGCGCGCGCAGCTGCCCAAGGGCGGCATATTCCGGGCGGAAATCATGCCCCCACTGGGAAATACAGTGCGCTTCATCGACGGCAACCAGCGCCGGGTTCCAGTGGGCAAGATGCTCAAGGAAATTATCCAGCATCAGGCGTTCCGGCGCGATGTACAGCAAGCGGATCTGCCCGTTGCGACAGCCTGCCATCACCTCTTGCTGCTGCTCGCGGGTTTGCGTGGAGTTCAGACAGGCGGCGGCCACGCCGTTGGCCAGCAACTGATCCACCTGGTCTTTCATCAGCGAGATCAGCGGCGAGACAACAATGGTCAGACCGTCGAGTACCAGCGCCGGGATCTGATAGCACAGGGATTTACCGCCGCCGGTAGGCATCACGACCAGACAGTCGCGGCCTTCCAGCACGGTATCAATTATTGTCTGCTGACCGGGGCGGAATTGCTGATAGCCGAAGGTTTCCTGCAAGACCTGTTTCGCCAGCGATGCCTGATTCATTACTTCCGCCTGCGCCACATCTACCCCATTTACCCGAAATAAAAACAGGCGCTATTTTCAGCGCCTGCGAGTGAAACTGCAATGCCTTAGAACAGATCGTTTAGCATAACGCCAACGCCAACGCGCGTCTGGTTAAAGTTGTAATCAATTAATGATTCGCCGTAACCGCTATAAACCTGAGTATAAAGACGGACATGGCGGGTGATCGGATAGCTCACGCCCAGCTCTGCACCGCCGTAACCGGTATTCCAGTTATATTGTCCTTTAGCGCTCAGCACGGCCTCGCCCAGCTGATAACCAATTTTCAGCTGGTAGTAACCCATATATTTGGTGATGTCCGGGTTGTCATCGGTATCGCCCACTACATACCACGGCTTCACTTCCACCAGCCAGTTACCGTTTTGCGCCATCATACGGCTGTAAAGACGGTTCCAGCTGCGGGAGGTCGGGTCGGAACGGCCATTGGAGTCATGGTTAAAACCAAACTCCACATCGCGCAGCGTCCAGCCTGCCAGCTCGTAGTCAGTTGCGAAACCGAGGAACAGCTGCGGTTCGTAGTTGGTTTCACGGAACGGAGAAGATTCGCCGCTGTTGGACAACTGCCACCAGGATTTCTGGGTATAAGACGCGCCCAGTACCGAGTTCGGCCCGATAATGCCGCGCCAGAACGGGAACGCCAGGCTCAACTGAAACTTCACTTCATCTTTACGTGAGTTTTTCGCCCAGTTATAGGTTTCGATCGCTTCTTTATTCAGATCGCTGGTAGCCGTGTAAATAGCGTAGTTCGATTCATACGGATACAGCGTAAAAGGATTATCGTGCTCTTGTAAAAGATTGGCGATGATACTCCCGCGTACTGCCGGGGCGTCATGCACGGCTTTAATTGTCGCTTCCTGCGCAAATGCTGTGAACGGCAGCGCAATGGCCGCCAGAAACCAACCCAGAAACGTCCGCATCGGTCTTGCTCTCCTGAACAAAATAATAGAGGTGAATAATTATCAGACGCCCATTCTACCTATTTCTCAATTAACTGCGCAGTTATCGTTTCTGAAAGTGGAAATCAACATTAATGAAGCATAAAATCAACATTTCTTTAACCAATGGATCAGGTGATTATGTCAGCCGTCCTTACAGCCGATGCCGCGTTACAGCTGGTCGGTGAGATTTTTGTTTATCATATGCCGTTCAATCGCGCGCTGGGACTGGAGCTGGAGCGTTACGAAAAAGCGTTTGCCCAGCTCAGCTTTAACAATCAGCCGATGATGGTCGGTAACTGGGCGCAGAGCATTTTACATGGCGGGGTGATCGCCTCGTCGCTGGACGTCGCCGCCGGGCTGGTGTGCGTTGGCAGCACTTTAACGCGTCACGATACCATCAGCGAAGACGAGTTGCGCCAGCGGCTGTCGCGCATGGGCACCATCGATTTGCGTGTCGATTATCTGCGTCCTGGCCGTGGAAACCGTTTTACCGCCACCAGCACCCTGCTGCGTGCGGGTAATAAAGTCGCGGTCGCCCGCGTCGAGCTGCACAATGAAGAGCAGGTGCATATCGCCACCGCCACGGCGACGTATATGGTAGGTTGAGCGGCAGAGATCGGGTAAAATGTCGTTACTTTTTAGTAACAGATGTTGGATGTACCGATGGATGCAAAGCAGACGCGGCAGGGAGTATTACTCGCCCTCGCCGCTTATTTTATTTGGGGTATCGCACCGGCTTACTTCAAACTGATCGATTTCGTTCCCGCCAGTGAAATTCTGACCCACCGCATTATCTGGTCGTTCTTTTTTATGGTGGCGCTGATTAGCGTAAGCCGCCAGTGGTCGCAATTAAAGAGGCTGCTCAGCCAGCCGAAAAAGATCCTGTTGCTGGCCTTGTCGGCGGTATTAATCGGCGGCAACTGGCTGCTGTTTATCTGGTCGGTGAATAGCCATCATATGCTGGAAGCCAGCCTCGGCTACTTTATCAATCCGCTGGTGAATATTGTGCTGGGGATGATTTTCCTTGGCGAGCGTTTCCGCCGTATGCAGTGGCTGGCGGTGTTGCTTGCCGCCTGCGGCGTGCTGGTGCAGCTGTGGACCTTTGGCTCGCTGCCGATCATCGCGCTGGGGCTGGCTTTCAGCTTTGCGTTTTATGGTCTGGTGCGCAAGAAGATCGCTGTCGACGCGCAAACCGGCATGCTGATCGAAACCCTGTGGCTGCTGCCGGTCGCCGCCATCTGGCTGTTCGGTATTGCCGATACGACCACCAGCCATATGACGCAAAACCCGTGGTCGCTGAACCTGATGCTGATGGCAGCAGGCGTGGTGACGACGATCCCGCTGCTGTGCTTTACCGGTGCGGCGACGCGTCTGCGTTTATCAACGCTTGGCTTCTTCCAGTACATCGGGCCAACGCTAATGTTCCTGCTGGCGGTGCTGTTTTATGGCGAAATCCCCGGCGCGGATAAGATGGTCACCTTTGGGTTTATCTGGGTGGCGCTGGCGGTATTTGTGATGGATGCGCTCTATACGCAGCGCAGGGTACGAAAAGGGTTGTGATGTTTTGCCGGATGGCGCTTCGCTTATCCGGCCTACAGGTTACGTAGGCCGGATAAGGTGCAACCGCCATCCAGCATCAACCTTTACAGCCAGTTACGCCGCTTGAAGTACAGATAGGGCGCAAGACCGGCGAGCATCATTAAAATGATCGCCCCCGGATAACCAAAGCTCCATTTCAGCTCCGGCATAAACTCGAAGTTCATACCATAGCTGGAGGCCACCAGCGTCGGCGGCAGGAACACTACGGACACCACCGAGAAGATCTTGATGATGCGGTTCTGCTCGATATTGATAAAGCCCATCGCCGCCTGCATCAGGAAGTTAACTTTCTGAAACAGGGATTCGTTGTGCGGCAGCAGGGATTCGATATCGCGCAGGATCTCACGCGCCTGCTCCAGCTGGCCACCCGGTAAACGCGCCTTACGCACCAGGAAGTTCAGCGCGCGCTGGGTATCCATCAGACACAGCCGCACCTTCCAGCCGATATCTTCCTGCTCCGCCAGCGCTGACAGCGCCTCGTCGTACTCATCACCCTGCTGGCCTTCCATAATGACGCGGCTCAGCTTTTCCAGATCGCTGTAAATGTTTTCAATTTCGTCTGCCAGCTGCTCGATTTTGGTTTCGAACAGATCGAGCAGCAGCTCATAGGCATTGCCGTCGATCATCGCCTGGCTGCGGGCGCGCATACGGTATAAGCGGAAAGCGGGTAGTTCACGTTCCCGCAGGGTAAACAGGCGGCCATCGCGGATGGTAAAGGCGACGGTGGAGTTACCGGCGTGATCTTCCGCATCTTCAAAAAAGAAGAAGGAGTGAATATGCAGGCCGTCTTCATCTTCGAAGAAACGTGCCGAGGCCTCGATGTCTTCCAGCTCCGGGCGGGTTGCCAGGCTTTGCCCCAGTTCGGACTGTACGCGGTGTCGCTCATCGTCATCCGGTTCGACCAGATCCACCCAAACGGCGTCAATAAGGGGTTGTGACTCTTCTGCTTCCAGACGAGTCAGGCGATTATTTTCCAGTTGAAATGCGCTCAGCATGACCGGGACTCCCAATGCAAAAATTATCGGACAGTTCGGTGGGCACACAGAAACAAATTGGGTTTCAGACCATTAAACAGCCTGACTCAGTGCGACGGGTAAAAAATGCGGTCGCTGACAACCACTAAGGCCATCAGCGTGAGGAGATAGCCTTAGGAGTTGTTCCTGGATGACAGGGAATTGAGCCAGCATCTACTGGGTGTGTCCAAGGCGAATGTCCTCTTAGCGTAATCGTGCGCGCATGTTACGCCAGCAAAAAAATGGCGTCAACACGCAACGGAACGGCTGAGGATATTAATTAACCTTACCGGTATAAGGCTAGCAGAACATTACAAAATTATGATATTTTTCTGAATGTTACACAGTTTCCAGCTTCGCATAGGCGGCAACCAGCCATTTGATCCCCTGACCGGGGAACGCGATCTGCAAACGGCTGTGCTCGCCGCTGCCTTCCAGATTCACCACCGTACCTTCGCCAAATTTCGCATGACGCACGCGCTGCCCCAGCTTAAAACCGGAATCGCTTTGCGTGATGGGCGTACCTAATTGCTTGTGCGTCACCGGGCGGCTGATGCTGGCGCGCAGACGCACTTCCTCTACGCACTCTTCCGGCAGTTCGCCGATAAAGCGCGACGGGCGGTGATAAACTTCTTTGCCGTACAGACGACGGGTTTCCGCGTAGGTCAGCGTCAGCTTCTGCATGGCGCGGGTGACGCCCACGTACGCCAGACGGCGCTCTTCTTCCAGACGACCGCCTTCATCCAGCGACATCTGGCTCGGGAACATCCCTTCTTCCACACCGACGATAAACACCTGCGGGAACTCCAGCCCTTTTGCAGAGTGCAGCGTCATCAGCTGCACCGCGTCCTGCCAGGTATCCGCCTGCCCTTCGCCCGCTTCCAGCGCCGCGTGGGACAGGAACGCCTGCAACGGCATCAGATCTTCTTCTTCGTCGTTATAGCTGAACTGGCGCGTCGCCGTCACCAGTTCCTCTAAGTTTTCCACGCGCGCCTGGCCTTTTTCGCCTTTCTCCTGCTCATACATGATGAACAGGCCGGAATCCTTGATCACGCGGTCAGCCTGCACATGCAGCGGCATGTCGGAGGTTTCCTGTGCCAGCGCTTCGATCAGTTCCATAAAGCGTTGCAGCGCACTGGCCGCGCGGCCCGCAAGGGCTTTCTCCTGCAATAATTCACGGCTGGCCTGCCACAGGGTCAGCTGGCGGTCGCGCGAGGCCTGACGCACCACGTCAAGCGTACGATCGCCAATGCCGCGCGTGGGGGTGTTTACCACGCGTTCAAAAGCGGCATCGTCGTTGCGGTTGGCGATCAGACGTAAATAGGAGAGCGCGTCTTTGATTTCCTGACGTTCGAAGAAGCGCATACCGCCGTAGATGCGGTACGGCATCCCCACCTGTAACAGCGCCTCTTCCAGCACGCGCGACTGGGCGTTACTGCGATACAGAATGGCGCACTGCTCAAGCGCGCCGCCGCTGTCCTGCCAGGTTTTGATACGGTTGACCACGAAACGCGCTTCGTCGAGTTCGTTAAAAGCGCAGTAGAGCGAAATCGGATCGCCATCAATGCCGTCGGTCCACAGCTTTTTGCCCAGTCGCCCGTTGTTGTTTTCAATCAGGGCGTTGGCAGCACGCAGAATATTGTTGGTGGAGCGGTAGTTCTGCTCAAGACGGATGGTTTCAGCACCAGGGAAGTCATTCAGGAAGCGCTGAATGTTTTCCACCTGCGCGCCGCGCCAGCCGTAGATCGACTGGTCATCGTCACCGACGATCATCACCTTGCCGGTGTCGCCTGCCAGCAGTCGGATCCACGCGTACTGAATGTTGTTGGTGTCCTGGAATTCGTCCACCAGGATATTGGTAAAGCGCTCGCGGTAGTGATTGAGAATGTGCGGCTTGTTAAGCCACAGCTCATGGGCGCGCAGCAGCAGCTCGGCAAAATCCACTAACCCTGCGCGATCGCAGGCTTCCTGATAGGCCTGATACACTTTCTGCCAGGTCTGCTCCACCGGATTACCGAAGCTCTGAATATGATGCGGACGAATGCCTTCGTCTTTCTGACCGTTGATGTACCACATCGCCTGACGCGCCGGCCACTGCTTCTCGTCGAGGTTCATGGCTTTGATCAGACGGCGTAACAGGCGCAGCTGATCTTCGCTGTCGAGGATCTGAAAATCCTGCGGCAGATTGGCATCCATATGATGTGCGCGCAGCAGACGGTGTGCGAGGCCATGGAACGTCCCGACCCACATGCCGCCCTGGCTGTTGCCCATTAACTGGCTGATACGGTGGCGCATTTCCGCCGCCGCTTTGTTGGTGAAGGTCACCGCCATGATGGAATACGGCGAACAGTTTTCTACCGTCAACAGCCAGGCGATACGGTGGACCAGCACGCGTGTCTTACCGCTGCCTGCGCCTGCCAGCACCAGCATATTGGTGCGCGAGGCGGCTACCGCATCACGTTGTTTGTCATTGAGGCTGTCGAGCAGGTAAGAAACGTCCATTGGCACCGCCACGTAGTAATCAGAAACAGAACGAATTGCCCGATGGCGCTTCGCTTACCGGGCCTACGTTATTGTAGGGCGGACAAGCATAGCGCTATCCGCCAAAACCCTGGTATTTTATACAGAACTATTGGTGATTATATCAGCGAGGTCAGAGATGCCAACTGCGAAATTTCAACGTGCGGCAATAAACGGCTGTCCGTGGCGGTCATCAGGCTGGCACCTTGCGGTTTGATCCAGCACGCCTGCATGCCATAACGGATCGCCCCGGCCACGTCAGTGGTCAGGTCATCGCCCACATGCAGGATCTCCCCTGGCGGCACGCCGAGCTTCTCCGAGGCCAGTTGGTACATATCACTGAAGGGTTTTGAGCGCCCGTGCGGGCCTGCACGCAGTACAAAAGCAAAATAATTACCCAGTCCGAACCGTTCAGGCTCAGCGTTGCCATTGGTGATGGCCACCAGCGGCCATTTTTTGCCCAGCACCGCCAGGGTGTCGTGCGTGGACTGGGGTACGTCGATGCGGCTGCGCCAGTGGGCAAAGTTTTCCATGGCAGCGCGAGCACCGGCATCCGCTTCTTCCGCGTTCAGACCGGCATTCAGCATCGCCTGCATCACCGCACGACGCCGCCATTCGGTCACGTCGTGATAAATATCCGGCTCGCTTTCGCGTAACGCCTGCCGCAATTGCTGAAAATCACTTTTTTGCAGCGCCTTCAGCGCCGGGTGGTAATTTTGCACGAAGGTCAGCGACTCCTGCTCGGTACGCAGGATCACCGCATGGTTGTCATACAGGGTGTCGTCAAGATCGAACGTCAGGGCCGAGATGTGGCCCAGTGGGCGGTAAAAACGCATTATTTCCCCCGTTTAGCGCGTGGATGCGCCGCGTCATACACTGAGGCGAGGTGTTGAAAATCAAGATGAGTATAGATTTGCGTTGTCGACAGGTTAGCATGCCCCAGCAACTCCTGAACGCCGCGCAGATCGCCGCTCGATTCCAGCATATGGGTGGCAAACGAGTGGCGCAGTTTATGGGGATGTACGTGACTGTTCAGCCCCTGCTTGATACCCCATTCAGCAAAGCGTTTCTGCACGTTGCGCGCCGAGATACGCTTGCCAAGCTTCGATAAAAACAGCGCGTCTTCATCGCTGCCAAACAGGCCGCGCAGATCCAGCCAGTGCTCGATCCAGGTTACCGCATTACGCCCTATTGGCAGGCGACGCTCTTTGCTGCCTTTGCCCATCACCCACACTTCGCCGCTCTCTAAGTCCAGATGTTTGATATCAAGCCCGACCAGCTCTGACAGACGCAGACCCGCGCCATACATCACTTCCAGCATTGCCCGGTCGCGCACCGCCAGCGGATCGTTAAGATCGATATCCAGCAGGCGATTCACATCATCAACGTCGATATTTTTTGGCAAGTGGCGCGGCGCTTTTGGCGCGGCGATGCCTTTAGCCGGATTGGCAGACAGCTCACCCTGCGACACCATCCAGTCGAAGAAACTGCGCAGGGCAGACAGGCGCAGCGCAAGGCTGGTCGCGCCCAGGCCGTGGCGACGGCTACGGACCGCAATGGTACGCACGCTGGCGGCATCGCAGTCTGCCCAGCGGGTAATACCGGTTTCACGGGCGATTGCCATGATGGCATCGAGCTGACGTCGGTAGTTGAGCAAGGTGACAGGGCTGAGCTGACGCTCAACGCCGAGATAGCGCAGAAAACGGCTTACATCATGGTCAAGAGTCGGATCGCTCATACACGCTCGATCCAGCGCTCCAGCAGGTCCGGCAGCATCAGCGCGATCTCCTGAAGCAGTTGGGTTCCCTGCCCTTGCTGATAATGGTGCACGTCACGGCTGCTGAAGAGGATCACTCCAAGGTCGCCGTCACGCCCCATCATCGACATCGCCACCGACCCGATAGCTTTCGCGTCAGGAAGTATCACCAGTAATTCCGGGCCGTTCAGGGTACCAAGATAGTGATTTTCATGACCAAGGCGCTGAATACGCAGCGGCTCAAAGGCCTGACGGCTCAGCGCCAGATGCGTAAAGCCGGACGGCGCGCCAATGCGCCAGCGATCGGGGAATAAACGAATGCTCGCCCCCGCCAGCCCCATTTCCCGCGCCCAGCGGTGGAAACGGTTGAGAAAATCCTCAAGGCTGCTGGCGGACGCCAGACGGCCCTGCAGACGCAGCAGGCGATTAAACAGGCTTTCATTAGTGCTGGCCTGCTCCATCAGCAACGTCATGTTCTCTTCGAGCACATTGATATGATGGCGGGCCCGCGCCATTTGCCATTCGACAAGCGAAACAGCGCCGCGCACCGGGTGCGGGACGTGAAGCAACTCCACAGCCCGCGCATTACGGATAAAGAACTCGGGATCGCGCAACAGATACTCCACGACCTCGCTGTCGCTGAGTGTGGCCTGCGCCTCCTGCTGTTCTTCCCCTGTCTGCTTCATAAATGAATAAATCCGTCGTAAACATGTGTCGCCGGGCCAGTCATATACAAGGGATGGCCCGGCCCCTTCCAGGCGATATCGAGACGCCCGCCCGGTAAATCGACGCGCACCTCTTCCGCCAGTAATCCTTGCTGGATCCCAACCGCAACCGCTGCACAGGCGCCGCTGCCGCAGGCCTGCGTCTCACCGGCACCGCGCTCAAAAACGCGCAGACGGATCTGTTCGCGTTTCATCACCTGCATAAAGCCGATATTGGCCCGCTCCGGGAAGCGTTCATGGCTTTCCATGACCTGGCCGAGGGTTTCCACCGGCGCGCTGTCAACATCATCAACCTGGATGACGCAATGCGGATTGCCCATGGACACCACGCCGCAGAGAATAGTCTGCTCGGCAACGCGCATAATATAAGTCTTTTCCGCTTTATTGGCGCGAAACGGTACCGCCGACGGCTCGAAGTTTGGCTCGCCCATATTCACGCGCACCAGTTCATCTTCCGTTACGCTGAGCACCATCCGGCCATTGGCCGTGCTGACGCGAATATCGCGTTTATTGGTCAGCCCTTTCAGCCGTACAAAGCGGGCAAAACAGCGCGCGCCGTTACCGCACTGCGAGACTTCGCTGCCATCGGCATTAAAGATGCGGTAATGAAAATCAAGATCCGGATCGTAAGGCGGTTCGACGATCAGCAGTTGATCAAAACCCACGCCCAGATGCCGGTTAGCCAGACGGCGGATCAGTTCTGGCGAGAAAAAGACATTCTGCGTTACCGCGTCGACGACCATAAAATCGTTGCCAAGGCCATGCATTTTAGAGAACTGCATCATCTACTCCATTCCCGCGGTTACAGAATAAAATCTGTTAGTAATTCACCTGAGTAGGGCCGTCATTGTTACCACGATCGTTACGCGTCGGCGTCAGTTCTTGCTCGGTGCTTTGTACCTTTTTCGTCGGCGGCGGTGCGGACTTATCGGCTGGCGGGAAATAGAGCGGGCCTTTCAGACCGCAGCCGGCCAGACTGCATAACGCGACGAAAACAAAAAGCGTTCGGAACACATTCTTCATTATGGTTTGCCTGTAAGTTCATGCTTGCTGTTTCTATCATCGCAGGAGAAGCCGCAAAAGCAAGAGTTTGCGCACCCCCTGCATTGGGAATTGTTTCGCGTTATACTCGCGGCATCACGAAAAAAAGGAAAAAAAATGAACGATTCAGAATTCCATCGCCTGGCCGACAACCTGTGGCAGACCATTGAAACCCGTCTGGATGAGTGGGACGGCGACGGCGATATTGACTGCGAAATCAACGGTGGTGTGCTGACCCTGACGTTCGAAAACGGCAGCAAAATCATTATTAACCGTCAGGAGCCGCTGCATCAGGTATGGCTGGCGACCAAACAGGGCGGCTACCATTTTGATTTGCAAGGCGATGAGTGGATTTGCGATCGCAGCGGCGAGCGCTTCTGGGATCTGCTGGAGCAGGCCGCCACGCAGCAAGCGGGCGAAACGGTCAGCTTCCGTTAAGAGAAGTACTGCTGCAACAGCGGAGCGTCGTCATCCTGATTAGCCGGAGGGACGGCGCTAATCGTCTGATTGCGGAACGGGATCACCTGCGCACGCCCGTCCACTTCCACGATCTGATAGAACTGCGGCAGGTTGAAGTTGATAAAGCTTGAGCCGTAGGTAAAGCGATCGTGCGAGGAGGAGTAGAAGCGGCTGACGTCGCGTACCAGCTCCTCGGTGCTGCCTTCACAGTGGTGATACACCTCTGCGCGGTTGCTCTCATCAAGGATGTAAATCGTAAAGCCGTTGTTGTCTGCCGACGCTTCAAAGAAGAACTGAATAATGCCTTCGCTGGCAAACCCATCCACCACCGACGGCAGTTTGACGTGGTTGGTCTCAACCTGTACGGACAGACCGTGCAGCTTGTTGTGGGAAATGGCACCGTAAAACTCGATGGCGTTTTCCAGCTTCTGCACCGACACATTCAGACGTTCAAAGAACAGCCCCCAGGTTTGTCCTGCCACGCGCAGCGCTTTGAAACGCCCGGTTTCCTGACGTGTGCTGGACAGGCGTAAGTCGATACATTCGGACACCAGCTGCTGCACGCGGGTACGGATCAGGCCGCGCAGGTGCTGGCTGTAACAGAACACTTCGACGCTGTCCGGCGGCGCGGCATCCTGATGCATTTTGCCGAGAATCGTTTTTAGCGCTTCGATCATCGCCTGCTCGCCGTTGAAATGCAGAGTACGCACTTCGTTCCACGAGTTGCGATAGAGCAGATCGACGCTGCCCACCAGACAGTTTTGCTGTTCGCCAAAGCTGAACACATCCAGCTTACGGAAATCAAAATGCACCACCTGATTGCGGAAGGCCGCCGTCGGGTCGTATTCCAGATTGACGATAATCGCCAGATGGCGAATTTCACACGGACTGTAGAGCGCTTTCGGCGTCGGCGCCGGTAAACGCAGCGGGAAGTGGTGCGACACGTCAGCAACCATTTCCTGGAGCTTCGCCAGATCCGCCACGCCGTTGCCCTTAATAAACAGACGGGTGCGTGAGGTCAGCAGGCCGTTAAACCACGCCCAGGCCACCAGCTTGTTCAGGTAACGGTTATATTCCAGCGGCTGATGGCTGATGATGGCGTCCATGTTCGGCGCACGGTTGTAGAGATACCAGCCAGCGCGATTAGCGCGGCCCGGCGGCACATGGATAAAGGTCAGATTCGGCTCAGAGAGATCCGGCGAAATTTGCGGGTTGACCAGCGTCACTTTGCCCGGCAGCGCTTCAAAAGCGGCATACAGCTTACGCGTCAGCACGCCGATGTCCTGCGGGCTGGCGGAAACGCTTAAATTATTGCGGCGCGCGAAACGGATCAGGTTGCGATAGGTTTGCATCATCGCATCCAGCAGTTCGTTGTGCGCTTCGCGAACCTGCTCGATTTTCCAGTTAGCGCGGTTATCGAGCATGGCAAGACGTTCATCGTCCCAGCCCCACTCTTTCACCAGCGAACTGATCACTTCACGACGCCAGCCCACGCAGGCGCGTTCGCGGCTCAGTTTTTCGCACACTTTTAAGTAGAAGCAGCGGCGTACCAGATCGAGACGGGTGGTGTCTTCGATCGCCGTCAGATAGGCGGTTACGCGCTCCAGCATCATGCAGTAGTGATCGAGACCAAAAGAGACGATCTCGCCGTCGTGCAGACGCTGTTTGATGTCTTTCGCCAGCAGGCGGGTGTTCGGGTATTCCCAGGAATAGGCTTCCAGCAGCAGCGTTTTCAGCACTGCTTTATACGGGGAATCGATACTTTTATACAGCTGCCACAGGCTGGCACCAAAGTACTCTTCGGCGGACAGTGAGCTTAAGCCGCCCAGATCCAGCCATTCGTTCGGCGTCAGCACGCCCTGCGCGTAAAGCGACATCACGTAATCGTCGTAATGATCTTCTTCATCGCCCGGCACCATATTCCACAGAATACGTTTCCCGGCCAGACGCACAGCGGTGCGATAGAATTCGTCGAGCAGCAAAATATGCTGCGTGGAGCCGCAGTCTTCGCCGCCGAGGCTGCCGCTTTCATTATGGCGGAAGCGGTTCTCATCGATCAGGAAGAAGCTGACTTCAACGCCAAGGGAGGCGGCCCAGCTTTCGAGCAGGCTACATTTGCGCTGCAGGAGCTGGCGCTCGTCATTGTCGAGCCACGACTGGTGACAGACCCAGATATCCAGATCCGAAGAACCGCTCTGTCCTACCGATGAGGTACTGCCCATGGAGTAGACGCCGGTGATCGGCAGTTCGCCTTCCGGAGGGGTGTCCTGCGGCGGCAAATCGAGTTCATTCAGGTAGCGAAGTTGGGTTTCATCAGGCGTGTAGAGGCAAATACCACTGGGAACGTTACCGTCAAGGTAACCCGGCATCAGCGGATGGTGGTAATGCAGCAATGTAGGCAGCAGACTGTAAACCTGCTGGAAAGCAGGGCCCATAGCAGCCAGTGCGCGATCGACACGCAGTTGGTTTATGGCATCCAGTCTCTGTTTCAGAGTCTCAATATAGAGGTACAAGACGTATCGCCTGATGTTTAAACCTTCCCGGTTGCGGTTGCGATGGCCTTCCCGTCACCGAACTGTTCAGATTTCAGTATTTCAAAATTACCCGTCGCCACGTTTTCGCCCTTGTGTTTTTAGGAGTACAGTCGAAAAAATGGTCTAAAACGTGATCAATCTAACACCTTGCCGATTGACCGTAAAGAAAGATGCACTACATACAAGTGTAGCATCAATCATTATGTGTAAATTCCCAAATACGGCTACGTCCCTCTTTCCCGCAATCCTCCGTGAAACCTGACACCCTATGGCAACAATGTTAGGATGGTCAACGGACGATAAAGACGGTAACAAGCATGTTAGACAATGTTTTAAGAATTGCCACACGCCAAAGCCCCCTTGCGCTCTGGCAGGCACACTATGTTAAGCAGCGCCTGATGGCGTGTCATCCTGGCCTGACCGTTGAACTGGTGCCTCTGGTGACGCGCGGCGATGTGATCCTCGATACCCCGCTGGCTAAAGTGGGCGGTAAGGGATTGTTTGTCAAAGAGCTTGAAATGGCGCTGATTGAACATCGTGCCGATCTGGCCGTCCACTCGATGAAAGATGTGCCGGTTGAGTTCCCGAAGGGGCTGGGCCTGGTCACCATTTGCGAGCGTGAAGATCCGCGCGATGCGTTTGTCTCCAATAATTATGACAGCCTGGATGCCCTGCCCGCTGGCAGCATCGTTGGCACGTCAAGTTTACGCCGTCAATGTCAGTTGGCGGAGCGCCGCCCGGATCTGGAAATTCGCTCGCTGCGCGGTAACGTCGGCACGCGACTGGGCAAGCTCGATAAGGGCGACTATGACGCCATTATCCTGGCGGTTGCCGGTCTCAAGCGTCTGGCGTTAGAAGATCGCATTCGCATGGCTTTGCCTCCTGAGCTGTCGCTGCCCGCTGTGGGTCAGGGCGCGGTTGGTATTGAGTGCCGTCTGGATGATACCCGTACTCATGCCCTGCTGGCCCCGCTCAATCACGCCGATACGGCGCTGCGCGTAAAAGCCGAGCGTGCGATGAATATGCGGCTGGAAGGCGGCTGTCAGGTGCCGATTGGCAGCTATGCTGAATTAGTGGACGGTGAAATCTGGCTGCGCGCGCTGGTTGGCGCACCGGACGGTACCGTGATAATCCGCGGTGAACGACGCGGCAAGCCTGAAGAGGCAGAACAGCTGGGCATTTCGCTTGCCGACGAGTTGCTGGCTAACGGCGCACGCGAGATCCTGACCGAGGTCTATAAAGGAGAAGCACCCGCATGAGTATTCTGGTCACCCGCCCGTCCCCTGCCGGGGAAGAACTTGTGAGCCGCTTGTGCGCACAGGGCCAGGTGGCCTGGAGCTTCCCGCTGATTGAATTCACCCCCGGACGGGAGCTTTCGCAACTGCCCGACGTGTTCGCCACCCTGACGGCGAACGATATGATCTTTGCCGCATCACAGCATGCCGTCACCTTTGCCAGCGCGCATTTACGCCTGCACGGCCTGCGCTGGCCCTCTGCGCCGCACTATTTCGCTATTGGTCGCACCACGGCGCTGGCATTACACACCGCCAGCAGTCGCAACGTGCGCTATCCTTCGGATCGGGAAATCAGCGAAGTGTTGCTACAATTACCTGAATTACAAAATATTGCAGGCAAACGCGCCGTTATACTGCGCGGCAACGGTGGACGAGAATTACTCGGGGATACACTGGCGTCGCGCGGAGCTGATGTCGAATTTTTTGAATGTTATCAACGCTGTGAGAAGTCTTACGATGGGGCGGAACAAGCGATGCGCTGGCAGTCTCGCGGGGTCACGGACATTGTGATCACCAGCGGCGAGATGCTCCAGCAGCTTTTCGCGCTGATCCCCGCCTGGTATCGTGACAACTGGTTACTTCGCTGCCGCCTGATTGTGGTCAGCGAACGTCTGGCGCACCTCGCCCGGGAACTGGGCTGGCAGGACATTAAGGTCGCTGATAATGCAGACAACGATGCGCTGCTTCGCGCATTACAATAACTTTCATAATGGGAAGCCATAATGACGGAACAACAGAACGACTCCGCCGTGGTCGATGAAACCAGGGAGGCGGTGGACACCCGTCCACAGCCAGAAAAAGCGCCAAAAGAAGAACGCGCCAATAAAACCAGCCTTGTGCTCAGCGCCATTGCGATTGCCATTGCGCTGGCTGCCGGGGTTGGCTTGTATGGCTGGGTGAAACAGCAGAACGCCACACAATCCGAAACCAGCGATGCGCTGGTCAATCAGATCTCTGCCCTGCAAAAAGCGCAGGAAACCCAAAAGACTCAGTTCGAAGGCATCATTAAGCAGCAGGCTTCACAGCTGGAAGACGCGCAGCGCCAGCAGGCGACGCTGGCTAAACAGCTTGAGGACGTACAGCAAAAAGTGGCGACCATATCCGGCACCGACGCCAAAACCTGGCTGCTGGCGCAGGCGGATTTCCTCGTCAAACTGGCCGGTCGTAAACTGTGGAGCGATCAGGACGTCACCACCGCTGCCGCGCTGCTGAAAAGCGCTGACGCCAGCCTGGCTGACATGAACGATCCGAGCCTTATCACCGCCCGTCGCGCCATTACCGATGACATCGCCAGCCTTTCCGGAGTGGCGCAGGTGGATTACGACGGCATCATCCTCAAAGTGAACCAACTGTCGAACCAGATCGATAACCTGCGTCTGGCGGACAACAACGACGACGATTCCCCGATGGATTCCGACAGCAGCGAGCTGTCCAGCTCCATCAGCGAGTGGCGCGTCAATCTGCAAAAAAGCTGGCAGAACTTTATGGACAGCTTTATTACCGTGCGCCGTCGCGATGAAACAGCTGTCCCCCTGCTGGCACCGAACCAGGATATCTACCTGCGCGAAAATATTCGCTCGCGCCTGCTGGTGGCCGCACAAGCGGTGCCGCGTCATCAGGAAGAGACCTACAAACAGGCGCTGGATAACGTCTCCAGTTGGGTACGCGCGTATTACGATACCGACGATGCCAGCACCAAAGCCTTCCTGGGCGATATTGATAAGCTGAGCCAGCAAAGCATCACCATGAACGTGCCGGAGTCGCTGCAAAGCCAGCCGATCCTCGAAAAACTGATGCAGACCCGCGTGCGGAATCTGCTGGCACAGCCGGGCGCGGCCGCGGGTGAGGCTGCGCAAGACGCGCCTGCCGCTGCGCCGCAGGGAGAATAATCATGTTAAAAGTATTATTACTCTTTGCATTGCTGTTAGCCGGGATCGTGCTGGGGCCGATGGTCGCGGGTCATCAGGGGTATGTGCTGATCCAGACGGATAATTACAATATCGAAACCAGCGTGACCGGACTTGTGATCATTCTGATCCTCGCCATGGTCGTGCTGTTTGTGATCGAGTGGATCTTACGTCGCATTATGCGTACCGGGGCGCACACGCGTGGCTGGTTCGCCGGACGTAAACGTCGTCGTGCCCGTAAACAGACCGAACAGGCGCTGCTCAAGCTGGCGGAAGGCGATTATCAGCAGGTTGAAAAGCTGATGTCGAAAAATGCCGATCACGCTGAACAGCCGGTGGTGAACTACCTGCTCGCCGCTGAAGCGGCCCAGCAGCGTGGGGACGAAGCGCGCGCCAATCAGCATCTGGAGCGTGCAGCAGAGCTTGCGGATAACGATCAGATCCCGGTGGAAATCACCCGCGTTCGCCTGCAACTGGCGCGCAATGAAAACCATGCGGCGCGTCACGGCGTCGACAGACTGCTGGAAATCACCCCGCGCCATCCGGAAGTGCTGCGTCTGGCCGAGCAGGCGTATATCCGTACCGGCGCATGGGGTTCCCTGCTTGATATTCTGCCGTCTATGGCCAAAGCGGACGTTGCTGATGAAGCCCATCGCGATGCGCTTGCACAGCAGGCGTGGATTGGGTTGATGGATCAGGCGCGTGCCGATCAGGGCAGCGATGGCCTGAAGGCGTGGTGGAAGAACCAGAGCCGTAAAACACGGCAGCAAGTGGCGCTGCAGGTGGCGATGGCGGAGCATTTAATCGAATGTGACGATCACGACACCGCCCAGCAGATCCTGCTCGACGGTCTGAAACGTCAGTATGACGACCGGCTGGTGATGGTTATTCCGCGTCTGAAGACCAACAACCCTGAGCAGGTGGAAAAAGTGCTGCGTCAGCAGATCAAAACCCAGGGCGATCGTCCGATCCTGTGGAGCACGCTGGGCCAGTCGCTGTTAAAGCATGGCGAATGGAAAGAAGCCAGCCTGGCTTTCCGCGCCGCGCTGAAACAGCGTCCGGATGCGTTTGATTACGCCTGGCTGGCCGATACGCTGGATCGTCTGCATCAGCCTGAAGAAGCCGCTACCATGCGTCGTGACGGCTTGCTGTTGACCCTGCAAAACAATCCCCCGCAGTAAATTCCCCTCACCCTCTCCCACCGGGAGAGGGCATAAAAAAATGCCCGTTCTGAAACCAGAACGGGCATTAACAGGTCTGTATGACAACAATTCGGTGCTTCACTCAACGTTGTGTCCATGGTGTTTGATGAGGCCGAAGCGACATCTGTCTGTGGACGATAAGCACCATTAAATGGCTCTGCGTCATTCCTGAGTTTATGAGGCCCTGAGGCGAACATAAGAGGTGGAATGAGCATCTACCCTTATATTATTGCACAACTCGTGCCAGATTTTTATCACTAAATCTTGTAGTACGAATTCTTTGAAGATTTTTGAATTTTCATCACGTTACGCGTCAGGCAGATGGCGAATTTGTGATGCCAGGCAGCAAAATTGTCGCCAGTCAGCGACACATATCAGCGACTTTTAAAATAGCTATATAAAACAGTGAAATAGCTGTCTCCAATCCGCGACAATCCACAACCGTGACGTCGCCGAAAAGCAACACGCAAGAAACAGTAAGGAAAAGAAGGGATAACAGCATCAGGAAAGACAGAAAACAAAAAACCCCGCCGAAGCGGGGTTCAAAATTGGTCGGCGAGAGAGGATTCGAACCTCCGACCCACTGGTCCCAAACCAGTTGCGCTACCAAGCTGCGCTACTCGCCGAAATACTGCTTTTTGACTTTTTAGTTAAATCAATTTGTGGTGCGAGGGGGGGGACTCGAACCCCCACATCCTAAGGACACTAACACCTGAAGCTAGCGCGTCTACCAATTCCGCCACCTTCGCATTCCACGGTACTCTTTGTAACTAATGGGGTGGCTAATGGGACTCGAACCCACGACAACTGGAATCACAATCCAGGGCTCTACCAACTGAGCTATAGCCACCACTGATATTCTTTCACGCGGCCCTGCTACTTTCACAGGCCACCGCAGCTCCAGCACCGGGTAAATGGTGCGCCCGACAGGATTCGAACCTGAGACCTCTGCCTCCGGAGGGCAGCGCTCTATCCAGCTGAGCTACGGGCGCTTAGCGCCGTTGCGGGGGTGGATAGTACGGGCTTCGGGCGTACCTGTCTAGTGCTTTTTAAAAGAAATCTCGAGAAAATGCGCGTTTGGTTATGCTTTGCGCATTTTGCTGCTTATTTCCCCAGCCTCTCCCGTTGAACATGATGATTGAGGCCTAAAACCTTGTAAACCACCGTCACCACTGCGAGGAAGATGATGCCCACAAACAGCGACATACGCGTGTCCTCGTTAAAGCCCATGCCAATCAGCACGCAAATCAGGAAAGCCATGGTGGCGTAGTTTGCCCACGGGAACAGCACCGAGCGGAACGGATGCGTGGCAATGGCCGCTTTATGCGCCTGGCGGAAACGCAGCTGGCTTATCAGGATCACAAACCACGGCACCATACCCGGCAATACGCTGGCACTGTAGACATACACAAACACGCGCTGTGGGTTAGGGATAATGTAGTTCAGGCACGAGCCAATCAGCAGAATGACGATAGAGATCGCCACGCCCGCCACCGGTACGCCGTTACGCGAGACTTTCGCCACCGCCGCCGGCAGTTGACGGTTCTTCGCCAGGGCATACAGCATACGTCCACAGCTGTACATGCCGCTGTTACAGCCGGAAAGCGCCGCCGTCAGTACCACAAAGTTAATGATCCCGGCCGCGGCCGTAATACCGATTTTCGCAAAGGTCAGCACGAACGGGCTGCCGTTGCTGCCAATTTCATTCCACGGGAAGATAGTCACGATGACGAAAATCGCGCCCACATAGAAAATCAAAATGCGCCACAGCACTTTGCCTACCGCGCTGCGCAGGGTGACCTGCGGGTTTTTCGCTTCGCCAGCCGTGATGCCAATCAGCTCCACACCCTGATAGGATGCCACCACGATACACAGTGCCGTCAGGAAGCCTTTCCAGCCGCCCGCGAAGAAGCCGCCGTGCTCCGTCAGGTTGCCAAAGCCAATAGCATGACCGCCATTGCCAAAGCCGAAGAAAATCACGCCCAGGCCCACCACTATCATCACAATGATAGTGGTGACTTTGATCATCGCAAACCAGAACTCAATTTCGCCGTACAGACGAACAGCCGCGAGGTTCGCCATAGCGACCAGCCCGACGGCGATAAGTGCCGGGATCCACGGCGCCATCTCCGGGAACCAGAACTGCACATACACGCCAATGGCGGTGATCTCTGAGATGCCCACCGCCATCCACATAAACCAGTATGACCAGGCGGTGAGATAGCCGAAGAACGGGCTCATATAGCGGTGCGCGTAGACGGCAAAGGAACCGGCTACCGGCTCCAGGAATAACATTTCGCCCATTGAGCGCATGATAAAGAAGACGAACAGTCCGGCGATAATATAAGCCAGCAACACTGACGGTCCGGCCCATTTCAGGGTGCTTGCCGCGCCCATAAACAGGCCAACGCCAATTGTGCCCCCGAGGGCAATAAGTTCGATATGACGAGCTTCCAGCCCACGCTGAAGCTCCGGTTTGTTCTCGGCCATAAATCCTCTGTTGTGTCTGCTACTGTTCCCGGCGGTGCGGGTTATTGTTATGCCTCAACGCAATGCGTTGGGTGGGCGAATGGTTTCTTAATTCGGAGGAAATGGCAAATGATGTATAAAAAAAACGTCTGTATTGCTCAATAAAAAAGCGGCAGCGCACCGGTCCGGGCGCTGCCGGGGGATCACATCTGACCGCGATAGTGCCAGGCCAGGTAGCGCAGCAGTTTCAGCTGACGAGTGATGCGGCTCGGTTGCGATAGCAGCCGGTAGAGCCACTCAAGGCCCATGCGCTGCCACACTTTTGGCGCACGCTTCACATGACCGGTGAAGACGTCGTAGGTGCCCCCCACGCCCATATACAGCGCCTGGGGATACACCTCGCGGCAATCACGCATCAGGATCTCCTGGCGCGGCGAGCCCATCGCCACAGTGACAATCTTCGCCCCGCTGTCGCGGATACGTTCAAACAGCGCCTGACGCTGCTCGCCACTGAAATAGCCATCCTGGCTGCCGACGATATTCACCTGCCACTGCGCGCGCAGCTTTTCCTGCGTTTGCGCCAGCACGTCCGGCTTGCCGCCCACCAGAAAGACGGGGGTGCCCTCTTTGCCGGCGCGCGCCATTAATTCTTCCCACAAATCCGCGCCGGCAACGCGTTCGACTTTCGCCTGCGGATACTTTTTGCGAATAGAACGCACCACGCTGATACCGTCGGCATACTTATATTCTGCCGCTTCAATCAGCGCCCGTACCTGCGGGTCGTTTTCCACCGCCAGCATTTTCTCGGCGTTAATCGCCACCAGCGTACCCTGCTTGAGCGATCCCCCGGCATAGAGGTGATCCAGCGCGTGCTGCATATTCCGCCAGCCAATCAGCTTCAGCCCGCGCAGGGTGTACACCGGCGCGTCGGTTGTGTCAGTCATGGTGTTCCTTATCAGACCTGTGAAAGGGTTTTGTGGGCGCGCATCGCCCGGGCATGGATCAGCCCCGCGCTGTCAAACAGCCAGTACAGCAGTTTGGCCAGTACCAGACATGCCCCAAAGACGACGAGGAAAAAGACCACGCGCGAGACGAACGAGTCCAGTCCTTCCCTTGCCAGCACGATCATGTTGAAAATGGCCCCGAAACAGAAACTGTGCAAAATGGCCGCTTTATAGCGGTTGGGTTCCCGGTTGCCTAACTGATACAGCCAGTCGAACCATTTGATGATCATCCCCACCACCACGGCACCGAGCGGGATAAACCATACGCCGCCCATCACCACCAGCGAACCGATCAGCGTCGGCGAGATAGCCAGTCCGGAATGGTTGTTCAGCACTTCCCAGGTAAAGTAGTTCGCGGTATTCAGTACGATGCCTGGCCGGTCTGGCCACAGCCAGGTCGGGATAAACACATAGAAGTCGCGCACAATGGGCGCCAGCCCCTGGAACTCGATTTTGTCGTAATTTTGCAGCAGCAGCGACAGGTTCTCCCACGGCGAGAAGGTGTCACGCGTCAGGTAGAGGAAGGTATAAAAAGCTTCATCGCCGCTGACGTTCAGCCCGTAACGCTTAAGCGCCAGCCAGAACATGCCGACAATCCCGAGCGCCCCTGCCGCCACCAGCATCCACAGCGAGATCCAGCCGCGAATGATGCCGATAAACAAAAAGATGGCGAAGGCGATAATGATATTGGCGCGTGTGCCGCCCACGATCATATAAGTCAGCAGCCCAAAGGCCACGGTGCTGACGAGGAAGAACAGCCACGCCCGCCCGTCCTGACGCAGGAAATAGACCACCAGCATCGCCGGAATAAAGAAGTAGAAGAAACGTTTGAGCGCCACGCCGGACACTTCGCTGGAGAAGATCTGGCTGTACGAATGCAGCCGGAACAGCAAAAAGCCGTTGTGCATAAAGAAAATACCGACGCTCACCAGCGCGATGCCCATCAGCATCACCCACGTCAGATGCGCCTCTACGCGGTTTATAGTAAACAGCGGACGGCGTTCGCGTTCCTGCCCCACCGGGCGCAAACGGGTTTTATAGGTCACATAATAGATGGCGTAGAAACAGGCCGCAGCGAGCAAGCTCTGCATCATAATCCCCGGCGGCGCGACGCCCACATCGAAGCGGAAGACCAGCACGCTGGTAAGCGGGAAGCCGAAGAAGAAGGTCAGCAAAAATAGCAACGAGAAGAAAACGTTGAAGTTAAAACGTACGCGGCGGAATTCAAACCACGTCAGCGTGCCGATAAACAGCGAGGCCAGCAGCCAGATGACCAGTAACCCGCAGAACTCAAGCTGACTCATGCCATCTCTCCCGCCGCGATACGCAGCGCCTGATGCCAGGGCGTCAGATAGTTGGGGCTGAAGAACGTAATCGCGTTTTTATCCACCGCCGCCAGCTGACGCTGCGCCTCACGGACGACCGCCTCGTTCAGCGTATCATTGGTAAACAGCACCGGAATGTGCTGCTCCACCATATCCTGCCAGAACGGGTTTTCCCGGTTGAGCACACAGGGCACACCCGCCTGGATCAGCAGACAGAGCGTGCCGATGCCTTGCTGACGGGCAAAAATAAAATAGCCCAGATCGCACTGGCGCAGTAAATCCAGGTACGCCGCAAATTCCATTTTCTCATTGAGAATACGCAAATGCTGCGGGCTGAACAGCCCTTCACCCGCCTGGCGGACCTGCGCGATATACGCGTCGTTATTTGCCGGATAGCCCATCGGCACGATGACGTTAACCGTATCGCCAAACTGCTGATGAATGGCCTTCAGGGCGGCGATATGTTCATTGCTGGGATCGCCGGAGTTGCCCACCAGCAGCGTCAGTTTGCCTTCGGTTCGGACGGGCGGGGCCATATTGTTGAGCGACGGATCCATGCGTGTCGGGAAGTAGAGCAGCTCGCCGCGTACCTGCGGATGACGACGGGCAAAAAATTGCAGATCGCCGCGCGTGGCAAAAATACAGCCGACACGCGACTGAGCCAGCCGGCGCAACGGATAAAACAGGCGAAACTTGAGGCTCTGCGACACTTCATACAGATCGGCGCCCCAGGCATGCCAGTTGAACTGGTGTGGCTTGATTGCCCCGCGCAGCAGCGCCAGCCACAGGTCGGTATTGAACTGACCGTGAAAGAAGAAACGCTGTCCGCGATCGGCTTTCGCCTGCGCCACAACCGCCTGCGCCAGTGATTTTTTATCGCCAAAGAAACGCAGCCGCAGTGCGGGAAAGGCTGCGCTGTAACCGTCATCCGGTCCGGCAACCATAAATTCGCGCGCGTGCTCGCCTGTAGCGGCCAGGTGATCGTTAAAAAACCGCAGCACGGTTTGATTATGGTGTGGGATATTCGATCCCAGTACATGAATGAGTGCAGTCATACCCTTTTACGCCAGAGTAAAAACACGCCACAACAGATGGCGAAATAAACAATATAGGTAGCCATGTAGGCCTGCGCTGCGCCTGCGGCCCCGTGGGTCGGGATCAGAAGGCGGGAAAAACCGGTGAGCAGGGCAAACTGGCTGATTTCCGCCAGAACATAAAACGTAAGCGAAGCGCGGGCGATCACCAGATAGCCGAAAACGTAAGCGCCCACTTTCAGTACATCGCCCACCAGCTGCCAGGCGAAGAGATCTCGCATGGCGATAAATTTATCAGAGAACAACAGCCAGATGGCGACGTCACGCAGCAACCAGACGGTAAAACTCGCCGCCGCCACCGCCGGTAATACAAACTTCAGTGACTTGACGATCTCCCGCGTAATGTCCTGTTTCGTGGTCAGCCGCGAGAGCGTCGGCAGCAGGTATACGCTGAATGAGGCAGTAATGAACTGCAGATAGGCGTCAGAAATACTGCTGACCCCCTGCCAGATCCCCACTTCGTCCCAGCTGTAGTGCGCCGCGAGCATGTTTCGCATCATCACATAAGCCACGGGCAGGGTAACGGACGTGATAAGCGCCATCAGGGTAAATTTTGCCAGCTGTCCGGCGAACAGTTTATCCCACTGCGGCTTCAGATAACCCAGCGGAATAGTTTTACGCTGGATCAGCAGAATGGTCGCTGGCACGACCACCAGCGCCGGCACCAGCGCCAGCCCCAGTAACGCGCCCTGATAACCGCCGAGGCGGAAGCAGGCGTAATACGCCACCACGCCCACGATACTGCCGCAAATCAGCGCCAGCGCGTTTCCTGCCGCATCACGAAAGCCTTTCATCACCGCCAGCAGGAAGTTCGCCCAGGCGATCCCCATCTGTACCAGCGCCACCAGTTGAACCAGCCCCTGGAAATGCGTATGACCAAACAGTCCCTGACTGATGGGGGCCGCCGCCAGCAGGAAAACCAGCGCCAGCAGCGTCGAGAAGCCCAGCACCATCGCGGACGAGGTGCCGACCACGTTGCGCAGTTGCGCGGGATCGTCATGGTATTGCGCCACCAGCTTAGTGACGCCGTTAAAAATACCCGCCCCGGCGAGGACACCGAGCACGGTCACCAGTTGGCGAAAGTTACCCGCCTGGCCGACGCCCGACGGGCCAAAGGCCACGGCGAGCAGTTTAACCACCAGCAGTCCCGCGCCAATCTTGACCAGTGTGGACGCGGCGGTCCACACCGAAGCTTTAGCCAGCGACATCTCAGTTAAAATAGCTCAGCAGGGTGCTGATAACCGTACGTTGATTGACCGGTGCCAGATTGTAGAACAGCGGCAGGCGAAGCAAACGCTCACTTTCCTGCGTGGTATAGCGGTCTTCGCCGTGGAACTCACCAAACTGTTCGCCCGCCGGACTGGAGTGCAGCGGAATGTAATGGAACACCGCGAGGATTTCCGCCTCTTTCAGGAAGGCGATCAGCTTGCTGCGGTCAGCTTCATTGCGCAGTTTGATGTAGAACATGTGCGCGTTGTGGCTGCAATCCGCCGGGATCGTTGGCAGTTCGATGCGACCGGCGCGTGCCAGCGGGGACAGCGCGTCGAAATAGGTCTGCCACAGCGACAGGCGCTGCTGGTTGATGCGATCCGCCGCTTCCAGCTGCGCCCACAGGTAAGCGGCCTGCAAATCTGCCATCAGATAGCTGGAGCCAATATCACGCCAGGTGTACTTATCCACCTGCCCACGGAAGAACTGGCTGCGGTTGGTGCCTTTTTCGCGGATCACTTCGGCACGCTCAATCAGCGCACGATCGTTAATCAGGGTTGCGCCGCCTTCACCACCGGCGGTGTAGTTTTTGGTTTCGTGGAAGCTAAAACAGCCGATATGGCCGATAGTGCCCAGCGCGCGGCCCTTATAGGTCGACATCACGCCCTGCGCGGCGTCTTCCACCACAAACAGGTTGTACTGCTTCGCCAGCGCCATGATGGTATCCATCTCGCAGGCCACGCCCGCGTAGTGGACCGGCACAATGACGCGCGTTTTTTCAGTGATCGCCGCTTCGATACGCGACTCATCAATGTTCATGGTATCAGGGCGAATATCGACAAAGACGATTTTCGCGCCGCGCAGCACAAAGGCATTGGCGGTGGAAACGAAGGTATAGCTCGGCATGATGACTTCATCGCCGGGCTGAATATCCAGCAGCAGCGCGGCCATTTCCAGCGACGCGGTGCAGGACGGCGTTAACAGCACCTTCGCGCTGCCAAAGCGTTGTTCCATCCATTGCTGACAGCGACGGGTAAAGCCGCCATCACCACACAGTTTGCCGCTTCCCATGGCCGACTGCATGTATTCAAGTTCACTGCCTACTACGGGGGGGGCGTTAAAAGGGATCATCATGTCACCTGTATAACCAGTAGGCGGTGCTTTCCACATTCGCACCGCTTTGAATGTAACGTTTAAGCGCGGCGGTATTCCCCACCTGGGTCGCCACACGTAACGTTGTCAGTTTGCGCGTCTGCGCCCAGTATGACGCCGCCTGCATCAGTGCTTCACCCGCGCCGCGTCCGGCCAGCAGGCCAATACGCGCTTCGTGGTCATTCAGCTGCCGCAGGGAGACAAAGGCCCGGATGTCGCCGTCAGCGGCGCGGAAGACCAGGCACTGGTGATCAAACTCGCCTTTGACGGCATTTTCAATCCACTGGGCGTAAAAACGTCCGCTGGCGTCCGGCGGATACCAGGGCGCGCGAAAACGGCTTTGCGCGAATGCCTGCGCCGCCAGCTCACGTAACCGCGGTATGTCGTCCATGCCGGCGATGTGCGCCTGAGGATCGGCAACCGGCGTGGTGAGGGTCAGCGCGAGATCCACTTCCCCTTCCACCAGCTGAAAGCCGTACTGTTGCAGCGCGTCCAGTCGGGCCGTATCGCTGGCAGGCACTTTAACCTGCACCCGCGACCAGGCGTCCAGCTCGGGCCCGGTAATTGCCGGGCCACTGTCGCTTAACCGCACAATGGCACTGTTAAGGCCAAAGAACTGGTTTTCCCAGCCAAGGGCTTCCACCGTGCCATACAGCGGGAGCGTTGGGGTTTTCACCGCCAGACGCCTTTGGTATCAACAACATACTGCTGCGCGATCTCGTTACCCGGAATGGCTTTAAACTGCTGATGATCCACCAGCATGACGAGTACATCGGCTTTTGCCAGCGCATCGTCAAGGCTCACCAGCTCGCCGAGACCGGCGAGTTTTTTCGGCAGCGCATGAATATTTGGCTCCACCATCAGGGTGTTACCGCTATGCCATTCGGCGATCTGCCGGGCGATTTCCATCGCCGGGCTTTCGCGTAAATCGTCGATGTTGGGCTTAAATGCCAGTCCAAAACAGGCGATGTTAAGTTCACTGGCGCGTTTGCCGCTCGCCGTCAGGCAGTCGGCAACCGTCGCTTTAACCTGATTCAGCACCCACTGCGGTTTGCTGTCGTTCACTTCACGGGCGGTGCGGATCAGCCGCGCCTGCTGCGGGTTTTGCGATACGATAAACCACGGGTCGACGGCGATACAGTGTCCACCTACGCCCGGTCCCGGCTGCAAAATATTAACGCGCGGGTGGCGATTGGCGAGGCGGATCAGCTCCCAGACGTTAATGCCCTGGTCGGCGCAAATCAGCGACAGCTCGTTGGCAAACGCAATGTTCACATCGCGGAAACTGTTTTCGGTGAGTTTGCACATTTCAGCGGTGCGGGCATTGGTGACCACACACTCACCTTCAAGGAAAATGTTGTACAGCTCGCTGGCACGCGCGGAACAAACCGGCGTCATGCCGCCGATCACACGGTCATTTTTAATCAGTTCAACCATCACCTGACCGGGCAGCACGCGCTCCGGACAGTAGGCGATATTAATATCCGCCTGCTCACCCGCCTGCTGCGGGAAACTCAGATCCGGACGCATTTCTGCCAGCCACTGAGCCATCTGCTCGGTCGCGCCCACCGGCGAGGTGGATTCGAGGATCACCAGCGCGCCTTTATTGAGCACCGGGGCAATGGATCTGGCAGCGGCTTCTACATAAGCCATATCCGGATCGTGATCGCCCTTAAACGGCGTCGGCACGGCAATCAGGTAGGCATCGGCTGCCACCGGTGTGGTGCTGGCGCGTAAATAGCCGCCCTCCACCGCCGCTTTAACGACGCGGTCAAGCTCAGGTTCAACAATATGAATTTGCCCGCGGTTGATGGTGTCCACCGCGTGCTGGTTGATATCAATACCCACTACCTGCTTTTGACGGGACGCAAACGCCGCCGCGGTTGGCAGTCCGATGTAGCCAAGGCCAATGACAGAAATGGTTGAAAAGCTCATAGCGTTACCCGATTGTTTTTAAGTGCGTGCAAAATTCGACCGCAGGCCTCACCGTCTCCATACGGATTGTGCGCGTGGCTCATCGCCTGCCACGCATCAAAATTGGTCAGCAGGTGCGTGACTTCATCCACGATACGCTGTCTGTCGGTGCCGATCAGCCTGACCGTACCGGCCTCCACGGCTTCCGGGCGCTCGGTGGTATCACGCATCACCAGCACCGGCTTACCTAATGAAGGTGCCTCTTCCTGAATACCGCCGGAGTCCGTGAGGATCAGCCAGGAGTGATTCATCAGCCACAGGAACGGCAGGTAGTCCTGAGGCTCGATCAGAATGACGTTATCTACATGCCCCAGAATGCGGTTTACCGGCTCGCTGACGTTAGGATTGAGGTGAACCGGATAGACGATCTGCACATCATTATGGGCGGCGGCAATGTCCGCCAGTGCGTGGCAGATCTGCTCAAACCCGCGACCAAAGCTTTCGCGGCGATGGCCGGTCACGAGGATCAGTTTTTTAGATTTATCGATAAACGGATAGCGTCCGGCCAGCTCTTTTTGCAGCTCGTCATTGTTCAGCACGGTGTCGCGCACCCAGAACAGCGCATCAATGACCGTATTGCCGGTGACGAAAATTTTCTTATCGGCAACGTTCTCACGCAGCAGGTTATGCCGGGAGTTCTCGGTGGGCGCAAAGTGGTACATCGCCAGATGGCCGGTCAGCGTGCGGTTGGCTTCCTCCGGCCACGGCGAAGAGAGATCGCCAGTACGCAGGCCAGCTTCTACATGGCCTACCGGAATGCGCTGATAAAACGCGGCCAGGCTGGCGGCAATCGTCGTGGTGGTATCGCCATGCACCAGCACGACATCGGGTCTGAAAGATTCGAGGATAGGCTTCAGCCCTTCCAGGATGCGGCAGGTAATTTCTGTCAGCCCCTGACCCGGCTGCATGATATTAAGGTCGTAGTCCGGAACGATCGAAAAGAGATGTAACACCTGATCGAGCATCTCACGATGCTGCGCGGTGACGCACACTTTCGCCTCGAAATAAGGATCCTTTGCCAGTGCATGAACCAGAGGCGCCATTTTAATGGCCTCTGGTCGTGTGCCAAATACGGTAAGTACTTTCACAACGATTCTCTTCGATTAGATGATGAAGGCACGGCGGCCTTCATCTCAGACGGCATTTAGTATGAGCGACGGCGCGTTAACGCCACACCTGCTCCGACTAATGCCCCCACAATTCCCCACATGATCATCAGGAAAGCACGACGCGGACTGTCGCGTTTTACCGGTTCTTCCGGTGTGCGCAAATAACGATAAGTCTGAAAACGGGGATCCAGTGTGGGGCCAACGTTGAGCGTATTCAGCATGGCACGGTTCTGATCATAGTCCAGGTCAAATTCCGGACCGACGGAACGCAGGTTTTCGAGGCGCGCCTGCAGCATCGGACGACCCAGCAGGAACATCTCTGAATCAGGAAGTTCGTCAGCGGGCACCTCGGTTTCACTACGGGAAATATTGTGTTGTTCAGCCACTTTCAGCGCCTGCTCCACACTGTGGACGCGGCGGTTGAAAATCGCGCGTGCCACTTCTTCCTGACGTTTCACCTGTGCCTTCATCTGGATGGTACGCGCCGCCCATGCGCCTTTCAGCTCATCATTTAGATGGCTGGCGGCACGCTGGCTGGCAAAGGCCACATACTGACGCAGCAGATTATTGGCGTCCGGCGCAGTCTCCGCCGTCAGCTTGACGTTGTCATTCACACTGCGCATGGCATCGCCTGGCGTGTACTGAATGTAGTTGATCAGATCATCGAGCAACGCCGCATCGGCTTTACTGTTGCCCACCATGCGTTGCTTGTAATAATCGGTCTGTAACCAGAAATCCCGGCGGGTGTCCCAGGACGCCAGCTGCATGATAAATTCTTTATAAGCATCATCCATTACCGAAGGCTGATCGGCTGGTGCCAGGCTGGCTTTGGCATCCAGGTTACGCAGGAACTGCTGCTGCGAGTAATAGCCGCCCAGCATGTTCACGGTAGGCCGATCGGTCATTGCCGTGGCGCTCCACTCCTGACGCGCAAAAAAGGTATAGGGCAATACAAGCAAGGCGAAAATCAGCGCCATACCTACAATCCAGAATCTCCCTGCCCACAACGTACGAAACAAACCACGGATATCCAGTTCATTCTCCGTACCTACTGATTGTGCTCCCGGTAATGGTTGAGTCATCGCTATCCCAGAATTACTTGGTTAATGGTGGATTATGTCTGCTTTTACGACGGATCCGGCGTTTCACACGTTTAATGAAGCGTGCGACTTTCCATGCCCGTTTGATACAGTAGCCATACATGAAAAATGCTAGCAAGAATAATACCAACATGACCCATTCTGGCACGATATGTACATATTCCATCACAACGCCGATAGCGGCCAGTAGGGCTGCTGCCAGCGTGATAAGGACAAATGCCTGACGGGAGGTAAAGCCGGCACGCATAATAAGATGGTGGATGTGCTGACGATCGGGTGAGAATGGGCTCATGCCCTTACGCAGACGACGATACATAATCGCCACCATGTCCATCAGCGGAATGGCGATGATCCACAGCGCTGTCACAGGGCTTATCGGATGCCGTTGTCCTTGGGTGGTTTCCAGCAGGATCCAGATCACGGTAAAGCCAATCAGCGTACTGCCCGCATCGCCCATAAATACTTTATAGCGGCGACCCAGTACCCCGAGGTTCAGCAGAATATAAGGCAGGATGGCGGCGATCATGGCAAAACACCACATCGCGAGGCTGGTCTGGCCGTCGAACCACAAGATGATACCAATTGCCCCGAAAGAGACGCAGGACAGTCCCCCCAGCAGGCCATCAATGCCATCAACCATATTAAAGGCATTGATAGCGGCCCAGACGGCAAACAGCGTCAGGAAGAAGCCGAACGGCCCAAGCACCAGTTCCCATGAACCAAAAACGTAGCCGAGGCTGAGAAGATAAAGCTTGCCGACGGCCATCATGACGATGGCAATCAGCGCCTGGATAGTGGCGCGGATTTTTACGCTAATATCAAAGCGATCGTCCAGGGCACCGACGAAGACAAGCACGCCCGCACAGCCAAGATAAAGCGCCGCGTGGGGAATGTAGTAATCGGCGATGTAAAACGTAAAGCAAATCCCGGCGTAAACAGAGATACCGCCCACCAGCGGGATCAGCCCCTGGTGTCGTTTACGGAAGTTAGGCTTGTCCACCAGACCGATTTTCTTCGCAACTTTCCTCGCGAAAAAAAGAAAGATAAAAGTGAGTAAAAAAATACTGAATAACTCAGTAACCGCAGTGAGTAAATTCACAATGCATGCTCTCAGCGAATGTTGATCCTGGAAGTATAACGACGATGACCTTGCTCAAGAAGCAATAAAGCGGGTCATACACAGGGTCTGTTGTATGTTTTTCAATCAATTAGGCCATTCTTATAGTGAATGTTCCGTAATATCGCGCACTGCCCGAAGCGCCTTGTGGCTCCGTGGTTATAGCGTATATTCCGCAAAAGAAAAACGCCACGTAAAACGTGGCGTTTCGGGGCTTTATTTGGATTACGCGCGCGCCATCAAGTCAGGAACTGCACGTTTTTCCCGCATCTTCACATCAGCCTGTCGATGCAAACCGCCGTCAAATCATTCACAGAACCAGCAAAATTGATAAGACTTACGAGCGTTTCATCATATCGAAGAATTCGTCGTTGGTTTTGGTCATCGCCAGCTTGTTGATGAGGAACTCCATTGCGTCGATTTCGCCCATTGGGTGAATGATCTTACGCAAAATCCACATTTTCTGCAGTTCTTCCTGCGTGGTGAGCAGTTCTTCTTTACGCGTACCTGAACGGTTGTAATCGATCGCCGGGAACACACGTTTCTCAGCGATTTTACGCGCCAGATGCAGTTCCATGTTGCCGGTACCTTTAAATTCTTCGTAGATAACTTCATCCATTTTAGAACCGGTATCGACCAGCGCGGTCGCGATGATGGTCAGGCTGCCGCCCTCTTCCACGTTACGTGCCGCACCGAAGAAACGCTTCGGACGATGCAGGGCGTTGGCATCCACACCACCGGTCAACACTTTACCGGAGGCCGGTACCACGGTGTTGTAGGCGCGAGCCAGACGGGTGATGGAGTCGAGCAGAATGATAACGTCTTTCTTATGCTCAACCAGACGCTTCGCCTTCTCGATAACCATTTCGGCTACCTGAACGTGGCGGGAAGCGGGTTCGTCAAAGGTGGACGCGACCACTTCGCCTTTCACCAGGCGCTGCATCTCGGTCACTTCTTCCGGACGTTCGTCGATGAGCAGTACCATCAGCACGCAATCCGGGTGATTGTAAGCGATGCTCTGTGCAATGTTCTGCAGCAGCATGGTTTTACCGGCTTTCGGCGGTGCCACAATCAGACCACGCTGACCACGACCAATCGGCGAGGCCAGATCGAGAACGCGAGCGGTTAAGTCTTCTGTTGAGCCATTACCACGTTCCATACGCAGACGAGAGTTTGCGTGCAGCGGGGTCAGGTTCTCAAACAGGATTTTGTTACGCGCGTTTTCTGGTTTGTCGTAGTTAACTTCATTGACTTTCAACAGCGCAAAGTAACGTTCACCCTCTTTGGGCGGGCGAATCTTACCAGAGATGGTATCACCAGTGCGGAGGTTGAAACGTCGGATTTGGCTAGGGGAAACGTAGATGTCATCAGGACCGGCGAGGTAGGAGCTGTCTGCGGAGCGGAGGAAACCAAATCCATCCTGCAGAATCTCCAGCACACCGTCGCCAAATATATCTTCGCCACTTTTAGCGTGCTGCTTCAGGATGGCAAAAATGATGTCCTGCTTGCGCATACGGGCCTGGTTCTCAAGCCCCATATTTTCGCCGAGAGTAATCAGCTCAGAAACCGGCGTATTCTTTAATTCGGTAAGATTCATAGTGGTGTGGGTTCTTAAACTCGGGGTAAATCTCGAACTTAATTTGTGAATGGTATGGCAGGGTCATCCATGCCTGTTTTAGCGGCCATCAACTCATGTCTGTTCGCTGCCTGCTTACGGGAAGAACACAGAACTGAAACGACAAGACGGATTGAGTGACAAGCCCGGAATCTATCTACTTCTCTCGCGGCGATGGTGCTCAGCGGGAAGTATCGGGTACAAACTACAAAGGTATGTTTAAAACGAAGTCAAAACAAACTTAGCACGACTGAAGCCGGGCGTCCAGCGATCCCAAAAAATTAGGAACGCGGCACGCCAGGCTGGGTTTACGCTGGATTATGCCAGGTTGGCGTCCAGGAACTCTTTCAGTTGACCCTTAGACAGCGCACCCACTTTGGTGGCCGCTACTTCGCCGTTTTTGAACAGCAGCAGGGTCGGAATACCGCGGATACCATACTTCGGCGCAGTGCCCGGGTTCTGGTCGATATTCAGTTTGGCAATGGTCAGTTTGCCTTGATACTCGTCAGCGATTTCATCCAGAATCGGAGCGATCATTTTGCACGGACCGCACCACTCTGCCCAGAAATCGACGAGGGTCAGCCCTTCAGCTTTAAGTACATCCGTGTCAAAACTGTCGTCAGTCAGGTGAATAATTTTATCGCTCATATTTAACTCCACAGGAATAAGCCTGGCGTGCTGATGTAGCATGAAACTACAACGTATTGATGCCACATTAACCAACTAAAGGTTGACTTTATTTCACCGGATACGCTTTCGTAAAGCAATAGTAAGCTGATATTCTACCACACTATGAGCAAAACACATTTAACAGAACAGAAGTTTACCGACTTCGCCCTGCACCCTAAGGTGATCGAAGCCCTTGAAAACAAAGGCTTTCATAATTGCACACACATCCAGGCGCTGGCGCTCCCGCTAACGCTGGCTGGCCGTGATGTAGCAGGACAGGCGCAAACCGGTACCGGGAAAACGATGGCGTTTCTGACGTCAACGTTTCATTATCTTCTCTCTCACCCGGCGATCGAAGACCGCAAGGTGAACCAACCGCGCGCGCTCATCATGGCGCCAACCCGTGAGCTGGCGGTGCAAATTCATGCTGATGCTGAACCCCTGGCACAGACGACCGGCCTGAAATTAGGTCTCGCCTACGGCGGCGATGGCTATGACAAACAACTTAAAGTCCTGGAAAGCGGCGTCGACATACTGATCGGCACCACCGGGCGTCTGATCGATTACGCAAAACAGAACCACATCAACCTTGGCGCGATTCAGGTTGTGGTGCTGGATGAAGCCGATCGTATGTATGACCTGGGCTTTATCAAAGACATTCGCTGGCTGTTCCGTCGTATGCCTGCGGTGACAGAACGTCTGAACATGCTGTTCTCCGCGACGCTGTCTTATCGCGTGCGTGAACTGGCCTTTGAGCAGATGAACAACGCTGAATATGTCGAAGTCGAACCGGAACAGAAAACCGGCCATCGTATTCAGGAAGAGTTGTTCTACCCGTCTAATGAAGAAAAAATGCGTCTGTTGCAGACGTTGATCGAAGAAGAGTGGCCGGATCGTGCCATCATTTTCGCCAACACCAAGCACCGTTGCGAAGATATCTGGGGCCATTTAGCCGCTGATGGACACCGTGTAGGGCTGCTGACGGGCGATGTCGCGCAGAAAAAACGCCTGCGTATTCTGGAAGATTTCACCCGTGGTGACCTGGATATCCTGGTGGCAACCGACGTGGCAGCTCGTGGCCTGCACATTCCGGCCGTTACGCACGTCTTTAACTACGATCTGCCGGACGACTGTGAAGACTACGTGCATCGTATTGGCCGTACCGGTCGTGCGGGCGCAAGCGGTCATTCCATTAGCCTTGCCTGTGAAGAGTATGCGCTGAACCTGCCGGCGATTGAAACCTATACCGGCCACTCGATTCCGGTGAGCAAATACAATCCGGACGCGCTACTGAAAGATCTGCCGAAGCCGCTGCGCCTTACCCGCGCGCGCCCAGGCAATAATCAGCGCCGCCCTGGCGCACCACGTAACAGACGCCGCCCGGGTTAAAAAAGATGCTCAAGTCCACCTCGTTATATGCAGCAATAGATTTAGGCTCTAACAGCTTTCATATGTTGGTTGTACGCGAGGTGGCGGGAAGCATACAAACCCTGAGCCGCATCAAACGCAAAGTCCGTCTGGCGGCGGGATTGAGCAGCGATCTTGTGCTCTCACCCGAAGCCATGGAGCGAGGCTGGCAATGCCTGCGCCTTTTCGCAGAGCGTTTGCAGGACATCCCGCAGGTGCAAATCCAGGTGGTCGCCACCGCGACGCTGCGCCTGGCCGTCAACGCCCACGTCTTTATCACGAAAGCGCAGGACATTCTCGGCTGCCCGGTGCAAATCATCAGCGGTGAGGAAGAGGCGCGCCTGATTTATCAGGGCGTGGCGCACACCACCGGTGGCGACGATCGTCGTCTGGTGGTGGATATTGGCGGGGCCAGTACCGAACTGGTGACCGGCACCGGCGCGCAAACCACTTCCCTGTTCAGCCTGTCGATGGGCTGCGTCACCTGGCTTGAGCGCTATTTTACCGATCGCAATCTGGCAAAAGAACACTTCGACGAGGCCGAACGCGCCGCGCGCGAAGTGATCCGTCCGGTAGCCGGTGAACTGCGCACGCACGGCTGGAAAGTCTGCGTCGGCGCGTCCGGCACAGTACAGGCGCTGCAGGAAATCATGATGGCGCAGGGCATGGACGAACGCATCACGCTGGCCAAACTCCAGCAACTTAAGCAGCGCGCCATTCAGTGTGGCCGCCTTGAGGAGCTGGAAATCGAAGGCCTCACGCTTGAGCGGGCGCTGGTTTTCCCGAGCGGGCTGGCGATCCTCATCGCCATCTTCACCGAACTCGACATCCAGTGCATGACCCTTGCGGGCGGGGCGCTGCGAGAAGGTCTGGTCTACGGCATGCTACATCTGTCGGTGGATCAGGATATTCGTAGCCGCACGTTGCGTAACATTCAGCGCCGTTTCATGGTTGATACCGAACAGGCATTGCGCGTCGCCCAGCTGGCTACCCGTTTTGCCGAGCAGGTGGAAGGCGTCTGGGATCTGCAACCGCTGTCGCGCGATCTGCTGGTCAGCGCCTGTCAGCTGCACGAAATCGGCCTTAGCGTCGATTTCAAATCTGCGCCGCAACACGCTGCTTATCTGGTACGTAACCTTGATTTGCCCGGCTTCACGCCTGCGCAGAAAAAGCTGCTGGCCACGCTGTTGCTCAACCAGACCAGCACGGTCGATCTCTCGTCGCTGCATCAGCAAAATGCCGTGCCGCCGCGCGTGGCGGAACACCTGTGCCGCCTGCTGCGTCTGGCGATTATTTTCGCCAGCCGTCGTCGGGACGATTTGCTGCCCGCCATCACGCTGACGGCGGTGGAAGAAAACCTGACGCTGGCATTGCCGGATGACTGGCTGACCAGCCACCCGCTGGGCGCTGAGCTTATCGACCAGGAGTGTCAGTGGCAGAGCTACGTCCACTGGCCGTTAACCGTCCAGTAACGCGCTTTTATTACCGCCCTCTGCGGAGGGCATAAAACACCACGTTATACCGTATTCTCAGCACTTTACTCCATTGCTCCTGCCTTTCCCCGATTTGCACCGCGCCTGCGCTGGCGTTAAGGTGGGGCAAATTCAAAAACAGACCGACAGAACACCTGCTATGACATTTTCACTTTTCGGCGACAAATTTACCCGCCATTCAGGCATCACCCGCCTGATGGAGGATCTCAACGACGGCCTGCGCACCCCCGGTGCTATCATGCTCGGCGGCGGCAACCCGGCGCAAATCCCGGAAATGACCGAATATTTCCACCAGCTGCTTGCCGACATGCTCGATTCCGGTAAAGCCACTGATGCGCTGTGCAATTATGACGGCCCGCAGGGTAAGTCAGAGCTGCTGGTGTGTCTTGCGCAGATGTTGCGTGAAACCCAGGGCTGGGACATTGAACCGCAGAATATTGCACTGACAAACGGCAGCCAGAGCGCGTTTTTCTACTTGTTCAATCTGTTCGCGGGTCGCCGTGCCGATGGAAGCACCAGGAAAGTGCTGTTCCCGCTGGCACCGGAATACATCGGCTATGCCGATTCCGGCCTCGAAGAGGATCTGTTTGTCTCGGCGCGCCCCAACATTGAACTGCTGCCGGAAGGCCAGTTTAAGTATCACGTCGATTTCGAGCACCTGCATATCGGGGAAGAAACCGGCATGATTTGCGTGTCGCGCCCGACCAACCCGACCGGTAACGTCATCACCGATGAAGAGCTGATGAAGCTGGACGCGCTGGCGAATCAGCACGGCATTCCGCTGGTCATTGATAACGCCTATGGCGTGCCCTTCCCCGGCATCATCTTCAGCGACGCCCGCCCGCTGTGGAATCCGAATACTGTGCTGTGCATGAGCCTCTCCAAGCTCGGGCTGCCCGGCAGCCGTTGCGGGATCATTATTGCGGATGAAAAAATCATCGCGGCTATCCGCAATATGAACGGCATTATCAGCCTTGCCCCTGGCGGTATCGGCCCGGCGATGATGTGCGAGATGATCAAGCGTAACGATCTGCTGCGCCTGTCAGAAACGGTGATTAAGCCCTTCTACCAGCAGCGCGTACAGGAAACGGTTGCCACCATCCGCCGCTATCTGTCGGAAGAGCGCTGCCTGATCCACAAGCCGGAAGGGGCGATTTTCCTCTGGCTGTGGTTTAAGGATCTGCCGATCACCACCGAACTGCTGTACCAGCGTCTGAAAAAACGCGGCGTACTGATGGTGCCGGGCGACTACTTCTTCCCGGGCCTCGACAAACCCTGGCCGCACACCCACCAGTGTATGCGCATGAACTATGTTCCTGATCCGGACAAAATCGAGGCAGGCATTAAAGTGCTTGCCGAAGAGATTGAATTCGCCTGGCAGGAAAGTCAGGTTTAAAAAGAATATATCCGGGCTTGTGTGATCTGGCCCGGATACTTTTTATTTTCTCAGCAAGCCGCCTTAATAAAATAATGTTTTTGATGCGATATATCGCCTTAAATAATTAGCATACGTAGCTAATAATAGAGATCAGTTAATTAGCGCTACACATCCCGCCCGCATTTCAGCACCGCTTACGCTTTATTGATCTCAATAACCTTTTGAAAATAAATACATTTCAAAAGCACCCCAAATCGAAAACCAGGAATAATCATAATTTAATAAATTTATAGAAAAATAATTACAGCAAAAGTGGTAGCCGTTAAAAATGCTCTTACACTCATTAATACGCCGTCCGGCGTTTTATTTAGTGGAGTATTATCATGGCTACTAATAACGTTAGCCACCTGAGCGTCATTACGGTGGCCGTACTTCTTGCATTCTCATTATCTGCCTGCAGCGGCGGGGGTTCTCATTCCACGGCGAAAAAAACGCCGACCACAGGGACGAGCACGGGAGCGGGTACTAACGATGGGACGTCGACGGCGAACAACGGATCGGGCGGCAGCGGCACAGGCTCTGATGGTAGCGGTGGCACAGGTAGCAGCGGCACCGGCGGTTCAGGTGGCTCCGGTACAGGCACAGGCGGATCGGGTTCTGGTGGCAGCGGTTCCGGTAGTGGCAATGGCGGCGGAACGGGCGGTGGCGGCACCGATGGTGGTTCAGGCGGCACGGATACCGCAGCAAACGGCGCGGTCAGCACTATTCTCAGCGATACCGGCGAAACCCTCTCTGGCGTCGGTACCACTCTGGATAACCTCGGTAGCAGGCTGCCGACCAGCAATCCGGTCACCTCAACCGTCGCGACAACCGTCAGCGGCGTTGGCAGCGCCATTGAAACGACCGGTAGCGGCATTACCAGCGGCATTGGCGATCGTTCGAACCTCAACGGCGTAGGCACGACCCTGAGCGGTGTCACCACCACCGTGACCTCGCTGGGCGGTACTGTTTCTGATGTCGGCACCAACCTTGCCAGCACCACCTCATCATCGTCATTACGCAGCCTCACAGGCCCAACCGGTGCCATCGTTAACAGCACCGGGCAGGTCGTCAGCGGCACGGGAACTGCGCTGACTAACGTGGTGCAAAGTGACGGCGTGTCCCGCCTGACTACCGGCACCACCACGCTGGTTAACAACACCACCGCAGGCGTAGAGCGTGTGACTCAGGGCGTGGGTGGCGCAACGGGTCTTGGTACACCGGTCAGCAATCTGTTAACCCACGTTGGTAATGGCGTCAGCGGTGTGGGTAACCAGGTGACCAGCAGTAATGCAGGCCTGAGCGGCGTCGGCCAGGTGGTCAGCAACCTTGGTCAGACGGTTGCGGATGTGGGCGGCGTGGTTAAACCGGCCACCGTCACTGCGCCTCCTGCCACCTCCACCGGCGGGATCGCCGTGGATGCCACGGCAAATGCCAGTAACAGCGGCCTGGTCGCTAACGTCGGCACCACGGTCAATAACCTGACCGCCGGACTGACCGCAACCGTAGAAAATAACAACACCAGTGGAACCACCGCTTCAGGTCCGCTTAGCGGCGTGACCGGTATCGTTGGCGGACTATTAAAACCGAAACAATAACACGCTGTACCGTGCCCCCGTCCGGGGGCACGTTTTCCTGTGATAAGGGATGACATCATGAGACTACATCTCTGCTATGCGCTCATGTGCGGCGCGGTGCTTGGCATCGCCCGGGCGGATACCCTCCCCGCCATTATCGACCCGGCTAACCCCTCAAAAGCCATCCCCGGCGAGCAGGATCCTGGGGCGGTTAAACGCAGCGTGCCAACCGTCTCCTTACCCAAATCCGGCACACAGCTCACCCCGGAAACGACTGTACTGGTCAGGCATATCCAGTTTATCGGCGGTAAGCTTTACCCGCTGAAAAGCCTGCTCGCCCCCTTTCGTCCTTATGCAGGCAAAACCGTGCCGCTGAAGGAAATCATCCGGCTGGTGAATGACATTACTACCCGCTATCGGGCCGATGGCTACCCGCTCTCTTACGCCTGGCTGCCGGATAATAATTTCCACAACGGCAAGATTAATATCGTGCTGGTGGAAGGCTACGTGGCGCACAGCGCTATTCAGAGCAATAACGCCCGCATCGCCGCACGTTTAAAACGGCTGGCAGAAAAAATGATGACCGAAAAGCCATTGCGCCAGGACACCTTTGACCGCTACAGCCAGCTGATGACCCGCACGCCGGGCACCAAAGTGTATGTAAACGCGCAACTGCCGAAGAATATTTATGGCGCCGCAGTGATGCAAGTGGACGCCAGCCAGCCGCGTATCTGGGATCTCTCCTCCACCCTGGACGTACGCCGGGGGGAAAATCTGGCGCTGGTTAACGGCACGCTGAGCAACCTCACCGCCTATGGCGATCAGCTCGGCGTGGCCACCTTTGTGCCGCTGGATGGTGAAACCCGCAAGACCTATGTCGGGCTAAATTATCAGCAGTTTCTCACTGACGAAGGGCTGAGCATGCAGCTGCGGGGCAGCTTTTATCGCGACGATCCCAAGGATTTTACGCCGTTGCTGAACCTTCCCGGCTTCACGGTGGATGCTCGTCAGCAATCGACGCAGTACAACGCCGGCGTCAGTTTTGGTTATCCGTTGCTGCTCACCCGGCAAAAGCAAATCAGCCTTTCCGGTGGCCTCGACTACACCAACAAACGTAACGATATCGACCTGCGGGCGCGCGGCTTCGGGCAGACAATCCCGCTGCCATCGCAAAGCCAGCACACCCGCTATCCGGCGCTGGATCTGGGCATCACCGGCTACCGGGAATTCACCAAAGCCAGCATCAACGCCCGGCTGAACCTGCGTCAGGGGCTGGATACTTTCGATGCCGATGTCTCTCCGGTGGCCGGTACCGATCTCAGCTTCACCCGCTGGAAAGGCAACGTGGATGCAGGCTGGATGATGGCGGAAAAATGGCGGTTAAGTTCATCCGTGGAGGGCGTCTGGTCTGACGCCACGCTGCCGGATCCGGAGCGCGTCCAGTTTGGCGCGCAGCGCTTCGGGCGCGGCTATCAGGATGGCGAAGCCAGCGGGGATTACGGCTACGGCGGGCAACTGGAGCTACGCTATCTGCACAATCGCAAAGAAAGCACCTGGCTTGCGACGGTGCAGCCTTACGTGCTGGCCGACACCGCGCGTACCTGGTATAACGCGTCCGGCTTTCGCCAGCAGCGCTTAAGCTCGGTGGCGGCGGGCGTAATGGTGGGCGATAACAAACACTATACGCTGGCGGTAGAAGCCGCCCGTCCGACAGGCGATCTGCCCACCGACTCCCGCCAGCGCGACTGGCGCTATAACCTCACAGTGACGTGGAATTTTAATAACTTACGCTGAGCCGGTGTCGTTGACGTTAACTTCCGGCACGGAGAAACCCAGTTCACGGGAGATCGCCTGCGCGGTCTCTCGCAGCGGTTTAAGCAGATTCTTTTCGCCGATCTGCTTAAGCCGCGAAGTAGAAAGCGAAATGGAAATCGCATAAGGCACACGCCGATGGATGTCGAACACCGGCACCGCAATACACGACACGCCCAGTTCATTTTCTTCACGATCCATCGCCATACTGCTGTCGCGGATCTGCGCCAGTTCCTCATACATCGCCGGTAGCGCAGTGATGGTGTTACGTGTCAACGGCTGGATCTGATCCTGATGGCTCTCCCAGTACGCTTTCACATACTCCGGCTGACCAAACGCCATATAAATTTTGCCCATCGCTGAACAATAGAGCGGCATATGTTGGCCAATATAGGCGCGCGTACGCAGCATGCCGGTGGTCGGCTCCAGCTTGTAGATCAGGATCGCGTGATCGTCTTCACGGCTGGAAAAATTGATGGTTTCGCCGGTGGCGATATTGAGCGCTTCCAGGTGCGGGGCCGCGACATGAATGATATTCAGCGAACTTAACGCCTTCTGGCCCACGGCAATAAATTTGGTTGTTAGCCGGTAGCTCCCGGCCGCAGGCGCGGGGGTGACGTAGCCACAGGATTGCAGGCCCTGCAGCAAACGATGCACGGTGCTTTTATTCAGCCCGGCCAGCTCAGACAGGTGGGCCAGCGGGCAGCCGTTCGGATAATTGCTGAGAATTTCAATCAACATCAGACCGCGAAACAAACTCTGGCTCCCGGCGGGCCGCTCTTTTTCCTGTGCCACGTCTGTCACGTCAGCCTCTTTGCGTTTCATCGCTTCCACTCCCGTTTTTATCGCGTCCTGATGGTAGCGCAAAGTGTGTTTCAGTTCACGATCTGGACAGAAATATTGTAATTCACTGATTTAAAAGAAAATCACAATTCTCTATGACGATTGCTTTGTTAAAAAGTGATCGCTATATTTGAAATCAGATTTCGCATAGTGAAATTTAGTGATAAAAAAGCGATCAGCCTGATAGCCAAAAAACAGGAGTCATACGGGATGAAAGTGAGCTTTGCAGAGTTAAAAGAGGCGTTCAGCCGGGTGCTGCTGGCGCGCGGAATTGCTGCCGATACCGCAGAAGCCTGCGCAGAGATGTTCGCGCGCACCACCGAAGCCGGCGTCTCTTCGCACGGCGTCAACCGCTTCCCGCGGTTCATTCAGCAACTGGATAACGGCGATATTATTCCTGACGCCCTCCCGAAGCGGGTTGTCAGTCTTGGTGCTATTGAACAGTGGGATGCGCAGCGTTCTATCGGCAATCTTACTGCTAAAAAAATGATGGATCGTGCCACCGAACTGGCCGCCGATCACGGCATTGGACTTGTGGCGGTGCGGAACGCCAACCACTGGATGCGCGGCGGCAGCTACGGCTGGCAGGCGGCAGAGAAAGGCTATATCGGCATCTGCTGGACCAACTCGATTGCCGTCATGCCGCCGTGGGGGGCGAAAACATGCCGCATCGGCACCAACCCGCTGATCGTCGCCATCCCGTCCAGCCCGATCACCATGGTGGACATGTCGATGTCGATGTTCTCTTACGGCATGCTGGAAGTGAACCGTCTGGCAGGGCGCCAGTTGCCGGTGGATGGCGGCTTTGACGATGCCGGAAACCTGACCCGCGATCCGGCACCCATTGAGAAAAACCGCCGCATTCTGCCGATGGGCTACTGGAAAGGCTCGGGCTTATCCATTGTGCTGGACATGATCGCCACCCTGCTGTCAGACGGCGCATCAGTGGCTGAAGTTACCGAGGACAATAGCGATGAGTACGGCATCTCGCAGATCTTCATCGCCATTGAAGTCGACCGTCTGATCGACGGCGCATCGAAAGACGCCAAACTGCAACGCATTATGGATTTCATCACCAGCGCCGAACGCGCGGACGAAAACGTCGCTATCCGCCTGCCGGGGCACGAATTCACGCGTCTGACAGAAGAAAACCGTCGCCACGGCATTACCGTGGATGACAGCGTGTGGGAAAAAATTCAGGCGCTGTAAGGAGGCTGATCATGCTTTTCGGTCATATTGCTCAACCTAATCCCTGCCGCCTACCGGCAGCGATAGAAACCGCCCTCGAATTTCTGCGTACCACCGATTTTCGCGCCCTGCCGCCGGGCGTGGTGGAAATCGACGGCAAGAACATTTATGCGCAGATTATCGATCTGACCACCCGCCCTGAAGAGGAGATCCGCCCGGAAGTACACCGCCAGTATCTGGATATTCAGTTTCTGGCCTGGGGAGAAGAAAAAATAGGTCTGGCGATCGACACCGGAAATAATGTTATTAGCGAATCCTTATTAACCGAGCGCGATATTATTTTTTATCACGACAGCCAAAACGAATTCTTTTTTGACATGGTGCCGGGCAGCTACGCAATATTTTTCCCGCAGGACGTACATCGTCCCGGTTGCAATAAATTACGGAGCACCCCTATTCGTAAAATTGTTGTAAAAGTAGCGCTCAGCGCGCTGAATTAATTCCGCCTGACAGGCAGGAGCCATAAATGAAAAACCCTGACGCCGGTTATATTATCGGCGCGTATCCCTGCGCGCCGTCGTTTCACCAGAAAAATGAATATGAGGAAAGTCTGTTCTGGCGACAGCTTGCCGATACGCCGCACATTCGCGGCATTGAACAGCCATGCCTGGAAAATTTACACCCGTATGGCGACGACTGGTTACTGACGCATACGCCCGCCGACTGGCAGATTGTGGTGACGGCGGTAATGGAAACCATGCGTCGCCGCGCCGGTAATGGCGGTTTTGGCCTCGCCTCCACCGACGAAGAACAGCGCCGGGCGTGTGTGGCTTATTACCGGCAGCTGCAAACCAAAATCAACCGCATCAACGATGCGCATGCTCACAAGATCATCGCCCTTGAACTGCAGGCCGCACCGCAGGCGGGCAATGCCAGCGTTGCTGACGCCCGTGACGCCTTTTCCCGGTCCATCAATGAGATAGCGGGCTGGGACTGGTCATGCGATCTGGTGCTGGAACACTGCGATGCCATGACGCAGACCGCGCCGCGCAAGGGTTTTCTGCCGCTGGATGCGGTGCTGGACTGCATTACCGACCTTGATGTCAGCCTGTGCATTAACTGGGCGCGATCCGCCATCGAAGGCCGCAGCGCCGACCTGCCGCTCGCCCACGTGCACACCGCGCGGCAGGCAGGGAAACTCAGCGCCCTGATGTTTTCCGGCACCAGCGAAAACGGCCCCTACGGGGAATGGCAGGATCTGCATGCGCCTTTCGCACCCTTCTGCCCCGAAAGTTTATTAACAACCGAGCGGGCGCGGGAATTATTTAATGCGGCGCCGCCCGCATCGTTACTTTTTTCCGGTATCAAGCTGCTGGAAATCAATGCTAATGCTGATGTTGACCATCGAATTGCGATATTACGCGATGGCATTACTGCGTTAATTAATGCCACACAATAATAAAAAATAACGCCAACACCTTAATCATAACGCCCGTTTTTAATGAGACGACAACGATGAACACTTCCTCTACACCTACATCTGAACGTAATATTATCCCGCGCCAGCGCTGGCTGCGAATTATTCCCCCCATACTCATTGCCTGTATTATTTCTTATATGGATCGGGTCAATATCGCTTTTGCAATGCCGGGCGGTATGGATGCCGAACTCGGTATTTCCGCGACCATGGCGGGGCTGGCTGGTGGGATATTTTTCATTGGCTATCTCTTTTTGCAGGTCCCCGGCGGCAAAATCGCCGTGCACGGCAGCGGTAAAAAGTTTATAGGCTGGTCGCTGGTAGCCTGGGCGGTGATCTCCGTACTCACTGGCCTTATCACTAATCAGTATCAACTGCTGGTGCTGCGTTTTCTGCTCGGCGTTGCCGAAGGGGGAATGTTGCCGGTGGTGCTGACGATGATCAGCAACTGGTTCCCCGACGCCGAGCGTGGACGGGCAAACGCCATCGTTATCATGTTCGTGCCTATAGCCGGGATCGTCACCGCGCCGCTTTCCGGCTGGATCATTACCGTTCTCGACTGGCGCTGGCTGTTTATTATTGAAGGTTTGCTCTCCATCGTGGTGCTGGTGCTGTGGGCGTTAACCGTTTATGACCGTCCGCAGGAAGCCCGCTGGATCAGTGACGCCGAGAAAAACTACCTCGTGGATACGCTGGCCGCCGAGCAGCGTGCTATCGCCGGAAAAGAAGTGCGCAATGCCTCACTGAGCGCGGTGCTGGCGGATAAAACCATGTGGCAACTGATTGCCCTTAACTTCTTCTATCAGACTGGCATTTACGGCTACACCCTGTGGCTGCCTACCATCCTGAAAGAGCTCACCCACTCCACCATGGGCCAGGTGGGAATGCTCGCCATCCTGCCGTATGTCGGGGCGATTGCCGGGATGTTCCTGTTTTCTGCCCTGTCGGACAAAACCGGCAAACGCAAGCTGTTCGTTTCCCTGCCGCTGATCGGCTTTTCGCTGTGCATGTTCCTGTCAGTCGCGCTGAAAGACCACGTCTGGCTGTCATACACGGCGCTGGTCGGCTGCGGCTTCTTCCTGCAATCCGCCGCGGGGGTGTTCTGGACCATTCCGGCCCGCCTGTTCAGCGCCGAAATGGCCGGAGGCGCGCGCGGAGTTATCAATGCGCTGGGAAATCTTGGCGGCTTCTGCGGCCCGTATGCCGTCGGCGTGCTGATCACCCTTTACAGCAAAGACGCGGGCGTTTACTGCCTGGCCGTCTCGCTGGCGCTGGCGGCACTGATGGCGCTGTTGCTGCCCGGCACATGCGATGTGGCTCGCGCCCCGTCGAAACCGAATCTCAGCCAGCGTAAGCATGTGGCGTAACGCCAACGCCCGGCGGCGCAAGCTTGCCGGGCCTACAACGTCGGCACCATCCTGCAACGGAGTAAAACCGTAGGCCGGGTGAGCGAAGCGCCACCCGGCAAAACGTGCACCGTAACAGAGGCATCAGCATGAACAACAAACAGCCCTTCTGGCTGGGTATTGATTGTGGCGGCACCTACCTGAAAGCAGGGCTTTATGACCGCCATGGCAACGAGCACAACATCGAACGCCAGCCGCTGCACACGCTGAGTGAAAAACCTGGCCGTGCGGAGCGCGACATGCATGACCTGTGGCAGCACTGTGCCGCCACTATCGCCCGCTTGCTGCAACGCACCGGCGTCGCTGGCGATCAGATCCAGGGCGTGGGTATTTCCGCTCAGGGTAAGGGGCTGTTTCTTCTGGATAAAGAGGACCGTCCACTGGGCCACGCCATCCTGTCATCCGACCGTCGCGCGCTGGAGATCGTCCGCCGCTGGCAACAGGATGGCATTCCGCAACGGCTCTATCCGCATACCCGACAGACGTTGTGGACCGGACATCCGGCCTCGCTACTGCGCTGGATCAAAGAGCACGAGCCTGCGCGCTACGCGAAAATCGGCTGCGTAATGATGGGCCATGATTATCTGCGCTGGTGCCTGACCGCCGAAAAGGGCTGCGAAGAGAGCAATATCTCCGAGTCCAATCTCTACAACATGTGCGCCGGATCTTACGATCCGCAACTCACCCGCTGGCTCGACATCAGCGAAATTGACGCCGCCCTGCCGCCCATCGTTGGATCGGCACAGATTTGCGGGGAAATCACCGCTCAGGCAGCCGCCATAACCGGTCTGGCGACGGGTACGCCCGTCGTTGGTGGCTTGTTTGATGTGGTTTCCACCGCACTCTGCGCAGGCCTGAAGGACGAACACCAGCTTAATGCAGTGATGGGTACGTGGGCGGTGACCAGCGGCATTGCCAGTGGATTACGGGATAATGAAGCCCACCCCTATGTCTATGGTCGCTTTGTTAACGACGATCAATACATCGTCCATGAAGCCAGCCCCACCTCCTCCGGCAACCTCGAATGGCTCACCAGCCAATGGGGCGCGATCCCTTTTGCTGAGATTAACCAGGCTGTCGCCAGCCTGCCGCCTGCTGGCAGTGAACTGTTTTTCCTGCCGTTTCTCTATGGCAGCAACGCCGGACTGGACATGACCAGCGGCTTCTACGGTATGCAGGCGCTGCACACCCGCGCCCATTTGTTGCAGGCGGTGTATGAAGGCGTGGTGTTCAGCCATATGACGCACCTCAACCGCATGCGCGAGCGCTTTCGCGATGTCCGCGTGCTGCGCGTGACCGGCGGTCCGGCCCATTCTGACGTCTGGATGCAGATGCTGGCAGACGTCAGCGGTCTGCCGGTGGAATTACCGCAGCTGGAAGAGACCGGCTGCTTCGGTGCGGCCCTTGCCGCCCAGATAGGTACTGGCCTGTACGCCACCTTCCAGGAGGCGCAGCGCAGCCTGCGATATGAGATCCGCACCCTCATGCCGGACATGACTATCCACACCGATTACCAACGCAAATATCACCATTATCAGCTTTTGATTGAAGCACTTCAGGGCTTTCAGGCCCGTATTAAGGAGCACACCCTATGAGCCGACCTTTACTGCAACTGGCGCTCGATCACACCAGCCTTGCGGCTGCCCGGCGCGATGTCGCGCTGCTACAGGATCATGTCGATATCGTCGAAGCGGGCACCATTTTGTGCCTCTGTGAAGGGCTAAACGCCGTGCGCGAGCTGCGTGCACTGTGCCCGGACAGCATCATCGTGGCCGACTGGAAGGTTGCCGACGCCGGGGAAACGCTTGCCGGGCAGGCGTTTAAGGCGGGCGCTGACTGGATGACCATCATCTGCGCGGCCCCGCTCGCCACCGTGGAAAAAGGGCATGCCGTCGCGCAATCCATGGGCAGGGAGATCCAGATCGAACTGTTCGGCAACTGGACGCTGGAGGATGCCCGCGCCTGGTACCGTACAGGCGTGCGACAGGCCATTTATCACCGTGGACGCGATGCGCAGGCCAGCGGTCAGCAGTGGGGCGAGGCGGATTTAGCGCACATGGCAGCGTTATCCGATATCGGCCTTGAACTCTCTGTCACCGGTGGCATTACGCCCGCCGATCTCCACTTGTTCCGTGACATCAATGTTAAAGCCTTTATCGCCGGCCGCGCGCTGGCTGGCGCGGCAGATCCGGAGCAGGTCGCCAGGGAATTCCACGCACAAATCCGTGACATCTGGGGAGATCGCTAATGCGCAGCCATCCGTTAGGCATTTATGAAAAAGCCCTGCCCCGGGACCTGAGCTGGCCGGAGCGTCTGGTGCTGGCCAAGAGTTGCGGCTTCGATTTTGTCGAAATGTCGGTGGATGAAACCGACGAACGCCTGGCGCGCCTCGACTGGAGCACCGCCCAGCGCACATCAATGGTCGAAGCGATGCTGGAAACCGGCGTCGCCATTCCCTCAATGTGTCTGTCAGCGCATCGTCGTTTCCCCTTCGGCAGCCGCGACGAAAACGTACGCCTGCGCGCCCGTGAGATCATGACCAAAGCCATCCGCCTTGCGCGCGATTTAGGGATCCGTACCATCCAGCTTGCCGGCTACGACGTCTATTACGAAACCCACGATGACGGCACGCAGCAGCGTTTTGCCGAGGGGCTGGCGTGGGCTGTCGAACAGGCCGCCGCGGCACAGGTGATGCTGGCGGTGGAAATCATGGACACCGCTTTTATGAACTCCATCAGCAAATGGAAAAAGTGGGATGAGATGCTCGCCTCGCCGTGGTTCAGCGTTTATCCGGATGTCGGCAATCTGAGCGCCTGGGGCAACGATGTCGCCGCCGAACTGGCGCTGGGCATTAACCGTATCGCCGCTATTCATCTCAAAGATACCCAACCGGTCACCGCCCACAGCCCCGGTCAGTTCCGTGATGTGCCCTTTGGCGAAGGCTGCGTCGATTTCGTTGACGTGTTCAGCACGCTGCAACAACTCAATTATCGTGGCGCGTTTCTTATTGAAATGTGGACAGAAAAAGCCAGCGAGCCGGTACTGGAGATTATTCAGGCGCGCCGCTGGATCGAAGCCCGAATGCAGGAAGGAGGATTAACATGTTAGAGCAACTGAAAGCCGAGGTGCTGGCCGCCAATCTGGCGCTACCGGCGCATGGCCTCGTGACGTTTACCTGGGGCAACGTCAGCGCCGTAGACGTCACGCGAACGCTGATGGTGATCAAACCCTCCGGCGTTGAGTACGACGTGATGACAGCGCAAGACATGGTAGTGGTCGAGATTGCCACCGGTGCGGTCGTGGAAGGCAGTAAAAAACCCTCGTCAGATACGCCGACGCATCTGGCGCTCTATCGCCGTTATCCGGACATCGGCGGCATTGTGCACACCCACTCGCGCCACGCCACCATCTGGGCGCAGGCCGGACTGGATCTGCCCGCCTGGGGCACCACGCATGCCGATTATTTTTACGGTGCCATTCCCTGCACACGCCAGATGACCGACGACGAGATCCACGGTGAGTATGAATACCAGACAGGAGAGGTGATCATAGAAACCTTCGGAAAACGCGATCTCAATCCACTGCATGTCCCGGCGGTGCTGGTACATTCCCACGGTCCGTTCGCCTGGGGGAAAGATGCTGCCGATGCGGTGCACAATGCCGTGGTACTGGAAGAGTGCGCCTGTATGGGATTGTTTTCCCGTCAGCTCGCCCCACAGCTACCGGAGATGCAGTCTGCGCTGCTGGATAAACATTACCTGCGTAAACATGGCGCGAACGCCTATTACGGGCAGTAACGTTATGAGTTGATATGTTCCTTGCAGTAGCGCCGTTTCCAGACGGCGGGCGTTAAGCCGGTGTGCTTACGGAAAATTTTTCTGAAATAGCCGACATCGCTGAAGCCGCACAGCGTGGCAATCTCTTTTAGCGAACGCGCATCGCTGAGTAAAAACTTTTCCGCTGCCCGCACCCGCTGGCGGTGGATCGCTTCCGTCAGCGTCAGGTGAAACGTCCGCCGGTAAACGCGCCCGAGGTAATCGGCATTGCAGTGTAATTCCCGCGCGAGCGTGGCGGTGGAGACGGGCAGATGAAACTGCGTACGAATAAGCTGCTGCGCTTTCCAGGCAAAAGACACTCCTCGATCGTCTTGCTGCGTTTCGGCACTTCCGGTCAGGGTAATTTGTTGCAGGATCAGTAATAAAATAAGTTCCAGAGCGGCACTGCGCGTTAATTTTTCCTGTTCGCTCAGAAACTGGCGGAACAAGGAAATAACATATTGCGGATCCTCTGGCGTAGTATGCTGCGGTACGGTAAGCGTCAGCGTCGACTCAACAGGTGGGTTGCTGGCCTGCACTTCAAAATGCAGCCAGTAGAATTTAAGATCGGCGGGAAAATCCTCCACGCCTACGTGACGCCGCTGCGGCCATAATAATAGACTTTCCCCGGCGTTAACCTTAAATAGCTGCCCTTCCTCCTCGATCGTCAACGTCCCTTTTTCGACGAAAATCACTTCCCATGAATTCAGTTTACGAGCCGGATGACGCCCTATGCCGCGTGAAATAAATAAACCACCATTTTGCACTTTAATCGGATGTGTTATGGATAATTCAAGCATGAATATTCAATTTCCTGTTTTTATCGCCAACAATTAAAGGCTTATAAATTGATTATTAATGAATTATCCCCCACCAGCTCGATCGGCTTCACACTTTTCCGATGAGGTCGGGATCGTCATCTTTTTATACTTCTTTGTTGCCTTGTTGGCGGTAATAATCCGGGCAGAATTAATAAGGTCATAACCCATAATAACGGCCTGTGGTGTTTCACGGGCAACGTAAAAACGACCTCTCCACGCTGCGAGGAGTTATCGATGACCTCTACATCTCTGTCCGAAACAGATATCACCCGTGCTAATCGCGATGCCATATTATCGGTACGCGAAAAAATAGGTTACGGTCTGGGCGATGCCGGCGGCACGGTTATTACCTGCCTGATAATGAATTTTCTTACCTTTTTTTATACCGATATTTTTGGACTGACACCGGCGCTGGTCGGCACATTGTTTATCGCCTTACGCGTCTTTGATGCTATTTCCGATCCGGTAATGGGCATTATTGCCGACCGTACGCAAAGTCGTTGGGGACGATTTCGTCCCTGGCAGCTGTGGGTGGCCATACCGATTGGCATTATTGGTGTCCTGACCTTCACCGTACCGGATGCCAGCATGGGCGTAAAAATTGCCTGGGCGTTTGGTACCTATCTGCTGCTCTCCGTGGGCTACACGGCGATTAACGTTCCCTATTGCGCGCTGATCAATACCATGACGACCCAGCACAATGAGGTGATTTCGTGCCAGTCCTGGCGCTTCGTACTGTGTGGCGTAGCGGGCTTTCTGGTCTCGGTCGGGCTACCGTGGATGGTTGACGCGCTCGGTCAGGGCAATGCGGCCAAAGGTTACCAGTGGGGCGTCGGTGTCCTCTGTGCCCTCGCCGTGGTGATGTTCTTATGCTGTTTTTTCTGGGTGCGTGAACGCGTCCCACTGGCGTTGATGGGCAAATTTACCCTGCGCGAACACCTTGCCGGGCTGCGTAAAAACGATCAGCTGTTACTGATGCTGGTGATGTCATTCCTGCTGATCAACGTGTTCAATATTCGCGGCGGCGGCTACATGTATTTCATTACCTACGTGCTGGAAGGCAGCACGGCTTATACCTCGCTGTTTTTTACCATGGTGACCTTCGCCTCGATTTTAGGCTCGGTGATTGTTAACCCCCTGACCCGACGTATTGATGCCGTAAAGCTGTATTACTACACCAATCTGGTTCTGGCCGCGCTGGCTGTCGGGATGTGGTTTTTACCGGGTGGCCCGGCGTATCAGACACTATGGCTGGCGGTCATTCTCGGTAACGGCATTATCCTCGGCTTCACGCTGCCGCTGCACTTTTCGCTGATGGCCTTTTCCGATGACTACGGTGAATGGAAAACCGGCGTCCGTTCTTCCGGCATGAACTTCGCCTTCAACCTGTTTTTTATCAAGCTCGCCTGGGCATCCAGCGCCGGGATCATCAGCCTGCTGTTTATTTTTGTCGCCTATCAACCGGGGGTGGGTAATCAAACTGCCGCCTCGCTACAGGGCATCACGGCGATGGAAACGCTGTTGCCCGCCCTTTTCCACCTGCTGCTGGCCGTCACTATTCGTGCCTGCAAACTTAATAACCCGATGATGTCGCGTATTGCCACCGATCTGCGTCAGCGCCATGTTCAGTCCTGAGGAGAAGATGATGAATGTAATGGAAACCGATCTGCACACGCTTAAGGTCACTGACCCGTTTTTAGGCCAGTATCAGCAACTGGTGCGCGATGTGGTGATCCCTTATCAGTGGGATGCGTTGAACGACCGTATTCCGGATGCCGATCCCAGCCATGCGATTGCGAATTTCCGCATCGCCGCCGGTCTACAGGAGGGAGAATTTTATGGCATGGTTTTTCAGGACAGCGATGTGGCGAAATGGCTGGAAGCCGTCGCCTGGTCACTGTGCCAGAAGCCCGACGTCGAACTGGAAAAGACTGCCGATGACGTCATTACGCTCATCGCCGCCGCACAGTGTGATGACGGTTACCTCAATACCTGGTTCACGGTTAAAGCGCCAGCCGAACGCTGGACGAATCTTGCGGAGTGCCATGAGCTGTACACCGCCGGACATATGATCGAAGCGGCGGTGGCTTATTTCCAGGCTACCGGAAAACGTACTCTGCTCGACGTGGCCTGCCGCCTTGCCGATCACATTGATCGCGTCTTTGGCCCGGGCGTGGATCAACTGCCGGGCTATGATGGCCATCCGGAAATAGAACTGGCCCTGATGCGCTTGTTTGAAGTGACCGGCGAAACGCGTTATCGCGATCTCGTGGCCTGGTTCGTGGAACAGCGCGGCACCCAACCGCATTTCTATGATACTGAGTTTGAAAAGCGTGGCGGCACCTGGCACTGGCCGAATCATGGCACCGCGTGGATGGTGAAAGATAAAGCCTACAGTCAGGCGCATGCACCGCTTTCAGAACAGGACACCGCCATCGGTCATGCCGTACGTTTTGTCTATCTGATGACCGGAGTGGCGCATCTGGCGCGTCTGGCGGGAGATGAGCGCAAACGTCAGGATTGTCTGCGTTTATGGCAAAACATGGCACGCCGTCAGCTCTATATTACCGGCGGTATCGGATCACAGAGCCGGGGCGAGGCGTTCAGCCACGATTACGATCTGCCGAACGATACGGTTTACGCCGAGAGCTGCGCCTCCATCGGCCTGATGATGTTTGCCCGACGAATGCTGGAAATGGAAGGTGACAGCCAGTATGCCGATGTTATGGAACGCGCGCTGTATAACACCGTGCTCGGCGGGATGGCTCTGGACGGAAAGCACTTCTTTTACGTTAATCCCCTGGAAATACAGCCCCGTTCGCTGCCATTTAATCATGTTTACGATCATATCCAGCCGGTGCGTCAGCGGTGGTTTGGCTGCGCCTGCTGTCCGCCTAATATCGCCCGCCTGCTGACCTCAATCGGCCATTACATCTACACCCCGCAAGCGGATACCCTGTTTATCAACCTTTACATTGGCAACCAGGCAGAAATTCCGGTTGGGGATCGGACGCTGCGCTTACGCCTTAGCGGTAATTTTCCCTGGCAGGAAAATCTTACCCTGCGTATCGAGTCGCCGGAGCCGGTGGAACATACTCTGGCTTTGCGCCTGCCCGACTGGTGCCCTGAACCTGTCATTAGGCTAAATGGTGAACCGGTCACCGGTGAGATCCGCAAAGGTTATCTGCATCTTCATCGTCACTGGCAGGAAGGCGATACGCTTTCCCTCACGTTGCCAATGCCCGTGCGTCGGGTGTATGGCAACCCGCTGGTGCGCCATCAGGCTGGTAAAGTCGCCGTACAGCGCGGACCGCTGGTCTATTGTCTTGAACAGGCCGATAACGGCGAAGAGTTACATAACCTCTGGCTGCCAGAAGACAGTGTCTTTACCACGCTGGACGGTAAAGGGATTTTTGCGCATAAAGTGCTGATTCAGGCGGAGGGCTATAAACGTACCGCCGCACAGGCCGACCAGCAGCCACTGTGGCATTACGATGCCTCCCCCGTCAGCCGTACCCCTCAGAAGCTGACATTTATTCCATGGTTCAGCTGGGCTAACCGTGGCGAAGGGGAAATGCGTATCTGGGTGAATGGAGGGTAACGACATATTCGATCCGCGCAGGAATTCGGCCCATAATAAAGATCCTATTATTTCAACAGGATGTTGTATGGATACTGAAAACCGCGCGGTGACTGATATGAAAAGAATTAAGGCCCGCAGCATTTATCGTTTACTGCTTATCGGCCTGAGCATTCCCATGGGCGTGCTGGGCTTTATTTTTGGGTTATTCGGCTGCTTTGGTTACGACACCGTGAGCTGGAACCAGCAGTATATTCATGGGCTGCTTGCGCTGCCGGTCGGCATCTTTATCGGCATATTTATGAGCCTGCTGATGACGGCGGTGATCGGCTCGCTGAGCTGCCTTGGGCTGTGGATCTACAGCCGCTTCAGGCCGCTGGAAGTTAAAGTCATTGTCTGAGCCTGCTTAGCAGAAGGGGTATGGCTGACCTTTTGCCAGCCATACCCGACACGCTGTTCGTCACACAGAATTACATCGCCGCGCGATAGATTGCCATGATCTCGTCATGCGTTGCCTGGACGGGGTTCGTCAGGCCGCAGGCATCATTCAGGGCATTGGTGGCGAGCACCGGAATATCTTCTTCTTTCACGTTCAGGTCGCGAAGACCCGCCGGAATGTTCACTTTCTTCGCCAGCGCGCGGATGGCGTCAATGCATGCCGCAGCGCCCTGCTCATCATTCATGTTGCTGACGTCCACGCCCATGGCCCGGGCGCAGTCACGCAACCGTGCGCCAGCCACTTTGCTGTTAAATGCCTGCACATGTGGCAACAGAACCGCGTTGCACACGCCGTGCGGCAGATCGTAGAAACCACCCAACTGGTGCGCCATCGCGTGCACATACCCCAGCGAAGCGTTGTTAAAAGCCATACCTGCCAGAAACTGTGCGTAGGCCATGGCTTCGCGCGCGGCGGCATTGCTGCCCTCTTCCACGGCGACGGGCAGATGCTGCGCGATCATGGTGACGGCTTTCAGTGCACAGGCATCGGTCACCGGCGTTGCCGCCACAGAAACATAGGCTTCAATGGCGTGCGTCAGTGCGTCCATGCCGGTTGCGGCAGTCAGTGATTTCGGCATCCCCATCATCAGGGAGGCGTCATTGACCGACAGTACCGGCGTGACATGCTTATCGACAATCGCCATTTTGATATGGCGCGCCTCGTCGGTAATGATGCAGAAGCGTGTCATCTCCGACGCAGTGCCGGCGGTAGTGTTAATGGCGATCATCGGCAGCTGTGGTTTCGCAGAGCGATCCACCCCTTCGTAATCGCTGATGTGACCGCCGTTTGCGGCCACCAGCGCAATACCTTTCGCGCAATCGTGAGGTGAACCGCCGCCGAGAGAAATCACGCAGTCACACTGGTTATCCCGTAATAACGCCAGCCCGGCCGCGACGTTCGCCGTCGTCGGATTAGGCTGAGTGCCGTCATAAACCACGCTAAAAATATCGCGCGATTGCAGCTGCGCCTGAATATTTGCCGCCATCCCCAGTTTACTCAGCATACTGTCGGTGACAATCAGCGCACGACGCCAGCCGCGCTCGCGGATGGTATCAATCGCGCTGCCTAATACATCAGCACCAATAATATTGACGGACGGAATATAAAAAACAGAAGCAGTCATAATAATATCCATATCGATAAATAAGAGTCTGCGAGGATAAGGAAAACAGACTTCCGGTAATTTGATCCTCCTTCCTGTTTTGGCAATAAGAAGATTTACCGATTGATATTTAAGCAAAATCTGGTTGAGTTAAGATATAAAATAATAATGTGTGTTCCATTTTTTAAATTAATGAAAGTATTTATTACCTTACTTTACATTCCGTTTTCCGGGCTGAGCCATACTTAAGCGTAAGCGGTTATCACAGGAAACAAACTATGCAGTACTTTATTGGTTTTGACGTGGGTGGAACGCACATCAAGCACGGCGTGATTGATGAGAATGGTGAGGAACTGACCTCGGACGAGTACGACACGCCGGAAGACGTTGAGACGTTTAAGCAGAAATGGCAGGCGGTGGTTGAGGGCTACCAGAAGGAACATGATATCGCCGCCATCGGCACCAGTTTCCCGGGGTACATCAATATCCGTACCGGCGTCGCCCTGAAGGCCGGAGCGCTGGACTTTATGGACGGGATCAATCTGCGGGAGTTGTTCGCAGAACTTAGCGATCTGCCGGTGATTGTGGAAAACGATGCCAACTGTGCTGCCCTCGGCGAGCGCTGGCTGGGCGCGGCGAAAGAGTACGATAATGTGGTCTGTATTACCGTCGGGACGGGTATCGGCGGCGGTATTATTTTTGACGGCGAACTGTATCGCGGCTCGCATTTCCGTGCGGGCGAGTTTGGCGTGATGCCGGTCGGCAACGAGGGCGAATGCATGCATGAAGTGGCTTCTGCCCGGGGTCTGATGGAGGCGTGCCGCCGTGCGCTGGCGCTCTCTGCCGAAGAGATGCCTCATGGCAAAGAGATCTTCGAACGCATGGACAGCGACGTGCATCTGCGGGAAGCCGTTAACCAGTGGGCGCATTTTCTGTCGCGCGGCATTTATAGCGTTATTTCCATGTACGATCCGCAGGTGGTGCTGATTGGCGGTGGGTTAAGCGAGCAGGAAAAGGTCTATCAGCTGCTTGATCGCCATCTGGAAACCTTCGAGATGTGGGAATTTCTGAAAGCGCCTATCCTGCCATGTAAACTGGGTAACCAGGCGGGCAGGCTGGGCGCGGTATGGCTGGCAAAACAGCAGGTTAAAGCCGGGTGATAACCCGGCTGGATTCAGTGGTTTTCCGGGAACAGCTGTGCATCCCGCAGCAGATGGTCGTTGCCGCGTCGGCGGGTAAAGCCGATGCGGTCAAAATATTCGAGGATCTGGATCGCCAGCTTACGCCCAACGTTCAGCCGATCGCGGAAATCTGCCGCACAGGTTGATCCCCGCGCCTGATCCAGTTCGCGGATCATACTGGCAAAGGCGACGATCCGGTCGTTGCGGTAATAGCGATCTTTTACGATCGCGGTGATCAGCCCTTGCTGCGCCGCCTGTCGTAATACACTCCGCATTAACTGCTCATCGGTGCCCGTTTCCCGCGCCAGATCGCGTACCCACCAGGGTTCATCAGCAAACAGCGGTGCCGCACGCTGCCAGATCGCCGCCTGCTCTTCGGTAAAACCGGCTTTGTGTTCCGGCAGATGCAGCCAGCCGTGATGGCTGGCAATATCGCCGCTTTCACGCATCCGCTCGATTAACGTCAGTACCAGGGCGTCGTCTTCCATCGGCAGCGCCATGCGTCGCAGACGCTCGCGTCCGGGGCCGGGTTCGTCTTTATGCTGTTCGTGATAGGTCGCCAGCGTATCGAGCAGTTTACGCTGCCAGCCTGCGGCCACCGCCGCGCTCAGTACGCTGTCCCCCGACTGGATCAGCCCGTCATGCCGGGTTAACGCGTCCAGTCCGCTGCGACTTAACTGCCGCGCCCAGCCAAAGCGACTCAGGGATACCGCACCGCGCGTCAGGTGCGCTGCCAGCGCGCTGGCATCGTCACCGGCGGCGGCAAGCGTGGCGAGCCAGTCCAGATACGCCGTTTTACGTTTGCCACGACGGGGTGGATCGAGCATCACCACTCGCGCGCCAGCCAGCGTGGTGCGCGCCGAGATATCACGCAGCACCAGCCGATCGTTGTCCGCCAGCCACAGCGGACTGTCGAGCACCAGCTCGGCCAGATCGTCGGTCAGCAACGAGACGCGCCCGGTGATATGGCTGGCGGCATGGTGAATGTGTAAGGGCTGCCACTGCGTCAGCGGCGTATGGCTTTGCAGCGCCACGATAACGCGGGACGACGGCTCCGACGGCGCCTCGCTGAGCAGCCAGTCGCCGCGGTTAAGCGCCTCTTTTTCGGCATCGCCGGTAATATTCAGGGCGATACGCTGCCCGGCCATCGCATGATCGACCGGCTGGTTTTGCGCATGCAGACCGCGTACGCGCATGGGTTTGTTGATGCCGGTCAGCCACAGGGTATCGCCGGTGCGCACATCACCCGACAGCGCCGTGCCGGTTACCACCAGCCCTGCGCCCTTCACGGTAAAGGCGCGGTCAATCGCCAGCCGGAAACGCTGATGCTGCACGTGTTCCCGCTCCGGGAGATGCAGCAGATGCTCGCGTAGTTCATCGATGCCGCGTTGAGCGGTCGCGGCGGTGATAAATAACGCCGCGTCGATAAAGCCGTATTCACGCAGCGTGGCGCGCACCTCGTCCTGGACGGCGGCAATGCGCGCCTCGTCCACCCGGTCGGCTTTGGTCAGCGCCACAGTGAGGGTTGGCTGACCGGTCAGTTGCAAAATCGCCAGATGTTCGCGGGTCTGGGCCATCACGCCATCATCACAGGCCACCACCAGCAGGGCGTGATCGATACCGCCGACGCCTGCCAGCATATTGGCCAGAAACTTTTCATGGCCCGGCACATCAATAAATCCCGGTACGCGTCCATCGGCCTGCGGCCAGTAGGCATAACCCAGATCGATGGTCATGCCGCGCTTTTTCTCTTCCGGCAGGCGGTCGGCATTTACGCCGGTGATCGCTTCCAGCAGCGTCGTTTTGCCGTGATCCACATGTCCGGCGGTGGCAATAATCATTTCAGTAACATCTCCAGAAAACGGGTTTCGTCCTCAAGACAACGTAAATCCAGCCACAGGCGGCCATCGGTGATGCGACCAATCACCGGCACGTCGCGCGTGCGCCATTGCGCCGCCAGCGTTTCCAGTCGGCTGCCGCGCCCGTCTCTCGGGGTGAAGGTCAGGGCCACGCTCGGCAGCCGATCCACCGGCAGCGAGCCGCTGCCTATCTGCGACAGACAGGCTTCTACCTGCACGTGGAAGTCAGGAAAATGCGCGGCAAGGCCAGGCTGGAGTTTTTCCGCCAGGGCGCGGATCGCCGCGGTATCGCGGGTTAGCAGACGCAGCGTCGGCAGATCCTGCGTGAGTTTTTCCGGATGCAGATAGAGGCGCAGCGTGGCCTCCAGCGCGGCAAGCGTCATTTTATCCGCCCGCAGCGCACGTTTTAACGGATGCTGTTGCAGACGTGCAATGAGCGCTTTTTTGCCGACGATGATCCCGGCCTGCGGGCCGCCGAGCAGTTTATCGCCGGAGAAGCTGACCAGGCTGACGCCCGCAGCGATCAGCGCCTGTGGCATGGGCTCTTTCGGCAGCCCGTACTGGCTGAGATCCACCAGCGAGCCGCTGCCCAAATCCACGACTACCGGTACGTCCCGCTCGTTGCCGATGGCTACCAGTTCCGCTTCGTCCACGGCCTTCGTAAAGCCTTCAATCTGATAATTACTGGTATGCACTTTCATCAGCAGCGCAGTGTTGTCGTTGATGGCCTGGCGATAGTCTTTGGCATGGGTGCGATTGGTCGTACCGACTTCATGCAGCACGCAGCCTGCCTGGCGCATGACATCCGGAATGCGGAACGCGCCGCCAATCTCCACCAGTTCGCCGCGCGATACCACCACTTCCTGGCCGCTCGCCGTGGCCGCCAGCATGAGCAGCACCGCCGCCGCGTTGTTATTAACGATACAGGCGTCTTCCGCGCCCGTCAGACGACACAGCATGGCGGCCAGCGCGCTGTCGCGATGCCCGCGCCCTGCACCGTCCAGATCGTACTCCAGCGACACCGGGGAGCGCATTGCCTGTGCTACCGCCTCTATCGCCGCTTCCGCCTGCAATGCCCGTCCGAGATTAGTGTGCAGTACCGTGCCGGTCAGGTTGATCACCGGACGGATGGCGCTTTGCTGCTGATGGTGGAGGTGCTGGCGCGTCGCTCCGGCCCAGTCAGCGCTCCACGCTGGCAGCGTCTGGCTGACATGGATGGCGGCGCGGGCTTCGTCCTGCAAGTGGCGCAACGCCTCCACTACCCGCGTATGGCCAAAAGTCGCTACTAGCGGGCGGAAAGCGTCATCACGCAATAAACGGTCGGTTGCCGGGATCTGGCTGAACAGGGAACGATTTTCAGGGGTCATGACACTGCCTTGCTGTGATTGGCCCCTCCGTCGGGAAGGGGTCGACGTGAGGGGATTGTACAGCGTCTTTGCTCAGGCTGTCATAATGCGTATCAAGCCTTTGGCGGTTCGGTGCGGGCAAAGCTTTCGCGCTGGAAGAGGGTTTCCACCAGCTTCACCAGCTGCGGGCGCTCCACGCACCAGCCCGGCGAGACACGGCGGAAGTTCAGATAGCCGATTGCGCAGGCGACGGCGATGTTCGCCAGATCGAGGGACTGCGACTGCAACACGCCGTTGGCGGCGTATTGTTCCAGGGCATCCAGCGCGCGGCTGATTTTTTCCCGCTGGCGCACCAGTTCACTTTCCGACTGCTGTGCTGCCGGACGGGCCTGCTCGCGCACGGAAGTCAGCGCCGCATCCATGATGCCGTCCGCCAGCGCTTCCAGCTGCCGCAGTCGTAATGCGGCTTTCGCATCGGTGGGCAGCAGCGCGGGAGCCATACCCAGCTGTTCCAGATATTCCGCAATGATCGGCGAATCAAACCAGGTTTCGCCGTCGTCAGTGACCAGCGCGGGCACTTTGCCGAGCGGGTTGAATTGTGAAACGCCATTCTCTGCGTTATAGGGCAGCTCATTGACGAATTCGAAGGTGATGCCTTTTTCCAGCAAAATCACGGAAATCTTCCGCACGAAGGGGCTGGTGTAACTGCCGATCAGTTTCATGGCCGGGTCCTTAATCGCCTTTGAAAAGATAATTATGGCCCACCGTCGCGCAAAAGGCAGGCGAGCCTTCATAAATGTGAAAACTCTGTTTCGTAGGGTGTGAGGCGTGTAAGGAAGTTACATCCGGCGGCGGCGCGCACAACACAGTTTGCCTTTGAGGGCATTCAGAAAACTCCTGGCAAAAATTTCTTGTGATATGCATCACAAATAAATAACAAAGTCTCCACATAAAAATGTGAGTGATCTCACATTTACCTTCAAGATGCGCATAAATTTTCGTCATTGTTCTTTTTTTACACAGGAATTTTGTGAAACAGATCACGCCAAATCACCGGTCACACCCTATGTTTATGTGATTTAGATCACACCAAAGGTCACGATCTGGACAGAAAGACGATTCGGTGCCAGATTTCGCCTCACACACATCATGGGTCCGGCTACCTCTGCCGCCACATTAACAACAAACCTCGGGCTTCCGGCCTGTGCGATAGCAAACATAAGAAGGGGTGTTTTATGTCATCCGATATCAAGATCAAAGTGCAAAGCTTTGGTCGATTCCTTAGCAATATGGTGATGCCCAACATCGGCGCGTTTATCGCCTGGGGTATTATCACCGCGCTGTTTATTCCAACTGGATGGTTACCTAACGAAACGCTGGCGAAACTTGTCGGCCCGATGATTACTTATCTGCTGCCGCTGCTGATCGGTTATACCGGTGGGCGTCTGGTTGGCGGCGAGCGTGGCGGCGTGGTCGGTGCCATTACCACCATGGGCGTTATCGTTGGTGCAGATATGCCGATGTTCCTCGGCGCAATGATTGCCGGCCCGCTGGGCGGTCTGTGCATCAAGAAATTTGATGCCGCGGTAGACGGTAAGATCAAATCTGGTTTCGAAATGCTGGTGAATAACTTCTCCGCTGGCATCATCGGTATGATCCTCGCCATTCTGGCCTTCCTCGGCATTGGCCCGGCGGTTGAAGTGCTGTCTAAAGCACTGGCTGCGGGCGTTAACTTCATGGTTATCCATGACATGCTGCCGCTGGCGTCCATCTTTGTTGAACCGGCGAAAATCCTGTTCCTCAACAACGCCATCAACCACGGTATCTTCTCGCCGCTGGGTATTCAGCAGTCTCACGATCTCGGCAAGTCCATCTTCTTCCTGATTGAAGCAAACCCAGGTCCGGGTATGGGTGTACTGCTGGCGTATATGTTCTTCGGTCGCGGCAGCGCTAAACAGTCTGCAGGCGGCGCGGCAATCATCCACTTCCTGGGTGGTATCCACGAAATTTACTTCCCGTATGTCCTGATGAATCCGCGTCTGCTGATCGCGGTGATCCTCGGCGGTATGACTGGCGTGTTTACGCTGAGCGTGCTGGGCGGTGGTCTGGTATCTCCGGCGTCTCCGGGTTCTATCCTGGCGGTACTGGCGATGACCCCGAAAGGTGCCTATTTTGCTAACCTCGCCGCGATTTTCGCTGCACTGGCCGTTTCTTTCGTGATCTCTGCCATTCTGCTGAAAACCAGCAAAGTGAAAGAAGAAGACGATATTGAAGCTGCGACCCGTCGTATGCAGGACATGAAAGCCGAGTCCAAAGGTGCCTCTCCGCTGACGGCGGGCGATGTGTCCAACGACCTGAGCCATGTGCGTAAAATCATCGTTGCCTGTGATGCCGGTATGGGTTCCAGCGCCATGGGTGCAGGCGTGCTGCGTAAGAAAGTGCAGGATGCGGGGCTGACCAACATCTCCGTGACCAACAGCGCGATCAACAACCTGCCTCCGGATGTAGACCTGGTGATCACTCACCGCGACCTCACTGAGCGCGCGATGCGTCAGGTACCGCAGGCACAGCATATTTCGCTGACCAACTTCCTCGACAGCGGCCTGTATACCAGCCTGACGGAGCGTCTGGTTGTCGCGCAGCGCCATCTGCAGAATGAAGAAAAAGTCCGCACCAGCCTGCAGGACAGCTTCGACGAAAGTAACAGCCACCTGTTCCGTCTGGGCGCAGAAAACATCTTCCTGGGCCGCACGGCGAGCACCAAAGAAGAAGCCATTATTTTTGCCGGTGAGCAACTGGTAAAAGGCGGCTACGTTGAGCCGGAATATGTGCAGGCGATGCTGGATCGTGAAAAACTGACCCCGACCTATCTGGGTGAGTCTATCGCGGTGCCGCACGGTACGGTTGAAGCGAAAGACCGTGTTCTGAAGACCGGCGTGGTATTCTGCCAGTATCCGGAAGGCGTGCGTTTCGGTGATGATGCCGACGACATTGCCCGTCTGGTTATCGGTATCGCCGCCCGTAATAACGAGCACATCCAGGTGATCACCAGCCTGACCAATGCACTGGACGATGAATCTGTGATTGAGCGCCTGACGCACACGCAGAGCGTTGAAGAAGTGCTGGCTCTGCTGAACAAGTAACGCCGCCCTCACCCCGGCCCTCTCCTCCAGGAGAGGGAGAAAAGCGGGGTACGAGGCACAATCTATCCCCTCTCCCATTGGGAGAGGGTTAGGGTGAGGAGAATTCGCCTCCTCACCCCAGCCCTCTCGGGTAAAAACATTAATGAAGGTTAATTCTATGAAAGCATTACATTTTGGCGCAGGTAATATCGGACGTGGCTTCATCGGCAAATTGCTGGCGGACGCGGGTATTGAGCTGACATTCGCCGATGTGAATCAGGCGGTGCTCGACGCCCTGAATGCCCGTCATAGCTATCAGGTTCACGTTGTCGGTGAAAATGAACAGGTGGACACCGTTTCAGGTGTTAACGCGGTCAGCAGCATTGGCGACGAGGTTATCGACCTCATCGCAGAGGTTGATCTGGTGACCACGGCGGTTGGCCCAGTGGTGCTGGAGCGTATCGCCCCGGCTATCGCTAAAGGCCTGGCAAAACGCAAAGCCCAGGGTAACGACACGCCTCTCAATATCATCGCCTGTGAAAACATGGTGCGCGGCACCACGCAGCTGAAAGGCCATGTGTTCAACGCGCTGGCGGAAGAAGATAAAGCCTGGGTGGAAGCGCATACCGGCTTTGTGGACTCCGCCGTTGACCGTATCGTGCCGCCGTCGGCTTCGGCTACCAACGATCCGCTGGAAGTGACGGTGGAAACCTTCAGCGAGTGGATCGTCGACCAGACACAGTTCAAAGGCACCCCGCCGACCATCGCGGGTATGGAGCTGACCGACAACCTGATGGCCTTCGTTGAGCGTAAGCTGTTCACCCTGAACACCGGTCACGCCATTACCGCTTATCTCGGCCAGCAGGCCGGTTTACAGACTATCCGTGATGCCATCCTCGACGAGAAAATCCGTACTGTGGTAAAAGGTGCGATGGTAGAAAGCGGCGCGGTGCTGATCAAACGTTATGGTTTCGACACGCAGAAACACGCCGCCTATATCCAGAAAATTTTAGGGCGCTTTGAAAACCCTTATCTGAAAGATGATGTGGAGCGTGTGGGCCGTCAGCCGCTGCGTAAACTGAGCGCAGGCGATCGCCTGATCAAACCGCTGCTGGGCACGCTGGAATATGACCTGCCGCATCACAACCTGGTGCTGGGTATTGCCGCAGCGATGCACTATCGTAGCGAGCAGGATCCGCAGGCGATTGAGCTGGCACAGCTGATTGAAGAGAAAGGCCCGCAGGCTGCGCTGGCGCAGATTTCCGGTCTGGATGCGACGAGCGACGTCGTGGCAGAGGCGGTAAACGCGTACAACGCAAAGGCATGATGCCAAACCCGGCGCGGAGCTTTCCGCGCCTGAACAACAGATTGTCGGAAATGCAGGCAATAATGGAAGAAACCCAGGCCTTTGAAAACCGTGTGCTTGAGCGTCTTAATGCTGGCAAAACCGTACGAAGCTTTTTGATTGCCGCCGTCGAGTTACTCACCGAGGCGGTGAACATTCTGGTGCTTCAGGTTTTCCGCAAAGACGATTACGCGGTGAAATATGCCGTCGAGCCGCTGCTTGACGGCGACGGCCCGCTGGGCGATTTGTCTGTGCGCTTAAAACTCATTTACGGGCTTGGCGTGATCAGCCGCCTGGAATATGAGGACGCCGAACTGCTGATGGCATTGCGGGAAGAGCTGAATCACGACGGCAGCGAATACGCGTTTACTGACGACGAGATCTTAGGCCCCTTCGGTGAGCTGCACTGCGTGGCCGCCCTGCCGCCTGCGCCGCCGTTTGATCTCAGCGATGCCGATCTCTATGCGATGCAAAAGCAGCGTTATCAACAGGTTGTGCGATCCACCATGGTGCTTTCCCTGACAGAGCTGATCTCCCGTATCAGCCTGAAAAAAGCCTTTCAGAAGTAACCGCCCGCGGATTAGTGTATCCTTAGCGCAATATCTCCCCGATTTAGAGTCCAATTGTCATGAAAGAAGTTGAAAAGAGTGAAATTAAACGCCTGAGCGATCGCCTTGATGCCATCCGCCACCAGCAGGCTGATATCTCGCTGGCTGAAGCCGCCGACAAATACGCCGAGCTGGAAAAAGAAAAAGAGACGCTGGAAGGCGAAATCGCCCGCTTGCGCGCCCTGCACGGCCACAAGCTGAGCAAAGAAGCGCAGAAACTGGCGGATATGCCGTTCCGCCGCGCGATCACGAAAAAAGAACAGGCCGACATGGGCAAGCTGAAGAAAAGCGTACGTGGCCTGGTGGTGGTGCATCCGATGACCGAGTTAGGTCGTGAGATGCAACTGACCGAGATGACCGGCTTTTCAAAAACCGCATTCTGATCCCCTGCTTTCTGACCTCTCCCCACCAGCGGGAGAGGTTTTTATCTGTGCTTCCCTTCTGATGTGGTCCTACCAATCCTGCTCCTGAGCCACTGTCTGCTCACAAAACCCCAATTTCCCGTTACACGTGCATTGCCAGCCAATAACATTTGGTTAACCATTCATTGTCATTAACCCTACAAACCTTAACTGGCAGGGCCACTTTTACAGACAGTGTGACGCGAAGATGAGCGCAGACTCGCCGCGCGACAGGATGAATGGCCCTCAGGAGATCTTCATGAGCCTCTGGCAACAAAACTACGATCCGGCAGGGAACCTGTGGCTGTCGAGCCTTATCGCCTCGCTACCGATCCTGTTTTTCTTCTTCGCCTTAATTCAGCTCAAGCTGAAAGGCTATGTCGCCGCCAGCTGGACGGTGGCCATCGCGCTGGCCGTTGCGCTGTTCTTCTACGATATGCCCGTGGACAACGCCCTCGCCTCGGTGGTGTACGGCTTCTTCTACGGCCTGTGGCCGATTGCGTGGATCATCATCGCGGCGGTTTTTGTCTACAAAATCTCGGTCAAAACCGGGCAGTTCGAGATCATCCGCTCCTCCATCCTCTCTATTACGCCGGACCAGCGCCTGCAAATGCTGATCGTCGGCTTCTCGTTCGGGGCCTTTCTGGAAGGGGCTGCCGGGTTCGGCGCGCCGGTCGCCATTACCGCCGCGTTGCTGGTGGGACTGGGCTTTAAACCGCTGTATGCCGCCGGGCTTTGCCTGATCGTCAACACGGCACCGGTGGCGTTTGGCGCGATGGGCATCCCGATCCTCGTGGCAGGCCAGGTGACCGGCCTCGACAGCTTTGAAATCGGCCAGATGGTGGGCCGCCAGTTGCCGTTCCTGACTATCATCGTGCTGTTCTGGATCATGGCGATTATGGATGGCTGGCGCGGCGTGAAGGAAACCTGGCCGGCGGTGATGGTGGCGGGCGGCTCCTTTGCCATCGCCCAGTACCTCAGCTCCAACTTTCTCGGGCCGGAACTGCCGGACATTATCTCTTCGCTGGTTTCGCTGGTCTGTCTGACGCTGTTCCTGCGTCGCTGGCAGCCGGTGCGTATTTTCCGTTTTGACGACGTGAATGCCACCGCGGGCGATGCGGCCGTTACCCCGAAACACTACTCCCGCGGGCAAATCATGCGCGCCTGGTCACCGTTCCTGTTTTTGACCGCCACCGTCACCCTGTGGAGTATTCCCCCCTTCAAAGCCCTGTTTGCGCCAGGCGGCGCAATGTATGACTGGGTGATCAATATTTCTGTGCCGCATCTGGATAAGCTGGTGGCGCGTATGCCGCCGGTGGTGAACGCGGCCACACCTTATGCGGCGGTATATAAATTCGACTGGTTCTCTGCCACCGGCACGGCCATTCTGTTCGCGGCGCTGATCTCCATCGTCTGGCTGCGCATGAAGCCGAAAGACGCGATCGTCACCTTCGGCAGCACGCTGAAAGAGCTGGCGCTGCCGATTTACTCCATTGGCATGGTGCTGGCGTTCGCGTTTATCTCTAACTATTCCGGGCTGTCCTCAACGCTGGCGCTGGCGCTTTCCCATACCGGTCATGCGTTTACCTTTTTCTCGCCGTTCCTCGGCTGGCTTGGCGTGTTTCTGACCGGCTCAGATACCTCATCAAATGCGCTTTTTGCTGCGCTGCAGGCGACCGCCGCCCAGCAGATCGGCGTCTCGGATGTGCTGCTGGTGGCGGCAAACACGACCGGTGGCGTAACCGGCAAGATGATTTCGCCGCAGTCTATCGCCATCGCCTGCGCCGCGGTGGGGCTGGTGGGTAAAGAGTCCGACCTGTTCCGCTTTACCGTTAAACACAGCCTGATTTTCACCTGTATGGTCGGGGTGATCACGACACTGCAGGCCTACGTTCTGACCTGGATGATCCCATGATAGTAATGCCCGTGCGTCTGTCCGACACCATCGCCGATCGCTTGCGTGCGCTGATAGATGAACAGCAGCTTGAGCCAGGAGCGCGCTTGCCTGCCGAGCGCAAGCTGGCCGCCCAGCTTGGCGTCTCCCGCAATTCCCTGCGGGAGGCGATTGCGAAACTTATCAGTGAAGGCGTGCTGCTCAGCCGACGCGGCGGCGGCACTTTCGTGCGCTGGCCGCAGGAAGACTGGTCCGAGCAAAACATTGTCTATCCGCTGAAAACGCTGATGGCGGACGATCCGGACTACAGCTTCGATATTCTGGAAGCCCGTCATGCGATTGAGGCGAGCACGGCCTGGCATGCCGCCCTGCGCGCCACCGCTGCGGACAAAGAAAAAATTCAGCTCTGCTTTGACGCCACCCTGAGCGATGACCCGGATCTGGCCTCGCAGGCAGACGTACGCTTTCACTTAGCCATCGCTGAAGCGTCGCACAATGTGGTGCTGTTGCAGACCATGCGCGGCTTCTTCGATCTGCTGCAACTGTCGGTGAAACAGAGCCGTCAGCGGATGTATTTCGTGCCGTCGGTGTTCGCGCAGCTCACCGAACAGCATCAGGCTGTGATGGACGCCATTATGGCCGGTGACGCCGACGGCGCACGTAAGGCGATGATGCTGCATCTGGAATTTGTGCATACCACCATTAAACGATTCGATGAGGATCAGGCCCGCCAGGCGCGCATCACTCGCCTGCCCGGTTAACCCAATGAACTGTCAGGGAGAAACCCATGATTATTTCCGCAGCCAGTGATTACCGTGCCGCAGCGCAGCGTATCCTGCCGCCCTTTCTTTTCCATTACATCGACGGCGGTGCCTACGCGGAATATACGCTGCGCCGCAACGTGGAAGATCTCTCGCAGGTAGCACTGCGCCAGCGCGTGCTGAAAAACATGTCCGATCTGAGCCTGGAAACCACGTTGTTTAACGAAACGCTGTCGATGCCGGTGGCGCTGGCCCCGGTAGGGCTGTGCGGCATGTACGCCCGGCGCGGCGAAGTGCAGGCGGCCGCGGCAGCCGATGCCAAAGGCATCCCTTTCACCCTGTCGACGGTATCCGTCTGCCCGATTGAAGAGGTCGCCCCGACGATTAAGCGTCCGATGTGGTTCCAGCTGTACGTCCTGCGGGATCGCGGCTTTATGCGTAACGCGCTGGAGCGCGCCAAAGCGGCAGGATGTTCAACGCTGGTGTTTACCGTCGATATGCCGACGCCGGGAGCACGCTACCGGGATGCGCATTCCGGTATGAGCGGCGCCAACGCGGCGATGCGCCGTTACTGGCAGGCGGTGACACATCCGCAGTGGGCGTGGGACGTCGGCGTCAATGGTCGCCCTCACGATCTGGGCAACATCTCCGCTTACCTCGGCAAGCCGACCGGGCTGGAGGATTATATTGGCTGGCTGGCGAATAACTTCGATCCGTCCATCTCATGGAAAGACCTGGAGTGGATCCGCGAATTCTGGGACGGTCCGATGGTGATCAAAGGGATCCTCGATGCGGACGATGCGCGCGATGCGGTTCGTTTTGGCGCAGACGGCATTGTGGTATCGAACCACGGCGGCCGTCAGCTTGACGGCGTGCTCTCGTCTGCCCGCGCGCTGCCGGCGATTGCCGACGCGGTGAAAGGTGACATTGCGATCCTCGCAGACAGCGGCATCCGTAACGGGCTGGACGTCGTACGGATGATCGCTCTGGGCGCGGATACCGTGCTGCTGGGCCGTGCCTATCTGTATGCGCTGGCGACCCACGGTCAGGCGGGAGTGGCGAATCTGCTGAACCTGATCGAAAAAGAGATGCGCGTGGCGATGACGCTAACCGGTGCACGTTCGATAAGCGAAATCAGCCGCGACTCGCTGGTGCAGAACGTTGAGCATGAATCAGTGTTCGCGCCGGTGAAAACAGGCGATGCCGCCTGATTTTTGCTATGCTGCCCGCCATTATTGAGGGGGCAGCATGCTGAACATTGTCTTATTCGAACCTGAAATCCCGCCGAATACCGGGAATATTATCCGCCTGTGTGCCAACACCGGGTTTCGCCTGCACATCATTGAGCCAATGGGCTTTACCTGGGATGACAAGCGTCTGCGCCGCGCCGGGCTGGATTATCACGAATTCACCGCAGTGGTGCGTCATGCCAGTCATGCCGCTTTTGTGGCGGCAGAAAATCCGCAGCGGCTGTTTGCCCTGACGACCAAAGGCACACCAGCCCACAGCGCGGTGAGTTATCAGGACGGGGATTATCTGATGTTTGGTCCGGAGACGCGTGGTCTGCCTGCCACTATTCTGGATGCGCTGCCTAAAGAGCAGAAGATCCGCATCCCGATGATGCCGGACAGCCGCAGCATGAACCTGTCTAACGCCGTCTCCGTGGTGGTGTATGAAGCCTGGCGTCAGCTTGGCTATCCGGGCGCGGTACTGCGCAGCTAGCGTTAAATACCGTCGCCGTACTCGAAACGGTGATTCGCGCCGTTAAAATGCTGATCCATATCCATCGCAGGTTTTTCTGATTCCGGCTTGCCGACAATGCGGGCCGGTACGCCTGCCACGGTCGTGTGCGGCGGCACGGGTTGCAGCACTACTGAACCGGCACCAATTTTCGCGCCACGCCCGACTTCGATATTGCCGAGAATTTTCGCCCCGGCACCAATCATTACGCCTTCGCGGATTTTCGGATGGCGATCGCCGCTGGTTTTGCCGGTCCCGCCGAGCGTAACCGACTGTAAGATAGAGACATCATCTTCAACCACGGCCGTTTCGCCCACCACAATACCGGTGGCATGGTCGAGCATGATACCGCGGCCAATCTTCGCCGCCGGGTGAATATCCACCTGGAAGGACACCGACACCTGATTTTGCAGGAAAATCGCCAGCGCGCGGCGACCCTGATTCCATAGCCAGTGACCGATACGGTAAGACTGCAGGGCGTGAAACCCTTTCAGATAGAGCAGCGGCGTGGAGTATTTATCCACCGCCGGATCGCGGGTGCGCACGGCCTGAATATCGCAGGCGGCGGAGGCAATCATTTCCGGATCGGCGGCGTAGGCTTCTTCCACCACTTCACGAATGGCGATAGCAGGCATGATCGGCGACGCCAGCTTGTTCGCCAGCATATAGCTCAGCGCGCTGCCGAGATTTTCGTGCTTGAGTAAGGTCGCGTGATAAAAACTGGCCAGCATTGGCTCACAGTCGGCCAGCGCCCGGGCTTCGGCTTTAATATTATTCCAGACGAGATCCAGTTCTTCACACGGCATTGCATACTCCAGGCGAAATAAAATGACCGGCCACTCTGCGATGGCCGTGTCAGTGATGAGGGTTAGGGAGCCGGATGGCTGGTACGCTCATCCTTGCGGGAGCGGCCTAACAGGGTCAATGCTGCCTCGCGCGCATTTTTTCCACAATACAATACTTGATAAATTTCCTCGGTTATTGGCATTTCGACACCAAAGCGGTGTGCCAGCTCGCGGACTTCTTTCGTATTACGGTACCCTTCAACCACCTGGCCGATACTCTCCTGCGCGCTTTTGACGTCCATGCCCTGACCTAACGCCATCCCGAAACGACGGTTACGGGACTGATTGTCAGTACAGGTTAAGACCAGATCGCCCAGACCGGCCATGCCCATAAAGGTGGACGGATCGGCACCCAGCGCCACGCCCAGACGGGACATTTCGGACAGCCCACGGGTGATCAGCGCGGTACGCGCATTGGCACCAAAACCGATGCCGTCGGACATACCCGCGCCGATGGCAATCACGTTTTTCACCGCCCCGCCCAGCTGCACGCCGATAAAATCCGGGTTGCTGTAGACGCGGAAGCTTTTGCCGCAGTGCAGCAACTGCTGCAAATCTTCAGCAAATACCTCATCGGTGGAGGCCAGGGAAATCGCCGTCGGCAGGCCCGCCGCCAGTTCTTTGGCGAAGGTCGGCCCGGAAATCACCGCCAGCGGAATGGCATCGCCCAGCGCTTCGCGCGCCACATCCTGCAACAGACGACCCGTTTCGGCTTCTAAGCCTTTGGTCGCCCATACCACGCGCGCGTCATCGCGCATCAATGGTTTGATTTGTCGCAGCACGTCGCCAAAGACATGGCTTGGCACCACGACCAGGATGTTACGACTCGCAGCAAGCGCCGTGGCTAAGTCGCTTTCAAGGTGCAGCGTATCGGGAAAAGGCACATCCGGGAGGAACGCCAGGTTGCAACGATCATGTTGCAGCGTCGCGATATGTTTTGGATCGTGGCCCCAAAGCACCACTTCGTGGCCATTTCTTGCCAGGGTAATGGCAAGAGCGGTGCCGTAAGAGCCGGCACCGATCACAGTCATATGAGCATTTATCGTACTCATCAGGCATCCTGAGGTTGTTCGGTACCTTCGCCTGCCTGCTGCTGCAAATAGTTCATGAACAGCGCATCGAAGTTGACCGGTGCAAGGTTCAGCTGCGGGAACGTACCGCGGGAAACCAGGCTGGTGATGCATTCACGGGCATACGGGAACAGAATGTTCGGGCAGTACGCGCCAAGGCAATGCGCCATCTGGGTACCTTCGATACCACCAACGGAGAAGATACCGGCCTGCTGTACTTCGCACAGGAATGCCGTTTCTTCACCCAGGCTTGCGGTCACGGTGACACGCAACACCACTTCATAAACGTCGTCAGCGAGCTGGCTGGAAGCGGTGTCCAGATCCAGTTTTACTTCCGGCTGCCAGTCTTTCTGGAAGACGTGCGGCGCATTAGGCGCTTCGAAAGATACATCCTTGGTATAAATACGTTGGATCTGGAAAGCCATTTCGGTGTTATTTTGTTCTGACATGAGTAAAACCCTTAGTGTTGTCCTAAATACGCTTTAGCGTAACAGGGGATCAAGTCCACCACGCGCGTCCAGCGCATACAAGTCGTCACAGCCGCCAATGTGCTGTGCATCAATAAAAACCTGCGGCACGGTCGTACGGCCACTACGTTGAATCATCTCTTCACGCTTCACCGCATCGCCATCGATCGGCAGCTCTTCAAAGGCAACGCCTTTGCTGTTGAGCAGCGCTTTTGCACGATGGCAAAAAGGGCAGGTCGCTTTGGTATAGATTTCAATGTTGGCCATGACTGCACTCCACTTGTGAATTATTTACCGCGCACGAGCGGGAGGTTTTCACCACTCCAGCCAGCTACGCCATCTTTCAGTACATAGACCCGCTCGAAGCCCGCTTTAATCAGCTCGCTTGCCGGGGCTTGCGCCTGCATACCGGTGCCATCTACCACAATAATGGGTTTGCTTTTACTTTTCTCAAGCTCACCGAGGTTATTGGCTTTGATATCGTTGGGCAGCAAATTGACGGCACCCGCGATGTGACCTTTGCGGAAATCATCACGCTGACGCAGATCCACAACCACAGCATCTTCTTTGTTAATCAGACGCGTTGCTTCACCACGCGTGATAATTTTAACTTTCGATACCAGACCTTTGAAGGTGGTGAACAGCACCGCCGCCAGTAAGACAACCCATCCGATACAAAGTATGGGGTGACGGCTAACAAATTGCATAATTTCTTGCATGGAGGGCAACAACTCCCGACTCAGTGATTAAAAACCAGGGAAGGAGTATACCTGTGCGGTGTAGCAAATACAGCCAGCGAGCACAACGGAATGCATTTTCTGCGGCGCGTTACGAAAAAAATGCCTAAAGCCAGTAAAAACACCGCCCTTCCCCCTCCCATTCTTTGATCTTCTGCGGCTATTTGATCGATTCAGCTGTAGTAAAATTACGCAAATTTTTGACTCATGAGCATGAGGTTGTCGCAATGTCGGTTTCTAAAAAACCTATGGTACTGGTGATTCTGGATGGCTATGGCTACCGTGAAGACCAGCAGGATAACGCTATTTTTAACGCTAAAACCCCGGTCATGGATGCCCTGTGGGCCAAACGTCCGCATACGCTGGTTGACGCATCCGGCCTCGAAGTGGGCCTGCCGGACCGTCAGATGGGTAACTCTGAAGTCGGTCACGTCAACCTGGGTGCGGGTCGCATCGTTTATCAGGATCTGACCCGTCTGGACGTAGAAATCAAAGAAGGTACTTTCTTCAACAACCCGGCGCTGACCGCTGCGGTGGATAACGCTACCGCCAATGGAAAAGCCTTACATATCATGGGCCTGCTGTCAGCGGGCGGCGTACACAGCCATGAAGATCACATTCTTGCAATGGTCGAACTGGCAGCTCAGCGCGGCGCAGAAAAAATCTATCTGCATGCTTTCCTGGATGGCCGCGATACCCCGCCACGCAGCGCAGAATCCTCGCTGAAACGTTTTGAAGACAAATTTGCTGAGCTGGGCAAAGGCCGCGTCGCCACTATTATTGGTCGTTACTATGCGATGGACCGCGACAACCGCTGGGATCGCGTGGAACAGGCGTACAACCTGCTAACGCAGGCTAAAGGCGAATACCAGGCAGACAGCGCGGTTGCAGGTTTGCAGGCGGCTTATGCCCGTGATGAAAACGACGAATTCGTAAAAGCGACGGTGATCCGCGCGGCAGGCCAGGCCGACTCCGCCATGGTCGACGGCGATGCGCTGATTTTCATGAACTTCCGTGCTGACCGCGCCCGCGAAATCACCCGCGCCTTTGTGAATGCCGATTTCGACGGCTTCGCCCGTCAGAAAGTGGTGCAGTTAAGCGATTTCGTCATGCTGACCGAATACGCTGCCGACATCAAAACGACGGTGGCTTACGCACCGGCGTCCCTGGCGAACACCTTTGGCGAGTGGATGGCGAAGCATGACAAAACCCAGCTGCGCATCTCCGAAACTGAGAAGTACGCCCATGTGACCTTCTTCTTTAATGGTGGCGTGGAAGCGTCCTTCGCCGGAGAAGATCGCATCCTGATCAACTCCCCGAAAGTAGCGACCTACGATCTGCAACCGGAAATGAGCAGTGCAGAATTAACTGAAAAACTGGTCGCGGCGATCAAGAGCGGCAAGTACGACGCCATCATTTGCAACTACCCGAACGGCGACATGGTAGGTCATACCGGCGTATTCGAAGCAGCGGTTGCCGCTGTCGAAACGCTGGATAACTGCATTGCGCAGGTCAGCGATGCGGTGGAGTCCGTGGGCGGTCAGCTGTTGATTACCGCGGATCACGGCAATGCTGAGCAAATGCGCGACCCGGCAACCGGTCAGGCGCATACTGCCCACACTAACCTGCCGGTGCCGCTGATCTACGTCGGCGACAAAACGGTGAAAGCGGTTGAAGGCGGCAAACTTTCCGATATCGCACCGACCATGCTGGCACTGATGGGGATGGAAATCCCGCAAGAGATGACTGGTAAGCCGCTGTTCATCGTGGAATAATCGCTCCCCATGAGGGGAAAGGCGATTTTTTCAAACACCAGGACTATGTCAATCCGGTCCATTATCTACGCCAGCGCGCTCAGCGCTGGCGTATTGTTGTGCGCCTTTTCAGCCCACGCGGATGACCGCGACCAGTTAAAATCTATCCAGGCTGACATTGCCGCCAAAGAGCGCGCCGTCCGTCAGCAACAGCAGCAGCGCAGCAGTCTTCTTGCTCAGTTAAAAGCCCAGGAAGAGGCGATTTCCGCTGCCGCCCGCGCCCTGCGCGAAACCCAGAACACTCTCGCCCAGCTGAATAAACAAATCGACGCCATGAATGCGTCTATCGCCAAACTGGAGCGCCAGCGCGCCAGCCAGGAGCGCAATCTGGCCGCGCAGCTCGATGCAGCATTCCGTCAGGGCGAGCACAGCGGGATGCAGATGATCCTGAGCGGCGAAGAAGGCCAGCGCGCACAGCGTTTGCAGGCCTACTACGGCTATCTTAATCAGGCGCGTCAGGAAACCATCGCTCAGCTCCAGCAGACCCGTGAAGAAGTCAACGCTCAGAAAGCCGAGCTGGAAGAGAAGCAGAGCCAGCAGCAAACCCTGCTTTATGAGCAGCAGGCGCAACAGGCTAAGCTTGAGCAGGCACGCAACGAGCGTAAGAAAACCCTCTCCGGCCTTGAGTCGTCCATCCAGCAGGGCCAGCAACAGCTGAGCGAGCTACGGGCCAACGAATCACGGTTGCGCAATACCCTTGCCCGCGCCGAAGCCGCCGCCAAAGCGCGTGCGGAACGTGAAGCACGCGAAGCGCAGGCAGTGCGCGATCGCCAGAAAGACGCAACGCGCAAAGGCACCACCTATAAACCGACGGAAAGCGAGCAATCGTTAATGTCCCGCACCGGCGGCCTGGGATCGCCACGCGGTCAGGCATACTGGCCAGTACGGGGCACCCTCCTCCATCGCTATGGCGAACAGTTGCAGGGTGAGCTACGTTGGAAAGGGATTGTTATCGGCGCGTCTGAAGGCAGCGAAGTGAAAGCCATTGCCGATGGCCGTGTGATCCTCGCCGACTGGCTGCAGGGCTACGGTCTGGTGGTAGTGGTGGAGCACGGTAAAGGCGACATGAGCCTTTACGGCTATAATCAGAGCGCGCTGGTCAGCGTGGGTACGCAGGTGCGTGCCGGTCAACCGATTGCCCTTGTGGGCAGCAGTGGCGGTCAGGGCAGACCTTCACTCTATTTCGAAATTCGCCGCCAGGGTCAGGCGGTCAATCCACAACCGTGGTTGGGAAGATAAGTTTTGCTTCAATTTCGTCGTCTGTGTGTTTCTGTTGTCAGCCTTATGGTTTTTGCCGCGCCGGTGTTCGCCGGAAAACTCGCCATCGTGATCGATGATTTTGGTTATCGTCCGCACAACGAGAATCAGGTACTGGCGATGCCAGCCGCCATCTCCGTTGCGGTGCCGCCCAATGCACCCCATGCACGGGAAATGGCCACCAAAGCCCATAACACGGGTCATGAAGTGTTAATTCACCTGCCGATGGCCCCGATCAGCAAACAGCCGCTGGAAAAAGACACTCTGCGCCCGGATATGAGCAGCGATGAAATCGAACGCATTATCCGCAATGCAGTAGACAACGTACCCTATGCTGTCGGCCTGAATAACCATATGGGCAGCGCCATGACCTCCAATCTCTTCGGTATGCAGAAGGTGATGCAGGCGCTGGCGCGTTACGATCTCTATTTTCTCGACAGCATGACCATTGGCAACAGCCAGGCGATGCGCGCCGCGACGGGCACTGGCGTGAAAGTGATCAAACGTAAAGTGTTCCTCGACGATACGCAGAACGAGGCCGATATTCGCCGCCAGTTTAACCGTGCGGTAGAACTGGCGCGCCGTAACGGCTCGGCGATTGCTATCGGACACCCGCATCCATCGACGGTGCGCGTCCTGCAACAGATGCTGCCCACTTTGCCGCCGGATATCACGCTGGTGCGTCCTGGCAGCCTGCTGAATGAGCCGCAGATCGACACCTCAAAACCCGCACTGACGCCGCCCACCAGCCAGCCTCAGGCGCCGCGCAATCCGTTCCGCGGTGTGAAGCTGTGTAAGCCGAAGAAAGCCCCGGAGCGCGTTGATGCGACCCGTTTCTTTAGCGTGCTGAGCGAAAGCATCAGCGAAAGCCCGTTGGTGAAATACGTGCAAGGCCAGTGGCAGGGATGGGGAAAAGCCCGCCAGCAGGCGGGCCAGTAATCAGATAAGGCGGCGATCTTTCTGCGTTTTCGGCAGCGCCGCTTTTTCATCCTGATGAATATACCAGGCTTTGAAATATTTCAGAAAGCTGTAAAGGGTGGCATATAAGCCGGTTACGACGCCCACTTTCCCGTTACGCCATGCCCCGCTAAACAGATACCATTTAAAAAAAGCTCCGATGGCGCTTATTATGCCGCGCGCGATCGACGGTTTTACTTTCTGATATTTTACCAGCCGTGAGGTATAGCTATTAAGTTTGTTAAATACTTCATGCAGGGAATAAAAGGTATCGTGGCGCACGCGTCCGGGAATTTTTACCGATGTGGAAAAGCCTTCGACTTTATCGTCAACCGGGCGATCGTTAAAATGCGCATGCTGACGGTTGAATAATCTCACCGGAAAATCAGGTGACGACACCGGGTACAGGGTCCGCACTTCCTCACCCAGCACATACCAGTAGCGGGAAAGCCGCCATGCCTGGTCAGGCGCCGGCGTTTCACCGGCTTTCAGCCGTAAAATAAAATCAATGGTTTCCGCATCCAGCACTTCATCGCTGTCCAGACATAATACCCAGTCATTGGTGGCCAGACTGATGGCATAGTTCATTTGCGCGCCATGCATGGCATAAGGGTGATGGTGAACAACCAGCTCATACTCATGGCATATATCCAGCGTGGCATCACTGCTGCCCGAATCTACGACAACAATTTCATCTGCGACCGCTAAAACCGGCGGCAGGACTTCACGTAATAATCGTGCTGAATTACAAGTCAGCAGGCACACGGATAAATTGAACATACAGCAATCACACCTGTTAATGGGATCGTCAACAGAAGTTATAACCGGATATTAAGAAAGGTGATAAAGAAATCATGCTTTCGCTATTAAAAATGCAGAAAGATGTGATGGGGCTAAAAAAGGCACCCGAAGGTGCCTCGACATTTAATCCCAGCTCAGGATGACTTTTCCTGACTGGCCGGAACGCATAGCGTCAAAGCCTTCCTGGAATGCATCGATGGGGAAACGGTGGGTAATGATCGGCGTTAAATCCAGACCAGACTGGATCAGAGCCGCCATTTTGTACCAGGTTTCAAACATCTCACGACCATAAATGCCTTTAATGAACAGGCCTTTAAAGATCACTTTATTCCAGTCGATGGACATCTCAGACGGCGGAATACCCAGCAGCGCAATGCGGCCGCCGTGGTTCATGGTATCGAGCATGGTGCGGAACGCCGCCGGTGCCCCGGACATCTCCAGGCCCACGTCAAACCCTTCCGTCATGCCCAGTTCCGCCATCACGTCGTTCAGACTCTCTTTGGCGACGTTCACCGCACGGGTCACACCCATTTTACGCGCCAGATCCAGACGGTATTCATTCACATCGGTGATCACCACATGACGCGCGCCGACGTGTTTCGCTACCGCCGCGGCCATAATGCCAATCGGGCCTGCGCCGGACACCAGCACATCTTCGCCCACCAGATCGAATGACAGCGCGGTATGCACCGCATTGCCGAACGGGTCAAAAATAGACGCCAGCTCATCGGAAATGTTGTCCGGGATTTTGAAGGCGTTAAACGCCGGGATCACCAGATACTCGGCGAAACAGCCCTGGCGGTTGACGCCCACGCCGATGGTATTGCGGCACAGATGGGTGCGGCCACCGCGGCAGTTACGGCAATGTCCGCAGGTGATGTGCCCTTCGCCGGAAACGCGATCGCCGATTTTAAGGCCTTTCACTTCCTGGCCAATGCCGACCACTTCGCCGACATACTCATGCCCTACCACCATCGGCACGGGAATGGTTTTTTGTGACCATTCGTCCCAGTTATAGATATGCACGTCCGTGCCGCAAATCGCGGTTTTACGGATTTTGATCAGCAGGTCATTATGTCCGACGTCCGGTTGCGGCACATCGGTCATCCAGATCCCTTCTTCTGCTTTCAGCTTGGATAAGGCTTTCATCACAGGTCCTCAGGCAATCACGCCAAGTTTTTTACCGATGCGGGTAAAGGCTTCCACCGCACGTTCGATTTGCTCAGGGGTATGCGCCGCCGACATCTGGGTGCGGATACGCGCCTGACCTTTTGGCACCACCGGGAAGAAAAAGCCGGTGACGTAAATGCCTTCTTTTTGCAGTTCGCGGGCAAAGTTCTGCGCGACCACGGCGTCACCCAGCATCACCGGGATGATGGCGTGATCGGCTCCCGCCAGCGTAAAGCCTGCGGCGGTCATTTTTTCACGGAACAGGCGGGCGTTGGTCCACAGACGATTACGCAATTCGCTGCCTTCGGCCAGCATATCCAGCACTTTGATGGAGGCAGCGACAATCGCCGGCGCCAGCGAGTTGGAGAACAGATACGGACGGGAGCGCTGACGCAGCCATTCCACCACTTCTTTGCGCGCCGCCGTATAACCGCCGGATGCGCCGCCGAGGGCTTTACCGAGCGTACCGGTAATGATGTCGACCCGATCCATCACATCGCAATATTCATGGGTGCCGCGGCCATTTTCACCGACAAAACCTACCGCGTGGGAATCATCCACCATCACCAGCGCATCGTATTTGTCCGCCAGATCGCACACGCCTTTCAGGTTGGCGATCACGCCGTCCATTGAGAACACGCCATCGGTGGCGATCAGCACGTGACGTGCGCCGCCGTCGCGGGCTTCTTTCAGACGTGCTTCCAGCTCCTGCATATCGTTATTGGCATAACGGAAACGCTTCGCTTTACACAGGCGCACACCATCAATAATTGACGCGTGGTTCAGCGCATCGGAGATAATGGCGTCTTCTGCGCCCAGCAGGGTTTCAAACAGACCGCCGTTGGCGTCGAAACAGGAGGAGTACAGGATTGCATCTTCCATGCCGAGGAATTCAGCCAGCTTCTGCTCCAGCACTTTGTGGCTGTCCTGAGTGCCACAAATGAAACGCACCGACGCCATGCCGAAACCATGAGAATCCATACCCGCTTTGGCTGCGGCAATCAGTTCCGGGTGGTTCGCCAGACCCAGGTAGTTATTGGCGCAAAAGTTGATCACTTGGCTGCCGTCACCGACGGTAATATCCGCCTGTTGCGCCGATGTGATAATACGTTCTTCTTTAAACAACCCTTCCGCACGCGCGGTTTCCAGGTCATGGCTTAACTGTTTGTAAAAATCCCCACGCATTGCAATTCTCCAGACTGGACAAATTTCGGCACATATTACCCAAAGCTATACGTTGATACGAGATGACGCATCATCCATTGTTCATTTTGCAGCATAAATCACGTGTCGCCCGGAAGGTTGGCGGTGAATGGCTGAAGGGTCTGCAATGTGATGGTATGATAAGAAATATTCGTGTCCGGGATTGTCCCGGCGCGCCTCAATTCAAAGGTCACAGTTATGATTATCGTTACCGGCGGCGCAGGCTTTATCGGCAGCAACATCGTTAAAGCGCTGAATGACAAGGGCATCACTGACATTCTGGTCGTGGATAACCTGAAAGATGGCACCAAGTTTGCGAACCTGGTGGATCTGAATATCGCCGATTATATGGATAAAGAAGACTTCCTGATCCAGGTGATGGCGGGGGAAGAGTTCGGCGATATCGAGGCGATTTTCCATGAAGGTGCCTGCTCGTCCACTACCGAGTGGGACGGTAAGTACATGATGGATAACAACTATCAGTACTCTAAAGAGGTACTGCATTACTGCCTGGAGCGTAACATTCCGTTCCTGTATGCCTCTTCTGCGGCGACCTACGGCGGCCGTACCTCTGACTTTATTGAATCCCGCGAATATGAGAAGCCGCTGAACGTCTACGGCTACTCCAAGTTTTTATTCGATGAATATGTACGTCAGATCCTGCCGGAAGCGACATCCCCGATTGTCGGTTTCCGCTATTTCAACGTTTATGGCCCACGCGAAGGCCACAAAGGCAGCATGGCGAGCGTCGCCTTCCATCTCAACACCCAACTGAACAACGGCGAAACGCCGAAGCTGTTTGAAGGCAGTGAAAACTTTAAACGCGATTTCGTTTATGTGGGTGATGTGGCAGCGGTAAACCTGTGGTTCTGGGAAAACGGCGTGTCCGGTATTTTCAACCTCGGCACTGGCCGTGCAGAGTCCTTCCAGGCCGTAGCCGATGCGACCCTGGCGTTCCATAAAAAAGGCAGCATTGAGTACATTCCGTTCCCGGAAAAACTGAAAGGCCGCTATCAGGCGTTCACCCAGGCGGATCTGACTAATCTGCGTGCCGCAGGCTACGATAAGCCATTCAAAACCGTGGCCGAAGGCGTAGCGGAATATATGGCCTGGCTGAACCGCGACGCATAAGGCAGGCGACAGATGAGAATACTGGTGGTTGGCCCCTCCTGGGTGGGCGACATGATGATGTCGCAAAGTCTCTATCGCACGCTCAGAGCGCGCTTTCCCCAGGCCATCATTGATGTGATGGCGCCCGCGTGGTGCCGTCCGTTATTGTCGCGCATGCCGGAAGTCAACGAGGCGATTGCCATGCCGCTGGGGCACGGTGCGCTTGCGCTTGGCGAGCGTCGCAAGCTCGGGCACAGCCTGCGTGAACGGCGTTACGATCGCGCTTACGTCCTGCCGAACTCCTTTAAATCTGCGCTGGTGCCGTTCTTTGCGGGGATCCCACACCGTACCGGCTGGCGCGGTGAAATGCGTTACGGCGTGCTTAACGATGCCCGCGTACTGGATAAGCACGCCTGGCCGCTGATGGTGGAGCGCTACGTGGCGCTGGCCTATGACAAAGGCGTGATGCAATCAGCGAAAGATCTGCCGCAGCCATTGCTGTGGCCGCAGCTGCAGGTTACTGAGGCGGAAAAAGCCCAGACCAGCGATGCGTTCGGCGTGTCTTCTGAACGTCCTGTTATCGGCTTTTGTCCCGGGGCGGAATTCGGTCCGGCAAAACGCTGGCCGCATTACCATTACGCAGAACTGGCTAAGCAACTGATCGACGAAGGTTATCAGGTGGTGCTGTTAGGGTCGGCGAAAGATCACGACGCCGGCAATGAGATCCTCGCCGCGCTGAGCATTGAGCAGCAGGCCTGGTGCCGCAACCTGGCTGGTGAAACCCAGCTGGAGCAGGCGGTGATTTTACTGGCCGCCTGTAAAGCTGTAGTCACTAACGACTCCGGCCTGATGCACGTCGCCGCGGCGCTGAACCGCCCGCTGGTGGCGCTTTACGGCCCGAGCAGCCCCGACTTTACCCCGCCGCTGTCGCACAAAGCCCGGGTGATCCGCTTGATCACCGGCTATCACAAAGTGCGCAAAGGCGATAGCGAGCAGGGTTATCACCAGAGCCTGATCGATATCACGCCTGAGCGCGTGCTTAGCGAACTCAATGCGTTACTGCTGGCCGAAGAAGGGTAACGAATGCGGGTTCTGATCGTAAAAACCTCGTCAATGGGCGATGTGCTGCATACGCTGCCAGCGTTAACCGACGCCATGCAGGCTATTCCGGGCATCCGTTTTGACTGGGTGGTGGAAGAAGGCTTCGCGCAGATCCCCGGCTGGCATGCTGCTGTCGATCGCGTGATCCCGGTGGCGATCCGTCGCTGGCGCAAAGCGTGGTTCTCCGCGCCGATCCGCGCCGAACGTCAGGCGTTTCGTGATGCCGTCCGTAGTGTCCCGTACGACGCTATTATTGATGCGCAGGGCCTGGTGAAAAGTGCGGCGCTGGTGACGCGCCTGGCGCACGGCGTGAAGCATGGTATGGACTGGCACAGCGCCCGCGAACCGCTGGCGAGCCTGTTTTATAACCGTCGCCATGCCATCGCGAAAGCGCAACACGCCGTGGAACGTACCCGCGAGCTGTTCGCCCGCAGTCTGGGTTATGCCCGACCACAAACCCAGGGCGATTACGGCATTGCGCAGCATTTCTTAACCGCCCAAACGCAACCTGCTTCTTACGCCGTGTTCCTGCATGCCACGACCCGCGATGATAAGCACTGGCCTGAATCCCACTGGCGCGAGCTGATCGCCTCATTGCAGCCCACAGGACTGCGCATCAAGCTGCCCTGGGGAGCCGCCCACGAAGAGGCGCGCGCACAACGACTGGCACAGGGTATGGATCACGTCGAGGTGCTGCCCCGCATGAGCCTGGAAAACGTGGCCCGCGAACTGGCCGGTGCCGCTTTTGTGGTATCGGTGGATACCGGATTAAGCCATCTGACCGCCGCCCTGGATCGTCCTAATATCACGTTATATGGCCCGACCGATCCGGGATTAATCGGCGGTTATGGCAAAAATCAGGTCGTTTGCCGCCCTGAACATTCATCGCAGTTGAGCGATCTCCCCGCCACTGCGGTCTTAAAAAAATTACAGCCCTTGCTGGCAGCAGAGAATGTCCATGTCTGACTTTTTCACGACTGAACGCCCGCCGAAACGGGTGCTGATCATCAAGCTTCGCCATCACGGTGATGTGCTTTTAACCTCGCCGCTGTTTACCGTGCTGAAGAAAAACTGGCCGGGCGTGGAAGTCGACGCGCTGGTCTATGACGATACGCAGGCGATGCTCACCAGCCATCCGTATATCGATCGCGTGCATACCATCGGGCGTAACTGGCGTAAACAGGGCTGGCTGAAGCAGTTGAGTCTGTATCGCCAGCTGCGTAACTCGCTGAAAGCGCGGGATTATGACGTGCTGATCAACCTCACCGAGCACTGGCACGGCGCTCGACTGGCGCGCAAACTGAAGCCGCGTGTTTCCGTCGGTTTTAAGCCGGATAAGCGTAGCGGGCTGGCGCGCTGGCGCTGGGTGAAATCCTTCACCACGCTCTATCCGGCGATCCAGGACAACAGCCGCCATATGGTGGAAGTGAACCTTGACGCGCTCAGACGCATTGGCATCCATCCGGCCAGTGTGGAAGACAAACGCACACTTTTCGTGCCGGGCGAAGAGGCGGAAACGTCCGTACTGAACAAGCTGGCAGGTTTTGGTCTGGTGGGAAAAGATTATGTGCTGGTACATCCCACCTCGCGCTGGATGTTCAAGGCCTGGCAAATCGACAAGCTGGCAGCCACCGTGGATGCCATTGCCGCGCGAGGCATTCCGGTGATCCTTTCTGCCGCGCCGTCGAAAGAAGAAACCGCCTATATGGATCAGCTTCGCGCGGCACTGACGCAGCCGGTGTTCGATCTTAGCGGGCAACTGAATCTCAAAGAGCTGGGTGCGTTGATGAAACATGCGCGGCTCTACTTTGGTGTTGACTCGATGCCGATGCATCTGGCCAGCGCGGTGGGTACGCCGACGGTGGCCATTTTTGGCCCGACCGGTGCCATTAAGTGGGCACCCTGGGGCGTGGCCTACCGGGTGATTATCGCGGGCTTTACCTGCCAGCCCTGCGGAAAAGCAGGCTGCGGCGACAGCGGCGTCTCGGACTGTATCACCGCGATTACGCCACAGCAGGTGCTGAGCGCCATTGATACGTTGTTACTGGAAAATCCGGCATGAAACTGGCGATTGTCCGACAGACCTATAACCCCAACGGCGGCGCGGAGCGGTTTGTTTCCCGTGCCCTGAACACGCTGGCGGGCGACAGTTCGCTGGACGTCACGCTGATCGCCCGGCAGTGGGAGAACGCGACGGGCTGGCAGACGCTGACCGTCGATCCCCCCTTCCGTAACCGCACCGCCCGCGAAGCCGGATTTGCCAGAGCGGCGTCTCAGCTGTTTAACCGCTTCGACATTGTGCAGAGCCACGAGCGTATTCCAGGCGCCACCATTTTCCGCGCCGGTGATGGCGTGCACGCCACCTGGCTTGAACAGTACAGCCGCATTCTGTCGCTGCCGAAGCGCTGGTCGCAGACTTTCAGCCCTTACCACCGCTACATTTTGCAGGCGGAGAAGGCGATGTTCACTCACCCGGCGCTGCGCAAAGTGATCTGCAATTCACAGATGGTGCGGGACGACATTGTTCGTCGTTTCCATCTGCCCGCAGACAAGCTGACGGTGATTTATAACGGTGTCGATACCGCCCATTTTCATCCGGACGTGCGCAAACTGACGATGCGGGACGCACTGGCGATCCCAACCGATGCGCCTGTGCTGGCTTACGTCGGTTCCGGGTTTGCGCGTAAAGGCGTGGCGACGGCGCTGGCGGCTATTGCGGCGCACCCTGGCGTCTGGCTGCTGGTCGCCGGACGCGATAAACATGCCCGTAAGTTTGAAAAGCAGGCACAGTCGCTGGGCGTGGCGGATCGGGTGAAGTTCCTCGGGCCGGTGGCCGATGTGCGCCAGGTCTATGGCACCGCTGATGCGCTGATCCTCCCGACGCTTTACGATCCCTTTCCGAACGTCTGTGTGGAAGCGCTGGCCTGCGGATTACCGCTGTTTACCAGCCAGGGCTGCGGGGCGGCGGAATGGATCCGGGAAGGAGAAAACGGCTGGGTGCGCGATGCACTCGACGTTTCCGGCTACCGGCAGGCCATCGGTGAATGGCTGTCAGGCCGCCAGGCGGGAAAAACGTATGCCGTTAATGCCCGCGCCACTGCCGAGCCGTGGACGCTCGACCGTATGGCGCAGGAGTTACAGGCGCTTTACCGTGAATTGTTACGCTGAATCGCGTCGGAAAAGACCTTTTCCATTGCGCTCAGCATGCAGTCGCGCGTGAGATTGGCGCACAAATAATCATACCCCTGCTGCGCCAGTTGCTCGCGCAGGGCTGCATCCTGATAGAGCGTGACAATCGCGTCACGCAGCGCGGCAACATCGCGTTGGGCAACCAGCAGGCCGGTCTGGCGATCAATCACCGCATCCGCCGTGCCGCCCGCGTCGGTGGCGATGGTGGCAATGCGGCTGGCGAGAGATTGCAGGACGCCCTGCGGCACCCCTTCCATATCGTGGGACGGGCTTAACGCAATATCAAATGCCGGGAACCATTTTTCCGGCGCCGCCTGATGTCCGGCCATGACCACACGATCGGCTAAGCCCAGCCGCGCGATCTCCTGCTCCAGCACCGTACGATGTGGACCTTCACCAACAATCGCCAGCTTGATCGCCGGATCAGGGATCTGCGCCAGCGCCTCCAGCAACACGCTATGGCCTTTGTTAGGCCGTAAATGCGACACCACGCCCAGCCAGAAATCATTCGCCGACAGGCCACACAACTGACGCGCCGCCTGTTTATCCGCCGGATGAAAACGCGCCGGATCGACGCCGCTGGGAACGGAGGTGGTTTGCGCCAGCGGCACGCCAATCGCCACCATCTGATGCCGCAGCGCTTCCCCCGTCGTGACAATATGCGCGCAGGCAGTGCGGAACAGCCAGCGGCTGCCGGCATTGTTGCGTGGTAACCCTGAGGCATGCCGGGTACGCACCAGCGGCACCGGACGTGAAAGCGTCAGATTCGCTAGCGCCACCAGCCAGGTATCCGCCGAGTTATGGCTGTTGATCACATCCACCCTCTGCCGGTTGGCCTGTAGCCAGCGGCGTAACGCAAGCAGGTTCGACACGTTTTTCCGCTTCAGCGGCAGGGTCACTACCGTCAGCCCGGCCTCCTGGGCAAGCGCATGCAGCGGCGCGCTCTCCGGACAAAGAATGGTCACCTGGTGACCGCGCTGGATCATACCCAGTGACTCATTGATGATGCGTAATGGCTGGCCGCCCTTACCTCCATCAGCTTCGGTGTGAACAATATGCATAGGCTTCCTGTGAGTGGCTAACGGCCTTTATAATCACATCATTATATACTTTCAGGCCTTCCAGATGCACATTCACCGCCCACTCAGTGATAATCTTACTTACAAACATTATTCTTCTTAACTTGTGCTATCTATGGTAATTTTCTTGCGCTTTCACAATTCTCCCCGCCCTGTCGTGGAATTCTTGTGCTGCTGCGTTATTACCCGGTGACTACGCCGAAATCCTTAACTAGCCTAAATAATTATGACGAAAACTCGTAACATCCTGACAGGCCTGTTAGTTCTTTACACATTAGCATTGTGCTTCGCCTGGCCGATACCTAACGATCAATTACCGTTTCATCGAAATGGCCTGATTTATCCTTTAATCGTTTTATCCCTTGGACTTTTCTTTTCGTCACCAGAAGCCCGCGCGCGTTTGAATTTCCGGCAGATTAAGTTTGTTCTCATTGCTGTCTGGGTATTAACTTTCTTTATTCTGATAAATGGTTTTTTTGTCGCGCCTGAAATCAAAGAAATGGTTTCCGCGTGGAGCGGGCAGTGGTTACGACCTGTCTTATTATTCTGCGCCGGAATGACCTTGCTACCGGCCCTGCAAACCGCCTTTCCGAACTTTTCTGCCGCCCGTCTGTTTACCCTGATCGTTTTATTCTTTTGGGGCGTTATCTGCATTCATTTACTGGATACGCTCTGGCTGTACTGGCGGGATGGGTATATTCACTGGGGTGAGACGCGCATCGTTTTTAACCGTACCCGCATGAGCTTCCAGGTGAATATGATCACCGGTTTCCTGCTGGCCGAGCTGCTGGCGCGTGGGTTACTACACCAACGCTTCCTGCGTCTGAGTACGCCTGTTCTGATAACGATTTTATTTTCTAATCTGGTTTGTACGGCGCTCGTGGACACGCGCTGGGGTACCATTGGGCTGGTAGGAAGCCTCTTCTCAAGCTTTGTACTGCTCACCATGCACCATATGCGTCGCAGTAAAGTTATTTTGATGGGCGGCACTCTGGTGCTGCTCATCGGTGCGTCCGCCATGTTAGGTTACGCTTCATGGAAAACAGACCCTCGCTGGCAAACGCTTGAAAGCGATGCTATTGCGGGCTGGAATGCTCCTTTAAATAGTTTTTGCTACAACAAACCAGATGGCATCGTACCTATAAATAGTCTTGGCCTGCCCATGGATCACTCCAATGGCTGCCGTGCCAGCTTCTTCCATCGAGGCTGGGCTATCGTTGCTGAGCATCCGGCAGGGATGGGGCCGCGCAAAGAGGCGTTTAACTACATCCTGCGTCGCGATTTACAGACGGATAAAATTACCGTTCCGCACAGCCACTACGGCCTGATCGAATTCGGTTTGCAGAACGGCATTGCGGGTATTGCGGGCTGGTTGATCTTACTGGTGGGCTGCTGGTATATCGGATGGCGTCAGTTCCGCCACGGTAATACCATGGCGGGCATGTTCCTGCTGCTGTTCACGGTAGGCTTTTTCTCTCGTACCCTGGTCGATCATAACCTTAAGGACCACTACCTTGAGCAATACATGATGCTGACCGGTCTGCTCATTGGCATCTGCTCGTTGAAGCCGCGCAATGAGAAACAGTCTCCTTCCTGACGGTAATGTTCCTGCACCAGTGGTTTTCTTTATCACTTAGGCGATAATAGCCACCGCTGGTGCTTCCATACCCCGGCCGAACTCATTCAAATAATGGCTGTCGAAAAGCCACCGCATTGCCCGCTTTTACGGAGAAAGCATGTCAGATACCCCGCAATTGAGCCTCGTTGTCGCCGTCTATAATGGTGAAAAATTTCTGAGCGCCTTTTTTGACAGTATCAAAAGTCAAAACCTCGACAGCCTCGAAATGGTTATCGTCAATGACGGCTCGACCGATAACTCTGCGGCAATAATCGCTCGCTACGCCGATGAATTCAGTGATTACCACGTTATCGATCAGCCCAACCAGGGGGTTTCAGCGGCACGTAATACCGGGCTGGCAGTTGCCCGAGGGGAGTACGTTGCCTTTCCGGATATTGACGATGTGATCTATCCGGGGATGTACTCACGCCTGCTGGAGATCGCCCGGCAGGGAGATCTGGACGTGGCGACCTGTAATGGCACCTACATTTATGATGATGGTCGTCCGGCGAAGAAAATTTTCCCGTCCGACAAACTGCCTTCCACGGGCGTGCTGGATGGCCCGACCTGGCTGCAAAAAGCACTGGCATCACGCAAATTTCTGCATGTAACCTGGCTGAATATCTATCGCCACGCCTTTATCAAGGCGCACGGTTTTACATTTGAACATGGGCTGCGCCATCAGGATATTCCCTGGACGACGGAAGTGTTGCTGACCGCAGAGCGCGTGCAGTACATCGATGAAACCTATTACGACTACCTGATCCATTCGGCTTCTGTCTCCCATACCCCTGGCACTGACGACACACGTATGCGCTCGGCGCGCCACTACATGAAAATCCTTGAGATGCTGAATGCCATTAATCAGCGTTATCCGCAGCAGGTTAAGCGCGTCCCCGCCTGCCAGTGGCAAATTGCCAAAGAGGGACTGGGTATTCTGCACAGCATCAATAACATTGAGGATGTAGCGAAAAAGCGTGAGATCACCGCAGAGCTGTTTTCCCGCGGGATCTGGTCAATGATCTGGCAAAACGCGCGCGGACTCCGGCAGCGCTGGCGTCTGGGTCGTCGTTACTTTCGTCTTAAGAAACTTATTAAATAAAGCGAACCTATGAACAAGCTTAAATTGCATGCCGTATCCCGTGCGGATTTTATCGCCAAAAACTACGCCGACTTTGACGAGTTGCTGGCCGCTGGGATCAACCCGGACACCATTCCTGAACGTTTCTATTGTGGTGGACGCGGTGGCTGGACGTTCCAGACCACGCTGGCTCTGAAACACTACTACGGTGATGCAATCGAATGTTCGTTCGGTTCGGAGTGTCGTGCCGATGCTATCAACCTGATGCACAACGATGATTTCGGCTCGCGGGTCAAACCCTGGAAAGGCGTTACAGTGGTTGCCCGTGCCGACCGCCCGCCAGTGATAGGCGCGGACTATGTTGTCGATCAGAACCCGGAAGTTGACGGACACAGCAACCGCATTTTCGTGCCGTACTGGCCCCAGCCGGGCGTCCAGCCGCGTGAGCGTACCGATGATACCGTGCAGACCGTCGCCTACTTTGGCCGGGTGGACAGCTTCCCTGAGGAGTACCGCAGCGAAGCGTTCAAACAACGTCTTGCCGAACAGGGCATCGCGCTGCGTATCTCCTTTGATAACTGGGTGAATTACCGCGACGTTGATGTCTGCGTGAGTTTCCGTAAATCCCACGATCACAAACTCGCCCGTAAGCCTGCCAGTAAATTAATCAACAACTGGCTGGGCAAAACAGTCATGGTATGCGATGACGAGCCGTCCTTTCGCGCGATTCGTGAAAGCGAGCTGGATTATCTGATTGCTAAAAATCCTGATGAAGCCTTTGACGCCATCATGAAGCTGAAGAACTCCCCGGAGTTATACCGGCAGATGCGTGAGCAGGGCGAGAAACGACTGCAGGTTTACTCGCGTGAAGCCGTGGCTGCGCGCTGGTATGCCTTATTTGAGGATATCTGGCGCAAAGGATTACATAACCGTCCGACATTTATCCGTGCGGTGCGCTTCGGCTTTGGTAAAGCTATTCGTCCCCTGACCAAGAAATTCTAAAAACAGTCGAGTTATCACATGTTCAGATCGTCATTGCTGTCCCACCCCTCGCTGGGGCGAAACCTGCTCAGAACCGTTATTCTCACGCTGATTTTTTCTGCGTTTTTTTCGCTGTCCGAAATCATCGTCACCGTCAAAGACGCGGCATACAGCCCGAAATCGGGTGATATTGCGCTGTATGTGATCATCTCCCTGCTTGCGGCAATCAGTATTCGTTTCATGCTGACGCGCGTACTGCTGGCGGTTACCTATATCGTGCAGTTATCAGAAGCGATCTATCACCAGTTTTATGGTCAATTCTATGGCCCAAGCGAAGTCTGGCTGGCATTTGTTGAAACGAAAGACATTGCCAGCGGCATTACCGACAGCCTCGGCGCGCTGGGCATTTATTTTGTCATTATGCTGGTAGCGATCGTGTTCGCCGTGGTGGTTGCCCGTCGCATTGGACCTCACTGGCACAAATGGATCGCCCTGCCCTGCCTGCTGGCGATTGCTGTCATGTTTTTAGGCCAGTTCTACAAAGCCATTGACGGTCAGATGTATAAATTCAACCCTGACCTGCGCCATTCGTTGCTGCGCAATGGCCTGTCGGCAATGAGCTTTAGTGCGGTACGTCTGATCCCAGAAGCGCTCTCGGGTGAAAACCAGAACATCGCCCATTACGAGCCTTATCAGGTCACGCCCGTTCCGGATCATCAAAGTGGGAAATACTCTGTGATCCTGGCGATTGGCGAAAGTCTGAATCCGCATCATGTCAGCGCACTCGGCTATGAAAGAGAAACCACGCCAGAACTGAAAGCGTTAATGGATCAATACCAGGGCAGTGGCCGTCTGATTGTCTCCAACGCCGTCTCCACACGCGTCGCCATTCCGATGCTGGTGAATAACCTGCGCGAGCCGGACAATTTCTCCGCCTACAAAAGCAAGTCGACCAATATTTTTGCTAATGCGAAGAAGCAGGGCTATCAGACCGCGTTTATTTCAGCGCAGGGTCTGGAAGGGCTGAGCAACTGGATTGGCATTCATGACATCGATTTTTTGGGAAGACACCCAGGTGCGTCCGGCCCCGGATGTAGGTGCCGACAGGATCCTTACCCCATCCGTTGAAAAGGCCCCGCTGGACTGGAGTAAACCCTTCATGATGGTGCTGAACAGTCGCGCACCGCATATCCCTTATGAGCGGAACATTCCCGCAGGATTCGCGAAGTTTTCCACCCCGCGTCTTAATGATGATGTGGCGCAGAAAAAAAATGAATACGACGATGCTGTTCGGCTTTACGACAAGGAACTCGCCTCTGCGATCCGTACAGTGATGGCGAAATCGAAATTGCCGGTGCTGGTCTTCATCACATCCGATCATGGCGAGCGGGTCGGTGATGGTGGGCTTTTCGGGCACTCCGTCGTCGAAATGCCGATTGCGCAGGTACCGTTCATCTATTTCAGTAACGATCCGGCAATGTCCCTTAAAAACATCAGTCCGCAGATGCCGCTGAACCACTTCCAGCTGGCGACGCTGATCAATAAGGTGCTGGGCTATCAGGTAACGAACCCAAACCAGAAAGATGACAGCTACTTCATTACGGGGGGCGATATTCGCGGCCTTTCAGAGCGAATTACCTATCATCTGAACGAGCTCCCGCCAGCCGAGCAGTGATCCTTTTCTCCGCGCGCAGGGCTTTTCTGCCCTGTGCCGTTCATCGCCTTCCTCGCTTTCTCCTTTCACTTTGTACGAAACCCTGGCAAAAGCGTGACCAAAAGCGCCAAAAGTATAGCTTTAGCCCGCTTTAATGCTTAGAATTTGCCCGCCGAAACTCAAAAAACGGATAATCGCTTGGAATTGTTGTATACCGCCCTGCTCTATCTTATCCAGCCGTTGGTGTGGCTGCGTTTGTTGCTTCGTAGCCGCAAGGCGCCTGCGTATCGTAAACGCTGGGCTGAACGCTATGGCTATTGCAGTAACAAAGTGAAGCCAGACGGTATTTTGCTGCATTCCGTGTCAGTAGGTGAAACCCTGGCGGCCATTCCGCTGGTGCGTGCCCTGCGTCACCGCTACCCTTCTCTGCCCATCACCGTGACTACCATGACGCCTACCGGCTCGGAGCGTGTGATGTCGGCCTTTGGCAAAGATGTACACCACGTCTATCTGCCTTACGATTTACCCTGCGCGATGAACCGCTTCCTCACTACCGTGCGGCCAAAGCTAGTCATCGTCATGGAAACCGAGCTGTGGCCCAACATGATTTCCGCGCTGCATGCCCGTAAAATTCCGCTGGTGATCGCCAACGCGCGCCTGTCGGAACGCTCGGCGAAAGGCTACGGCAAGCTGGGCAATTTTATGCGCCGTCTGCTGGGCAAAATTACGCTGATTGCCGCACAGAATGACGAAGACGCCGATCGCTTCCTGAAGCTCGGCCTCAAACGTAATCAGCTGGCGGTCACCGGTAGCCTGAAGTTTGATATCTCCGTTACGCCAGAGCTGGCGGCACGCGCCATTACGCTGCGCCGACAGTGGGCGCCGCGCCGTCAGGTGTGGATCGCCACCAGTACCCACGATGGCGAAGAAGAGATTATTCTCGAGGCGCACCGCAAACTGCTGGAAACTTTCCCCGACTTACTGCTGATCCTGGTGCCGCGTCACCCGGAGCGCTTTAAAGACGCGCGCGATATGGTACAGAAAGGCGGATTCAGCTTTACTCTGCGCAGCACCGGCGAGATCCCGTCCAGCAGCACGCAGGTGGTGATTGGCGATACCATGGGTGAGCTGATGCTGCTGTACGGCATTGCCGATCTGGCCTTTGTGGGCGGCAGCCTGGTGGAGCGCGGCGGGCATAACCCACTGGAGCCGGCGGCACATGCCATTCCGGTGCTGATGGGCCCGCACACCTTCAACTTCAAAGATATCTGCGCCAAACTTCAGCAGGCGGATGGTCTGATCACCGTTACTGACGTTAGTTCGCTGGTGAAAGAGGTCTCAACCCTGCTGACCGATGAAGATTATCGCCTGTGGTACGGCCGTCATGCCGTTGAAGTGCTGCACCAGAATCAGGGTGCGCTCTCAAGGCTGCTACAACTCCTGCAACCCTATCTGCCGCAGCGGAGCCACTAAATGCGCCTCTCGGTGGTGATGATCGCCAAAAACGCTGCCGATCTGTTGCCGGATTGCCTGGCGTCCGTGGCATTTGCCGATGAGATTGTGCTGCTGGACTCCGGCAGCACCGACGACACGCTCACCATTGCCCGCAACGCGGGTGTAAAGGTCTTCACCAATACTGACTGGCAGGGTTACGGTATTCAGCGCCAGCGGGCGCAGGCGTATGCCACGGGCGATTATGTATTGATGATCGATACCGACGAGCGCGTCACGCCCGAGCTCGCCCACGCCATTCAGGCCGTGCTGGCATCACCGGCACCCGACACCATCTACAGCATTGCCCGCCGCAACTACTTTCTGGGCCGTTTTATGCGTCACAGCGGCTGGTATCCCGATCTCGTAATGCGTCTGTATCCCCGGGAAAAGTATCAGTACAACCGTAACGCCGTGCATGAGTCTCTCGAATGCGCAGGCGCGTCGGTGGTTAATCTGCAGGGCGATCTGCTGCATCTGACCTGCCGCGATTTTGCGAGCTTCCAGCAGAAGCAGTTCAACTACGCTACGGCGTGGGCGAAAGAGCGCCATCAGCAGGGAAAGAAGACCACCCTTTCCGGTATTTTTGCGCATACTCTGGGCGCGTTTCTGAAAACGCTGGTGCTGCGCGGTGGCGTGCTCGACGGCAAACAGGGCTGGCTGCTGGCAGTGGTGAATGCACAGTATACTTTCAATAAATATACCGAGCTGTGGGCGCTAAACCACGGCTACTCAGAAAAGAGCGCGCCATGACGACAAAAGCCATCTATCCCGGCACCTTCGATCCCGTCACTAACGGTCATATCGACATCATCACCCGTGCGGCCTGCATGTTTGATAAGGTCATCATGGCGATTGCCGCCAGTCCAGGAAAAAAGCCGCTGTTCAGTCTTGATGAGCGCGTTGAAATGGCACGCCAGGCCACCGCGCATCTGGCTAACGTTGAAGTGGTGGGTTTTAGCGATCTGATGGCGAATTTTGCCCGCGATCAGCAGGCCAATATTCTTATTCGCGGCCTGCGTGCCGTCGCTGACTTCGAATACGAGATGCAGCTCGCCCACATGAACCGTCATCTGATGCCGGATCTGGAAAGCGTCTTCCTGATGCCGTCCAAAGAGTGGTCGTTTATCTCGTCGTCGCTGGTCAAGGAAGTGGCCCGTCATCAGGGTGACGTCACCCACTTCCTGCCGGCACAGGTGCATCAGGCGCTACTTGAGAAGCTACAGGCGTAGCGCCTGCGCGCTTTACTTCTGGCAGTTACGGCAGTAAAAGGTTGAGCGCTGGGCATGCTTGCTGGCCACGATGGGCGCAGCGCAAATACGACACGGCTGGCCTTCCCGACCATACACCTGCAGTTCCTGCGCAAAGTAACCCGGTTTGCCATCACTTTGCAGGAAGTCTTTCAGCGTGGTACCGCCCTGTTCAATAGAGCGTAACAGCACCGCCTTGATCACCCGCACCAGTAATTCACACTCGTCGACCGACAGCGACGACGCCAGACGATCAGGATGGATCCCGGCAGCAAACAGCGACTCGCTGGCATAAATATTACCGACGCCAACAACCAGCTTGTTATCCATCAGCCAGGGCTTGATGGCAATCTTCTTCTTCGCGCTTTTCTGACGCAAATACTCTGCATCAAAGGCGTCACTGAGCGGCTCAGGGCCTAAATGTGCCAGCACGTTATGGCCTTCAAGGGATCGCGTCCACAGCCAGGCACCAAATCGACGGGGATCGGTGTAACGCAGCACTTTGCCATTGCTCATCACCAGATCAACGTGGTCGTGCTTTTCCGCAGGCATTTCATACGGCAGGATCCGCAGGCTCCCGGACATGCCGAGATGGATAATAATCCAGCCGTCGGGCAGCTCCAGCAACAGATATTTGGCGCGACGCTGCACGCTCAGCACCGGTTTGTCGCTCAGCGCATGGATTTCATCAGAAACTGGCCAGCGCAGGCGTCCGTTGCGCACGACAGCATGCAGAATAGTTTCGCCCACCATGTGCGGCTCAATGCCACGGCGGCTGGTTTCCACTTCAGGTAATTCAGGCATGATTTCTCCGGAAGCTGAATGCAAAAAACCCCGCACAGGCGGGGTTCTTGTACATCAAAGCGAAAATTATTTAATTTTTGCTTCTTTGTAGAGCACGTGCTGACGGACAACTGGATCGAACTTTTTCAGTTCCAGTTTTTCCGGCTTAGTGCGCTTGTTCTTCGTGGTGGTATAGAAGTGACCAGTACCAGCAGAAGAAACCAGCTTGATTTTCTCACGAATACCTTTAGCCATGATTTATTTCCTCTAAGTACTTAGTACTTTTCGCCACGGGCACGCAGTTCGGACAGAACTGTATCAATGCCTTTTTTATCGATTACACGCATACCTTTAGCAGATACACGCAGTGTGACAAAACGCTTCTCGCTCTCAACCCAAAAACGGTGAGAGTGCAGGTTCGGCAGGAAACGGCGTTTGGTCGCGTTCAGTGCGTGGGAACGGTTATTACCGGTCACCGGACGCTTGCCAGTAACTTGGCAGACTCGGGACATGTCTATTCTCCAAAAATCAAATTAGCTCGAGCTTCGTATAGGGTTATGGCGCCTCGTCAGGCTGCAAACCTGGCCTCTGGCGGTTCAATGTGAACCCACAATGCCAGGCCCATAATGCCAAACCCGAGATTCTCAAAGGTGGCGTAGTATACGCTGTGTAATCGATGTGCTCAAGTCCCGAACAGACAAAGATCCCAATGGATCGCGTAAAATGGCCTAAATCCAACCACGTTCGGCAAATGATACATACTCTCCACGGCCAATAACCAGATGGTCAACCACCCGGATGTCCATGAACTGGCAGCACTTTACCACATGATCGGTGATGATTTTATCGGATTTACTGGGTTCCGCGCTGCCCGATGGATGATTATGCGCAAGGATCACGCCGACAGCATTCATTTTGATGGCTTCCCGGACAATTTCACGCGGATGCACCTCTACATTGGCGATAGTGCCGGTAAAAAGGCGGCTGTGCTTAATGATCCGGTTCTGGTTATCAAGATAGATCACCATAAAGATCTCACGCTCTTCCGCCGTTAACTGACTTTTTAAAAACGCTAATGCCACCTCCGGGGACATGATGGCAGGCTCCTCGGCCACCTTAACGTCATAAAAACGACGCGCCAGTTCGGCAATGCCTTTCAGTTGGGCATACTTTGCCAGCCCGATGCCACCCACCTCCCTGAACCGCTCAAAGTCGGCAGTCAGCAGCCCGTACAGCGAGCCAAAATGGCCCAACAGATGGTGTGCCAGCGCCATTACATTTTTCCCGGGCGTGCCGGTGCGTAAAAATAGCGCCAGTAATTCAACGTCACTGAGCGATTTGACGCCTAATAACAGCGTTTTTTCACGCGGCAGTATAGATACCGTATCTTCCATGATCTTACCTCCCTGTCGAGCCGCTATCCTGCCACAGAGCAGGATGACGGCTTTGCGTAGCGCCTCGCAAAGTGAGCAATGCGCAAAAGCACGACTGAGGGAGGATTGTGATAAAATGCCCGCCTTCTGGTGAAATCCAACAGGAAAGAATCATGATGAGTCTGGCCGGTAAAAAAATCGTTCTTGGCGTCAGCGGCGGTATCGCGGCCTATAAAGCGCCGGAACTGGTGCGTCGTCTGCGCGATCGCGGCGCGGAGGTGCGTGTCGCCATGACCGAGGCCGCCAAAGCCTTTATTACGCCCATGAGTTTGCAGGCGGTGTCAGGCTATCCGGTTTCCGACAGCCTGCTCGATCCGGCAGCCGAAGCGGCGATGGGACATATCGAGCTGGGCAAATGGGCCGATCTGGTGATCCTGGCCCCCGCCACTGCGGATTTAATTGCCCGCGTTGCCGCCGGGATGGCCAATGACCTGGTGTCGACAATTTGTCTCGCTACGCCCTCTCCGGTCGCTGTGGTGCCCGCCATGAACCAGCAAATGTATCGGGCGGCCGCCACCCAGCATAATCTGGGCGTCCTGGCTTCCCGCGGCTTGCTGCTCTGGGGTCCGGACAGCGGCAGCCAGGCCTGCGGCGATGTCGGTCCAGGGCGAATGCTCGACCCACTGGAGATTGTCGATCTGGCCGCGGCGCATTTTTCGCCTGTCAAAGACCTGCAACATCTGAATATCATGATTACCGCTGGCCCGACGCGGGAGCCGTTGGATCCGGTGCGCTACATCACCAATCACAGCTCCGGGAAAATGGGCTTCGCCATTGCGGCAGCAGCGGCACGACGTGGCGCAAACGTCACGCTGGTCAGCGGGCCGGTAACGCTTGCCACGCCGCCGCAGGTCAGGCGCATTGACGTTACCACGGCGCTCGAAATGGACGCCGCCGTGCAGGCAAATGTGCAAACACAGCAGATTTTTATTGGCTGCGCCGCTGTGGCAGACTACCGTGCCGCCGCCGTTGCCGACGAAAAGATCAAAAAGCAAGGCGATGAAATTACACTGAAAATGGTGAAAAATCCGGACATTGTGGCGGGCGTGGCCGCGCTGTCCGCGCATCGCCCTTACGTTGTTGGGTTTGCTGCCGAAACGAATAATGTGGAAGAATACGCCCGGCAAAAGCGTAGCCGTAAAAATCTTGATCTGATTTGTGCCAATGATGTGTCCGGTGCGCAGCAGGGTTTTAACAGCGATAACAACGCACTGCACCTGTTCTGGCAGGACGGCGATAAAGTCTTACCACTTGAGAGCAAGGCACTTCTGGGCCAACAACTACTGGACGAGATCGTTACCCGTTATGATGAAAAAAATCGACGTTAAGATTATGGACCCGCGTGTTGGTCAGGAATTCCCGCTGCCAACCTATGCCACCTCCGGCTCTGCCGGTCTTGACCTGCGCGCCTGTCTTGATGACGCCGTAGAACTGGCGCCAGGCGCCACCGCTCTCATTCCGACCGGTCTGGCAATTCATATTGCTGACCCGACGCTGGCAGCAGTGATCCTGCCGCGCTCAGGACTGGGGCATAAGCATGGCGTGGTGCTGGGTAACCTGGTGGGCCTGATTGATTCCGATTACCAGGGACAGCTGATGGTATCCGTCTGGAACCGGGGACAAACCAGCTTCACCATCGAACCTGGCGAGCGCATCGCCCAGATGGTATTTGTACCGGTTGTGCAGGCAGAGTTTAATCTGGTGGAAGATTTCGACGCCACCGAACGTGGTGAAGGCGGCTTCGGCCATTCAGGCCGTCAATAAGCGGCTTTTTAAACGCATTTCGCAGCGCCATAACGTCATAACATTACCGCAAACTTCGGTTTGCGGTCGCTGCGTGGATGCCCGCCTGACAAGTGCTTATTTTCAGGGGTATTTTGGAACATGGCAGAAAAACAAACTGCGAAAAGGAATCGTCGCGAAGAAATACTTCAATCTCTGGCATTGATGCTGGAATCCAGCGACGGCAGCCAGCGCATTACCACGGCAAAACTGGCGGCCTCCGTTGGCGTTTCAGAAGCGGCGTTATATCGTCATTTTCCCAGCAAAACGCGGATGTTCGATAGCCTGATTGAATTTATCGAAGATAGCCTGACCACGCGTATTAACCTGATCCTGAAAGACGAGAAGGACACAACCGCCCGTCTGCGCCTTATCGTGCTGCTGGTGGTAGGTTTTGGTGAACGTAATCCAGGCCTGACGCGCATTCTGACTGGCCATGCGCTGATGTTCGAACAGGATCGCCTGCAAAGCCGTATTAACCAGCTATTTGATCGTATTGAATCGCAACTGCGCCAGGTTCTGCGCGAGCGAAAAATGCGTGAAGGTGAAGGCTACACTGTGGACGAAGCCCTGCTGGCAAGCCAACTGCTGGCCTTCTGTGAGGGGATGCTGTCGCGCTTTGTGCGCAGCGAGTTCAAATATCGTCCGACGGAAGATTTTGACGCCCGCTGGCCGCTGATGGCCGCGCAGTTGCAGTAACGCCAAACCTGCCCGGTACGCGTCGCGCCACCGGGCAGGCATTTACTTAAACGCCAAACGCTTCGCGGTACGCCCGTACCGACGCCAGATGGTCCGCCATCTCGGGCTTCTCTTCCAGATACGCAATCAGGTCTTTCAGCGTGATAATTGAAATCACCTGACAGCCATAGTCGCGTTCCACTTCCTGGATCGCCGAGATATCGCCGCGACCACGCTCCTGACGGTCAAGAGAGATCAAGACGCCCGCCAGGGTCGCACCGTGTGCCTGAATAATCTCCATGGATTCGCGGATCGCGGTTCCGGCGGTGATCACGTCATCCACCAGCATAATGCGGCCCTGTAACGCGCTGCCTACCAGGCTGCCGCCTTCCCCATGGTCTTTGGCTTCCTTACGGTTAAAGCAGTACGGCACATCACGTTCATGATGTTCCGCGAGCGCAACGGCAGTAGTGGTAGCAATCGGAATGCCTTTATAAGCCGGACCAAACAGCAGATCAAAATCAATACCGGAGTCCACCAGCGCTGCGGCATAAAAACGGCCTAACAGCGCCAGATCGCGCCCGGTATTAAACAGCCCGGCATTGAAGAAATACGGGCTTTTGCGGCCGGATTTCAGCGTAAATTCACCAAACTTCAATACCTGCTTGTTAAGCGCAAATTCAATAAACTGGCGCTGATACGGTTTCATGGATTTGCTCCTTAAGCTTTTTTCAGACGTAAAAAAGGCGACTATAACGTCGCCTTAAAATCAATTTTCTAACGCCGCCTTCTGCATGGCGACGATGGATTCGATGCCTCCCCGGGCCAGCGCCAGCAACGAGAGCAACTCTTCGTGGGTGAAGGGTTCGCCTTCGGCGGTGCCCTGCACTTCAATGATGCGGCCATCTTCCGTCATCACCACGTTCATGTCGGTTTCCGCGGCGGAATCTTCAACGTACTCCAGATCGCACAGCGCTTCGCCCTTGACGATGCCCACGGACACCGCCGCTACCATGCCCTTCATCGGGTTGGTTTTGAGCTTGCCTGCCGCCACCAGTTTGTTCAGCGCGTCGGCCAGCGCCACACAGGCACCGGTGATAGAAGCGGTACGGGTGCCGCCATCTGCCTGGATAACATCGCAGTCCAGCGTGATGGTGAACTCACCGAGCGCTTTTAAATCGACAGCAGCACGCAGTGAACGGGCAATCAGGCGCTGAATTTCCAGGGTACGGCCGCCCTGTTTACCTTTGGCAGCCTCACGCGCGTTACGGGTATGCGTCGCGCGGGGTAACATGCCGTATTCGGCGGTGATCCAGCCCTGTCCCTGACCTTTCAGGAAACGTGGCACACCTTCGTCAATGGACGCGGTGCACAGAACTTTGGTATCACCGAATTCGACGAGCACGGAACCTTCAGCGTGTTTTGTATAATTTCGGGTCAGGGTGACGGGACGCACCTGATTGGCACTACGGCCTGCTGGACGCATGATGATTTCTCCGGCTTCAACGAATGTGGCTGCGCATTATACGGATTAAAGTCGCTTATTCCTATCCTGTGTAAGCCCCGAAAGCTATAATCCCCCCATCTCTCCTTCAAAACAGGAACGTTTATGATCCGCAGTATGACAGCCTACGCCCGCCGTGAAATCAAGGGTGAATGGGGCAGCGCAGTCTGGGAACTGCGCTCGGTAAACCAGCGTTATCTGGAAACCTGGTTCCGCCTGCCGGAACAGTTTCGCAGCCTCGAACCCGTGGTGCGCGAGCGGATCCGCACGCGTCTGACGCGTGGCAAAATCGAATGTAACCTGCGTTTTGAACCTGACGCCAGTGCGCAAAGCGAACTGATCCTCAATGAAAAACTGGCCAAACAGCTGGTGACCGCTGCCAACTGGGTCAAAATGCAGAGTGACGAAGGCGAAATCAATCCGGTCGATATTCTCCGCTGGCCTGGCGTAATGGCAGCGCAGGAGCAGGATCTGGATGTGATTGCCGCAGAAATTCTCGCAGCCCTGGACGGCGCACTGGACGACTTCATCATCGCCCGTGAAACCGAAGGCCAGGCGCTGAAAACGCTTATCGAACAGCGCCTTGAAGGCGTGAGCAAAGAAGTGGCAAATGTACGTGCGCAGATGCCGGAAGTACTGAAATGGCAGCGCGAGCGTCTGGTTGCCAAACTGGAAGATGCCCAGGTACAGCTGGAAAATAATCGTCTTGAGCAGGAACTGGTGCTGATGGCGCAGCGCATTGATGTCGCTGAAGAACTCGATCGCCTCGAAGCCCACGTGAAAGAAACCTACAACATTCTGAAGAAGAAAGAAGCGGTCGGCCGTCGTCTGGACTTTATGATGCAGGAGTTTAATCGCGAATCGAATACCCTGGCGTCCAAATCCATCAATGCCGACGTCACCAATTCTGCGATTGAGCTGAAAGTGCTGATCGAGCAGATGCGTGAGCAGATCCAGAACATCGAATAACGTTTAACGTTTTTTTCAGCTCGTATCCTTTATAAAAAGGCCACCGTTGAAGGTGGCCTTTTTCTTTTTAAATTAAAAAATGCTCGTCCAGTTTTCGGTTGTCCGGGGGTTGCTGAAAACGCCACACTCATCCGGCACCTCATTTACCGGAGAAAAACATGGACTTCAAGACGCTTCACCATCAAACCCAACCGTTACTCATCGGCAATGTCTGGGATGCCAGCAGCGCACAGGCGGCGCAGCAGGCCGGTTATCACGCTATCGGTACTTCAAGCGCCGCCATTGCCTCGATGTTAGGCTATGACGATGGTGAAGGTATAAGCTTCGACGAACTCTTCTATATCGTCACCCGCATTAAGGCTGTGACAGACCTGCCGCTAAGCGTGGATATAGAAGCCGGTTATGGCGTTCAGGCAAGCGGCATTATTAGTAATATCCAGCGGTTGGCAGATCTCGGCGTAGCGGGGATAAATATTGAAGACAGCCGTGTAGTGGGGAACGTGCGTCGTCTCGAAGATGCGATCGCATTTGCCGACAAACTTCAGGAATTAACCCAGGCCTGCCCCGACATGTTTTTTAACGTGCGCACTGATACATTCTTACTCAACACCGAAGATGCACTGGCAGAAACGCTTTACCGGGGTAAGCTGTATGCGAGCCATGGCGCTAACGGTTTTTTTATTCCTTGTGTCACGCGCGCAGAGGATATTGCCGTTCTGGTTCGCCATATCGCCCTGCCACTGAACGTAATGTGTATGCCTGATCTGCCGGATTTCAGCACATTAGCGGCACTGGGTGTGAAACGAATTTCAATGGGTAATTTTATCCAGGCAGGGTTACAGGACCGACTGCGGGATGTGTTAGAGAAGATCCAGTCACGCCACTCTTTTTCGGACGTTTTTTTGCCATGAAAATCACTGATATTTCCCGTTGCGACATGTGGTACCAGGCATTACTCGATCGCGCGGTAGAATTTACCGGCGTATTTTTCGTAGGTGTTAAAACAACCGGTGTGTTCTGTATTTCCGTATGTCGCGCACGAAAGCCTAAGCGAGAAAACGTCGAATTTTATAATAATTTTAAATCCGCACTGGCTGCTGGTTTCCGTCCCTGTAAAGTCTGTCGACCAACAGAAAATGCCTGTACTGCGCCTGAATTTATAGAACAGGCGTTACAGCTGGTACGAGAAAATCCGAAAGCACGCGTCAGTGATACTGCACTGCGCCACCACCACATTAGTCCGGAACGGGTACGTCGCTGGTTTTTGCAAAATCACGGTATGACTTTTCAGGCGTTTCAACGCATGCAACGCGTTAATGTGGCATTGCAGGAACTGAAAGCGGGACGCTCTACAACCGATGTGGCATTCGACAATGGTTATGAGTCATTGAGTGGCTTCGGATATACCTGTAAAAAATTGACCGGGGCCGCGCCGAGCACGGGCAGACAGGTCATATTGATCTCCAGATTCACCACCCCCTTAGGCCCGATGTTTGTCTGTGCGACCGGGCAAGGCATTTGTCTGCTGGAATTTGTTGACCGACGCGCGCTGGAAACCGAATTCCGCGATCTGCAACACCTGTTCTCGGCAAATATCATCGCAGGAGAAAACCGACATACCCGTCAGGCAGAGAAAGAAATTGGCGAGTATTTTGCGGGTGAGCGGCAGACGTTTAGCCTGGCGCTGGATACGCCAGGCAGTGAATTCCAGCGTCTCGTCTGGAAGGGATTAGAACGTGTTCCCTATGGAGAAACAACGCACTACCAGCGGCTGGCAGCAGATATTGGAAAACCCGCAGCAACTCGCGCTGTAGCCTCAGCAAATGGTGCAAATCGGGTGGCGATTGTCATTCCTTGCCACCGTATTATCGGTAAAGATAACTCAATGACCGGCTATGGGGGCGGCATTGCTCGTAAGGCATGGTTAATAAACCATGAAGCTACTCTCAGAAAACGTAACGGCTGATATTGCAGGCAGTGCAGCATTTAGCCTTTTCGCCTTACTCTCTTTGCAGAAAAAATCTGTTAAGAAGGTCATAATTTATTACCATTACGGCGCGCAACGCTAAGATTTGTCTTATGAACCTTGTTATACTCGCCGCCTTTCTGATCCCGGCAGAGACATTTAACAGGTTATGGCATGGCAAATCTCTCTTTATCCATTGAGAGCACAGAAAGCTACTCAGTAGATAGTCAGTTCCGTCAGGACATAAACCTGCTACGCGGGATCGCCGTTATTTCCGTCGTTTTCTATCACTTTGCCGCCACACTCTTACCCGGTGGTTTTGCTGCCGTCGATGTGTTTTTTGTTATCTCTGGCTTTCTGATGACTAAAATCATCGCCGGAGGGCTGGAAACGCAGACCTTCAGCTTGCTGCGCTTTTACGTCGCACGTTGTAAACGAATTATTCCTGCGCTGCTGACTTTATGCGTTGTACTGTCGATCGCCATGTGGTCATGGTTGCCCACGCTTGAATTTCGTCGGCTGGGTAATTATATAAATTACGCTATCCTCTTTATTTCAAATATAAAATTTAATAAAGATGCTGGCGGATACTTCGCGACCAGTTCCCATGAAAACTGGCTTCTGCATACCTGGTCTCTCTCCGTAGAATGGCAATTTTATCTGGCCCTGCCGTTATTGCTCATGGCATTACACCTGCTCAGAAAACACGTCAGCATGATCTATACCTTCATGCTGCTCGCGGCAGGGTCGTTTATCGCCTGCGTGATTTATGCGCGCGCTGGAAATCTTTCTTCCCTTTTTTATCTCATGCCGTTTCGCGCATGGGAAATGCTCTGCGGTGGGCTGGTATGGTTTGCCTCACAGCGTTATATCTTCCCGCGCCGCTGGGCGCGTTTATGTGCCCTTAGCGGTTATCTGATCATTATTGCCTCCGTGGCGCTGATAACCCCGGAAGGCGCATGGCCCGGCTACCTGACGCTATTTCCCGTGCTGGGCACCATGCTGGTCATCGGCAGTAATTACCAGCCGCTGGCTGAGATTATCGATCGCCATTGCCGGTGGATTGGGCTCAGTTCATATTCAGTTTATTTGTGGCACTGGCCAGTCGCCGTATTTATCGTGTATGCCGATCGCCAGCACGATCCGTTGTGGATCACTGGCGGTATAGGGCTCTCGTTCTTGTTGGGCTGGTTGTCATGGGTGCTGATTGAGCAACCGGCGAATAAAACCTTGTCCCGCTTACCTGCCCCACAATTCTGGCTGGTGATGCTGACCGCCGTGTCATGCTGTTATATTTTTGGCAATCTCGTTAAGTATCAGACGCTGGTCAACGCCCCTGATCCACTGGTTAATCACATTGCCAACGAAGCCGAAAATAAAAACCGGGCAGCCGATCCAAAAACGTCGTTAAGTTACTACGGTACAGGCCCGCTGGCCGCCGTCATCGTGGGCGACAGCCATGCGGAAGCCACAGCCTCTGCGCTTGCCGCCGCCGCACAGGGGCATGGCTCCGTTATGGGCATGACATGGTCCGGATGCCCCAATCTCGCGTCGGCCCACGTCGATAAAAATGCAGGCTGCTATAAATTTAACAAATCGCTGGCTTCACGGCTTGCTGATGTACCGGCGGGTATTCCGGTGGTGATCGTTAACCGCCTCGGACACTATGCCGAAAGCCATCTGGTGCATTTTGATGATAAAAACCTCGTCGGCATCCAGTATCTGCACACCTATGCTGAGTCGATGATCTCGATGGCCTGCTCGCTGAATCAACATCATAAGGTTTACCTTGTTCGTCCTGTCCCTGAAATGGATGTCAATGTGCCGCGCCACCTTTCCCATGCCCTGATGATGGGTAAACAACCACAGGACGTCTCCATCCCGGAGGCGGAGTATCGTAAGAAAACAGAATTTATCTGGCAGGCGCAGGACAGAGCAGTTAATCAGTGTGGCGTTAAGGTTATCGATCCCTCCCGCTGGTTATGTACAGATGGCCGCTGTATGGGCAGCAAAAACCTGCAACCTCTCTATTTTGATGACAATCATTTGAGCGAGACGGGTAACCGCGTCCTGGTGCCAATGTTTAAAGCTCTTTTCCATTAAGCTCACAACATGCCCTACAATTTCTAATGCGTTTTTCATAGCTATTCTGCTTACAAAGGCACAGCGTCTCGCATAATGCATAAGTTAAAATAATCAATTAGCCTGATCCTGAAAAAATCTCAATCGAGATCCCCACCACGAATCGCTACCCTGCGCCTTCATTTATGGGGGCGTGCATGCTGTTACACATTCTTTATATTATCGGGATCACCGCTGAAGCCATGACCGGTGCACTGGCGGCGGGGCGTCGCCGTATGGATACCTTTGGCGTCATTATTATCGCCACCGCGACGGCCCTTGGCGGCGGTTCTGTGCGCGATATCCTTCTGGGGCATTACCCGCTTGGCTGGGTGAAAAACCCGGAATATGTGATTATCGTCGCTACCGCGGCGGTGCTGACCACCATTGCCGCTCCCGTGATGCCGCATCTGCGCCGCCTGTTTCTGGTACTGGATGCGCTGGGCCTCGTGGTGTTTTCCATCATCGGAGCGCAGATTGCGCTCGATATGGGGGAAGGCCCGATCATCGCCACTATCGCCGCGGTCGTGACTGGCGTCTTCGGCGGCGTACTGCGGGATATGTTCTGCAAGCGCATTCCGCTGGTCTTTCAAAAAGAGCTGTACGCTGGCGTCGCCTTTGCCTCTGCGGTGCTCTATATCGCTCTGCAACATTATGTCTCCAGCCACGATGTAGTGGTCATCGCCACCCTGCTGTTTGGTTTTACGGCCCGCCTGCTGGCGCTGCGTCTGAAGCTGGGTTTACCTGTCTTCCACTACACGCATAACGTACATTAAGCCGTGGTATTAAAAGCCGTCCACGCTCTGGGCGGCCAGCCATGCCGTCAGTTTTTGCAGCGCGGCATGGTGCGTAAAGGCCACCAGCTGCGTGGCTTTTTCCTCTCCTGTACCGGGCAACTGCTGCCATTGCTGTTTGTTGCGCGTCAGCAGTTGTTGCCAGGAATGATCCCCTGCCGCTTTCAATGCCTGCTGCGAGAGCGGCATACCCAGCGCGGTGACCCAGCGCATAAACGGACGCTTCCGAGCCAGCTCAAACTGATGCCACAGCTTTTGCCCTCTGGCAGGGGAGATCCCCGGCGTGTGTTGCAACTGCTGAGGCGTTAACGTCAGCCACGAGAAAATATGCTCAAACTGCCAGGCCTGGTGCAACGTGCGCCAGACCGCCTCTCCCAGCCCTCTGAGATCCAGCGCCTGCGGCGAGCTTAACCCTACGAGGCGGGCAAAAAACTGTTCGTCACACTCCGGCGCGGCGTAAAAACAGGTCAGTGCGTTAAAATGGGAAGAGGGTGGCTCAGGCTTTTCCCGCACAGCACTCCGCCATGCCACCCCATCAATTCGTGGGATCCCCTGCCCGGCAAGGCTGATTTGCACCTGATCACCGGGGGCGATGTCCAGTTCATGCCAGCGGCGGATCGAGCCGATATTCACTCGCCCGACACGTTTATCATCCAGCTGTACCGGCTCCAGCTCCGCCACCACTGCAATTTTCCCGCTGCGTCCGACGCTAAAACGGATATTTTTCACTTCCGCCACCTGTACCGCAGGCGGGTATTTCCATGCCACCACCCAGTCGCCCTGCCCCGGCAACCACTGCTGACCTGCCGGTTCACGCGCCATCCTGACGATTACACCGTCGGTCACAAAGGGCAGCGGTGCGGCAAACCAACGGGCGCGAAGGGTTTCAACGTCACCGGCGTTGTTAACCGGCTGGCTGTATTGCGAAATCCAGGAAAATCCCGCCCTGGTAAGCTGCTGTAGACGTTGCGTCATATCCTGCGGACCATCGGGCCACGCCCACACAAATACACCCAGTTCACCTGCCAAAGGTGACTGGCCCTGCCGCATCAGCGCCCCGGCCACCTTTGCCCGCGCATTCATACCGCCCATTTCCTGCTGGCGGTGGTTATGACGCAGAAGAAAAATCTCGCCCTGTAGAACGCTGTTTGCCAGCGGGCCGTTCACCTTTTTGGGCAACGAGGGGATCTGCCGCACTTTATTCGTCCAGTCTTCACCTTTCAGGCCATCGCCGCGGCTGATGGCCTGCGCCAGTTTACCCTGACGATAAACTAACGTAACGGCGACGCCATCCACTTTGGGCTGGACCCACAGGTCGCGCTTGTTTGCCATCCACAGCCTCAGAGCAGCGTTATCCGCCAGTTTGCGCACGCCCGTATGGGCGACCGGATGCATGATGCTGCCCGTGCCCGTCGGCGCAGATTCATCAAGCGGTATGGGTAGCGCAAAGCAGCGCTGCCAGTGCGCCAGGCGGGCGCTGAGCCGATCGTAAACCTCATCGCTGACGTCGCTCTTACCCTGCCGCCAGTAGGCGTCGTTCCACTGTATGATTTGCTGCTGAAGCCGTGCAATCTCCTGCTCTGCCCGTGCAGGCGGCCATACCGGACAGGTCGCCCGACCGCCGCTGCTCCAGAGCAGGATGACCAGTAACCATCCCACACGCTTACCCATTTTTCTGCCTCCCTTGCTGTGTTCGCACCGGTATAGCGCGATGCCTGACGCAAGACGAGCAGCAAAAAGCCGCCTTACGAGGCGGCTTCAGGGAATTGTGCATGGTTGCTGCAAACGACAGATAAATCAGGGAAACGCCTCGCAAAACGTAAGAATCTCGCGCAAAAGTGTGACAAAGGCTACGTCACGTTGCGGTGACGTGTATAATAGGCACGTATGTAGACATTCCCGTTCGTTCATCACATACAAAAGATACTCATGGCTCAAGGCACGCTCTATATTGTTTCCGCGCCCAGTGGTGCTGGTAAATCAAGCCTCATTCAGGCTTTGTTAAAGACCCAACCGTTGTACGACACCCAGGTTTCTGTTTCACACACCACGCGCGCGCCGCGTCCGGGTGAGGTGCACGGTGAACACTATTTCTTTGTGGATCATGATGAATTTAAGCGCATGATTGGCAAGGATGCGTTTCTTGAGCATGCGGAAGTGTTTGGGAATTATTACGGCACCTCACGCGACGCTATTGAACAAGTTCTGGCAACAGGCGTGGACGTTTTCCTCGATATCGACTGGCAAGGCGCGAAGCAAATTCGCCAGAAAATGCCACAGGCGCGCAGCATCTTTATTCTGCCGCCGTCGAAAGACGAACTCGATCGCCGCTTGCGTGGTCGCGGCCAGGACAGCGAAGAGGTGATCGCCAAACGCATGGCGCAAGCGGTTGCAGAAATGAGCCACTACGCCGAATATGATTATCTGATTGTGAATGATGATTTTGATACCGCCATCAGCGATATGAAGACCATTATTCGTGCTGAACGTCTGCGTATGGGTCGCCAAAAACAGCGACATGACGCTTTAATCAGCAAACTATTGGCAGACTGAACGTACTTTCAGTATCATGCCCAGTCATTTCTTCACCTGTGGAGCACTTTAAGTATGGCACGCGTAACTGTTCAGGACGCTGTAGAGAAAATTGGTAACCGTTTTGACCTGGTACTGGTCGCCGCGCGTCGCGCTCGTCAGATGCAGGTTGGTGGTAAAGATCCGCTGGTTGCGGAAGAGAACGATAAAACTACCGTGATCGCGTTGCGCGAAATCGAAGAAGGTCTGATCAACAACCAGATCCTCGACGTACGTGAGCGCCAGGAGCAGCAAGAGCAGGAAGCCGCTGAAATTCAGGCCGTTACCGCGATTGCTGAAGGTCGTCGTTAATAACACTGCAGGTCACCCTTGTATCTGTTTGAAAGCCTGAATCAGCTGATTCAAACCTATCTGCCGGAAGAGCAGATAAAGCGTCTCCAGCAGGCGTATCTCGTTGCACGTGACGCTCACGAGGGCCAGACACGTTCAAGCGGTGAACCCTACATCACGCACCCGGTTGCGGTAGCCTGTATTCTGGCCGAGATGAAACTCGACTATGAAACACTGATGGCCGCGCTGTTGCATGATGTGATTGAAGATACCCCCGCCACCTACCAGGACATGGAACAGCTGTTTGGCAAAAGCGTTGCCGAGCTGGTGGAAGGGGTGTCCAAGCTTGATAAGCTTAAGTTCCGCGACAAGAAAGAGGCGCAAGCCGAAAACTTCCGCAAGATGATTATGGCGATGGTGCAGGATATCCGCGTCATTCTCATCAAACTGGCTGACCGCACCCACAACATGCGCACGCTGGGCTCACTTCGCCCGGACAAGCGTCGCCGCATCGCCCGTGAAACCCTCGAAATTTACAGCCCGCTGGCACACCGTTTAGGTATCCATCACATCAAAACCGAGCTTGAAGAGCTGGGCTTTGAAGCGTTGCACCCAAACCGTTATCGGGTGATCAAAGAGGTAGTCAAATCCGCACGCGGTAACCGTAAAGAGATGATCCAGAAAATCCTCTCTGAAATCGAAGGCCGTTTGCAGGAAGCCGGTATTCCCTGTCGCGTAAGCGGACGCGAGAAGCATCTCTACTCCATTTACTGCAAAATGGTCATGAAAGAGCAGCGTTTCCACTCGATCATGGATATTTACGCCTTCCGCGTTATCGTCCACGATCTGGATACCTGCTACCGCGTGCTCGGTCAGATGCACAGCCTCTATAAGCCGCGTCCGGGGCGTATGAAAGACTATATCGCCATTCCAAAAGCGAACGGCTATCAGTCTTTGCACACCTCGATGATAGGCCCGCACGGTGTCCCGGTTGAGGTGCAGATCCGCACCGAAGACATGGACATGATGGCGGAAATGGGGGTTGCCGCGCACTGGGCTTATAAAGAGCACGGTGAAAGCAGCACCACGGCGCAAATCCGCGCGCAGCGCTGGATGCAGAGCCTGCTGGAACTACAGCAGAGCGCCGGTAGTTCTTTTGAATTTATCGAGAGCGTTAAATCTGATCTCTTCCCGGATGAGATTTATGTTTTCACACCGGAAGGGCGCATTGTTGAGCTGCCTGCCGGTGCCACCCCGGTCGATTTCGCCTATGCCGTGCATACCGATATCGGCCACGCCTGTGTGGGCGCACGCGTGGACAGACAGCCGTATCCGCTGTCGCAGCCCCTTGCCAGCGGCCAGACGGTTGAAATCATCACCGCACCTGGCGCCCGCCCGAATGCCGCATGGCTCAACTTTGTCGTCAGCTCCAAAGCTCGCGCCAAAATTCGTCAGATGCTGAAAAACCTTAAGCGCGATGACTCCGTAAGCCTTGGTCGACGTCTGCTTAACCATGCGCTTGGCGGCAGCCGCAAGCTGGCGGAAATCCCGCCGGAAAATATCCAGCATGAGCTGGAGCGCATGAAGCTGGCGTCCCTTGACGACTTGCTGGCGGAAATCGGTCTTGGCAATGCCATGAGCGTCGTGGTCGCGAAAAACCTGCAACAGGGTGAAACAGCGGCACCGGTGCAGGCGAGTCAGGGTCATGGACATCTGCCGATCAAAGGCGCAGACGGAGTACTGATCACCTTCGCGAAATGCTGTCGTCCTCTGCCGGGCGACCCGATTATCGCCCACGTCAGTCCTGGTAAAGGGCTGGTGATCCACCATGAATCCTGCCGTAACATCCGTGGCTATCAGAAAGAGCCGGAGAAGTTTATGGCGGTGGAGTGGGATAAGGACACGGCGCAGGAGTTCATCACCGAAATCAAGGTGGATATGTTTAACCACCAGGGTGCGCTCGCGAATCTGACGGCGGCAATCAACACGGCCTCTTCCAATATTCAGAGCCTGAATACCGAAGAAAAAGATGGCCGCGTGTACAGCGCGTTTATCCGCCTGACCGCGCAGGATCGTGTTCATCTGGCAAACATCATGCGTAAAATCCGCGTATTGCCGGACGTGATTAAAGTCACCCGTAACCGAAACTAGCCTAATGAATGCACAGCGTTATGCGCGAATCTGCGAGATGCTCGCCAGGCGCCAGCCTGATCTGACGGTCTGCATGGAGCAGGTTCATAAGCCCCATAACGTCTCTGCTATTATCCGCACCGCAGACGCCGTTGGCGTGCATGAAGTGCACGCCGTCTGGCCGGGTAGCCGTATCCGCACCATGGCCTCTTCTGCGGCGGGCAGCAACAGCTGGGTGCAGGTTAAAACCCATAGCACCATCAGCGACGCCGTTTCCCATCTTAAAGGCCAGGGCATGCAGGTTCTGGCGGCACATCTGTCTGATAAAGCCGTCGATTTTCGCGAGATCGATTACACCCGCCCGACCTGTATTATGATGGGGCAGGAGAAAACCGGCATCACGCAGGAAGCGCTGGATCTGGCAGATCAGGACATCATCATTCCCATGACGGGCATGGTGCAGTCGCTTAACGTCTCCGTCGCCTCTGCCCTCATTCTGTATGAAGCCCAGCGCCAGCGGCAAAACGCCGGTCTGTATAAGCGGGAAAACAGCATGCTGCCGGAAGACGAGCAACAGCGCTTGCTGTTTGAAGGCGGCTATCCGGTACTGGCCCGCGTGGCAAAACGCAAAGGTCTGCCTTATCCCCACGTCAACACGCAGGGCGAAATTGAAGCCGATGATGCGTGGTGGGCCACCATGCAGTCAGCGAAATAACCATGAAAGGCCGCCTGCTTGACGCCATTCCGCTAAGCTCGCTGACCGGCGTGGGCGCAGCGCAGAGCAGCAAGCTCGCCAAAATCGGCCTCGTCAACGTGCAGGATCTCCTCCTGCATCTGCCTTTACGCTACGAAGATCGCACCCAGCTTTACACCATCGCCGAGCTGCTGCCGGGCATTTATGCCACGGTGGAAGGCGAAGTGCTGAATTGTAACGTCACCTTTGGCGGGCGTCGCATGATGACCTGCCAGATCAGCGACGGCAGCGGCATTCTCACCCTGCGCTTCTTTAACTTCAGCGCGGCGATGAAAAACAGTCTGGCGACAGGAAAACGCGTGCTGGCTTACGGTGAAGCGAAGCGCGGTAAATATGGCGCGGAGATGATCCACCCGGAATACCGCATACAGGGTGACCTCAGTAGCCCGGCGCTGGCAGACACTCTGACCCCCATTTATCCAACAACCGAAGGCATCAAACAGGCGACGCTGCGCAAGCTGACAGATCAGGCGCTTGAGCTGCTGGATACCTGCGCCATCACGGAACTGCTGCCCGCTGAGTTAGCCCAGGGCATGATGAGCCTGCCGGAAGCGCTGCGCACGCTGCATCGCCCGCCGCCGACCTTACAGCTTGCCGATCTGGAAAGCGGTCAGCATCCCGCCCAGCGCCGTCTGATCCTCGAAGAGCTGCTGGCGCATAATCTCAGTATGCTGGCCTTACGTGCAGGCGCGCAGCGTTTCCACGCCCAGCCGCTTGCCGCGCAGGATCAGCTGAAAAACCAGCTGCTCGCGGCGCTGCCGTTTAAGCCGACCGGCGCGCAGGCGCGGGTGGTGGCCGAAATCGAACACGACATGGCGCTCGACATCCCGATGATGCGTCTGGTGCAGGGCGACGTTGGCTCCGGTAAAACACTGGTGGCAGCCCTTGCCGCACTGCGTGCCATCGCCAATGGTAAACAGGTGGCGATGATGGCCCCCACCGAACTGCTCGCTGAACAGCACGCCAGTAACTTCCGCGCCTGGTTTGAACCGCTGGGTATTGAAGTCGGCTGGCTGGCGGGTAAGCAGAAAGGCAAAGCGCGCGTGGCGCAACAGGATGCCATTGCCAGCGGTCAGGTGCAGATGATTGTCGGCACCCACGCCATTTTCCAGGAGCAGGTGCAGTTTAATGGCCTGGCGCTGGTGATCATCGACGAACAGCATCGCTTTGGCGTTCATCAGCGGCTGGCGCTGTGGGAAAAAGGCCAGCAACAGGGCTTTCATCCCCATCAGTTGATCATGACCGCAACCCCTATTCCGCGTACGCTGGCGATGACGGCCTATGCCGATCTCGATACCTCTGTGATCGACGAAATGCCGCCGGGCCGTACGCCGGTCACCACAGTCGCCATTCCCGACACGCGCCGCAGCGATATTATCGATCGCGTGCGCCAGGCATGCATCAGCGAAGGCCGCCAGGCTTACTGGGTCTGTACGCTGATCGAAGAATCCGATTTGCTGGAAGCCCAGGCCGCAGAAGCCACCTGGGAAGAACTGAAGCTGGCGCTGCCGGAACTCAATGTCGGTCTGGTTCATGGCCGCATGAAGCCTGCCGAGAAACAGGCAGTGATGCAGGCGTTTAAGCTGGGCGAACTGCATCTGCTGATCGCCACCACCGTCATCGAGGTCGGCGTGGACGTGCCGAACGCCAGCCTGATGATCATCGAAAACCCGGAACGCCTGGGCCTTGCGCAACTCCACCAGCTACGGGGACGCGTAGGCCGTGGCGCGGTGGCATCCCACTGCGTACTGCTGTACAAATCGCCGCTGTCGAAAACCGCTCAGAAACGCCTGCAGGTGCTGCGCGACAGCAACGACGGCTTTGTGATTGCGCAAAAAGATCTCGAAATTCGCGGCCCTGGCGAACTGCTTGGCACGCGTCAGACCGGCAATGCCGAATTCAAAGTCGCCGATCTGCTTCGCGACCAGGCGATGATCCCCGATGTGCAGCGCCTCGCCCGTCATATTCATGAACGCTACCCGGAACAGGCGCTGGCGCTGATCGAACGCTGGATGCCGGAAACCGAACGCTATTCCAACGCCTGACGCAAATTTGTCGCCGTTTCTTCTGACATACGCACAACGCTATATCTCGCCCGCTTTTTATCCCTTTTAATTATGAGATTTTTTGCTGGCAAACGTTTGCTTTTACCAGGCAGTCCGATAAAATCCCCGCTTTTCCATCATGGGATCGCCAGAGATGTCCGTTAACACCGTCGAGTCTGAAAATGCGCAACCGGTTGCGCCGATGCACAATAGTGAGCTGATCTACCGCCTGGAAGATCGCCCGCCGCTGGCACAAACGCTTTTTGCCGCCTGTCAGCATCTACTGGCAATGTTTGTTGCGGTCATCACCCCGGCGATGCTGATTTGTCAGGCGCTCGGCTTACCGGCGCAGGACACGCAGCACATCATCAGCATGTCGCTGTTTGCCTCCGGTGTGGCGTCTATTATTCAGATCAAAGCGTGGGGACCGGTTGGTTCCGGGCTGTTATCCATTCAGGGCACCAGCTTTAACTTTGTGGCACCGCTGATCATGGGCGGGACGGCGCTGAAAACCGGCGGCGCGGATGTGCCGACCATGATGGCAGCGCTCTTTGGCACCCTGATGCTGGCGAGCTGTACCGAGATGGTCCTTTCCCGCGTGCTGCACCTGGCGCGCCGCATTATTACGCCGCTGGTATCCGGCGTAGTGGTGATGATTATTGGTCTGTCGCTGATCCAGGTCGGCCTGACGTCTATCGGCGGTGGCTACGGTGCCATGGCCGATCACACCTTCGGCGCACCGAAAAACCTGCTGCTGGCAGGTGCGGTTCTGGCGGTGATCATCCTGCTTAACCGCCAGCGCAATCCGTATCTGCGCGTCGCCTCGCTGGTGATTGCCATGGCGGTGGGTTATATCCTCGCCTGGGCGCTGGGTATGCTGCCGGAGAATACCGCACCGACCAGCAGCAACCTGATCATGATCCCCACCCCGCTCTATTACGGATTAGGCATCGACTGGAGCCTGCTGCTGCCGCTGATGCTGGTATTTATGATCACCTCGCTGGAAACCATCGGCGATATTACCGCCACCTCTGACGTCTCAGAACAGCCGGTTTCCGGGCCACTGTACATGAAGCGCCTGAAAGGCGGCGTGCTGGCGAATGGCCTGAACTCGTTTGTATCGGCGGTGTTCAACACCTTCCCGAACTCCTGTTTCGGACAGAACAACGGCGTGATCCAGCTGACAGGCGTGGCCAGCCGTTATGTCGGTTTTGTGGTGGCGCTGATGCTGATCGTGCTCGGCCTGTTCCCGGCAGTGAGTGGCTTCGTACAGCACATTCCTGAGCCAGTACTGGGCGGCGCAACGCTGGTGATGTTCGGTACCATTGCCGCATCCGGGGTGCGTATCGTGTCCCGCGAACCGCTGAACCGCCGCGCGATCATGATTATCGCCCTGTCGCTGGCTGTCGGCCTGGGCGTCTCCCAGCAGCCACTGATCCTGCAATTTGCGCCAGACTGGCTGAAGAACCTGCTCTCCTCTGGTATCGCCGCAGGCGGCATTACCGCTATCGTGCTGAACCTCGTTTTCCCGCCTGAGAAAAACTGATTTTCATGGCGGCAGCGGGCCTCGCCTGCTGTCGCCTTTACACGCATTAACCATTCCCTCCTTGAGCATTGCGCACAAATCGTGCATAAATTCCCTGTCTGCATTGAGGAAGGGAAGACGATGAAACGCATTGGAAAACTGCTGATTTTTTTGCTGATCGCGCTGCTGGTGTTGATTCTGGCGGGCTATTTTTTGATCCAGACGCGCTGGGGGGCGGCACAGGTCGGCCACTGGGTCACCGATAACAGCGACTACCAGCTCACCGTCGAGGCGGTGGATCACCGTTTTTCTTCGCCTTCCCATGTGCTGTTAAAAAACGTTACTTTTGGCCGTAAAGGTCAGCCCGCCACCCTGGATGCGAAAGCGGTAGATATTGGCTTCAGCAGCCGTCAGCTCACCGATCCGCTGCATGCCGACACGATTTTACTGGCTGACGGGACGCTGAATTTATCCCCCACCACCGCCCCGCTGCCTTTCCAGGCGGACCGCCTGCAACTGAACAATATGGCGTTCAACAGCCCGGCGACCGGCTGGGATCTCAGCGCCCAGCGCGTCACCGGCGGCATCAGCCCCTGGCAGCCGAAAGCGGGCAATGTGCTGGGCAGCCAGACGCAGATCCAGGTGAGCGCAGGCTCAATGAGGCTCAATGGCGTCCCCATCAGCAATGTCCTCATTCAGGGCAGTATCGATAACAATGAGGTGACGCTGAGCACCATTGGCGCGGACATGTCCCGCGGCTCACTCACCGGCACCGCCCGCCGCACGGCCAACGGCGGCTGGATTGTCGACAGCCTGCGCCTCAATGACATCCGTCTGCAAAGCGATAAATCCCTGAGTGATTTCTTCACGCCGCTTACCACGCTGCCGTCGTTACAAATCGGCAGGCTGGAAGTCACCGACGCACGTCTGCAGGGGCCGGACTGGGCAGTGACCGATCTGGATCTGAGCGTGCGTAACCTGACGCTCAGCAATGGCGACTGGCAGAGCGACGACGGCAGGCTGTCGATGAACGCCAGTGAATTTATCTACGGCTCGCTGCACCTGTTTGATCCTATTCTCAACGCGGAGTTTTCGCCGCAGGGCGTGGCGCTGCGTCAGTTCACCTCGCGCTGGGAAGGCGGCATGGTACGCACCGCCGGCAACTGGTTGCGCGACGGCAAAGCGCTGGTGCTGGATGACGCCGCCATTGCCGGTCTGGAATATACCCTGCCCGCCAACTGGAAACAGTTGTGGATGGATCCTCTCCCCGGCTGGCTGAATGCCGTGGTGCTGAAAAAATTCAGCGCCAGCCGCAACCTGGTGATCGACATCGATCCCGCCTTCCCGTGGCAGATCACCGCGCTGGATGGCTATGGAAATAATCTGCAACTGGCGCGCGACGGCAAATGGGGCGTCTGGGGCGGCAACGCCAAACTGAATGGCGCGGCGGCGACATTTAACCGCGTCGATGTGCGTCGTCCGTCGCTGGCACTGAACGCGAATAACACTGCGGTAAACATCAGCGAGCTGAGCGCTTTTACCGGCCAGGGATTACTGGAAGCCACCGCCGTGGTGTCGCAACTAGCGGATCGCCAGGTGAAAGTGAGCCTCAACGGGCGCGGCGTGCCGGTGAACGTATTGCAGCAGTGGGGCTGGCCTGCGCTGCCGATTTCCGGCGATGGCAATATTCAGCTGACCGCCAGCGGCAACGTAAAAGCCAGTACGCCGTTAAAGCCCACGGTGAATGCAGAGCTGAAAGTGCTGAATACCGAAAAACAGCAGATCACACAGACGATGCGTAACGGCGAGGTGAGTACCGCGCAGCCCGTAACGACACCCTCTCCCTGACGGGAGAGGGTTAACACTCAGATCGTAACCACCAGCGTATTGCCCTGCGCGGTAATGACCGTTCCCCACTCGCTGCCCGCCTGTGAGCCGCCCTGCACGGCGCTCACCTGCGGGATATTGCGCAAACACAGCGTCCAGTTACGGGCGTCACCGGTGCCGGTCACCGTAAGGGTATTCCCTTCCCGCCGCGCCTGTAGCGTGAAGGCCACTGAGCCATCATCGGCCGGTACTTCGCAGCGGGCTTCACGGCCATCTTCCAGGCTGAACAGCTGAAAAGCCGTGCCGTCGTTCCACGCATAGTCCGGCTTCTGATCGTTATTTCCCAGCGCCAGCAGGGTGTTATCCCGCACGTAAACCGGCAGACTCAGGAAATCATGCTGCTGTTTGTGCCAGCGGCTACCGGAAAGTTCATCGTTGCGCCACAGGTGCGTCCAGCGGCCTTCCGGCAGATAAAACTGCACGTCCCCCGCCTCCGAGAAGACCGGCGCGACCATTACTGCATCGCCGAGCATATACTGGCGGTCGAGGTAGTCGCACGCCGGATCGTCCGGGAATTCCAGCATCATGGCGCGCATCATCGGCGTGCCGACATCACGGGCCAGCGCGGCCTGGCGGTACAGATACGGCATCAGGCGGCATTTTAGCTGCGTGAAGTGGCGCACCACGTCGCAGGACTCTTCATCGTAAGCCCAGGGGACGCGATAGGATTTGCTGCCATGCAGGCGGCTGTGGCTGGAGAGCAGCCCGAACGCGCACCAGCGCTTATAGACGTGCGCCGGGGCAGTGTTTTCGAAGCCGCCGATATCGTGGCTCCAGAAACCAAAGCCGGACAGGCCAATCGACAGCCCGCCGCGCAGACTTTCCGCCATGGACTCGTAGTTGGCGTAGCAGTCGCCGCCCCAGTGCACCGGGAATTTCTGCGCCCCTACCGACGCCGAACGAGCAAACAGCACCGCCTCTTCCTCGCCCACTGTCTCTTTCAGCACCTTCCACACCAGCTCGTTGTAGATATAGGCGTAATGGTTGTGCATTTTCTGCGGACAGGAACCGTCGTGCCAGGCCACGTCCGTCGGGATGCGCTCGCCGAAATCGGTTTTGAAGCAGTCCACGCCGATATCCACCAGTCCTTTCAGCTGCTCTGCATACCACTGGCAGGCTTCCGGATTTGTAAAATCATAGATAGCCAGCCCCGGCTGCCATTTATCCCACTGCCACAGCGAGCCGTCCGGGCGTTTCAGCAGATAGCCCTTCTCTTTCAACTCTTTAAATATCGGCGATTTCTGGCCGATATACGGGTTGATCCAGACGCAGATTTTCAGCCCTTTCGCCTTCAGACGTTTGATCATGCCCTCCGGATCCGGGAAGGTCACCGGATCCCACTGAAAATCGCACCACTGGAAGGCTTTCATCCAGAAGCAGTCAAAATGGAACACGTGCAGCGGCAGATGGCGCTCCGCCATGCCGTCGATAAAGCTGTTTACTGTGGCTTCATCGTAATTGGTGGTGAACGAGGTGGTCAGCCACAGGCCAAACGACCACGCCGGCGGCAGCGCCGGGCGACCGGTCAGCTGCGTATAGCGGTTCAGCACCTCTTTTGGCGTCGGCCCGTCGATGACAAAATATTCCAGATATTCAGACTCCACGCTGAACTGCACTTTGGAGACTTTTTCCGAACCGATTTCAAAGGACACGCACTGGGGATGATTCACCAGCACGCCATACCCGCGACTGGTGAGGTAGAACGGAATGTTTTTATACGACTGCTCGGTGCTGGTGCCGCCGTCGCGGTTCCAGGTCTCCACCGTCTGCCCGTTGCGCACCAGCGCGGTAAACCGCTCGCCGAGGCCATACACGGTTTCGCCGACGCCCAGGTCCAGCCGCTCAAACAGATAATTGCGGTTGCTGACGGTGTCCTGCACGTAGCCGTTATTTTTTACCTGGCTGCCGGTGATGCGCACGCCGTTGCGCAGAAAATCCAGCGACCAGCCGTCGCCTTTGGTCACACGTACACTTAACGCGCCGCTTTTCAGTTCGGCGAACGCTGCCGTATTCTGCATCTCGACAGGCACGTCCTGCACATTCAGCGGATAATGCGGGCCGTTGTTCAGCGCACCCTGAAAATGTTCCATGCGCACGCCGACCACGCCTTCCTGCGGCGAGAAAAAGCGCAGCGTAAACAGCGGCGTGTCGAGCTGCCAGGTCCGTTCACGCACATCGCGCGGTGCGGCGTACACCACCATCTCATTGCCCTGCTGTTCAACATCGAACACCAGGATTGGGTGAATGAGGTTCAGCCCGGGCCGAATAAGCCAGTTTCCATCACTGATTTTCATTATCGGTTCCTTTTAATGCGGTAATTCTTTGGCAACGGGTGTCTCGTTAAACGCCTGTTCGTTGCGACGCGCGCCCTGTGCCAGCTGATCCATGATTTTCACCAGGAACGGCGTTTTCAGGGTGTAGTAGCGTTTCGCGATGATGGCGCTGAGGAAATAACAGGCCGCCGGAACAAGGGTGAACAGCGCAACAATAATGGTGATAGTGGTGCTGTTCTGCGTTTTGGCCGCCGCGTCATAGCCGCCGCCCGCCAGCGCCCAGCCGATGAGCGCGCCGCCAATCGCCAGACCCAGTTTCAGCACAAACAGCGTGCCCGCGAAGCTGATACCGGTCAGGCGCTTGCCGTTACACCATTCGCCATAATCGACGGTGTCAGACATCATCACCCACTGGATCGGCGTCACCAGCTGATGCAGCACGCCGATGATAAAGATGAAGGCAAACATGGTGAGGCTGGCGCTAACCGGTACAAAGAACATCGCCACGCTGAAAACCGTCAGCAGGGCGTTGGTCCACCAGAAGATGCTGACCTTGCATTTCCAGTCGGTGAGCGGCTTCGCCAGCGCGCTGCCGATCAGGTTTCCGACGCAGTAAGTGGTAAGGAAGGCAACGAACACCTCCGGTGTGCCGAGGATCCAGGTGACGTAGTACATCATCGCCCCGCCGCGCACGCAGACTGCCAGGATGTTGAGAATGGTCAGCAGGCCGACGATACGCCACTGGTCGTTGTTCCAGATGTCGCGCAGATCTTCACGCATCGGCGTGGTGTTCGGCGGCACCTGGATACGCTCTTTGGTGGTAAAGAAGCAGAACGTCAGCATCAGGAACGCCACCACCGACAGTACGGCAATGCCGCCCTGATAGCCCAGCGCTTTGTCTTCCCCGCCAATCAAATTCACCAGCGGCATCATCAGCACGGTGGAGAGCATGCCGCCCGCCGTCGCCAGTACGAAGCGCCAGGATTGCAGAGAGATACGCTGCGCCGGGTCGTTGGTGATCACACCGCCCAGCGCGCAGTATGGGATATTCACCACGGTGTAGAGCAGGGTCAGCAGCGTGTAAGTCACGGCGGCGTAAATCATTTTGCCGTTCATGCTTAGATCGGGCGTGCTGTAGGTGAGTACGCAGACAATGCCGAAGGGCAGCGCGCCAAACATCATCCACGGGCGGAATTTACCCCAGCGGCTGCGCGTGCGGTCGGCGATAAGCCCCATGCAGGGATCGGAAATCGCATCCAGCGCACGAGCCAGTAAGAACATGGTACCGACAAAGCCGGCGGGAATACCAAAAATATCCGTATAGAAAAACATCATGTACATCATTACGTTATCGAAGATGATATGACTGGCGGCGTCACCCATGCCGTAACCAATCTTCTCCTTCACAGAAATAATCTGACTCTTCATCTTTCATCCTTTTGCTCAGAAGTGCGCCGATACCGGTTGCAGACGTTTTAAACCATCGTTTCGGAAGCGGGTATTCCGTTTTCTGGTTATCAGATTACGATTCTTGTTTTATGTGATCGGGGTAGCTGAAAATGAGGGGTGAGGATAAGCAATGGATTTAATAGGGTTTTAACTAAAACCAGAGAAAGGTTTGACGCAGAAGTGATAAAAAAGTGTGACAGGGTATGTGGTTACGGAAGGAAAGTGGCTATAATGCGCCCCGCCTCCATGTAGCAATGAAGGCTGGGAAGATCGTCGTCTCCGGTGAGGCGGCTGGACTTCAAATCCAGTTGGTGCCGCCAGCGGTGCCGGGCAGGTTCGACTCCTGTGATCTTCCGCCACTTGTGGCGTAAATGCTCTGCAACATTCTCCTGCTTAACGCAAACTTTGCGAACTACCCCCACGTTTCATTTCTGTTTTTTTACTCCTGTTTGTTTTCACATATTATGTTGATAACCGTGTTTATGGCATTCATGGTAACGTCATGAACGCTTAACATTCTGGTAGATCCCACATAATTTTCGGCCAGCGTTTAAGGAGGCAGCATGACAGAGGAACTTTCAGGCCCGGCTCCGGCAGGCGAGTTTATTATGTTTGCCAGTGATGACGGCGAAGTGCGCGTGGAATGTCGCTTTGAACAGGAGACGCTATGGCTCCCTCAGGCAACTATCGCAAACCTTTATCAGATTACACCCCAGGCCGTTACACAGCACATCAAAGGGATCTACGAAGAAGGCGAACTTGAACAAAATGCAACCTGTAAGTCTTACTTACAAGTTCAGCAGGAAGGCAGTCGTCAGGTGAGTCGTAACAGACTTCATTACAGCCTGCCTGTGATCCTTGCAGTTGGTTACCGCGTCCGCTCTGCACGAGGCACTCAATTCCGGCAATGGGCCACCCAGACGCTACAGCAGTACCTGCTTAAAGGTTTCGTCATGGATGATGAACGACTAAAAAATCCGCCAGTTGGTTCTTCAACCGTGCCTGACTATTTCGATGAGATGCTGGAGCGCATCCGCGATATTCGGGCCAGCGAACGCAGGGTTTATTTACGTGTTCGCGAGATCTTCGCATTAGCCGCTGACTATCAACCCTCCCTGAAAGAAACGACGCAGTTTTTTCAAACCATCCAGAATAAGCTGCATTTTGCCTGTACCGGACACACAGCTGCGGAACTCATCCACAAACGCGCTGATGCCAGTAAACCACACATGGGATTAACCAATTATAAAGGCGAAGAGGTGCGCAAATGTGATGTGACGGTAGCTAAAAACTACCTTAGCCAGAATGAGGTCAGCGAACTTAACCGCGTGGTTAACATGTGGCTGGATTTTGCTGAAGATCAGGCCAGGCGCCGCAAAGAAATATTTCTGCGTGACTGGCAGGATAAACTGGATCAGTTCCTGCAATTTAACGACCGAGAAGTTCTGGGCGGCGCAGGTTCCGTCAGTAAAAAAATGGCAGACGAGAAAGCGCAGGCAGAATATAAACAGTTTGCCGGACAGCAGCGCCTCTTAAAAGAAGCTGAAGGTGAGAAAGATATTGCCGCTTTGCTACAGTGGAAAAAAGAGGACAAAAAGTCGCTGTAATTGCCCCAGATCCCATCGGGAAAATCATATGGGGTGATTAAGCGTCAGGTTTCTGCAATCGCATTTTGCAGGCTTCTTTCACCCACTTACTAAAATTCCCTTTTCCCGCTGCTTTCTCAATCTGCTCCAGAAGCTCATCTTCAAAACGAATGTTTTTCATCGTGCTTTTAGTACGGTCGAAGTTTGGTTTCTTTTTTTCTTGCATGGTAGGTACCATTTCGGTTGGTTTATACGCATGTGGTACCTACCACATTGACGCAGGAATTAAACAACGCTCCGATGTGCGGTAACACAGCCGGAGCGTCTAACCTTACCAACTATCAAGGAGTTGATTATGGCTGATCCGCATTCTACCCCAGAGTCAGAGATTAAAAAAAGCGAGCGTTCCGTGATCGTGGGCTATCGCCCGCATGGACCGGATAAAAGCACGCCGAACCTGATCCTGAAAGGAAAATGGTTAAGGGAAGCGGGGTTCGATACCGGACAACAGATCACGGTAAAAGTGATGAATAGATGCATCGTGCTGATGGCATACAACGAGCAGGAGCAGCGGCTTCAGGATGAACTCAAAGCGGCACAGCAGAGGATAAAGAGGATCGAATCGACACTGGCAGCGCTCAATTAAGGTGACTTCGTGCCGGATTAATCCTCGGATGATCCGGCATACTTCTTCGAATGTTATGAAAGGAGATCATACTTATGCATTCCCATCCAAAACAGAATACTGACGCACAGTCCCCGATTGAGGTGTCACATTCAAATACGCCGCTGACCCCAGAAGCTGAGCGCCACCATAAGCAAATTGAAGCAGGACTGGCTGAGGTGGATGCAAGCCGCGTCGTCAGCCAGAAAGAGATAATGCATTTTGCGGCGCAATTAAAGGCAAGTAAGTAAGTGGGAAAGACCATAGCTGACTGTCAGTCGCGCTGGAAGGGCTAACCTGACAGCGGTGCAGCCCGACTATTGGCGCTGCACCGCATCCCGTCCTACAAAAAGTGAATATGCTTTTTGCCGCTGAAGCGGGAAATCTCTACTCTGGCTTCGACGTGGAAAACCTCGCGCAGCATCTCTTCGGTCAGCACCTCGTCCGGCGTGCCGCGCGCCACAATCCCGCCGTTCTGCATCACCACCAGCGAATCACAGAACATCGCCGCATGATTCAGATCGTGGATCGCCACAATACTGGTGACCGGCAGCGCGCTGATCAGCCGCATCAATTGCATCTGATGGTGAATATCCAGATGGTTTGTCGGCTCGTCGAGCAAAATCTCCGAGGGTGACTGCGCCAGCGCGCGGGCAATGTGTACCCGCTGACGCTCGCCGCCGGACAGACTCTGCCAGCCCTGCTGCTGGCGGTCGAGCATCTCCACGCGCGCCAGCGCGGCGGTGACGATCTCGTCATCCGCATGCGTCCACGGCGAGAGCGGTGAATGGTGTGGAATGCGCCCCAGCTTCACTACATCGATAACTTTGATGTTGGAATCCGTCGCCGCGTGTTGCTCCACAAAAGCCACGCGCTTCGCCAGCGCTTTTTTGCCAAGCTCGCGCACGTCACCGCCGTCGAGCGTCACCCGGCCCGCATCAGGCCGGCGCAATCCGGCAAGGATCCGCAGCAGGGAGGATTTCCCGGAACCGTTCGGGCCGAGCAGCCCCATGGTCTGGCCTGTGGGCACGCTGAGCGACACATCGTTAACAATGACTTTTTTTCCGATACGCCAGGACAGATTTTCAGCACCGATACTCATGAAAATTTCCCCGAGCGATAAAGAATAACGGCAAAGAACGGCACGCCAACCAGCGCGGTCACCACGCCCACCGGCAGGCTTTGCGGGGCGATCACCGTGCGGGAGGCGATATCTGCCAGCACCATCAGGATCGCGCCCATCAGCGCCGACGCCACCAGCAGTTTGCGGTGCAGCGGGCCAAAGAAGTAGCGCATCATATGGGGCACCACCAGGCCGACAAAGCCGATGGAGCCGGCCATGCTGACGATGGCGGCGGTCATCAACGCCGTGACGGAGAAGAGGATCAAACGGATCACACCGACGGGAATACCGAGCGATGCCGCTGCGTCATCCCCGAAGGTAAAGGCATCCAGCGCTTTCGCATGGTACAGACACACCGCAAGGCCAATCACCACCACCACCAGCACCAGCTGAAACTCCGGCCAGCGCACGCCGCTGAAGCTGCCAAGCAGCCAGAACATCACATCGCGCGCCTGCTGCGCATTGGCAGAGGTGCTGATGGTGTAAGCGGTCAGGGCATTGAACAGCTGCGACGCTGCCACACCCGCAAGAATGGTACGTTCATTGCCGCCGCGCGCACCGTTGGTCAGCAGTGCGACGAACAAGAACGCGGCGAAGGCCCCGATAAAGGCCCCGGCGGAGAGCGACACCGCCCCGGCACCCACGCCCAGTACCACCACGGCCACCGCGCCAGTGGAGGCACCGGCTGACACGCCCAGCACATACGGCTCCGCCAGCGCGTTTTTCAACAGGCTTTGCAGCACCGCGCCGCAGATGGCCAGCCCCGCGCCGCTACAGGCGGCAACCAGCGCCCGGCTGAGACGAAAATCCCAGATCACCGTCTCATGGATGCGGTTTAAGGTTACGCCGGTCAGACCGAGCTTATTGGTGATAGCGAAAAACGTGGTTTTTAACGGGATCGACAGCTCGCCCACCCCGACGCTGAAGGCGATGGTGATGCCGAGCACCAGCACCGCGCTCAGCAACAGCACTACGGATCGCAAATTTTCAACTACCGAGCGGGACGCAACAGACATCAGTTCAGATCCATTTTCTCTAATTGTGCCGCCACCTGCTCCGCGCCATAAATCGTGCGCACGGTCGGGTTCATCGCCTGACCATCCATCACCACGATATGGCCTTTTTTCACCGCATCCAGCTGGCTGACTGCCGGATCGGTTTTCAGGAATTTAATTTTTTCTTCGGCGCGATCCAGTACCCAGCGGTTACGGTCGAGGCTGGCAACGACAATCACGTCCGGGTTGGCGCTGATCACGCTTTCCCAGCTCACCGTCGGCCATTCGGCGTCGGTATTCAGGGCGATGTGGCCACCCAGCATATTCGCGATAAAACCGGAGGCGCTGTTCTTGCCGCTCATGTGCGCATCGGCTGACGGCGAGGCGCTGGAGAACCAGAAGACGAACGACAGATCTTTATTGCCCTTGTGGAATTTCTCGCGCAGATCGGCTTCGCGCTTTTTAAAGCTCGCCACCAGCGCATCACCGCGATCCTGCACGTCGAAAATCGCTGCCAGGTCGTTAATTTCTTTGTACAGCTGGGTCATGTCCCACATCTGTTTGCGGCTGCCGTAGATGTCACCAGTGTTTTTGGTAGTGGTGCAGACACCCGGCGATAAATAGCTGTTTACGCCTACGGCGGCAAAATCTTCACGTTTGGCGACTTTACTGTCCGGCCCGAGCAGCAACGGCAATTGTGCCGCCACAAAATCCGGCTCCTGTGCCAGAATGGACTCCAGCGTCGGGATCTCCACGGTCAGCACTTTGACTTTTTCATTCTGCTTCGCGAGTTCCGGTAAGACTTTTGTCGGCCAGAAGGCGCTGGCGACCATTTTGTCCTGCAAACCGAGCATCAGCATGATTTCGGCGGAGTTCTGCCCCAGCGCCACCACGCGCTCCGGCGCTTTGTTGAAAGTGAGCTTTGTGCCACAGTTATCAAGGGTTAACGGGTAGTGAGTCGCAAAGGCAGAGGCCGTACTCAGGCAAAGCATTCCTAAAGCTAACAGCGATTTCTTTAAAACCGGCATTCGTCTTACTCCAGAGGATCAGTGGCTACGCGCAGGTAAATGCAAATCATTCTTAAGTGGTGGACTTATACCCATCGCAAAATATATTGTCAATTTTCATCACTCAACTTCGGTTATGGCATGTTTTCAACTTCGACAGATGCACCAAAACGCACCTCCCCTTATCTGCTTTCAGGCTGCCAGCTGGTCTTTAATATTGGCTTCTATGCCGTTGTGCCTTTTCTGGCGATTTATCTGCGCGATGACCTGCTGCTGTCAGGCTGGGTGATCGGGCTGGTGATTGGCTTGCGCACGTTCTCGCAACAGGGGATGTTTCTGGTGGGCGGCGCGCTGGCGGACCGCTTTGGTGCGCGGGTGGTGATCCTCAGCGGCTGTCTGGTGCGGGTGAGCGGCTATCTACTGCTGGCGCTGGGGGAGTCGTTCTGGCCGGTGGTGCTGGGTGCGTGTCTGACCGGCGTCGGCGGGGCGTTGTTCTCCCCTGCTATCGAGGCGCTGCTGGCGAAGGCCGGTACGCAGAGTGAGGCCGACGGCAAGCGCAGCCGCCAGGAGTGGTTCGCGCTCTTTGCCATCTGCGGCGAACTGGGCGCGGTACTGGGACCGGTGCTCGGCGCGCTGCTGGCGGGATTTGGTTTTCAGCGCGTGGCGCTGGCCGGTGCGGGGGTGTTTATCGTCGCGCTGGTGGTGTTGTTTTTCAGCCTGCCCGCCACGCCGCGCAAGGCCAGCGAACTGAAAATCACGCCCTGGTGGGAGACCTTCCGCCAGCCGCGTTTTGTGGCTTTTATCATCGCCTACAGCGCCTATCTGTTCAGCTATAACCAGCTCTACCTCGCGCTGCCGGTGGAACTGCGCCGCTCCGGCAGCCGGGAAACCGATCTCGGGCCGCTGTTTATGCTCGCCTCGCTGCTGATCGTCTGTCTGCAACTGCCGCTGGCACGCATAGCCCGTCGTCTCGGCCCGTTGCGCACGCTGCCGCTCGGCTTCGGGCTGTTGAGCGCCTCGTTTGCCAGTGTGGCATTCTTTGCCGCCGACGTGCCGCCCGATAACTGGCAGCGGCTGATCCCGGCCATTTGCATGGTGACGCTATTAACGCTCGGACAGATGATTATTGTACCGGTGGGCATGGATTTAGTGCCGCGTTTCGCCAGCGAGCATAATCTCGGCGCCCATTACGGCGCCCTCGCCTCGATGGGCGGCGTGGCGGTGCTGGCGGGTAATTTTCTGCTCGGCGGCCAGCTCGATCACGCGCTGACGCCATCCCCGCAGGCGATTATGCCCTGGCTGCTGCTCGCCGCCGTGCCGCTGTGCAGCGCCATCGCCATGCTGGTGATCTGCCGCCCGCTGCAACAGCGTTAACGCGGGGCGGCCAGGTCGCCGACGATGGCTGTCATCTGCGCGCGCAACATGTCGTGCAGCTGGCGGACCGCCGGGGAAAATTGCTTACGGTGCGGGCAGATGAGATTAAGGGGAGCCGCCTCGCCGGCAATATGCGGCAACAGCACTTCCAGCCTGCCAGCCGCCACATCCGCGCTGACGTCTATCCAGGATTTATAGACGATGCCCATTCCGGCAATCGCCCAGCGGCGGGCGACGTCGGCGTCATCGCACAGCATCCGGCTTTTCACCGTGAGCTGGCGGCGCAAACCGTTTTCATGGAACGTCCATTTATCGTGAACGTGGCTGTGCATGGTGTATAGCAGGCATTGATGATGGGTTACATCGCCCAGCGTTGCGGGACGCCCGTGCGCGGCCAGATAATCAGGCGACGCCACCAGTACACGGCGGTTTTTCTCCGCCAGCGGCAGCGCAACGTAGCTGCTGTTATCCAGCACACCATAGCGGATCGCCACATCCACCGGATCGCGAAAAATATCGCTGATCTGATCGGACAGCGACAGCCGCAGGGTGATTTTCGGATGCTGCGTGCAAAAATCGGTGATCAGCGGCAGCAGCACATTGCGGCCAATGTCCGACGGCACGGCGACTTTCAGCTCGCCCTGGAGTTCGTCATCGCTGCTGTGCAGACTCTCTTGCCCCGCCTGCACCACCGCCAGCATCTCCTGGGCGAACGGCAGGTATTTTTCCCCTTCCGCCGTCAGCCGAAGGCTGCGCGTGGAGCGCACGAACAGCCGTTTATCCAGATCGCGCTCCAGCCGGTGCACAGCAGCGCTCACCTGACCCGGCAATAAATCCGCCTCACGGGCGGCACTGGAAAAACTGCCTAACGCCGCGGCGCGCACAAACAAGGTCACATCTTCGAGGCGGATCATGACGCTCTCCGGAACAGGAAAAAAACGGTCTTTATTGTTGCCAGAAACGCGCCAGTGCGCACCTTGTATCTTGCTATTTAGTTAAAATGTCACGGTTAGCTCTGTTGGATGGCAGGCCCTTGTGCCTCTAAGGTCGCCGGATTTCCCGCAGAAAGAATTGAAAAAACGGTATTTTATTGCCCATGTTACAACCAGGGAATAATGTAACCTAAACTAGAAAAGGGAATGATCTTATGGATACCACGGAAGAACTGGGCGGCACGTACTTTTACCACGGCAACGCGAACCTAACCCCGCAAGAGCTATTCTGGCTGATATTTGCAGAGTTCCTGGCGGATCATTTAGGGGTTGAGATAGAAACAGCTGCAACCATCCTTGCCGGTCAGCCCATACTACCTAAGCGTGTTGTACTGGGTTCAAAAGTTAAACGAACCAGCATTGCGTCTAAGTTATCCCGCAGAATACTCAAGAACGTTCGCCTTCCGGGTGGAATGAAAATGGGAACCAGCGTATTGGGGCATAGCCGTGATACAAACAAGGTAGGAGCTATAGTAGGTAGAGCGGTCCCTTACGTTGGTTACACCCAGGCAGTGATCATATTCGCCATTGTCGCCAGAGAAACGAGAAAGAAATACAACCTCATCGCCCGGTCAAAAGATCGGATTGCATGGACCTATTTCTAATGCTGCGGCCTGATGAGCAAGAGCTGCTGGATTACGTCACTGAGAAGTACGGCGAGCGCGATCAACCAGCGCAGAAAGAATGGACATTTCAAGAACACTTTAATTTCTTCCAGGAAGATCTGGAGGAAATGCTGTTTGACCTGTTCACCCGGTACGGCATCGAGCATAGCAATTTTAATATCGACAACTATTTCATGCCTGAATTTTACTGGTGGCAGTTCAATCTTAAGAAGGAGTGGCGTGACCGCCAGTTCAAGACACTCACGCTTGAAATGATTATTGAGTCGGCTAAGGCTGGACGATGGCTATATGATTAAGGGGCATTACGCCCCTTGTGCGTTTACGCAGTCTGACGGTCGTCCCATGAATCGGTAAAGATGATATTTCCGTCGCAGTGCTTCCAGGTAATTTTCTCGTAACGCAGCTCCACGGTTTCCATATGGTTCTCGTTCGGGTTATTGCCTGTTGCCATCGCGGGGGAAATAGAAACAACGCGGACTTTTTCCAGTAGCATGTTGAAATACTCTGCTTCCTGCCCTGCGTCATTGATGCGATACCATTTAATTTCAGCTGACGCCAGATTCTGGCCTGTAGCAACGGCTTTATACAGATAAGGGCTGGAACTATCGAAATCCTTAATAATCAGCATCGGAGAATGTATACGCGTCCCCGTTATTTTCCCGGTAGCATCATCGGTGGGGATCATGAGGTTGTGATGAAACCCTTTAACTTCGATGCTGTAATCGCGGTCCTGAACATCCACGCTACCTTTAATCAGCGCGCCGCCGTCATCCTTTAGCCATAAATAAGCCGGTATAGCCATATGTATCTCCATATCATAAGTGCGCAATAACCATTGTTTTATTGTGGATAATATCACGCCTCTGTTTGATTCAGTAGCTACTGAATGTTACCGGGCGTTAGCGGGGTTTGCGCTCTTTGGCATCTGCGGCGGACTGGGGATGGAACAGGAAAAACGGTCTTTATTGTTGCCAGAAACGCGCCAGTGCGCACCTGATTTTCATCTTTTAAGAGAAAGTGCTGCACCGCCGAACAGGTTTTTCTGCGTCGGCTTTGGCGCTATTCTCAGGCGAACAACCGTTACGTTTCACTTTTTGGAAAGGAAAAAATGATGACGCTTAATGATGCCGTGCTTACCCGCCACACCGTCAAAGCTTTTGAACCCGGCCAGACCCTGCCGGAAAACGATATTGAAACCCTGCTGAACGTGCTGCAAAACAGCCCATCGTCGGTGAACTCCCAGCCGTGGCATTTTGTGGTGGCCTCCACCGCCGAAGGCCGCGCCGCGATCGCCAAATCCACCGCTGGTGCATTTTCCTATAACGAAGCAAAAGTGCTGAATGCTTCCCATGTGATCGTCCTGTGCATGAAAAGCGATCTGACGGAAGAACATCTGCAAAACGTGCTGGAACAAGAGCAGAAAGATGGCCGCTTCGCCAGCGAAGAAGCCAAAGCCGGACAGGATAAAGGCCGCCGTGGCTACGTGGATATGCATCGTTATGAACTGCGCGATGTGCCGCAATGGATGGAAAAGCAGGTGTACCTTGCACTGGGCGGTCTGCTGCTGGGTGCCGCGATGCTCGGCATTGACGCCACGCCGATGGAAGGTTTTGACTCCCGTGAGCTGGATCTGGCGCTGGGACTGCGTGAGAAAGGCTTAACCAGCGTGGTGCTGGTGTCGCTGGGCGTGAAAAGCGATAAAGATTTTAACGCCAGCCTGCCAAAATCCCGCCTGCCGCGCGACGAGATTTTTACCTTTATTTGAGTGTAAAACCCGGTTCGTTATTTCTGCGGCAGGAGGGAAGCCTTCTGCGAACCGCCATCATTATACGAAACAACAGGAAACCATCGCTGCAACCAATGTGCTCAGGTTGCAGCGGCGGGAAGTTGAGACTTTAGGGCTTAAAAGCAAAAGCCCGGTCGGGGTTACTTTTTAAGCGATATTCTTTTCCGCTTGTTCGATAAGAGCGCGGAATTCATTAAAATCAAAACTCCAACATCCACCATCAGGACAAGTAAAAATATCTATTCGCAAGCCAACGTCAGGTTCGTTTGAGATCTCTACAACCTGATCAGATCCAGCATAGATTTCATAAACAACATTTTCTCTGTCTGGCAAGCTCGCTATTTGAGCTGTTAATTTCATCATCCTGGCGGCTCCAGGAGGTCTATAGGTTTACCTTGCGCATCATAACGCAAACCTCTACCCCTTGAAGATATTACATCTGTTACTTGACCATAATGGCCTGTATTACTTTGAATAACTGATTTATTGGAGTCATTCAAAATACTTCCTACAATTTGTTGGCCCTGTTCGTTGAGCGTAGATGGATAGCCCTTAGGTTCAGGGAAAGCACTACCTCCACGACTCCCAATTTTTTGAAGGGCACAGCCAGCAAGAGTCAAATCACCTTTTTAAAGGCTGGGTCTAAATGCTTTGCACTATCGGATAGCTCATCAATCGACCATTTTCCGATTTGATTATCTTTATTCCTCGCATTTTCCTCATCCTTCGGCTCCCAGCCTCCCGGAGTTCCTGAACCAGCCGCACCAAACTCTACTTTATCTTTGTCCGTTAAATCTTTACCAACGTTAGGGTGACTCTGCTTTTCACTGTCATCCGACGAGCAGGCCCTACCAAATTAAAACTCTGTTACTTTATCCAGAGTTTCTTTTACATATCTATCAAGCCTTGTAAGCTCGAAGCAATGTTTTTATCAGATCCTGCTTCACTTTGTCACCAGGATCGACAGGTACACCTGGTACAGGTACTGGGGCAGGAACCGCCAGCGCATTATGCTCAACAATTATTACTTACGAAAATGCCTTCGTATTTGTAGGTAAAATATCAACCAAGCGCCAGCCCCTCCCCATAAACCGCCAATAGCACCAATCATCCCATACTTTATATACACCTCTAAAGAGATTGGCTCTCGAGTAATAACCCAAATACAAACTACCATTCCTATAGAAAAAGTAACTGCCAGAATAAACATCAACTTAATAAGTTCTAGTAGTGGATGTTTCATTTACCACCTCCATTAGCTTCTTTTTGAGTCACACTACTTGCACTTTCTGATATTAATGAACCACCAAGCCCACCCAGGGTCCCAGGTAAAGGACTCATTTCACCACCTTTTAGTAAATATCCGGGACCAAAAGATGATTCAGAGTATTTTAAGGCATTTTTGCTGGCGTCCATTCCAAGCTCGTTTTTGATGTATTGCGATTCAAGCTTATTAGTAATTGAAGCACCAATATTATAGCCAAGACCTGTACCAGCCATGCTACTCACTACTGATACAGTACTATCCTGGCCTTCAATCTGACTGCTCATGTAAGCACTACCGGCACCCAACAACTGGTTAGCGTAATATCCTTTCCCGGCTGTACCTACACCGGTTAAGCCTGACATCATAAAACTGAGATAATCGAACTTCTCACCGGTATTGCCGGTTGAAATCTGGACCGCCCCATTTGCCCCGTAGCTCAGCCCGGCACTGATAACTTTTTCTGACAATGTTGCCGATGAAGCAAACAGTGAACTAGCCCCCGCTACAGCCCCCCAATAATTTTCGGGCTCACCAAAGAAAGCTAGAGCCCTATCCCCCTGTGACGTGTTGCTATTCAGATAGTTCAGGTCGTAGCTATTGCCTTCAATGACGTAGTACTTCACATCATGGTTTTCCAGCGAACCATACAGCCAGCCAGGTCGACCTGCCGCGCTGAGTCCGCCCTCAATATTCCATTTATCCTCCCCGGATATAGCCGTCAGAGGGTCAGCAGCGACATCAATATGCAATTTCAGTCGGTTATCAGCACTAATTACAGCATACTTGTTCTGAATATCTCCGCATTCACGGCCAGCTTTACGACAGGCAGTCATTTCTCTGTCAAAAGCATGCGCTTCGTCGTAGCTCAGATAGTTATTCTCAACCGCATTCTTCCCTACCAGCGCACCTGTGCCTGCCGATACCGTGCTGTCACCGGCAAGGCCACCCGCCAGGCCTGCCGACATTGTCGCCAGCATGCTGACCGTCTGTTTTTCCTCTTCGGTCAGGTCAGACATCTCTTTAGCATGCGGATACAACCGTGCGGCAATCGCTTTTGCTGCCAGCTCACCGGACACGGCACCCGCTGCGCCTGCCGCTGCACTGTTTCCCTGCAACGTAGCCGCCACACCACCGAGGATCGCATGCGCTACAAGGGCGGCATCGCTGCTCAGTCCGGATTCATGTCCGATAATATGCGCCAGCTCAGGAGCCGATGCGCCCGCCAGCGCGCCCGCGATATTGCCACCCGCCAGACCCTGTAGCCCCGCTGTCGCCGCCTGGATGCCACGCTGAAAATTACTACCTGTGCCGTATTTGTTCTGCGTATCCTGATATTGCGGCGTCTTTTTCAGATCCTCAACAGACATATTCGGGTGCGCTGCTCGCGCCGCCTTCAGTCTGTCCACGTCCTAAAGCTGGTTTTAGACGCCTGATCCGCAATGAGTAACGGGTAAAAGTAATATCCCTTAGTCGCCGGGCTTCTTAATGATTAATAAAATTCTGGTTCTAGCCGGCCTTCCACTTTCAGGATCTCCAAAAACCGTTTGTAGGCGTTCTCGTCAAGTTCAATAATATTATTAAGGAAATTTTTATTTATTAAATCTACTCGATATATATCAACTGATATGCGCCACTCCCTATGCCATCGGCTGTGCCAGGGAACGCTACCGCCAATACTATGATCGCTCATAGTATGACGTAATCTTACACATACCGACGCGTATTGTGTTCCGTACCCATTCAAAACCGCAATCTAAAATTGCGGGCCTTAAATTAAATTTCTTAAGTAATGGCAGGAGGAGGAAGGATATATTTTTGTTTGGTGATCGCTATCAAAAAAAACCCCGCAGGGCGCGGGGTCGATGAGTAATTAACGCGTTCTGCGATCCGGGATAATTAAATCACCTCGCAGCACGCAGGCACCCAGTACGCTTTGCGTTTTTTCGGTGAGCCAGCTGACAATACGGGCAGCCATGGCATCCATCGAATACTCGATAGCGGGAATGCTCGGGATACCAGGTAATTGCAGCGAACCGGCGAGGCTGAACACCATAATGTCCCCCGGCACCGATTTATTAAACGCCTGAAGCTGGCTGATCACCCGCTGCGCTTCCTGCTCGTCGGCCACCAGCAGCGCGTTAAAGTTCAGCGTGGTCGCATTGTTAAGCAGTACCTGTAAGGCGACGGACGAACTGGTGGAATCCATAAACACCAGATTACGATTAAACGGCAGGAAATTGTTTTCCAGCGCGTGTTTGTAACCGAGTAAAACCTGGTCGGCCGCGCCGCTGGTGTCCGGGTGAATAACGGCGATCTGGCGTCGGCCCTGACTTATCAGGTAATTACACGCAGTTTCGGCGGCGAAGGCGTGGTCAAACTGAATGCTGTTTGGGGAGTCTGCCTCGGCGCAATCCACGAGGATCACGCTCTCATCGATGTTACCCAGCGGAAAACGTGCGCCAATGATCAGCACGTCATCACACAGGCCGCAGGTCAACTCCTCCAGCGCATTCATCACGCCCGCTTTGTTATTGGCAAAACGCAGCAGCAAATGTTTCTGATGCTGGCTGAGATGTTTCTCAAGGGCATACAGATAACCGGTGGTCTGATTAACGTTATCCTGGGCGCAAATCACGCCGATACAGCCCGTAGACTGGCTCAGCAAAGACTGGGCGATGACGTTTGGCCGGTAATTCAGTTCATCAACCGCTTTCAACACCGCGAGGCGGCTGGCTTCCTTGACCCCTCGCGACCCACTCAACACCCGTGAAACTGTGGCTTTTGACACCCCAGCTAAACGTGATACGTCGTTGATTGTAGACATCTTTATCCCCTGGGAGGCCCGGCGAGGGCCAAAAAATTCCAAATCGTACAATGGCTCATAATATCGCCAGTTGCAGTATAACCGCTTTCCATTTTTCATGGAAACCGATTTTCCAAACACGCTTTCTTGCTATCAGAATAGCCGTAAAATCTGTGATGCAGCGCTAATAAAGAAAGCTTATAAATCACAGAGATTGACGGGCCTCACATTTCATCCTTGAAAAAATGGAAACCGGTTTCCGTTTGTTATCCAATCAGCCCCGCAATAACTTTTAACATTTTGAGGATGGTTGTCGATGGTCAAGATCATGCTGTGTTGTTCCGCGGGCATGTCCACAAGTCTGCTGGTCAGGAAAATGGTCGAAGAAGCGCAAACCCGGGGTTTGCCGGTGGAGATTGATGCCTACGGCGTGGCGGAATTTGATACGCAGTTCTCGCGCTACCAGGTGGTGTTACTCGGCCCACAAGTAAAATATATGTTAAATACGCTTTCCGAAAAGGCTGCCACCTGCGGCATTCCCGTTCAGCCCATCAACCCGATGGATTACGGTATGCAGCGCGGTGATAAGGTACTGGACTATGCTCTGTCGCTCATCGAGGCGGCGCACTAAAAAGGTGTTCCTATGAGTTCGTTATATCAGTCAATGGTTGCCGTCATTGAACAATCCATTACCCCGCTGGCGGGCAAACTGGGGCAGCAGAAGTACGTTATCGCCATTCGTGATGGCTTTACCGCCGCGCTGCCGTTCATGATCATCGGTTCGTTTATGCTGGTGTTTATCTTCCCGCCATTCTCCGCCGATACCACTAACAGCTTTGCCCGTGGCTGGCTGGATTTTTCCCAGACCTACCGCGAACAACTGATGTTGCCGTTTAACCTCAGCATGGGCGTGATGACGTTCTTTATCTCCGTCGGGATCGGTGCCAGCCTTGGGCGGCAGTTTAATCTCGATCCGGTGATGTCGGGTCTGCTGGCCTTTATGGCGTTTTTACTGGTCGCAGCACCCTATGCCGACGGCAAAATCTCCACCCAGTACCTGTCCGGTCAGGGGATTTTCACCGCGCTGATCACCGCGATTTACTCCACCCGCATGTATGCGTGGCTGAAGCAGAACAACATTACCATTCGTCTGCCGAAGGAAGTGCCGACCGGCGTGGCGCGCTCGTTTGAGATCCTCATTCCGGTGCTGGTGGTGATCGCCACCCTGCATCCGCTGAACCTGTTTATTGAAGCGCAGACCGGCATGATCCTGCCGCAGGCGATTATGCACCTGCTGGAGCCGCTGGTGTCCGCGTCGGATTCTCTGCCGGCCATTCTGCTGTCGGTCCTGCTGTGCCAGATCTTCTGGTTCGCCGGTATCCACGGTTCGCTGATTGTCACCGGCATCATGAACCCGTTCTGGATGGCAAATCTCTCCGCCAACCAGGCCGCACTGGCCGCGGGTGCTGCACTGCCGCACGTTTATCTGCAGGGCTTCTGGGATCACTATCTGCTGATTGGCGGCGTAGGCTCCACCTTACCGCTGGCGTTCCTGCTGCTGCGCAGCCGTGCCACGCACCTGCGGACTATCGGCAAAATGGGCATCGTGCCGAGCTTCTTTAATATTAACGAACCGATCCTGTTCGGTGCGCCAATCATCATGAACCCGATGCTGTTCATCCCGTTCGTCTTCGTGCCGATGATTAACGCTTGCCTTGCGTATGGCGCAACCCGTCTCGGCTGGCTGGCGCAGGTCGTCTCCCTGACGCCATGGACTACGCCGGCACCGATTGGCGCCTCCTGGGCGGCGAACTGGGCGCTGAGTCCGGTAGTGATGTGCCTCGTCTGTATGGTGATGTCGGCGCTGATGTACCTGCCGTTCCTGCGTGCTTATGAGCGCTCGCTGATGAAAACCGAAGAGCAGAAAGCGCAGGCCACCAGTCCGCTGGCGGAAACGGTCAGCCCGTAATGAATAAGGAGAAGGTTGAGATGAAATACGCATTTCCCGCGCATTTTTGGTGGGGCAGCGCGAGTTCGGCGCTGCAAACCGAAGGGGAAAGCCAGCACGGCGGTAAAAGCGCAACAACATGGGATCACTGGTACGCCAGCCAACCGTGGCGCTTTCATCAGCAGGTAGGGCCTGCTGATACCTCGACGTTTTATCAGCACTGGCGCGAGGATATCGCGCTGATGAAACAGCTGAACCATAACAGCTTCCGCACCTCGATCAGCTGGTCACGGCTGATCCCGGACGGAACCGGTGAGGTGAATCCGCAGGCGGTCGCGTTTTACAACAATGTCATCGACGAGCTGCTGGCGCAGGGGATCGCGCCGTTTATTACCCTCTTCCACTTCGATATGCCGATGGTGATGCAGGAGAAAGGCGGCTGGGAAAACCGCGAGGTGGTCGAGGCGTTCAGCCGTTACGCGCAGGTGTGCTTTGAGCTGTTCGGCGATCGCGTGATGCACTGGTTTACCTTCAACGAGCCGATTGTGCCGGTGGAAGGCGGTTATCTGTATGACTTCCATTACCCGAACGTGGTGGATTTCAAACGCGCGGCCACCGTGGCCTATAACACCGTGCTGGCCCATGCGTCGGCGGTGCGGGCGTTCCGCGCGGGCCACTATGCCGGGGAAATTGGTATCGTGCTGAACCTGACGCCGTCGTACCCGCGTTCACAGCATCCGGCGGATGTCACCGCAGCGCACCATGCCGATCTGCTGTTTAACCGCAGCTTCCTCGATCCGGTGCTGAAAGGTGAATATCCGCCCGATCTGGTGTCGCTGCTGAAAGAGTACGATCAGCTGCCCGCCTGCACTCCGGAAGACGGTGCGCTGATCGCCGAAGGAAAAATCGACCTGCTGGGCATCAACTATTACCAGCCACGTCGCGTGAAATGCCGCGAAAATGCCGTCAACCCGCAGTCGCCGTTTATGCCGGAGTGGTTGTTTGATTATTACGAGATGCCAGGCCGGAAAATGAATCCATATCGCGGCTGGGAAATTTACGAGCCGGGTATTTACGATATTCTGACCAATTTACGCGTCAACTATGGTAATCCACGCTGCTTTATTTCTGAAAACGGCATGGGCGTGGAAAATGAACAGCGCTTTGTTGCAGATGGCAAAATTAATGACGATTACCGCATTGAATTTGTATCCGGGCATTTGAAGTGGCTGCATAAAGGGATCAGCGAAGGCTGTAATTGCCTCGGTTATCACATGTGGACCTTTATTGATAACTGGTCCTGGTGTAACGGCTATAAAAACCGCTACGGTTTTGTCCAGCTGGATCTGAAAACCCAGACGCGTACCGTCAAAAAAAGCGGGGAATGGTTTGCCGCCACCTCAGCCAACAATGGTTTTAACGAAGAGTCTTTATCATGATCGAATTAGAAGAAGCGGTAATGGAAATTATCGTCAATGCCGGGCAGTCCCGTAGCCTGTGCTTTGAAGCCCTGCGTGCTGCGCGCGCGGGCAACATCGACGAAGCCAAAAGCCTGCTGCGTGAGGCCGACGGCTATTCGCGCCAGGCGCACCATATGCAGACCAAACTGATTGAGCAGGATGCAGGCGAAGCCCGCCAGCCGATGACATTAATTATGGTTCATGCCCAGGACCATTTAATGACCTCATTACTGGCTCGTGAATTATCGGAAGAAATCGTCCAGCTTTATCAACGTTAATTTATTTATCAGATAACGGAGAAATCGTTACGAGAATATTTTAATACATCTGTACCCTCAAATAATATGACATGGTGATAGCACAATTATTCCGTTCAATACGGGCGGGATGATTATTGTCTGAAAATAATTTACTACATTGAGACAAACATGAAATTAAATAAAAAACTTCCAGTGGCACTGGCGGTCATGGCTGCGCTTTGCTCAGGAAACGTAGTCGCACAAGAATTTACGCAGGAACAGATCGACGCCATCGTGGCAAAAGCGGTGGATAAAGCCCTGGCAGAACGTCAGGCCAAAATGGACGCGGCCATTGCGAAGAAAGCCGATGTCATTACCGAACCGCAAAGCCCGGCGCAGACCCCGGATATGGCGATCCCGTTCGGCGTGAAATTTACCGGCTATGCGCGTTACGGCGCGCAGTTCCAGAGCGGCGATCAGAAATTTGTCGGCGTCGATGGCTCCTATAACGGTTCCTCGGCGATTGGTCGTCTCGGCAACGAAGGCAACGGCGGCGAATTCCAGCTTTCCAAAGCCTTTAAAGGCTCGAACGGCGCGATCTGGGACATCAACGTGATGATCGACCACTGGGGCGACGAGGTGAACCTGAAAAAAGCCTACGCCGGGGTGACCAACATTCTGGAATCCAACCCGAATGCCTATATCTGGGCGGGTCGTGACTTCCACCAGCGCCCACAACAGGGCATCAACGACTACTTCTGGATGAACCATGACGGCCAGGGCGCGGGGATCAAAAACTTCGACATCGGCGGCGTGCAGTTTGACGTGGCAACCGTGGCGGCAGTGGAATCCTGTAGCCCGGAAGTGATGAATGACGAAGGTAACCCGTCACGCATCACCTGTACCGGCGGTGCCGGCACCGGCGATAAAGGCAACTATGCGGTGACCTCGAAAATTCACGGCATCAAAGCCGGTCCGATCGACGTGGAGCTGTACGCCAACTATGGCTTTGACTCGAAAGCCGTGGACAGCGATGAGCGCCTGAAAGCCTGGCAGGGTGGCGTGGTGCTGAGCCATACCGGCGACAGCGGCGTGAATAAAGTGATCGCCCGCTACTCCGATAACTCAGATAACAGCGTCTACAACAAAACGGACGAGCTGACGGCGATCTACGCCAGCTTTGAAGGTAACTACAAGTTTACCCAACAGGCACAGGTCGAATACCTGTTGGCATACCACGACTATTCGAACGATGCGAACAACATCGACGATCGCCGCAACTACAACGCCATTGTGCGTCCGATGTACTGGTGGAACCAGGTGCATTCTACCTGGCTGGAACTGGGCTGGCAGAAAGTTGATTTCGACAAAGGCGGGGATAACCACGGCTGGAAAGCCACGCTGTCGCAGAACATCTCCATCGACATGGGACCGGAGTTCCGTCCGATGCTGCGTTTCTACGTGACCGGCGGCAAGGTGGATAACGAACGCACCGCGCGTATCAACAATACCGATGATGAAACGCTGGATTCGTTCAACGTTGGCGCGATGTGGGAAGCGTGGTTCTGATACGAGTTGCCCGGCGGCGCAGGCTTGCCGGGCCTACACATGTAAAAGCCGGGTAAGGCGCAAGCCATCACCCGGCATACTGACAGTTAACCCTCAATGCACTTCTTTTACGCGAACTTTCGCGGCCACCAGTAGCGCCGTTAGCAGCATCAGGCTACCGGAGATAACCAGCGGCGAGAGCAGGCCGAGGTTATCGAGAGCATAACCGCCGACAGCAGCGCCACAGGTATTGGCAAGCTGGATCACCGCCACCTGAAGTGATCCGGCTTTTTCTGCCTGATCGGAAAGCGAGCGGGTGATCCACGTCGACCAGCCCACCGGCACCAGCGCAAAGCCTAAGCCCCACACCATCGCAATGGCGGCGGCCACGATCTTATTACTGCCCCACAGCATCAGCACCAGCGCACTGACCGCCAGCACCAGCGGCGCGCAGGTCAGCGCCAGTTTCAGCGATTTTTTCAGGAACAGCGATGACATGGAGGTGCCGACAAAACTGGCGATGCCGAAGCTCAGCAGTACTAACGTCAGGCCGTCCACATCGAACCCGGCCATGCTCATGTACACCGGGCGGATGTAGGTAAAGAAGGCGAACTGCCCGGCAAACGCCATGAAAATGGCGCACATGCCCGCGAACACGCCAGGACGTTTCAGAATGCCGAACATGTCCTGTTTGTGCTGCATCGGTTCGCCCGGCAGCGACGGCAGCGCTTTCCAGACCCAGACTGTGCAGATGACGCCCATCACGGCGGCAGCGTTAAACACGTTGCGCCAGCCGATAATCCCGCCGAGGAAGCTGCCCAGTGGTGCGGCGATCACCAGCGCAATAGACACCGCGCCGAAAATCACCGACAGCGCTTTCGGCACAGTACGCGCCGGCACCAGTCGCATGGTCAACGAGGCGGACATCGCCCAGAAGCCGCCGAGCGCCAGCCCCAGACAGGCGCGGCCCACCAGCATCAGCCTGAAGTTATTGGCAAAAGAGACCAGCAGACACGAGAGGGTCAGCAGCACGGAGAACAGAATCACCACGTAGCGCCTATCGATAGTGCGGATGGTCTGGGTAATAAACAGGCTGGCAAACATGGCGACAAATGCCGTCACCGTGACGGATTGCCCGGCCACGCCTTCGGAAATGCCCAGATCCTGCGCCATCGGCGTTAACAGGCTGACCGGCAGAAACTCCACCGTAATTAAGCAGGCCACGCAAAACGCGACGGCAAACACTGCCGACCAGTTTGGTCGCTGCTGTCCTTCTTTATGCTCACTCATGTCGTCCCCTGCGTCGGTATTGGCGAGAAAGTTGCGCAGTGTAACATTCTGAGTGTGACGTATTTAACGTTTTAGCAACTTTAGTGCGGATTCAGGGTTTTCCCTCTCCCCACGGGAGAGGGTCGGGGTGAGGGGAAAATCAGTGCAGCCAGTGCACGCCGTCGTCCGGCATAAAGAGTGCGTTGTAGCGCATCTGGAAATTATTAATTTCCGCCACGTCCGGCTCCAGCTCGCGCAGGAAGCCGAGCGCCTGACGCACCTGGGCGTCGGTCAGCGGAGCGGCAAGGCGGGATTTTTTCAGCAGGCGGTGCCAGTACTGGAGGTTTTGCTCGCTGGCATCGACAATACATGCCTGCCACACCAGCAGCACCTGCGCGGCATTTTGCAGATGCGCTTCATCCGGGCGCGCCAGATACTGAATGTACTCCGCGCCTGCGGTTTTCCCCATTTGATCCAGCATCGACTCCACCGGCACCGGCGTGATGCCGAGGCGTTCATTCAGGCGGCGCACCGCCCGGCGAGAGTCGGAGGTTAATACCCGAAACCCCACTACAAACACGACGACCAGCGTCGCCAGCGTTAACCAAATCATGAAAGCTCCAGCACCTTTTGCGAGCGCTTATCATAAGGGTAAACGCGGCGACGTACAGCCTCAGTTTATGCCGTTATGCCGGTGGTAACGGTGAAACGTCGGGTTTCCTGCGGTGCCAGCATCAGCAAGCTGCCGTTACGCTCTGCCGCAAGGTATCCTTCGGGGCGACAGGTTGCCGGCAGGGCAAAGGCCGCCACTTGCTGATCGCCGTTATATAAAATCCAGCGCGTGACATAGTTGAACTCGGCGCTGGAAAAACGGGTGATAAAAGTGGTGCCGTCCGGCGCGGTCATACTGAATTCCGGCATCGCCGTGTAACGATCGAGTTTATCGGCAAAGAAGACGATTTCCGGATCGTAAAACTGCGGCTCGCTCAGGGTAGTCACCGTGGTTTCGCCCTGTCTGATACGTTCGTTAAATGCCAGCCACTGTTCGGTGGGCTTCACGTGAGCCGGAACAGATGCCCGCAGTGCCAGCGCCTCATCCGGCAAATTCTGGCTGAACGCCGCCTGCGGCACATACGCATAATTCATATGGCACATGTACTGTAACGGCATTGCCACCGACGCCAGATTGGTCACCGCCATATTGATATCGAACAGCGCACTGGCGCTATGCAATGTGACCGACGGTTGCGCCACGTAGTGATGCCCGAAGCCCATCACATATTCGTAGCGCCCGCCGACACGTAACGCCTCACCGTCCAGCTCCAGCCACGCATCGTCCATCGCCGCGCAGGCCATTTCCCCGTGCAGCGGGTGATTATCCTCCGGCGACGGGCAGCCGTTTGCCAGCAGCCCGGAGTGGAAAGCGAAACATCCATAGGTGTCGACGATCTCTTTGGCCGGTTTCGGCTGGCGGAACATGTTTTTCATGGTCAGGTCGTGACCGTCAAATTCCGCATCCCAGATCATCTGCCCCAGCCACGGCAGGATCACCAGATGCCCGCGCGTGTTCGCCACCTTCAGCCCTTCCACGCCGCTGGCGTAACGAAAAGCGGTAACCGTAAAGTCGCTGTTTTCCAGCAGGGTTTTAGGCTGCGCGGTAAATAACTCACGCCACAGTGTCAGTCGCGTTGCCATGAGGAGCCTCCTTATTAACCACTTTCGATTCACGCCAGAAATAGATGCCGACATAGACAAAGCACAGCATGGAAACTACGAAGGAGAGTTGCAGCGAATGGAACAGGTCCGCCGCATAGCCCTGCACCGCCGGGACCACTGCCGCGCCGACAATCGCCATCACGATCACCGCACCCGCCATTTCCGTGTGCTCGTTATCCACCGTGTCCAGCGTACCGGCGTAGATGGTCGCCCAGCACGGTCCGAACAGAATGCTCACCGCGACCGCCACGTACACCGCCGTGAAGTTTGGCGCGAGCGCGACATAGGCCAGGAAGAGCGCACCAATCACGGAATAGAGGATCAGCACTTTTTCCGGGTTGAAACGGGTCATCAGCAGGTTGGCGACAAATTTACCGATAAAGAAGCAGATGAAGCTGTAGACCATGAAGTTAGACGCATCGCGCTCGTTAATGTCGCCCAGTTCCAGCGCCAGACGGATGGTGAACGACCATACCGCGACCTGCATACCGACATAAAGGAACTGCGCGATGATGCCGCGACGGAAGCGGGCGTTACCCGCCAGATAGCGCAGCGTGTCCATTGCCGACGGGCGCTGGCGTTGCGTGGTCTGCGCCACTTTGCAGGTCGGGAAACGCGTCAGCATAAACAGCACCATGACCACCACCAGCACCATGATCATGTACTTATAGGGTTCGAGAGTGTTTTCCAACATCAGTACCTTAAAGTCATGCATCTGCGCGGCGTTCATGCCCGCCATCTGTTTTTCCAGGCTATCGCCCTCGGAAAACACCAGATATTTGCCGAGCAGAATGCCCGCTATCGCGCCCACCGGATAAAATGTCTGGCTGACGTTAAGGCGCAGGGTAGCGTGGGATTTTGGCCCGAGCATCGAGCTGTAGGTATTGGCGGCAGTTTCGAGGAAACTTAAGCCAATGGCGATAGCGAAGATCGCGGCAAGGAACATGGTGTAGGTGGCCATGTGTGATGCCGGGAAGAATAAAGTACAGCCAACGATATACAACGTCAGGCCGATTAAAATCGCCATCTTATAGCTGCTTTTCTTAATCACCAGCGAAGCCGGAATAGCAATTAAGAAATACCCGCCGTAAAACGCGCTCTGCACTAAGGCAGAGGCAAAATTACTTAATGAAAATACGCTTTTAAACTGCGTAATTAATATATCGTTTAACGCAGCAGCGCATCCCCATAATGGGAACAGGCAGGATAACAAAATAAACTGGAACAGAGGGGTTTTATTCAGATACCCGTCGGGCATCTGAACGATGTTTTTATCGTTCATAGTGCTACCTTTTACGTTGCAGGGTTTATTATTATTCGTTTAACGCCAGAAATTCATTGAATTGCTCAATACTGGGGTAAGACGACTGGGTGCCTTTGCCCGTTACGCTAAAGGCGGCGAAACGCGAGGCTTTTTTCATGGCGGCTTCGACATTACCGCTCTGGACGTAGTAGTGAGCAAAGCAACCAATGAAGGCATCGCCTGCACCGCTGGTATCAATCGCATTTACTTTGATGGCCGGGACATGGATATCAATATCACGCGTCATCCACAGCGCGCCTTTCTCGCCCATAGTGACAATAATATTATTCAGTCCTTTGTCGATCAGGCTGCGGGCCGCCAGACGAATATTATCGAGATGATCAACCGGCATACCGGTGAGAATTTCCAGTTCGGTTTCATTCGGCACAAAGAAGTCGCATTTGCAGGCGTAGGCCATATCTAATTCACGCAGTGCCGGGGCGGGATTCAGTAAGACTTCGATGCCGTGTTTTTTACCAAATTCAATGGCGTGATACACCGTTTCCAGTTGGACTTCGAGTTGTAAAACGATGAGCTTACATTTTTTCAGATCGTCCGCCGCACGATCAATATCTTCCGGCGAGAGGAATTTATTCGCGCCCTTAATAATCAGAATACTGTTGCTGGAATTCGGATTAACAAAAATCGGTGCTACGCCGCTGCTGGTGCAGGGTACTTTTTCAACGTAGGTGGTGTTGATTCCCCAGGATTCCAGGTTACGGATAGTATTGTCGGCAAAAATGTCATCGCCCACTTTGGTCAGCATCAGCACTTTGGAATTAAGCTTCGCCGCCGCCACCGCCTGGTTTGCACCTTTACCGCCGCAACCGATTTTAAACGCCGGTGCTTCGAGGGTTTCGCCCTCTTTCGGCATCTGGTTGGTGTAGGTGATCAAATCCACCATGTTGGAGCCGATGACTGCAATATCCATTTTTACTACCTCTCTGAAACAATCACATAACAATGATATTATCGTAACATTACCATGTTATTTTAGTATCATTTGTGACTTATCTCGCGATTACAGGAACATTTCGATCGCCGTTATTCCCGCTTTCCGGCGAAAATGTTACTTTAGGAACATCAGCGTTGATGCCCGTATTGCGGAGAAAGTGAATGGAAACCAAGCAGAAAGAGCGAATTCGTCGGCTGACGGAGCTGCTCAAAAAAACCGATCGCATCCATCTGAAGGAGGCGGCGCGTATGCTGGAAGTTTCTGTGATGACAATTCGACGCGATTTCAGCCAGGATGATGACCCGCTGCCACTGGCACTGCTGGGGGGCTACATCGTGATGGTGAATAAGCCCGCCGCCCCGTCAGCCAGTCTGCCTGCTACCCAGGTAGCCGGACATCATCGCGACGATGTGCCAATGGCGATCCTTGCCGCCGGACTGGTAAGCGAGAACGATGTGGTCTTTTTCGACAACGGCCCGGAAATGCCGCTGGTCATCAGCATGATCCCTGACGACATCTCGTTTACCGGCATTTGCTATTCCCATCAGGTATTTATGGCGCTTAACGCGCGCCCCAACACCACCGCCATGTTGTGCGGTGGCACCTATCGGGCGAAAAGCGATGCGTTTTACGATCCGGTGAATGCCTCGATTCTCGATTCGCTCAACCCGCGCAAAGTGTTTATTTCAGCCAGCGGTGTGCATGCGCAGTTCGGCGTCACTTGGTTTAACCCGGACGATTTGCCCATGAAGCGTAAAGCTATGGAACGCGGGCTGCGCAAGATTTTGCTCGCGCGCTATGCGCGCTTTGATGAAGTGGCGCAGGCGAACATTGCGCCGCTCGCGGGTTTTGATGTGCTGATCAGCGACAGGCCATTACCGGCGGATTACCCCGACCGCTGCCGTAACGGCTTCGTGAAAGTGCTCACCCCCGGCAACGGGAGTGAGTGAGTCGCGATTTACTCGAAAAACAGCCCCAGTTTGTTGAATACGCCGGGATCGGTCTGATGGCGGATCACCTGCACCACATCTTCCAGCTTGTCGATTTGGCTTATCATCTGCTCCAGCCGTTGATCGTTGGCTACCAGTAGCCAGATACGGCTTTGCTCCCCGCCCGGTAGCGGCAGACAGAGAATACCTTCGACGTTAAACGCGCGCCGGGCAAACAGGCCGCAGACGTGGGTCATCACGCCGGGATGGTTACGGACGGTGAGTTCAAGGATCACGTTGTCATGTTCAGAATGTTGCATGGCTTATTCTCCCACCATCTCAGTATTGGCCGCGCCCGGCGGCACCATCGGATACACTTTTTGGTCAGCGTCGATACGCACATGGATCAGCGCCGGGCCAGGGCGGGAAATCGCCGCCTGCAAGGCGGCCTGCGGATCCGCTTCGCTATTTAAATCACAGCTGTACAGCCCAAAACCGGCGGCGATCTGCATAAAGTTCACCATCCCCGGATAGGTAGCGGCAAACACGCCCTGCTGATAGAACAGGCTTTGCTGCTGATGCACCAGCCCCAGCGCTTCGTTATTCATCAAAATGATTTTCACATCGAGATTATTTTCCGCCGCCGTGGCCAGCTCCTGAATGTTCATCATCAGGCTACCGTCACCGGAGAAGCACAATACTTTGCGGTCCGGATTCGCCAGCGCCGCGCCAATAGCGGCGGGCAGCCCAAAGCCCATGGTGCCGAGTCCGCCGGAGGTCAGCCACTGGCGCGGGCGGTTCAGCGGATAGGCCTGCGCGGTCCACATCTGATGCTGACCCACGTCGGTGGTAATAATGGCGCTGTCGTCCACACAGGCTGCTGCCGCGCGGATAATACCGTAATGGGAAAGCGGATCGTCGGCCCCTGCCATATTTGCCGGAAATTCCTGTTGCAGCTGAGACACCAGATCGCGCCAGGCCGCGCGCGGCTGTGCCTCGATTTGCGGGATCAGATCAGCCAGTACGTCGCCGACATCCCCCTGAATGGCGATATGCGGCTGACGGATTTTGCCAAGCTCGGCACGATCGATATCGACGTGAATGATTTTCGCGTTCGGACAGAACTGTTCCGCTTTGCCAATCGCCCGGTCATCAAAACGCGCCCCCAGAACGATCAGCAGATCCGCTTCCTGCAAAATAAAGTTAGTGCTACGCGCGCCGTGCATTCCCAGCATCCCCAGCGATAACGGGTGTGCTTTCGGCAACATGCCGAGGGCCATCAGCGTCATGGTGGTAGGCAGGTTCGCTTTTTCCGCCAGCGTGCGCACCGCATCAGGCGCATTGATCACGCCGCCGCCGAGATAGAGCACCGGGCGCTGTGCCTGGTTAATCATGGTCGCCGCATCGCGCACGCTTTGCGGTTCATAGATCGGGGCCGCCGCTACGCCGCCAGGCTCAGGCAGCTCGCTCAGTTCGATTTCAGTGGTCTGAATATCCTTGGGAATATCTATCCACACCGGGCCGGGACGCCCTGACTGTGCGATGCGGAACGCGTCGCTTACCACCTGCGGCAATTCACGAATGTCACGCACCAGATAGTTGTGCTTGGTGATGGGGATAGAGATGCCGTAGGTGTCCACTTCCTGGAAGGCGTCGGTACCAATCATCGAAGAGGGAACCTGGCCGGTAATGCACACCAGTGGAACCGAATCGAGGCGCGCGTCGGCAATGGCGGTGACCAGGTTGGTCGCGCCTGGCCCGCTACAGGCCATGCATACCGCCGGTTTGCCCTGCGTGCGCGCCATGCCCTGGGCGATAAAACCGGCGCCCTGTTCATGACGGGCGAGCACATGGCGGATCTGCGTGCTCTGGCTTAATGCGTCATACAGCGGCAGCACGGTGCCGCCGGGAATACCGGTCACGATGGTGATGCCCTGGCGCTCCAGTAAATGAACGATTAATTGCGCGCCGGTAAAGCGCTTTGTCTGTGATGTTATGTCCGAAATTGCCATGCTCCAGTCCTGTTCTTCTGGGCCGACTTTCCGGGGAGGTCACAATAAAAAACCCCGCCCGGTTTGCGCCGGCGGGGTTTGGAATCGTGTGTTCCGGACCCTACGGCGCGATGCCGACGACCACCACCACACGCACGACGACCACCGCGGCGAATGGCGCGGTATTTAGTAGGGTCGAGGTCAGCATGGATGGGTTCATTAGGGTTCTCAGTTCATTTTTTAACAGGATTCATACAAGCACAGGATGCCGCCGGTGACAATGGTTTTGTGCAAGAGCGGGTGAAAATGCGTGAACGATCACGATTTCCTGCAACCTGGATAATGGGGATTAATTATTCATTTCCTGTAATAAACGGGTGTTGATAAACAGCTTTTCACGACCAGCAACGGCATCTTCAAGTACACCCAACTCGACCAGCTGTTTAAGGTAAACGGAAGCCGTTTGTCGTCTGGCGATCCCGGCTTCAACAAGGTTTTCAATACGACAATAGGGCTGTGCAAACAGTATTTGTACCAATTCCCAGCTATAGATTTTGGGTAACTTTTCCCGCATTAGTCGTGCGGTATTTTCAACCAATTCCCGGATGATAGCGATTTTATTACGGGTCCAGACCGCCGTATTTTCAACTGCGCTAAGCATAAACAGGATCCATTTTTCCCACTCCCCATTTTCTGTGACGCCTCGTAGCAAGGCATAGTATTCATTCCTGTGCGCCAGGATATAACGGGAGAGGTACAGCACGGGCAGACTCAGCAAGCCGGCCTCGATTAAAAAAAGAATATTAAGGATACGGCCTGTGCGTCCGTTGCCATCAGGGAAAGGGTGAATACACTCAAACTGATAGTGAGAAATGGCCATTTTTACTAATGGATCCAAATCATCTGCGCTGTGAATAAAAGTTTCCCAGTTCGTCAGTAAATCCCGGATAACCCTTTCACCTTCCGGTGGGGTGTAAATTACTTTCATGTCCTGATCACGCAGCACTGTGCCAGGCGTTTTACGCACATCGGTTTGTACAGCGCGTAAGGTTGTACATATTTTGATGGCTGAACTCGCACAAAGAGGGTATTTATCCAGCTCATTGATGCCCTGATAGAGTGCGGTGCGATAACGCAGCGCCTCTTTTGTCGCGGGATCAGCATGCTCCTCTCTGGAAGCGTACTGAAAAAGTTGATCGCTGGTGGTGACGATGTTTTCGATGCGTGAAGAATCCTTTGCTTCGAGCATCGGTAACAGATTTATCAATAGCCCCTGATCGGACAACAGCTCCCCCGCCGCCTTGAGTTCTGCCAGCGCCGCACGCGCGCCGATGCACGCTTTGAGTATCGCGCGGGTTTCTACTCTCTCTACATCAGGCGGCAGATAAGGTAATTGGTTGTAAGGCCGTTCTGGCGTCCACATGTTCATTAAATTCCATTTAATCGACGTGAATTGATGTTATGTCGATACCATCGACATGTCACGCCATCATGTCGATAAAACCAAATTATTTCGACACGAAATTACCATAGCATGCCGCTCAACCGCGCACTGAAAGGTTTTCCCACACTTTCGCAACGGTCATCTTCGGCTAACACGACTACTATTAATGGCAGTTAATTCATTGCAGTCACAAGAGAAATCGTATGTTTAATGCTCTACATAAACTATTCGCCAGCCCTGAGAGGCTTCTTAACGTTATCGACCGCAACAAGGTGCAGGAGTCGATTGAAGACGGGGAGCGCATCATCATTGATGAGGACGGCAATGCCAGTGTGAATATCAATTGTCCGGCGGTGGTCGAGGATTTTGCCCGGCACGTTGAAGCACTGAAAAGGATATAGGATGGGAACGGCTATTTTTATGGTGTTGATGGTGTGCGGCTACTGGTACACCAGCCGCGACCTGTCGACACGCCTGAAATTCCGGCGTACTTTCGGCTGGGATGTCTATTTTCTGGTGGCGCTGTACGGCTGCATTTTTGTGTTGCAGGGGATCATTGCGACGGCCATCGTCTGGCTCGGTCTGCTGCTGGCGTCGGTAACGATGAACGCCCTCCCGGAGCTGTTCGGCAGCGAAGAACACCGTTACCAGATGACCTTTATGAACTGGAGCTTTCTCGGCATCCAGGCACCGGTGGTGATTATCCTCGCCTTCGCGATCCTGTTTTGCCTCTATCGCTCAAACTGGGCGCGCAGCGCGAACCTCGACAGTACCGGCAGAAAGAACCTCTACAAGCACCTGTCGCGCGCCAATGGTATCGAAGGGCTGCTTTATCAGTGTATGGAGACCGGGCAACTGGTGTGGCTGACGCTGAAATCCCAGCGCGTGTATATCGGCATGATCCACACCGCGACAGTGGACGGCGAATCCTTTAACAATATCGTGCTGATCCCGATGCTCACCGGCTATCGCGATGCCCGCAACGCGGAAATGAAGATCGAGAATAACTACAGCGCGCTCTATGCCCGGCAAAATATCACCCTGACCTCGGAACCGCATTCGGCCTTCCATTTTCGTAAGGTGATTTTGCTCGATCAGGTGGAAAGTTTGTCGTTATTCGATCCCAGCCATAGCCTGGCGCTGGGATACGGCAAGGACATCGACAAAGATAAAGAATAACGCGTCCCATAAAAAAACGGCCCTGCTTGAGGGCCGTTATTCTTTTAAGCCCCTGGCACAAAACGGGTTTGTGCGATGAGGCTTGATCGAGCGTTTGCGGCGTGGTGGGCCGCAGAACACACTGTGCTACGTCAACTCTCACAGTATATGTTGAATCAGCAACAGGCGCAATTTTGCGCAATATGAGTATGGGTCAAAGATCGCATTTCGTCCAAAAAATACTGTTCATGCATACAGTATTTTTCTATACTGAATCTGTATTCAAAGTGTGCGATACGGGGCTGCTAGTTTGTCGGGCGCGAATGAGTCCTGGCTGAAACGGGTGGTGCCGTCAGTGCCTTAACCCCGGGAGTGCACACTGTGATACGCCAACACACACAACCTCGTTTCGCCATGCCTGCCCCCAGGCCAACGGAGCGACAGCGTGTGAAAAACGGCTGGTGACAGGCAGCGGAAAGGTAAGCCAGCCGGACGTACTCCTTACGCCATAAGGAGAAGCGTATGAGCGGAGTGGATATGGTTATTCTGATCCTGAAACTCATTGTTGCGTTGTTGCAACTGCTTGATGCCGTCCTGAGATTGCTCCGGTAATTCAGGTTCAAGTCGCACCGAAGAGGGGCGGGCAACCGCCCCTCTTTCACCTTCAGCATCCCCGCCGTCATGCTGGCATCCCGCGCAATATGTGTTACATTTTTATGACATTTCTTCCGGTCGCCCCTGTTATGACACTCTCCGTTTTCCTGATTTTGCTGTTTGCCGCGCTGTTACACGCCAGCTGGAACGCCATCGTTAAAGCGGGCAGCAATAAGCTCTATTCAGCGATCAGCGTCAGCGGATCGGCGGCGCTCATCGCGTTACTCCTGCTGCCGTTTTCACCGCAACCGGCGTGGGCCAGCGCGCCTTATCTAGCGCTCTCCTGCGTATTACAGGTTGTCTACACCGTGCTGGTGGCGAAGACCTATCAGGTGTCCGATATGAGTCAAACCTACCCGCTGATGCGCGGTACCGCGCCGCTGCTGGTGGCGCTGGTCAGCGTGCTGGCGCTGGGGGAACATCTGTCGGTGATAGCGTGGATCGGTATCGCGGTGATCTGCCTCGCTATTCTGGGGATGGCGTTTAATGGCCGTTCCAGCCCGCGCAAAGGCATTGTCCTGGCGCTGATCAACGCCTGTTTTATTGCCGGGTACACGCTGGTGGACGGCACCGGCGTGCGCTTATCCGGCACCGCTCTGGGCTATACGCTGTGGACCTTTTTCATGAACGGGGCGTGCCTTGTGATCTGGGCGATGATAGCCCGCCGCCGGGAGGTGTCACGGTATCTGAGCACGCACTGGAAAAAGGGAATTTTTGGCGGCCTCGGCACCATGGGCTCTTACGGGCTGGCGCTGTGGGCGATGACGCAGGCCCCACTGGCGGTGGTCGCCGCGCTGCGTGAAACCTCGATCCTGTTTGGCGCGCTGATCGCGTTTTTGCTGCTCAAAGAGAAGGTCTCCGGCATGCGGATTGCCGCCGCCTGCGGGATCGCGCTGGGCGCGATATTGCTGCGTCTCGCCTGATGTAAACTGGCAATATTTATTGCCACAAATTCTTTACATTTCCCCGCTGTCATCCTTCTTTCATTCACGCCATGCATGATGGCTTTCGCCGGGCGCTGTGGTAGATTCCTCTCGCATTCAGCGGCCTGACCAGGCTTTTATCCTCCTTTTTCTTAATTTGATAAAGTATTACGCGACATGAAACGGGACAGAAACGTTAATTTGTTAATGATGCTGGTGTTGCTGGTGGCGGTCGGCCAGATGGCGCAGACTATTTATATTCCGGCGATCGCTGACATGGCGCTGGCTTTCAACGTGCGGGAAGGCGCGGTGCAGAGCGTGATGGCAGCCTATCTGCTGACCTATGGCGTCTCACAACTTTTCTATGGCCCGCTTGCTGACCGGGTGGGCCGCCGCCCGGTGATCCTCGCCGGCATGACTATTTTTATGCTCGCCACGGTGATGGCGATCGCCTCTCCCAGCCTGACGGTGCTGATCATTGCCAGCGCGCTTCAGGGCATGGGCACCGGCGTCGGCGGGGTGATGGCACGAACCCTGCCGCGCGATCTCTATGCCGGTACGCAACTTCGCCATGCGAACAGCCTGCTGAATATGGGCATTCTGGTCAGCCCGCTGCTGGCACCGCTGATCGGCGGTCTGCTCAATACATTGTGGGACTGGCGTGCCTGCTTCGCCTTCTTACTGCTGCTGTGCATCGGCGTTACCCTCAGCATGGCGCGCTGGATGCCGGAGACCCGACCGGTAGACGCGCCGCGTACACGCCTTATCGCCAGCTATAAAACACTGTTTGGCAACGGTTCCTTCACCTGTTATCTGCTGATGCTGATTGGTGGCCTCGCAGGGATTGCGGTGTTTGAAGCCTGTTCCGGCGTGCTGCTGGGTGCGGGTCTGGGGCTGAGCAGTATGGTGGTGAGTATTCTGTTTATTCTGCCTATCCCGGCGGCTTTTTTTGGCGCATGGTTTGCCGGACGGCAGAACAAGCGCTTTTCCACGCTGATGTGGCAGGCGGTGGCAAGCTGTCTGCTGGCCGGGCTGATGATGTGGATCCCCGGCTGGTTTGGCGTGATGAACGTCTGGACGCTGTTGATCCCGGCGGCGCTGTTTTTCTTCGGCGCGGGGATGCTGTTTCCTCTTGCCACCAGCGGCGCAATGGAGCCATTTCCATTTCTGGCAGGCACCGCAGGCGCGCTGGTCGGCGGCCTGCAAAATATCGGTTCCGGCGTACTGGCCTGGCTGTCAGCCATGCTGCCGCAAACCGGTCAGGCTAGCCTTGGGATGCTGATGACGCTGATGGGGCTGCTGATCCTGTTGTGCTGGCTGCCGCTGGCGTCACGCTTTGCCCATCACGAACCGGCGGTTTAACCTCACACGGCGGGTCAATCATCGTTTTTAACAGCGGCGCGGGGCCGGGTCGCCACGCGCCCTCCTCACCATCATAAAACTGCGCGTCGGCATTGATGGCATAAGGGATTTTTGCCCGCTTTAGTTCGCAGGCCATAAAGGTGGCGAAGGCCAGTTGTGAGGCCGTCGGCGCGCTTTTAATGGATTCTCCCACCGCCCAGCCGCCCACCCAACTGACGTGCCCGGTTTTTTGCTGCCAGCGCTGTGCCGCATTGATACGCGCGCGGATGGCGGCTTTCTCAGCGGCCGTACCGGATGTCCACGGGTATTTGCCATTACTTTTTTGCGGCCCCCAGCCAAAAATATGCCACTCCGCCAGCACGAAATTCTGGCTGTGCGGCGGCAGTTTTAGCTCGGTCAGCGCTTCCGGTGCCGAGCGCAGGCGCGGTGCGACAAAAAGCATACGTCGGGGATCGATGCCGTGCAGGGTTTTGATCAGCCGATCATAGACGCGGTTCAGCGCCGCCTGATCGTGATTGAGTTTTTCTGCCGGTTCGTAAATCAGATCAAAGCCAAGCAGCGGATGTTCCGTGCCAAAATAGCGCGCCACTGTCGTCCACCACGCCAGTAACGACGCGTCGTTTTTCAGCGGATCGGCCTTAAAGCCATCGGCCTGAAACGCGATGATCGGGATGACGCCGTACTGCTCGCACGCCTCCACCAGCTTACGCAGGTGCACCAGCCGCGCCTCGGTCATGTTCTGCGCCACGCGGATACGCACGTGATGGATGCCCAGCGCCGCAAAATCTCTGACCACCAGGGGATCGAATTCGCGGATGCCGCGCTCGGTGCGCGCCCAGTCAACATCCATGCCAGGCCCCAGCTGCGCGGCGTAACGGGCAGCCGTTAGCGGCGGCGCGGCATAAGCGGCGCTGGCAGCAAACAGCAACGCACTGGCGATCACGGTTTTATACACGATGAACCCTGCATGAAATGGAGTGGCAAACAGGTGTTTTTTAGCATGCTTTTCCGTATTCCGTGTAGCGTAAATTGTTGGCCTCCCTTGCATCTCTGTCGTCTTCCTGTTTTCTTTAATGCTCGCGTTTGCAAAGGGAACCGCCATGACACCTGCCGAACTGACCGCCCGCTTTCCTCTCGTCGCCTCGCTGATCAATTTGCAGGAGACGTGCTGGTTTAACCCAAATACCACGTCACTGGCCGAGGGCCTGCCCTGGGTAGGCCTCACCGCCGACGATATCGCTGCTGCCCACGCGAGGCTGGCGCGCTTTGCGCCCTGGCTGGCCGAGGCCTTTCCGGAAACTGCCGCCAGTCAGGGGATGATTGAGTCTGAACTGGTGGCGATCCCCGCTATGCAGCAACGGCTGCATAAAGAATACGGTGCAGCCATTAACGGCACGCTGTGGCTGAAAAAAGACAGCCATCTGCCCATTTCCGGCTCCATCAAGGCGCGCGGGGGCATCTTTGAAGTGCTGACCCATGCCGAGAAACTGGCGTTTGCCGCCGGGCTGCTGACGCCGGAAGATGACTATCGTCGCCTGCTCACGCCAGCGTGTAAGGACTTTTTCTCCCGCTACAGCATTGCCGTAGGTTCGACGGGGAATCTCGGCTTATCCATCGGCATTATCAGCGCGCGCCTCGGTTTTAAGGTGACGGTGCATATGTCTGCCGATGCCCGGGAATGGAAAAAAGCCACGCTGCGGCGTCATGGCGTCAATGTGGTGGAATACGATCAGGATTACGGCGTGGCGGTAGAGCAGGGGCGCAAGACGGCGGAGTCGGACGCCAACTGCTTTTTTATCGACGATGAAAACTCACGCACTCTGTTTCTGGGATACGCGGTGGCCGGGGAACGGCTGAAAGCGCAGTTTGTAGCGCGCGGACTGCGGGTGGATGCGGATCATCCGTTATTCGTTTACCTGCCTTGCGGCGTGGGTGGCGGGCCGGGCGGCGTGGCATTCGGCCTGAAAATGGCCTTTGGCGATCACGTTCACTGTCTGTTTGCGGAGCCGACTCACTCACCCTGCATGCTGCTCGGCGTCTATACCGGGCTGCATGACGGTATTGCGGTGCAGGATCTGGGGATCGATAACCTTACCGCTGCCGATGGTCTGGCAGTGGGACGCGCGTCCGGCTTCGTGGGCCGCGCCATGGAAAGGCTGCTCGACGGGTTTTACACCCTGGACGATCAAAGCCTGTACGACATGCTCGGCTGGCTGGCGCAGGAGGAAAATATTCGTCTTGAGCCATCGGCGCTGGCTGGTATGGCCGGGCCGCAGCACGTGTGCGGATCGGCGGCCTATCAGCAGATGCATGGCTTTAGCGCCGCCCAGCTGCAAAACGCCATTCATCTGGTGTGGGCGACGGGCGGCGGCATGGTGCCGGAGACGGAAATGGCGCAGTATCTGGCCAAAGGCCGCTGACGGTACGTTACTGCCAGGCGGTGAACATGACCATCACCTGGCGAATATGCGTGGCCGCAAACAGCAGCGAGAGCGCCAGCACCGCCAGCGCAATGAGTAGCTTGTCGCGCACCACGGCGGGCTGCACGAAGTCGCTGTGGCTGACATCCATCCGATTACGCCCGCGCGTGTAGCGCCAGAGGATCAGCCCGGTGAGCGCCAGCACCGTCAGCGAGATCCAGAACGTCATTCCGGATGCATACCACTGATGCCTCACCGCCAGCGCAATCAGCGCGCCATAGCCCAGCAGCGTGCGAAACCAGGCCAGCGAAGTGCGCTCAGGTTGCAGGCCGGGATCCTGCTGGCGGCGCGCTTTACGGCTATCCGGCATAGAACACCATCACCATCACCACGGCGGCGACGAGCGTCAGAATAAGGCTGATCACCAGTAGGGTGCGAGTGTACGGCAAATCTTCTTTCAGCCGCATCGCCTTCTCATTGCGCAGCCAGCGCAGATAACCGTAAATCGCAAGGCCGCCAGCAAACAGACACAACAGCAGTGCCAGCAGTTCGCGGATCAGCGGCGTGGCAAAATCCGGCGCGAGCTGGTCCAGCCCGACGCCTGCGGCTAAAAACCCAAGTGCCGTGCGGATCCATGCCAGAAAGGTACGCTCATTGGCCAACGAGAAGCGGTAGTCCGGCGCTTCGCCGAGGCGGGAAATTTTCATGGTGGCAGCTTCCCTGATCAAACGGATAAACGCCAATTCTAGCTGAGGGGGAGGCTGGTCGGCACTATTAAAGGTGCGGCAGGACGGCGTAAATATCTTATCCGGCCTGCGGGGATAAACCGCAGGCCGGGCAGGATTAACTTAATCGCGGCCAGTAGTCTTTATTGGCGGCAATTAAGTCATCGAGGATCGCTTTGGCGACAGAGGCGCTCGGCACGGTTTTCGACAGAGTGATGGCCTGCCACAGTTTCAGGTATGACCCCTCCTCCCAGGCATCGACCACCAGTTTTTCTACCGCTACCTGCTGACTCATCAGCCCTTTCTGGAAGTGCGGAATGTTGCCGACCGTCAGCGGCTCCGGGCCATTTTTTCCTACCAGACAGGGGATCTCCACCATCGCATCCGCATCAAAATTGGCGATAGCGCCGTTGTTTGGCACGATCAGCAGCATGCGCTGTTGGGTATTAAAGGCGATGGCCGCCGCCAGGTCGACGATATAAGACGCATGTTCATCGATTTCCAGCTCACCGGCGGCAGAATGCCCGGCCTCTATAATCGCGCGACAGGCGCTGAACACATGCTTCTCACGGTGATCCATCACCTCGTTCGCCCGTGTGCGCTCAGGGTTGGCGTGTGCCACCACATAATCCGGGAACAGATAATATTTCAGATAGGTGTTCGGCAGCGTATCGGGATCCAGCGCCTGAACATCCTTCGCCTTCGCAAACGTATCGTTCCAGCTCGCTTCCGTATGGGCATCATTTGCCGGTGGAATATAACCGTGTTCAGCCACATATTTGCGCAGCGCGGGCATTAAATCGTTGCCTTCCAGGTCCTCTATCGCATGCCACCAGCCGAAATGGTTCAGGCCGTAATAGCGGGTGATCATCTGTTTACGGTCTTGCAGGCCGAGGATCTGCGCCATACGCCCTTCAATGCCAATCGGCATATCGCAGATGTTGAGGATTTTTGCCGTCGGGCGCAGTCGCCGCGTGGCTTCCGCGACAATCGCTGCCGGATTGGAGTAGTTCAGCATCCAGGCGTGCGGAGAATACGTCTGCATATAATCCACCAGCTCCAGCACGCCGCCAATGGAGCGCATCCCGTAAGCAATACCGCCCGGCCCACAGGTTTCCTGGCCGACCACGCCGTGCCGCAGCGGGATCTTCTCGTCTTTTTCACGCATCGGGTATTTACCCACGCGGATATGCGCCATCACAAAATCGACATCGCTGAACGCGGTTTGCGGATCGGTGGTATAGCAAAACTCGATGTCCGGTGCCTGTTCGCGCAGGATAACTTTACAGGCTTCAGCAATCACCTCCTGGCGCGCGCCGTCGTTGTCATAAAACTTCAGTGCCCGTAACGGCAGACGGTCCTGATTGGCGAGTAACATCAACACGATGCCGGGGGTAAAGGTGCTGCCGCCGCCGGCAATGACGACCGAGAATTTTTTCATGATATGACCTCTGTCAGGGGAGATGGTTGGTTTGATAACGGAGCTTTCATCAGGCTTTCCAGCTGATCGCGCACCAGGGGAACGTGCAGGCCGACAATCACCTGAATGGCGTTGCCGCGCCGCACGACACCATGCGCGCCCAGGGCTTTAAAAACATCGTCGCTTTGGGTTTTCGCCATATCGACCAGCGTGATGCGCAACCGCGTGGCGCAGTTATTAACGCTTTCAATATTTGCCGCGCCGCCCAGCGCATGCAGGAAACCGGCGGCCTGCCCTGTTTTGGTCGCGGCCGCCACAGGCGTCCGGCCTTGCGAGGCGTTGTAATCCGCTTTGCTGTAGAGTTTGATTTCGCTCTCTTCACGGCCAGGGGTTTTCAGGTTAAAGCGCAGGATCAAGGCGCGGAAAACCACAAACCAGATGGCGGTGAACGTGAGGCCAATGCCGAGCTGCATAACCATCACTGAAGCGTGGTGATGGAACATGGGCATCCAGTTGAGGGGTAAAAACTCATTGAGCAGGCCGCCGCCGAACATACCGACGACGCCCGCCATATACATGATGGCGGTCATGGTTGCCGCTAACAGCGCGTGAATGACGAACAGGAATGGCGCGATAAACAGGAAGGTAAATTCCAGCGGCTCGGTAATACCCACCAGAATAGCGGTCAGGGTAGCCGGAATTAATAATCCGGCGACTTTCACCCTGTTTTGCGGCGCGGCGGTAAAATAGATCGCCAGTGCAATTCCCGGCGCACCAAATACTTTGGAATTACCGTGCATAGCAAAACCACCTGCCGGGAAGAGATCTTTTAATGGCTGGGTACTCTGGCTGAATTCATTAATATGCTGAACCCAGTAAGGTTGTAATCCGCCTTCAATGACCGCCGGGCCAAAAATAAAGGGGCCATAGACGAAATGGTGTAACCCTGTGGGAATTAACAGCCGTTCAAGTAACGTATAGATCCACACGCCCAGCGCCCCGGCACCGCTTAAAAAAGTTTGCAGCGACCCGATAGCCACCTGCACTTTTGGCCAGCACAGGAGTGTTAACCATGCGCAGGGCAGCATAACGAAAAAGGCGACAATCACCACAAAAGAGGTGCCCTGAAAAATGCCGAGGAACACCGGCAGGCTCTTATCATAAAAGCGGTTATGAATAGCCGTCACGAGACCGGAAATGACAATCGCGCCAATGATGCTGGTATCGAGCGTTTTAATCCCGGCGATCATCGTCAGACCGCTCCCGGCGACGGGTTCACTGTTGAAATTAACGTGGAAAAAATCGCCCCAGACCATGCCCATCGCGCCAATAAAATAGTTCCAGGTCAGAAAAGAAATTAATACAGCGAGGCAGGCCCGGCCATGTGCCTGTTTAGCCAGGCCCAGCGGCAAACCGACGGCAAAAATAAGCGGCATATTGCGAAACACCGCCCATCCGCCCTCTTCAATAACCTTTATGATTTGAAAAAATAAGCTGTCGGGACGCGTCAGCGATTCGCCAATAAACAGGGGATTTTGCAGCATAATGGCAATACCAACGATCATACCGGCAAACGGAAACAGCAAAACAGGGGTGAACATAGCGCCACCAAAGCGTTGTATTTGACTGAGCATTTTTACATCCTCATAAAACAACAAATGTAGGGTTAATGGTTTTTTGTAGTAATACTGGCTGACTGGAGAATAGAGAGTTGCGATCCCCGCGACATGACGCGCCGCTGCGTTCCGTGATCCCATTCATGGTTTTATTTCGCGCTATCAGGTCTACTTTTCTTAAATAAACTGGACATGTTCAGCGGCACTATCCCTGTTAACAGGCACAGAGAGATCTACAGATGATCTATAAATCCATTGCCGAACGATTACGCCTGCGGCTGAATTCTTCGGATTACAATATTGGCAGTCCGTTACCCGGCGAGAAAATGCTGGCGCAGGAATTTGGCGTGGCGCGGATGACCATCCGCAAGGCGATTGATTTGCTGGTGGGCTGGGGATTAGTGGTGCGCCGTCATGGCAGCGGCACTTTTGTGGCGCGTAAGGATGTCCATCATGAGACCACTAACCTTACCGGCTTTGTGGAGGTGATGCGCCAGCAGGGAAAAAACGTCTCCAGCAAGGTGCTGGTGTTTGAACTGATGCCCGCGCCGCCCGCTATTGCCAGCCAGTTGCGCATTCAGATTAACGAGCGGATATACTTTTCACGCCGCATCCGCTATGTGGATGGCAAACCGCTGATGCTGGAAGACAGTTATATGCCGGTGAAGCTGTTTCGCAACCTGTCGCTGGTGCATCTGGAAGGCTCAAAATTTGATTACATTGAGAAGGAGTGCGGCATTACCATCAGCGGCAATTATGAAAGCCTGACGCCGATGCTGGCGGATAAACAGCTCGCCAGCTTTATCAACGTGCCTGAACATACGCCGCTGCTGCGTATTACGTCCCTTTCTTACAGCGACAGCGGCGAGTTTCTTAACTATTCCGTGATGTATCGTAATACCAGCGAGTACCAGGTGGATTATCACCTGCACCGCATCCGTCCGGAGACCTTGTTAACCCATTCCCCAGAATAATACCGCCAGCAGCTGCGGAGTGATGATGCGCAGAAACATCACCAGCGGGTACACCGTGGCATAGGAGAGCGCGGCCGCGCCGCTGGTGGCATGCAGGCCGTTGGCGAAGGCGAGCGCCGGGGGATCGGTCATTGAACCGGCCAGCATACCGCACAGCGTCAGGTAGTTCATTTTCGTAAAAATACGCGCCAGCAGACCGACGGCGATCAGCGGCACGGCGGTGATCAGTATGCCGTAGCCCATCCAGTTAAGGCCGTCGCCGTTAATCAGCGTGTCGATAAAATCGCCCCCGGATTTTAAGCCGACGACCGCCAGAAACAGCACAATCCCCAGTTCACGCAGTGCGAGGTTGGCACTGGGCGGCATAAACCAGTACAGCTTGCCGATGCTGCCGATACGTCCGAGGATCAGCGCCATAATCAGCGGCCCGCCCGCCAGCCCGAGTTTTAACGCCACCGGAAAACCCGGCACGTACAGCGGAATGGAGCCTAACAGCACGCCGAGGCCGATGCCGATACACACCGGCAGCATCTGCACCTGCTGGAGTTTTTGCTGCGCGTTCCCCACTTCGGCAGCCACCGCATCAATAGACGCCTGACGCCCTACCAGGTTGAGGATATCGCCAAATTGCAGGCTGGCATGGCTGCTGGCCACCAGCTCCACCCCGGCGCGGTTGAGGCGCGAGATCACCACGTCAAAACGTTGCTTGAGGTGCAGATCGCGAATTTTTTTGCCGAGCACCTTTTCGTTGGTGACCACGACACGTTCAACGCGCAGATCGGTACCGCGTGTCGAGAGCGAGGTATCGACTTCCTGCCCAATCACCACCAGCGCGTTACGCAGATCCGCCTCCTGACCGACGAGGTGCAGCAGGTCGCCGTGCATGATCAACGTGGAAGGCGACGGCACCATCAGGGTGTCATCGCGTTTGAGACGGGAGCAGATAATGTTGTCGCTGTTAAGTACCGGCACATCCTGGATCGCCATGCGGTTCAGATTGGGGTTTTCCACGCGAATATTCATGGTTTTAAGCTGGGGGTGACCGTTACCGGCACTGTGCTCATGCTGTAGCGCTTCATGATCGATATTGACGCGAAACAGCCGCCGCATAAGCCACATGGTGAGCAGAATGCCGCAAATGCCGAACGGATAGGCCATCGCGTAACTCATGCCCATCTGATCGACGATGACGCCCGGCGTGCCTAAATCCCGCAGGATTTGCTGACCCGCGCCCAGCGCAGGCGTGTTGGTGACCGCGCCGGAGAAAATCCCCAGCACTACCGGTAACGGAATGGCAAAAAGCTTGTGCAGCAGAGTGGTAACCAGCCCGCCCATCACGACGATCAGCACGGCGAACAAATTAAGGCGTAATCCCGACACCCGCAGCGAGGCGAAAAAGCCCGGCCCGACCTGAATGCCGATGGTGTAAACAAAGAGGATCAGCCCAAACTCCTGCATCACGTGCAGCATGTCGCTGCTGAGGCCAATCCCGGCCTGATCGACAAAATGCCCGACGATAATACCGCCAAACAGCACGCCGCCAATCCCGAAGCCCACGCCACGGATTTTGATATTGCCGATCCACAAACCCACGACAGCAACCAGCGCCAGAATACTGACCGTTAACGCTATCTCACTCATAAAGGGATCCTTGTGAATAACACTATTATTTACAGGGATTTTCGCAGAGCGCAGCGCGGCTGTATGGGTGGTGGCGCACAAAAGGGAGTCAGCAGAGACAAGCAGGCCGGGTCAGCATGGCGCTGGCCCGGCCAGAAGATCAAAGGAGAGAAAGACTTAGCTGTTCAGCGCAGGGCGTTCGCTGATGGCGATACGCTGCGGCGCAATGGCTTCCGGCACGTTGCGGGTCAGATCGATGTGCAACAAGCCATTGGTGAAGGTCGCGTTATCGACTTCCATATGTTCTGCCAGCGTGAAGCCCAGGCTGAACGGCTGGATAACCAGGCCCTGATGCAGCCATTTCGGTTCACTGGCAGGTTTTTCCGGCGTGCCTTTGATGGTCAGACGCTGCCCTTCCAGTTGGATCTCTAAATCGTCCTGACGGAACCCGGCCAGCGCCAGCGTGATGCGGTAGTGGTTATCGTCGCTTTTTTCGATGTTGTACGGCGGGAAAGACTGACCTTCAGCCGTGTTTTGCAGCGCATTAGCCAGTTTGTCAAAACCGATCCATTGACGCAGAAGTGGGGACAAATCGTAGTTACGCATGGTTATTCTCCTTCTGTGAAGCGAGTATATTCCTGCCTGTCCGAAGACAGGCATCTGCTCCCTGACGGCGAGCAAGGTTTAACGGGCCGCGCAGGCGACCCTGACGATTAGTTGATTTCGATACGGCGCGGTTTGTGCGCTTCCGGAATGACGCGTTCCAGATCGATAAACAGCAGGCCGTTGACCAGGTTAGCGCCACGCACATGAATGTTTTCGGCTAACTGGAATTTGCGCTCGAAGTTACGTTCGGCGATGCCCTGATAGAGGTAGGTGCGCTCTTTCTGGTCGGCGGCATGGGCGCCTTTCACCACCAGCACGTTGTCCTGGGCGGTGATCTCCAGCTCGCTTTCTGCAAAACCGGCAACGGCAATGGCGATGCGGTAGTGGTTTTCGTCAACCAGCTCAACGTTATACGGAGGGTAGCCGCCGTTACTTTGAGTTTGATTATTTTCTAACAGGTTGAACAGGCGATCGAAACCAATGGCAGAACGGTACAGCGGAGAAAGATCGAAGTTACGCATAAATAAGCTCCTGAAATCAGCGAGAATTATCAGCCTTCCACAATGGACAGGCTTGTTGGCCCCTGAACACCCCGCAGGCGTGTTCTTTCCGGGACACTACCTAAAATGGGTGCAGTCATTTTCTTTTCAAGGGTGTTTGTCTGACTTTTTTTTGCACTTTCGCAGTCATTGCATAGACTGGGTAACAGCATAAATTGTTAAACTGGGAGGAGCGCCACAGTGTGGCGCTCCTTCACTACTCTTTTACGTTCAGGATCGCTATAAGCGTGTACGGCCACTCACTATGATCAAATCGTCATGAAAAACGTTCTTCTAACACTGGCTGTCGTAAGCGGGATGATGTCGATCGGCGGTTGCTCCAGCGTGATGTCCCATACCGGCGGCAAAGAGGGTATTTACCCCGGCACCAGCGCCAGCACAAAAATGCTCGGCGATGATGACACCAGCATCGGCATGAAATCGCTGGTGGCGCTGGATATGCCCTTTACGGCGGTAGTGGATACGCTGCTGCTGCCCTGGGATTTATTCCGCAAAGACAATTCATTGCGATCGCGCGTCGAGAAAAGCGAGCAGGCGAATCTGGCAACTAACTCCGTGATCCCGCCCGCCGTCGGTCCCTGATTTATGATCCGGTTGCCGTTAACCACAGTTGACGGTACCCCTGCGTCTCTTCCATCCAGGCGATGTGTCGCCCGTCCGGCGAAAAGACTACCGCGTCTGCGGCTGGTGCATTCTCATGATCGGTTGTCAGAAAGGTGATGTCGCCGCGTTGCGCGTCACACATCGCTATGCGGTTTTCCAGCACAAAGCCCAGCGCATTACCTGACGGATGCCAGTTAAATGCGGACTGAATATCGCTGGCATTGTGCGTCAGCTGGCGCGGCTCCCCGCCCTCCGGCGATATCAGCCATAACTGAACAATACCCTGCTCATCACGCATCAGAAACGCAATGGCAGTCGCCTGCGGATTGCTGCGCACCCAGTGGCGCGGCGTGCTCACCAGCCCCGGAAAAGGCCGATCGTGGGTAAAAGTCAGCCGTTTTTGCATGACGCCTGCGGGTGGCGCGGGCAGCGTATCAGGCGTTCCGGCTAATGGCCGATCGCCCGCCTGCTTCCAGGCCGCCTCAGTTCGCGGCAACGAGACGATAAACAGCTCAGGGACTTTCTCTCCGTCCATCGACAGCGTATCGCCGATAAATGCCAGCGCGTGGTTTCCCACCCAGCCTTCTTCGTAAGCCCGGTTGATGTCATCGCTGCCCGGTCGCGGTGCGGGGGTAGTAGTGCTGACCAGCACGCACCAGTGGCTGCCGGCATATTCCCGCGGATGCGTGCACGGTGGGCTTACCGGGCCAAAGGGGGCTGCCACACCGACGTTGCGCAGATCCCGCGCCGGGGAGAGCGTATGCATCACGTGATCGTTATAGGTAAAGCTGACGTAGTCACCGTTCGGACTGTAGACATGCACATGGCTGCCGCCCCGCAGTGCGCCGGGGGTGAAGGGTGCGGTGATATCCATCGCATCCAGATTACGGGTGTGACCTGCGTGCGTCACCACGCCGCGCCGGTGGTGAAAATCGTACTGCCACTCTGCGTCGGGGTTTTCCGGGCCGTGGATAAAGACATATTTTTCCGCGGCGGGATGCACCGTCACCACGCCGACGTGCGCCCCCTCAGGGGCGGTGTAAATCACCTCGACGGCACCGGTGTGCACATTCACGCGCTCAATGGTACGCCCGGTAAAAGAGGCACCAGAGGGCCGCACGTCATACACCAGCCACTGGCTGTCCGGCGTCCAGGTTTGGGTATTGGTCAGCTGATAGTGTTGTGCTGCAAAAGTGATTTGTTTCATGTCGTTATCCGTTAGCGGGCGTCGTGAGCGCTCAGTACAGCATACTTTTCTGACGACGGCAGCAGGACTTCACACCGACTTCATATTCGTTTTCTACAGTACCGCCTATTCCCCTCTCTGTGGACAAGAAGATGGAACATTTTGACGTGGCGATTATTGGCTTAGGGCCTGCGGGTTCAGCGCTGGCACGGCAGCTGAGCGGTAAGATGCGTGTGATTGCGCTGGATAAAAAACAGCAGCACGGCAGCGACGGTTTTAACAAGCCGTGCGGCGGTTTGCTGGCTCCGGATGCCCAGCGTTCGTTTATCCGCGCGGGCATTACCCTGCCGGTCAGCGTTATCGCCAATCCGCAAATCTTTAGCGTTAAAACCGTCGATGTCACCGCCGCGCTGACGCGTAATTACCAGCGCAGCTATATCAATATCAATCGCCATGCTTTTGATTTATGGATGAAATCCCTTATCCCCGATGATGTAGTGGTCCACCATGACAGCCTGTGCCGGAAAATCTGCCGCACCGGCGATAGCTGGCAGGTCATGTTCATGGCCGACGGCCGGGAGCAGCAGATCACTGCCCGCTATCTGGTGGGAGCTGACGGCGCGAACTCCCTGGTGCGCCGCCATCTTTATCCCGATCATCAGATCCGTAAATATGTCGCCATCCAGCAATGGTTTACGGAGCAGCACCCGGTGCCGTTTTACTCCTGCATTTTTGATAACCGCATCACTGACTGCTATTCCTGGAGCATCAGCAAAGACGGCTATTTTATTTTTGGCGGTGCGTACCCGATGAAAGAGGGGCAGGCGCGCTATGAGACGTTGAAAGAGAAAATGAGCGTATTCGATTTTCAGTTCAGCGCGCCGGTGAAAAGCGAGAAATGCACCGTACTCTTCCCGTCGCGCTGGGCGGATTTTGTCGGCGGCAAAGAGAATGCGTTTTTGATCGGCGAAGCCGCGGGGTTTATCAGCGCCAGTTCGCTGGAGGGCATTAGCTATGCGCTGGACAGCGCGGAGATCCTGCATGATGTGCTGGCACAAAAGACCACGCAGGCGAACCAGGCATACTGGCGGGCAACGCGAAAATTACGCGTCAAACTTTACGGCAAGATACTGAAAAGCCGGTGTTTAACCGCACCGGCATTAAGAAAGTGGATAATGCAAAGCAAGGTGGCGCATATCCCGCTCAATCCGCATACGCAGCCCGCCACAATGTCGGGCGGGCTGGTAAACGAGCATTAACCGACGCGCTTCACATCCCCCACCAGCAGGATGTAAGACAGCGCGCCGACCAGGGCCACGGCGGAAATGTAAACCAGCGCTGGCGCGAAACCGTACCCCTGAGCAAGGTAGCCGATCACCAGCGGCACGGTGATACCGCCCAGCCCGCCGACAAAGTTAAACACCCCGCCGGTCAGGCCTATCAGACGCATCGGCGCAAGGGAAGAGACCAGCGACCAGGTGATAGACGCAAAGCCATTGCCGAAGAACGCGATGGCCATCAGCGTCATGATCCAAACCGGATCATTCGTGTAGTTCGCGCCCATGATGCAGGTAGAGATCAGTAAACCGCAGATAATCGGCGTCTTGCGTGCCACACCCAGCGAGAAGCCTTTTTTCACCAGCTTATCCGCCAGCCAGCCGGAAAGCAGTACGCCAAAGAAGGCCGCCAGGAAGGGTACGGTAGTCATAAACCCTGCCTTCAGCGCGGTGATGCCTTTCTCCTGGGTCAGGTAGTTGGGGAACCAGGTCAGGAAGAACCACAGCGTTGAGGTCACGGCAAACTGCCCCAGGTAAACCCCGATCAACTTGCGATGAAAGACCAGTTTCCAGTCTGCCTTTGTCAGCGGCTGACGCTCCGCTTTTTTAACCGGCGCATCGCCATCTACCAGACCACCACCGTCACGGATGTAATCCAGTTCGGCTTTGGTGATGCTTTTGGTCAGGCGCGGCGGCTGATAGACCTTAAACCAAATCAATGACCAGATAATCCCGATACCGCCGGTGACAATAAACACCCAGTGCCAGCTCAGTATTTCCTGGATCCAGATCAGCAGCGGCGTCAGGAAAGCCAGCCCCACAAATTGCCCTGACGTATAAAAGCCCACCGCCGATGCGCGTTCATGTTCCGGGAACCAGCTGGTCACCATCCGGTTATTGGTCGGAAACGCGGGGGCTTCGAAAATACCGGTGATCGCCCGCAGACCAATCAACGACATCAGCCCCGTGGCAAACCCCTGGAACAGCGTCGCCACTGACCAGCCGAAAATGGCAATAAAATAGGTTAAACGTGACCCCACACGATCGAGGAACCAGCCGCCGGGGATCTGACATAGCGTATAAAGCCAGGCGAACGCCGAAAAGACGTAACCCATTTCCGCTTTGGTGATGCCAAATTCTTCCTGAATATGGGCTGAGGCCACGGCAAGATTTGCCCGGTCAACGTAGCAAATAACCACGGTAATAAAGATCATAAACAGCGTCAGATAACGGCGACGACCAGGTTTTGCAGCAGTAACGGAAATATCCATCGCAATCTGTCTCCAGATTTTGGGCATAGCGAAGCCGCTCACCATGCCCTGTAATTTACAGAGGGTTATATTTTTGTATTTACTATTTTTTGCCCGGCGGCACGTTGTTTGCCGGGCCTACTTTATCGTAGGCCGGATAAGCGTAGCGCCATCCGGCAAATTACCACTCAGCGACGGAGCCATCCTCATGCCGCCACAGTGGATTACGCCAGTCCGGCGCCGTTTTGCTACGTTCAATGACGCGCTCTTCGTCGATTTCAACACCGAGGCCCGGTTTGGTGAGCGGTTTAAAGAATCCGCCTTCCATATTGAAGTCTTCTTTATTTTTCACGAAGTCCAGCAATTCGGCGCCTTTGTTATAGTGGATGCCCATGCTTTGTTCCTGGAATACGGCATTGCGTGAGACGAAGTCCACGTGCAGACAGGCCGCCAGCGCAATCGGTCCCAGGGGACAGTGTGGTGCCAGCGCGACGTCATAGGCTTCTGCCATGCCGGCAATTTTATAGCATTCGGTGATACCGCCCGCGTGTGACAAATCGGGTTGCAGGATCGCAAGCCCACCCGCTTCCAGCACACGTTTAAACTCAAAGCGTGAGAACATGCGTTCACCGGCGGCAATAGGAATATGCGTCTGGGCCGCCAGTTTCGGGTAATATTCCGCCTGTTCTGCTAATACCGGCTCTTCAATAAATAAAGGTCGGTATTGTTCCAGCTCTTTAATTAATACTTTCGCCATCGGCGCACTGACGCGGCCATGGAAATCGAGACCGAATTCAATATCGTTGCCGAAGGTTTCACGAATTTGCGCTACCGTATTTACAGCGGTATCCACCGCGCGGGAATTATCGATAATGCCCATCTCTTCACAACCGTTGAGCTTGAACGTATCAAACCCGATGCCGCGTAATTTTTTAATTCCCTCGATCACTTCCGCAGGGCGATCGCCACCCACCCAGCTATAGGCTTTGATTTTGTCACGTACCAGGCCGCCCATCAGTTGCCATACCGGTGCATTCAGGACTTTTCCTTTAATATCCCACAACGCCTGGTCGATACCGGCAATCGCGCTCATCAGGATCGGGCCTCCGCGATAAAAACCGGCCCGGTACATCACCTGCCACAGGTCGTTGATGCGCGCCGGATCCTGACCAATCAGGTATTCGCTTAACTCATGCACGGCGGCTTCAACCGTCCGCGCGCGTCCCTCAATAACCGGCTCGCCCCAGCCAACCACGCCTTCATCGGTGTCGATTTTCAGGAACATCCAGCGCGGGGGTAAACGGTACGTGGTGATGTTGGTTATTTTCATTTCACTGCCTCTCGATACGCCTTAACAAATGCTTTCGCCTGCTGCGCGGTGCGCTCAACGGGCTGGCCTGCGCGATAGAGATCGCTGCCTAAACCCGCCCCGGCACAGCCTGCGTTTAACCATTGCGCGAGGTTTTCCGGGGTGACGCCGCCGACCGCAAAGACCGGGACCTCTGGCGGGAGTACCGCTTTTAACGCTTTGATGTAATCCGGACCAAAAGCCGACGACGGGAATACTTTCAGCGCCTGAGCACCCGCATCCAGTGCGGTAAACGCCTCGCTGGCGGTGGCGCATCCCGGGCAGACCGTCATGCCGTAGCTCACCGCCCGGCGAATAACCTCTGGTTGAATATTTGGCGTGACGATAAGCCTGGCCCCCATGCGGTGAAGCTGGTCCACCTGTTCGGGCTTAAGAACCGTGCCTGCGCCGATCAGTGCTTTGTCGCCCCAGGTGTCGATAATCGCGGGAAGACTTTTTTCCCACTGTGGAGAGTTCAGCGGAATTTCGACCGCGTCAAAGCCTGCGTCGATGACGGCGCCAACATGCGCCAGTGCCTCTTCCGGCGTGATGCCTCGCAGGATCGCGATAAGCGGGAGTTTAGTTTGCCACTGCATGTACGATGCTCCTTATACCTTCCTGAAATGCCGTATCGCCGGAAACTACCGTGGTATGAGGACCCGCGGCGCCCAGCGCCTGCTGATAGCGCCCGGCAAGGGCATCTCCGGCGACAATTGTGATTGCCTGCTCATTCGAAAAATGTTCCACCATGCTGGCGACTTCAGCGCCAATCAGCAGACCCGACAGAAACTCGCTCACCTGTTCGCGTGGCAGGGTTCCCAAAACATGCGAGGCGCGAACCTCAAAGAGCTGGGGCAAAATAAGGGGGTCGTTGAGACCACGTTCCAGCCCGGCAGTAAACGCTACGGAAGAGGTTTGCTGTTCCGGCAACCCTGCGCCCACCAGCGAATGCTGCAACAACAAATGGTGTAATTCACCGGTCATCACGGTACGAAAATCATGGATGTGTTGCGCGTCGGTCTGCACCCATTTGCAGTGCGTACCAGGCATCACATAGACAGAGGAAGGAGAGAGCGTGCGTGCGCCGAGCAATTGCGTCTCTTCGCCACGCATCACATTGTGGTTATCGTCGCGTGAGACAGACAAACCGGGAATAATCCAGATATTGTCGCCAACGGACGTTAATTGCTCGCCAATGGCAGAGAATTTTGCGGGAACCGGCAGATAAGGCGCAATTTTCCAGCCCACATTGCTACCCACCATTCCCGCCATAACGACGGGGGTGTCATCCTCACGCCAGTTGTCTGTCACTTCAGCTAACACCGCCTGCGGGGAACGACCGTTAAGTCGCGTGACGCCTGCTTCTGATTGCCTGCTCTCCAGGCATTTTTCACCCTGGTAAAGCCAGGCGCGCAGGTTGGTCGATCCCCAGTCAATTGCGATGTAGCGAGCTGTCATGTGATTTCCTTTAACCTTCGTGTCGAGCTGGCGATCATCGTTTGGGCCGCCTGCTCTGCCGCATCGCCGTCCTGATGCCTTATCGCATCGAACAGCGCTTTATGTTCCTGGAGCGTTTTGGGCATATTGGCCTCATCGCCCATCCAGGTTCGTTCAAATACCGCTTGCTGTAGCGAGCTGATCGCCACGCTGAGCTGTTGTAAAACGGGGTTGTGCACCGATTTCAATACCGCTTCGTGATAGCGAATATCGGCGTCATTGAACGCGTCCCGATCCTGATTGTTTGCAATCATGTCGTTGAGCGCCGCTTCAATTTCGGCCAGATCGCTTGAGGTTGCCCGTTCTGCCGCCCAGCGAGCGATGGCTGGCTCCACCAGGTTGCGGACCTCGCTCATCGCACTGATCAGCCGCGGGTCATAGTCGTTTTCCAGCACCCATTGCAGTAGGTCGGTATCAAGGTAATTCCATTGATTACGCGGCGTGACAAACGCCCCGCGATACCGCTTCATTTCAATCAGCCGTTTTGCCATCAGCGACCGGAAGACTTCACGAATAATGTTGCGCGAGGTTTCAAACTCCTCGCATAACTCGGCTTCCGCCGGTAATGCGGCACCGGGAACGTATTTACCGCTGACAATCTGCGTGCCCAGCGTGATAACGATGCGATCGGTTTTATTGAGTGTCATGGAGAGTCCTTATGCTCTGTAAGTACCCTTCTACTTTACCGCGACCGCTGAATTTCGATGCAATTTTGTAGTACTAACGTGATGGTGTTCATCGTTGCCATGGCCATAATGTAGTACAACAAGATAATGTTGTACTACAATTTAGATCACAAAAACGACAATTGGTGACGAGAATGTTATGAAGGCGTCACTAAGGACGTAAAAAAACCCGCAGCCTGTGCGGGTTTTATGAATGACAGATAGACTGGTTAATTCAGTACAAACTTCTCAATCGCGTACGCCACGCCGTCTTCAAGGTTGGATTTAGTCACGAAATCCGCCACCTCTTTTACGGAATCAATGGCGTTATCCATCGCCACGCCGAGACCGGCGTATTCGATCATCGCAATGTCGTTTTCCTGATCGCCAAGGGTCATGATTTCATCTGGCGTGATCCCCAGTGTGTCGGCCAGTGATTTCACGCCGGTGCCTTTATTGACGCGTTTGTCGAGGATTTCGAGGAAGTACGGCGCACTTTTCAGCACGGTATATTTCTCTTTTACCTCTGCCGGAATGCGCGCAATGGCTTTATCGAGAATGGCCGGCTCGTCAATCATCATCACTTTCAGCAGTTGGATCGCCGGGTCCATTTTTTCCGCTTCGCAGAAGACCAGCGGGATGGTGGCAACGTAGGATTCATGCACCGTGTAGTAGCTGATGTCGCGGTTGGCGGTGTACAGCGTGTTGCGATCCAGCGCGTGGAAGTGCGAGCCCACCTCGCGGGAAAGCTGTTCCAGATAACGGTAATCGTCGTAGCTCAGCGTGGTCTGCGCCACCGTGCTGCCGTCGCTCGCTTTCTGCACCAGTGCGCCATTGTAGGTGATGCAGTAATCACCCGGCTTATCCATGTGCAGCTCTCTCAGGTAATTATGTACCCCGGCATAGGGACGTCCGGTGGTCAGTACAACGTTAACGCCCTTCTCGCGCGCGGCGGCAATCGCCTTTTTAACCGCAGGTGAAATGGTATGGTCCGGCAGCAGCAATGTACCGTCCATGTCGATTGCAATGAGTTTGATAGCCATGAGTTCCCCGCAGTAAATGAGTCTTAACGCATGCTATCGCGATTCTGCCGAAAAAACACGGTATGAAAGGGGATGGACTCAGGAGCGGGTATTCCCCTTTTGTGGCCAAAGAAAAGCCCGGTAGCGCTGACGCTTACCGGGCCTGATGCAGCTGTAGCCCCGGTAAGCAACGTGCCACCGGGGATAAACGACTTAGATATCGATGTTCGCTGCTTTCAGGGCGTTCTCTTCGATAAAGGCGCGGCGCGGTTCAACGGCGTCGCCCATTAACGTGGTGAACAGCTGGTCGGCGGCAATCGCATCTTTCACCGTTACGCGCAGCATGCGACGGCTGTCCGGATCCATGGTGGTTTCCCACAGCTGATCCGGGTTCATCTCGCCCAGCCCTTTATAACGCTGAATAGAGAGGCCACGACGGGATTCTTTCACCAGCCAGTCCAGCGCCTGCTCGAAGCTGGCAACCGGCTGACGACGTTCGCCACGCTCGATAAAGGCGTCTTCTTCGATCAGGCCACGCAGTTTCTCACCCAGCGTGCACAGACGGCGGTATTCGCCACCAACAATGAATTCATGCTCCAGCGGATAATCGGTATCCACACCGTGGGTACGAACGCGCACGATCGGCTCGAACAGTTTCAGTTCAGCGTTCTCGCGCACCGCGACGTTCCAGGTGCTGCCGTGCATTTCGTTTTCATTGAGCGTGTTGATGAGCTGCGTCACCCAACCGGTCACTTTTGCTTCATCGGCAAGATCGGCTTCTGTCAGCGTCGGCTGATAGATCAGCTCTTTCAGCAGCGCACGCGGGTAGCGACGCTCCATGCGGCCAATCATTTTCTGCGCGCCGTTGAATTCAGCCACCAGTTTTTCCAGCGCTTCACCTGCCAGCGCCGGAGCGTTAGCGTTGGTGTGCAGCGTGGCGCCGTCGAGAGCGATAGAGATCTGATACTGATCCATCGCTTCGTCGTCTTTAATGTACTGTTCCTGCTTGCCTTTCTTCACTTTGTACAGCGGCGGCTGCGCAATGTAGACGTGGCCGCGCTCAACGATTTCCGGCATCTGACGGTAGAAGAAGGTCAACAGCAGCGTACGGATGTGCGAGCCATCGACGTCGGCATCGGTCATGATGATGATGCTGTGATAACGCAGTTTATCCGGGTTGTACTCGTCACGGCCAATGCCGCAGCCGAGCGCAGTAATCAGCGTTGCCACTTCCTGAGAGGCGAGCATCTTGTCGAAACGCGCTTTCTCAACGTTAAGGATTTTACCCTTCAGCGGCAGGATCGCCTGATTCTTACGGTTACGCCCCTGCTTGGCAGAGCCGCCCGCTGAGTCCCCTTCCACCAGGTACAGTTCGGAATGAGCCGGGTCACGCTCCTGGCAATCCGCCAGTTTGCCCGGCAGACCGGCCAGATCCAGCGCGCCTTTACGACGGGTCATTTCACGGGCGCGACGGGCAGCTTCACGGGCGCGCGCTGCATCAATGATTTTGCCGACAACGATTTTCGCGTCAGTCGGGTTTTCCAGCAGGTATTCTGCCAGCAGTTCGTTCATCTGCTGTTCAACCGCCGTTTTCACCTCGGAAGAGACCAGTTTGTCTTTGGTCTGCGAGGAGAATTTCGGATCCGGTACTTTCACAGAAACCACGGCAATCAGGCCTTCACGCGCATCGTCGCCGGTGGCGCTGACTTTCGCTTTTTTGCTGTAGCCTTCTTTATCCATGTAGGCGTTCAGGGTACGGGTCATCGCCGTACGGAAGCCAACCAGGTGTGTACCGCCATCACGCTGCGGAATGTTGTTGGTAAAGCAGTAGATGTTTTCCTGGAAACCATCATTCCACTGCAGCGCCACTTCCACGCCGATACCGTCTTTTTCGGTGGAGAAATAGAAAACGTTCGGGTGAATAGGCGTTTTGTTCTTGTTGAGGTATTCAACAAACGCTTTGATGCCGCCTTCGTAGTGGAAGTGGTCTTCTTTACCGTCACGTTTGTCGATCAGGCGAATGGATACGCCGGAGTTCAGGAACGACAGCTCGCGCAGACGCTTGGCCAGGATGTCATATTCAAATTCGGTGACGTTGGTGAAGGTTTCATGGCTCGGCCAGAAACGCACCTGCGTACCGGTAGCGTCGGTTTCGCCGGTAACAGCCAGCGGTGCCTGCGGCACGCCGTGCACGTAAGTCTGCTGGTGGACTTTGCCTTCACGACGGATCAGCAGCTCCAGTTTTTGCGACAGGGCGTTAACCACTGACACGCCAACACCGTGCAGACCACCGGAAACTTTATAGGAGTTATCATCAAATTTACCGCCTGCGTGCAGTACGGTCATGATAACTTCCGCCGCCGATACACCTTCTTCCGGGTGAATACCGGTCGGGATGCCACGGCCATCGTCCGTTACGGAGACAGAGTTATCGGCGTGGATCGTCACCACAATATCTTTACAGTGACCCGCGAGCGCTTCGTCGATAGCGTTATCCACAACCTCGAATACCATATGGTGCAGGCCGGTGCCGTCATCCGTATCGCCGATATACATACCCGGGCGCTTACGCACCGCATCCAGCCCTTTCAGGACTTTGATACTGGAGGAGTCATAAGAATTCGACATCAACGTTTCTCGCTCATTTAGTCTTGGGTTAATCCGTTATTTTACCCTTTTCCACGGTGAACATCTTCGAATTTTTGTCCGACATGTCCAGAACGTGTTCAGCGCTGATGGCGCTGACAAAGACCTGTGACTGCGTGGCTTTTAAGCGGCTGGCAAGCAGTCCGCGCCGTGCGTCATCAAGCTCTGAGGCAAAATCATCTATCAGGTATAAACAGCGCCGCCCGCTTTCACGGGTTAAAAATTCACCCTGCGCCAGTCGCAACGCACACATCAGCAGCTTTAACTGCCCGCGTGAGAGCGTATCTTCCACCGGCGCACCGTCGGCACGAATGCGGAAATCCGCTTTGTGCGGGCCATGCGCCGTGTACGTCAGCATGCGATCGCGCTCGAAGCTGCGCTCCAGCACGTCGGCATAATCGGTCTCTTTTTCCCAGCCGCGCTGGAAAGAGAAGCTCAGGGTAAATTCGGGCAGAAACTGTTTACAGGTATCCGCCATATCTTCAGCGATGGCGGCGCTGTATTCGGCACGCCACTGGCTGATTTGTTCCGCCAGCGGGATCAGTTCCTTATCCCACGGGCGCAACTGCGCATAATGGCTCACCTGGCGCAGCGCGGCGTTGCGTTGTTTCAGCAAGCGCTTCAGGTTGCTCCAGGCGGTAAAGAATCCGGTTTCATTGTGAAAGCATCCCCAGTCGATGAATGCTCTTCTGTATTTGGGGCCGCCGTTGAGTAAAGTAAACCCCTCGGGCGTGATCAGTTGCATCGGCATCAGCAGCGCCAGCTCCGCGACCTTATGGCCGTCGGTGCCGTCAATGCGCACCGTGCTGTCGCCCAGCTTGTCTTTGGTCAGACCGATTAAGGTTTCGCGCTCTTCGCCCTGTAAACGCCCGTGCAGAATAAAAGATCCCTGCTCGTGGCGAATGACGCGACCAATTTGCAGACTGCGAAACGCCCGGCCATGGCCGAGGGTGTAGATCGCCTCCAGCACGCTGGTTTTGCCGCTGCCGTTCGCGCCAACCAGGAAGTTAAAGCCGGGGGATAAAGCGAGATCCGCGCTTTCGATGTTGCGAAAGTCGCGGATCAACAAGCGGGTGAGCGACATTACAATCTCATTGGCATAACAACATAAGCCGCGGATTGTGACGCAGCATCTTCAATCTGCACACTGGACACCGAATCCGTCAGCATGATGCGGACGTTTTCGCACTTCAGCGCGTTCAGCACATCCAGTACGTAACTGACGTTAAAGCCAATTTCCATATCCGTGCCGCCGTAAGTGACGTCGAGGATCTCTTCCGCCTCTTCCTGCTCAGGGTTATTGGCAGTGATTTTGATCTGATTCTGGCTGACATACAGACGCACGCCGCGGAATTTCTCGTTCGAGAGGATCGCCGCACGGGCAAAGGCCTGTTTCAGGATGTCGCAGCCCGCTTCCAGATGCTTGTCCGGATTTTTCGGCAATACGCGGCGATAATCCGGGAATCGGCCATCAACCAGCTTCGATGTGAAGATAAAATCGCCGACATGCGCACGAATATTGTTGCTGCCGATTTGAATACGCAGCGGCGAATCGCCGCCATCCAGCATACGCATCAGCTCGATAACGCCTTTACGCGGCACGATCACCGAATGGTTAGGCAGTGACTGACCCACCGGCATAGAGCAGACCGCCAGACGGTGACCATCGGTCGCCACAGTGCGCAGCTCTTCGCCTTCGGTTTCAAACAGCATACCGTTTAAGTAATAACGCACGTCCTGATGCGCCATGGAAAACTGGGTCGCTTCAATCAGGCGCTTCATGGTCGCCTGCGGCAGCGTAAATTCAACTTCGCTCTGCCAGTCGTCCAGATTCGGGAAATCAGCCGCTGGCAGGGTCGACAGCGAGAAACGGCTGCGCCCGGAGCGCACCAGCATACGGTCACCCTCCAGCTGTACGGCGATCTCGGCACCTTCCGGCAGACCACGGCAAATATCAAAGAATTTGCGCGCCGGAACGGTCGTCGCGCCCGGTTCGTGCGGCTGCAGCAGCGCGACGCGGGCCACCATTTCCATTTCCAGATCGGTACCGGTCAGCGACAGTGCGCCGTCTGCTACTTGCAGCAGGAGGTTACCCAGAATAGGCAGCGTAGGACGACCACCCAGCGGGCCACTGACCTGCTGGAGCGGCTTGAGTAAATGTTCACGTTCAACGGTAAATTTCATAGCGTCACTTTCATCGCATCACGAAGATAATGTTCTGATTAAATTGGAAAAGTCTTCTTTGATATCATGACTTTCTTCACGCAACTGCTCGATCTTACGGCAGGCATGCAGCACGGTAGTGTGGTCGCGGCCACCAAACGCATCGCCGATTTCCGGCAGGCTGTGGTTGGTGAGCTCTTTCGCCAGCGCCATCGCCATCTGGCGTGGTCGCGCTACCGAGCGTGAGCGGCGTTTGGACAGCAAATCCGCCACTTTAATTTTGTAGTACTCCGCCACCGTCTTCTGAATGTTGTCGATGGTGACCAGTTTTTCCTGTAACGCCAGCAGATCGCGCAGAGCTTCCCGCACGAAATCGATAGTAATGGCGCGACCGGTAAAGTTCGCATTGGCGATGACGCGATTCAGTGCGCCTTCCAGTTCACGCACGTTCGAGCGCAGACGCTTGGCAATAAAGAACGCCACTTCACCCGGCAGACGAATGTCGTTTTCGTCAGCCTTCTTCATCAGGATCGCTACGCGGGTTTCTAACTCCGGCGGTTCGATCGCAACGGTCAGCCCCCAGCCGAAGCGGGATTTCAGACGACCCTCAACTCCGTTGATCTCTTTGGGATAACGATCCGAGGTGAGAATGATCTGTTGATTACCTTCCAGCAGGGCGTTGAAGGTGTGGAAAAACTCTTCCTGGGATCGTTCTTTATTAGCAAAGAATTGAATATCATCGATCAGCAGAGCGTCAACGGAGCGGTAGTAGCGTTTAAACTCTTCGATCGCGTTGTTTTGCAGGGCTTTTACCATGTCCTGAACAAAACGCTCGGAGTGCATATACACCACTTTGGCATTCGGCTTGCGCGCCACAATGCCGTTACCCACCGCATGCAACAGGTGCGTTTTACCCAGACCCGTACCTCCATAAAGGAAGAGTGGGTTGTATGCGCCGCCTGGGTTATCCGCCACCTGACGCGCCGCAGCACGGGCCAGCTGGTTAGATTTACCTTCAACGAAGTTATCAAAGGTATGTTTAACATTGACGTTGGAGCGATAGGTTGGCTCCGCTGGCGCCGGGACGTTATCCCAGCCAGAGCGGGCTAGCGCAGGACGCGGAGCAGGCACTGCCGCGACTTGCGCAGGGGCGGCCACGTTCACCGTTTCCCTTACGCTTTGCGTTACCGGCTTAGTACCCACTTCAAAACGCAGTTGTGGGACGTCCGTACCGCAGAAATCATTGAGCAGTCCATTGATATTATTAAGGTATTTGTCCCTTACCCAATCGAGCACAAAACGGTTGGGCGCGTACAAAGCCAGCGTGTTATCACTCAGTTCCGCCTGCAACGGGCGGATCCACATACTAAATTCTGTGGCTGGTAACTCATCCTGCAATCGGGCAAGACACTGCTGCCAAAGCGAAAGTGACACGGCGGACTCCACTCGAACAAAGTCGATAAAA